>NZ_CP143867.1:0-2405000 GCF_036416795.1 Bacteroides sp. MSB163 | reverse complement strand
TGCTCCCCTACCGATGTATAAACATCCCATAGCTTCGGTAAATTGCTTATGCCCGATTATTATCCACGCCAAACTCCTCGACTAGTGAGCTGTTACGCACTCTTTAAATGAATGGCTGCTTCCAAGCCAACATCCTAGCTGTCTTAGCAATCTGACTTCGTTAGATCAACTTAGCAATTATTTCGGGACCTTAGCTGATGGTCCGGATTGTTCTCCTTTAGGACATGGACCTTAGCACCCATGCCCTCACTCCTGATATAGAACTAATACGCATTCGGAGTTTGTCAAGACTTGATAGGCGGCGAAGCCCTCGCATCTTATCAGTCGCTCTACCTCATATTAGTATAAATCAAGGCTGCACCTAAATGCATTTCGGGGAGTACGAGCTATCTCCAAGTTTGATTAGCCTTTCACCCCCACCCTCAGCTCATCCGGAAGCTTTTCAACGCTTATCGGTTCGGTCCTCCAGACAGTGTTACCTGTCCTTCAACCTGGCCAAGGGTAGATCACTTGG
Source organism: Bacteroides sp. MSB163 (assembly GCF_036416795.1). Lineage (NCBI taxonomy): Bacteria > Pseudomonadati > Bacteroidota > Bacteroidia > Bacteroidales > Bacteroidaceae > Bacteroides > Bacteroides maternus. Next base: position 2,404,486 of record NZ_CP143867.1, on the reverse strand, counting down.
TTTCGCGTCTACTCCTTCCGACTATCCGCCCTATTAAGACTCGCTTTCGCTTCGGCTGCAGATCTCAAGATCCTTAACCTTGCCGGAAAAAGTAACTCGTAGGTTCATTATGCAAAAGGCACGCCGTCACAGCTAAAAGCTGCTCCGACCGCTTGTAGGCGCATGGTTTCAGGGACTATTTCACTCTTCTGTTCGAAGTGCTTTTCACCTTTCCTTCACAGTACTGGTTCGCTATCGGTCTCTCGGGAGTATTTAGCCTTACCGGATGGTCCCGGCAGATTCACGCAAGATTCCTCGTGTCCCGCGCTACTCAGGATACCACTAGGGTTAAGTTAGCTTAGTATACCGGGTTATCACCGTCTATGACTGAACTTTCCAGATCATTCTACTCACTAACTGTCGTCCCACGACGTGGTCCTACAACCCCATACATGCCGTAACACATATGGTTTGGGCTGTTCCCCGTTCGCTCGCCACTACTAGGGGAATCATTATTTATTTTCTATTCCTACAGGTACTAAGATGTTTCAGTTCCCTGCGTTCGCCTCCATCATTAGATGGATAATATCTCTTCAAGATATTGGGTTGTCCCATTCGGAAATCCGCGGATCAAAGGTTATTTGCACCTACCCGCGGCTTATCGCAGCTTATCACGTCCTTCATCGCCTCCGAGAGCCAAGGCATCCGCCATGCGCCCTTACTTACTTTTAGTCTTACCTAGCCGTATGGCTCGATATATACTTTCAGCTTGTTATAACTTTACTTTTTTTTGTACATCATGTCAAAGATCGATTACCTAGAAAAGGTAGAGTGGAGAATAACGGATTCGAACCGTTGACCCCCTGCGTGCAAAGCAGGTGCTCTAGCCAGCTGAGCTAATCCCCCCCTTTTAATTACGAATTACTAAATAACAACTACAAGTCCGAACGGAGTAATTTTTATTCATAATTTGTAATTACTTAAAGAGTAGTCCCAGGCAGAGTTGAACTGCCGACCTCTACATTATCAGTGTAGCGCTCTAACCAACTGAGCTATAGGACTGTCAGTCAAACCCTCGCCTTGCGGCTCGGCTTCTTCTTTCTCTTATATTATATAAACAACTACGCGTAGTCCAAGAGGTTCTAATGGAAGTATCACAAAAGAACCAACCTCTAATATTTGTTTCAATCGTTTAATTGAATTTGAGCGCCGCTCCAGAAAGGAGGTGTTCCAGCCGCACCTTCCGGTACGGCTACCTTGTTACGACTTAGCCCCAATTACCAGTTTTACCCTAGGCCGCTCCTTACGGTTACGGACTTCAGGTACCCCCGGCTTTCATGGCTTGACGGGCGGTGTGTACAAGGCCCGGGAACGTATTCACCGCGCCGTGGCTGATGCGCGATTACTAGCGAATCCAGCTTCATGGAGTCGGGTTGCAGACTCCAATCCGAACTGAGAGAGGCTTTTGGGATTAGCATCACATCGCTGTGTAGCTGCCTTCTGTACCCCCCATTGTAACACGTGTGTAGCCCCGGACGTAAGGGCCGTGCTGATTTGACGTCATCCCCACCTTCCTCACATCTTACGACGGCAGTCTCTCTAGAGTCCTCAGCATGACCTGTTAGTAACTAAAGATAAGGGTTGCGCTCGTTATGGCACTTAAGCCGACACCTCACGGCACGAGCTGACGACAACCATGCAGCACCTTCACAACTGCCCGAAGGAAGATCTGTTTCCAAATCCGTCAGTTGCAATTTAAGCCCGGGTAAGGTTCCTCGCGTATCATCGAATTAAACCACATGTTCCTCCGCTTGTGCGGGCCCCCGTCAATTCCTTTGAGTTTCACCGTTGCCGGCGTACTCCCCAGGTGGAATACTTAATGCTTTCGCTTGGCCGCTTGCATTATATCGCAAACAGCGAGTATTCATCGTTTACTGTGTGGACTACCAGGGTATCTAATCCTGTTTGATACCCACACTTTCGAGCATCAGCGTCAGTTACAGTCCAGTAAGCTGCCTTCGCAATCGGAGTTCTTCGTGATATCTAAGCATTTCACCGCTACACCACGAATTCCGCCTACCTCTACTGCACTCAAGAAACCCAGTATCAACTGCAATTTTACGGTTGAGCCGCAAACTTTCACAACTGACTTAAGCTTCCGCCTACGCTCCCTTTAAACCCAATAAATCCGGATAACGCTCGGATCCTCCGTATTACCGCGGCTGCTGGCACGGAGTTAGCCGATCCTTATTCGTATGGTACATACAAAACAGTATACATACTGCACTTTATTCCCATATAAAAGAAGTTTACAACCCATAGGGCAGTCATCCTTCACGCTACTTGGCTGGTTCAGACTCTCGTCCATTGACCAATATTCCTCACTGCTGCCTCCCGTAGGAGTTTGGACCGTGTCTCAGTTCCAATGTGGGGGACCTTCCTCTCAGAACCCCTATCCATCGATGTCTTGGTGGGCCGTTACCCCGCCAACAAACTAATGGAACGCATCCCCATCGGTTATCGAAATTCTTTAATAACAAGAAGATGCCTTCTCGTTATACTATCCGGTATTAATCTTTCTTTCGAAAGGCTATCCCAGAATAACCGGTAGGTTGGATACGTGTTACTCACCCGTGCGCCGGTCGCCATCAGTCTATTGCTAGACCATGCTGCCCCTCGACTTGCATGTGTTAAGCCTGTAGCTAGCGTTCATCCTGAGCCAGGATCAAACTCTTCATTGTAAAAGTATTGTTATTACTAGTAAGAATACTAGTGATTTTGCTCTGTTCAGGACGCTCGGTTTATTAAAAGTCTTCAAATTACCTATATATATAAGTTACTTGACGGTTCTTTTTTTTATACCCAGAATGTACGCTTGGTTATTAATTATTCATTACTAACCATTGTAGCATTCTGCTCTTGTACTACTTGTATTGTTTATGTAAATTCTTCAAAGATCGCTTCTTTTCAAAACTGCTTTTCTTTTCAGAAAGCGGATGCAAAGGTAAGAACTTTTAAGCATATCTTCCAAATAATTTCAGAAGTTTTTTTTCTTTTTTCTTTTTCTCGTCGTCTCTCTTTGCGAAAGGGAGATAAAAGAGGAAAGAGAAAGGAGTTCTTAACAACACCGGTTTCCTAATCAGCAAGTCAATTATCGATTGCCTTCGTTTGGAAAGCGGGCGCAAAGGTAAGAACTTTATCACATATCTTCCAAATGTTTCCGGAAGTTTTTTTTCTTTTTTCTTTTAAAATGCTGTATTCTTGGTTGGAATTAAGCCCAAAGAAAAGAAAAACGGTGGAGTTCCTACGCCGTTTCTGTCAGAATGTCAATTGCAAGGCTTACCGTCTCTTGGAAAGCGGATGCAAAAGTAGGGCATATTACGATTCAATCCAAATATATCTATCACTTTTTCACCATATTTCTGAAACAATTTCGTAAATGGCTGATTGATAAGGATGTTGTAGAACATAAATTTGAAAGGAAGTATGAAAGGGGGTGGAAGGGGATACATTATATATATACGTGCGCGTAACATGTGCGCGTAGACGGAGGCGGGAAAGAGGGAAAATAGGGATATGCGGGTACGAGGAAAAGAAAAGAACAGGGGAAGAAGGGGCTGACAGGTAAGAAAAGAAAGATGAGCTCACCTACCACCTCCCCCCTACGGGGTACTCCTCCTCCCGGGAGAAGGAGAAATGAATAGAAATAGAAAGGGAGGGCATACAAAAAAAGACGGAGCTCCTCACGAAACTCCGTACTCACAAGATGAAAAGGATAAAAAAAACAATATATACTGGTTAGATGAGGTATTAGTTATCAAGTTAGGTCTTTATTTCTTTTTGGAGAAGAGTAAATGCCAGAAAGAAGGCCAAAATTCAAATCGGCTACTGAGCGTAGACTTATAGTCTTCCACTATTTTCTGGTGCAACGAGTTCAAACGATCGGTAAGCTCTATCATTTTATCTAAATCAGCTTTTAGCTTAGCCTCCCACTGAACATGCAAATAATTCTCCTCCCGCAGATCATCATTCCTTTTTGCTAATCGGGAATTCTCCTGGTAAATCCAGTCTAAATGCCCTCTCGGAATTCGCTCAATAGTTTCATCGTCAGGATAGGATTGTATCGATTTTAATTCAAGAGCTCTATCGAGTTCGTCAGTATCCACCAGTGGGTCCGGATCTTCAAAAGGATCCCTCTTTAAAGAAGAGATTGTCAAATAATTGAGCCGAATCCTTTCCCGGATTAACTCCTCAGATACGCCGTATTTTTCGGCAGCTGCTTGTATAGAAAGCCAATTAGCCATATAGTATTTGATTAATAAGTTTAAAATCAACCCTATACGGCTAATAATATATTAGTGGTACGGGGCATTACCAATCCCAACAGTCAGGTATGTGGCGCACCCTTGACACAGGACGAGTAAGCCCGTACCAATGACTGATACAGGCTACGCTCATCCGGGCATCAATTAAATTGCCACATTTAGACTGTTCCGGAAGAGGACATGACATATTATATAAGATATCATCATGTCAAATAGTTCAGTTGCAAAGATACGTTTTTTTTCACATTCAACAACAAAAGCATTCATTTGTTTCGAATTTCATCAAAAAATATTCTCTAAAAACCGTTGAGTACCTATTCTTGTTTTCCTCAGTCAAACCAGCTTTTGCCATATTCATAGCGAGTATCCCTACCCTTCCACACTACCGAAACGCCCGATTCATCGGGGTTAGCGGGTGGAAGGGATATTTTCGGACAAAGAAATGACCGCATAATAATTCCCATAACGGCTACGTGAGCGGGAAAATCCCAATGGCGCCAACAATTGGGCAAACGCATTCGAATTAACTCCCCGCATGGCGGCCGGATTCTGTCTCTTCAAAACCTTGAAAATGTCTGCCGCGGAAAGGCGTTGCACCATTTCATCCCGATCTTCGGCTGTGGCAGGACGGAAACAGGCATAAAGCACTTCTTCCATTATGCTGCGACGCTGAAACATCTTATTATGCTCCTTCAATTCATGTTCTTCTTCTGCCGTAAACCAATATCGGGCACCCTTCAGAAGCTCCTGCTTCAACTGGGCATAGATTTGTTTGTGCACAATGCGGGAACAATCTATCTTCCCCTTCACTTCCACACAAAGAAAACGCCGGCTTCCCGTAGGATCGGATAATAAATCGAAACGGTTGCTTGTGCCTATGAAAGAGGCGATACGCGACAGGTTGCGATAGTTTCTCTGATAGGCTTTACAAAGGTTCAGCTCCGCCATCTGCATCAGATTCTTCAGCAAAGGCATTTTAGAAGCGGGATATTTATCGAACTCGTCGAGATTCAGCAGACCCATTTCCGACATTTTTCGGGTAACGTTTCCTTTTGAAGTCAACTCCACTTCATCCGAATAGTAACGTGACAGGGTTTCAGGCATTAAACTCTTGCAAAAGGTAGATTTCAAACAGCCTTGTTCCGTACTGATAAGGATAGGAGCCACACTGTTAGCATGCTTTCCCGTTATGCCCAGCCATTGTGCAGTAAGGGCAAGCAGCCATATATGGAAGTGTTTTATCCACAATGGATCAGAAGAAACACGGTGCGCCAATGCTTCGAGACGGTCAATACCATCCCAGGCCGGAAGTTCGTCCAGATACAGAAGGAAAGGATGATAACCGGGTACACTGGTAGAATAGAGATAACGACTGATGTCTTTATCCCAACAGGCAATGCCCCGTGCATGCGCTTCGAGGCAGAAAGAATTCAGTTCCCGCCTGCCCACAGGTGCAAAAGGTTCTCCTCTCCCATCTGCCGGACGGTATTCGGTTTCTTCCGTCAGCAAATTATAACGAAAATCGTAGGTAGATTGCAGGAAGCGGTTTACCTGATCCGTCAGACTAACCGGCACGTTCTTTACACGTTCCGCAACAGGATGGTTTGTGGAAGGTGTAACGGTAATATCCGTGTGCTCCACAATAGATTCCGGCTGATTTGCCAGCACTTTTTTTCTTCTCTCCAACTTTCAAAAAAAGAGGTAATGAATCGCATTAATTTTGTCTTCATAATTCTGTTACTATTTTAGTGATTAATGCTACGAAGTTAGCATCATAAAAGGCCTGTTTGCAAACGTTTCAGAGAAATCCGTTCAACTAATCAGCGCTAGTAAAGCAGGTATATATCGTTGTGATTTCACATATGGGATCATCGTCTTTTGCATAAGGCATCCGCAGCGTTTGATTATAGTCAGCAGGCTTACTGATTACTGTCAGCAAGCTTGTTGATTGCAATCAGCAAACCTGCCGACTATAATCAAACGATATGAATGGTTCGTTCAAAATTTGCTCTTCCCTTATATATATGGTACATTTGCATCATCAATTGTAAAACGACAAGCAATGGCAATACTTTTTGAATGGTATGAGACTCCGGTACCGAACAATGAAACGGACGAAACTGAGAAAACAACGATCCATGCACGCATCACCCTCAATGGAAAAGTAGGAACCGACGAAATCCGCCGAAAAATACAGAAACGCAGCTCGCTGACTGAAACTGATGTGTCGGCAGTGCTCGACGCGCTTTCTCATGTGATGGGCGAGGAATTATCGGAAGGGCGGCAAGTACATCTGGATGGTATCGGCTATTTCTACCCCACACTGAAAAGTGAAAAAGGAATCACAAGGGAGACGGACCGGAAAAATGAAAAGGTGAGATTGAAAGGTATCAAGTTCCGTGCCGACCGTGCGCTGAAGGACGAGGTGGGCAACGTGAAACTGAAAAACTTCAGGCACAGCGGGCACTCCGGTAAACTGTCCGATGTAGAGATAGATATGCGGCTGAAAGCGTATTTTGCAGAACATCAACTGATGACACGTGCCGATTTCCAGCGTATATGCGGCTTTATGCGGTCGAAAGCTGCGGAGCACCTGAAACGGCTGAATGCGGAAGGAAAGATAGAAAATATAGGAAGGAAGACGCAACCGATATATGTGCCGGCGGCAGGATATTATGGAGTCAGCCGGGAGCGGCTCGTAACGAGATAAGTCAGCAAAAAGAACACCCTTCCACACGCTATGCCCGATGAATAAAGGGACGCAGCGGTGTGGAAGGGGGCATATGTTATTCTTCTATTACTTTATACACCTGTTCGCAAATACTCTTCATTCCTTTTATGGAGGGATGTCCCCACTGTTTGTCAATATCGCGCAGGCGGATATTGGTTACTCCGTAATGGCGGCAGATTTCATCCATAGAAGTGGTTACATCTTCCGACAGTTCGGTGTTCGTGATATTATAGATTCGGGTATCCGGATAGCGCTTAGTCAGATAGCCCATCAGTCGGCAGAAGGCAGGACGGAAGTTGTAAAGATCGGCTTTAGTCCAATCTGCATACTGGTAGCTGCCGACAGGGGCTTTCGCCCAACTGTCGTTCGTACCGCCAAAGACCAGGAGAACATCAGGATTACCCAGGTTGTCCATACGCGTTACGAAGGAACGATCCGAGTAATCCGCTTTCTCATAACCGGTGTGGCAAACGGTTGAACCGGAATAGGAATTATTACGCTCCATCTGATAACCGTGCTCATTGATAAGAAGATACCACCAGGTATCCTCCACCCGCTTCACATCATTCTCTCTCTTTTCTTCCGGTACGCCATACCAACAGAGGTTGGTGTCGGGAGTGACATAACCGTAATATGTAGAATAAGAGTCTCCAAGGATGGAGAGTTTCTTTTGGGCAAAAGAAACTGAAACCGAAGTGAAGAGAATCGCTACAAATAATAAGAAAGAGTTGCGTTTCATGATAAATGTATTTTTTGTATGCAAATGTATTGAAAATAATTCATAGGTACAGCCATACTAAACTTTCTTTCTGCACAACACAATAAGGATTGTTGTAGTAATATCTCCTGCCGCCACAGCAAGCCAGATGCCCGTCACTCCCAACCATGCAGGAAGTACGAAGAAGAACAAGACCGGCAATATGCCACGCAGCAACGTAAGCCTCATTGCCAGGTTAATACGTTCAATACTGGTATAATACCCTATTGTGATTACATTTATCCCGAAAAAAATGTAATCGACAGCAAACAGAGGCAGACCGGCAACCGCATACTGCCAGGCATGACTTGTCCGGTCCGGCAAGAACAGAGAAACGATATCACCGGAGAAACAGACAAACACTCCACTAATCACCAAAGCAAACACAACGGCGGAAACAATGCATAAACGCAACGCTTTATTGGACCGCAATAACTGTCCGCAACCATAATTGTAACTGACAATGGGTTGTGCCGACTGAACCATAGCGTTAAACACCATGAAAATAATAGGGAACAGATAGCAGACAATGCTATAAGCCGCTACCCCATCCGTTCCGAGATGGCTCATAAACACATAATTGCCTGCAATAGCCATGACAGCAATCGTTATTTCACTCAAACAGGATGAAACACCCAGTTTCAGCATATACCATGTATTCCTCAGTGTCAGGCGGATGCTCTTGATGCTCATCTTCAACCTGGCAAACCGAACCGATACGGAGGGACGAAGCAGATAACCCAAGAGTAAAAGTGTTCCCACCAATTCTCCCAAATCAGTGGCGATAGCAGCACCGAACAATCCCCACTCAAAAACAAAGATAAAGATATAATCGAGCAAGATATTGACAACAGTAGCCGCCAGCATAGCCCACATGGCAAAGTTAGGATTCGTCAGGCGTACAAAGAACGGCAATGCCACCAGTAAGACCGTGGACGGAATGGATATGGAGAACCAAAACAGATATTCCGCTGACAATTCCGTCAGATGCCCTTCGGCTCCTAATAAGGTTACTACAGTTTCGGGGAACACAGTCAATAGTATTCCCATAATGATACTGACAATCGTCAGCATGACGATTGACTGCGTGACATTGATATTAGCGACCACCAATTTGCCACGAGACAGATTAATGGAAGCAAGAATTCCTCCACCCATACCGAACATCAGTCCCAACCCGGCCGCTATCATAAAAATAGGCGCCGCAATATTCACCGCGGCAATGGCATCACTACCTATTCCGCGTCCTACGAATATCCCGTCGACAACAGTGAACAATGCGGATGATACCATACCCAGCAACGTGGGGAAGAGTTGTTTTGTAAACAACTTACTCACACTCATGTTTTTGAAGTCCAAATTATCCCTTTGCATATCTCATTGTTTTTAAAAAAGCGGGGCAAAGGTAGGCTTCATAAATTTGCTGATACTTAACAAATGGTAATTAAAACATTTGCATTATCTTTGTCTCTCAATACATTATATAAGTAGTTGAATTATGAAAACTTCTCTCAACATTTTCCTCCTATTCCTGATCCTGTGTGCCTCATGCGGTAGCCGGAAAGCGAACGACAACAAGGAAACGGCAGTCCAGGCAGACACCGTAAAAAAATTCACGCTCCCCCTTATACCAACCATGCTGAACACTCCCGAATTGCGTGCGGACTATCTGGTACGGCACTATTGGGACAATATGGATTTTACCGATACCACTTATATCAACCTTCCGGATGTTACGGAACAAGCATGGGTGGACTTTATAGATATCCTGAAGATAGTACCGGACACTACTGCGATAACTGCCATAAAGCAAATGTATAAGATGGCAGATCAGAAGAAAGTCGTATTCTTCTATTATACGGACTTAGCAGAAAAATATCTGTATGATCCGAATTCTCCGATGCGGAATGAAGAATTTTACATTCCGGTACTGGACGCCATGCTGGAAAGTAAAGTATTGAATGATACGGAGAAAATACTTCCGCAAGGACGCCGGGAACTGGCAGAACAGAATCGTATCGGAAGGCCGGCAGAAGATTTCACCTATACACTGCTGTCCGGAAAAAGCGGTACGCTCTACGGAGTGAAAGCAAAATATACGCTGCTGTTTATCAACAATCCGGGATGTCATGCTTGTGAAGAAGGCATAGAAGCACTGAAACAGGCGCCTGCCATCAACAAGGAGTTTGCAGCAGGAAGTCTAAAGATACTGGCTATTTATCCGGATGAAGATAAGGAAGAATGGGAAAGACACCTACCGGATTTCCCCAAAGAATGGATAAACGGGTATGATAAAAAACTCGTTATAAAGGAAAAGAATCTGTATGACCTGAAAGCGATACCTACCCTGTATCTATTGGATAAAGACAAAAAAGTACTGCTGAAAGATGCAACGGTGGCACAGATTGACCAGTACCTGAATAAGTGATCACTAAAAATATCCCCTCTCACCACTCCACTTCGTGAAGGATAAAAGGGGATGAAGAAACGAGAGAAGAGAGAGTATATGATTTATTCTTTATTCCCTGCCACCACCTAAGGCTTGGTAGAGATTGATAATTCCCTGTATCTCATCGAAGCGGTCGGCTATCTGCGTCAGTTGGGCAGAGAGCAACGATTGCTGGGCGGTAAGTACTTCCAGATAAGTGGAGTTGCCATGTTTCATCAACAATTGCGTGCTGCGCACTGCAGTTTCCAATGAAGTGATTTGTCCGTCGCGCAACTCTGTTTTACCGCGGGCCACCTGCACTTGGGTAAGGGCATTATTCACTTCACTTCCTGCATTCAGCAGAGCCTGCTGGAAAGAAAGTTTAGCTTCTTCCTGTTGGGCTTTGGCTATTTTCAACTGTGCCATGTTTAATCCTTTATTAAATAAAGGTTGTGTCAGTGAACCAACTGCAGAGAGTAACAGCTTACCCGGGTTGATAATCATGCTTCCGGCAGAATTTGTCCAACCTGCCGTACCTCCCAAAGTGATGGAAGGATAAAAGGCTGAACGTGCCGCATTGGTACTATAAAAGGCCTGTGCCAGCGAGAGTTCCGCACTCTTCACGTCGGGACGACGGGAGAGTAACTGCAAAGGTACGCCAACGGTAAGTTCTTCCGGGAAATTTTGTCCCTGTAGCTTTCCACGTTCGATGGCGTCGGGCACATCACCCAGTAAAATAGAAAGTGAATTCTCCACTTCACGGATTTGCTGTTTAAGGTCGAGCAAAGAGGCTTCTACCATATAACAGTTTGCTTCGGTCTGGGCTACTCCGGCCTCATCCGTCATACCTGCTGCTTTCATGGCACGTATTGTCTTCACGCTCTCACGCCACTTGGCGGCAGTTTCGGCAGAGACGTTATATTGTGCATCGAGCATTAATAAGGTATAATACATATTTGCCACATTGGCTATCAACGAAGTAGTGACAGCCTGTTCGTACTCCAGGCTCTGAAGGTACAAAGCTTTCGCACGGCGTTTCGCATTGGTCAGTTTACCGAAAATATCAATTTCCCAACTGGCGGATGCTATGCTGCTATACGTCCAGGAACCTTTTGATTTATCAAAGCTACTGACACCTCCCTGCGGAGTCAACATAAAAGAAGGCAGATAGGCCAGACGGGCGGATGACAGAGTGGCTTCCGCTTCTTTGATACGCCACTGAGCGGACTGCAAGTCAGTATTGCCTTGCAGTGCATGCTCAATGAGAGATTGTAGTTGCGGGTCGGTAAACAACTCGCGCCAGGAGAGAGAGGCGATAGAGGCGGTGTCTTCCACCTCTACATCCTGCCCGTAAAGTCCGTCGGTCTTGACTTCGGGACGTTCATATTTGATATAGATGCCGCAACTACTCAACAGCAAGGCTGCGACAGCTAAAGTGATGATTTGTTTCTTCATTACTATAATATTATTTGTATATGACAATTTATTTAAATGAAGAACTAAGAATGAAGAATTACCTTGCGGCATGCTTGCATTGCGCAGCCAAATTCTTCATTCTTCATTCCTCATTAAATTCTCATTTATGTGATTCTTCTATTTCTTTCTTACTCACTTCCATCTCCTCCTCAATCTGCCAGTCTTTGGTAGGCATGGACTGAGCCGGACGAAGACGTTCTTGCAACCACTGGAAGGTGACAAACAAAGCCGGAACGATGAAAAGCAATGCCAGTGTGCCGATGGTCATACCACCTACTACACCCGTACCCAACGAGCGGTTACCGTTAGCACCTACTCCTGTAGCTACTACTAGCGGGAACAGACCGAAGATCATGGTAAGTGCCGTCATCAGGATAGGACGAAGACGGGCTTTGGCTGCGCTAACTGCGGAAGCAATCAATCCCATGCCTGCCTTTCGGCGCTCGGCAGCATATTCCGTCAACAGAATGGCTGTCTTGGCAAGCAAACCGATCAACATAATCAAACCTGTTTGCAAATAAATGTTATTCTCCAATCCTGCTATCTTGGCAAACAAGAACGTACCCATCAAACCTACCGGAACCGCAAGAATAACTGCAAACGGAACGATGAAGCTTTCATAAAGCGCACTCAGGATAAGATAGATCATCAGAATACAGATACCGAAGATAATTACCGTCGTACCACTCTGCTGGTTCTCTTCACGCGTGATACCACCGAAGTCATAACCGTAACCTTTCGGCAAGCTGATTTCCGCTGTCTCTTTCACGGCACGGATGGCATCACCCGTACTATATCCCTCGGCAGGCATGGCATTCACAGCTATGGAGTTATACATATTGAAGCGACTCAAAGTCTCGGCACCATAACTGCGGGTTAGCGTAACGAACTGGCTCAGCGGAGCCATCTCACCGTTTGCCATCCGTACAAAGGTGTTGTGCAATGAAGACTCATCCATGCGGTATTCCGGACCGGACTGTATCATAACCCTATATACCTTTGAGAAACGGTTGAAGTTGGATACATACTGTCCGCCATAGTAACCCGAAAGTGTAGAGAGCACTGCATCCGGAGTAATGCCGGCACGCTTACATTTGGCAGCATCTACTTCTACAGTCCATTGCGGATAGCGCACATCGAAAGTAGAATAGGCCATGGAGATTTCGGGACGCTGGTTCAAAGCACCCAGGTATTGCTGGGTAGTCTGGAAGAAGGTATTCACATCCGTGCCCAACTTATCCTGTACATTCAGGTCGAGTGCATTACCCATACCATAACCCGGAATCATACCCGGAGCAATTGCAAAGATTGTGGCATCCTTGATATCTGCCGTGCGGGCATAAATCTGTCCGATGACAGCCTGCACCTGATCTTCTTTCTTTGTACGTTCATCCCAAGGTTTCAGCTTCACAACAATCATACCGAATGTATTTCCCTGTCCGGAAAGCAATCCGTAACCGGTTACTTTCTGGATATGTAACTTTTGCGGAAGAGCTTCCAAGCGTTCTTCTATACGAAGCATAACATCATCCGTAGTCTTCAATGAACTACCCGGAGCTGTACTTACGTTGACAAACAATACACCCTGGTCTTCATCAGGCACCAAACTGGTCTTCGTAGAGTTCATCAGGAGTACCAACACTACCACTGAGCAAACCAGCAATGACCATGACAACCAGCGACGCTTGATAAAGAATAATACCGCATTCTTATACTTATTCACCACCACATCGAAAGCCGCATTGAACGAATTACGGAAACGGGCGGCAAAATTATTTTTCTGCGTACCATCTTCATTAATATAAGGTCTCAGCAACAGGGCGCAAAGAGCCGGGCTCAGCGTCAAAGCGTTAACGGCTGAAATACCTACCGCAACCGCCATCGTCAGACCGAACTGCGTATAGAACGTACCGGACGTACCACTCATAAACGATACAGGAATAAACACCGCCATAAATACCAGTGAAGAGGTGATAACCGCATTACTGATACCTTTCATAGCATCGATACTTGCCATATAAGAAGACTTATACCCGACATCGAACCTCGACTGTACCGCCTCGACGACGACTATGGCGTCGTCCACCACCGTACCGATCACAAGCACCAATGCAAACAGTGTAATCAGGTTGATACTGAATCCGGCAACGGACATAAAAGCGAAGGTACCTACCAGTGACACGATGATGCCCACCAACGGAATCAATGTGGAACGGATGTCCTGCAAGAATACATATACCACCAAGATAACGAGAATGATAGCCTCGATCAAAGTCTTTACTACTTCATGGATAGAAGCGAACAGGAAGTCATTGGAACTCATCATCTGTGTCAACTCCACACCTTTCGGCAGGTCTTTGCGTACTTCGTCCAACAGGTTGTCGATGTTCTGGTTTACTTCCGTAGCATTGGAGCCGGCCGTCTGAAATATCATACAGGAAACACCATTGTGACCGTCCATACCGCCTTTGTAGGCATAACTTTCCTTACCCAGTTCCACATCTGCAATGTCTTTCAACTTCAGCACTTCACCGTCTTCCGTAGAACGGATTACGATTTCACCAAATTCCTCCGGTGTAATCAGACGGCCTTTATACTTCATGGTATATTGATAGGTTTCGTCCGAATTTTCACCGAACGAACCGGTAGCCGATTCTATATTCTGCTCGGCAAGTGCTGCCGTCACGTCAGACGGAATCAGTTTGTACTGTGCCATCACATCAGGCTTCATCCAGACACGCATACTGTAGTCACCACCCATAATCATCATATCGCCCACACCTGCAATACGCAGCAACTGCGGTTTCAAGTTGATACTCATGTAGTTGGCAAGGAAGTTTTCATCGTACGAATTATCGGGGCTATGCAATGAAAACATCTGCAAAATACTGGTCTGGCGCTTCATAGTCGTCACACCTACCTGAGTAACTTCTCCCGGAAGCTGTCCGGTAGCTCTGGATACGCGGTTCTGCACATTAACGGCAGCCATATCCGGGTCGGTTCCCTGTTTGAAATAGACGGTAATGGATACCGAACCGGCATTGGTAGCGGTAGACGTCATATAGGTCATGTCTTCCACACCGTTGATAGCTTCTTCCAACGGAGCGATAACACTCTTCTGCAAAGTTTCCGCGCTGGCGCCGTAGTACGTGGTGCTTACCATAACGGTAGGCGGAGCAATATCGGGATATTGTTCGACGGGCAGGGTAAACAACCCGATGATACCCAGAATGACAATCGTTATAGAAATGACCGCCGAAAATACCGGGCGTTCAATAAATGTTCTCAGATTCATGGATTAATCCTCCTTTGTTTGTTGATTAGCGGTTTCTTGTGTTGCAGAGGATGCTGCCTTAGCTTGAATAGGTGTACCTTCGCGCAATAACCCTACGCCTTCAGCCACAATTACATCACCCACATTCAAGCCCTTGTCTACGATATACTCTTTTCCACCATTTACACGGGTCACCTCCACCGGGGCAGACTGCGCTTTACCATCTACTACTTTAAATACGAACACTTTATCCTGCACTTCATAAGTAGCCGCTTGCGGAACAACGATACAGTTCCGTTTTTGAACAGGGACCACTACATTGCCGGCTCCCCCACTCTGTAACAATCCTTCCTTATTCGGGAATACGGCACGCAGACTGACAGTTCCAATAGAAGTATCGATAACCCCACTGATTGTTTCAATCTTACCTTGCGAAGGATAGGTGGATTTATCATTCAAAATCAATTCAATAGCAGGCATTTCCTCCAATGCTTTACTCCTGGAACCGTAACGGCGCGTCATATCCAGCAACTGGTTTTCTGTCATCGAGAAGTAAACGTACATATCGGAATTATCAGAAACCGTAGTCAACGGTTTAGGCAGGCTGGCACTAACCAAAGCGCCCACACGATAGGGCAGAGTGCCTACAACACCGTCGGCAGGACTTTTCACTTCCGTATAAGAAAGGTTATTGGCGGCACTTACACGTTGAGCTTCCGTCTGCGCCAATTGTGCTTTCGCCGTCAGCAGGTTATTATAAGATGTTTGCAAATCGAACTCGGAAATCACGTTCTGGGCAAACAATTCTTTTTTACTGTCATACGTCAGTTGGGCCGTAGCTACACTTGCACGCGCCGCTTCCACATTAGCTTCCGCAGTCTGCAAAGCCGCACGGTAAGGTACTTGGTCAATAATAAACAAGACTTGCCCTTTGCGGACTGCCTGACCTTCTTCCACACAGAGTTTAGTCAGGAAACCTGATACCTGCGGGTAAATGTCAATGTCTTGTCTTCCCCGGATACTCGCAGAATAGGTCGTTTGCAATTCCTTGTCGGATGTCGTGATTCTCATCACCTCATACTCAGAACTGGTCTGCACGGTAGGAGCCTGTCCGCATGCTACTAATGTTACTCCACAAATGAATACCATCATTTGTCTAATCAATCTCTTCTTTGTTGTCATACTACAATCTTTTTAAAAACATCTTTTGCTATGTCGGCGGCAAAGGTATGCCGTTTTTGAACAACAACTTGTTTCATTTGTCGCACTCCTTTGTTCATTATCGGAACGGATTGCTTAACATTCCAAAAAGAACTTCTACCTTTGTTCCAGCAAAACTTTAAAAAGATAAAGTATGAATCCATTATTAACCACGAAAGCAGAAACCTTCAGATCCGGAAGCGATAACCTGGAATTTTATCACAACCGACTCGTCAAACTGACGAATGGAGTCCTTATGTTCTGTTCCAGCGGAGAAGCGGAAATCACCATAGATTTGGAGAAGCATCACATTATACCGAATACGAATATCACGTTATTGCCCGGTTCTATTCTTTCACTCAGATCGGCCAGTCAAGACTTCCGGATACACTATTTCGCCTATTCGGGCGAAATGATGAAGGTCGCCTGTTTCCGTCTGGATCCGGCATTCATGCATTTCATGAAAGAGAATTCCTGTTATACACATACCAGGCTCGAAACAATACGCCCCATCCTGGGAATGATAGAGGCAAGTGCTGCTATTTATGCCGACAAGGAAAACCAATTCCGCGAAAGCATTGCCCAGAACTTGCTTCAGATATTATTTTTGGATACCTATGATAAAGTGCAGCGATACTTCACCAAAGAGCAATTGGAAGGAGGGAACCGGAAAGGGCAACTGTTCAAAAAGTTCATTCACCTGGTACATACTAATTGTACCGCACAACGAGATGTAGCCTTTTATGCCGAGCAACTTTGTATTTCTACACGTTACCTTTCTGCTATAACTAAAGAGGTAGGCCAGATTTCCGCTAAAGAAATTATCGATGAATTCCTCACATTGGAAATCAAAGTTGCCCTGCAATCCACCAACCTCTCACTGAAAGAGATAGCCGACCGATATAATTTTCCCGACCAGTCGTTCTTCGGACGGTACTTCAAGAAGCATACGGGGATGTCACCGAAGGAATATAGGGCAAAAAGAATATGATGAAACTTATTGCTATAACTTGTCGCATTTCAGACGGGTTTTGAATCTTTTCACCACGGAGTACACGGAGGTTTATAAATGATAATTTATCGACACTATTCCCGATTATCCGCTCACTTACAGTTGCTTACATGAGTGTTGGAAGAGTGTATGTAAGTGTAGTTAAGAGCGTTGTCGACACTTTTTTTTCGATAATCACACAAGAAATGCATATTAATCATCTGTATATCAACTACTAATGCGCATAGATACCGTTTCTTCATAATCTATGCAAAATCACCGTATTTACGGCACTAAACAGCCCCAATATCGTCAGATATGTGCTGGTTTTCGCCTTCGGTACATAAATATCATTTGCTCCATGAGCTATCCTTCAGAAAGATACCGGAAACGGATGAATCCCGTTCATTCAAAACCGTTCCGGATGGGCGCTAAGTATCATTCTGACATTTTGTATTATCAACGCTCCGAGAATCGTTTCTTTGCGTCCGGGAGTGCGTTGCAGAGGAAATACGGGAAGGAAAAAACGCATTCTACTGTATGACAACCAAATACAGAAATACGTACAATTATTCTACAGAAAATAACAAGCAATGTGCCACGGATTAAGATACTATGTGCCGGGGATTAACAAGTAATGTGCCCGATCTCTATATCCAATGTGCCCGAAATATAGATCGGACACGCAGGAAATATAGATCGGACTTGCTGGAGATATAGATCCGGCGGCTCAATTCTCCATATTCGACAGGAAAAATGCGAATATACTGCATGTATATGCGGTAATCCGTTTGGAAAAGCCTCTATTTTATACTTTTCGAAAACAGCGATTGTTAGCTTATAATCTATTCCTCTGACTTTTTGCCGTCATATTCCTTTTTTTTTCAATCACTTCGCCATCTTGCCGAGACAAACGCTTTGTTCATGCGGCGAATCAGCATTCCTCCCCCAAGCTGTCCGAAAAGTGAGAGGAGTGAGAGTAAAATGAGCTCAACTTTTATTTGAAAGCAAAAAAGAAAAGTGAACGGGCGCTTAAAATAAATCCATACCCGGCATTTTAACATTCAACATGTTCATGGTACCTTTGTTGAAATGAAAACAAAACAAGAGAAAGGAGAAGAACTGATGACTAGTAATTATATTCGTTTCTGTAAGGGTTATGAATTAATTCACCACAGAGGAACACAGAGTCTCACTGAGTTTAATCAATTTGAAATCAAAAGAATAGAACTCCGTGATACTCTGTGTTCCTCTGTGGTGAAAACTCATTTCTTTTCCGTTATAAACAAAGTACAATGAGATAATTTAGAGTAATAAAACACTTAAAATCAGTCGTAACGTGAACAAAATCCTCTTGCACTGTAAGAAAACAAAACAATGTGCCCGGTTAGCATAGTTTTTTAGCATTTATTTGATAACTTTGTACACGAATCAATTAAATACTAACACCATGAGAAAACTTAACCACGCACTTCTTGCAGGTGCTCTCGCCTTGGCATGCGCTTCGTGTACCGCGGAGAAAGAAGCTAACTACCAAGTGATACCTCTCCCCCAAGAGGTAAGTTTAACCCAGAGAAATCCGTTCAAACTGAACGAAAATGTTCTCATCGCTTATCCGGAAAACAATGCCTTATTGCAACGCAATGCTGAGTTCCTGTCGGAGTACATCCAACAAGCCACGAACTATGCACCGAAAATAAAGGCCATCGCAGCAGGAGAACAGGTAAAAAATGCAATTGTACTGGGACTCGACCCGGGCATTGCAAACAAGGAGGGCTATGTGCTGACTACCACCCCCGAAGGAATCAGCATCAACGGACAAACCGAAAACGGAGTGTTCTATGGCATCCAGACTTTACGCAAATCCATTCCCGCCGAAGCCAAAGGAGCAACCGTCCTGATACCGGCAGGTGAAATTAAGGACGAACCGCGCTTCAGTTATCGTGGCATGCACCTTGACGTAGGACGTCACTTCTTCCCCAAAGAGTTTATAAAGAAATATATAGACTTGCTGGCACTGCACAATATGAATACTTTCCACTGGCACCTGACTGAAGACCAGGGCTGGCGTATTGAGATTAAGAAATATCCGAAACTTACGGAAATAGGTTCTCAACGCAGTCGTACGGTAATCGGAAGAAACACACAAGAGTATGACAATACGCCGTATGGTGGTTTCTATACACAGGAAGAAGCTAAAGAAATCGTGAAGTATGCGCAGGAACGTTACATCACGATAATTCCGGAAGTAGACTTGCCGGGACATATGCTTGCCGCATTAGCTGCTTATCCGGAAATGGGGTGTACAGGCGGTCCATATGAAGTATGTCCTCGTTGGGGCGTATTTGAAGACGTACTCTGCATCGGTAATGATAAAACCATGCAATTCCTGGAAGACGTAATGAGTGAAATCATCGAAATATTCCCATCAGAATATGTACATATCGGTGGTGATGAAGCTCCACGTACCCGTTGGGAAAAATGTCCGAAATGCCAGGCACGTATCAAAGCGGAAGGGCTGAAAGCTGATAAAAAACATACCGCAGAAGATCGCCTGCAAAGTTATTGCATGACACGTATCGAGAAGTTCCTGAACAGCAAGGGACGCCGGATTATCGGCTGGGACGAAATTCTGGAAGGCGATGTAGCCCCCAATGCGACAGTAATGTCATGGCGCGGAGCATCCGGAGGCATAGAAGCGGCACAAATGGGGCATGATGTAATTATGACGCCCAACACCTATTGTTATTTCGATTATTATCAGACGGCAGACACCAAGGATGAACCGCTGGGTATCGGTGGATATGTACCCATAGAAAAGGTGTATAGTCTGGATCCTACTTTCGATCTGAATGAAGAACAGAAAAAACATATTATTGGTGCCCAAGCCAACTTATGGACAGAGTACATAACTACCACAGAACACGTGGAATACATGGTATTGCCCCGTATGGCTGCCCTTGCCGAAGTACAATGGACACAGCCCGAAAAGAAGGATTTCAAAGATTTCACTAAACGTCTGGCCCGCCTGATGAAGTTCTATCAAAGAGATGGTTTCAACTATGCCAAGCATGTATTCGATCTGAAGGTCGACTTCACACCGGATGTTGCCAAGAAAGCGGTAGTAGTTACATTGAGTACTATTGATGACGCTCCTATTTATTATACATTAGATGGGACCGAACCGACTACAGCTTCATTGAAATACACAGAACCTGTTGCCATTACTGAAACAGCAGATTTCCAGGCAGTGGTTATCCGCCCGGAAGGAAAGAGCAAAGTGGTGAATAAAAAGATTTCTTTCAATAAGGCTACATATTGCCCTATCGAACTGACCTTCCAGCCTTCGGAAAAATATAAATTCGGAGGTGCTATCACCTTAGTAGATGGTATGAAGGGAAACGATAGCTATGCCACCGGAGCCTGGTTAGGTTTTGTAGGTGGTGATGTGGAAGCCATCATCGACCTGGGACAGGAAACAAAAATCAAACGGGTAGCTACGAACGCCATTGTCGATATGAGTGCCTGGATTATGGGAAGTACAGGGTTGGTAGTCTCTGTATCTGACGATAATAAAGAGTTCCGCGAAGTAGCCGTTAAGGATATTCCTGCTGAAACAAATATTGATAAGAAAGGTGTGGAAAACTATGAGATAACTTTTGATCCGGTAAAAGCACGGTATGTGAAAGTTGTTATCAAGCGTAGCCCTGCCCTGCCGAAAGGACATGCAGGCGAAGGAAAAGCTGCTTATATGTTCATTGACGAAATAGAGGTGGATTAGAAACCTCTCCCAATGAAGGGAGAGGAGAAATTTTAGAACTGGAAGTAAATGAAAGGCTGAATCTCCGTACTCTTCATCTGGATTACCAAGTAAATTAAAGCAAGCATCAGAGCCGCCTTTCCTATAAGGGGAAGGCGGGTTACTGTTTTACAGCAAGCGTTCTCCCAACGATCAGGGCAGAAATGCAGAAAGAAACCCAATGCCATCAGTGCAAACACTTCCCAATAGCCTGCAATCAGTTGCGGGAAAAGTTGCGGACGGAAAGTGTTACAGATCTGTTTGATCATATCCAAAGAAGTGGAAAAGTCCACATTACGGAAGAATATCCAGCAGAAACAAACAAAGTGGAATGTGATCAGTATACCGAAGAAACGGCGGATGCCGTGGCTTTCTTCTCCTTTCTTTCTTCCGGTCAATGTCATCCAGAATTTATGTGCCGCCAAAGCAATACCATGGAACAATCCCCAAATGACAAAGTTCCAGGAAGCCCCATGCCACAAACCACCCAAAAACATAGTAATAACAAGATTGGCATACTGGCGAATCTTTCCTTTCCGGTTTCCACCCAAAGATATATAGAGATAATCTTTCAGCCAACTGGAAAGCGAAATGTGCCATCGCCGCCAAAACTCTGTAATGGAAGCGGACTTATAAGGAGAGTCAAAGTTCTTATTAAAATGAAAACCTAACAACAAGGCTATTCCGATAGCCATATCACTGTATCCGGAAAAGTCGCAATAGATTTGCAAGGCATATCCATAAACACCCATCAGGTTTTCTACCCCGGAATAGAGCGTAGGATTATCAAAAATACGCTCTACAAAGTTCACACTGATATAATCCGAAATAATCGCTTTCTTGAACAGACCGCTTGCAATCAGGAATATCCCCCTTCCGAACATCTCATGGGATACGAACAAAGGACGGCGTATCTGTGGAATAAAGTCACGGGCACGTACAATAGGACCTGCCACCAATTGTGGGAAGAAGGATACGTAAAAAGCATAATCCAGCAAATTAGTAAGAGGGGTTATATCTTTGCGATAAACATCGATGGTATAGCTAAGTGACTGGAAAGTAAAGAAAGAAATGCCCACAGGGAGGAATATATCGTAATGATGGAACGTGCCGCCTACCAGCGAAGCGAAGACATCTCCCAGAAAATTAGTATATTTGAAGTATGCAAGCAAACCAAGATTAATAGCAAGGCTAAGCACAACACTTGCCTTACGTTTCCAGCCTACGGAAGTACCTGCCATAAAACGAGCGATAAAGAAATCGCTTACCGTGACAAGTGCCAGCAGGAAAAAGTAAGTTCCGCTACTTTTATAATAAAAATAATAGGAGAATGCGGTAACAAACAACAAGCGTGCAGTCAGACGGCGTTGCAACAGCAGATAAACCAGTATAAATGCTGCAAACAACCACAAGAAAATGCCGCTACTGAATATCATCGGCGCTTGCGGGTCATAAACGAATACATCTTGCAGACGGTTAAAGTCAATATCCCACATAATCATTATAGGCTTTTAAAAGAGCTTGATAAAACAATTCACCTTGCAGCACATATCCTTCGGGAAGATAATGTACATGGTCCGGACGCATCAATTTTGCTTCCTGCCAGTTCAGACAAGCACGCTGTCTCCCTCCCACCGCTTCGTACATATCCCACACGGCAAGACCGTTGTCATCAGCAAAGCGACGCATGGTTTCTACGGCAACAGCAGTACGGGGATTAATGGAATAGGTGCGGCGGCGGCGACTTTTCCGGAAACTGTCGTAGGAGCCGGGAGGAGTTGTCATCAGTAAGGGTACATTGGGCAGACTGTCGCGAAGCATACGCACCAGTTCATCCATTTGTCGGTAGTGCAACAGGGTGTTATAACGTCGGTTATGGCTTTCGTTCGTTCCGAAAGAAAGTATAACCAGGTCGGGATGCAGGGCAGCAATATCAGAAATACGGTCAGGACGGGTAAAGGTGGTACAAAAAGCGCCATTGATACCCATATCGGTATAAGAGATAGCACCAAAAGTTTCTGTCAGCAGCGTTCCGGTGGTACGGGGCAAGATACGTCCACGGATATGGCTGTCACCGATATGTACGATACGGATGGTATCTGTAGAAAAGCCGGCATGTAACAGACGCAACTTTTCCCAAAAAGGATTGAGAATATCAAGGCTATCCGTCAACTCATTTTCACCAAGTTGCTGAAAACCGGAAGGAAAAGCTATTTGAGGAACAGCAACAGTATCCGTACGCTGGGAATAGGAACGAAGTGTGTCACAATTTGCTGTAGCTTTGCTGATTAGAGGACAGGATGGAATAGGGTCCTGGGCATGAAGCGGAAAGAAGCACAGAAGAAACAAAGTTGTGATAAAGAGATTCTTCATCCGCAGATAACACGGATGACACGGATTCTTATATTTAAAATCTGCGTTATCCGTGTTATCTGCGGATGAAAAATATGCTTTTGAAACCTCCAATACGATTTTTATTCTATTATTCCGCTTCATAAGCCCTCCTCCTGTCGTACTGTTCCTTTCCATACACAAGCGCTTCATAAAGTAGGCCTGCCAGGTGCTTACCTCCCCGGAAATTAATATGCGTATAGTCATAATTCGCCAAAGAAGGCTTGGCATGTACCAGATTCGCCATGCTTCCCTCTCCTCCCATTGCTTCGAACATATTCCAGAAAGCAATGTCGTTATCTGCCGCCAGATTTTGTTGGTAACGCACCAGATTTTTAATGCCGGGCATTGTGCGCAAAGTGCCATCTTCCGTCTTATAATCCCGGTCTCCCACACTGACTATCAAGATACCTGCTTGAGGAAATGCATCCTTCAAATGATCAATAGTAGTCTGCATACCTGCAATGTATTTGTCATAATTCCGTCCACGTTCAGTAGCAACGTTCAATCCATATTGCAAGATAATCAGATCGTAAGGACGCTGCTCATTAAATTCGTGCATCATCCACACAGGAATAGAACGCAAGGATAAGCCCGAACTACCGCGCAAAGAGAAATTATCCAGGATAATTCCTTTTTTACCATCCATAGCCAAACCATAGAATAAGGTAGAATCCGCCTCATCAACCGTCCAACGGACAGAACCGATGTTTCCATCCACTTGCATTTCCTGCAAATCATCTGTAGCCAGGAAGGTACGGGTTTGCTTTTCATTCCGGTTGACATTCACAGAAAGAGTGACTTCTCCTTTACTATAAAAGAAGATAGAAGCTTGTTCACAGGTATCCAGATGGGAAGCATATTTATTCTGTCCCTTCAGTTCCACATAAGCACCGGGACGGGGAACAAAGTAATGTCCGGAAATGCCTTGCTTTTTGCGATCAAAGAAAGTAGAATCCATTACAGAATGGCTTTGCCAACCGCCAAACGAGTGGCGCACGGTAGGGCGGAATCCACTGGTCATAGAAGTAATGGTAACAAAACCTACTCCGCAACCACCATATTTATCCTGCAACATATTGCGCAAATCCGCAGTAAGTATATCCGCTTCAATGAAGGAATCTCCGAAAACGGCAATACGTACCCGGCGGGGACGTTGCGCCAATTCATCCAAAGCCCGGTAAAAAGGTGTCATGCCGCGCAGAGTGGAGTCGCTGTAGTCTTCAATGCACGTCATACCCGCACGGCAGGTATCCACAAAAGCCGGTTTCACCTTCGGTGGAGACGGAAGCAAACTGTCCGGTTCTTCCGCAATATCTTTCTGAGTACGCACGTCACTCAGCAAGTCGACACGCCTCATCACGTGTTCACCTACCGTAAAACCGGGCAGGAAGTACATCAGTAACAAGCCTGCCAATATAATCAATGCCCAAATGCAAGTATATTTCAGATAATTCTTTTCCATGTTGTCCATAAAGGATTTGCAAAGATAGAGAAAAGACATAAAAAGAGAGGGAAATCTTCACGTTTTGTAAGATTTCCCTCTATCAAGTTATTAGTGAACGCCTCCAATACCCTATGCGAGCGTCTTGCGTAAACTATATAGTTTTCTCAATATTCCAGACGAATGCCCGGAGACCGAGTTGCTGCGTCTCTTCGTCCATCCGATGGAGTGCATCGAGCAATGGGTCAACTTTAGCTTCATCTATAATAGTAATAATAGCAGAGCACATGCTGGGCCATGCGTGGCTACCATAGTGAGGATCACCCGTCTTGCTGCCACGTCCCTGCACCTGTTGCCAATAGCTGAATCCACGGCAACCCTGGCGATCAAGCAACGCCATGATACGCTCAAAGAATGCCTGGTCGAATGTTATAAATACTGATTTCATATTAATTATGAATTACAAATTATGATATATAATATATGAATTACGAATTATGAATTACGAATTATACAGTTCATCGTAATTTGTAATTCGTAATTATTCTCACTGTTTTCTGGGTTTCGTCATTTTCTCCTTATGAGTCTGATAGTAATCGTTCAGTTCACGGTCTTTCTTGATCTTGCCACGTTTGCGGCTGATACCGATACCAGCAAACGAACAGTAGAGAACGGGAACCAGAATCAGCGTCAAGATGGTAGATACCGTCAAGCCACCAATTACAGCCACACCCAGCGGACGCCACATCTCGGCACCTTCACCCTGCCCTACAGCCATCGGCACCATACCAAGGATAGTAGTCAGTGTGGTCATCAATACCGGACGCAGACGGCTACGGCCTGCCGTAACCACAGAATGAATCACCGACATGCCTCGCTCACGGCAAAGCGTAATGTAGTCGATCAACACGATACCATTCTTCACCACAATACCAATCAACATGATTCCACCCAGCAAACTCATTACGTTCAGGTTTGTGCCCGTAAAGAAGAGTGCCATCAACACACCGCTGAATGCAAACGGAATGGAGAACATGATAATGAACGGATAACTCAAAGACTCAAACTGGGCGGCCATTACAATAAATACCAGAATGATGATCAGTACAGCCAGCGTACCCAAATCGGAGAATGAATCCTGCTGGTCCTCGTACGAACCTGAAATCTGGATAGAAATACCGCTCGGCAAGTCCATCTTATCGATAATGGCATTACCATCGGCCACTACGTCACCTAATGGAACTCCGGAAATAACAGCGGATACAGTCACAATACGTTCACGGTCCTTGCGCTCGATGGTAGGAGGAGCCGAACGTTCAACCACTTTACCGAGGTCCTTCACACGGATACCTTCACCTGAAGGTGTATAAATAAGAATGTTCTCCAAATCTTCAATCTTTGTACGGAACTCAGGAGCATAACGCACACGGATATCGTACTCATCACCGTCCTCACGATAATAAGAAGCTAAGGCTCCGTTCACGCGGTTACGAAGATAACCGGAAGCGGTCGACAGATTCAGTCCATGCAATGCCAGTTTCTCACGGTCGAAGTCTACCTGATATTCAGGTTGATAATCCTGACGGCTGATGTTTACTTCACTCACACCTTTTACATTCAGCAGTTTCTCTTTCAGTTCGGCCGAGACTTTATCCGTAGCGGTAAAATCATAACCATATACTTCAAAGTCGGCACTGGCCTGGGCACTCATACCACCGGTACTACCACCCAAAATTACTCGTGCCTTATCCAACTCGGGATAGCCCTTCAAGTCTTCACGCATCTCATCACAGACTGTTTCCAACTTGATTTTACGGTCGCCCGGACTCACCAAACTGATGTTAAAGCTGATTATATGACTACCATTGTCCTGCATGGAAGCAAAAGTATTATCCGAATCAGCCTGTCCCACAGTATAATTACAAACCCTCATCACACCTTCGTAACGTTTCATCCACTTTTCCGTCAGTTCCGAAGCCAGCGCTTGTGCACGCTCTACACGGGCACCGATGGGAAGTTGCAAGTTCACACCGATACGGCTATTATCAGCCGCCGGGAAGAACTCCGTACCAATATACTTGGTACAGAACAAACTTGCCCCAAAGAAAATGGCACAACCAACCATGATAGTTATACGATGACGCACTGCCCAGTTCAGACGATTCTGATACCACACATCAAGAGCATCGAGCCCGCGCTGAATCGGCTTATAGAAAGCGATGAACATCTTGCTCTGCTTCTTCTGCAAACGCAGGAGCTGCGCACACATCA
Source organism: Bacteroides sp. MSB163 (assembly GCF_036416795.1). Lineage (NCBI taxonomy): Bacteria > Pseudomonadati > Bacteroidota > Bacteroidia > Bacteroidales > Bacteroidaceae > Bacteroides > Bacteroides maternus. The sequence goes on along the minus strand of NZ_CP143867.1, from coordinate 2,377,420 downwards.
TCGGTGTAAATGACAAAGCCGAAATAGTAGAAACAGTCATGATCACACACATCATCCAACCCAACTGGCGGAACAATACACCGGACATACCGCTCACCATAGTCAGCGGGAAGAATACCGCAATCATGGTCAGCGTCGAGGCAATAACGGAGATGGCCACCTCATTCGTGGCATGAACCGCTGCCTGCTTCGGCTCGGACCCTCGTTCAATATGGGTCGTCACATTCTCAAGCACTACAATAGCATCGTCCACCACATTACCGATAGCAATGGAAAGACAAGAGAGCGAAATAATATTCAACGAACCGCCGTCTATAATACCCAAATAGATAAATGAGGCTACCAATGACATCGGAATAGTGATACAGATAATAACCGTAGCACGCCAACGCCCCAAGAATACAAACACTACCAGGATTACGAACAACATAGCGTACATGATAGTCTCTTCCAAACTGTCGATGGTATTCAGAATGTTATCGGAAGTATTGACAATGATGCCCAGTTTCACGTCACTCGGTAACGATTTCTGCAACTGTGGCAGCATATCAATTACTTTTTGCGAAATAGCCACAGAATTGGCACCGGATTGCTTCTGTACCACAATCATAGCACCTTGTACACCATTACTATACGTCTTCTGCGCACGTTCTTCCACAGAGTCTACCACTGTTGCCACATCGCGCAAATAAACGGAAGCTCCATTGTACGTACCTACTACGATATTCTCCATCTCCTTGGGGTCCTTGAACTCTCCCTCTACACGGAGTGAATAGGTATTGTTTCCCACATCGAAGGTACCACCCGGTGTATTGCGGTTTTCAGCACTGATGATGGAACTGATGGTCTCCACTGAAAGATTATAAGCATCCAGCTTGTTAGGGTCACAATAAACATTTACCTCACGCTTGGGTGCACCGGAAATAGACACCGTACCCACACCCGGCACACGAGCCAGCGGATTTACGATGTTGTCGTCCAATATTTTATAAAGTGCCGGCTGACTCTCTTCCGCCTGAACGGAAAGCAGCAGGATAGGAATCATGTCCGTACTGAACTTAAAGATAATAGGTGTCTCCACTTCATCGGGAAGTTGAGAGCTTACCATATCCAGTTTATCACGCACATCATTCGTCAGCACGTCAATATCATATCCATATTCGAACTCCAATGTTATCACAGAAATATTCTCTGAAGATCTGGAAGTAATATGTTTCAGGTTGCTGACAGAATTCAGCGTATTTTCTAACGGACGGGTCACATTGTTCTCAATATCCGACGCACTGGCTCCCGCATAGGAAGTCATCACCATAATGGTGTTGGTCTCGATATCCGGGTAAAGGTCCACCGGTAATTTTGACAAAGAGAACAGACCAAATATCGCTACTGCCAAAAAGCAGAGCGAGGTCATAATCGGTTTTTTAACCGCTCCTTCGTATAAACTCATATTGTCTTTTTTAATTAAGAATGAAAAATGAAGAATGAAGAATTACCCTGCGGCAAGACTGCGTTGCACAACCAGATTCTTCATTCTTAATTCTTAATTCTTCATTTATAATTATTTCTCTACCTCTACTTCTACGCCATCAGCCAACTTGGACTGCCCTGCAACAACCACCTGTGAATTGTTATCCACACCGGAAATCAACTCATATTCCGTATCCATACGACGTCCCAGTTCAACTTTGTTATAAGAAACTTTTCCGTCCTTATATACATATACATAGCGGTCGCCGGAACCGGCACGTTTCACAATAGCCAAATCGGGCACAACTACGTGCTCCTGTGTTCCGAAGTTCAGCGTTACACGTGCAAACATACCCGGACGGACTTTCTGGTCACGATTAGTTAAACGCACTTCAACAGGGAAAGTACGGGTATTCGAATCAATGGTCGGATAAACCAGATTTATCGTTCCTTCAAACTCTTCATCGCCATACACGTCTACCTTAACAGCTACGGGAGCGCCCTTCTTTACTTTCGCAAAGTAGCCTTCGGAAACGTTGATCATCAGTTTCACCGGAGTGATTTGCTCTACTACCAGCACCGGATCACCTCCACTGTACATATCGCCGTTATCGTAATTACGAGCCGTCACCACCCCATTGATGGGGCTGAGCAGCGCCGTATTTTCCAACAGATTCTTATACGTTGTCTTCTGTACGTCCAATGCCATTTTAGCAGCATCCCATTCTGATTTGGAAGTACCGCCCACCTTATATAATTCGTCGGTACGCTTGAACTCTATTTCCTGATTGTCCAAACGGAACTTAGCTTGTTTCAGGTTGGCAGCATCCATCTGCACCAATTTCTGACCTTTAGATACACGGTCACCCACTTCCACAAATATCTGATCGATACGCACCGGGGAAGAAGGAGCGATATTATTTTTCACTTCTGCCTGGACAGTAGCAGTATATTCCTGGATCTGGTCTACAGGACGTGCCATTACAGCAGCCAGTTTTACTCTCGGTTTTTCATCTACCTTTTCAGTTGCAGCCTTGTCTTTCTCTCCACCGCCGCATGAGCTCAGCAGAGCAACGGCCACCAGGGCGATCAATTGAACACTTTTTTTCATATCGTTGTGATTTTTCTTTTTTACTTATTTAATTGAATAGTCGCGACCCAAAACCTGGTCAAGGTCAGCCTTAGATACCAGATAGTCGTAAATAGATTGATTGTAAGTCAATTCAGCCTGGGTTAACGACACTTGAGAACTGTTCAGTTCCAACACCGTACCTTTACCTACTTCGTAGCGTTTACCGGCTATTTCCACTGCTTTCTGAGCCTGCATTACGTTCTCCTTATTACTTACCACCTGTTCGGAACTTGCCGCCATGTTATTCTGGTAACTAGTAATCTGCATATTCAGTTTACGCTCAGTATCCGTGCGGTTTTCCTTCAACTGGTTGATCTGAATTCGTGCGGTTTTCAGTTTCGTAAAGTTACTGGCCTTATAAAGAGGAATATTCAGGGTAAATACCAAAGCTGAACTTCCACCCCAATTATAGTCGAACACATTCCAGTTATTATTATACAATGACTGGTATTGATAAGAATAATTCATTCCCAATGTCGGCATAAAGTTTGTCTTCAGGGATTTCAGATTCTGATTGAGCATCTTCATGTTCAGGTCGAATTGCTTCATTGTGGTATTGTTCACCAAGCCCTCATTCAGCTCATTCAACTGGTTAGCAAACAAATCAGTCTCATAATTAGCCAGATTATCAGCAATCTTGAGATCGAATTCTTCCGTTATTCCCATCAGCACTTTCAGCTGAAGCTTGGATAAAGTAACAGCATTTCCCGCTGAAATCACATTCGGCTTCACACTACGCATCTGTACTTCAGCGCTAATCTTATCGAATTCGCTGACAGCTCCCTGCTGGTATTTCGCATTAACCACGTTATAATTGTCTTCTGCCAATTTATAACTCTTCTGCAAAACTTCATAAGAGTCTTGTGCCAGCATCAACTGGTAATACGCTTTCGTAACCTGATTTACCAGATCCTGCTTAGAAGCACGTGATTTTTCTACTGCCAATTCTATGTCGGTTTTCGTCATAGACATTGCTTTGTAGACTGAAGGGGCAAATAACGGTAAGCTGATATTCAAGGTTCCGCTTACTGTATTCGAATCGTCCTGACCCATTTTAAAAGACTGGCCGCCGAGATTCATTTGAGCCGCCGTAATTGTATGGTTCCATGTTCCACCAATACTGGCTTCCGGCAACAAACTCTGCCAGGTCTCCTTGTTAGCCACTTTTTTCAGGGCTATTTCCTCTTCGGCAACCTTTATCGTAGGATTATCACTAAGTGCGATTTCCAGTGCTTTGTCAAGGGTCAAGGTTAGGGTTTCTGTCGTCTCCTGTGCCCGTATATGGCCTATAGCCAATAAAAGGACCACAGTCAACATCATTTTCTTGCTTACCAAAAATAGTTGTCTGTCCATAAAAATCAATCTGTATGTTTATTAGGATTATTCTTTTATTCCGTATTGGACTGTCGATCCTTACGATATTCCCGGATAAATTCTTCCAGTTTGCGAGCTCCCTTTTCTGTTGATATTCCCCGGAGATAGGTGAACATGATAGATTCATATACTTCCAGAAAAGAGTGCTCTTTGCAGAGATCCGTATTCATCAGCAAATCGAGCTGCTCGCGTACCAACAGGTTTACAATCGTAAAGTTGACGTCATCGCGGAAATACCCTTGTTGTATACCTAGTTTAAAGAAAGCAATCGTTTCCTCGGAATCGCGGTTGCGACGCTTCATCAATTCTGCATAGACTTTAGGATATTTCTTGATGTCTTCAAAGAACTTTTTATTAGTATTATGAAACTTCTCAATACTCCGCTGATAGAGTTTTAACAAAACTTCCAATACATTTGAAGCCTTTTCATAGACATCTTTCACGTAAGCGTCTCCCTCACGCTGGGCCTTCAGGAGGCATTCCATAAGTAAGGTTTCTTTATCAGAAAACACCTCATACAAAGTACGTTTGGAGATGCCCAGTGCCGCAGCAATATCATCCATCGTAATGCTCTTGATACCATGGGTAGCAAAAGATTTCAGAGCAGTATCGATGATACGCTCCCGTAACTCTAATCTTTGAGGGTGTTCTTTCACATTGTCGCCCGTTTTCATTTCTATTTTCTCTTTAATTTTTTAGATTTCAAGCAGAAGAATGTCCACTTTCGGAATAAAACTGGGCAAATATAGAAAGAAAACTCAATTCTTCAATTGAGTTTCCTTTGAAAGATTAACTATATTAATGTTTATTATATTTCCGGCAGATTTATTGGGAAGAATGTTAATAATCGAACTTCGTCCGGTTCAGGAACGCCACTGTCTTATGAATTTCCTTGTACATGACAATGTCGTCTTTAATAAAAGGGACTTCTTTGCGATATTCATTCAGGAAGCGTTCCAAAGCGGGAGAGGTTTTCAGAGGACGACGGAACTCGATGCCTTGGGCAGCATTCATCAGTTCGATGGAGAGAATGTGTTCCAGATTGTCCATGATACGGTACAGTTTGGTAGCTGCATTAGCTCCCATGCTGACATGATCTTCCTGGCCGTTGGAGGAAACAATAGAATCACTGCTGGCAGCATAGCAATACATCTTATTCTGACTGACCATGGAAGCAGCAGCATATTGTGGTATCATAAACCCTGAGTTCAAACCGGGATTGGCTACCAGAAATTCAGGCAGACCGCGCAGTCCCATAATAAGTTGTGCCACACGCCGCTCGGAGATGTTGCCTAATTCGGCAAGGGCAATACCCAGGAAGTCATAAGAAATGGCAAGCGGCTGCCCGTGGAAGTTTCCGCCGGAAATGATACGGTCTTCATCGGGAAAGATAGTAGGATTATCCGTTACGGAATTAATTTCGGTCAGCAAGACAGAAGAGACATAACGGATGGCATCTTTCGTTGCACCATGCACTTGGGGGATGCAGCGGAAAGAATACGGATCTTGGACATGGGCTTTGTATTGAGCAATGATTTCACTGCCTTCCAGGAGTTTACGGAAATTATCGCCTGTCTCGATTTGCCCCCGATGCGGGCGGATTTGCTGGATGCAATCCATGAAAGGATCGATACGCCCATCGAAAGCTTCGAGGGAGAGAGCAGCAATAAGGTCGGCTTTCTTGGAGAGACGGAAGGCTTTCAGAATGGCAAACACACCATTGGCACTCATAAACTGCGTACCATTGAGCAGGGCAAGGCCTTCCTTACTCATAAGTTTCACCGGTTCCCAACCGAACTCATCGAGGACGCTGATGGCCTCGCGCTTCTTACCTTTATAATAAACATCGCCCACACCGATAAGCGGCAGGAAGAGATTGGCAAGAGGAGCCAGATCACCGGATGCACCGAGCGAACCACGGTCGTAGACAATAGGCATCACATCGTTATTGAAGAAATCGAGGATACGCTGCACGGTAATGACTTGTACGCCACTATGTCCCAAAGAAAGGGCATGGGCCTTGAGCAGCATCATTAGTTTGACGATGACAGGACGTATTTCTTCACCGACGCTGCAAGCATGACTCTTAATCAGGTTTTCCTGCAAAGTACCCAATTCATCAGGAGATATATTTTTGCTGCACAGGGAACCGAAGCCTGTAGTAATGCCGTACAAAGGTTCTTCGGACGCGGCTATCTTATGATCGAGGTAGTCGCGGCATTTTTGTATCCGTTCTTTGGCTTCGGGAGCCAGTTCCAGTTTCAGATTCTCGTTGATAATTCGTTCGATGATGTCGAATGTGAGTTCACCGGACCCTACATGATAGACATTTTTCATACTCGCAATTCTTGGTTAACAACATCCAATACTTCTTTTTCACGGTCACAAGCCAATCGCTCCAATACATCGGCTTCTCTTTGAAGTTCATCCGCAAAGGTTTTATCTTTGATGGAACCCAGGTTGATGCGGACATTCAGCAGTGCACCCAGCACAGCAGTGCGGGCAGACATCATGGCCACACAAGCATCAGTCACTGCATTACGATTTCCCAAACGGGCAACATCGGCAATCACCGACATCAGTTCGTAGGCATTACGAGCTACTTGCATGGGGACTAGGGCGGCATGCTTAGTGGCTTCCTGGATGGCTGCACTGCGAGCAACTTTTTCTTCATCGGTAGCCTTGGGCATTTTGAAGCAGGCAAATACGGCATCATAAGCTTCCGAGTCACGATCTATATCGGCTACGAATACGTCTTTCTCGCTCAGTGCGAGAGAAGCAATATGGTTCATAAGTTCCTCGTGTTCTTCGTAATTCTTCTTGCCGATGGTGAGGTTAGCAACCATAGCGGCAAGCGCCGAAGCTACGGCGCCGTTCAAGGCAGCAATGCTTCCGCCACCGGGGACGGGATCACTGCCCGCCACTTTACTCAAGAATTCTTTCACTGTCAAATCAACTAACATGGTATTTTTCTTTAAAGGTTTTACAATACAGGATAAATCACTCCTTCTTTAATGGTGGTATTTACACAATTCATACCGACATAATAAGGCAAAAAATGGTAATTATCGGAATTCAGCACTACAAAATCTCCTTTCTTGCCTACTTCGATGCTACCGATACTGTCCGCCCGGTTCAAGGCAGCAGCCCCGTTCAGGGTAAGGGCAGTGATAGCTTCTTCAATAGTAAGACGCATATAGATGCATGCCAAGGCAAAAGTCAACGGAATGGATCCGGAGAAACAACTGCCCGGATTGAGATCCGTGGCAAGGGCTACGGCACAACCGGAATCAATCATTTCACGGCCGCGTGCATAAGGTTCTTTCAGGGCAAAAGCAGTAAGAGGAAGCAAAGTTGCAACAGTTCCGGCATCCCGCATAGCGCAGATACCTGTATCGGATGCATGCAACAGATGATCCGCAGAAACAGCAGAAAGTCCGGCAGCCAGTTCGGCACCACCCAGCGGAACGATTTCATCAGCATGGAGTTTCAAACCCAGACCATATTCCTTGGCAGCTTGCAACAAACGGCGGGATTGCTCGACGGAGAAAACGCCTTGTTCGCAGAATACATCACAAAACTCGGCCAGTTCGTTCTTGGCAACGCAAGGCAGGACATCACTGATAATGAAATCGAGGTATTCGTCCGTCCGTCCCTTATATTCCTCGGGTACGGCATGCGCCCCCAGAAAAGTGGATACAATATCCACCCGCTTATGCTCTTCGTTATTCAAGCTACGCATGACCTTGAGTTGCAGAAGTTCCGTTTCCTTATCCAGTCCGTAGCCGCTCTTGCCTTCTACGGTGGTAACCCCCATATTACTCATTTGTTTCAAAAAACCTTCGGCTTTGGAGCGAAGTTGAATGAAACTACATTCGCGGGTGGCTTTCACAGTGCTTACAATGCCACCACCACGCTCCATAATAGACATATAGCTTTCTCCTTTCAGCCTCCAGGAAAATTCTTCGGCACGTTCACCACCAAATACAAAGTGGGTATGCGAATCTACGAAACCGGGCAACAGACATTTGCCACGAGCATTATAGTGCCAATAGCGTTGATAATATCCGTCACGCATCTCGCCCCGGGAAGGGCCGACATAGGAAATGATACCATCGGTTACTTCTATTGTAGCATTATCAATGATGCACAGTTCCCCCATCTCTTTGCCGCAACGGGCGGAAAAGCCGATGGGGGTTACAACGCGGGCATTGAAAATTATCAGGTTCTCGGTCATACTAAAACTTTATTTGTGTAATCTGTATAAATTGGTGTCTTGCCTTATTCTTCCATAATCCTCGCCTCAAGCACTTGTTGCATAGAGAAATTCTCTAAACCAAGATAATAAGAAGCTGTATCAATGAGCGCCTCCATCGGAACAAGGCCGATAATCTCACTCCCCACGATGCTAACTCCATAACGACGTGCTTCTACACGGGTCAGTTCAAAAGCGCGGTAAAGGGCGGTACGGGTATAGTCTGTCATATTGATGGAAACCTGAGTAATGCCCCGGTCTTTCAACTCTACTCCCATGGCTTTGCAATAACGCAGGCCACCGCCAATGAAACGAATCTTCTTGGCAATATCATGTGCGATATCCAGATTAGGTGTATTCAAATTGATATTGTAGGCTACCAACGGCATACGGGCACCGATAGCAACGGTTCCGGCAGTGGCATGGCGTTCGGCAGGACCAAAGTCGGGCTTCCATTCGGGTAGCTTTATCTTTTCTGCCATACCTTCAAACTCACCTTTACGCACGGCAGCAAGATTTTCGCGATGCGGAGCGGATGCGGATTTCTCATAGAGAAAAACAGGGAGATTATAGCGTTTGCCCACTTCTTCCCCTACTTCTTTGGAAAGGGCGATAGCTTCTTCCATCGTCACATTCTTAATGGGGATGAAAGGAACTACATCTACGGCACCCATACGGGGATGTTGCCCGGTGTGGTGGTTAAGGTCAATAAGCTTTACAGCAATACCGATGGCTTCGAGCACGGCATCACGAAGGGGTTCCGGTTCTCCTACCACAGTTACTACCAAACGGTTGTGGTCTTCGTCGTTACTGTAATCCAGAAGTTTTACACCTTGTTTACCTCGGAAAGGGGATATGATTTGATCTATTTTCTGCAAGTCACGTCCCTCGCTGAAGTTAGGGACACATTCGATGATTTTATTCATAATCTTTTAAAATTAAGAATGAAGAACTAAAAATGAAGAATGAAGAATTATGAATGAAGAATTACCTTGCGGTGCAACCCGCATAGCGCAGCTTAATTCTTCATTCTTCATTCATAATTCTTCATTTATTATATGTATTTATTTACTAATTCGTCATCAGCCACATAGGGCATCGTGATATGATAACCGTCGGCATATGTCCGGTTAAACTCTTCACTCGTCTCCATAGCATGTTCATTGCGTGCCCATGAACGCCGGGCTACACCGCCCATCACGTCCCATAACATAGCCGAACGAAGTATCTCATCCACCCGCTCACTACCATCACATACCATACCAAAACCACCATTTATGGCTTTTCCGATACCCACGCCACCACCATTGTGCAGCGCTACGAGGCTCATTCCACGAGCACAGTTTCCGGCAAAGCATTGCACGGCCATATCCGCCATGACATTGCTTCCATCTTTTATATTAGAAGTTTCGCGGAAAGGAGAGTCCGTACCGCTCACATCGTGATGATCGCGTCCCAACATAATAGGTCCCACCTCACCATTGCGTACCATTTCATTGAACTTCAACGCTATCTTCATACGCCCTACCGCATCCTGATAAAGAATACGCGCCTGTGTACCTACCACAAGATTATTCTTTTCCGCGTCGCGTATCCAATTGTAGTTATCCAGATCTTGGCCGCGACGGTTCGGATCAATGCATTCCATCGCTGCATGATCGGTCTTTATCAAATCTTCATGTTTACCACTGAGACATACCCAGCGGAAAGGTCCGTAACCGTAATCAAAAAGTTCCGGCCCCATAATATCTTCTACATAACTGGGGAATATAAACCCGTTCTTATCGTCTTCTTCTTTGGCAATCTCACGAACTCCGGCATCATAAACGGCTTTCATAAAGGAGTTTCCGTAATCGAAGAAATAGGTTCCATGCTCTACAAGGGCCTTTATAGCCCGAAAGTGACGTGCCAACGATTCATTCACCAATCTACAGAATTTCTGCGGGTTTTCATGCAACAGATTTGTACGTTCAGCGAAAGTAATTCCCACCGGACAATATCCGCCTTCGTAAACAGCATGACAGGAAGTCTGGTCAGAAAGCAGGTCTATATGTATATCTTGGTCTACAGCATATTCCAGCAGGTCAACGATATTCCCATGGTAAGCAATGGAAATCGGTTTCTTACCGTCCATCGCCTCATGCGCCAGCGAGAATGCTTCGGGAATAGAATCCGTGACGTGCCCTACCCAACCTTGCCAATGCCGGGTTTCAATGCGTGACATATCCACCTCGGCTATAATGGAAGCTGCACCCGACATCTCTGCGGCCTTAGGCTGAGCACCGCTCATGCCGCCCAAACCGGAAGAAATAAACAGGTGTCCGCGCAAATCAGCGCTTTGAGGAATACCGAGTTTCATACGTCCGGCATTCAGCAGAGTATTGAAGGTGCCATGCACAATACCCTGAGGACCAATGTACATCCAACCTCCGGCAGTCATCTGACCGTAGTTGGCAACTCCCATTTGCATGGCCACGTGCCAATCCTTCTGATTATCGTAAAGACCTACCATCATGGCATTCGTAATAATCACGCGTGGTGCATCGGGCTTAGAACGAAATAATCCCAGCGGATGTCCACTTTCAATAACGAGTGTCTGATCTTGAGTCAGCACTTCAAGATATTGTTTAATGAGACGATACTGCATCCAGTTTTGGCAGACCTGTCCCGTTTCGCCATAAGTGACGAGTTCATAAGGATAGAGAGCAATGTCGAAGCAGAGATTATTGTCAATCATCACCTGAAAAGCCTTGCCTTCAATGCAGTTTCCTTTGTAGGCATTGATAGGTTTTGCTTTGAGGTCGCCTTGCGGACGATATCGGTAGCCATAGATACGCCCGCGGGTACGAAGTTCTTCCATAAACTCCGGAGCGAGGGTCTCGTGTAATTCTTTGGGAATATAGCGCAATGCGTTCTTTAACGCCGTGGCAGTTTGTGCGGGCGAAAGTGTGAAGCCACGGTCGGGAGCCCTCCGGATACCCTCTACGAAAGTGGGATAAGGGGGCAATGTGTTACTTAAGGTTATTTCCATAACATACAGGATGAAAGGTTACAAAATGTCATCAGTTTACTTCCGTAATATGCCGCAATATAGAAATAAATCCCGATATCAACAAGTAATACCGGGATTTATTTACCATTTAGTCATTTTAAGCGCAGTAAGTATTTACCTGTAACTTCCGCACTTTCACTGCTTTCCTGTAAGAAGGCGTTCAGAAGTTCCGGCTCATTTTTTAGTAGCTGTAGCATTTTGTCTTTCCCTACGAACTCTACTTTACCCGTTTCCGGATTCAGTTCATAATAAACCCGCGCATTGACCAGCCCCGAAGCGGCAATAGCCGTACCGACATCTCCACCCAGCTTCGTAGCGTCGGCAGGCTGTGTGGTACTTGCCGCCACAGATCCTACAGGCTGTGCGTAGAAATAAATTTTCCCCTGTATCCAGGTGGCAGGGGCGTACCAACCGCCGAAACGGAAACGTTTATAACGCACTTTCTTACAGTTGACGTATAACGCCGAGTCAGCCCTCACCGCATAACAACGGGATTTCAAATATCGGCAGAGACCGGGATTGTCATCTACCGAGATGCGATAGTCAGCACCTCCCATCAGTAAAATCTGATTCTTGGAGCGCTTCTCTATCTTCAATGTGGAGAGTGTGTCGCCACGATCTTCCACCAGTTCCTTCAAATTGGCATATATCACTTGCTGGGCGCTCCCATGCAAAGCAACCAATAATCCGAATATGCTTAATAACCACCACCTTTTCATACCCCAAGCTTTTCTTTCTAAAACAGTTTTATCTGAGCGAAAGTTACATTATTTATCCAAGAAGAGCAAATTATTGAAAAGAAAAATGCAATTACGGCAGATTTATGTTCATGCATATTTATACTTGGGCTTATCTCTGTACTGCATAATACGCTTCAAAGTTGTGAGTAACTGGAAAAATAAGTAATATTCATCAAAGGGATATCTAAGGCGGAAACCTACTACCTCGATGAAGAAGAATCGCTTCATCACTTGGAACTGCAAGTTTCTTCTAGGTGAAACAAACGGTTCTCTAAAAGGAAACATAAATATGGATGCTAAGTTCTTAATTAGAACAAGAGAAAGCAGATAAAGCATTTGGTTATAAAGCAGGCTTATTTTACCTTTGCAGCAAAGAGACAATAGAATGAACACAATCGATGAAATAACCGCCACTTATCAGCGCATTGCTGAAGAAGGACGTTCGGAATTAAATAAAGTACAAAACAAGATTTACCGCATAGGCTCACTGCGATTATTGTTATTTGTAGCAGGAATTGCGGGAATTATATATTTCTGGTCATCAGGCTGGATAGTATTAACAGGGATCATTACCGTTACACTTCTGCCTTTTATCCTGTTGATAAAATATCACAACCGGCTGTTTCACCGGAAAGATTATCTGGAAAAAAAGATAACAATCAATGAGCAAGAACTTTCGGCACTGAATTATGACACATCCTCTTTTGAAGACGGAGCAGAATTTATCAATCCAGCACACCTGTACAGTTATGACCTGGATGTGTTTGGGCCACATTCTCTTTTTCAGTATATAAACCGTACCTGTACGCAACTTGGAAAGAGCTTGTTAGCCAATTGGCTGGGCACGCACCTTGTAAATAAGAAAGAGATAGAATCCCGACAGGAAGCCATTCGCCAACTGGCACCGGAATTGAACTTTCGACAAGAATTCCGTATTCTGGGAATGCTCTATAAAGGGAAAGCTGCTGATGAAGATGAATTAAAGGCATGGGCTAAGAGTCCCAGTGTCTTCCGGAAGAATATTTTCTTTCGCATGCTACCGCTATTGGCGGGTGGAATAAATATCTTATGTATAGCATTGGCTATTGCAGGCATTATTCCGTTCACAGTTTTCGGTATTCTATGGTTATGCTTTGTTTTTGCCAGCTTTTGTTTCACTAGTAAAATCACTAAAATGCAAGCTGTCTACGGAAAGAAGCTACAGATATTAGCAACGTACGCCAATCTACTCCGACTTATAGAAAATCAGCTCATGAAAAGTCCGATATTGAAGGAAGTGAGAGAATGGATCGGTGATGAAAAACAAACAGCTTCTCACTCCATTCAGCGTCTAAGCAAGCTTATGAACGAACTCGATCAGCGAAACAACGCCTACATATATGCCACCCTCAACGGATTATTCTTCTGGGAAATCCGCAAAATCATACAGATTGAAGGATGGAAAGAGCAATATGCTTCTGAACTGCCACGCTGGCTGACAGCTATCGCTCACATGGATGCTCTGTGTTCACTGGCCACATTCGCCTATAATCATCCGGATTACTCCTACCCTACTATCACCACCCAGTCTTTCAGTCTCTGCGCCGTATCTATGGGACATCCACTGATAAACCGCGACAAATGTGTACGCAATGACATTGATATAAAAAAACGTCCTTTCTTCATTATTATCACCGGAGCAAATATGGCAGGCAAAAGTACGTATCTTCGTACGGTAGGCATCAATTATTTGCTGGCTTGCATCGGCACCCCCGTTTGCGCCCGGAGTATGGAACTGTATCCTGTTCAGCTCATCACCAGTCTGCGCACCAGCGACTCCCTGAATGATAATGAATCCTATTTCTTTGCAGAACTGAAACGTCTGAAACTTATCATCGACAAACTACAAGCCGGTGAAGAGTTTTTCATCATCCTTGATGAGATTCTAAAAGGAACCAACTCCATGGATAAGCAGAAAGGCTCGCTCGCCCTTATCAAACAATTCATGACTTTACAGACAAATGGTATCATCGCTACTCACGACCTGATGCTCGGCACGCTTGCCGACATTTATCCTGATGATATCCATAATTACCGATTCGAAGCCGACATCACAGGTAATGAACTGACTTTTTCTTATCGTCTGCGCGAAGGGGTAGCTCAGAATATGAATGCCTGTTTCCTGATGAAAAAAATGGGGATAGCCGTTACCGACTGATCCCCATAACTTCAAAGTTAAGCCCAGAAATCCTGAGGGTTAGTTCACTCTACACTTCGCCAAGAAAGCCGATACGGTTGCTGCGTCATTCCCTGTATAATAATGTACAGAGGTTATCGGAGTGTATGTATAAGGCACAAACTGAAACAGCTGAACGGCTGCAAATTTATTATCTTGAGAAAGTATAACATCCAAACGTACATTACCGCTTCCTTCACTCTTTACACCTTCTTCAATAGAAAGCTGGCCCTTTTCAATCATCTCTTTCAACTTACCCATGTGTTTCAAATCGAAGAACACACTGCGTTCCTTAGTAATACTTCCTGTCGGAATGTATACCACTTCTTTAGATTTCCAAAACAAACGGAATATTCCTAAGAGGAAAAATGCCGTACCTAACACCATCAACAACATACTAAGCGTAGATGAGCGGTCAGTTACTTCAAAAGTTGATGCGAATATAAGGATACCTAACAGTAGCATTGCCACTGAAAAAATTAGTCCGGAGACACTTGTGCGTTTTGCGATATCGGGGTGTGTAGACGCAAAAATAGTTGCGTCAATTGCTTGAGTTGCCATAATTTAAATCGTTTAAAATGAATAAAAGTTTAACTGATAAAAATACCAATAATCACCTCGTACAGTCTATGACCACATAAGGCAAAAAAATCTGAATTCATTCAAACGTCTAAATGATAATTCGCCTGAGCGTAAATATATAATATTCACACGCAGGGTGGCAGCGATAAGAGGTGCTGGTATCAAACAACTTCGAGCGATGCAATGACAGTACATCGTCACGATGAGCCAGCCGCTCTATCATGTCTTTTAACGAAAGGATATATTCTGTTGTATACGAACGTTGCGCACGTGAAAAGGTGAGCAACTGAGTAGTTCCAGCGGAACTTGCAAGTTCTGCATCTGACAAGTATGGCAATTTCGGAGCTGGAATATAACTTCCTTGCCGAACATCATTTCGCTGCTTATTCCCCTCTTCCCCTAAACTAACTTGAGCGGTAATAACCATTTCATCTACCGTCTGTACGGTAAATGCATCACTCACACTTCCACAAAAGGCAGTAGCGAGGATCAGGAATAATATCACCTTCAGAAACTTTGCCATATCTATCTGCAAAGATAACAGTTTGTTTCATTTAATTGTTTAATAGTAGAACCTTTTAATGAATGTTTAGGAAAGATATATCTTCTTTCCTCCCAAAATATCCGAATGCAGAGTAAAAAAAAGCCGTCCCTTTCACAAGAGACGGCTTTTATATTGAAAAGAATAGTCGATTTATTCAGCTTTAGCTTCTTCCGCTTTTGCCTCTTCAACTGTCGGTGCTTCAGCAACCGGAGCTTCTGCCGGAGCAGCAACTTCAGTAGCAGCTTTCTTAGAACGGCGGGTACGAGTAGCTTTCTTAGCAACCTTTTCCTTAGCCATGTTTTCGTTGTAATCAACGAGTTCAATAAAGCACATTTCAGCGTTATCACCTAGACGGTGTCCTGTCTTGATGATACGAGTATAACCACCCGGACGGTCAGCAATCTTCACAGAGATTTCCTTGAACAGCTCCGTTACAACTTGCTTGTCTTGCAGATTGCTGAATACAACACGACGAGAGTTAGTCGTGTCATCCTTTGACTTTGTAATCAAAGGCTCAACAAACTTCTTCAGAGCTTTAGCCTTTGCAACAGTCGTAGTGATTCTTTTGTGCTTAATCAAAGAACATGCCATGTTAGATAACATCGCGTTTCTGTGAGAAGCAGTACGACCTAAATGATTGAATTTCTTATTATGTCTCATTTTTTATTCTTTATCTAATTTATATTTAGAAATATCGGTTCCAAACGAAAGATTCAGACTTTCCAGCAAATCATCAAGCTCAGTAAGCGATTTCTTTCCGAAGTTTCTGAATTTCAGTAAATCCGTCTTATTGAATTGTACCAAATCACCCAATGTTTCTACATCGGCAGCCTTCAAGCAGTTGAGGGCACGAACTGATAAGTCCATATCAACAAGTTTAGTTTTCAACAATTGACGCATGTGCAATACTTCTTCATCAAATTCTTCATTGCCATCCACATCATTGCTTTCCAATGTAATCTTCTCATCAGAGAAGAGCATGAAGTGATAAATCAGAATCTTTGCAGCTTCTTTCAGCGCTTCCTTCGGATGAATAGAACCGTCGGTAGTAATCTCAAGTACCAATTTGTCGTAGTCCGTCTTTTGTTCAACACGGAACGGTTCAATCTGATACTTCACATTACGTATCGGTGTATAAATGGAATCGATAGGAATTACGTTAACATCCGTGCAATATTCGCGATTTTCATCAGCCGGAACATATCCACGACCTTTGTTAATCGTAATATCGATTTGCATAGTTGCTTTAGAATCTAAATGACAAATAACTAATTCAGGATTTAACACTTCAAATCCAGTCAAATACTTACCTATGTCACCTGCTTTAAATTCACTAGAATTTTCGATTGTAATACTTACTTTCTCACTTTCGAATTCTTCAACTACTTGCTTGAATCTCACCTGTTTCAGATTCAAGATAATGTTAGTAACATCCTCTTTAACTCCCGGTACGCTAGAGAACTCATGCTCAACACCATCTATTTTGATAGTAGTGATAGCAAAACCCTCTAATGACGAAAGCAGGATGCGGCGTAGTGCATTACCAACGGTAATACCAAAACCGGGCTCCAACGGACGAAATTCGAATTTACCGAATCTAGAATCCGCTTCCAACATTAATACTTTATCAGGTTTTTGAAATGCTAATATCGCCATGAAATTAATTATTTTATTTAGAATACAATTCTACAATCAAATGCTCTTTAATGTTTTCAGGAATGTCTGCTCTTTCAGGTACATGCAACAATTTACCAACCTTAGAGTTATCATCCCATTCCAACCAAGGATATTTGCTGTGGTTAAAGCCAGCCAGTGAATTAGCAATTACTTCCAAAGATTTAGATCTTTCACGAACACCAATTACCTGACCCGGTTTTACTGCAAATGAAGGAATATTTACCACTTCACCATCCACAGTAATATGCTTGTGACCCACCAACTGACGAGCAGCTGCACGAGTAGGAGCAATACCTAAACGGAATACAATGTTATCAAGACGACCTTCGAGCAACTGAAGCAGAATTTCACCGGTAATACCTTTAGCTGTTTCTGCCTTTTCAAACAGGTTGCGGAATTGTTTCTCTAAAACTCCATAGGTGTATTTGGCCTTCTGTTTCTCACGAAGTTGAACACCATACTCAGAAGTTTTTCTTTTTCTGGAATTACCGTGTTGTCCGGGAGGATAGTTCTTCTTTGACAATACTTTATCTGCTCCGAAGATACCTTCACCGAATTTACGGGCTATTCTTGATTTTGGTCCAGTATATCTAGCCATTTCTTTTAAATTTTAATTGTTTTATTCATGAACTCAATTTGTTGCAGCCGCGATTACAGAGAGAAATTAATGTAATCCAAAAACAAAATCAAGATCATTTTTATTAAAGGTAAATCTTAAACTCTACGTCTTTTCGGAGGACGACAACCATTATGTGGAAGCGGAGTTACATCAACGATTTCAGTAACTTCGATACCTGCACCATGAATAGTTCTAATAGCAGACTCACGTCCGTTACCTGGACCCTTCACATATGCTTTTACCTTTCTCAGGCCAAGATCAAATGCTATCTTTGCACAATCTTGGGCAGCCATCTGTGCTGCATAAGGAGTGTTCTTCTTAGAACCTCTAAATCCCATTTTACCAGCAGATGACCAAGAAATAATCTGCCCTTCACTGTTTGCAAGAGAAACAATAATATTGTTGAAAGATGAATGAACATGCAACTGTCCATTAGCGTCAACTTTCACATTTCTCTTCTTTGCTGCAACTGTTTTTTTTGCCATATCAACAATTATTATTTAGTAGCTTTTTTCTTATTTGCAACGGTTTTCTTTCTACCTTTACGAGTACGAGCATTATTCTTTGTGCTCTGTCCTCTTACAGGCAAACCGATACGATGACGTACACCACGGTAACAACCAATATCCATCAAACGTTTGATGTTCAATTGAACTTCCGAGCGAAGATCACCTTCTACTTTAAATTCTGCACCAATGATCTCACGAATCTTGGCAGCTTGATCATCCGTCCAGTCTTTCACCTTCAGGTCTTTATCTACACCAGCTTTATCTAAAATCTTTGCTGAACTACTACGACCTATTCCATAGATATAGGTCAACGCAACTTCACCTCTTTTATTTTGAGGTAAATCGACACCAACTATTCTTATAGCCATATACTAAATTATTTTTTTTGCAAAAATAATAATATTATCCTTGACGTTGTTTATACTTAGGATTTTTCTTGTTAATAACATACAAACGGCCATTGCGTCTAACGATCTTACATTCTGGCGTACGTTTCTTTAAAGATGCTCTTACTTTCATATATTAATTTTATTTATATCTAAATACAATTCTTCCTTTCGATAAATCGTAAGGAGACATTTCGACTCTTACTTTATCCCCCGGCAGGATTTTAATGTAATGCATTCGCATCTTACCGGAAATATGTGCAGTAATCTCATGTCCGTTTTCTAATTCAACACGAAACATTGCATTAGACAATGCTTCAACAATAACTCCATCTTGTTCTATTGCAGATTGCTTAGCCATATTATTTTTTTAAATTGCTTTATCTCCTAATACTTCTTCTATGAACTCAAACGATGATAAGATATCAGCTTTACCAGCGCCAACAGCCACTGTATGCTCAAAATGAGCTGCATACTTCCAATCCTTAGTTCTCACCGTCCAACCATCACGCTCCATTACTATTTGGCGACTACCTTGCGTAATCATTGGTTCAATAGCAATACAAAGACCTTTCTTTAACATAGTTCCATAACCACGTTTTCCATAATTAGGAACCTGAGGATCTTCGTGCATCTCTTTACCTATACCATGACCAACAAACTCACGCACTACACCGAATGAATTGGACTCACAATGTTCTTGTATTGCATATCCGATATCACCCAACCGTTTTCCTTGAACGGCATTTTCTATTCCGATGTATAATGCCTCTTTAGTAACCTTCAGTAATTTGCGAACTTCCTCATCTACTTCTCCTACACAAAATGTATAAGCAGAATCACCACAAAACCCATTCATATAAGTACCACAATCAACCGATACAATATCACCTTCTTTCAGTACTATATCTCCAGGAATACCATGTACCACCTGTTCATTGACCGATGTACACAACGAAGCTGGAAATGGATCACCATATTGATTTGGAAAACCTTTGAAAGTAGGAACAGCACCATGATCTCTGATAAACTCTTCCGCTACTTTATCCAGTTCCTTTGTAGTAACTCCCGGCCTTACCAGTTTTGCAACTTCAGCCAATGTCCTCCCGACAAGCAAATTACTCTCACGGAGCAGCTCTATTTCATCTTCCGTTTTAAGAAATATCATCTTATAAAAAGATTAATATGCAGCTACATTACTACGTCCTTTAATACGACCAGATTTCAACAGACCGTCATAATGTCTCATCAACAAGTGACTTTCAATCTGCTGGAGTGTATCAAGAACCACACCTACAAGAATTAACAAAGATGTACCGCCGAAGAATTGAGCAAATTCAGCTTTCACACCAAAAATACCAGCAAACGCTGGCATAATAGCTACCAAAGCCAAGAAGAAAGAACCAGGCAATGTTATACGAGACATAATATCATCAATATATTCGGCTGTTTTCTTTCCCGGCTTGATACCCGGAATGAAACCATTATTTCTCTTCATATCCTCAGCCATCTGAGTCGGGTTAATCGTAATTGCAGTATAAAAATACGTAAACAGTATAATCATTATTGCAAATACAAAATTATACCAGAAGCTTGTATGATCAGTAAATGCACGTACAAAACCGCTCACATGATCTACATTTGAAAAACCAATAAAGGTGATAGGGATAAACATAATTGCCTGAGCAAAGATGATAGGCATTACACCAGCTGCATTCACTTTCAAAGGAATGTATTGTCTTGCACCACCATATTGTTTGTTTCCTACAATTCTTTTAGCATATTGTACAGGAATTTTTCTTGTACCTTGCACCAACAAAATTGCAGCTGCAATTACCAGCAACAGGAATACGATTTCAATTAAGAACATAACCAAACCACCTGTCTTATCAGTCATACGGGAAATTAATTCCTGGAATAAAGACTGAGGCAAACGGGCAATAATACCGATTAAGATGATAAATGAAATACCATTACCGATACCCTTATCAGTGATTCTCTCACCAAGCCACAAAATAAACATACTACCAGCTGCCAAGATAATGGTAGAGGTAATCATGAACAGAGTCCAATCTAATGAAGCATTTAAGGAAGGACCGGCCTGCATTTTAAGATTGAGCAAATAAGAAGGAGCCTGAACCAACAAAATAATAATCGTCAAATAACGAGTATACTGGTTCATTTTTCTTCTACCACTCTCACCTTCACGTTGAAGTTTCTGGAAATACGGAACCGCAATCCCCAACAACTGAATAACGATTGAAGCAGAGATATAAGGCATAATTCCTAACGCAAAAATAGATGCATTAGAGAATGCTCCTCCCGAAAACATGTTTAATAAGGCTAAGAGGCCCTCGCTTGTTTGTTGATGCAATTGTGTCAACATAGCCGGATTAATACCAGGCAGTACGACATACGAGCCAAAACGGTAGATTGCCACAAACAATATGGTAATGAGGATCCGTTGTCTCAGATCCTCAATTTTCCATATATTCTTTAATGTTTCAATAGCTTTTCTCATCGAATTAGAGTTTTACTACACTTCCACCAGCAGCTTCAATGGCAGCAATAGCAGTCTTAGAGAATGCATGAGCTTGCACATCCAACTTTGTAGTCAAAGTTCCATTACCTAATACTTTCACCAACTGATTTGAAGAAATAAAACCAGCAGCGATAAAGTCATTAATTCCAACTGATTCCAACTTCTTAGCTTCAGCAAGTTTCTGAATTGTATCCAAGTTGATAGCCTTATACTCTACACGATTAATGTTCTTAAAACCAAATTTAGGAACACGACGTTGGAGAGGCATCTGACCACCTTCAAAACCGATCTTCTTAGAATAACCAGATCTTGATTTAGCTCCCTTATGACCTCTGGTAGAAGTACCTCCCAAGCCAGAACCTGGACCGCGTCCAATTCTCTTTCTTGTTTTAGTAGATCCTTCTGCAGGTTTTAAATTACTTAAGTTCATATTGTAATTCGTTTTATATTCAACAAATAATTACTTAACAATGGTAACCAAGTGTTTAACCTTATCCACCATTCCAAGAATTGAAGGAGTACACTCGTGTTCAACCACACGATTCAACTTACGAAGTCCCAGTGCATCGAGAGTTCTTTTCTGATCAGCCGGAGCACCAATTCTACTTTTAACTTGTTTAATCTTTATAGTCGACATATATTCCTCCTTATCCTCTAAATACTTTTTCAATACTAATTCCTCTGTTTTGAGCAACCATACGTGCGTCACGCATTTCACCCAACGCCAGAATAGTAGCCTTCACCAAGTTGTGTGGATTAGAAGATCCTTTTGACTTAGCCAAAACGTCTGTAATACCAACACTTTCAAGTACTGCACGCATTGCACCACCAGCAACTACACCTGTACCATGAGAAGCAGGCTTGATGAATACTTCCGCGCCACCAAACTTAGCGGACTGTTCGTGAGGAACAGTACCTTTCAGTACAGGTACTTTCGTCAGATTCTTCTTAGCTGATTCAACACCCTTAGCAATAGCAGCGGTAACTTCACCAGCTTTACCAAGACCCCAACCGATGATACCTTCTTCGTTACCTACAACAACAATTGCAGAGAAACTAAAAGTTCTACCACCTTTGGTTACTTTGGTTACACGATTGATAGCAACCAAACGGTCTTTTAGTTCTATATCGTTTGTAATCTTAACTCTATTATTAATTGCCATAATGATTAAAATTTAAGTCCACCGTTACGAGCAGCATCAGCTACTTCTTTTACTCTCCCATGATACAAGTAACCATTACGGTCGAAAACAACAGTAGTAATACCTGCTTCCTGAGCTTTTTTAGCAATCAACTCTCCAACCTTTGCAGCTTGTTCTTTCTTTGGCAACTTCTCAGTTATACTCAAAGAAGAAGCAGCAGCCAAAGTCTTACCACCCAAATCGTCGATAAGCTGGACATAGATTTGCTTATTACTTCTAAATACACTCATACGCGGACGTTCAGCAGTACCTGAAATTTTATTGCGTACTCTATATTTGATTTTAATTCGTCTTTCTATTTTTGTTGTCATAACATTCTTATTTTATGTAAATTACTTAGCGCCGGCAGATTTACCAGACTTTCTACGAATTTCTTCACCAACAAACTTAACACCTTTACCTTTATACGGTTCGGGCTTACGGAAAGAACGTATCTTAGAGCAAACTTGACCCAGCAATTGTTTATCGCAAGACTCTAAAATAATAAGAGGGTTCTTATTTCTTTCAGATTTTGTCTCTACCTTAACTTCAGGAGGCAACTGTATGAAGATACTATGCGTATAACCTAAAGACAACTCAATAATATTGCCTTGATTAGAAGCACGATAACCTACACCTACAAGTTCCAATTCTTTTTTATATCCTTCAGATACACCAACAACCATGTTGTGAACCAAAGAGCGGTACAAACCATGGAATGCATGCTTTTGTTTGGGATTATCCAACATTGCATTTTCATTCTCACTCAAAGTCACATGACCATCTTCGATGGCAACATTGATAGCAGGATCTATATATTGGCTAAGTTCGCCTTTGGGTCCCTTCACGGTAACCACATTTTCTTTCAGAGTAATTGTTACTCCAGCGGGAATACTAATGGGTAATTTTCCTATTCTTGACATTGCTAATTCCTCCTATTAATATACATAACACAAAACTTCACCACCTATTTTCAGTTCAGCGGCTTCTTTGTTGGTCATTACACCTTTGGAAGTAGATATTATAGCAATACCCAAACCATTAATAACTCGCGGCATGTCCTTGTAGCCGGTGTACTGGCGCAAACCCGGAGAAGAAATTCTTTCCAGTTTCTTAATTGCGTTTACCTTATTAACCGGATCATACTTCAAGGCAACCTTAATTGTACCTTGAGGACCATCTTCTACAAACTTATAATTAAGGATGTAACCTTTCTCAAAAAGAATCTTAGTGATTTCTTTTTTCAAATTTGAAGCGGGAACTTCTACAACTCTGTGCTTTGCTTGAATAGCGTTCCGCAACCTCGTCAAATAATCTGCTATTGGATCAGTCATATAATAAAAAATTAAATTAATCAGGCCTACCCTGACAATATTTAAAACAAAAATTACCAGCTTGCTTTCTTAATACCGGGAATAAGACCGTTAGAAGCCATCTCGCGGAATTGAATTCTGGAGATACCGAATTGACGGATATATCCTTTAGGACGACCAGTCAACTTGCAACGGTTATGCATACGAATCGGATTAGAATTCTTAGGCAACTCCTGCAATTTCTGTGCAGCTTCAAAAGCTTCAGCAGGGTCACCAGTTCTAACGATTTGCTTCAATGCAGCTCTCTTCTCGGCATATTTGGCTACTAATTTAGCACGTCTTACTTCACGTGCTTTCATTGATTCCTTTGCCATATTATCAATCTTTTTTAGCGTTTTTAAACGGTAAACCGAATTCTTTCAACAAGGCATAACCTTCTTCATCTGTTTGTGCAGAGGTTACAAAGGTAATATTCATTCCGAGAATTCTGGTAATACTATCGATATTAATTTCAGGGAAAATGATTTGCTCCTGAATACCAAGAGTATAGTTACCTTTTCCATCAAACTTACTTTCAATACCCTTGAAGTCACGGATACGAGGAAGAGCTACACGAACCAATTTTTCAAGAAATTCGTACATTCTCTCGCGACGCAAAGTTACCATAACGCCAATCGGCATTTTCTTACGCAACTTAAAGTTAGCGATATCTTTACGAGAAATGGTTGCAACAGCTTTCTGACCTGTGATAGCAGTCATTTCATTAATTGCCACTTCGATAATCTTCTTATCAGCAACAGCCATACCCAAACCCTGATTGATAACAATCTTCTTAAGTACGGGTACCTGCATCGAAGAAGAATACTGGAACTGTGATTTCAATGCAGGCGCAATACGCTCTACATATTCTTTCTTAAGGCTTGCAGTATTACTCATTACTTAATCTCCTCTCCTGATTTTTTAGAAACACGTGCAATAGTCTTCTTACCGTTTTCACCAATAGTTACTTTACGACTGATACGCGTAGCTTTACCCGTCTTAGGATCTACGGGATTCAAGTTAGACAAATGGATAGAAGCTTCCTGCTTCACAATACCACCCTGAGGGTTCTTTGCATTAGGCTTAGTGCTCTTGGACACCATGTTGACACCTTCAACAATTGCACGATTTTTATCAACAAGAACCTTCAACACACGACCAGTTTTGCCTTTGTCTTCACCAGCATTTACGTAAACTGTATCGCCTTTTTTAATATGTAATTTACTCATTACTTAAATCTTTTACAAAATTAAAGTACTTCAGGAGCGAGTGACACAACTTTCATGTTGGTAGCACGAAGTTCACGAGCTACCGGACCGAAAATACGACTACCTCTAATCTCGCCTGCATTGTTCAACAATACGCAAGCATTATCATCAAAACGTATATAAGAGCCATCGGGACGACGGATTTCTTTCTTAGTACGTACGATCAAAGCTTTAGACACTGCACCTTTTTTAATATCACTTGAAGGAATGACGCTCTTTACAGAAACAACAATCACGTCCCCCACTGAAGCATAACGACGACCCGTACCGCCCAAAACGCGAATACAGAGGGCCTCTTTTGCTCCACTGTTATCACATACTGTAATTCTGGATTCTACTTGTATCATAATTACTTAGCTCTTTCAATTATTTCTACCAATCTCCATCTTTTAGTCTTGCTCAAAGGACGAGTCTCCATAATAAGTACAGTATCACCGATATTGCACTCATTATTTTCATCATGAGCATGGTACTTCTTAGTCTTGCTAACGAACTTACCATATATGGGGTGTTTTTCTTTAAACTTAGCTGCCACTGTAATGGTCTTCTCCATTTTATTGCTCAGCACAACCCCAGTTCTTTCTTTTCTTAAATTTCTTGCTTCCATCAAGCTCATCATTTATTGTTAAGTTCTCTTTGGCGTAATTCAGTTTTCATACGCGCAATAGTCCTGCGTAATTGTTTAATCTGAGCAGGATTGTCCAAAGGAGAAATAGAATGATTCAGAACCATTTGATTATAGTTTGTCACTTCTGCCTCTACTCTTTCTACCAGATCATTGGTAGGTATTTCTTTAATTTCTGCTATTTTCATATCCATTACGCATTTTGATTTTGAATATCATAATCACGTCTTACAACAAACTTAGTTGTAATAGGAAGCTTCTGTGCAGCTAAGCGCAAAGCTTCTTTTGCGATTTCATAAGATACCCCTTCGGCTTCGATAATAATTCTTCCCGGAGTAACAGGGGCAACAAAGCCCTCTGGAGCACCTTTACCTTTACCCATACGTACATCAGCTGGTTTTCTGGTAATAGGTTTATCCGGGAAAATACGAATCCAAATTTGTCCTTGACGTTGCATATATCTTGTCACTGCAATACGAGCAGCTTCGATCTGACGGCCTGTAATCCATTTTGTTTCCAAAGCCTTAATTCCAAAAGAACCGAAAGCCAACTGATTACCTCTCTGGGCAATACCTTTTTGACGGCCTTTTTGTTGTCTTCTGAATTTTGTCTTTTTCGGTTGTAACATAATTCCTAAAAATTCAAATTCGTTTAGCGATTATTTTTCTTTCTTTTGAAGTTCTTTCCGCCATTGTTTCCGCTATTGCTTCCACGACCGCTTTCCTTGCTTTGTGTAAAGTTCGGAGCTAATTCTCTCTTACCGAAAACTTCACCTCTACAGATCCAAACTTTAATACCGAGAAGACCAACCTTAGTCAATGCTTCTGCATGACAGTAGTCGATATCTGCTCTGAAAGTGTGCAACGGAGTTCTTCCTTCCTTATACATTTCAGAACGAGCCATTTCAGCTCCATTCAAACGTCCTGAAATCTGAATTTTGATACCTTCAGCCCCCATACGCATTGTATTAGCGATAGCCATTTTAATGGCACGGCGATAGGCAATCTTTCCCTCTACCTGACGAGCGATGTTGTTTGCAACTATAACAGCATCCAACTCAGGCCTTTTCACTTCGAAGATATTGATCTGAATATCCTTATCGGTAACCTTCTTCAACTCTTCTTTCAACTTATCAACTTCTTGGCCACCTTTACCGATAATAATACCCGGACGTGCAGTACAAACGGTAATAGTCACGAGTTTCAGTGTACGTTCAATTACGATTCTTGAAACACTGGCTTTTGCAAGTCTAGCATTCAAATATTTACGAATCTTGCTATCTTCCAGCAGAGAATCGCCGTAATTATTTCCACCATACCAATTGGAATCCCATCCTCTGATAATTCCTAAACGGTTGCTTATTGGATTAACTTTTTGTCCCATTTACCTTAATTTTGATCTTCGTTATTACTTTTAGAACCAACGAACAACGTTACGTGATTTGAACGCTTACGAATTCTGTAACCTCTACCCTGCGGAGCCGGTCTCATTCTTTTGAGTGTAGCACCACCATCAACAAAAATCTTCGTTACAAATAATTCGCCACTTTCAGCTTTACGTTCGTTTTTCTGCTCCCAGTTAGCAATTGCAGAGCGCAGTAATTTCTCAACTCTGGCAGCTGCTTCTTTTGAAGAAAACTTCAAAACGCCAAGTGCTCTATTCACTTCCATCCCGCGAATCATGTCAGCCACGAGACGCATTTTGCGAGGGGAAGTAGGAACATTCTGCAACTTTGCAAAATACATGGTCTTAAGGGCTTCTTTTCTTTTTTCAGCCGATATTTTTTTTCTTGCTCCCATTATATTTATACTTTATTATTTCAGATAAATCCTGTTATTTTTTCTTATTACCAGCGTGTCCTCTGAAAGTACGAGTTGGAGCAAATTCGCCCAACTTGTGCCCTACCATATTTTCGGTAACGTATACAGGAATAAATTTATTTCCGTTATGAACTGCAACTGTATGGCCTACGAAATCAGGCGAAATCATTGAAGCTCTGGCCCAAGTCTTAACAACAATTTTCTTGCCTGATTCATTCATAGCAAGAACTTTCTTCTCAAGCTTAACGTTAATATACGGACCTTTTTTTAATGAACGACTCATAGTTTACTCAATTAATCAGATTACTTCTTTCTTCTCTCAATAATATACTTAGACGATTGTTTCTTCGGAGCTCTAGTCTTAAGTCCCTTAGCATACAATCCCTTACGAGATCTTGGGTGTCCTCCTGAAGCACGTCCTTCACCACCACCCATTGGGTGATCAACCGGGTTCATCACAACACCACGGTTACGTGGGCGACGGCCCATCCAACGAGAACGTCCAGCTTTACCTGAACTTTCCAATCCATGATCTGAATTACCAACACTACCGATAGTAGCTTTACAAGTGCTAAGTATTTGTCTAACTTCACCTGAAGGCAACTTGATAACACAATATTTACCTTCTCTTGAAGTTAGCTGAGCAAAATTACCAGCCGAACGAACCAAAGCAGCGCCTTGACCCGGACGTAATTCAATGTTATGAATTACAGTACCAACCGGAATATTCTGAAGAGGAAGTGCATTACCAATTTCCGGAGCTGCATTTTCACCTGACATCAAAGTCGCACCTACTTGCAATCCATTGGGAGCAATTATATATCTTTTTTCTCCATCTGCATAAAACAACAAAGCAATACGAGCTGAACGATTCGGGTCATATTCTATTGTTTTAACCACTGCAGGCACACCGTCCTTATTTCTCTTGAAATCTACAATTCTGATAATCTTCTTATGACCGCCACCAATGTAGCGCATAGTCATCTTACCTTCGCTGTTACGACCACCTGAAGACTTCTTGCCATAAACAAGAGATTTTTCTGGTACCCGCGCAGTAATTTCCTCAAAGGTACCAATAATTTTATGTCTTTGCCCCGGTGTTGTGGGCTTAAATTTACGTACTGCCATTTCTTTTAAATATTGCTATAAAAATCAATAGTATCTCCTTCTTTCAACGTAACGATTGCTTTTTTATAAGCACTCGTACGACCATTGATGATACCAGCTTTTGTATAACGGCTTTTATTTTTGCCTGCATACTTAACCGTATTTACATCAACTACCGTAACGTTATATAAGGCTTCAACTTCACTCTTAATTTCCAGTTTGTTAGCATCAGGACGCACAATAAAGCCGAAACGGTTGTTCGCCTTATCAGTAATTGCTGTCATTTTCTCTGTTACTAACGGTTTAATAATAATTCCCATTATTTAAGCCTCCTTTTTACATTAAGATATTGTCAATAGCCGAAAGAGCGCTTTCAGTAAACACAACAACCCCAGCATTCAATACTCTGTAAGTATTTAATCCTGAGACTGTCTGTACATTTGCACTTTCCACGTTACGAGCCGACAAATATACGTTTTTATTTGCTTCTGGTAAAATCACAAGCAGCTTTTTGTCAGAAACTTTAAGATTTTTTGTCATAGCAACAAAATCTTTCGTTTTCGGAGCTTCAAAATTAAAGTCTTCTACAATAACAACTGCATTGTTCTGAGCTTTATATGCCAAAGCTGACTTACGAGCTAATGTCTTTACTTTTTTATTCAACTTGAAGTAGTAATCTCTAGGTTTAGGACCGAAAACACGAGCACCACCAACAAGTACCGGTGAATTCATATCACCACGACGTGCACCGCCACCGCCTTTCTGACGACCGATTTTACGAGTAGAACCACTTATCTCACTTCTTTCTTTTGATTTGTGTGTACCCTGACGCTGATTAGCCATAAATTGTTTTACGTCTAAATAGATAGCATGGTCGTTGGGCTCAATTCCGAAGATAGACTCGTTTAACGTAATCTTTCTCCCAGTGTCTTCACCTTTAATGTTATATACGTTAACTTCCATTATTTTTCAATTATTACGATTGAACCTTTGCAACCGGGAACAGACCCCTTAATCAAAAGAAGGTTGTGATCCGGAAGAACCTTTAATACCTGTAAGTTTTGAACAGTCACTCTGTCGCCGCCAAGTTGACCACCCATACGCATTCCTTTGAATACTTTTGCAGGGTATGAACAGGCACCGATAGAACCCGGTTTACGAGCACGATTGTGTTGACCGTGAGTAGCTTGACCTACACCACCAAAACCATGTCTTTTAACTACACCTTGAAAACCCTTACCTTTAGAAGTTCCGATAACATCAACGAACGTTACATCATTGAACAATTCTACGGTAACAGTGTCACCCAGATTTAACTCTGTTTCAAATTCTTTGAACTCAGCCAAGTGTTTCTTGGGAGTTACTCCAGCCTTCTTAAAGTGCCCCATCAGCGGTTTAGTCGTATGCTTCTCCTTCTTATCCTGGAAGCCCAACTGAACAGCTGCATAGCCATCTTTTTCAACACTCTTAACTTGAGTAACAACACAAGGACCTGCTTCGATAACAGTGCATGGTACATTCTTACCCTCGGCACTGAAAACGGATGTCATTCCGATTTTTTTTCCTAATAATCCTGGCATTTCACTTAAAATTTAAATACTAAACTTTGATTTCTACTTCCACACCACTCGGTAACTCCAACTTCATCAGAGCATCTACAGTCTTAGCTGTTGAGCTATAGATGTCGATCAATCTCTTATAAGAAGAGAGTTCAAACTGTTCACGTGACTTCTTATTAACGAAAGTCGAACGGTTCACGGTAAAAATACGCTTATGCGTAGGGAGAGGAATCGGACCGCTAACAATAGCGCCCGTTGCCTTCACCGTTCTTACAATCTTCTCAGCTGATTTGTCAACCAAGTTGTGGTCGTAAGATTTCAATTTAATTCTAATTTTCTGACTCATTAGTTTGATTAATTATTAATATTATAATAAGATAAAATTCCGTAGGCTAAGAGTCATTCGCTAGCCTACGGATTTTAACATTTTTAGATCAAATCAACACGCCCTTTGACCTCTTCCAACACTGCCTTAGCAATAGAGTTAGAAACTTGAGCATGATGAGAATAAACCATTGATGAAGTAGCTCGACCAGAAGTGATTGTACGTAACGCTGTTACATAACCAAACATTTCTGCCAACGGAACCATTGCCTTCACGATACGAGCACCTGAACGACTGGATTCCATACCCTCAACCTGACCACGACGCTTATTCAAGTCACCGATTACATCACCCATGTTTTCTTCCGGAGTTACAACTTCCAGTTTCATAATAGGCTCCATAAGCACGGGACCTGCCTTAGCGCAGGCACTTTTATATGCCTGGATAGCACAGATTTCGAATGATAACTGATCAGAGTCAACAGGGTGGAAAGAACCATCAAGCAAAGTAACCTTCAGTGAATCCAAAGGATAACCTGCCAACACACCATTCTTCATTGCAGTAGTAAAGCCTTTCTGAACAGACGGAATAAATTCTTTAGGAATATTACCACCTTTTACTTCATCTATAAACTGCAAGCCGCCTTGAGTAAAGTCTTCATCTACAGGGCCAATATTTACGATAATATCCGCAAATTTACCACGTCCACCAGATTGTTTCTTATAAACTTCACGCAAGTTAACTGTCTTCGTGATAGCCTCTTTGTAATTTACCTGAGGTTTACCCTGATTACATTCTACTTTAAACTCACGCTTCAGACGGTCAATAATGATATCCAAGTGAAGCTCACCCATACCAGAGATAACAGTCTGACCAGTTTGTTCGTCAGTCTTCACAGTAAACGTCGGATCTTCTTCAGCCAATTTAGCCAAACCGTTAGACAGCTTGTCCATATCCTTCTGAGTCTTCGGTTCTACAGCAATACCAATAACCGGTTCCGGGAAATCCATAGATTCCAATACAATCGGGGCATTTTCATCACACAATGTATCACCTGTATGAATATCCTTAAATCCAACGCCTGCACCAATATCACCAGCACCGATTACTTCAACTGGATTCTGCTTGTTTGAATGCATCTGGAACAGACGAGACACACGTTCTTTTTTACCAGAACGAGAATTATAGATATAAGAACCTGCTTCAATCTTACCAGAGTAAACACGGAAGAATGTCAAACGACCTACATACGGGTCAGTAGCAATCTTAAATGCCAATGCAGAAGTCTTTTCATCATCGCTGGGCTTACGATCTTCCTCAGCACCAGTATCAGGATTTGTTCCAACTACATTTTCAGTATCCAATGGAGAAGGCAGGAATGCGCAAACATAGTCAAGCAGTGTCTGTACACCTTTATTCTTGAATGAAGAACCACACAACATCGGAACTACAGCCATCTGTACAGTAGCATTACGAAGAGCTCTCAGCACTTCTTCTTCTGTAATAGTAGAAGGATCATCGAAATATTTCTCCATCAAAGCATCGTCAAACTCTGCCACCTTTTCGAGCATCTTATCTCTCCATTCGTTAGCTTCGTCAACTAGATTAGCTGGGATTTCCTCTACAGTATAGTCAGCCCCCATAGTCTCGTCATGCCAATAGATAGCTTTCATCTTGATAAGGTCAACTAGACCTTTGAAAGACTCTTCAGCACCTATAGGAATAACAATCGGGCAAGGATTAGCGCCCAAAACAGCCTTCATCTGGCGAACGACCTCAAAGAAGTCAGCACCAGAACGGTCCATCTTGTTCACATAAGCAATACGCGGTACATTGTACTTATCAGCCTGACGCCATACAGTCTCAGACTGCGGTTCAACACCACCCACTGCACAATATGCAGCAACAGCACCATCCAAGATACGCAAAGAGCGCTCTACTTCAGCAGTAAAGTCAACGTGTCCCGGAGTATCAATCAAGTTGATTTTATAAGTATCACCTGCATATTTCCAACGAGTTGTAGTAGCTGCAGAAGTAATGGTAATACCACGTTCCTGTTCCTGCGCCATCCAGTCCATTGTAGCAGCACCATCATGTACTTCTCCAATTTTGTGAGTCAAACCCGTATAAAACAGAATGCGTTCAGAGGTTGTTGTTTTTCCGGCATCAATGTGAGCCATGATACCAATATTACGCGTCAAATGTAAATCTTGCTTAGCCATTTTTTAATTCCTTTTACTTTAAGTTTTTAATCTATCGGTTATTCTTATAGTATTAGAATCTGAAATGAGCAAATGCACGGTTAGCTTCAGCCATTCTGTGCATATCTTCTTTACGTTTGAAAGCACCACCTTGTTCATTATACGCATCCATAATCTCAGCAGCCAATTTATCAGCCATTGATTTACCACCACGCTTGCGAGCAAAAAGGATCAAGTTCTTCATAGAAACTGACTCTTTACGGTCCGGGCGGATTTCAGTAGGAACCTGAAATGTAGCACCACCTACACGACGAGACTTAACTTCAACCTGCGGAGTTACATTATCCAATGCCTTTTTCCAAATTTCAAGGGCAGATTTTTCTTCGTTAGGAAGTTTTGTTTTTACTGTTTCCAGAGCGGCGTAGAAGATTTCATAAGAGGTATTCTTCTTTCCGTCATACATCAGATGGTTTACGAATTTTGAAACCTTTTGATCATTAAACACGGGATCCGGCAGGATAACGCGTTTTTTGGGTTTTGCTTTTCTCATTTGTTTGAAAGAATAATGTTTTTCGTTCTTGGTTGTTTACTTCTTGACTTCTTCAACTCCCCCTCCGGAGAATTTACTCAACCTTTAGCATTTCCAATAAACTAAAACGTAAGTTATTACTTTTAATTTAACTGTTTACAGTGTAAGGCTAGTATTTATTTTTTCTTCTTAGCCGGTGCAGCCTGTTGTCCCGGTTTCGGACGTTTAGATCCGTATTTAGAACGTCTTTGAGTACGACCTGCAACACCCGCAGTATCCAATGTACCACGAACAATGTGATAACGTACACCCGGAAGGTCTTTTACACGACCACCACGTACTAATACAATAGAGTGTTCCTGCAAGTTATGTCCTTCTCCCGGAATGTAAGAGTTCACCTCTTTACCATTGGTCAAACGTACACGCGCAACTTTACGCATTGCAGAATTCGGTTTTTTCGGAGTGGTTGTATACACTCTCACGCAAACGCCACGTCTTTGAGGACATGAATCAAGAGCCGGTGACTTACTTTTCTCCACCAACACCTCGCGTCCTTTTCTTACTAATTGCTGAATTGTAGGCATTTTAATTGTTTTTAATTATATATTATTGTTATATTAATTTCGTAACTATACACTTTTGGGCTGCAAAAATACGAATAATATTTGAATAATCAATGCACTACAAGTTTTTTTTTGATTTTATGCCTCCCCTTTGAGGTTCGTCATAGGTGGAATTGATTGTTCATCCAACAATCTGATGGAGCCAAATATACGTTCATATTTACCTATATTTTCTTCCAAAGCACGCAATAATCTCTTTGCATGTTCCGGAGCCAATACAATACGGGACTTCACACTGGCTTTAGGCATTCCCGGCATTACACGTACAAAATCTACTATAAATTCAGAACTGGAATGTGTGATCACAGCTAAATTAGCATACGTACCTTGCGCAACATCTTCTTTCAGTTCTATTTGTAACTGATTATTCATTTCTCTGTTTTCCATTTTCGTTTTACGATTAAGCTTTTGAATATTCAAAGGTAAGAATAATATTTTATTCCAAAAACAAAAGAGGAGACATCCTAAAAAAGACATCTCCCCTTTCCTATTTAATAATCAACTGACTGTATTTATTACATTATTCTTCAACATCCATTGAATTGTAATCCAGTACCGTCTTCTTATTAGCAAGAATACGGTCATACTCTTCTTTGGAGCCAACAATAATCTTTTCAAACTCACGCTGACCAGTACCTGCGGGTATCAAATGACCACAAATAACGTTCTCCTTCATACCTTCCAATTTATCAACCTTACCGTTGATAGCTGCTTCGTTCAAGACCTTAGTAGTCTCCTGGAATGAAGCTGCAGACATAAAGCTTGAAGTTTGCAGAGCTGCACGCGTAATACCCTGAAGAATCTGAGTAGAAGTTGCAGGGACAGCATCACGTACTTCAACAGGTTTCAAGTCGCGACGTTTCAACATACTATTTTCATCACGCAACTTACGAGCGGTTACAATCTGACCTGGTTGCAGATTCTGGGAATCACCAGCATCAACCACAACTTTCTTACCCCAGATACGATCATTTTCTTCCATGAATTCCAACTTGTCCACTACCTGTTGTTCCAAGAAGCGTGTATCGCCAGGCTCATCAATTTGAACTTTACGCATCATCTGACGAACAATGATCTCAAAGTGTTTATCATTAATCTTCACACCCTGCAAACGGTATACATCCTGCACTTCATTCACGATATATTCCTGCACAGCCGTAGGCCCCTTAATAGCAAGAATATCAGCAGGAGTTATAGCACCATCAGACAACGGAGTACCGGCCCGCACATAGTCATTCTCTTGTACCAGAATCTGTTTAGATAACGGTACCAGATACTTCTTAACCTCACCAGTTTTAGAAGTTACAACAATTTCGCGGTTACCACGCTTCACCTTACCCATTGTAACCTCGCCATCGATTTCAGAAACAACAGCAGGATTAGACGGATTACGAGCTTCGAACAACTCAGTTACACGCGGAAGACCACCCGTGATATCACCGGCTTTACCAACGGCACGAGGTATCTTCACAATAACCTCACCAGCTTTCACTTTTTGTCCGTTTTCCACTACTACGTGACCACCCACAGGGAGATTATACGTACGAATCAGTTCGCCATCCTCTGTCATGATATGAGCAGTCGGAACTTTTGTCTTATCCTTGGACTCAATAATGATGATTTCACGCAAACCGGTAGACTCGTCAGACTCTACTTTATAAGTAATATTTTCAATTACGCCTTCAAACTCAATCTTACCTGTAGCTTCCGTTATAATAACAGCGTTAAACGGATCCCAACGGGCAATCATTTTACCTTTTTCTACGACTTCGCCATCAGCAGCATAAAGTGTAGAACCATAAGGCACATTATGAGTAGAAAGAACAATCCCAGTATTTACATCTACAAAACGTACTTCAGCCAAACGGCCTACCACTACTTTTGCAGGTTCACCAGCTTCATCCACAACATCTACAGTACGAAGTTCTTCGAATTCCAGACGCGCCGGATTCTTAGCCATGATACTTGCATTAGCTGCAATATTAGCAGCCGTACCACCGGCATGGAAAGTACGCAACGTCAACTGTGTACCCGGCTCACCGATAGACTGTGCAGCAATTACACCAACAGCCTCACCTCTCTGAACCATCTGACTTGTCGCAAGGTTACGTCCATAACATTTCGCACAAACACCCTTCTTCGATTCACAAGTCAATACCGAACGTATTTCAACACTTTCTATCGGAGAATCCTGTATCTTCTTAGCTACTTCTTCTGTTATTTCTTCACCACCGGCAACCAACAATTCACCTGTTGTAGGATGAACAATATCATGTACAGATACACGACCAAGGATACGTTCATACAGCGTAGCAATGATTTCATCATTATTCTTCAAGTCTGTACAAACCAACCCACGAAGTGTGCCACAGTCTTCTTCATTAATAATCACATCATGAGATACGTCAACCAGACGACGAGTTAAATATCCGGCATCAGCCGTCTTCAACGCTGTATCCGCCAAACCTTTACGGGCACCGTGGGTAGAGATAAAGTACTCCAACACCGAAAGCCCCTCTTTAAAGTTTGAAAGAATCGGGTTTTCAATAATCTGTCCACCTTCTGCACCTGCCTTCTGCGGTTTTGCCATCAAACCACGCATACCAGACAACTGACGGATCTGCTCTTTAGAACCACGAGCACCAGAATCCAGCATCATATATACAGCATTGAATCCTTGGTCATCACTCGAAATGGTCTTCATCAATATATTAGACAGCTCTGAGTTAACATGTGTCCAAATATCAATTACCTGATTATAACGTTCATTGTTGGTAATGAAACCCATGTTATAGTTGTTGATAACTTGC
The DNA here is from genome assembly GCF_036416795.1 of Bacteroides sp. MSB163. Taxonomy (NCBI): domain Bacteria; kingdom Pseudomonadati; phylum Bacteroidota; class Bacteroidia; order Bacteroidales; family Bacteroidaceae; genus Bacteroides; species Bacteroides maternus. The sequence continues at coordinate 2,340,926 of NZ_CP143867.1, read as the reverse complement.
TCAACTTCATCATAACCTTTCTGTACCAATGCCTCTTTTTGTTCCGGGATGATAATATCACCCAAGTTAAATGACAAACCACCCTTAAAGGCCATTTGATAACCTAAGTTCTTGATGCCATCAAGGAAATCAGCTGCTTTAGCCACACCACATACCTTAATTACATCGCTAATAATATCACGAAGTGATTTTTTAGAAATAATAGTATTGATATAACCAGCTTCAGGGGGAACAATTTCGTTAACAATTACACGACCTACTGAAGTATCATGCATCATTACGTCAACTACATTGCCATTCTCATCCACATCCTTTACAACAACGCTGATTGGAGCATGAATATCAACCTTACCCTCATTGTAAGCAATCAAAGCTTCTTCCGGACCATAGAATATCAAGCCTTCACCTTTTGCACCCTTACGTAATTTAGTAATGTAGTACAAACCAAGAACCATATCCTGAGAAGGTACAGTAATAGGAGCACCATTTGCCGGATTCAAGATATTATGAGATTGAAGCATCAACATCTGAGCCTCCAAAACAGCTTCATTACTCAACGGCAAGTGAACAGCCATCTGGTCACCATCAAAGTCAGCATTGAAAGCCGTACATGCCAACGGGTGCAACTGAATAGCTTTTCCTTCAATCATCTTAGGCTGGAATGCCTGAATACCCAAACGGTGCAATGTCGGTGCACGGTTCAACAATACTGGATGACCTTTCATTACATGTTCCAGAATATCCCAGATAACAGCTTCTTTGCGATCTACAATCTTTTTGGCACTTTTCACAGTCTTTACAATACCACGTTCAATCAACTTACGTATAATGAACGGTTTGTACAGTTCAGCTGCCATCAATTTAGGAATACCACATTCCCCCATTTTCAGTTCCGGACCTACAACGATAACCGAACGCGCAGAGTAGTCAACACGTTTACCCAACAAGTTCTGACGGAAACGCCCCTGCTTGCCTTTCAAACTATCGGAAAGAGATTTCAAAGGACGGTTAGCATCCGTTTTTACTGCACTGGACTTACGTGAATTGTCGAACAACGAGTCAACCGCTTCCTGTAACATACGCTTTTCATTACGCAAAATGACTTCAGGAGCCTTTATCTCGATCAGTCTTTTCAGACGATTGTTACGAATAATTACGCGGCGATAAAGATCATTCAAGTCAGAAGTGGCAAAACGACCACCATCCAACGGAACCAACGGACGAAGTTCGGGCGGTATAACCGGTACGATACGTACAATCATCCATTCCGGCTTATTGCGTCCGCGAGATGCGCGGAATGATTCAACAACCTGGAGACGCTTTAAAGCCTCATTCTTACGCTGTTGAGAAGCATCGTTACCAGCACGGTGACGCAAATCATAAGACAATGCATCCAAATCTAGACGAGCCAGCAAGTCATAAATGGCTTCGGCACCCATCCTAGCTATGAACTTATTAGGATCTGAATCTTCCAGAAATTGATTGTCTTTCGGCAACTTCTCCATCAAATCCAGATATTCTTCTTCCGAGAGCAAGTCATATTCAGCAATCTCACCAGCCATCACACCAGCCTGGATTACCACATAACGCTCATAGTAAATAATAGAATCAAGTTTCTTTGTAGGCAGACCCAGCAAATAACCAATTTTATTAGGAAGTGAACGGAAATACCAAATATGAGCTACCGGCACAACCAGCTGGATGTGTCCCATACGCTCACGACGTACTTTTTTCTCTGTCACTTCCACACCACAACGGTCGCAGACAATACCTTTATAACGGATACGTTTATATTTACCGCAATGGCATTCATAATCCTTGATAGGACCAAAAATACGTTCACAGAACAAACCGTCACGTTCAGGCTTATACGTACGATAATTGATGGTTTCAGGCTTTAAAACTTCACCACTCGAATTCTCAAGGATTTCTTCCGGAGAAGCCAAACCAATAGAGATCTTCGAGAAATTACTCTTTATCTTGTTATCTTTTCTAAAAGCCATACTTTATTATATATAATTGAAAATTGACAATTGAATATTGAGAATTAATAGTTGAGAGCGAATAGATCATCACTCCCAACTATTAATTATAGATTTATTCCAGGTTGATGCTAAGACCCAGACCTCTCAACTCATGCAACAATACATTGAGTGATTCTGGAATACCAGGTTGCGGCATAGGTTCACCCTTCACAATTGCTTCATAAGCTTTAGAACGGCCTACAACGTCATCGGATTTGATAGTCAAGATTTCCTGCAGGATATGCGCGGCACCGAATGCCTCAAGCGCCCAAACCTCCATTTCTCCGAAACGCTGACCACCGAATTGCGCCTTACCACCCAACGGTTGTTGAGTAATCAGAGAGTACGGACCGATAGAACGTGCGTGCATCTTATCTTCAACCATGTGACCCAACTTCAACATATAGGTAACACCAACCGTAGCATGCTGGTCAAACGGCTCACCCGTACCACCATCATACAACTTTGTCTTACCATAACGTGGCAAACCAGCCTTGTCAGTCCACTCATTCAAGTCATCCAATGTAGCACCGTCAAAAATAGGAGTCGCAAATTTAACACCCAGATTCTTACCGGCACGACCTAATACAGCTTCAAATATCTGACCGATGTTCATACGAGAAGGCACACCCAACGGATTCAATACAATATCTACCGGAGTACCATCAGCTAGGAATGGCATATCTTCCTGACGAACAACGCGGGAAACAATACCCTTGTTACCGTGACGACCTGCCATCTTATCACCTACACCAATCTTACGTTTCTTAGCAATATAAACTTTCGCCATCTGAATAATACCTGCAGGAAGTTCATCACCAATAGTGATAGCAAACTTCTTACGTTTCAGTTCGGCATCCAGTTCTTTATATTTCTTGATGAAGTTCATCACCAAATCACGAATCATGCCGTTGATACGGTCATCATTCGTCCAATTGCTCAATTGAATTGAAGTAAAGTCCAAATCACCGAAATCAGAAGGAGAGAATTTGGCACCTTTTGAAATAATATCAGCACCCATATAGTCTTTTACGCCCTCTGATACATGGTTTTCAGTCAACTTCAATAGTTTTCTAATTAAGACACCTCTTAAATCAGCAACCTTCGCATCAAACTCATCATCAATCTTCGGCAACAAAGCCTTATCAGCCAATTTAGAACTACGGCTCTTGATTACACGTGAGAACAAACGCTTATCAATAACAACGCCTTTCAAAGAAGGAGAAGCTTTCAAAGAAGCATCTTTCACATCACCTGCCTTATCGCCGAAAATTGCACGAAGCAATTTTTCTTCCGGTGAAGGATCAGACTCACCTTTCGGTGTAATCTTACCAATCAAGATATCACCCGGCTGGATGCGAGCGCCCACACGTACAATACCATTTTCGTCCAAATCTTTAGTAGCTTCTTCACTCACATTCGGAATATCGGAAGTTAATTCTTCCATACCGCGCTTCGTTTCACGAACCTCCAGCGAATATTCTTCTACATGAATTGAAGTCAATATATCTTCACGAACCACACGTTCGTTCAATACGATAGCATCCTCATAGTTGTAACCCTTCCACGGCATGTAAGCAACCAGCAAGTTTTTACCCAAAGCCAACTCACCTTTTTCCGTAGAATATCCTTCTGTCAAAATCTGGCCTTTCGTTACACGCTGACCAATTTCACAAATAGGACGAAGGTCAATCGTCATATTTTGATTCGTACGACGCCACTTCGGAATACGGTATTCCTTCAATGCCGGTTCGAAGCTTACAAATTCTTCGTCCTCCGTACGATCATACAAAATACGGATAACAGTAGCGTCCACAAATTCGATTACACCATCACCTTCAGCGGTAATCTGCGTACGAGAGTCGCGAACCAACTGTCGTTCGATACCTGTACCTACAATAGGAGCTTCACTCTTCAACAAAGGAACTGCCTGGCGCATCATGTTTGACCCCATCAACGCACGGTTAGCATCGTCATGTTCCAAGAAAGGAATCAGAGATGCAGCGATTGAAGCAATCTGCTGGGGAGAAACGTCCATCAACTCTACTTCATCCGGAGTTACCACCGGATAGTCAGCATCCTGACGAGCTTTTACTTTATCGCGGATAAAAGTACCATCATCATTCAGCGGTGCATTACCTTGAGCAATAATCTTAGCTTCTTCTTCTTCCGCAGTCAAATATGCCAAACCTTCATCAGAAAGGTCAACCTTACCGTTTTCAACCTTACGATATGGAGTTTCAATGAAACCAAGTACATTGATCTTAGCGAACACGCACAAAGAAGAAATCAAACCAATGTTCGGACCTTCCGGTGTTTCAATTGGACAAAGACGACCATAGTGAGTGTAGTGAACGTCACGTACCTCAAATCCGGCACGCTCACGAGACAAACCACCAGGACCGAGAGCAGACATACGACGTTTGTGCGTAATTTCAGCCAACGGATTCGTCTGGTCCATAAACTGCGACAAAGCATTCGTTCCGAAGAATGAATTGATTACGGAAGAAATAGTCTTAGCGTTGATCAAATCAATCGGAGTAAACACTTCATTATCGCGTACGTTCATACGTTCACGAATCGTACGTGACATACGAGCCAAACCAACAGCAAATTGATTAGACAATTGCTCTCCTACAGTACGTACACGACGGTTACTCAAGTGGTCAATATCATCCACATCAGCCTTCGAGTTAATCAACTCGATCAAGTACTTAATGATTTCAATAATATCTTCCTTCGTCAGAACACGCACATCCATATCAGTCGTCAGATTCAACTTCTTGTTAATTCTATAGCGACCTACATTACCCAAATCATATCTCTTTTCAGAGAAGAACAGGTTATTGATAACCTCACGTGCACTGGCATCATCGGCAGGGTCTGCATTACGCAACTGGCGATAGATATACAATACAGCTTCCTTCTCCGAGTTACTCGGGTCTTTCTGGAGCGTGTTATATATAATAGAATAGTCAGACTGATTCGGCTCTTCCTTGTGTACAAGAATGTTCTGAACACCCGACTCTAAGATAATATCAACATGTTCCGGTTCGATCACAGTTTCACGATCGATCACCACTTCGTTACGTTCAATAGAAACTACTTCACCGGTATCTTCGTCTACAAAATCCTCAATCCATGTTTTCAAAACACGAGCCGCCAATTTACGTCCCAACACTCTCTTAAGATTAGTCTTATTGACTTTAATATCTTCGGCCAGATTGAAAATTTCAAGAATATCCTTATCATTCTCAAAGCCGATAGCTCTCAACAAAGTAGTAACGGGCAACTTCTTTTTACGGTCGATGTACGCATACATGACATTGTTAATATCAGTAGCAAACTCAATCCAAGAACCTTTGAACGGGATGATACGGGCAGAATAAAGTTTGGTACCATTAGCATGTACGCTCTGACCGAAGAATACGCCTGGAGAACGGTGAAGTTGGGATACAACAACACGTTCCGCACCGTTGATGACGAAAGTCGCCTTATCCGTCATATAAGGAATAGGACCAAGGAATACGTCCTGAATAACTGTATCAAAATCTTCATGATCGGGATCTGTACAGTATAATTTCAATTTTGCTTTCAAAGGCACACTATAAGTAAGCCCTCGCTCTATACAATCATCAATAGTATAACGCGGCGGATCAATATAGTAGTCCAAAAACTCAAGAACAAAATTGTTTCTTGTATCGGCAATGGGGAAGTTTTCAGCAAATACTTTATACAGTCCCTCGTTCTTACGCTTTTCGGGTGGGGTATCCAGTTGTAAAAAGTCTTTGAATGACTTCAATTGTACTTCCAAAAAATCCGGATATTCAAGTGGATTTTTAGTCGAAGCAAAATTAATTCTTTGGTTTACAGTATTTGAAGACATCTGTTAATGGATTTGTAGAACTTAATTTTAAATATATACACAAAAAGGTTAAGAACCCTCTTCAGAAGGGTTCTTAACCGAATTACCTGATTTACAGGCTAATGTTATTTAAGTTCAACTTCAGCTCCAGCTTCTTCCAATGTTTTCTTCAATGATTCTGCTTCGTCTTTAGCCAAACCTTCTTTTACTACGCTAGGAGCACCGTCTACCAAGTCCTTAGCTTCTTTCAAGCCAAGACCACAAGCTTCCTTCACGGCTTTAACAACCTGAAGTTTAGCTGATCCAGCGCTCTTCAATACTACATCAAAAGAAGTTTTTTCTTCAGCGGCAGCAGCACCACCAGCTGCAGGACCAGCAGCAACAGCTACAGCTGCAGCAGCAGGTTCAATACCATATTCTTCTTTAAGGATAGTTGCAAGTTCATTAACTTCTTTTACTGTCAAGTTAACTAATTGTTCTGCAAAAGCTTTCAAATCTGCCATTTTTGTATGATTTTAATTGTTTAATTACTAATTTGTTTATGAAAAATTGATTCGGGACGTTACTCCCAAGGTCGTGACACCTTTCCCATTTTTACGCTTCGGTACGTTCACCAAGAGTTTTGAGAACTCCGTGAAGAGTGTTTCCACCTGATTGGAGAGCAGAAATAACATTCTTGGCCGGTGATTGCAACAAAGCAACGATATCGGCAATAACTTCATTCTTACTCTTAATACTAACGAGAGCATCCAACTGGTCAGCACCAACATAGAAGCTTTCTTCTGCATATGCAGCTTTCAGTCCGGGAATACCGTCTTTAGCTTTTGCTTTAATCAACTTAGCTGGTAAGTTGGCAGTATTACAGAACATAATAGCTGTAGTACCCTTCAAGCAATTATAAAGCGGAGAATAATCTTCTTCCAGACTCTCCAATGCTTTGTGAAGCAATGTATTCTTAATCAGCATCAATTTGATGTCTGATTTGAAACATTCTCTTCTCAACGCGCTTGTAGCGGCAGCGTTCATTGCAGTGATGTCTATCAAATAGAAGTGATTATATTCCTTTACTGTAGCAGCAATCTGCTCAATAATCGTACTTTTATCTTCCTTTCTCATTATTACTCCGTTTTATTAGATTTCTTCTACTGATTTCGGGTCAATCTTGATACCTGCACTCATTGTGCTAGAAAGATAAATACTCTTAATATATGTACCCTTGGCTGCGGTCGGTTTCAATTTATTCAAAGTAGAGATGAATTCTTTCGCATTATCACGAATTTGATCAACGCTAAATGAAACTTTACCAATTGAAGTATGAACAATACCACTCTTGTCAACCTTGAAGTCGATCTTACCTTGCTTTACTTCTCTTACAGCTTTAGCAACATCCATAGTTACAGTACCACTCTTCGGGTTAGGCATCAATCCGCGAGGACCGAGCACACGACCGAGTGCACCAATTTTACCCATGATAGAAGGCATAGTGATGATTACATCCACATCTGTCCATCCACCTTTGATCTTTTCAATATATTCGTCAAGACCAACATAGTCCGCTCCGGCTTCTTTTGCAGCAGCTTCAGCATCCGGTGTACAAAGCACCAAAACGCGCACAACTTTACCAGTGCCATGAGGAAGTGATACAACACCTCTCACCATCTGGTTCGCCTTACGCGGATCAACGCCCAAACGCACGTCGATATCCAGTGAAGCATCAAACTTGGTATAAGTGATTTCCTTTACCAAAGATGCAGCTTCTTTCAGTGAGTATGCTTTCCCTGCTTCAATTTTTTCTGCAGCCAACTTTTGTTTTTTTGTCAGTTTACCCATTCTAATTGAAGTTTATTAGTTATTAACCGGGAACTCCCCTTTTACAGCGATACCCATACTTCTAGCTGTACCAGCAACCATTGACATGGCAGCTTCTACAGTGAAACAGTTTAAGTCAACCATCTTGTCCTGAGCAATCGCACGAACTTGTTCCCAAGTAAGCTCGGCAACTTTCTTACGGTTAGGCTCAGCAGAACCACTCTTTACCTTAGCCACTTCAAGTAATTGAATAGCAACGGGAGGAGTCTTGATTACAAAATCGAAAGACTTATCTGCGTAGTAAGTGATAATCACAGGAAGGATCTTTCCTGCTTTGTCCTGGGTTCTGGCGTTGAATTGCTTGCAAAACTCCATGATATTAATACCCTTAGAACCCAAAGCGGGGCCTACGGGAGGTGATGGGTTTGCCGCGCCTCCTTTAATCTGTAATTTGATTAGTCCAGCAACTTCTTTAGCCATTTTTTTATTGATTTATATATAAACATTAATAAAGAATACCACAGCGTAACACCTGCATTATTCTTTTTCAACTTGCATAAAGCCCAATTCGAGCGGAGTTTTCCGTCCGAATATCTTTACCATAACCTTAAGTTTCTTCTTCTCGGTGTTCACTTCTTCAATGATACCACTGAATCCGCTGAACGGGCCGTAATTTACTTTCACAGTTTCACCGACTATATACGGGATATTCAGTTCTTCACCGGCATCCTGCAATTCGTCCACCGTACCAAGTATACGATTCACTTCCGATTGTCTCAGAGGAACAGGTTTATCCGATCCACCCAAGAATCCAATCACATTAGGAGTATTTCTCAAGTGATGAGCGACCTCACCTACCAGAGCAGCCTCCACCAAAACGTAACCAGGGAGATAACTTCTCTCTTTCACAATTTTCTTTCCATTGCGAACCTGATAAACCTTTTCGGTAGGAATCAATACCTGAGATACGTAATCACCAAGGTCGCTGTTTTTAATATCAGCTTCAAGGTATTCCCTTACCTTAGCTTCTTTTCCGCTAATAGCACGCAGGACGTACCATTTTTTTTCAATCTCAGACATTTTCCCTCGTTTTTAGTGTGGATAAATAATTTTCTCCATTACGTTCTGGAAACAGAAGTCCATCGCAAATACTACCAGAGCAATAAGCAGGGAAGCATATAAAACAACTACTGCACTGTTAGTAAGTTCAGAATACGTAGGCCACGATACTTTATGTACAAGTTCGTCGTAAGTTTCTTTAAAATAAGCTACAATCTTCTTCATTTCAAAAATATTAGCACGGGAGGAGAGGCTCGAACTCCCGACACCCGGTTTTGGAGACCGGTGCTCTACCAACTGAGCTACTCCCGTGTGAACATAATCAGTTCCCGATGTAAACCGGGAACTGATTAAAATATTTGGTAATTAGTCAAGAATTTCAGTAATCTGACCAGAACCTACCGTACGACCACCTTCACGGATAGCGAAACGCAAACCTACGTTCAAAGCTACCGGGTAGATCAATTCTACGTTGATTTCTACGTTATCACCAGGCATTACCATTTCAGTTCCTTCCGGAAGAGTAATTTCACCTGTACAGTCCATAGTACGCAGATAGAATTGAGGACGATATTTGTTGTGGAACGGAGTGTGACGGCCACCTTCTTCTTTCTTCAAAACATAGATAGAAGCTTTGAATTTAGAGTGAGGCTTAATCTGACCCGGTTTACACAGAACCATACCACGTTTGATTTCGTTCTTATCAATACCACGAAGCAACAAGCCTACGTTATCACCAGCTTCACCCTGATCCAACAATTTACGGAACATTTCAACACCAGTTACAACAGACTTCTTATCTTCACCCAAACCAAGGATTTCAACTTCATCACCTACGTGAATAACGCCAGTTTCGATACGACCAGTAGCAACAGTACCACGACCAGTAATAGAGAATACGTCTTCAACCGGCATCAAGAACGGTTTATCAACATCACGCGGAGGCAGCGGAATCCAAGTATCAACTGCATCCATCAGTTCCATAACCTTGTCTTCCCATTTTTCCACACCGTTCAATGCACCAAGAGCTGAACCACGGATGATAGGAGTATTGTCACCGTCAAATTCGTATGCAGCCAACAGTTCGCGCATTTCCATTTCAACGAGTTCCAACATTTCCTCATCGTCAACCATATCGCACTTGTTCATGAATACAACAAGCTTCGGTACGTTTACCTGACGAGCCAACAAGATGTGCTCACGAGTTTGAGGCATCGGACCATCAGTAGCAGCAACTACAATGATAGCACCGTCCATCTGAGCGGCACCAGTTACCATGTTCTTTACGTAGTCGGCGTGACCCGGACAGTCTACGTGAGCATAGTGACGGTTAGCAGTTTCATACTCTACGTGAGAAGTATTAATAGTGATACCTCTTTCTTTTTCTTCAGGAGCATTATCGATCTGGTCGAAAGACTTAACTTCTGAAAGACCTTTCTTTGCCAACACTGTAGTGATAGCAGCAGTCAACGTGGTTTTACCGTGGTCAACGTGACCGATTGTACCGATGTTTACGTGCGGTTTTTTACGTTCGAATTTCTCTTTAGCCATAGCTTTACTTGTTATTTATTTGATTAATAATCAGCATTTACTTCCTTACGAGCTGTTACCGGGATTTGAACCCGGGACCTCTTCCTTACCAAGGAAGTGCTCTACCACTGAGCTATAACAGCAAGGAGAAAAAGAGGTGTGGGCAAAGATGGATTCGAACCACCGAAGGCGTAAGCCAGCAGATTTACAGTCTGCCCCATTTGGCCACTCTGGTATTTGCCCTTACATTCAAATAAAGAACTCTTTTTTCCTTATTGTCTTTTTGAGCCTCTTGTCGGATTCGAACCAACGACCCCGAGATTACAAATCACGTGCTCTGGCCAGCTGAGCTAAAGAGGCAATTACTCAAAAAATGCAACCGTTACGTTCTATCGTGAGCGAAACGGCTGCAAATTTAGGCATTTATTTCTTTTCCGCAAAATTTTAGCGAAATTTTATTTGCTCCGTTGTTTTTCCTTGTGTTTAACCAGCTGTTTTTCCAAGGCTTCAACACTCAAATCAATCGCCTCTTCAAACGTATTGCAGATTTTGCTTGCATAAAACTCCCCATTGGGAACAATCACTTTTATACCTGCTTCTTTATTCTCTGCAGTCTCCGGCTTCACAACCTTTAATGACACCTCTACTTTCTTTATATCATCGTAATACTTTTCCAATTTTACCGCTTTTTTCTGAACAAAAGCCTGCAATTGCTCTGACGCATCAAAGTGAATTGACTGAATTCTTACTTCCATACTTACCTCCTTACTTTTAGGCCCGAGGATGAGCCTGATTATACACTTTTTTAAGTTCTTCAAAAGTAGTATGCGTATAAATTTCGGTCGTCGCCAAACTTTCATGCCCAAGAAACTCTTTTATTGAGCCCAAATCGGCACCATTATTCAGCATAGCCGTTGCAAAGGTATGCCTCAGAACGTGGGGACTTCTTTTTTTTACAGTTACTACTTTCGAGAGATTCCGTTTCACAAGACTAGTTACGATACTGCGATCAAGTCGTTTTCCATTCTTCCGGACAAAAAAAGCATCCGAACGATCCGGAACCACCTCATTCCGCACATTGACATAATCCATCATCGAGCGTTCCAACTCCTTATCAAAAGGTATCAAGCGCTGTTTATTTCGCTTTCCCGTCACTTTTATCAGAGAAGCCGAAAAATCAACACCTTTATTATCCAAATCTATCAATTCAGAAAGTCGTATGCCAGTAGCATAAAACATCTCAATTATCAAGTGGTCACGACAACCTTCAAATCCTTCACCAAAGTCTATATCATCCAGCAATTTATCCATTTCTCCTTCTCTCAAAAAAACAGGAAGCGGCTTTTTCTTTTTCGGTCGCGTTATTTTTTGCAACGGATCCACAGCAACTTCCCCCTTCTTCAAGAGATATTTAAAATATGCCTGAATTGAACTTAACTTTCGATTAATCGTATTCGAAGCACAACCATTGTCCATCAAGGAAGCAATCCATTCACGAACAAGGTCTGCATCTACATCCGACGGGGTTAAATCTCCCAACATTTCTTCACCGAATTTCTGCAATTCCAGAATATCACTCCGATAGTACTTAACCGTACCCTCAGCATAATTCCGTTCATACAGAAGATAGTCAAGAAAAGAATCTGTCAATAACATATCGCTACATATCTAAATCATGCAACGAATGTATGAAAAGAATTCAATAATTCAAAGGAAATTACGAATTATTAATCTTCTACTTGCTGAAGTTGTTGTACGTAAACTGCACGTTCTTTCTTAAGTCTTTTAACTACAGACGGTTTGTCAAACTGCTGTCTGCTTCTTAATTCCTTAACGATACCAGTTTTCTCAAATTTTCTTTTAAACTTCTTCAGCGCTTTTTCAATGTTTTCGCCTTCTTTTACAGGTACTACAATCATTTTCTTTTTATTAAAATGTTAATGGTTTAAAAATCTCACGATTAAATTGAGCGGCAAAATTACACATAGTTTCTTTATTCACAAAACTTTCTGCCAAAAAAACTGCAAAAAGAGAAAAGATTATCCAGCTCAAACATCTTCCGCCAGAGGAAAAAGATAAAGCAACCGGGGATGCACTAAAAACTAATCGCAAGACTGCAAGAAATTAGTTTCTAATATGCCGGCGGATAAAGTACAGCAACCCACAAAAATATTCAGAGAAAGTGAGTATCTTTGAAGAGTGAATGTTACACCTTATTATATATAGTATATGAGTCAAACTATCAATGATCGGCTACAAGACCTACGGGCATTGTTCAGCCAGGAAGGCATACAAGCCTTTATTATCCCAAGTACCGACCCTCATCTGAGCGAATATGTTGCTCCCCACTGGAAATCCCGGGAATGGATTTCCGGCTTTACTGGTTCGGCAGGAACCGTTGTTATTACTACAAACCAAGCAGGACTATGGACCGACTCTCGCTATTTTCTCCAGGCTGCCCAGCAATTAGAAGGCACGGAAATAAAACTTTATAAAGAGATGCTTCCCGAAACACCCAGTATTTCAGCTTTTTTAAGTGCACAACTAACTCCTGGCGATACTGTCGGCATAGATGGAAAGATGTTTTCTGCAGAAGAAGTAGAAAGGATGCAAGCCGAGTTGCAAAAATGCCAGATAGAAGTAAAAAGCATTTCAGATCCCTTAGATAAATTATGGACGGATCGTCCGCCAATGCCGGAAGCTCCTGCTTTCATTTATGAAACCCAATATGCAGGAAAAAGCAGCATAGAAAAGATTGCCATTATTCGAAAAGAACTAAAAAAGTGCAATGCGAAGGCATTGTTCTTATCCGCTTTAGACGAAATCGCATGGACTCTTAATCTGCGTGGAAACGATGTACATTGCAATCCCGTGCTTGTCAGCTATCTACTTATCGAAGAGAACGAAACTCACTATTTTATTCAACCTCAAAAGATAACCGCTGAGGTTGCTACTTATATGAAAGAAACAGGAGTAAACCTGCACGCCTACGAGGAAGCAGAAACATACCTCAGCCGAATCAGTGTTGAGAGTCTACTTCTTAATCCGGCTAAAACAAATTATGCTATGTATTCAGCTGTCAACCCTGATTGCAAGATCATTCATGGCGCTTCTCCGGTCACCTTATTGAAAGCCATCCGCAACGAACAGGAAATAGCAGGAATACATGCTGCCATGCAACGGGATGGAGTAGCTTTAGTTAAGTTTCTGAAATGGTTAGAAGCATCTGTTCCCACGGGTAAGGAAACTGAAATCAGCGTAGATAAAAAACTGTATGAATTTCGTGCGGAGCAGGATTTATATATGGGAGAAAGTTTCGATACGATTGCCGGATACAAGGAACATGGAGCCATCGTGCATTATGAAGCCACTCCCGAAACAGATGTCCAGCTAAAACCGGAAGGTTTTTTGTTATTGGATTCAGGTGCACAATATTTGGATGGAACAACAGATATCACACGTACCATTGCTTTAGGAAAACTGACAGAAGAAGAAAAAACAGATTATACATTGATATTGAAGGGGCACATTGCACTGGCAATGGCTGTATTCCCTGCCGGTACACGGGGTACGCAACTGGATGTGCTGGCACGTATGCCGATATGGCAAAGAAGAATGAACTTCCTGCATGGCACAGGGCATGGTGTAGGCCACTTTCTGAATGTACACGAAGGACCTCAGAGTATTCGTATGAATGAAAATCCGGTAACATTGCAATTAGGTATGCTGACTTCCAATGAACCGGGAGTATATAAAGCCGGAAGTCATGGGATTCGTACAGAGAACATGGTTTTAGTAGTACCAGCCGGAGAAGGAATGTTTGGCAACTATCTACAATTTGAAACAGTAACCCTTTGCCCTATTTGTAAAAAGGGAATTATCAAAGAATTGCTCACACCAGAAGAGATCAATTGGCTTAACCAATATCATCAGACTGTATATGAAAAATTATCGCCCGGCTTGAACAAAGAAGAGCAGGTATGGTTGAAAGAAGCAACGAGTCAATTATAATCAAAAAATTAATCACTATATAAAATGGCATTAATTAAATCAGTAAGAGGTTTTACTCCCGAGTTTGGCGAAAATTGTTTTTTAGCTGATAACGCAGCCATCATCGGAGACGTAAAAATGGGGCGCGATTGCAGCATCTGGTTCAGCACAGTATTGCGCGGCGATGTAAATTCTATCCGTATCGGGAATGGAGTCAATATACAAGACGGAAGTGTGCTACACACATTATATGAAAAGTCAACAATTGAAATAGGTGACCACGTTTCTGTAGGACATAATGTTACTATTCACGGAGCCACTATCAAAGACTATGCATTAGTGGGAATGGGTTCTACAATCCTTGACCATGCAGTGATAGGCGAAGGAGCTATCGTTGCCGCCGGTTCACTGGTCTTAAGCAATACAGTTATTGAACCGGGAAGCATCTGGGGCGGTATACCTGCCAAGTTCATAAAAAAAGTAGATCCGGCTCAGGCTAAAGAACTGAATCAGAAGATAGCACATAATTATCTGATGTATTCTAACTGGTATAAAGAATAAAGCCAGATGAACTTCCATATACGACAGCGGACGAATAGAAATCTATCCGTCCGCTGTTCTTGTTATTTCATATCCCCTAGAAATTAATCATACTTAATATCTTATCCGTAGCCCCAGCATTACTAGTGACGTAGTATCCGGCATTCGTTCCGGTTTCGCGCAAGAAAACCTCATCAGCCAACATACGGTCCAGCAATTCTTTCAGTTCTTCATAATTCTTGATAGAGAATGCACCTTGGGCTTCTAAAAGTTGAATTGCTTCCATAAACTTCTGATACTTAGGTCCAAATATTACAGGAATACCATAAACAGCTGCTTCCAACGTATTATGAATACCAACCCCGAAGCCACCTCCGATATACGCAATTTCACCATAACGGTAAATAGAAGAAAGCAAGCCGAAACAATCTATAATCAGACAATCCGCTTTAAGCACATTCTTTTCATCCGCACGCGTATAACGAACGTACGGGCGTTTCAATTTCCGGATAATCTCTACCAGATGGTTCTCATCTATCACATGTGGAGCAATAATCAATTTCACTTCCGGATGATTATTGAAATATTCAATAAACAGATCCTCATCCGGTTGCCAGGAACTACCTGCTACAAAAGTCATGGTGTTATTCTTAAAGAGCTTCACCAAAGGCAAATCTTTCGCTTCCTCACGTATCTGCAACACCCGGTCGAAACGTGTATCGCCAACCACCGTCACACGGTTGATACCAATCTTACTCAAATAACGCTTGGAACGTTCATTCTGTACAAACAAGTGGTCGAAATTGCGAAGAACATGACGATACGTACCACCATACCACTTAAAGAATACCTGGCCACGCCGAAATATAGATGACACACTGTACACCGGAATACGACGCTTGTGTAATTCATCGAGATAATTCTTCCAGAACTCATATTTAATGAAGAATGCCATGCAAGGATTGGCTATATCCAGGAATTTCTTCACATTCCGAGGCTTGTCGAACGGTAGGTAGCACACTACATCCGCCCCGCGATAATTTTTGCGTACCTCGTATCCCGAAGGAGAAAAGAATGTCAGCAATATACCATAATCGGGATATTTGGCACGAATTTTTTCAATCAGGGGACGCCCCTGTTCAAATTCGCCTAAGGAAGCGGCATGAAACCAAATATAACGTACATCTTTTTCCAATTGCTGCCTGAGAAGTTCATACACTACCCAATGCCCCTTCATCATTTTACGGGGCTTGCGGCTAAATGGAGCCGCAAGATGCACCAAAAGGTCATAGATACCTATCGCAAGGTCGTAAAGCATACTTATTGAATTAAGAAAGTACTTCAATTGCGCGCTTCATACGCGCCAGTGTCTCTTCTTTGCCCAGCACCCAAGAGATGTCGAACATATGCGGGCCTTTCCCCTCGCCTACCAATGTCAGGCGGAAAGCATTCATAATGTTTCCGGTATGATATCCTTTTTCGGCAATCCAGTCCATTACAATCTTTTCCTGATTCTCAATGCCAAAATCTTCAATTCCTGCCAGTACTTCCATCAATTCAGTCATACACTGGGCCGAATCTTCTTTCCAGCGTTTCTTCACGGTTTTCTCATCATATTCCGTTGGAGCAACAAAGAAGAAACTGGATGCTTCCCAAAGTTCCCGCACGAAACTCACACGATTCTTCATCATGCCTACCACCGTTACTACTTTCTCGAATGGAACTTCTACTCCATGTTCTTTCAGAACCGGAACAAAAAGTTCCGCTATTTCTTCATCAGGCTTCAACAATATATATTCATGGTTGAACCAGATGCCTTTTTTATAATCAAATTTAGCGCCAGACTTGCTACAATGGCTCAAATCGAACAATTTGATCAACTCATCCATTGACATCAGCTCCTGATCATTACCCGGATTCCAACCCAGCAAAGCCAGGAAATTAATTACAGCTTCAGGCAAATATCCCGATTCGCGATATCCAGAAGATATTTCACCGGTTTTTGGATCATGCCATTCCAACGGGAATACAGGAAAACCAAGGCGGTCACCGTCACGTTTACTCAATTTGCCGTTACCTTCCGGTTTCAACAGCAGAGGCAGATGAGCAAAAGCCGGCATTGTATCTTCCCACCCGAAAGCACGGTACAACAATACATGCAGAGGTGCAGAAGGTAACCACTCCTCACCTCGAATCACATGGGAAACTTCCATCAAGTGGTCATCTACAATATTGGCAAGATGATAAGTTGGCAGTTCGTCAGCTGATTTATAAAGCACTTTATCGTCCAGAATGGAAGAATTGATTATTACCTCACCACGAATCAAGTCATTTACATGTACATCTTCATTGGGTTCTATCTTGAAACGAACTACGTACTGCTTACCTTCAGTAATCAATGCATCCACTTCTTCTTTCGAAAGTGTCAATGAATTACGCATTTGCATACGAGTAGAAGCATCATATTGGAAATTGGCTATCTCTGCACGTTTCGCATCCAGTTCTTCAGGAGTATCAAAAGCGATATAAGCCTTATCATTCTCCAATAATACCTTTACATACTTCTTGTATATTTCGCGACGTTCGGACTGACGGTACGGACCATACTCCCCACCAAAACTGACACCCTCATCAAACGGAATGCCCAACCACTTGAAAGACTCAAGGATATATTCTTCTGCACCCGGTACAAAACGGTTACTATCAGTATCTTCAATACGGAAAATCATGTCTCCCCCATGCTGGCGAGCAAAGAGATAATTATATAATGCTGTACGCACACCACCAATGTGCAAAGCCCCCGTAGGACTCGGGGCAAAACGGACTCTGACTCTTCTTTCTGTCATATTTTGCATTACTTATGAGATAATTAGACGGCAAAATTAAACCTTTTTTTCCACACTAATGTTTTTTTTTGTACTTTTCGCAAAAAATTCAACCGATATGAATAAATCCAAGACCCAAAAAAGCTTTTCTTACAGAGATTTGCTATACAAAGCACTCATTTTTATCGGCACGGTAGCCATCATAGTATACTTCTTACCGCGTGACGGCAAGTTTAATTATCAGTTCGATATTGACAAACCGTGGAAGTATGGGCAACTTATGGCCACATTCAATTTCCCCATATATAAAGATGATGCCGTAGTAAAACATGAACAAGACAGCATGCTTGCCAGTTTCCAGCCTTACTATCAGTTGGATAAAAGTGTAGAAAAAACCGTGCTTAGCAAATTAAAAACGGATTATCAAAGTCACTTGCGCGACATCGTTCCGTCTTCTGACTATATGCGCTATCTGGAGAAAAGGTTATCCGAAATTTATAAAGCAGGTATACTTTCTACCGAAGAACGCAGCAAATTACAAAAAGACAGCACCGCTGTCATCATGGTGATTGATGATAAGCTGGCCAACCAGCGGGGGACCGAACAGCTTTTTTCCGTAAAAGACGCTTATGCCTACCTGCTCACTGCGGATACGGCACATTATTCTCCTTACATCCTGCGCCAGTGCTCACTCAACGAATATTTGTACCCGAATCTGACTTACGATGAGCAACGCACCGAAACAGCCAAAAAGGAAGCACTGGATAATTATGCCTGGGCCAATGGCGTTGTGCAAAGTGGCCAGAAGATTATTGATCGGGGAGAAATCGTAGATAAGGAAACTTACAATATCCTTGAAAGTCTGAGGAAGGAGTCTATACAACGTAGTGAATCTATCGGACAAAAACGTTTGATACTGACCGGACAAATCTTGTTTGTCAGCATTTTCATGCTCTGTTTTATGCTGTACCTCGATTTATTCCGCAAGGATTATTACGAACGCAAGGGGAGTTTATCCCTACTATTTACACTGATTATGTTCTATTGTGTAGTAACAGCACTCATGGTGTCGAATAACATATACAATGTTTATATCATTCCGTATGCCATGCTGCCTATCATTATCCGCGTATTCCTCGACTCACGCACAGCATTCCTTACGCAGGTGGTCACTATACTGATCTGCTCCATTTGTTTACGCTATCCACACGAATTTATATTGCTGCAACTGACTGCCGGCCTGGTCGCTATTTTCAGTTTGCGCGAATTGTCACAACGTTCGCAGCTCTTCCGTACGGCATTATTAGTGATATTGACCTATGCCGCTCTTTACTTCGCTTTCGAACTGATCACCGAAAACGATTTATCGAAATTAAACGGAAGTATGTATAGTTACTTTATAGTCAATGGTGTACTTCTATTGTTCACCTATCCGCTTCTGTTCTTGTTGGAGAAAACATTTGGATTTACTTCCAACGTTACTCTGGTAGAACTTTCTAATATCAACAGCCCGTTGCTGCGCCGTTTGTCAGAGACTGTTCCGGGAACTTTCCAACATTCCATGCAAGTGGCTAATCTTGCCGCAGAAGCTGCCAACCGTATTGGAGCTAAGAGCCAGTTGGTGCGTACCGGAGCTTTGTACCACGACATCGGAAAAATGGAAAATCCAGTATTCTTCACTGAAAACCAATCAGGAGGTGTCAATCCGCATAAAAATCTTAGTTACGAGCAAAGTGCACAGGTGATAATCAGTCACGTGACGGACGGACTGAAACTGGCGGAAAAAAACAATTTGCCTAAAGTGATAAAAGACTTCATCAGTACCCATCACGGTAAGGGAAAGACTAAATACTTCTATATCTCTTGGAAGAACGAGCATCCCGATGAAGAGCCGAACGAGGAATTATTCACTTACCCCGGCCCAAATCCGTTCACCCGCGAAACGGCCATTCTAATGATGGCGGATGCAGTAGAAGCTGCATCCCGCAGTCTGCCCGAATATACAGAAGAGAGCATCAACAACCTAGTGGAAAAGATTATAGACTCGCAGGTAGAAGAAGGTTTCTTCAAAGAATGTCCTATTACATTCAAGGACATTGCTATCGTGAAATCGGTGTTCAAAGAGAAACTGAAAACAATTTATCATACCCGCATCAGCTACCCCGAACTTAAAAAATAAAAGATATGAAAACAATCGCACAAGACCAGAAACGTACCGAAAGCCTGCTACAACGCAAAGGTATCCGGCTACACGACATCCAAAGTTTCAGTTTCATGAAACGTTTTCATGAAGTTCCGCGCAAGAGCAACCTGAAGGTCAAAGATAAATATGGCGCGGGCATATTAACATTGCGCCTGAAACAGGGTATTCAAAGAGCTTTTTATGTCCATCCGTTTCAAAAACCGTCATCTGTTATCCGCTATCTGATTTCACAAGATATACCTTTTGAGAACCATATCACCCGAAAACGGACAGCCGCAGAGATTCCGACCACGACCTATCAGCGCCCATCACTCTATATGTTCTATTTCTTTGTGCTTTTCATCACATTTATGATATTGGGATATCAGGCTGTAGCATTCGGAAGTTGGTGGGCATATATTCTCGGAATCATTTCATTCGGCCTGAGTATCTACTTTATACACATGTTAATGACACGTTTCTGTTATCTGAAAGTAGATAACGAAAGCCTTAGGATATACAGCGTAGGACGTGAAATTAAGTATCCTTACGAAGATATACTCAAAGTCAATTTTGACTTTGCACGCGAACAGGCTTTTACGCATGTTATGGAGATATTGGATAAAGACTATCACTATCGCCTCTATTATATAGGAAGGGTATCGCGCCGAACCCTGAATGATATTGCCGAAGTACTACAAAGTGCAGGAGTGGATGCAACATGCAGCCTGAATGAAGACAAGAGGTTCTATCAAGACATCACGCACTGACGAACCCGATTATTTCAGATGTTCCAACAGCCCGGCACAAGCATCCTCCAGCAAGTCGAGCACATATTCAAATCCTTCCGCCCCACCATAATACGGATCGGGCACGTAGTCAGCATGCGTAAAGCGAGTACAGAATTCCGTCATACGGTGTATCTTCTTCCATTCTTCAGGGGAGGGCGCACGGTCTTTCAAATCTTCAATATTCCGGTCATCCATCCCTATTATCAAATCGAAGTTATAAAAGTCTTCCGTCTGTACGGGACGCGAACGATGTGTGAGTTCGTAACCTCGACGAATAGCGTGAGCACGCATCCGACTGTCAGGTAACTCTCCTCGATGATAAGAGAGAATACCGGCAGAGTCTATCACAAACTGGTCTTCCAGTCCGGCTTCTGAAACCAAATGATTCATCACACCTTCCGCAGAGGAAGAACGGCAAATATTACCCAGGCAAACAAAAAGTATTCTTTTCATACAATTAATAATCAGCGTATTATATTCTATCTAAAAATATTAGTTTACTATATGGTTTACATTCTATGACACAACAAATATGGTTTTATCTAAATACTTATTGCAACATAGAATAAAACACTTACACGACAAAAGCCATAGAGACGTTGTTAAAGATTGTTTTAAACACAAACAATACAGCCCTAATCTGTCTCTTTTTGTTAATACAACAAACTTACTAAGACCACATTTTAACAAAACAAATCGTGCAAAGATAAGCGGAAGAATAGCCTATCAAAAAGTATTTTAGAAAAATAAGAGATTTTATTCCTAATTTTTAACACCACAGCAAGGTATCAACCTCAAAACTTCTGTATTCAGACAACACATAAAACGTTCAACTTATTGAGTATCAAAAATATATCGAAGCTATAATTTGTAGATTAGATTACATGACGGAAAATATACTTTAGAGTGTTACCTCTACCCAAAAGAGAGATTACTCCCCCTTCTAACATGATGCAAATATAAACTTTATCTCCAAGATAAACAAGCATTAAATATTGTTTGATTTAAATTTTATTATGTTCACGTTAAAGCCATTATGATTTTTGGATTTCAAATAAATCATTCCGTACATTTGCAACATCAAACGATTGAAATACAGATTGTTTCTCTTCAAGCAATCAGATTCAATCACAAAACAAAAATGTTATCAATGTTTAATTTTAAAATACAAAAACAATGGAAAATTTGAAAAATCTCGTATTGGCTGCAAGCAAAAAAGTAGAAATGAATGGCGTTACTGATATTAAAGAGTTGTACCCTGATTCAACCGTATTTGATTCTATTGAAGAATTTGAACAACATGTTATTGATAGAGCAGTTGAATATATAGTTTACAATTATCCCTATGAAGAAGATTATACATCAGGAACTTGGATGTTCTCAACAGCTTGTGATTGTGAAGGTGATTGGATATTCTTGATTGATGGAGACTACCGTCTCATGGACTACTGTAATGTTAGCGACACTAATGTAAGCAATGTACAACATACAATTTGGGAAAATAATATTGAAGAATTTAATGATAGGCTTTCAGAAGAACTTGAGATTAAAACGAATGTTGACACATCAACACATACCATCGAAGGTAAAGAAGTGACTATCTCAACAATCGAAGTTCTCAACAAAGAAAGCGAATAACATTATTTGAAATATACATTAAGATGGATTTACTGTTAAAAGTGAATGTAACTTTTTCAATAAATCCATCTTTTTACAACAAAACGTTAGTATTCAGCATATTATAGTAAACTTCAATATTCACTTCCAAGATTTGTGAATATGAAATAGAAAAACATGCCGATGCCTACTTTTCATTTTTTAATGGTGTATCAGGCAAGAAGTCTTTAGGAGAGCAACTAAAAACTTTAGCCAACTCATTTAAATGATTGAGATTATATTTCGCTCTCCGTTTAGGATTCTCAATATCTGCAATGAAACTTGGAGAAAGATTCATATAGTCTGCCAATTCTACTTGTGACCACTTTCTTTCCATCCTCATAGCCTTTACCTTTTGTATTACAAAATCTTCTATATTAGTCATATATGCTAATTATTTAAGTTGGTAAAGGAAAGATTATTGCAGAAATATTTTGAGCGTACATGTACGTGTATTATCTTTGCGCCATCAATTAAGCAAGAAGCATTTAACTAAAAAAAGAAAAATGAAAAAGAAAGCTATTTTTTTATTGACCATTTTATTAATGGCAAGTTTCGTAACAAGCTGTTCAAGCGATGATGATAATGAAAAAACAGAGTTCACATCAACACTAACAGCGAATGGAAGTGCAGTTAAAATTACAAATCTCGAAGGTAAAGCAATAGCAGGCTCTATATACGAGTTTTGGATAAATGATGCAACATCTGATTTTTATATTCAAGGGAATATCACATCTCATGAAGTACATACTTCGGGAAAGGACGTTACCAAAGACTGTAAAATGATGATTGCTTTAGTGAATAATGAAGAATGGTATACCTCCGAAAAAGAGTACGTTTCTGGTACTGTTACAATAGAAAAATGGGATTTGGAAAATTTCAAAGTTACACTTGTATTTAAGGATTATAAATGCAAATCGGGTTCAAAGAGTATTGTTTTGAACGGCAGTGTTACCTTTCCAACATCCATAAATATTTAATCAATAGAATAAAACAACTTCAAATTGAGTAGTTACACGCAAGTCTAACAATTAAATACGGCTTCATTATTCCTATGAATAAAATTGCACTTGCACTTATTTTATTAATATTACCATTCTCTTTAGCCTATACATCACCACGAAAAAAGGTAGGCATCGTTTTAAGTGGTGGTGGAGCTAAAGGGGTTGCGCATATTGGGGTAATAAAAGCTCTTGAAGAATTAAATATACCTATTGATTATATTGCAGGAACAAGCATCGGAGCTATTATTGGCGGATTGTATTCTATAGGTTACACATCCGAACAATTAGAAACAATAGTAAAACAAACAGATTGGATAAATTTGCTTACTGATAAAGTTTCACGCGAAAAAATTCCTTTCCCCTTTAAATCCAATGATAGCAAATACCTTGTATCATTCCCATTCAACAATAGTAAGAAGAATGGAGGCATAATAAAAGGGAAGAATATATCACAGTTATTACATCAACTTACAGAAGGTTATCAAAATGTAACCAATTTTGATAGCCTTCCAATTCCTTTTGCATGCATTGCCACAGATATGGCAAGAAACCAAAAAGAGGTCATTCGCTTTGGCAAACTTTCAGAGGCAATGCGAGCTAGTATGGCTGTTCCCATTGTTTTTTCACCAATATATTCAGGACAGAAAGTTTTAATTGACGGAGGATTTAAAGATAATCTGCCAATTGATGTTGTTAAAGCGATGGGAGCAGATATTATTATCGGTATTGATGTACAATCTGAATTATCAGATGCAGACAACTTGCATTCGATTGCAGGAATAGCCAACCAGCTTATGCTAATGATTTGCCAATCATCACTTGACGGAAGCACTAAGGATATAGATGCTTATGTAAAAGTTGATGTAGAAAACTATAATGCTGCAAGTTTTACAAAAGCCGCAATAGACACTCTTATTATAAGAGGAGAAAATGCCGCAAAAGCCAATTACAATACATTATTATCAATCAAGAATAGAATAGGCATAGTAAATAATAAAAGAAATAATAAAGCCCAATTACCCTTGTTTTATCCGCAATATGTTCCAAGCAATGATAATCAACTAAGAATTGGACTAAGATTCGATAGCGAGGATATTGCAGCAGTGATGCTTAATATCAATTTGAATAAACATAAATTCGGGAAAGCCGAAATAGCGGTAAGAGGAGGAAAACAATCTTTCCTCAGAACCCAATATCATTTCCCCATATCCAAACCACAATGGATAACACTTTCAAATCAAATTGGTTACAATGACATATTTTTATATAGTCATGGATACAAAATATCTAATCCAACCTTTATACGGAATACTAGCAGTCTAATTTACTCTATTACACCTTCAAGAAACCTTCAAATGGAAGTTGGAGCTTCATTAGATTATCATCGGTATTATAGGACATTGGCAAGTGAAGATGCAACACTGATGAAACGAAAAAATTTATTTCTTAATTATCACACGAAATTGAAATATGAAACTTTAGACAAAAGATATTTTCCGACTAAAGGTCTGAAAACTAATATTTCTTATACAATATATACCGATTTGCATACCAGCACTGCATACTCATCACTTGCTACCCAAATCACTAAGATATTTCCAATCGCACTAAATACATTTATTATACCGACAATATACGGAAGATTTATTTTTAATGATGGTATTCCGCTTATGTACAGTAATGTCATTGGTGGAGAAGGATATAATCCACATTACGAGCAACAAATACCTTTTTCAGGGCTGCTCCATACAGAATCCACCCTGAAATTATTGGGAAATGCACGAATCCAAATAAGACATAAATTCCATGAAAAGCAATATCTTACCTTATCAGGAAATTATGCTATCCATCAAAATCAGTTTTCTAATTTCCTTCAAGGTAAAAAAATATATGGAACAAGCATCGGATATGGTTACGATAGTCCATTGGGACCTATAGAAGGATTTATATGTTACTCCAATAGGACTAACAAACTGGGATTTTATCTTAATATCGGATTTGGATTTTAAAAAATATAGATTTAAAAACTGAGCATATCATAGGTTTCTAACAATTCTTGTGTCCGTAACCCTAAATATCTCCGTGTAGTCATTACATCAGCATGATTAAACAATTCCGACAATTTGATAAGGGCAAATTCCGAGTTTTCCCCAGCAGCCTCAACAACCTTACGCCCGAATGTTTTTCGCATTGAATGGGTAGAAAAATGTTCCACCTTCAATCCATATTTGCTTTTTATTGACTTGAACAGTACATTGATTCTTTGTGTACTATACACCGTCTTTTTACGACTAATAAAGCACTTTTCATTTTTATCTATTATATTCAAAGCCATACAACAGTCAGCAATATGCTTTTGAAAATTTGAATTAATTTTTATTTCCCGTCTTTTACCCGTTTTCTTTTCTACAATAACGAACTTTTCATCATCTAACAACATAGACCATGTAAGAGTAAGAATATCCGATATGCGTAGCCCAAAGAAAGAGCCACAGCCAATCAACAAAGACATACGGTATTCTTTATCACGATACAACTTTCTAACCAATGATAACATTGAATCCCATTCCATGTAATCCGAAGTAACATAGCTATTTTTTAAACTCATAATATTCTTTTTTAATTGAAATCTATGGTTTTTGAATTTAACACGAACCCTTTTATTATTAAATCATTGATAATCAACTCATATTCAAAAGTTATATTAATGAATATCAGGCTGCCATCAATAAATCCGTTGGAGTTGCCAAGGCTGCCAATACAGCAGCCTCTTTTGCCTCATAAACTCTTAATGCTTCTCTGTCAATCTCAAACATGTTTTTCTTTGCCCATTCATAACGTGCCATCCACAAACCTCTTAACACTTCCCGAACTTCGGTACTTGCTTTATGAATCAGTTCTACGAAAGCGACCATGTGCCCTCTTGCAGCTTCTCTTGCCGCTGCTTCATAATCCGCATAGAACCAAAAGAAATCATGTTCATTAATCATTCTGACCGCCTGGTTTATTATCTCTGCTGTTGACATATCATTACCTTTTAGAATTTTCACTTTGTTTCTTTATCACATTGCAAAGATAATTATCCTATTTCAAATAAGATAATATATTCGGTTAAATCCAGTTAATTATATGATTTTATTTAAATTGAGATAATATAGTATTAAAAAAGGGGAAGCAAAATCGCTTCCCCATGCCATTAAAAGACTTGGATTAAAGATTCCCACCTGAAGGACCTCCATTCCCCTTTTGTTACATCAAAAAAAGCTGTCGTTTTAAATACTTCTCGTGATTCTCCATTTCCGTTGCACATTGCCTTTGCCAATGCTGCTTGTGTTGTACCCCAACACTCTCGTAGTTCACCATTTTTCTTTTGAAAGATAAAATGTGCAATACCGTTTTTCATCTTTTCTTTCAAATTTTCAATCATCATGGCTTTTAACAAACCGATTTCAATAGAATTAGTACGAATTGCAATGACATTAGCTCTAACTGCTGTTGAATTGTTGACTATTGTAAGATTTACCATAACTATAATATTAAATTGTTCGTACTTTTTTTGATTACGATACAAATTTAGTGATTATATTTTAAATAGAATAATATATAATACAAATAACTGTTAATATTATGATTATATTTGAAATCAAATAATATTAATTAGTATTTTTGCTTGAAAATAAGAATAAGTATGGAAAAAGCAGAGTTCAGAACCGTAATCCATCTACAAATTGGTGAGACACATGAATACTACGGCTCACCATCTTCATTGTACGACAAACATACAGCCGATGAATTGGGAATTGCCCAGGCATCCCTTAACAACTATTTCTACAAACTTCCTGATAGTGCAGAACCTATTTATACAAATAATAAATGTATCATCAGGAAGGGGATTTTATATGTGAAACCTACCACAAGGGGAAGAAAAAAAACAGAATAGTCAGAAAAAAGTTATACCCAACTGCTTTATTTCTAGAAAGTAGCGGTTTTTAAGACACCTATAAAAGAATACAATGTATTGTATTTTAGTAAATTGAATTACTAAAATATCTTATATGTTATTGTTTACCATACTTGCATAAAAAGGGTATTTTCATACCCTTTTATTGTTGTAAACTATCTGACTTTGGAATTGACAGCCAATACTTTTTTAGTGCATCACTGATTTTTTGTTTTGTACTATCATCCCGTTGTTTACCATAATTGGGGTTGTTTGTACCTTGCTTTGCTAAACTCTGTTTGAATTTCGTTGCATCACTTGCTTCTCTGCTTACTCTTTTTGTCATATTGATTTGATTTATATTGAATTATTTAGAACTTTGTTGATATTTACTTATAAATAGTTTTTGGAATGGCAAAATCAACTGAAAGACAAAATATTTTTTCTTTAGAGAACATCAGTATTGATAATATAGTGGAAAAGCATATTGCACTGTTGAAAGAACGTGCCAAGCCTCAGCAAGTTATCACAAACTTTCAGGATGTAACTTGTGATAATACATTCGTGGCGCAATATGAAACCATTCAAGGAAAAAGCAAAGCCATTCCGAGAAAATTGATACTGCACGAAAAGTATACCTTCCTGATACATAAATTGATAAAAAGGTGCAGAAATAATAAAGAAGGAGATTTTACCCGTTTCAACACTAAGGTACTCCAAGCCACATTGGGAGCTGTTTATAAAGACATGTTAGACACTTTGGCAGCAATGAATATAATACGTATAGCTAACGAATATATCCCCACAATCCAAGCCCGATTGATAGAATTCAATTCCAATCTATCCGTCACTTCTGAAATGCGTTACAATGCAGCCGTTGATAAATATAACAAGAAGATGGAGCAAGAGCTAAAGAAATACGAAAAAGAACAGTTAGAAGAAATAAGGTCGGAAATGGGAAACGAATTATACGATAACTTCATTAAGTCTTTAAGTCTGCTCCATCTGACACATGAAACCGAGGCAAAGGACTACCTGAACCGACATAAGTTTATGTCAGCAAAATCAAAGGAATACTTTTCTTACATATTGGAAGAATATAAGAAGAGAGATTTCAAAATATTATCAGTAGATAGAAACCTCCGCATATACTCTATACTAACCCAATCACCAAGAATATTCAAGAATTTCACAAATATAAAATTTACATGCGACATTCATAACTCACACCCATTATTATTTAATAAAATCATAATAGACAAATATAACATAGATAATAATATTTTACATATATTATATAATAACATTAACAATATAGACAATTCTCTCTATTCTGTTGGCAAACAACTTCGTAAAACACTAATAAACAACAATATACAAGAATGCAAAATTGCAAATATCCCCAATGATGTTTGGGAGTATATTTACAAGACTTCAAAGGGGGTGTTTTGGGATGATTTTACTGATTTAGACGAATTTAAAAGGTTATTACGTTCCGATATTAAAGTAACACTGTTCCGTGAAGTATTCTACTCCAAGACGTTAACAACAAAAGGAAAGGACTTCGCAAAAGTTTTTAAGAAGAAATATCCTAGCATCTATAAGTTGATAAAGGAGAATAAAAAGAATGACCGCACCTATTTGGCAAATGAAATGATGAAGATTGAAAGTTCACTGTTCAGAAACATATTAGCCAAGTTATATGCAAAACGGTTTAAAGTACTAACCATACACGATGCAATTGTTATATTGGACGTAAAAGCGAATACCCAATGCACGCCTGAACTTGTAAAATCCATCATTGAGAAGGAATATCAACTTATTGATTTACTACCTGATGTTTCCACTGATTATTATACGGTTGATAATGTAGCAAATACTTTACAACAAGAAGAACAAGACTTGAAATTGATAAATGAACTGATAGAAAGTTTCAAAGTGATTGCCAACGATGAAACACATCCAAGATGTCAAAGCTCAAAAGAAATCATTGAAGAATTGGAGAAAGGAACGGCTGAAATTTATATAAATCATCGGACTAATCAATTTGTGTGGCATCCTCTTTTTTAGAAATCTCCAAAATCTGGACCAGAATTTTTCAAAGAACCGTTGAAGATTAAGACGGTTCTTTGTAGTTCAATTCAAAAAACTGAGTGTCGGGTTACCCAGCTCCCATGTCTTAAGGTTCATCTATTTTAGGGAAATTAGGGTCTTTGAGTTTCCATATAACCTCATTCGCATCAATTATTTTTTGAACATCAAATTCTTTTAGATAAGTTTCTATATTAGCTACATCACGTCCCATATTTTGGGCTATCAAATTCATTGACACACCATTATGATATAACATAGAAGCGTATGTATGACGGGCTGCATAAAAAGTTATATCTTCACTTATACTTATTTTTTTAGCAACCCTTTTCAAGTTTACATTCACCAAATAAATCATATATCTCATACGACTAAATTTTATTTTTTCATCTTCACAATCCTTTTCATATATTCCAAATATATAATTATTTTCATCATATTCATCCACAGTAGGCAGAAAAGGAGCAATTGTTGTAAAAAGCACTACTCCATCCACAATAACCCGAGTTGGCTTGGATGTCTTAGAGCGAAGTATCTCAATCTCATAATACAGATTTGAAACCTTCTCCATCTCTGCATTATGATACCCTCCAAGTAATACTTTTCGATAATAATCGTTAGAATCCATTCGATTCAAAGGTTTTATATCTTTCCATTTCAACTTAGCCAAATCAACCAATGCCATCCCCTGCAAAAAATAAGATGCAAAAAACAGAGATAAAGCCAAACCTTCACTATTCATAGTCGGATGTATCTTATTACATCCACGTCTTTTAAAATAAGCATTCCAATATTTCCTAACATCCTTATCATCGTCACTATCAAAAGGTTGAGCAGACAAAGGTAATGCAATACCATGAACAGACATTTTTATATCATCAACAGATGCGAAAGAATATTTCATCCTAAAATACATCAATAGCTTGTATAATTCACCATAAGTTAATGCTCTTTTTTTAGTACGCCTATCCAAATGTTGTTCAAATCCAATAAACGGGTTATTATCACGTGCCAAATATCCTTTCTCTATTGCATAGTTTATCGCAGCTTTTAAACAACAAAAATGTTTATATATACTTGTATCTCTTTTATTGGTAGCCCGAAGATAATTCTCAAACTCCTTTAACCACATTTTGTTCAATTCAAACAATTCCACATCCCGTTGAGGCGAAAAACCTTGTATCAGATTATATAATGTACGATACCCCGTTCCTGTATTATATTCACCCTTCTCTTCCTTAAAATATCTCACCCTATCATCTATCAATTCCAACAAAGTTTTTGTGGAAGGTAAAGGCTTAGAAATTTCATTTGCCAAAATTTTTGCAGAATATGGTTCTCCACGTCTCTCATAGTCTAACACTAAGTTTTTCAATTTTGACAATTCATTTGTTATTATAGAATTCATATTTACACTATAAGGATGTTTAGACCTCACCTCACCACGTTCTTCATTCCATAGCCTAGGAGAACAAGACATCTTCAAACTTTTATAAGTACGTTTTCCATTATAACATATCCGCAACATGATTGGATGTTCATCATTTGCCAACGTTTTAGATTTATACAATATAACACTAGCAGTCGCTTTCATATAATATTTAGTTTACTCTATGGTTTACATATTTGAAGTAAAAAGCCCCAATGGTTTACATTACAAATATAAACAAAATATTATATATACCTATATATTAAGTGCTTAAAACAAAATATTATTTTTCTATTTATTGCCCAAGCAAACAAACAGTATTCTACAAGGCTTCATAAGCACATTTTTTATTTAAGAACGCAAATATAGAAGTTTTCTACATTCTCTTAAAATATTTCTTCTTCTCAGTTGTCAGCATATACAGAGAACGTTTTCAAAGTAATATGTAAATCAATAAAATTAGAACATCATGAAAAAAAGATTTTTTATTATATCTTTGTTTTGGGTATTAGCCATTGCGGCTTTTGGTGCAATAGTCATGCTATTATGGAATTTCGTAGTGCCCGGAGTCTTAGGACTGGCAGCCATCAATTTCTGGCAAGCTTTGGCATTATTCGTACTTGCACGCATTTTCTTCGGAGGTTTCCCTGGTAGAGGAGCTTTCCCCAGTCGAAGAGGAATGTCCGGTGGTAAAGAAGGTAACCCGTTCCGCGCTAAATGGGAGAAGATGTCTCCGGAAGAACGCAAGGATTTCATTAATAGAAGAAAGAAGTTCGGATTCGGTGGTCCTTTCGGAAGAGACGGATTCTTCAACGAGAGAAACTTTGATAGAAACAACGATAGCGAAACTCCCAAAGAGAATGAATAATCTGACCGGCAAAGGCAACAGTTTGGAAGAACTGATTGTAGAACATCAACCCCGCTTGAAAGCATTTATCCGCAAGCGGGTTTCCACAAAAGAAGATGCCGAAGATATTCTGCAAGATGTACTGTATCAATTAGTAAAAACCATTGAAAGCACTTTCAATCCTATCGAACAAGTAACAGCATGGCTATATCGCGTAGCACGAAATACGATTATCAATAAAGGCAAAAAGATGCAGGAAGAAGAACTACCCGCTTCGAGCTATGATAAAGAAGATAATGTGCTGAGCGAGTTTTCGGAAGTGGTGTTCAGCGATGCTCCGCCTACTCCGGAAATAGAATATATGCGGTCACTCGTTTGGCAAGAGCTTGAAACAGCTCTTGCCGAGTTGCCGCCCGAACAACGGGAAGCATTCGAACTACTGGAAATGGAAGGATTGTCAGCCAAAGAAGTTGCCAGTGCCACCGGAATATCAGTCAATACTTTATTATCACGAAAACATTATGCCGTCATTCATCTTCGTAAACGGCTGAAAGGACTGTATAACGATCTTCTAAATTACTAAACTCATTTTTTAACGCTCTGCTTACCCACCGGGTAACAGCTATTTCCACAAATATTTATGAAAACAATAGTGTCAATTTTGACCATACTACTATGTATGGCCAGCCCCTCCTATGCCCAACTCATTGCTAAAGATTCTACCGGAGTCATGGCTATTTCTCTGGATGAAATAACCATCCAGGCACAGTCTGTCATCGAAAAAGGCGACCGGAAAGTCATTCTTCCGACGCAGAATCAACTGAAAATGTCATCCAGTGGCATAGACTTATTAGGCAAATTACAACTTCCCCGAATCGCAGTTGATATCATGTCGGGCGAAATAACCACCTCCGGCAACGGAGAAGTACAGTTACGGATTAATGGCGTTCAAGTTACTTATACCGAGATATCCTCCCTCAATCCCGAAAATATTCTTCGTATAGAATATCACGATACTCCGGGGGCACGCTACGGAAACGCTGCTACCGTGATAGATTATATAACCTAAAACAAAAAAGCGGGAGGCAGCATCAGCGGCAGTGCCATCCACAGCCTTAGCAGCAACCGTACTTCTATTGACGATATGGTTTCCGGAAGATATAACTATGGAAAGTCTGAAATCTCAGCCAACATACGGTATATACAACGCAAAGGAGACTGGACACGCGAGTATGACGAACGCTTCATCTTCCCCGACAAAGAACTTCATCGCCTGGAAACCGGAGAGCCAACGCTGTTCAATAAGAAATTGTTAACTTCCAGCCTGAACTACAGCCTGCAGGAGAAAGGAGAATATCTCTTTAATGCACAATTCAGATATACCCTGCAAGATAATCCTGCCGGATATGAAGACCGGAAGAGCAAACTCTACACATCTGATTCCGAAATTCCGGTATCCATCTACGACCACACCAAAGAACGGAACCACCTGCCATCCCTCGATCTATACTATCAGCAAAATCTAAAGAATGACCAACGTCTCATATTCAATCTTGTTGGCACGTACATCAAGAGCAGCAATACACGCATTTATCAGAAGAAGCAGGAAGGTATCGCAAATACAGAGTTATACTCCGATATTGCCGGAAAGAAATATTCGCTGATAACCGAAGCTATCTATGAGAAAAAATTAAGGCAAGGAACACTGACGGGAGGTCTCAGACATCTGCAATCTTATACAGACAACCGATATGAAGGGAAAGATGCGATGGACGTCATCCTGAAACAAGCGGAAAGTTATGCCTATGCCGAGTATAAAGGTAAAATTCAGAATTGGGGATACATGGCAAATCTATCACTCAACCGTTTCTACTATAGCCAAAGGGACAACTGTAATGAAAGATATGGCCTCCAGCCTTCTCTTTTAGTATCTTATAACCCTGTGAACAATCTGCATTTCCGCTATCATATCAATTTGAAAAACAATGCCCCTTCTATAGCCTATCTGAATGATGTGGAGCAAAGAATCGACATCTTACAAACACGCAGAGGTAATCCGAACTTAAAATCATTTCGCAGTACTATTCAGGATTTTAATGCAGTATTCAATACCGGAATTTGCAGCATTGATGCCCTGGTGAGCTATACATACGAAAAGAGTCCCATCATGGAATCTGTGATTTATGAAAAAGGAATGTTCATCCACACTTATGAAAATCAGAAGTCCTTCCAACATCTGACAGCAGAAGTCACATTCAAAATCAAGCCCTGGAAAGATTATATCAGCCTTTCCATTACACCGGGAATCAACCGGTATATAAGCACAGGAAACAATTACCTGCACACCTATACCCTAAAGGAATTACGTATCAACCTGGATGCTTCCTATAAAAACTGGCTTTTGAACTTTATGACTATCACCCCGCCTAACCGGTATGTATACGGTGAACAATTGCTGAAAGGGGATCTGATGCATACGCTCATGATAGGTTATAAACAACCAGCATGGTCTATTATGGCAGGAATACACAATCCATTTATGAAAACTTACCGTTCCGAGAATGAGAACTGGTCTGCACTGAATCCTGTAAAATCAGATATACACAGTACCAATATGTCAAATACCATCGTTGTCAAGCTCAACTTCAACCTGAACTTTGGACGACAATACAAGGGTGCCAATAAGAGAATTCAGAATATGGATACAGATTCCGGTATTCTGCAAGGAACCAAAGAGTAGCCATTACATTGGATCTACATCATAATAGACGATTAAAGATTTAAAACGATCCTCCGCCACCATCTCTTTCTGAACCTGCACCAACAGTTCACGGGCGCGAGCCATCGGAGCATTATACTCTATCTTGACAATAATCTTTCGGATAAATAATGTTTGTATCCGGGCAACAGGCGGT
The DNA here is from genome assembly GCF_036416795.1 of Bacteroides sp. MSB163. Taxonomy (NCBI): domain Bacteria; kingdom Pseudomonadati; phylum Bacteroidota; class Bacteroidia; order Bacteroidales; family Bacteroidaceae; genus Bacteroides; species Bacteroides maternus. The sequence continues at coordinate 2,306,429 of NZ_CP143867.1, read as the reverse complement.
TTATCCGGTCCCAATACACGATTACCGAAGACTGCACGCAACTTGCCTGACATGGTTTGTGCCATCAAGTCAAGCAGTTGCTCGTTGCGGTTTTTCAGATAGACGTACACCAAACGATAGTAAGGCGGGTAGTGGAACATCTGACGTTCAGCAAGCTGTCCCGCCACCATCTGGTCAAAATCGTTATGGATGACCTGAGCTATAATAGGGTGATCGATACTTTTTGTCTGCAAAATTACACGTCCGCGCTTATTCTTCCGTCCGGCACGTCCTGCCACTTGTGCCATCAACTGAAAAGCACGCTCATACGAACGGAAATCAGGATAATTCAGCATCGTATCTGCGTTCAGAATACCTACCACACTGACATGATCAAAGTCCAATCCTTTAGAAACCATCTGTGTGCCTATCAATATATCCGTTTTCCCCTGCTCAAAATCTGCAATGATACGTTCATAAGCAGAACGGGTACGGGTGGTATCCAAATCCATACGGGCAACAGCAGCTTCTGGAAATAAAATCTTGATATCATCTTCTATCTTCTCTGTACCAAACCCACGATTACGCAAATCAGTACCCTCGCAAGCCGGGCACTTATGGGGCAATTGATAGGTATAACCGCAATAATGGCAAGTCAGCTGATTCAATCCTTTGTGAAATGTCAGACTCACATCACAGTTTTTGCACTTCGGCACCCACCCGCATGTATTACACTCAATCATCGGAGCAAAGCCACGCCGGTTCTGAAACAAGATGACTTGTTGCTTTTGATCCAAAGCCTCATGAATATATTGAAGCAAAAGTGGCGAGAATGGTCCGTTCATACGCTTCTTGCGATGCAACTCATGGATATCCACGGGGATAATTTCCGGTAATTGAATTTCTTTATACCGCTCTTTCAGCTCCACCAGTCCATACTTTCCGGAAGAAGCATTATGCCAGGTTTCAATAGAAGGGGTAGCTGTGCCCAGCAAGGTCTTGGCACCATACATGGCCGCCAGTATGATTGCCGCATTTCGGGCATGATAACGGGGAGCCGGGTCCTGTTGTTTATAGGTGTTCTCATGTTCTTCATCCACAATCACCAACCCGAGGTTACGAAAAGGCAGGAAAATAGAAGAACGAACTCCAAGGATAATATCATATCCCTTTTCCGTCAGCTGCTTCTGCCAGATTTCTACACGCTCGGCATCCGGAAATTTAGAATGATAAATGCCTAAACGATCTCCGAACACCCGTTGCAGACGTTCGGTAATCTGAGTGGTAAGAGCTATTTCAGGTAGCAGGTACAGTACTTGTTTTCCCTGCTGGATAGTTTCTTCTATCAAATGAATATAGATTTCTGTTTTCCCGCTGGCAGTTACCCCATGGAGCAGGCACACATTCTTAGATTGGAAGCTTCGTACAATCTCATCATATGCCATTTGTTGATGTTCATTCAAAGGATTAATGGGAAGAATTTCCCGAAGAACTGAATTCAGCCGTCCCACTTCCTGTTGGTAAACTTCAAAGATATGTTTATCTACCAAGCCATTGAACACAGCCGGCGAAGCGGATGCCCGCCGCAATAGTTCTTTCTTATTAACCTCTTTGGGAAAGCTTTTCAGCCCGTCACCTCCCCAAATACCGGATAGTTCAATGTATTTCATCAGTAAATCCAGCTGCTTCGGAGCACGCGCCAATTCATCAAAAAGTTCTTGCAGCCGTTTTTCATTCCGTACTTCGTCCGCCAGTCGCACACGCGTTTCGGTCTTTGGCTTATAAGTCCGGCGAAGTTCTTCTTTTACAAAGATGGCCTCCTTATCCAGTAAGGATTTAATTACGGAAAGTATATTCTTGAGACCGCTGTCTTTTTCCAATTTTGTCACACACTGTTCGGGCTCCGCAGAGAGCAAATCCAATATCCTCTGCTCACGCTCCGGCAAACGAACTTCCGATTCAAAATCCGGATTATACTCTACCATCGTCTCGCTCTCCAATTTCAGGCCGGAAGGAAGAGCAGCCTTATAAACATCGCCTTGTGTACAGAGATAATAATCTGCCAGCCACTCCCAGAACTTAAATTGTTCCGGCAATAAAATCGGATGGGCATCCAATAATGCAGATACTTCTTTTACCTCATAATCCGCCGGCTTACAATAATGTACGTTACGTACAATCGCTGTATAATACTTCTTACGCCCGAACGGAACTACCACCCGACACCCCATTTGCACCTCATCCGCCCATTCCTCAGGCAAAGAATAGGTAAAATAGCGGGGCAGAGGCAAAGGCAATATGACATCCACAAATTTCTTCATTGCGGCGCAAAGATACAATAAAAAAATAGCGTTGCCAATCAAAATCAGCAACGCTATTATATCGCAATAGATTCTACTTTCTTAGAAGAGATAAGCAGCGGATATTTGCCAAGTCTTGTTTTTTGCACCTACGGCATCTACGGCATTTTTAAGAGTAAAACTGTCTCCCAATGGGAACTGATAGTTTACACCAACTTGCAAGTGTTTGATCAGTTTTACACCAACTCCCAGATTAAGCCCTACCTGAGCTTTCTTCCGGTCAATTCCGTCTTTCTTCTTAAAATCAAAGAAGAAATCAGGACCTGCAGCAAAATAAACGCCCAACAGACTACCTAAGCCAATCGTATACTTCAAATTAACGGGAATTTCTACTCCGGTTTGCTTCACTTCATCTTTACCTCTCTGCGAGAATAACAAAGCACCATCAACACCCAAGCCTACAATAGGAATCGTAATTTCAGCCATCGGACCAATAAAGAAACCGGCAGAGTTGTCCTTGTTACCTTTATATCCGCCATCCCAGTCTATCTTTGTCAAGTTGACACCACCCTTTACACCCCATTTAATGAGTTGGGCCTGAGCAGGCATAGCCATAAACATACAGCCTACAGCTATAATGAAAGCACTAAAAATCTTCTTCATACTTCTTTTTTGTTTAAATTATCGGGACAAATATATGGATTTATTCTTAAAAAGAACAATAAAGATTCATTTTTGTTCAACGGCGTTGTCGTCGTACTGACGCCTTCGGGGCTGCTGCTTCCCGCTTAGATACCGATTGGGACTTACCTGCGGAAGCTTTTAACTTTGATGAGGAAGAAGATTTACTTTTGGTTGTAACAGCATTGTCACGCCCCCTTTTCTTCGAATTAGTCTTCGCTGTTTTTATTCCCGAAGCTGTGGAAACCGAATCCGTTTCTTCTATAAGGTCCCTGCCATACAATGTATTTTCAAAATCCACCAGTTCTTTTTCAATCCGCTTCTGCTCTTTCACCATGGCGCTATCCGTAGGGCAATATTGTGACAAAGTACGATTTTGCAGATTGGTTGTTTTATAAATATCTCCTTTATACAAACGTGCCGTAAAGAAGTCATCCCAAGTACTGTTTGCCGCATTATTATAATTGCTAACGGAGACTTTTGTCTGAGTCAGATAGGGAACCAAGTCTTTATAGTTCACCCAAAACATAGGTAACTTCACTTTCTCCGAACTGAATTCTTCCGAACGATGCAACACCGGACAGATAGCTGTTATCACTGAGCCATAAGTAGAAGTACGCTGATCAAAATACCATACCTCCTTCACAAAGTAACTCAATACATCCGCTGAAGGTATATCACTATTACTGATAGACAAAACACTGTCACGGCGATTTGCCACTTTCTTCAGTTCATAATAAATTTGAAAGCGATCCAGCACATCACGGAAAGTCACCTCAGCATCTTTCTGAAAGCGCTCCGTACCATCCAGCTGATATTCATAAGCCGGAATCTTCTTTTGCGCCAGCAAACGGAACACGGTAGCGAAAAGATTCATCTTATTTCCCTGCGGTTCTACCGGATAGTATAATGTACCATTGGTATCCTTTGTCAAATCCAGCGTACGATAGATTTCGCGCATCCACACCACATCCTCCGGCAAGCCAGGCGAACCCGGATATTGCCTTTGCGCCCACCCCACTGAAAGATTCAGTGCACAGAGTGTGACAGCTATCATGAGTTTCAAGGAAAGTTTCATAGTCTTATACCTTATTATATTCGATTTCTAATTTTAATTCACAATCACTTCCAACGTAGTAGGCAGCAAACGCTCCACCCCATCCGGCCCCACCGCACGAACCCGGGAAATATAGAAACGTTTACCTCTGGATAAACGGCGAAACATATCTTTCTGACGTGTAGAGAATGAAGCCCCCGAAGACACTTCCGGCACGGCATTTCCCATATTATCAAAGAAAACAGTTTCAAATCCCAGCACCCGGAAGTTGATATTCAACAAACCATCATCAATAGCAGCTACAATGCCGGGAGTATTCATCAAAATTGCTTTAGACAATCCACGCCCCCCCCGATATCGTTTAGGTGTCCCGTCTTCCGTATATTCTATAAACGGTGAAGGATCAGGCAACTGGCGCACACGATAAGTATAATCCCCCATCGATTGCGTACGTCCGTCAACGGATGCCGTCACACGAATCACTACATCTTTACCGATAGTCGTAGGATGAGCAATGTACCCGTTTCCGGCACGATTCAGAGTTCCGTTTCCATTCACAATACTTGCCTGTACCTGTCCCCCCGGCACTCCGGGAACAGAAATACTGATCGGATTATCGTATCCGGCATAGAGTACATTCATCATTGTAGCAGAAACCGTAGCAGTAGGTTCAACCACCGTATATTTCTGTGAGAACTCTCTGCGAAGCACTTCGCCATTCCCTTGCGCCAACTCCAGATAACCATCCAAAAAGAACTCCCCTGTACGGTTACAAACAGTTTCGAACCATCCTTCGGCATTATCCGGTTGCTTTTCACCGGCTATATAAATAGAAGGGCGCTGGGTAGAATCCACAGCAGCCAGAATGACACGGGCACTGTACGTACCACCGCGCACCACATTCTGAGAGGTAGGAATGACATAAGCCTGAAGTTGATTTACACGTACATCCTGTACATCGGTATTCTGCGTCAGCAAATGCAATACTTCACCTTCGGCATAGCGCACATCACTTTGCAGTTTGGTTAATAGGGTGACAGCCGCGGCCACCGGAGTATTTTCAAAGATATATTCCTGCCAGTTTTTTCCGGCTGCTGACGCCTTACGCGGTACTTCGGTACCCAAATTATCACGGATAATCTTCTGTTGTATCGGATCGGTAACAAGAGTCAGAATATTTTCCCGGTATTGATTGATCCGGTTGAACAGCGCTTTGCCCTGTCCGCTACCGGGTGCAAGCATCACAAAAGAAGCTGCTTCCAAATCTTCTTTATTGGAGATATTGGCAACATCCCCATTCTTGCCATCCGCTTCCTTCACAATGCGTAGTTTCAATTCATCCACATAGGTATAGAGCGAATCGGACATATTCTTCACACGTACTGCTTTCTCAAACCACGGTCCTATTTTCTCAGGATTACGTTCGTTGGCACCGGCAAGCCCATCATACAGTGATTGATTCTGCACGGTAGAGTTTGCCGTTGTACGGGAAAGACTTTCATCTACCAATGAAAAACCATTCAGCACATCCGACGAAACGTTGAGTGCCAGCATCGCCATCAGGACGATATACATCAGGTTTATCATCTTCTGACGCGGAGAATCCGGATTGGTGTTCAGAGACATGAGGCTATTTACAATTTAGCAATTTACTATTTACATCTTGGCTATACGATAGCTTTAACTCCCACCCTATCGCTTCACCACTTTATCACTTAACCTGCACAGCTTGCAACATGCGGGCATAGACAGCATTCAATTCTTCTATCTGACGCGCCATCTTACGGGTTTGCTCATGCACCTGATCGATTGTATTGATCTGAGTGCTGGCACTGCGAAGCTGCATCTCATAGATAGCATTGATACCTGCAAGATTACGGTTTAAGGCACTCATCTGCTCAGCATCATGTGAGAGAGATTCAGCCTGTGCCGTAAAGCGCGAAAGCATTTCTGTCATTTCTTTCAGTTGGGCTATGTAAGCCTGCGTAGTTTCTTCCATTTCAGGAGTAAAAGCAGGAGCCGGAGTTCCGGGTGAATAATGATTCGCTCCTACAGTCACTGATACCGGCTGATTTGAAGAAGAAGATTGTCCTTTATAAGAATCATTCGCCCATCCGTCAGCATTGCCGATTGCAGCATTGCCGGTTATAGCATCTCCCACCACAACAACACCAGCGGATGGGGGTGTCTCCGTCTGTCTTCTCGGCAAGTCAAATGCAGAAATGAAAAATACCAGAACTTCCGTTCCCATCCCAATCCATAACATCAGATTGGCACCGGGCAAGTGCGTCAGTTTAAACAATGTGCCTGCAATAACAATGGCAGCACCCCAGCTATAGGCATAATTCATAATGACCTTGCCACGGTAACTCGCCATAAAGTCCTGCAACTTTTGTCCGAAATCCCTCTTTTTATTTACAGTGTCTTTCTCCATCATCTTAGCATTTTACCATCTTATCATTTTCCCTTCTTATTATATCCCACTTGCGTACGTACACAACGGAACCCTACATACGAGCGTTGTTCATTCTGATACTCCGCCGTACGGGCATCCGAACGGATAAACGCGTTCACATCTTTCCATGAACCTCCACGCACCACTTTCTTTTTCAACGCATACGGGTCATCCGGCGCGGCATTATACTGAATATCCGGATTGATGTCACTTGCTTGCAAAACTCCAGACTCGGTATAAGCCGTCGAAGTCCACTCCGCCACATTACCTGCCATGTCATACAATCCGTTCGAATTAGGCGTATAAGCCCCCACACGGGTTGATATCAGATTGCCGTCTTTGGTGTAATTTCCTTTACCCGGCTTATAGTTTGCATTGTAGCATCCCCGGTCATCCTTCGTTTCTTCACTGTCCTTCCAGGGATATTTGTTATCTTCCCGGCCTCGTGCGGCAAACTCCCACTCCGCCTCAGTCGGCAGACGGTAGCGCTGAATATACTTCGCCTGTCCGCGCAGACCTGCAAGCAGATAGTTCGTGCGCCAGGCACAGAATGCATTCGCCTGTTCCCAACTGACCCCCACCACCGGATGTTCGTTGTAACTGGGATGGTTGAAATACAGACGCATATATTGTTCATTATTCGCATTCGGAAAGTCATTCACCCAACAGGTTGTATCGGGATAGATATTCACAATATAACTATTAAGGAAATCCCATTCGCTGGACAACGGACGGGTAATGGTACGGTTCACAATCCGCCCTTCATCATCAATGTATGCCGTATCCTTTGTTATCATAACCACTTCTTCCGGGTTCACCTGTATATCAGTGTTCTTGACACGTTCGGAAGGGTTCAAACGATTGTGGCGCTTGGCTGCCTCAGCATAATCATAAATCTCATAATAATAATTCATCTGACCGGCATCCAGCATCAGCGTACCGTCGATAGGATGACGTTTATATACACTCTCAATAGCCATCTGCTCATCTTCTGTCGCCCGCCTCCAAGGAATAGGTTTCGACCAGTTCAGATAAGGTTTGATAGGATTTCCTTCCCGGTCTTCTTCTATCTTATATAATTCATTACCGCCATAAGCAGGATCTGCCAGACGTTCACGGATAATGGAATCGCGTACCCAATTGACAAACTGTTTATATTCGGCAACCGTCACTTCCGTATCATCCATCCAGAAAGACTCGACTGAAATTTCCCGTGAAGGAACGATTGTTCCCCACAAGCTGTCTTGCTTGTCGGGTCCCATTTTCACCGAACCACGTTTCACCAGCACCATACCGTAAGGTGCAGGCTCATTCCATGCCACGGCACTGGCTCCTATCACTTCGCCACCTCTCATGGAACTGTTTCCCACCGTCCCCATGCACGAAACCAGCGAACCGAACAGCAATAAAGCCGCCCCGTACCACACATGAATTGTTTTCATTCCTTTATTCTTTCCCATTGTTCGTATATTCTCTTACAAAATCCGTACACTCTTATGCAAGTTCCGGTTTTTCTTAAATACATTCAAGTCCAATGCATACCTCACTACCAGATCGTGGCTACCACTTGCGACACCTATCTTCGAAGTAAAACACTCATAAGCATATCCTAACGTCACACCCCGCACCGTCAATCCGAAGCTGAATGTCACCGAGGTATCCGGCGAATAAGTCAATCCTCCACTAAGCACCCGGGAATGATAGGTATAAAACAATCGCCCCGTTACATCCAGCCTTGTAGAAGTAAAATCACTTTGCAACTGCATAGAAGGTTGTATGGAAATTAACGGATTACGCGTCTGAATATTGTATCCACCTGTCAAATAAAAGATAGGATGTATTTTTATTTGGCTTTTGTCTCCCAGAGAGACACAGGGAGCCGTCAGGTGATGGGCAGAAAATCCTGCATAAAACTTAGGATGCGAATAGTATCCACCCAATCCGAGATCAACGGCCATTCCACTCTCCGCAGCTGTCGGAAAAGCTTCATCATCCGTTTCATCTCCAAGATTGATATCAGACGGATCAAACGATACGGTCAGCATCCCCACTTGAAGTCCGATACCCAACTTACCTTTCCGGATTTTCATCTGATAGGCATATTGCCCCCAAAAACGTTGATTACGGAACAGGCCGATCCCCTCATTGAAAAAGCCAACACCCACACCATGCTGCTTATTGAACAGAGTAAAAGGCATATCAGCCCCAAAGTACATTACGCGCGGAGCATGTGTAAAACCCATCAACTGCATGCCATACGAACCATAAATATTCATTTTATTATCTGCCTGCCCCGCCCAGCCGGGATGATAATATCCCTTCACCTCCCAGTATTGACTGAAGCGTGCATCAAATTGCGCCTGACCTTTTGCCGCACAAAAGAAAAGACAGATAAAAATAGTATATTTCAGGATACGGCTACATTTCATCAATATAAGAACTGATAAAACGAGAAAAAATTGTGTAAAACAGAATCAAAAAGAGAAAGACAAATCACAATACTGTTCTACCCCACTTATAGTAGCTTCTAGCTTCTTATAAAAATCAATAGCTGGCTTGTTCCATTCTGACACTTGCCAACGCAATCTGTGGCAGCCTTGATCTACCGTATTTGTCATTCTCTCAGGCAAATTCTCAAATTCAGCAAACTCTCTGAACAAAGCATTAATCTGATTGAAATCTGAGGTAGTAGCTTCCCGTATATTAATCTCCATACTTTTTTTGAGGTTCCTACTGTGTAAAACTTTATTTTTAGCAAATATATATCACATGTATGAGATATACAATCATGCATCTGAAAGTTTACGTTTAAACAATGACCATTTTGATTCTTTACATTTTCACCGCTATTCCTTTACCTTCAGCCCGGAAGAAATGTACAAAACCGTTCAGAAAGGAAACATCTTTTTTGCCTCACTTGCAGAAGATTAAGACTTGTTTAAGTGCCTGTCCGCATTCTAAGCGTGGTTTGTGTGAATAATCATGCCGTTTTGCACTTTCATCTCTTTCATCGGCTTTCAGCCTGTTGCCGTATCAATTTCCCTTGCTTCGTCTTCCGGTGTATTTTGGGGCTGTGTACGTTCGCACTCCAGCGTTTCGGAGCGTAGCGGTTCTTGGGTGTAGCGTTTCGTGGCCCAACATGCGATCCGAAAGGTATCTATGCTTCTCAATGTCAGCAGCATAGGGACATGACATCTGAAACTTATTACCTTGAGAACTGGAACTCCCTTTGCTTTGCTGCTCAAGATGGCATCTTGTGTAGTTTAAGATGGCATGTTATACTACACAAGATGCCATCTTGAGCAACAAAGGTAGTCATGCTTCAGTAGATATGCAAGCTTTTTGCGGGGGAAAGGTAATAGTGATGTACGTGCTTATCACTCTTTGTTCATATCCCGTACACTAATGAACTAATTCCGCCAATTATTTGTATATATAAAAAAAGAAAGCTATGACGCAGATAAAAATCAAACGGGTCTATGAAGATCCCGAAGCAGAAGACGGTTACCGCGTATTGGTAGATCGTCTATGGCCTCGCGGCATGAAAAAAGAATATCTGAAATATGATGTCTGGGAAAAAGACATCACGCCTTCCCCCGAACTCAGGAAATGGTTTCATGAAGATACGGCAGGACATTGGGAGGCTTTCTCAGATATGTATCGGAAAGAACTGGAAACATCTGAAGCCACACGGAATTTTCTGGCAGCAATCAAACCCTATAAAACGGTTACTTTGCTATATGCCTCCAAAGAACCTGTCCGCAATCATGCCCGCATTCTGCAACAGTTTCTGGAAGCCAACCTTGGGCAATCGTGAATATTCACTATCTTTGCAGCAGTCATCCCCTCAAAAGAGCCGGACGGCCTAACTATTTTCTGAAAGGACAATCATGATAGAGTTGCGAACAGTCAATCTGACCCGTTACATCACCCCTTTGCGCGAAGGTGGTTCGCTACCAGCACTGGCGGAAGCTGATGACGAATTCAAATACGTCGTAAAGTTTCGTGGTGCCGGCCATGGAACAAAGGCATTGATATCCGAACTAATTGGTGGAGAGGTTGCGCATATACTTGGATTCAGAGTGCCGGAGCTGGTGTTTCTGAACCTCGATGAAGCATTCGGACGGACCGAAGGAGACGAAGAAATACAAGACTTATTGCAAGGCAGCCGCGGACTGAACCTAGGGTTACACTTCCTTTCGGGGGCCCTGACATTCGATCCTGTAGCAACCAAGGTAGATCCGGAACTGGCCTCACGTATTGTCTGGCTGGATGCCTACCTGACCAATATAGACCGTACTTTTCGCAACACCAATATGCTGATGTGGCACAAGGAACTTTGGCTGATAGACCACGGCGCTTCTCTTTACTTTCACCATTCATGGGAAAACTGGAAGAAGCATGCGGTAAGTCCGTTCACCTATATCAAAAATCACGTGCTGCTCCCCGAAGCATCCCGACTTGAAGAAGCCGATACCGTCCTTCGTCCCATGCTGACTGATGAAAAGATACAGCAGATCGTCGCACTTATTCCTGACGACTGGCTGAACTGGGAAGACACCCATGAAACGCCCGAAGAAATCAGAGATATCTATACCCGCTTTCTGACCGAAAGACTGGCACATTCCGAAATATTTGTAAAAGAAGCACAGAATGCAAGGAAAGCACTTATATGAGTACGCAGTTATTCGCCTGGTTCCCAAAGTAGAACGTGAGGAGTTCTTCAATGTGGGAGTAATCCTTTTCTCGAAAAGGGCAGGTTACATCAAGTCCGTTTGTCAGGTAAACGAGGACAAACTGAAGCTATATGTTTCCGAAGTAGACCGGGAATTGGTATTTGCCCATTTGGATGTATTTAATAAAATATGTTCGGGAGCCAAAGACGGCGGCCCCATTGCCCAACTTGATGTACCGGAACGTTTCCGCTGGCTGACTGCCGTGCGGAGTTCCTGTATTCAAACGTCCCGTCCGCATGCCGGTTTCTCCGACGATCTGGACAGGACGTTAGAAAGATTATTCAAAGAATTGGTTTTATAGTGGAGCAGCATACTTCGCCTTCAGTTCCTCTACTCCCATTCCGGTAAAATAGTCTTCAATAAAATCCCAGCGTTTCGTATCATCCATTCCATCCGTTCCGAAGAAGAAAGAGAACAGTTCGATCTGCTCCTGGAATATCTGCTCATTATTCTCAAGTATCAGATTGTGATATTCATCAGAGGACGCGATCTGCAGTAAACTCTCAGGATCATCGAAAAACACCTGCACACAAGGCGTACCCCCACCTTCTACACTGAATGAAAGACAATCGAGCATGGAAAGGAGATTAAGCAGCATATTCAAATCAGAGAACGGAGTACTATAGAACAATAACCGGTCACCTTTTTTACCCACAATGCGCTGGCTAAAGAGTTTCTGATAGCGCGACAGCAACAAGTCAAATCCTTTCGTCACCGTGAAAGAAAGTTCATTGGAGTCTTTCTTCTTCACACTACTGATATAGCTCACACTACGCCCTTCTTCCGTACGTGACTCCAGCAGTGAACCTATGAAACGTTTTGCTGACGGCACATCCATACCATGCTCGGCAAATATCGCACGCAATTCTTCTTCATCAAAACGCCCTTTAGTCTTCCGCAACTTATCAACAAGCAAAGTCTTCAAACTATAGAATAGTCCATCCATTCGTTGGCGAATTACGGCTGCATCTTCTTTCAGCAATACTTCATGCTTACCCACAGACACTGCACGGGAACCTTCCCACAACGTACCACTATTTAATTTCTGTTTAAATTCTCTATATCCCAATCCTGCGAAACGTTCTTCCCACAGTTTCTCCAAACGTGCCGTGTATACATCTTCCGTGCCCTTCACCTTCGTAAGATAATCCTTGAACTCATGAATAAAAACATCACCAGTCTTATCCTGAATATATCCTTCCGTCAGCAGGTTTTGCGGACTCACTTCCAACAATTTCTTTCCATAACGATGACTCAAATCATCTTCCAACCATAGCAGAGCAGTCTTAATCAATTGTCCAAGTTCCGCTTCATATTCCAGCTTATTCTTCATTCTTGGCAATTTCACCACAAACTCAAAGTCAGACAAAGACACCAGCATTTCCTGTTTTTCGCCTTTCATCCGGTACACTTCCACCAGTTTCTTCAAAATCAGCGACAACTGTTCCTGCGCTATATTACCCGCCATGTGCAGGCGCTTCATATAATAGAAATCCCTTTCATGATAATCCGTTGCCGAAATACCATGAATATCCGTATCACGGGCTGCACGTCCGATCTCTTGTATATAGTCCACAAATGTGCTGGAAGGCGCCACATGATACACCCGGTCGATATCACTGATATCCACACCCATGCCGAATGCTTTTGTAGCCACAATCATGCGCTTCCCGCCTTCTTTGAACTCCTGTACAATAGCAGCTTTTTGTTCTTTGTCCTTCTTACCATAGTAGGAGGCGACCAGATGCCAATCCGTCGATTTCACCCACGTTTTCAAACGCATATCGATACCACCTGCAAAAGGATAATAAAGAATAGTCTTATGCCCGTCGAGGAAATCCTCCACACGGCCAGCCACAACACGCTGTTTAGCTTTATCATAGGTTTCTCCTTCCTCTATCTCCATCTGCCGGATATCAAAGCCGATGTTCCGGCGTTTCACTGTACCTGCATAAAGCACACATGGCTCCATTTGCAATGAACGGATGGTTTCGAACACCATGTCATTCCCTCCTTTCGGATTCCATACAGCCGTAGCCGTCAGTGCAAAAAGCGGGAATGCATATCCAAGGCTTTTCTTCAAGCCTTGCAGATAACGCCCCAGAAACCAATAATCCACACGAAATTCCTTGCCCCATGTAGTTACCGTATGGGCTTCGTCCACTACGACCAGACCGATACGCCGTTCACCTGCAAAGTGCTTGATGTCATACGAAAGCAACAACTCCGGTGAAAGATAGAATAGATCCACTTCACTTTCACGCACCTGCCTGTACACTTCGTTCTTCTGTTCGGGCGACAAATCAGAAGAGGCATACGCCACACGCATGTACCCCAATTCCTGCAAGCCTTCCACCTGGTCTACAATCAATGCTTTCAAGGGAGATACGACAATGGTAAGCATCCCGTATTCGTTACCCAGATAGATGGCAGGCAACTGAAACAACAGGGATTTTCCCGCACCGGTAGGTGCTGTAAGCAAAATGTTATCCACATCTTCTCCTCCATTCCGGGCTTTCTCCGCTTCGACAATAACACTTTCTATCAATTGCCCCTGTGAAATTTGAAGCGTGTCCTTCCCCTTGAACAAATCGTCGTACACTTCCAGATCACGAAATTGTTCGTAACCGTAAGTCGCTTTTAAAAGCGTGTATACCGCTTCCCGGCAATCTCCGGGTAAGTGCCGTTCTTTTAGTTCCGGCAGGCGGCATACCGTTCTTTCTCGTGTTTCAGTCATAAATGGAATAATATAAAAAAGAGGCAATCCTCCTAACCTGTTATAAACAGATCTAACGGACTACCTCTTTCTATGTGTTAACTACCTTGTATTTCTCCAACCGGAACAAGGCTTAAAAAGCATGCTAATACTCCTCTTCGTTAAAGAAGAAATCCTCTTTGCTGGGGTAATCGGGCCATATGTCTTCAATACTTTCATAAATATCGCCTTCATCTTCCATTTCCTGCAAATTTTCAATCACTTCAAGCGGAGCGCCCGAACGAATGGCATAATCTATTAATTCGTCCTTGGTTGCCGGCCAGGGAGCATCTTCCAGTTTAGATGCTAATTCCAATGTCCAATACATAAGTCCTAAGTATTAAAATTGTGAATATTAAGTCCTACTTTCTATTTTTCGGCAAAAGTATAATAAAATCTCTCACTTACAACTATTATCCCAAAATATTTCATCTTTTTTCTCATCCCGGTTGATTTTCCGTGACAAAACAAACAAATAATCGGACAAACGGTTCACGTAGGCGAGTAATTCAGGAGCAACTGCGCATTGTTCAGCCAAGGCCAGAATACGACGTTCCGCCCTGCGGCAAACCGTGCGGCAAACGTGACAAACAGAGGCACCGCGACTGCCACCAGGCAATATAAAAGCATGCAACGGGGGAAGAAGGTTATCCAAACGGTCTATTTCCTTCTCAATGCGTTCTATTTCTTCGAGATGAATAACACTGGCACACTTCAAATCCGTCTTTTCAAGATCAGTAGCCAGATTGGAACCGACTGCAAAGAGGCGGTCCTGAATATGACGGACAAGCATTTTGTCTTCTTCATCGGGCAGATAGGTAAGGAGCAAACCCAAATTGGAATTCAATTCATCTACCGTACCATACGCCTCCAGGCGGACATGGGTCTTCGGTACACGGGTGCCACCTACCAACGAAGTAGTACCTTTATCACCGGTTTTTGTATATATTTTCATAACGATTAGTGTTTATCACTATTGAAACGCCTAAAGATAATCAAAAGTTGACAATATAGTCCTGTTTTATCTTAGTTTTATCAAAGAAGAGGATGCCGATATCATAAAGGTCGAACGTAATGC
The DNA here is from genome assembly GCF_036416795.1 of Bacteroides sp. MSB163. Classification (NCBI taxonomy): domain Bacteria; kingdom Pseudomonadati; phylum Bacteroidota; class Bacteroidia; order Bacteroidales; family Bacteroidaceae; genus Bacteroides; species Bacteroides maternus. Next base: position 2,291,388 of record NZ_CP143867.1, on the reverse strand, counting down.
CCACTTTTTCATCCTGCATCATGCGCTTCCAGAGCTTTTTCATTTGTGGAGTATACCTTATTCCTTCCACCACAAAAATAGATTTCTTTGCAGTGCGTGCGGTGCAGATACAAAACACTTTCTCTACAAATTCAGGATGGCGGTAATCATGCAGATAAAGGAAGTCTACGGGCACTCCGGCTTCCAAAAACAGTTCGGAAAGTTCGGATGCAGAAGTATAGTCCGCCCCTTTCTTTCCCGCTTTCAGATAAAGAGAAGAAGCAGCCAGTCTGCCGACATCCACAATGGTATCGGGCTGAGTATAATTGACCAACCGGAACAAAAGACGTTTCACTTTTTTCGATTCATACGTCCAGTTCTTATCTTTCTGCGAAGCCAGCTTCTTTTGTTCCACAGCCAGATCCTTGTATTTATAATAAGGGGTACTCTCATAAATCACCTGCGTAATCAAACTGAAAGCAAAAGGTGAATGTACCCCATAACCGCAACGGTGACGAAAGCGGCTCAACCAGATGAAAGGGCGTTTCAAGGTTAGTGTGAGACGGTTCATAATCGATAAACTCTTTAATTGGGTGCAAAGATAAATAAAACCTTTCCTTTAATCACCTTCGCCTCGGAAGAATAGTTTTCTTTTACCGTCATCTGCACATTCTCTCCGTCAAAACGGAGAGCAAGATTGAGAGCTGTAATCCAGTTGACATAATGAGCTTTCAGCTCCAATGTGGAAGGAGACGGCCAAGCATAATTTCCCGCCACATAAAAGGGGCCTTCTATTCCGTTAAAGCGTCCCTTGGCTTCAATAGAATAGGGTGGATAGCCTTCGATAGAAACCTTTTTCCATTGTTTATAGCCAAACAGGAGGTCATACTTTGTTCCGTTAGTTTCCACCACTGTCATTATCACTTCTTTCTGCTTAAAATGAAGATCCAGAGACTGCCAGCCGAGCTTATTAGGCTCAAGCATTATGCTTTTATCCGCATATTCCCCGACAAGGGATGAACTTGCTTTTCCCTGTACTAACGGCAATTGGTAAGAAGATTGTTTTTTCTGCAAGCGCTTATAATCTTTCCCTGCTATCAGTGGCTGGTCACCTGTCACGGCAGGTAACAGGCGGTTCCATACCAGGCGACGTTGTGTGGCTCCGTCTATCAGGGTACATTCGGTGATGACCACTACCATGTCTTTATCGGGCATGATGAGCACATATTGCCCCAAAGCTCCATCCATACGGATGGCACCCGGATATTCACAAAGCCACATCTGATAGCCATAACCATAGCCAAAACTACCCGTATCCGATTGTTTCGCCATCATTTGGTCTACCCACCAGGCGGGAAGCAGTTGTTTACCTTTCCATACACCGCGATTCAGCAACAACAAACCAAATTTCGCCAACGACTCGCTCTGTATATACACCCCCCATCCCCCGGTGTTGATACCCTCAGGGCTGGTTTCCCAGGATATATCGGTAATGTGCATCGGCTCAAAAAGTTTCATCCGGAGATAGTCCAACACCTTCATTCCGGTTACTTTCTGCACAATGGCGGAAAGGATATAGGAACTCATAGAGTCATAATCGAAATGTTCGCCGGGCACTTTTACCGTTTTTCCCAAATAACCTTTTATCCAGTCGGTACGGACATTACGCATATTCCAGTCCGGAGTAACGCCGGAGGTCATGTTCAACAAGTTACGGACGGTCATATCGGCAAGGTTTGCTGAAATGCTATCCGGAAGTTGGTCGGGGAAAAAAGAGGCTACACGGTCTGTCAGTCGCAGACGGTTCTCGGAGATGGCAAGACCAACAGCAGCACCCACAAAGGTTTTAGAACAGGAAAATACGGTATGGCGATATTCCGGTGCGAAAGGTGCGGGATAGGCTTCGGCAATGACTTTACCATGACGCAGCACCATTACACTATGTATATCAGTTTTAGGCAGTCCCATCAGAGAGTCCATCAAAGCAATGACTGCTCCGGAAGGTACCCCTTCGGCTTCGGGCGTGGAACGTTCCAACTCACGGATTTGTGCACTGGCCGTTGCGGATGCCAACAAGGAGAGCGCAAGAAAAAATAAAGTAAGTTTGTTCTTCATAACTGTGTTGCATTAGTCACTTATACGTTAACAACATGCAAATGTAAAAGATTCAAATGCATTGAACAAATCCTCTGAAGATTATTTATGAACGGGCTATGAATTAAATGGGTGAGCGGACAACGCAGATAAGGTGAATCAGGAAAGTCCCTCATAGCCACAGCGATAACGAAAGCGGTTTAACCAGATGAAAGGGCGTTTCAAGCTTAGTGTGATACGATTCATTGCAAATAATTTCATTTGTGACTTGCAAAGTCAGATAAAATCCGCAAACTACGACATTGACAGGATGTAGAAATACTGTCAGAGAGGTGTGCTACAGCTTTCCAGTCTCTCTACCTTCGGACTATGTACACCATTTTCCTTGCGGAACCACACTCTGTGAAAAAGATGTACCCTATCCCAACTTGTAGGAGGCTCTTTAAATAGTTGCTTTAATTCCCCGTCTGACCATCACAGATGGGGCGGACAGTGAAACCGTAGGCGTTGTTGGTTCCTTGAATAGGAGTGGTACAATTTGTAAAATTACCACTTCTTTTATCTATAGAAAATATCAAACAACTGGAACTTGCTCCATCGCCTTTATGAAATCCAGATGTTGCTATATATGTTATTGAAGAAAAGCCAGGAAAAGTGCCATACTTTACCTCTGTATTATATGTTCCCATATCGCGTACTCCGGTAGCTGGGAAATAAAATTCTCTTTCGAGTACAGAAACCTTCCATCCTGCGAATGGAGAGTTTATATAAATAGCATTTGGGCTTTCACATATAGTCGTCTGGGAATTATCAGTGTTTGTTTTAAAGGTGAGTTTTACAGTATCAAAAAAATCAGCAAAAGCCTTAAGGGGCGGAATTTTAAATCCTGCCGGTGAGGGATCGTATATTGTTTTGACAACATATTTACCATTAACTGGTTCTTTGTAATTTTGTACATCCATTCCTACCTTATGGTTAAATCCTGCGTTTGCACTTTCAACTAATTGTGTATTCCAATAGTTCATAACGGTTTTTTTATTATAATCAGTAGCAACCCCACTATATCCGCTTATTGTTCCATCGTGCCAGTGACGTCGTTTATAATTTTCCACTTCATATTTAGCTTTTTGTTCATCAGTTGGATTTGTGGGAAGATTTTGTGGTCGCTTGTGCATAAAAAATTCATTTGGATATTTTATACCATCTCCAATACTCCTGGCACTTTCAGATGAAGTGAAACGATATCCTTCTTCAGATTTAGAATAGAACACTTTATTTACCATGTCGAATTCTGTATTACTATTATTATAAGTGTCACTATTATGAATACCCGGAAGCATCGGATCCTTACGTCCCCATTGATAATAAGTATTGTCACCTGCTGCAGACGCCACAATCTTGGGTTGAGTAAACGCAATGACAGCCCCTTTTTCAGACTCTGTAGATTGCCATGGTACTCCTTCAATTGTGATTTGTTTTTTTAGTATAACTCCATCATCACCTACAGGAATGGAAGTAGCCACAAAGCGCATAAGAACCTCTCTTTCAGCATCTTCCTCATGTGGTTCGCAGTAGCCAAGATTGCAAGGAACTATGATAAACGGCTTGCCGTTTTCATTCTTATTTTCATCTGACAATTGCACGCAAGATGAACTATTCCATTGACGATGGGTGACCCATATATGCCAACTCCATAAAATATCTTCACCCTTGCGCACAGCAATCACGGCATTGCCTTGATTAATAGTCTCTTCGGGTACACGAAAAGAGACCCAACCATCGCTGCTGTATTTTACATCCGTAACAAGATCCGGACTGTCTTGCCATAGTAGTATTGCATCAGTTACTCCTGAGATAGCACCTTCTGAGATAGGTTGGTTATCGTATCCCACAAAGTCTGTAAGTACAAAATTACGAGTCCCCTCCGGAACGTCTTCTATGTTACCGGCATACTTGTAAGACGAAGTATCACCTGCTTTATTATAAGTATTTCCATAATAAGCCGGAAATTTATAATATCCATGATCATTCACGATATAGCAGTTGGCACTTTCTTGGGCTACTTCATTATTCTCGACCAAGTCGTATGGTTCAGTTTCCGAACCTTTTCCTGTAGATGTAATTGTTTCAGCCCGGTAATTGTCTATAGATTTTTGTTTTCCGTACAAGAATTCCTGCATGTATGTAAATTGATTTTGAGCAGGCAAAAGTATACTTCCGCTTACAGGTTTCGTCCAGTCGTTTTCGTCTGCAGTACTTTGGAGGATAGTTGCCGGTCGCCATCCCATCTTTTTTGAACCGCTTTCCGATGAATGCCAACTAGCGCCATTATCAACAGACCACTCGATCTTAAAATCAAGCTTCCGAATCTGTTCTTTCGCTGCCTCTGATTCTGCACCGGCTTGTAGCACACGGATATATGAAGCAATGCTTACATCATTCAAAAGACCGCTGACAGGAAGATATGCCAACTTTTCAGCCTCTGTCATTTCTTCGTATAGAGATTTTGGATCACCATTAGGATCCCTCGGTACTTCCCTACCTTTATAACCGCCATTAGGATACAGGGTATTTGCCCGATTGATCGTCAATTTAATTACCGGCTCTATCACGATTCCGGTGGAATTGACTGAGTAGGTGACTTTCTTCCCGACGGGCCAGGTACTGCCTTTCAGCTCGGCGGTAAGTGTACGGGAGGTGTCGGTAATGCTATCAATAAAACTGATTTGTAATTTTGCACCGTCCGGCAGTGTTTGGGGAATCATCATGAAGGTGTATTCATCCTTATTAAGCACCGTACCGGAGCCGGTCATGATTTCGTCCGGTTCTTCTCCAGTTGAGTTTACCGGCAATTTTGTTTCGTTATTTATGGTGAATGTGCGATTAGATTCACCTGTAGTTGTCCACTTATCAGCTCCTATCCGGTAAGTGCCGCTTCCGTACACTCCGGAAATAGATATACCGGTGACTTTGCCCGCAAGCATTTTTTCACCTGTCTTTATAGTGACGGAGGTCAGCGCGTGAGTGAACTTCAGACTTACAGTTCCGGCATTCGCGTCTGTTCCCGTACCATCGCCTTTACAGTCGGCGGTTGCAACCATGAGGTCCACTTGCTTGGTCACGTCATCGGGAACCGTGTAGGTCAGTGTGGGAATCCCGGTCTCGGTTTCCCGTGAATGAGTGATACTATATTCTGCCGCCACATCAGAAGTTTTGTCGCTTTCCGCATTATCGGTAGAAGAACCGGTTCCGGTGGCAGAATAAGGAGAATAAGCAAAGAACCTGAGATTTCCCGAACCTAGCCAATGAAGGGGAATCGCCGGCTTCCATGTCGCCCCTTTATCTGTGGTGCTCACCTTTACATTGTGGGCAAAGTTAGTGGTCCACTTGTTTTCAGTATCGTTTTCAGGCCAGTCGCCGGTGTAACAAATGGCAGAAAGGCCGAAACTATTGCCGGCAAATGCTTCTACATCCTCTACCGGCTTACCACGAGTTACTGCATCGGAAGCCACTGTATCTACAGCGGCTTCCGAAATTTCAGTAACTAAATATAGAGATTTTCCTCCTCCGGATTGCGACATCTTCTTTATGCTTATGTCCTTGTCGGCAGCACGTGTGGAGGAACCATTGGTCCAACCATCCGGCACATTTACCGCAAATGACAACGGACCGGATGCACTTTGCCCGTACTTGCCGAATGTGTCATCCACACACGACGAAAAGCAACAGAATAAACCGAACATCAATACACCAGTTACAAAGTCAAACATAGGACAAGGCATAGAAGAACGTCGCATAATCATGGAATACAAAAAAACACTGGTTATTGAATTAGTTCATAGGAGTATCTTTATCTTCACCATCACTACCTTCAGATGTCCAACCATCAACAGTAACCGTAAAAGTGATAGGATTGTCAAGTACCGGATCACCTACATTCTTACCTTCAGGAATATCAGTTATAATATTGTCACCTTTAGGCAAACCTTCAATATTTTCAATATCTTTAGGAGGATAAACTCCAGCCCCACTATTAGCACCACAGAATTCAAGATTATACACATATTTTTTACCATGTTTCCACTCCGGTTGAATAGCTACACAAGTATATCCATACTCTTCTTCATCATAGGTTGTAGTAACAGGGAAAAGCTGATGGGTATGAGTATTATTTTCTTTATCTACCACTACATCACCAGAATTTCCCCCATCATGTTCAGCCCCCTTATGTTTTGCTTCAACACGACAAAGCAACAATATATATGTACCATCCGTAGCATTATCCTTATTCCATGCAGTACCCGTTTGCGGAATCAACATCAAACTGGTATTATCCAGTGATTCAGCATTTTCCTTAGACATACCTATCAAAAAAGAACTTTCATCCAAAAGAGGTAATCCATCTGTTTGCTGAACACCATAGTTTGTTACTTCGGAAATATCAGTCCATAACATATTATCATTATCAGTTGCGCCCTTATCAAACTTGAGATTTCCTTTTGATTTTACATTCATCAACCATGCCCCTTTGATCTTTACAGTTTTTTCTTTATCAGTCCGCTTTGCCTTAACTACTATTTGCGCTAATGCATGTTTAAAATCCAAACTTACATTTGTTCCTGTTTGAGCACCATGAACAGCTTCTCGATAAGCCACAATCAAGTCTTCATGCTCTTTTCCTCCATCTGTCATAGACGATTTTACTGCAAAATCATTAAGCGATTGACTATTATAGTTTATAACAGGTGTTACACTAACACCTTCAGTCTTTGATTGAAAAGGCCCATAAGCCCAAAACTGAATCTTGTTCACCTGTGAAGGCCAAAAAATCCCCCCTCCCGTTTCTGAAACAATAGAGTAAGTATTGGTAGTCCCTACTTTTTCAGCCAGCAGACCATCTATAAACATAGTGTTACCATAACCTTCAGCATGTGCATACACCTTGAATGCCTTCAAATTGCCAGTGTTTGTTTCCACCGCCCTTGTCATTCGCGTAGTAAACGAGATCTCTTCACCTTGATAAACCTCTTTCAGTTCATCATTCGCGCAGGAGGCTAATGCTACGGAGAACATTGCCACCATTCCTAATAGCTTTACATTCTTTTTCATAACCGTTTTCTTAATAAATTTATTATTTTTTTTTAAAATTCTTCTCAGTTCATATTTATGTCATTGTTCACCACATCGTCCCATCCGTCAATGGAGGGTGTCATTCCTCCCGTAGCCGGAGGGAGTTTTAAGCCATCGTCAATCACAATATGGATTTCCTTGGATTCGTCCATGCCGCCATTGCCATCATGTATTTTGTCAGTCACGTCAAAGTCATAATACGTCTGCCGTGAAGTATATATAAAAAATGTATGCTTTCCCACACTGACGGGACAGTGTCCAAACGTCGGGAAACGTGCCACAAGCTTTTTCTCATCATAGCGACGTTCCAACTCGAACGGCATTGTCACCGAAATACCCGCAGATACGTCTTCTTTCAACCGCCATCCCTCGCACATACCGGACAAAGCACCACTCACGTCGAGCATAGGATCCATATTCTCCACATTGCACACCTCTATCGTGTACCACGTGGTCACTTCAGCCGGTTTCAGCGTGACGGACTGCCCTTCGCCCCCTCGCTGCACATTAAGATACGCATGTCGCCCGCCCCACACCACTTCGGGGATGCCGCGTACCGGCTCGCCTGCCGTAGCCTCGGGGGGCAATGTCGCCAGTCCACCTCTTCCCATCGGGTCGAGGATGGACTGAGGTTTGGTATAGAGCCAAAAAGAGTCATACGTATTGCCGCCCTCTCCCACAGCTTCCATTTCTCCATTGTGGAACAACAGCATATATTCATCCGCCTCCACACGTACCTTTCCGCCTGCAGCCCGAGGCAACTCCCGGCTGGTGTAGTAGCTTCCATCCATCCGGAAGAACTGCACCACCATAGTACGCGGATCGGCATCGGGTGCCTCCGACCAGTCGAAACGGATATCGAGGTCGACCATATGGGCATGGTCGAAGCAAAGCTCTTTGTGATCACACGATGGAAGCAAGCACAGGAACAAAACCACCATCCAACATTTTCCGACAAACCGGCTCATCGCACACCTCCTTTCCGCTCGTAACGTCCGCCAATAAACCAAACGAGAGAAATTTCCGCCTTGGTAGGTCCAAACCATTTCCGCCCGTGAGTGGAATCCCACACATAGCAGTTATCCTGCGGGGTGTATTTCATGTAGTCGCCCTGCAGATAACCTACACCTATAGTGAAGTCTATATTGAAGTGCTTGCCCACAGGCAAAGAGTATCCGTAAGAAAGCCCCGCCGCCCATGTCCAGCGACCGCCCTGATAGCCTGTGCCTCCCCACTCCACATCGTAAGTCAACATTTGCCCATACACTCCCACATGGTGGCCGCACATCCATGTCCGGCTCCGGTGTTTCGGAGAAAACCATCTACGCAACTCCACATCACCGCCATACGTCCTTAAGTAACGGTGCTTCGCCCCATTACTCCACCATGCATACATCCAGTTGACACCCACCGACCATACCGTTCCCAGCGGAATTTCCAACCCGACATTGGGCACAGTAACAGCATCATACAGCAAGTTAGTCTTGAGCAATAATCCCCGTCTACGCTCTTTCCGGGACTGTTCTTTTCCGGTTTCCTGTAGCCCCATTTCCGTTCCACCATTGACCAATCCCTCTCCGGATATTTCTACATGGGCATCATGTACTACTCCATTCTCTGATTCAAACATTAACGTATCGGCTGTCACCAAGTCCGTTTCCAGCTTCTCCGCTTTGAAAACATTACCATCTGTTACTCCTTCCTTTGCCTCAATCAAAGGCTTGTGAAGCAATTCTTTCTCATAAATTATCTGAAAACGGGTATTTCTCAAGACTGGGAAAAAATGTTCCGACATATATCTCCATGCACGACCACCCCGCAACATACACAGACGGTTCTTACGTCCGTCCACAATGCGTCCTTCCTCAAATATCCAGATAGGTGTATTTGCAATGATTTCAACAGCCTCATCACGCCAGGGTTGATCGGAAGCCGCAATCATTTCACTCAACAGTTCCCACCCCACATCGGAAGGACCGACATGAACCACAGAATCAACTAAAGAAGTTTTTTCAAGGATATAAGCACGTACATTTCGGGCGCGTTTTTCCGACAGAGTATGATTCCAAGATGTATATCCCTCAGGCGAAGCACATCCCTTCACTGTTACAGATCTCACAATGGAAAGCGAATCGCTGACAGCACCATTCAACAACGTAACCAAGCTGTCCAGCTGTGCCCGATTGTCACAATAAGAAGAGTCGACAAAAGAATACCCCTGCCGAAAATTTATATGAATATGTAATGTATCTTGATATGCTGTTAGATTTTGCGCAGATAAATTAAATCCCAAAAATAACATTAAATGGCACGCAATTACTATACTTTTCATAAATACATGACACTAATAAAATCCCTCTTTACTATTATTTAATTTTGTCACTGCAAAATTATATATTATAGCTAAAAAAGTACAAAATATTTAACCAAAAATAACAGACCAATCCTACAGACTCTCTATATTTACATGTTAATGCGCATAAAATATAACATTTTAATCAAATGACAACATACAAGAGCCCCCTGCAGCCAACTTCAAAGAAATCGTCATACCTGTATATGTATTACCCTTTCCGTTCAGTGTCATTCTTGCCCATTTGACACCTGCCGGCATCTTTATGTGAAAATTTCCCGGTACAGTTGCCGTAAGTATAGCTTTCACCGCCTTTCCGTCTTTCCACTCCAAATCTACCGAAAGACCGCCACGAGCTTTCATCCCACGGAAGTTACCGGCATGCCAACTCTTCGGCAAGGCAGGTAACAAATGAATAAACCCTTCATGGCTCTGCATCAGCATTTCACCAATACCGGCTGCACCACCATAATTACCGTCAATCTGGAAAGGAGGATGCGAACAAAATAAATTCGGAAACGTCCCACTACCATGACGCTTAGTCTGTGGATCGACAGCCGGTTGAAGAAGACTCTTGAAAAGAGCCCAGGCACGGTCACCATCCCCCAGGCGAGCCCAGAAATTAATCTTCCAGGCACGGCTCCAACCTGTGCCACCATCCCCACGACGGTTCAGCGTAGCACGACAAGCATTGGCAAGCTCGGGCGTAGCGTCAGGAGAAATCAGATTACCCGGGTGCAAACCATAAAGATGGGAAACATGACGATGATGTACATCCTGTTCTTTATAATCTTCCAGCCACTCTTGCAGATAGCCCCCCTTACTGATTTGCATAGGTGGGAACTTCTCCAAAGCCTCCCGCAAATCCGCGGCATAATCATCGTCACACTCCAATATAGAGGCAGCTTCAATCACATTCGTATAGAGTTCTGTCAACAATTGAACATCCATCGTCGGGCCCATACAAACACTGACGGGTATCGGATCGTCTCCTACAAAGAAAGCGTTCTCAGGAGAAGACGTAGGAGCCGTCACCAGCCAACCATGCTTAGGTTCGCACACCATCGTAGAATGGAAAAACTCAGAAGCACCTTTCAGTATGGGATATATCTTTTTCAGATATTCTATATCCTGAGTATATTGATAATGTTCCCAAAGATGCGCACACAACCAGGCGCCACCGGTGTTAGTCGCTCCCCAGGAAGGATGTTCGCCCGGAGCCGTGTAGTTCCAGATATTCGTCATCATGTGGAGCACCCAGCCTTGGGCATGATTGCCATAAAAGGTGCGGGCAGTCTCCCTCCCCGAAGGAACAAGACGTTCAACAAGCCCCGTCAAAGGCCCATAAAGTTCCGAAAGACCGGCCTGTTCAAGAGGCCAGTGATTCATCTGGATATTGATATTGGTGTGATAGTCACCATTCCAGGGAGTTTGCACTCCATTTGCCCACAATCCCTGCAAATTCGGTGGCAGGCTTCCGGGACGGGTACTGCTGATAAGTAAATAACGGCCATAGTTATAATACAGTGCAGCCAAGGCAGGAGATTCCCGTTCTGTGAAACGAACGATACGCTCATTGGTCGGTAATGCATCATCTTCCGTAGCAGGAAGAGTTAAAGAAACACGGTCATAAAGTTCGCGATGGGAAGCGTTATGAAGTTGAGGGTTAAGAATAGAGAGTTGAGAATTGGGGAGCGTAGCGGTATTCAACAGGCTGTCACAAACTTCCTTATAACGACTTCCGGGAAAATCCGTACCGGCAGCAGCATAGGAAGTAGTAGCGGAAATTATCAGCCAGGCTTCCGATCCCTGCGCCAACATAATGCCGTTTTCGGCAGAAACAGACTGCTTCCCACCTTTGGAAACCACCCTCATGGCAACACGATATTTCATTCCATCTTGACCGGTTTTGCCACTATCTAAAGCACCTTCCAACAAAAGTGTACCCGCCTCTTTCCCACTACCGGGAACCAAAGACACCGTTCCTTGCTGCGGCCGGGAAAGAGAGGCTGTGAAAAAGAGAGAACGGCGGCGACTGGCTGTCAAGTGTATAATCATGACATCCTTATCACGGGAAGTGTAATATTCACGCTGATAATCAATGCCTCCTTTCGTAAAAGTAGTATAAGCCACAGCATCGCGTAAATCGAGCCAACGGCGATAATTGGTAACCGGAACCACCTCATCGGAAGCAAATTTCCTTCTGACCGGAATACTAAAATTTAAGGTAAGATCAGCCAACATCTGATAATTACCATAAGTACCACCCGATTCAGGTTTCTTAGGAACAAAACTTTTGTACATCAACTCCTGCGCCTCTTTATTCTTACCGTCAAACAAAAGTTGCTGGATAGCAGGCAAACTGCGGGATGCATCCGGATTACCGTAATCGGCCTCCATACCGCTCCAAAGTGAAATTTCATTTAGTACAATATGTTCCTTATCAATACCTCCGTCGGGCATCATACCCAAACGACCGTTACCCAAAGGCAGGGTTTCTTCCCAAATGGTAGCCGGAGTGGTATAATAAAGCTGATGATTGTAATTATCTGCCAACGTATCAGCCACTGCGATTAGTGAAGAAGCAGAAACTAGAAAAAACAAAATTAGTGCTTTCATACGTAAAATATAAATATGCCTCGCCTTATCAGAGAAGCGTTATTAAAAACATTCTCATCCATATCAATGTCACGGACAAAGATACAAGAAAATAGAACAGGAAGAAATTTTTCCCATTTTCTTCCTGTCCAAACTTATTTAGTTGTTATCCATAAAATAACTTATTAGAATGAATATAATATTGAGTCGGAAATCCTTTATAGGTATATGTTTTACAGTCTTCAGTAGATACGAAATACGGATTGGGATCTCTACTAATCAATATCTTCAGTATTGATTCATCCATATCACAAATAGAAATCAAAAAAATACTATCTTTTTTTGCCTGTTTTTCTGTATATACAAAATCATGAATTGCACATATTATGGCATCGTCAGATGTACCTTTTATAACTAGTTTCCTTTTTGATGTAGAACAACCTACACACAGTATTAAACTAATAAATAGAAATATTCTCATTAGTATTCAAATGTTTTGGGATTTGTAACTATTATAAACTTCATCCAAGGATTATTCTTTAACAGCCTTTCTTTATATCCTATATCACCACTTATAGTAGATGGTCTTAATCTATCATTATCACCAAAGCGAGACAAGTGAGTGTGAAAATCTACTTTGATATCCACTTTATTAAATAAATAAGGTTTAGTCCTATAAAGATCAAAACTTTTAAAACAGGATATTTTTACCATATTATTTGTATTTACAGATATTCATAGTTTGATTAGGACACCCACAGCAATATTTTTTTATCAATTACCCATTTATCATCAATCTTATGAATGCAGATAATCGCTCCCTCACCACAAAGTCGGTCACAAACATAGGAACTGTATAAAAGTCCGAATTGTCTTTTTCTATCAAAATAGATTCTCGATACTTCCAATATTCCGGAGAAAAGAAAATCATAGTTTTCTCTTTCCCAAATTTGAAATCCTTCAGGAAACTCTGAATAGTATTTCAATGTGAACTCCTCTCTTTTTCCTATTTTGGATAAGTCTAGCGGCTGACCTGTAATCGAAGGGTTTTTCATTGCGTTAAATGCCTCAATATAACCCCGACCAGGTAATTGCTCCCTAACAGATTCTATATTCAAATTCTCATTTAAACAACTGATTAGAGAATCAAAAACGGCTATGACCCAAATGGAATCTCCTATATTTCTGTCTCTTGTCTTAATCCCATCAAGCTTCTTTTTATATTCAGTAGTATCATAGCCTATAGCATTATTATTATCAAAAACTAAAATTGAAGGGAGAGGAGGAACTTCCTGCTCTCCTAAAACACCCATTTCTTCAACCAAATCATCGAAAATTTCAATAAGTACTTTCATCTCATACCCATCAGCGCTATCGGCCCTACACGATTGTACCCCAATCAGCAATATCATCACGATAAAATACTTTTTCATAATTAATTATTTAAGAATCCATAAACCGTTTTCAAAATAGCAGAATTTGATTTAACTATTCCTTGCGACTTGTAATATTGTTGCATTATGGGCACTCCTATTCTTTCCATAGCCCTATTTACATTTCTTTCCTGCCAATGTTGTGTATAACCTCTTGATTGATTCATTTTTCGTAACGCGGGATAAGCGTTTGAATTATTCATAATTCTGTCATCAATAAAATCAGCTGAGGATTGGTCAGCATGAATTGCTATCTCATGGACAAAAGTATCTAGTAGATCACCAATATCAGAAGAGTTTCCTACCCCTACTCGAATATTCATACTTGTTTCATCCAAAGTAAAAGATGTACTTCCTGAAGATATTTGACTAGAAACTTTTGTCCCAAACAATATATTAATGCCTTCTTCATGAAATTTCCCCTCTTTATTGAAAGTAATACCTGCTACAGTTTGCCCCTTCGCAGCATAATTTGCCAATAACGACTTTCCTTCTTTCGTACTCGCAAGAAATTCGAAAGCTTTCACTTTATTGGGATTTATAAGATTACCTTGTTTATCTTGTGCATAAAGATCTACAACACTTATACTATCTCCTCTCAAATCAATATACTTTAATGGATTATTTGCCACATACACATACGGACTAATAGAATAATACTTCTCCGCCATCGGATCCACCGTCGTAAACCGCCCCAAAGCCGCATCATGCATTCTTGCACTATAGTCATACCAGTCCAACCCGTGCATCCGGTCAAGCTCCTTGCCATTATACTTATAAGCCTGATTACTTACCGCAGTGCCCTCTGCAAATACTCCACCGAAAGGATAGTAATGATTCACTTGTTCCACAAGCCATTTACTGCCATTCCAATGAGTCACTACACGATTATTACCCTGATGGTCTTTCAGATAATAATAATAAGTAGGAGTACTGCCGCTGAGAGTGATATATCCCTCTTCAGTCAAGATCTTACTCAAATTCCCTCCCTCATAGATCACATTGCCACAATAATCAACGGTATGAGTTGCGGAGACCTGACTGCTTGACAAAGTACGGATCTCACCCATAGGCACATTCACGTTGGCAACGGCGGTAGAGTAAGTAACCCGACGTTTCATGCCATCTGAGCCATACAGATAATCGGTACGGTTACCATTCGTAAATTGCAGGGCAACAGGCAAATTTAAGAAATTATATTGAATCTTAGTTATCTTATTATTGAAATCTTCCTGCATATTTCCATTGGCATCATATTTATATTCCCGGGAAGAGTTCTTGGTGCCATCCATAAAATTGAAAGCGCCACTATATAGCGGATCGGTACCACTATCGGAAACGTTGTAAAGCTGATTGCCTGTATAGGTGCAAGTCAGATTGTCCATGACTCCATAAACACTACTACCGGTTTTACCATAGCGCATCAAAGTTTTTAGATTACCATGCTTGTCATAAGTATAGGAGGTATTATAGTTTGCATTTACCGAGCCATTCAACAGATAGTTGGCAGCCGTCAGGCGGGAAAGCCCGTCATAACTGAAAGCATAGCCACGAAGACCGGAATCTCCGGAGGATTTCCAGCTCATGGCTGATATATTCCCGTTATACCGTCCCGTACTGCCACCATAAGACTCGTTATAATATAAGGTCTGGCTGAACAAATTACCCGTGGAAACAGACTTGAGCCACGAACGGACATTATACGTGTAAGTAGTCGTCAAATCGGAACGGCCATGCTTCCGGCTGGTAGCTAACTGTCCAAGGTCATTATAGGTATTCTCGGAAAGAACCACCTCCGCATTGTTTCCCAGTTTATGACGCGTCTTTATCAAGCGACGGGCGTGATCGTAATCGTAAGTATAAAGCTCCTCTTGCGAAGTTGCGCCTTGCGTGTGGACATGTTTCTTTTTAAGAACATCCCCTATCAGATTATAAGCAAAACATTCCGTTTCCAGACCGCCAAGATGATTGGTAGACCGGCTTTGGATGATACGGCCTCTATCATCATAATAAAAAGCTGAATAGAGGTAACCGCTTATTCCGGTACCGGTCAATTGGGCTGTAACTTTTCCCGTCAGCAATCCTTTGTAACCGTCGGTATACCGGATACCAAAACCGGAAACAGAACTGTCATACCCCATATTGATATTAACGGGACTTCCCTAAGTAGTTTTTACAATCATACCCAAAAACAATGATTTTGAGAGACATTATTATTCCACCACTAAATTTGTAGCCGGAGTAAAAACCCAGTCCATTAGCCTCTATAGCATTCTTCAAATGTTCACTAATATACTGACTACCATCAATCCGCATTATTGTAAAAAAAATCAAGTTCGAGATCAAATTGATCATTCATCACAATTTTGTTACCCCAAATTGTCTGACTATATCCTTTTTCTTTCTTTATTCCATCTCTCTTTTGAAACAGTTCGTCCTTAGATTTTATAAAGACATCGCCAATTTTTTTCCCCGAAGCTATATTATATTCTATAAACAAGGTTTTTGCACAATCAACGTAATCAATATAGTTAGAAACGATATAAAGGAGAAAATGATTATATTTAACTTTTCTTTTATACAATCCCAAAGGATAGAAGCGATGAGGGCATAATTTATATTGTTCAAGTAGTTGTTTTACCCTTTCATCAATTATGAAAAAAATGACTAAAACCATTACTTACAATATTGGTTAATTTCGCTAATCCTGATAGCATTACGCCATCAAGATCTGGTATATAATCCGGGAATGATTCTCTATATTTATATATACTAAATAACATATTAGGTGCATCAGGATTATATCCTTTGATAAACTTATAGGCTTGAGGGAAATCCTTTCCTACAACCTTTTCATCAAGCGAATCTTCTACAATAAAGTACTTCATAAATTTTACATTTTAATTATGCTTCCCATGGATTCTTATATTTAATCTTTATCGGATCTGCTGGCGTTACTACTTTAGTATTGTCAACAAGAACAACTTGTTGTTCCAATTTTAAGTCATTAATCTTTGTATTGGGATTACTTTCTATGGCATTCTTAGTACCGGATTGTACATCCTTCACCACATCCACAGCTTCCTTAAGGGTCATTATAGGATTCTCTCTTAAAACATCTTTCAAGTTATTTCCATCTGTTTCATGTATTTAGGATGTTTTGCGTGTTGCCTTCGATACCAGCCTCAAAATACAAGATATCTAATAGATTATCTCCAACAATGGCTTTTTCCTTAATATTGTCCAGATACTCACTATTACTCACTATTTTTACTGCATATTCTTTCCTTATTTCAGCATAGTCTGCATTCAAATATGGAGAATACCCCCAAACATAAAGCAAATTTAAAGGATCTATTTGGAAAGACTTCTCAAACATTCGTTCTATATCATTACAAGTCAAATCTAAGTAAAACTCACCAAAAGAAGATGCTATGTAAGCTGTATAAAACAAAAACTCAGGATTGTTTATATTCTCTTCATCTTCAATAAAAATCTTAAAAGTAGAATTTAAATCCTCTAAATAGGCCTGTTTGGTTTCTTTCGATATATCTGTTTCAACAATGGAATACAAATACACATATATTAGATTGACAAATGTATCTAACAAATCATTTTTTTCTAATATATTTCTTTTCAGCAGAGCGATAGAATATGCATAATTGTCATTCTTAAAATACCCTTTTATCTTTTTTTTCCATTCCATAATACAAAAATAATTAGTTATTGAAGAGCTAATTTAGCGCATACTGACTCTCTATTAAGTTTTCCATTAACTTTACTAACCTTTTATAAACAGTAACCATGTTAGCTCTACCGATTACCGTAGCGAAAACATCATATTTTAATACTTTTTTTCATCATAAATTGGCCGTTCAATCACAAGAGAGAACAAGACCTCTATCACATTAACAATCAGATACATACATAAACATTCAAGTTTTGTTTTTAATTCCACTAATGAGTATAATTATGGTATAAACATTGTCGCTATTTTGGGAAATCCCTCTTGAACTATTCCTCGAACTGTAATATTTGTACCACCAATACTAATAGTACTTTCAAAAAGTCCTGACACTGGCAAATTTCCTGCAGAATTTAACGTATTTAACACCGTTTTCACAGTATTTTCTTGTCCACCGAGCTTAGTTACCAAAGGAGCCAAATTATGCCTTGCTTGATTAAAAATATGATTAATCTTATTAGGGTTTCTCATTACATAATTAACCCCTCTAGTAATAGCTGATTCTGAAAGTTTTCGTAATGCCTCTTGTGTAGAAATAGTACTAACACTTGCAGATGCAGCTCTTGTACTAGATAATCTACCAGCTAGTAATATATCAAATACAACCCAATCCTTGTTCTCTAATCCTTTTTCTCCAACAACACGCCCACGCTGATTTGTAAATACATTATACATAAAATATGTCCCCCCTCGTTCAGTAATAGTCCAAGGACTTTCAGCTACAACTAATACATCATTTAGATCTATTTGATCATTAACTGGATCAAAGGTATCCCATTTAACACTGTCAACAGGAATCGCCCCACTCGGATCAGTAAATCTTAATGGATTGTTAAATGTATAACTATATGGAGACCAATTATAATATAATTCCGCCATCGAATCCACCGTCGTAAACCGCCCCAAAGCCGCATCATGCATTCTTGCACTATAATCATACCAGTCCAACCCGTGCATCCGATCAAGCTCCTTGCCATTATACTTATAAGCCTGATTACTTACCGCAGTGCCCTCTGCAAACACTCCACCGAAAGGATAGTAATGATTCACTTGTTCCACAAGCCATTTACTGCCATTCCAATAAGTCACTACACGATTATTACCCTGATGGTCTTTCAGATAATAATGATAAGTAGGAGCACTGCCGCTGAGAGTGATATACCCCTCTTCAGTCAAGATCTTACTCAAATTCCCTCCCTCATAGATCACATTGCCACAATAATCAACGGTATGGGTTGCGGAGACCTGGTTACTTGACAAAGTACGGATCTCACCCATAGGCACATTCACGTTGGCAACGGCGGTAGAGTAAGTAACCCGACGTTTCATGCCATCTGAGCCATACAGATAATCGGTACGGTTACCATTCGTAAATTGCAGGGCAACAGGCAAATTTAAGAAATTATATTGAATCTTAGTTATCTTATTATTGAAATCTTCCTGCATATTTCCATTGGCATCATATTTATATTCCCGGGAAGAGTTCTTGGTGCCATCCATAAAATTGAAAGCGCCACTATATAGCGGATCGGTACCACTATCGGAAACGTTGTAAAGCTGATTGCCTGTATAGGTGCAAGTCAGATTGTCCATGACTCCATAAACACTACTACCGGTTTTACCATAGCGCATCAAAGTTTTTAGATTACCATGCTTGTCATAAGTATAGGAGGTATTATAGTTTGCATTTACCGAGCCATTCAACAGATAGTTGGCAGCCGTCAGGCGGGAAAGCCCGTCATAACTGAAAGCATAACCACGAAGACCGGAATCTCCGGAGGATTTCCAGCTCATGGCTGACATATTTCCGTTATACCGTCCCGTACTGCCACCATAAGACTCGTTATAATATAAGATCTGGCTGAACAAATTAGCCGTGGAAACAGATTGGAGCCACGAACGGACATTATACGTGTAAGTAGTCGTCAAGTCGGAACGGCCGTACCTTTGGGTGGACACCAATTGCCCCAAGTCATTATAGGTATTCTGTGAAAGAACCACCTCCGCATTGTTTCCCAGTTTATGACGCGTCTTTATTAAACGACGGGCGTGATCGTAATCGTAAGTATAAAGCTCCTCTTGCGAAATTGCGCCTTGCGTGTGGACATGTTTCTTTTTAAGAACATCCCCTATCAGATTATAAGCAAAACATTCCGTTTCCAGACCGCCAAGATGATTGGTAGACCGGCTTTGGATGATACGGCCTCTATCATCATAATAAAAAGCTGAATAGAGGTAACCGCTTATTCCGGCACCGGTCAATTGGGCTGTAACTTTTCCCGTCAGCAATCCTTTGTAACCGTCGGTATACCGGATACCAAAACCGGAAACAGAACTGTCATACCCCATTGAAGACGGAATGCTGTTTTTACCGATGAAATCATAGTTATCATAATAGTCAGCCGAAAGGATTACAGGGTCACTTAGAGTTAAGCCGGATATCGTATATCCCATATTTGTACTGACAGAACTCCCCCAAGTAGCTTTTACGACCGTAGCTTCCAAAGGTTTACTTTTATAGTCAAAGGAGTTCTTGCAAATTCCGCTAAGTACGGTACGCCCCAAAATATCCGGAAGAGTAAACATCCACTCGCCCTTACTGCGCTGTTCGCCATCCTGAGATAATATCAAACGCCCCGCTTTATCATAAATGTAATAGACCGGCTCGCAGCCCGGAAGTTTCTTATAAATGCAACGGTTAAAACCGTCGTAACGGTAGATGTATGCATATTGGCTCATGATGCTATCTGTATCATATCTTCCCCATAGAGAACCTTCAAAGGCATCAGCAGCAAGAGGCGGAAGAACATAGCGCAAATTATTCGCACCATCATACACGTAGTAAGTGGAATAGTGCGTAGCGCCATCCATCGATCGGGTCAAGGTAACACGATCAAGCAGATCCCTGAACTCATAAACTTCATTGCCATCCTCGTCAATCGTTTGGGTCACAAAGTAATTGCCGGCCTCGACATACCCACCTTTATATAAGTACTCACCATCAAAGGGTGTAAAAGAAATACAGGAAAGAGGACCGGTATAATCTTGTGCACTCCCCAAGATATTTGTTCTTAGAACTGTTTGTACCGGTTTATCCTGCCATGCCTGCCCCGGGCTATATTGTTTTGTCATCCGCTTCAGGGGAGAAGCTTCATACACTAACATCGTGTAAGGCCGGGTATCCCCTCCTGACAACTGTTGGGCGCCACTTTTTACAGAGGCAATATCTACATACACACCATTACCATTTGATTTGGCAGGCAACCAAGAATAACTTTCACGTCCGAACTGGTCATATTCCTGTAAAGAAACCAAATCCTTACTGTCAGGAGTAACTCCTTTATCAACCGTTTCCACAGGACGTCCAAGGCCATCATAGTAGACAATCTGTTCCAAACTTTTTTGTTTATCAGAGGTAATATAAGTTTGGGTAGAGATATAATTCTGATTACCGCTGACTTGTCCTTTGACCCATCCGGAAAGGATGCACAATACGATCAAAATATAAATTCGTTTCATAGCTTATCAGATTTTACTGGTTACGATAATGATATTCATATTGCTGCAACGTACGTTTCTTGTCTGATGAAACTACATTACCTTCATAATAATAAGTTTCTACCAACTTTCCCAAGCCGTCATAATTATAGTATGTCGTCATACCGCTCGGATCGGTCATCGAAGTGACTCCTACTAATGGCTGATAAGTGAAGGTAGAAACGAAAGCATCTTTCAAGTTCGTATTTTTTCGAAGAGACTTCAGTTTAGTCACATCAGGCACCGCAACCTGCGATAAGGCATCTATAGTCATACCAAACACACTTGAAACAGCTGCGCTGACCTGTGAAGAAGTAGCGTTCTTAATTTCCGCAATCAGATAACGATCTTTATAACTCCACAAATAAACTGTATGTACGCCATCTTTTGAAACCACTTCACGCAGATTGCCCTGTTCAGAATAAGAAAACACTTCGTTACTGAGCACATAGTCGGAAATAGAGAATCGGTTCAATTCATATAATTTGGAAGGCAAATACAATGTAGAACTACCAACATTGAATATTCCGTACTCCGCTTTTGTTCCTGATATATTCCGAAAAGCACTACTACTCGAAGAAAGCAGATCCGAACTGATTCTTTCTTCCAAAACCGGAGAAATGATGTTTTTATTCACCATATCTTGAATGACCGCAGACGTCGTCCCGTTTGTACTTATCACCGGATAAGTATAAGCCGTTTTAATATTTCCAGACTTGTAACCCGATAAAATTTTCTCTATCAGCTGTCCTCTGACATTATAAGTATAATTTTCCTTTTCAGTGACATAATAATAAGCATCCGTATAAACTTTTTGGGCATAAGTTTTCACCTTGCGTGATGTCAGCAACGTGCTTCCCAAATAATAAAACTTTGTTGTGAAAAACGGATACAAACTTGCGTTAGCAGGAGTATGGTCCGTATGATAAGCATTGGTATATTGATAATTCTGTATACCCTGATAAATTTTATACCATTCGTTAATCTCTTGTCTAATGATTCTGTAACTCTGATTTTCATAAACATAATCCGTTTTTTCTTTCAATATATTATAGCGGTATTTTTTAGGAGTATACGACAAGTTATTCCCATAATACTGAGGCGCTTCAAAAAACAGAGTGTCATTGGCAAGAATATCGTAAATGTCATACTTGTACACCGTTTTGCCCGTAGTATTGTCCGCTGAATAAGGATAAGTGAAGATGTCCCCGTAATACTCGGTGACTTCAGGATAGACCACCGGTGTCCTTCCATTCAAGATTCTTCGGAAGTTGTCGACAGTGAAAGTACATTCCCAACCCCAAATACCCTGCGAGGGATACCCGTTCTCATAAGGATGGGTAAATGCTTCATTTTTTCCGGTGGGGCTCAAGCCCAAAAGCATATACCGGAGGGGAAAATTCGCTCCATTGGTATAATTGGCATAAGTCAACATGTTCGGATCTACCACCGCCTCTCCCAATCCCGTGTGCGTATGGTTGTTGTCCGCCTCTCCATATCCGTAGCACTTGACATCCGCAACGGAATCTTCCATCGTATAGTTAGTGATTCGCCGTATCCTGAAACCACCGGCCTTAACGGCTCTACGTTTGCTCTTGTCGTGGATATAATCACCGGTAGCAGCTGTTGAGGTTAAAAACTTGTGATTTTCGAATTCAAAATCAGTATAACCACCCGTAGGATATCTTAAGCGACGAAGTACTCCGTGACTGTCCGGTCCGAGAGGTTCACGAGGGTCGTAATTCCTGCTGGCAAGTTTGATCTTTTCGTAAGGACAAAGTTCTTGAGCAGATTTGGTCAGTTTGGTGATGGCAACCGGAGCATGCCGGATGAAGTCATAGTTGAAACTGATAAAAATATTAAAATTACCGATTTCATACTGTACATCCGAACTATTCAAGTATCCCCAATGGTCGGTACCGGCAAAATAACCGCCGTTTGCAGTATAGGTACATTCATAAACCATAGAATCAACAGATTCTCCGGAAATGACAATGCTATTCAATTTTGCTATAGCCCCATCCGGATCACCGGCACAGGAATAAGTATGTATTGATTTATTCAACTGAATATCCCGGACAAGGTTACCATTATCCTTGATTATGACCTTATCCACATAGTTATACTCAGCATTCGCCGCACTGTTCTTATAGAGTAGACTTATACTTGTGCTTCCGTATTCAATGGAAGTAAGAAGTTTCATCTTATAGCAATAGACTTGGTAATTCTCTATGGCATCCGCCTTTCCCGTATAAGGCGATTCAAGATCATAGCGTAGAAGGACAGCGGCATTCTTGGCATATCGTTTGTATTTGGATGCCATGGAAAGACCGTAACGAAATACGATAGGTTCCGTAGAGTTCGGCAATTGAATACTTGACAGCTGCCAGGATACATAGGAATCGTAATACACGCTACTCGGTGCACCAATCCCTCTGTAAGGAGTATCAGCTCCGTCAAAAATGTACTTTATGCCGTGCTCGTCAATCACTGTAAAGGAATTTATGTTGGAAGAAGAGTGACTGCAACTGATCTGGACCGACCTGCTATCCGAAACAATGTATTCCAGTCCATCTGTCCCTCTGCGAACCACAAACTCGAAAGACGAACCGTCCGGCAGAACAGCATTAAAAATATCATGCCCAAGATTAATATTCGTAATGCCTCCTCCTCTTCTATAAACTTCAAAACTATTCGACAATTTATCCGTTTCCAATTTAAAATCCCTCCATTCGTCCGGAAGATACTCGATAGTCCTCGAAATGCAACTGTTGACAGATAGTCCCCAGCCGTGCCCATAAACGTCATAATTATAGCCGGGACGAAGCGGCTGCGGATTATACTTCAAGATTATCGGTAATTTATAACCCCGATGGTTAATCTCAAACAGCGGAATAGAGATATCAGGAATTCCCGTTGAATAATTAATTTCAAAATCTCCATACTTCTTGAAAGCCTCAGCCTGAGGAGACGTGGGAACAGAAGGAGCAACCGGCTGAATGGCCGTCTGTCCGTTTAGAACAATGGATATATGGATAGCGGCAAAGAAAAGTATACCGCTCCTAAGTATTTTATTATGTAACATAATTACAGTCGTTTCTTATTAGTATTTGATTATCTTTTCTCCATACAGATTCTCTCCGACAGTTATCCGAAGCAGGTATTCACCTCTCGGACAACTATCCATAGAAATTACTTCTTTATAATTGCCAATAGTTTGGCCGGCATGTTGAATCCCCGCCAACTGACACCCCTGCAGGTCGTAAAGCATCAAAGTTACTTCTTCCGGTTGCTTCAATTCATAATTAATGTGCAAGCTTCCACCCTTTCCTATATGGAAGTTATAACTTATCACACTATTATTTTTCTTGTTTTGGGCG
This sequence comes from Bacteroides sp. MSB163, assembly GCF_036416795.1. Classification (NCBI taxonomy): domain Bacteria; kingdom Pseudomonadati; phylum Bacteroidota; class Bacteroidia; order Bacteroidales; family Bacteroidaceae; genus Bacteroides; species Bacteroides maternus. The sequence goes on along the minus strand of NZ_CP143867.1, from coordinate 2,267,139 downwards.
CTTTCATCGGCATTTTTCCAATTCCGTTCATGCTCTTCATCAGCACTCAGATCACGTCGTTCCTGGTTGTCTGTATCATAAGGTAAATCATAATATTGCTCATCGGGCAGATAGGTAAAGGATATGGTAAAATGCTCATGAGGAACTCCAAACCTATAAACGATGCTTTTCACGGTTTCCATTATGGGATAACGGTAACCGTCTGCATACCAACGCCATGCCTCAACTTCCTGACGAACAGAGTCACCGACCAGCAAATACTCAATGCTGTCACGATTTAACCCAAAAGATAGAGTATCCAACTGCAAGGAATCCTGCATGGCAATCCTTGGAAGCATTCTTTGATGAATGAGCTTATGAGTATAAGTACGAATGACTTTACGCAGCGTATCTCCTTCAGGCAGTATCAAAATACCGGAAGCATCGGCCTTGACAGTACTTTTACCACGCAGCCGCACCTCCATCCGTTCACAGTAATTTCCTTTTCCATCAAAGTAATCAGTCATTACCCGCCCTTGAAAGACAGGAAAAGCCATAAGCAACTCCGGCTTTTGATAAAAAATAAAAGTAGAAGGATTTTCATAACCCAGACAAAAAAGAGAATCACCGGAGGTACGGTAATAGTACATGGTATGATGCTCAATACCAACGATAGTATCAATGCCTTGCGACACGTACTTCAATTCATAACCGGCATCCTTAAGTTCCAGATCACTAAAATCCCAGATTTGCCCACTTCCACTTGGCCCCGGTTCGCAAGTAGCAATCATACGTTTCACGAGCCGGTCACCACTACGGGGCTGATTGCAAGATGACTGCAAGGATTGTGCCTGAACCGTCAGAATAAAAAGGTTACCTAATAAAAATAGCAGCGTTTTCATGTTTCTCATATTTTTCAGGTTAAAGGCGTAAAAAGATTCTTTGAATATCACAAAGATAAGGAATCAAACACTGAAAAGCTAAAAGATATGTAACAGGAACTTTCGTTTATATTACATCTTCACTTCATTTTAGCCTTTAACACTAAAAATATCATCACATAACCTACTTATTTCTCAGATACGCCCTATAAAACAATAAGTGCGGGCAAATAATAATTCACCCGCACACTATCCGTCATTTTTAACAAACTCTCAGCCAAAGTGAGAGCTCCCACTATTTCAGTTCGAACCCGACCGTTCCACGAATATCTGCGGAAGAGGCTCCGATATAAGCCTTAAACTTACCCGGTTCTGCCGTTCATCCGCCAACAGTTTCATCATAGAACTTCAAATCATCCAGAGTGATGGTGAAGGTTACTTCTTTTTCTTCACCCGGTGCCAAAGTTATCTTTTGGAACGCCTTTAACTCTTTCACAGGACGCAAAACACTACATTTTTCATCTCTTACATATAATTGCACGACTTCCTTTCCGGCAATACTACCCGTATTCTTTACAGGAATGGTCACAGTCAGAGAATTGTCAGCAGTTATTGTTTTAGCAGAAGCTACTGGTTTGCCATAGGCAAAAGTCGTATAACTCAAACCATACCCGAAAGGGAATAAGGCGGGAATCTTCTTGGCATCATGCCAACGATAACCTACCAGAATATCTTCTTTGTAGACCTGCTTGATACTATCACCCGGATAACTCAATTCGTCAAATGCATGCGCACCGCAATCCGTCAATTTCACAGGGAAGGAAAAAGGAAGTTTTCCGCTGGGATTCACCGCACCACTCAGTACATCAGCAAGTGAATTGCCACCCATAGATCCCAGATACCAACCTTGCAGGACGGCCGGAACTTTATTCAGCCAAGGCATTTCCACGGCATTACCACTCAACAATACCAATACCATATTTTTATTGACTCCCAACAGAGATTCAATCAGTTCATTTTGTCCGAATGGCAAACCGTATGTCACACGGTCGCCAGCTTCACAATCCTGAAAATGATTCTTATTCAATCCACCGAACAAAATCACAAGATCGGCTTCTTTGGCAAGTTCAGTCGCTGCTGTGCGCAAGGAATCCATCACCGACCGGGGAATTTCTTCTGCACGCCCATACATCGGACGTCCGGCAGCGTAACCTTTCGTATAAACCACCTTGTCACCATAAAGAGCGCGCATACCATCGAGTGGAGATACCATATCTTTTACCTTCAGTTCAGAAGAACCGCCTCCTTCGTTCAACAAGCGGACAGCATTGTCACCTACTACCAGTATACGTTGATATTTAGAGCCATCAAGCGGCAGCAAAGGGATACCTTTTTTCTGGACAGGTGTGTTTTTCAGAAGCACAATACCCTCATTACCAATCTCACGGGCAGCCTGATAATGTTCTTCACTTGTTAGCGAACCATAAGGTTTCTGACGATTCATCGCCGTGCGGAATATCAAGCGAAGAATACGGGATGCTTTATCATCCACTGTGCTCATAGGTACCTTACCTTCCTTCAACATCCGGAGATAAGGTTTAGCCAGATAATAATCGTCGAAGGTAAATGCACTTTCTGAGGTCAGACCGTTGGTATAGGATCCCATCTCGATGTCCAAGCCATTCATGGCTGCTTCGTAAGTATCATGGGCACCACCCCAATCGGTTACGACTACACCGTCAAAACCCCAGTCGTTCTTCAAAATCTTATTCAGCAAAAGATCACTGTGGCAGGCGTGCTGACCACGCACCTTGTTATAGGCTCCCATCACGGTCCAGGCACCGCCTTTCTGCACAGCAGCCTTGAAAGCGGGGAGGTAGATTTCGTGTAAGGCACGATTACTTAGTTGCACATCAATGTGTCCACGCCATAACTCCTGATTGTTCAGAGCATAGTGTTTCACACTTACGGCAACCCCGTTTTTCTGTATCTCCCGAATATAAGGTACACACATCACGCCTGCCAGATAAGGATCTTCCCCCATGTATTCAAAATTACGGCCATTCAGAGGAGTACGATAGATATTAACGCCGGGGCCCAAAAGAACATCTTTTTCCCGATAACGGGCTTCTTCACCAATAGCCTTGCCGTAGATGGCGGACATTTCCGGATTCCAGGTAGCGGCAAGACAAGTCAAGGCAGGAAAAGCAGTAATACTGTCATTAGTCCATTTGGCATATCCCCAATCATTCCAGTTGATTTCTGCACGAACACCGTGAGGTCCATCACTCATCCAAAGTTCGGGGATACCAAGACGGGGCACACCGGGACTGCTGAATTTGCTCTGCGCATGGCAAAGGGCTACTTTCTCTTCCAGTGTCATACGGTTGAGAGCATCTTTTACACGTGCTTCAATGGGTTGCGTATCATCTAAATATACAGGAGTTTGCGCTGTCAGAGTAGTCAATGAACAGGCAAACAGGAGAGTTGAAAAGAGTTGTTTCTTCATTATTATTACATTAAAGATATTACTTTTAGTCGTTGGCGGAATTCATTCATTTCTTTTCGGTTATGAGCTAAATGATAAATAATCTTTTAGACGCGGATGACACGGATGACGCGGATCTTTTTTTTATCCACGTTTATAGCGCAGCCTTTTAAATCCGCGTTATCCGCGTTATCCGTGTCATCCGCGTCTAAAAAATAGTATACCGAATGGCGCTAATCACTTATCACCAAACACTAATCACTTTTGTTCTTTTCTATACCGTTATGAATGAATTCTGCTAACAAGTTACTTTTATTTTGCTTTAATAGCGGTCACTGCCGTTTTCAATCCTTCGGATGTAGCCGTCAGTTTGATGCCTCCGGATTTTCCGTCACTTTGAACAACCACCAGGCACTTCCCATAGAAAGCCTTGCGATGATCAGCTTTGAATTTCTCCATTGAAACAGGACTACCATTGTCTACACCGGCAATGAATCCTGCACCTTGCACATCGAACATGATCTGACTATCGGCATTCGGACAAAGATTACCATCTTTATCCAGTACCTCCACTGTTACAAAACTAAGATCTCTGCCATCTGATTTGATTTCATTCCGATCAGCTGTCAAGCGTATCTGTGCAGGTTCTCCGGCTGTATGTATTTCCTTTTCCAATACCGTTTTTCCATCCTTGCGGGAAACGACTTTTACCACACCCGGTTCATACCTCACACGCCATACGACATGAAAATCATCCTTACCTTTTGTACGCACGCCCTGCGACTCACCATTTACAAAAAGCTCTACCTCATCCGCATTATTATAATAAGCCCACATATCTATATCCTGTCCCGGCGTCCAATTCCAATGCGGAAAAAGGTGCAATACTTTTTTCTCCGGATACCATTCCGACTGATAAAGATAATACACATCTTTCGGGAAACCGGCCAGATCGACAATACCGAAATAAGAGCTACGGGCAGGCCAACCGTAAGGAGTCGGTTCACCCAAATAGTCAAACCCGGTCCAGACATACTGTCCGCTGATAAAATCATTATTTTTCACGTGGCGCATCGTGCCCTCATGGCTGTTCCCCCAAGGTACATGACAGTTATCATACGAAGAACAGAAGAAACTATCATCAAAATAAGGTTTATCCCAACGTTCAGGACAAATAACTGTTTCGTCACTCGGCATCCGGTAGTAGCCACGTGTCATCAGTGCTGATACACTTTCCGCCACAATGAAAGGTTTACCGGGAAATTTCTCGGGTACACCGGCAAACCAATCATCATGGTAATTGAAGCCGATGAGATCTAATGCTCCCGAACGGAACAAGTGATTATTCGGGTTCGGTTCATTACAGCCAGCCGTAACGGGACGGGTAGAATCGAGGGCTTTTACCATATCTGCCAGTTTCTTCGTCAGTAAAGAGTTCACGCTCATCTCACCTTCTTTCGCCAGCATACTCTGATCATGACCAAAATTCAGAATCAGATTCGCTTGTTCCAAGGTCAGCGTATCCGCTTTTGCATCCGACCATTGTTCCAGCACTTCGTTACCGATGCTCCAAATGAAAACAGAAGGATGGTTACGGTCGCGAAGTATCAAGTCCGTCAGATCGCGTTCATGCCACTCGTTGAAGTAACGGGAATAATCATGAGCCGTTTTTCTTTTGCGCCACATATCGAACGTCTCATCCATTACGATAAATCCCATACGGTCACAAAGATCGAGCAGTTCAGGTGAGGGAGGATTATGAGAACAGCGAATGCCGTTACAGCCCATTTCTTGCAGTATCTCCAGCTGGCGCTCGATAGCGCGGATATTGACTGCCGCCCCAAGACACCCCAGATCGTGATGCATACATACACCATTAATCTTCAGCCGTTCTCCATTCAGAATAAACCCTTTCTGTGCATCAAAACGGAAGGTACGGATACCGGTATTCGTACAGTAATTATCCAGTACCTTACCGGTTATCTTATCAATAAGGATACTGTGTACCTTATATATATAAGGAGTGTTCACGCTCCAGAGATTAGGAGTCTTCACTACAATTTCCTGTTCTACCTCGTTCGGACAGGCAGGTATCACTTGCAGTTCCGATGCAACCTCACCCACAACATGCCCTTCCGCATCCATCAGCCGTGACTGCAACACAACATCTGCCAGGGGAACAATTTCCGAGTCAAAAACAACATACGTGCCATCCGCCTGCTTCACGGAATCTTGCAGTTGAGCGGCCACATCATACTGTATTTTAGTACGTATGTTTAGCCGGGCACTGTTCTTCGACACGTCTTCCGCCGTGATAAAAGTACCCCATTGCGCTATATGCACAGGGTTAAGTTTCGTAAGCCATACATTACGGTAGATGCCACATCCCGAGTACCAGCGGGAATTAGGTTGTTCCGCATTGTCCACACGTACGGCAACTACATTCTTTCCGCCCCACTTGATATGGGGAGTCAGATCGTAACTGAACGAGACATATCCATAAGGACGTACACCAAGAGAATGACCATTGATAAAGACTTCCGAATTCATATATACACCGTCAAAATCAATATACAAGCGCTTGCCTTCATCCGCTTTGTCAACAGTAAACGTTTTGCGATACCAACCGATACCACCGGGTAATGCCCCGCCTCCTGTTCCGGAAGGATTATCTCTGCTGAATTCCCCCTCGATGGCCCAGTCATGTGGAAGATTGAGGATCCGCCATGCCGTGTCGTCATAATCGGGACGGGATGCCGCAGAGTCATCTCCCAAATGGAAAGTCCAGTCAGCGGTGAAGTCCTGTCGACGGCTATCAGTAACCCGTTCAGCGGAGGTACAACCTCCCAATATTAAGAAGAGGAGCAAACAGGATATTAGTATTATAAATAGTTGTTTCATGATATTGATTGTATAAATGATAATTTAGCGGCGGCAGTCTACTGATATACGGACTATCTTAATTCCCCTCCTCCTGGGAGGAGGGGTGCCCAAAGGGCGGGGTGGTAGGTGAGAAAGAATTCCTTAGCCTTGTGATTCATAGGTATTTGTTTTACCTACCACCTCCCCCTACGGGTACTCCTCCTCCCAGGAGGAGGAGAATTAAGATAGTCCGAGTATCATGCCCCTAAATTATCATTTACTCGTTTTACAATTTTACACTCTGCCGCTTCCCATCATACTTCACCACCATACCCTTAGCCTTTGCGTCAAAAGGTTGCGGCTTATCCTTACTTACCTTTACAACGTTAAATGTACGTTCTTTCAGCATACCGGGAAATTCTCCTGCACGGTCACCAATAGTCAGAGTACCTTCCGCATCATTATAAGTAAACGGGATAGTGGCATACTGTCCTTTTTCGTAGTTGTAATTCACACCTTCATCCTCGTACAAAGTGAACTCACCATCTTTACCCGCATATACATACAGTGTAATTTCTTCCGCAGGCTTCTCGTCACTATACTGCATTTCCGGTCCGTAAGGCACAATAGCCCCTTCGCGTACATAGAGCGGCATACGTTCATAGGGAGCGTCCACTTTCAACTGCCCGCCACCGGCCATATACTTACCGGTATAGAAATCATACCAACCGCAAGTTGCCGGGAAATAGACCTCCCGATTGCGTGCACCATACTCATACACCGGAGCCGCCATCAACGCCGGACCGAACATAAACTGGTCACTGATATTATTCACCTTTGTATCTGCCGTAAAGTCCATTACCAGCGGACGCATAATTGTATAATCATCAAAATAAGTCATCCCGGCCAATGAATAAATATAAGGCATCATCGTATAGCGTAACTTCGTATAATACACTATAGAACTATAAGCCGGATGTCCTTCGGGAGCTATATTCCACACCTCACGGAACGGATACTGTCCATGCGCACGGAACAACGGACAGAATGCGCCAAACTGATACCAACGCGTATTCAACTCACGCCATTCCTTATAGTCCGCATTCTCTTTTCCGGTCTTATTGAATTCCTTTTGTCCGTCCTCATAGCGTTTTTCTACGCAGAATCCGCCAATGTCCATTGTCCAGTAAGGAATACCGCTGAGTGCAAAATTCAGTCCGGCAGAAATCTGTGCCTTCATATCTTCCCAACGGGTAGCGATATCGCCACTCCACGTTGCGGTAGAATAACGTTGCAATCCGGCAAATCCCGAACGAGTCAGCAAGAATACACGTTTGTCATTGTCTATGGCACGTTGTCCGTCATAAATAGCCTCAGCATTCATCAACGCATACGCATTGAAATATTGATCGGACGGACCGAGAGCAGTCGGACCACATAAAGCTTTCCGGTAAGCCAAATCCGTACAGTCGCGTACATTCGGTTCACTGGCATCCATCCACCAGGCATCAATTCCGAGGGGATAAAGATGATCTTCCATCTGTTTCCAGAACAGTTTCCGTGCACCCTCAGCATAAGCATCATAGAAAGAACCAATGTAACCGGGGCCAATCCAGTCACGGATGCTGTCTTTAACGGCCTGCTGATACATCCAGCCTTTTTCATCAAACTCTTTATAATGTTCCGTGGTCATATAGAATTTCGGCCAAACGGAAATCATCATCTTGGCATTCAGGGCATGAATAGAATCTACCATTCCTTTCGGATCAGGGAAACGAGCTTTGTCGAACTCATGACTGCCCCAGGCATTTTCCGGCCAGTAGCTCCAGTCGAGCACAATATTATCAATGGGAATCTGACGTTTACGGAATTCCTTCAAAGCATCCAATATTTCTTCCTGCGTCTTATAACGTTCGCGGCTCTGCCAGTATCCCATCGCCCACTTCGGCATGATTTGTGATTTTCCGGTCAGAGCACGGTATCCACTGATTACCTCGTCCATATCCTCGCCATAAACAAAATAATAATCGATTTCATTCTGCATCTCTCCCCACCACGACTGTTTGTTCTGTTCTTCAGCAGATACAGGAGACAACGCACGCAAACCGCAATAGGATACATATCCGTCGGGAGTCCATTCAATCTTCAATGGAACACGCTTGCCGGCTTTCAGGTCTACCGCAAACTTATAACTGTTCGGATTCCAAGCCGTACGCCAACGTTCGGGAACTACCAGTTCATTGTCAATATACACCTTCATATATCCTGCATAATAGAGGATGAAACGGAACTGACCACTCTCCATCGGCTCAATTTCTCCTTCATACGTCACCTGCGAACCCATGAAAGGAAATCCTTCGGGCAGGTTCACCACCTTCGACAAATCTTCCGATTTCAGATGTTCAAAATAAACAGAATCTTCCCGGCGTACCAGTGTCTCCGCTGTCGATTTCTGAGAGGGTACGTATGTTCCTGTCAAAGTCCCTTCCTTGCCCTCCTTATCATAGAGTTTGAAAACTGTGCTTAACTGTGCATAATCACGTGGATCGCCGAAACGGCAAAGCGAATAACTATCCCACAGAATACCGTAATTCTTATTGGAAACGATAAAAGGTACAGAAACCTTTGTATTATACTGGAAAAGTTCCTCGTTCTTACCTTTATAGTTGAATTCATCAGCCTGGTGTTGTCCCAGTCCGTAGAACGCCTCATCATCGGGTGACTGGAATACCTGACGGACCGTATACGCCTTTGTTCCCTGCACTTCGATAGGCTGGAAACTCCTGCCCTTCTCATCTTCCGCCAAAATCAGGTTACCGGAAGCATCGGTAAAGCGTACTTCACCCGTAGCTTTGGATACGATGGCGCACACCTCCGAGGTTTTTACCGAAACGGCATCTTCACTTTCTTCCACGCTGAAATCCGTCTTATCTTTTTGGGGAACTATAATCAGGCTTTCCGCCTTTGAAAAGTTTTTTTCGGGAGTGGCCGACACATGAATCAACTTCTCTCCCATTACTTCAACCTTCACCTTTCGCACATCTGTCGGTTGCTGTTGTTCGACATTTACAATAATGCCGTTACTTGTCTTCTCATACCCGCCTCCGGAGCATGCCATCAGCATCCATCCCGCGAGCAAACAAACTGAAGTGTTTTTCAATTTCATATCTTTGTTTTTAAAGTTATTTTCTCCGAGTGTAAAAGTAGGAAATCATACAGTAAACAAGCCCTCCCGATGTTGAAAGGAAAGGGCTTATTTGATTTATAGAAATATCAGATGTTTCAACAATGGGTACTTTTTGTTATTTACCCTCCTTTTCCTGATATACAGAGGGTAAAACACCGAATTCATCCTTGAAATACTTACTGAAATATTTGGGGTTATTGAAGCCCACCTGATAGGCAACCTCCGACACATTCTGCTGGCTCTCGCGCAGAAGTTGTGCCGCACGTTTCAGCCGGATAATGCGAATAAATTCTATCGGAGTTTTACCGGTAATCTGCAACAGCTTTTTATAGAGATGCACCCGGCTCATGCCCAGTTCATGACTCAATTCTTCCACAGATAAATCGGGACGGGCAATATGGGTCTCCACATACTTTATCGCATTCTCAATCAGCTTTTCATCCATCGAAGTGATAACAATTTCACTCGGTTCGGGATCAATACGGGTGCGAAGTTTATTTTTGCTACTCAAATCTATCAGTTTGCGCATGCGCAAAATCAGTACCTCCATATTGAAAGGTTTCGTCACATAGTCATCAGCACCAATCGTCAGGCCTTCCACCTTATTCTCTACGGATTGCTTGGCCGTAAGTAACACAAACGGAATATTACTTGTACGCTTGTCAGCCTTCACCCAACGGCACAGTTCGTTCCCGTCCATTTCAGGCATCATCACGTCACAGACGATGATATCCGGCATCAGTTCCGGTATCATCTGCCAGGCTATCTTTCCGTTTCCGGCAGATTCTATACGGAAATACAGACTTAATGTATAGCGCATGAAAGAAACAAAGTCTTCATTGTCATCTACAATCAGCGCAAGTGGCTTCTTTCTCCCGTCTTCGCCCGGTACTTCAATCTCCGGCTTTTCTTCTGATTCCAATGCCAAAGCCACCGCATCCTCTTCCGCCGCTTCTTCGGAGAGTGGAGTAACCACATTGACTACGGAATGCTTTACGGGGATATCTACCACAAACACACTGCCCGTACCCACATTGTCGAACACGCGCACTACACCGCCATGTAACGTAACGTAATCGCGCACCAGACTCAAACCGATACCACTCCCCGTACTGGGATTACCATCGCCTTTACGCTCCGATTGATAGAAACGTTCGAATATACGTTCTTTATCAAGGTCGCTGATACCTACCCCCGTATCGGATACTTTGATTTCCAATGTTTCCGTAGTTCCTTTTATCAGTTCAAGAGAGACATCCACCCTCCCTCCATCCGGAGTAAACTTAAACGCATTAGAAAGCAGATTCATCACTACCTTACCCATCTTATCCTCATCGAACGACATATTCAGCGATTCTACCGCCGAGAAAAAAGTGAGATGCACGTTCTTCTTTTCCGAAAGCATCAGGAATGAGTTGCATATAGAGTGAACATACGACACGATTTCTCCTTCGGAAAGGCTGAGATGCAGACCTGCCACCTCATTCTTACGGAAGTCCAGCAGCTGATTCACCAAATTCAGCAGGCGTGAGGCATTGCGGTGCATCAACTTCAACTGGCCCAGTTTCCTTTCATCCTTCGTCTCTTTTATCATACTCTCCAACGGTGAGATAATCAGCGTCAACGGAGTACGCAACTCATGACTCACATTGGTGAAGAAACGGAACTTCATCTGGTTCACCTCCTCATTCCTCTCCGCTTCATGTTCCATTTGCTGTATTTTGAATTTATTACGCTCACGGCGCAGCACCGCATTGCGGGCAAGCATCAGTACCCCTATCAGCGACAAAACATAAATGACGTATGCCCATGAAGTCATCCAGAAAGGTGGCCGGATGATAATCTTAAGGCTCGCTTCCTCCGTCCCTGCATATCCGTCACCATTGACGGCTTTTACTTTCAGCTGGTAAGTACCGGGCGCCAGATTCGTGTAAGTGACGCGGTGCATATCGGCCGTACCCGACAGCCAGTCTTCGTTAAAACCTTCCAACTTGTACAAATACCGGGTCTTATCAGGCATGATGTAATTGTCCGATGCAAACAGTACGGTGAAGACATTCTGTTTATAGTCGAGTTCTATCTCCCTGACTTTATTCAACGACTCGCGCAGCAAGACGCGCCCTCCGTACTCCTTCCCGATCTCAATCTCTTCATTGAACAGCTGGAAGCCGGTAAACATCACCTTCGGTAGCGTAAGGTTATATTTGATGCCGTTAGGACTGAATGTATTGAGCCCGTACATGCCCCCCATCGCAATCTCTCCCGAAGTGAGCTGCTTGATGGAACGCTGATTGAACTCCGACCCTTGCAAACCATCCTTATCATCATATACATAATAATGGAATGCATAATCTGCGGTTTTCGTATCGATGGAAGGGATAATATTCAGTACCCCGTTCCCCGTGGTCACCCACATATTTTTGTTCTCATCCTCCGCAATACCGGCAATGTATTCCATTGCTTCGTCCCGACCGGAAGAGACAATCTGCAAACGGTCATTCTTCGGGTTATACAGATTCAGCCCATTGCGCGTTCCTATCCATATCAGTCCCCGACTATCTTCATAGACCTGATTTATACTTTGATTGGAGAAACGCTGGCTCCCCGACAGGTTACCTACCATATTGGTTATCTTCCGAATGTTCAAATCCATAATGGCAACACCCGTAGAAGCGGTGCCGATAACAAGCCGATTGTCGCGGGTGATGCAGATAGAAGAAATATGATTGGAGATGAGGTCGGAATTAGCCATGGTATAGGTGATAAACTTCCCCGTCTTCGGATTCAGGCATTGCAGGCCTCCGCCTAACGTACCAATCCATATATTTCCATCCTTGTCTTCCGCCAGCGCCCAAACATTATTGTTAGCCAGCGAATTCTCATCTCCGGGACGGTTGCGGTAATTCACGAAGCGTTTACCGTCAAAGCAGTCCAGACCTTCCCAGAAAGTGCCTATCCACAGTTTGCCGTCGGTTGCCTGCAACAAAGTGACAATTACATTGGAGGCTATGGAATTACCCGTCCGTGAGTGGGTATATATTTTCTTTTCGTCCGTCCGTGAGTTCCAATGCATTAATCCGGCATCATTGCTGCCCAGCCACAGGCAACCATTACCACACTCTTCCAGGCAGTTGATATCGCCCAGGCGGTTGATGGAAAACTTAAAAATGCTCTCATTATAATAGGCCACACCTTTCTTATAAGTCCCTATCCACATCACCCCGCTGTCATCCTCATAAAACACGTTAATGGTATTGTTGGGCAATCCGCGTTCATCATCCACATTGTAAGTAAGTGAAACGGTTTCGCCTGTCGCCTTATTCCAGATGTCAATGCCATCCTGGTCTTTTCCAAACCAGATGCGCCCCTGCCTATCCTGGGCAATGGCAACCACATGTGCCTGTCCCCTGTCGTTAAAGTCCCATTGCGACTGCCATTTCTTTTCCGGCAGATTATACGCCCACACGCCGGGAGAGCCGTATATCCATAAATCCTCGTCCTTATCCACATACAAGAAGAAAATATCGGTGCGGTTTCCCATCTTTTCCATTATATCCGTCAATTCCCACTTCACCTTTACTTCTTCACGGTCGATGCAGAACACGTGCCCGTTCTCATATACCAATACAATGCCATCCTTGCACTCAATCATATCAATAACGATACCTTCGGGTATTCCTTTCTCACCAAAAGGCAGGACATCTGCCTTTTTCTCTCCGGGACGGTAGCGATAACATCCCTTCCCGTCCACGACAAACCACATATTCTTCAGGCTGTCTACAAATACATGCCGGGGAGTTCCGTCTATTCCGATGTTCCACATCCAAGAACGCACATCACGCACAAAGTTTTCCGTATCCCAATTATATATGATATATCCATTCTCTCCGGTACGTATCCACAAACGACCTTCACCATCTTCCACTATTTTCTCGATGTAACTGTCGGGCAAAGATGTGGGGTCATTGTCCGAACTATAAAAGACTTTGAAACGATATCCGTCGTAACGCGTCAGGCCGGATGCGGTTCCGAACCACATAAAGCCTCTCGAATCCTTGTAGATAGCATTAATTTGGTTGCTGGGCATCCCGTCCCTGACTTCCAGGTGCTTGAACATGAAATTGTGCGCAACGGCAGAGAAGCACATTACAACGACCAGTACAATAAGTAAAATCAATCTCTTCATGGCATTAGGTATAAGGTGGTAGCTAACACATTACAAATGAAACAAAAATTTACTGTATAAACAAGGTTTTCCATAGAAAATAGGGAAGCCACTTCCCTCACAGAAGCCGCTTCCCAGCACCAATCAAAAAAAACCTGTATTAAAAACCTATCTCTTAGCTAAGAGAACCTATATTTATGAAAAACCTATATTTCCCAATTAGTTTGCAATCCCCTCTATCAGGGCATCCAACGCTTGCTGGTCGTAAACCTTACAGGTATTACGGTTAAAGAGAGCCATCGTATTGTCTCCATTATATCCATTATCCCAGTAGAAAGGAACAAGACCATACTTCCCGGCATTAGAAACCACCGTTTTCAGATAATAAGCGCGCGAAGCCAGATGCTTGGTCAACTCATCTCCAGTTAGGGAAGAGCGTCTGTTGGCACCGAATTCACCCAAAATCACCGGAATGCCCTGGCTGACATATTTCGTCTGCATCTTTTTGAAAAGAGCTTCCATTTCCGCTTCCGCACTTGCGTAACCGCCGGGCTGGTAGTTTCTGTCAGATCCGTCTACATGATATTCGGTTCCCCAGAAGTAGGCCATCTTTCCCCAGCTCTCATCCGTTGTCATTCCGCAGAAGTTCCACGGGGTGTAGTAGTGTATCTCCACCATCAAGCGGTTGGGTACGTTATCCACAGGCAGTTGGCCATAATCCGAAGTATTCGTGATATCCGTATTGGGACCTTGGACAATCAGGTTGCGGAGCGCATTGTTCCCCCCCGTAGCACGCACGGCATCTATGAAGGTCTGTTCGTATGACTTCAGTACTTCCATTTCAGCGGTATTGGCAGCATTGGGTTCGTTGCATCCGGCAAATAACAAATGTTCGTCATAGTCCTTGAACTTTGTGGCAATCTGCGTCCACAAAGCCTTCTGCACTTTGTTCACATTGTCCTGCACGACTGCCTTACAATTCTTTTCCAGCCAGCCTCCGTCATAGTGGATATTCAGGATGACATACATATTCTCGGCATAGCAATAATCCACTACCTCCTGCACACGGTTCAGCCAGGAAGCTTTAATTGTATAATCCGTCTCATTCTCCATATATCCATACCATGCACAAGGAATTCTCACAGCATTGAAACCGGCAGCTTTTACAGCACTGATCATTTTCTGGGTCGTTGCCGGATTTCCCCATTTGGTCTCTCCCGGATCCATATCACTCAGCGAGTTGGTGCCCCACACAAACCCGTTTGCGTAAGTCACATTGCATGCTTCCAAAGAATTACCCAGATTCCAACCGAGCTTTATCTTCGCAGCCAAAGTCATGGCATCACTTTCCATACCCATATCAGGCAGTTCACCGGCAAGTTGCTTCACCGTAACGGTTTCCGTCAAACCACCACCATTCACGGTAACAGTGGCAGTACGTTCCACCGCATCAGGATTTTCTTCCACCGTCACCGTATACCTAAAAACTGTAGCCGAAGCGGAGACAGCGGGAGTTACCGTACACCAATCCTGATTGCTGATGACTTCCAACGACACATTCGACTTGATAGAAAGTGTACTCGTTCCTCCTGTTTTGGAGAAATTTATTCCATTCGTCAGAATGTTTTCGGAAATTACGATTTCCGGCGCAGCCGGTGCGTCGTTACTGTCAGAACAAGCTGACAAGACGGGCAAAAGGGACAATGCCGACAGCACCAGGCAAATCCCCAGTTGTTTAATAGTATTTTTCATCTTATTTTTTTATCATTAGTCTTAACTTATTGCGGAGCATTGTTATAAACAGACTGTAATGTATAGGAAGCATCTTCCGTGAAAACAGCCTTCTTCATCACTCCTACTATTTCCTCGGCATTATTCAGATAGTCACCCGTAGCATGATTGAACAGACCGGATTCTTCCTTTCCGGCTCCGGTGCCACCATTGTCCCAGTAGACCGGTGCCATGCCATACTCTTTCGCCGCTTTGCACACATACTCCAGATAATACTTGCGGAAGGATTCCTCACGGACATTCGCACGATGCACACAGCCCATCTCTCCAATATATACCGGGATGCCTTTATCCACGTAAGCCGCCTTCAGTTTGCCGAATATATTCTTCACATTGTCTTCATCTCCTCCGCTGACCTTCTTGCCCGCAGCTCCGGTATGTCCCCATTCAGAATAGGCAGCATTCAATGTATACTCGTAAGGGTCGTAGAAATGCACAGCTACCATCAGACGATTCTGCACCTTATCCGCAGGCAGTTTGAAATAACTTACTGTGAGCTCCGGATTGGTGCAATACCCCGGCACGCCGAGGAAACGATCAACATTCTTACCACCCACGGCACGCACCGCATTTACAAATATCTGGTTCCATTCGTTCAGCACCGCATATTGCTTTCCGCCATCTGTGCGGTTCTCGCCCCAGCCCCAGCCGCCGTCATGTATTTCGTTCATCGACTCAAATGCCAGGAAGTTTCCTTTATCTTTAAACCGCTCGGCTATTTGCGTCCATATAGCTTCCAACTCGGCCTTGACGGCAATATTCTTGCTTTCACTCTTGGCAGCCTCTTTTATATTCAGCCAATAACTGCTGTCCGCCCCATCGTGATGAATATTGACAATGGCATTCAAGCCTGCGTTCTCCGCATAGCCCACTACCTCAGCAACACGATCCAACCATGCTTCCTCAATTTCATAGCCGGGAGCGGCTCCGATATGTCCCATCCAGGTGACTGGAATACGTACGGTAGTGATTCCTGCGGCAGCCAGTTTGTCAAACAAGGCTTGCGTTGCCTTCCGGTTACCCCAGATTGTTTCATTAGCTATGCCATTACTATATGCATCCAGTTGATTTCCCAGATTCCAACCTAAACCCAGACTTTTGGCTACAGCCCAGGGGGTATCTCCTGCAATTTCATTCGAACCGGGTCCAGCGGGCTCACCGGGTTCATCAACCTCACCGGCCAACTGCACGATGTCGAACTTTTGTTCCACCGAGTTACCACCTCTCACGCTAATAGTAGCCGTGCGCTCATCCGTACCGGTATTGGGTTCTACATCTATCGTATATTTAAGGACTGTGCTCGAAGTGGAAGAAACCGGGGTCACCGTACACCAAGTCTGACTGCTGGTAACTTCCAGCGACACATTCGACTTGATAGAAAGCGTGTTTGTTCCTCCGGCTTCGGAGAAGTTCAGCCCGTTCGTCAGAATATTTTCAGGAATTACGATTTCCGGTGTAACAGCTTCATCGTCATTGCTGGAGCAAGCCACCGCAAAAGCGGAAAGGGCAATCGTGAAAAGAAAGACAAGATAAGTTTTAATTTTATTCATGACCGTAATGTTTTTCGTTCTTAAATGTCAGGTTAGGGATGAAATCCCGTGTTGGCAAAGATAGGGCAAAACGGGCATACAGTCGATTCAGGATGTTATATGGAACGGTATGATTTGTTATCACCCCGGGATAAATGGTTTCCAATAGCCGACATATCGCCCATTTTCAGTGTCCATTTTATAGAGCTGGTACAAAAAAACAGAAGAGTCCATCGGAAAATGTGATAGAAGCCCTACTTTGTCCATAGGAAAATGTGACGAAGCGGGGCTTTTGTCCACAGGAAAACGTGATTTCCCTTGCATAAGTTTCTTATTATAAGTACATTTGCGCATAACAGCAGAAAAGAATGAAACGATTACTGATAGAAGAACTTATCCAATGGAAAAACAAGCAAGGACGCAAGCCCTTGATACTTCAAGGAGCACGACAGGTTGGCAAAACCTGGTTACTGAAAACATTCGGTACGGAATGCTTCGAAGACATCTGCTATATCAACTTTGAACAGGACAATTCCATTAATAATATATTTGAGGGAAGCATCAGTCCGGAACGCATCATTGAACAACTTTCCGTATTCCATGGCAAACGTATTCAACCCGAGAAGACACTTATCATTTTCGATGAAGTGCAGGAAGTTCCGCGCGCATTGACTTCTTTAAAGTACTTCACTGAAGAGGCTCCCGAATACGCCATTTGCTGTGCAGGTTCACTGCTGGGAGTAGCACTACATCAGGGAACTTCTTTTCCGGTAGGTAAAGTAGAATTCCTGACTCTGCAACCTCTCTCATTCCGGGAGTTTCTACTTGCCAACGGAGAAGAGCTGCTACTTGACTATGTGATGAACGGCAATTTAGATACCAATGCTTTCACCGAAAAGCTGCAAGAACACTTAAAACGGTATTTCATCATCGGTGGAATGCCCGCTGCCGTGCAAAGCTGGCTGGATACACAAGACTTCTTCGAAGTGGAAAAGATACAGGAACAATTGTTGAGCGCTTATGAAAGTGATTTTTCGAAACATGCTCCTTCTAATCTGATAGCTAAAATCAGATATGTGTGGCAGAGTATCCCCTCTCAATTAGCAAAAGAAAATAAGAAATTCGTTTATGGCATGGTACGCGAAGGAGCACGCGCACGCGAATGAGGTTGTGTCAAAACGTTGGCACAACCTTTTTCTATAATTTATAGTCCTGTTATCTTTTCTTTTGTCTACGCCGCTTTTTTCTCATTCATTTGGTAACAAGTTGCTATATTCCCGTTGTATTGGGTTATAAATAGTCCAATAAATATAGATTTAGTAAGTGTAATGAGCTCCTTTCCTGTTTTTCTCAGTTTTGCACACATCTTTTTGATATTAAAAGCTATGGCAAAGAAGGCAAAGTCCATTGTCACCTTGTCTTCTCCCACATGCCGGAACCCCTTGTATGCCATGTTGTATTTCATTTGTCCGAAAACAGCTTCCGGTTCTATACACCGCCTGCCCCTATACCTGACTCCTTCTTCTGAGACTAACCTTTCCCGTGCCTGCCGTTTGTATTGGTTTAACCGGTGGTTGACTTCTATAATACGGTTCCCCCGTGCTTTAAAACAACTTCCATGCAAAGGACAACCTTCGCATCTTTGTGCTTTGTACCGGGCACTTTCGGTGATGTATCCGCTCGCTGTTTTGTCATGTCTGGTTCCTATGCGGTTCATGTGTTGCCCCATCGGACAAACGTAATAATCCTCCCCCGCATTGTAATGGAGACTTTCCGCATGGAACGGGTTGGGAGTATAACGGGGACGCTGCTCTTTATGGAAGTAGTTGTACTTGACAAAGGCCTCTATCCCGTTTTCCTGCATGAACCGGTAATTTTCTTCCGAGCCGTAACCGGAGTCTGCCACACCGATACCCGGTAAGCGGTTATAGCGGTGCTGGAAGGAGTGGAAGAAAGGGATCAGGGGCAGCGGATCGGTGGGGTTGGGAAACAGCCGGAAGTCTATGATGAATTGGTTTTCAGTACCTGTTTGTAAATTATACCCGGGCTTGGTCTGCCCGTTCTTCATGGCGTCTTCTTTCATACGCATGAATGTAGCATCAGGATCGGTCTTGGAATAGGAATTACGTTCTCCAAGGACTTCAAGGTGATTGTCGTATTCCATCAGCTTGTCACGATACCCTTCAAGTTCCCTGACCTGTTTCTTCTTTTCACGCAGAGCTTTCTTTTGTTCCTTGTCCTGTGTTACAGGCTGGTGTTCCAGCACTTCTTTGAGTTCATCCACTATATTAGAGAGCATGGAGGGAGTCAACTCAACGGATGTGTCTTTTACAGAGTTCTCCTGTACAATGGCTTCATCCACCTGCTCCAGAAGGATGCGAACCTTATTCAGCAACCTTGTACGGTTCTTTTCGACTGTCTTGCGCCAGACAAAAGTATATTTGTTGGCCTTGGACTCAATCTTGGTACCGTCGATATACTCCACGTCAAGACTGATGAAACCCTTATCGGCAAGGACAAGAACCAACTGCGTGAAAACGTTGTTAATCTCCTCCTTTACACGGTTACGGAAACGGTTGATGGTTATGAAATCCGGATGCTCATGACCGGCAAGCCAGATATAATGAACGTCACGCAAAAGAAGCTTCTCTATTTTACGACAGGAATAGATATTATTCATGTAAGCGTAGATAATTACCTTAAGCATCATTTTAGGATGATAAGCTGAGCGCCCCGTTTCTTTATAAAGCTTCTTGAAATTATCAAGATTGAGATTATCAACAACTGCATTGACTATGCGGACAGGGTCGTCGGCAGCTATGTTTTCATCAATTCTTTGTGGAAAAAGAACGGTTTGGTTGGGAATGTAAGGACGAAAATGTAACTTTGCCATAACGAAAAAAATGATGCCTAAAGTTACATAAACTTTGGGTAATAACAAAGCCTGGGCTTGGGAAAGTCCGGGCTTTGCGCATAAAAAAAGGTTGTGCCAGCATTTTGACACAACCTCCTTTATCGAAAAAACTTCTTATTCTACAACCAGTAAATGAAATACTTTACGCTGGTTACTCAAAGTCTTCAATGTAGCGGCTCCCTGTCCATTGTCCATACCCAACCATAGACCAGTCACCTTGCCACTTGCGTCCAAATCCCAGTCATACAATTCAAGGAATCCACCTCCTTGCGGAACATTGCCGACAGGCGGTATAACTTCGCCATTCTCATCAGTCTTCCCATTATTGAACTGAAGTTCAAAATTCAACCAGCCACCATCAACTCCACTCATCTCAAAGAACATATCAAGATCCTCCGGAAATTGCACCAAAGGCATTCCGTACCAGTCATCAGCAGCAAGAAAAGAGTATGTAGCAGTAGTACTTGTTCCCTGATTATTCACGAATATCAGTGAGCCATCACTTCCAAAAGTTAGCCTAAACTTATCCACATTCGCAATATTAGCGGCAGAATAAGTCCAATTGGTCCAATCGGGCAAAGTGGAGGTTACATAGTTGGCTTTCATACCATCAGTAATGTTATCATAGACCCAATTATTGGCCCATGTACATATGATGTGTTCATAATCCAGTCTGTACGTACGAGAGCTGCCACCTGTCAGCCTTTTCTTAATAATTTCATTCTTGTCCTCAGTGCCACCTGCACCAACAGCCGTAGGGTTAAAATGATAAGCTATATATTCCGTATCCGGTTTATCAGGATTAGGGATACCTAACCACATGCCCGACAGATTACCTTCATTATCTTTTTCTATGCTCAAGATACGCAAAGTATTCGCATCACTTACATGGAAAGTCATCCAGCCTACAATAGTCACTGTAGGTATCGTACCGCTGAAAGCATAAATACCTTTATCATCCAAAGTATAGGACATTTCAGTTTCGCCGCCATCAGGAGTTACAAAAGTGGCTTTCATTTCTTTACTGTCCAAAATCATTGCAAATCCTTCGTATGCCGCCGGATCAGGAGTTCCCAGCCAATCAGGATAATCAGACAGAGAAGTCCATCCATTCAGCAACTTGCCGCTTTGTGATGCCCAGTCCACAGGATTCTTTTTAGATAATGTCCATTTGATAGTGGTGGACGTGACAACGCTCACAGTTTCCGAAACATCATCTTTCCAGCCATCCGGCAGTTGCGGCTCCGATGGTTCAGGCTCTTCCGGTTCGGGCACATAGTTATCAGCATATTCTTTGGAAACGAAATTCCAGCAATACACACATTTACCTTCACCGGACAATGCCTCGTCACGGTAATTACCAATCATCAACTGATTTTCTGTAAGTACCAGAATTTGGAAACCATTTCTGAAATCCACAGCCTTACCATCTGCCCAGGCACCATGCACGAAATCTACATCAATGGCTGACATCGTATGATCATCCGTATTCATGCTGAACATACCTTCAGTTACCGTTTCCTGTCCGTCGGTAAAACGATGAACGGTCAACCCTGCTTTTCCCTCAAGCGAGAAAGTCATATAGGAGTTAAGATCGTCTGCTGTAATGCCTACATCACCATTACCGGGTTCCCACCAAGTTTTATCCTTGGCATACCAATTATTCTTTCCGGCATCGGCAATCATATCAAGATAAGTCGCAGTCGGATCGAAACACGAATAAAAGCCTTGTTTCATCCCATAATTACCCGTATCAGGCACCCAAGTCTTCGAATTTCCGGCACCACCTGCCAGAAAATCCCACATTTCACCTGTTACGAAATCAGCACAGAAATCCTCTACAGTAAAAGTTGCCGGTTCACCATATACAGCGCCACCTCGGGTTTCTACTCCAAATTTCACGGTGTATGTGCCGTCAAAGGCCATTTTTAATGTAATCTTCTGTTCCTGGCTACGTCCCATCGGATGTTCCCAAAGAGGAGTGTACTTGCTGCCCATCTTGCTTTCCAGATAGACAATATTAGGATTAGCGGCATCATGGGTTATTGTGTAGGCTATTCCTTCTGCCAGATCATCCGCTGTAACATCGGGTATTTCCAACTCGTTGCTATCTGGTGTACAGGCAACGAATATCAGCACCAATACCACCAACGAAGCATATATTTTATAAAATATCTTTTTCATGATTCTTTAGTTTTAATAGTTATCACCAGCCGGTATTTTGTTTCAAAAGTCCATTAGAGAGAGTTATCTGGTTCTGAGGGATCTGCATCAGTCCGCGCTTATCCTTTATATTAGCAGCATCAATAGTGATACTTTCTTCCTGATTACCAGACAACACAGTCAGGTTACTCTCAGCTATTTCATTAGCCGCATAATCTACACCTTGGCGAAGCAGATCCCAATAGCGTATACCTTCGAAAGCAAATTCAAGCATACGTTCCTTCATGATGTTTTCTTTGGTAGGAGCCACTCCCGTAGGTACTTTTGCACGACTACGGACTTCATCCAGACAATCCTGCGCTGTCTTCGTAGGTGTTCCACCCAGTTCTGCCGCCATCAGCAGGACATCGGCATAACGGAGCACAATATAAGGCTGGTATTGTTTTTCCTGTACCGCACTGGTCGATGTTTGTTCCGGAACAGAAGAGACACCATTATAATAGCAAGTCGGAGTATACTTCTTGATAGCATAACCGGTATACTCACGTTGGTCTCTCAGGTATTCATCAAAACCGGTTTTCGCCGCAATGCCCTCTCCGGCTATGTCTATGATGGAAGCAGAACGACGGGCATCATCTGCTGAATAAGCATTCCAGATTTTAGGATGCACAGTACAACAGCCCCAGCCGTAAGCATAAGGAGAGTACCAGAATTTGCGGAGTCCCAACATTACCAGCCAACGGTTACCGTCCACGTCACCACCTGTATTATAACGGTCATCCGTATAGTTGAATTTCATTTGCAGGATGACTTCATCATTAATTTCCTTATAAGTAGTCTTTTCTGCATCCCAAGCCTCAGCAGCCGATTGGGAAACGCTGGATGCAGCCGGCCATAAATCTTTGAATTCTGGCAGCAATTTATACTCTTTTGAGGTTATGATATCATCCAGATAGCCTACCACTTCATCTTTGGTTACATTAGCCAAGTCCTTACCATAATATCCGGTATAGAAGAGATACACACGGGCCATCAAAGCCTCAGCGGCATATTTAGTGATGCGACCGTCATTAGCAGAGGCTTCTGCTTTCGGGTATGCATTGGCCGGAATATTCTCAATAGCGTATTTCAGGTCTTCAACGATAGTAGCATATACGGCATGGGGATCCGACTGTGGAACATTCTGATCCGTCGGCTCCGTTAATAGCGGAATGTTCTCCCACAAACGTACCATATCAAAGTAGCAGAGGGCACGTATCACACGACATTGACCTATCAGTCGCCCTCGTGCAGTCTCGTCGCCCGCCCATTCAAACTGTCCCATTGCTTCATATTTCAGAATTTCATTACAACGGTAAATGGCTCTGTAATAAGAGTCCCAACTTGTTTCAAGCAAACTTGTACCAGCAGAATAACGTCCTATATCAAAGCGGTCAACCACCTGATAGTTGGGTGCATCCGTGACGCCCGTTCCTGCAAGGCATTCATCAGCCATCAGTTCCGAGCAAATATAGAATCCCCACGTATCATCCGAAGTCGTACGTTTCCAGGCATTATAACAGCCTATCAGGGCGAGCTCAGCATCATCTTTGCTCTTATAGAAGTTTCCGGTGTTAGATGAGGTCTTAGATTCCACATCTAAAAAGCTTTCCGCACATGAAGCCAATGTAAGTCCTCCAAGTACCAACGCTATTATATTCAATTTGAACTTATTCATAGTTTATTCCTTTTAATGTTATCATTAGAACTTAAGGTTTACCCCAAACAGGAAAGTACGGGGACGAGGATAGAAGCCCTGGTCTACGCCCGATACCCATTTCTCGGAACCATAGCCTACTTCCGGATCCATACCATCGTACTTGGTGAATGTGAATGCATTCTGCACCTGCACGTACAGGCGGGCCTGTGAGATGTATTTTATCTTCATCAGCTTGCAGAAATCATATCCAAGGGTAATGTTACTGATACGCAGGAAATCGCCATCCTGTACATACAAATCAGAAAACATCCAGTTATCCGTAGTGTTGGTCACGCGGGGAATTCTGTTGGAAGTGCCCTCACCTGTCCAGCGATCCAGAATAGCTGTAGTATAGTTAGACTGCTTATTGGCAATCTGTCTGAAAGACTGGACTATCTGATTTCCCACCACACCATTAGCATTCAGCGAAAAATCGAAACCTTTATAATCGAAACCTATTGTAAAACCATACGTGAAATCAGGAATACCATTTCCTAAATCAACCTTATCAGCAGTGTCGATGGTTCCGTTATGGTCCACATCCACATACTTCACATCACCCGGCTGGGGATTGGACTGAAGAACGCCATTGCCTGCTGCAATCCAATCCTGGATTTCCTGCTGGTTCTGGAATATACCCGCCGTTTTATATCCCCAGAAATAACCAATGGCATGACCGTTCTGTGCACGGTAAAATTCTTCTGCGTTATCATACAATATACCGGTCTTACCATGAATAATACCATCCTCGGTAGGGATATTGCCTACCTCATTCTTGTTATACGCACCATTGATGCCGATGTTGTAGTGAAAGTCTTGCCCAATCTGATCGTTCCAGGTGAGAGCCAGTTCAACGCCGGTATTTTTCACATCACCACCATTGATAAAAGGACCGTCTGTTCCGGCAGTAGACAAAACCGGAGCCTGTACCAACCAGTCTTTCGTTGTCTTGATATAGAAATCAGCATTCAGCCCCAGACGACCATTCAGGAAGCGGGCATCAAGACCAATATTAGTTTGTTCAGATGTCTCCCATTTGATGCCTTCGTTAGCCAAGCGACTGGGGAATGCACCCTGAACATATCCCGGGCTGGTAGCACCGGACACTTCTCCAAATGTATAGTAACCGGAATAAGACACCGGAGCCAGGTATTGATAATTATCTATATTATTGTTACCCACTTGTCCCCAACTAACGCGAAGTTTCAGGTAATCGAGCCAGGATTGGGTCTTTTCCATCCATTTTTCATTGGTAATAGTCCAACCGGCAGAAACAGAGGGGAACCAACCATAGCGGTGTCCGCGGGCAAACTTGGAAGAACCGTCGCAACGCAGTGTAGCATTCACCATATAAGTTTCTTGCCAGTTCCAGCCCAAACGTCCGAAGTAGGATACATTGCGGGAACTGTCCCAAGGCTTTCCGGATGCAGAAAGACCGGTATCTTTGGATTGTGCCGTACCATTGTTGACATAAGCCTTATCCCAACTATCAAAGCCGTTGGTCAGGTATGCCTGTCCTGCACCTACATCAAAGCCATCGGTACGTGAAGATTCCATACCGATCAGTGCATTCAGCGCATGATTGCCCCAGTTCCAGTCGTAAGAAGCCGTATTCTGCCAGGTAAGGGTAAATCCGTCACCGGCACTTTGTTCTACAGAGGTATAAGTTCTGTCGGTATAAGAGTCAAACTGATATTTCGGAGTAAAGCTGCGGTAGTTATAAGAAGAGTAAGAAGCTGCAAATAAAGTTCTTACTTTCAAATTCTTAATCGGTTCTATTTCGGCATAAACATCACCGGCAAAGGTATTATTCTTATTCTGGGACTGCGACAGGGTCATCATTTGTCCGTAAGGGTTTCCGTCACCGCCATTCCAGTCAGAAGCAGCCGTATTATTATAAGGAGAATTATACTTGCCATTATCACTGTAGATAGGAGCCAGAGGAGAAGTGTTAAAGGCAGAATATAATTTGTTGCCATTGTGTCCGTTACCCTCATCATTCATATTCTTATAGTTCTTATGGATGAAGCTGACGTGCTCACCAACTTTCAGAAAGTTGTTAAACAGCTTGTGTTCGGAGTTTATACGGAAGTTGTAGCGTTCATAATCGGAAACCTCATTACCACCAATGATACCTTCCTGAGACATATAACCCAGTGACATAGCATAAGTGGAAGAGGCAGATCCACCCGTGATACCCAGTGAATAACTCTGCATTTTTGCATTATCCTTAATCATGGAGTCAACCCAATCTGTATCATAAATATTCCCGTCAGCATCATGAATACTTTTATAACGGCTCCAGTCATAAGCACTCTCTCCAGAGTTCAAGGCCTGTTCATCCATAATCATCATATATTCCTGAGCATTCAGCATATCCACTTTGCGAGCAGCATTCTGTATACCATAGTAAGCATCAAAAGAAACTGATGCTTTCCCTTCTTTACCCGATTTTGTAGTAATCAATACCACACCATTGGCAGCCTGTGCACCGTAAATAGCAGCCGAAGCTGCATCTTTCAGAATATCTATAGATTCGATATCAGCCGGATTCAATGTAGAAATATCACCACCCACCCCATCAATAAGGTATAGCGGTTGTGAATTACCTACTGTTCCCAGACCACGGATTGACACCTTCATATCCTTACCCGGCTGACCTGTAGTAGAGGTAATCGTCACACCTGGCGTCTGCCCCTGCATGGCTTGCAAAGGGTTGGTTGTGTTCAGTTTGGCAATGTTTTCCCCCTTCACCTGAACCGTAGCGCCGGTTACCAGCTTCTTTTTCTGAACGCCGTAACCTACCACGACTACTTCATCCAACATTTCGGTATCTTCTCTCAATGCTACATTGATAACCGAAACATCGCTTACCTTAAACTCCTGAGATTTGTAGCCGATATAAGAGAATACCAGCGTTTGCCCGGGCAGGGCAGTTACAGAATACTTACCGTCCATATCGGTAATAGCACCAATGGAAACCTCTTTCACCTGAACGCTGACACCGATCAACGGCTCATTGTCCGTAGCAGATGTCACAACTCCCGAAATGGTTTTGCTTTGAGAAGGGTTAGCCTGAAGGCTACTGATTGCAGGTACCAGAAATAGAAGTACCAATGCAACACGGCATAAATGCAGATTTATGCACTTTTCAAAGAATGTCTTTCTCATCGTACATTGTTTAATGGTTAATATCAAAGATTTTATTGTGTTCTTTTTCGTTTACAAAAGAAACCACGACAAATGTATGGAATGAAGTTGAAAGACTTTGAAAAGAATGTTATGAAGAGGAGACAGATTGGTTAATCCTCGCTCCTGAAATGTTATTAATAAAGGTACAATTTGTTTTTATCCCCCTCACAGAGGTACTGTGAAGGGGATAAAGACTTACTGATTCACTACGAAATTACGTATCTGACACCCGGTTCTCTCACCTTTGGCTATACGCAAACGCAAGGTATGCCGACCGGAAGCCAGTTCTGTTTCCAGCATATACACCCACGGAATGTATAGGTTTCGGCTCCAATCGGTAAATGTATCCAGCTTCTTGAACGGAGCCCCATCCACACTGTATTCCAGCACACAGGCTTGCGGACCGGCTGCGCAGAAGATACCTACAGCGCGTCCTTCAAAAGAGAATGAAAGACTGGCTCCGGCACGATCAGCCACCAACATGGGAACATGTACGAAACCTTTACGGGTATTCCCTTTCACTGTAGGCGTCCAGTCATCCACCACTTTCCAACCATTCAGTTGCTTAGCGGAACGGATATCCGCAAATACACCTTTACCATAAGAATAGGAATCTATCGGTTTTTCCGGTACCTCATGTGCCCGGACGGTTTTCTTTGCCACGTCGCCACTCCATTCAAGGTCGAAAAGACGGTTTATAGCGGCAGCATAATATGTATGACCGTTCCAAGCAGGATGTGTGCCACCAAATTCTTTCCAATCAAACTCACCATCGCGCATACGCTGCGCCACTTCTTCCGCCAGATTGATAGAGGAAACATAATAATGATTGGCTACACTTTCATGATTCATAATAACCTGGGGTTGTATACCCTTGTCCAACAAAGGTATGAATGGATCGTAGATAAAGTGAAGCATGACAATATCCATTTCCGGACTGACAGTACGGGCATGACGAATAATACCCTCCATACCGCGTGTCTGCCGGATATAATCGAATCCGTTTGTATCATCATTTACCGCTGCCTCAACAAACAGCAAATCGGGCATACCTTTCTGCAATACATCATTTTCAAAACGGAAAGCATGAGGAGTGCTTCCGGTAGAAGGTATTCCGGCATCAATGAACGTGAATTCAGTTTCCGGGAAACGCTGTTTAAAATCTTCCTGTATCATATTCCGCCAACCACGCATTTCGGTAATGGAACCACCCAGAAAAGCGACGCAGCCTTTTTTCTCTTTCGCAAACTTCAGATAAGAATTAGTAAGGCTACCACGTTGATGGATCACTTGTTTCTTCTGATAATCCGGTTGGTTACGGATTATAAAATCAACAACCGGTTCAGCATTATCCAAGCTATGTGGATGATGATCGCAACCGGGTTTCAATATGATTTCGACATTACCTCCCAAAGCACGATAACGTTCAGCAGCAATCTTCATGTGCTTTTCATACGGCACAATCTTGTCACTATCACCACAAACGCCCATCACTGGAATACCGGCAGCCGCTAATGGAGCCAGGTTATCAATCGGATTTCCTTTGAAGTCTTTTGCATTTTCTTCAGTCAATCCCCATTCTGCAAGGAAACCTTTCCAGAAATCACGTTCCCAGTTCTCGGAGAAATAGAGCATATCGCATACAGGAGCATCTACATAGATACAGGCCACTTTATCAGGATTATTTGCCGCCCAATTAAATGCGAATAATCCGCCACGGCTGAAGCCTTCTAACGTCACTTTGGGAGAAAGACGATAATACCTGCGCATGACTTCATAGAAATCACTGCCCAGACGTTGCGCACGCGGACTTCCATAAAGATGAGTCAAATCATAATACGCCACATGGAAACCTTTTTCCAACAAAGCCTTATCTACCGAAGGGAAAGCTCCGAAAAATGCAGGACGCCATATCCAGGGACGCCCTTCCGCTACCTTGCGGGGAGCAACAACGATAGCGCGGCGTGCATTACAAATAAAATCATAACGATCGAACCCTTCCCATTGCGACTTCTTACCGGGGAAAGGTTGATCGGTAACAATTGCAGGCGCCTCATTACCAGTCAGTGTACGATAAAGTTCACCGGCAATCAATGCAGCTCCTTGTTCATTGGGGTGGATACCATCTGTATAGTAATCAGGATACGGCTTCAGCAATGCATAGAGATCTACAACAGGCAGATGGCGTTTCTTCGCAACACTGCGTATCACAGGAATGATACCGTTTGTAATCACGCTATCGTTGATACCAAAATTTCGTTTTACGGCAGGAACGGGCAAGCATAGATATATCTTAGGTTTAGAAGGCAATTCCTGAAGAATATCCAGCATTTCCGTCAAATCCTTCTTAAAGTCTTTTCCATAACGCCAGTTCCAGGGTTTGCTGTCATTCGTTCCCAATTTAATGGTAACGATATCCGGCTGAAATGCCAAAAGATCACGAAACTTCTGTTCATGCATATAAGGATGATCCCCCTTATTCAACAATACACGGGCACTAATTCCGAAATTGCGGACATCGTACCCTTCACCCAAAAGCTGGGAAAGCAATCCCGGATAACTGTTCTGAAACTGATTTTTAATTCCTGAGCCATAAGTGATACTGTTTCCGACACAGGCAATCTTTACAGGTTTCTTTTCTTGTGCCACTGCCCACAGACTGAACAAGCACAAAAAAAGTAAAAGAGTGTTCTTCTTTTTCATAATATCTATATTAAATATGCTCCATAGCTTTTTTGACCGACACAAAGATACATTTTATTTTAAAACCAAAGTCTAATGATTAGTCACTTAAAGGTTATCAACACTTTCGTATACGTATTTAGCTTGGATAAAATCTCCATCCTCGCTCCATAAATAGATAATATCTTCAAATCTTCTATTTCCTGAATAATACTCCCTTCCTTAGGATACAAAAGCCGTGTCTATGCGGTCGAGCATGCCGTTGGTGGAAGTTATCAGATCGTCCAGTTCGCCATGGTTACCGGCTGTCTTAATCCGAATATTCAGATTATTTTCCCGGATGCGCCGTAGCTCTTTCAGAATACGCTTCATCGGTGCCAGCATGCGGTTGGCATAAAATGTAATCTGCCTCATCAATGATTAGAAACCACTTTATGGAAGGATGGAACGGTGTGCGCCCATCTTTTCATAGGGCAATGTAAACCAGAAAGTAGAACCTTTACCTAACTCAGACACCACTCCTATCTCACCTTTTAGTTCCTTCACGATATTCTGTGAAATAGCCAGTCCAAGTCCGGTTCCTTGTTTGAAAGAATCAAGTTTTACAAAACGGTTGAATATATCCGCCACCTTTTCAGAAGGGATACCGGTACCGGTATCTGTCACAAAGAAACGTATATAGCCATCTTTCGGTTCTTCATATCCGAACGTAATACTCCCGGCATTCGTAAACTTCATGGCATTACTGATGAAATTATTCAGCACTTGGGTAATTCTGCGCTGGTCAGTGTACAAAAAAAGATCCGGCAGGGGTGTCACTGCACATATAGTGACATTCGCATTCGGTTGTCTCATCCTGGCAGCCTGCTCTATTTCAGATAACATCTTATTTACGTCTATATTTGCATAGACATATTCCAGTGTACCAGCTTCTATCTTTGATAAATCCAGGATGTCATTGATCAGTTGCAACAATATATCATTATTCTTACTAATGATACTAAGGTATTCTATCCGTTCATCTTCCGATACATCTTCGGCCAGTATACTCGAAAAACCAACTATTGCATTGAGCGGAGTACGTATTTCATGGCTCATATTAGCCAGGAAAGCTGATTTTATACGATTGGACTCTTCAGCCTCTTCTTTAGCCAGACGCAGTTTACGTTCCAGAATCTTCTGGTCTGTAATATCCCAAGCCGTATAGAGAATCCATTTACGTCCATCGGAGAATGAAACTATATTATTATTCTGGAAGGTAAACCGTTCCTCGTTCTTATTCGTAAAGAAACGCCTGGTACCGGATTGGGCAATTCCCGTTCTTACCAATTCTTCATCTTCTTTCCTGATCATCGTTGCAGCCTCAGGCATTATATCGAAATCAGTCCTTCCAATCGCCTCCTTAGCCGGATATTCAAAGAGCTCTTCAGCCTTTTTATTTATAAAAGTATAACGCATATCATTATCGACATCTTTCACTTTAGCTGCAATAGGAAGGTTATCGAGAATGTTTTCAAGCAAATGCAGATGCTCCTGCCACTCGGTTTCTTTCACTTTTTTGATACGCTTGTGCATAAAGTAAAATAGCAGTAGGACAATAGCAGTACCCAGGACAATCACAACATAAATAATATTCTTCTGAATAAAACCAGGCGGAACATCATAATAAACCGCATTTTTAGGAAAGTTATCTAATGAAACTCCCTTGTCAAGCAATGTCTGGTAATTAAGATAGGTATTGGGCGTACCGGCAACAACCGTTTTCGCCCCGTATGTACCATCCTTTTTCAGTGCACCTCTAATTTCACCGATAACGGTACTTTCCACATCGGAACTGCCTATATAATGTCCACCGGCAAATAAAGCATGCCCCCTTGTGAACTGGTCAGACAACGAGAATACCGGCTTTTTAACTATACCGGAAATATAAGAATGCATTCTCTCATCAGGATAATATTTCTCAGACAAATTCTGACTGGCTACATTCACCCATGAACAGTAAATAATGCCTGTTTCTCTACCAGATTCGCTAATCTTGTGAAGCATCGTTTCTGTATTTGTCTGAGGATAAGTAATAAATTCCATATCCAAATCAGAAAAGTACTGCTGATGTATTTCTTCTGCTTTTTTCCGAATTAGAGAACAGATAAATCTGTCATCCGATAACAAGACAACCTTTTTCATTTCAGGAGTAATCTCCTCCATCAATTCTATGGTTTCTTTAATGCAAACAGGAATATTTATGGCAGTCACGTTATACCGTTCCAGCATTTCCGGTGTAGCGATAATCTGATCTTCAGGTATATATTCACCTTTATAATACTTATTTATATCAGCCGACGTATGCGGCATCGAGTGGCAAATAATTGTAGGTACCCCTTTCCAGATAGTGTCAAAAAGCGGTTTGCAAACATACCATCCCGGATCGCCTACAAATATGACGGCTTGGGGAGGAACAGAATATTTATCCTTTAGATAATCAACCTTCTGATCTATTTCCTGTTGATTATTGAAATGCCATGTTGTGAGAGTCTCCGAATATACCTTCACCGAATTTTCTTCATTGAATGCCTTTTCTACAGTTTCAAGCAGATCATAAGCCCATTTCTCACGAAAAGTGGAAGAACTGATAAGAACAATATACTCTTGATCTTTCGTATCAGCCATCGCCTTGGGCGCCAGAAATAAACAAGCGAAAATAGCAACCGCAAGTATTCGAAATGTCAAAGGGGGATACAGAAATGTATTCTGATTTGGCATATTGGGTAAATATTAAAATATAAAATGGCAAAAGCTTCTCAACTATCCTTTGCAAAGTTAGGAAAAAATAAATGCTTAAGAAATATCCAATGACAAATTTGCATATTACGTTCATCTTTTTGTTGTTTATATCCGCATTAAACATAAGTTGTGATATAAAACATTGATGAAATAGAAAAAATGTCGCATTTATAACTTTAATTCAAGGATATGATAGAACTTCCAACCGAAGAAGAAATAAAGAAGTTTATTACATCCAACAATTATTAAAGCATAAACCAAACCAACAACACTGACAAAAGGACAAACCAAACTTGTTTCTTATTAATACAACAGAGCATCTTTTTTATGGAAGTCTGTTCAATGTCTTTCCGAAAAGAATCCAATAATATTATCCGTTGTTTTCCTATCTTTGCATTAAAGTAAAAGATACTCATAATGAACAATATAATAAGAAAAATAAGAGAATACTATCCTGTTCCGGATGACTCATTGGACACGCTAAAAAGCTATTTAAGACAACAAACTTTTCCTGTTAAGACCATTATCATACAAGCAGGAAAACTTGATAGGCGGATTTACCTCATAGAAAAAGGTATAACACGTTCATATATATTGCATAACGGAAAAGAAACTACAACTTGGTTTTCCATGGAGGGAGATGCAACTTGTGGTTCGTGGGACTTGTATAGAAACAAAGCCGGATTTGAATATGTAGAAACCTTAGAAAAAACATTGGTCTATTCCATTTCCATAGACACACTGAATACATTATATCAGAAAGATATTCATATAGCCAATTGGATGCGAGTATTACAACAGGAAAATTTCTTGTGGCTTCAAGAAATGCACATAAACAGATTGACCCTCTCCGTCAAGGAAAGGTATATAAAACTGTTACAAGACTTTCCTAATATCTATAACAGAGTAAATTTAGGATATATCGCATCCTATCTTGGAACAACCTTGCCTACTTTAAGCAAAATCAGGTCGGAATTAGTAATGCGATTTTAAGATAGAACAAAAAAAGATTGTTTTTCCCTTTCTATCTTTGCTCTTGATTATACAATATATTCTATGAGCAAAAAAGAGAAAGTTTTTGAATATTTACAGCAATTGGGTATTCACTATGAATGTCACGAACATCCGGTAGCACCTACGGTAGAAGTAGCCAAGTTATACTTTGGTGATATTCAGGATATTCAGTATTGCAAAAATTTACTCCTTCGCAACCACAAGGGCGATAAACATTATCTTGTCATTTTTGATTGGAATCATCAACTGGCTATCCGGGATTTCTATATTAGTACTTGTCACTAAATACTTATCAAATAATATGAAAACAGAATTGGAAAAATGTTTGGCAGGAGAAACATTCAATGGCGGCGATAAGGAACTGGTTGCAATGGCATTGAATGCCAAAAGATTACTAAAGGAATTGAACAACGCAGACTATGCCGATGTAGAACTAAAGAAAAGTATCCTACAGAAATTATTCGGAAAAATAGGCGAAAATGTTCATATAGACATAGACTTCCATTGTGAATATGGGAAGCATATTTTTGTTGGCAACAAGGTAGTTATCAATATGAATTGCACATTTGTCGATAACAATATTATTGAAATCGGCAACAATGTTTTGATTGCGTCCAACGTGCAGCTATATACCGCTACCCACTCGACAAAAGTAAATGAAAGAATGGTCGATAAAGAAGATATAGGAACGGAAATTTGCAGAACGTATGCATTACCCATAAAGATTAGTGACGGTGTATGGATTGGAGGAGGAGCAATCATTCTTTCTGGTGTAACTATTGGTAAAAACAGTGTTATTGGAGCCGGAAGTGTTGTTACTCGTTCCATCCCGGATAATTGTGTTGCCGTTGGAAACCCATGCAGAGTTATAAAGTATATTGACAATAAAAATGACGAAATATAAGCATATCATTTTTGATATTGACGGTACATTAATAGATACCGAATATGCTGTGATACATTCACTAATAGAAACGGTCACAGAGATTACAGGAAGTACCCCTCAATATGAAAATTTGAAATTCGTGTTAGGTATTACCGGTAGAAAAGCATTGGAACAACTTAAAATACAGGATATTGAAAAGGGATTAAAATTATGGGATATTAATATGAAACTGTATCAGCATACTATTAAACCTTTCCCCAATATCAAAGAATGTTTATCTGCACTTATGCAAAAAGGTTATAGTTTAGGTATTGTAACCTCTAAAAGACGTATAGAATACCAACTTGATTTTGAGCCATTAGGTTTAGCGAAATATTTCACCACTGTTATATGCGCTGATGACACTCACGAGCACAAGCCTAATGCTGCTCCCTTATTGGCTTACTTGGCAAAAGCCAATGTAAATATTCAAGATTCTATATATATTGGTGATAGCATTTATGATATTCAATGCGCTACAAATGCAGGTATGGATTTTGGTTTAGCGTTGTGGGCAAATAATATATCCAGCCCTACACAACTAACTCATTGCTTCAAAACTCCTAACGATATAGTTTCTTTTTTATCTAAGTACTAACTAATAATGATGAAAGTCTTATTACATCAGAGATTTTTCCGCCTACTGTCGGAATATTTGCAACACAAAGTTCCTACATCTGAATTGTCAGAAGCTATCGAAGAACTGACTACCCTTTTTTCAATCATCCGACAGTTGATTTATGATTTTGACAATCTTGTTTTTGAGTTTCACCAATTCCACCGCTACCAATGCGAAACTTCCGGTGTTTGCCCGGTGCGCCGAATATGTCTTTTTCGGACTGCCCCCTTTTACGTTGATCCCAATAAGTTAGAGGAGTAGAAAAGAAAAGCGGAGAGAGTTTTTCAACTTTCTCCGCTTCAGTACCCTCAACCGTTCTGTTCTCGAACCAATTCTTGCATGATTTGAACTTGATTTGGGAATTAAGAGAATGGATAACTCATCCATAATATTATAAAATGCCAGTTAAAACAAAATTTTGAATGTATTGAACTTCTGATTTCTTATATTTGCAACACGATGTTTTACCATATAAGATTATAAGAATAATAAAATAAAAAACAAGATGCCCAAATATTCAAATTCAAGCATAACAGCTAAAATCGGAATAAATTACGTTAGAACTATAGTTGAAGAATCTGGGTCTTTATTCCATAAAATTGAACAAGAAAATGATTTAGGGATAGACGGAATTATTGAATTTATCCAAGATGGTACTCCTACAAATAAAAGCATAGCTATACAAATAAAATCAGGAGATTCCTACTTTAACAGTAGGAATCAAGAACTTTCTATTCCAATAGATAGCCATTATAATTATTGGCTAAATTATCCATTACAAGTTTTCGGAATTGTATATATTCCTAACTTAAAGAATGCTTTTTGGGTTAATATCAAAACATACATAGAAACTATACGTAATTCTTCACTCATAAAATTTCCAGTGACTCGAATAAATCAATTTAATACAATAGATTTCAAGCGATTATTTCAACCTTTAATATTAAACACAATACCATTAGTTTCTTTCAACGAAGCCTTATCTTATTTCAATTCAGACGATATTTCTGAATTTAATTTGGGAATGACTATTATGTTTGAAAAATATATAAATGAAGAAAAGACTTGGAATACATTTTTAGACTATATACAAGAAAAGGAGGCACACGAAATTCCTCATAAACTAATTTATTACTTGGCACACATCCCTTGGCATCCAGATATATGGTATTCTGGTAATAATATTTCCAATAATATCAAAGTCCTAGTTTTAAATAAGATATATAACTATAACAAAGCAACCGTAATTAAATTATTATCTATTATTGGCGACAATATGATATGTCGAGGAAGTATTGGGCAATCGATTGAAGCCATTCTATCAAAAGTCAAAAACATAAATTCATATTTAGCAGATATTATTACTGAAGATAGTACCTCAGCCGATATCATCCAAAACGCGAGTATTATTCTAGCTTATTACATAGGGAAAAAAAGTCTCCCTCTTCTTAAAAAAGCTTATGAAAAAAAACATGATTTATTGTCATTGATAAATTGCATCAACAAATATGAGAGTATAAATCCATATTCATAAACAATATAGGATAAATTCGAATTATCTTGAACAAGATTCATATGCTATATAGCTAATAAAGAAAAGTCGGACTGACCCAGAAAAGTTAACTGGTTAAAATCGAATTTGATGGAAAAACATATCGAACCAATTCTTATAACAAAGTGCTTGATTTAATATATCAGCAAACCAATGAGTTACGAGGAGTAGAAAAGAAAAGCGGAGAGAGTTCTTCAACTTTCTCCGCTTCAGTACCCAGACCCGGTACAAACCATAGAAATCATAGGAAAACAAAAGAATTTATTCACCTTATTATCAACAACTTGCATATTTCTTATTTTCTCCATTTTTGCCATATTTTGCCCATTTTCTGTTATTCAGTACACTTTTAGTACACTTTGAAATATCATTTTCTTTTGTACCTTTGCAATATCAGAAAACAAAAGAAAATCAACTATTTAGCGTAATCACCCGGTTATGGTACCTAAATCGGGATAAAACCTCTAAACAATGGCAAAGTTAGAAAATAAAACGAAAGAAAACCCCAAGTTAGAGCAGAATAAGCTCTCGGATGGTAGAATTAGCCTTTACTTAGAGTATTATTTAGGTAGAGAGGAAAAACCCGTATTAGATGAAAGCGGCAATCAAGTGTACTATGATAGTGGAAAGATGCAAGGCAAGCCCAAGTTTGCAGTAAAGCACAATAGGCGAAAAGAGAACCTTAGTCTGTATCTGATAGATAAGCCCCGTACTCCTGCGGAACGCCAGCGGAACAAAGAAACGTTGGAACTTGCCACAAAGATACGTGCAGAGCGTGAGCAGGAATTTAAAGAAAGTATGTTGGGCTATCGGTTAAAAAAAGATAGAACGGTCAATTTCTTAGACTATTTCCAAGCCTATATCAACAGTTATACCAAGAAAGATATTCGCATGGTACAAATTGCGCTTAGCCGTTTTAAGGACTTCTTAAAAGAGCAATACCCCATGAATGAGTTTAGTATCAAACCGGAACTTATTACCAAAGAAATGATGGAGCAGTTTGTAGCCTATTTGCAATCCCGAAGTGTGGGTGAGGGAGCTAAAAGCATTTACCAGCGTTTTAAGAAAGTTATTCGATATGCGATTGACCACGATGTAATGTTGAAAGACCCATGCAAAAGTGTTACCTGCAAAGTGGATAGCCAAATGCTTCGGAAAGATGTTCTTTCTCCCGAAGAAATACAAAAGCTGGCGGCTTGCCATTATGACAACGAGAACCCGAATGTCAGACGGGCTTTTATCTTTTGCCTATACTGCGGTTTACGCTTCTGTGATGTAAAAGACCTGACCTATAAGAATGTGGATTATGCTAATCGGTTATTGAAGTTTGAGCAAAGCAAAACAAAGGGACATTCAGCCAGTAGCGGTGTGGTTATTCCTCTGAATGACGGTCTATTGTCTATCATTGGCGAAGCCCCGGCAGACAAAAACTGTTTGATATTCGATTTGCCTACTTACGAAAGCTGCTGTAAATCAGTAAAGCGTTGGGTAAAGAGAGCCGGGATAGACAAACATATAAGCTGGCATTGTGCCCGGCACTCGTTTGCCGTGAACATTCTGAACAATGGGGCAAATATAAAAACCGTAGCCAGCCTTTTAGGACATAGCGGATTGAAACATACAGAAAAATACACCCGTGCGGTGGATAAATTAAAAGAGGAAGCAATAAACAGTTTGCCCGAACTAAAGTTTTAACCATAAAAGACTTATCTTTGTAACTATGAACTTTGAAGCATTAGTAAAACATATCAGCACGATACAGAACACGTTGCAGGCACAAGCCGCACACGCTGTAAACCTTGCCCTTACTTCCCGTAACTGGCTTATGGGGTGCTATATCGTGGAATTTGAGCAGAACGGAGAAGACCGTGCCGCATACGGTGAACAACTGTTGAAGAAGCTGGAGCAACGACTGAAAACAAAAGGTCTGAATGAACGTAGATTCAGGGAATTTAGACGACTGTACCTTGTTTATCCACAGCTAAAAGAGTCTGTCACACAATATATTGCATCACAAATACAAATTCGGCAGTCATTGACCGCCGAATTCACTGAACCAATTCGGCGGTTGGTGACCGCCGGATCTGAAAATGGCGTTTGGAAGCTATCAACAAAATACCCACAAACCGAAACATGGATGATTCCAGCTGATAGATTATTCAACAGATTATCTTCCACCCATTTAAATACTATATCAGGAATTGAGAACCCGATAAAACGTGCTTTCTATGAAATGGAAACTATTCGTGGATGCTGGTCTGTAAAAGAGTTAGAGCGGCAAATCGCATCTTTATATTACGAACGTAGCGGACTATCCAAAAACAAAGAAGCCCTCTCCGCTTTAGTCCAGCAACAAGTAACCTTATTGCAACCCAAAGATGTTATCAACACTCCTGTTACTTTAGAGTTCTTAGGATTGAATGAACGTGCATTAGTGACGGAAAACGATTTGGAACAATCTATTCTTGATAACCTGCAACACTTCCTGTTGGAAATGGGACATGGTTTCTGCTTTGAAGCCCGGCAAAAACGTATCTTGATTGATGAAGATTATTTCTTTGCCGACCTCGTATTCTATCACCGCATTTTGAAGTGCCATATCATTGTGGAATTGAAGATAGACAAATTTCGCCATGAATACGCCTCGCAACTAAATATGTACCTTAACTACTTTAAAGCGGAAGTGATGCAGCCGGACGATAATCCACCTATCGGTATTCTACTTTGTACGGAAAAGGGAGATACATTAGTAAAGTATGCCACTGCCGGATTAGACCCGAACATCTTCGTACAGAAGTACATGATAGAACTTCCAAGCGAAGAAGAAATAAAAGCATTCATTTCTTCCTCAAATTGTTAAAAGTAATACTGGCAAAAAGAAATACCCTTTATTCTTACTCTTTTCGCCAGTACCTATATCTTACAGTCAACAGAAAATAGTTTAGTACGGTTTGGATATATAGACAAAAAACAGACTAAACTTTAAACCTGGAAATTCAGATATTTTTTATACATTTCTCTTATATACAAATGATAACCGAATTCAATTCATATATGAGTAACATAGACATAGACTTCTTCAAGGAGTTGTGTCTGAAACATGGAGAATTACGACATTATAAAAAGAATGAGTTTATTCTCCATGAAGGTGATGCATGTTCTTTCTTCGGGTTTATCTTGTCAGGCGTAGTCAAATACAGTTGCACCAACCGGACAGAAAACAAACCGTATAATGTCGGTTTTTCCTTTCCAAATGAATTTATAGGCGATTATCCCACTTGCTTATATGGCATGAAATCAGAATTGAATATACAGGCGATAATCCCGTGCAAGATTTACATCTGTTCTTCTGCATTCTTACAGCAAAAATTCGAGGAGAACAAAGAAAGCCAACGGATAGCCCGTATCGCAGCCGAACAGATGTTTTTCCAATCATATTCACGTTATTTGGATTTATTCAGATTCACACCGGAAGAGCGTTACCTCCAACTTTTAAAAAAATGCCCTGCAATC
Organism: Bacteroides sp. MSB163; assembly: GCF_036416795.1. Classification (NCBI taxonomy): domain Bacteria; kingdom Pseudomonadati; phylum Bacteroidota; class Bacteroidia; order Bacteroidales; family Bacteroidaceae; genus Bacteroides; species Bacteroides maternus. Next base: position 2,227,164 of record NZ_CP143867.1, on the reverse strand, counting down.
CTTCAAATGGTATCACTAAAAGAAATAGCATCCTACCTCAAAATTACACCCGTACACATGAGCCGAATCAGACGCAAGCAAAGTCTTGACAACAAAAAATAAACATAGGTTTAGAAATTTACATTCATAACAATATTCCAGGAGTATCTTAATCTGCCAAAGGATTCTTCTTTTTATCTTTGTCTTATCTTTGGTTGGTTCAACGAAGAGACAAAATAAAGATTGAATGAGTTAAACAAGAGATTAAAAAAGACAAGATGAAAAAGAAAATTACTTTATGTATGGTGCTTTCCACATTCATTATTTGCGCCATGTTATGTCTGACAAATTGTAGTAACGACGATGCCCCTACTTCTGTCTTCACCCCCGAAGCCCTGAAGCAAACTACTTGGCAAGCGCAAATGACCGTGTACAATATCGAAGATGAAATAGACTACACAAAACAATCCATTCTTCAGTTTACCAACGAATCAGAAGGCATTTATACAAGAACGAACGAAGAAGACGGATATATGTGGAACACAGATTTTACTTACCAAGTAAATGGAAAAATCATCACGTTCGACAACATAGCAGGTCCATGGACGGTGCTGGAATACACAGGAACACACCTCGTAATGGAAGCCTATAATCCCAATAAGATGGTGTGGACATTGGAGAAGATGTATTAACCTAAAAATAGCGGATATGAAGATTTCAACAATTCTCTTTTTCTGCCTACTAATGACAGCTTGTATGCAGACAAAATCCTTTCACCGGATAAACGGCTGGTACTACGTAACATCACAGACTACAGACAGCCTTTCACAAACACCTTTCCTTACTGTTAAGGATTTCGATACTTTACGTTTGGGAACTGATGCTTTTGGACACTCGGTCATTACCGGTGTCTTCCTCCAAGATAAATTGCCTATATGGAGAGAAGCCACAACAAAGAGTGTAGGAAAGTACATCGCTTTCGTTTTCAATGACACGGTGATAACTGCTCCTCAGGTTAATAGTTCCATAGAAAGCGGATGTTTCCAAATTTCCAATCCGCATGGATATGATTTGGAACGTATCTTTAGGGAACTACAAAAAGAAATTGATACATCAAGGTTTGGACATTAAATATTAACTGGAAAATGGGAACATTAGGTTGCATAAATGATATGCTACAACGGGATAAAGAGAACCGTGAGTTTCGCAAGTTGAATAGAGACAGGATGAAAGAACATCACAAATATCTTGTAGGCAAAGGTAAAAATGCTGATTTATCCAATGTTTCCATTGAAAAGATAGAAGAAATCCGTAAAAAAACCATAGAAAAGGAGCAATCAGACCAAATATATCTGTTTAAGATATATATATTTCTTACAATATGCCTTTTAGTGCTATTTTTATTGGGATTACTTTGCTATAAACTATTTTTCTAAATACCCAAAACACAACAACTTGCAGATTACAATATTATGAATTGAAATAAGCCTTTTCCGAAGTCTCGCTAAGGCTTATTTTTTATATGAATACATACATGAATCTAATTTTAGAACAGCGATTTTTCCACTTATTGTCGGAATATTCACAACGTAAAGTTTCTGCATCGGAGTTTACAAAAGCTATTGAAGAGTTGGCTATTCATGTAGCCAATTTTAGTATCAACGAACAGGATTACAACGTTTTATTGCGTTGCTTTTCCTTTGGCTTACACCGTCTTAAATCGTATCGTGTACGGTTTGAGCAAGAAAAAAATGCCTTATTTGCATCTAATTGATGAAGCAATAGGGCTAATAAATAATGTAAATCGCCTTATCGAATGGCGCATCAAGTACCCGGAACAATTCAAATAACGGATTGGCAAACAAACACTTTCCCCTCTCTATCTCGCAGACAAGACAGCCCTTATCAACATCATGGAAATGGTAAGCGGCCTGTTCCTCTCCAAAAGCATTGTCTATCAGAACGGAAAACCTGCCTATTTGGTGGACCTATCCAAAGGGTTTGAATGGTTGTTTAATATCAAGATAAGCGACTGTCACCAAAAACATGAGGACGTAATAAAACGAAAACCGGGCAAACTTACCAAGTTTCTTAATGGACTGGTAGACCTTATCCGAAAGGAACATGATAAAAAAGGATATAGATAATCAGCGATTTGCGATTTATTCATAATGGACTCCATGAGTACCCCTGTAATATCCTTGCACTCTTTTTCTGAACTTTGCTTCATCAAATCACAAAAAGTACAATCTGAAATATGAAGCAATTATGTATCTAGAGAATGATAAATTGGGCGAATGGATGCAGAAGTTGTACGCCAAACTGGAAGAACTCTGCAAAGATGTACGGGTGTTGCGTAACGCCGATAAGGTGCTGCCCGAAGATGATAACCTGTTGGATAATCAAGATTTGTGTCTGTTGTTCAAAGTAAGTATCAAAACCCTTCAACGTTACCGGGCTATCGGTGTGCTGCCGTACTTCACAATCAGCGGAAAAGTGTATTACAAGGCTTCCGATGTCCGAGAGTTTATTAAAGAAAGGTTCAGCATTACCACGCTACGCCAGTTCGAGAAAGCACACTGCACGAAGAAAAAGAAGTGAATTAAAACAGCCGAAACGGTGAATGTGCTTCATCCGTTCCGGCTTTCTCTGTTTATGGCTTACCCAACTTATCGGCTTCTTTTTTTAGTTGCTCAGCTTGCTCGTTCAACAGCCTTGCACGTTCCAGTGCTTCCGCCTGCTTTTGGATGCGATATTCAAAATCTATCACTGAATCGGTCAGACTTCGGATAAAACCGTTATCCCGTTGCCACTTGAATTTATTTTCCAGCATATCAAAAGTTTCTCCGTCTGTCTGTCCCTGCATCAGCAAATAGCGATACTTTATATCGTTGTCCTGTAACTGCCGCATACGTTCAGCCAAACGGACATTCAAGAATATGGAAGCGGAACAGATAACCAGCACTGCCGAAAAAAGAAACAATCCCGGACGAATCCAAGAAGCGACCTTGTTGTAAATCCGTTGATAGAGCGGTAAGGGTGCAGCGTCCTCTTTATTCGTCTTGCAAGAGCCCAAAGCATCAATCATTACCTTGAAACAACGGTAGATTTCCAATACTATTTTCTTGGTGTCCTCAATATGTTTCTGCTGACCCTGCATCCTGTTCCTTATCTCGTCAAGCTGGTTTCGGATAGCCTGCAAATCCTTTTCGGGAACAGCCGGGTTGCTGTACAATTCCGACAATGCCTGTTCGATTGTGTTCAGTCTTTCAAGAGTTTCCTCCCGACTGGCTGGCGTTACCTGTGCTTCCTGCTTCTCTTTCAGTTCTGTAACCATTGAGAGAAGCCCCTCTAAAATCAAATTTTCCTCCATACGCTTATAACTTTAGTTGTTTTTTCTTTTTTTTCTTCTTCTTTCTCAAAAAGGAATCATCGGGCATTTCATCAGCCGGGGCTGACAAACCGGAAAACAAACCGCCTAAACCTGTTATAAAAGAATTATCCGCTTTGTCGGGTGCTGATACTGGTTTCTGAACAGGTGCGGTAACCGTCTGCTTATTGCTTCCGACTGTCGTCTGCCCTACATCCCCAAAACATTTATCCAGTTTGGAGAAACTGAAATTACGGTCTATTTCCGAACCCTTGAACGTGTATTCGCCTTTGGAAAAGGATATGCCCTGTATCTCGTCGGTCTGTCCCTTTCGTTTGAACTGGATAGTGATACCCTTTTCCGCTAACCTGTGCTGCAACTGCTGCCAGTTACGGGATTTGCTGATTTCGTTTTTCACAGCCGTGTAAATCTCGTATTTTGATTTGTCCGGCTCTTTCAATCGGTGCTGCTTCACCTGCTCTTTTCCCTCGGCGAAATAAAGCCCGTGTTTGGCTTTCAGCTTCTTGCATACCTGTTCGTTACGGTACATGTCGTTCCTGTCCGAAATGGTCTTGCCGTTGTTGTCTATACGGTTGAACACGATATGCACATGTGGGTGTTCCCGGTCTTGATGGCGCACGATGATATACTGCGTATCGGTGATTTTCATTTCACGCATATACTCCTGCGCAAGCTGTACCATCTTCCCGTCTGTCAATTTGGGCGCATCCACTGCCGAATAACTTAACGCAATATGTCCGACAGGTTTCTTCAAATCGGGATTCATTCCGGTCTGCATACAGAAGCTGCGGATTATATCGCCCCGGCTTTCAGTCAGAACCCCGTCCGCATGAAGCAAAACCGCCTGCTCCTTGCCCAACACATAGTTCACACAGCCCTTAAAACCGCTTCCCTTTTTTATTTTTCCAATCATCCGACAAATGGTTTATGATTTCAATAATCCTATCTTTGAGCTTCACCAGTTCCACCGCCACCAGTGCGAAACCTCCGGCATTCGCCCGGTGCGCCAACTGGTTGATGTTGTTGGCTTCCCCTGCCAGTTTGCGGATGGTGTCCGCATCCTGCCTGTTCAATCGGGGTATGACCTCTGCCGAAACAACCGCCTGCCGGACATACTCACTGACACGCAACCCGGCTTCCCCGGCTCGCTTTCTGATGGCGTAATACTGCAACTCGGTCAGTTTCGTACTGACAACCCGTTGCTGCTTCTCTATCCGTTTCTTTGCCGGACGTCCCCCCGGCTTGTCCTTTATATTCGTCATGTTTTTTTACGTTTAAATGGTGTCTTAAAAATTGCGACCAACGGGAGAAATTTTCTTTGCGGTGAGCAAAGCAAGGTAGTTTCGGTTTACCGAAACATAACCTTGCTCTCCAAATAAACCGCCAGCCGTTGGTAATCCTGCCAGACTAAATGCCCCTACCCCTTTTCTGCCTTGGGGCGGCACGTTGTCCGGTTTCCTGCTTCGTTTCCTGCGTTTGGCTGGCTGCGTTTTTCTGCTCCTGCTTCCTGCCGCACAGGTAATCGTTCAAGTCCGAATAGCCCCTATAATTGTGCGAGAAGTCACGTACACGGTAGGAGTATTCCAATTCGATAGCCCGTGTCGCTTCAAACCCTGCCTTGTCATTATCAAGCATACAGTGGATGCGCTCATACGGGGACAGCACGTCAATGGCTTTCGGCACGTTGACAGTCGAGTTAAGAATAACATAGTCCTGCCTGTCAAGGTCGGGCATGGTCGGACAATTCTTCATCCGGAGCGTGAGGAAAGAAAGATAGTCCATAAAACCCTCGAATACCAAACATTTCTCTCTCGGCTCTCCCTGCTGCCGTATATGGGTAATGTCTTTCGGGGCGATGCAACCCTTAAAAAAGGAATTGCGAACCTCGTAACCTCCTGCCATGTTCGGGAAACCGATAGCAAAGAACGGTCTGCCGTTATTGGTAAAGTGGAGTTCCTTACATTCTCTTTTTGCCAGTTCGACATTGATACCCCGTCCCTGCAAGTAACGGAGCAATGCCGGATGGGTAAGGTCACGGACTTCCAAATGCTGGAAACTCGGTTCTGTCCTACGCTGGGGAAAAGAAAAACTGACCGGGCGGACGTGCGGTGTCTGTTCCGCTATCCGGTTTAAAAGGTATGGTAGGCTGTCGGAGCAATAGAGTTCCTTTGCCAGTGCGATGATGTTACCGCCCTTGCCTGCGCCAAAGTCATACCAAAGGTTGCGGTCAGTGTTCACCTTGAAAGACGGTTCGTGTTCCTCCCTTAACGGTGATTTGTACCATAAACCATTACCCTGCTGCTTGACGGGAGGGTAACCTAAACTGTGCAGATAGTCTGCGATGGGTATTTGTTTCACATCTTCGATGTTCATAACATTTTCTTTTTTGGGGATAAAAAAATAGTTGAAAAGTGCGCCAGTCCTGTTTAGTCCGTTATATATACACCCGTACCATACTAAACCTGCCTGCTCCGATACCGGGAAACAAACAGTCCGTTACGCTTATATATACACCCGGACTAAACCAAACTGACTTTTAATAATGGAAATCGGGATTGTAGCGGTAGCCCTTGCCCTCTTTCACAATCATGCGCTTGTTCACAAGGAACTTGTTCAGTTCCACATGGATATTGCGCCCACGCTCGTAGCCGATACTCGCATAGCCTTGTTTCAAGGTCTTTAGGACATTCTCGTAACCATATATAACCTGTTTGCCAAAACCGTTTGCCAAAGCCGTCCTGTGCTGTTGCTCCGTCAGTTCCGCCAGTGGAAAGCCCCTGTCTTGGCTGGGCTGCTTGAATACATAACCGTCCACGACTTCGGGTAATGCGTTGTCATTGATACGGAATGCGAACGGGTCAAACTCCCGGTCACGTATGTGCATCGCCTTTACCTCGCTTATGTTACCGTCCTGCTGGCTTTTCGTGATTTGCAGGACGGTTTCAGCCTTGTTGTTCAGTTCCGTGCCGATATGCCCCCTTGTGTTGTCATCCCCCTTGTTCAAATGCAATACGGTGTGGATATGCAGGTTATAGCCGCTTGACCAGCGCATCAAGAGATTGATTAGGTCAGTCGATTCGCTCGGACTGTTGATGTCATACATCAAGTCACGGATTCCGTCAATGATGAGCAACCCCACATCGGGCATATTTTCAAGCATATAGCCGATAATCTGCTTCCGTTTGTCGGGGGTCTGCTCCCTTAGCACGATGAAAACAAAATCCTCCCTATCCTTGTCTGTCGGCAGTCCGGCAAGGCGCAAAATACGCTCCATGACCTTATGGCAATGGTACTTGCTCTGTTCGGTATCAACATAGAGAATTTTCCGCTTGTTCGGTGGCAGGCATGCAGAATACTTCAGTACCTCGTCATTCTTCAACGCCGCCGCAACGATAGCGGAAATGTTGAATGTCTTTTTGCTCTTGGCTTTGCCTGTGGATGCGCTGAAATTACCCAACGTGCCAATGGTAGAACCGTTCACCCAAAGAATTTCGGGCGGTACTTCATAAGTGTCCGTCACTTTTAAATGAATGGTTTTCCAAAGGGTCGCAAAATCCTCTTTCGTCATGGCTATACCTTGTCCGGTTTCCTCTTTCTTCTTGTTTTCCATAGCCATTATTTCTTTAGAGGACGGTTAAGGATATACTTCTGCGCTTCCTGCTCTATCTGCGCCTGCGTCTTCACCGGGTTCTGACGCAACCACGCTTCCAACTCCGCTTTCTCAAAATAAAGCATTTTGCCCTGCGGTTTGTAATGAGGTATCAAGTTACCCGAAGTCAGCTTGTACAGGTAACTTTTTGAAAGGTTCAAGAACTTGCTCGCTTCATCGAAGCTAAGCACATTCTTTGAAAGGAACAACATCTTTTCGAGTTCGGAAACTCTTAACTCTAAATCTCTTTCCATATTGTTTAGGAATTTAGGTGAAACAATATGAAGGTGCGCACCCTCGTTTTTTTTGTTAACGGGGGCAAAGTTAAGAGCTTGAAAATGAAGTCTAATTGACCTTTGTTTGAGCGTTCAATCTATGCTCAACCTTTTTTCAGTTGTTTGATGTATTTGTCTATGATTTCATATCCTTTCGGATAGATAGATTTTGCTTGGTCTGTCGCGCTTGACAAATCAGTACGTGTAAGTGGTTCGCCTTTTATCTTTCCCAATATCAGCTTATTGTTTGCTATGACGGACTGCCATTCATAAACAATGTAATTATAGCAACCAAGCTGCATCATGAGATAGGCAAACAAACGTGTATTATTGACTTTCAGGACTCCGTCAAGTTTACAATTGAAAAAATCGGTAAGTATTTTAGCATTTATGGTGGTAGTAAAAACATGAGCTTCATTAATACAGTCGGCAAGCAAGTTGATTTCCTTCGGGGTAAGTACGGATTTGAAAGGGCTGATTTTGCCTACAATCTTGACTGGCTTATTTTCCGTACTTTCTTTTTTCTCTTTTGGCAAGGTCTGTTCTTGGATGGCAACCGTATCTGTATAGTATTTGCTTTCTTGTTCTTGAAGATGGGTCAAATACTTAGAAAATACGACAAAATTAATAATGATAGAAAAGTAGGGAAGTTGTTCTTCATAACAGGATGGTTCACGTAAATATGCATCCATATCGAAATTAGAACACCGGAAACCTACATACTTTCTTTTTTCATCAGGATTTAAGACCTCAAAGAAACTGCTTTCCCACAGGAAATCGGGAATATTTATATCCAACACAATGTATTGCAATACACGGTATTTTTGTTGAATGGTTACAATATTCTCAGTCACACGGAAAATTTCTTGGCGCAAATAGTCCTTTAGTTGGGCTTGCGTCAAATACTCACGCTTTAAAAATAGTTCATCTACTTTGGTTTTATAGTCATGTGCTATGCAACTATCCAAAATCTTCTGTATCTCTCTGAAATTGGTTTCTATATAATTTTCCATAACCGTATCTTTATAAAATCGTTTCCACTACAAATATAAGCTGGAAATCTTATTTTCCGAGAAAACATTGGCAATAATAAGGGAGAAAGGAAAGTATAAGAGTTAAGAAATTATAAAGATGCAGGGGCGAGAACTATAAAAGTACACTCTATTCTTGTTTTCGTCAATCAGTACACATTTAGTACGCCTTACAGAAAGAGAAAATCCTGATAATCAAGTGATTATCAGGATTTATTCGTACCCTTAACCGTTCTGTTCTCGAACCAATTCCTACATGATTTGGATTTAATTTGGGAACTACGGGAACTGATACCATTATAAAAGCCAACCTTTTATATTTGGATTACATCATTTCAAATTAACTATTTCTCAACCACAAAGATAAAATATTTAATGATACAAAGCAAGTATGGTAAATAACATATTAGTTTGTAAGTGAATTAAGGTTTATCTCTTATGTGATTAATAGACAAGACATAGCACCGTAACTCGGCTCTTAAAATACCCTATTTTAGCAGGTATGGTTAATAAGAACAAACGACTCTGTATCTAAATTTTCTGGTCCAGATATTTTTTCTGTGAAATCAACCTACTATTCTTTACATTCTTACTTCATTTTACTATTTATCTAGTATAAAATCAATTAATATGGATAATATAGGAAAAAGAATGTATCGTAATCTTGGAGACGATACCAAAGCGAAAATCAGTCAATCATTAAGAGGTAGAAGCAAGTCAGCTTCGCATATCCAAGCAATATCACAAGGCATGAGTAATTACTGGAAGACTATACCAGTCAAACCAGATGACAACTCAAGTGACAAGACAGAAAAAGAGGGGCAATAATCCCCTCTCTTTTCATAGTCCTTTGATATACTCCATTATCAAAGGGGGAAATTGTAGCCTACAGAGTACATTTCCCACAAGAATAAAAGAATAACTTTAATTTTTTAATGACATCGCAATATGAAACGAAACGATTAATCACTTTTGATAGAATTAAAATTAAATCCAACTATAAATATCTTCTCAATACTAAAGTGAAGTTTAATGAAATGTTTCATTCACGTAGTGGAGAGAAAATAGGTATATTTTATAGTTCTAAAGATGATATAAATATACCTTATAACCTTTATATAGCTGTCAGTTATATAAAACAAACCTTAACTCTTGAATTTTCCAGTAAGATTTTGAAAGAAAAATATCCAGACTTAATTTCAAGAGATACTATCAAAGAATGTCTAACCAATATAAACCAACTAAATATTTGTGATATTGACGTAGATAGTATCTTATCAAATGGGGCAATTACATCAGTAGATGTAACTTATGATGCAAACCTTATTCTAAGTGATAATCTTCTGGACGCTCTTAATTCGCAAGTAAACAACTATAGACGCTTCAAGTGGGCACATTACGATAAAGAGGGAATTATGTTTACTAAAGATGTGAAATCCAAAGATTGTACGGAGACAATCACCTTATATAATAAAGAAAAAGAAATATGTACCAGCCACAATAAAGACTTTTTAAATAGCCTATCACAACCACAATCAGTAATAGACTATTTCAAAGAGAAAACCAGATTTGAAATTACATTAGACACGCCTAAAAAGATAATGAAGTATCTGAATTTGACCGATACCAAAATATTCAGTGTACTAAATTCCGATACAAACCCTATCCTTGCTCAATTTGACAAGGTTTTCGGTAATTCTACAGCCAATATGCCAAACACAACTTTTGATGATTACGAAAATTGGGCAATGAAAATCATTCTCGAAAGGTACAATGGTGACTTAAAACTACTAGAGCAGGATGTTAGAAGTAAATTCAGTTCACGCAGCGGAGCAACAAAACGAATGAAAAAGTTTGAAACGGTTTATCATGCAATGACATCAGCCTCAACTAGCGAAAACCCTATTGAAAAGATACGTAATCTGTTACTTTGATGAGGCTTATGTATCAAAACAAAAAGTGTATCAATATAATCTATCAAAAGACCTATTGATACACTTTTTTTTGTGTCAGTTTAATCTAAAAGATTATTGTGATTAATTTTTGTGATAAAGAACTCTACCTTTTATCGTATATTCACTACCATTTTTTGTGAACTTAAAATCATCATAACGAAGCGTTATAGTTTCAGAGGTCACATTATCCACAACGACTTTTCCACCTACTGTAGTATAAGTATAGCTAGAGCCTAAATCTGTATTTTTCACAAATTCTTTAACTTTAGCATTAAGTTCCATTCCGTTGGTTAGCTTATCTACACTAGCAGCATCATTACTTGCAATCGTAAAATAACTTATATCCATAAGACTTTCTGGATTACTAAAGCCAGCCTCAAAACTAATAGACTGACTATAAGAGTTGTACGACACAGATGCAGACTCATCATTAAGGTACTCTTTACCATTGATAATAATGGTATTTTCAACTTTTCCATTGTCATTGTCATCATCACTGGAACAAGACATAAACACACTAGTAGTTAAAAGAACTACAAACAAAATAAATACATTCTTTTTCATCTTATAAGAGTTTATTAATTAAGAATTTGTTAGTTATCATATATGATAACCAGTCTGCAAAGATAAGCCCTTTTCTTTGTTATCACAAATGATAACTACAGAAAAATGAATGAGCAGCAACTTTTTATTAAAATAGGAGACAAAATAAAGGAAATAAGGCTTGAAAAAGGAATAAGTCAACAAGACTTGGCAGCTAAATGCAACTTTGAAAAAGCTAATATGTCGCGAATTGAAGCTGGACGCACCAATCTGACGATAAAAAACGCATATAAAATTAGTCTTGCTTTAGGAGTTAGGCTAAAAGACCTATTAGATGTAGAATAATTACTTTACTTTTTAGGCATCGTTATCAAAAAACCTTTTCTTATAGTGCATAGAGAGTTCTGATACGGCTTTTCTTCTTTCAATCCATAATTTCTTAATGTCCCCAATGCGATACCCAAGTCTTTAGGACTGAATTTCGTATAAATTGCAGAGAGTGAGCCAAAATAGTAATGTTGTCCGTTGTATTCAACGTGAACAACTGTTCTTTCTTGTTTATTATCCATATTGTGTATATTTTACTCCACAAAGGAATGATAAATATTTAATATTTACCATATTTCTAGCCTTATTTAACGCTATAAATGATTTATATTAAATATACGTCACTATCTTTGCATCATAAACAAGTAACACCATGAAAAAAGTAGTAATCTTTGCACGAGTATCAAGTACCAACGGAACACAAGACTATGAACGTCAAATAAATGATTTGAGAACATTAGCCTCAGCAAACAACTGGGTAGTTGAGGCTATATTTGCGGAGAAAGTATCTGGAGCAAAAAAGAACATAGAACGCATAGAACTAATGAATATGATAAGCTATATCAACTCACACAATATAAATAAAGTATTAATAACCGAACTATCCAGACTTGGACGTGATACCCTACAAGTTTTACAAACCATAGAGATACTCAATCAAAACAGAGTATCAGTATTCATTCAAAATTATAATATTGAAACACTTACTCCAGAGGGAGAAATCAATCCAATGAGCCAATTTCTTATCACTATACTTGCCGAAGTAGCACGTATGGAGCGCAAGACCATTCGAGAACGTGTAGCGAGCGGCTATCAGAATTTCCTCAATAATGGTGGTAAGGTAGGGCGAAAAATGGGATATACGAAAAGCGATGAGGCTATGAGGGAAGAGTATGGAGAAGAAATTAGACTCTTGAAAAGAGGGTATTCACTCCGAAATACCTCAAAACTGACGGGAACAAGTATCAACACCTTGCGTAAATTAACCAAATTAACATAATTTACACATCAAAAGTGGTAATTGTATTTATAGGTCGTATATTTGCAATGTTGGTACATCAATTCACTTAAAAAAATATCTTTTACTTCAAATAATGATATATGGGGCAAGAAGCACATTCATGCCTAGGCACTTCCTTGTCTTGTGGATTGATTGAATGTGTAAGAATAAGTTGCATCATACATTGCAACACAATAATACCAGTATCTAATGATACCATTGGAACAATGCGCAGCGATACTCAATAAAGGTAAAGAAAAATACGATAATGAGAAAGTAAAAATAGTGAGACAATATCTATACCTATTAGCAGAATTGCAGATAGAGAATGAAAAAATAGCATTAACTAAAAAACAAGAATTATGAATGCAAATGTGATAATATATTGTAGAGTAAGTTCGGATGAACAAACATTAGGAGCCAGCTTAGACATACAAGAAGAACGCTTACGGAAGTATTGTAACCAAATGGGATATAACATCATTGATAATATCCCATACAGAGAGGACGAGAGTGCTAAAACATTTGAGAAACGTCCTGTTATACAAGGAATAATGAACTATATACGTAAGAACAAAGGTAAAGTGAATAAGTTACTATTCTTGCGGTGGGATAGATATTCACGAGATATTATCAGTGCCAGTGAAAACCTAAAAGAATTAATCAAATTGGGAGTTGAACCAAATGCAATCGAAGCACCTTTAGACTTCAATTCTGACACTTGGCCCCTTTTATTGGGAGTACACATAGGCTCGGCACAATGCGACAACATCAAGAGGTCAAAAGCCACAATGGACGGTATTCATGGAACATTGGCAAAAGGGAAATGTGCTAATAAAGCACCAAGAGGATATAAGAATGTACGTATTAGCAAACATGAAACCCATGTAGAAATAGATACCAATACAGCACCATTTATACAAGCCATATTTAAGGAAGTGGCTAAAGGCATTGAAACACCTTGTTATATCCGTAGGAAGTTTGCAAGAAAAGGATATAATATACCCGAAAGTTCATTTCTTGAAATGCTACGTAACAAATTTTATATCGGTAAAATTCGTGTGCCAGCATACAAAGGAGAACACGAATATTATGTAAACGGTGAACACGAAGCAATTATAGATGAAGAAACATTCTACAAAGTTCAAGAAATATTAGACGGCAAAAGAAAGAAAACACCTAAACTATCCAAAGCCATAAATCCTGACTTATTTTTGCGGAAGTTTTTAATCTGCCCCGTATGTGGTTGTGCCTTAACTGGTGCTACAAGTTCGGGCAATGGCGGCAAATACACCTACTACTTTTGTTGTAACAATCAAAAACATATAAGAATGAGAGCAGAGAACGTAAACGAAGAGTTCGCTCGATATACAGCCCAATTAAAGCCCAATAAAACGGTATTGGACTTGTATAACGAAATTCTAAAGGATTTGCAAAACGAACGCAAAGGAGAAAGCAAAAAAGAAGCAGCAGCACTGCAAAATGAACTTTCTACCGTCCAAAAACGTATCAATAGCATTGAGGATAAATATCTGGACGGAGACTTAACCAAAGAACAATATAACAGAATGTTGGAGAGATACACAAAAGAAGCCTCAGCCATGCAACAACAGATTGAAATGCGTGAGAACCCTAACCGTGGTAATATCGAACCAAAACTAAACTACTCTATCAATCTGATAAACAATATAGATAGCTATATAAGAAATGCGTCTGTAGGAGTAAAAATTAAGCTGATAAGTTCGATGTTTCCCGAAAAAATCGAATTTGACGGAAAAACATATCGAACCAATTCTTATAACAAAGTTCTTGATTTAATCTATCAGCAAACCAACGAGTTACGAGGGGTAGAAAAGAAAAACGGAGAGAGTTTTTCAACTTTCTCCGCTTCAGTACCCAGACCCGGGGTCGAACCGGGATGGAAGTGAATCCACTGGTGTTTGAGACCAGCGCGTCTACCGATTCCGCCATCTGGGCATGTTTGATTTCTCAATTGCGGTGCAAAGATACGGCTTTTTTCTAAACCTGCAATACTTTTCCTAAAAAAAGGAGAAAAAAGTCATAAAACATTCTACAAACATTCCGTGTTTCCAAAATATAGTGTACTTTAGCAGAAACTTTTAAAACAAACGATATGACAACAAATAAGGATAATTTCTGTGTTATCATGGGTGGAGGTATCGGCAGTCGCTTCTGGCCGTTTAGTCGAAAAACACTCCCTAAACAGTTTCTGGACTTCTTTGGCACAGGCAGGTCATTACTGCAACAAACCTTCGACCGCTTCAATAAAGTTATTCCCACAGAGAACATACTTATCGTTACAAACGATTTATACGCTGATCTTGTAAAGGAGCAACTGTCTGAATTGAATCCCGAACAAATTTTGCTGGAGCCTACACGCAGAAATACTGCTCCGTGTATCGCATGGGCAGCTTATCACATTCGCGCATTAAACCCGAATGCCAATATCGTGGTAGCTCCATCCGATCATTTGATTCTGAAGGAAGGAGAATTCCTTGATGCCATAGAAAAAGGCTTGACGTTCGTATCTCAATCAGAAAAGTTGCTTACTCTCGGTATCAAACCGAACCGTCCCGAAACAGGTTATGGTTACATTCAGATAGCCGAACAAGCAGGAGACAATTTCTACAAGGTGAAGACCTTTACCGAAAAGCCTGAACTGGAGTTAGCCAAAGTTTTCGTAGAAAGCGGAGAATTTTATTGGAACTCCGGTCTCTTCATGTGGAATGTAAACTCTGTCATCAAAGCCGTGGAAGCACTACTTCCCGAACTGGCAAGCAAATTGATTCCTGGTAAAGATGTATACGGTACTCCTGCCGAAAAAGCATTCATCGACGAAAATTTCCCTGCATGCCCCAATGTATCCGTCGACTTCGGCATCATGGAGAAAGCAGACAATGTATATGTTTCATTAGGAGATTTCGGCTGGTCCGATTTAGGTACATGGGGTTCATTGTATGACTTGTCCCCAAAGGACAAAGAAGGGAATGTAACCTTGAAGTGTGAGTCTCTAATGTACAACAGTAAAGACAACATCGTGGTGCTCCCACAAAACAAACTCGCCGTTATTGATGGCCTGGAAGGTTATCTCATCGCTGAATCGGACAATGTATTGCTGATTTGCAAGAAGGATGAAGAACATTCTATCCGTAAATACGTAAATGACGCACAAATAAAGTTAGGGGAAGATTACATCTAACCGGATATCGAAATTTGAAAGCATAGACTTTCAAACCAGAATAAAGGAAACGGGGGCTGAAATGGATTCAGTCCCCGTTCTTATTATAAAAGGAAGGAGTTTTATTTTTAGAATGCAGCACGAATTGCTTCGGCAACAGCTTTAAATTCTTCATCAGAAAGTTTCAGCTTTGGATTGGAGAACAGCATGTCCGACTCTTTCTGCATAGGAATAAGATGAATGTGCGCATGAGGTACTTCCAGACCAATCACTGCTTCACCTACTTTCTTGCAAGGAAAAGCCTTCTCAATGGCACGAGCCACCTTCTTGGCGAAAACATGCATTGCTGCCAGACCTTCATCATCCAGATCAAAGATATAATCCACTTCCTGCTTGGGAACGACGAGCGTATGCCCTTTCACCAGCGGATTGATGTCCAGAAATGCAAAGAACTTATCGTCCTCCGCCACCTTATAGCTTGGTATTTCACCTGCGATAATTCTACTGAATATTGTTGCCATAACTTTTATGATATATAAATTAAGGCAAGCCCGCATACGGACCTGCCTTTACTTTAAAATGATATGTTCACTACTTCAAGATTAACCATGCCCTGCGGCACCTTGATTTCAGCTACATCACCCACTTTCTTACCAAGTAAACCTTGTGCAATGGGAGTGTTAACAGAAATCTTTCCTTCTTTCAGATTAGCTTCGCTTTCCGAAACAATGGTATAAATCATCTTCATGCCATTTTTTATGTTCTTCAGTTCCACCTTGTTCAAAATCTGCACGGAATCCGTTTTCAGCTTAGACTCATCAATAATCTTGGCATCTGCTATAATCGTCTTCAATTTATTGATTTTCATCTCAAGCATGCCCTGCGCCTCTTTGGCGGCATCATACTCCGCATTCTCCGACAGGTCACCTTTGTCACGTGCTTCGGCAATAGCAGCCGAAATCTTAGGACGTTCTACCGTCTCCAATTCTTTCAGTTCGGCCATCAATTTCTTGTAGCCTTCTTCTGACATATAAGCCATACTTTTTTCCTCCTTTTTAGTTTCTAAATGGTATTATATAACAAAAAAGAATTCCAACATGGTCAGCATGCTGGAACCCTCTTCCGATTTTTCTTTTGCAAAGATAGCCTTTTAATTAATGCGTGTCAAGCAAAAATTGCTGCTATGTAACATATTTAAATAAAAACTTCTAATTTATAACAAGTTACAACAGTGCTTTCACCGCAGCGTCCAGGTCTTTTATAGTCTCTCCACGAGCGCTCAACTCACTATTCCGGTTAATCAGGAACAGAGAAGGAACCTCCTTAACGTTGTACATAGCGGCCACATTTGAGTAAATTCCATTTGCATCTCTTACAGAAATCCAAGGCAGATTATCAGCCGTTGTTTTCCAGAAATGCTCGTCAGCATCCAGTGAAACCTGATAGATCACCAGTCCCTGATCTTTATATTTAGTATAGAGGTCATTCAGCAAGAAGTTATGGGGAGCAGAAGCTGCACTTTGGTAAATAGTAAAGTCCAACAAGACTACTTTACCCTTCAGATCACTCAACTTATGGGTATTCCCCTTCATATCACGAAGGCTGATATCGATGATACCGGTTTCGGAAATAACCTCTTCCGGCAACTCCAGAACTTTCTGTTGCGGTGTACGGGTATTCTTCATCCCCTTAATCACAATATTATAAAGATTCTTGGAGCGATCTGCATGCGGATAATAATTATTCAGACTGGTAGCAACGGCGGCAAAGCACTTAATATCATCCTTGCTATTCAAAGGATCGAAGATAAGGTAATTATTCAGTTTCTGGAACAGAGCAAAATAAGCGGCAGCCGTATTGGGAGCTGCAAAAATATATTTAGTTTTCACCTCATCCTTATAATCTTTCATCAAGGCAGCCAGTTTTTCTTCAAAAACATCGGCACCTATCTGATGAGCCTGCATCTTCTTCACCAACTCATTCACCTCATTCTGCAACTGCACTTGCTTCAACGTCAATTCCTTTATCTTGGTGCTGTTTGCCGAACCTTCTACCGTATAAGCCGTAGCAAAATCAGCATACGGCGCTTTCAGTCCGATAGTTTCCGTAGAATCCACAGAGAAATTGATAACCTTGTCATCCACACGAAGGCGGTAGAACTCCGGAGATACCGGACGTGTTTGTTTGAAACTGAAAGAACCGTCACCCTTCAACTTTACAGAATCCAAGGGCACGATACCCTCCAAAGCAGCTGCTTCCAGGTACAGCATTTTACCATCGGCACCTGAAACTTCACCTTCAACTTTGAATTTCGGTTCAGAATTACATGCACTTAAAGCCAAAGCGGCAAGTGCAACAAAACAGATCTTTTTCATATTTAGCTTCTTAATTTCTATTAGAAAGAACGTGCAAATATAGTTCTTTTCAAGTTTAGTCAAAGCATTTTCATTGCTTCTTCCACATGGAAACCTAAAAAAATAGTCAATTATAAACTTTTTTATCTCATTCCCACCTGATTACATGAATTAATATGTATCTTTGCACGAATTTTGAAAGAAAATATAGATAAAACATTTTTTATGATTAACCCAATTGTTAAGACGATCGAGCTCCCTGATGGCAGAACCATCACACTCGAAACGGGAAAGCTGGCAAAACAGGCAGACGGTTCTGTAATGCTTCGTATGGGTAACACCATGCTTCTTGCTACT
This sequence comes from Bacteroides sp. MSB163, assembly GCF_036416795.1. Lineage (NCBI taxonomy): Bacteria > Pseudomonadati > Bacteroidota > Bacteroidia > Bacteroidales > Bacteroidaceae > Bacteroides > Bacteroides maternus. Next base: position 2,209,104 of record NZ_CP143867.1, on the reverse strand, counting down.
GTTTGTGCCGCTAAGGACGCAGTTCCCGGAACAGATTTCATGCCGTTACAGGTAGAGTACAAAGAAAAATTCTCCGCATCCGGACGTTTTCCCGGAGGTTTCACCAAGCGTGAAGGACGCGCTTCGGATTATGAAATCCTGACCTGCCGCCTTGTTGACCGTGCTCTCCGCCCCTTATTCCCCGATAATTATCACGCAGAGGTATATGTAAACATCATCCTCTATTCCGCTGACGGTGTTGATATGCCGGACGCATTGGCAGGGCTTGCCGCTTCTGCCGCCCTCGCTGTTTCAGATATTCCTTTCAACGGACCTATTTCCGAAGTACGCGTAGCACGCATCGACGGACAGTTCGTTATCAACCCTACTTTTGATCAACTGGAAAAAGCTGACATGGACCTCATGGTGGGTGCTACTTACGAAAACATCATGATGGTAGAAGGTGAAATGAGTGAAGTTTCCGAACTTGACTTGCTGAACGCCATGAAAGCAGCCCACGAAGCAATCAAAGTGCAATGCCAGGCTCAGAAAGAGCTGGCAGAGGCTGTTGGTTCTACCGTAAAACGCGAATATTGCCACGAAGTAAACGACGAAGAACTGCGTAAAGCCGTTCACGAAGCTTGCTATGCAAAGGCTTATGCCATCGCCGCTTCCGGCAACAAAAATAAACATGAACGCATGGACGCTTTCGATGCTATCCGCGAAGAGTTCAAAGCGCAGTTCAGCGAAGAAGAGCTGGCAGAAAAAGCAGCACTGATCGACCGCTACTACCACGATGTAGAAAAAGAGGCTATGCGCCGCAGCATCCTGGACGAAGGTAAACGCCTTGACGGACGTAAGACTGACGAGATTCGTCCTATCTGGAGTGAAATCAGCTACCTGCCCGGACCTCACGGTTCTGCTATCTTCACTCGCGGTGAAACTCAATCCTTGTCTACCGTTACCCTCGGTACAAAACTGGATGAGAAGATTATTGACAACGTACTGGAACATGGCAAAGAACGTTTCCTGTTGCATTATAACTTCCCTCCGTTCTCTACCGGAGAAGCCAAAGCACAGCGTGGCGTAGGCCGTCGTGAAGTTGGTCACGGACACTTAGCTTGGCGTGCACTGAAAGGACAAATTCCTGCTGACTACCCGTATGTAGTGCGCGTAGTATCCGATATTCTTGAATCTAACGGTTCTTCTTCTATGGCTACCGTATGTGCTGGAACACTGGCATTGATGGATGCAGGTGTGAAGATCAAACAACCGGTATCAGGTATCGCTATGGGATTGATCAAGAATCCGGGCGAAGACAAATATGCTGTATTGTCCGACATCCTTGGTGATGAAGACCACTTGGGCGACATGGACTTCAAAGTAACAGGAACCAAGAACGGTATCACCGCTACTCAGATGGATATCAAGGTAGACGGTCTGTCATTCGACATTCTGGAACGCGCTTTGAACCAAGCTAAAGAAGGGCGCATGCACATCCTCGGCAAGATCTTGGAAACTATCCAGGAGCCACGTGCAGAATTGAAACCACATGCTCCGCGCATCGAAACGATGACTATTCCTAAAGAATTCATCGGTGCAGTAATCGGCCCTGGTGGTAAGATTATTCAAGGCATGCAGGAAGAAACCGGTGCTACAATCACTATCGAAGAAGTAGACAACATCGGAAGAATAGAAATCTCCGGAACTAACAAGAAGAGCATTGATGACGCTATGCGTCTTATCAAGGGCATCGTTGCCGTACCAGAAGTTGGCGAAGTATACAAAGGTAAAGTACGTTCTGTAATGCCTTATGGCGCTTTTGTTGAGTTCCTGCCGGGTAAAGACGGTTTGTTGCACATCTCTGAAATCGACTGGAAACGTCTGGAAACAGTAGAAGAAGCCGGTATCAAGGAAGGTGATGAAATCGAAGTGAAACTGCTTGATATTGATCCGAAGACCGGTAAGTTTAAACTTTCCCGCAAAGTATTACTTCCAAGACCGGAAAGACAAGAAAGACCTGAAAAGAAATAAGAAATACCTTATTCTTCATCTTATAAAGCCCGACGGAAATCCGCCGGGCTTTCTTTTTGTAAAAAAAAGAAGCGAAAAACCAGAAAAAACTTTTCATACTTTTGCGTATTCCAAAAAGATTATGTTACTTTACCCTATAAACCTTAAATAAGAGAGATTATATTTAAAAATGCCTGTTACCGGTAACCTATATACTATGGATTTATTTTCTCGTTTCTTTCGGGAGAATCAAGAAAAGTTTCTTGCCTTTGCCTATTCCTACATCAGAAGCTGGGTAGAAGCAGAAGATATTCTTATGGAATCCATGATTTCTCTGTGGGAATGCCGCGACCGTTGGGAAGAAGATAAAGGTCTGCACGCATTGCTCCTTACCATTATCAAGAATAAGGCACTCAATTACCTAGAACACGAACAAACCCGCCTGCGTATTGAGGAAGATTTGAATTCGCACCGTCAGCGCGAGTTAGATCTGCGTATTGCCACGTTGAAAGATTGTGAACCCGACAAAATTTTCAGTACTGAGATACAGCATATCGTGAACAAGGCATTGGAGAAGATGCCGTCACAAAGCCGTGAAATATTCATACTCAGCCGTTACAGCAACCTGCCAAACAAAAAAATAGCCGAACAGCTGAATGTCTCTCTAAAAACAGTAGAATTTCATATCACCAAAGCTCTGCGTATCCTGCGTGTAGAACTGAAAGATTATCTCGCCTCTATCCTACTTTAGTAAAACTCTCCTGCTTTTCTTTGATAATATAAATAAAAGATGTATCCATAATTCCCAATCCGGCAAGTTAATACCGGCAATTAATTAATCTCCTGTTACATTCCATAAAGTTCTGATGTGCCTCCAGTGCATCACACGGATATTCTATGCGCTTACGTTTGGAGTACCCGAAAAACAGAACAAAGCTATCCGCTCCATACCCAATTCTAATCTTCTTCGTACTCTCCTCGTACCTGCTTCGCTATTTTCATCCTCCTATAGAAGCGAAGCGGGAACGAACCGGATACGACTTAGAAGAGTTCCTGACAGTTTCTCCTTTTCTACCATACTTTGAAGAAAAAACAAAAAAAGTTTCATTTTCCGTTAGGGTAGTTCCAAGTTCACCTGTATTAATTATAGAGGGGCAGAAAAAACGCCCTTATTCAACAAACAAATTAAGTACCTTATGAACCAAGAACTATTATATAAGTATTTTAAAGGAACCGCCACCATTGAAGAAGAAAAGCGCATCCTTGACTGGGTGGAAGCCTCGGAAGAAAATCGGGAAGCTTTCTTGAAAGAACGTATGATGTTTGATGTCGCTTTATTCTCCGACAGGCAAAGTACCGGAAAAAAGACATTTCGTCTGACTCCGATATTAAAATGGGGAATACGTGTAGCTGCCGTTATCATCGTAGGCGTATGCGGTTATTTCATGACTAATGATTACCTATATAATAAAGCATCCCTGCCACAAACAGTAACCGTCCCCGCCGGACAACGTGCACAAATCACTCTTGCCGACGGCACACGAGTATGGCTGAATGCACAGTCCACATTGACCTATGCTTCCAACTTTGGGCGTGGCGAAAGAAACGTGGAACTGGATGGTGAAGCCTACTTTGAAGTGGCCAAAAATAAAGATATCCCCTTCTATGTGCACACTGAGATGAACAAGGTGAAAGTCGTAGGTACCAGTTTCAATGTTTGTGCCTATAGAGGTAGCAAAGAGTTCGGTACCACATTGGTAGAAGGCATAGTAGATATTTATCCTGCCAATAGCAATCAAATGATTACCCGCCTGCAAAAAGACGAAGTTTTCTTGAATGAAGACGGGAAATGTAAGAAAACCACTCTTCCCTCTTACGAATATCTGCGTTGGAAAGAAGGGTTATACTGCTTCGATGATGCCCCTTTCAATGGTATTCTCGGTAGACTGGAAAAATACTATAACGTAAAAATAACCGTTGCTAGCCCTGAGCTGCTGAATTATGGAAGTTTTACCGGAAAATTCCGCGAACAAGACGGCATAGAACACATTCTTCGAACCATCTCTAAAGATCATCCTTTTGAGTTCACGATCAACGAAGAGAAAGACTCGATCACCATCTATAAGAAGTAATTTGATATCAAAGATAAAACCTTAAAATTTAGTACTAACCTCTTAAACAGAAAAGCATTATGAAATAAAAGAAACAGTCAACCAATTCCCCCCACAAAAAAGATCGGAAAGTACCCCCATACTTTCCGATCCGAAACAGTCAAAAATCGACCTTAATCAATTTATTAACTTAACACATTACAAAGATATGAGAAAAATTTCTTTGAACGGGCTTTTTTGCCCAAAAAGTTTAGTATTTAAGCAAATATTACGAACTATGAAGATCACACTATTCCTTCTCTTGTTTGTAACGTTCCAAGCGTACAGTAATAGTAGCTACTCTCAGAATGCCAAAATCAGCATCCCCCGCTCTGAGTTGCGAGTAAGCGAAATCCTCGATAAAATCGAGGCTCAGACAGAGTATTTGTTTGTCTACAATAAGAAAAGCGTGGATGTGCGCCGCACCGTAAATGTAGATGCAGACAATCAACCGGTGTCCGAAGTTTTGGATAAAATCTTCAATGGTACCGACATCAGATATGTAATGGAAGGCAAGAATATTGTGCTGACCAAACAACATGAAAAGGCCAGTGAAATCATTGCTGCCGTACAACAAGAAAATATCTCTATAAAAGGTGTTGTTACCGATACCAAGGGTGAACCCATTATCGGTGCCAATGTTGTGGAAAAAGGAACTACAAACGGTTGCATTACCAATATAGACGGTGAGTTTACACTAAATACACCGACTAATGCAACGCTGGTTATCAGCTTTATCGGATACCAGCCTGTAACGATTGCTCTCAACGGGCAGAAAACTCTCAATGTGCAGATGCAGGAAGAAGCCCTGTCACTGGAAACGGTGGTAGTGACGGCTATGGGTATCAAGCGTAAGTCATCCTCACTAACTTATTCTGTACAACAAGTTGGAGGTGACGACTTAACCCGCGTTAAAGATCCCAATATGATTAATGCACTAGAAGGTAAAATTGCAGGCGTTACAATCAATAAAAGCGCTTCCGGTTTGGGAGGCTCGGCTAAAGTTTCCATCCGCGGTATTCGTTCGGCTTTTGAGGGAGGTAACAACCAGCCTTTGTACGTCATCGATGGTGTTCCCATGATGAATTCAGCCAAAGAAACGACTTCTTCAGTCATGGGTGGTAATTCAGACTCAGGTAACCGCGACTCCGGTGACGGTATATCCAATCTGAACCCGGACGACATTCAGACAATTTCCGTACTGAAAGGCGCTTCTGCGGCCGCCCTTTATGGTTCGCAAGCAGCAAACGGTGTTATCATGATTACTACTAAAAAAGGAAATGTAGGTTCAACCCGTGTGACTTATTCTGCCAATGTTACATTTGACCGTGCCATTTCCACACCTGAATTTCAAAACTCCTATAATTCAAAATGGGAAAAAGGAAATATCAAAGACCATGACAATGTAGGAGATTTCTTCGGAACCGGCGTTACAGCCATTAACTCTATTTCTTTATCAACAGGTAATGCAAAAGCGCAAACCTATTTCTCCTATGCCAATACAACCGCCAAAGGCATTATTGAAAAGAACAAACTGGAACGTCACAACCTAACCTTCCGTGAAACAGGTAAGTTCTTCAATGATAAGCTCACATTGGATGGAAACGTTAACGTCATGCGCCAGGTAGGTCGCAATCGCCCGGTTACAGGTGGATTATATATGAATCCGTTAGTAGGACTTTATACCTTCCCGCGCGACCTGAACATGGCAGATTATAGGAGTGGAGAAGTTCTTGACGAAGTACGTAACATGCCAAAACAGAATTGGTACAAAGATCCCGAAACCCTGCAAGGAATGGAAGGCAACCCTTATTGGTTAGTCAATCGCATCAACACGAAAGACACCCGTACGCGTACCATTGCTTCTTTAAGTGCGAATTGGGAAGTCACTGACTGGTTAAAATTTCAAGCCCGCGGTACAGCTGACTACATCAGTGACAAATCTGAAGAAAAGACATGGGCTTCTACCTCAACAACCTTGACAGGCGGTAGTTGGACAGACCAAACAGACAATGGACGTTATGCCTATGCAACCGGAAGTGATTTCATGGCCTATGGCGACCTGATGGCCATGTTCAATAAGACATGGGGCAAATTCAGTCTGAATGCGGCATTAGGAGGTTCTATCAACTATCAGAAGTCCAACAATTTACGAATTGACTCTCATACATCTGGTTTATATTATCCAAACGTATTTACACTGACGAATATTAAATATAGTTCTTCTACTGATATGTCAGTGACGAATGAAGCCCGCCAAGTAATGCAATCAGTATTCGCCACTGCCCAATTAGGTTGGAACGAAGCACTTTATCTGGACTTAACCGCCCGTAATGACTGGTCTTCCACCCTTTACGGTACCTCTAAAATGGACTCCGGATTCTTCTATCCGTCAGTTGGTTTATCATGGCTAGCGCACAACTCTTTCGAACTGCCCGAGTGGATTAATTTTGCAAAAATACGTGGCTCTATCGCTCAAGTCGGAAATACGTTGCCACTATATAAAGCAAACCTGCAACCGCGCATCGCCATAGGCGGAAGCATCAACCAGGTAACAGATTATAATGACGGCAATCTGAAACCGGAAATCTCAACTTCCTACGAAGCAGGCTTCGAGATGAAGTTTTTCCACAACCGTTTTGATATTGACTTCACCTGGTATAAGACATTGACTAAAAACCAATTCTTGCTAGTGCCAATGCTTCCGGGGTCTGCCTATAAGAACCAAATGATCAATGCTGGTAAGATCAGCAATAAAGGTATTGAATTAACCGTAGGCGGTGTGCCCGTACAAAATGAGAACTTCCGTTGGAGAACACAAGTTAATTTCTCTACCAATAAAAATAAGGTAGAAAAACTCGCGGACAACTATAAAGTATTTGCTTATGGTTCGGGCGTAAACATGGCATACCGTATGATTGTTAAAGAAGGCGGTTCACTAGGTGACCTTTACGGTAACTCATTCAAACGCGATGAAGCAGGAAAAATCGTACTGGATAGCGAAGGACTCCCTGAACTCAATACAGACCGTCAACAATATTTAGGTAACAGCCAACCTAAATGTACATTGGGCTGGAGCAATACATTTAATATCTATGGTGTATCGGTTAATTTCCTGATAGATGCACGCATTGGTGGCGACGTAATGTCATTCACCCAAGGACAATTGGATGCCCACGGGGTAAGCAAAGCCGCCGGCGAAGCACTGGATCGTGGATATGTCGAAGTCGAAGGACAGAAGTTCACTAAAACAGAAAAGAAAGACAACATACAGGGATTCTATGCAAGAGTCGGAGACATCAACGGATGTACAGAATACTATATGTACAAAGGAACCAATATACGTTTACGTGAATTATCCATAGCTTACAGCCTTCCGGAAAAATGGATGGAAAAGACGAAGGTATTCAAAGACATCAATCTCTCATTAGTGGCACGCAACTTATTCTTTATCTATAAAGATGCTCCATTCGATCCTGACGCACTGATGTCAGTAGGAAACGATATGCAGGGTGTAGACGTTTTCGGCATGCCGACTACCCGCAGCATTGGTTTTAATGTGAAATTTACATTCTAACGTATCATCTAAAAAGCAAGTAATATGAAAAGCAAATTTATACATACATTAGTGATAGGCGGATTATTAATTACCGCTTGTACAAGCAATTTTGATAACTTAAACTCCGAAGACGGTTCTTACGATTCTGGTAAGCAGGTCATGGACAATGCCGGATATACCATGTATTTCAATTCTATACAGCAAGGCATCTATTTCAACTACAACTGGGGAGAAGGTACAGATTGGACTTTCCAGACCATACAGAATTTAGGTGTCGATATGTTTGCAGGATATTTCCACGATATGGCAACTAAGTTTGCAGGAGAAAACTCCGTATACAATATGAACGACGGATGGAACAGTAGCAACTGGTCCACTTCATATAGCCAGACAGTTTCCGCACTCAACAAAGCGGAAGACTTTGATAGTGAGCTTCCACAATATATGTCTCTGATAAAAATATATAGAGTGGCAACTATGCATCGCCTGACGGACCAATATGGCCCCATCCTATATGAGAACCATGCAACAGCGCCTGTAAGCCAGGAAAATGCTTATAAAGCTATGTTTGCAGATTTAGATGATGCCATCAGTTTAATAGATCAGACGCTCTCCAATGGAATAGAGGATAAAATTTCTTATGACATCCTGATGAGAAGTCAATCAACTTACTCACAGTATGCAAAATGGGCTAATTCTCTACGTCTGCGTTTGGCAATGCGAATATCTAATGTAAATTCTCAAATGGCATCCGAACAAGCCAAGAAAGCCCTCTCCAACAAATATGGAGTATTGGAAACAAACAACGACATAGTAGAAGTTTCAACCAAAACCGGATATAAAAATCCGTTGGGAACTATCGGCCTTAGCTGGTGGGAAGTTTATATGAACGCATCTTTAGAGTCCTTCATGGTTGGTTACGATGATCCACGCACAGATAGGTATTTCACCCCTTCTGTAGGCGGACTTGCCGATAACAGCCCTGCGCAACGCTTTGACTATGCAGGTATGCAAAAAGGTATTCCCCAGGGATTTAACTTCAATACACCTAAAGAAGTTAACCACTATAAGTTCCACTCACGTTGCACCATTACGGCAGATTTTCCGGCTCCGCTGATGACTTCTGCAGAAGTGTGGTTCCTGCGTGCAGAAGCAGCCTTACGCGGATACTCTACAGAGAACGTAAAAGATTGCTATGAAAAAGGCGTACGTCTCTCCTTCGAACAATGGGGTGCCAGTGGCGTTGACGCTTATTTGGCAAGTGATGCCAAACCATCAGACTATAAAGATGTATTCTTTGAAAAGAACGATATGAAAGCCATGACTACCATCACTCCCAAATGGAATGAAGGTGCTTCTAATGAGGAAAAGCTGGAACGTATCATTACGCAAAAATGGTTAGCAATCTTCCCAGAAGGTGCTGAAGCATGGGCCGAGCAGCGTCGCACAGGTTATCCTAAATTATTCAAGACATTGGCAAACCTGAGCGGCGGAACGATAGATACTGATAAAATGGTACGTCGCCTTCCATTCCCGGCAAACTTGAAAACTGACCAGCCTGAATTATACAGACAATTGGTTGATGCTTTAGGTGGACAAGACAATGGTGGAACAGACTTATGGTGGTCTGTAGGACAGAATAAATTTTAAATAAGACCAACGTATAAGATTTTGATTAGTGGCGTTTTCTCCGTATTAGTTACGAGGGAAAGAAGATTGGAAGGAGTAAAGTCATTTGGGGGGCTTTACTCCTTTTCTATCAAGCTTACTCCCTTTTTATCAGCGCATTACATTTACCAACCATTTACCGCAGGATGTAAAAGCATTTACCGCAGGATGTAACGACCTTTACCTCCTATTGTAACGCTCTTTACCTCGGTATGTAACGGTCTTTACCTCGGCGTGTAAATGGAGTTACCATTTGAGGTAAACAGAACCTTCACGGAATGAAACAATCGTTGGGGGCGTATCTCTTTAATTGTCACTTATAGACCTGTATCGGCAACTCCCCCCGCAATGCTCCCAGAACATTGACAGCAAGTGCCTCCAGTTCATCTTCCCCGGGATAGACATGCACCGGAGCAAGAAAAGAAACCCGTTCCTTCAAACGGGAAATGACATAATCGGAATGAGCAATCCCCCCCGTCAGCAGAATTGCATCGACTTTGCCGTAAAGCACAACAGCGGCGGCACCCACACTTTTGGCAACCTGATAAATCATAGCATTCAGCACCAATTCCGCTTTCGTATCCCCACCTTCTATGGACTTGATAATAGCAGGTATATCCGTAGTGCCAAGATGCGCTGCCAGACCGGCATGACCGGAAATACGCTTCTTTAGCTCATCTTTCCTGAAACGATGGGAATAGCAAAGGTCAATCAATGGGCCCGCAGGCAACGTCCCTGCCCGCTCGGGCGAGAAAGGTCCTTCTCCATCGAGGGCATTGTTCACGTCGATGCAGCGACCGTGGTTATGAGTACCGACAGAGATTCCGCCACCCAAATGACAGATAATCAAGTTCAAATCTTCGTAGCGCACCGGATGGTCGGAAGAAGCGGCTGTAAGTTCGGCAGCATAACGGCGGGCAATGGCACGCTGGTTCAAAGCATGCCAGATGGTAATACGTGGCATCAGTGGAGAACCCGTGATACGGGCTACCTCATCCAGTTCATCCACGACACCGGGATCAGCAATAAAAGCACGGCAATCAGGGAGCAATGCCGCCAATTCGGAAGCAATAAGACACCCCAAGTTGCACGCATGGCTTCTCATGGCATGGGCTATATCATCCAACATGGCATCGTTCACCTCGTATACCCCGCCCGGAATGGGTTTCAGTAATCCTCCACGCCCTACGATGGCATCAAATTCAAAAGGAATACCATTCTCTTTTAAGGCTTCTATTACCAAATTCTTGCGGAATTCAAACTGGTCGATGACGCGAGGGAAATGGGAAAGTTCTCCTACCGAATGGCGAATGTTACGCACCAAAAGCGGAGTTGTGTCTTCGTATACTGCAATTTTCGTTGAAGTAGAACCGGGATTGATAGCAAGAATTCTCATAATTTAAGATTTGACGTTTTACAATTTACGATTAGGATCACCTACTTTATCACCCTGTCACTTAGTCACAAGCACAAGTGAGGCATGCCATCGCAATACTATAATATTTAGAGAGACCGGAATCACTACGCGAGGGCAACACCACCGGACATACAGGACCTTGCAACAGGCCTGCCATATCAGCATGGGCAAACAAGGATACAGCCTTATAAAAAGCGTTTCCTGATTCGATATTAGGGAAGATCAGCACATCCGCTTCTCCATTGATAGGAGATGCAATCCCTTTGATATCACCGCTTGTCTTCTCACAGGAAGTCTTCACATCCAACGGACCATCGATTATTACATTTCCGAATTCTCCGGCCTCCGCCAACTCCACGATATTAACATAATCCAGCGAATGGGGGAACTTGGCACTTACCTTCTCCGTACAATGAATAAGTGAAATGCGAGGTTGTTCGATGCCAAAGTGGCGACAAGTATGGATGGCATACCAGATCATCTCTATGCGTTGCTGCAAAGTAGGTCGCGGAATTACGGCGGCATCCGAGAAGAACAACAATTTATCATACGTAGGAATCTGCATTACAGCCAGATGAGTTAGGATTTTCCCCTTAGGCAACAGACCTTTTTCTTTGTCAAGGATAGCATGCAATAAATTATCCGTATTGATAATGCCTTTCATCAAAATATCCGCTCCACCCTCACGGACAATACGTACAGCCTCACGCGCCGCCTCATTGGGATCCTCTATATGCACGGTACGGACGTACTGGGGATATTTCTTCAATGTAGGATATTTTTCAAGAATCGCAGAGTCGCCAACCATCAGGAACTCCGCAATCCCTTCTTCCAGAGAACGAGAAATGGCATATTCCGTATTGGGGTCATTAGCACAAACTACTGCAATACGTTTCCTTTTGTTCAAGGATTTCAAGTGCGAGGTTAGTTGATCAAAGCTTCGAATAGGTTCCATAACGTTAGATTTTTAGCAAATATCTGAAAAAATGTCGAGAAATGCAGCATAACATCCTTGGAAATTTCATAGGCTTCATTTCATTTTGATAGATTTTTCCACAGATTACACAGATTAACGCAGATTATTACTTTTCTCTACTATTAGAATAAATCTGTGTTAATCTGTGTAATCTGTGGAGTAAACTAAATTTCGTTTTGAGTTATTTTATGTACTTTTGTCCCCATACGCAAAATATTGAATTATGAGCAGCCTTATTTTTCCGCCATACGTACAAAAAGGTGATCGTGTCATCATCCTTTCTCCTTCCAGCAAGATAGACAAGTCTTTTTTGAAAGGAGCCAAAAAGCGTTTGAAGTCCTGGGGACTGGAAGTGGTAATGGCTAAACATGCCGGAAGCTCACACGGAACGTATGGAGGCAGCATCAAACAGCGCGTAGAAGACTTACAGAATGCCCTGGATGATGAAAAGGCTAAAGTCATTCTATGCAGCCGTGGCGGATATGGAGCAGTGCACTTGTTAGGGAAACTCGATTTTACCCGCTTTCGTGAACATCCTAAATGGCTGATTGGTTTCAGTGACATTACCGCATTACATAATGTGCTCCAGAAAGAAGGTTTTGCATCACTCCACGCCCTGATGGCACGCCATCTGACGGTAGAATCCGAAGATGACTTCTGCACACTGGCACTCAAAGATATCCTCTTTGGACATTTTAATCCGGAGACGGCAGAATCTGTAGAAACCTCGGAAAATGGTTTCAGCTATATTTGCCCCGGGCACAAATTAAACCATAAAGGAACTGCCAGCGGCATTTTACGAGGTGGCAACCTGTCCGTATTTTATGGGTTGCGTGGCACCCCTTACGATATACCTGCCGAAGGAAGCATTCTCTTTATAGAAGATGTAGGCGAACGTCCGCATGCAGTAGAGCGCATGATCTACAATCTGAAACTGGGCGGTATATTAGAAAAACTATCCGGTCTTATTATCGGACAGTTTACGGAATACGAGGAAAACAAGTCTTTGGGGAAAGAGTTATACGGTGCAATTGCCGACCTCGTGAAAGAATACGATTACCCCGTCTGTTTTAATTTCCCGGTAGGACATGTCAGCATGAACCTGCCCATGATAAACGGAGCGGAAGTAACGCTGGAGACCGGAAAAAAAGAAGTGAAATTAAGTTTTAATTTAGATAAAGAATGAAACGGAATTATACTCTCATCCCTTTATGCCTGGTGTTGCTTGCATTCATAGCATGCAGCAACAATACCAAAAAGGCAAGCGACGACGCTGAAGCAACTGTTAAAAACGTCGTCAATGTTCCACAGTTCAATGCAGACAGTGCTTACCAGTATGTGAAAGCACAGGTTGACTTCGGTCCACGCGTTCCTAATACGAAAGCGCATGTGGATTGCGGCAACTATCTGGCTGATAAACTGACAGAATTCGGCGCAAAGGTTACTAACCAATATGTAGACTTACCTGCCTATACCGGCACATTACTAAAAGCCCGGAATATTATCGGTTCCTACAAACCGGATATGAAAAAGCGTATCGTCCTTTTTTCGCATTGGGACAGCCGTCCGTGGGCAGACGCTGACCCGGACGCCAAAAAGCATTACACACCCATTTTAGGTGCCAATGACGGTGCCAGCGGTGTAGGCGTATTATTGGAAATAGCACGTCATTTACAGAAACAGTTACCGGAAATGGGTATCGATATTGTTTTTGTAGATGCTGAAGATTATGGAACACACCAGGCTTACAATGGCCCGCATAAAGAGGAATACTGGGGACTCGGTTCCCAGTATTGGGCACGTAATCCGCATGTGCAAGGATATAATGCACGCTTCGGTATACTGCTGGACATGGTAGGGGGCAAGAATGCAGAATTCCGTTATGAAGGTTTGTCTCATGAAGTAGCTCCCAATGTCAATGAGAAAGTCTGGAAAACAGCCAATGCTTTAGGTTTCGGGCGCCATTTTGTACAGAAAAAAGGCGGTTTCGTAACCGATGACCATACGTTCATCAACAAGTACGCCAAAATTCCAACCATTGATATCGTTCCTTATTATCCGGAAGGTGATTTCTTTGAGCACTGGCATACTGTGAAAGATGACATGGATGCCATTGATAAGGCTACATTGCAAGCAGTGGGACAGACGGTAATGCAAGTTATTTACAGCGAGAAATAATTTATAAATCAAAAACATAAATCAAGAAGTATGAGTATCAACGAAGCACAAGACGAAGTGATTGCGGAATTCAGCGACTTTGACGACTGGATGGATCGCTATCAGCTCCTCATAGACTTAGGAAACGAGCAGGAACCGCTCGACGAAAAATATAAAACGGAACAGAATCTGATTGAAGGTTGCCAAAGCCGCGTATGGCTGCAAGCTGACGAAGAGGATGGAAAAATTATCTTCAAAGCAGAAAGCGACGCTTTGATTGTAAAAGGTATCATTTCGTTGCTGATGAAAGTCCTTTCCGGGCATACACCAAACGAAATTCTGAATGCTGATCTTTATTTCATCGATAAGATAGGATTGAAAGAACATCTTTCTCCTACCCGTAGCAATGGTTTGCTGTCTATGGTGAAGCAGATGCGGATGTATGCGCTGGCTTTCAAGACGAAAGATAGTAGTAAATAAATAGATATTCCCTTTATCAATAGTGCTTTGATAAGGGGAATAGACTTTCCACAACAATAGTTATTTTCATACAATCATTGGACAACGTTATAAAACGCAATAATTGGATTATCAGTATCAGGATCATATTTACGAAATATATCAGGATAATCTTTGGGTTCTTTAGACAAAGCATATCCTATAGTTTCCGGGGTTAAAACACCCCAGAATTGTCCTTTATAAACTCCATCAATTAATTGAAAGATAGGAACTGATTTACCAACTTTATCAGTCAGTCTTTTACCACAATATATCTGTTTCTCTTGGATTAAATCATATAGAGCAGATTGAAGAAAGCCATCTTTTGAAAATTGGAAATAAAGAAGATTATTACATTTGTATATACTTTCTAATCCCAGAGAATATTTTGACTTTACCAATTCCCATCCATTTATCTTATTTTCTATTTTAGAAAATGGCAAAGGATCCGGCAACATTATTTTATATAGAGCTTTTAAGCTATCTGGATCCAATTCGTAAATTACGTTATCAAAATTTCTGCAATAATACAATACTGAATCATTATAACAGAATGGTTGCCTCGTGGGTCTAAAGCGATAAGAAGATTCAGCATCATTGTGTGGAAAATAGTGCCGATCCATAGTCATAGCATTTTTTGAGACTAATAAGGAATAATATAGATCTGTGTTATTCGGATAGTTACTATGATACCTATTATCATAATAATAGACTCCTCCCAACGAAGCCATTGCTGTAGGATCAGGCTTAACGAGCTTTTGTGTCTTGAAAAATATTCCATTATCCGCATTATAAAACAAAAGAGATTGCTTATGATTATCATAAATAATTAACTCCCTGCTTTGTTCATTAATAACAAATGTATTAACATCCGTATACTCACCTGGTCCTGTTCCCTTGGCATCTATTTTAATCTTCTTTCTTATTCCTGCTTTGGCAGGAATAAAGAAAGAAGGAAAACAATATAACGGCATATATACATTTCATAATGATTAAATTTTAAGATCCACTTCCACAACCTACAGGAGTACAGGAATAGGGTACAGCACAAAACACACATATTGTTTCTGTAGTAACATGAACCCAGCCATCTTCCGTATTATAGTGATATCTTACATCGTCAGGTTGTAACCAACTATTAGGTCCGGTTTCATCCTATGCAAGAGATTCCACATTCACCAATGTAGAATTAATAAAATCTGCCAACTCTGAGCTCTGCTTAAAATACTGTTGCACAAATGCGAACATAAAACAAATTGTAAATAAAACAACAACCTTCTTTTTCATAATAACTAAAATTTAAAATTAAACATTAATTCAGGTATTTATCTTGTACTATTTGATGAATAAGAATATTAACAGACTTCATTTTTCCCTTAATATTCTTCAATTCGGATTCAATACAGCTACTGCAATCTGAAAGAGAAAATTTATAGAAAAGCTTATATCCATCATTAAATTCAAGACTAAAAGGTCGCTTTTGCCTATCAACTATCAGATCTAAATCTTTAATTCTCTCATTAGTGTATTTATGACATTGAGTTATTACCCAAATAGCAGAACCTAATGTAATCTTTTTCTCCAACAGTTTCAGATTACATTCCTTTCACTCACTATTAATTTGGCAGTTACTTCTAACCATTAGTATCAGCGCTATTGAAAGAGCAAACAATAATGTAATTAGAATACTATCCTTCTTTATTCTCATCCATTTACTATTTATAAATTACAAATGTAGGTATCTCCCCTCAATAAGTCATCATTATCAAGATGGACAAATTCTCTTTTATACTTATAACACAATCTTTTATATATCAATCAAATACAAGTATATCACCATAATTATGGTGGACAAATACACCCACAAAATAGTATAAACTGGCACTAGTTATACATAAATAGAGGGAGGATTCAGAAATTCCAAATCCTCCCTCTATTTAACAAACACCTATATATCAGTCCTAAAATGCTATTTTATTCGTCTCCTTCCTGATACTCCAGAATATCTCCCGGCTGGCAATCCAAAATTTTGCAAATGGCCTCCAGTGTAGAGAAACGGATAGCTTTTGCCTTTCCCGTTTTCAAAATAGATAAATTGGCAGGTGTAATATCCACCTTTTCGGCCAGCTCTCCTAAAGATATCTTTCGTCGAGCCATCATTATATCAAGGTTTACTATAATCATATAAATCACTTTTATCAAGGTTAGGATTAAATAGTCAGATCCTGTTCTTCCTTCATTTTCACACCTACGGCAAATATCTCGGTAAAGAGTACAATGACCACCAATGATACCCAATCTTCGGACATGCTGAAACCCTTTATTTCATATCCGGGCAGACTCACTTGTTTCACCACTTCAATATAATTCAGCCATTCCATCAACGCATTCAAGACGCTAAAGGCTAATAAAGAATAAGTGAATACACGCATTCTCACCACATTGTCATGAGTAAACACATTACGCTTCGATATGGAAATTAGAACCCGTATCAGGCAATAAATTCCGGCGAGAATAGCCAAAGCCGCAAACACACCAAAACAAAACACAATACTACTCCAGGTCGACGGAACAATAGCTACACTTACTTTATCTATTTTGTAAGGAAGGTTTTCATTCATTTTACTATTACGCAATGAATCCAATATTGTTGTTTCCAGAGGCCGTACCTCCACAGGGATACCTTCAGGCGTGTATAAGGCCGGTGTTTCCGCACGGGCACTTTTACTTCCCGCCAAAAAACTGTCACGTTCTTCTTGCCAACCGGCAGTAAAAGAAATGGCAAAATCTCCTACAATCACCAGTATCGCTAATATCCCCAATATTCTAAATTTCTTCATAATCGTATCGTTTTTTTAAATCGTCAACTCCTGTTCTTCTTTCATCTTCAGTCCGATAGCGAACACTTCTGCCACAATCAGGGCCGAAATCCCCAATACCAGTGAAGTAATATGCACCATATCCGCCATGCTCAATGAATAACCTGTCACTGAAAAGACTTTTTCCACATCATGAAAACTCAGAAACGCAAGAAGGAAGGTACATACAAAACCAATAATAAGCAGCACTCCTAAACGTCTGAGACGCCGGACATTCTTCCAATTGAATATATCGGATTTATTGATCGACACAATAAGGCGAATAAAAAGTACTACAGCCCAGACAATGGCAACATAGTTTACAATAAGAATCAGGAAAGAAACAGTCCTTGATAAGACACTGGGTTGTGTATTCACACTGACTATCATTTGCCCGTAAGCAGCAGGTACATATTCACCGGTTTTTTCATTATAAACAGAATCAATCAAGATATCTCCGCCTAAATCTTTTGGTATCAGTTGCACTACTTGCACATTGCTGATCTCTTCTTTAGCCTTCGCATCAATCTTAGAGTCAAAGCCTTTCTCAATCCCGGTCTTAATTCCCAAACCGACATAATAAGTAGTTTCTAAAACCGAATAACCCAGCACGAGCAATACGATCACGCAAAGAATATTCAATCTCCTTTTCATATTTCAGTAGTTGTATTAGATAATTTATAGGTATTCATCATTCTCCAGGACAATATAAACAAAAAGAAAGCAATTACGAGACCTGTCAGATAAGCTTTTTCTCCAATTAATTCACTGCTATATTCTACATCCGGGAATTTAAGAGCGAGATAAACAGAAAGGCTGTTGTTCATGATGTGAATCAAAATACAAGGTATCAGACTATGTGTCTTATAATAGATCCATGCAAGAATAAAACCGATCAGCGTAGCTCCTACCACTTGTGCCGGATTCATATGAAAGATACCGAATATCAGACCGGATATTAAGATAGCTACTACCGGATTATACTTCTTCAAAAGAACTTTAGTGATTGCTCCACGAAACAGTAACTCCTCCAAAATGGGTCCCAATATAGCTACACAAATAATTCCTAACCAACCGGATTGCAATAAATCAAAAGTATCGCTCAACCAGTCAGGCAAAAAGGTGAGATGAGACATTAAAAAGTCAATCAGATAAATCATGGAAATTCCCATCATAGCGCTCCAGGATAAATAAGATACAGACACTGGAGAGTATAATCTCTTATCTCCCGTCAAGTAGCCTTTTTGCCACAAATAAATCAGCATAAAAACAAATCCTGCCAGCAGAGTGGGAGCCAAGGCAAATTCGCTTGCTCTGTCTACAGTACCGTATTTTACATACGCATAGATCATAGTGAATGGCCCCACTGCCAATGCCCCGAGAATTTGCATCGCCAAGTAAATAAGAGCCAGTTTTATTGCAGTTTTCATCGTTGTCGTCCTTTAGAGTTTACAAAGATATATTTTCTCTATTAAATCATCAAACGGTAGCACCTATACCGCAAAGAACAGCCATCAACATGGAGAGGGAAATCACCAATAAAGAAATACTCATAAATGCCTTTTTCATAATCGTCAACCTTTATATGTTTTGTTATTCAATAATAATTTATCGTTTTTCGATATGCAAATAAAAAGGTATTTTCTGAGACTAACAAGTAAAACAGAAAATATTTATCGAAAAACAATAAAAAAAGTACGTTTTTCGATAATCATACAAGAAATATAAACAGAAAAGGAGATATTAAAGATAACGGGAAGCTATTTCTTTATCTTTATGAAGCTGGGCAATCAGTTCATCTATGGAATCAAATTTCAACTCAGAACGGAGATAGCGGACAAAAGAAAGGCAGATATATTGCTCGTAAATATCTGAATGGAAATTAAATATATTCACTTCGATGCTACGGTCAGTACCGTTAGCCATTGTAGGACGATAACCAATACTGAGCATACCGCCATAACTCTGACCTGCTACGGTAACGCGCACTGCATATACCCCATCAGAAGGAACTAACTTATCCGAATCATCCACTCGAAGATTTGCAGTAGGAAAACCTATTTTACGACCGACACGATAACCACTTACTACCATGCCATTCAAGAAATAATCATATCCCAGGCAAGAAGCAGCATCCGAGACGTTACCTTCCGACAGCAATTGCCGGATAACGGAAGAGCTTACTGCAACATCCTTATCTATATATGCATGTGCAAGAATAACTTCTATCCCCAACTCCTGCCCATAGCGTACATAGTCATCAAAACCTTCACTACGGTTATGGCCAAAACGATGATCGTATCCTATAACAAGGGCACGTATATTATAATGATTGTAGAGGAACAACATAAACTCCTTTGCTGAAAGAATGGCAACTTCAGGAGTAAAGTCAAGCATCATGCAATAGTCCAGGCCGGTTTCAGCGAGCAAAGAAACCTTTTCTTCATAAGTGGTCAGTAATTCAGGGTGATACTCCGGCTGTACCACCTTGCGCGGATGCACAGGAAAAGTCACCACCCCCGAAGCAAAACCGTGTGCAGCAGCTACTTCGCGCACCTGTTCAATCAGGTACCGATGTCCTCGATGTACTCCATCGAAAAAGCCTATGGTAGCAACACAAGGCTGAGGAAGCACTTCCGGTATGTTACGAAGCAACTGCACTACTTTAATTTTTAATGGTTACTTAAACAGATGACTCCAGTCTTCACATGCTTTCGGCGTATAAGTAGAAATACCCAATGTTTCCGCCACACGACAATTCTCAGTAGAATCATCTATAAAGAAAGTTTCTTTCGGATCTATGCCTGTTTCCTCCAACAGCTTCTCAAAAATGGCAACGTCCGGTTTCACCATCTTCATTTCATAAGAAAGGAAAATTCTCTCAAAATAATCTTCTACCCGGAAAGCCTTGTAATGAAAAGCATGCTTGCAGGACCATTTCCAGTGAATTTCATTGGTGTTGCTCAATAAATAGACCACATATTTCTCACGCAGTTTCAACAACAAATCCAGCTTATAGGTAGGAATACCTCCCAGAAAACTATTCCAAGCAGCATCTATACGGGCATCGGTCACTACCTTCCCTATCTGTTCACGGATCGCATTCCGAAACTCCACACTGGTAATCAGTCCTTTTTCATGCTGCAAGAAGAAACCCTGCTGATGACAGACATCAAGCATAGCCTCTACATTGGGCATGCCTAACTTTGCAAAATTCTCAATACAACGCTGGCGGTCCAAGTCAATCAATACGCCACCAAAATCGATAATAAGGTTTTTAATTCCTTTTTCTTTCATTTTATTTCTGAGTTAAACGTCGGATGAAACGTATCGCCTCACCCACCCACAATACCAGTGAAGTGGAAGCAATAATAATCACCCAAGTGACTAAATCAAGAGGCACAGTACGGAATACAGCACCACCGAACTGTACTATAAGGAACTGTCCTACTAAAATAGCAAGCACTATCAGTTCCATACCATACGATTTGGAAATCCCTTTGAAAGCGGAGTCTGTAGTACCAAACACACGTGCATTGAAAAGGTTCCAGAATTGCAGCATCACGAAGAATGTGAAGAATATGGTCAAACGTTCTGGTGTCATACCGCTCTCGGCATGATTAAACCAGTACAACATTCCCATTAGTATAATCAGGAAAGCACCACCTACACCTAAAATATAGGAGCGCATAGCTTTCGAAATAATAAAGTCACTGCTACTGCGCGGTTTCTCTTGCATAACACTCTCGCTGGGCGGAATAGAAGCCAGAGCCAAAGCAGCAAAAGTATCCATAATAAGATTTACCCACAACATTTGAGTTACAGTCAGCGGTAATTCCGTACCTATCAACGAACCAAGCAAAACGATAAGCAAAGCCACAAAATTGATAGTCAACTGGAAAACAATGAAGCGCTGGATATTCTTGTATAGCGAGCGTCCCCACATCACAGCAGTACCGATACTATTGAAGGAATCGTCAAGCAAGGTTATGTCACTGGCTTCCTTGGCCACAGACGTTCCCGTACCCATAGAAAGCCCCACCTGTGCATGATTCAGTGCAGGAGCATCATTTGTACCGTCTCCCGTTACGGCTACCACTGCACCTTTTTGTTGTAACAACTGCACCAAACGTTGCTTGTCTGTAGGACGTGCACGCGACATAATTTTCAGGTCCATCACACGGTCCAATGCTTCTTCATCTGTCAGTTCCGCAAAAGCAGCCCCTGTTATCCGGTTACGTTCCGTATCTTCCGGTTTCCACAAACCAATCTGGCGTGCAATTTCCGTAGCCGTACCCGGTGTATCTCCCGTAACAATCTTGATATCAATACCGGCCGACTGGCATTTCGCAACTGCCGCAGGCACATCCTGACGGATAGGGTCACTGATAGCAACCACACCCAGGAATGACAAATCTTTTACTAATTGACAATTGACAATTGACAATTGACAATTACCGTCCGAGGTGTTGCCCGCACAACACGGTTCTTCGTCCTCATCGATTATCTTGAAAGCAAAACCAAGAGTACGCATCGCCATATTCTGATAACCCAGCAATTGTTTTTCTACCGTAGAGCGATACTCTACCGCATCTACCCGTTTGCCGTCCAGAATAACATCCTTACATTTGCCTAAAACAATTTCAGGAGCACCTTTCACGTACAATACCTTCTTACCCATCAAAGGAGACTTCACCAAAGTCGCCATGAATTTACGTTCTGTAGAGAAAGTCAACTGATCCACAACCGGAGCATTCTCACGTAATTCCAGATAATCCCGATTCCTGCTATTCAACCATAAGAGCAAGGCTACCTCTGTCGGGTTTCCGACTCCTCTCGGTTTTTCACCTTCGGCTATTTCTTCCAGAAAAGCAGTAGAATTGGCACTGATACCTTCTACCACCAGTTTGCTGATATCATCTTCACCGACTTCTCCGCCATTTTTCAAACCATAGAAGCTCGGCTCATAAACTTGCATCAGATTCTGAGTCAATGTACCCGTCTTATCCGTACAAATCACTGTAATTGCCCCCATCGTCTCGCAAGCATGCATTTTGCGAACCAGATTATTGGTAGAAAGCATACGGCGCATATTCAATGCCAGACTGAGTGTCACACTCATCGGCAACCCTTCGGGCACTGCAACCACAATCAGGGTTACTGCCATCATAAAATATTGCAGGGTAGCTTTCAATGCCGGAAGCCAGTCTGCAAAAGTGTGGAAGGTTGAAAAGGGATATACCAGTATTACATCTTTAATAAAGAAAATGACAAATGCCAGTCCGGCCACCGAGAAGCCGATCTTACCAATCAGATTGGCAAGTTTGGTAAGCTGTATGTTCAGGGGAGTAGGTTCCGTACTCTGTTCCGTACTTTGTCGGGCCACTTTTCCGATTTCCGTATCATCGCCCACACTGAGCACTCGCATTGTCCCATGACCGTCCACAACGGTAGTACCACGCAGCACACGATTGGAAGCATACGTAGCTTCTTCATCAAAATCCGCTTCTACAGTCGTTTTATTTATAACGGGTTCACCGGTCAGATTTGATTCATTAACCTGCAAAGATATGGCTTCCAGCAGTTCACCGTCAGCTGGTATTTCTTCTCCTGTTTCCAGGACAATAATATCTCCTACCACCACATCTTTCCGAGGAATTTCCTGCACACGACCATTACGGATAACTTTCACCAAAGTTTCCTCATTTACCGCATTCAGCAGATCAAATTTTTTATTGGCGTCATATTCAAAGAAGAAACCGATTCCCGTAGCCAGCAATATAGCGACAATAATACCGATTGTCTCAGCATATTCATTCTCTACGATCGAGATGATCAAAGAAAATAGCGCAGCCACTAAAAGCACCCTGACAACAGGATCCTCAAACTTTTCAAGATATAACTTCCACAGGGAGGGACGCTTGGGGGGCGTTAACAGATTGACTCCGTACTTTTCGCGGCTTTTTCTTACTTCATCGTCAGTAAGTCCGCCATGATAAAAATCATCCTTCATCGCAGTCATGCAAATTGTTAGCTTTAATTAAGAGCCACAAAAGTACAATATTAATTTGGGATAGCGAATGTTATTAAATCTTTTTATAAGTTAGTCTTGCCATCAATCTCCGTGCCTTGCTCCTTTATCTGGCGTCCATTAATCGGGAGGGTAAACCAGAACGTGGATCCTTTACCATATTCAGATTCCACACCAATCTTGCCCCCTAATTTACGGACAATCATTTCGCAGATAGCCAGCCCCAGACCGGTACCTTTTTTATTTTGCTCTACCCGGACAAAACGTTCAAAAATATGATTGACCTTATCCTCCGGGATACCGCTTCCGGTATCCTTCACATAGAAATAAAGACCTTCAGCACAATTATTATAGCCAAAAGTAATACTTCCCTCATCTGTAAACTTCACAGCATTGGTCATAAAATTGGAAATCACTTGTTGCAAACGGTTTCTGTCTGTATACATAATACATTCATCAGAAGGCGTTTCCCTGATTATCTGAATAACAGCAGATTTATCTTCCAGTCTCATACGGAACAATTGTTCTATATCAAACATCAGTTGCTTGACATCCACCTCTGAGAATGTAAATTCCAATGTACCCGCTTCTATTTTTGAAAGGTCAAGAATATCAGCAATCAACTGCTGCAACAACTCGTTATTAGAATGCACTATTTCCAGAAACTGCGTCTTCTCCTCTTCCGTACCGGCAGAAGCCAGCAATTCAGAGAAACCGACAATGGCATTCAACGGTGTACGTATCTCATGACTCATATTGGCAAGAAAAGCTGATTTAGAGCGATCTGCATTCTCCGCTTTTTCACGGGCTCTGTTCAATTCCGCCTCTGCTTTCTTCAGTCGGGTAATATCATGCACAGTAATTACCATCCCCTCTTTATCGTCTATTTCCATGTATTCACCGGAAACATACGCATCACATTCCGATACTTCGCCTCTCCTATCCCGTATATCGAGTACAGCTTCTAAATCCGTGAAACTACTTTTAGCACGAAATGTTTCCTCGATCTTCTTTCGGATGGGGCAACTGCCGCAAAGTTCATGTGTTCCGCAACCGCCTTCGGCAGACAATGCATTGTTACAACGCAATAAATCGCCCACACGAGCCAGTCTGCCTTCCGGCTTACGGGCTTTGGTGATATCATAGTAATTCGTCCGGGTAACAACAAAATCCCTGTCTATCAAAAGAATAAAAGCATGGACATTTTGCATAATAGAACGGAACAGTTCTTCGGAACCGCGTAGTGCTTTCCTGGCATTTCCCGCTTTAAGCAGCAGGCGTCTACTTCTACCGAGTTCAAATACATATAACAACAGTACTCCTACAAGCACCGCCATACCGACCAGAATGAGTATCGTCATAAAGAGTTCATTTACAATAAATACGAAACAAATATATCTCTTTCAAATCAAAACCGGAAACAAAAGGGCGAGATTTATTGTTATTTATAAAGAAAACCTAAAAAATAGTTTTATGGACAAGTACATTTGCACCGTTTGTGACTACGTTTACGACCCTGAATTGGGCGATCCCGAAAACGGCATCGAGCCGGGAACATCGTTTGAAGACCTTCCTGAAGATTGGGTTTGCCCGCTATGCGGAGTTGGAAAAGAAGAATTTGAGAAAGCGTCCTAAGACGCTTTCTTTTCTTTTACATCACTGCTTGCCTCTACTACATTCACCACATAATCACCCAGTTTCTCACACTCGGCGATAATGTCCATATAGTAAACGCCCATCTGATAATCATATTCCTTGTTATTCACATCCAGAATATTCTGATTCTTCAGCTGATTGCGATAGTTATTAATTTCATTCTCAATATTGAATGACTTATTCACGTCAATACTTTGGTGGTCGGAACGTTCCACAACGACAATCATCTGTGCCAGCGCATCATCCGTCAGTTTCATCATAAAGTGAATATGGTCATATTGTTTTTCCGTGAAGTCCTGATTAGTCTGGCGTTTGCGATTGATAGTACGCGCAAGATTATAACAGCTATCACCGATACTCTCAATTTCAGTTACTTCACGAAGCATTGCACGAATCTGAAGCTTACTCTCCGAACTCAAACGCCCGTCAGACACCTGGTTCAGATAATTGGCTATCTCCAACTCCATATTATCACTGATATTCTCATATTTTTCGATACGGCTGAACAGCTTATTATAATCATCGTCCTTATCCGTATGCAACAAGTCCTGCACCATATTGAACATACGGTGAGTACGTTCCGCAAACAGATGAATTTCCTTGCGTGCCTGCAAAATGGAAAGTTCCGCTGTAGAAAGCATACCACCGGAAATGAAGCGGAGACGATATTCCTCGTCAGCTTCCTTCTGCGGAATAATGGCACAAACCGTACGCTCTATCAGTTTCACGAACCAGATCAGCAACAACACATTACAGATATTAAAGCAAGTATGGAATGCTGATAACTTAAATGAAACAGCTACGGCAGGGTCTTTCGTTCCCATCACGTTTTCCACAAACCAAGATACGGCACTCGTAAACGGAGTGAAAAGGCAAAGTACCCAGATAACGCCGAAGACATTGAACACCAAATGAGCCAATGCAGCCCTCCTCGCCTGCGTATTACCGGTCAATGCGGCAAGATTGGCAGTAATGGTGGTACCAATATTCTCTCCCAATACCAATGCAGCCCCCAATTCAAAGCTAATCCATCCGTTAGCACACATGATAAGCGTAATTGCCATCGTTGCCGCCGACGCCTGCACAATCATAGTCAAAATAGTACCGATAAACACAAACAACAGAATAGAAATATATCCCATATCGGTATAGCTTTGCACAAAGGCCAACATTTCCGGATTTGCTTTCAAATCCGGCGCATTGGATTGCAGCATGGAAAGTCCCATAAAGAGGAAAGAGAAACCGAAAATAAATTCACCGATAGACTTACGATGACTTTTTTGAGAGAAGAGAAGAGGAATACCAAAGGCAAGAAGAGGAAGTGCGAAAGCGGCTATATCGACTTTGAAGCCTAATGCCGAAATGATCCATGCTGTAACGGTAGTACCGATATTGGCTCCCATTATTACGCCTATGGATTGGGATAAGGTCAGCAGTCCGGCATTTACAAAACTCACTACCATAACGGTAGTTGCGGAAGAGGATTGAATCAGTGCCGTGATCAGCACACCCGTCAGTACTCCGGTTACCCGGTTGGTAGTCATTGCCGTTAGAATTTTCCGGAGCCTGTCACCGGCAAACTTTTGAAGTCCTTCACTCATTATCTTCATTCCGTACAGGAATAATGCCAGTGAGCCAAGCAGCTTTAAAAAATCATAAAAAGAATATTCCATCTTTAATTAATTAGAAGGTTTTATGCCACATTTGTTATTATATCTATATTTAACGTATTAATCACCTAAAAAGGAGACGTCATGAAACACATGTTACAAATTTGTTGCAAAAATAATAATATTTCTAAAGAATTCCCCATCGGGAGTTCACTTTTGGATATTTATTACGGTTTTAATCTTAATTTTCCCTATCAGGTTGTCAGTGCGAAAGTTAATAACCGGTCCGAAGGATTGAATTTCCGGGTATATAATAATAAGGACGTAGAATTTCTCGATATACGCGACTCATCCGGTTTGCGTACGTATGTGCGCAGCCTCTGTTTCGTATTATACAAAGCGGTCAGTGAACTGTTTCCGGACGGTAAACTGTTTGTGGAACATCCTGTATCCAAAGGCTATTTCTGCAATCTGCGCATCGGACGTGCTATTACCCTGGAAGATGTATCCGCTATTAAAAAGCGTATGCAGGAAATCATAGATGAAAATATCATATACCGTCGCACGGAATGTCATACTACCGAAGCTGTACGTATCTTCAACGAACGGGGAATGACGGACAAAGTAAAGCTGCTGGAAACATCCGGCTCTATTTATACCTATTATTATTCGTTAGGCGACACCATTGATTATTATTATGGCAACCTGTTACCCAGCACCGGTTTTATCTGGCTGTTCGACATCGTGAAGTATTACGATGGTCTGCTATTACGTATCCCCAACAAAGAAAATCCCAACGTATTGGAAGAAGTAGTAAAGCAGGAAAAAATGCTTGATGTCTTCAAAGAACATCTTCGCTGGAATTACATCATGGGATTGGGTAATGTAGGAGACT
Source organism: Bacteroides sp. MSB163 (assembly GCF_036416795.1). Lineage (NCBI taxonomy): Bacteria > Pseudomonadati > Bacteroidota > Bacteroidia > Bacteroidales > Bacteroidaceae > Bacteroides > Bacteroides maternus. Next base: position 2,181,637 of record NZ_CP143867.1, on the reverse strand, counting down.
TCAATCTTGCCTGCGAGCAAGGACATGCCACCGACCTGATCAATGTGGCTGAAGCACTGCAAGAAAAGAAAATAGCCCAGATTGCCGATGATATCTATAATCGGGGCGAAAATGGCAACCGCGTGAAACTGGTGCTTATCTCCGGTCCGTCCTCTTCAGGTAAGACCACTTTCAGCAAGCGCCTTTCCGTACAGCTTATGACAAACGGGCTTCGTCCATACCCCATCGCTCTGGACAATTACTTTGTGAACCGCGAAGACACTCCGAGAGACGCTAACGGAGATTATGACTACGAATCGTTGTATGCACTCGACCTCAAAAAATTCGAGGAAGACCTGAAAGCTTTGCTGAGAGGCGAAGAAATTGATCTACCGAGTTTCAACTTCTCTACCGGACAACGGGAATACAAAGGGGACAAGTTACGGATTGACGAACATACCATCCTCATCCTGGAAGGCATTCATGCATTGAACCCGGAACTCACTCCGCAGATACCGGCAGAAAACAAATATAAGATCTATGTATCTGCCCTGACTACCATTTCTCTGGACGATCACAACTGGATTCCCACAACAGACAACCGTTTGTTGCGCCGTATCATCCGCGACTTCAACTACCGTGGTTACTCAGCGCGGGAAACTATTTCCCGCTGGCCCAGTGTACGAGCTGGAGAAGACAAATGGATCTTCCCTTATCAGGAAAACGCTGATGTAATGTTCAACTCAGCGCTGTTGTTTGAGTTTGCCGTACTGCGTTGTCATGCCGAACCCATACTGACCAGTGTGCCACGCAACTGCCCGGAGTATGCCGAAGCATACCGATTGCTGAAATTCATCAAGTACTTTACTCCAGTACAAGATAAGGAAATCCCGCCGACATCACTTCTGCGTGAATTCCTGGGAGGAAGCAGTTTCAAATACTAATCCCTGACATCTGCCCTACCCGAGCCGTACCTGCACCGTACCCGCTCCGTAGTTACTCCGTACTCTATGGTATGGAAAAGGTACGGAGCGTATACGGAGAAGATACGGAGATAACACGGAGCAGGTACGGAGATCATACGGAGATCGTACGGAGCAGAATATAATTTCATATACCCTAATCATCAAAAAAATGAGATAAACCAAGTTTTTAAGCACTTTTCTTGTACAACCTACAGAAGAATGTCTTAACTTTGTAAGCAAATAAAAAGAATCATATATGAGAAAGATAATTACCCTACTCTTCTTAGCCGCTTTCTGCATTTGCAGTCAAGCCTATTCACAGAACCGTGCCGATGAACTGATGAAACAGGCACAGGAAAATCTCGCAAAAAAAGAATATATCAAAGCCCGCTATCTTTTCCTTCAGGCTTACAATGCTTTCTCCTCCCAAGCAAAGTATGACAAAGCGGTGGAATGTGGCGTCAACGCCAGTGCTCTCTACCATCGGGAAAACTATTATAAAGAAGCTTTCGAACTATTGCGCGGTGCCGAACTATTGGTTACAGACGGTGAGCAAAAAAGTGGCAAGACGATGCCCGACCTGCGTTTCCGTATCAACAAGGAACGCCTGCAAATGTATATCAACCTCAAGAATCCCGCCCGTGCCAAAGAACAACTGGCCAAATTGGAAGAGACAGCCAAGGCAGCAAAAAATGATTCACTCAGCAATGATTTGCTTTATACCCAAGCCAATTACTACTATACCTTTGGGATGAACTCACAAGGGGACGCTTATATCAACCGTCTGATCGGTCAATACAAGGAACAGAAGAATTATGCAAAGGTAGACGAGTCATATAAAACCCTGATCGATATTGCCCGTAAGGCAAACAATGCCGGACTGGTAGCCCGTACGTACGACAAATATATCCTTTGGACTGACTCTGTAAAAGCTCTTACTGCCCAGGATGAGTTGAACGTGCTGAAACGTAAATATGACGATAGCCTGCAAACTATTGAGGAAAAAGACAGCTCACTCTCTGCCAAACAATACATTATCATCGGCCTTTGCATCCTTGCCGGACTACTGGCCGCCGTGCTGGTATTAGCTGGTATCGTATTGCTGCGTTTTGTCCTTCTTACCCGGAAGCAAAAGAAAGCTATCCAGATAGCCAATGAGCACAATGAACTGAAAACTAAGTTTATCCAGAATATCTCCGCACAAATGGAGCCGACACTGAATACTCTGGATACTACCTTACCGGGCGTCCGTGCGCTGAAAGGCTTTGCTGAACACATTCAGGAGTTGTCCGATTTAGAAAGTACGCTCTCTGAAGCTTACGAAATGCGTGAAATCAATATTAATACTTTCTGTGAAAGTGTTATGGATAAAATCAAAAGCGGCTTGAAGTCAGACATAGCTACTGCCGTGAACGCACCGAAACTCAGCGTCAAGACCAATCCTGAGCAGCTTGAACGCATTCTGCTCCATTTGTTGAATAATGCAGCCGAGTTTACCCCTGAAGGTGGCAAAATCTGGTTAGATTTTAAAAAGCGCGGAGCACACACCCACCAATTTATTGTCAGTGATACGGGAAGTGGTATTGCCGAGGAGGAACAAGCAGACTTGTTCAAACCTTTCACCAAAGTGAAAGACCTTACAGAAGGGGATGGTTTAGGATTACCCATCTGCTCTCTGATTGCCACAAAAATGAATGGTAGTCTGACATTGGACAGTAGCTATACCAAGGGTTGCCGCTTTGTTCTGGAGTTACATACCTGACAAAAAAACATACTTCAAATCAATAGCCCCTATTTCTGAACTTCCTTTCAGGAATAGGGGCTATTGATTTTACAGACCGACATTACATTGTTTTATCATTATAAACGGGTACTTTTGCAGGCTGCAACAACAAATGATAAACCAATGAAAGCCACTGTCTTAGCTACGCTATTACTCGCATATTGCATATTAGCGGCTTGTACCCGTTCCAGTCCGAACGCCCAACTTGTACAAGCTGATTCTCTCATGCAAAAGTTCCCGGACAGCGCCTTATATTTTTTAGAAAAGATTCGACCAGAAGAACTTAACTCATTAGAAGATCGGGCATACTATGCTTTATTAGTGACACAAGTACAAGATAAGAACTACATATTCCAAGAAAATGACTCTCTTATACGTATAGCAGTGCAATATTATGATTCCATTAAAAGTACATCTATGCAGGCAAAAGCACATTATTACTGGGGATGCATTTGGAGGAACAGAGAAATCTATCCACAAGCTTTAGGCAGATTTTTCACTGCTATATCTTATGCTCAAAAGGCTTCTGACCATAAGCTAACCGGATATATATACAATAATATAGCCAACCTATACTTTCTACAGAAATTATATGAACAGGCTGACTCAATCTATCAAATTACAGAGACAATAGCTATTCAAGAAAAAGATTCCGGTCTTTGGGCAGATGCTTTATCACAACGGGGTATGATTGCTATTGACAGAGGAAAAGAGTACTACCATGAAGCGGAACAGAAGATACTTCATGCTTTTAAAATATCACGCCATATTGCTCAAAAAAAAATGGTAGCTAAAACAGCTTATTCATTAAGTCTACTGTATGGACGCATGAATATGGGAGAAAAGGCTGTAGAATTTGCCAAGTTAAACCTCAACAATCAAGAAACTTCAAACACCTTAGATAGGGCTTATTTAGTTTTAGGTGATGCCTACTACAAAACAGCCTTATATGATTCTGCATCCATTTATCTAAATAAAAGCCTTTGCAGTGAAGATGAATACACAAAGGCTGGTGCTTATATGCGTTTAGCTGATATAGCAAAAAAGCAAGGGAAATTAGAAACAGCACTCGAAATGGAAAGAAAATATTCTTTCTATCTGAATCGTGTTCAACAAAAACAACAGAATGTAGCAATTGTCACAACTGAGAAAAATATCATAATACAACGTAAACAATTAGAATACAAAGCTAATTTAAACCAATTCTATTATTATATGATCACCGGAATAGCGATTTTCCTATCGTTATTCTTCATTTTATGGAAAAAACATAGGAAGGAAAAAAGCAATTTCGAGCAAAAGGAAATAGAGCTAAATAAGAAATTAGAAGATTTACTCCAACAGAAGAACGAACAAATCAATCTTTTGCAAGAAGAAATAGCACGGCACAACAACAATCAAGCTGAAAGGGACAGTTTAAAAGAAGAACTGCATAGACTGAAAACAGAGCGCCAAGCCTTGCTCAACGAATCTTATGAACATTCTGAGGTTCACGTAAAGATGAAGCGAATTATTCAAGCATATAAAAAAACAGATAAATCAAGCGAACATTTCAATGAAGAAGACTGGAAACAACTAATAGCAGAAACTGATGTACGTTGGAATAACATTACCATCCGCTTAGCTGCAAAGTATCCCTTATCTCAGGATGAGATATGTCTTTGTTGCCTGCATTTAACAGATATACCCACCAGTCATTTCAGATACCTAATGGAATGTAGTAGGGATGCCATATATAAAAAAGGCAAAAGAATACTGGAACAAAAGATGAAATGCACTGATAAATCAATTTCACTCCGCGATTTCTTAGAACAATTTCTATTAAAATAGGGAAAAATGCTCCAACAGCAAGATGATTCTCTACATTTCTACACTTTTTATACACTTTTATTGGAGAAATTCTCTCTAAATTTGCCACCGTCATAACAAATTAAAAGTATATCTTATGAAAAAGTTATTATTTGTATTTTTCGTATTAGCAGTAGTTATGGGTAGCACATCTTTGCACGCCCAAAATTTCTTTCTGACCAATGATGATGAAAGAGAGATTCCTCTGAACCCGGCAGGTCCCAAAGAAGGAGGACCAGTAGCCAGGAGCATCATTATTCAACCCGCCAGTGCCTATATTAATAATGATATAGTCACTGTAGTTTTCAACTGTGATGCACCTACGGCAAGTATTACAATTACAAATGCCTCTGGAGCAAATATTTATTCCGGAACAAGTATTAATCCTACGCTTATCACTATTGATTTAAACGCAACAGAGCCGGGAGAATACTACCTGGAAATTGAACTGGGAGAAGCCCGGTTGAGCGGATACTTTACACTTTAACAAAGAACCTAACCTAAACTTTAACTATAAATCAAGACTATGCTGGGAGTTGACAATGCCACCAGTGAAGTAGTCCATCACTTTTTACGGTCACTGACCGTAAAAGTGAGCAGGACTACCGTATGCCGTTTGCTCGACAGTCCGTTGGGCAACACGATGCAAGGTATCAGCGATGCCTTAAACGCACTTCATGTAAATAACGTAGTTTACCAACTTCAACCGAAGTATCTGGAGAAGTTGCACGGTCCGTTTATCACCCAATTGGAAACAAGCCATTCCACATTCTGCCTTGTCGAAAAGATAGAACCGGACCGGCTCATCATCACGACTGCCGAAGTCAGCCACATGCCCATAAGCAGAAAGCTATTTGCGCACCAGTGGACAGGAACTGTCCTGTTTGGCGAAACAACTTCGAAAACAGTCTGTGAATCTCACTGCTTGCTCAGCAATATTCATTATATGTGCCGGCAACATAGGATACTGATTGCGGGAATTATATCCGTCCTCTTAGTTTTTTCTTCAATCTGGAGTAGAAACTACCCCACAGGATTACCACTTTACCTTTCCGCGCTGGTCTGTGGTATTCTCATCTCTACTATCATTCTATACAGAGAAATGATAGATAATCACTTTCTACACCGCTTCTGCCACATAGGGAAAGTTATAGATTGTAATGAGGTACTCAAATCCAAAGGTGCAAATATTGCAGGAATAGGTATTGGAGAATTATCGTGGATGTATTTCACAACCATGTTCTTTTTCACAGCTGTCTGCCCAAAGGAATTCCATCTTCTGGCAGCCCTGTCTGTTTTCATTGCAATTGCATTCACTTTATACTCCATCATATATCAGATATTCTTTATTCGTAAAGCGTGCCTGTTTTGCATGCTCACCACCTTCTCGGTCTGGCTGACTGCCGTGGCGCTTTATATCATAAGGAATAACTTTGAGTGGAGGTTTTCAATACGAATTCTCTTTTCAATGATTGCAGTCAGCACTATCTGCGTGATTTTCTGGATACAGGCTAAAGCACTTGTTTCTTCGGACAAAGAGAAACACTTTCTGAAAAACAAGCTATCCGGTCTGCTCAATCCGATCACTTTTCAGAAACTCCTGGCTTTGAAACCTAAAGTCAGAACGATGATCCACCCGGATATAGCTCTGCACAACTCTACCGATAACACAAAAGACAGGTTAATGGTAGTGGTAAACCCCAATTGTAAAGCGTGCGCCAAAGTACATCACCATATCCGGGAAATATCAGCAGACATATCCATCTCACTGGTTATCTATACAAACGACCGCCTGAGCGCACATATAGCACAAACCATTCTCAGCGCTTACCTCTCAGAAGGCTGGGACAAAGCTACTTACTTGCTGGAAGTATGGTTTGAAGTTCAAGAGATACCTGATGTAGAGAGATACAATATTAACGATGTTGCACAACTGCTTTGGAGACAACAACAAGAGTACTGCGAACGGAATAACATCAGTCATACTCCGTCAGTTGTCATCAACGGACATTATATGCCAAGCGTTTATCAATTGGAAGAGTTGAAATACTTGCTAACGCCTGCCACCGATAAATAAAGGGAACAGGTCCTATAAATTTAGCTGCCGTGTCAGATAGCGGCGGCTAAATTTACACTTATAAAGGAAGACAGCTTTCAAATACATAAAAGACACAACATCGATTTTTTTACGTTCAGAACGACAGCATATCCACATTTTAAGTAACACACATCAGTTTCTAAATTTACATTCCAGAGTATTCTACGAATAAATAAAGCATAAAGATACTCCATTATTGCATATACTTGCAGATTAGAAAGCTCTTTATGCAGAAAAGGGTTACTACTTACGGTCAATAAGGTTACTACTTATAGGCAAAGGGGTTACTACTTACGGGTAAAAGGGTTACTACTTATAGGTAGCGGACCTATTTGCATCATAACTTTCACCTATTAGTGTACTTTTTAAGGCACTTTGAGTTCTATAATAAATGTAAGCATTTCGATATCACACTATCAACCTGGCATTTGCTTATTTTCACTTCCATATTTCCGCCACAATGAGCAACCGTACAGGAATAAAGTATTCTCAGCTAATTAAAAATACAAAATGACAAAATGCAATTATTTCAATAGTATTCTCAAATAGGTACAATTAAATTAGTCATATTTCTAAAAAAAAGATACTTTTGCATTTAACCAACCTTACAACGACTAAAATGAAACGAATATTCTATATCATAATATGGCTGCTAGGATTTCTTTCATCCACTTCATGTACTCAATGCCACCAACCTTACGCCTTGTTGGTACAAGCAAATTCAGTGATGGAAGAGTATCCGGACAGCGCCTTGCACATACTGGAAAGTATAGAACCGCAACAACTGGGCACGCAGACGGACCAAGCTTACTATGCTTTATTGCTGACACAAGCAAGAGACAAAAATTATATCGTGCAAACTGATGATTCACTGATACGGATTGCAATACAGTATTACGATTCTATTGGAGATATACCTATGCAGGCTAAAGCACATTACTACAAAGGGTGCATATATAGGGATGCAAATTTGTGCGGAAAAGCAGTTCAGGAATATCTGACAGCAATTCCACTTGCAAAAAAGGCCGGAAACCCCAAACTACAGGGATTAGTATACAATCATGCAGGCTACCTGTATTACCTGCAAGACTTATTAGAGCAAGCTGACTCCATCTATCAGTTAACCGAGCAACTAGCAATACAGCAAAATGACACAAGCCTTTGGGCGGAAGCACTATCATTTCAGGGAAAAATTAATATAGAAAGAGGAATATCATATTACCCTAAAGCGGAAGAAAAACTATTGAAGGCATTTGAAATGACAAGCGCCCCAAGCTATAAACGGGTACAAGCAGGCATAACTGCCGCACTCAGTTCATTATACAATAGTATGGAATTTGATAAAAAAGCAATTCAATATGCCCAACTAAATATATCGTTACGAAACGACACAGCGCAGCGTTACAGAGCTTATTTGCTTTTAGGTGACGCTTATTTTAAAGCCGGGCTATACGATTCCGCTACTATATATATCAATAAAAGTCTATCGAGCACAGGATATGGTAACAAAGCCAGTGCCTATATGCGTCTGGCAGAGATAGCCAAAGCGCAAGGAGATTTAGGCAGATCACTGGTGCTGACAGAGAAGTATACGCTCTATCTGGATAGCCTGCATTTAGCAAAACAAAGCAACGACATTCTTATGGCAGAAAAAGAGGTAGAAAAACAGCAATATACCAACAACATAGGTTCTCAAAGCAACAAAGTGTATATCTTAATAATGATCAGTGTTCTGCTCATCTGTATCATCGGAATTATCTATGCCGTATTAAGAAGAAGCCAACAAAAGGCACAGCACATTGAGCAAAAACAATCTCTTTTGGAGAGAGAGCAACAAGACTTGCAACAGAAGTACATACAACTTAAAAAAGAACTCACCCAAAAAGAAGCTGAAATAACCTCCCTACAAAAGGATATTAACCGACAGCATAACAATGAAGAAAAAAAGAAAAAGCTACAACAAGAACTTGATGCTCTAACGAGAGAACGAAATGTGTTGGCAAAAGAAGCTCTTGAACATTCAGAGGTTTACTCTAAAATAGAAAGGATTATTAACTCTTACAAAACATACGATAAATCAGAAGAACAGTTAAACGATGACGACTGGCAGCGTTTCATTGTAGAGACCGACATACGTTGGGATAAAGCCATTACCCGACTGAGAACCCAGTGTGAATTAGAAAAAGAAGAAGTACACCTGTGTTGCCTGCTTTTGACTGATTTTCCAATTGCCAACTTAGAATATATAGTAAGGCAAACGCGAAATACGATCTACAGGAAAGAAAAAGAAATTCTAAAAAAGGTAAGCTGCCCGTCCGGTACAAACAAGCTAAAAGAATTTCTTAAAAGCTATTAAATCGTGCACTCTAAAGGGGAATATAAGCGTAAAATGCATCATATAAAGCGAAATGATACACTTTTGATACACTCTATCAGTATAAAAGCCCGCTATATTTGTAGCAAACAATATCTAATAAACGATATATATGAAAAAGCTATTATTCCTTTTAATCGCATTTTTTGCTTGGGGAACTTCCGCATATTCCCAAAAGTTTATTAAAGGCACGGAAATTAGTCTTTATGGAGATATAAAAAAAGGCAATAATGTAGACCCGGAAGACATACCCCAAACACGTGGTATCATTATACAACCTGCGCACGCTTACTTATATAATAAAGTAGTATCCGCATCTTTTGAAGAAATGATACCAGCAGTCACTATCAAGATTACTAAGGAATCTACCGGTGAAACTATTTATTCACAGGAATACATAAGTCCGGCTGCAATCTCTATTGATATGACCTTGCAAGATTCAGGAATATATTATATAGAAATTATTTCAGATAAAACCTCTTTAAAAGGCAAATTTACACTTTAAGTATTAAAGAAGAAATATCATGTTGGGAGTTGACAACACTGATGGAATACTTTATCATTATTTGCGTGTTTTGCACGTAAAAGTGAGCAAGGTGACCGTACGCCGCTTGCTCGACAATCCGTTGGGCAACAGCATGCGGGGTATCAGCGATGCACTGGATATACTTCATATCAACAATGCGGTATATCAGCTCCCTGCAGAATATCTCGACAAATTAGAAAGTCCGCTTATTGCTGTAACCAATGACAATGATTCACCCTTTTGTCTGGTAGAAAAGATGGAGAAAGGTCATGTTATCATCACTACGCCCCACACCCGGCATATAAGAGTAAGCAAACAACAATTCTTACAGAAGTGGACAGGTGGAGTCTTAGTCGGCGAGATTACAGAGAAAACTATTCAAGAGAAAAATTACCGATTAAAGAATGTTGGAGAGTGGATTAGGCAATATCAACTTTTGCTAGCAGGCATAGTTATTATATTCCTTATATTATATCATGCAAGCAGGAACTACTCATCAGGAGTGACTATCTACTTGCTGACACTATGCGCAGGGATTCTTGTTTCTGCTGCTATTCTTTATAAAGAAACCATCAACCATCAGTTCCTACATAGTTTTTGCCACATTGGTAAAGTTATAGATTGTAATGAAGTGCTTCACTCTAAAGGATCACGTATTATCGACGTAGGATTAGGTGAATTATCATTGTTCTATTTCAGCACTTCATTGCTATTCTGCCTTTTACGTCCGTACGATTTCTTTTATATCAGTGCATTATGTAGCATCATTGCAATAGGATTCACAATTTACTCCATCATCTATCAACTCTTTATAATTCGCAAAGGATGTATGCTTTGCATGATTATCAATCTAATAGTATGGGGTAACTGCATTACCTTGTACCTGCTAAAAGCTTATTATAATAAAGCAATTTCTTTCCAGACAATACTTCTCATTTTTGCTATCAGTTGTATTTATCTGGTTATCTGGACACAACTAAAGAAATTACTAAAATATAATGAAGAAAGGAAACAACTTAAAAATCACTTTGCAGACTTGCTTAGCCCAGAAGCTTTTCAAGCCCTCCTAACCCTAAAACCACAGATTAGAGAAACTCCTCAACCTAACATAGTTTTACATAACAACATAACAGGTGAAAATCAATTGCTATTTGTTACTAATCCCAATTGCAAAAATTGCGCAAAAGCACATTCACAATTTCAAAAAATAGCCAATGAACAACCTATTTGTTTAGTGCTATTAACTTTTCCCGGTGATAATACAGGCAAACAGATTGCACTAACAATTATTGCAATCTATCTTACAGAAGGTTGGGAAAAGGCTATGAAAGCATTGTCTGAATGGTTTAGTACACATCATATAGAAGATATCCCCAATGATATTGCAGATAAAACGCAGGAAATATGGAAACAGCAACAATTGTATTGCTTGCAGCAGCAAATCAATGAGACACCTACCATCATCGTAAACAAACATTATTTACCATATATATATCAAATAGAGAATTTAAAGTATGTATTAACATAAAGATATTGTTTTGCAAAACAGAAGTCAATAGGGTGATACTTAAAGCTTCCTACTGTTAACATTATTATTCACCTTAACTCTTATAGAAATATGAAGAATTTTGAAAATTTTGAAGCGTTCAAACTGAACAAGGTGCAGATGAATGCTATCGCTGGTGGTACGATTTATTGCTACAATGGTTCTGACGCCAGCAAAGAAGCCTACTTTGAAAACTTAACAATGGAAGAAGCTCAAAAAGGAGCTGATGCAGCCATTGGTAAAGATGCTGTTTGCGAAGAATTAATCAAGTAGAAAGCATAGGGGTTCTTATATTAAATAAGAACTCCTATAAAAATCGTACAAAAAACATGAAGGTACTTTTATATGCATCCTGCCTAATTAGTTTGTTTCTAACTCTTTTCTCATTGACAGAAAAAAAGAACATGGAAATCATTATTCATCTTGACAATGATATGACAGAAGAAGAACAAAAGGTATACCTTTGGTCTTTCTGTTCTTGGGTATCTGGGTCAGAAAAAGCCATTTGGGATTCTGCAAGCATAAAAAAGGGGCAAAAAACAGTAAAACTTCAAGGATATGCACCCTATGAAAACTATTTCAAGATTTGTTTCTCAAAAAACGGACCACAAGGATTATATGTATATGCGCTTCCGAATGATACTGTAGAATTATACCTTTCCTCAAATGATAAAGAAGTATTGTGGAAAAATGCTTGCAAAGGAAATTATCACAATATAGTTACTGACTTCGAGAAAGGAAGCAGAAAATATTGGATAAAAAAAAATGAATCTTCTGAAGATAGCATTTCATATTACAACCATCTATTAATAGATCGCTATATTAACGAAATACACACATCTGAGCACCCACTGATAGCAAAAGGGAGTTGGGTTATGTTGCAAATGTTTTTCAAGGATTCATTATCAAGGGATAGTCTTCAATCATTAAGAGAATACGTTGCACGAAAATTTCCAAATTACCCACCAGCAGCACTTACATACAAGAATGCTCCTACATTAAGCGAACGTACAAAGAGTACCCAGAAACGGCTAGACGAGATTTCAAAGCAGAGGAATATTTATGAAAAAAGAAAACAAAGTACTCAAATAGGGAGCAGAATAGCACTTCAATTACCATCACTAAATGGAGAATATATAGCGTTATCAGATTTAAGAAGTAAATACATTTTTGTAGATATTTGGGCAAGTTGGTGCAAACCATGTAGAGCACAAACTATTTATCTAAAAAAAGTATTGAATAAACATCAGAATAATATAAAAATATATGCAGTTTCCATTGATGCAAACCACAGTGCTTGGAAAAAAGCTATAGAACAAGATAAAACACAAGATTTTATTCATGTGATAGGTACAGACAATGACCGCAGGAATGTTCAATCAGTTGAAGTTTTGGACATCGAAAGAATCCCGCGAAACTTCTTATTAGATCGAAACTGTAGAATCATTGCAAAAGATTTGCTTGATGAACAACTCATGCAAACATTAGACAGTTTAGAAAGACAATGAAATCTTTCCCTCGTTACATCCAGCACGACGCCATGGATTGTGGTCCTACCTGCCTCCGCATGGTAGCCGCTTTCCACGGCAAGCGTTATTCATTGGAAGGATTGAGGGAAAAATCATTCATCACCCGCGAAGGGGTTTCCATGCTTGGTATCAGCGAAGCTGCAGAAAAGATTGGTTTTCGTAGCATCTGCGTACAAGTGGGTTTTGAAAAACTCAAGGAAGCTCCTTTACCCTGCATCATACACTGGAACCAGCAGCACTTTGTCGTGGTATATAAACTCACCGACAAGCATATCTGGGTAGCCGACCCCGGCACGGGAAAGCTGAAATACACCAAAGAAGAATTCTGCAATTGCTGGCTGAGTTCCCGAAAAAACGAAGAAGACACAGGAGTGGCGTTATTGCTGGAACCCACACCGGAGTTTTATACAATAGAAGACGAGGGAGACGAAGTGAATCGCAAAGGCTTTAGCTTCCTCTACTCCTATCTCCGCCCATACCGAGGACTGGTGGGACAACTCCTTTTAGGCCTGCTACTGGGCAGCATGATACAACTCATGTTACCTTTCCTCACACAATCGGTAGTAGACTTCGGTATCAACAACCAGAATCTCGGTTTTATCTATCTGGTACTGATTGCCCAGTTGATGCTGTCTTTCAGCAGCAGTGCCGTAGAGTTCATACGGGGCTGGATTCTGCTGCATTTAGGCACACGCATCAACATCGCCCTCATATCGGACTTCCTTATCAAAATGATGAAGATGCCCATCAACTACTTCGACAGCAAAATGACAGGAGACATCCTGCAACGCATCAACGACCATAAACGCATACAGGATTTCCTGACGGGAAGCAGTCTCAGCGTCATCTTCTCAGTATTCAATATCATCATCTTCGGCATTGTGCTACTGGTGTACAGTGGTATGATATTCCTTATCTTTATGGGAGGAAGCGCCCTGTACGTTACATACGTCTGGCTCTTCATGAAGAAGCGTGCCGAACTGGATCACAAGCGTTTTGCCCAGCAGAGTGCCAACCAAAGCACGGTAGTGCAACTGGTGAACGGTATGCAAGAAATAAAACTCAGTACCTGCGAACAACAGAAACGCTGGGAATGGGAAAGAATACAAGCAAAGCTATTCAAAGTAAACATCAAAAGCCTTGCTCTACGACAGTATCAGGATTCGGGAGCAGTGTTGATTAATCAAAGCAAGAACCTACTGATAACCGCACTTGTGGCAAGTCTGGTAGTGAAAGGGGAAATGACGCTGGGTATGATGCTATCCGTGCAATACATCATCGGACAGTTAAACAGCCCGGTAAACGAGCTCATCGCTTTTGCACGCGATATGCAGGATGCACGCCTCAGCATGAACCGCCTCAGCGAAGTGCGTGACAAACCGGATGAAGAAGATCCCACGCGCGAACTGATACGGGAAATCCCGAAAGGAAAAGAAATAAGACTCCAGAACCTTAACTTCAAATATGATCCGCTAAGCGAATACCCAACATTGGACAATGTAAGTCTGGTGATTCCACCAGGTAAACAAACTGCCATCGTAGGTATGAGTGGAAGCGGAAAGACAACACTCGTTAAATTACTGTTAGGATTCTACCCGCCCGCAAGCGGCGATATCTTCATCGGGGATACTCCACTGGGAAGTTATAGTATTCGCGAATGGCGCAAGCGGTGCGGCGTAGTAATGCAGGATGGTTTTATCTTCTCCGACAGCATAGCTGGAAATATTGCTCCGGGAGTGGAGCATATCGATAAGCCGCGATTGCGCCATGCCGCAGAAGTAGCAAATATACATAGCTTTATCGAGGAATTACCCTTGGGATACAATACCAAGATAGGACAAGAAGGTCATGGATTGAGCCAGGGACAGAAACAACGTATTCTCATAGCCCGCGCCGTATATAAAGACCCGGAATTTATCTTCTTTGATGAAGCAACCAATGCATTGGATGCCAATAATGAACGCACCATAATGAATAACCTGGAGACATTCTTCAAAGGCAGAACATCCGTGGTAGTGGCACATCGGTTAAGCACAGTGAAAAATGCAAACCAAATTATTGTAATAGAACAGGGAAGAATAGCAGAAACCGGAACACATGAGGAATTGATAGCTTTGGAAGGAAGATATTACAGGTTGGTAAAGAATCAACTGGAATTATGAAAAATGAAGAGAAAGACATAGAATTAAGGTGTGAGGAGGTGCAGGAAATATTGACACGCCCGCCACACGCATTAATCAGATGGGGAATAACTGTATTCTTCGGAGTACTGGCATTACTCTTCATTGGGGGCTTATTCTTCAAATATCCGGATATCGTAAGCACAGAAATCACCATTACTACAGAGCATCCACCCGTATGGATCGTGGCAAGAGGAAGTGGAAAAATTCAGGAGGTATATCGAAAGGATCGTGAAACCGTAAAAGCGGGAGATATCATAGCTGTACTGGAGAATCCTGCCATCACTGCCCATGTATTAGAACTGAAAGAAAGGATTACTTCCTTCATACTGACGGATAGTTGTATCTGCCAAGCCGTGTTTCCAGAGAAACCGGAACTCGGAAACATTCAGAATACTTATGCCGCTTTCATCAAATGCCTGACAGATTATCGTAATTTTCTGTCGATAGACCTCTACGCCCAGAAAGAACAGACTGCCAGCAAAGAGTTGCAAGAATATCAGAAATACATACGGCATCTGAATAAACAAGCTGAACTTGATGAAGAACAAGTACAGATAGCTTCCGCTACCCATAGCCGGGAAAGGAAACTCTTCGACAAAGGATTAATATCAAAGGCTGATTACGAAGAAGCACAGCAAACTTACTTGAATCACAGGCAGGGACGCGAACAATTAATGACTTCACTCTCGTCCGCTAGAATTCAAGAAGCCCAATTGCAACAGAATATTGTAGAAATCCGTATGGAACGTAGTCGGGAAGCCAATACAATAAGTACTTCGTTAAAATCTGCTCTCAATGATTTGCAGGTGAGCATCAGTGATTGGGAATTGGGGTATCTCTTTATCAGTCCTTCCGGTGGTATATTATCTTACAATAATATTTGGCAGAAGAACCAGAATGTCAACACAGGAGATAAGGTGTTCTCTATTGTAGCTTCCTCTCCCGGTGACATCATAGGGAAAATAAAGTTACCCATCAGCGGATCGGGCAAAGTATGCCCCGGGCAAAGAGTTAATATCAGTGTGACAGGGTATCCATACATGGAATTTGGCTTCCTCACCGGGGAAATATTGTCCGTTTCACTGTTAGCGAGCGAAGACAATATGTATACTGCCACGGTAAGTTTGCCACAAAACTTACGCACCTCATACGGCAAGCAGCTGGACTTTAAGGGAGAACTATCCGGTACAGCAGAGGTCATGACGGATGAACGGAGCGTAACTGCACGTCTACTCAGTCCGCTCCGCTATCTGTGGGAGAAATATCTATAATAACCCAGCATTATGATATGGAAAGGAATAAAAGTCAATATATCGGACATGCCACATCTATATATCGGACGTGTCGCATCTGTATATCGGACGTGTCGCATCTATATATCGGATATGCAGTATCTATATATCCAACGCCACCGATATATAGACGTTAAAGTCAACGGAATCGGACTTGCCTGAAATTACATTGCTTGTTGTGGATAAGAACAAGCAATGTAATCATTCTCAACATTACTTGTTCCGGATCACAACATTACTTGTTTTCAGATATTATTCAATACATTAAGTGTTCTTTTTCCTCCTGCAGTCTTTCAGTTTTTCCCGATCCCCCTGTTCATCGGTGTTTCAGCTGAAAGATACCTGAAGCAACTATAAGGTTGGAGGTTTCAGCCGTAATGCCGATGAACAGGGAATCCAGAGAGTTCTGAAAGAACGGAAAGAACATTTTCTCAAAAATAGCGGGTGTAGAATGATACTTTATTTCAACCAAGTCGCCCGCTTCCACAAATATTCCAGCGGCCCGTGCGCATGACGGCTCATCCACCACCGGCAGAAAGCGAGCTGCACGATGAAGAGCACTACCCCTACCAGGAAGCTGGCTGTTATGCCCAACTGAGAGTGAAGCGCAAGTCCCCAATTATAGAACAACAACGAACCAATAATGCTCTGAGTAATATAATTTGTAAGGCTCATCTTACCGTAAGGAGTAATCTTCATCAACCAGTCGTGTAGGTTTGTCCGATAGAAAGCAAAGATAACACCCGACACCAATATCAGCATAAATGCAAACTTGGACAGGGAAGTTATGATAAGTAACAAGGGGGTAAGAATAGACTTATTAGCAATGAAGTCCGGCAACATATTGCCCAATCCATACAGAGGGAAGAAAGCGATAAGAGCACCACAAAGTACCTTATTCCAAAACTTCAGATTCTCCTTCAGGAAAAGCTCCCGACGTCCTATCAACAAACCAAACAGGAAAAGAGCGGCAGTCTGAAACACACGTCCATGGTCCCAAGCCCATGCAAGACTGGCAATCTGCCCTTCCCACAAATTCACACGCAGGGTTTCAAGAAATGTACCGTGGCTCTGCACCTGGAAAGCAGCTCCCCAGTAGCTACCAGTCGGAATAGAGGGAGTCACAAAAGAAGGGTCTACACAAGCATGTATCACATAATAAAGTGGTAATGGCTGTATCAGAAGCACACATGCCAGAATAAACAGCCATTTATCTTTTAGCCGACAGGTAAGTGGTAAAATGAATCCGACTAAAGAATAGAGCACCAATACTTCAGCCGTGAAAAAGGCCGCATTTATATTACCAAGAATGAATAATAATATCAATCGCCAGCAGAAACGCAAACGAAAATCATTGCCACGCATACGCTGATTATTATCCTGAATAAAGAAACTAAACCCAAAAAGCAGGGCAAACACAGCATAAGCCTTTCCTCCGAACATGAAAAAGAGTCCGTCCCAAATGGCTTTATCTGAAAAGTTAAGCCACGCACTCTGAGTGCTCGTATCGGGAAATGAATAGAAATTAAAGTGTTCAATGGAGTGTAATACAATGATGCCCATAACGGCGAGTCCGCGCAGCACATCGGCTACGTCAATACGGGTGCGTTTTTCCAATTCCTGTACCATATTAGTATAAGTTCATTCAGTAATCTGCTCTTTTTAATGTTAAAATCGCAAATATAGAATTTATTATCCACTTTTGGAGTCAAATTCCCAATTTCTTCCAGAATTGCCCGCCATCTTTGCAACATAATCAGCAATAGTCAAAGAAAACAATAATATTAGTAAACTCTAAAAAAATAAGTAACTATGAAACTGAAAATGTATTTAGCCTTATTGGCGATGGGCATGTTAGGCCTGCAAAGTTGTAGCGATGATGATGACGATCTTCCAAACTCCAAAGTACCCGAAGCCGTACGCAGTGCATTCGACAACAGTTTTTCCAACGCCGCTAACCTGAGTTGGGAAACAAAAACCGTCTCACAAGGACAATTCTACAAAGCGGAATTCAACAACAAGAGCGACAACGGTTATAAGACGGAAGCCTGGTATATGGCAGACGGCTCATGGTACATGACTGAAACAGAAATGCCATATAGCGATATTCCGCAAGCAATAAAGACTTCTTTCGAAAGCAGTGAATACGCTTCCTGGAAGAGAGATAATGAAGTGGAGCGCATTGAACGTGCCGGAACTGAAAAAGAGATCATCTACATCATAGAAGTGGAATCGGCACAGGACGTAGATATGGATCTGCATTATTCAGCAGACGGTATCCTCATTAAAGCCGTGAATGATGACGGTGATGGCAATAACGAATCATTGCTACCGGATGCCCCGTCGGGTACGGTTACTGCCGTAACGGAATTCATACAGAAGAATTATCCCAATGCCCGCATTGTTGAGATTGAACAGGAGAAAGGAATGATTGAAGTGGACATCATACATGAAAACCGAAGCAAAGAAGTATTGTTCAACACAAGCTATGAATGGATTTCAACCTCATGGGATGTATATGTACTCCCGATTAAAGTGACAGAAGCCATTAATGCCTCACAATATAGCGGCTATGCAGTGGATGATACCGAATATGTTGAAACTCCTACCGGAAACTACTACTGGATAGAATTGGAGCAAGGAGAAAAGGAAGTGAAAGTAAAGATCAACGAAAACGGGGAGTTTATTTAACCGGTGATAATCAGATGCAGCTTGAATCATAACTTTAGGCTCTGCGAACATAGCGATAATCGTTCAAAGGTTATAATTTGCTATTATAAACTTAAGACTTTTATCGCTATGTCCCTATTATTCAATCGAATTAATTTAATTCTTATATCGAGCCCACGTTATCAGTAGGAAGAAAAACTAAAAGGCTTCTAAAGCGGACGGCGCAATGATAAAATAAGCAAATAGATTCCTATCAATGCCACAACTAACCCAACAGCGACAGGTACGACAATGTTTTCCTCCGCAATGAAACCGAGAACTGTAATAAGCACACCGGACAGTCCGAGACCAATGCCCAACACTTTCTGTGTAAACCTGTTAGTCCGTTTAGACTCTTCAGTATCGCCTGCGTCTTCCTGATGCATCCTTACATTCCGTCCTGAAATATAGGCCATATATTCCGGAGCTATGAATTCTTTTGCCTTCAGCACCACCTCAATCCCGGTAAGCAGTATTACAGGAACCGCGGTACCGACTATCATTTCCCATGTCCTATCAAGAGCCAAGCCGAAATGCGGAGTCACAAACTTGAATATCAAGTTGATGGCAAGGCTTATAAATGTCGCTGAGAGTATCGTGCGCGCAGTTTGCCGCTTTGAGAACAAAGACCATATCACAGGAAGGTAAACCGGAACTCCCGTCAATGCCGCCACGCTGATTACAACGTGTACAATGCCTCCCATAGAGCGTATCAGAAGCGCTACAATAATAGCCATTATTCCGAATCCCCATGTGGAAATCCTCGCCACGTTCATTAATGTCTTTTCAGAAGCATCAGGACGCATTCTCTTGAATATGTCGTTGGTAACCACACCTGCCGATATGTTCAGAGTGGCATTGAGAGAACTCGCTGTTGCGAAAATCATTCCTCCGAGCATCAGACCAAGCAATCCGTCGGGCATGGCTTCCTTGCACATCAGAAGATATGCCCCTTCGTTTTCAAGACCTGACAATGACGGATTATAGACTCGGTAAATCATGGGTATCAACATCCACAGAATCGGACTGATTGTGTAGAGCACACCGAAAAGCCAACCTGTTTTCCGTGAATCCCTTTCCGTCTTTACTGAAGTATACCTCTGAACATAAGCCCAGTTGCCTCCGAGGAAAAACATATTATAGACAGCAAAGGCTATCACGAACCCGGGAGTGTACTCACCTTCAAAGAGTTCGAAAAATCCTTCCGGAACCTTTTCGAAAAATGTACCGACTCCACCAATCTTGTCGAAAGCAAGCGGAACAGCTATCACCACTGCCGCAAAAAGAATTACGAACTGAAGGACATCAGTCACAACCACTCCTCGCAAACCTCCGAGAGCAACATAAACCATGCTGAATGCCCCTAAAGCGAAGATAGCTGTGGTCAGAGGAATACCCGTAGTAACTTCGACTATTTTAGCTACGGGATAAAGAAACGAACCCGTAGTAAAAACCGACACAGCCAAAAAAATATAGGTATATGTCTTCTGTGTCTTGACACCAAGACGGCCCGTTATGTATTCGGCAGCCGTGAGACTGCGGGTACGATGCCATCGGGGAGCAATCCATGTGCCTACGGCATACCCGGCAACAGCCATTGTAAGCTGGATAATGATTGATACCATTCCATACGAATAGGCTATCGACCCCCACACGACGAAAGTTCCTGCCGAGAAAAATCCCATGAACAATGAAAGTCCACTCATTCCCCACGGTACGTTGCCGCCACCTGAGAAAAAACTTTTCATATCCTTTCCTGTCTTGGAAAAAGACACTCCTGTAATCAACACTCCTATCGAAAATAGGATAATGGTTATGCAATCAAGTATATTCATTTCAGTTTATTTATTATCAATGTTACCTTAACACACATACACTCCCATAAGCCCCGGACAGACATCACCACAAGGACGGACAAAGTTGACATAAATGGCGTCGGTCGTCACCGGCTGATCAAGTTCAAGCACATTGAGTGTCTGATGATTGCCTGTAATATGATAAAGTTCCTTGCCCTCTGAATCCCGGACTATGTACTCCCTGTAGCAAGTCGGGACACAGGCATCGAAATGCCCCATCTGGACGGTCTCCATTGCCTGATCCGTATCGGTATCGAAGTACAAGATAATGGTTTTAATTTGTTTCCTCCCATCCCACTTGAAACATACTTCAGGTCTTGCATCATCGAAAGCTGCTACCCAGGCATTAGTACCTATATACGGACGGTAATAAGAATTCCTTAAATTTTCCGAGCTGAAAGACGCAAGAGGCGGGGCAAACGACATCGCTATATTCTTGCTCTCCGGACGGCGTTTCGGACACCAGAATTCAAATTCCTCCACCCCTATTCCTTCAGGTGGAACCTGCTTTCCGAAATTCGACACGGCAGGGTTTATGTAGTTATACACGGCAGTCAATCCTGTGACTAACCGCCCGCTCATCGGCACTGAAATCTCAGGATTTTTCATCAGGCAGATAAAAGCATAACGCGGAGTCGCGTATGAATAGGAAAAGTCTGCAACAATCTCATTCTCATCTTTTTTCAAATCGAATTCCAGAACTGCATCAATAGTATCCGGAGTGTAGTTCTCACTCTTGGATGAACTTCTCAATTCCATAACAAGCCTTGTTGCATTATCTGCCTTTACATTCATCCTGACCACCGGCACTTTACCATTCACCGGTATGAGTTGAGCAATAGGATAGTCTAATCCAAACCAGGTACCGTCGGCTGGCAAATCGTCAAGTTCAAGCACGGATGACACCGATATTTCCGCAGAGTCGGCAAGATTGTCCTCAACCGCCACAGCAATACCCGGTATAAAGTTTCCGTTTTTAACAAGGAGTGATTGCAACAAACCTATCCTGTCCCTATCAACAAGGTCTATCGGCTTATATCCCTTTGAAAGACAAATTGACGCGGCACGTCCAATGACTTCTCCACCGAGAGCCGACGTACACATGACTCGAGTAGTACCGTTTGCCACGTGGCTTGAGGAAATGATGCGCCCACCCACGAAAAGGTTATCAAGGTCCGGAGTTACATAGCAACGGTAAGGAATCTGATAGACACCTTTGCTGTGCCACTGATGACAGCCATTTCCTCCAGCATACACACCATCCGCAGGATGAAGATCAATTGCCCATCCACCATATGCCACCGCATCATAGTGGGTTGACTGGTTGATAATATCCTGCTGCGTCAGAGTATAAAGACCGTTGAACCTGCGGCTTTCACGTTTACCCGGGAAAAGTCCCACCCATTCAAGCGTCAGGGTCTTTGCCTGAGGAAATTTCCCTGAATTCTTTATATAATCCCAGACACCATAGACAACTTTCCATAATTCGTATTTGATTTCCTCCGTGTCCAGAATAGTATCGAGGCGTCCGCCATACTCAAGCCACCAATATTTACAGCCCAATTGATTTACATTGAAATAATTTGGATTCTGTAACTTCGGTATCAATGTTTCGACATCCTTTAACGCAAAGTTTGGAGCGGTATATTCCACCGGCTTGCCAATGTCTTTAATATAGAACAATATGCTGTGCCCGAGCAATTCTCCATACTCTTGCTTGTCCGGTGCAAATTCTTCACCATACACAGTTCTGTCTTCCGCCCCCATTCTGAATGATGCCCCGGTAAGATAACCTAACGTACCATCTCCGGTACAGTCTGCAAATATCTGTCCTGAAATAGAGTATTCTGTCCCGTTCTGCGAATTTATAGCCGTAACAGAAGATATGTTCCGATCATTGCTCTTATCAACCTTATACAAGGTTGTGTTAAGAAGCAAGGTGATATTTTTTTCTGTCAATACCTTATCCATCAGCACCATGTCAAAAAGCACAGGATTCCCCTCCTTATTGCGGTATACATTTTCTACAAGGATTTCATCAATGATGCCTCCTTCACGTGACCACCGGTTGTTGTTACCCATGTGTGAAGTGGCACCTAATGCCCAGAGGCGAACTTCACTGGAAGCATTGCCTCCAAGTACGGGACGATCCTGTATAAGGACAACCCGAAGTCCTTCACGGGCGGCGGCAATTGCACTGCACACCCCCGTAAGTCCACCTCCAGCTACCACATAGTCCGCATTCAATACTACATTTGTAAAAGTTCTGTTTTTCGCTATATTCTTTGTTATCATAATCGTTTTCGTATTATCGGACCCTGATTAGAAACTTTGTTATCCTCAAAGGTCGTCCGCATCGGAAAAATATCCTCATAGGTTGTCATCGATGACAAGGTAACTATCTTTATTAACATTGGTTTCCAATCTTTTGTCTACCTCATTGTATCTGTTGTTATGAATCAGAACACCAGACGTATTAGTGGCATTTCCACCCAACAATATGGCATTCTTTGCGATATCAAACGAGTTGTCTTCGATTATAACGTCCGTTACCGCATCCGGATTGGCTCCCGGGGAAGTACGGATATAACTATATTCACTAAGTACATTCCTCCTGATAACAGTGCCTATGCTCATACCGGTTCCTCCGCTGCCGATTAGATTTATACTTTGGTGACCGGAATGCCCTCTGTCATCAATACCGAACCAATGACTGTAATTACCCTCCTTAAGACGGCAATTGACGATATCGATATACCACTCAGGCTGTTTCCCCCGATACAACAGCGATCCTCTGCCTACAATTCCGTTACACCGTGTCATCGTCATACCGGAAATCACACAATTCTGTACAGAACCATACAACTGATAAGCTCCTACATCGACTGCCTCATTATTGATGAAATACAAATGATGCCTTACGGTGGTAACACTTATTTCAGATGTGGCATCCGGTTGTACAAGAAACGGCTGATCCAACTCAATTTTTGTCAGAGTATGGCTGCGGATACGTCTGAACTGCCCGGCTCCCGTCCCGTTAATAATATAGACTCCTCCGCCATTCCAGTGGTTTTCAGTCCATTGATTGGTTTCCGCATCTTCTGGGATAGTAATTATATTACCCTCGACGGATTTTACAGGTCCGTAATATCCGCCGCTACCGCCATCAAGAGTCATACACTCGCGGTCATTGGTATAATCGAACGGAATATAATTGCGTGCTTCATAAAGGTTCCTGCTTTCGTCAATACTTGAAGCATACCCAAAACCGTCCCCCTGCTTATAACAATCTTCGAATATCAACCCTTTTGGATGTACCAGCATATATGGTTGGTTAGTACCTGTGGTATGTCTCTCGAAACGGCAATTTTGGACAAATCCTCCCGCTGCATAGAAAGTGTACATGCCGGCTGAATTGAAGACGCAATTCCTTACTTTAAGATTCTTGCCACGAAGAATTATCCCTGTTTTGCTCCATCTGCTGTGAAACTCCGCCTCTACTTGATCCCTATTCGACTTCACCTGATATATCATACCGCTGAGCTGTCCTGTCTGACGCACAATCAGATTTTCGAGCAATATCGTCCCTTGTTCTTCCACGGGACCCGTAGACATGATGACTCCCCACGCACGTGAAGACCACATTACTAAGTTTCTCAAACCGAAATGATGAGTTCCGCTAATAAGGCTGTTAGGCAATTCATACAAATCCCAATTGAGAGGATTCCAGAAAATATGAGTCAGCTCCTTTGATTCTCCCTCAATCAATGTGTTTGGAGAAAGAATGAGCTCACCCGTAAGCATATATCTGCCTCTCGGCACATATACCTTACCGCCACCATTTTGTCCGGCAGCATGAAGAGCTGCACGGAAAGCTGCGGTTTCATTATGGACGCCATCGCCCACGGCACCGTAGTCCATCACATTAAATACTTTCACACCCCACCAGTCAGGAGATTTAGACACCACATCTATCCGCAAAGGTTCGCTCCATGCTGTCTTTCCCCCCATTCCGTTATGGTAATACAAATAATATGTGCCTAATGGCGTGTTGTCCGGAATATCAACACTTACGGAAAAGTCGTCAAAAAAATCCGTAACCTTGCATCTTACATTTTTTCCGCCTTTTAGCGGAACAAGTACAGCATGCGCCTTGTCCTTATCCCGTAAAAGATTCTTTCCCTGAACCCTGAGATAATCTCCGGCAACCGCACATTCACCATCCTCGCTCAAAGCCCAACGGACAATCGGAACGTTCAGATAAAAATAAGCCTTTTCATTATTGACATCCGTCATTTCCACACTGAAAACCCCGTTCTTCAAATCCTCGGGCACAATAAACTTAAGAGACTGCTCCTTTTGCTGCAGCAAGTCCACCGTTTTAGCCTTATAGGATGCCAACGGCCCGGTACGAAGGTTGGTACCATTTGCATCGGGCAGCCTGTCCTCTACAGGGAGCGGGACATACGCAGGCTCGGCATTGCCGACATTTCCATTGTCGAGGGTAAAAACCTTTATCGACTTTATCTTGTCAAGATATTCACCCCTGATAAGTACTGCATCATTCGGTCTTGTCTCTGCAGTTGTTACCTGAAACAACTTAGGTTCGAATTTACCATCTTGCCTATCGGCAGAATAGCCGTTGCCGGAACAAACCCATAGAAAGGTCAATCCAGATAAAAATATTTTATTCAATTCCATTATTTCAAATATTGTTTAATAATATAATCAGGGATTTTCGTGTCGTAATAATCCAACAGATAGTTATCAAGATTTCCGTTGATTTCATCTTTTATCTCAGTCACTTCTATACGGTATAAGTTTATATCACAGTCCGTGAATTTCAAACCTATATTCCCATAGGTTATAGGTTCTTTGGTATCTGATCCTTTTATGACGCTTTCGCCATCCCACAAGACTTCGTAATCCTTATCCATTACACGAATCCTAAGTTCGTGCATACTTCCGTCATCATACGAATCTACTTTCACCTTTTGGAGCGGCTCTATAGTATTCCCACCCGACTTGTATTTATTCAGAGTGATTTCATTACCGTTTTTCAGGCTTACCCCGTAATATTTCAGCATTTTTGAATACATTGCTATATTCTGGTAGCGCATCTGCACTGAAAATTCGGAAGTACTCATAGCCGGCTCCGGAAAAGAGAACCGGACGGCAACTTCATAATCAGCCCATTTCTTGTCGCCCAAATAGTATATACCATCGCCACGTTTTCTCCAATATCTGCTGCCGTCTTCCGCATAAGGCAATTCTGCAAATTTGATACCGTTCCATACCGGATTCACAACACTTGCAGGCACATTGGATAAACTACCATCTGCAAAATTCTCTCTCAAAAGAGTATTCGGTGTAATCGGCTCCTTGTCGACAAAATTATCTTCCGCAGGGATAAAATTATCGCTGTATTCAATAGTCCAGTCCCTGAATGTCACCTGCATTTTACGAGAAGAATCCACATCGTAGCCTATTTGATTGTCATTTCCGGAACAGGCATAAAAACCGGACAAATGCGTTTCTCCAAGATCGACAAAAACAGCTGGGCCTTTAACCCACTCATCAGCGGCATTTTTATAATGACTCAAAAAAGAATTCCCTTGTCTCGTAAGCCTTATCTCAACAGGAAAACCGATATACCCCACTCGTCTGTAAGAGGTACTACCTCCTTCCTGCTGTCTAAAAAAAACGAATAAATCTCCGGTAGCAGTCGCTTCAAGATGTACATTCGCCGAACTTTGCCTATCAGTGGATCTCATCATAATACCGGCAGAACCTTTCTTAATATCGTCAATTTTCACCGTTATCACAGACTTTGAACAATCGTCATGCAAAAACGGCTGTTCTTTATATGCAAAACTGTATTCATCAGATTCAAAGAAGGCATTTTTTGTGTTCTCTGTCTTAATTGTCAGAGTGTTGGAATCCATAGTAACGGATCCCTTAGCAGCTTTTCCATAGCTTGCGAATCGCCATTCATCCTGTCCGGTCTTATCCGCTGCATGCAGAGTTCCGACAAAGATTAAGACTGTGAGCAAAACAAGCATTTTCCATGTAATTCTAATCAACGTCATTTTTGGGTTTAATTATTAATAGTTGGTTATATATTATGTCTTTCGCACTCACTGAGCACGTACAAATATATGTTCATAAGTATCAACACACAAGCATTTTATAGTATAAATCATCGCAAACGTTCCCGGGAACGTTTTAACACGTAAAGAACAGAAATATATTGATTTATAAATAAGCGGAATCCAGTCGTGTCCAACCAGATTCCGCTTGTATTCAACGTGGAACAATTTTTTAGTGGTTCAATATGAATTTAATAATAGGAGCTGGTGCGTCAAGACTGTGAGGATGATGATCGCAACCTTCTTTGACGATTACCTCAATCTCTCCCCGAAGTTTTTTATAACGTGCCGCCAAAATTTCAAGATTCTCATCATAAGGCACAGTTTTATCACTATCTCCTGCTACAGCTATAATCGGAATCTTCGATTTTGCCAAAGGTTTCAGATTGTCGATAGGATTACCCTTGAAATTTTTCATATCCTCTTCCTTGATATTCCACTCCTGCAGAAACTCCTGCCATAAGTCAGTCCTTTCACGACTGGGCCAGCTCGTAATATCGCACACCGGAGCATCAAGATAGATACACGATACTTTCTCCGGATTTGCTGCCGCCCAATCGACTGCAAAGAGTCCGCCTCTACTAAATCCTTCAAGGACAACTTTTTCCGAAAAGCCGTAATACTTAATCATGGCATTGTAAAACAGGGTTCCGAGTTCCTGAGATCTCGGGCTTCCATAAAGGAATGCCAAGTCATAATGCACTACATGGTAGCCCAATGCTAGCATTGCGATATCTACAGCAGGAAAAGCCCCGAAAAAAGCAGGCCTCCAAATCCAAGGCTTACCGGGAAGAGGCTTGGCAGGAGCTACTATATTAGCCTTTCTCCCGTTGAACTCGAAATCATATTTATCATAACCCCTCCATTTAGTCTTGACCCCGGGGAAATCCTGAAGCTGGAATTCTTTGGAAATTCCGGTCATCGCCCCATACGCACATTTTGCCATCTCCAAAGATGCTACCCTGTCCGGATGCAGTTTATCAGGGAAATGTTCTCGCATTCCGGAAGTCGCGGCATGCATGTCGACTATTTCAAGACGGTTTTTCTCTGCAACTTCCCTAATGCGAGGGATTACACCATGAACTATAACGCTGTCTTTAATCGAACCTTTTTCAATATAGCATGTAGCAGGGAGACACAAATAAATTTTAGGTTTAGAATCCATACCCGAGAACACGTCAATCATAGCCTGCATGTCTCCTTTAAACTCATCCTTATGCTTCCAATTACCACCCTTTGAATCATTGGTACCGAATTTAACAAACACTATATCTGGTTGAAAATCAAATACCTGTTTATACACGCGGGTATTTATGTAGGGACTGTCTCCGGAAGAAAGCACAGTGGTGCCACTAACTCCGAAGTTTCTCACGTCATAACCGGAACCGAGCATTTGCCCAAGCACCGCAGGATAGCTGTCCCTTGCCTGATTGGATAAACCTGCACCGAAAGTGATGCTGTTGCCAATACAAGCAACCTTGATTTTTTCTTTTTCTACAGCAAGGCTGGCAGGAGCAAGCATAAACATAAGCCAAACTGCCAATAACAGAGTTCTAATCATATTATAAAATTTAGTTGTTCTGTTCTGCAATCCACCTCAGAACAGTAGTTTTGAATTCATTGAAATAAGGAAAAGGAGCCCCCTCGATAAAGCCCCAACCATGTCTGCCTTTCGGATAGATATGTATTTCAGCAGGAACAGTATTCCTCAGTAATGCCTGATAGAACACGATGGAATTTTCTGGTCTCACTGCCGGATCATCTGAACAGTGAAAAAGAATGGTCGCAGGGGTATCCTCAGCAACTTGCTCTTCCGTAGAGAATTTAATTACAGTATCTTCAGATGGACTTTTCCCCATAAGGTTAAATCTTGAGAACTGGTGGGTAATATTCTTTTTCATAGATATTACCGGATAGACCAAAATACCGAAATCAGGTTTCAATTCACCCTTCAACGTCACAAGCCCCGTTGCCGCAAGATGGCCTCCTGCTGAAAATCCCATCAGACCGATTTTACAAAAATCAAGATTCCATTTATCCGCATTGGCCATCACTATTTCAAAAGCCCTTGTCAAATCTCCGACAGGCACCTCTTGCCTTCCCGCCGGCATCCTGTATTTGACGACAAAGGCTGCAATGCCGTTCTGATTTAGCCATTTTGCCACAGAGACTCCCTCCGAACTGAAAGAGAGTCCTTTGTATCCACCACCGGGGCAAACCACGACTGCCTGACTACACGGTCTATCCGTAAGGTACACATGCAATTCAGGCATTTCATCATCAAGGGAAGCAATCTTCTCAAATTCAGCCTCACCATATAGTGGTAGAACCAAGTTCTGTGCATTGACAAGCACAGAACCCAGCGTTATTAAAATGATTAAAAATAATTTTCGCATATTATTTGATTTCAACACTAACTACATATTTGATATCATCGGAAGCTGCTGCTATACTTATGTCATATCTACCCTTTTCCAAAGTCCATCCACCCAACTGTTCATCCCAAAATGCCCAGTCATCAACAGGAAGTTCCACTTCAACCACTTTGGACTCACCTGATTTCAAAGAAGTGCGTGCAAACTCTTTAAGTTCTTTTACCGGCCGTTCGGAAGACGGGTTGATTTGAGAAACATAAACCTGAGATATTTCATCACCATCACGTGCTCCCGTGTTCTTCACACTGAATGACACCTTTACCTTGTCACCAGGACTGTAGACGAAGCGATCGGTCCCTGCATCCGAATATTCATAGGAAGTATAGCTCAAACCATGTCCGAAAGCATACATAGGGGTAATATTCTTTGAATCGAACCATCTGTATCCGACATAGATATCTTCTGAATATGTCACGGTTTCATTAACTCCCGGATATGTTTCGGGCCCAAACGCATGCGCTCCGCAATCTTCAAGGGTTGCAGGAAATGAGATAGGTAGTTTGCCTGACGGATTGACATCTCCGGACAACACGGAAGCTATGGCATGTCCTGACTCGGAACCGCAGTACCATGCCTGCACAATGGATGGGACATCTTCAGCAAAACGCAAATCCACGGCATTTCCGGAAACAAGAACCAGCACGACATTACTGTTCACTTCGAGGATTCTACGTATGAGTTCCGGCTGTCCATAAGGAAGGCTGTACAATTCTCTGTCATATCCTTCGCTGTCCTGCCTCCAGTTATGATTAAGACCTCCCACAAATATCACAAGATCACTTTCTCTAGCAAGTTTTACCGCTTCTACCGCCAACTGCATATTGTCATAAGCCGGAGAAGCGATCCTTCCGTCTATCATTGGAGTATAAGCACTATATCCCCTTGCAAAAGACACTTCCACTTCTTTTCCAAAACGCGATTCGATACCCGCAAGCGGAGTAATTTCATATCTTGGTTTAAGAGCAGCAGCACCTCCATTACTGGCATGGGTTCTGACAGCATTTTCCCCTATTACAGCTATTTTCCTGCATTTTTTAGTATCTACCGGAAGAATATTATCGCGATTTTTCAACAATACAATCCCTTGCTCTGCAATATGGCGTGCCAAGTCAGTATGCTCTTTCGTATTAAAACTTCCCCAAGGGCGATTGCGGTTCATTGCCGTTCTTAGATTAAGTTTAAGAACACGTCTGACCTTATCGTCAAGTTTTTCCATAGGTACTTTGCCATTACGAACAAAATACAGGAGAGAATCGGCCATATAATACTTATTATATGGCTTTAATGTTCCCATTTCTATATCAAGTCCGTTCATTGCAGCCTCATACGCATTCTTTGTTCCGCTCCAGTCCGAGATGACTGCTCCGTCAAATTTCCACTCCTCTTTAAGAATATCATTGATGAGATAGTTATTGTGGCAGCAGTATTGTCCTCTGAATTTATTATATGCCCCCATTACAGACCATGCCCCAGCCTCTGTTACAGCAGCTTTAAAGGCAGGAAGATAAATCTCTCGCAGTGCCCTTTCAGACACTTCTACATTAATGGTATCTCTCTGATACTCCTGATTATTAAGTGCAAAGTGCTTCACACATACAGCAATACCGTTATCCTGAATGGCTTTGATATACGGAACAGCAATTTTCGAAACTAAAAAAGGATCTTCACCCATATACTCGAAGTTTCTTCCGTTAAGAGGTGTCCTTGCGATATTTACTCCCGGAGCAAGCTGAACGTCTTTTTCCCGATAGTTCGCCTCTTCACTGAGAGCTTGACCGTATTGAGACGCAAGTTCCGTATTCCAGCTGGATGCAAGAACCGTAAGAGCCGGAAATGCCGTACAGGAATCATTGGTAGTTTCCGCTTTTGTCCAACTGTTGTAAAGGACTTCGCTTCTTACACCGAACGGCCCGTCATTCATCCACAACTCAGGAATACCGAGTCGTTGCACTCCGGGAGAACTGAATTTGGACTGAGCATGACATAATGCCACCTTTTCTTCCAGTGTAAGACGCGGAATAATATCTTCTACTCTCTCGTCTATCGTTTTGGATTCATCAAGATAAACGGGCAATTGTCTGTTAGTTCCCGTTTTGGATCCTGATGTACACGCGGATATCAAAAAAAGGACAGACAATACAGTCATCGTAATTCTACTCATAATTACTTTAATTTTAAATTTCATTTACAATATTCAACCACCGGAAGCGTCGTCATTCTTATCCTTGTACATCCGGACGGTACCATTTCTATCTCTTCACATTCTGACGATACCTGATTTTTTTCTTCGGGTAGCCCAGGAGTCGTATCACCCAAAAGTCGCCATTCAGGAATTTCAAATGCAGTTACTTTAAGCTTGACAGGTGTTGAATCTGGTGTCCACGGGAATCCTTCTTTCCCTGTGTTCACCACTGTTATTTCAGGATTTTCAGGCAGACCGAAATTCCACTTAGAAGCAGGGGTCACGTTATATGCAGGAAAAGCTACCGATGTCTTGAACTGGTCCTTTATGATCTCAACATTCTCATCAATATCTACAGAATACAGCAATGGCCCCATATATACATTAATTCCGGCATCAGTTCTTTTCTCTGTCCTCGGTTTCATATCGATGTCCAATTCTACGACATCCCCATCCTTAAATCGTCTTTCTATCGTACTGAACCCTCCTGCATGATATTCTTTCGGCTGTTCTGCATTGACTGTCAACTTTGCATTCTCTACCCATGATGGAATTCTCACGGTAAACGGTATTCTGACAGGGGCACCGTCGAGAGCAAACCTGAATGTTATTTTCCCGGAGAAAGGATAAGAAGTATCTTCCGTTATACATACTTTTGTGCCATTAATTTCTGTCCTATATTCCGACGGACCGTACAAAGCGGCAACTATCTCATGCTCGTCACCATTCAGCCACATCCTTGAAATATAATTCGGAAACATCCTGTGGACATTGCCGGAACAACATTCGACGTCAAAGCCCGGTCTGTAAGCCTGACGCGACAAGCCCTCTTCACCGTACGGAGCCATGGAGCTTTTTTCAGTTGCCAATAACTGATTCGGAGATGAGAAGTACTGCAAAGCCTTAAAATCTTTATTAATAGCTCCCAAGGCTGCATTATACACAGCTGATTCCATCTTATCCGCCCACTTGACATCTCCGGTTGCCATCAGCATGTAACCGTAACTCCATATGAAGTCACTGATATCACAGGTCTCATGCAGCGCTTCCGCATGCTTAGGAAACAAGCTTTCATATGAAGCCGGTATCCCATCTGGAAGTTCGTTTTCCCGTTCCACGGAAGAATAGAAACCAAGCGCGGCATCGAGATATTCTTGCCTACCGGTATAAAGATACAGAATCAACGGCTGTTTGGAAACTTCAGCTGCCGTCACACCATGTACGTCAATCGGCTTTGAAGAGACCATATCCCCATGGATGAACACTTCATTGTCTTTTGTTCCCCCGTTCATACTGAACAGGTCCCAAATATGCCCGGCTTTCTGCAGGATTTCCTTGTCGCCCGTATATGAATACATTTTGCACATGCTTTCTATGATACAAGTCTGCCTGTTGGTCAAAGTATCATTCAAAGCAGAAAAATGTTTTTTCAGCAGAACCGGAATCCTGTCGTCTTCGGTATAGTCGTAATATGCAAGCAGCGTCCGTGCGAATACAGAAAATGCCCACTGGTTCTCACCAAGGGTTTCCGGACCTAGCATTCCGTTGGCCCGGGGATGGGTCAAGACATATCCGACATTGTCGGAACCGAGCTGCATAAGTACACTGTCTCTCAGGAATATTCCACACCTATACAGACCGTCAATCATATATCCCGACTGTTCATAAGGCCACCAGCCTTTCGCAATCGGATTTCCTCCCTTCGGGATTATTCCATTCCACAGACATGTGTTATAAGGATAGCCTGACTCCTTGCGGTTAAGCCCGAGGCCATCTCTCTGTCTCTGTAATATTTCTCTTAACCACGAGGACGGCCTTATATTTTCTATATTCGCTTCCTTATATACTCCATAATATTCAGGAGTGTCAGTCACATCAGCACATGAGCCAAACCCCAAGACAAGACCGACCGCAATAAACAATCTAATCAACTTCTTTTTCATGATTATCGGTTTTCAATATTTTATTTTTTCTCATCCATTCTACCAGTTCGGCCGTCCAGTCATGTCCATAACCATCGACAGTGATTTCAAAAGCTCCGTGTCCCCCATCATCGACCGTCTTCCAATCCAATGCAACTCCGGCCTCCAAGAGTTTTTCCCTGACACTAAGTGCAAAACCGTAACCGCTGTCATTAGTCGCATGACGCATAAAAAAAGGAGGAGTCTCAGCATCGAACCTGAACGGCCATTTCTGTTTCCCGTAGTACCAGCTCGTTAATGGAATCACATAGTCAGGGCGCGAAGAGGCGTCTGGGCAATCGGCTGAAGCCAGCCTCAATACAATCAGCGCACCTGCCGACTGTCCTGCTACTCCGATTGCATTTTCATCTATATTCCACTCGGAAGCTTTCTCTCTGACTCTCCTTACGGCTTGTCTTGCATCTTCCAAAGCCACGTCAAGTCCACGTTTCACCCTGTATTTTACACCGATTACCGCAACTCCATATGGCCTCAGCAGCTCTGCCGCCTCACGCGCATTTCTGATAAAGCCAGTATAGCTCAATCCTCCTCCCGGAAAAAAGATTACCACCGGAGACTTTCCTGACTGACGAGGAAGGAAAACTTCCAATTCCGGTTCGGAAATCCTGTCGATACGCGCTATTGAATTGATATATTCCGGCCCGGAATATTCATAATCAGGAATTTCGCCCTGCCATACAGGCAGCCTTTCAATACCTCTATTTCCTTCTGCCATACCGGTCCACCATTGAGACACGGCATCTGCGATATATGATATGCACCGCTTCCAGTCATAACTTTTCTGATTGGCGCAAAAGCCCTCATAATCAGCAAAATCACAATTACAGGAAACAATCTGAGCCGTATCGGATGTCATCCATAATATGTCGGTATTTTGCCTGGAAGCCATTAAGCGGATTTTACGGAAAGTATTCTCATTAGTCTCCAAATCTCTACATTGTATGACAAACACTCTATATCTTCCTGTTTTTTCCGTAGATATGACCTCCGCCGCTTCCTTTATTCCCCTTACACAGCGGTATGTTACTTCCGGGCTGTCTGTCAAATCCAGTATTTTCAGCCCGGAAGCAATTTGGTCTTCAATATAGGTGGCACTTTCTTCAGGGAAATCCACTCCAAGAAACAGCACGGACGGAACATCCGGCAGTTTTCCGGTACTAGGCCACACCGGGCAGAAAGTCATCGCAGACAAAATTACAAAGAAAAAAAGCTTCATCTCAAAATGGAATCAATAATTCGGAACACTCTATTTAACCTTCAATTTAAAACCCCAGACCAAATCGCAAGGAGGATTCTTTCTGACAGACTCCGGTATGATTATTTCTATTCCGTCTCCAGTTTTTTTCCATTTGAGGGGACGATTATGCCCCATCAGAAATACCGATTTGGCAGAAACCGGAACGAATGATCTGATTTTCACCACAGACGGCATATATTCATCCTTGGCATTCAAGTAAAAGGCATATACGTTGTCATCTTTTGAAGTAAACGCTATTCTGTCCTCTTTGTAAGGAGCAATCGCTTTCGTTCCATAGATGCCTTCCGAGTTAACCTGCATCCAGTCACCGATTTCCTTAAGCCGCTGATATGCCTCCGGAGCAAGTTCTCCGTCAGGACCAGGTCCGACATTCAGTAGAAAGTTTCCTCCACGTGAAACTATCTGTACGAGGGTAGTCAGAATGTCATGCGCGGATTTGTAACTATCATCCGGTTTGTATGACCACTGAGTAGCCATAGTCATACAAGCCTCCCAAGGATAGTCCAAGGCACGATCCGGTATTTTCTGTTCCGGAGTCCTGTAATTTTCATAGATGGTATTCGTATGTCTTGCCACCATCATGATTCCAGGCTGATTGGTTCTGACCGTCTTTGCGAATCTTTCCCACTGCGGATGCCTGTCAGGAGAAGCATCGCACAGGTCGAACCACAGCATGCCGAGGTTACCGTACTTGCCTCCGGTCAGTTCATTCAACTGATTGTTGATAAAGTCATTTAGGCGCTGCCATTTTTCCGGGAACATTTCAGGAGGATAATTTACATTCCTGTCTTTTGGAGGGAAATAATCCCACCAATAGTCGTTATTGTTCCAATCCGCTATGGAATAGTAAGCACCTGCCATCATACCTTTGTCACGAAATGCATCGAAAATTCCCTTTGCAATGTCAGCATTCGCATCTGTGTGGAACGGACATTCGGCATCGGTTATTTTATAGTCACTGTACTGAGTATCGTACATGTTGAATCCGTCATGATGTTTAGTTGTGAAAATCACATATTTCATTCCAGCATACTCCGCCGCTCCAGCCCATTTTTCAGGATTGAATTTTACAGGATTGAATGTCTTTTTCAAATCTTCATACTTCCGGACATAGTCAAAATAGTTCATTCCTTCCGGCCTCACCATACAGAATTTATATGCTTCCGGACAAATGGACCAGGACTCTACTATACCCCATTGGCTGTATGTTCCCCAATGGATAAACATACCGAATTTCATATCCTGCCACTTTTCTATATTTTCCCTTACAATGCTTTCCTCCGGATAGATATAAGGAGGTTTACTGTCAGTATTCTTTTTTTCCACCATCGGATCCTGTGCAAATACTGCAATTCCTCCGATAAACATGGCAAAAAGTGATGCTATTACTTTTTTCTTCATTTTCCTCATTTTATTTAGAATCAATACTTCTTGCTTCGTAAATCTGGCGGGCTATAGTCTCCCCGATAAGATTATATGCGTATTGGCTGTAATGGATGTCATCCGTCATCATATTCATCTGTGGAAAAAGCCAAGGATCCGCAGCTACAAGATGAACTCCATGCATTTTTTCAGACAGTCTGCGTTGTGCCGCACGAACCTGATGATAGCCCTCTTGCGGACGGTCGACATATTGTCCAGTGAGGACTATATAGAAAGGAAGGTCGGCATCATGGAGATGCTTTCTGAACCGGAGTATAAGATTGCGAAGCGCCGCCTCATAATCTTCACCGTCCATTTTCCCATCATTGATAGCATTTGCGTCACGTTCTCCTTGAAGCCAGATCACCCCACTGAATTTCAATCCTGTAACGGCAATCGCAGAATTACATTTAGCCATCGCTGCATCGAACAAGGGCAAGACACCCTTTTCCGCCCAAGTACCGTAGATTGTCTCTCCTGTAGTGGAGCATGCACTTCCTCCCCTCGCCGCAGACACCACTACAACCGAATCACCTGTCATTTTATTAAGGTTCCACGCGAACGAAGGACTGATGCTGCCGCTGTTCGCCTTGCCGAAATACTTGCCGTTCTCACCTACTGGGTCCTGCAGTATTTTCAACGAATCTCCGGATTGTACATAGTCGAAACACTCTTTGCTATAGTATTTCATCGAAGTTCTTCTATCACCCATTCCGGAAGCATTACTCTGTCCAGCTATGAGCCACATACTCTTTTGGGCAACTCCCGAAACGGACAGCCCCGCTAAAATCAACAATATAAAAAATCGTTCCATAAAATCATTTATAGTGAAATTTCAATGACATTCATACCCCATGGAGCAAAATCAAGATTGATCTGCCCTTTCTTTCCTGCCGACCTAATAATTTTACCCTGAAGAGCCTTAGCAGAACGGAAACCTGTCTTCTTCGCAACTAACTGCGACAAATTCAAAGTCACAGTACATGACTGACTGTCATTAGACTGACACATTGCAATCAGGTATAACTTCGTGCCGTTCTCTGACAAAGCGGTAAGGAATTCAATCTCCGGATTATCGCAACCGACCATATCCGGTCTGAACAGAAGATCCGCTTTCTTACCGTAAATATTACCGGGTGCAAATCCATATGTGACGTGTGGGCCAACCTTAGGAGTCATGTAGCCATATGGGAACGAAATATTACTGTCCGAACGCAAACCAGCCTCCGCAATCAGATAATCCACAATCCAGCCAATCTGCCAGTATGCATGCCACGGGAACATTGTGGAATATTTTTTCAACTCATTCATTCCGTGCCAGTAATAGACTGCGCATCCGCTTTCTTGGTCAACAAAAGCATTTCTTCCGATTGACGCGGCTCTTGCCATAGTAAGGAAGACCGGTTCCTCCGTCCATTCATACATCTTCACGAACAGACCTGCGTAACTTGATATCAAAATCGGTCCATTTACTGCTGTACCTCGTATATGCTCCACACCAAGACCGGTCTGATTCAGTTCCCAGTCTTTATATGCTTGCTCGCCGATGTATTTCGTTTCATCAGTCATTACCGGATTGGTGAATATAGACGTCGCGTAAATCATGGCGGCATCTATAGATGCCTGTTTATATGCCTCGTTACCCGTTATTTCATACAAGTCCATATAGGCACGAGATGTCTGTGCCGTACAGAAATCCCAGATATTGCGTCCATCACCGCATACTCCGAGATAATATCCCTTATCCACTCCGTTTTCCTGCTGCCAGTCTGCACCTTTGCAGGCTGCGTCAAGGTATTTCTTGTCTTTCAAGTGCTTATATGCTATGTACAATCCATACCAGGTTGGTCTGTAATCCTTAAGATCCGGGAAAGACGGTTTCATAGAAAATCTGTCATAGCCGACCTCAAAACTTCCATCATCTTTCTGCCATGCAAGCAATCTGTCACCTGCCATCCTCAACCTTTCGAGCAATTCCTTGTCATCAGGATTGAATAGAAGCATATTTCCGAAATCGACCATAGTATAATAGGTCGTATGCAAAGGTTCTATCCAATTGCCCCTTTCCGACTCCACACCGTCTATATCCGCATATTCTCCGAGAGCAGCACCGCAGAAATATCCCGGTTCTGTCTGCTGCTGAATCATTTTATAATTCCTCACATAGTGAAGACGGCTGCTCATTACGGAATCCTGCCCGTTTCGTGCAATCATAAACATGGTACCAGCGTCAGCAATCTTGGAACCGTTGGCACCTATTGTCTCACCTCTGCTCTGCCATGTTTTCCAGCTTGACTCTTTATCTTTGCGCAGGAATTTCTGAAGCCGGCTCACGCGCTCGGACAAAGACACCTTGTTGGTAAGCAAATCCAAGGATGATAGTAAGGCGAAAACATCGTTCACTGCATGCTGGAATACATCGAACCAGCCCGAGTTCTTCAAGGTATAACGGAATCCAAACGACACTTCATCTCCGGCTTTGTTCTTGGCACCCACCTGCCCGAGTACAGGGTGATAAACCACGGGAGTAAGTTCATTATGCCTGTTCGCTAAACTCAATCCCAAGGAATTAGGGTTCTTATCCGGAACTTTGCCGGCTATCGGGTCGGTTTCCGTCCCCGGATCTGGAATAACAGCTAAGGTATAGCCATCCTTCGACGAATACAGCGGACACAGAGTCATCGTATTGCGTTCTTGGGCAAGCATCGGAACACAAGGAATGCCCATGCTATAAGTTTTAGCCATGTTCAGATTATATTGGATTTCATTGCCATACCAATTACCCGGAATCATCGCCCATGATATATTGTCCTCTTCGAAGACGGTAATCGTAGGGGTGGCGATGGATACGGAACCGTTCGTCGACAGCCTGACCTTCATATCGACCTTTATATCAGACGGAAATGACGGATCTACCTTCCATATTGCTTCAACGTCCCCGAAACGGAGACTGTGAGAAAATTTCAGAGCACCATCGGGAAGCATTTCTGCTTTTGACGGATAAAATGTAAAATCCTTTCCTTCAAGATCCTGATCAACCAGATCCTTTGCCGGATTACGATCCAGATACAGAATCGTGTAATATCCCTCAGGGGCAGGAATCTGTTTCCCGTCGATTTTAATGCACGAGATATGCCAGCCATCCTCCTCCTGTTGCCATTCAATATCGACACTGCCCGTATTAAGATTCAGTTTGGGCTGGGCGGACATCAGTACACTCACACAAGCAATGAGTAACGTAGAAAACAAATATTTCATAAACGTATTTTTTAGAAAATTATTTTTCAACTATTTCTAGTTCTATATTTTGTACAGACTCTTCTGTTCCGAAAGCGGTAGTATTACGAGACACTACGGTTGCCGTAAACTTACCTGGTTTGTAATATGTGTAATCATAGAACTTCGGAACAACCTCACTGTATGACTTAATAAGCGTACCATAATCAGGAATCACTTGGCTCGGATCGACAGGGGAAGTGATTACCCAGCTTTCGAAATCCTCCTTACCGTCAGGCATGCCTGCACAAGTAAGCGACGTTCCAAGTGTCCACTGATAAGCGGGGAAAATAGCGCCAGTCTCATTTTCCTGCAGCTTGTTCGTAGTCGTACCGCATTTTGCAAAAGAAGCATTTGTCCATATCGTATAAGGAAGAGCATCCGTTTCAACCGTATTTTTAAGATTGAATGAAGATATTGTATATCCTTCCTGTTTTTGTCCTTTTTTCGCGGTATAACAGAAAGCAAGATGTATATCCTGTCCGTTCCATTCTGACAAGTCTATGGCCCCGGAATTAATATTAGTACCTTTTTTAGTCCCCTCCACAGGCCATTTTGCTTTTTCGGAGATATCCAACCAAGTGGCACGTTTTATTCCCTCCATGGTGATATCACCGTCAAAGTCAGTAGAAAGAAGAAGCTTGATTTCGGCATACTCCTCCAAGTTGTCTCCATCTTTTTTGCAATTGAAAGACAAGACCGGAGACCCATTTTCACTTCCGCGATTTCTATAGATATAGCGCGAACCTTTTATCGTTCCTCCCATCGTTCCGCCATCATAATTATCAACTCCGGTAAAAATTGTCACGAAATCAGCTTCTCCTGAGAAGTGAAAGCGGACATTCTCTCCAACTTCATATACATTCTTTTCAAGCCTGGTCACAACAGTTGATTCGGTCACGGTGTCAACTTGGCAGGACACAACGACTAAAGCGGCGACTAAAGCGGGAAACAGGATTCTAATTATATTTTTTTTCATTGTCTCATACTTTTAATAATGTTAAATATACAATTACCAGCCTTCATTCTGTTTCAATTCAGGATTAAGCATTATTTCTCCGGAAGGGATCGGAAGGTAATAATGAACATCGGACACATTGTTGCCAGGAGTCATGATATAATCAAGTTGCGCTCCATTGACTCCTTTTGCATTCCTGCCATCATCCCTCGTAGCCTGAAGCACCTCCACAAGATTGTGCCAACGTTTGAGGTCTAAACGTCTCCAGCCTTCAAAGCATAGTTCCCTCGCTCTTTCATCCATAATAGTCTGAAGGAATGCCTCCTTTGAGTCTGTAGCTTCGGCAGACAATTCATAAGACGGACTCTCATCCTTCATCACTGCAATTGCCGTAGCACCGCTACCCTTAGGACCTTTCCCGCCTTCGAGTGACCTGATCACCACCTTCGGAGTTTCACTGTAGGCATGTCCCCTGTCGAGCAATACGATTGACTCAATAGGTCTGGTGGCTTTAGTGTCCGGTTTTCCGTCAGAACCAAGAATCTCAGGCAACTTGGCAGTAGCAATTGTGAGAGGACCTTTAACGTCTCCGACACGATATGCCTTGGGAGATTTGTTCTCTTCCGTTGTGCATGTGACAGATGCGGTATTGTCGGTAACATCTACAATTTCCACACAAACTTCATCAATGGTATAATTTTCTCCCGGATTGGTAAGTTCAATATGGTCAATAAACTTGCGACCGTCCATCTGTCCGTATGCCCTTTTTCTCACTGCGTTGACATAGCCTATAGCCTCAGGTGTCGGACCGTTGTGTATCTGACACAATGCTTCGGCTGCCATAAGCAATACGTCGGAATAGCGTACTATACAAAGGTTGGTTCCTGCATTACTTTGATATGCAGGCCAAATCTTTGCATACTGACGGTTGAACTTGTTGACCTGACGATCATAAACCAATCTGTCATTATCAGGATCCTTATGCGAACCGAAATAAGTAAGAACAAGACGTTCAGCACCATCAAGTTTCGTAGGGGCATTGGTAAACGGAGCGATAGCCCAGTTACGTCTTTCATCATAAGAACCTAACAATGCCTCAGTGTCTTGCTCATAATATGAGAACATTCTCTTGGTGATCTTCATTGTATTATTAACCATAAAGGATACGTTTGTTACAGCTTTGCTGCAATTGGTACCGAGCGTGGTCGACAATGAAGGAAAATATTCTTTCAGTCCGTCAGACGTACTTTTACAATACGCTTCTATCTCCCATAGATTTTCACGTATATCATACTTGTCCTGAATAAGCGGAATGAATGCTTCTGCGAAATTAGGAATCAAGCTGTGAGCAGGATCGTCGATGACCATCTTTGCCCATTTGTATGCATCTTTGTACCTTTCGGTGTTGTAGCAAGGGAATCCGGCATTGAAAAGGCAGACCCTTGCCAGCACTCCCCTGACAGCCGACTTGTTGATTCTTCCTCCAAAGTTAAATTTGGTAATCGGAAAGACCTTGCTCTCTGCCTCTTCCATCTCGCGAATTACAAAATCGTATATATCGGCCTCCTCTGCCTGCTTTGCAGAAGTAGTATTAACATCCGAAGATGCCTCCGTTATAAGAGGAACCCTTCCATAATTTTGTACAAGATTGAAATAACAGAATGCCCTTATAAATTGCACTTCACCTTCCATGGCGAGCTTTGTTTCTGTTGTCATCTTGGCATCAGGAAGATAATGAAGGAATTGACAGCAACGCTGAATCGCCGCATAAAGATTCTTGTACATAGTAGCATTAGGAGCATATCCGGAAGTATAGCTATACACCTTAGGACCTGTTCCGGCCGCTGCATTATACATTTCATCCGTCACATTCCAGATGACGAACTGAGAGTTCATGCTTCCATCAAAAAGTCCTCCTCCCGGTACGCTAAGAGCGTCATAACAACCCACTAAAACCTTTGCACACGCCGCACTATCCTTGAAAAACGTACTCGGAGTGTCCGAATCTATCGGATGTAAATCCAAGTCAGCCAAACAGCCTGTAAAAGAAAAAAATGCGATTCCGAACAATATATTTTTAATAACTTTATTCATATCCATATAAATTGAGAAACATTATATCCATTAAAACGAAATTTGTGCACCAAATATGAATGTACGTGGTACAGGGTATGCCGAATAGTCATAACCTGGAGTTCTTGCATTCGACATCGTACTGACGGTAGGGTCCTGTCCCGAATACCCCGTCACCGTAAACAGATTCTGGGCAGAGAAATAAATCCTCATGTTGCTAACAAAAAACCTCTGGCTCACCTGAACAGGCAGAGTATATCCTATATTCAAGTTTTTCAGTCTCAAATATGAGCCGTCCTCTACATAACGGTCACTGCCCCAAGCCGTATTGTTTGCAGATCTTGCACGCGGAAGTTTTCCGTTAGGATTGTCCACGGTCCATCTGTCGGCATACGAAGCGAACTGATTGGAACTCAATGATCTGCCTTCTTCTAAATAATAACGGTTCATATTAAGGATATCATTGCCGTAGCTGAATGTAAAGAACAATGACATATCGAAATTATAGAATCTGAAAGTATTTGTTATACCGCCCGTAAAATCAGGATTCGGATTACCTATAATCGTCAAGTCTTCTTGAGTAATCTGGAGATCGCCATTCAAATCCTTGAATTTCTGATATCCGGGAAAGACTCCCTTTCTGTTTGCATGAGTTGACTGTGAAACGACATCATCTCTCAATATCCAGCTGCCATCGCTTCCCTTACGGAAATCTTCATATTGATAAAGACCGTCTGTAAGGGCTCCGTACATCATACCGATAGGCTGACCCACCTTCGCAATATACAATGCAGCTCCATTCGGAATCTTCAGATTATCAGCTGGAAGCACACTCTGGTTGTTGGCAAGTGCAAGCACTTTGTTCCTGTTGAATGAAATATTGAAGTCGGTAGTCCAGTTGAAATGCCTTCTCTTCATGTTAACAGTGTTTAGAGACAGTTCGAAACCTTTGTTCTCCACCCGGCCTATATTCCTATATGCTGAACCATAGCCGATATGGGCAGGCAATGTGGCATTGATCAGAAGATCTTTAGTATCTTTCTTATAATACTCGGCTGTCAAGTATATCCTGTTGTCGAAGAAGCCCAAATCCATTCTGGCATTAAAGGTATACGTGGTCTCCCATTTCAATTTAGAATTACCTATCGATGAGACAATCGCTCCCGTTGTAGGATATTCATCGTTGAATGAATAGTCATAATATGTCCCTCCTGAAGAAAATCCCATCTGCGGAAGATAAGCGTATTCTCCGATACCATTATTGCCGGTAGACCCATAGCTCAAGTTAAACGATCCTTCGCTAAACCATGATCCGATATTGTTCTTGACAAAATTCTCATCTGAGAATCTCCACCGAACGGCTCCTGAATAGAACTTGCCCCACCTATTGTCGCGTGCAAATTTTGAAGAACCGTCCGCACGCATCGTAAACGTCAGGTAGTATTTTCTGTCATAGTTGTAATTCGACCTGAAAATAAAAGATTGCATTGCCCATTCCGTCAACTTCTTGGACATGATTTTCTGAGACAGCCCTTCATCAAGTGCCTCTATTCCTCTCCATTCTGACGTAATAGGGATCTGTGTAGCTTTTGCTTCGAAGATATCCGAAACATTTTTCTGCTGAGTACAACCGACAGTTACGGCAAGGTCATGAATATTATCGAACTTTTTGTTGAAGTTCAAAGTGTTCTCATTCAAGACATTGTTAGTCCTTGCTACTCTTCTCGAACCGTTAATTCCATCATTTCTTCCTGGAAGTGTACTTCCGGCTTCCGTTTTGGAATTATTGAATATATCAGTCTGGGATTCAGTGCTCGTATAAGAAATCGAAGTAGTGAATTTCAGACATTTGAGAATATTCCAATTGAGCATGGCACTGGTTCTCAACTGTCTTGTGATATATTTCTGATCGGTATTTTGGGTCTGGAGCAATGGGTTGAACATCGGTACTCCACTCTCCGGTCTTTCAGGGTCTTCAAGTTCATGGGTCAAGTCCACACCGTTTGTGGAAATAGGTCTGTATGACCACACTTTATACATGTAAGCGGAAGATCCCTGTCCATAGTTAACTTGCATACCAGTTCTTTCCTTCTCCGCATAATTCGCCCTCATGACAAGCTGCATGCGATTGCCTATCTTCTGGGTAATATTCATGCTGCCAACATAGTTCTTCATACCGGTATTAAGAATGATACCCTTCTGATTGGCATAATTGAATGAAGCCATATATGTGGTCCTCTCAGTACCACCAGATGCGCTTACGCTGTATTCGTGCATCTGTCCGAGCTGACTGATCTTATCTTGCCAGTCAATAGGTTTCACATTCTTGTAGTCATCGAGTATCCATGGACTTCCATCTGGATGAGGATCCCTACCGTCGAGATACATGGATCCGTAAGCCGCATCAAGTTCATTCTGAAGTCTGACAAATTCATAAGGCGACATCATTTCATACCTGTTATAGTC
Source organism: Bacteroides sp. MSB163 (assembly GCF_036416795.1). Lineage (NCBI taxonomy): Bacteria > Pseudomonadati > Bacteroidota > Bacteroidia > Bacteroidales > Bacteroidaceae > Bacteroides > Bacteroides maternus. The sequence goes on along the minus strand of NZ_CP143867.1, from coordinate 2,136,748 downwards.
TTTCGACAAACTATAACGGTACTCGAAATTAATTTTCGGAGCGCCCTTCGAACCGGAATCGGTAGTGATAACAATCACACCATTGGCACCACGCGCACCGTATATGGCTGTCGCCGATGCATCTTTGAGAATCTCGATACTCTTAATGTTCTGAGTAGGGATTGACGAGTTGTCGGGAGACTCAAGCGGAATGCCGTCTACCACATAAAGAGGAGCATTGTTCTGGGTCACGGAATTGTTGCCCCTAATCAGAATGTCCGGGAGACCTCCAGGCTGTCCATCCCCGACATTGACCTGTACACCGGCGACTTTGCCGGCAATAGCATTTTCAAACGTCACTGCCTGAAACGCCTTCATATCCTCAACGTTGACAGAAACGACGGAACCGGTAAGATCCTTTCTTGCTACCGGACCTCCGTATGGAACTACCACCACTTCCTCAAGCATTGTCGCATCAGGTTCAAGAGAGATTCTCAATTTCTCTCCCCCTTTTGTAACCTGCACCTGATAATCTTTGTAACCAATGAAAGAGACTGTGACAGTCTGTCCGACAGGTACTCCTGTAAAAATGAAATTCCCATCTACATTTGTAGATACACCTTTGGTACTGCCTTTGATATAGACGTTAGCTCCTATGACAGGAGTTTCGGTTTCATCAACGACAGTTCCTTCAACGGTAACCATCTTAGTTTTTTCCTGTGATCGGACTGGCATGATGCCTGCAAATGAAATCAACAGGCACATCAGGAAAAAAGCAATCTGTTTTCCTGATCTTGATTGAATACGATTTAATGTTAACATACTTTGGCATTATAAAACGATTAGAGTTAATATATGAAAAGAAATATTCCCATTCGGACTATTATTGTGGCCTTCAACGTGAGCAAATTTATATAACTACAACCAATTCTAATAGCATAATGCCTCAAAAATCAACGGAAACGTTCCCGGGAACGTTTGAATTTTGCAGAATGTCGAAAAAGTTGTAAGTTTGCAGACAAACCTGCAATCATTCATATTATGGAAAAGCCAATTACAATAAAAGACATAGCAAAAAAACTTGGGTTATCCACGTCCACAGTTTCCAGGGCATTATCGGATAGTTGGGAAATAAAGAAAGAAACCAAGGAACTGGTTATCAAGACTGCTGCCGAACTGAACTATCATCCGAACACGCAGGCAAAAGGGTTGGTCACAAAGAAAAGTTATACTATCGGAATCGTTGTACCGGAATTAGTCACTTCATTTTTTCCAATGATTATATCCGGGATACAAAAAATACTGATGCATGAGGGCTATCAGATACTTATTACCCAATCCAACGAATCCGCTGAAACAGAGCGTGCCAATCTGAGTCTTTTAGAACAACACATGGTAGACGGAATAATAATATCCACGACATCCGACAGTTCCGCCAACTCTGATATGTATCAAGGCCTGCAGGATAACGGAATTCCCCTTGTGTTTTTCAACAGGGTGCCTTCCAACATTGATACTACAAAAATCATTATCGATGATAAGAAAATGGCTTATTCAGCAGTGGCTCATCTTATAGGTGAGGGATACCGAAAAATATTTCACTTTGCGGGTCCAGAAAAGCTGGATATCACGAAAGAACGCATGAACGGATATATAGAGGCCATGCAGGATGCTAATCTCCCTATATCAGACTCTGCCATCATTCATTCCGGCATTTTTATTCGTGATGGAGAACAAATCATGGAAGAGATATTGTCCGGAAACGGTGAAAAACCGGATGCTGTATTTGCATTTAATGACCCTGTCGCTATCGGAGCAATGAAAGCCTTGAAACGACATGGTTTGAGGATACCGGATGATGTCGCTTTTGCTGGCTTTTCAGAATCGGATATGGCCACTGTCGTCGAACCTTATCTGACGTCTATAGAACAACCACGTGTCGAAATCGGAGAAATTGCAGCGAGCTGCATGCTAGAGAAGATTCGCACAAATAGATTGCTCAATAAGAAAATCGTACTGGATGCCAAATTGAATATCAGGGAATCATCGCATAAAGCACACAGTCTATGATAAAGGCGATGTTTTTTTGACATAGGAGGGATATTGATCGCAGCGTATTGCTTCTTTGATAAGAAAAGCCCGTCATTGATGTCAACTTTATCAATGCCGGGCAACTTGAAATCTTTTAGAACTGACGTTAGTATATGATCAATCAGCGGAAGAATTTAATGCTTTCAATAACTCACCTTTCACCGTATCCGTTCCCGGAAAACCTACTGACCGGTACGTTTGTTTCCCTTCACGGTCGAGCACCAGATAAGTAGGTACGCCACGGACTTCGAATTTATCACAAATAGCTGCCCACTGAGCATTGGTCAACCGGTAATGCTCACCATGAATATCGGGTATCATATTGTTCCATGTTGTCTCCGGAGAATTTTCACCGGCAATAAAGACATACACGATATCTTTATCTATCAGCTCCTCCTTCATGGGTTTCATCATCTTCATAGCCATCTTACAAGGTCCGCACCAGGTGGCCCAGAAATCAACAAGCACTACTTTACCCTTGAACGGATCGACAATGGCTTCAAAAAGGGCATCGTCCTTCACATCTTCGGGCAGAGTACGAACCATAAAACTACGCTTCTTCTTATTTTCTTCTATCTTCTGAAGCAGCTCTGTATTCATTGCAGTCAATTGGTTCAGGAAATAGGGATTCTCAATCGTGCGTAATGTAGCAAAATCGTCTTCAGACAAAGGCATAAAATCTTCCAGTTTTGAAGCACATTGCATTGCCGTCTGCACATCATGATAGATACCTTTACCTCCTATTACCTCTCCAACCGCCTTCTGATTAGCTTCCAAAGCCACCTTGCCACACTCCTGAAAGAGGTTGTCATACTTATCTCTCAACACTCTCATTATAGAAGCATCCTGCGACGAAGGATTATCACGGTATTTTTTCATTACTTCCTTATCCTCCGGACTTACCTTGGATGAGTCAAGCAGGTAATCAAAGATACCGACGGTCTTAACAGACGGCAAATGGATATATGCGGTATTCCTTACCATACCGGAATAATTGAAGCAATACACAGACTTGGGTGAATTGATGTAATCCAGTTTACTTAAAAAGTCAAAATAGCCATCTGACGGTTCTTTTGAGAGATACTCCTTACCGGCATCACGCAACGACAGTCCTTTTTGCTGAGCATAAGCCTGCAATAGCTGATAATCATATCCACATAACAGTCCATACAATGCATCTTTATTCAGCACCGTCAACAATTCCGCATAAGCTGCACTTATTTTCTTATTGGCACGGATCACATTGTTCGCTTCTTCATATTTCCGCATGCAATATGCTTTGTACTGATCCGGAGTCATGTCATATAAGTCTTTCAGCTCAACAGAACAAAGAGGAATTTCCAGTCCGGAATTCATCTCCGTATTCAATCCTGCATTCAGTCCTTCAAAATAAACCTTCTTCCCTTCAGCCTTCGTATCTTTCTGTAAACGACTGGAAGCACGCGTCATTTCACGAAGATTTACGGTAACCTTGGTTTCTCCACCCGGAGACAACAAAAAAGGAACAACAGGTCCACCCACACTTAAATAGGCGATAGAAGGATGTGAAACTGATATTTCCGTATGGAAGTTTCCCGCTTCATCCAGCTCTAACTCTGTACTCTTTTGTCCATAAGCAGATAAGAAATCAGCTGAATGTAATTCTACTTTCATCCGGAATGAAGGCTTATAATCCAAAGTACGACCACTGATGATAGCTGTTCCCTCTTTGATTTCAGGAGCCGGCAAAGCTACAGCAGTCATTTTTCCTGCCTTCTCTAGGCCTTTAGGCAATTGGAGCTTAGGCAACTTTCCAGTCAGGCTGATACCGAAAAGATTAAAATCTCTCTCACCTTCCCCTTCCACAAAATCGAATGATTTTACAGATGGCGGCAAAGGTGGAAATATCAAAGAGAAAGTGGCCTCTCCGGATTCTGGCATCCAAAATTCCTGTCCCAACTCAATACCTACTCCCTGCCGCACCTGATAACGTTCACCATTATCTGCCACCAGACAGGTAGCAGGGGCAATACGTATCCAGTACTTTGGAGTAAATTTTGCATCCACATCAATCACGGTAGCTGTATCCGATAAATGAACGGCAGCTATCTCAATGGTTTCCGTAGCCTTTGCTATAAACGGAGGGCGATTAATCGTCTTCTGTGCATTTAATGCACTCCAGGACAAAAGACAAAATAAGAATAGTAGTTTTTTCATTAGGCTCATTCTTAAATTGATACTATCGCAAAGCTTCCACTTCTTCCGGAGTCAATGGTATCTTCTTGCCTAAGCGGCGGGCACCGGTTTCTGTAATAAGATAATCTTCTTCATTGCGGATACCACCGAAGTCACGATATTCTTCCACTTTGTCATAATTGATAAAGTCAGTGAATTTCTTACCTTCTTTCCACATATCAATCAATTCGGGAATGAAGTAGATACCCGGCTCAACAGTATGTACAAAGCCCGGTTCCAAAGGAATAGCAAGGCGTTGAGACTTACGTCCGAACTGTGTGCTCTTGGGCTGACCGTTATAGCCTACCCACACTTCGCCCAGATTTTCCATATCATGCACATCCAGTCCCATCATGTGTCCCAGACCGTGGGGATAGAACAATGCATGAGCACCTTCGCGCACCGCATCATCCGCATTTCCTTTCATCAGACCCAGTCCTTTCAAACCCTCTACCATTACGCGGGCAGATAAGTCGTACACTTCCATATAAGGAATACCCGGACGGAGAGCCTTTACTGATTCCAGATGCATAGCATTCTGAATTTCGTAAACGGCACGTTGCTTCGAAGTAAACGTTTTATCGGCAGGTACGGTAGACGACATGTCACCGCAATAGCCCGATGGAAGTTCTGCACCGGCATCGATCAGGAACAAGTCACCCGATTTAATTCTATTACCATGATAATGATTATGCAAAGTCTGTCCGTTGATTGTGGCAATTGTAGGGAAAGAAAGTTCGCAATTATTCATTTCGGCTACACGGTTCATCTCTGCCACAACTTCATATTCGTACATACCCGGCCGAATCACTTCCATAGCCTTGATATGCATGTCGGCAGTCACATCACATGCCCTTTCTATCTCTGCAATCTCTTCGGCAGATTTATAATTACGCTGTGCCACCACCGCACGGATAAACGGCACGGAACCTTCCTGACGTGCAGGCGGAATACCCAGCCAATCCATGAGTTTCAACTTATGTTCGGGACGGTAAGGCGGAAGATAATGCACCGTCTGACCTTTTTGTACGGCTTTGTGCAGATAGCTGATAATCCCGGCGGAAGGAAGCGTCTCCCGAATGCCTACCCGTTCACTCTTCTCTTTCAGAGTCGGCTGCGTACCCATCCATACAATATGATCGATAGTCAGTTCGTCTCCGAAAATGATTTCTTTGTCCTCATCGATGTCAATGATAGCGGAAAGTCCGGCAAACGACAAGCCGAAATAGTAGAGGAAAGTAGAATCCTGACGATAACGGAAAGCATTATCTTCATAATTCAGTCCTTGTTCGTCATTTCCCAAGAATAGTAACACTCCGGAGCCAATATTTTTTTTCAGCAGGGCTCTGCGCTGCACATAAGTTTCTTTATCAAACATAACGTTGCATTTTTTTTAAGTTGATACGCACAAAGATAATGCAAACCGAAAGCAGCACAAAATAAGCTTGCCTATTTTTTATTGCTGATGTACAGCTTATCTTCGCTTTTAGCAAAGATAATGTAAATTAGGCATCAATCTTTCATGCTTGCATGAAAAACTTATGCCGAGAACATTTCGCGTTCCCGAACTATTCACTATTTTTGCAAAAAGTGTGAAGATAAGTTGCGCCTCGGCATAAAAAATGAACGAGTTCATTTTATTCTGTCTCGGTTTGCATTATCTTTGCGGCGAGTAAAAGAAAAGAATAAGTATGGCACAAGGTTCCAGACAAGTACAAACTCAAGCGCAGCAACAGGTACAAACACTGTCGCCCCAGCAGATTCTGGTAGTGAAGCTACTGGAATTGCCCGCTGTAGAACTGGAAGACCGTATACATGCGGAACTTCTGGAAAATCCGGCTCTGGAAGAAGGAAAGGAAGATACGGCAAGTGACGACTTTTCTGATAATTCCGATACGGAAGGTTCCGCAGAAGACAACGGAGCCAACGAATATGATTCATTAAGCGACTATTTGAGCGAAGACGATATCCCCGATTACAAATTGCAGGAAAACAACCGTAGCAAAGGTGAACAGGCCGAAGAAATTCCTTTCTCCGACGCCACTTCTTTTTACGAAACCCTAAAGGAGCAGCTAAGCGAACGTGACTTGACCGAGCACCAACGTGAACTGGCGGAATATCTGATCGGATCATTGGATGACGATGGCCTGTTACGTAAGTCTCTGGATAGCATCTGTGATGAACTCGCCATCTATGCCGGCATCGAATGTACCCAGGAAGAATTGGAAGAGGCACTGAAGATCATCCAGGACTTTGATCCCGCCGGACTCGGTGCACGCAACCTACAAGAATGCCTGCTCATTCAGATTCATCGCAAGATAGAGCAACAGCACTTCACCCCGAACCCTCTACTTTATATAGAAGAAGCGATCATCTCCGAATGTTACGAAGAATTTACCCGTAAGCATTGGGACAAGATACAGCAGAAGCTCGGACTGGAAGAAGATGCTTTTGAACAGGCTATCAAAGAGATCTGCAAACTCAATCCGCGTCCGGGTGCCTCCCTGGGTGAAGCCATCGGCCGGAACATGCAACAGATCATCCCCGACTTCATTGTAGATACATACGACGACGGCACCATCAACCTGGCTCTGAACAACCGGAACGTTCCGGAACTGCGTATGAGCCGTGACTTCACCGAGATGGTGGAAGAACATACCAAAAACAGGGCTAACCAATCGAAAGAGTCGAAAGAAGCCATGATGTTCCTGAAGCAGAAGATGGATTCAGCACAAGGCTTTATTGATGCCGTGAAGCAGCGCCAGAATACATTAATGACTACCATGCAAGCCATTATCGACCTGCAACGCCCGTTCTTCCTCGAAGGAGACGAATCATTGTTGCGCCCTATGATATTGAAGGATGTTGCCGAACGTACCGGACTGGACATTTCAACCATCTCCCGCGTCAGCAACAGCAAATATGTGCAAACCAACTATGGCATCTATTCACTGAAATTCTTCTTCAGTGATGGATACGTCACCGAAGACGGTGAGGAAATGTCTGTACGTGAGATTCGTAAGATATTGAAAGAATGCATTGACAATGAAGATAAAAAGAAACCTTATACGGATGATGAACTGACGGATATACTGAAAGAAAAAGGATATCCTATAGCACGCCGCACGGTAGCCAAGTACAGGCAACAGTTGAACATACCGGTGGCAAGGTTGAGGAGGTGATGGGAGTGATAAGGTGGTAAGGTGATAAAGTGGTAGTAATTTCAATCGTATATCGTACATCGTAAAATCGTACATTAAAATGGAAGAACAACATATTGTAGCAGACAGGACCTTAATCCGGACAGCCCGGGTGATATCGGCTATATTCACGCCGTTTTCCATCCCGTTCCTGGCGTTTCTGATTCTGTTCCTTTTCTCGTACCTGCGCATCATGCCTATACAGTATAAGCTGATTGTGCTGGGAGTAGTGTACTGCTTCACTATTCTTATGCCTACGCTCACCATCTTCCTATTCCGTAAAATCAACGGTTTCAGTCCCGAAGACTTGGGTGAACGTAAGCGGCGCTTTATGCCATTCCTGCTTACTATTACTTCATACGTATTCTGCCTGGTGATGATGCACCGCCTGAATATCCCTTGGTACATGACGGGGATTATTCTTGCCGCATTGATCATGATGGTTATCTGCATTGTTGTCAATCTGAAATGGAAGTTAAGCGAGCACATGGCAGGTGTAGGGGCTATTGTAGGAGGGCTGGTATCTTTCAGTGCCTTGTTCGGATACAATCCGGTATGGTGGCTATGTCTGTTCATCCTGATTGCAGGTGTCCTGGGCACAGCACGTATTATTTTACAGCATCATACATTGGGAGAGGTACTGGTAGGTTTTGCCGTAGGATTAATTTGCTCCTTATTGGTGCTTCATCCACTGAGTAATATCCTGTTCCGTATCTTCCTCTTTTGAGAGAAGTGGAGAATTGAAGAATAAAGTAACTCCAATTGTCAATTATCAATTGTCAATTATAACAGTATTAACCTTTAAAAATAATGATCATGAATTTCCCAGAAAATGTAAAGTACACCAAAGAACACGAGTGGATACGCCTTGAAGGCGATGTAGCTTATGTAGGTATCACTGATTACGCTCAGGCACAATTGGGCGACATCGTATTCGTAGATATCCAGACGGAGGGCGAAACATTGGCAGCCGACGAAGTATTCGGGACCATTGAAGTAGTGAAAACCATTTCGGATCTTTTCTTGCCCGTAGGTGGAGAAATCCTGGAGCAGAACGAGGCTCTTGCTGACCAACCGGAACTGGTAAACAAAGATCCGTACGGCGAAGGCTGGCTCATCAAAATGAAACCAGATGCTGATGCAGATTTCGATTCATTGCTGGATGCAGCTGCCTACAAAGCGTTGATTAACGATTAACTATTAGTGATTAGCAAAATAATATTGAGAAGTTTGCTAATCACTAATCACTAAACACTAATAACTAAATAATTATGTCTCCATTAGTAAGCATCATCATGGGCAGCACCTCCGACCTCCCTGTTATGGAAAAGGCCGCTCAACTGCTGAATGATTTACATGTACCGTTCGAAATGAACGCTCTTTCTGCACACCGCACTCCGGAAGCTGTAGAGGATTTTGCAAAGAACGCCCGCGGACGCGGCGTTAAAGTGATAATCGCAGCCGCCGGCATGGCCGCCGCTCTGCCCGGAGTCATCGCTGCCAACACTACACTGCCCGTCATCGGAGTTCCCGTTAAAGGTTCTGTGCTGGATGGCGTAGATGCTCTCTACTCTATCATTCAGATGCCTCCCGGAATCCCTGTAGCCACAGTTGCCATCAATGGCGCCATGAATGCTGCCATTCTTGCTATACAAATGCTAGCTTTGGGCGATGCCGATCTCGCTGAAACTTTTGCAGCCTACAAAGAAGGGCTGAAAAAGAAAATCGTAAAGGCGAACGAGGAACTGAAAGAAGTAAAGTACGAATACAAAGTTAATTAATAATGAAGAATGAATAATGAAGAATTGGCTGCGCAATTATGCCGCATGGTAATTCTTAATTCTTCATTCTTAATTCATCATTTACATCGTGGATTTATTCAACTATTTCCGTCGGAAAACATCAGAAGTAAATATTGGAGCCACCCCTATGGGCGGCTCCAATCCTATACGCATACAGAGTATGACAAACACCGCCACGCAGGATACAGAAGCCAGCGTGGCACAGGCCAAACGCATTGTAGATGCCGGAGGTGAATATGTACGTCTAACAGCACAAGGTATTAAAGAAGCGGAAAACCTGATGAACATCAATGCCGGTTTACGCCGGGATGGATATATGGTTCCACTGGTTGCCGACATCCACTTCAATCCAAAAGTGGCAGACGTAGCAGCGCAGTATGTCGAGAAAGTACGTATCAATCCGGGAAACTATGTAGATGCCGCACGCACCTTCAAGCATCTGGAATATACAGACGAAGAGTATGCACAAGAGTTGCAGAAGATACATGACCGGTTCGTTCCTTTCCTGAATATCTGCAAGGAGAATCATACAGCTATCCGCATCGGTGTAAATCATGGCTCACTATCCGACCGCATTATGTCTCGCTATGGCGATACACCGGAAGGTATGGTAGAATCATGCATGGAGTTCCTGCGCATCTGTGTAAAAGAAGATTTTACAGATGTTGTTATCTCTATTAAAGCTTCCAATACAGTGGTAATGGTGAAAACGGTTCGCCTGCTGGCTGCCGTAATGGAAAAGGAAGGAATGCAATTCCCGCTGCACCTTGGCGTTACAGAAGCCGGGGATGGTGAGGACGGACGTATCAAATCTGCATTGGGTATTGGTGCATTGCTAGCCGACGGTCTGGGTGATACCATCCGCGTTTCTTTGAGCGAAGCTCCGGAAGCAGAAATACCTGTAGCACGAAAGTTGGTGGATTACATTATGCAGCACCAGGATCACCCTTACATACCCGGAGTGGAAGCGGAAGGTTTCAACTATCTTTCTCCGGTACGACGTGAGACAACTGCCGTACGCAACATAGGTGGGAATCACCTGCCTGTAGTCATTGCCGAACGCATGGACGGCAAGTTTGATACGAACCCGCAATTCATTCCGGATTATATATACGCCGGACGTGCCTTACCGGAAACTCGTGAAGAAGGAGTGGAATACATCCTGGATGCGGATGTATGGGAAGAAGAGCCCGGAACCTATCCGGCTTTCAATTACCAGCAGATGCCACTTATGGGCAATTGCCAAGCCGATTTGAAATTCATGTTTATGCCTTACATGGCACAAACGGAAGAAGTGATTGCTTGTCTGAAATATCATCCGGAAGTAGTCATTATATCACAGAGTAACCATCCTAACCGACTTGGGGAACATCGTGCCTTAGTGCACCAATTGATGCAGGAAGGACTGAAAAATCCGGTTGTATTCTTCCAGCACTATGCTGAAAATGATGCAGAGGATTTGCAGATAAAATCTGCTGCCGACATGGGAGCACTTATCTTCGACGGTCTTTGCGATGGTATTTTCCTGTTCAACCAGGGAGATCTCAGCCATGCCGTAGTAGATGCCACAGCCTTTGGTATTTTGCAAGCAGGACGTATACGCACCAGCAAAACGGAATATATCTCCTGTCCCGGATGCGGACGTACCCTGTTCGATCTTCAAAGTACCATAGCACGTGTAAAAGCTGCTACTTCACACCTGAAAGGATTGAAAATAGGTATTATGGGCTGCATCGTCAATGGTCCCGGAGAAATGGCTGATGCTGACTATGGCTACGTAGGTGCCGGACGTGGGAAAATCAGTCTGTATAAGAAGAAAGAATGCATTGAAAAAAATATTCCCGAAGAAGAAGCTGTAGAAAAGCTGATTGAGCTGATTAAAGCTAACGGGGATTATACAGAAAAGAATCTGTAATTTCTAAAATAAGAAAATACTTAGAACACCATTATTTTCCTCTTAAATATGAGAAAAATAATGGTGTATTTCTTTTAATGGTGTTTGATATATCCGTCAAAATCTACCCCCGTAAATGTAAAGTTATGATGTTCAGACGGATGAAAAGACTTGTTCCAGGTGGAATACGTCTTCACATCAATCTCTTTCGTCTTCCGATTGAAAGTAACTATACGGAGATAACCTTCACCACCCAACTTACTATCTGTCACACCACGTTGAAAATTAGCCAACATCTGATACACCCTATTCCCCTTTTCGGCAGTCGAAACAAGCGTCCCGACCCCACTTTTCAGGATATGACCGCAGAAAACGGCAATCACATTGCGATGTTTGGAAAGCAGCTTCTTCCAAATTCCAGCTCCGTCATTCACGGTTCGTCCGGATTCCTGCCCAATGCCGTATGCTTGGGGTCGCCACCAGTCTTTCCCATCGAGCAAGGTGCTGTCACTATATAAATAAGCGTGCGTATTCAGTATCACATACTTATCAGGATTCATGCTTACAACGGAATCCGCCCATATTAAGGCTTTATCATCCGGGCCGAACTCTATATTCAGCACCAGCCAATCCGCACCGCCCGATTTAAAAGTAATGTAATAGTTATCCAGAGTCTTACCATCTGCACTTGCTCCCCAGTACTTTCTCTGTTGCCAGAATGAAAGGGGAAAGTACTTATTGGCAACTGTCGTATTATACACATCCGAAAATTTGCCCGGCTTGCTGCCAATATCATGGTTTCCCCATACCACAGAATAAGGTATCCCAATCTTTTCTATACGAGCAAAGGACTTTTGCATATAAGACCATTCAACCGGTGAATTATTCTGTGTCAGGTCGCCAACCTGAAAAACTGCGTCTATCTTCCTTCGGTTAGCCACCAGCCAGTCTATTTGAGAGTCGAAAACCTCCGGACACTGTTCCAGATAGGTTTGTGTATCGGGCAGCACAACAAAAGTACTCACTTGCCTGGAAGAACTACAGGAAGTGAAGAGAACACTCCCTAAAAAGAGTACCCCCACAAGATAAGAGAGTTTCATCTTCTTCATTTCTTCTTCTGACTGAATATCCACTCCATAAATCCGGGATAATTGAATGCAGGATTCCAACTGCCATGATTACAACCGGAGAATTCGATGTATTCTACATCAGCACCGGCTGCCCTCAAGGCTTTATATGCCGCACGCGAACCTTCCGGAGTAACCACATTGTCGGCATCGCCGTGGAAGATACGGAACTTCACCTGTTTGGCGGCTTTCAGGCGGGCAGGATTCACCGTTCCGCAAATGGGAACTGCGGCCGCAAATATCTCAGGATAACGGATAGCCATATCAAACGTACCCATACCGCCCATGGAGAGCCCTATTATATAAACACGGTTCTTATCCACCTGCGGCATTGCCAGGTAGGTATCCAACAAATCTTTCACCGTCTGGAATACAGGAGTGAGGGGATTATCCAATGGCATCTCATCCGGCATGAATGAAGCAGGACGTTCCATATATGCCCAATAGCCGCTCACAGGGCATTGCGGCACAAGCACGAATGCAGGATACTTCTCTCTGTTCACCGGGTTGAGGAACATCTGTCCTCCATGCGTCAACTGTCTTTCATTGTCGTTGCCACGCTCTCCGGCACCGTGCAGGAAAAGCACTAAAGGGTATTTCTCTCCGGCTTTCACCGTTTCGGGACGCAGTAGGCGATAGGGCAACGTATCACCGCGGGAAGAAATAAAAGTTTCTTTTTGATAAGTCTCCTGTGCCGAAAGGGACAACAAAGAGAACAGCACGCAAACTACACTGATTATTCGTTTCATCTGAGTCACTATTTTACATGTTTTACTTCTGAGCGTAAAGATATACCATTTTCATTGAATGCCTCCACACAGAAATAATAATCCTGATCGGTAGTGAGGGATTTCATCAGCAGGTCATTCTTACCATACACCATCCAGGAACTGTAAAGTTTATCGGGAGCGATACCCCACAACACGTTGTAGCCCTGCGCACCTTTCACAGGCTCCCAACTGATGGCGATGTCACGACGGTCGGCATAACGGTCAAGAAACAGCTTTTTCGGTTGTTGTGGTGCCTTGCCTGTGCCCAGTCCGAATACGCGAAGCTCGGAAATAGCCAGGTTCGGAGTAGGTACGTCTATGTTCTTGTAGCGGATATAGCGTGCCGGTTCGGGCAAAGACAGTTCCACATAATCATTCGGAGTGTCCTTATAGCTCTCTTTGCGGTTCACCAGCACTTTCCAGTCCTGTCTGTCCAGCGAACCTTCAATGATGTAACGGTGGCGGAGGTCTTCGTAACGGCCGTACATGTCACTCTGATAGTCATGATAGTTAATCTGAATGGCACATACATCGGCAGGCTTCTCCATATCGATCATTACCCATTGGTGCTCATCGTTGGCTTCAGCCAACCAGAAAGTCTTAGTGAGTTCATCCGTCAGTGCAGAGGGTTGGAACTCCCCTTTTGTGGTGGAGGCTGTGACCGGCTTGCCATAGGAGAGCAGCATCCAACCCCTGAATTCACCGGCTTTACCCGGAACGGCAGGCGCATAGCGGGGATAATCTCCGAAACGGGTGTCGCAATACATAATGCCGTCTTTATCGAACCCCGCAGGGAACATACAAAGGCGCCGCTCCCAATTCACATTGATGGAGAGGGACATCGAAGCAAAATGCCAGTACTGCCCGCCGGGGCCAAGGACGGTGCTTCCATGTCCGGCACCATTCATATATCCGCCCGGTTTATAGGAAACGGGATTATGCTTCTGATAGGTATAAGGCCCCATCGGGTGATCTGCCACATAGACACCGTCGGCATAGACATTGAACTCTGTGCCCGGTGCACCGTATTGCATATAGTATTTCCCGTTGTGCTTCGTCAGCCAGGGACCTTCGATATATCCGCCCAGCACAGTGTCCGTATGGTTCTCGCCGAAACGCTCCCAGCCATGCTTGGGCATATCCAGGTTAAAGAGCTCTTTCGTCTCGCCCTTCTTCGTGAAGCGGTGGTTCTTATCCAGCTCCATACCACGGATGGGATAGACGTTGGATGAACCCCAGAACATGTAGGCTTTGCCATCATCGTCAATGAACAAGTCAGGGTCTTGCAGGTTGTGCAGGATGGCGGGCGTTGCTTCCCAATCGCCCGAAGCCGGATTATCAGTATACAGGATACTCATAGAGCCGGAAGGGTCTCCGGCTACATAGAGTACGGAGTCCTTATAGTTGTGTGCCGCCGGAGCATTACACCCCTGTGGATACCAGTTCTTTCCGGGACGCACAAACTCCCAGTTCAGTAAGTCGCGCGAACGCCAGTAGCCATGCGAACGGGTGACGAACATATAATATTCTCCCCGGAACTCCACCACTGCGGGGTCGGCGCCCGAACGGTAAGAGATATCCCGGTCGGAATTATAAATCATATACGTGTAATCGATGTTCAGAGGATTACAATAGGTATCCTGACGCATATCCTGCGCCGGAAGGGTAGTCCATGCAATCAGGCAGGCTACGGTCAGTAATAGGTATTTCATATTCTTCATCTCTGGTTTCTTATCGGGTTCGTTTATTTGCACAGTTCGCCGGGAACATCATATTGCTTCTGTAAACGTTCAAGTTCAGCCATAAGTTCGGTGGTAACCTTTTCCATGCCCTTTTTCCCATGCAGGTTATGCATTTCGGTCGGGTCGGTCTTTAAGTCATACAGTTCCCACTTGTCATCCACGTAGAAGTACATAAGTTTATAGCGCTCCATCTTCACGCCATAGTGTGCACGGACGCTATGGAAGCCGGGAAACTCATAATAATGATAATAGAGCGATTTGCGCCAGTCACGCGGTGCTTTCCCCTTCTCCACCAACGGACGGAAAGATACACCCTGCATATCCCGGGGAACTTCAATGCCGCACATATCCAGGAAGGTAGGTGCAAAATCAATGTTCTGCGTCAGCCCGGTCACCTGGGTTTCTGGTTTAATGTGCCCCGGCCAGCGCATCACCATCGGCATGCCGAAGGACTCTTCGTACATGAAGCGTTTGTCGAACCATCCATGCTCGCCCAGATAGAAGCCCTGGTCAGTGGTGTAGACAACTATTGTGTTCTTGTCCAGTCCGGTACGTTTCAGGTAGTCCAGAATCTCTCCCACACTTTCGTCCACGCTTGCTACAACGCCCATATAATCTTGCAGGTAACGCTGGTATTTCCACTCCGCCACTTCTTTGAAAGAACGTTGCTTAGAGTAGAACTCATTATTACGGTCGCGGTATGCATCGAGGAAGCGGCGATGCTCATCCGGCTCCATGGTTCCCAGAAAAGCGTGCGGCCAGGGGTCAAACAGCAAGCTGTCGCTGTCCATGCCGGCAACCATTTTCAGGTCGTGGCCCTCGTACATGTCACAATATATATTCATCTTCTGCATCTGTGCGGCATAGCGCCCCTCGTAAGCATCGAAATAGTTATCGGGAAGCGGGAAGATGGTGTGCTCATACAGATGATAATGTCTCTCGGCAGGCACCCAGTTGCGGTGCACCGCTTTATGGTGCATCATCAGGAAGAAAGGCTTGCTCTTATCTTTCCGCCCGTCGAGCCACTCTTCCGTATAACGGGTAATCAGGTCCGTCACATATCCCAGGTGGCGGGTGGTATCTTTCTCCGTGATGAAATGCGGATTGTAATATTCTCCCTGGTCGTTGAGAATCATCCAATGATCGAACCCGGTCGGGCGGGAAATAAGGTGCCATTTACCGATGATAGCAGTTTCGTAGCCATTTGCCTGTAATATCTTCGGTAAAGTTTGCTGCGCGCCGTCGAAACCTTTCGCCCAGTTCTTCATAAAACCGTTCTTGTGGCTATGCTTACCCGTAAGGATAGCGGCTCGGCTCGGGCCGGAAATGGAATTGCAGCAATAGTTATTCTGGAAAACCGCTCCTTCGTGTCCGATACGGTCGATATTCGGAGTCGGAGCGACCTTGCCGATAGGATGCCCGTAGATGCTCATTGCCTGACGGGCATGGTCGTCGCTCATGATGAAAATGATATTAGGGCGTTCATTCTGAGCATCCTGCTCCTGTCCCTGTATCGTTGCCGAAGGGACAAAAGGGAGCAGGACAAGCCCTAAAGAGAGTTTGTCTTTCATAGGTTCCTATATCAAATAAATGATTAATGAAGCGTCAGACCGGCAATAATGGGGGCATGGTCTGACAAATATCCGTCGTCCGGTTTATCGTCTATCACCCGGAACTTATCAGCACTCACCTGTCCGTTGACAAATACAAAATCAATCAACTGGCGGTTCTCAACCGGGATACGGCCAAAGTTATGGAAGCTCCATGCCGGACCGTAGACCGTGGAGGCAACGGAATAGGCGTTCTTCATTCCACCATCAGAAAGGATAGTGATCGGTTCCGAGTCCACCGTTCCGTTAAAGTCACCCGTCAGGATTACGGGCAACCCCTCTGCAAGTTCGTGCATCTTCGCAAGCAGCAACTTGGCACTCTCACGACGCGCCACTTTCCCTACATGGTCGAAATGAGTGTTGAAAACTGCCAGTTTCTTGCCACTGGCCTTATCTTTCAGGATAGCCCATGTCACAATGCGCTCGCAAGCGGCATCCCATCCCTTCACTCCAATCGTATCGGGAGTTTCACTCAGGCCAAAGTTTCCGTTCTTTATCAGCTCAAAGCGGTCTGTCTTGTAGAAAAGAGAGCAATATTCCCCCGCTTCCTTTCCATCCGCACGCCCCACGCCCAGAGCAGTGTATTGGGGAAGACGGTTCTTTAAATCGTCCAACTGGTTCTTCAGTACTTCCTGCATGCCCACCACATCAGGAGCGTAGTAGGCAATCATCTTTGCCGCATTATCCTTGCGGTACTTCCAGTTATTCAAGCTATCCGCCACGTGGTCCAGACGAATGTTGAACGACATGACATCGACCTTAGCTTCCGGCTGCCTGCCGCACGAAGCGACAAGCAGAACGAAAGCAACTAATACACTATTAAAAAACATCTTTTTCATGGTATCTTGTATTTATTTTAAGTAAGAGGACGTAAACCCTAATTTCTTCAATCCACTCTGTACGTCTGGATGACTCATAAAGAGCTTCCAAATCAGACCCGTGCGGTAATTTTCAATCATCACGACAATAGGTCCCTGGTCGATGGCCAGATAC
The DNA here is from genome assembly GCF_036416795.1 of Bacteroides sp. MSB163. Classification (NCBI taxonomy): domain Bacteria; kingdom Pseudomonadati; phylum Bacteroidota; class Bacteroidia; order Bacteroidales; family Bacteroidaceae; genus Bacteroides; species Bacteroides maternus. Next base: position 2,119,326 of record NZ_CP143867.1, on the reverse strand, counting down.
GAAGGTGCAAACCAGTTCTCCGTCAGGTTGAAGGCATCCTTGAAACCGTATTCCCCCCAAAGCTTACCGCCCAACTCTTCATAGAAGTAGCGCATGGCCTGAAGCGAATATTCCGGCGCATAAGGGATGGAAGACAAGGCGGCTGTGGGAGTAATCACTCCACGGTCGTTGCCGGGGCAATGAGCTGAATAGCCTTTATCTCCGTCACTGGCTGTCAGTCCCCAGCATTGTGCACCATATCCTTTGTAGCCCTTCGGATTGTCGATGCAATAGGCACGGTTTATCAAAGTATGAGCCTTCATCTGCTCCTCGTAATCTGCATAACGGTCTTTCAATCCGCGTGGGTCGAGCCCCATATAGGAATAATGGGTAAAGAACAACGGACCGCCAAAATCAGTTCCCAGAGGCAATGTTATATCATAAAACTGCTTACCATTCCTGAAAACGATAGAGTTGGCCCATCCTTTATGATACACCGATTCCGCAATGGGATAGGTGGGCGAAGCAGCAGCAAGGATATAAGTGATGTGACACTCATTATGCCCCTTAATCTGATGGTTCATAGCCCAACCGTTATTAGGCGACCAGTGCCAGTAAAGCACGTCTTCGCCATTGGTGAACCAGTTCCATTCTGCCTGGCGCCACAGTCCGTTGATAAGACTGCGGATGTTCCTTTCCACCGGGGTGTCTTTGTCAAAGTACTGGTGTGCAGCCAGCAAACCTTCGAACATAAAGGCAGACTCCACCAGGTCAGCTCCGTCATCTTTCCGGCTGAAAGGGATGGTCTTTCCTGTCTGCCCGTCTATCCAATGTGCCCAGATGCCGTGATAACTGTCCGTACTCTTGTCACTCAGAAAGCGGACAATCTTCAACATACGTTCCGCCGCCTGCTCGCGGGTGACGAAACCACGTTCCGCACCGACGATGATAGCCATCACGCCGAAACCCGAACCACCGATAGTCACAATATCATCACTGCCATTGCTACGTTCGCGTGCCAGCCCTGAAACCGGATGACCATAATCCCAAAAGTAACGGAAAGTTTGCTTCTGCACCAGAGTCATCAATTCTTCATCGGACAATGACTTCTCTTTCTTGCCCCCCGAAGCTGCCGGAAGCAGGCTGAATGGATAGAGCAAAAGTATCAAATATATCAATATTCTCATAATAATCAATCTATTAGTTTAATGCCGGGCTCTCAAAACCCAAATTCTTCAATCCTCGCTGAATGTCCGGTATAGCCATGAACAAATTCCAGAGCATTCCTGTCCTGTGGTTCTCTATCATACAGATAATCGGTCCCTGGTCGATGGCGATACATTGGTTATCGTACCAGTTGACTGTCAGGTTAAAAGCATCTACAAAGCCATAGTCTCTCCAGAGTTTGTCACCCATCTTATAATAGAAGAAATGCAAAGCGGATAAAGATTCCTCCGGTGTATAAGGGAAAGCCGAAAGAGCAGCCGTAGGAGCAATCACACCTTTATCGTTGGAGGGTGAATGAGCGGAATATCCACTGTCGCCATCGCTGGCCGTCAGTCCCCAGCAGGAAGTTCCATAACCGGCATAGCCTTTGGGGTTCTCTTTGCAATAGCTGTAGTTTATCAAGGTGTGGTTGCGGTTCTGTTCCCAGTAATCTGCATATTGGTCTTTCAGTCCTTTCGGGTTAATGCCGAGGAAGGAGTATTGGGACAGGAACAACGGTCCGCCCTTCTCAGCACCTAACGGGAGTTTATAACCGTAATAACTGTTGCCGTTCCTGAAGCCGCCATTCCTTGCCCATCCTGCCTCATACACAGTTTTGTCAATGGGGTGCGTAGGCGAAGAAGCAGCGAGTACATACGTAATCAGACACTCATTCCACCCTCTGATGGGCAGGTTCTTCTCAAATCCGTAGTTAGGACTCCAATGCCAATAAAGTACCGGTTCCCCGTTCTTCTGGAACCAGGTCCATTCAATGGCTTCCCACAAGCGGGTGATATCTGAACGCAACTTGCTCTCAGCATCCGAAGCTTCTTTGAAGTAAGCACGGGCTGCCAGTAGTCCCTGAAAGAGCAGGGAAGTTTCCACCAAGTCGGCGCCGTCATCTTTATCACCGAAAGGCTGGGTCTTGCCCGTAGAGCCGTTAATCCAATGCGAATAGGCACCGTGATAGCTCGTGCACTCTTCATCCAGGAAAGTAACAATCTTCTGCACTCTGCTGAGGGCTTCCTGACGGGTAACAAACCCCCTTTCGGTAGCCACCAGCATAGCCATCACACCAAATCCGGTACCTCCGGTAGTTACAACATCAGCAGAAGTAGTACGTTCGCGCGCCATTCCCGAATGTTCGTGCCCGAAGTTCCAGAAATACTTGAAAGTTTGCTTCTGCACCAAGGTTAGCAATTCTTCATCGGGAATACGGTCGAACTTATCCGAATCGTCCATTCCGGTTTTAATTTCATAAACCTTGCCGTTGGAGAGTAATACTCCGGAGGTGGATTTCACCCCCGGATTGATTACCAGTTTATATGAGGAAAAGCTCTTAAAGCCACCTATTGGTGTCAAAGAGAGTTTATCGGCACCCGATAAACTGAAGTTGCATGCCACTGCCTGGTCGTTCTGTTTCAGGGCAATGTTGGCGCGGGCCGATGCCTCATCCACCGCATCCGTAAAGGTAAGCACGATACCGGCATCGGGAGCTACATTGTCGAAAGAACTCTGATTCTGCTTGTCACCGATAGAGATACTTTTCAGTTCAAACGCACCGGGTGCTTCCGGGGCATCATCCTTACTGCAAGCCGCCAGCAACAGGCATAGCATGAAATAAATGACTCTCATATTCGCTACGTTCTTCATGTTTGTTATTCTTTACCGGAATAAAGTTGTTTTATCTCAGATGCGGATATAGCTCTGTCGTAGAAACGGAACTGGTCTAACTGTCCCGGGAAATTGGATGCCCAACTCTGTGCACCTGCACCTTCCGTCAGGCTGGGCTTCGTGCTGAACTGGAATGCTCCGATAGCAAACGTACCCCAATCTTTGAATTTAAGCTTTCCATAATCGGGAAGTTCCTTTGTAAGAGCACTTTCACCGTTCCGGTAAACCGTCATCGTCGAGTTGTCTCCGTCGTAAACGAACGCCATATGCACCCATTCAGTACCAAAGACATTGTCTATCTTCGCCTCTACCCATCTCTCGTCATTGTCCTTCACGGATGTACAGTTGTAGAGGTGCATCTTAAAGAACGCCTGGGTTTCGCTGCCCGTATTTTCCAGGTAGATATCGAAATTACCCCAGAAAGTCTTGGTGTTGGGGATGCTGAAAATACCGTAAGCTGACGTGTTTCTCGTTGTTTTCATCCAGAAAGCAACCGTACAGCTTCCCAATTCGGGTATGGTATCGTTCAGGTAGGAAGGGACACGTGCCAGCAGGTAAGAGTCTTTCGTTCCCTGATAAGCCTGTCCGTTGACTCCGTCAGTATAGGTAATTTCTCCACCGGCGCTCATCAGAAAGGTGTAGTTGCCTTTATCGCGCATATCATTCTCAAAGGGCAGGAACAGCTTCATCGGTGAATACTCCTTCCCGGCGGAACTGTCCGGATAGTCGAAAGCCGGATGGTCCATATCCTGGAAGCAAGATTGCAGTGTGAATGCCGACAAACCGAATGCCAGCAATAAGTTTATATATCTTTTCATGGTCGTTACTATATGGATTAATAATTAGGGTTCTGAACTAATACACCGTTTGATTTGTCAATCTCGTCCTGAGGCAGAGGCAACAATGCGTGTTTATCCTGATAACCGGTTTTTCCGGCAGCATGCAGCACTTCTTTGGCAATTCCCCAGCGCACGAGGTCGTAGAAGCGGTCGAACTCCATGCCCAGCTCAACCCGGCGTTCGTGACGGATAGCTTCGCGCAATTCGTTCTGGTCATCGGTAGTCACCTCCGGCAGGATATTGCCATTCGTGCCACGGGCACGGCTACGCACCATCTCAAGATATCTTTTCGCATTAGTCTTGTCGCCCGTTTCGCAAGCTGCTTCCGCAGCCATCAATACAACGTCAGAGTAACGGATCAGACGGATGTTCACCCAATATCCACCCTTTGTGTACTGTGCGCGCAAAGCCGGGTCAGTATATGCTTTCTTATTGAAATACTTGGCAACCACATCGGCATTGGCAATCGGCTTCTCACCATAAGGTTTGTTGGCAGGAATGGTCGACGGATCTTCCCCTGTTCTGATGAAATACAGCAAAGTTTCGTCTTTCCGGGGGTCACCTTCTTCAAACGCGTCGGCCAATAATTGGGTGGCAGTATGTTGCCCCCAACCTAAATTCCATTCGCCTGCTCCACGGCATCCTTGTACCTGAGCATACTGGCTGCCGATATCATTGGAACCCGGAAGGGCCGTAGTGGAAGTACATTGTAGTTCCAGGACAGACTCACTACAGTTTTCTCCTTTTTCACGGAAGATGGTTTCGTAAGGTGTATTCAGGTTGTATAAACCGGAAGCAATCACATCTTCTGCCGCAGCACGCATATTATTCCAGTCATTACGCATCATATAGGTGCGGGCATGCAAAGCGCGGGCTGCTCCCCAGCTAAGACGACCAACGTATTGTGCCTCCCAAGTGCGTGGCAAACAAGATTCCGCATTGCTCAGGTCTTCATCAATCAAAGTGTAAATTTGGGCAACAGAAGACTTGGGTATATTGGCATCTGCCACAGTCTCTACCTTAAAATCAATCAGAGGCACTTCGCCAAAAGCACGCACCAGATTGAAATAGCAGAAAGCACGCATGAATAGGGCTTCCCCTTTATTTATCAGGTCGCCGCCTGTCAATGACGGATTCGACTTCATCTCCTCCAATACATCATTGGCTTTATGAATCAACGTATAGTTAGCGTTCCAGTAACTTTTTATCATGCCGTTACTTGCAGCATATTCAAAGTCATCGAACATCTTTCCTGTAGCAGCTCCGTCAGCCAGCGTACTACCCTTTTCCGCATCTTCCGAGCGCATGCCATGAATAGCCAGTGCCGTGTTTCCCGACACGATATGATAACCACGGAGCAGAGCATACATATTAAATATCTGTGTCTCATAAGTACCTCCGGTCAGGTCATCTTCGGTCAATGATCCCTGAGGTTTTTGATCTAACAGGTCACTGCATGACATCTGGGAACATCCCAGTGCCAAAACCATTATATAATAAAATATCTTTTTCATACTGTTCGTCTTTCTTTTATTAGATTTCATGTTTAGAATGATAAATTAAAGCCCAAGGTATACACAACCGGCATCGGGTATCCTCCACCGTCAATACCAAACGAGGTTGCACTACCACCCACTTCCGGAGTATATCCGGTGTTGCGGCTCCACGTCTTGGGGTTCTGGATGTTACCATAGATGCGCAAAGCTTGCAGCTTGATGCGACTCAGCAAACGGGGATCGAAGGTATAGCCCAATTCTATGTTACGGATGCGGAAGAAACTGCCGTCCTCTACGAAGTAAGAAGAGGCTTCCAGGTTTACGGAACGGGACGGATCAAGAATTGGTTCCCAGTTGGATGTTCCTTCACCATGCCAGCGGTTCAGACGCTCTGTGCGATAGTTGAACTGTGCATAAGCACTGCTATCCCAATTGCGATAGACCTCATTCCCATAAACTCCCATCATATCCACACTCAAGTCAAAGTTCTTATAGCCCAAACTTACATTAAAGCCATACGTAAAATCAGGAGTAGGATTGCCAATCATCGTACGGTCTTTCTCTGAAATGATACCGTCTCCATTGACATCGGCAAACTTCAAGTCACCCGGCTTCACAGAAGCTACCTGATTGGGGAATGAGGTTTCAATATCCGTCTCGTTTTGATAAACTCCTGCCACTTTGTATCCATAGAAGTAACCGATGGGATAACCTTCGGACACTCGGGAAACACCGTTAATGATAGAGTAATCCTTGCTTATCAGTGACACCACTTCGTTGTCAATGGTAGTCAGGTTGGCAGAAATGCCATAACGCCAGTCTTCACCAATCTTATCATTCCAGGATGCCGACAATTCAAAACCACGGTTACGAATCTCGCCCGTGTTCTGCAATGCGGGGACCGTACCGGAAAGCCCGGGAACAGTGGTCAGCAAATCTTTCGTTGTCTTGTTGTAATATACAGGAGACAATTGCATGCGACCACCCAGCAGATGCATATCGAAACCTACTTCCCATGAGTAGTTGCGTTCCCAGCCCAATGTCTGCGAAATCAGTTTGTCCGGTCCTTTACCTGCGATTACATTGTCACCAAAGACGGCAGAGCCCGAACTTGTGATGTTGGGATAAGCCGGATAGCGGGAGCCGCCTGTATTCTGGCTTCCCAAAACTCCCCATGAACCTTTCAGCTTCAGATAATCAATCACATTTTGTTTCTTCATGAAGTTCTCTTCGCTCATTACCCAACCGGCACCGAATGAGTAGAAGTTATCCCATGTATTTCCCGTTCTCTTGAATACGGAAGAACCGTCGCGACGATAAGAGGCATTAAACAAGTAACGGTTTTTGTAGTTATACAGCGCACGGAACAGATAAGACATAGTGAAACGCTTGTACTGGGATGCTCCGTTAGTTGCTGATGTGGGATCATCGATAATGGAAATCCACCACTTATCCTCGTCTTCACCAATGGGAACACCATAACCCGGCAATTGGCTGCGACCTCCGGATAAGTCAGAGTATTCGTTATAGTTTGTTGTAAGACCGGCCGTCAGTGTCAGTCCATGATTACCAAACTGGTTGATATAGGTCAATACATAGTCAGACTGTGCAGCCATCGAGGTAGACTTGGACTGGCTGACACTCTCTTTATCCGTCAGCCTTTCTTTACCGCCTTCCACATCCGGATTGTACACATAAATGAGCGGAGAATAAGAACGTGACTGGTTGGAAGCATAGTCCAGAGAGAAGGTAGCCTTAAAGGTCAGGTTCTTCATCAGGTCAAGTTCACCATAGATATTTCCCGCCATACGATAATTGGCAGACTTATTATGAGCACCTCTCAACACAGGCTCAATCATCGGATTCCAGACCTGGGCGCGTTGGAAATCGGGAAGTGTATGCAGTAGACCGCTTTCCTGCTCATAGACAGGAGCAATCGGAGCTGCCTTCAAGGCAGATGCCACACCTTTTGCATCAGGATATAGAGCACGTACACCGTTCACTTGGAAACCGAAGCGCAGGAAATCGGTTACTTTATGTTCGCTATGCAGGTTTACTGTAAACTTGTTCAGCTTCTCACTTTGAATGGAACCTTCTTCCATTACATAGCCCAAACCTAAATAGAATTTGCTTCTTTCTCCCGAAGCCATAATACTAACCGTATTATTAGTGAGGAAACCGGTCTGGAACATCTCATCCTGCCAGTCGGTATCTGCATTCCACACGGTATAATCATACGGATCACCGCCCTGATTCATACGCTGCTCATTATAGAGCATCTTGAACTGCTCCGCATTGGTCAGGCTGACATGGTCAGTAACCGTCTTCCAACCTACCGAACCGTTGATGTTGACCTGGGTCTTGCCTTCTTTAGCCTTCTTTGTAGTAATAATGATAACTCCATTGGCACCGCGTACACCGAAGATAGCCAAAGAAGAAGGGTCTTTCAGAATTTCCATGGATTCAATATCAGCCGTATTCAGATAGTTGATATTATCGGTGAACAATCCGTCGACTACATACAGCGGAGTATAACCGTTGATAGAATTCGTACCGCGAACACGGATTTCAGGATCTTGTCCGGCACGGCCTGTATTGACTACCTGCACACCGGCAACCTTACCCTGAATAGAAGCTAAAGGATTAACAGATGGTTTGGAAGCAATTTCAGCAGCTTTCACCGTTACGATAGAGCCGGTCAAATCGCGTTTCTTGGCACTACCGTAACCCACTACAACCACTTCATCGATGAGCTGGCTGTCTTCCTCCATCGCTACGTTGACGTTGGAACGACCGTTAAGTGCCACCTCCTGCTCTTTCATACCAATATAGCTGAATACCAAAGTGGCATTGACCGACACGCCCGAAAGCTGGTATTTTCCGTCAATATCTGTAATTGTTCCCATATTCTCCTGTCCCTTTACCCGGACCGAAGCGCCTATAACAGTCTCGCCTGTCTTGTCAGTAATGACACCCGAAACTGTAATCTTGTTCTGTGCCATCGAAACGACAGCGAACAGCAACATCACACATGTAATTAATAGATTCTTCTTCATTTTGTATTGATTTAAAATTGCTCAGCAAACGTAGAGCATAAATTGATTTAAGTCAAAAAACGGGCTACCACAAGAGTACCACGCTTCATCAAAGTACTACTTTATAACTACTACACTCTATCAGAACAAACTAGTTATCAGATGTTTATTTTTAATAAAGTTTCCATGTTCCCATGTCATCCTTACCCGCTTCCGGTTTCGGAGCTTTATTGGAAAACTCTTTCAGTATAACTTTACTTTGGGAATCCGTTGGCGGAATTAATGTTTCCTTCCTCGCATCTGCAAGAATTCAAGACCGGGTTCTGTCCATACCTGGCTCGTATCTGGTCCGTACCTGCTCCGTAGCAAATTCGGTTAGAGGTACCTTTAACCGAATTTGCTACGGAGCAGGTACGGACCAGATAGTTATTTGATATGTGCCTGACTCAAGCCAGGCTAACGGCTAATTCCACCAACGGGCTTTAGGATTATTAAAAGAATTTAATGAAGGGTGAACAAAGCCTTATTCACGTTGCGGCTGTCAGTACCTATCATCACTTCAAAGTCACCCGGTTCGCACACAAAATCCAGATTGTAGTTGTAGAACTTCAACATATCGGACGTTATCTTGAAAGATATCTGTCTCGCTTCACCAGCTTTCAGGAAGATTTTTTCAAAGCCTTTCAGTTCTTTCACCGGACGGGTTACACTGCCTACAAGGTCGCGGATGTAAAGCTGCACCACTTCGGCACCATCGCGCTTTCCGGTATTGGTCACCGTTACGGTGGCTGTGATTTCTCCATTAATGTTCATGGACGATTGATCCAATGTAATGTCACTGTAAGAGAAAGTAGTGTAACTCAAGCCATATCCGAACGGATAGAGCGGTTCATTATCAACATCCAGATAGTTGCTGCGGAACTTCTGGAACCATTTGCCCTCCGCCAGAGGACGACCGGTATTCTTATGGTTATAAAACAAAGGAATCTGCCCCACATTTTTCGGGAAAGTCATCGTCAGTTTGCCGCTCGGGTTTACATTGCCGAACAATACATCGCCAATGGCAAGGGCGGCTTCACTACCACCAAACCATACATTCAGGATGGCAGGCACGTTTTCCTGTTCCCAGTTCAGCACCAAAGGACGGCCGGTGAACAACACCAATACTACCGGTTTACCGGTTTTCAATAATTCCTGCAAAAGCACACGCTGGGTATCCGGCATTTCAAGGTCTGTGCGGCAACTGCTTTCTCCGCTCATTTCAGAAGATTCGCCCAGGGCGGCAACAATCACATCCGACTTGGCTGCCACAGCGAGAGCCTCATCCAGTAGTTCTTTGTCCGTACGGTTGTCACGGTGCAAAGTACGTCCAAACATGGTGGCACGTTCTTCATATTCAGCATCGCTCATCAGGTTGCTGCCTTTTGCCGTAAGAATTCTGGCTTTGCCGCCTACCACATCTTTCAGTCCTTCAACCAGCGAAGGATATTTATTCATCACGGCAGCCACGCTCCACGTACCCGGCATGTTGCTACGGCTATCCGCCAAAGGCCCTACTACGGCAATCGTTCCTTTTTTTGCCAGCGGAAGCACATTGCCTTCATTCTTCAACAGTACAAAACTTTCCGAAGCTGTTTTGCGGGCAATGGCACGGTGTTCTTTGGTGAAGACTTCTTTCTTCGGACGAGTTACATCGCAATACTTATAAGGATTATCAAAAAGACCAAGTTTGTATTTAGCTTCCAGAATACGGCGACAAGCAGCATCGACAGCCTTTACCGAAACTTTACCTTCTTCCAGAGACTTCTTAAGGGTACTCGTGAAAGCATCGCTCACCATATCCATATCGACACCTGCATTCAGTGCCAGGGCGGCAACCGTCTGTGTATCACCCATACCGTGGTCCGTCATTTCGGTGATACCGGTGTAATCCGTCACAACGAATCCGCCAAAGCCCCATTGCTTGCGGAGCACATCTGTCATCAACCATTTATTTCCGGTGGCGGGCACTCCGTCCACTTCGTTGAACGAAGCCATAACACTGCCCACACCTTCTTCTACAGCCGCCTGATAAGGCAACATATATTCATTGAACATACGCTGATGGCTCATATCCACCGTATTATAATCACGTCCGGCCTCCGGTGCACCATACAGGGCAAAGTGCTTCACACAAGCCATGATTTCATTATTACGGCTCATATCTTTTCCCTGATAACCGCGCACCATGGCGCGTGCAATTGCCGCTCCCAGGAAAGGGTCTTCACCGTTACCTTCGGAAACACGTCCCCAACGGGCATCACGAGAGACATCCACCATCGGACTGAATGTCCAGCAAATACCGTCGGCACTGGCTTCAATGGCAGCGATGCGCGCAGATTCTTCAATGGCTTTCATATCCCACGTGCAGGACAAGCCCAAAGGTATAGGGAATACAGTTTCGTATCCATGAATGACATCCATACCAAACAAAAGAGGAATACCGAGCCGGCTCTCCTCAATCGCCTGTTTCTGCACATCGCGGATGCGTTCCACTCCTTTCAGATTGAAAAGACCACCTACTTCACCGGCACGGATACGTTTGGCCACATTGCTGCTCTTGGCCTGCCCGGTAGTAATCTCGCCCGTTACCGGAAGGTTCAACTGACCTATTTTCTCTTCAAGAGTCATCTTCTTCATCAGGTCGTCGATGAAACGGTCCATGTCTAAAGGAGATTTCTGTGCTTGTACGCCAATAGATACAAACATCAATAACATTAAAAACAATTGTAACTTAAGGGATAAATGTTTCATGCTTTTCATTCTTTATTATTATTGGAGAAAAATGATTTCACTGCAAATAAAGGGAAAGCCCTTAAAACTCTTATAATCCGGTGCTACAACAAAAGTACCTTTAGGGCAGATTATAAAAAAAGGAAGTACTATTTTAATACGTCCTTTCACTTTATCAAACTAAGGGTCAGTTACTTAAAATTTATCATAAAATCCGTCAGACTATCTTCCTGAGGCAGGTTGAACTTCTTGCGTAGGCGGTATCTTGCCGCATCCACTCCACGTATCGAGATGTTCAGCAGCTTCGCAATCTCCTTCGTCGGCAGGTTCAAGCGAAGCAAAGCGCAGAAGCGCAAGTCGCCCGATGTGAGGTCAGGATACTGCTGTTTCAGGTTTCGGAAGAAGTTCTCGTGTATCCGGTCGAAGTTGGCCTGAAACATGTTCCAGCTCTCTTCGTCCGAAACGATGTTGTTATTCACCAAAGCGAGCAGTTTATCCAGGTTCTTCCGTGTGTACTGCCCGGACAGCTTCTGCTGCTGTATCTCTTCCTTCAAGGAGTTCAGAAACTCCTGATGGGCGATATTAGTCATTACCACTCCCGACAACTCCTTGCTCTTGAAACGTAGGTCTGCTTCAAGTTGTTCTTTCTCGAGTTCGATAATCTTCTTCTCTTGCTGTTCAATCTCAGCCTGATGGGCTATGCGCTGTTGTTCAATCACGCGGTCTTTCTTCTTCTTCACGGACTGGTAAACGATGTATTGCAACAACAGTAACAGAATCAGTCCGGCAAGTACATAGCCACTGATAGCCCAGTAGGACAGGTACCAAGGCCTCAATATGACGAAAGGAAGAGTTGTCGATGCCAGAATCTGGTTTCCATCATATACTTCCGCTTTGAAGACATAAGAGCCAAAAGGCAAACGAGTATATTTCTTCTCCAGACTACGCTCATTGTCCACCCACTGGTCGTTAAGCCCCTCCAGCTTGTACCTAACCTTATAAGTATAGTTATTATAAACCGGATAACACAAAGAGAAGCACACCGTACTGAACTCCGCCTCTATCTTGTTTTCTTCTTGCACGGACAGTTGTTTTTTCTTTCCCGTCCATTCAGCCTCTACTGTGATGCCCGAAACCCACAAGGAACGCTTAACGGGAGATTTATATAACAGGGAACTATCTGCATCAATGCGGGCAATAGCATTATTCAGGCAGAGATAAGAGCTTTTGCTACCCTTGTCATAAACCATCGCCGCCCTTTCTTCTATCGACAGACCTTCAAACAAAGAGAATGGAATCCGATGTTCAACCTGAAAGACATTCATCTCACACTTCACCAGATAGGCCATCCGCCCACTGACAAGCCAGTACATATTACCGCCTGCATGACTCACATCATTTATCCCTTTCAGCTCCGCTAGCTGCTCATTCATCACCTCGTAGGAGATTATCGAGTCAGCCATATCTTCATAAGTATAGAATGCCTTTCCGTTTGAAAAGACCACCCGACCGTTAATTTTAAAGAGAGAGAAATTCCCATCTTTCACATCTCCCAGTTCCATATACATTTTGAGGTCCTCTACCCTCTTCAAATCCTGACTGATCCGTAAGCGGAACAATCCCTTCCGCAAATGCTTTACCCAAATATTCCCCCGGTGGTCCATTTCTATGCCCCGCACCATATGGGTAAACCCGCCTAATGAATTCAAAAAGCTCCAGACCCCGGAAGCATTCTCCTTATACAGATTCAGAAACGTATAAGTTCCCTGCAATAGCAACGGATGTCCTTCATGGTAGATTTCCCTCATGCACATCGCCCCCCTTACGTCCGAAATCAATGACGCCTGCAAACCTGCTATCTGAAAAGTACCTTTATTATGCCCGCAGAGAATCTGGTTTCCCCACTCTTTGACGTACCATGCTTGTTCCTCCAATCCCGGAACAAGTTCCAACTTTCCACTCTTCATCCGGTAAACGCCCTGATTGGAAGCCACATAAGCCTCATCTTCTTTTACCAGTACATCATAAATCATACCAATCTTCCGGTAAGGAGGTTCATAATAATATACCAGGGAGTTATTTAGTATATAAGCTATTCCTTCGTCCAAAGCCACCCAGACATTATTATCGGCATCACAGTAAAGCCCCAGAACCGTATTGTTCTGCAAACGGCTATCCGTGTTTTCCTTCCAGAGCAACCGTCCCTTTTTGTCTATCGCATAAACTCCGTTGGAGATGGTACCAATGATATAGCAACTATCTTTCGTCATCACTGCCCGGTTAACAGTGTACTTCTCCAATTCTGCATCACATTCCGTATGCCACTTCACGACTTTTCCATGCTGATAAATGAAGCCGCCACTATTCCGGGTCAGCAGCAAAGCGCCGTCATCATACGGAAGTCCTGCCATGACATCACTGTCGCCCAGCAGCTTCCGGTCAATCAGGCGTTCAAATCCATCGTTTATAAAGATAGAAAGCCCCTCATTTATCAGTTGGGAATAAAAAGTATCACCTACCTGGAACAGATTCAGCGGGAGCGATTTCGTGCGGATACCTCTCACGATATGTCCGTCGTAAATGAATAGGGAACCAAAAGACTGAAATACAATCTCATCCTGCACCGGCACAATACTCCAGATTTCATCATTCTGAAACCGGAAGTCTTTTACTTCATCTTTTAACGAATGGTATACAAGGCAATCTAACGAGTCACGTTCAAAGTAACCGAACTCTTCAAAAGAGCCTACAAATATCTTTCCGTCTTCGCCAATGTACACAGCACGCACAATATTCTTAGTAGGCAACTCATGCAGTTCCCACCTGCTCCCGTCAAACTCCAGCAAGCCTTTGTTGTTACCAATGTACATGATTCCCCTCTCATCCTGAGCAATAGACCAATTCTGGATTCCTGCATTATAATCGGACACGGAATAACTTCTCACGATGGGAGAGAATGGAATAGAAGAACCTCGTGATAAACTACTAAATAGAGAAAAGATACAGAATAATAGCAGGGTTGTTCTCATAGACGTTGCTTTACGGTAATCTTTAAGCAAAGGTAGAAGTTTCTATCTAAAAACGGGTAAATCTGCCGATTATCTTTTCTCTTTTCCTTAAAGACAACCGACGGATTTACCCGTTTATAATTTTATAATCAGTTCTTTGCAACCGGAACGCTCAGCATCTCCTTGTATTTCGCAGGATCGCCCAGCACCTTCACGGCTTCATTTAAATCATCATCATCCTTCAGCTGTTGTATGATACCGCCACGTTGGAAATAATAACGCTTAATGATATCCTGAGCAATCATATTCTTGATATCTTTTGCAAAGTAATCCAAGTCACGGTCCAGATTATGGCTAAGTTTCTGCTCAAGAGCCTTGAATTCTTCGGAGGCATCTTTCATATAACCTTCAAATTCGGCCATTTCTTTCAGATTCTTCAGAATCTTCTCGCTCTGCTGGTCATATTTAAAATCTGCCTTCTTTACCATTTCCTTAAACTCTGCATAATCAGCATCCGTCACTTCGAAATTCTCGGGAGAAGCGATTGTAGGATGCTTCAGGCAATATTGAGTAGCATAATTAAAGATCAGATTATCATTTACCAGATAGAACAAAATATTAGGTAACTTTTCCTGTTCCACTGCAACATCCGGCGTCACACCACCGCCATCGCGCACTTCACGTCCGGCAGCCGTATGGAATACCGTAGTCAAACTATCAGGAATACGCCCTACACTGCCATCCGGATTACGATGTTTGTAATCTATCGCCTGTACGCAACGGCCACTGGGAATATAATATTTGGAAGTGGTCACCTTCATCGTACCGCCATAAGGCAATGTACGCGGCACCTGCACCAAACCTTTTCCAAACGTGCGATTGCCTACAATCACTGCACGGTCATAATCCTGCAATGCACCCGCCAGAATTTCCGAAGCAGAAGCAGTACCGCTATTTACCAATACAGCAATAGGAATATCCGTATCCAACGGTTCGCGCAAGGTCTTATACGTATTACTTGCTTGTTTTATCTTACCTTTCGTTGTTACAATCGTCTTACCACGGGGCAGAAAGTAGTTGGCTATCTCTACAGCCTCTTCCAGCAACCCACCGCCATTGTTGCGCAAATCAATTACCAGTGAAGTGATACCCTGTTTCTTCAAATCAAGAAAAGCCTTCTTAAACTCTTTGGAAGGATTTCCTGAGAAAGTACTCAGGTTGATGTAACCGATATTATTATCCAACTTACTGTAATAAGGAATAAACGGTAACTGGATGTTTTTACGGACAATTGTAAAATCCAATGGCTTTGCCTCACCGGGACGCTCAACCTTCAGTTGGAAACTTGTCCCTACCTGTCCACGAAGTATTTTGCTCACATCCGTATTTCCGGTCAAATCCTTTCCATCTATTTCAAGCAAGATATCACCTGCTTTCAATCCCACTTCGGCAGCAGGCATACTTTCGTAAGGCTCCACAATTACCGTACGCTTCAATTTAGGCTCATATCGGATGATGGAACCTATACCTCCATAAGAAGCCTTAAGCATCTGCTCCAACTCACTCCGATCCTCTTCCGGATAAAATTCCGTATAAGGGTCCAGAGAATATAGCATCGCATCGATGCCCTCACGTATTGTTTTATTCGGGTCCAATGTATCTACATAGAACATATCCAGTTCCTTCACGATGGAATTGAATATATCCAGGTTCTTTGCAATCTGGAAAGTGCGGTTATCACCACTCTTGAAACTAAAAAAGGCAACTGCGCCTACTACTAACAGTAAGGTAGTTATCCAGCGTACTTTCAGTATTTTCTTCATATCCTGTTTATTATAGTTCACTGATTCTCGTTTTGATATCTTCCCACCACTCGGCAGGCATTTCTGCACCAATCACCCGAATAATGCTTCCTGAAAGGATAGAACCTATCTTGCCACATTTCTCCAGCGAGTATCCGCAAGTCAGTCCATATAAAAAACCGGCTGCAAAATAATCACCCGCACCGGTCGTATCTATCACTCTATCCACTGCGACAGCATGCACATGCACTTCCTCTGTCCCCTTACGGATGAGTGACCCTCTGGCGCCCAACTTCACAATGGCGATGCTGCACATTTTAGCAATCACATCCAATGCTTCTTCCGGTTCTTTACCCGTAAATGCTTTTGCTTCCTCCTCATTGGCAAACACAATATCCACATACTTGTTTATCAATAAAGAGAAGAAATCGTGGTCTTGCTCCACAATATTATAGCTTGCCATATCCAGGCAGATTTGTAATCCGGCTTCTTTTGCCAGTTCAATGGCACGAAGTATCATATCATGATCCTGCACCAGATAACCTTCAATGAACAAATAAGTATATCCCTTGAACATCTCCCGTGAAAGGTCTTCAGCCTTTAAGGTAGCTGCGGCACCCAAATAAGTACCAAAAGTACGTTCCCCGTCAGGTGATATAAAAGTGGAAGCTACCCCCGAAGGCAACTCGGAAGAAACTAATAAATTTGCTTCCGTTCCCCGTTCCAACAAACTTTCCCGATAAAATTTTCCATAAGCATCATTACCAACCTTACCAATGAATCCTGTTCCCGCACCAAGGCATGCCATACCACGAATTGCATTTCCGGCAGAACCCCCAGTAGCCAATTCAGTTTCCATTTCACTGAAACACTCATTGATTATCAGCAGTTTCGTTTCATCAATCAGGGTCATGCTTCCCTTGGGCAATTCCATTTCCGTAAGAATATGGTCGTCGTTGAGAGTAGCAAGAACGTCAACAAGGGCATTGCCCATTCCAATTATTTTGTCCATTTCGATATTTTTTTTGCAAAGATATTGCATATTTCAAAATATCCTATTACTTTTGCAGCGCATTTGAGAAAAAACAACATTCTTCCTTAGCTCAGTCGGTTAGAGCATCTGACTGTTAATCAGAGGGTCCTTGGTTCAAGTCCAAGAGGAAGAGCAAAAAACTTAAATGCAAATTCTTCCTTAGCTCAGTCGGTTAGAGCATCTGACTGTTAATCAGAGGGTCCTTGGTTCAAGTCCAAGAGGAAGAGCAAAAAGGTTCGTCATTATGGCGAACCTTTTTTGTTTCTATCTCTTTATTAAATCACTTTCATCACATTTCCGCAACCGCCAATGTCAACACACTGATGCGTATCCCTCTTATCTCACGAAATACATCAGCACAGGCAGTAGTTGTAGCTCCTGTAGTCAAAACATCATCCACAATCAGAATATGCTTCCCTACTAATCGTTCCGGATAGCGGAGTTTAAAAATGCCTTCCACATTCTCCCATCTCTCATAAATCGATTTACGGGTCTGTGTATTGGTATGTTTCTCGCGGATCACGGAAGAAGTATCTACAGGTATCCCCGTCACTTGAAACACACCACGGGCAATCCACTCACTTTGATTATATCCACGAGCTCTCTGTTTACGGGGATGCAAAGGTACGGGAATGATGACATCTACATCTTCAAAAAAGCCGGTCGGCAGTAATTCCGCCGCCATGCAACGTCCCATCACCGCCCCCAATTCTTTTCTTCCGCCATACTTCAGTTGATGCAGGATACTGCGGAAATCACTTCCTTTCCGATAAAAGAAATAAGAGGTGGCACGTTCCAGAGGAAACTTTCCCCAAAACATACGCTCTACAGGATTATCCTTCATTTTATGGTAATTCGTACGCGGCATATCTATATTGCAATGAGTACAAATAGTATCCTCACCCTCTATAAGTGATGCTCCGCAAACTGCACAGCAGCGTGGAAAAAAAAGATGGAACAAAGGACCGAACCAATATTTCACAGTATTTTTCATCAGGCTATTTCTTTATGTCACATCCCCAACGGAGGAACTTCTTGTATCAGTTGTTGCAATATAGGATGCAGATATCCATTCGTGGCAATAATATGATGCCCTTCTATAAAATTCTCATTCCCATAAAAGTCAGTCACCCGGCCGCCGGCTTCCAGCACCAGCAGTGCGGCCGCCGAATAATCCCATTTGCCGATGAAAGCTTCCGCCCAGGCATCAAAACGTCCGGCGGCTACATAGCATATTGCCAAAGCAGCAGAACCAGTCATACGGACACCGCCAACCTTACCATACAAATTATGTATCAGATGTTCTCCCGTACGGGCATATTGGCATGAGTTATAAGGCAATTCAACTACCAGAAAAGCATCTTCCATCTGCTGCACATTGGAAACCTGTATCCGCTGGCCATCCACATACGCACCTCCACCTTTCCAACCATAGAAACACTCATCCCTACAGGGATCATACACTACTCCAATCAAGAGTTCCTCTTTGGATCGGAGAGCTATACATACACAATAAGGCGCATTGTCATGGATATAATTTGTAGTCCCGTCCAACGGGTCCACTACCCAACAATAGGGTTCATCCTGATACACTGCCGAACCTTCTTCCGTAATAAAACCGGCTTCCGGCAACAAGGCAGAGAGTTCAGCAACAATCTGTCTTTCCGACTCTTTATCTACATAAGACACGTAGTCATGCGCATGCTTCTTCTCCACGCTTTCACTGCGGAAAGTCTTTCTCTCTTCTTTCAAGAAACTCCCCGCATCCATAGCAATGCGACAAACTTTCGCGGTAAGTAACGCTAAATCCATATTCGTATTCTTTTTCTTTGTTACTCTATTATTTCCCGGGCAATCCAGGCACAGGCCTCAGCATCGGCTAGTGCATGGTGATGTTGCTCCAACTCATAACCAAAGTAGGCAGCTACCGTATGCAGCTGATAGTTGGGCAAACCTTTGATCCGTCTTCGTGCCGTGCTCAAGGTACAATGAAATTCATAATCGGGATAATCCAGGCTATAAGTTCTGAAAACGGCTTTCAGGCAACTCTCATCAAAACCTTTATTATGGGCTATGAGCGGTAATCCTTCAATAAGTGGCGCTATCTCCTGCCATACGGTGGGAAATATCGGAGCTTTTGCCGTATCCGCCATTGTCAGTCCATGTACCCGGGTATTCCAGTAGGTATAATATTCCGGTTCGGGGCGAATCAGGCTATAATAACTATCTACAAATTCTCCTTCCCGCACAATCACCACACCGACACTGCACACACTGGTACGCTGTTCGTTGGCTGTTTCAAAGTCTATGGCAGCAAAGTTTTCCATAATTCAGAGATTTCAAAAGTCTATTGCGCTTCCTCCACCTGCTGATAAATCAGCTTCCCCCGTTGGCTGATAGTCCATTTATCATTCTCCAGACGGACATTCTTCGTATCATCATCCTCTACATTCCATGCGTATCCACCCGCAGGTAAAGAGCGGCGGTCCAGTATTTCGTTCGGGCGGTCGTCGGAAAAAAAAAGTTCCACTTGCAGCGAATCGGGCGAGAAAACAATATAGGCGGCCTTCTCTTTATCTGCCACATCTTCTACACGTACTCCTTTCTCCCAAAGACGGATACAGTCTTTCAAAACTTCACTCCAGGTATATCCTGCGGAAGCTATGCAACCGTGAGCATCCTTATCATCACCCACCTTATTACCTTCACTCTTTTTGCTCTGAGAGTTTCCACAACCTGTAAACAGGAGACTTATACACATTAATAGTAAAAAACAAACATTTCCGGTTTTCATAAGAATCATCTATTTATATTTTGCACCCCAAAAGTACGAATAAATATGAAGCAGGGAAAGTTATCACATTTATTTCATGCACGGGAAAAGAAGTTCAGCTTCAATAAAGTTTTTCAATAAGTTGTCAGCACTCCAGCACTGACAACGCCCAAACCCTTTGTCAGTCGCAGTTTGACGGCAGTGCTGACAAGGTGTTTATAAGTGACGACAAACAGTTTGTCAGCACTGATTTTCAGGTTGTTTTCAAACGTACAAGGTTGTATATCAAAAGAGTACTTCATATTTTGCATATATAGGATAGTCTCCCTTTATATGCGTGTTTCCCTATATCTATGGCATAGAGTTACTGCAAAGCTGTGACAGTACCACTGCAAAGCATGTTCAGTGTCGCTGCAATACAGAGACAGTGTCACTGCAAAGCATATACAGTGTCATTGCAAGGTATGTGCAGCAGTATTGCAAGGTATATACAGCAACGTTGCAACACAGATACAACACTATAAGTGAGAAATTAAAAAGAATTTCATTGGAATGCGGTTGCCTTGTAAGCAAACAGAAATATTTTCCGAAAACATAAAAAAAAGATAAGTTGCCCAAATAGAGGATAAACATAGAAAAGTAGAAACTAAATGGAAATATAAGATATTTTAGTGTAGCAATTCATTCCTTTAGCCTCCCAAATACTCACTCAAAGAATTTGTTTCTTTAAATATATTTTATAATATTTGTAGCAAAATCATTCAAAATGGAAGCGA
This sequence comes from Bacteroides sp. MSB163, assembly GCF_036416795.1. Lineage (NCBI taxonomy): Bacteria > Pseudomonadati > Bacteroidota > Bacteroidia > Bacteroidales > Bacteroidaceae > Bacteroides > Bacteroides maternus. Next base: position 2,098,933 of record NZ_CP143867.1, on the reverse strand, counting down.
AAACAGCAGACCTGAATGATTAATTAATAAGCATATACAACATTTTACTTCAACATCATAAATTAAATGGCTTATGAAAAAAATTACTACTCTATTAACGGCCATTATCGGAATGGCACTCATGAACCAGGTATCAGCAACCCATGTCACAGTAGAAGTCCCTACTGCCGGGCAACTGAGCTCTTTAGTACAAGATGCAAACTGCGACAGTATCACCATTTCGGGAAATCTGGATGGAAATGATTTTTGGTTTATCAGAGAGCAAATGCCAAACCTGGTTTATTTGAACACAAGCAAGGTTACAGTGCCAGGTAACAGACTTCCCGAGTCTGGGCTATACTCAAAAAAAACACTACAGAAAATCATACTTCCTGACAATTTGGAAACAATAGGAAGTAATGCTTTCGCCTACTGTTCCAACCTGAAAGATATCACTTTCCCTAAAACATTAGCCACGATAGAATATCATACATTCTATCAGTGCGGTTTATCCGAAGTTACACTTCCTGATAAACTAAAAGACATAGGAGATGCTGCTTTCTACGAATGCTACAACCTAAAGAAAGTGAACTTCCCTGAAAAATTAGTCAGCATAGGCAATAGTGCATTTCGTCAATGCAATTTATCCGAGGTTGCATTCCCTGACAGTCTAAAAACAATAGGAAGTAATGCTTTCAGATATTGCCAGCAACTGCAAAAAGTTACATTTCCGGAAAAGCTGGAAACAATAGGCACCCATGCTTTTAACGATTGTTTCCGCCTACACACAGCCACACTTAAAGGCAAAACCGCACCGGTAATATCCGACAACACTTTCAACTACACTAAAGTATTTTATGTACCGGAAGGTGCTGCACAAACCTATAAGGAAGCCACCAACTGGTCTAATTTGGTCATTATAGACGGAAATACGCCCAAAAAGATAACAGTAACCCTAACTACTGCCGGAACTTTGGGAGAAGAAATCCTAAAACAAGTTGACTACGTAAAACAAGTTAATGAACTGGTAATAAACGGCCCCCTAAACAGCGATGATTTTTATCAGATACAACAACAAGCCACCAATTTAATTTCTATTGACCTGACCAAAGCCACCATAGAATCATTACCTGAAAATTTCTTCTACGAGAGAGCCGCCTTACTTGATATAAAGCTCCCTGCTACCCTGAAAAGTATCGGAAGATATGCTTTTTACCGATGCCACGGATTAACCCAAATAACTATACCAGAAGGGGTAACGATTGTCGGAGATTACGCTTTCAACGAATGTATTTCACTGAAAGAAATTGAGTTGCCAACTACACTGACAGATATTAAAAATGGTGCTTTTCAAAATTGCTGGAGTTTAGCAAGCATCCAAATACCCGATAATGTTACCACTATCAGTCAATCCTCCTTTTACCATTGCACTTCATTAATACAAGTGAAGTTCCCGGCTAAATTGCAGAGTATCTCCAATTCCGCATTTCAAGAATGCAGTGCATTAGCCAAAATAAATTTGCCCAAAGGACTACTGACCATAGGTTCAAATGCATTTTATCAATGTTCCGCATTGGAAGAAATCTCTTTCCCCTCGACTTTGTCAAGTCTGGGAAGCAGTGCCTTTTACCGTTGTACGAATCTCACAGAAATCACTCTGCCCGCTTCACTGACTTATTGCTATCATCCATTTTATGAATGTCACAATATCAAGAAAGTTACCTGTCTGGCATCCGTACCGCCTACATTAGAAAACAACAATGATATTCTCTATGGTGTAGATAAATCCAGTGCAGAACTTGCAGTTCCTTTCTGGTCCGTAAACAGCTATAAGCTGGCTCCGGGTTGGGATGCATTTCCTACAATCAATCCTCTGGATTATGAAACAGACCTCATCAACGTGCCCGGAGAACTGGTCATAGCGGCAGATATCCGTTTCAAGAACAATCCGACCGTATCCGTATTTGATAACGGCCGACTAACAGTCAGAGGAACCGATGCGCTCTCTATGAAGAAGTACACACAAAGCCACACACTTAGTGGATATGACGATAATAACTGGTCCTATCGCAATCCTATTTATACGAATTTACTCAGCGAATCAGGAGCTATGCGTGCCGACAGTGTAATCTACAAGTTGAATCTGAAAAGAGAGTATTGGCAGTTCATCACACTTCCTTTCGATGTGAACAGAGCAGATATGCAAGTGAACAACGATGCCCTCTTTGTCATCCGCTACTATGACGGCAAGGCACGGGCCGACGGCGAAACCGGCAACTGGAAAGACGTACCCGCCGGTGGAACGCTGCAAGCCGGAACCGGCTATATCATCCAGGCCAACAAACAAACCCAACTCACCCTGAAAGCCATCAACAATGACAATAAGAACCGGCTCTTCTCCGGCAATGCCTTAAAACGAACACTGGATGAGTACGCCTCCGAGTTCGCCCACAATGCCAGCTGGAATTTCATAGGCAACCCCTATCCATGCTTCTATGACATTTATTACATGGACTACACCTCTCCCATTACAATATGGGACACCCGTAACCGGACTTACACCGCCGTCTCAACCGAAGACGATAACTACATACTCAGCCCGATGCAAGCGTTCTTCATTCAGAAGCCGGTGGAAACGAAAGAAATCAGTTTCTCCGCTGAAGGCCGCCAACTGGATACTGCCGTACGCCAACGCACCACGACCCGTTCCGCCGTTTCGCCGGATCGTACCGTCTTCAATTTTACTTTGGAGGATGGCACTTATACCGACCGTACCCGCGTAGTTATCAATCCCGAAGCAAGTATGGATTATGAAATGTCCCGCGACGCCGCCAAATTCATGAGCGACGACAAAGACGTGCCACAACTCTTTACACTAGACGCTACAGGCAGATATTACGCCATCAACGAACGACCGTTGGGCAATGGAATTGTCTCCGCAGGCATTTACGCAGGAAAAGCCGGCACATATACCCTGAGCCTGGCAGACGCCACAGTTACAGCCGACAAAGTGGTCTTAACAGATAAGCAGACAGGAAGCGAAACACGCCTCGACCTCGACAGCTACACCTTTACGGCAGAAGCCGGCTTCTGCACCGACCGCTTCGAACTGCGTCTGACTACCCGTACCATTACCGGAATAGAAGAAGCCCAGGACACGAATGCCGCCCAAGTGACGGCAGGAGCCGGACAAATCTTAATATCTGCCCAACCGGGAGATGAGGTAAGAGTCTGCAATGTCACCGGGCAAATCGTTGAGCGTCAGATATTGACACAGTCATCAACTTCGCTCCCCGTCGCACCGGGTTTCTACATCGTAACTATCGGTAAGGAAACATTCAAAATTATGGTAATCAAATAAAACAGAACATTCATGAAATATATATTCAGCCTATTCATTGCTCTCTGGAGCATCGCGGCATGGGGACAAGAAGGAGGGGATGGGTTTAACCCCTCCAACCCCGGCGAACCGGGCCAGAGATATAATTTGACGGTCAACGTCACCCCCGACGGAGCAGGCAGCACCTCACCTTCGGGGAAGCAGCAATATGCTCTGGGAGAATCTGTTTACCTCAGCGCTAATGCCAACAACTATTACCAGTTTGTAGGTTGGGCGCAGGACGGAGATACGATTTCCCGCAGCCGCTCTTTCAATTATACCATGCCGGCAAAGAATACTACCATAACCGCCGTGTTCAAGGCTACAGACAGCTTCAACCCCGACGATCCCGACGATCCGTCGCAGGAAGTCATTAAGTATAAACTAAATTTGACAGCTTCGCCAATCGAAGGAGGACGTTTCAACATCACTTCGGGAGAACGTTTCAGTGAAGGAACTTCGATTTCTGTCTATGCCTACCCGAACAGCAACTATCAGTTTGAGGGTTGGAAACAGGGAGAGACATTGTTGTCCACTGAAAGCCCTTATTCATTCGTGATAGGGAAAGAAGATGTTTCCATAACCGGCTTATTCCGCTTCAATCCGGACAGCCCGGGAAATCCGGGAGCCAATCACTGGAATGCGGAAACAGGTGAACTGATTATCGACGATTTCACTCCGGGCAGCATCATGAATGCCGTAAGCAATGTAGTCGGTGGTTCAAGCAATTATAGCAAAGTTTCGATGGTCATTGTCAGCGGTCAGATGAACAGCTACGACTTCGGCATCGCCCAAAACCTAAGTAACTGTACTCTGCTCGACCTTAGCCGGACAGGCGGATATACGGAAATTCCCAGCTATGCATTCGACGGCACCAACCTGTCAACGATTATCCTGCCGGCCGGCATAGAAAGAATAGGCAACTACGCTTTCCGTAATTGCAAAAATCTGACGGATATCATCTGCCATGCCATCACACCGCCAACAGTAAGCAACTATACTTTTGAAGGAATCACCGATGGTGCCGTCGTCCATGTGCTTGCCTCTGCCATTCCTCTCTATACAGAGGCACCGGTGTGGAAAGACCTCACCATCCTGCCACTGACCGAAGACGTCAGAACTCTGGAAGTGAACCTGCCTGCCGACAGTGAAGGAGTTTACAAGAATATGACTCTGGAATTACAAAACTTGCAGAACGGGCAGAAACAACGCTATGTGGTGTCCGACCGCACGTCGTACACTTTCAACGGATTACTAAAGAATTGCACCTACAATGTTTCTCTGAAAACTCCGACTGGTGTAGTGTTGGGGCAGATAGAAAACATAGAGATCAAAGATGAGAACCGCTCTGTAACTTTCACTTCACTGCTAACTTTGCTTGACGTAAACCTGCAAGTGCTGACTCCGGACGGAACAGATGTCACCAGCCAGGTACAGATTACGTGGCTGGATTCCAAGCAGGCATACCTGTCGCAAGGCAACCTGCTGAAGGCACAGACAGCAGGAACCGAAATCGGGTATCGAATGGTTCTGAATCAGGATTTAGGGATGCAGTATGTAGCTCCGGTAAATCAGGTCTACAGTGTGAAGGAAAAAGAAAACCGGCTGGTTTATACGTTGACTCCTATAGAGATGACGACAATCTCCGGAACTGTCAAAGACGCAAATGGCAACACACTATCGGGTGCTGTCATTTCCATTTCACAGAAGCTGAACGGCAAATATTCAAAATCATTCATAACCAAAACTGACACTAAAGGAAAATTTGCCCAGCAAATCTACAATGCTGAAAGCACAATTTCCGTATCCGCCACCGACTACGTCAGCCAAACACTGACGAAAGCAGACTTCAGTCAAGGAACGGATTTGGGAACGATTGAACTAAAGACGATAGCCGGTGCCACGATAAGCTTAAACTTTACGTACACCCCCAGCGTAGCCGCGGGCGAAGAAGCGGAAACCCAAACCTGGTATTCTGATTATACCAATATCTCTTACACAATATATAACGTGACTCAAGGGAAAGTAATTACCCAATATTCCGTACAATATCCTTCTATTGTCCTATTAGAAGACGTTGCCGAAGGCGACCAGCTCCGCATCACAGCCTCCAGCAAAACTAATGCGTTCCTCCCTGTGGAAAGTCCGACTACAATCAGCGCGGAGAATAAAGCAGATATTACCTTCAATATAGTCGGCTTAGGAGGAATCCGTGCCAGTTACGGCTCAACGGACAATGCAAACGTAGCTGGTATCCTGTATGACAGCAAAGGAGAACTGTTGAAAAAATATAGTTATACCAATACTTCACTTTCAATTTCCGACCTGACAGATGGAGCCTATACCTTGGTTTCGATGAGCAATAGCAGTTTCTTCAACTCAATTCTGAAACTTTCTTCACTGGAAACTTCGGGACTGAAAGAAGGAACAGACTACATTTTAAACCCTATAACAGTAAAGAGCGGCACTATAAAACTGATAAACAATGAGGAAATTCCCGCTTTGGATGAGAGTAAACTCTATTATACCGGTGAAGGCACTGCATTCACCGTCAACAAAGCGTCTATCGTTGCCGGTAATTACCTGACTTTAAAAGGAAAGATTGACTTCAAAGAAGAATATGCCGCTTCCGTCAGCAATGTACAATTAGTAATTGACTTGCCGGAATCCTGTTCATTTGTAGACAATTCTGTAATGACAGGTAGCCAGGTCGGCGCTTACACGATAGACGGCAATCAATTGACCGTCCCAATGAGCAATTACAATGATCAGGTCCGTTTTTGCATCATCCCCACAACCGGAGGAACTTATAATCCTAATGCGTTCACCGAATTTACATTGAACGGGAAAACAGTCCGGCAACCGATCGGTTCAGCTTATTACGAAGTAAAGGATTTATCTATCTCCGTGCCAAAAACCGTAGCCAAAACAACAATTCCTATTAGCGGAACGGCACAGGGAAGTTCAGAAATCAACATCTACGACAACAACATACTCATCGGTCAAACCACATCACTGGCCAATGGAATATGGACCACCACGTGTGAACTGAACGAACCATACAACCTTTCAACACATAGCATTCATGCAAAAGTAACGAATAAACAAGGGTTGGAGTTACAGTCCGAAACACAAGAAGTAACGTATGACATGAATGCCATAGAAGCTTCCACTGTAACAATGACTTTTTATAATGGATGGTTGAAGCAAAATATAGAAGTCGTCTTTGATTTACTGAAAGGGACAACCAGCCCATCGTCTTATATGTTCTACACAGCCACCGATATTACATTTATTACAAATTTCACGAACAATAGTCCTGATGTGATTTCAAATGTCAAACTATATGTTTTTACCGATCAAAACGAGATAAGGCCATTAAAAGCTACTTATGACGAAAAGAAAGACAGATGGATTGCAACTTCGAAATTCGAGTCAAATAACTTACCGATAAATGTAAGTGTAGGATTTGATGCGATAACAAATCCCACCATAGACCAGAACTTACTTGAACAAATACCTGATATGTACAGCAAGCTGACCGAACAATTCGCTATTGACGTTCAGCTTCTCGATTCTATTTCCGATCTGGATAAAAGTATTGAAGAGTTAGAGGAAATCTTATACGTAAATGGTTTCATTGATAAAAACGACACAATCTCAGACAGCTCCTTTATCAAGTATTTACAAGGGCTATCCGACGAAGAATTAGATGATTTGATTAAGCAGGATACAACAAATACAAGTGAGATTTCAGACTCAATAAATAATGCGATATCAGCGCTACAAAAAATGTATTCAAATGAAGTCTTTTTTGAATACGATTTACCTGATGGTAGTAAGTTCATTTCTAAACCTTGCAATGTCACGCCTGATTCCTTATTGCTCGATATGGGTTATAGCCATTATGAAACGACAGAAGGACAATACATCTACACGCGAGCAACAGAAAAACAAACTGAATATATTGATCTCTCCAGAAACTGCCATACAATAATAGTCAGTAGTTCAACTATTGACCAAATAGTAAAAACCAGATCTGTAGAAGATGATTTAAAGATATTCAATGAAGCGATAGCCAAAATCAACAGTCTATATCAGCCTATAGCGAAAGCCTATGGAGATATGGAGAAAATGATAGGTTCTTTGGTCGCTGGTTTAGAAAAAGAGCTATCAGAAGCCAACACCTTATTCAATAGACAAAATCTTACTTTCAACATGAAGAAAGTAAAATTAGAAAGATTGGAAAAGGAATTAAGTCTATTAGCCCCTTCCGATCCTATGTATAACCTGAAAAAATTACATGTTGACACATATAAGACGGAAGTAAAAGAAGCAGAAAAACTTTTAAAAAGAATTTCTAAAAATCGCGCCCTAACATCGACAGTTCTCAAATTGTCAAGGCCGATGAAAGGAATATTAGCCAAATCAATACCACTTGTAAAATATGCAGATGCTATATACAATGGGCTCTCAATCATTCAGCAATTTCAAGAAATATATTTATCCGTTCCAAATCCATGTAAAGATGACGAAGAAAGAGCAAAGCAATGTAGAGATTTAACAATATCAGGAGCAATTAAAGCTGAAGGGGTTTTGGTTGTAAAAATAGGTGTAGACGCCCTTTTAGACATAGCAACTGTTGGCCAAGTAGTCGCTGCAGGTGCTACAGGGGGTGTTTCAATAGGAACCGCTTTCGCTACAGCTGTAGGCAAAATGGTTGCAGGATTAGCGATTGACGCAGTTTTCAATTGGGAAATAGACAGGAGAAAACAGGAAATTAGAGCCAAGATATCACAACTTAAATGTAAAAAGTGTGATGATCCTTCATGCAACAACGACGATGATGGTGATAATACTCCACCTACACCAACAACTCCGCCGTCCAGCCCTATCCACGACCCTTCCGGCTACGTCTACGAAGCTGTTAAGACGAACCGTCTGCAAGGTGTGACCGCCACCTGTTACTATAAAGAGATGGTAGAAGACATGTACGGCGACCTGCATGAAAACATCGTACTTTGGAATGCAGCCGAGTATGCTCAGGAAAACCCTCTGTTTACTGATGAAAAAGGAATGTATCAGTGGGATGTCCCCCAAGGGCTCTGGCAAGTGAAGTTTGAGAAAGAAGGCTACCAGACCACTTACAGCGAATGGCTCCCCGTTCCTCCTCCACAGCTGGAAGTGAATATTGGCATGGTACAAACCGCCCAGCCTACCGTGACAGCCGTACGTGGTTATGAGACAGGCATAGAAATTGATTTCAGCAAGTTCATGCTGCCCGAAACTATGACTGCCGAGTTCATCACCATTACTCGCAACGGAGAAGCGGTAACCGGAGAAGTGACTTTCAAGAATGCCGAAGCAAACCCGCAAAACAAAAATGAGCAGTTCGTTTCGAAAGTGCGCTTTGTCCCTTCCGAGGCTCTGGCTACCACCGATAAAGTGATACTGACCGTCAGCAAACGGGTGAAGAGCTATGCCGGCATACAAATGGAAAGTGATTATAGCCAAGAGATAGCCATTGAAAAAGAACCCAAGGCAGTGGTCGCTTCCGAGATTGAAGTGGTGTACAATGAAACGGCTGAAATTACAGTAACCGTAGATCCCGCAGAAGCCTCAACAGGCAAGAAAGTGACCGCAACTTCCGTTTCCTCCACCATTGCTGCCATAGAACCGGCAGAAGCCACATTAGATGGAGAAGGCAAAGCCACCTTCACTATATCGGGCGAACTTCCGGGACAGACCATGATACAGTTTGTCGTCGAAGGTATGGATATGAAACCGGAAGTGAAAGTGAGCGTCGTGGAAGCCGGAGAAAAAAACATCACTCAAAACTACACACTCGCTATGGGCTGGAACTGGTTCTCTATCAACGTACAGGATCAGAATCTGAACGATATACCAGCTCTACTCGCTACCATCAAAGAATCCGTCCTCATCCTGAAAGGACAAAACGGAGAATTGACGAACAAAAATGAAAGCGATTGGGAAGGTTCATTGAACAGTCTGAGCACCACTCAAGCTTACAAGATAAAGATGAAGAAAGAGGCAACTCTTGAACTGACCGGAAAGGGTTCAGATCCGACAAGCAACACCATCACCCTAAACCAGGGCTGGAACTGGATAGGTTATGTTCCTACCGTCACGTTACCATTAGGGCAAGCCTTGCAAAATCTGCAAGCTGAAGAGAATGACCTTATCAAAGGCTTGGACAGTTTTGCCATATACGATGGAAGTGCATGGACAGGCAGCCTGACCCACCTGCTTCCCGGTGAAGGCTACATGTACTATTCTCAGTCAGTGAAGTCTTTCAACTATGCCGCAAACGGCACAGAATCAGAACCGTCCACCCCATCACCACAATGGGATTATGACGTTCATCAGTCCGAAGACAACATGATTGCCATAGCCGAGCTTTACAGCGGAGAACAAAAGGCTGAAACGGAAAAATTCCTTGTCGGTGTATTTGTGGACGGCGAATGCAGAGGTATAGCTGTTGAAAAAGACGGTTATCTGTTTATCACTGCCCACGGAGAACAAACCGATGGCAAACTGACCCTACGTGCCTTCGACACTGCCGACCAGCTGGAATACAACGTCAAGGAAGAAATAGAATGGAGCGGTACACTGACGGGCAGTTTAACCACCCCTGTCAGCCTGCATATAGGCGAAGCAACCAGAATTATTCCTATTTCGGAAGGCCTGCTGATTTATCCAAGTCCCGTACGCCACCGCTTGTATATTCGGGGAGATATTGGCAACATTGAAGAAGTACGCATCTCTGATACTGCGGGGCAAACACTGATATTGGACAAACAGATAATTCCCAACGAAGGAATCAATGTTTCCTCTTTGAGTAAAGGGATTTACTTCATTATGATAAAAACCGATAATGAGGTTATACAACAGAAATTCATGAAGATAGACTAAACCTGCCTCTCTTTATTACACTTCTCTTAAAAGTCTCCCTCCGACACCTAATCCGAAGGGAGACTTTTTTGTGCCGACCTTTAAAAGTCATAAACCGGCAAGCATATGCTACATCGATTCTAATGATAGACAAACCATTTCTATCTGATATTTAGGCAACAGTTTACGCTTAAGATGTTCTACTTTCGCCGCTAACAATTCCGGCTTGAAGTTCTTCTTTTGCCTTTTCACTTCTGCAACTACCGCCTGCTTTTTCTCTAATTTCAAAGCTACAATATCAATTTCATCCTGCCCGTTTCGGGTATCCCACCATGAACCGATAGCTCTGTACTGAAAGCTTTCCGCAAATTTCTGTTTGAAATATTCTTCTAACATCTTACCTGAATAGGTAGGATAATCCGCTTTAATGATAGCCTGTAGTCCCACAAAGTTTTTAATTTCTATCAAAGAGCGATGACGGTCAAAATAATTAAACCAGAAACGAATAAAATTATCCTGTATTTCATAACGAACAGTCTGACTTCCTTCTTTTGCCAATATGGGACGCTTCCGTACGATTATATTATAATCTTCAATCAGTCGTTTAATCTGTCCTCCTATACTCTTATTTCCCAATGCAGCCTCTATTTCAGGTTGTGTATTAATGCCTCCCGAAATAGCGCTTAATATAGAAAAATAGGTAGCGTAGTTCTTACCAAATTCTTCTACCAGCAGGTTTTTTCCTTCATCGATAAAAGGAGAGTTTTCCCGAATCATGAAATTTATCATTTCGTCTACGCTCAACGCTCCGTTATCACAGAACAACTCTACATATTTTGGCACCCCACCTGTAAAAGCGTAAAGGGCAAGCAAATCATCATTAGAATAATCAGGTCTGTGATCGTGAATGATTTCCTTCAAAGTCGTCAAGCTAAAAGCTGATAATTTGATGATGTTATCAGCCCTGCCAAATAACGGCTCTTTTGAATTCTGAAATATCTTTTGCATCAAAGAGTAAATGGAACCGGATACAATCAGATTCATACGGGACTTCCTACGATATTGATCCCAAAGATTCTGCATATCACTGTAAACTGATTCATTAATATTGTAGAATTCCTGAAATTCATCAATAACAAGATTAAATGCCCTATTCACAGCCAATTCCATCAAATACTGAAACAATGACCGGAAAGTGCGGATTTCATTAGGAACAAAAGTCTCCAGGGATTGAGCGATAACAGGAATAAACTCAGCGCAAAGAGTCGCCTCATTCTTACGACCTACAAATAAATACACGGTAGGTGAATCTTCTACAGACCGCATGATAAGGCTTGTCTTACCGATACGTCTCCTACCGGTCACTACCGTCAAGCGGGAGTGGTCATTAAATGACAGTTTATTTATACGCTGTAACTCAGCTAATTCATTCGTACGATCATAGAATCTCATAGTCATATCAATTTTGTAACCCCCGTAACCGTTACAGAGGTTACAAAGCTAATCAATAAAAAGCGGTAATACAAAACATTACAAGAAAATCCTCAGTCTCTCCTTTATTTAAATTTATAGCTTTACTACATAAATGCACTTTAATCTAATTTCGAAGTGTCATTCAGAAATATACGATACGTCCATAGTCGACGAATAAGAATTAAGGATAAAGACACCAATACCCCTGTTTTGCAAACATAAAGATACCAATACACGAATTCCGCTAACACACACTTGGATTAAAAATGCTCTTCCGGAACAATGAATCCTCATTTTCCTTGAAATAAATCATCGGTTTACCTCAAACTAACCATGTAATTGGGTAAAATGAATGATGTAATTGGGTAAAACGAATGATGTAATTGGGTAAAACGAATGATGTAATTGGGTAAAACGAATGATGTAATTTACAGGATGGCTACACCCTTTGGGTCAAAAGGTGTAGCCATCTTGTTAAAAGGGTGACACCATCCGGGAAAAAGGGTGTAGCCTTCCTCCAAAACCGGTTTATCCTGTTCTATTTGAATACAAGGCCGAACCATTCAGTATATTACATTTTGCTACAATCGCATCACACATGAAGATTATCTGAAACAAAATAGGGCACAAGAGGAACACTATGCCTTCTTTTTCCCACAAACAGCACTCACTGTGCACTTCCGCCAAACGTCATCCTTACGTTTTTTCTTCTTTCCCTCCGTTAGGGCTTGAAAGAAAACATTCTCGCGCATCAGGATTATCACTTTGTCAATCTGTCAGATTGATAAAGTATGGCATCACTGAGTGATTTTTGGATGATTCAGCTCATACACCGGAAGTTTCAGCCGTAAAGCCGGCAAATGGGGCGATTCGAGAAAAGCTGAAAGAACTGTAAGAAGAAAAGTAGATTTATAGAAAGGACAAACCAAAGTTCAAGTTCAAAGGGGACGGATAGTCGCCATATCCAAACTTTCATAGATAAACAGCATTATATCTATACTAAGTGGTCAAAATAACAGATTATGCAGAAAAAGCAACGCAGACATTAACCGGTATTCCACTATTTATAATAAAAAATTTATCCAAGGAAATTCTTTATTAAGAAAAATTATCCTACATTTGTACCAAGTCTTGCTGCTTATAGAGATAGGTAACGCATAAGACTATAAAATGTGAGTTTAAAAACGCAAGAAGCGAAAGTTATTGTTCCACCCTTAGAATCTGGAAAATTCAACCCCGGAACAATAGCAACAGTTTCTTCACGTCTACGTTATATATAACATAGGCGTGAGGGCTGTTGTTCATCTGGGGCAAGGTATTCCAGAACCTTAAGGGTAGATGAACAGAAACGGTCCTCACGCTTTTTTATATAGTAACCTCCGCCGAAGAGGATAGACGGAAGAAATAGAAAAACACGCTATGACAAACAGCAAGCCGACAAAGTGGTTGCCGACAAAATTATTTTGGGCTATGTGCTTGTGCTTCACAGCTCTTACAACGGAAGCGCAAAACAAAATCCAGGTAACTGCATTCAACCGGATGGAAACCGATGTCACCGCCCGGATCACCGCTCCGCAACGGGATCAGAACGGAGAAGTATGCGCCCTCATCCGCATCGTCACTACTGAAAAAGACCTGATGTTCGAACCGGACGCACTCGGCATCGTTACCCGCGAAAACAAACCCGGAGAAATCTGGCTGTACATCCCCCGTGGAGCACGGCGTATCTCAATCATGCACGATAAGTTCGGTGTACTCCGCAACTACTTCTATCCCGACATTATAGAGAAAGCTACTGTCTACGAAATGGAAATACAAGTAGGAGACGGAACACAGCAAACACCCGTGGATAGCAATACCCAACTCATCGTCATGCGCCCCGACCCGGCAACAGCCGACATCTACATTGATGACGATAAAGTGCCTACCGAAAACGGACTGTTCACCGCCACCATGAAAAAAGGTACCCATACCTATCGCGTAGAAGCTCCTATGTATGCTCCTGAAGCCGGAATCATCGACCTGGGCAGCGAACAGAAAATCATGAGCGTAACGCTGAAACCAAGATTCGGATATCTGGAAATCTTCTCCCTGCCCGAACAGGATGCCAAAGTTTATATAGACAACGAATTGGCGGGGCAAACTCCTTATAAAAGTGACCGCTTACCCCTGAAAGACTATCGGGTACGTATAGAAAAAGAGTTCTTCTTCCCAATGGATAGTACCGTAACGATTAAAGCCGGGCAGACAAGCAGCCTCACTTTCAAGATGAAATCGACCATCAAGCCCAAAGAACCGCGCCGCACACTGGTAATGGCGGAAGTGGGCTATCACCCTTCACAAACTTCTTACGGGGCGATGGTCGGCATAATCAGCAACAACGGGGCATACATTCGTTTCCGCAGCGACTTTGGCTCAGCTTCCACCGATCTGGAATGCGATGACACAGGAGCATTGAGCAATGGCGCAGGTACTCCTTATTATAAAGAAGGTGCCACAACCAAAGCACGCATGTCCATCACAGCAGGATATTTACGAAAAATTGTCAAGCCATTGTATGCCTACATTGGTGCCGGATACGGCAACCGGGTGCTGGCATGGGAAACGATAGACGGCGAACTGGTGAAAAACACTGACCACTCTGCCACTGGTGTAGCCGCCGAAGTAGGAGCCATCGGCCGTTTAGGACAGTTCGCCATATCCGTCGGCTTCCAAACCGTCAACTTCAAATATCATGAACTCAGTGCAGGAATAGGCTTCTTTTTCTGATTCTTAATCTTAATCCTTATTTGAACAATGAAAAGACTACAATATATCATTTGGTGCAGCCTGTTGCTATGGGTGACAGGATGTGAAAAGGACACCGAACCTACAAGTTTTGCACCCACCGTGACGACCGGAAGTGCAGAAGACCTCGATAAACCGGGCATAGACATAACTCTTTCAGGAGAAGTGGCAACCAATCCTCAAAGCACGATTCAAAATGAAATCGGATTTCTAATCGCCACTTCGGAGGAAATCATCACTTCCGGAAGCGAAAAGGCCATAAAGGAAACCGCTTCCTCAAATACAGGCAACAAATACCTCTGCGACTTAAAAGAGATGTCACCGGGAACCTACTATTTCTGTATTTACGTTTCCAGCGGATACAGCATAAAGCGGGGAGAAATCGTATCATTCAGTATCACCGAAAAGACCCCGCGCCTGAATATGGGCAGCATTGCGGACAAAGACCTGACCGCCAGCAGCATGAAAGTATCGGCAACCATCACGGACAAACGGGGATTCGACATCCTCGGACGGGGATTCTGTTGGAGTGTGGAAACCGCCGAACCTTCCGTGAATGGGAACAAAATAGAAGTTAAAGAGACGACAGATACTTTCAGCGCTCTCATCGAAGGATTAAAACCGGAACAAAGATATTACATCCGGGCGTATGCTCTCAATGAAAAGGGAATCGGCTACAGCAATACCATAGAGTGTACTACTCCCGTCAAACAAACAGTTTCCCTATCAGTACCGGATTATAGTGACCTGGATGTGTCATCCGTACATATTAAATCTATCATTACAGCAGCTGCCGATTTCAGTATAATCGAAAAAGGGGCTTGCTTTAGCAAAACGGTAACTTCACCGACAATTAATGACACATCAGCAAAAGATGAGTCAGAAGGAAACGCCGTAGACTTCACAATAACAGGACTTGAAGAAGGGGCAACTTATTATATTAGTGCTTACGCACGTACCCGCGACGGTGTGTTCTATAGCACCAGTATTACGGTGAAGACGCAACAAACTTTTAAGCCGACACTCGGCAATCTTCAGGAAGTACAGGTAAACGATGATAATGCAATCATAAAAGCATCCGTCACAGACAACGGTGGACTTACCATCACCGAAAAAGGGTTCTGCTGGAGTACAAGCAATTCCGAACCGACCCTGGATA
Organism: Bacteroides sp. MSB163; assembly: GCF_036416795.1. Lineage (NCBI taxonomy): Bacteria > Pseudomonadati > Bacteroidota > Bacteroidia > Bacteroidales > Bacteroidaceae > Bacteroides > Bacteroides maternus. The sequence goes on along the minus strand of NZ_CP143867.1, from coordinate 2,083,244 downwards.
ATGACTTTGTCGCCTCGTCCTCTACCGGAAATGATTTTGAAGCTGTATTGACCGGACTGAAGTATAATACGGAATATTATGTACGGGCTTATGCCATCAACCCGAAAGGAGTGGGATACAGTAGTGCATTCATTAAAATAAAGACGGGGAGTTCCACCATTGCTACAATAGAAAATATCTCCGCAAGCAATCCTACCCCATCTACCCTCGACGCATCCGCAACGATTTCGAGTGACGGAGGAGCGAAGATTGATGAACGGGGATTCGTCTATAGCCATACAGGAACGCCGACTATAGAAGAAAATGAAGGAATAATCAAGATAGACGGTACCACAGGAGAAATGTCAGCGACAATGACAGGACTTATCGGATATACAACCTATTATATTCGGGCGTATGCTCATAACAAAAACGGATATGCTTACAGCGGTACCACAACGGCAAAAACTAAAAAAACAGACCCGAGCATTGATGATCCGGCATTCCCGGGAACAAGAACGATAAAAAAGAAATAAAATATTAACTACTAAAGATTTAAGATTATGAAGAAGGTATTATTTTCGTTAGTTATGGTTTGTGTTGCGATAGGCAGTGCAAAAGCGCAGGATGTCCTTTTGGCAACATTGCAAAAAGGAGAAACTACACAGTATTTCTATGGCTCGGATGCTTTTAAAGAAGCAATGGAAGCAGCAGAGAATGGAAACACCATTACATTGGGAGCAGGCACATATAATGCTATAGACATCACAAAGGCAGTGTCTATCTATGGTAATGGATATGAGATGAGAGCAGATACTACATCGCAAAAAGAAGGGAATATGGCATTTCCCACCCGAATAGCGGGAGATTTTGCAATAGCACTTGAAACTGTAAATGACGCACCGGCTAAAGGGTTATATATAGAAGGAATTTATTCTGCAGACCGTGTCAGAATAACCAAGCATTTGTCTACGGCATCATTCGTGAAATGCAGATTTCAGAATCTAACCTTTTGGGATGCGGAAAATAAGAATATGACAACGTCTGATGGGGTGTCTATTATTCATTGCCGAGTTGCTAATTGGTTGGAACCGGGAGATTCACAGAATATGGTGGTTAGTAATAGTATCATTAATTACTTAGGGAGCAATACAACTACATCTTCAATATTGTTGCAGAATAATGTCCTCATTTATCCTACGAATAACTTGATTGGAACATTTAGGAATAATGTTATATATTATGTATATACGTATAATGGCTTTGAACAAAGTTATGGTGCCGGATCATCACTCAAATCAGAATGTAATGCATACAACAATCTATATAATTATGAAAATGCCCTCAACGGCGTTATTGTACAAAGTTCTAATTACCGTATAGGTTTTGGCAATACACCTTTTAATGACTATTATGAAGGGCATAGATATCCTCTCCTTGATGGCTGGGAAACCCAATACATCGGCACAGACGGCACTCAAGTCGGAATACATGGTGGTAGCAGCCCTTTCAACACCATCCTCACCATCCCCACCATTGTATCAAAAAACATCGCCCCTAAAACAGAAAATGGGAAGCTGAAAGTCAGCATTACTGTAAAAGTAGGAGATAATACACTATAAAAGACATGAAAAGAATAACTTATATACTATCCTTTCTCCTTTTGTCGACATTGATAAAAGGACAAAATCTGGTAGGATATGAGTACTGGTTCGACACAGACTATCCATCGAAAGTGTATACTGCCCATACTCAGGAACAGATCTCTTTCGAAGCAGATGTATCCACATTCAGTCAAGGCCTACACTATATCACCTTCCGTGCAAAAGACAGCGAAGGGAAGTGGAGTCCCCCCTTAACCCAGTATTTCTATCGCACCAGCACGGATAACGGAGCAGACAATGCCCTAAGCAGTTATGAGTACTGGATTGATAAAGACGTAACGAATAAGAAAACAACAGAAAGTACCAACGGTACAATCATACTCGATTTAGATGTCACTACTCTAACACAGGGGGTGCACTATCTAAACTTCAGAGCGAAAGATAAACTCGGGAACCGGAGTAATCTGTTGACGCAATACTTTTATCGCACCAGCACGGATAACGGAGCAGATAATGCTCTGAGCAGTTATGAGTACTGGATTGATAAAGACATTACGAATAAGAAAACAACAGAAAGTACCAACGGTACAATCATACTCGATTTAGATGTCACTACTCTAACACAGGGAGTACACTATCTGAATTTCAGAGCGAAAGATAAACTCGGGAACCGGAGTAATCTATTGACGCAATACTTTTATCGCACCAGCACGGATAACGGAGCAGATAATGCCCTAAGCAGTTATGAGTACTGGATTGATAAAGACGTGACGAATAAGAAATCCGTAGAAAGCAGCAACGGAATGATTGCGCTTGATTTAGATGTGTCCGACTTATCACAAGGTGTACATTACCTGAATTTCAGAGCGAAAGACAAACTCGGAAACTGGAGTAACCTGTTGACGCAATACTTCTATCGCACCAGTACGGACAACGGAGCAGACAACGCCTTGAATAGTTATGAGTATTGGATTGATAAAGATATTGAAAATAAGAAAACAACAGAAAGTACCAACGGTACAATCATGCTCGATTTAGATGTCGCTACTTTGGAGCGAGGTGTACACTACCTGAATTTCAGAGCAAAAGACAAACTCGGAAACTGGAGTAGCCTGTTGACACAATACTTTGTATGCCCATCAGAGAACATAACAAAAGGCAAGATCAGCAACTATGCTTATTGGCTAAACGATGACTTAAACACGTTACAGACCGGAAACTTCACACCAACAGAAGTCCTCCAATGGGATGGCTTCCTCCTTGACATACCGGAAGCCATCATCCCGAAAACGATGCCGGAAAGCATTCAACTGACAAGTACGAGCAAAGAGAGCGGAACAGCAACATTCGCCTGGGCAAGCGATGTACAATTGAACCTTCAGTTTAAGGATGAAGCGGAACGTTGGAGTGTTGCTTCCATTGACACCTTTGCACATACCAGCAAGCAAACGATAGAAGCAAAGCTGTTGACCTTGAATAAAGGAAGTAACTTTCAAAAGCCTGTAAGCCGGACATTAGAAGCTATTAGCATTGATATCAACAAAGAAGATTCCGTCTATTGGAAAGCGGATCAACCCTGTATTCTTTCTATCTTCAACCCCAAAAACGAGTTGGTATATACTCTCAGTGGTAGCGATATATTAACAGGTAAAAAAGTGAAGACCGAAGAAAAAGGTACATACTATGCCCTGTTGCACGATGCAACCCATGACGAGACCTACAACAAGGATGCAATCACCATCGTCTGCATCGGGCAAAACACTTCCGACACCATTCATGTGGAACCAGCCGGCACTCTGCCCGAACTGGTAGGCGATAAGGAAGCTATCGTCAATCTGACACTTACCGGCTATCTCAACGGAACCGACATCAAGTTCATCCGAAGCCTGACGAACCTGCAACGACTTGACATCAGCGGAGCACGTATAGTAGAAGGCGGGGATAAATACTACGAGAATTATCTCACCGCGGATGATGTCACAGGAGACTATATGTTCTACAACCTGCCCAATCTGACACGCCTCGTACTCTCCAATCATACGACAGAGATTGCCCCAGCAGCTTTAAACAGTTGTACCGGACTGACTGAAATGGAAATTCCTGCCAGTGTAAAGTCTGTAGGGAAAGCCGTATTCAATGGCTGCAACCAATTGCTGCTAATAGACTGGAATGCGCAAGCAACTATCACAGCCGAAAGTTTCGACACACCTGCCAAGATGGGCAATCTGCTTATATTTGCACCGGAAGGAGCAGAATGCACGTATGAAGGAAATGTAGTTATCGGCGGTATAGCCGAAAAGATTACTTTAACTCATGGCAAAGGCTTCCGTGTCCCGCAACCGTTTAAGGTAAAAGACATTACCTATAAACGCAACTTCAGTATGTATTCCGGCAACAAAACAGATGCAGCCGGTTGGGAAGCAATCGCACTACCATTTGATGTGCAAACTTTCAGCAACGAAAAGAAAGGAGAACTGGCACCTTTCAACAGTGGCAAGGAAGGGGTTAAACCTTTCTGGCTGGCAGAAATGACCATTGACGGTTTCCAGCACACCACTGCTATGAAAGCAAATACCCCTTATATCATCTCCATGCCCAACAGCGATTCGTATGAAGATGAGTTCAACATCAGCGGAGAAGTACTCTTCCATGCCGAAGATACAGAAGGAGTAGAGATAAAAGCAACCTCCAACAAGGAACTTGTACGCATAGAAGGAAGCAACCGGATTATGGTCCCAGTTTATGAAACGGTATTCAAGCATGACACAGTGTATGCCATCAACACAGCTACGTATGAGAATATCGCCCCGGGTAGCGCGTTCGTCCGTAACTTGCGCAATGTGCAAGCCTTCGAAGCTTATCTGATTAGCAAAGAGGCAATAGTCAACGCACCGAAACTTTACAGTATCGGAGGAATAGGAGGAGAAATCACCGGCATAGAAGCACTACCTTCCGACGCATGGAATGGAATAGAAATCTATGTCCGATATGGTGTCCTTTACATCAAGAGTGACCGCGAGCGTACGCTTTCCATTTACGATACAGCCGGACACATGGTACGTCAGGTTGAAGTACAGGAAGGTACCACTGCTGTCACCGGACTGGAAAAAGGCATCTATCTGCTGGCAAGAAAAAAGATTCTGGTTCAATAAGTTAATTGTTTGTTAATTTAGAGAAAGGTCCTACACCATGATAAATGAGTGATAGGGCCTTTCTTCTAAATCACTATAACAGTATTTATCTCTGCCAATGATTGACATATCAATAACATTTAGTACATTTACAAAAAGCCGTTTTTCTATGAAACAAGTTATCGTCAATAAGTTAAAAGATTTTTTTAAGCTACAACCTATCGAGAAAGCATGGGTATTCGGCTCTTACTCTCGCGGCGAAGAAACACATGAAAGTGATATTGAAAGAAAAGTATTACATAAAGATATAGACTTAGTAGAAGAAGGGCAATTAAAAGATTTTGCCAAGGATAGTGCAGAACGAGATAAAATATTAATCTATGAGAGAAAAGCCTAAAGATAAAGGACGATTATTGCAAAAGTGTAATGGGAAGCAGTCATATATATGCGGCACGTCCTCGTACATGGATATTATCAGAATAGAAATATATCTCAAAGAACTATAATCAGTAGTATTTAAGCTTACATTAGGCTTAGTGATTGATTTTATCTTCTACCATTTATTGCCATACCAATAACATTCAGTACATTTGCAGAAATACAGGTGACTTAATATGGCTTTACCAATAAATATAGAAGACTTAATAAAAGGCAACACCGTTGAATGGGAACGAATTGAATTCAAATCCGGTTGGAATCCGGAAACGATCATCCATACTTTGTGTGCTTTTGCCAATGATCTCCATAACTGGGGAGGGGGATATATAACCATCGGAATCAATGAAAATAATGGTAAGCCGGAATTACCTCCCATTGGATTAAATGAAAACTGTTTAGATAAATTGCAAAAGGAGATCATTAACATAGGTTACCAAATACAACCTAACTACTTTCCAATCATCCAACCCTATATTCTGCAGGGTAAACACATTTTAGTGCTTTGGTGCCCTGCAGGAGATAACCGTATGTATACTGCCCCAGTAACGCTTGGTTCAAAAGCGCAACGGCAACCTTATATACGTGTAGGTAGTGAGAGTATTATAGCCAAAGATGAAAACCTGCGTCAACTGCTAGAACAAACTGCACATATTCCATTCGACGACCGCATTAATCACCAAGCTAAAATCGATGATTTTGATTTAAGTCTTATTCAAGCTCATTTACAAGAAATCAAAAGTGACTTATATGCCGAAAGTACCAGAATGCCACTAGTAGATTTGGCAAAAGCAATGTATATAGCAAAAGGTCCGGAAGAAGATTTACGTCCGGTAAACGTTGGGTTACTATTCTTCTCAAAAAATCCCGAGAAATTCTTTCCCCGTTCATGGATTGAATTGGTATGGCATAAAGATGGATCGGGACAACTATTTGAAGAATATTACTTCAAAGGATGCATACAAAAGCAATTAAGAAATGTTCTGGACTTTATTCGCACTAATATCATCGCTGAAAAAGTTATCAAGCAAAAAAACAAGGCAGAGGCATTAAGATTCTATAATTTTCCCTATGTAGCTATAGAAGAGGCCTTATCAAATGCAATATATCACAAAAGTTATGAACGACAATCTCCAATAGAAATACAAATATGGCCAGATAAAATAGAAATACTAAGTTTTCCAGGTCCTGTTCCCCCAGTAGACTTTAAAGTATTGAAAACCAAACGTCGCATTGTGGCTCGTGAATATAGGAATAGACGTATCGGTGATTTTCTGAAAGAATTACAACTAACTGAAGGGAGAGGGACTGGTTTTCCTGCAATATACGGCGCATTAGAAGCCAATGGCTCACCTAAGCCTATTTTTGAAACAGATGATATCAGTAGCTATTTTCTGGCAATCATCCCTGCTCATTCTTTAGCGGACAAGATATTTACAAAACCAAGTGCCGATATAGATATTAAGCTAACCTTTAGCAATATAAATGACCTTATTGACTTTGCAAATCAAGTTAGCGACCAAGTTAGCGACCAAGTTAGCGACCAAGTTAGCGACCAAGTTAGCGACCAAGTTAGCGACATACTAAATAAAGAAATTCATGGTAGAGTTAAAGAAATGTTAGTGCTCCTGCAGCAAAGAATTCCCCGAACCGAGCTTTTCGAAAAAATGGGATTAAAAAACCATTCTGATAATAGAGCCAGATACTTAGATCCGCTACTTGCACTGGGCTGGGTAGAAATGGAATTCCCAAATAGAAGAACAAGTCCTAAACAAACGTATAAAATATCTGGGCCAGGTGAGCGAATTCTCTTATTATTAGATGGAAGATCAAATTAACTTCCAGAACCTTAAGATAGAGCCCCGTCCCAACGGATTGTAAATCTGATTGAGTGGCGTATCAAGTATACTCGATAAAGGTATCAATTAAAAATCAGTAGTTCAGTAATACATCATTCTAAACCTAATATTTAACCATTTATGGAACATCCCCTATCCCAATTCAAATACTGCCCCAAGTGTGGCTCCGCACATTTTGATATCAACAATGAAAAGTCCAAACGCTGTGCCGACTGTGGATTCGTCTATTATTTCAACCCATCCGCTGCCACCGTGGCACTGATAATGAATGAACGGAACGAACTGTTGGTATGCCGCCGTGCCAAAGACCCCGCCAAAGGAACACTGGATTTGCCTGGTGGTTTCATCGACATGGCGGAAACCGGAGAAGAAGGAGTTACGCGTGAAGTAAAAGAAGAGACAGGAATGGAAGTGGAAAAGGCGGAATATCTCTTTTCCTTGCCTAATATATATGTGTATTCCGGTTTTACTGTCCACACACTGGATCAGTTTTTCCGGTGCTCAGTCACCGATACATTGCATTACAAAGCCATGGATGACGCGGCAGATGTTTTTTTCCTGCCGCTAAAAGATATACATACAGAAGATTTCGGACTAGGTTCAATCCGGAAAGGATTAGAAATATTCCTGAAAGAAAAGGAAAAATGACTCAAATAAGAAGTTTTTTTTCTCCTATTGGCAAAAAATATTTCCCCAATAGGAGAATAAAAAGATGCTATTTATTTCTCACCATTCCTAAAAAAGCCAAACAAGTGTAACAAATTCGACTTAAAACCCGTACTTTTGTAAAAACGCGTTGCATTATGAAGAATAAACTCTCCCGAATACTATGCACGGCACTCTGCTGTGCACCTTTGCTCGCTACGGCACAGACCAGCGAGAATATCACTTCCCCTCAACGACTTTACCAGGAAGGACAGTCACTGTTCCAACAAAAAGCGTATGCAGCTGCCATCCCACCGTTGCAAGCATTCGTACGCCAGATAGATGCAGAAGGCAAGCCCCTGCCTGTCACAGGCGAACGGATGGAAGCCGAGTATATGCTGGTATGTGCTGCCTACGAACTAAAAGACCTTAAAAGTTTAGACAAATTGCAGGCCTATCTGGATGAATATCCCGATACCCCCTATGCCAATCGCATTTATGCACTTATGGCATCCGTATATTTCTTCGAAGGAAAATACGATGAGGCCATGGCCATGTTCAATTCTTCCCGCCTCGACCTGCTGGGAAACGAAGAACGCGACGATATGACGTACCGCCTGGCAACCTGCTATTTGAAAACAGGTAATGTGAAAGAAGCTGCCATATGGTTCGAAACTCTCCGTAGTACCAGTAAAAAGTATGCAGCCGATTGCACATACTACATTTCTTATATCCGCTACACCCAGCAACGTTATGACGAAGCAATGACCGGCTTCCTGTCTTTACAGGATAACGCCAAATACAAAGCGCTTGCACCTTATTATATTGCAGAGATTTACCTGATTAAAAAGAATTATGATAAAGCGGAAATAGTAGCGCAGAATTATCTGTCCGCCTACCCGAATAATGAATATACAGCTGAAATGTACCGCGTTCTCGGTGATGCCGACTATCACTTCGGAAAGTATCACGAAGCCATGGAGGCATTTGAAAAGTATCTGGAAAACAATAAAGAGGCTGCCCCCCGTCGGGATGCACTCTATATGCTGGGACTTTCGTACTACAACTGCGGTGTATACTCCAAAGCGGCCAATACCCTCGGTGAAGTAACCGCTGAAAATGACGCATTGGCACAAAATGCCTATCTGCACATGGGGTTGGCTTATCTGCAAATGTCAGATAAGAACAAGGCACGCATGGCATTTGAGCAAGCTGCTGCCTCCAATGCAGATATGCAAGTCAAAGAGCAGGCGGCTTACAATTACGCCCTTTGTATTCACGAAACCTCCTATTCCGCTTTCGGTGAATCTGTTACTGTTTTCGAGAAATTCCTTAATGAATTCCCGAACTCCCAATATGTAGACAAAGTCAGCAGTTATCTGGTAGAGGTATACATGAATACCCGCAGTTACGAAGCCGCCTTGAAATCCATCGAACGAATCATTCACCCGAGCACTGCAATTCTGGAGGCGAAACAGAAAATCTTGTTCCATCTCGGTACACAGTCTTTTGCCAATGCACAATTCCAGGAAGCTATCGGTTACTTTAACCAGTCTGTAGCCTTGGGACAATATAATCTGCAAAACAAGGCGGATGCTATTTATTGGAGAGGAGAAGCTTATTATCGTCTGAACCGGATGCAGGAAGCAGCAAGTAACTTCAGTGAATATCTGAATCTTACTCCGGACAGAAATACAGAAACTTATGCACTGGCATACTATAATCTGGCCTACATAGCTTTTCATGAGAAAGATTACACACTTGCCCAGAACCGTTTCCTGAAATTCACGCAACTGGAAAAAGGAGAAAATCCCACTGCACTCGCAGATGCTTACAATCGCATAGGTGACTGTTATCTGCACGTACGCCGTTTCGATGAAGCCAAGCAGTATTATACCAAAGCAGAAAACATGGGAACTCCTGCAGGTGATTATTCTTTCTATCAGCTGGCTTTGGTTGCCGGCTTGCAGAAAGATTATGATGGTAAGGTTGCATTGCTCAACCGCATGGCAAACAAATATCCGTCTTCGCCCTATACCGTAAATGCTCTTTACGAAAAAGGCCGTTCGTATGTACAGACAAGCAACAGTCGCCAGGCTATCGCAGCATTTAAAGAATTGCTGGATAAATATCCCGAAAGCCCGGTCAGCCGCAAAGCCGCTGCTGAAATCGGCCTGCTTTATTACCAAAACGATGAATATGATCGCGCGATAGATGCTTACAAGCATGTAGTAACCCAGTATCCGGGTAGTGAAGAAGCACGTCTCGCCATGCGTGACCTGAAATCGATCTATGTAGACGCTAACCGCGTAGATGAATTTGCCGCCCTGGCAGCCAAGATGCCGGGAGAAATCCGCTTTGATGCCAGTGAGCAGGATTCTCTGACTTATATCGCCGCAGAAAAGGTATATATAAAGAGAGAGATCGCTCCTGCCAAATCAAGCTTTACCCGTTACCTGCAAAGCTTCCCCAACGGTGCATTCAGTCTGAACGCCCATTACTATCTTTGTGTGATTGGCAAAGAACAGAAGGATGAAGCCGCCGTATTGGAACATGCCGGCAAACTGCTGGAATATCCAGATAATCCTTATTCACAGGAAGCACTCATTGCACGTGCGGAAATCCTGTTCAACCGTAAGCAGTTTGACCAGGCATTGAATGACTACAGACAGTTGAAAGCAAAAGCTACCACTCCCGAACACCGACAGCTTGCAGAAACAGGAATGCTGCGCAGTGCCGCCCTGATGCAGGATGACGTGGAAACAATCGCTGCTGCCACCGACCTGCTTGCCGAAACCAAATTGACACCGGAGCTACGCAACGAAGCCCTGTATTTCCGTGCCAAGGCTTATCTGAACCAACGCGCCGACAAGAAAGCCATGAACGACCTTCAGACACTGGCTAAGGATACACGCACACTTTATGGGGCCGAAGCCAAATATCTGGTTGCTCAACAACTGTATAAGGCAGGTGAATACGCTGCTGCTGAAAAGGAAATACTCAACTTCATTGATCAGAGCACACCACACGCTTACTGGCTGGCAAGAAGTTTCGTTCTGCTGTCGGATGTATATGTAGCAATGGATAAAAAACTGGATGCACGCCAATACTTGCTGAGCCTGCAACAGAATTACCATGCCGACGATGACATCGAACAGATGATTAATGAAAGATTAGAAAAACTGAAGTAAAAACCTCGTCAATTATAAATATGAAAAAGGTACAATATATATTCGGGGCATTGGCACTTATAACCATACCGAACTGGGTGCAAGCCCAAACGCAAGCTAAAGATACTACCCTGAGCCGCACGGTCGTGGTAGAACAAGAATATAATCCGGACATCATAGATGCTTCCAAAGTAAACGTACTGCCCAAGGTAATGCCGCCAACAGTCAGCAAAAAGACTGTGGAATATGATGCCACACTCGCACCTGCGGGAAATATCCCTGCAACTACCATGGAGGCGTATACAGGAGCTGAAAGCCAGGATAAAGCCAAACGCGGCTACGCCCGTCTGGGATATGGCAATTACGGCAACCTGGACGCTCGTGCCAATTATCTGTTCATCCTGCCTAACAGTGACAAACTGAACCTGAATTTCCACATGAACGGCATGGATGGCAAGTTAGATCTGCCTGATTCCAAGGATAAATGGGATGCACGTTATTACCGTACACATGCGGGCATGGATTATGTACATGCTTTCCGGAAAATGGACTTAAATGTAGCCGGAAACTTCGGGCTAAGCAACTTCAACTTCATGCCCGGCAGCACAAATAATAAGCAGAAATTCCTGTCGGGTGATGTACATTTCGGAATAAAATCAACCAGCGAAGAATTACCGCTTCAATTTCATGCCGAAACCAACCTGATGTTCTACGAACGCCAACACGATATACAATATCAGGACGCACAGGAAGTTATGGTACGGACAAAAGCCGGTGCAATGGGAACGATCTCTGAAGAGCAGTTTGTTGGAGTAGATCTCTCCATGGACAATACGTTCTACAAGAACAATCTTTTTGAAGATTATACCTCTGTGGAATTAAATCCCTATTATCTGTATCAAAGCGAAGACTGGAAAATCCGTCTCGGCGCTCACGTGGATTTCGCATTCGGATTTGGCAAGAAATTCCGGATAGCACCGGACGTGACAGCCCAATATATCTTCTCTGACAGTTACATTCTCTACGCCCAGGCTACAGGCGGACGACAGGCTAATGATTTCCGCAGGCTAGAAATGGTTTCACCTTATGGTCAGAGTAATATACAACTGGATGCCACCTACGAACAGCTGAATGCTGCCCTCGGCTTCAAGACCAGTCCAGTAACAGGTTTATGGTTTAATATTTATGGTGGATATCAGGATTTAAAGAATAATCTTGCTTCTGCCGCAATTGAGAACTATAGCGGTTCATACCTTCAATTGTTCCAAGGAAATATGCATAACATATATGCAGGCGCCGAAGCCAGCTACAGCTATAAGGATATTATTTCCTTCACCGCTTCGGGCGTTTACCGTGACTGGAAAACTGCTAAAACAGAAAATAACAGCGGAGACCAGCTACTCTATTACATGCCTTCTTTCGAAGCAAATTTCAAGGTAGACATTCGTCCGGTTTCTTCTGTCCTGATCAACCTCGGTTATCAGCACATCACTCGTGAGAAGATAGGCAACGAGCGTGTAGATCCGGTTGGGAATCTATACCTTGGCGGTAGCTACGAAGTCTTTGAAGGCATATCAATCTATGTGCGTGCAAACAATTTATTGAACAAAGACTACCAATATTATTGGGGATATCCCACAGAAGGTATCAATTTCATGGGTGGAGTGAGTTTTCGTTTTTAACAAACAACGTGGCAAAAAAAGTCATTTTTGCTAAAAAAGAATATATTCTCCACATATTATAAGGTGGAAACAATTGTTTTTTTCTACTTTTGCGGGCGAATTCAGTGGCAGGAGCCACTATAAAACAGAAATTTATGCCAAAAAACCTTGTCATTGTCGAATCACCGGCAAAAGCAAAAACAATTGAAAAGTTCCTGGGAAAAGATTTTAAAGTTCTTTCCAGCTATGGTCATATACGCGACTTGAAAAAGAAAGAATTCAGCATTGACGTTGAAAAAAACTTTGAACCGGACTATGAAATTCCGGAAGATAAGAAAGCACTGGTTAAGACACTGAAAGCTGAAGCAAAAGATGCTGATACCGTATGGTTGGCTTCCGATGAGGACCGCGAGGGAGAAGCCATCGCCTGGCACTTGTATGAAGTATTAAAACTGGAACCGGAACATACCAAACGTATCGTATTCCATGAAATCACCAAAACCGCTATACTGAAAGCTATCGAGCAACCACGCAATATTGATATCAATCTTGTCAATGCTCAGCAGGCACGCCGCATTCTTGACCGTATTGTAGGTTTTGAACTTTCTCCTGTATTATGGAAAAAAGTGAAACCCGCACTCTCTGCCGGACGTGTACAATCCGTAGCTGTCCGACTCATTGTAGAGCGCGAACGTGAAATACATGCTTTCCAAAGTGAAGCATCTTATAAAGTCACTGCTGTTTTCCTTGTTCCCGACACTGACGGAAAACTCATTGAAATGAAGGCGGAACTTGCACATCGCCTTAAGACCAAAGCTGAGGCGCAGAAGCTCTTGGAAAGCTGCCAATCGGCAATATTTACCATTGAAGATATTACGACACGTCCGGTAAAGAAGAGCCCGGCTGCACCGTTCACTACTTCTACTTTACAACAGGAAGCCGCACGCAAACTTGGCTTCACTGTAGCACAAACGATGATGGTAGCTCAACGATTGTATGAATCAGGACGTATTACTTATATGCGTACCGACTCCGTAAACTTATCGGAACTCGCCATCAACGGCAGCAAAGAAGCCATTGCCAATATGATGGGAGACAAATACGTACATCCACGCCACTTCAGCACCAAGACCAAAGGAGCACAAGAAGCGCATGAGGCCATCCGTCCCACATATATGGAGAATGCACAGATAGAAGGCAGTGCACAAGAGAAGAAACTTTACGACCTGATCTGGAAACGTACCATTGCTTCTCAAATGGCAGATGCCGAACTGGAAAAGACAACAGCAACCATCAGTATAAGCAATACATCCGAGGCCTTCAGCGCCACGGGAGAAGTTGTGAAATTCGACGGTTTCCTGCGTGTATACAGAGAATCTTATGATGACGATGTGGAACAGGAAGATGAAACCCATCTGCTGCCACCGTTAAAGAAAGGCCAGAAGTTAGAGTACCAAAACATTACTGCCACTGAACGCTTCACACAACATCCACCCCGCTATACAGAAGCAAGCTTGGTGCGCAAACTGGAGGAATTAGGCATTGGGCGTCCTTCTACTTATGCGCCTACGATCTCTACCGTTCAACAACGTGAGTACGTAGAAAAAGGAGATAAAAATGGTGAGGAACGTTCGTACAATGTAATTACCCTGAAGAAAAACAAGATTACAGACGCCACCCGTACTGAGATTACCGGAGCAGAAAAAGCGAAACTGCTACCTACAGATACGGGTACAGTAGTGACTGACTTCCTGACGCAGTATTTCCCCAGCATTATGGATTATAACTTTACAGCGAGTGTAGAAAAACAATTTGACGAGATTGCCGAGGGAGATACAAAATGGACGACTATCATGAAGACGTTCTATAAAACCTTCCATCCGTCCGTAGAAAGTACTCTTGCCGCCAAGAATGCACACAAGACCGGAGAACGCATATTGGGAGAAGATCCTGTTAGCGGCAAGCCTGTAAGCGTTAAAATCGGACGTTTTGGCCCTGTTGTACAAATTGGAAGTGCTGAAGATGAAGAAAAACCCCGCTTCTCTCCTTTAAAGAAAGGTCAATCCATCGAAACAATCACTTTAGAGGAAGCAATGGATCTGTTTAAGTTACCTCGTACTCTTGGTGAACATGAAGGTAAAACGGTTACTGTCAATGCCGGACGTTTCGGACCGTACATCTACTACAGCGGGACTTATACTTCACTTCCCAAAGGCGTAGATCCGATGGAAATAGAATTGAAAGAGGCTTTGGAATTAATAAAAGAAAAAGCGGAAGCAGAAGCAAAAAAGCACCTCAAGAAGTTCGACGAAGAACCTGAACTGGAAATCATGAACGGAAGATATGGCCCTTACATTGCTTATAAAGGCAGTAATTACAAAATCCCAAAGGATATCGTTCCGGAAGATTTAAACCTGGATGCCTGCATGGAAATCATCAAGTTGCAAAGCGAGAAAGCTGCATCCGCTCCAGCTAAGCCGAAACGAGGGAAATACGCCAAAAAGAAAGCATAAAAGGATTATAAAGCAATCAGCCCCGGAATGACCAATACATTCCGGGGCTGATTATTTTTATAGATAGCTGTTTTTACATTCTATCCGGCACTTCAATACCCAGCAAGCCCATGCTGATGCGAACTACCTTCGCTACATTTTCCGACAAAGCGAGACGGAAAACTTTCACAGCCTCATTCTCTTCACGCAGAATGCTAAAATCATGATAGAACTGATTGTATTCTTTCACCAGGTCATAAGTATAGTTGGCAATAATAGAGGGACTGTAATCCGTACCTGCCTGCTTCACTACAGCAGCAAAGTCGGCTACCATCTGAATAAGGCTTTCTTCTTTCTCACTCAACTCAATACCAACAGGTATTTCAGCGGGAATTACAATACCGGCTTCAGCAGCCTTACGCATTACAGATTGAATACGCGCATACGTATATTGAATGAACGGACCTGTATTTCCATTAAAGTCAATTGACTCTTTCGGATTGAACGTCATATTCTTACGGGCATCTACCTTGAGGATGAAATATTTCAAGGCGCCCAAACCAACAATACGAGCGATATTGTCAGCTTCTTCCTGAGACAGACCATCCAGCTTGCCCAATTCATTAGAAGTTTCTTTGGCAGTACTAATCATTTCTTCCATCAAATCATCAGCATCTACCACTGTGCCTTCGCGGCTTTTCATCTTACCTTCGGGCAATTCCACCATACCATAAGAGAAATGTACGAGACTCTTTCCCCACTCAAATCCAAGCTTGTCAAGCAGGATGGAAAGTACCTGGAAATGATAGTTCTGTTCGTTGCCTACTACATAAATCATCTTGTCAATAGGATAATCAGCAAAACGTAATTTAGCTGTACCTATATCCTGAGTCATATAAACAGAAGTCCCATCAGCACGTAGTAGCAACTTATGATCCAAACCTTCAGCAGTAAAGTCAGCCCATACGGAACCATCTTCTTTTTTATAGAAGAACCCCTTTTCAAGGCCCTCCATCACCTTCTCTTTCCCTTCAAGATAGGTATTTGACTCATAATATATTTTGTCAAAGCTTACACCCATTTTACGGTAAGTTTCATCAAAACCTTCATACACCCAGTTATTCATTTTAGTCCAAAGCGCACGCACTTCCGGATCATTAGCTTCCCACTTCACCAGCATTTCGCGGGCTTCATTCATTAGAGGAGAAGCGGCTTCAGCCTTTGCTTTAGCTTCTTCTTCCGTCGCGCCTTCAGACTGAAATTTAGCCATCAATTCCTTCACTTCAGCTTTATAGTGCTTATCAAAAGCAACGTAATAATCGCCTACCAAGTGGTCCCCCTTCTTTCCTGATGATTCGGGTGTTTCACCGTTACCATATTTGGACCAGGCCAGCATGGACTTACAAATATGAATACCACGATCGTTGACAATATTTGTTTTTACCACTTTATTGCCATTTGCCATCACAATGTTGGCTAAAGCATTGCCCAGAAGATTATTGCGTACATGTCCCAAGTGAAGTGGTTTGTTGGTATTGGGTGAAGAATATTCGATCATCACCAACGGAGAATTATCCGTGGCAGCAACAATACCGTATTGCTTATCGGCATGAATGTCATTCAACAATTCAATCCAGGCGGAAGAAGCGATAGTCAGGTTCAAGAAACCTTTGATTACATTGAATGCAGCTATCGAAGGTTCGTTAGCTTTCAGGTATTCGCCAATCTCCTGTGCTGTCTGCTCCGGTCCTTTCTTCGACATGCGCAGGAAAGGAAAAACTACCAGCGTGAGGTGTCCCTCAAATTCTTTCTTGGTTTTTTGCAGTTGCACCTGTGCGGCAGGCACGTCCTGTCCATACAGCGCTTTCAGTCCGTTGATGACGGACGCTACCAGTTTATCTTCTATATTCATGATTTAAAAGTATTTTCCGGGCGCAAAGATACTATATTTTGGCGAATTACGCGTTGCATCTGTACGGATAATAAAAAAGGAGACACCTCATAGCACCTCCTTTTCTATTTTTCATTCATAGCCTTCCTTTATTCGATGGCCAAAGTCAACTCCATACCAGGTTTAAACTTAGCAACTTTCTTTGCAGGAATCGTAATGCTCTGTTTGGTAGAAGGATTAATGCCCAGACGTGCTGCTCTCTCTACTACAACGAACGTACCGAAGCCAACCAATGATACTTTGTCACCAGCCTTTAGGGCTTTCGTGATTGCTGCCATGAAAGCATCTAATGCTTTCTTAGAATCCGTTTTGGTCAAACCGGACTCTGCCGCCATAGCGTTGATAAGTTCTGACTTATTCATAATACTAAAATTAAATAATTAATATGTTACACAAAAGATATCCGCATTAGTCGTTCACAAACCTCTACAAAAATAGAGCAATATTTCTGAATATCAAATAAAAACATTAAAAAAAGATTGGATTTTGGCGAAAAATAAAGAATAGAAAGGCGTTTTTCTGTTATAGAACAGAATTTATTCGTATTTTTGCGACTCATTGAACGAAATAACAAATTATGAATGCTATACCAACAGTTACTAAGAACCTATTAATCATTAATGTACTGGTCTTTCTTGCGACCATTGTTGCTCAAAGTTATCATCTTGATTTAGCCCGTTATCTGGGCCTTCATTTCTTTCTTGCCGATGACTTTAACATAGCGCAACTTATCACATACATGTTTATGCATGGAGGTTTCACGCATCTTTTCTTTAACATGTTTGCCGTGTGGATGTTTGGTCGCATACTCGAACAAGTATGGGGACCCAAACGTTTTTTATCTTACTATATGATATGTGGTATAGGCGCAGGCTTAATCAGCATGCTGGTAACCTACATACGTATTCAGGCTGCAAAGGCCGGAATGAGTCCGGAAATGATTAATACCGTATATCAGGAAGGCGCTCAAATCATACGGGATAATATGAATTACACCTATCCGCCCATGGCAAATCTGAATGCTCTCTTAAACGGAGTTACCGTAGGAGCTTCAGGAGCCGTGTATGCCATTTTGCTGGGCTTCGGAATGTTGTTCCCCAACCAGCCGCTATTCATATTCCCGCTGCCGTTTCCGATAAAAGCCAAATACTTTGTTATCGGATATGCACTGATTGAACTGTACGCTGGTTTTGCCAACAATCCTAACGACAATGTAGCGCACTTCGCACACTTGGGCGGTATGATATTCGGTTTTATACTGATAATGTACTGGAGAAAAAAAGATAGAGGAAATGGGTACTATTATAACTGACCTTAAAGAAGCTTTTCGCAGAGGGAATATTTATATCCAGCTGATTTATATCAACGTAGCTGTATTTGTAGTCACTACGCTGACGGAGGTAATTCTGCAATTATTCAATCGCAGCCTCGGCGGTGCGTTTGAATGGCTGGAATTGCCCGCTTCACCCACACAGTTCATCATACAGCCATGGTCACTGTTCACATATATGTTTATGCATGCAGGATTTTTACATATCCTGTTCAACATGTTGTGGCTATACTGGTTCGGAGCACTATTCCTAATGTTCTTCTCAGCCAAACATCTGCGCGGGGCGTATATCTTAGGGGGTATTTGCGGTGGATTATTGTACATGGCAGCCTATAATATCTTTCCGTATTTCCGCCCGATGGTCGATTATTCATTCATGTTGGGGGCATCCGCTTCCGTGCTTGCTATCGTAGCTGCTACAGCGTACCGCGAACCTAACTACCCCATCCGGCTGTTCCTCTTTGGTACGATACGGTTGAAATATCTGGCACTGATTGTCATCGGTACGGATTTACTGTTCATTACATCCAGCAATGCAGGCGGACATATTGCCCATCTGGGCGGTGCATTGGCGGGACTCTGGTTTGCTGCCGGACTCAGTAAAGGAAAAGATATCACTGCCTGGATTAACAAAATTCTAGATGCTATCGTTTCACTGTTCAGCTTCAAGCCCCGCAAACCGAAGATGAAAGTTCACTATGGTAACAGCCGTCAGAAAGACTATGACTACAACGCCCGCAAGAAATCTCAATCCGAAGAAATAGACCGTATCCTCGATAAACTGAAAAAATCAGGATATGAAAGCCTGACCACAGAAGAAAAGAAAAGTCTTTTCGATGCGAGCAAACGATAGTACAGAAAATGGGAATAAAGCATATTGGTAAATTCGTAGCCTACCTGATTTTAGCGGTTAATATTTTCTTTATAAGCTTGCTGCTTCTCACCGCTTACAGCCCGCACATCAAGCCGGTTGCTCACCCCGTAGAGTCCTGCTTCGGGCTGACATTTCCTATTTTCCTGGTGATAAACATCTGTTTTTTCATCTTTTGGCTTATTATTCAAAAGTATAAGTTTGCACTTTTTCCACTGGTAGCATTTCTTTTATGCTATTCACAAATACGGACTTATCTCCCGCTCAATTTCCACACTAGCAAATTACCCGAAAACAGTTTCAAGGTCTTGTCATATAACATCATGGGCTTCGACGGAGCGGTCAAAAAGGATGGTGAGAATCTCATTCTGAATTATCTGAAGAATAGCGGAGCAGATATCTTATGCCTGCAAGAATACCAAACGATAGAATCTCCCCGTTATCTCAGCCAGAAAGATGTGGAAAAGGCTTTAAAAGATTATCCCTATCATAACATCCAGATAGTGGGAAGAGGAAGTGGAAAAGGCCACACCAACCGGATAGCCTGCTACTCTAAATTCCCTATTCTTTCATCCCGTAAACTGGATTATGTCAGTGAATACAATGGTTCAGTGGTTTATGAACTGAAAATGGGAGAAGATACCGTAATGCTCATCAACAATCATCTGGAATCTAACAAGCTGACTAAAGAAGACAAAGTAGTCTACGAAAGTATGCTCAAATCTCCTGAAACGGAAAAAGTTAAAAGCGGTGCACGCCTGCTCATCCGCAAGCTAGCAGAAGCATCCGCCATTCGCGCCCCACAAGCAGACAGTATCGCCCAGGAAATCTCAGCGTCACGATACCCTTATATCATCGTCTGCGGCGACTTTAACGATACACCGATTTCCTATGCACACCGGGTCATTGAAAAAGGATTAAATGATGCTTTCACCAAGTCCGGCCGCGGACTGGGTATTTC
This sequence comes from Bacteroides sp. MSB163, assembly GCF_036416795.1. Lineage (NCBI taxonomy): Bacteria > Pseudomonadati > Bacteroidota > Bacteroidia > Bacteroidales > Bacteroidaceae > Bacteroides > Bacteroides maternus. The sequence goes on along the minus strand of NZ_CP143867.1, from coordinate 2,063,155 downwards.
TTATAATCAGAATAAATTCTATTTCCGGATAGACAATATCCTGGCAAGCAAAAACCTTAAACCTTATAACTGTACGGTGGATCGTTCCATAAAAGAATCCGACCATTATCCAATCTGGTGTTATCTGAAGAGAAAAGATTGAAAAACGAATTAATAATTAATACTTTATACCTAATACTTAGAACTTATGTTTAAGAAGTGTATTTTTATTTTAGCTACAAGTTGTATGATGTACTCCTGTACCACGCAAACGGAAACTAATCCGTTCCTGACTGAGTTCCAAACCGAACATGGCGTACCGCCTTTCGATAAAATCAAACTGGAACACTATGAACCTGCCTTTCTGAAAGGCATTGAAGAGCAAAATGCAAATATCGATGCAATAGTGAACAATTCCGAGGCGCCAACCTTTGAAAACGTAATCGTTGCTCTCGATAATAGCTCTCCGATATTGGACCGGGTTAGCGCCATCTTCTATAACATGACGGAAGCAGAAACAACAGATGATCTGAAAGAATTATCTATTAAACTCGCCCCGACATTGTCCGAACACAGTGATAATATCTCACTGAATCAGGATCTTTTCAAGAAAGTTGATGCTGTATACCAACAGAAAGACGCGCTGGGACTGACTACCGAACAACAACGCCTGTTGGAAGAGACCCATAAAGGTTTTGTCCGTTCCGGTGCAAACTTATCCCCAGAGAAACAGGCACGCTTACGCGAAGTCAATAAAGAACTGTCTACATTAGGTATCAAATTCAGTGATAATGTTCTGAATGAAAACAATGCCTTCAAACTTTATATAGACAAGGAAGAAGACCTTGCCGGACTGCCCGACTGGTTCCGTCAAAGCGCTGCTGAAAAAGCCAAAGAAGACGGACAAGAAGGCAAATGGCTGTTTACATTGGGTAATGCCAGTCGTCTTCCATTCCTGCAATACTCCGAAAATCGTCCGTTACGCGAACAAATGTATAAAGCCTACATCAACCGCGGCAACAACAATGACAAGAATGACAACAAGAAAAATATTACAGACATCGTAAAACTGCGTCTTGAAAAAGCGCAATTACTGGGATTCGACTGTTATTCTAATTTTGTTCTGGATAATACGATGGCTAAAAATTCCACAACCGTTATGGACTTCTTAAACAACCTGTGGAGCCATTCATTGCCAAAAGCAAAAGCCGAAGCTGTTGAATTGCAGAAAATAATGGATAAAGAAGGCAAAGGTGAAAAACTGGAAGCGTGGGACTGGTGGTTCTATACAGAAAAACTCCGCAAAGAGAAATACAATCTGGAAGAAAACGAAATCAAGCCTTACTTTAAGTTGGAAAATGTACGCGGAGGCGCTTTCGCTGTAGCTAATAAGCTTTATGGCATCACTTTAACGAAATTGGAAGGTATCCCCGTATACCACCCCGATGTAGAAGTATTCGAAGTGAAAGATGCAGACGGCTCACACTTGGGTGTTTTCTACGTAGATTATTTCCCCCGTCCGGGTAAGAGCGGCGGTGCATGGATGAGCAACTATCGCGAACAACAAGGTGCTATCCGCCCGTTGGTATGCAATGTATGCAGTTTCACACAGCCCGTAGGCGATATGCCTTCATTGCTGACTATTGACGAAGTGGAAACACTATTCCATGAATTTGGTCATGCCCTGCATGGATTGCTGACAAAATGCAACTATAAAGGTATTTCCGGCACAAACGTAGTACGCGACTTCGTTGAGTTGCCTTCACAAATCAATGAGCATTGGGCTACCGAACCTGAAGTATTGAAAATGTATGCCAAACATTATCAAACCGGCGAAACTATCCCCGACAGCCTTATTGAAAAGATTCTGAATCAGAAAACCTTCAACCAAGGCTTCATGACCACCGAATTACTGGCTGCTGCCATTCTGGATATGAATCTGCACAACCTGACAGACACCCAGAACCTGGACGTATTGGCATATGAGAAAGAGGCCATGGACAAACTGGAGCTTATTCCGGAAATAGCTCCACGCTATCGTACCACCTACTTCAACCATATCATTGGCGGTTATGCTGCCGGCTATTACAGCTATTTGTGGGCAAATGTATTGGACAACGATGCTTTCGAAGCTTTCAAGGAACACGGCATCTTTGACAAAAAGACAGCCGACCTCTTCCGGAATAACGTTTTGGAAAAGGGTAACAGCGAAGATCCGATGACTCTTTACAAGAACTTCCGCGGAACGGAGCCACAACTGGAACCGATGTTAAAAAATCGCGGAATGAAATAAAAACATTGCTATACGGAGGGAGTTAATTCTTTATCATGTGCAAATATTTGAGTTCCTTTTACTTCCGAATGTGAAAAAAAAACTATATTTGCAGCCTTGTACGCAACAGAAATTAATTAAAAAAGTAATCATAATAAACTAAAAGTAACATGCAAAACAAAGGATTTGTAAAGGTTTTTGCGGTATTGCTCACACTGGTGTGTGTGTTCTATCTCTCCTTTTCTTTTGTGACTCGCCATTATACCAATAAGGCTAAAGAGTTTGCAAAAGGCGATGTGAAAGTAGAGCAGGACTACCTGGATTCTCTGGCTAATGAGAAAGTATTCTTCGGCAATTGGACACTGAAACAGTGCCGAGAGATGGAGATCAGTTTAGGTTTGGACTTAAAGGGTGGTATGAACGTCATCCTCGAAGTTTCCGTTCCCGATGTAATCAAAGCATTGGCGGACAACAAACCCGACGAAGCATTCAATCAAGCATTGGCAAATGCTGCAAAACAGGCTATTAGCAGCCAGGACGACGTCATTACGTTGTTTGTGAGAGAGTATCACAAAATTGCTCCGGACGCACGTCTTTCCGAGCTTTTCGCCACTCAACAGTTAAAAGACAAAGTTAACCAAAAGACCTCCGACGCGGAAGTAGAAAAGGTACTGCGCACGGAAGTAAAAGCCGCTGTTGACAACTCATACAACGTACTCCGTACTCGTATCGACCGTTTTGGTGTGGTTCAGCCCAACATCCAAAGTCTGGAAGACAAGATGGGACGTATCATGGTGGAACTTCCGGGTATCAAGGAACCGGAACGTGTAAGAAAATTACTTCAAGGTTCCGCTAATCTGGAGTTTTGGGAAACATACAACGCAAAGGATATTGCACCTTATCTGCAAGCTGCTGATAACAAACTGCGTAGCATTTTAGCCAATGAAGCACCTGCTGACAGTGCAGCTGTTGACAGCACCGCTGCTCCGGTTGTAGCACAAGCTATCAGCACAGCCGACAGTCTTGCCGCTGCATTGAAAGGCGAGAACAAAGCACAATCCGTTGATCTTGCACAAATCAAGAAAGAACATCCGTTGCTGGCTGTACTGCAAGTTAATTCCAGCGGACAAGGTCCTGTTGTAGCTTATGCTAATTACAAGGATACTGCTGACATCAACAAATATCTTTCCATGAAAGAAATTCAAGCCGAACTTCCGAAAGACCTTCGTCTGAAATGGGGTGTTTCCGCTTACGAATATGATCCGAAAGGACAAACTTTCGAACTTTACGCTATCCGCTCAACCGAACGTAACGGACGCGCTCCGCTGGAAGGTGATGTTGTTGTAAGCGCTAAAGACGAATACGATCAGTTTGGTAAACCTGCTGTAAGTATGTCAATGAATACAGACGGTTCACGCCGCTGGGCACAGTTGACTAAACAAAACATTGGTAAGAGCATCGCTATCGTATTGGACGGCTATGTATATTCTGCACCGAATGTAAATACTGAAATTACAGGTGGTAACTCGCAAATCACGGGTCACTTTACTCCCGAACAGGCAAAGGACTTAGCGAACGTACTGAAATCCGGTAAGATGCCGGCTCCCGCACGTATCGTTCAGGAAGATATCGTAGGTCCGTCTTTGGGACAGGCATCTATCAACGCCGGTGTATTCTCATTCATCGTAGCATTGATACTATTGATGATTTATATGTGCTCCATGTACGGTTTCATTCCGGGTATGGTTGCCAACGGCGCATTGGTACTGAACATGTTCTTTACAATGGGTATCCTTTCATCCTTCCAGGCGGCTCTGACAATGTCCGGTATTGCCGGTATGGTGTTAGCCCTGGGTATGGCTGTGGATGCGAACGTGTTGATCTATGAACGTACAAAAGAAGAGTTACGCGCAGGTAAGGGTGTGAAAAAAGCCCTCGCAGACGGTTATTCTAATGCATTCTCCGCTATCTTCGACTCAAATTTAACGTCTATCATCACGGGTATTATCCTGTTTAATTTCGGTACAGGTCCTATCCGTGGTTTTGCCACGACCTTGATTATCGGTATCTTGATTTCATTCTTTACCGCTGTGTTCATGACACGTCTGGTATATGAATACTTCATGAATAAAGATAAATGGCTGAACCTGACTTTCTCTTCCAAGATCTCTAAGAACCTGATGACGAATGTACATTTCGACTTCATGGGTAGAAATAAGCAATGGTTTACAATTACAGGCATTATCCTTGTTATCTGTATCGGTTCACTGTTCGTGCGTGGCTTGAGCCAGAGTATCGACTTCACCGGTGGACGCAACTTCAAGGTACAGTTTGAAAACGCCGTAGAACCGGAACAAGTACGTGAGTTAATCGCCAGCAAGTTCGGTGATTCTAATGTAAGTGTAATTGCTATCGGTACCGATAAGAAGACTGTACGTATCAGCACAAACTACCGTATCGAAGAAGAAGGTAATAATGTCGATTCAGAAATCGAAGCATATCTGTATGAAACGCTGAAACCGGTATTGACGCAGAACATCACGCTGGAGACATTCATCGACCGCGAAAATCACACAGGTGGCAGTATCGTCAGCTCACAGAAAGTAGGTCCGAGTATCGCAGATGATATCAAGACTTCGGCCATGTGGTCTGTAGTTCTCGCTCTTATCGCCATCGGTCTCTACATCTTGATCCGTTTCCGCAACATTGCATATAGTGTGGGTTCCGTAGTTGCACTGACCAGTGATACATTAATGATTCTTGGCGCTTATTCATTGTGCTGGGGTTGGATGCCGTTCTCTCTTGAAATTGACCAGACATTTATCGGTGCTATCCTTACGGCTATCGGTTATTCTATCAATGATAAAGTGGTAATCTTCGACCGTGTACGTGAATTCTTCAGCCTGTACCCGAAACGTGACAGAAAGCAATTGTTCAATGATTCGTTGAATACGACTCTGGCACGTACTATAAATACTTCATTGAGTACATTAATCGTGCTGCTGTGTATCTTCATCCTTGGTGGTGACTCTATCCGCAGTTTCGCATTTGCAATGATTCTCGGTGTTGTAATCGGTACATTATCTTCTCTGTTCGTTGCATCTCCTATCGCATATATGATGATGAAGAACAAAAAGATTGTTGAGCCTGCTGTTGAAATAGCAAAATAAGAATTATATAGTAACAAAACAAAAAAGGGAAGCCGAATAAATGGCTTCCCTTTTTTGTTTTGTAGTCCCGAGGGGAATCGAACCCCTATCTAAAGTTTAGGAAACTTCTATTCTATCCGTTGAACTACAGGACCAAAAACATTTACGGTTGCAAAGATAAAGCATTCTCCCGATTTAACAAAGGCGAATGAATCTTTTATCGAGAAGTTAAAGAAATACAGTCTACACAAGATTTTATCAAAGTGTCAACCTAAATCAGCTACAAACAGTAGTATATTGGCGATTCAATCTTACATTTAGTCAACAGTTACGCAACCAAAAATAAATGATAATATGCAACTTTTATCCGTTCAAGTCAGACACATAGTCAGAGTTTTGTTCACTCCAAATATCAAAAAACACTCATTTATCAATTCTTTTAGTACACAATCACAGATTAATTCGAAAAGATTTTGCCAAGTCGCATAACTTTCCGACATTTGCAAACGCATCTTTAAAAGCGTAGTACTTTTTGTAAGTACCCCAACCAACATAAGAACAGATTTTAAGTGATCCTATAAATTAATCATAGTAATACGAAATTATGGCAAACGACATGATGGTAAAAGAACTGGATCAAGTGGTAGTCCGCTTTTCCGGAGACTCCGGCGATGGTATGCAGCTCGCCGGCAACATCTTTTCAACAGTATCGGCTACGGTGGGAAATGACATCAGTACTTTCCCTGACTATCCCGCAGATATCCGCGCCCCGCAAGGCTCTCTGACCGGTGTATCAGGTTTCCAGGTACACATCGGCGCCAGCAAAGTATTCACCCCGGGTGATAAATGCGACGTATTGGTAGCTATGAACGCTGCCGCATTGAAAACACAGTATAAGTTTGCTAAGTCTACTGCTTGTATCATCATCGACACAGACTGTTTCCAGGCTTCCGATTTACAGAAAGCCGCTTTCAAGACTGACAATCCTATCGAAGAAATGGGTATTAAGCAAGACGTGATTGCTGCTCCTATCTCTCAAATGGTGAAAGATTGCCTGGCAGAAACAGGTATGGACAATAAAGCAATGCTGAAATGCCGCAACATGTTCGCTCTCGGCCTGGTTTGCTGGTTGTTCAATCGTGACCTGAAGATTGCAGAAGATTTCCTTAGAGAGAAATTCGCAAAAAAGCCGGAAATAGCTGAAGCCAACATCAAGGTAATTCACGCCGGCTACGACTATGGTCACAATACACATGCTTCTGTAGCGCATACTTATAAGATAGAAAGTAAGATAAAAACACCCGGAATATACATGGATATCATGGGTAACAAAGCTACAGCCTACGGTTTCATTGCTGCTGCAGAAAAGGCAGGTCTGAAGTTATTCCTGGGTTCTTATCCCATCACTCCTGCTACGGACGTATTACATGAACTCTCCAAACATAAATCTTTAGGTGTCATTACCGTTCAATGCGAAGATGAGATTTCCGGCTGTGCTACAGCTATCGGTGCATCTTTTGCAGGCGCATTGGCTGTAACTACCACTTCCGGTCCGGGTATCTGCTTGAAATCAGAGGCTATGAACCTGGCAGTGATTACAGAACTTCCTCTGGTTGTTCTGAACGTACAGCGCGGTGGCCCTTCCACAGGTTTGCCGACTAAATCGGAACAAACTGACTTATTGCAGGCTTTGTTTGGCCGTAACGGTGAAAGCCCGATGCCGGTTATTGCCGCAACCTCACCGACAAACTGCTTCGATGCAGCTTATGCAGCTTGTAAGATGGCTTTGGAGCACATGACTCCAGTGGTTCTGTTGACAGACGGTTTCGTAGCCAACGGTTCCGGTGCATGGAAGCTGCCGGATCTGGATACATATCCTGAAATCAAACCTCAGTATGTTACTCCTGAAATGAAGGATAACTATACTCCTTATAAACGCAACCCTGAGAACCAGGTACGTTACTGGGCCATTCCGGGACAAGAAGGCTATACTCATATCCTCGGTGGTCTGGAAAAAGACAGCAACACAGGTGCGATCTCTACCGATCCTGAAAACCACAACCTGATGTGCCACCTGCGTGCAGAAAAAGTTGCAAAGATTGCTGTGCCCGATGTAGAAGTACAAGGCTATGCAGATGATGCAGACCTGCTGATTGTAGGTTTTGGCGGTACTTACGGACACTTGTATTCTGCTATGGAAGAGATGAACAAAGCCGGACAAAAAGTAGCCTTAGCTCACTTCTCTTATATCAACCCACTGCCTAAAAATACGGCTGAAGTATTGAAGAAATATAAGAAAGTGGTAGTTGCCGAACAGAATCTGGGACAATTTGCCGGTTATCTCCGCATGAAGGTAGATAATTTCACTCCGTATCAATTCAACGAAGTCAAGGGACAGCCGTTCGTAGTAAGCGAATTGGTGGCTGCCTTCACCAAGATACTGAAGAAGTGACAAGCTACAGGCTATGAGTAACAAGTACTGCTCTGAACAGACTTGTAGCTTGTAGCTCGTAACTCGTAGCTACTAAAAAACTTATCAACTTAAAACTTAAGAACATCATGAGCGAATATACAGCTAAAGATTTCAAAAAAGGACAACCTCGTTGGTGTCCGGGTTGCGGTGACCACTTCTTCTTGAATTCACTGCACAAAGCATTGGCAGAAATCGGTGTTAAGCCTTGGGAAACTGCCGTTATTTCAGGTATCGGTTGCTCTAGCCGTCTACCTTATTATATGAATACATATGCGATGCAGACTATCCACGGACGTGCTGCCGCCATCTCTACCGGATGTAAAGTAACCAATCCTAACCTGAGCGTTTGGCAGGTTTCAGGTGACGGTGACGGTCTGGCTATCGGTGGTAACCACTTTATCCATGCTATCCGTCGCAATATAGATATCAACATTCTGTTGCTGAACAACCGCATCTACGGTTTGACAAAAGGACAATATTCTCCGACGTCTCCCCGTGGCTTCGTCAGCAAATCCTCTCCTTATGGTACGGTAGAAGATCCGTTCCACCCAGCTGAACTTTGCTTCGGTGCCCGTGGACGTTTCTTTGCACGCTGTGTAGCTACAGATGGTCCCGGTACAGGAGAAATTCTGAAGGCTGCCGCTAACCATAAAGGAGCCGCTGTGTGTGAGATTCTGCAACACTGCGTTATCTTCAATGACGGAACCTACGACTCTGTATACAACAAAGACGGACGTGCCAAAAATGCTATCTATCTGGAACACGGTAAGCCGATGCTTTTCGGTGAGAACAAAGAGTTTGGATTGATGCAGGAAGGCTTCGGACTGAAAGTTGTGAAGTTAGGCGAGAACGGTATCACAGAAAAGGATATCCTCGTTCATGATGCACACTGCATGGATAATACATTGCAACTGAAATTGGCTCTGATGGAAGGGCCTGACTTCCCGGTTGCTCTCGGTGTGATCCGCGATGTAGAAGCTCCGACTTATGACGATGCTATCATGGAACAGATTGAAGAAGTATCGGCAAAGAAGAAGTATCACAACTTCAAGGAACTGTTGATGACAAATGATATTTGGGAAGTGAAGTAAACTATACGCAAGTATAAATCCGCTTTCCTCTTACAACACCTCATTGCCAAACTATAAAAGAGTGACGGCAATGAGGTGTTTTTTTTATAATCCACAGAATAAATATATTCCCCTTTCCCTTTGATAATAAAAGAATTAGTGTATATTTGCATCAGGCATACATTAACCTTTAACATCACTGTACTATGGGTAGAAGATTAATCTTTGACCGGTTTTCCCAGCAAGCTCTCCAGACCTTGCACCGGTATCGTGCCGTAATGTTCAGTCCCACCCTTTATTCATGTTTTTAGTTCGCGAGTGATATTTATTTTCAGTCATTTACTAAACATGAATAGATTATGGATAATAGACCTACCATAGCCGAGGTACAAGAATGGGTACTGAAGCTACACAACACGTGTGAGCAAACCATCACAAACGAAGAGCGCAAAGAACAGCATAAATATGCCGTTATGGTGCAACGTCCGCAGGACAAGAAGTTCCTGGTAAAATGCTGGACGAATCTTCGCAGATACGTGACCGCAAGAAACTCGCCACCCGCATTAAGACTCTGATAGACCGCTATGGAGTACCCGAATTTCTGAACAAGCGGGATACTTTCCTCTTTAAAATGTACCAAGCCTTCGGACATCATTTCGACTTCATTGCCATACCTATTATAAAGAAACGCTTACGCATGGATACGTCCAAAGTTATCCTTGATGAAGCACGTCCCAAGTTAACCCGACACCTGTCCGAACGTGCACAGCAAAAGGTTGGACAGAACGTTAACCTATTGGGTGAAGTTGTTTTAGGCAATGGGGAAGCAGATCACCGTTACCATCATTACCTGGAAGCATTGGAAGCTCCGGATATTAACTATATCTCCGTCAAGATATCCGGCATCTATGCCCAGACGCATGCCTTGAATTATGAAGAGAGTTTCCCGGAACTGGTGAAACGCATGTCCGCTCTCTACCAAAAAGCAATAGATTTCCCGCATACAGATGAAAACGGAGTGAAACGTGCGAAGTTTGTCAATCTGGATATGGAAGAATATAAAGATTCACACTTTACTTTACGCCTGTTTAAAACTGTACTAAGCAAACCGGAATTCAAAGACTATTCAGCTGGTATCGTTGTACAGACTTATCTGCCCGATGCTTATGATTTCCAGACGGAATTGCTGGAATTTGCAAAGACACGCGTGGCAGAGGGAGGTGCACCACTCAAAATGCGCCTTGTAAAAGGTTGTAATCTGGAAATGGAAACGGTGATTTCTTCCTTGCGCGGCTGGCCCAACCCCATACTTTCCACAAAAACGGAAGTAGATGCAAACTACCTGCATATTCTGGAACGCGCCCTGCTGCCCGAAAATGCAAAAGCGTTGCACATCGGAGTGGCTTCGCATAACCTGTTCACAATAGCCTACGCTTATCTGTTAAGCCAGAAAAACAACAGTTCAGAGTATATGACATTTGAGATGTTGGAAGGTATGGCCGACCATGTATGGCGCGCGCAGTCGCAACTGGGTAATCACATCATACTATATGCACCGGTAGTGAAAAATGAACATTTCCTGAATGCAGTCTCTTATCTGGTACGCCGTATGGATGAGAATACAGCTCCGGATAACTTCCTCACTCACTCATTCAATCTGAAACCGGGAACCGACACCTGGAATTTCCTGCAAAAGCAGTTTGAAGAAGCATATCACAAGAAAGACAGAGTTTCTCATATTCCTACGCGCACGCAGAACAGGCTTTTACCGTATTCTCCCGTCCCTCCATCCGACGTGATGAAAAACGAACCGGATACGGATTTTGACCTGCCTCAAAACCAGGAATGGGTACGAAAGATCTTTGCCAAATGGAAAAAGTCTTCCGCCGATACTCCGGAAATCATTCCTCTGCAAATAGGAGCCGAAACCATCGTTTGTGAAAAACGCCATAAGTACATGGACCGCTGCCAGAATGATGAAGTATGTATTTGCGAAATGTCGCAAGCCAATACGGAACAAGTAAAGCAAATCATCGGCATTGCAGAAAAAGATCCCGCAGGCTGGCGGAACACCACTTTAGAGGAACGTCATAGAATCATGTTCGAAGCGGCCAATCGCCTGGGTGATATGCGCGGAGACCTGATAGGCAGCATGTGTGCTGTAACAGGTAAAACAGTGGTAGAAGGCGATGTGGAGGTATCCGAAGGTATTGACTACGCCCGCTTCTATACCACAACAATGAAAAAATTCGCCGCACTGCATGATGTGGACATCACCTCCAAAGGAACAATCCTCGTCATTTCACCGTGGAACTTCCCATGCGCCATTCCTATCGGCGGCATTGTAGCCGGATTGGCCGGCGGCAATACCGTGATACTGAAACCCGCAACAGTAGCCGCTCCCGTAGCGTGGCTATTTGCCAAGGCTTTCTGGGATGCAGGAGTACCCAAAGAAGCATTGCAAGTCATTATTACCGACCGTGAAGCACTGAAAGAGTTGACCACTGCTTCGGCTATCAAGCATATCATCCTGACAGGTGGTACGGATACGGCCCAAAGCATTGTACGTACCAACCCGTCTACCCCACTTTCCGCCGAAACCGGTGGAAAAAATGCTATTATCCTTACCGCCTCAGGCGACCGTGATCATGCCATTATGAATATCGTTGCTTCCGCTTTCGGAAATGCCGGACAAAAGTGCTCAGCATGTTCCCTACTGCTTGTAGAACGCTCTGTATACGAAGACAAGAACTTCCAGGATAAGCTGAAGGATGCAGCCACCAGTATGAAAGTAGGCAGTGTATGGGAAGCCGGTAATGTAGTAGGCCCCATGATTACCAACCGGAACGACAAGTTACTGCAAGCCCTCACACTGGAACCCGGCGAGTCCTGGCTGGTTCCACCTAGGTTTATCGACGAGAAGCAATACATCCTCGCCCCTACCGTGAAATGGGGAGTAAAACCAGGCAGTTATTCATTCCGCACCGAATTGTTCGGTCCCATGTTAAGCGTGGCTTGCATTGACAATCTTCAACAGGGAATAGAGTTGGTAAACAGCCTGGACTACGGTTTGACTTCCGGTCTGCAAAGTCTGGATGAGAACGAACAGAAACTCTGGAAGAACTCCATTCTGGCAGGTAACCTTTATATCAATCGTGGCATCACAGGCGCTATCGTCAACCGCCAACCTTTCGGCGGAATGAAACAGTCTGCTTTCGGTGGTGGTGTAAAAGCAGGCGGACCAAACTATTGCGCCTGCCTTGTGAAGATTACCGACAAGCCGGAAAGCAATACGGATTACAAGCAAAGTTATCCCCATGCGTATGAGGAAGAATTTGCGCATGCACGGGATATCAATAAGTTATATGGCGAACAAAATGCATTCCGCTATCTGCCATTAAAGAATATGGTGCTCCGTCTTTTCACGGGAGATAGTAACGAAGAAGCGGAAATGATCGCACTTGCCGCAAAACTCTGCCATACACCACTGACTATCAGCTTTGCCCCGAATGATGATCGCACGACTGCATTATCATCTACCGGCTGTACACTAAAGAAAGAAACGTTCGATGAATTCCTCAAAACAATGAGGACTTATGAACGCATCCGCACTTGTGGCGCTAATATTCCGATGGAAATGTATGAAGAGGCAGCTCGCAGAAACAAATACATTGCCACGGCAAAACCTGTGAAAGACGGACGCGTAGAGTTGATACATTATATTAAAGAGCAAAGCATCTCATTTGAATACCATCGATATGGCAGTATTCTGGATGTGCCACCTGTAGAATAACAATTTAAAAGAACGTGATCCGGCTTGTCTGTAACAAAAAAAACAGACAGGCCCGGTCACGCTCATATACGATAAGAGAATATCAATCCTCCGGATTAGCCTCTTCGTTCTCCGCCGGCAACGGCAAAGAAACAGTAAATTCGCTATATTTCCCTTCTATACTCTCCACACTGACGTACCCTCCATGCTCCCGGGCTACATTCATCACATAGTTCAGTCCCAAACCGAAACCGGATACTTTCTTCTTCTCATCCTCGTTCCGGGTAATGACGCGTTCAAACTTATCAAATACAATCCGTTGAGCCGCAAGCGGAATACCGATTCCATTATCCCGTACCCTGATCTGAATATACTGTCCGGAAAGGCAGGAAGTAATCTGTATATCTATTGTATCCTTAGAATATTTCACAGCATTATCTATCAGGTTACTTAAAGCCTCTTTCAGATACTCCTCATCAGCATAAGCTCCCTCTTCCTGCAAATCAACCTGAAATGTGATAGGCTTTTCTGCCTTAGCAGTGAACGTGTGTACCAACTCATCCACCATAGGACGGAGTTGAATCCAATTCTTATCCAGCAACAATTGTCCATGTTCCAGTTTAGAGATAGTCAGTACTTTATTGGCCAGTGCAAGCAAATGTTGAGCTTCCGCCTCCAGTATATCGAAGTGTTTTTCTTTCTTCTCAGGCTTACTATCTACCTTTCCACTACGAAGCACTTTAAGCCCAATCAAGATGGAACTGATCGGATTCTTCATGTCGTGAACCATAGCAGAAGAGAAATCTTCACGCATTCGTGCCAACTCATCCTGCCGGCGGATAATATCCACCTGTTTACGTATGGCAAATAATAGAAGTCCCAAAGCCACTATCGTTCCGAAGAACATATAAAGCAGTTTACCGATAAACCCGGCACGAAGATTCTGGATATAAGCATGTACCCCCTGAGCGTCATTCACAGGGCACACGAAGGTATAGTGCTGCTCCAACAGCTTCCGATAATCAGAAAAATACCGTAAATCCTGTTTCAATACGATGGAATCACTGTGTAAAGATACTGTATCCAGGCGGAACTTGATCCGCTTCAGATTCACATCATCCAGTTCGCGACGAAAAAAGGCAGCCAGATCTTTAGTCTGACCGGTCTCAAATGCATCCGTCGCACGCCCGTAAGCCTCATGGATATTACGTATTACTTGCTGCCGGTTCAGTCCGAAACTTCGTCCCACCCAATTTCCAAGCAAGTACAGGACAGCGGCAGTTGCAGTTATTGTAAAGAGTATATAATACGACTTTTTCATCAAGCATTCTTATATTTCAGGCAAATATAGATAAACTTTTCTTTCCATCTTAACATAAAGATAACATTCTGATAACCTAAATTAATTTCATACTCTTGTTATCTTTGCAGCGTAGAAATCAGTAAAAAGGAATTATGGAAAAGAAAGAAGTAAATAAGGAGCCATTCAACCGCCCGGATGGAGTGGAAGTGAAACTCACGGCAAAGTCTATCAACATAAGAGGATTTCTGTTTTTTTTCATTCTGTTCCTGACAGGCAGCTATCTGTTTGTTTATGTATGGGATGAACCTTCATCCTATAGTGCCGGTCGTTTATTGGGTACCACTGTAAAAGAAATCAGTAATCCCCAAGTTATGCTTTGCATATTTTTACTCCTCGTGTTTTATATACTAATCCAGGCAGGGATTCTTTACTGGTTTAGCGGAAAGGATAAAAAGCTCCTACACTGGCATTTTGACTGGACTGGAGTAGGATTTTCTCTGACTCGTCCTATTCCATTGAAGTTCTATCGGGTATCCTTATTATTACCGGGCATCTTATTGGGAGTGATGCCTGCAATCCATGGATTCTGTACAGGAGAGGCCAATATATTCTTTCTGGGATTATTCGGTATTCTGGGTGGTACGGGAGATTTTCTTTTTTGGTACAGCCTTCGTGCCTTTGATGACGAAGACCTACTCTTGGCCGATAAAAAGGCTTTTCAGGCCACAATTATAAAACGCAATTACGGGAAGAATGACTAAAGAGAACTCCGGGGAGAACTACTAACAAACAGGCTCTCCTTTGCTTTTGCTTAAGACCTTTTTACGCCCAGTACTAAGTCTTATTGGATGTCAACCAAGATTAACAGGCCTGTCAACCTTGGTTAACGGATCCATCAACCTTGGTTGACAAGTCGGTCAACCAAGGTCAACACCTCATTATTCCTAAGACAAATGTGATCTTCCACTGATTATAAACAGAATAACGCCTGGTGTAAAACGAATAAATGCACCATTCCGTTAAGGGCTGACTATGAACCAAAATCAGGACAAGACAAAGTGAGGGTAAATTAGGGAAACTTTTTATTATTCTTTTTCGCCGAATGCCAAATCTCCTGCATCTCCCAACCCCGGAACGATATATGAATGTTCGTTTATCTCTGGGTCGATGGTAGCACACCATATTGTAGTCTTGTCTTCAGGAAATGTTTCAGCAATGTGTTCTACCGCCTGACGGCTGGCAATAATGGAAGCGACATGTATTTCCGACGGATGCCCTTTCGTCAGCATAGCCTGATAGCTCAGTTCCATGCTACTACCTGTTGCCAGCATAGGGTCCGTAATAATCAGTGTCTTTCCGTCAATGCGTGGTGAAGCGATGTACTCAATATGAATATCAAACTTCAGCGTATCCTTATACTTTCGGTAAGCGGAAACAAAAGCATTTTCCGCACCATCAAAGTAGCTCAGAAAGCCCTGATGGAAAGGTAGTCCGGCACGCAGAATGGTGCTTAATACCAACTGATTATCCGGAGTTTGCACAGATGCTATCCCCAGTGGAGTCTGGATATTCTTCAACGAATAAGCAAAGTCCTTACTCATTTCATACGCCATAATTTCCCCGATGCGTTCAATGTTTCGGCGAAAGCGGAGACGGTCGTTTTGTACTTGCACATCCCGGATCTCGGCAACATACTGGTTCAGGATGGAGTTTGTTTCGGCAAAATTGATTATCTTCATGATAGTTTATTGAATTATTATGCGCAAAGTAAACGATTTCTTGCGCAATTTGCAACATTCAGTTTGCAGATATTGTTATGGAGTTATAAAAGACTTCTCATTAAAGAAAAATTTCTCTAATCAGGTGATTGTTTCGAAAGAAAATACTACTTTTGTACGCGAAAAACAAGGGGCTGTTTGGAATACAGCTTGATTCATACCAATTCTCCCCTTGAAATAAGGTAAAAAGATATTAGCAAGAGATTATAAACCAAATACCAAAATTTTAAATCATTAAAAGAAATGGCAAATTTAGATTTAAGCAAGTACGGTATCACAGACGTAAAGGAAATCATCCACAACCCGTCTTATGATGTACTGTTCGCAGAAGAAACCAAACCAGGTTTGGAAGGTTTTGAAAAAGGTCAGGTAACTGAACTGGGTGCTGTAAATGTTATGACAGGTATTTATACCGGTCGTTCTCCTAAAGATAAATTCTTCGTTAAGAATGAAGCCAGCGAAAACACTGTATGGTGGACTTCAGACGAATACAAAAACGACAACAAACCTTGCTCTGAAGAAGCTTGGGCTGACTTAAAGGCTAAAGCTGTAAAAGAATTGAGCGGCAAACGTCTGTTTGTTGTTGATACATTCTGTGGCGCTAACCCTGCTACTCGCCTGAAAGTACGTTTCATCATGGAAGTTGCTTGGCAAGCCCATTTCGTAACCAACATGTTCATCCGCCCGACCGCTGAAGAACTTGCTAATTACGGTGAACCTGACTTCGTATCTTTCAACGCTTCTAAAGCTAAAGTTGACAACTACAAGGAACTGGGTCTGAACTCTGAAACAGCTACTGTATTCAACCTGAAGACTAACGAACAAGTTATCCTGAATACTTGGTACGGTGGTGAAATGAAGAAAGGTATGTTCTCTATCATGAACTATCTGAACCCGTTGCGTGGTATCGCTTCTATGCACTGTTCTGCCAACACTAACATGGAAGGTACTGACTCAGCTATCTTCTTCGGTCTGTCTGGTACAGGTAAGACTACCTTGTCTACTGACCCGAAACGTCTGCTGATCGGTGATGACGAACACGGATGGGACGACGAAGGTGTATTCAACTACGAAGGTGGTTGCTACGCTAAGGTTATCAATCTGGATAAAGACAGCGAACCCGATATCTACAATGCTATCAAACGTGACGCTCTGTTGGAAAACGTAACGGTTGCTGCTGATGGTAAGATTGACTTCACTGACAAGAGCGTTACAGAAAACACTCGTGTTTCTTATCCTATCTATCACATCAATAACATCGTTAAACCGGTTTCTAAAGGTCCTCACGCTCACCAGGTAATCTTCCTGTCAGCTGACGCCTTCGGTGTATTGCCTCCGGTATCTATCCTGAACCCGGAACAAGCTCAGTACTACTTCCTGTCTGGTTTCACCGCTAAGTTGGCTGGTACAGAACGTGGTATCACTGAACCGACTCCGACATTCTCTGCTTGCTTCGGCGCTGCTTTCTTGTCATTGCACCCGACTAAATATGCAGAAGAACTGGTTAAGAAGATGAATAAGGTAGGCGCTAAGGCATACTTAGTAAACACTGGTTGGAACGGTAGCGGCAAGCGTATCTCTATCAAAGATACTCGTGGTATCATCGACGCTATCCTTGACGGTTCTATCGACAAGGCTCCTACTAAGGTTATTCCTTTCTTTGACTTTGTAGTTCCGACTGAGTTGCCGAACGTTGATCCGAAGATCCTTGATCCTCGCGACACTTACGAATGCGCTTGCAAGTGGGAAGAAAAAGCAAAAGACTTGGCTGGCCGTTTCATCAAGAACTTTGCTAAGTTCACCGGTAACGAAGCTGGTAAAGCACTGGTTGCTGCTGGTCCGAAGCTCTAATCTGAATAAAACCTGTTTAGATATATATGTGAAAGCGGTTCTTGATATCAAGAGCCGCTTTTTTGTTTTTATCCGTTTCATTTGTTCTTCCTAATTATTTTCCTACTTTTGCGCTATACGTAATACCTAAGAATATGACTTATCTGGATACGGACAGGCAAACGCAGGCCGACTTGAGCATTACAGAAGGAATATATGACGAATATCCCCTCTACTCCTTATTCTCCGGAACGGAGACTAAAAACGGAAAACGCATGATGCTCGATTGGATTACCTCTCCCCTGAACGATATATCTGCCATACGAAAAAGACAAGAAGCGATAGCCTGGAAAGAGTTACCAGAACTTCCTTTGGATGAAGAAGAGCTCGACTTTATCGAATATTATCTGGAATACCGTGATCAGATCAGAAGACCTAATATTTTGGTGTCTCTGACTTCAGCATTCGACCGTTTATTACGACACGACGCTCAACGCTATATCATCAGACGAGGTGTAACTTTAATTATCCTATTATTGAACCGATTGGAATCATTGCGAGAAAATACCCCGAAAAATGCCCCCTTACTATTGAAAGAATTAGCGCAAAGCATTCAGGACACTATACATGGCAGCGAACTGAAAGAAGTTATCGGTCTCTATAAAGAGAAATCTCCTTCCAACTATACCATCGACAAATACGATTACCTGTTTCGTTGTATCCATTTTGAACAGATCAGAGGGTTACTTTCTCAAATTTATTTACTAGACGTATGCCGCACAGCACAGCATGTAGCAATCAACAGAGGTTTTTGTTGCTGTCCGGAAATGACAGAAACGATGGATTTATCTATTACCGGCTTTGTACATCCGTTCACAAAAGAGGGACGAAGTAACGACTGGAAGATGTCAAACGGCAATATATGCATTCTTACAGGCTCCAATATGGCCGGTAAATCAACAACTCTCAAAGCCATCACAATCGCTGTATGGTTGGCGCACTGCGGATTACCGGTTCCAGCCCGTTCAATGATCTGTCCTGTTTTTGATGGAATCTATACTTCAATCAACCTCCCGGACTCCCTGCGTGATGGTAGAAGTCATTTTATGGCGGAAATTCTACGGATCAAAGAAGTTCTTCAAAAAGCGAATTCCGATAAGCGATGTCTGATAATATTGGATGAAATGTTTCGCGGAACAAACGCACAGGATGCCTTTGAAGCTTCTGTCGCAGTAAACGAATTACTCAGAAAATACTTGCATTGCTCATTCCTTATATCGACCCACATTCTGGAATATGCCAAACATTTTGAGAAAGACAGTGCATGTTCTTTCTATTATATGGATTCAAGAATTCAGAACGATCAATTTATATGTCCTTATCATCTGATTGAAGGCATATCCGAGGCACAAGTTGGATACTGGTTGGTAAGAAAAGAATTGGAATCACTTCATTACTAAGTCTTTTTTGTTAGCTTTGCGAAAACCAATATTAAACAGAGCAATATGAAAAGTATCAAATTGATGTTAGCAGGTGCCAGCCTGTTGCTGTGCTGCGGATGCGGCATGCAAGTAAAAGAGAGTACAACTGTGACTGAGAAAGCAAGCAATGAAAATGCAGTAATTGAAAATATGATGTCACGCCGCAGTATTCGTAAATACAAGCCGCAAGCAGTGAACCGCGATACTATGCAGATTATACTGAACTGCGGTATCAATGCCCCCAATGGTCAGAACAAGCAGTCCTGGGCAATCCGGGTAGTGGATAATCCGGATTTCATCAATGGTATCACCGAAGTTTACAAGAAACAGAATCCGAAAGCCGCCGAAGATCCTAACTTTAAAAATATGTTCCGCAATGCTCCTACAATAGTATTTATCGCCAATGACAAGTCTTATGATCTGTCACAGATAGACTGCGGTTTACTGGGTGAGAACATGATTCTCTCAGCTTGGTCTATGGGTATAGGTTCTTGTTGTTTAGGAGGACCGACACGATTTATAAACTCCACACCGGATGCAGCAGAATATTTGAAGAGACTTGATATTCCGGAAGGATATGAGTTGCTCTATTGTATCGCATTCGGTTATCCAGATGAAACTCCGGCAGCTAAGCCGAGAAATGTGGAGAAGATTAAATTCATAGATTAAAGATTTTTTAAAGATTCTGCTTTGTCATCTCCATTCGTATAAGATTATTTACTACATTTGTAGGATAATCACTTGAAATGTATGAAAATAGCAGATACACATAGCTTATTTGTAGCTTTTATCTGGATGATATTATTCTCATCGTGCTCTGATGAGAATAATACTCCTGATATCAATGGAAAAGAAATCTGGATAGGCCTACAAATCGGGCCTTCTTTGGAATATGATTCACAACCTTTAAGCAGAGCTACAGTTCAGGAAGCCGGAATTTATGCAGTTAATGTTTTCTGGAAAAAGGGTTCTACCTTTCAGCCTTATGCAACCGGGCTTTTTGAAGATATTTCAGATATAAGCATCGGACTAATTGAAGGATATATTTATCGGTTCGACTGCACCTTCCTGAAAAAGAATGAACTTCCTTATAACAACAATGGATATTTCGGACTCCCATTTTCAATCACAACAGATAAACGGGTAGATGCCGCTGTCACCAATAAGCTGGTTATTTCCATCAATCCTCTAAATGAAAACCAGAATTTCCATCAACACATTTATAAAGGAGCGATGCATCTGGAAGCCAATGACATCAGTGAACGTCCTACGGACACACATCGCTTTTATGGCAGCGCAACACTTGACTTGATCAATGCCGATCCCGTAACCGAAGGTAATCGTCCGGTAAAGTTTGTTTCTATTGAACTGAAAAGAGCATATTATACTCTGCGATTTGCAGCTGAAAACTTGTCTATAGGAGATTTCATCAAAGTAGAAACCAGCAATGCCAAAGCATTTCTCATAGAATGTACCGATGCCACTACTTCCCTTTCCATGTCAGAAGAGAGGCTGTTTTCTCTACAAAATGTCGCCAACATCGGAAACGGCAATATCAACGCCACAGAAAATCTGCCTATCAACGTCTATTACCGCCCAAAAAACGCTGAAGAATGGACCAGCATTATCTCAAACCAATCCATTACTATTCAACGGAATAAAAAGAATCTGATAAAGATTATAAATATAGATAAGCATTACGATGAAAATACTTCTATCTCATTTGAAGGAGACAACACCGATTTGGATCCCACAGAAGAAGAACATCAAGACATTGGATAATCAAACAAACAGATATATGAAAACAAAACATTTAATTTTAGCGGGATTAGTCGTCCTGAGTCAGATTATGCAATCTTGCCTTAAAGGAGAAGATGTTTATAAAGAGAAAGAGCCCACTTACACTGAGCTGGACCTTAATATAGGCGGCGAGTGTTCCCTCACAGAAAAACCAATGAGCCGTGCCGATGCTTCGAAAGAGATTTTTGGTATAAATGTAGCCATGCTCATACAGAATCCCAACGGGTCAGTCACTCAAAAGCCTTATGCTTATGGCATCTTTGACAATATCAAAGCCGGGAATCTGAAGTTGAATGTCCTCGACGGATATCAATACCGCATCTCGTGTACTATGATAAAAGAAGGAAAGGACTCTTTATTGACTAAAGATGGAACACTTTATCCACTGACACTCAGCAAGGGAAACGATCCAAAGTTAGGTACAATCACGAATAAGTTCATTACAGCCGAACGACCGGATGGCACACAAGAATATCTTTTCGATCTTGAAAACTCCAAAATAGGAACCAGCGGACAGAGCAATTATACTCGTCCTTTTATTCAAAGATACCATGGTCTTATCGACAAGTTGACCGTAACGACCGACCAGACAAATACACTGGAAGTTTATCGCCGGTATTTCGGTGTACAATTCAAACAGAACGGATTACAAGCGGATTGTAAACTGGAAATCCAAATAGATGGTGCACCGACTGTATGGTTGACTCCTGATAAGAAAGAATCACCCGAACTTATGGTTTCCATGAGAACTTTGACGACTCTTGTTGAAACAGGAAAGATTCTGACTGATAACGCCCGTGTTAAAGTCACCGTGCACCGGACAGGAAAAGAAGCCGAAGATATATTAAACTATGCTATTAATTTCAAGAGAAATTATATGCATACGATTGTCATTTCCGATATCGATCATTTTGGTACAGGAAGCAATGTCAGCATCCATGTAGAAGAAACCGAACTGGAAAACAGTGCCCAGGAAGATTTACCCTGGCAAGGAGGAAACTAAAATAAAAAAGTAAAGGTGGGCGTTCGATTTGAAAGCCCACCTTTACTTTTCCATTAGGTTTGATGAGTTTAACTCATCTCCAACTATTCTTTAATTCTTATTCGCACGTTTACGTTCTATCTCGTCCAGAATCACTTTACGCATACGCATTGCCTTCGGTGTAACCTCTACGTACTCATCCTCCTTGATATATTCCAAAGCCTCTTCCAAAGAGAACTGTACAGGCGGAATCAGACGAACTTTATCATCCGAACCGGAAGCACGCATATTCGTCAACTTCTTGGATTTCGTAACATTAATCACGAGGTCGTTATCATGGGAGTGTTCACCTACCACCTGTCCGGCATACACCTCTTCTTGCGGGAAGATAAAGAACTTACCACGATCCTGCAATTTATCGATGGCATAAGCAAAAGCCGTTCCCGTTTCCATGGCAATCATGGAGCCGTTGGTACGACGTTCAATCTCACCTTTATGCGGTTGATATTCTTTGAAGCGGTGTGCCATGATAGCTTCACCGGCAGAAGCAGTCAGTACATTCGTACGCAAACCGATAATACCACGTGAAGGCATATTAAATTCCAGGTTTACACGTTCGCCTGCACTCTCCATCTTCACCATCTCACCCTTACGGCGGGTTACCATATCGATAATCTTACTGGCATACTCTTCGGGAACGTTCACAGTCAGTTCTTCAATCGGCTCGCACTTCACACCGTCAATCTCCTTGAAGATAACCTGCGGCTGACCAACCTGAAGCTCATAACCTTCGCGACGCATGGTTTCAATCAATACAGAAAGATGAAGTACACCACGACCGGAAACTACCCATTTACCATCTTCCTCACTTTTACGTACGCGTAAGGCAAGGTTCTTATCCAATTCCTTCATCAAGCGGTCATGGATATGACGAGAAGTCACAAACTTACCATCACGACCGAAGAAAGGAGAATCATTAATAGCGAACAACATACTCATAGTCGGTTCGTCAATAGCGATAGGCGGCAATGCTTCCGGATTTTCAAAGTCACAGATCGTATCACCGATTTCAAAACCTTCGATACCTACCAACGCACAGATATCACCGGAAGAAACTTCCGATACCTTCGCACGTCCCATACCTTCAAATGTATGCAGTTCCTTGATTTTTGATTTCACAAAACTTCCATCGCGCTTAGCCAGAGATACATTCATCCCCTCTCTAAGCGTACCACGATGTACACGGCCTACAGCAATACGTCCGGTATAAGAAGAATAATCCAGAGAAGTCACCAACATCTGCGGAGTACCTTCCAACTGCGTGGGAGCCGGTATATTCTCTACAATACAGTCCAGTAATGCGAAGATATTATCAGTAGGAGTATTCCAGTCCGTACTCATCCAGTTGTTCTTCGCAGAACCGTAGATAACAGGGAAATCCAACTGATCTTCCGTAGCCTCAAGACTGAACATCAGGTCGAACACCATTTCATATACTTCCTCCGGACGACAGTTCGGTTTGTCTACCTTGTTCACCACAACGATGGGTTTCAGGCCAATCTGCAGAGCTTTCTGCAACACGAAACGTGTCTGGGGCATCGGACCTTCGAAGGCATCCACCAACAGGATACATCCGTCTGCCATGTTCAATACACGCTCTACCTCACCTCCGAAGTCACTGTGTCCCGGAGTATCAATGATATTGATTTTAGTTCCTTTGTAATTGATAGAAACGTTTTTGGAGAGAATCGTTATTCCTCGTTCACGTTCCAAGTCGTTGTTATCCAGCATTAATTCACCTGTGCTCTGGTTGCTGCGGAACAGATTTCCCGCCAAGAGCATCTTATCGACAAGCGTCGTTTTCCCATGGTCAACATGGGCAATGATTGCAATGTTTCTAATATTTTGCATACAATACCTATATATTTGGGTGCAAAGGTACGAATTTTGCATTAGATATAGTTGCAGCAAGAGAAAAATTTCATTGAATATCATTGCAGTATAAAAGATTATCTCTATCTTTGCAGCCTCGTAAGAGAAAATTTATATATCAATTTAATTAAAAGTTATGTATTTAGACGCTGCTAAAAAGCAAGAAATCTTTGGCAAGTACGGAAAGTCTAACACTGATACTGGCTCAGCTGAGGCCCAGATAGCTTTGTTTTCATACCGTATTTCCCACCTGACTGAGCACCTTAAGCTCAACAGAAAAGATTATAGTACTGAAAGAGCTTTGACAATGTTGGTAGGAAAACGCCGTGCGTTGCTGAACTACCTGAAGGATCGCGACATCACCAGATATCGTGCCATCATTAAAGAGCTCGGTCTGCGTAAGTAATCCGTTACTTGCAGCAAAAGCATTAAAAAGGGAAGCTGTTAAAAAGCTTCCCTTTTTTGTTTTCAAATATCTCCGATCCTTATACAATAAATAAGCACAAAAGCTATACAAGACATATCTTCCTCCTATTATGTCTTCTATAGAAGACATATTTCAAGTAAAATATGCACTTTATAGAATTATTTCCTATATTTGCATGTCAAGCAAGTTGAAGTATGGAAAAAGACATCATCAAACAAATCATTCTGAACCAGCAAGAGTTCATTAGCCAGGTGAAGCTATTGCCCCGTAAAGTGTCCATTGAAGAAAATGGTAATTATGTATTTGTGGGTATCCGCCGTGCCGGCAAAACTTATATGCTCTACCAGCATATACAGCAACTGCTAAAAGATGGACATAGTAAACAAGAAATTCTCTTCATTAACTTTGAGGACGAACGCATTACGGATATTAAAAAGGAAGAACTTCATCTGATTGTAGAATGTTACAAAGAGATGTTCGCCTTCGAGCCTATCATCTTTCTGGACGAAATACAGAATATAGAAGGATGGGAGCACTTCGCACGCCGGCTGGCAGATGAGAAACGGCAAGTTTTCATCACGGGTAGCAATGCCCACATGCTCAGCCGTGAAATAGCCTCTACATTGGGGGGACGATACCTGATGCAGGAAATATACCCCTTCAGTTTCACGGAATATCTGGAATATCATCATATTACACTGGATGCCCACTGGCATCTGGCTCCCATCAGGACCGACGTAGTGCGTCTGTTCGAAGGTTACTTCTACAATGGAGGCCTACCCGAAAGTTTCAACTACACAGACAAGCGCGCCTGGCTCACATCCTTATATCAAAAAATACTCTATTCGGACATTGTCATTAGAAACAACGTAAGAAATGAACAAAGCCTGCGTCTGTTAGTACGCAAGCTGGCAGACAGTGTGCTTCAACCAACAGCCATCAAAAGGCTACAGAACATCTTGCAAGGAGATGGAAGCAAAGTGACCCGCGAAACAATCTCCAGCTATTTAGGTTATCTGCACGACGCTTATCTCATCTTCTCTCTCTGTAATTTCAATGATTCCATCCCACAGAGAGAAGGAACAAAGAAACATTATTTCTACGACAACGGCATCCTCAACCTATTCCTCTTCCAGCCGGAAACCAAACTACTTGAAAATATTGTAGCTATCCATCTCTATAAACAATATGGAGAAGCACTCTTTTATTACAATAAGAATGTAGAAGTAGATTTCGTAGTTCCCGACGCCGGGCTGGCTATTCAAGTTTCCTATTCTCTCCGCGACGAGCAGACGCGAAACAGGGAAGTCAATGCCCTTGTCAGCCTTTCCCGCTTCATGAACATAAGTACTGCTTTGATTATCAGCAAAGATCAGGAAGAAACTATTGAGCAGGATGGAATAAGCATAAAAGTGATTCCTGTGTGGAAGTGGCTGGCAGAAACGAAATGCGCCGTTTACCCATCATAACGACAGGATATCAGTCATTCTGCTGACAAGCCTCTTTCCAAAAAGAACCTTTCCAGCATATCTTGTGAATAAACAAAGAATAATCATACGCCATTTCCGTATATTCTTCCGCATTTACGGCTAACTTATGCAAGAAAGGGTTACTACTTACGAGTGAAAAGGTTACTACTTATAGGTAGTTTGGTTACTACTTCCGCCTAAAAGGGTTACTACTTATAGGTAATGCACCTATTTGCATTGCGACTCAGACTTATTTGCGCAGTTTTCAGAGTATGTTTCAATCTAACAGAAACGTAAGAATTTCGATATCGCATTATCAATCTGCCTTTTGCCGATTTTCGTTCGCTTGCTTTTGAACTGATGGAGGCGAGGACGAATATAATGCATTCTCAGCAAACAGAAAATACAAAGTGTCAGAATGTCAGATTCAGCAATATCAATTCCGTGAAAGTTTATACCCCACCTTGGGAATGGTGATTAGATCCAGCGATTCATCTTCCGATAAATATTTGCGGAGATTTGCTTTCATCCTGTTCTCCGATAAGAGCATCCTGCAATATATATTAAACAAATAAAAGCAATTTCTCAATTATCCGACAAACAGGACAATTACACCCGCTTCGTACCTTCTTCGCTCTTTTCGTCCCTCTATAGAAGCGAAGAAGACGCGAAGAAGGTATAGCCCAAAAGAGAAATGGAACAGAACACAAACAGGAGATATGTACAGTCTCTTTTAATCCGGACGCTAAACTTTTCTCCGTGTATTGTTGCATCAAGTAAAAGTTTGTTTTATTTTTGCAGTTTAACAATACAATTTATAACCTAATAGGCGAAAAACATTATCAATTATGGATACAAGCAAGATTGTCGGAGAAAAAATCAAGTCGCTCCGTGAAAGCCAGTCAATCAGTATTGAGCAACTGGCCGAACGTTCCGGTTTAGCCGTAGAACAGATTGAACGCATTGAAAATAACATCGACCTGCCTTCATTGGCCCCGCTCATCAAAATAGCCCGCGTGCTGGGTGTACGCCTGGGAACTTTCCTTGACGATCAGGATGAAACGGGTCCGGCCATCTGCCGCAAGACGGAAGCCAAAGACAGTATCAGCTTCTCCAATAATGCTATCCAGAGCCGTAAGCACATGGAATATCATTCCCTGTCCAAGTCGAAAGCGGACCGCCACATGGAGCCGTTTATCATCGATGTAGCTGCTACGGAAGATAGTGATTTCGTACTCTCCTCTCACGAAGGTGAAGAGTTTATAATGGTTATGGAAGGTATTATGGAAATAAGTTACGGCAAAAATACATATCTGCTTGAAGAAGGAGATAGCATCTATTACGACTCCATCGTTCCCCACCATGTGCATGCTTATGAAGGACAGGCAGCCAAGATTCTTGCAGTAATCTATACTCCGATTTAAATTAATAATGAAGAATGAAGAATGAAGAATTGAGCTGCGCTATAAGGATACCGCATGGCTAATTCTTCATTCTTCATTCTTAATTCTTCATTTCTATGTTATACGAAAGAACGCTCGGCCAATGGCTGGAGCACTGGGCAGAAACTACGCCCGACAAAGAATATATCGTTTATTCCGACCGTAACCTGCGCTTCACCTGGAGCCAGTTCAACCGCCGGGTAGACGACATGGCAAAAGGACTAATTTCTATCGGAGTGAAACGCGGCACCCATGTAGGTATATGGGCCGCTAATGTACCCGACTGGCTTACTCTTCTGTATGCCTGCGCCAAAATAGGTGCCGTCTATGTCACCGTAAATACCAACTACAAACAGGCAGAACTGGAATACTTGTGCGAAAACTCAGATATGCATACCCTTTGCATTGTGAATGGTGAAAAAGACAGCGACTTCGTACAAATGACTTACACCATGCTGCCGGAACTGAAAACCTGCGAACGCGGACATTTGAAGAGCCAACGCTTCCCGCACATGCGCAACGTTGTTTATGTAGGCCAGGAGAAACATCGCGGTATGTACAATACAGCCGAAATCCTCTTATTGGGTAACAATGTGGAAGATGAATGTCTGAATAATCTGAAAAGCCAGGTAACCTGCCATGATGTAGTGAATATGCAATACACATCCGGCACCACCGGATTCCCGAAAGGCGTTATGCTCACCCACTATAACATAACTAACAATGGCTATCTGACAGGAGAACACATGAAGTTCACCAGCGACGATAAGTTATGCGTTTGTGTACCCCTCTTCCACTGCTTCGGTGTAGTACTTGCCACCATGAACTGTCTGACACATGGCTGTACGGAAGTAATGGTGGAACGCTTCAATCCGCTGGTAGTGCTTGCCTCCATTCATAAAGAACGCTGCACGGCTCTGTACGGTGTCCCCACAATGTTCATTGCCGAGTTGCATCATCCGATGTTCGACATGTTCGATATGTCCAGCCTGCGCACCGGCATCATGGC
This sequence comes from Bacteroides sp. MSB163, assembly GCF_036416795.1. NCBI lineage: Bacteria > Pseudomonadati > Bacteroidota > Bacteroidia > Bacteroidales > Bacteroidaceae > Bacteroides > Bacteroides maternus. Next base: position 2,034,987 of record NZ_CP143867.1, on the reverse strand, counting down.
CGGCTCACTCTGCCCAGTGGAACTGATGAAGCAGGTGGAAGAAAAGATGTATATGAAAGTTACAAGTGTATATGGTCTGACAGAAACATCGCCGGGTATGACAGCCTCACGCATTGACGACCCGTTCGATGTCCGTTGCAATACCGTAGGACATGATTTTGAACATACCGAAGTCAGGGTTATCGATCCCGAAACCGGAGAAGAATGTCCGGTAGGTGTGCAAGGCGAAATGTGCAACCGGGGCTATAACAACATGAAGGGTTACTATAAGAATCCGCAAGCCACGGCCGAAGTAATCGACAAGAATGGCTTCCTTCACTCCGGTGACCTTGGTGTGAAAGATGAAGATGGCAATTACCGCATCACCGGACGCATCAAAGATATGATTATCCGTGGCGGCGAAAATATCTATCCGCGAGAAATTGAAGAGTTCCTCTACAAGCTGGAAGGTGTGAAGGATGTGCAAGTGGCAGGCATCCCATCGAAAAAATATGGCGAAGAAGTAGGTGCTTTCATCATACTGAAGGAAGGAGCAGATATACACGAATCGGATGTACGCGACTTCTGTACAGGCAAGATTTCACGTTACAAAATACCTAAATATGTATTCTTCATTGACGAATTCCCTATGACGGGCAGCGGCAAGATACAGAAATTCAAACTGAAAGATGTAGGGTTGCAACTTTGCAAGGCACAAGGAATCGAAATAATATAAAGAATTAAATATAAAGAAACAGGCTGTACAATTAAGTTGCAGCCTGTTTCTATTTAACCACACATTATAATTCATCGGGCATGGGAACCTTTTGCCCGGTTGCCCTCACGGTAGGCATTGGGGCATCCCAACCACGAAGACGGGTACCAAGTTCTTTTGCCATTTCCCTCACTATTTCCAAATGTCGGGCAGCCAGATTGTTACGTTCACCAATATCTTCACGAAGATTGTAAAGTTCCAGTTCGGCAGTATGCATACGATAGACCAATTTCCAATCGCCCTTACGGAGAGCACTCATGAAGTCGATATCATCCTGATCCTCAAAGCGAAGCTGATGAGGAAAATGAAAGATGATGCCACGCTCAGGGTCAATGCCCGAAATAGCTTCGGGAATTACAATAGCATTAGCCTCGCGTTGATTGGTAATCTTCCCACTTTTCTGAGCCTTAGCCACATACCGGGAACCTTTCTGAATCAGTTTCACTAAGCTCTGACCATCTCGTTCCTGAACGGTTTCGTATTTCTTCACCCCTGCCATTTCAAGGATTGTCGGGAACACATCTTCCGCCGAAACAGGCGTATTGATACGCGTTCCGGCACTAACCTTACCCGGCCAGCAAAAGAGCATAGGAACACGGATACCACCTTCATAAACCGATCCTTTCCCCTCACGTAATGGGAGATTCTGAGTATGAGGTTCCCCACCCTTCTCATTTCCTACACTATGTCCTCCGTTATCGGAGTAAAAAATGATAATTGTATTGTCAGCCACACCTTTAGTTTCCAAGAAATCAAGTACATCACCCAAACCTTTATCCATGCCTTCCACCATGGAAGCATAGCGCGCCTGTCCTTCATCCATTCCGGCATCAAGGTAGGGCTGAATATACCGCTTATCCCGTTGAATGGGAGTATGATTAGAATAATGGGAAAAATAGAGATAGAAAGGTAACTTCTGCCTGATGGGATGTTCAAGCGTTTTGAGTGCTTCGCGGGTCATAGCTTCGGTCAGATGTACATCAGTACCATAATATTGTGACATATTTTGTACCGAACCATAATCACCCTTACCCGGTAAATTGCCAAAATTATCTTCGGGAAGATAGCTTTTGGGATGACCATTGCTCGAACCGGCAATGTTAACCACAAAGCCCATATTATAAGGATTTGAGCCGGGCGTACCCGCAGGCCCCCAATGTGCCTTACCCACATGAATAGTATGATAGCCCGCATCACGAAGAATTTCAACCATAGGAGTTGCATAGAAGGTATGATTGAGCCCGTATGTTTCACGTTCCGGTTCAAGAGAAACGGGACAGAAAGCATTATAATTCCACTCCGGATGAGCAAAAATATCATCGAGGTTCTCATTGGTGGCACCAGGGTGACCGCCAATTGCATCCGGCACAATATCTTTATAGAGTGAAATAAACGACGTAATCTTCATGTGAGCAGGGCTCATGCCAGTCATTAGAGATGCACGTGTAGGTGTTGAAACCGGACAAGCATAAGCGTTTGTCATCATGACACCCATTTGAGAAAGACGCTCCATATTGGGCGTTTTAAAACGCTGGTTATTAGGGTATATTTCTTCACCGAAAGACAGAGAAGATTCTGTCCACCCGAAATCATCTACTAAAAAGAAAACGATATTAGGGCGCTGTCCGGCATAGAGATTCTGTGAGAGAACTAAAGGAGCGGCTAACGCCAAGCTGCATATTGATTTATTGATTTTCATATGTATTTATTTTTTAGACCATGAGTCACTGCGGAACGGAGTTGCCGGTAGCCCTTCCTTATTATAAAGATTCGCCCGAAAGAAATTCGCAAACGCATAACGTACCGCCACGGGCTCCTGCACCTGAGAAGAGGACACTTCAATGCGGTTACCGTTAATAATCGCTTTTGCAGGATAGAATTTCCGATCTGCACCGGCTATATAGAAACCTTCCACTGGTTCATCATTAGGTGTCATTAAACCATTATCTGCATAATCAAAACTCAGTATAAGTTTGCTCCCAGATAATTTCATAGACTTAAACAGAGGACCGGAACAGACAATATTCTTACCATATTGTTTAGCCAACGCCCATAAAGCTAATCTTTCTCCTGGAACACGTTTGTTGCGGGGATGGATATCAAGCGAATCGCCTACGTCAGTAGTAACCACCATGCCCAGATTCTTCAATCCACCCTGCCACGTTTGAAGCTGAGCTTCCCGGATACCGGCAGGCTGACCTTTGAAAGGAGCAATCTGAACGAAGTAAAAAGGCATGTCCGGTTGCTTCCACTCCTTACGCCAACTATTAATCATATTGGTAAATACCTGTTGATATTGCTCATAGCGCATAGCATTGGCTTCCCCTTGATACCAAATAGTGCCCTTGACGGTGTAACCCAGAATTGGTCTAATCATGCCGTTCCATAGTGTGGACGGAACTTTATAGAGTTTATTCTGTTTCACATTCTCTACTCCAAACTCATCGAACACATCTGCATAAAGTGGGTTATTTTCCATCACCTCCATTTTAGTCCATGACTCCACATGTGTATCACCTTTGGCTGAAAGAATGAGTCCGACAGGAATATGGAGTTCTTTGAAAAGACGTCGACCGAAAACAAAACCCACTGCTGAGAAATTATAAGCATGGTCCGCAGTACAAACAAGCCACTTCCCCTCACAATCATCACGTTCACCGTCAGGTGCCAGGCAATAAGGCACGGTGAAGAGACGGATTTCAGGATAATTGGCGTCCTGTAGTTCTTTGTAGGCCCCTTCCATACCGGTTTGCCACTTCACTTCTTTTTGTTTGCCAACCGGAAAAAGCATATTACTCTGCCCACCGCAAAGCCATACCTCACCAATCAAGATATTGCTGACTGTTACAGTGTTCTCTCCACTAACGGTAATCGACTGATTTTTCATCGTTGCACGAGGCGTTTTCAATTTCACAATCCATTTGCCATCTTCAGAAGCAACCGCAGTCATAGCCTTAGTAGCCCATGAAGGTTGAACAGTTATGACTTCACCCGGTTCTGCCTTCCCCCAGATATTAACTCTGGTATCTTGTTGCAAAACCATATTATCAGAAATGATAGCGGGAAGTGTTACTTTAGCCAACACAGGGCAACAAGTAACAACAGCCAACACCACCAATAATACCCATTGCTTTTTCATTACTCTATTCATTATAGTTAACCAATTCTTTTTTCTTTCCAATACAACAAACAAGGAAACTAATACTACCACCAACAACAACCCACCAAGGCCAGGCCAGCTTGAGAGTTGCACCGAATAAAGCTGTGCTCCACCAGCCCAAAATGCCGGGTTGAAGAAGCAGAACTACCAAACAGCCGGTAACCAATGCGGCTACCACACTATAAACATTGCCACGACGGGTCAAGACAGCACAAAGGAATATCCCCAACATGCCGGCATAGGAGAAACTCATGATGCCAAGCGCAAAATCAACCAACGACTGATCGCCCGCTTCTTGCATCAAAGCAGCAATAATAGCAAAAGCCGTCAATACAATCCCCATAATGACTACAAGGAAACGTGATTCCTTCAACTCTGACTTAACTTTCACATTACCCTTATCGCGTTTTTGTCTCCAAGGAAGATAAAGATCGGAGAACAAGCTACTGGTCATTGAATTAATGGCCGAATTAAAACTTGACAATGCAGCTGCAAGCAGCCCTACCACCATCAGACCAAGAACACCCGTTGGCATGTGGTTGAACATATATTGCGGGAATACCTGACGGCTATCATTTAACATGTCACTCGGTGCGGTTGCACCAAGTAACTCCGGACGTGAATAGAACACATACAGCAACGAACCGATGATCATAAAGATCACAACAACGGGAAGGGAGATAACCTGAGAATATACAAGTGAACTTGCCGCCTTTTTCACAGACTTGCAGGTCAGCTGGCGTTGTACAAATTCCTGATCCGTACTATATTGTGCAAACTTAAAGATGGCGCAGGCAAAAAGAGCACCAATCAAATTATAGGGTTCGGTTAGTGACAACTTCGGATCAATCACCTGTAGCTTATCACCGGACTCCGTATTTTCAAGCACATTGACAATCTCACCCAACGATAGCGGAATGGCACTAAATAACAAATAAATGGCAACCAGACCAGTACCGATTACGAGCAGAATTTGAATCGTATCAATATAAATCAATCCTTTTATGCCTCCAGCCATTGTATAGATTGTACTAACAATGCCGAGAATCACAATCGAAGCAATCAGGTTAGGAAACAATATATCATTATAAAGCATTACAGACACCGCAATGGCAGCAATGAAAAGGCGTGAGCCTGACGTGAGCAATTGCCCCAACAAGAACATGATACTGGTCGCCGTTTTAGCGCCATCACCAAAACGATTACCCAGATAACCATAAATGGTTATCGTATTGGCTTTATAAAGGGCAGGCAAAATAATATAAGCTGCCATTAAGCCACCAATTATCGCCCCAACACTAAGCATGATATAAGTAAAGTTACCGTCGAAAGCAATTTGAGGTGCGCCAACAAATGTACCGGCACTGATTGATGTTCCAACCGCAGCAAAAGCTACCAACCACGTCGGCATACTTCGCCCGCCAAGGAAATAATCTTCAACATTTTTATTTTTACGAGAGAAGAGGAAACCTATCATTGTCAAGGCTCCCAAAAATAGAATTACTATAATCCAATCTAATAATTGCATGGTATCGGGTTTTAGTGTATTAATTACAGATATAAGGTCCATGAATGGAGGTCACAGCATAGTTGTCACTTGTATCATCGAGGGCATAGACATAAAATTCATTACCACCGGGTTGTACGCGAATTACAATATGTCCCTGCTTAGCAGCCATCTGTTTGGTGTTAGGATAGGCAACAAGCGCTGTTGCAGGATGGAAGTTGGTTGAAAATACATCCTTCTCTCCTGGATAAGCCTTTGTCGCAGAAAGAATACGACGCAACACTTCAATATCCGGCTGCTGTGCCTTTCGATTATGAACTACAACGACCTGGGGCCGAAGAGCTTTGAGAAGTGTAACGCCCATCGCATCGTAATTCATGTGATGATTACTCTTACATGCTTCTACCGGACCCGTCACCGAGCCAACCGGTAATTCCAGATTCTGCCAATCCAAAGTGGTTACGGCAGGCAGGTCTGCCCCGGTGAAGTAATCAAATTTGCCATAAGAAACACGAAAAACAATGGAACACTGGTTTTCATCCGGCCATTCACTTTTGGACAGTTGGTCAGTGGGAATGAAATAATTACGCTCAATATCTTCAACCCCAGTCCACACACGTCCGTTAGCCGCTATATTACGAATTTCGAAAGTGGGATATTTAGCAGCATTATGAACGAGCACAAGCTGATCTTTCTTGCCAACTTTAAATTGTTCAATCTCCATACCATTTTTCTCCTTCTGCCATTTTATAAAATTCAAATAGTTCGGAAATGCTTTACTTATAGGCGCTATTGGATCGTTATAGTCCGGCCAACCACGGTCAATAGCCTTCCTAAAGGGGATACAATCGCCCACACCAGATATACCGGTTAGCTGATAAGCCTTATTCTCCGCCCACTTGCATCCTTTATTAATTTCACCCATGTGGTCGATATGAAAGTGAGTCAGAAGCATATAGTCAATTGCCTTCTGTTTAGTTCCCTTCATGAAATGTGCAATATATTTTGCATAGGTTTCATAAGGAGCTATTTCTTCATTTGGTTTTTGTGGCACAATGTTGGGTGCTTTTTCTCGAATTTCACCGGCATCAACCAACATCGTAGTACCGTCGGGTAATATAAAGAAAGTACATTCCCCTTGTCCAGTGTTGATGGCATGAATATCAAGATAGCCTTCCTTCCACGCTGGTAATACCTTACCTATTTTTACTTCCTGAGCCCGGATAGTCATTGAAAAGAGAACTAATAATGCTATAACCGGTATTTTAAATGGGATATTCATAGTATCTTCTTGTTATTTTATTCAATAATAGCCTTTTGATTCAATATTTCTTTCCGAACCTCATTGCAAGAGAGATTACGGGGAGTACTTCCCGTTTGCGCCGCCAAGGCTGCCGCCACACCGGCTGCATGTCCTGTAGCTCCGCAAGTAGCCCCAACCCTGACAGTGCCGAGAGCCTCACGATCAACCGAGATACAACGACCACCAACCAGCAGATTATCAATCTTGGCAGGTAACAAACTGCGATAAGGTATTTGGAATGGAAGAGGTACATACATGTCATGCATACCGTTTTGATTTTTAGGAGGGTGCACATCAATGGGCCAAACACCCAATGCTATTGAATCTTCAAACTTGCGGTTGGATACAATGTCATTTTTGGTCATGGTATAGACCCCATCAAGCCTACGGGTTTCGCGAATGCCAATGGTGGCTGAAGTATTCATAATCCAACTGTTCTCAAAGCCTTTGCAATGTTTTTTGTAATAGTTGACAATACGGTGAGCATCACTACGTGCCTCCATTTCAGCAGCAGTCAGCTCGTTTGCATTAACCGCCGATCCATAAACACGTGTCGTATTAACCCAAGGATAGTTTTTTCTTAAACCGCCAAACCAGGGACCACCAAAGAAAGGAAGTTCATCGGCCTCAGAGGCATTACTGAGCATCTCACGGTCAATTCCGACATCTCTCCTTCGCGAGGTATATTCGGTTAACAATTCTTTCCCTAAGAAACCGGGTCCAGGACCAAACGGTATTGTCAATTCATCTTCATAGCCTACACTTCCCTGTGGGTTAACTTCCGCAAGAAAAAAAGGCAATGTCATGGGCTGAAGTTCAGGTGATATATTAAACCCGGCTCCGGCACGCGCTATGACATCCCCATTTCCGGTACAATCCACTACGATCTTAGCCATAATTGCCTTACGCCCATCCACATTCTCTACAATGCCCCCCTTCACTTTATTCTCTTCAACAATGACATCGGCCATCCAGGTATGCAACAGACATCTTACCTGATATTTCAACAGTAGTTCATCAGCAGTCAGTTTCATAATCTCAGGGTCAGAGCTCAGTACCCAACTACGGTTATTTTCAACGCCTCCCTTCTTTTCAGCCATCGCAATCCATTCACCCATAACACCATCTACACAACGGCGATAAGGACGCAACCAACTGTTGAACCCGGCCAATGTGATCACCAGACCATTGGTCCACATGCCACCAAACGAGCCCATCGCCTCAACAAGCATGGTCGAAGCTCCGGCCTTGGCAGCACCGATAGCAGCACCGACACCGGCAGGCCCACCACCAACAACCAAGACATCAACGTCATTGATGACTTCTATTTGCCTTTCTTTTTCTGTATACGTTTTCATTAATTCCATGATGATATATGTTATAATAGTATTTTCAAAATTGTACGATTTTCAACATTAGTCTCTTAATCTCAGATTCATCAGAAAGCGACTTAACCTTAAATGCCGGAGAAGCATTATATATAAGAACCTGATGTTTAGCAATATCTTCGGTTTTCACATTAAAAACCTGATTTCCCAACTCAATTTCAACGTTTCCTTTCAGTTCAATCTCTAAATAGATTCCACCAAAGGTTACGCAAGGTAACGGCTCGTTGAGTACTACCGTTTGTTCCTTTTTTAGTAATATACTTCCAACCTTAGTTATGACCGGGCAAATAAAATCCTTAATTTCATGTTTATCAACCAAAAGGGTACCCTGACCGTTCAGGTCGGGAGCCAACAAATCCGTGGAGATGAAATTAATATCATTACGATTAATTTTATTGAAATGCACGAATTTGTCGGCATGAGATTCTCTCATAAGACCATGCAACTTAGCTAAAGCAACGTACCGGTCATACTCATCCTCATCAAAGCGGGAAGCACTGATAGCCATAATACAATCTCCCTGATTCTGTATCTTTTCAAAGACAGTCTGATATAAAATTCCCATTAACCGGACATCGTAAACTCCAAGATCTCGAATAATCTCATTAGCACGATTATTGGAAGTAATAACGTAATTTCTCTTTCCAAGCACTTCATCTGCAAGAGTGATTATATCTTTATAATGCCGACCAGTTTCATCAAGCAATTTAGGTTCAATAAATGTATAAAGTCCGTTCCGTTTACATTCGGTTAGAAATTCCCTTAATGTAGGTATCCGACTTCTCATTTCCGATTTATCAGCCTTTAAGATAAAATCCTGTTTCAGTTCTATAAGTGTCTTTGTTTTAACCGGAATTTGAACGGAGAGTGTTGTTCCGTCGGCATTCAGGCAGGTACGGTTTAGTGTACTGTCATGCATCACTACCAGACATCCATCAGCTGACAGGCGTACATCAGTCTCAATAGCTTGAAAACCGGCGCGTTTGGCCAATGAAATGGCCTCCAGAGAATTCTCTCCGGCAATTGTGCCATGCATATTGACACCCCGATGAGCTATAAAGACGCGCTGAGCATGTAATCCCGTTACCCAACTACAGATTATAAAACAGAAAAAGACGAATTTCTTCATTACTAACATATGTTATTCACTGAAAATAAGTAGCAGAACTCCAGATATTTTTCCATACTACCATTAGCTCTGCCACTTATAGATAAAACAATTTATGAACTAATATCCTGGATTCTGAGTCATATTAGGATTAATCACCAGCTCTTTCGCCGGAATAGGCCATAAATATTGTCTTTCAGAGAAAGCTCCCTTAGAACAAACCTGTACATAGCCATCGCTTACCATTCTCGAAAAATCAGCAATACCATCTTCATCTATTTCTGGAGCATAGGGCCAGAACCAATGTCCCGGTTTTACCACTTTATCTATCAATTCATTTCCGGGATAGAGTACACCACAGTTTGGTTTATTCAACGCTTTTTGAGCCAATCCCCAACGAATCAAATCGTAATACCGAAGTCCCTCAAAGGCTAATTCAACCCTCCGTTCACGACGAAGAACCGTTCGGAGTTCTTTCTGATTGGTTGTTGTAATGGCAGGATAATTAGAAACATCACTCAATTCCACGCCATAGGCACGTGCACGCACCTGATTAATAGCATCCAAAACGCTTTGGTCAATCTGGTTCAACTCAATCTTAGCCTCAGCATAGATCAAAAGCACATCGGCATACCGGATAATTATCAGGTCATTCTCGGGGGTAAAGTTGGTATCGGGTCCCCACGTTCTGTCAACTGACTTTCTCCACACCAAACCGGTAAAAGAAGCAAACTGAGCCCTGGCACGAGTATCACCGTTATTCACCAGCTTCCCTGTTGAATAGTCCATTACTTTAGTAACCTCCGGATGAGGGTTATATTCATAGCCAACGAACTCACTTCCAAATTCCACGATCGAAGCTGTGCAGCGAGGATCTCGATTCTGAAAAGGATTGTGAGAATCAAATAGAGGCGACTCATCAATCAACTTACCATCGGTACACTCGTAAGCTGCAAGTAGTGCCCACGAAGGAACCTTGCTCGAAAAACCGCCCGCTGTACGTGGGTAGTAGCTTTTTGCATCGCCGATATTACCAATCAGGAGAGCTGTTGAATGAGGCAATAAAAAGATTGACTCTTCAGCATTCTTCGTATAGAATAAATCACCATAATCTTTATGAAGTTTATAGATACCCAGATCCATACACGCTTTTGCTGCTGTAGCAGCGATCTCATAATCACCGAAATACAACGCATAGCGTGCTTTCAATGCCAAAGCGGCACCTTTGGTTGCTACCTGTTTTCCAGTATAAGAAGCCGGAAGATGTTCAGCAGCATAATCAAAATCATCATAAATGATTTTAATCACATCAGCTTTAGGTGACCGTGCCATTTTAGATGCAGCTTCAATAGTTAACAGATCTTCTACATAGACTACATCACCAAAAGCAAAGACCAGCATAGCATAATGTGCAGCACGTGAAAAACGTGCCTGAGCTTCATAAGACAACAGAGTAGCCTCATTGATCCCATTTTCACGACCACGATCCAAATTAGCGATGATAGCATTGGAACGGGCAATGGCCTTGTATTGGTTGGTATAGAATGTTGCCAGCTCAACACTACCGGACGTATTTGTTTCACTGTTTAACGTTCCATCGACAATGTCAGGACCGGCAACGTCACGATAAAGGTAGTCATCAGACCAAGCTTCTTTGGCAACAGGCCAAAATGCAGTGCGATACAAATCATTCACCGCCATTTCATACTCGGTTTCGTTACTGTACCAGGTTTCACTTGAACCTTGGTCTAGTGGATACAGATCCAAGCTGTTGCACGATACCAATGAAAGTGCGAATACTGTCAGTATAATATATATATTTTTCATTGTTCTAATCCATTAAAAATTAATATTCAATCCAAACAACACCGAAGTGGTCATAGCATAAGAGGTAGTTCCTCGTTCAGGATCCCAACCGTCAGGATAATGGCTCAGACAGAACAGGTCATTGGCCGATACATAGAAACGAACCCGCTCAATCTTAGCCTTTTGCGTAAGGCTCGCCGGAAGAGTGTATCCTAAGGTAATGTTCTTCAAGCGAAAATAACTACCGTTGAACATCCAGAAGGTTGACATAGCGTTATTACTATCATTGTTCTGATAAGTGAGACGTGGATAACGTGCCGCCAGATTCTCTTTTTCAGAATTGAAGGAACTCCAATAATTTCTATCTATAATGGCAGGAATGCTTCCCCACTGGTTGTGATAAGGTTGAACCATCTTAGAGTTCATACGTACCTTTTGCTTACCAATGCCCTGGAAAGCAGTACTAAAGTCAAAACCTTTATAAGCAGCCGACAATGTTCCACCATACATGAAGCGAGGTTGCGAATTCCCAAGAAGTACACGGTCATATTCGGGAGAGATAATGCCATCAGGCACACCATCCGGACCAGAGATATCTTTATATTTCACATCACCAACCTGTGTATTGCTATTTAGTGTAGCAGATTTGTCCAGTTCTTCCTGGGTTTGAAACAAGCCTTCAGAAATGTAACCATACCATTCATCAAATAAACTACCGGTCATCTTCACTTGATCGCCCATGAACTGCGTACCGCTCAGGTCGTCCATTTTAGAAATATAATCAGAAAGGTTAGCAGAGATGCCATAGGTAAACTCACCAATACGGTCATTCCATGATAGTTCAAGGTCATAGCCCCTGGTATGCATTTTACCCGCATTCTGTGACGGATTAGAATATCCCATATATTTAGGTATTTCAAGATCAAGCAACATGTCTTTTGTACGCTTGTAATAATAGTCGCCCACAAAAGATAAACGCCCGTCAAAGAATCGCGCATCAACACCAATATCGTATGTTTCAGTCGTTTCCCATGTTAGATTGCGTATAGGATATTGGATTTGAGCGGCCCCTTTGTAGTAAGTAGATTCACTTGCATCAGCCTTGTTATAGAACAACGAATTAGTAAACTCCATCAATGAGACATAGGGGTAGTTACCGATACGTTCGTTACCCAGAGTACCGATAGAAGCTCTCAGCTTTAGGAATGAAAGCGTTTTGGCATTTATTTTTTCCATGAAAGGTTCTTCACTGATAATCCAACCAGCTGACACGGAAGGGAATGTACCCCAACGAGAATCTTTATGGAAACGTGATGAACCGTCACGACGAACATTGACCTGAAGCAGATAACGATGATTGAAGCTATACATAACTCGACCAAAGAATGAACGATAAGCATTCTCATATGCGGAACCGGAATTTGCTAAATAGTCCTTAGGACCTGCATCCAGATAAGGATAACTGTCCAAATCGTAATGGTCACTTGAAGCACTCATTGTTTCATGATGGTAATAATAGTTTTCGTAACCAAGCATAATATTGAAGTCATGCTTACCAAACTTTTTCATATAGTTTGCAATAAACTGTGTAGTTAGCGAACGGGAGTCGGCCCGTTTCTCTGTCAGCTTAGTAGAGCCGCAACCGGCAAACGTACCAATGATGGTAGTAGGATCATCTTGTGATGTAAATCCAGCCTTTTTCTGAAACTTCTTACCTTTAGAAATCGAGAAATCCGGAGCAAGTACAGCTGATATTTTCAAATCTTTGAATGGAGTGAAGTCAATAGAAACACGCCCACCAATCTTTGTAGAATAAGTTTCATTGTAGCCACCCTCAACCAGACGGCCATAGAGATTATTACCACCTTTCACATCAGCCAGACCGCCATGCTCCCACTGCCATGCATAAGCAGGTGAGGCTACCAAAATACTGTTCCAAACATCCGAAAACATTGGTTCATGATTCTTGGCATACTTTACATTTAAATCTAACGAAGCGGCAAGATACTTACTGAATGTCAAGTCGTTATTTAACCTTGCCATATATCTTTCGTAGTAGTTTTCAGCATCTTTATAAAGCCCATCTACTTTTTCGTAGCTAAGAGATGCTCTCGTCTTAACATTTTTACTACCGCCAACAAGATTCAACGTATGGGTTTGGCGTGGTGCCGAGCCCTTAATCAAGAGGTCATACCAATCAGTTATCGGATAGTTATCGGGATCGGTTTTATTGTTCTTTACCCAATTATTAACCTGATCCTCAGTATAGACCGTGTAAAGGCCCCCAGCAGGATTATCATTGTATTTCAACTCGTTAACCATTTCAAGATAGCGTTGAAAATCAACCTGTTTCGGTTGGGCAGTGGGGATTTCAATACCATACTCGAAGTTATAACTGATACGCAAGTCTTTCTCAGTCGCACGTTTGGTCGTCACCAAAATTACACCTGCCGCTGCACGAGACCCATAAATGGAAGCAGAAGCTGCATCTTTCAACACCGTGATACTTTCCACATCATTGGCATTAACATCGTTAATATTATCTACAGGAATACCATCGACTACGATCAAAGGTGATGAATCTCCAATTGTAGTTACACCACGCACCAGAATATTACTTGCACCTGCTCCAGGCTCACCACTTGAACGAGTCACCAATACACCTGATACAGCACCTTGAAGAGCCGTAGCCAATTGTGTAGTACGACGCTCAGCAACCTTATCACCTTTAATATTAGCAGCAGCGCCTGTCAAATCTTTTTTCTTAGCGGTACCATAACCAATAACAACCACTTCATCTATAAGCTCTGAGTCTTCCTGAAGAATTATATCAATAGTATTATGATTACCCACCTTCACCTCTTCAGTTCTGTATCCAACGAAAGAAATAACTAAAGTTGATTCATTTGTAGCTTTAACAGTATAACGGCCGCTCACATCAGTAATGGTGCCGACAGTTGTTCCTTTTACCCTGATGCTCGCTCCAATGACCGGTTCACCCTGAGCATCCTGAACGTACCCCGTTATTTCCCGCTCGGATCCGGGAGAATCTTCTATACCATTTGCACTGGCTATAAATATGCTGAAAAATGAGCACACCAGCATGAATGTAGCACGACCTAGTTGGGAAGGCTTCATTCTGAAAGTTCTTAATAAACTATGTATCATATCCATAAAAAAAGGTTAAACAATTAATTCTATTTATAATTTACAATTCTATCTCATAAGTACTCTTAAGTCGACTTAAGAACATTAAGTTACCCAAAAACAACCTTAAACCCTAATGATAAATGTTAATCTTCTCCCCCGTAACCACCTATCTCTGCGATCTTTCTAGCTATTTCGGCATTATCAGTACGACTTTGAAAATCCTCTGCACCAGCCCCGAGAGCAAACACAGGCACGAAACTAGCCGAATGACCTTTGCTAATCCAGTCTACAAGAGCGATCTCATTGATGATTTTTTTTGCTTCGGCTGCAACCGCTTCATCTTTTTGATATTCACTTTCAACCAGACCGGTATTGTTAATAAATGAGCTTTCATAGGTCTTTTTCAATCGGTCCTCTTGTTGCAGGGTCAACTGAATCTTCTTCCAAAAACCAAAGTTCTCACTGAGCGATTTCTTAACTATATCCCACGAAACATTACCGTTGCTTTTCTTTCTTAAATGATTAAGTACCTTTGAAAACTCACGCTCACTGATTTTTTGATTACTAAGAACACCAAGATTTAATTCGTACGACCCGGTACCCAACCCAAGACCACCAGTTTCATGGTCGGCTGTCACCACAATCAATGTTTCATCAGGGTGTTGTTGATAGAACTCATAAGCGACCCCTATAGCTTTATCCAAATCCTGAACCTCATGAATCACTGTCGCTGCATCATTGCTATGACATGCCCAATCAATACTCCCACCCTCAATCATGAAGAAAAATCCTTTTTCAGGGTCTTTCATTAAGATATTAATACCAGCACGCGTAATTTCCGACAATGTCAAATCCGTTTTTTGGCGATCAATAGCATAGGGAATTGTACGACTATCAACTTTCGACACTGCAGTCCTTTGAAACAGAATCATTTTATCCGATGTGCGGGCTTTCTTCTGAAATTCTTTATAACCACGGGTTATCGTATAACCATTATTACAGGCAAGCTCATAAAGTCCTATTGAATCCTGAGGAGTGACACTCCAAAAATCAGCACCTGCATAAAAATCGAATCCGGCTACTACAAGGTCATGGCCAATTTCATTGTAGTTTTTTCGATTTTCATTATGGGCATAGAATGCAGCCGGTGTTGCATGATTGATAGCTACACTTGATGCCACACCAACCTTACATCCAGCTTCCCGAGCTCTTACTGCGATACTCTTCAAAGAGGTAATCTTATCTTTCATCACCCCAATACAGCCATTACGGGTTTTCACACCTGTGGCCAGTGCGGTACCTGAAGCTGCCGAATCGGTGACACCATTCGTTGCAGAATAGGTGGTCGCAATAGTTGCTATTGGAAATTGAGTAAATAATAAGGGAGCTACTCCAATATTACCCTGAAGTTCAGCACTGTATAGTTCAGTCATCTGTATCTGATTTATTCCCATTCCATCTCCAATAAAGAAGAATATATATTTGGCTTGCTGGGCATAGAGAAAACAAGTACACAATAAGAATAAGACAAATAGCTGTAATCTGATGTTTTTCATTCTATCAACTGTTAAAAGTATTACTTAAGATGGTTGGGCAAAACAGGCATTGCACCTGCCTGAGTACAAACATATGCTGAAACATCAACCGCTCTCCGGTGGGCTTCGCCAATTGATTCGCCTTTTAAGAGTAAGGTACAAAAGGCAGCTGTAAACGAGTCACCTGCCCCAACAGTATCAACAACTTTCACTTTGGGAGTTTCCAAAAACGATACCTCTTCAGGGGTAACGACATAGCTTCCCATCTCGCCACAAGTCAGGATCAGTATTTTCCAACCATACGTTACAAGAAGTGTCCGGCACTGTTGGATTGAAGTACCCACAATACTAAACATATCGCAAACCTTGCCAAGCTCATCATCATTTATTTTCAGGATATTACACAAGAAGAACGATTTTTCAATCTGCTCTTTCGTATAAAAGTGCTGTCTCAAATTAATATCAAAAATCTTGTAGGAATCAACAGGCATATCGTTAAGAAACTGCTCAATAGTATTTCGTGATACTGAATTGCGTTGAGCCAATGAACCGAAACAGATGCAATCAGCACGATTTGCCAATGCTCTCAATGTTTCGTTATACAGGATATTATCCCATGCCACACCTTCTTCAATGGTATATTTAGGAACACCACGCTCATTGACGCTAACCCGAACTGTTCCGGTAGGACATGACGAACTTTCAAGCATGTGTGGCAATCCTTTGTCTTCAAAACAGGCTACAATCTCATCGCCTAATTCATCGTTACCAATAGCACTAACTACGATACCGTCAAGCCCCAGTTGAGCTGCATGATAGGCGAAATTAGCAGGCGCTCCACCCAACTTCTTTCCTTCAGGGAAAACATCCCAAAGAACTTCCCCTAAACCAACAACTGTTTTCGTTTTCATAGTTTATCAGATTTTAATTACTGATTTTACAATATTTGATTTATCACTAACACTCATATCCATTGCATTCTGGATATCATCAAAGTCAAAAATATTGGTCACGATACTTTTCAAGTCTACCTTCCCGGAAGCCACAGCCTCAATAGCTATTGGATAAATATGACGATAACGAAATACCGACTTGAATGTGAGTTCCTTATCAATTGCCAAACTAATAGGTAGTAACATTTCCCCTGTTCTTGAATATCCCACCAGAACGATATTCGAACCCTTTTGGGCTACATTAATGGCCTGACAGGTAGTAATTTCCGTACCGGCAGTCTCAATAACAAGATTAACCCCCTCCCCAGCAGTTAGTTTATTGATTTCTTCAATCGGATTGACCATACTTGAATTTATCACAGCAGTTGCACCTATTTCCAACGCTTTCTCCAAACGCTTTTCCATGATATCTACAACATAGATCGTATTGACGCCTTCGGCTTTGAGTGCCATTAACGAAATCAAACCAATACATCCTGCACCAAAAACGACCGCAGTTTGACCAGCATGCGCTTCACCTTGGTTTGCTGCATGAAAACCTACAGCCAACGGCTCAATAAGTGCACCTTCAAGCGTGCCAACATTCGTAGGAAGTTTGAAGCAGAGATCAGCTTCATGTGCTACGTATTCTGCAAATACCCCATCCACCGGAGGAGTAGCAAAGAACACCACATCAGAACAAAGGTTATATTTCCCTTCACGGCAAAAATGACAATGACCGCATGTCTTTCCTGGTTCGAGCGCCACTTTATCGCCAATCTTCAAATGTTTCACATCTTGCCCTACCTTGACTACAGTACCACCAGACTCGTGACCTAATACAAAAGGAGGTTGAACGATGTAGTTTCCAATTCTCCCTGTTTCATAGTAATGGATATCCGACCCGCAAACACCTACATATTCCAACTTAACCAATATTTCATTGGACTTAATCTCTGGAATGGGGCGCTCTTCAAATCCCATCCGACCAATTCCCAACATCACTGCAACCTTCATTGTACCTTTCATTTCATTATAGCGTTAAATTAGTTAATACCTTCAGACGAATTGTTTTATACGTCCTCTTACCTTACAAAACTAAGTTACATTTATCTGTGCCACAATGATTTCTCTAAAAAAAATATCCGCAACCGTTCCCGCAACCGTTCCCATTTTCCGCAACCGTTCCCAACGTTAAATCATATATTTTAGAAGATATTGGCATTCATTTTTAGTATATGAATAGATAAAAGTTCTAATTTTGCAGGAAACACACCGTACTCATGAGATACATTACAATCAAAGATATAGCAACTGCGCTGGGACTATCAAAATCGACTGTGTCAAGAGCGTTAAATGGAGACAGTAAAAACGTCAGCAAGGAAACGTTACAGAAAATAGTTGAAATGGCAAATAAGATGGGTTATCGTCGGAATGAACTGGCCGTTAACCTGCGCTTGAGAAGTACACGAATTATTGGGATTATGATTCCTGAAATGACAACTACGTTTTCCATGAGTTTTATCACTGCTGCTCAAAGTCTGTTACATCAGCAAGGCTATCGTGTTATTCTGGCGTTATCTGACGAAAATCCTGAGACTGAACGTGTGAACCTAGCTATGTTTGATAACGCACGCGTTGAAGGCATCCTAATCAGTGCCTGCCACAATACCGCCAATCTGGATGTTTACCGGAGTTTTTTGGATCGGCATATTCCAATGGTCTTTTTCGACCGCACAATTTCCGGAATCTCTGTTCCTGGAGTAAAGAGCAATGATTATACTCAATCATTCTTCATGGTTGAACATCTTATACGTTCAGGGAAAAAACAAATTCTCCACCTGACCGGACCTCGCCACATCCAAAATACGATTGATCGCAAAAAAGGTTATCGCGATGCATTGGCCAAGTTCCATATTCCCTACGATTCACGATATGCCATCGAATCGGGTATCAGTGTTGACGACGGTGCCAACGCTATCGAAAAGGTTTTAAATCTTGGTATCCCTTTCAACGCAGTTTTTTGTTTTACAGAGACGCAGGCGTTAGGTGCAAAACGGACATTACAGGAACACAACATTGTTATTCCAGAGGAAGTTGCTATCTGCTGTATGTCAGGAACCGCTCTATCAACCTTGGTACACCCACCATTGACTGCTGTTGAGCAACAAGTCGATGAAATGGCTGCAATTGCCGTCCGTCTTATTCTTGAAAAGATCAATGATTTCTCAATTCCCAATCAGACCATCACGTTACAATCTAATATCATTATTAGAAAATCAACGGTTGAGTAATCTTCACCGATGATCATCTTGAAACATCAGTTAGAAATGGGAATATATTATTCTACGGAAATGTATGTTAATTTACAGTACTCAATTATTCTAGCGGTAGCGTAAAAAAGAATGTCGTCCCTATTCCTTCTCCTGAACGTACCCAAATACGTCCACCCATCCGTTCCACCAGCATACGGGAAACAGTCAGTCCCAGCCCGGTCCCTTGCGCAAAGTTATTAATCTTACCGAAACGTTCAAATATCTTAGCCACCCGATTGGCCGGAATACCGATACCCGTATCTTTTACGTAGAATTGTATGACATTCCCCCGAAGCTGATAACCGAAATGAATCTCTCCGGACGGAGTAAATTTAGCGGCATTACTTAACAGGTTCATCAACACCTGCATGATTCGCATCCTATCTCCGATAACATATAGATTCTTGTCGACATCATCCAGTACCAGTTTCACACCCTTATTAACTTTCATCCGATGCCTTTCATATTCTTCAAGACAGGCTGCATACACATTTACTTTCTCCTTAACAAACCCCAAAGAACCCGCCTCCATAGCGGACAAATCCAGAATATCATTAAACAGACACAACAGCAATTCTGAATTCTGCTCGATAATATTGCAGTAATCATCCTTGTCTCCATCATGCCCCGGATCAATAACCAATCTTGAGAATCCTACAATCGCATTCAGAGGCGTACGAATCTCATGACTCATATTTGCAAGGAATGCCGATTTCAAGCGGTCGGATTCTTCAGCTTTTACACGGGCAGCGGCTAACTCACGCTGTGCATTTTCCCGGCTCGTCACGTCCCGGCACATACACAACAAGTATTTATCTCCCAGTGGACATACCAGATTCTCGTAATGATGTGTCTCACCTTCAAACTGTAACGAATGCTCCCCTATACTGGGGAAACCGGTACGCACCACTCTTTCCATATTAGCACGAATCTTACGATATTCTGATTCCGGCACTATATCCTTCAAGTTAGGATGCGACTTATCTTTACCGGACAGACCTTCCACGTGATTGGTACCAGGAGAAGAAAGTAGTTCTATGTAGTCCAGATTACGATCAAAAACCGTCAACATATCAGGGATAGCCTCCAGTATTTCCTTGCCATATTTCTCACGGAAACGTTCTGGTTCTTCATCCGGACAAGGATCGGCCGGCAGGGAGCGGCTTGCCAGCTGTTCTTCCAAATCCCGGATTATCTCCAGCAGTTCTTCTTTCGTTTTATCTTTATAATCCCTCATTTCAAGGCAGATATGTTGTAGAGTGTTATTTTCGGGGAGCAAATATAACATATCTTTCAATTATATCAACATATATTGCAGGCTTTTATTTAAAAAAAGACAATAGCTTTTGCCCTACTAATCAGAATGTTCTATCTTTGCACCACTTTTTATTTTAAATCATTGATAGATATGTCTAAAGAATTATTCTCTACTCTGCCTTATAAGGTGGCAGACATTACGCTTGCTGACTTCGGTCGCAAGGAAATCGATCTGGCAGAACAAGAAATGCCCGGCCTTATGGCTCTTCGCGAAAAGTATGGAGAAACAAAACCGTTGAAAGGTGCTCGCATCATGGGTTCCCTGCACATGACCATCCAGACAGCGGTACTGATTGAAACCCTCGTGGCACTGGGTGCTGAAGTACGCTGGTGCTCATGTAACATATATTCGACTCAAGACCATGCCGCAGCTGCTATTGCTGCAAGTGGAGTTCCTGTATTTGCCTGGAAAGGTGAAACATTGGCCGACTATTGGTGGTGTACGCTTCAGGCACTGAACTTCCCTGGTGGAAAAGGTCCTACGGTTATCGTTGACGATGGCGGTGACGCTACCATGATGATACATGTGGGATATGAAGCCGAAAGCACCGCTTCTATTCTGGATAAAGAAGTTCATGCAGAAGATGAAATAGAACTGAATGCAATCCTGAAGTGCGTACTGGCCGCAGATCCTACGCGCTGGCAACGTGTAGCAGCCGAAGTACGTGGTGTTTCTGAAGAAACGACGACAGGTGTACATCGTCTGTATCAGATGCAGGAAGAAGGCAAATTGCTGTTCCCGGCATTCAATGTAAACGACTCTGTAACGAAATCCAAATTCGATAACCTCTATGGCTGCCGCGAATCTTTAGCCGATGGCATCAAGCGCGCTACGGATGTAATGATTGCCGGTAAAGTAGTGGTAGTCTGCGGATATGGTGATGTAGGTAAGGGGTGTTCACATTCCATGCGTTCATACGGTGCCCGCGTACTGGTTACGGAAGTAGACCCGATTTGCGCTCTGCAAGCCGCTATGGAGGGCTTTGAGGTAGTAACCATGGAAGAAGCCTGCACACAAGGCAATATTTTTGTTACCACAACAGGCAATATCGACATTATCCGTATCGACCACATGACGCAGATGAAGGACCAGGCTATTGTCTGCAACATCGGTCACTTCGACAATGAAATCCAGGTGGATGCTCTTAAACATTATCCCGGTATCAAGTGCGTCAACATCAAGCCACAGGTAGACCGCTATTATTTCCCTGACGGACACAGCATTATTCTGTTAGCTGATGGTCGTCTGGTAAACTTGGGTTGTGCCACCGGACATCCGTCATTCGTTATGAGTAACTCATTCACCAACCAGACATTGGCTCAGATCGAGTTGTTCAACAAGAAATACGAAACCGGTGTCTACCGCCTGCCTAAGCACCTCGATGAGGAAGTAGCGCGCCTGCATCTTGAGAAAATCGGTGTAAAGCTAACGAAGCTTACTCCCGAACAAGCTGCCTATATAGGCGTGAATGTAGACGGACCGTATAAGGCCGAACACTATCGTTATTAATAACGAAATGAAGAATGAAGAATGAAGAATGAAGAATTACCATGCGGCATTACAGCGCAGCCAATTCTTCATTCTTCATTCTTTATTCTTCATTTCATAAAAGCTCCGTTTTTATGAAAAAGCTCCTCCCTGACCTCCTGGTCATCTTTATGTTTGCAGTACTTTCATTCGCCTATTTCTTCCCGGCGGATATAGAAAACCGCATTCTTTTTCAACATGACACGGCTGCCGGTGCAGGTGCCGGACAAGAAGCGACTCAGTATCGCGAAAAAACCGGTGAGTATACACGCTGGACTAACTCTCTGTTCGGTGGTATGCCGACTTATCAGATAGCCCCCAGCTACGAGTCAACCCAACCGTTGACCTGGGTACAGAAGGTCTACCAACTATTTTTGCCTACGTATGTCAACCTGACATTTATCCTGATGCTCGGCTTTTTCATCCTGTTGCGTGCATTTGGTATACCTACATGGTTGGCAGGATTAGGTGGATTAATGTGGGCATTCTCATCCTACTTCTTCATTCTGATATCTGCCGGACACATCTGGAAGTTTATCACACTGGCTTATATACCACCTACAATAGCAGGTATCGTACTGGCTTACCAGGGTAAATATCTGGCAGGAGGCATTGTTACAGCACTGTTCATTGCCCTGCAAATTCTGTCGAACCACGTACAGATGAGTTATTACTTCCTGTTTGTCATCCTCTTCATTGCAGGAGCCTACTTTGAAGATGCATGGCGCAACAAGACCTTACCGCAATTTTTCAAGGCAAGCGGTGTGCTTGTGGTAGCTGCGCTGATTGGTATATCCGTCAATCTGTCGAACCTGTATCACACTTATGAATACAGCAAAGAAACCATGCGCGGCAAAAGTGAGCTCGTAGAAACCGGTGATGCCGCCAAACAGACCAGTAGCGGACTGGACCGTGACTATATCACCCAATGGAGTTATGGTATCGGCGAAACCTGGACCTTATTAGTGCCCAACTTTAAAGGTGGCGCTTCCGTTCCTCTCGCCCTGAATGAGACAGCCATGGAAAAAGCCAATCCGACCTATGCCGGACTTTACCAGCAACTGTCCCAATACTTTGGTAACCAGCCTATGACGTCAGGTCCTGTATATGTAGGTGCTTTTGTACTATTCCTTTTCATCCTAGGCTGCTTCATCGTCAAAGGTCCATTGAAATGGGCATTGATCGGAGCCACATTCTTCTCCATTGTTCTTTCATGGGGTAAGAACTTTATGCCACTGACAGATTTCTTCATTGATTATATACCCATGTATAGTAAGTTCCGTGCAGTATCATCCATCCTCGTTATTGCTGAATTTACCATTCCACTACTGGCCATCTTTGCTCTGAAAAAGATTCTGGACGAACCGGAGGTATTAAAAAAGAAGATAAAGTTCGTTGGTATCAGTCTGGCACTGACTGCCGGTGTAGCTTTGATATTAGCCGTGATTCCAGGAGCTTTCAGTTCAACTTTCGTCCCCGCACAGGAAGCGCAGATGTTACAGAATGCAGTCAATCAGCAGATGATTCCTGCAAACGAGCTGTCCGGCATTCTTTCCAACCTGGCAGAAATGCGTGCTGCAATGGTAAGCGCCGACGCACTGCGTAGCTTCATTATCATTGTAATTGGCTGCGTGTTGCTGTGGCTTTACTACAGCGGAAAACGAAGAAAGTCATTCGTAATTGCCGGTATCGCTATTCTCTGTGTAGCAGACATGTGGAGTGTCAACAAGCGTTATCTGCACGATGACCAATTCGTCCCCCGTTCTGCCCAGGTTGACACCTTTAAGAAAACGCAAGCTGATGAAATCATCCTCCAAGACACTGACCCGAATTACCGCGTATTGAGCTTTTCCGGAGATGCATTCAGCGAGAATAAAACTTCTTACTGGCACAAGAGCGTAGGTGGATATCACGCAGCCAAACTGAGACGTTATCAGGAAATGATTGATCATCACATTTTACCCGAAATGCAGGCAGCCTATCGGGATATTGCTACCGCAGGTGGTGAGATGGACAGTGTGGATGCTTCCAAGTTCCGCGTTCTGAATATGCTGAACACGAAATATTTTATCCTCCCTGCCGGACAAGGGCAGACAGTTCCTATCAAGAATCCGTACGCTTACGGCAATGCATGGTTCGTCAACAATGTGGAGTACGTGGACAATGCCAACCAGGAAATTGATGCCCTGAACACCATATTGCCAACAGAAACTGCCGTAGTAGATGCTCGTTTCAAAGATATTCTGAAAGGTATTACCACTGCCCATAAAGACAGTCTTTCCAGCGTGCGTCTGACAAGTTACGAACCAAACCGTCTGGTTTATGAAACGAATAATTCTAAAGACGGCGTTATCGTATTCTCCGAAATCTATTATCCGGACGGCTGGATAGCCACCATTGACGGAGAGCCTGCCGACATTGCCCGTGCAGACTATATCCTGCGTTCTATGTACGTCCCTGCCGGAAAGCATACCATCGAAATGCGCTTTGATCCGAAGAGCCTGCATGTAACGGAAGGCATCGCTTATGCAGCACTGGCTCTGATGGTTATAGGCATTATGATAATGGTGGTTGTATATAGAAAGAAGCTGAGTTCACGCTAACTATCCATAAAAAGGACACAAGGCTATATCAGAAATCACCACAGATTACACAGATTCACACAGGTTAAAGGAAAATATTTTTTATATAGACAACCTGTGCGAATCCGTGTAATCCGTAGTGAAAAATTAGTATTGAGAACCCAACAAATCAAATCCGATCATAGCTTAACCGATTTCTTCTTCCCGCCATATAAAACCGATTTCGTGAATTTCGTCGACTGAACACTCCCTGTCCCATTCTCCTTATCCACTACAACTATATTGAACTTACGTGATTTCAACATACCGGGGAAAGTTCCTTCCCGATCTGCGATATTCAACGTCCGGTTTGCATCATCCCAAGTAAACTTAATGGTTGAATAAGCACCTTTCTCGTAGTTATAATTATCGTTTTCATCTTCATACAGCACAAATTCGCCATCGGCTCCGGGATAAATGCGTATCTCCAGATTATTCCATTTCTTCTCTGTAGAATACTGTACTTTCGGCCCAAAAGGAACAATGGAACCCGCACGTACATACAATGGAATAATATCGATAGGAACCTCTTTGGTAACCATCTGTCCGCCATTCAACATTTCTCCCGTCCAAAAGTCAAACCATTTGGTTCCCTTAGGAAGATAAACATCCTGTGTTCCTGTCTTGCTAAAATCTTCATACGGATCTTTCCACTGTTCCTTATCAGAGAATACATACATATTCCTGGTTACAGGAGTCACAAGAAATGCCTTTCCAAACATATACTGATTACTGATAGTGTGTACCTTCTTATCTTCGTTGAAGTCCATGAACAAGGCACGGAGGAAAGAACCTGCATTATCAGTCACCTGCCATCCTGTTGAATACAGATACGGCAACAGTGCATAGCGCAGATTTATGTATTTCTCTTCCGAATCATACACCCAGTCACCCTTTTTACCCAGATTGTAGATTTCCTTTTTCACACCACTTCCATGCGAACGTTGCATGGGCAGGAATGTACCATATTGAAACCAGCGGGTATACAGTTCATGATAAGCTTTATTTTCAGCCCCACCATGATAAGGCCAGTTAAAGAATCCACCTATATCCGTATTCCAGTAAGGTATTCCCGATAGAGAAAAGTTCAAGCCTGTAGGAATCTGCTTACGGAATGTTTCCCAATTACACATAACATCGCCCGACCAGGTATTCGCCGCATAACGCTGTTGTCCGGCAAATGCACAACGAGTCAGCAGATACACGCGTTTATCAGAGGTTACGGCACGCTGATGCTCATAAACTCCCTTGTTACTCATCAACGGGAAAGCATTTACTACGCTACGATAAGTTCCCATCGCTGTCGGAATATCGAAATCTCTTTCCTGAACATCCAGATGGTCAGGTTCCGTTGAATCTGTCCACCAGGCATCAATACCTTTACTGAACAGACCTTTATTCAGATGCTCCCAATAAATATCGCGTGCTTTTTCATTATAAGCATCATAAGGTTTCACTCCCCCGTCCGCAGGCCATGTCTGGAAGTTGAACAGGGCATTGATTTTCTCCAAATCCTTGTACGGATTCGTATCCGGCCCGAATGAAGCCCATATAGAGATCATAATCTTTGCATTTTTCTTCTTCACATGATCGATCATCTTCTGAGGATCAGGGAACTCCGGATTATCAAAATTCATAGAGTTCCAGTTAGAGTTTGGTCCCCAATATTGCCAGTCTTGAATAATTCCATCCAAAGGAATCCCTAACTCACGATACTTATCCACAACTTCCATCGTTTCCTGTTGTGATTTGTAACGCTCACGCGATTGCCAGAAACCGAATGTCCATAACGGATACATAGGTGCTTGTCCTGTTAAGTCACGTATTTGCGCTATCACACCATCGGCATTACCGCCATACATGAAGTAATAATCCATACATTCTCCCACTTCCGAATCAAAGGACATCTCCTGCGGATTATCTGTATAAGTGGTTGGAGAATAATTATCCCAAAACATCCCGTACCCTTTTGTAGACTGAATAATTGGAACACTGGCATACAATGCACGCTGACGCATGAAATGTTTATGATTGCGCTGATTCAGGTCATCAACCTGTTGCTGTCCCAGACCATAGATAGCCTCATCCTTATCCAGCAAAAAGGCCTGACGCACACTGAAAGTTTGATTCCCCGCATCATTGAAAGGAGTAAACTGAGCACCATAATCTTTCTCGGTAAACAATGCCTTTCCTTGCTTGTCAAAGAAAGAAATCCGTCCGGTCCCTACATTGAAATCAACGCGTACAGCATTGCTTTTCAGGGAAACGGTTTCTCCTTTCTTCTCGGTCGTTACAGACATGCTTTCAGGGCTTTTAACCACAGAAAGGCTTTTCTTTGTAAAGCTACGTCCTTCGGGTGCCTTCACCACACGTACAATTTCAGGGCTGACGAATTGGATTTCAATATCCATTCCCTGCGTAGTACTCGTTATTCCCTGTTTGGTTTGCCGGAAAGTCTGGGCCTCGACAGGTAAGGTCGACAAGAAAGCCGCAGCCACCAGCATACTACTGATTTTTAAATAAAACTTCATGTTCATGGTTTCTTTTTTACGGATTAATAATTCTGTTATTCAAATGCAAAATTACCGGAAAAAAGATTCTACCAAGGGGCGTGTTCGTTGCTTTTTAGTGCACATTTCGTTGTTTTCAACAATTCTCCCCAGTCATATTAGTCTTATATTGAGAAGGCGTTACACCAAACGCCTGTTTGAAGTACTTTGTAAAATATTTAGGAGTATTGAAACCAACCATATCGGCCACTTCACCTACCTGATATCCTTTATTCAGTAATTGAGCAGCATGCTTCAATCGGATGGAACGAATAAAATCAGAAGGAGTCTGGCCGGCAATAGCATTCAATTTACGATATAGTACCGTACGTTCCATCCCAACATCGGCACTCAGCTTTTCTACCGAATATTCAGGATTATCTATATTCTTTTGAATCAATGAGCAGACCTTCTCTATAAACTGTTCATCAATAGAAGTGATGGTAACCTCTCCCGGATTAATATTTATTCCCTGTGAAAAAGACTTCTGACGGGCTTTCTCTTCGTTTATCAGTTTCCGGATTCTCAATAACAGAATATCCAGATTAAACGGTTTGGATATATATTCATCCGCACCGGATTCGTACCCGAACAATTTACTTTCGTCCGTAGAACGGGCAGTCAGTAATATGACAGGGATATGCGACACCTGTATATTGGACTTGATACGTTTACATAACTCCAGCCCATCCACTTTCGGCATCATGATATCGCTGATTATCAAATCGGGAAACTTTGTAGTGGCAATCTGTTCTCCTTCTTCACCATCACCGGCCTCCAATACATTGTATTTCTTGGAAAGCAGTTCAAACATGTAATGCCGGAATTCTTTATTATCTTCAACTAAAAGTACGGTGTACTCTTTATCCGTTTGCAGGTCCTGATCACTTTCCGCATCAGGGTTCAATTCATCCCCGATGAAAGTATCTTCCTCTTCCGGTAACTCTGTATCCACTTCTACATCAGTACGCACAGGTAGATATACAGTAAACAAACTGCCTTTATTTACTTCACTCTCCACTTCTATCTTTCCGGAATGCAATTCTACATACTCTTTCACCAGATGAAGACCGATTCCACTACCTATTTTATCTTCTTCCTCTTTCACCTGATAGAAACGATCAAAAATATGGGAAAGATTCTTTCGTGGAATCCCTGCTCCGGTATCTTTCACGCAAAGACGGAAATACTGTACCCCGTCCGGTTCCTTACAGGTATCGAGAGTTATCGTCACCATACCTCCTACAGGTGTGAACTTGAATGCATTAGACAATAGATTATTCAGTACCTTTTGTATCTTCTCACGGTCGAAACTTATATATAAATCTTCTGCAATCTTATCATCTATCTCAAAAGAAATCTCTTTTTCCTGAGCCAGATAATCAAAAGAGGATTTTACCGAAGAAACAAACTCCGCTATATTCCCCTTAACAAGAAACAGTTTCTCTCCATGAACTTCCAAACGTCTGAAGTCCAGCAATTGATTGACGAGGTTCAACAGTTCTTTGGAATTACGGTAAATGGATTGTAATCTCTTTTTCAGGGCTATGTCGCCGACTTCCTTAATAAGAGATTCCAATGGAGTTATGATCAGAGTCAGGGGGGTGCGGAATTCATGGCTTATATTGGTAAAGAAGCGGAATTTCATTTGATTCAGTTCTTCTTCCTGAGCTTTTTGCAACTTCCTCTTATTCATTCGCAAATAACTGGAAAGGGCCCAATATATGGCAAGGGCAATCAACAGGCAATAAATAAAATAAGCCAAAGGAGTTTTCCAATACGGGTCCTTTACAATGATTTGTATAGTTGCACAGCTACTTCCCCACTGCTTACTGTTGTTTGCCGCATATACTTCCAGATTATACGTACCCGAAGGAAGATTGGCATAAGAGGCAGTTCCGGTCCCTGTAGGAGAAACTATTTCGTGCCACTCCTTATCCAGCCCCTTCAGCCGGTAGCAATAGTGAGTCTGTGATCTATTGATATAATTCAACGCAGAGAAATCAAACGATACAAAGTTCTGATCATAATTCAAGATAATCTTTTGAGTTGCGCTTACAGGCTCGCTCAATAGTATATTGCCATCATAAGCCTTATCCATCTCCACCTTTTTCCCGAAAAGATGAAAGCTCACGAAAAGAGGTTTCATATCCTGTTTCACCGGAGGCAGTTTATTAATTCTGAATTCGTTGAAACCATCAATTCCTCCCATCAGAATCACATCATCCTTCGTTACATATACGGATCTTTCCAAGAATTCCCGCTCTATCACTCCATCACTATGGTTAAAGTTGGAGAAAGAGTATTCTGTTCTTCCCCCTTCCTGAACTACATTCACACAAGATATTCCATAAGAAGTGGTAATCCACATCACGTGGTGACGATCTTCGGATATTGCCTGTATACTATTGTTTACCAGGCCGTTTTCCATATAAAACATCCTGATCTCTTCATTCTTCGGATTCCAGACTATCAGGCCATCCTGTGTGGCAAGCCAAATCAGATTACGGCTATCTACATACAAATCAGAATAACGATGGATATCATAGAAATCTTGCCAAGCCTTTTTATCTTTAAACACCGGTGCCGTCAGAACCTGATTTTTATAATCATAGGTAAACAGCCCTAAATTACAGATTCCTATCAGCATACCCTCTTTATAATTCCTGATCTGCGAAACGGAGTTGATTTGTCGTCCTCCACTTT
Source organism: Bacteroides sp. MSB163 (assembly GCF_036416795.1). Lineage (NCBI taxonomy): Bacteria > Pseudomonadati > Bacteroidota > Bacteroidia > Bacteroidales > Bacteroidaceae > Bacteroides > Bacteroides maternus. The sequence goes on along the minus strand of NZ_CP143867.1, from coordinate 2,005,308 downwards.
CCTCTATCTTCTTAAGTTCTCCGGTATCAGGATTCAAAAGACACAGGCCATCTATATATGAACAGATATACAGGTTCTTATCCGGTGCTTCAAATACCTTCGCCACATCACGTACAGGATAACTTCTGCTCTTTCCATTCTGAATGCAGAACAATGCCTCAACCGATGAAAGCCATATCCGCTGCCGACTATCTTTAGTTAACCCATTGCACCGTAAATTGCGGGGTAATCCTGCCTCAACAGACAATTTGCTCTCAGATAAAGAGTACCGTAAAAGTCCCTGACGGGTACCTACCAGGATTCCACCATGCGCATCTTCTACAAAACACGACACACTAACTTCCCCATTCTGATCAATATTAGGGAAGAACACTTTACCTATATTTTTGAATTTAAAGCGGTTAGGATGGTAATAACATATTCCTCTGTCCAAAGTCCCGATCCAAGTTCCTCCCTGGTTATCATTAAAGACTGTGCTGACTTCCGTTTTTATCTCTTTACCATCTACAAATTCCAGCGTAGGGATGAATTGTTTGTTTTGCAGTTTTTCGTCACACACCCACAGGCCGACCTGACTGGTTATCCATATATCGTGCTCTTTGCCTACAGAAAGCACATTCAGCCTATATTCAGTCTCTAATATTACTTCCCACTTACGCAGTTCAATATCAAACCGCAAAGCTTCAGTCTTTCGCCCATTCATCAAATAGTACAAATACTTTCCCCGGGGGACAACCAACAGGGTAGCAGACCTATCCTGCTTTTCAGCCAGTGCATATTCCCGGTATAACTCCCTGGATGTTTCCAGATCATAACAGACCATGAGGCTTGAATTGTAGAACAAGAAAACTTGCCGGTTTACTACCGCTATGTCCAAAAGCCTGTCACGTACATCTCCGTTCATTGAAACATTCTTCAAAAACTCAACAGTCTTCCCACCGGCATAATCCCTGTACAGCAGTACATCATCATCCGTCAGCATCCAATAATTACCTGCCTCATCCACAAAGAAGTTCACCAACGCCCCCTTTACACCATAAGACTTAAACAGATCGTCCAAATGCTGTTCAAAGCGTTCTTCATTAATGTTGATGGTCATTAGCTTATACCAGTCTTTGATATAAATATAGTCCTCATTCACATAAATGCGATGATGCCCGGCATAGTCATTAAGAGGAATTATGTTACTTTTATTATAATGGAAATATTGAAAAGAAGTTCCATCGTAGATGCTGACGATCTCATTGGCATTGATTGCAATGCGCCCATCCCGCAACTGAATGATATTGCGGACTCTGTTGCCCGAAAGTCCGTCACTGCAATCGATGGGAGTAAACGCATAGTGCTCTTGCGCATGAAGCGGGGAGTTAAGCAATAAGACAATAAACAGCAAGAGTCTTATCACTTTGATCGTTAACAATTTCATTGTTATGTTTTCCATATTAGATTATCAGTGATGCAAAGATATAGAAAAAATATATCTGATAAAGATTCCCATAAAAAGAAAACCGTCCCCTCCCCTCACGGGGGTGGAACGGCACAGTCAATAATACATGAAAAAACGCTATTTAGAGAGAGTCTCTACAAATTTTGATGTAAATGTAAGGGAGAGAAAGAAGAGTTGAAAATAAAATCTACGAAAGGGGAGGTTTTGTCGACGGAATAGCCCCACGTTTATAGCGCAGCCTTTTAAATCCGCGTTATCCGTGTCATCCGCGTCTAAAAAATAATATACCGAATGGCGCTAATCACTTATCACCAAACACTAATCACTTTTATTCTTTTCTATACCGGATGGAACCTGGGTATCATTCTGACATTTTGTATTATCAGTCCTCCGAGAATCGTTTCTTTACGCCCAGAAGGACGTCCCAAAGGAAAGACGGGAATAAAAATCCGCAATCTGCTATTCTACAGTTCGATACAGAAATACGTACAATTATTCTACAGTAAAATAACAAGCAATCTGCTGCATCGGAACAAGCAATGTGCCAAGTATTAAGATACTATCTACAGGATATCAACATCCAATGTGCTGGATCTCTATATCCAACGCACAGGAAATAGAGACCGAACGCACCGGATATAAAGAACTGACTTGTAAGATATATAGATACGGAGATTCAATTCTCCATATTCGGTAAAAAAGATGTAAATATACTGCATATAAAGACAGAAATCCGGTGGATAAGTTCTTATTTTATACTCTCTAAAAACAGTAGTTGTAAGTTTATAGTCTATTCTGATGACTCTTTGCAACTATATTCCTGATTTTTCAGTCACTTCGCTTTCTTTCCGGAACAGGCTCTTCAGCATTATTGCTTAAAGTTCTGAACCGGATGACTGTATTAAATGAAGTAAAAACATATAATTCAACTCACAAACTATTTAACATAGCGATAACATACCTATAACCTATCTTCCGCCGTCAACCCCGTACTTTTGCTTCACAGAAAAAAGAGAAAAGTATAAATCACTAAAAAACAAAAAGATATGCTATTACCAAACGAATGGATAGAAAACAGTTTAGAAACTTACATCTATCAACACACCACAAAGTCCCAGATTATTTATTGGGTCGTTCTATTAGCCATTACGGCAACCATGGCCGCACTTCCCTTTATTTATGTAGACATTTCCGTACAAGGCAGTGGAGTAGTTCGCCCCGTAACGGAAAAGACCGAAATTAAATCAGCTATCACGGAACTGGTAGACTCTGTTTATGTTCGCGAAGGCGAACAAGTCAGCAAGGGCGATATCCTTCTGCGTTTCCGCACAAACAGTTCCGACTACAAAATCAACTACCAGACTAACCGTCTGAATGATTACGAGGCACATCTTATCGACTTGGCATATCTGGCAAAAGGCGAGCATCCTGCCACATTCCGCTCTCCGGTCCGCCGGCAGGAGTACACTTACTTCACCAAAAAGAAGAAAGAACTTGAAACCTCCCTGGCACAAGCGGAAAAAGAGTATAAACGCAACAAGACATTGTTTGAAAAGAAAGTAATTTCAGAAGAAGAATATGACAAATACTATTATCAATATCAAACCCAGCAAAACGAACTGGCTTCATTGACACAGAGTCAACTTAGCACCTGGCAAGCTGACTTGAACAGCTACCGCAATTCACGCAATGAGATGAGTACCAGCCTCAAGCAAGAGGTAAAAGACCAAGATATGTATATCGTCCGCAGTCCGGTAGACGGCACGCTCGACCAGTTCTCCGGCATATATCGGGGAAGTAGCATTCAAGCCGGACAATCACTGGCAGTAATCAGTCCCGACTCCACACTCTGCCTCGAAGTATACGTCACTCCCCGGAATATCGGTTTTATGAACATAGGTATGCCGGTCAATATACAAGTGGAATCTTTCAATTATAACGAATGGGGCACACTACCCGGAAAGCTAAAAGACATCTCCTCCGAGTTTCTGACGGACAATCAAGGCAACTCTTTCTATAAAGTGAAATGTGAAATGGAACAAGATTACCTGACACTGAAAAACGGACAGATAGGAAAGCTGAAAAAAGGTATGACCGCCAGCGCACACTTCATGGTGACACGCCGCTCCCTGTTCGATCTGCTTTATCAGAAGATTGACGACTGGGCAAATCCAAGGCAATATGCGGCTAATGAGATGATAGCCCAAAAACAGTAAGTAAACATTAAGTAGCAAATAATAAAAAAGGTACTAAGATCAAACAACATGACATCACCGATTGCGGAGCTGCCTGTCTGGCTTCCGTATGCGCCCACTACGGACTGCGCTTCCCGGTATCGCGCATCCGCCAATATGCATTCACCGACCAGAAAGGTACGAATGTATTAGGACTGATAGAAGCCGCCAACAAACTGGGATTATCCGCCAAAGGCGTCCGCGCACAGTTCGATGCACTGTACACGATTTCCAAGCCAACCATCGCACATGTGCTGGTAAATCACAAACAACTTCAACACTTTGTTGTAATCTACAAAGTGACGAAGACACACATCACATATATGGATCCCGGAGACGGACGGATGCATAAGGTTTTACACGAAGACTTCCGGCACGACTGGACAGGCATACTGGTATTGATGGAACCGGAAGAGACCTTCAAAAAGGGAAATCAGCAAACCAGCATGAGCAAGAAATTCCTTTCATTGCTGGCACCTCACAAGTCCGTAATGCTGCAAGCCGTCTTCGGTGCACTTGTTTTCAGTATTTTGGGATTATCCACTTCTATCTATGTAGGCAAAATCACAGACTATGTACTGGTCGACAAAAACACCAATTTGCTGAACCTGATGGGAGTGATTATGCTCATTATCCTGTTGCTGCGTACCTTCATCGGTGCAATGAAAAGCATTCTGGCACTGAAAACCGGACAAAGAATCGATGCAGCCCTGATCCTGGGATATTACAAACACCTGCTGACCCTGCCTCAACAATTCTTCGACACCATGCGCGTAGGAGAAATCATTTCACGCGTGAACGATGCCGTGAAAATACGCAACTTCATCAACAACGTATCTCTCGATCTGGTAGTGAATATCATGATACTGGTGTTCTCCCTGTGCCTGATGTTCATTTACTCCTGGAAGCTGGCAGTCATGACCCTGATATCAGCACCGCTATTCCTGCTCATCTTCTGGGGGTTCAACAAACTGAACCGGAAGTACCAACGCAGCATCATGGAAAGCAGTGCCGATCTGGAATCCCAATTAGTAGAATCCATCAACTCCATTTCAACCATTAAGCGTTTCGGCATCGAAGAGTATGCCAACCTGAAGACAGAAAGCCGTTTTGTACATTTATTGAAGAATACTTACCGAAGTATTTACGGTTCCATCATGGCACAAGGAGGCATCCAATTCGTATCTACAGGAATCACAATCGCTATCTTGTGGCTAGGCAGTATTCTGGTTATCGATCAAGAGATGACACCCGGCACGCTCATGGTATTCTACTCTCTGGTCGGTTACGTCATCTCACCCATCGGTTCGCTGATATCATCCAACCAGACTATTCAGGATGCATTGATAGCCGCCGACCGTCTGTTTCAGATTATGGATTTGGAAAGAGAGCAGGACAATGAACAAAAGATCATTCTGGAACCGGACATGATGGGCGACATCATTTTTGAGAATGTTTCTTTCAGATACGGTTCACGCAAGGAAGTATTCAACTCCCTGAATCTAACCATAGAAAAGGGCAAGACTACTGCCGTCATCGGAGAAAGCGGTTCGGGTAAAACAACACTGATTTCCCTTTTACAGCACATCTACCCCATTCAATCCGGACGCATCCGCATTGGAGACTATGACATTGCACAGATTGACAATCGCAGCCTCCGGCGCCGGGTAGGTACCGTTCCCCAGCAAATCGAGCTGTTTGCCGGAACCGTCACCGAAAACATTGCGCTCGGTGATACACAGGACATGAAACGGATTAGCTGTCTGGTGAAACAGCTCGGACTGACAGATTTTATAGACAGGCTGCCTAATGGCTACATGACTCAAGTAGGCGAACACGGCGCAACCCTTTCCGGAGGCGAGCGGCAAAGACTTGCCATAGCCCGTGCCCTGTATAAAGAACCGGAAATCTTGATTTTCGACGAAGCCACCTCGTCACTGGATTCCATAGCCGAACGTTATGTAAAAGAAACGCTGGATGCACTGGCCGGAAAGGGGAAAACAGTAATCATTATTGCCCACCGACTGACTACAGTGAGATGTGCCGACAACATTATAGTGATTGACAAGGGTAAAGTGGCAGAAACCGGCACACACAGCCAGCTCTACGATGCAGGTGGCTCATACTTCAGGCTTTGGAACGAGCAGTTTGCCATGTTCGAATAACCTTAACATAGCGATAACATTTCTATAACATCGTTTGAGCTGTCAGTGTTCTATTTTTGCAACAACAAAGCAATAGAATCATACAGTAATCAAACGATGTTATTTTTATGAAGAAATTAATAATGATAAGCGTGGCAATCACGACTTTCGCCTTTATCGGCAATGTACAGGCACAAAATAGAAGATGGTCTCTCCAAGAGTGCATCGATCACGCCATCCGGCACAATATTGAAGTAAAACAAAGCCGGAACCGTATTGAAAAACTAAAAGTAGAAAAAAGCACTTTAAAAAACAGTTTCCTGCCCGACCTCAGTACCGGAACTTCTCAGAAGTTCGACTTCGGACGCTCACTCAACCGCAGTAATGCATACGAAGACAGCAATACACAAAGTTCTTCCTTCTCCGTAAGCGCAGAAATGCCTCTTTTTACAGGTTTCCGGCGGAGTGCATCCGTATTTTAAAAGCCATCAAAGTGGCCAAAGCAGGGTATTACCCTACCCTTTCATTGGGCGCAGGTATCAGCACCGGCTATTATCATTCAGGAAACAGTATAAATCCATCCTTCAGGCAACAACTCCAAAATAATATGCAGAAAAGTGTCTATTTATCACTGAGTATCCCTCTTTTCGACCGATTTTCAACCCAGAATGAAGTCCGCACCGCACGAATAGAAGAGAGTAATGCCCGTCTGTCTTTGGAAAATGAGAAAAAGAATCTATATAAAGAGATCGAAAAAGCTTATACGGATGCAGTGAACGCGTTAGAAAAATACGAATCGACCTCCAAAGCCGTCGTTGCCAATGAAGAGGCACATCGCTATGCTTTGGAAAAGTATGCTTCGGGGAAGTCAGCCGTATATGAATACAACGAGATAAAAATGAAACTGACAGAAGCATTATCGAAACAATCACAAGCAAAGTATGCGTATCTGCTAAAAGAGCGAGTATTGGCATTCTACTCATGCAGAGAATCAGCACTAAGCCATTGATTATTTCTTTTTGCACGGTTGTTTTTGTATCTCTACAGTAAGCATTACCGGGTGTTAACCTTGGCTGACAAGCCTGTCAACCTAGGTTAACCGACTCGTCAACCAAGGTTGATAGGCCTGTCAACCTTGGTCAACACCCCGTTATCCCTAAGAATAAAGGGATATATCCTTGGTTCTCAACAGAATAACACCTGATATAAAGTTTATAGATGCCTCGTCCTGATATAGGTTGACTGCGTAAGTGAGAGTAACCCTTTTACTCTCACTCTTAAAAGTTACTCTCACTAACACTTAAAATTCTTATTATTACTGCCTTATATACAAAGTGAGGGTAGTGAGAGTAACTTGATCCAACTTTTTATTGAACGAGTTCCGCTTAAAACCCACATTTCACTCCTGCAGAAAAATAAACCGTCGGATTGAAATACGGGTCATCTTTATCACTGAACATATTGTCTACAAACCCTTTAAGCGTACGTTTAGTCAGATTGCCGGACCTGAGCCAATTGCCTCCTATCCCCAAATACAGGCACGACTTCTTACCTATCCTGTATTCCGGACAGAGATAGGATCGCATCATAACTGAAGCATATATCATCGACTTTCCCTCTACATCCATCACAGAAGATATTCCATCCATTTCCATTGCCACCAGCCTCAGCTTAAACCGATCTCCCAAACGTACCGCCCCGGACACTTCAACACCAGAAGAGAGATTCACATTGACCTCATAGTTACCGGAAAGCTGCCAATTCAGAAAGAACATCGGCATGGCAATAGGTACTCCAAATGAATTCGTCAATCCAGCCCCAATACCTATATCCAGATTTTTCCTGCATTTATACACAAAAATCACTCCCCCATTCACCAATACACTCTGCCAGGTAATTGCATCCGGTGCCGAATAAATACCTGCTCCCAAACTGGCTATCATGTACCACTTTCTCGACAAGGGCCGTACATGCGTCAGATTGAGACTGCCACTTAACACCTCATCCGGATGCATATCCAAAGCCATATGTCGATTATTAAGTATCGCATAAGTCCCTCTTACCGATGCCGACCACATGACAGGCTGTCCCGATGCATTCTGCTTCAGCGAAAAGGGTAGCGTGTATGCTCCGGTGAATTTTAATAAATCACCCGAACCCAATTTATTCCCCGCTTCATCTCTGAAAGAAGAGGCAGGCATATACTCCGTTTTAAGAACTCCTTGTGCAAAACCATCGATTGCCGCCACCAAGAGCAACAGAAATAAAAGATAAGAGAATCGTCTCATTGCTAATAATTTAGATTATTTTATTGCAAAGAAAAGAGATTAGCTTGTCCGGTATAAGTCTTTTCCGACGAACTACATGAAAGACCTGTTGAATTTCATTATCCCAAAGATGGAACAAAAGGAAAAAAGAAAATTATTCGAGAAAAGGTACTCTCACTACAAATTCTGTAGTACTTTCTACGATATCAATTGCTTTATCATACAAGGCGTATTGTTTTTCCAGGTTCCCTAACCCTATACCACCTCTATCTACTGAACTCCGCAATTGCATATTATTGGAAACCATGATCCCCTCATCGGTAAAGCCTATCCGAACAATAAGTGGATTCTTTAAAGTAGCTATATTATGCTTTATCGCATTCTCTACCAGCAATTGCAGACTGACGGGAATAATCAATCTGCTTCCATACAAACCACATTCATCTATCTCGATGAACAATGTATCTTCAAAGCGAATCTTCTCCAGAAACACATAGCTTTCCAGAAAAGCCAGTTCTTCCTTCAAAGTAACCATCGGACGATTGTTTGTCAGCAACAGATAACGGTAGACACCTGACAGCTTTTTAGCAAACTGATTGGTCTTTTCCGCATCACTATAAGCCAGTGAGGATAGCACATTCAGACTATTGAACAGGAAATGTGGATTTATCTGGGCTTTCAAAGTTTCATACTGATACTGAATCTTCTCTTTCTCTATAATTGCCAGTTTTTTCTCTGCTTCCATTTGGCTTTGCTGATAAAAGAATATTTCAATCAGAAGAACAATCATGCTATTCCAAAGCACCACTGGCAGAGACATTTTCAGTAGGGCATAATCTTCCGGCCAAGGTTCCTCCAGAATAACGGACAGGATATAATTGGCCGTTATGCCGAAGCAACTCACCCATACGGATGCCAACAATAAATCAATAAAGATTCTCATTGTATTGTTAATGTTGTCCAGCCTCTTATGGACAATAACAATGATGAGAAAGTCGACAATCCCTACAAAGATGCAGGCAGGTAAATTGAGCAGATACTGTGTCTCCAAACTCAGACTCCGGGGAGCATCAGAAAGAAGCTCCGCCACATACTGGAATGCAAACAGAGAAATTGCAATGATCACTATGAAAAGCAGGATATACCATTTATTCTTCATCCCCAAATGTATTTTAAAGCACACCATCCACCCACTTCAGGAAATCAGGAACCCGCACACGACTGATTAAAACCTCGTGCGGACATTCAGGCTGGAAGCTCAACTTCAACCGACTGTTGAAGTACTTGGATATCTTACGGATAGAATTGATATTAGCAATGCAATTGCGGGAAACACGGAAGAAAGTCCTCTCATCCAGCAACTGCTCTATCTGTTCCAAAGTATAGTCCACAATATAGCGTTTATCTGAAAAGGCATGCAGAAAGACTACTTTTTCTTCACTGTAGAAGAAAGCGGTATCTGAAGTCTCCACATAATGATACGCATCACCTTTCTGGATAAGGAAACGGTTCTTTTTACAATTACTCATCAATGCTTCTTCCAGTTTCCTGTAATCGGTAACGGGAGATTGCACAACCCTGAGCTGTTCAAATTTCCTTAATGCCGCCAGTAAATCATCTTCCTCCACAGGCTTTAGCAGATAGTCCACACTATTCACTTTAAAAGCCTGTATGGCATGCTCATCATAGGCGGTAGTAAAAATAACAGGAGTCGTGACCTGTATCTGCTCAAAAATGTCGAAACTGTTTCCATCCGTCAACCGGATATCCAGCAACACCAAATCTACCGGATGATGTTTCAGAAATTGTACGGTCTGCTCCACAGTGGCTGTCCATGCCTCCAATTGATAATCGGGGCGTAACTTCTCCATCATCCGCTTCATCTCTTCATAAGCGAAACGTTCGTCTTCTACTAACAGGTATTTCATCATCCGGCACTCAATTTATAGGAGTCTACTTGTAATCGAAAACAGATGTTATTTCTTCAGTAACCGCCGCGTCAAATAGTGCACCGGATACCACACCGAAAGGAATCCGACCGTGATAACCGTAACAAATATCAGCATGACATCCGTTACATGCACACTGACAGGATAAGCATCCACAATAAAGCCGCCATTACCGCCACCTAAGGAAATAATACCGAAACGCTGCTGGATATAGCAAAGCAACAGCCCCAAAACAATACCGGAAAGTGCACCGAACAGGGAAATAAGCCGGCCTTCAAACAAAAATATACGGGCTATCAAGCGATCATCAGCTCCAAGATTACGCAGAGTCTCTACGTCTTCGCGTTTATCCAAGATCAACATGGAAAGAGAACCAATCACATTGAAACAGGCTATCGCAAGAATAAATGTGAGGAAAAGATAAGATATGAATTTCTCTATCTCCATAATACGGAACACATCAGCCTGCTGCTCATAACGGTCCAGTACCACAAATTCATCACCTAGAATACGGGCAATCTTTCTCTGCACAGCCGTAACATCCGCCCCCGGCTTCAACTTCAATTCAACAGCAGACACCTCCGTGTCATAATTAAAAAGATTACGGGCAAAGCTAAGAGAAGTAAGAATGTAGCGTGCATCATACTTCTGCTGATTAACAACAAACACTACACCGGGAGAGAAAAGGTAATCACGATTGAAAGAAGCGGAAGGATTAGCCATATTCACGCGTACATTCCGTTTGGGAGCATACACCTGAAGGGGATCAACAAACTGAAGTCCTGTTCCCAACTCAGATATCAATTCCACACCCAATACGCCATAATCTACGATAGAGTCATGCAGGATAAACTCACCTGCACCGTACAGCAAACTATCAATAGACGTAAGCTCCTCGAAGTTATCTTCCACCCCTTTAATAATAGCCATAGCCTGACGGTCCTTATATTGCACCATGGCATTCTCTTCCAGCGTCTCCGTCCAGACATCAATCTCCGGCAAAGAGCGCACTTCCTGAAAGGCCGTCCCCTGCGGTTCAAATACTTTTCCTTCACGAACCGTAATTTTCAATTCCGGATCAAAGGCTGTAAAGAACCCTGCCACCATGTCCTGAAAACCATTGAACACGGAGAGTGTACAGACCAATGCCAACGTAGCCAATGCCACTCCACACACCGAAATGCCGGAAATGATATTGATAGCGTTGTGCTTCTTCTTGGAGAAGAGATAACGCCGGGCTATGTAGAAGGGAAGGTTCACTTCAACAATTCATCTATTTTTTCAAGATAATCCAGTGAATCATCCACAAAGAACTTCAGTTCTGGAATGATACGAAGCTGATGACGCACACGGGTCCCCAACTCATAACGGATAGACTTCATATTATCATTGACATTCTTTATTATCTCCTCCGCCTTTTCCGAAGGGAAGATACTGAGATAAACACGTGCGACACTCAAGTCCGGGCTGATACGCACAGCACTGACAGAGATCAGTACACCTGGCATCGACTTAGTCTGCAACAAGAAAATTTCACTCAATTCTTTTTGAAGCAAACGGGATATTTTGTTCTGTCTGGTAGTTTCCATACTATATACTTCTTTAATTTAGAGACAAAGTTACTGAAATATCTCAGTTAGCTGATAAATTATACTTTTTTTAGCACGATTATTGGGACAATCTATTTATAATAAAATTACCTTTGCAACGACACTAATCAAAAAAAACATGAAAAAGCCTGTCTTCATACTACTATTTCTGCTTTCCCCGTTTCTTAGCAGTTATGCCAATCAGGACAGTAAACAAGATAGTCTCTGGAAAGTTGCTAATCAGTATATGCAAGAACAGCAATATGAAAAAGCCGCCAATCTGTATAAAGAATTGGGAGACCGAATTGAAACGGATTACAAAGAAATCAACTCCCATAAAGTAAAGGATTTACGCAAGACATACTCCATAGACGAACTGCAACTAGCCAACAATCAGCAACAGAATCATTTGCTATTAGTAGCCCTCATCATATTGCCCTGTTTCATCATTGCTGCAATCTTTTGCTTCATCTACCTGAAAAAACAAGCCAAAAAGTTAATGTTCTCAAGGCGGAAGTTACAGAAAGCAGAGAAAGCGGTAGAAGACTCGATACGCAACAAAAGCCTTTTCATTTCAAACATGAGCCACGAAATCCGGACTCCATTGAATGCCTTGTCCGGCTTTTCCGATGTACTGACCACTCCCGGCATCGATGATGAAACCCGGAAACAATGCAATGATATCATCCAGTTGAACTCCCGCCTGCTACTGAATCTGGTGAACGATGTGGTAGACATATCCTGCCTTGACGTAACGAACATGAAGTTCAACCTTAAACAATGTGATGCCGTGGACTTATGCGAAGGTATCGTTCAAACATTAGAAGGCATCAAGCAGACACAAGCTGAAATCTTCTTCAAAACCGAACTCCCATCCTTAGAAATCGAGACCGATACCCTCCGGTTGCACCAAGTGCTAATCAATATATTAGTCAATGCCACCAAGTTCACAAAGGAAGGAAGCATCACCCTGCTACTGGAACAAAACGAAAAAGGTATGGCGCAATTCTCCATCACCGATACCGGTTGCGGCATTCCGTTAGAAAAACAAGGCAGAATATTCGAACGCTTCGAAAGAGTAAACGAGAAATCCCAGGGAACAGGTCTTGGATTGGCTATCTGTCAACTCATCATCAGCCGCCTTGGCGGGAATATCTGGATAGACCCGCAATATACCGATGGTTCACGGTTCGTCTTCACCCACCCATTAAAGCAGGAGGACAAGGCATGAAGAAAGCAACATTAATTATTTTGTTTATATCCGGAATGCTATTCCAAATAAAAGCATACCCATCCCACCAAACAGAGCAACAATTCCGCGACAGCATTTTTCAGGTCGTCAAATCCGAGACTAATGATACACTTCGTTCAAAGATATTGAGAGATGCTTTCCAGCAATACATAGGAAAAAAGGTTGGTACAGAATTTCTCGACTCCGCTCTTGTACTTTCCAGACAGAAAGGAATGCACGAAGAAGAGTTATACACTCTTTTTGATTATTGCCGCCACTATGAATTCCAGGCTGACGCTTCTGAGATGGAACGGTGTTTTCAGAATCTGAAAGAAGCCAGCTACCGATATAAGGATTACTCGCTCTATTATACAATCTGGTTATCCATATTACAGACCAAGTGTGCCCAGGGAGACACAGAATACGCCATCATGCAAGCCCGGGAAATGCAAAAAGAAGCCGATCGCATCCAATACGACAGGGGAGTATTCGTTTCACTCATCGCCTTGGCACAAGCACAAGACTTTGCTGAACAATATGACGAAGCGGTTGCAAGCTATAAACAAGCTTTGATAGTAAATCCGGATGCCAACAACCATTCTCTGATGCTGATACACGAGAATTTGGCGGGAATATATCTGGCACAACAGAAGTATACAGAAGCCCGCAGTGAATTGGAGCTGCTACAAGAGGTCTTGAAAAAGATGGTAGAAGAGGATCCGCAATCCACAAATATATTGAGAAACATTTTTTTAGAAACAGAGATCTATTTCGGTATGGTTTATGCTAAGGCCGAAGACAAAGATAGCCTTAAATTGCATTTGGCAAGGGCAGAAAAGTACTACGATAAGGATATATTCTTCAGCTACTATATTGATTACCATGCTCTATGGGGCGTATACTATAAGCTCATAAAAGACTGGGGAAAGTGTTTCCAATCATTCGATCTGGCCTTGTCAGCCTGTCAGGGGATAGAGCCTTTCCATGACAACAGTATTCTCAAGATGAAAGCAGAGGCTATGCTAGAGGCAGGTCAATACGAAGAAGCAGCCAACATCTACAAAACAGCCGCCTTCAAAGGGGACTCTCTCAACAAAGATATGCTGCAACGCCATGAAGAAGTATATCAAGCTAATTACAAGATCCAAAAAGCCTTATTAGATAAAGAATTGTTGACCAAACAATATCGCTGGATATACGTCGGGGCATCTGCCATTATACTTATCCTGATGCTTCTTGCCATCATACGTGCCTTTCGCATTCACCGGCAATTACGTGATTCGGAAAAAGAAACCCGGCATGCGTTAGAAACGATAGAAGCAGCAAATAAAATGAAAGAGTATTTTCTGCAAAATATCACTTATGAAATCCGCATACCACTGAATACAGTCGTAGGTTTTTCCGAACTATTATCTACCGAGAAAAATCTTTCCGAGGAGGAAATACAGGAGTATTCGGCAGCCATAAAGAATAACTCTGAAAAGCTACTGGCCTTGATAAACAACATCCTTGATTTATCACGCCTTGAAGCTGGCATGATGCGGTTTAACGTACAGGAATGTGATGCCGTAGAACTTTGCCGGGAAGCAAAGATGATGGTAAACATGCAGACCACGTTAGTGAATCCGGAATTCCACACCACTCTGGAGACATTACCCATCCAGGCGGATAGCAGATGGTTCCTCAAACTGCTTTCATCATTATTGTCCGTACCAAGGTTATATGACGGAAATATCTGCCAAGTAGAATACACACTGACCAGAGAAGAGCAACGCCTTAAAATCACAGTAAAAGGAAGTCCTCTCTACCAAGTGTGGGAAGACGAACAGGAACAACGTATCTTGCACGACATCAACCGGCTTTATCTGGGGGCATTTAAAGGGAACTATCAGGTTTCAGAAGGAGTGGAAAAAGTGGTTACAATTACTTATCCTCTGACTTAAATATCATTTCTTGCGGATAATGGTCAGTCCGTCACGCAAAGGAAGAATTACCTTCTCTACCCGTGCATCCTGTGCGACAAGGTCATTGAAAGCCTTGATTCCTATAGTCTGCAGATCAGTACGATGCGGTTGTTCTTCAAGAACATGACCGTCCCACAAAGTATTATCGGCAATAATGTAACCGCCATCGGAAAGACGCGACAGCACCATCTCATAATAATCGATATATTTACGCTTGTCACCATCAATAAAGGCAAGGTCGAAACTAAGATCCAACTGTGGAACCATTTCCAACGCATCACCTATATAAAACCTGATCTTATCCGCATAAGCAGAATTCTCCAACCAGGGACGGGTGAAGTCTTCTTGTTCATCATTGATCTCAAACGTGTATAACATTCCGTCTTCCGGTAATCCTTCGGCCATGCAAAGAGCAGAATAACCGCTATAAGTACCTATTTCCAGAATACGATGAGGACGTATCATTTTGACAAACATCTTTAGCATCCGCCCTTGCAAATGGCCTGATGCCATACGCGGATACAACAATTTAATATGTGTATCCCGATAAAGGGCTTTCAGATAATCACCTTCATCGTCAATGTGCTGCAAAATATATTCGTCTATGCTCATAGGAATGAAGAATGAGGGATTAAGAATGAAGAATCAGATTGCGCTGCCTGCTGCACAATTATTCTTCATTCTTAATTCTTCATTTAATTAAAGGTATCTGTTCTTATTCGGCAATACGCTTTCTCCGGAATACTTCAAGGCATCTCCCACTATATTAATTTCGAGGAAAGAAGTGTGTGTTCCTGCTTTACCGCTACTCAGATAACCCACCATATCTGTTTCAGACAGACGGCCTTCTTTCAGCAGACGGCGCAAGGCAGCAAAATAGTATTCCTGCCCGTTGGCAAGTTCCGGCATGTAAATAGCTTCCACACCGTAAGAAAGTGCCAGATGACGCATTGTCTTTTCTTTATAGCAAATAGCCAGTACTGGATATTTACCACGGAATGCAGCAAGGTTACGGGCAGTGCGTCCACTGTAGCTATCGGTAATAATGGCACGTATCTTCAGCTTAGAAGTAGCTTTTACAGCTTGCTTTGCAAGGAAGGCAGTCACGTCATTACTGTTCTCATCCAATGGAATACGGATATCATTATCTGCCAGTTTATCTTTTTCTGCCTGTGCGGCAACTTTCGTCATGGTCTTCACAGCATCCAACGGATATTTACCATACGCCGTTTCACCGCTCAGCATCAAAGCATCCGTACGATAATAGATAGCATTCGCAATATCTGTTACCTCTGCACGGGTAGGACGCGGATTGGTAATCATTGTATGAAGCATCTGCGTAGCCACAATTACCGGTTTCTTTGCCAGGATACATTTACGAATCAGCAAACGCTGAATACCCGGAATACGTTCTTGGGGGACTTCGATACCGAGGTCACCACGAGCCACCATCACACCGTCAGCCACTTCCAGGATTTCATCAATGTTATCAACGCCTTCCTGATTCTCTATCTTGGCTACGATACGGATATCACTGTTATGAGCATCCAGAATTTCCTTTATATCCAGCACATCCTGTTTATTACGCACAAAAGAGTGAGCGATAAAGTCGATGTCTTTCTCAATGGCATAAAGGATGTTATTGCGGTCTTTCTCTGTCAGAGAAGGAAGGTTGATGCGTACACCCGGTACATTGACACTCTTACGGCTTCCCAGCGTAGCTTCATTCTGCACCTCACACAGCAAATATTCAGGAGTCTTATCTACAACTATCATTTCCAGATCGCCATCGTCGATAAGAATGTGGACGCCTACCGACACATCGTGCACAAAATTAGGATAAGAGACAGAGATGCACTCACGGGTAGTGGGAATATCGGGATTGCCTACCACTTTCACCCTGTCTCCCGTTTTATAAGGTATAGGTTCTTCACTAATAGTGGTGCGGACTTCCGGACCTTTTGTATCCATCAGGATAGCAATGCGGTTGGACACCGTACGAACATTATTTATCAACTTCTCAAGGCCGTCATACCCAAGATGCGCCGTGTTCATACGCACCACGTTCATACCGGCTTCAAACAAGCCTTTTATAAAATCAACGTCACAACGCTTATCTGAAATGGTTGCAACGATTTTAGTCTGTTTCAATAACATAATCTTATACCTATTTTATTTAATTACAAATTACGAATTACCGGCCAACGCTTCGAGCGCCAGGCGGTAGGAGTTCAAGCCGAAACCGCAAATCACACCTTTACAGGCACAGGCAATCATAGACACATGCCGGAAAGCCTCACGGGCATGTACATTGGAAATATGCACCTCAATAACCGGAGAAGTCACTGAACGGATGGCATCCTGCAAAGCAATAGAGGTATGGGTGTAGGCACCTGCGTTCAGGATGATTCCATCCACCTCAAAACCGGTTTGCTGGATTTTGTCTATCAACTCTCCCTCAATGTTTGACTGGAAATAGTCTATTTGCACATCAGCGTACTTCTCACGAAGTTCAGCAAGGTAATCCTCAAAAGTAACACTGCCGTAAATGGAAGGTTCACGCTTACCCAATAGATTGATATTCGGGCCGTTAATTATTTGTATCCTCATAACACAATTTTTTATACCTTTGTCTCCCGAAAGTATCAACTCCGTACGAGGTCCGTATCAACTCCATACGAACTCCGTGTCAGGTCCGTAGCAGCTCCGTAGCAAGTCCAAGCCTATAGATACGGAGCTGGTACGGAGGAAGTACGGCTCAGATACGTCTGAGAAACGTTAAAATCAAGCTGTAAAGATAGTGCAGACTGAAAGCGGAAACAAATTCGCATTATTCCGCCGGGTTACTGCCTATTTTCACGGTGCAAAGGTAGAAAAAAGAAATGAAATTAGACGAAAAAACAATAAATAAGGAGAAAGAAGCACTGATTATCAGGAAGTATCCGCAGTATCTAAAGTTAGAAAAAGCACTTTCCGCCAATACGCTTGATGCCTATCTGACCGATCTTGATAAATTGCTGCGCTTTTTGAAAGCAGAGAATATCGATATGCTGTCAGTCACTCTGGACGACTTGCAACGTTTCGCCGCTGGCTTGCATGACATCGGCATCCATCCCCGCTCCCAGGCACGCATCATGTCCGGAATAAAATCATTCTTCCACTTCCTGATTATGGCAGACTATCGGGAAGATGATCCCAGTGAACTGCTCGAAGGTCCTAAAATAGGTTTTAAACTGCCGGAGGTACTGACCGTAGAAGAAATAGACACCATCATAGCTACTGTAGACATGAGTAAAAAGGAAGGCCAGCGCAACCGAGCCATTCTGGAAACTCTATACAGCTGCGGACTGCGCGTCTCGGAACTTTGTAGTCTGAAGCTGTCCGAGCTCTATTTCGATGAAGGTTTCATTAAGGTAGAAGGAAAAGGCAGCAAACAGCGATTAGTCCCCATCTCCCCACGTGCCATCAAAGAAATAAAATACTGGTTACTCGACCGTAATGTTGGTAAAATAAAGAAAGGATTTGAAGATTATGTATTCCTTGCCCGCTGGGGGAACAGTATCTCGCGCATCATGGTTTTTCACCTGATAAAGGAGTTGGCGGAGAAAGCTGGTATCACCAAAAACATCAGCCCGCACACCTTCCGTCATTCCTTCGCTACCCACTTGCTGGAAGGAGGCGCAAACCTGCGTGCCATACAATGTATGCTGGGACACGAGTCCATCGCTACTACCGAAATTTATACCCATATCGACCGGAATATGTTGCGGAGTGAGATCATTGAACACCATCCAAGAAACATCAAGTACAGAAAAGAGACAGGATTTCATTAAATTATAATAAAATTGGCTATTCCTTTCAGATTGTGCCGGGAGATTTAATATCTTTGCGATACTATTATCATGTGGTAATAGGCACTGAGAGAAACCAATAGACTAATTTCAATTACAAACAATTAATTTATACCTAAAATGACTAAGAGATTGTATCTGCCTTTGTTAATGGCACTGGTTGTTGCACTTTCATCTTGTAGCAGCAAAATGGGTGAATTATCTTCTGATTATTTCACCGTAACCCCTCAGGTTCTTGAAGCTGTCGGTGGCAAAGTTCCCGCCACTATCAACGGAAAATTCCCTGAAAAGTATTTTAACAAGAAAGCTGTAGTAGAAGTAACCCCGGTTCTGAAATGGAACGGTGGAGAAGCTAAAGGACAGTCAGCCGTATTCCAAGGAGAAAAAGTAGAAGGTAACGACCAAACTATCTCGTACAAGATGGGTGGTAACTACACTATGAAAACTTCTTTCGACTATGTTCCCGAAATGGCTAAATCAGAGTTATATCTGGAATTCAAGGCCACAATAGGTAGCAAAACAGTTACTATTCCTGCTGTGAAGGTAGCTGACGGTGTGATTTCCACTTCTGAAATGGTTGAGCAGACACTGAGTAGCGCTACTCCTGCTAACGGTGACGACGCTTTCCAACGTATCATCAAGGAAAAACACGATGCTAACATCATGTTCTTGATTCAACAAGCTAACGTTCGTGCCGGCGAATTGAAGACCGCTAAGGAATTCAACGAAGAAGTAAAGAACGTAGACGGTGCTGTTAACAAGAAGATCAGCAACATCGAAGTTTCTGCTTATGCATCTCCCGATGGTGGTGTAAGCCTGAACACTAAGTTGGCCGAAAACCGTCAGGACAACACTGCAAAGGTTATCAACCAGAACTTGAAGAAAGCAAAAATTGACGCTGCAATCGATACAAAATATACTGCTCAGGACTGGGAAGGTTTCCAGGAATTGGTATCTAAATCTAATATCCAAGATAAAGAACTGATCCTTCGCGTTCTGTCTATGTATTCTGATCCTGAACAAAGAGAGCAGGAAATCAAGAACATTTCTTCTGTTTATAAGAACTTAGCTGACGAAATCTTGCCGCAATTGCGTCGTTCTCGTCTGACTTTAAATTATGAAATCATCGGTAAGTCTGATGACGAAATCGCTAATCTGGCTAACACAGATGCTAAGCAACTAAGTCTGGAAGAATTGCTGTACGCAGCTACTCTGACTAACGATCCGGCTAAGCAAGAAGTAATCTTCACTAAAGCTACTCAGATTTATCCGAACGACTATCGCGCTTACAATAACTTAGGTAAACTGGCTTACCAGGCAGGTAACCTTGACAAGGCTGAAAGCTACTTCAAGAAAGCTGCTTCTATCAAGGATGCTCCTGAAGTTAACATGAACCTTGGTTTGATCGCTTTGACAAAGGGTGATAAAGCTGCCGCTGAAACTTACCTGAGCAAAGCTTCCGGTGCAAAAGAACTGAACGAAGCTCTGGGTAACCTCTACGTCGCTCAAGGTCAATATGACAGAGCCGTAAGCGCATTCGGCAACACGAAATCTAACAGTGCCGCTTTGGCTCAGATTCTGGCTAAGGACTACAACAAAGCTAAAAATACTTTGGCAAGTGTAGAAAAGCCAGACGCTTATACTGAATACCTGATGGCTGTATTAGGTGCAAGAACTAACAATTCTTCTATGGTTACCAGCAGCTTGAAGAGCGCTGTAGCTAAAGATTCTTCATTAGCTAAGAAAGCCGCTTCTGACCTGGAATTTGCTAAGTACTTTACGAATGCAGATTTCATGAGCATCATTCAGTAAATAAAAAAATATCTATAGAATGCCCGGCGTTGAGAAATGTCGGGCATTTCTTTTTTATTATCTGCAAAAGCCGTACTTTCGCAAAAAAGTATTTAAAGATGAAGAACGTTTGTCTATTATATCTTCTATTAATCGGTCTCTCTGCCTGTGGTGGAAAGAAGACCGATAGTATCAGCCTCAGCGGAGAAATCAAAGGATTGGGGAATGATACCATCTACTTATATGGTGCGGACAGAATGCATGACCGCATGGATACACTGATTGCCGAAAAAGATAAATTCTCCGCGACACTTTCTGCTGATACGTTAGTCACCACAATCTTATTATTCAGTGATGGAACGGAGTACCCGCTTTTCCTGAATAAAGGAGATAAAATACAAATAAAAGGCTCCATGGCCGAACTATCCTCTTTACAAATCAGCGGCAATGCCCCTAATAAAGAATTAACAGACTTCAACCAGGACCTGAAAGGATTGGGTACCCCGTCCGGAAAAGCTTTGGAAGAAAAAGCAGAGAATTTCATTACTGAACATCCTGCTTCATTAGTCAGTATCTATCTGCTTGATAAATACTTTGTGCAAAACCCTCAACCCGATCTGACACAAATCCAGAAACTGGCCGACCGTATGACCGGAGAACTGAAGGACCGTCCCTTTATGGATGCATTGCTGAAGCGGATTGAAGAAGAAGAAAAGGTAGCTGTAGGGAAATCGGCGCCCTACTTCCGACTACGCAATGCGGAAGATAAAGATATAAGCCGCTCCAACTTTAAAGATCAGTACCTGCTCATACAGTTCTGGGCTTCGTGGGATACGGTCAGCCGTGCAAACAATGCCATGTTCCGCCGTATTTATAAGAAAGAGCAGAAGAATAAGAACTTCGCGTTGCTGGGCATTTCTCTCGATCTTAATAAAAAGAAATGGCAGGAAACCATCAAAGCAGATACGCTGAAATGGGAACAAGTCTGTGATTTCTCCGGCTGGAGCGGAGAGATTATCAAACAATTTGCCATACAGACGCTTCCTACCAACATACTTCTCAGTCCTACGGGAAGAATAGAAGGTAAAAATCTGGATGAAAAAGCAATTGAGAACAAGCTAAAAGAGATTGCTGAAAAAGAAAAGGAGAAGAAAAAAACTACTCACCACTAATCACTAATAAACACGTGCTAATCAAAGTTTTCGGAGCGGCTGTACAAGGCATTGACGCAACCCTCATCACAATCGAAGTAAATAGTTCAAGAGGTTGTATGTTCTATCTTGTCGGACTACCGGATTCGGCCGTCAAAGAAAGCCACCAACGTATCATTTCCGCACTACAAGTGAATGGATACCGAATACCTACCAGCAATATCATCATCAATATGGCACCTGCTGATATCCGCAAAGAAGGTTCCGCCTATGACCTCCCACTTGCCATTGGTATGCTTGCCGCCGGAGAAGTAATCCAACCGGATAAGCTGAACCGTTACCTGATGATGGGCGAGCTGAGCCTTGACGGTAGCCTGCAACCCATCAAGGGGGCTCTGCCCATTGCCATCAAAGCACGTGAATTAGGATTCGAAGGAATCATAGTACCCAGACAGAACGCTCTTGAAGCGGCAGTAGTCAATCAGATTCAAGTATATGGAGTTGAAAACATCAAAGAGGTAATAGAATTCTTCAATGGGAAGCAGGAACTCACTCCTACCATCGTCAACACCCGCGAAGAGTTTTATGCGCAACAAAGTAGCTTTGATCTGGACTTTGCAGATGTAAAAGGACAGGAAAACGTAAAACGTGCACTGGAAGTGGCCGCGGCAGGGGGGCATAATATTATTCTGATTGGCGCCCCAGGAAGCGGAAAATCCATGCTTGCCAAAAGATTACCATCCATTCTTCCCCCGCTGTCCCTGGGAGAGAGCCTTGAAACTACAAAAATACATTCTGTGGCAGGAAGACTGCAAAACAATACGGGACTTATTTCAAAACGCCCGTTCCGCGATCCGCATCACACTATCTCTACAGTAGCCATGACCGGTGGAGGCAGTTATCCACAACCGGGAGAAATCAGCCTTGCCCATAATGGTATTTTATTTCTGGACGAATTGCCGGAATTCAATCGCAGCGTACTGGAAGTCCTCCGTCAACCGCTGGAAGACCGGAAGATCACCATTTCCCGCGTGAGAAGCAATGTGGAATATCCTGCCAGTTTTATGCTGGTAGCCTCTATGAACCCATGCCCTTGCGGATATTACAATCATCCGACAAAAGCTTGCGTATGTAGCCCGGGGCAAGTACAAAAATACCTGAACCGTATCTCCGGCCCTTTACTTGACCGCATCGACCTACAAATCGAAGTCGTTCCTGTACCTTTTGAGAAAATGTCCGATGCTCGTCCGGGAGAGGCGAGTTCCAGCATACGAGAGCGTGTAATCTCTGCCCGGCAAATTCAGGAAAACAGGTATGCAGATATTCCGGGCGTTTACTGTAATGCGCAAATGAGCAGCAAACTACTTTCCCTATATGCTCGTCCGGATGACAAAGGTCTTGCCTTGCTGAAAAATGCAATGAACAGGCTCAATCTTTCCGCCCGTGCCTATGACCGTATACTAAAAGTCGCGCGTACCATTGCCGACCTTGAAAACAGTGATCTGATACAGCCCTCACATTTGGCAGAAGCCATTGGATACAGGAATCTGGATAGAGAAGACTGGGCAGGATAATGAAACCGGAACAAGCCGTTGGCAAGCCAAGTATCAAGCCACAAATCAAAATTTTCTTTATCACTAATTGCCAATCATTAACTTCACAATTTCTTAAACATTCTTTCCCAACGGATTTTTCCCGTTTCCGGTTCTTTAGAAAACCATGTAAACAACCCTACTCCCAGAATAAAATCTTCCGGTAGTATCCCCCAAAAGCGTGAATCGTAAGAATCCGCATAGTTATCACCACGCATAAAGTAATAGTTGCATCTAAAACGATAACTATGCATCACCGTGTCAGCATGTATCACAGACTCTTTCATCAGTTTCGGCATTAATCCCGTCTCATACTCTATGCAGCGGCTGTAGTGATGAAAGTTCACGGTATCTATTCTCACTGCCTCTCCTTGATGAGGAAGATATACGCTATGGGTTCCTCCCTCCCACAACCAGCGGTAAGTATCTCCCGGTGTAGCCACACAACGCTTGCAAAAGAACAGGCCGAACCCCATAATCATTCTTTCTTCCCCCTGGAAATAGGGGAAGTTAAACACCGTTACATCTCCTTTTCGCACTTCACGCGTTCCCTCTTTCCGCTGCACAATGTAATGCTCGGGGCGTACGTCATCTTTCTTTATTTCTCGCCTACCGGGGATACGCAGGAAAGCGATGATGTAATCCCCTGCCGTCAAAGTAGGGGACATAGAGTAGGTGGGGATGACAAAAGAGGTCAGCAGGTAAAGCCGGATGAATACATATATCTGAAAAAGACCGAAGCATCCGAAGACGCTCCAGCCGACTCTCCTCAATATGCGTTTAGTTTTTAAATTCATAGGCGTTCGGATATAACAAATTCCCTTCATTATTTCTTAAAGAATTAAGGCAATACACTTTTCTTTCATTCCCGAATGTAACGCATTTTTTCTATAACAAATTTATAATACAAGTCTGAAAGAGTATTTGATTTTGACGAATCAAAAAAAGCATATCCTATCATATTCTCTCCCAACAAAAAAGTCATAGGAATTTCATCAAACATGGATAAAGGAAAACCTGTGAGCGATTTCTCTATTCTATATGTTGTGAAACCACTCTTCTCTTCAAAAAGTTTCTGCTCACGATAACTAGAAAACTTCCCCACAATAAAAACTTCCGGTTTAATATCAGAGGGAATTGTTGATTGTAAAAACTGTAACTGCATCTCATAACAAGAAGCGCATCCCAACTCCGGCAAATAAATGACAATCTTCGTATTCTTGATACTTTGACTTAAGTAAAGGCTCCGCCTAACAGTACGATCAATCCCAGATTCCCCTTCATAGATAATCTCGCATATCATTTCATTTGCCTCTTTACACCGCTAAGATATATACGCGTAACATCTTGCTTATTCTTTTGAGGAAAAAATAAAGATCTGATTCTTCCAACTTCATCCGTAAAAACAAAGAATCTTTGCTCTAATCCGTTCTCCCGATGAAATGGAAACTTAATAGAATCAGGAGAAATATTCATATATCTAAAGTTATGAAACTATTTCTAAGGATTATTTGATTTTTACGAATCGTTCTATATGCAGGAAGTAGTAAAACCCTATCTTTTCCTACTTCTTTTTGAGCCTCATATAATTCTGCCAAATCTTGATATATACATTCGTCACACATATCCTCTGAAAAACAATATATCAAAGCATTCCTCTCTGGGAAAACGGCTGAATTTATCCCTTCAATTGACACTTCTTTCAACATATTTACAGAGTATGTTACATAAGATAATAGCATCACTATTTTTTCATGTGATTTCTCCATATCATGACTCTTCCTCATGCATATACATGCGAGTAGCATGATACAGACAGTAGTAAATACCTGAAATATTCCCTTAATCTTTATATTCATAATAGAGTATAACAGGATTTGAATCATCATCTAATTTCTTTACACTTTCCCTATTTACCACTTCTTCGGATATATTATTCTCTTCTATAAAATATTTCAATTCGCTCAAATTCTCATTTGGGACATAATAATAGACTCCGGTTTTATCTGTAGATAAAAATATAGGCAATTGAAAATGGTCAGGAATCATTTGGAATAGAACATCATCTGTCATTCGTGAATAGGTAGAAGTCGTTCGCCTTTTCTCATCGTATTGTACAAAATAACTAATTCGACCCATACAGTTAAAATATAACATAGAATTATGCTCAAAAACATTGAATATCTGGTAGTATTTATTCTGGGCAGACAAACGAGTTAACAAAGACATCATACGCTTACTACGCACTCTTGGATTAGAGGTCGGTATTTGTTCTTCTTCTAGAATATCCTCTTTTTGAACCAACCGTTCACTTTCTATCGCTAAAAAAGGGAGTATTTCAGCCTTCTTTATACACATAACAGTATCCATCAAACCTAAAACAAATAAATCCTCGTCCTCCTTAATATTATAAAAAATATTGCCATGCATTAATTCATCATTCCAGCCTTTATTATAAGATGCCGCATCTAACCATTGAGCTGTCTTCCTCCCCGATTCAATATCTATCCGGTACAACAAATAATAGACTTCCTCTTTTTTTTCACTTCTGTTAGAAGTTTGCGCCGCATACAAATACCCACTATTATATGTGATATAATCAATATCAATACTCTTATCTACCTGTATACTCTCCTTATAAGAACCTGAAATTATGTCATACTTATGAATCCTATGCTTAACCATATCATATACATAGATTTCACCGGCATCAGAATTTATCGCAAAGTCTCTACAGTTGACATACTCATCCGGTCCTGCACCCAAATTACCGAATTTGCGCACAAAACGACCGTCTTTCTGAAAAGCATATACTCCTTGCGATTTACGATCTAACAAGTACAGCCTATCCTTATAAACAAGCATTTTGCTTATTTCAACCAACATAACCTCTTTATTATCTAAGGCAATAGCCATTACTTTTCTATAAAGATTAGAATACTTGAATTCAGATGTACATGTACTGTCTAGATTAGCTACAAATATTGCACCTCTTTCTACGATACGATTTTCATATTTACATGAAAACAAAATAACCGGCAGAATACAAAACGCTATTTTTCTAATTACAGAATATTTGATTCCTATCATTATTTACAACTTTTAGTAGTAATATACTCATCATGTTTTATCACGCTACCTTCACAATCATAGAAATAATACTCAACCCCATCACTACAGATGCCTAAGCCTTGACCTTCACATGTATAAGTAATAGTAACGCGAGCATACATTTTCACACCACGACAATCTTGCATCGATACATCACCAGTAATATTAGTACCACACGGACCATAATCATCCCCCCCTCCACCTTCTCCACCTTCACCCGAATTACCTTCACCAATTGCCGCCAACGATGTCAACGCCAAATCACCGGAGTGTTCTGTATCCAACACGACTTTTACATTCAGCGCAGATACCGCGCACAACACAACCGCAAATACGATCAATTTCAAATTTTTCTTCATAATCTCTTCATTTTAAAATTAATAATTAATTTATAACAGCTTAGCAACAGCACCATTTCTTGCCTCATCTCATCAACGGCTTTGGAATACACTTTGGGAGACTTAGTTATGACAATGGTAGCCATTTGCTTCGCTTTTTCTTGATTCAAAAACTTAGGTTCAGCATAAAGCTTTGCCAACAAATAATAAGGATAAAGTCGCTCCGGAACTAGCTGTAACGATTGTTCAAAACAGTATTCAGCTGACCGATAATAGCCTGCCGACTGATAATAGCACCCCTGTACATTCCAGACCTCAGAGTTGCAACTTATCTGTTTTGCACGTTCCAATATTTTACAGGCTTCCAAAGGTTTACCTTCGGAATAAAGCGAACCGGCATAATTCATCAGAAATTCCGGATGATAATTCAAACAGGAGTAAAGGCATTCATAGCCTTTAGAGGCAGCATCATACACATGACTATAAAATAACACATTCGCATTATACCATCGCTCACCAATTTCATTCAGGCCACGTAACTTGTGGAGAGCTATTCCAGCACCACCACAGAGCAATACCGAAAAAGTTAATGCCAACAAATTCCTCTTTTTCCCTGTTCGCATATCCTTCTCTTCCCCTGATATACATGCTGCTGAAAATATAACACCCGCTATGCCAAAAGGAAGTATTTGCAAAGGATAAGAGGAAAAGGCGAATACCGCCAGCGAGAACAATGCACCACAAAAACCGTATCACTTATAAGTAAGCCCTTGTCTGAAGACTGATATACCAAACAATAGCATTAACAACAGCAACATGCCTCCACCCTCCACCAAAGATTGCAAATATTCATTAAAAGCATATTCAGCGTAGCCTGCAACTCTCTTTTCTTCCATCGTACCATTACCTGCTCCAAAATAAGCAGCCTGCGCATTACCATATACCATCTGGAAGCTGCCTGGACCATAACCAATGAACGGCTGTTCCGCTATGGCGGTACAAGTATTCTTCCAGATAAAAAGTCTTCCTCGTACTGAATCCGCCTTCAAATAGAAAAGCAGTACGCAAGCTAACATTACAAGAATACAGACAGAAGTCACATATCCTGCCGCTTTATGAGGCATTTGCTTTGCATAGTTTATAGACACTGTCCACCAATCCTTATGCGTCCCCAATACCCACAGCAGACTGACAACTATCGCCACCCATGCCGAACGGCTCATAGCAGCAGGAATAATGCAAAGCATCAGAGCGAATGCTCCCCACCAACAGTAGCGTTGCCAACCTTTAGCCAATAACAGATGGTGCAGACAGACAGGAAGCAGCATCGCCAGATAGCCCGAATAAGGTCCGGGATTGAAAAACGGTCCGGTGATGCGATATAGAAAATGGTTGGAATGGCAAAAACCATAAAGTTGTAATAGCCCCCAACCCGCCAACAGACAACCAATTCCGACTATTCCCACCGATAACATCTTTTTTGATACCTGCGGAGAGGAAAAAAGAATCCGTACTATATACCACAGCAATAATAGCAAAGCCACATAAATCACCTTCCAATCGGCTAAATGCAGCTGATAATCATACCTGACCAAATAATAAATAACCCCTCCGGTAATCAGTCCGTCCGGAAAGTAAAACGGAAACGATTCTCTTTCATCACCGACAATGCGAATGCCCACAAACCCGCTATCCCCACACTTTCCGCAAAAGGGAAGAGCAGGAAGAAACAATCATTTGCTCCATAATCTATAAAAGTACTGCAAAGCACTCCGCAAAGTATAATAGTTGAAACGAATCGTAGCATATCTATTTTCCTATTAATAATTTACTCAAGTTTCCCACCTCATAGAATAAGAATACTTGATAAATAATCTTTTTACTTAAAGCCTTAATGGCACCATTTAGACAAGTACAAATGTAAAGAGCTACGATTAATTAATAGTATAATATAGCCTTAATCGAGGACTAAAAAAACAGTTAATTTCATGTCATCGTTGGTATCCCACTTATAATTAGCCCGTTTTCACCAGAAAGAAATAATCCCTACTACTTTTATTTCTTTTTCTGTCTATTCTTATTACCTTTGTTGCCTAATACTAATTCGTTTAACTATAGTTATCTGCAAAGTATACCATAGTCTAATGAAATAAAAGTAGCGGATGAGCCGCATCCCCACAGGCAGCGGGATACATCAGAATACCTAACTAAAACAATCACAATTGTGAGCTTACAGTATGACCTTTACGAAACGCCCGGCATATAGCAAACAGGCGAACAACAACCGCTTCACCCCCGTGTAGTTATCAGGGGAACCATTGGTCAGGATGAGTTTCTGGAACGTGTTCACAAATTCACTGGTTTGAGCCGCAGCCTGCTCACAGGCGCCATGCAGTCTTTTCAGGATGAATTGAGAGACTTGCTTGCCGAAGGATGGATTGTGGAGATGGGAGATATCGAAAAGAGGTGCATGCACAATCCATCAAATTAAAATATATCAACTACCAACCGGGCAGTCTGTTCAAAAAAGAAAACAATTTTCCCATTCAACCGGATCAGAATCCGGATTGAATGGGAAATATATTAGCTTTCTATTCTATCACAAGAAGTAGCAGAATACTGATTACTCCCACCAATTGACGTTACCATTTTCCACTGCCGCCTGAAAATTCGGATACTTGGTTTCAATATTCTGCCGTTCATCAGTCCACTCACAGGTAGTCGGACAGCACAGTTTCCCTGGAGCTTTCCCCACTTCTGCTGGCAACATCACATCATTCACGCGAACGGGTATATCTTTTATATCATTATATACGTTCTTAAGTCGGAATATTACCGGAGCTTTTGCCTGCTTGTCATAAGTATTCACCATTGTGGATTGGGAAACGCCAAACAGTTCGTGTACTTCATTGTCTTCAACATACAAAGGCATTGTACCACCTGCCGCCTGTAAGGTAACCACAGTCGCACCATTCACAGTTACGGCATCAAATACAGCATCATTGAAATCGAAATCTCCACCACTTAATGTAAGGTCTTCCGCCATGATTCTTTGGGCTTTTATATATTTAGCCGGAACAATTCGTACGATCCAATCGCTATAATCTCCATCCGGTGGAGTGTTTTCATTCATATAGCCCTCATAATCAAGTCCAACATAATAATCTCCCTCATAGAATATTATTATATATTCATTGTATCTATGACCTCCTTGACCCTCATAGCTGAATGAACTTGTACCGCTGTCATACATAAACATGATACTTCCGGCTGATTTATTGAAATTGTTAACTTTATCCGGAACTCCATTCTTCTCCTTATGTACAGCCAATTGATTCATATTGTCCTTATTTCCATAATAGACATGCTGAACAAAGAAATCCGACCAATTCACACCCTCTATGACTTTAGCCTTTGAAGGATCTTTGAAAAGCTCTACAATTTTATTTATTTTCTCGGAAGTAAGATCATCACTTGAGGGAACTTCCACGAAATCTTTCCATTGATTGCTATTAGGATTGGAACTACGTGTTGTCGCCCCTCCAAATCCCCAATTCTGATCAGAAGCAATTGCTCCATACTTTCCTACAAAAGCTGCTTCATACTGGGCAAGCTTTACATCTCCTGCTTTGTCCGGATCGTATAGACTATCGGAACTACAAGAATACAAGGCGCCTACAATGACACTTAAAAGTCCCAACTTAAGAATTCTATTCATACGCTTCCTGTTTTTTATGTTAAACAATTCTCTTATTGCCTGTTACTTTAAAGTAAAGGCATATTCTCTGAGACAAAGATATGTATTTTTTGCTCAAGTTTCAACCATAACAGGATAAATAATACAACTTTTCAGTCAAAACAGGGGTAGATCGCTCTATATCCAGGATATTACGCAGCAAATACAAGAAAAAACTATGCTTTGTCTCATCTTCGTGACGAATCAAGACTAAGCATATCTTTCTAAAATTAAACTATATCACCTCCGGCGGACAGTCTTCCGCTGCCGTTCCCCACTCCTTATTCGGTTCATCTCCCATCACAAACTCCATCACTCCACCATTCACTATATCCTGATGAGTAATGTAATTACGCGTATAAGGTTTTCCGTTCAGCATTGCTGACTGAATATAGATATTCTTCTGCGATGCGTTACGAGCTTTCACTGTGAACTTCTTTCCACTCTCAAGATTCAGCGTGAAACTGGGGAATGAGGGGCTGGCAAGTATATAATACGGAGTACCGGGACACACCGGATAAAATCCCATAGCGGCAAACATGTACCAGGCCGACATCTGTCCGGCATCGTCATTGCCGGAAAGTCCACCCGGTTCATTCAGATATTCCGTTTCCATAACGTGGCGAACGGCACGCTGGGTCTTCCAGGGTTCGCCTGCATAATTGAACATATAAGCAACCTGATGACAAGGCTCGTTTCCATGCCAGTAACGTTGTTCGCTGAACATGGAATCCAACTTGGCCACATACTTATCTTTCCCTCCCATACTTGCCATCAGTCCGTATGGATCTTGCGGCACGTACCAGGTATAGTGACAGGGAGCACCTTCAGTAATAAAACGGGCAAAATTAAAAGCATTGGCATCATTCAGAAAAGTACCATCGGCATGGCGCCCCTGGGCATATCCCGTACGGGAATCTATCACATTGCGATAATTGGCAGCACGTTGTATCAATGCCTGATAATCGTCCGTCTTACCCAAAGCTTTTGCTATCTGCGCAAGGGCAAAGTCATCATAAGCATACTCTAAGGTACGTGATACCTGCTCTTGGGTATGAAAAGCATCGGGTACACCGTCTTCAAGAGGAATATATCCATACTCCAGATAAGGGGGCAGAGCACGACGCCCCATACCATTTTTATATTCATCAAGGCTGGAAGGAGTTTCAAAAGCATTCTTACGCATTCCTTCATAAGCCTTGTCCACATCGAAATTACGAATCCCCTTACAATATGCATCGCTGATGGCGGAGATACAATGATCGCCTATCATAGCGGCAGTATAGCTATTCCAACAAGGAAAGATGGGCAACCAACCACCTTGTTCATATTTATGTACCAGAGATTGCATCATATCTCCCCCCTTTGTCGGAAAAAGCAGATTGGTCATCGGATGCAGGGCACGGTAGGTATCCCACATACTATAATCCTCATAATACGTTTCTCCTTCAGGAAGTTGGCATATCGGAGTACCATTCGCAAAAGAAGGATAACGGCCATCTATATCATTGAATGTACGCGGCAGAAAAGAGGCACGATAGAAAGCACCGTAAAACATTTCCTTGTCTGCAAGCCGTTCGGTCTCTACATCAATGGTGGAGAGATGTTTCTCCCACATCTGTCTTAGCTCTGTGCAAGTCTGTACAAAGTCCCAATGAGGAATTTCAGCTTTCAGGTTCTTCAAAGCACCATCCCGGTCGGTAAAGGAGGAAGCGGCTTTCACCAATACCTCTTCACCCTCGGTCACATCAAACTCCACATAGGCACCTATCTGCGAGGCATCTCCTATCTGAATGACGCCGGGAGACAAAGAATCTCCCCTGAACACACCGTAATCCGTCAGCTTCTTTTGGAACTGAACGATAAAATACCCGCTATACCCTGCCGATTTTCCCCAACCTTGATAAATGCGGTGAACAGGATTATATCCGTAAATCTGATTGTTAAGGGTATCGATGCAGATATACCCCTGACCTTCATCACTATTAGGGTTTACCACCAGATAACCTTTTCCCGCTTCGCTGTATGTGAAACGGAAAATTGCGGAACGCGAACGCCCCGTCATTTCGGCATAGATATTCTCATCCGGCAAGGAAACCGTATAATAAGCCGGAGTTGCCGTTTCTTTCTCATGGGAGAAACGGGTGGAACGCGCTTCCGGCTGGCAACGCAATTCACCGAAAAGCGGCATCAGCGTCATAGAGCCGTAATCCTGCGTACATCCACCCACAATCCAATGGGAGTTACGAAAGCCTTGCAGCAGAGTATCCGCGTAATAATAGGGGGCTATGCATTTCTGCTCCGTGTCCCGTGTCTGCGCCGTCCAGAAGTTCATTCCGTTGGGTTCGAGTACCGCCGGAAGTGTTTGCCCGTATTCTTCCGTATCTTTGCCAAACAGCCCCGCTGTATGGGTCGCACTGGGAGCGGTACCTACACGAGTATCGATATAAGACAATCGCAAGTCGTCAATAGTTCCACAATGACTGGTACACGAAGTAGTACCCGGCAACAACACAGTTGCCAGTAACAGAGAGCAGTATGTACAGAATGTTCGTCTCATCATTATTATATTTTTAGCCAGCACAAAAAACACACAACATCAAAATAAAGCATGTATCAGACAGATGAGAAAAAGGAAAATACGTTGTTTCATTTCTTTTCGATTCGGATACGCGCATCTACTGCAATCACATATTTTTCCGTTGCCAGTAGCGGGTTGATATCCATTTCCTTGATCTCCGTTGCAAAACGCAACAAAGTAGAAAGGCGCACGATAATCTCGGCGAATTTATCTTCATTCACCCCCTTTTGTCCACGTGTTCCCTTGATAATTTTGTAAGCACGAAGGGAATGGATCATGGAGTAAGCCTCTTCATACGAAAGCGGTGCCAGACCGGAAGAAACGTCCTTGAGCACTTCCACAAAAATACCACCCAAACCACACAGCACTACATGCCCGAATTTCTCTTCATACTTGGCGCCTACGAAAAGTTCCGTACCCGTCAGCATCGGTTGTATCAGGATACCTGTCACTTCGGGAATCTGCATCATACGTTCAAATTCAAACGCCAGATGCTCTTCTCCCTTGATATTAAGCACCACACCGCCTACGTCGGATTTATGCACAGGTCCCACCACCTTTGCCACTACAGGGAAACCCGTGCGACGGGCAAAAGCCAGCACCTCGTCTTTATTGGCCGACACAAATTCCTCGACTATGGGGATGCCGGCAGCATGCAGCAATGCCTGCACATAATGGGGCTGAATATATCCATCTTCGGGAATAGAGTCTATAATACGACGAATGCGCGGCACATCCACACCAAAGAGTTCGATCTCATTGGCGGCAGGCCGGGAAGCATTCATGATGCGCGACAATGCAGTACCCAATGTCACTTCGTCAGCAAAGTTCACATGACCTTTAGCAAGGAAAGCGGCAACTTCCGCTCCGGCAGTATTGATGGAGGGAAGAATGGGGAAGATCGGTTTACTGCATGTCTGCATCTTCTCATGCAACACATCGTACATCTCGAACATGGTAACCAGTCCCGGTGTCCCGAAGATAGCCAGAACAGCATCAATATTATCGAATTTCTCTTCACAATATTCCAGGCAAAGACGCAGATGATCGGGAGTTCCCGTAGCCAGTATATCAATCGGGTTTCCTACAGCTGCACCGGGGAAGAGCTTACTTTTCAATTCGTCCACAACCGGGCCTTCCAGCTTGGGCACATTCAGTCCGCCTTTACTCAGCGCATCAGTCAGCATAACGCCCGGACCTCCGGCATGGGTAATGATGGCAAAATTCTTTCCTTTCAGTTCCGGCAGGGTGAAAATACAGCCTACCGTCGTCAGTTCCTCGCGCGAATAGCAACGTACAATACCTGCTTTACGAAACAAAGCTTCCACTGCCGAGTCCGAACTGGCAATGGCACCTGTATGCGAAGATGCTGCACGGCTACCACTTTCACTGCTTCCTGCCTTGATGGCAGCAATCTTACAGCCTTTCTTTATCAGAGAGGATGCATGGAACAACAGACGGTCCGGGTCACCGATACTTTCAATATAGAGCAGTTTTATTTTAGAATCTTTATCTGCCTGGAAATTCTCGTCCATATATTGCAGCACATCTTCCACACCTATCTGCTTAGCATTCCCCACAGACCAGACAGAATTGAACTGCAAACCTTTTGTTACGGCACTTTCCAAAATGAAAACGGCAGTCGCACCGGAACTGGATATCAAATCGACTCCTTGAGAATGCAATTGTGGAATGGGTTGACTGAACACACTATGATGCCAGGTATTCATCAGTCCGATGCAGTTCGGCCCTATCAGGGAGGCACCGTACTTATTTACCGTTTCCAGAATACGGTCTTCCAGCAGTGCGCCCTCATGTGTCTCTTCACCGAATCCGGCGGAAAGAATGATAAACGCCCGTACCTGCTTCTCAGCAGCAAGCACTTCTACGGCATCAGGACACATCTGCGCGGGAATAGCGAGTATCGCAAGTTCCGTATCGGGGATGTCCTTCACATCGGCATAAGCTGTTACACCTTGTACTTCTGTCTCTTTCGGATTCACGGCACGAAGTTCACCGGTATAACCACCATTAAGAAGGTTACGCAGGATAGCGCCTCCCGGCTTGTGCACATTATTGGATGCTCCCACCACTGCAATACTGGCAGGACGAAGCAATTGGTTTGTTATCATAGTCTGTTCACTTTAAGTTCAGGATACAATGTGACAAATATACATCTTTTATGCAATCCTGCAATCGGAAAAGAAAAGAAAAAAACAAAGTCTTTCCGTATCAACGATAGCTTTTTATCTGCAATAAGCAAGTGTTCATAATTAGTTCACATATATTTTTAGCGGGCGGATGCCCGCTAAATTACAGGGCAACCGCATCAAAATTCTTAGCTCGTATCCGATAAGAAATGAGGTAAATGATTTTAGCCTATGTATTCAATCTCTTAGACGCAGATGACACGGATTTAAAGGCTGCGCTGTCACATCAATAAATAAAAAATCTGCGTCATCCGTGTCATCCGCGTCTAAAAAATAAATCAGCACTTCATTCAAAACCCATCAATAAAGGAAACTTTTGATGCGGTTGCCCTGGCTAAATTTTCATTTATATATCAAACTGATTTTGAACGGTTACTTATTTAATTGTCCCTTAAATACTCATTTATAGTACGAATTAATTTTGATTGAGCACTTAATTAAATAATTGTCAGTATTCCGTATAAAGATTTCATATATTTGAAGCCTCATTCTAAAAATGGGGGCATAACAAAACAGAATTATGGACATCAAAAACAGAATACAACAACTATTAACCGCCATCAACCAAGGGGTTTATGAGAAGGATACGGAATTAGGCTTGTCATTATTGGCTGCATTGGCAGGCGAAAGTGTTCTTTTGCTGGGTCCTCCGGGGGTTGCCAAATCCATGGTGGCACGCAGACTGAAGGCTGCCTTCAAGGGAGCAAAGGCTTTTGAATATCTGATGTCACGCTTTTCTACTCCTGACGAGATATTCGGACCTATCAGTATCAACCGGCTCAAGGAATTCGATAAATACGAACGTGCCATTGAAGGATATCTCCCTACGGCAAGTGTAGTATTCCTGGATGAGATATGGAAAGCAGGGCCTGCCATACAGAATTCATTACTCACCGCCATCAATGAGAAAATCTACCGGAACGGAGACAGAGAAATCAAACTACCGCTTAAACTTCTGATTGCCGCCAGTAACGAGTTGCCCGCGCACGGCGAAGGACTCGAAGCATTGTGGGACCGGTTTCTGTTACGCATCATCTGCACCTGTGTGAAAGATGAAGCGACCTTCTACAACATGCTGCTCGATGATAATGATAAAGAAATAAACATACCCACAGATCTGCAAATCAGTGAAGAAGAATATGCAGACTGGCGCAGACAGATAAACCAGGTTTCACTATCCACCGAAATGCTGCATTATATTACGAATATCCGCCATCAATTGAAACGTCTTCCGCTGGATGATGAAGACACAGTTCGAAACGTATACATAAGTGACCGACGCTGGAAGAACATCGTACAACTATTGAAAGCCTCAGCCTTCATCAACGGACGTACAGCGGTGAATTCGGCAGATTTGCCGCCTCTATACCATTGCCTATGGAACGAGATAGACGAGTGCGAGCCCATTCATCAATTAATTCTCCGTGAGCTGTTCACTTCCTGCCTGGAAAAGATGGAAGAAATCACCGAGGCGATTAAGAGTGATATCCGAATCAGCCGGGTGCGCCAGGCGCTGGAAGATTTTAAAAACAATTGCTCGCCCAAGAATGACCTTGAAATTACGGATTACTTCTACTATCATGTAGCCGAACATGGCACAGGTCATACCTACATCTTCGCCGTAGACTATCTGGCATTGAAAGAGCAGAAGAGAGAAAATGCTCCGAAACAAGCCGTCATCTATCCCGATCCGTTGAATCCGGGACGCTCGATTATCCGTTGTTATCCGGGCGGAGCACCCTCAGGCACAGTTCAGCAACGGGTGAACCTATACAGAGAGGGGACAGAGTACCTGTTAATAGATGGAGTGCGATATCCGATGACGCAAAGGAAGAAAGGAGAAGGAATGACTAAAGCATCTCACCAGTCCGAACAAACTTCCCAAAGCCTGTTCGACAAACTGCCCCAGATCACCTCCCGAAATTACCGGGATGAACTGAACCGGCTCTTTCAGCAGCTTCTCACCCTTACCAATTCCTTATGCACGGACAATCTGTTCGTCAGCCCCGCTGACAAAGAGTTAATCACCCGTTACTCGAACGAAGTGCTGAAAAAACTGCGGAACGTAGAAATTGAAGAGGAAAAGTTACAATTCAACTTACGGCAATATGGCAGGGCTGAGCAAAAGGAAGTATGATATCCAGTTCTATGTAAAGGTAGTCGAGAAGTTCGTACAAACGGGAGAATGCGCCAAGACGCTATACGGCGAAACGGAAGATCCCCTGCTTCTCTATCTGCTGGCCATCATGAACGATCCGTCCATCCGAGTTCTGGTGCTGGGCGATGAGGTCCGTGCACGCATATTCTACGATATCACCACGCAATTTGTCTGGCAGTTTCTGGAACAAGAGAAGTTCCAGATGCAAAGAGCCCAATCCGAACTTGGAGAAATGGAAAGTGCCCTGAACTGGATTAAAGAGAAACGGGATGGATGGCAGGCCCTACTGAGAAAAATCAAAGATGACTATAAAGAGAATGCCTTCGATGAACCATTCTACGAACACATGTTCGGGGACAAAGACAAGCAACATGATTCCACCGTTTGGGAGAAGATGCTGAAAGACTGGGAAGATTCTTTTCAGCAGAAGCAGCAGGAACAGAAAGAGAAGAATCTGGATGCGAAGAAAGACTTTCTGGAAAAGAAACTGAAAACCAGCCTGAACAAGATACCGGAATACCTGGAAGAACACCAAGTGGACAAGGAGGAATTCTATCAGGCATGGAGCATGATGAACGGATTGTGGAATACCATCGATTTCGAGAATATCCGGAAGATTGTAAAACTGCAAAAGGAATATCCCGAACTGCTGAAAGTTGCCAACCGTATGGGAAGAATAGCCGACGACGAAGGCGGCAAACAGGTATATGTAACGGAAGGCAGTGCCTACAAACTGGCTCATTCCCAAAAGAGCGATATCCTGGGTGTCACCATCGGTAACGACCTGAACGCCCTGCTTCCTTCGGAATTGCTATATTATGCAGACAGCGAACTGCAAGATGTCTTCATGCTGAAATACTTCACGCAGAAGCTACAGACCTTCCGTTATAAATCGGAAATCATGCAGCCCTCCAGGCGTCTGGAAGCAAAACCGGCAGTTCTGAAAGGACCTATGATCGTATGCCTCGACACTTCGGGCAGCATGACGGGGAAACCGGAGCGAATGGCCAATTCCCTGCTGATAAAACTGATTGAAACAGCTGAACTTCAAAACAGGGAATGTTTCCTCATCACATTCTCCGTATCTACCAAAACCATTGACATACGCCGCGACCGGCTGAAACTGATGGAATTCTTCAGCCACCCCTTCACCGGTGATACGGATGCCACCCAAATGCTGAAAGATACTTTCAGAATGCTCGACGAGAACCGCTATATGAATGCGGATGTCTTACTTATCAGCGATTACCGCATCCCCAAATGCAAACCGGAGCTGTTAAAGCAAATGAGCGTACACCGGGAAAAGGGCACTCTCTTTTATGGTCTACAGATTGGCATCGCTCCGAATGAATGGACGGAGCATTTCGATCACATCTACAGGATAGAGTATCATGTAGACCGCAAATATTAAAGCCAATCTATCAGTTCCACCGGACTTTTCATTTGTTTCAGTCTGGGATGGGCGAATGTATCCACCACCTCATGCTGCCACATCACTTCGAAAGGAATGTGTACCCCATATCCTCCGATAGCTAGTACCGGCTGGATATCGGACTTCAAGGAATTACCGATCATCAGGAATTCTTCCGGAGCGACCTGAAGGATTTGTAGCAGGCGGGTATATTCTTTCTCCGTCTTATCAGACATTATTTCAATATGATCAAAATAAGATGTCAGCCCGGAGCGTTGCAATTTACGTTCCTGATCCAACAAGTCACCTTTCGTAGCCACTACCAGACGATAACGGCCTTGTTTCTTCAGAGCTTTCAAGGTCTCTTCCACACCGGACAGCAACTCAATTGGCATCTGAAGCAGAGATTTACCTAAAAGAATAATCTGTTGTATCTTATCTGCTGAGATCTTCCGCTCACTCACCCGCAAAGCAGTCTCAACCATCGAAATGGTGAACGCCTTGGCGCCATAGCCCAAACATTCCAGATTTTCCATTTCTGTTTTAAACAGTTCTGCCGAAATCTCTTTTGCATTACCATATTCACTTAATAGCTCCGTATACTTTCGCTCTACCTCCTGAAAAAAAGGTTCATTGCTCCAAAGAGTATCGTCTGCATCGAAAGCAATGACTTTAATAGCATGTTTCATTTCCTGAGTCTCCATCCGGTTCATTACATATTTTACATTACACCATTTATGCAATGCAAAGTACAAAAGAAATTATAGATAAAGCAAAAGAGTACGGACTTTTAACGTCTTTATACTCCGAAATAAGAACCGATCAAAAGACCATGCAGTATAACCTGAACCGTACTTGCTCCGTACCAACTCCGTAGTTTCTCCATATAGAGGTACTTCTGACCGAAGAAGGTACGGAGCAGGTACGACTCAGATACGATTCAAAATCAGACTTACCTAGAATTACATTACTTGTTTTCAAGTGTAAATGCAAACATTGTGGCTGCGATACCTGACGGAAATCAAAGACCAAGCACGCTGGGTGCCTGCAGAACTCCTTGCCAACCCGGAACTGTCATCCGTTTTCGTCTCTAATATTTTTGTTCCGCTCGTCATCGCTTATATAGAGCAATGGTGAGCGAAACTTTTTATGCGCTTCCCTTCAGGAGCGGTTATGAATCTTTTCACCACAGGGACAATACTGTTTCGATACGATCTAATAACAATGCACGTACATCACTATTACCTTTCCCCCGTAAAAAGCTTGCATATCTACTGAAGCATGCCTACCTCTACTGTTCAAGATGCCATCTTGTGTTGCTCAAGATGGTATGTTGCACTACACAAGATGGCATCTTGAACAGCAAAGCAAAGGGAGTTCCAGTTCTCAAGGTAATAAGTTCCAAGTGTCATGTCCCTATGCTACTGACATTGAGAAGCATAGATACCATCCGGCACGAAACACTGACTCGCATTATTAATCAGTGAATATCAATGCTGTAACGCCAAAATTATTGTCAGAGGCTCTGAAGATCAAAAAGAAAATGAATTTCACTCCCCGACTTCAAAAAAGTTTATTACCTTTGTACGATTTAATAACACTAACAACTAAAGCAACACGCGTATGAAATGGCCTAAACCACTACTAATAATCATTCTTTTACCACTTTACTTCCTCTCCTGTGACAGTAAACCTTATCCTCATATATTACAGCTTGCTGACTCCCTTATAAATATTTGTCCGGACAGTGCTATTGTATTATTGGAACAATTCAAGGATAGCACTTCTCAAGAATCTAAAGAAACACAAATGTATTATCAACTGCTGACTATAAAAGCCAAAGACAAAGCGTATATTACACATACTTCCGATAGCTTGATATTGGAAGTACTACACTATTATGAAAATAAAAAGGATAAAGAACACCTACTGGAAGCATACTACTATGCCGGACGAATATATAGGGATTTGGGAGATGCACCGCAGGCATTGGAGTATTTCTTCAAAGCTATTGAATCTGCAAAAGATTGTACAAACTATAGGCTAATCAGCCGAATCTACAGCCAAACGGGAATGTTATATTTATATCAGGAAACCTATGACGAGGCTTTAGAAGTCCTCAGGAAAGCTTATCAATACAATATTTTAGCCGATGACAGTATAGGTGTAATTTACAATTTAAGAGATATAGGGCGAACATTCACCACACTCAATTGTGCAGACAGTTCACTCTATTATTATAAAGAAGCTTTCATAAAGGCTGAGCAAGTGCATAGCGAACATTTAATGGGTATAGTCCTAAGCGAATTATCCAGCCTTTATATCCAGTTAGATATGTATCCAGAGGCCAATGATGCCATTCAACGTTCCAATCAATATATAAAAGATTTAGGATTAGCTCCTCATTATGCTATATTAGCTGATTATTACCATCGCACCAACCAATTAGACTCTGCTATTTTTTATTATACAAAAGCTGCAAGTTTCAACGATTTCTACCAAAAACAAGGTAGCTACAAAGAGTTAGGAAACATAGCCCGTAAAAAAGGCCAATACAAAGAAGCCATGGAGTATTTTGATAAATATCTCATATACACCGACTCTATTAAAGAAATTATCAATACAGAAACGATTCGTAAAATGCAGTCTCTGTACAATTACCAACTAAAAGAGGAAAAGAATCGTGAACTACAGCAAGAAAATGAGAAACAAGAACTTTGGCTTACAATTTTGATCTCAACTATCATGTTATCAATAACACTCATCATCATCTATCAACAATACAATAAACGTAAAAAACAAAAAATACAAGAACAACAGAGATTATTGAATGAACATAAAGAAAAACAATATCATGAAAGCCTTCAATATATAGAGTACAATAAAAAACAACTCTGCCAATTGGAAGAAAGTCTGAAACAAGCAGAAAACGAGAAGAATGAATTGAAACGAAATCTGATTAACGCCCAAAAAGAACTATTAGAACATACCAATAAACAAGTTGAGGCCAAACAAAGAACATTGCAAATTTCCGAAACAGCATTAAAAGAATCTGATATTTATAAGAAATTCCACTTAGCTAATGGAGATTCAAAATTAAAAGAAGAAGATTGGAATACCTTATCTGAAATGATAGACAAGATATACTCTCGCTTTACAGCACGACTTTACACTCTCCATCCATTTAATGAAAAAGAAATACGCATCTGTTTACTTATCAAGATTGACCTAAAGCCAAGTCAAATAGCTCCTCTTATTCCATGTGCCAAGCAGACATTAACGTCTATTCGAAAAAAAATGTACGAAAAGACTCATAATCAGCCAGGTAGTCCAGAATTATGGGATGAGTTTATTCGAGAATTCTAAAGCATCGTACAAAAATCGTACTCCATATCGTACAAAGTTCGTACTAAAACGTAATCTTAATCTAAAAAATGGTTCGTTTATTTGTGATCGAATCACAATAATAAATATTATGAAACTTTTTACAGTTATATTCTTCACATTAACTATGGAATTCTTCACTTTTATGTCTCATAGTGAAGAGAAAAGAGTAGAAGTTATAAAGCGACATTGGTTTGAAGATACGCGTTCAGTATCTTGTGTTCCAACTATCACACATGATAGCAATACCGTCTATATATATTCGGATATTGTTTTAGACAATCTTCAGATTATAATAAAAGATACAAGGGGGACGATTCTTTATTCCAGTACAACTACTATACCAACTACTCAATGCTATTCTTTTACAATAGATAATATAAAAGAAGGGGATTTCATCATAGAATTAAAACATGAAAAGAAATATCTTTATGGTTATTTCAGCATTCACCAATAGTATTAAAATATTTGGCAATGCCTAAAATAAGAAACAACGTTGTTCTATAATATTTTTAGTATTAACAATAAAATTATTCACTATGAAAACGAAAACAACAACAATTTCAAAAACTATTTTAGCTTTAGCTTTATTGATTATTTGCACTATGGTTAATGCGCAAATCAAGTATGACAGCAAAGGGAATTTAACAATAGGAGATCTAACTCAGTATAAATACTATAGTCAAACAATCCTCAGTAATGGTGTATATTTAACAGGTCCAAGTAGTAATTTCTTTCAAATTGATGTAACCCCAGCTGCAACTCGTTTGGCAAGTCATTTGGATCAAGTAGTGTTCTATAATTCACAAACCAGTACATTCAACAGTATTCAGGTAAAGAATGTATATAATTATTCTGACGCTAGAGCTAAAAATAGCATCCAATCCCTATCCCAAAGTTTATCCATTATTAAACAACTCAGACCCGTTTCATACAATTTCACAGACAATTCCGATAACACCAAGTTCAGAAAAGGTGGAGATGGAAAGGAAATCGGACTATTGGCCCAGGAAGTAGAGCAAGTTCTACCCAATATTGTCCTGACTGATCCAGATGGAAACAAACTGATCAACTACACGAGCCTCATAGCAGTACTTATTGATGCTGTTAAAGATCTAAACGAAAAAGTCGCTGCATTGGAAGCTCAACAGTAATTAAGAAAGGGGAAAACAGACATGAAAAAGAAATCTATATTAATTACCGCCTTTGCACTCGTTATCATCATAGGCTGTACAAATGACGGAGTTATTCCGATAGAAGAAAGCAATGTCCTAACCCGCACTGCGACTCAAACCATATTCAGTAATCAGACTGTAACATCCAACAGAACTGTTACGGGCACAGATATATTATCTGAAAATATCACAGTCAGCAATGGTGCCAAACTTATCCTAAAAGGAAGCCAAAGTATAACCATAAATAAACCTTATACTATAGAAAAAGGTTGCCAACTGGAAATAACACACTAATCGTTTTAGGGAAGAGAAAGAAGAGGGAAGAGGATTTTCATTGTCTTCCCTCTTCTCAACGACACAAAAAAACAATTTATGGAACACCGTATTCGAGAATTAGACTACCTGAAAAGCATTTTCATTCTTCTAATGGTTGCTTTCCACTTGGTGTATATAGGCGATAAATATCCTTATGCAAAG
The DNA here is from genome assembly GCF_036416795.1 of Bacteroides sp. MSB163. NCBI lineage: Bacteria > Pseudomonadati > Bacteroidota > Bacteroidia > Bacteroidales > Bacteroidaceae > Bacteroides > Bacteroides maternus. Next base: position 1,961,517 of record NZ_CP143867.1, on the reverse strand, counting down.
CAGATTGTATATACATTCCATATGTCCGCCTTCCTTATTCTATCCGGCTATTTGACCAACATCCAAACAGACACCGGAAGTTTCTTAAAAAAACAATTATGGATTTTTATCCCATACATCTGCATGGAGACAGGCTATGTCATTATGTCCTATATCTTACCCGTCAGAGAAAGCGTATCAGAAGTTACCCCAACCTTATTATTACACAAAATATTTGTTAAACCAATAGGTCCCTACTGGTATCTGCACACCCTCATCATCTGTAGCCTTATTTATTATTACATATTCCGTTATATTCATGCAACAACCATTTCACGCATAATACTATTTGGCGTATGCCTGTTCACAATATCTTATTGGGGAGTACTTATGGCATTTGCCAATGCCATTTACTTTCTTGCAGGAGTCATTATCAGACAAAGCAAACTACCATTCACCCATATCTTTCAGGCGTCACTCCTCGCCCTTATTCCTATCGTAATACTCTGCTGTTTCCCAGATAATCTGAACAGGGGAACATTGGCAGGTATTATCATTACTTACTTGGCAATCAGCATACTATTGTATATTCACCGCTACTTGCCCGAATGCATCAAACAAAACTTTTACTTTATTGGTCAAAATACTCTTGTTATACTTCTATTCTCTCCGATTTTCACAATCTTATGCAAGGTATTTCTACCAGTTTTACAGTTTGAGCCAACTGGAATGCTTTTTATGTTCACATCAGTCTTTTTCACAACAATGGGCTGTTTAGCAATGGCATGGGGCATGGACAAGCTACATTTATCCCACTTCTTCTTTGGGAAAGACACCATTTTTAAACCGATAATGAGATTAACAAAATAGAAATAACAGACTTACTAACATTATGCAAGAACGACAGAAAAACAGGAAACTCTACTTCGAGGAACTTTCCATAACAAGCAAGAAATACTATATTCCTTATATCTCGAAATTCAAGAAGATTAAAGAAGGAATGAATATTTTAGAGATAGGATGTGGAGATGGGGGCAATCTGTTGCCCTTTGCCGAACTGGGATGCAGCACGACAGGAGTCGACATATCCGCAGGTAGAATTAAGGATGCCATCCTGTTTTTTGAAGAAAGACAAATCAAAGGAAACTTCATTGCATCCGATATCTTCAAGCTAAAAAGTCTTGAGCATAATTTTGATTTGATTATCTGCCATGACGTGATAGAACATATAGAGGACAAGGCAATGTTCTTATCCAATCTGCCGAAGTATACTAAACCCGGAGGTCTTATTTTCATGTCATTCCCCGCATGGCAGATGCCATTTGGAGGGCATCAACAAATATGCAAAAGCAAGACAATCTCTCATATTCCCTTTATTCATCTGCTACCCGCCTTTATGTATAAAAGCATTCTGAAAATGAGTGGAGAAAACGAAGATTGCATTAAAGAACTTTTGTCCATAAAGGAAACCAGAACCCCCATAGAGTTATTTGAAAGACTCGTGCGCAAGAATCATATCACAGTTGTAGACAGACAATTGTTCTTTATAAATCCTCATTATGAAATAAAATTCGGACTGACGCCCCGAAAGCAGTCTGCAATAATCGCCGGTATTCCATATCTAAGAAATTTATTCACTACATCATGTTTCTACATTTTGAAATGAGATTCTCCGTATTATTCATTCAAAGTAAACTGCCAGGCGCAACAGCAGCTATTATCGGTAATATCCGGATAGCAGCTAAGACATTCGCAAGTAATGCGTTCATCTATTGTTTTAGCAAAACCGCTATATTCAATTATACCCACCGATTTACAAGGATGATATTCCACCTGTTTTCGTTTGCGGGCTGTTTGCACATGACATTCAAGCGTGCGATACACCAAAGTTTTATTGTCTTTCCCCAAAATAATCTCACCATTATTTATATTCGCATAAAAACGCAGCTGCAAGGCTTTTGCCAAGCCCTCCAGTCCTGCATGTTCCGGCAATCCGAGGAATTGTTTTATTCTTCTCGCCTCTGTTATTGTGAAAGACAACATAGAAACAGAGAAGCAGTGCATTATTCTAAAAGCCATGTAATTCCGTACCTGAAGTTGTTATATAAACCCATTATGATGAAATACCTATATAAATTCGGACTAAACTATATAACGCCAGTTATAAGGATACAGTTATCTTATAATCGGTTATACCGTGTCCCTAAGTTTCGTACCCCTAAAAATGAAATAAATGATATTCATTGGGGAATAATAATCTTAGTATTTAGTGAAATACTGATACAAATGGTGATACCATTTTTTGTTTATGCCCGTTTATGGCATCCTGCACCAAAGAATTTAGTATATAGCGTTGTAGTAATTGCAGCTATAGTAGCAATATTATTTATGCAAAAAGTAAAAAAGGAAAAGGTGTATGAGAATTTGACAGAGGAAGCTAATAAGCTAACTAAAGAAGAACATAAAGCAAGAAGAAAGGCACTAATACCTACATTCTTATTATATTACATGCTCCCCATAGCATACGTAATGCCGTTGTGTGCACTGTTTCAATATCTCATCCCCAAAGGATATCTACTATAATGCTGTACAGATTCGGAATAAACTTCAATGGGCAATATTAACAATTATCTTTATGGATACATTCATTTTCAAATATACAGAGACATTGGCACGGATAATACTGACTGGAAATCGGTTAGGGAGAGTTACAGGAAATGAGACAGTGAACGTATTTATCACACTTGTCATTTGTCTTGGCTCGCAATTGGTCTTTATCGCTGCCGTACCTGTTTATATTCATGCCAAACTGTATCATCCCTTACCTAAAAGTATCATCTATCTGATAATAGCAATATGTGCTATTATCTCTTTCTGCATAGTCGGTATAATTTCTGAGAAAGGTGTAATAAAACATTTAATTGAAGAAGCAAGAGCTTTATCCGATGAAGAACATCGCATCAGACGAAAATCTCTTATGCTAAGATTTATTTTTGCCTATGCGCTTTTTCCTGGGTATTGTATGTTAGCAACAGTATTGTTTGATGTCTTATTAAAATACTGTACAAATTCACATTAAGTTATATAACACCGTTCATAAAGGCGCATTATAACCAGTTACAGAATGCAAGTTGTCAACAACGGGCAATATTAATAACTAAAAATTATTTTTATGGATACATTCATCCTTAAATACATAGAGACATGGATACGGGGAATACTGACCGGAAACCGGTTGGGGAGAGTTGCAGATAACGAAACGGTTAACGTATTTATTACGCTTGTCATTTGTCTTGGATCACAATTGGCCTTCATCGCTGTCATACCTATTTATACTTATGCCCACGTGTATCATCCCATACCTAAAAACATCACTTATCTGATATTGGCAGTATGTGCTATAATCTCTTTTTGCATAGTCGGTGTGATTTATGAAAAAGGTATAATAAAACGTTTGATTGAAGAAGCGAGAGCTTTATCCGATGAAGAACATCGCATGAGACGAAGGGCACTCTTACCGAGATTCATGTTTACTCATGCGCTTTTCCCTGCGTATTGCTTTTTACTTGCATTGCTATTAGGAGCCTTGTTGAAATGATATATAAATTAGGTCTAAGTATGTCACCCTAATTAGTTTATATTATTCTCGTTTTATAAATCCTTTATTAAAAGGGCTTTCATGAATATGATAATATAAACTTATTTAGAGGAGGTACTTATACAAATTAATTTTATACATTTGCGTGATACTTTATTAATTATGAAGTAAACGTCAATCTATACAAACTTTATAAGCACCCTAATTATGATGAGACTGAACTACTCTTTATTTGGGATACTGTTACTGCTTTGGAGCGGATGTGATTTTTCGATGCAAGAAATAAAACCAGAAATCGAGCCGCCGATAGTAGTAGAGAAAGATCCTGTTGATATAAAAGTATTTATAGAAACTGTAACGAGCGATAAAACCTATGATTACATAGATTTATTGGGTAGAGGATTTGACTGTAAAAAGAGTACCATAAAGGGATATATAAATGTAAAAGGCAAAGTTATTGATGTAGAACGTCTGTTAGCAGGTGACGGATATGATTATGTAAAGCAGGAACCAATAAAACTATTTCGATATTCTCCAATAGAAGAACATTTATTTTACAATGGAGGAAACTGGGTTATAAGTGAGAATCGAGATTTGAATAAATATATTGATAATATTTATTTGAAGAGTCAAGTAGAAACGAGGATAGGGGATATTACTCTTAAACTGTTCACAGAAGACGTAGGAGATATGGAGGAAAACCTACAGGGGGATTATTTTTACAAGGCGGAATATTTACAGCCTACCAGCAGATTTACCCTTCCTCACATTTGGCCACGTTACTTATGTTTTTTCTTGTCTGAAGAGTTCCTGAATGACTTAGAGAAGAGTGACGGAGATGAAATAGTGAAGAAATATGGTACTCATGTTCTTACTGATGTGCTCTTGGGGGGATATTCATCTATCTCTTATGTTGCTCAATATACCTATATGCTATCTGATGTGGATTTTAGAAAGCGAGTTCAAGTTTATACCAATTATTTGGCTCTATCCCGTTATTCTGTGGAGGTAACCCAAATTTTTGAGGAGTGCAGTAAAGTGAATATTCATTTTAAAACAAATGGAGGCAACCCGTGGTATATTGTCACTGAAGGTGATAAAATTATAGGCTATGATAAATGGTTTAAAGGAATTAATAATCAAGTGGGAAGTTTAATCGGAATTGGGAATTCTACCACTCATATATATTTAATAAGTGATTTTGTAAAAGATGAAAAGAAGAAAACCGAAATAGAAAAAGCGATTTTACGGTATTGCAATCAATAACCGATACACAATTTCTGAATCTTTTTGAATACATCATTGGACATTTCATTGTCTTCTCTTTTTCTTTGAGTGGAAAACCGTTATCTTTGCACACTAAAATGCGCTCATAACAAAAGAGATACATATATCACAATGGAAAAGAAATTCAAACGCACTACCGTTACGTCGGCATTGCCCTACGCTAACGGCCCCGTTCATATCGGACACTTGGCAGGAGTTTATGTACCCGCTGATATCTACGTCCGCTATCTGAGACTGAAAAAGGAAGATGTAATCTTTATCGGAGGTTCGGACGAACACGGAGTACCCATCACGATACGCGCCAAGAAAGAAGGTGTAACCCCGCAAGATATAGTAGACCGATATCACACGCTCATCAAAGAGTCTTTTAAAGAGTTCGGCATCTCATTTGATGTATATAGCCGCACAAGTTCAAAAACTCATCACGACACCGCTTCGGAATTCTTCCGTAAGCTGTACGACAAAGGCGATTTTATCGAAAAAACAAGTATGCAGTATTACGACGAGGAAGCCAAGACTTTCCTTGCCGACCGCTATATCACAGGCGAATGTCCCCACTGCCATGCAGAAGGTGCCTACGGCGATCAATGCGAGAAGTGCGGTACGAGCCTCAGCCCCACAGACCTGATTAATCCGAAAAGTGCCATCAGTGGAAGCAAGCCCGTAATGCGCGAAACGAAGCATTGGTATCTGCCGCTTGACCAACACGAAAGCTGGTTACGCCAATGGATTCTGGAAGATCATAAAGAATGGCGCCCCAATGTATACGGTCAGTGTAAAAGCTGGCTTGACATGGGCCTGCAACCCCGTGCAGTAAGCCGTGACCTTGATTGGGGGATTCCTGTACCCGTAGAAGGTGCGGAAGGAAAGGTGCTGTATGTATGGTTTGATGCCCCTATCGGCTACATCAGCAACACAAAAGAGTTGCTGCCCGACACTTGGGAAACCTGGTGGAAAGATCCCGAAACCCGCCTGATTCACTTTATCGGTAAAGATAATATCGTATTTCACTGCATCGTATTTCCTGCCATGCTGAAAGCGGAAGGCAGCTTTATTCTGCCTGATAACGTACCGAGTAATGAATTCCTGAACCTGGAAGGCGACAAGATTTCGACTTCACGCAATTGGGCCGTATGGTTGCACGAATACCTGGTAGACTTCCCCGGCAAGCAGGATGTACTTCGCTATGTGCTGACAGCCAATGCGCCTGAAACTAAAGACAATGATTTCACCTGGAAAGATTTCCAGGCACGCAATAACAATGAATTGGTAGCCGTTTACGGTAACTTCGTGAACCGTGCCCTGCAACTCACCAAGAAGTATTTCGATGGTGTAGTACCCGCTGCCGGTGAACTTACGGACTACGACCGCGAAACACTGAAAGAATTCTCTGATGTAAAAACAGAAGTAGAAAAGTTACTGGATGTATTCAAGTTCCGTGATGCACAGAAGGAAGCCATGAACCTGGCCCGCATCGGAAACAAATATCTGGCAGATACCGAACCTTGGAAGATCGCCAAAACGAATATGGATCGTGTAGCTACTATCCTGAACATCTCTCTGCAACTGGTTGCCAACCTTGCCATTGCATTCGAACCATTCCTACCGTTCAGCAGCGAGAAACTACGTAAGATGCTGAACATGGACAGCTTCGACTGGGCTACTTTGGGCAGCACTAATTTATTGCCGGCCGGACACCAGTTGGCTACTCCTGAATTGCTCTTCGAGAAGATAGAAGACAGCGTTATTGAAGCACAGGTACAGAAGTTGCTTGATACGAAAAAGGCTAATGAGGAAGCCAACTACAAAGCTAATCCTATCCGCCCGAATATCGAATTCGATGACTTCATGAAGCTGGATATTCGCGTGGGCACCGTATTGGAATGCCAGAAAGTCCCCAAAGCCGATAAATTACTGCAATTCAAGATTGCCGACGGACTGGAAAACCGTACTATCGTCAGTGGTATCGCACAGCACTACAATCCGGAAGAACTGGTAGGCAAGCAAGTATGCTTCATTGCCAATCTTGCTCCGCGTAAGCTGAAAGGCATCGTCAGCGAAGGTATGATCCTCTCTGCCGAGAACTTTGACGGTTCGCTCTCTGTGGTTACTACGATGAAGGAAGTGAAGCCGGGTAGTGAAGTGAAGTAAATAATAATCTTAATGCCGAATGACAACTCAAGAACTCATAAAGCTTTTGGAGGATTTCATCCACTTGCCGGGAGAAAATGAAGTCGTAGAATTCAAAAAAGCTCAGAATGGATTCGATACACTCAAGTTGGGAGAATACTTCTCAGCTCTTAGCAACGAAGCCAATCTTCGCCAAGAAGAATTTGCCTGGTTGTTATTCGGCATTCATGATAAAACCCATGCTATCTTAGGCAGTTTATATAAACCAACACGTCCTTCGCTTGATGCTCTGAAAAGGGAAATAGCCGAAGGGACTAACTGTGGCATCACCTTTACGGAAATACACGAAGTTGTGTATCAAGGGAAAAGAGTTATCATGTTTCAGATACCGGCAGCTCCCAAAGGTATTCCGACTTCTTATAAAGGGCATTACTATGGTCGCGACGGTGAATCATTGGTAGCCTTGAGCCTACATGAATTAGAATCTATTCGCAATCAAAGCCATCAGTCCGATTGGAGTGCTCAAATTGTAAAAGAGGCGACTTTGGATGATTTAGATCCTAGAGCTATCTCCATTGCACGCTCACTATACATTGCGAAGAATAAAAAGAATGCTGCTGAAATAGCAGAATGGGATGATGTCACCTTTTTGAACAAGGCTAAACTGACTATAAAAGGTAAAATAACCAATGCAGCCATTGTCTTGTTAGGGAAAGGAGAGAGTGAAGTACTCATTTCGCCGGCAGTAGCCAAAATACGCTGGATACTCAAAGACTCGCAAGGGACAGAGCGGGATTACGAGATTAAAAGTTGTCCGTTCATCATCTCCATTGAAGAGATTTACCAGAAAATACGTAATCTAAAGTATCGGTATATCAACCCTGAGTTCCGCACCCTATTCCCCGAGGAAGTAGATACGTATGAACCGTATGTCATTCGAGAAGCGATTAATAATGCCGTTGCACACCAAGACTATACATTAGGTGGACAAATCAATGTAGTAGAGTATGAAGACAAACTTGTATTTACCAATAAAGGAAGTTTCATTCCCCGCACAATCAGTAATGTATTGAAGGACAACGCACCGGAAGAAGTTTATCGAAATCCCTTCCTGGCTCGTGCAATGGTAGGGCTACAAATGGTGGACACAATAGGTAGCGGAATACGGAAAATGTTCAATTTTCAACGTCAACGCCTCTTTCCTTTGCCCGACTATATCATTGATAGAGACAGGGTGCAAGTCACCATTATCGGAAAGATTCTGAATATGGAATATGCCAATATATTAGCTCAAAAACAAGATTTGACATTAGTGGAGGTAGAGGCCCTTAACCGTATACAATTAAATCGTCCGATATCAAACGAGGAAATCAGTCTTCTCAGAAGAAAGAATCTGATTGAAGGCAGAAAGCCGAACTTATTTATAGCAAAACCGGTTGCTCAACAATTAGATCAGAAAACAGCCTACTCCAACAACAAAGGATTTGAAGATTGTTATTATTGTGACCTGATTCTCAAAGCACTCGGAGAGCACGGTACGCTTACAAAGAAAGAAATAACAGAATTGCTTTGGAATAAGCTACCGAATGTATTGAGCGAAAGCCAGAAACATTCAAAAGTCAGAAACCTGCTTACGAAGCTCAGGAAACAAGATAAGATTGAAAACATATCCAGAGGCATATATTCGGATTGGCATCTTAAAACGGATAATTTAAACGCAATTTAAACGCAATTTAAACGCAATTTAAACGCATCCAAAATGTAATCACCTAATAATAAGAGAGATACATTCTTAATTTACGAGCAATTTATCCGAGAATTAAACGCAATTAAATGATATCTTAATCATAAACCAGCCAAGCAATGACAGAAACGTCACTAAAAGAAAAAACAGCCAAAGGGTTATTGTGGGGTGGCATAGGCAATGGCGCTATGCAACTGCTAAACCTCGTCTTCGGGATATTCCTTGCCCGGCTGCTAACCGATACGGATTATGGTATGGTGGCTGTGCTAACCATCTTCTCCGCTATGGCCGGAATCTTTTCTGAAAGTGGTTTTATCCTGGCTCTCGTCAATAAGAAAAAAGTAAAGCACGAAGATTATAACGCTGTATTCTGGTTTAATATCAGTATCGGAGCATCGCTTTACCTGATACTCTTCATGTGTGCTCCTTTCATTGCCGACTTCTACCATACCCCAGAACTGACACAGCTGGCCCGTTTCCAATTCCTTAGTTTCTTTATCGGAAGCTTCGGTACTGCCCCCACGGCATACTTTTTCCGCAACCTTATGGTGAAAGAGCGCAGTCAGATACAGATAGCCGCTATTATAGTCTCGGGAGTTACAGGTGTTACCTGTGCCTATCATGGTTGGGGATACTGGGGAATTGCCCTGCAAACGGTACTGTACGTCACTACCAATACAATACTGCTCTGGATATTCTCACCCTGGCATCCCACATTCTCATTCCGGTTGCGCCCGCTGCGGGCATTGCTGCCTTTCAGTAGTAAATTGCTCTTCACATCGTTATTCACACATATCAATAATAACATCTTCTCCGTTCTGTTGGGTCGCTTCTACACCATCCAGCAGGCAGGTTACTATTCTCAGGGAAGCAAGTGGACTACCATGGGCTACTCCACCATCTTCGGAATGATAAACAGTGTAGGGCAGCCCGTATTCAGAGAAGCATCAGAAGACCTGCAACGCCTGCAAAACATATTCCGCAAACTAATGCGTTTTACAGCGTTCGTCAGCTTCCCCGCCATGCTGGGACTGGCAATCGTTTCGCAGGAACTGATTGTAATTACCATTACCGAGAAATGGTTGCCTTGCGTACCCGTCATGCAGATATTATGCGTATGGGGAGCCTTCATGCCTATTGCAACATTGTACTCCAACCTGATGAACAGCCTCGGAAGACCGAACATATATATGTGGAATACCATTGCACTGGGCATTTTCCAGATATTATGCGTATGGGGCAGCTACCCTTACGGGCTAAACGTGATGCTGATAGTTTACACTGCCGCCAATATTCTCTGGTTATTGGTCTGGCACTATTTTGCCCATAAGTATATAGGGATTTCCTTGTTCAATACGTTGAAGGATATTGCCCCTTACCTCATCATCTCCGTAGCCGTAATGACCTTTACATACTGGGTGGCAAGTCATGTGGAGAACATCTATCTCTCCTTGCTGGTAAAGATTGCCTTAGCCACCTCACTTTATATATTTCTGATGTGGAGTCTGAAGTCTACCGTATTTCAGGAAAGCCTTCAGTATCTGTTTAAAAAGAAAACCATACAATGATGTCACTGCAAAATGTAACTGTAATCATCCCTGCGCACAACCGTCCCGAACGCCTGCGCAGATTACTCGACTACTATAGCCGCACAGATATAAAAGTCCTCGTACCCGATTCCTCCGACCTTCCGTTTGCCGATGTGGAGAAATATCCGGACGTGACGTACCTGCACCGTCCCAAACTGCATTTCCTGCTGAAACTGAAAGAAGTGCTCCCGATGATCTGTACTCCTTATGTGCTATATTGTGCCGATGATGATTTCACCGTGCCCTCAGCCATTGCCCAAATGGCTGCTTTTCTGGATGCCCACCCCGATTACAGTACGGCACAAGGCCATTATCTGACCTTCACTCCCCGCAAAGGAAAGATATCCTTCTATCCGCGGTATATTCGCTATTTCGATAAACAAATAACGGGCGAGACTCCTCGGGAAAGACTTTCCCAGGAAAAGAATATGTATGCTTCCCTGCTTTATTCCGTCACACGAACCGATGTTTTCCAGAGAATGTATGCAGCTTGTTTTAATCCGGACGGTAGTCTGCGTTTCCGTAATCTCTTTCTGGCCGAAGAGTTCTTTAACCATGCTGCGCTTATTTTCGGTAAGTATGCCACACTGCCCTATTTTTACAGTGCCCGCGAGCGCATTATAGGTTCCGCAACCGAAACCACCGTACCTGTTTCAGTTATCAAAACATCTCATAAATACCGGAAGGAATATCAAGGTTTTCTTCTGGCATTGGCAGAATTGCTGGTAGCCCGGGAAGGTAGCACGCTTGAAGATGCTATCTCCTTTATTTGCAGCATCAGCGACATGCCTAAAGACACAGCCGAAATCTCCGGTAAAAGGAAGATTATGGAATTCACTCATAAACATCCCCTGTTACGTTGGGTAAACAGGCTAGCTGACTGGAGATATACTCAGAAAGGATTGAAAGCGGTACGAGGTATGCAAAGCTACCCCTGTACATTCTCCACACCGGAAAAAGAAGAAATTATCAAAGCAATTGAGCACTCTTAAAGACACGCAAAAATGACAAATAACACTGTTTCCATTGTAATGTGTACTTATACGACATCTACCTCTTTCTGGGAAATCAAGGTCTACAAAGTAGGGGAAAAACCTCAGGATAGGAACTGCTGAAGCACCCCTTCAAGCATCCCATTATCAGAAAGCAGTTTCTCCACAAACTCACGAAAGGCACCAAAGCCCCCATGCTGTGCAGTGACGTAATCGACCTCACGTTTCACATAATCCGGTGTATTACTGGGGGAAGCGCTGAATCCAACCTTACGGATCAGAGCCAAGTCGTTCACATCATCACCGATGAAAGCAACATCCTGTAACGTAATGCCCAACTCACGACACAGTTCTTCCGCCTGTGCCACTTTATCTTTCACCCCCAGATAGCAGTAATCTATCTTCAGCTTATCAGCACGTTTCTGAACAATCTGCGTATTCTCACCCGTCATAATGGCTACAGGTATATTCAGCTTGCGAAGGAAAATAACTCCCCAGCCGTCTTTCACGGAGAAGCGTTTCATCACATCGCCCTGTTCGGTATAATACATTCCACCATCAGTCCACACACCATCAATATCGGTAATCACTAACTTTGGTAACATAGTTTTTTTTATTCAGATGATACAATCATTTATTTCCACTTCCCGCTCTTTCCCCTCAGCCCATCGCGATAGCCACACAGCAATGCCCACAACTTACTGAACTTCTGCCGCTCATACAGTATGATAAAAACCACACGCTTATAAAAATGATAGCGCAAATGCGACTTCAAATTCAATGCTTCAGGATACAGACGATGCAGGAGAATACCATTGCGCACATTATAGTAGGAACGGGCCGGACCATATTCATTAGGAAATACTTCTTTTCCCAGCAAACGCCTTTTCTTCTTCTGATAACCCAAATCGTGGGTCAGCAGAATATTCTTGAAGCATAAAACGGGAATATCTTTCCTTTTAGCCCTCCAACAAAACTCACAATCCACTCCCCAGACAAAGAGGGATTCCATAAAGTCACCCAAAGTATCGAACAGGCTAACCGGATATATACTTCCCGAAGTCATTGCCGAATACACTTCATCCACAGAGTCCGTTGGCGGATACATGGTGGTTTGCTGGGATTTAATGAAATAATTGGTAGAGAAAATGGCAGCCTTGTCCTCACCATAGTTACGGATCGCCCGAAGGTAGCTTTCGAAGTTCCGCCCACCGAAACAGCTATCCTGATCCAAGGTCAGCAGATGCGTAAATCCATTTGCACGGGCATACGCCACCGCCTTATTCAGCGCAGAACCAATGCCCAGATTTTCACCACAACCATCCTGAATGATTTTCCCTCTCCCATCTCCCAAAGAATCCAAATCCAGCTCCCTGCAATCGGCTACCGGGGTATTATCCCACAACATCAATCCATCCAGTTGAGCAAGATAGGTAGCGATATTCTTTACTACCGCATCATCCGGATAATATAAGATGACTATACCTAAGAGTTTCATAAATTATCGGATGACATCCGGATAGATAATCTCATTCCGGGGAATTTCTTTCAGTACTTTATGCCCTACCACTTTCGCACGGTCTGCCCACTTAAAGCCATCACCGGGACTCAACAGATGGATATCCTGTTCAGTAACAATATCTCCCGGATGCAGCGTCTTATTCGTTGCAATGGAACGCTCCAGTTTCACCTTTGCCGAGGCAACGGAAGAGTCGATATACAGTTCTTCTTTCCCCAGCCAACGTTCGGCAATACGGATATCACGTATCATGCGGTTCACACCGTCGGGGCCAAGAGAACCTTGCTGATCAGTTCCCTTCATACGGCGGTCGATGGTGACATGCTTCTCTATGATTTCCGCACCCATACCCACAGCAACGATAGGGGCGGCAATACCGATGGTATGGTCGGAGAAGCCGATGCAATACTGCCCATAGTGCTGTTTCAGATAGGTGATAGTCTTCAGATTCAGATTATCAGGCTGGGTAGGATACTGGGATACACAATGCAAGATAGAAATGTTGTTATGATAACGGGTAATCACCTCCAAAGCATCATCCAGTTCTTTCCTGCCTGCCATACCGGTAGACAGAATGATGGGTATCTTGGTTTCAGCCATCACTTCCAGCAACGGCAGGTTGGTAAGATCCCGGCTTGCCACTTTCAGACGGTCGGGCGTGAAGAGTTTCAGCAAAGAGAGGCAGCCTTTGGAGCAAAGTGTTTCCACGAAATCAAGCCCTAAAGACTTGGCGTGCTTATACACTTCGAAGTGCTCCTCATCCGTCAGCTCCAGAAAAGCACGATGCTCACCGTAGGTACGTCCGAAAGAATGGGGGGAATCATACGGACGGTTCATCTGTGAGTCCGTCAGTTCTTCATTCAAATCTCGTTTAGTCAATTTCACCGCATCCATCGGACGAAGTTCTATATTGAACACTTCTTCACGAACAGGACGGGACACCAGGTCTACAATCAGTTTGGCTATATCGACGGAACCGTTATGGTTCTGTCCGATTTCTCCTATTATATAAGTACTATTCATTTACGAATTATAAATTACGAATTACACTTGGCTGCACGGCGGTAGAAGGTATACATGGACTATTTTTCATTTCTTGCAATATTCTCCAACATTCTGGCACGATATTCAGGATGCGATTGCACCAGTTGCAACAGGGCATGCACACTACGGTCGGTCTTCTCATGGAAGGTGGCATAAAGTTCCTGTAACAAGGTGAAGTCTTCCATCGTATCGAGAGTGAAACGAAGATCGAAACGGCCTTCCAACTCAGCGGGCAACGGAAGCAGACGCACCTTGAATTTTTCGGGATGCGTATAGAGATAGATAGTGACATGCTCGATGTAGAGTTTCTCTTGCGTAGAAACGGCGGCACGACGCAGGGCATCAATCGTTGTCAACTCGGAATATAAGCCCAAATGGGATTTGATGGTAGGACGTCCATCGGCAAAGCCATAGGCAATATAATCTGCCGGACAGAAATTGTGTTCGGCAAAGAAGGTGTTGAAAGTTTCGGGACGAAGAAACGGATTGTCCGAACAAACACGGATAAAGCGGTTGATACCGAAAACTTCGGCAGCACGGATAAAGCGGTCGAGTACATTGTCCTCGTCGCCACGGAAACTGAGGATACCCGCCTGACGGGCTACTTCGGCAAGCACGTCATCCTGCGCACGGCTGGTAGTGGCAAGCACAATACATTTGTCCGGACAAGCCCGTTTGATGTTGGCTATCAGAATGTCAATGATGCGCTGTTCGCCATAGAAGGGGAGCAGAATCTTGTTGTGCAGCCGGGTAGAACCGGTGCGTGCCTGAATGATTATTCCATCTTTCATAATTTCATCCGTTTAAAAGCGTCGATATAAGAGCCGGGAGTGACATTGATAATTTCCTTACCCAACCGGCGTGCGTAGGCTTCGAGTATAAAGTAGGACTTGAAGGCTACGTGCATGTGATAAAGAATGGTATGGAGCCGGGCACTGTTCAAGTTTTCCTGTTTCACGGTGTCGGCCTGCGATTTATTCTGATCGTAGAAGTGCTTTTGGTGCATCAGTACTACGTTGTCTTCCGTTACGGTGATTTCCGGCAACCAGGAGTGGTCGGCACCTGCCAAATAGATTTTTTTGAAAGACAGGCGCAGTCCCATAGCGATAGAAGGTATCAGTACGTTATGCGGACGGGGAACGCCCCAGCCTTTGCGGAATATCCAATTGCAGAAACCCTGGAAACCTTCGATAGGCGTTGTATTATAAATATAGAGCTTGATGTGGGGATTACCCGCCAGTAAGGGTCGCCATTCCTTATTCTTCAGGGCACGGGCGGGGACAAAGAAGTTCATGTCCCAGGTAGTCTTCTCGGCCATTGTCTTGAAAAGCTGTATACGCTTCTCGGGAACGATCCAGAACAGTGGGTCTGCAATCAGATAAAGTTCAGGGCGGAGACGCTCGAACATAGGAGAGCTTACACAGAAGTTCACTGCCAACAAGGTTTTTCCCTTGATGAAATCCGCCGAATCTTCTACCGTGCGGTTCAGCGAAGGGCCGTTAGCCAATATCAGCAATTCATCCGGATTACTGAAAGAAGACGGCAAGCGCGTGCGCCACTTGGACTGCAACAGGATTTTCACTATACTGAGGAAGCACTGCCAAAGCTGTTCCAACCATTTCAAACCTTTTTCTCCCATATCATCATAAAGTTACGAGCTACAGGCTACAAGCGATGAGTACTATTCGGTATGGCAGCGCAGCCACTCGTAGCTCGTAGCCTGTAACTTGTAGCTAATTTGTTCCTCTGCAAAGATAGACACTTTAGCGTTTACTGGCTAAAAAAACCACGAATTTGTGGATAGAAAGCGGTAAAAGCTGTACTTTTGCCAAAACATTCCGCAACATGAGAGTACTTATAATCAATACGTCCGAGAAAACAGGCGGAGCCGCCATCGCTGCCAGGCGCCTGATGGAATCGCTCCATACAGCGGGAACAGACGTGAAGATGCTCGTCCTGCATAAGGAAAGCCAATCGGAACAGGTGATCCCTGTGGGCAAAGACTGGCAAAAGAAATGCACTTTCCTCTGGGAAAGACTGGTTATCTGGACAAATAACCTCTTCAGCCGGAAGAATCTCTTTACCGTCTCCATAGCCAATACAGGCTTCAACGTCACCAAACTGCCTGCCTTCCGGGAAGCCGACATCATACACCTCCACTGGATAAACCAGGGAATGCTTTCACTAAACAATATACAGGAAATCTTCGAATCGGGCAAGCCCGTTGTCTGGACCCTGCACGATATGTGGGAATGTACCGCCATCTGCCACCATGCCCACACCTGCACCCTCTTCAAAAGCGAATGCAGAAACTGCCGTTTCCTACGCTTCCCTGGCAAAAACGATCTGGCGCACCGGGTATTCAAGAAGAAACAAAAACTATTCAGTCATGCCAGCCCCTTGAATATCGTTGCAGTCAGCACATGGCTTTCCTCACAAATACAGCAAAGTGCCCTACTTAAAGAGAAACCTGTATCCGTGATCCCTAATACACTCTCGCCCACCGATTTCCGGATGATGGACAAAGAACTGTCCCGAAAGGAACTGTCCCTGCCCGATAAACATATCATTCTGTTCGGAGCCGCCCGCATCGACGATCCGATCAAAGGAGTGGAATATCTGCTCCAGGCCATCCGGTTATTGATTGAAAAGAAGCAATTCCCACAGGAAAAACTTCACCTGGCACTATTCGGCAAAATCAAATATCCGGAGAAACTTCTCAACTCCATCCCCGTCAGCTACACCTATCTGGGACGAATAGGCGATACAAACAAACTCTCGCAACTATATTCCGCCGCAGACGTCACCGTATCCGCCTCTTTCTATGAAACATTCGGCCAGACTCTGATCGAGGCCCAAGCCTGTGGTTGCATTCCGGTTTCTTTTGGCAACAGCGGACAGGCCGACATCATCCGCCACAAAGAGAACGGCTTCCTGGCCGACTATCTCTCTGCCGACAGCCTGGCAGAAGGCATCCGATGGGGAATATCCGAAGCCCGGACAGCCATCTCCAAAGAAAATATGCGAAGCGAAGTATTCAGGAAATACTCCGGTGAAGTCGTTGCAAAGCAATATCTCAATCTCTACCAAAACTTAATCAGAAGAAAGGTAACACAATGAGAATACTACTTATCAATACAACAGAAAAGATAGGCGGCCCCGCCGTAGCTGCAAGCCGCCTCATGGAAGCCCTCAAGAATAACGGCATCAAAGCCAAGCTATTGGTGCGCGACAAACAGACCGAACAGATCACCGTAGTGGAGTTGCCCCACAACCTGCGCATGGTATGGAAGTTCGTATGGGAGCGAATCGTTATCTGGAAAGCCAACCATTTCAACAGAAACCACCTCTTCGCCGTAGACATTGCCAACACCGGCACGGACATTACCAACTTACCGGAGTTTCAGCAAGCGGACGTTATACATCTCCATTGGATCAATCAGGGGATGCTTTCTTTAAAGAATATCGAAAAAATTCTGGCTTCGGGTAAGCCCGTAGTCTGGACCATGCACGATATGTGGCCCTGTACCGGCATCTGCCACTACTCCGGCGGATGTACACATTACGAAGAGGAGTGTCATCATTGCCCCTTCATCCACAACGGAAGCCGGAAGAAAGACCTCTCCCACCGCATCTTCCTCAAAAAGCAGAAGCTATACGAAGGCCGTCATATCAACTTTGTAGCCTGTAGCCACTGGCTGGAAGAACGCGCCCGGAAGAGTGCCCTCTTCAGCAGACATACCATTACCAATATCCCCAATCCTATCAACACCAATCTCTTCAAGCCGCATAGCAAAAAAGCTGCACGGGAGAAATGCAGACTTCCGCAAGACAGCAAACTGATTCTGTTCGGTTCGGTGAAGATAATGGATACCCGGAAGGGAGTGGAATATATGATTAAAGCCTGCAAACTCTTGGCAGAGAAGCATCCGGAAATGAAGGACCAACTGGGTGTAGTGGCCTTTGGCAACCAGTCGCAACAGTTACAGAATATGTTGCCTTTTAAGGTTTATCCGCTCGACTTCGTCAGCAATGAACATCAGTTGGTAGATATCTACAACGCCGTCGACCTCTTTGTCACCTCATCGCTGGAAGAGAACCTGCCGAATACCATTATGGAAGCCATGTCCTGCGGCATCCCCTGCGTAGGATTCAACGTAGGCGGCATACCGGAAATGATAGACCACCTGCACAACGGCTACGTGGCACAATACAAATCAGCCGAAGACTTTGCCAACGGCATTTACTGGATACTGACCGAACCCGAATACGCCACGCTCTCCGAACAAGCCTACCGGAAAGCCGTTTCCCATTATTCGGAAAGCGCCATTGCCAAGAGATACATCGACGTTTATAACAAAATAACCGGAAGACATGCATAACCGTCCCACACCCAAGTTCAGCATCATCACCGTGACCTACAATGCCGAGGCCGTATTGGAAGACACGATACAAAGCGTTATCTCCCAAACCTACCACCACGTAGAGTACATCATCATAGACGGTGCATCCAAAGACCGCACCCTCGCCATTGCCGAAAGATATCGCGACCGCATCACCCTACTTATCAGCGAACCTGACAAAGGACTGTATGACGCCATGAACAAAGGCATCCACCTAGCAACGGGCGACTATCTCTGTTTCCTGAATGCCGGAGACAGTTTCCATGAAGACGACACTCTGCAACAAATGGTGCATACTTTAGGAATCGGCGAACTGCCGGACGTACTATATGGCGAAACTGCTTTAGTAGATAAAGAAAGGCATTTCCTCCGTATGCGCCGCCTCTCCGCCCCCGAAGTGCTGACATGGAAGAGTTTCAGGCAAGGTATGCTCGTTTGCCATCAGGCATTCTTCGCCAAACGAAGCCTGGCGGTACCATACGATATGCGATACCGCTTCTCCGCCGACTTCGACTGGTGCATCCGCATCATGAAAAAAGCGCGAACGCTGCATAACACGCATCTCACGCTTATCGATTATCTGGAAGAAGGTATGACGACGCAGAACCAAAAGGCTTCCCTGCGGGAACGCTTCCGGATTATGGCACAGCACTACGGACTGATAAGTACTGTGGCACACCATGCGTGGTTTGTGGTGCGAGCGGTATTGAAGAAATAAAACTTTGCAAGCACAGCCCATACTTTCCACCCAATAACAGACGATTGCTTGCCATAGGCTTGGCATGCTTTTGCCATAGGTTTGGCAAAGTCTTGCCATGCCTATGGCACAGTTGTGCCAATTCGATGGCAAAAGCGTGCCAATTCGATGGCACAACACGGCAAAAGTATCGCTTGTAGTTCGCTATAGTAGTGGCAGTTAACGAAGAATCTCTTTCTTCAGTTCCTTCACCCCTTCCGAAGCGCCTTTCTGAATGATATGTATCCGCCTCATGGAGTGCGTATCCACCGGTTTAGGATCAATCAGATAAACCTCTGCTGTTCGCGGAACATAGTTCAGCAGTCCCGCTGCCGGATATACATTCATCGAAGTACCTATAATCACAAAGATATCCGCTTTCTCCACATAGTCGACAGCCGTTTCTATCTCCGGCACCGCCTCACCAAACCAAACAATAAACGGACGCAACTGCGAACCGTCGCCCGCCTTGTCACCCATCTTCACCTCATATTCTTCCGGTTTCAACTCCTTTACGTAGCGAGGATTATAAGGGTCGCGACTGGAACACACCTTCGTCAGTTCACCATGCAGATGAATGATGCGCGTGCTCCCGGCACGCTCGTGCAGATTATCCACATTCTGCGTAACCACCGTCACATTGAAGTCCTTCTCCAGCTCGGCAAGTCCGATGTGCCCTGCATTGGGCTCCACATCAAGCAACTGCTTACGGCGCTCGTTATAAAAGTTTATCACCAGCTCCGGATCGCGCACATATCCTTCGGCGCTGGCTACCTGCATCACCGGATATTTGTCCCACAATCCGCCTGCATCCCGAAACGTACTGATACCACTCTCGGCACTCATACCTGCACCGGATAAAATCACTAAATTCTTCTTCATTCCAAAATCTCCTTTCTATTTATAGCAGTTTCTTTTCTACAAAAATACAGAAGATTGCCGAAGTTGCCACAGATATAAGAAAATTTAAAACCTAAAAACATAAATCATTCAAATAAAACACTTACTTTTGCGACTTGTAATTTTGCAACTGATTGAAAGAGATAATACTTTCAGTCTCAACCCCAAAGATATATGGATAAATTCAGTTACGCTATCGGCCTCGGAATAGGTCAAAATTTATTAAGTATGGGTGCAAAAGGCATCGAAGTAGATGACTTTGCACAAGCTATCAAAGACATACTGGAAGGAAACAAAACCGCCATCTCACACGCAGAGGCACGCGATATAGTAAACAAATACTTCGCAGAACTGGAAGAGAAAATGAATGCAGCCAGCATAGAGCAAGGCGTACAGTTCCTGGAAGAAAACAAAAAACGCCCTAATGTGATTACTTTGCCAAGCGGTCTGCAATACGAAGTCATCAACGAAGGCAAGGTAGGTACTTATGCAAAAGCCACCGACCAGGTGAAATGCCACTACGAAGGCACACTGATTGACGGAACCCTGTTCGACAGTTCTATCAAACGAGGACAACCCGCTGTATTCGGCGTGAACCAGGTTATCCCCGGCTGGGTGGAAGCGCTTCAGTTGATGCCCGAAGGTGCCAAGTGGAAACTTTATATTCCTTCCGATCTAGCCTATGGCGCACAAGGTGCAGGCGAAATGATACCGCCTCACAGCACATTGATTTTTGAAGTGGAACTACTTGAAATATTATCCCAAAAATAAAAATAAACAGTAAAAGCAAAATGAAAAAAGTAACATTTATCATGGCTCTTGCAGTAGGCGCAGGTTTAGCTTCCTGTACTGCACAAAGCCCGAAAGCAAATCTGAAAACAGATGTTGACTCATTGTCTTACGCCATCGGTATGGCTCGTACGGAAGGTCTGACTCAGTACCTGATGCAACAAGGCGTTGACACTACTCAGATGGCTGAATTCATCAAAGGTTTCAACGAAGGCGCTGCTAAAACCAGCAAGAAAGACGTTGCTTACATGACCGGTATGCAAATTGGCCAGATGGTAGGCAAACAATGGGTAGAAGGCTTCAACCAACAAATCTTCGGTGGCGACTCTACTCAGACTATCAGCCGTGAAAACCTGTTGGCAGGTTTCATCGCAGGTATCACAGACAAGAGCAACGTTATGACCAAAGAAGCTGCAACAGCTTACATGCGCGACGGTATGGAAGCCATCAAGGAAAAAGCTTCAGCTGCTAAATACGCTGACAACAAAGCTGCCGGTGAAAAATTCCTTGCTGAAAACAAAGGTAAAGAAGGTGTTGTAACTACTCCGAGCGGTCTGCAATACAAAATCATCACCAAAGGTACAGGTGAGATTCCAGCTGACACCAGCAAAGTGAAAGTAAACTACAAGGGTACTTTGATTGACGGTACTGAATTCGACAGCTCTTACAAGCGCAACGAACCTGCTACTTTCCGTGCCAACCAAGTTATCAAAGGCTGGACAGAAGCCCTCACAATGATGCCTGTAGGTTCTAAGTGGGAACTTTATATTCCGCAGGAACTGGGTTACGGTGGCAGAGAAACCGGCGGTCAGATCAAACCGTTCTCTACCCTGATCTTCGAGGTAGAGCTCGTTAGCATCGAAAAATAAGTATCAGTCGAAGATTTTTTCTTTAACGGTACAGACTTAGCGGACGAAACGGATGTAAACAAAAACATCTGCTTCGCCCGCTTCTTTTTTACTCTTTCCCTATTTTTTCCTCCTTTTTTATAGAGAAATTAAAATAAAGTCCTATATTTGCTTACTATTTGATAAAAACAAGAACTTACACAAATTGATATTATGGAAAAAATAGACAATCTTGACCGGCAGATTCTGGAAATCATTTCTCAGAATGCCCGCATTCCTTTCAAAGATGTAGCTGCTGAGTGTGGCGTATCACGTGCTGCCATTCATCAACGTGTGCAACGTTTGATAGATTTAGGCGTCATTGTCGGCTCCGGTTATCATGTGAACCCCAAATCCCTGGGCTACAGAACCTGCACGTATGTAGGTATCAAGCTAGAAAAAGGTTCCATGTACAAATCAGTGGTTGCCGAAATGGAGAAAATACCGGAAATCGTGGAATGCCACTTCACTACAGGCCCTTACACGATGCTGACGAAAGTATATGCACGCGATAACGAGCATCTGATGGACTTGTTGAATAACAAAATGCAAGAAATTCCGGGTGTAACCGCTACCGAAACGTTGATTTCACTGGAGCAAAGTATCAAGAAGGAAATTCCTATTTGCCCGGAGAAATAACAGATAATTTATGGAATTCTTAAACGAATATCATCTTTCGGGACTGTTCATCGGCATTTGTACATTTCTTATCATCGGATTGTTTCATCCTGTGGTAGTGAAAGCCGAGTATTATTGGGGTACCAAGTGCTGGTGGATTTTTCTTGTATTGGGCATCGGTGGCGTTGTGGCCTCGCTTTGCGTAGAAAATATCCTGATTGCGTCCCTCTTAGGCGTATTTGCTTTCTCTTCGTTCTGGACCATCAAGGAGGTCTTTGAACAAGAAGATCGCGTAAAGAAAGGTTGGTTCCCCAAGAACCCCAAACGTACGTATAAGTTCTAAAAACAAAGCAATAAACAGTATATTTTGCCCGAAAGGTTTGCATATTTCAATTGAATATACTATTTTTGTGCCCGCTATCTGATGAGGATAACACCGGACTTGTAGCTCAGTTGGTTAGAGCAACAGACTCATAATCTGGAGGTCCCTGGTTCAAGCCCAGGCTGGTCCACGAAAAAGGCTGATTCCATAAAGAATACAGCTTTTTTTCTTTATGGAAACCTCCGATTAAGGGTCTGTTGCTTTAGTGGTTTTAGTCTCAAGTTAGGCAATTGTTGACCTATTATTGCCCCCAAATGACCTACTTAAAATGCTGACAATTGAATCAGAAGTCCAACAGGACAAACAGCGAAGTGACAAAACGTATAAAAATGGAAATAAAGAAAGTGGGAGAAAACCAATATTCTATTTCCACCTACTACTATGATAATGACACCTAGCAATATAACGGATCAGAAACAATCACTCTCAATGGAAAGAGCTTTAAATATCATAGAACACTTTCCTAAAGACTTTATATTTCAACTTACATTAGAAGAATAGAACTCCATCTCATCACAATTTGTGACGACATCACGAATGAAACGACCTAAATCCGCTATACCACTGACTCTTACAAAGCATAGAGTAGTAATGCTTTCAAGCGTACTAAGAAGCAATATTGTCATTCAGACAAATGTTCTGATTGTACATGTTTTTGTTGCCATGCGACAACTGATTACAGTAGTTCCACAGATAGACAGAGTTGGACAATTAGAACAGCAAATGAAAAAATTGAAAAACCACATAGAAGAAATGCTTGCCGATTATAACGATATTAATGATAATACGCGGATGCAGTTGGAACTCATTAATCAGACATTGGCAGAACTGCAAACCAAGAAGAAATCGGAAGAAAAGTCATGCAGAAGAATCGGATTTATACAGCATGAGGAATAATTATTTGATTGTCAAACTCTGAATATAAATAATAGGTATTGCCAAGCAATGGAGGATAAAACGAAACAGATATAAAAAGGGCATCCGATTCAATCAGATGCCCTTTTATACCTATTGAAAATAAGAAACTGTTATTCCAGATAAAGCGGCTCCACCTCCATCACATTATCATGGAACCACTCATCGAGCTTTGCCTCTACCTTATCCTTTATCTGCGGTGTGATATATTTCTTCACCTTTTTATAAGCATAAACAGCAGCAAATCCTTTACCCACCATAAAGAGCTGTCCCAGAATATCCTCTATACTGGTAGGAAACACAATGGCCACCAAAGCAAGCATTATATTGGTCCGCTCACTATCGGGAGTCGTATCGGCAGTCATTACATAATAAGCGGTAAGTACGGGGCGACCGGTAGCGCGACCTGCCTTCTTAATATACTCTTCTACTTTCGTACGGATATCATCCATGGATAAATTTACTTTCATAGTTCTTCTTATTATTCATTTACTTATTAGACGCAAGAAGATGAAGTTTGGTTGCAGAATATTGCTGTTTTTTTATCAAATAGTTCCATTTCACCGTCCGAATTCACCGATTCATACCCGGAACTCATCGGCTTTTCTACCGGAAATCAGCCGGAAAGGCTATATAGAGAGGAATAATTCGCTTACCTTTGAGCCATCAAACCCTAACAATGGAATATGAATCAATAACAATAGAAACAATGGAAAAGAAACAAAACTTCCCGCCTCATGCAGGTTTATCAGGTAAGGCACTGATAGCTTCGCTCTTCATCATCTCCGGAATATTACTGTTTGCCCGTAACGTAGGGTGGATTACATATGACTTATTCAGCATAGTGGTATCCTGGAATAGTCTTCTTATTGTATTAGGTATCTATACAATGACGCGCCGCCATTATATAAGCGGACTCATCCTTACACTGATAGGAGCCTACTTCCTGATCGGAGGATTGTCATGGTTGCCGGAGAATTCACAAACCTTCGTCTGGCCTATTGCACTGATTATAGCAGGTATCCTGTTCTTTGTAAAGGCTCACCGCAGGGAACGCTGGATGAAAAGCCATATGAACGGCCATTACCGGGACTGGACTAAAGGAAGAGGTGGACATATACACATGGATATGGAAAACAATGAGCAACAATGCGAATCGGAAAACGGCTACCTGCGTTCCGACAATGCTTTTGGATCTGTACGACATGTCGTACTGGATGAATTGTTCAAAGGAGCCAGCATCCGGGCTTCATTCGGGGGAACTATCATCGATCTGCGCCACACACATCTTGCACCGGGAGAAACTTATATCGATATCGACTGTACCTGTAGTGGAATAGAACTGTACATTCCTTCAGACTGGAACGTTCTACCCCAATGCAATGCTTTTGCCGGCGGATGCGAGGATAAGCGTTGGCAGGGAGCGAATATTAATAAAGAAAGTACATTAATAATCCGCGGAAATATTTCCTTCGGCGGATTAGAAATTAAAGACTAATCCTATGAGAGCACATCCAATCATAGATTACCCTTATCGTTGGTTTCCGATGCTTGCGCTGGCATTGATTCTGGCAATCATCCAAGCGACTTTGTCGTGGGGATATGCCGGAGTTGACTGGCTGCCGGCCATCATAGACGGAATCACGACCATCGGATGGCTTGCAGTACTGGCATACCTAGCCTGGTTTGTGGTGGGTTACGTATCCATACTCCAGACAAAGGTCATCACTGTCGCAGCAGGAATATTACTCTGGATTGCGGGCAGCTTCATGATTTGTGACATTATGGTAAGAATAGCGGGAATACCTTATATCTCTTTTGCTTCTACCATACCTTTCCGCCTGTTGTTTGGCGTACCAACCTGGATCGCTATCATTTTGTGGTATCACCTGATAGTAGTGAAAGATCCCGAAGCACAGGAAGAAGAATTCATAGCACCGCAAGAAGAAGAGAAGCCGGAAGTACAAGAGGAAATCATCGACCGCATTACGGTAAAGGACGGTTCACGTATACACATAATCAAAGTGAACGAGCTACTCTATATCCAAGCATGCGGAGATTACACAACCCTGGTTACCCCAACAGGCGAATACATCAAGGAACAAACCATGAAGTATTTCGAAGGGCATCTGCCGACAAACAATTTTGTACGTATCCACCGTTCCACCATTGTAAACGTGACACAAATATCCCGGGTTGAATTATTCGGGAAAGAGACTTATCAAGTGTTATTAAAGAACGGGACCAAGCTGCGGGTCAGTCTGACGGGCTACCGTTTATTGAAAGAACGACTGGGAATATAAAGACCTGAACTATTCTATTAAGCAAAAGCGAAGAATTCCTCCCCTGTTCCAAGGGGAAATGAATCCTTCGCTTCTTTTTTAAATGACAGAGAAAGTGATCTGATTATTTCTTCTTTTCGTCTTTCTTCGGTTCTTCATTCTTGGTTTCCTGCTTGTCTTCCTTCCCTTCCGGATGGATGATACCCTTCACAGTCTCACCAATAGGCAACTTATCCAGTACACCCAGACTTGGAGCAACCGTCTTCACCAATGAACTCAAAAAGTTACTCGTACCTCCGTTTCCACCATCGAATACAGTGATGTTTCCTAAGTTCATATGTTCGAATGCCTTCACCTGTTCTCCGGCAATTTCCTTCCACTGATCTACCATCTTGTACTGGATGGCGATAGCCGGGTTGGATTCCGCTGCACGTACCATGGCCTCAAAGCCTTCAGCCTCGGCAAGCAATGACTTCTTCTTACCTTCAGCTTCGGCCTCCAGTTTCATCTGGATAGCTCTTGCTTCAGCTTCAGCCTGCGCCAGAGTAGCCTTTGCACGAGCTTCAGCCTCACGGGTAATCTTTTCGGCAACAGCATCAGCCTGAAGAATGGCTTCCTGTTTTGCAACCTCAGCAGGCACAATCTTTTCTGCCTTCAAAGAAGATTCCACCTTGCGTGCTTTAGCTTCTTCCACTTCCTTCTGTGCTATTTCACGGGCAGTCTGCACGGCAGCTTCCGAACGTGCTTCAGCTTCACCGGCCTGCTTGTCAGCATTGGCGCGAGTCACAGCCAGTTCAGCGTCAGACTGTGCCACAGCTTTCTGAGCTTCATTTCGTCCGATAGCTGCTTTCTTTCCGGCTTCTGCCTGTTTGATTTCCATGTCGGAGTTCAGTTCGGCGATGCGGCTTTCCTTCTCGGTGTTGGCCTGTTCAATTTTGATATTCTTTTCGGCTTCCGCCTTTGCCACCTGTGATTCTTTTTCAGCATTGGCAATGGCTACCTGTGAGATTCTATCCTTATCCGCATTAGCCACAGAGATCTCCTGCAACTTCTTCGTCTCGGCAATGGCGATATCCTGGTCTTTGCGTGTTTCGGCAACTTTCGTTTCACGCTCCTTTATTTGGTTGGCAATCTTGATGGCACCCAGTTTCTCCTGTTCTTCTATATTTGCCTGAGCCTCATTCAACGCCTTACTTTCAGCTTCCTTACCCAAGTTGACAATATAATTGGCAGCATCACGGATATCACTGATATTGATATTCATCAGATACAAACCGAACTTGCGGAGCTCCGTATCGATGTTATCCTTTACTTTGGAAAGGAACTTATCACGGTCGGAGTTCAGTTCTTCAATCGTCATATCGGCAATAACCAAACGCATCTGACCGTACACAACATCCGTAATCAGATTCTGTTTATCATCTATTGTCAGTCCCAACATACGTTCAGCGGCATTTTGCATTACCTCCGCATCGGTACTGATGGCTACAGTAATAGTAGTCGGTACATCCACACGGATATTTTGAGCTGACAAAGCTCCGGTTAGTTTACAGTCTATCTGCATCGGCTTCATGGACAGGAATTCGTACCCCTGAATAATCGGCCATACAAACGCGGCACCACCATGATACAACTTGGCAGACTTCTTATCACCGCCCGTTTTACCATATACTACCAGTACTTCGTCACTTTTACATTTCCGGTAACGGGAAAGGATACCAATGAAGGTAAGCAAAATAACCGCCACGAGTATGGCGGCCATAATCATCATTTCTTGTGTCATAAATCTATGTTTTTGAGTTTCGTTTTCATTGAATATACAGTGTTCCTTCCTTGTAAGTCATGATTATGGTTTTATCGCCCGTCTGATAAGACTTACTTGCTTCTGATATTACATCTATCTCGCGCATGGCTCCATCGCGGCTCACCTGTACGGTATATCTGCCATCCCCCTGTTTAAAGTAGATGGTACATTCGCGCCCTACAAGCTGTTCCGTCTTTTCCGTCTTATTCACCTGCTGCAACTGATAGGCTTTCTTATAGAGAAACCACACGGCAAATACGAAAAACAGACCAATCAGAATGGCAACGGCATAACTCTGAATGTCAGTATTTCCAATCAGATACATGTACCAGCCGAAACCGATACCGAAATGCGTCAGTCCCTTAAAAGACACCATGCTGCTGATGTCGGC
The DNA here is from genome assembly GCF_036416795.1 of Bacteroides sp. MSB163. NCBI lineage: Bacteria > Pseudomonadati > Bacteroidota > Bacteroidia > Bacteroidales > Bacteroidaceae > Bacteroides > Bacteroides maternus. Next base: position 1,933,528 of record NZ_CP143867.1, on the reverse strand, counting down.
ATCCACGTCTACATCCGCATCAATGTCTCCGAAGAAGATGGAAAGGATAAACTGTATCACAAAAATACCAGTTGTGACTACGGCGATAATCAGAAATATGTTACTACTCATAGGAATTTGAGTTATTGTGGTTTACGATATATTTAGATATATTATTCCAAATATACACATTTGCAGAACATGCGCAAAGAAACCGTTCTCTATTTAACAAAATTTTCTTGAAGGGGAACACAACATTACACAAAGATATTTGTTATGTTTGCGGACGCTACGATGAAACATCTGCACTATATATTCTTATTCATGTGCCTCGCATTAGGAATGTCCGTCATTCTGCAAGAGGAACAGCCGGCACTTCGGATGCTTACCGAAGCCTCGGCGGATGATTCCGTCACTCCTGTCCAAACAGGGTGTTTCATTTCAATGTCAACCGATTACTTCTCGACCATTGCCCACCGCCCCTTCTTCAACGATGAAAATAATGAGCGTAAAATCAATGGTATCCTTTTCCAGGAGAATTTCTACAATCAGGCCAGTGCTCCCTCGAAACTGCTGAAACTAAAAATCCATCCATCTGCAGAACAGATGCAACGTATATTTTCCACCCATTTACGGGTGGAACAGAATGCCAGTCTTTCTTTCACCCCCAGCGCTATCCGTTATTCTTACGGATACTACGTCTACGAGCTGAAACATATTCTGATTTAAACCGCCACCTTACTTATTACCAACCATTTTCCGGAGGTATGCCATTGGCGTGTCTTTGGTCAGTCTATTGTTTATTCACTTCTAAATTAATGCGATAACTATGCTCGATTTATTAATAGCCACCCTCGAAATGATGGGGCTTACATTCGTGATCGGCTTCTTCGTGGCCTTCATCATCAAAATGATTGCCGTTGCCGCCGACTCATTCGACTTCTACAGCTCACACCAGAAAGAACTGCTTCGCCTGCGACGTCTGCGCAAACTGCGCCAGAAGGTAGAACTCATGATACGGGACATCCCCATGGAAGATAACGGACTTCTCGATGACAAACGCGAAGAGTTCAGCCGGGGAGTAAACCGGGAACTTACCGACTATCACGGATATTACCACGGGGTAAGCACCGGAGTCTCCAAAACGAACCTGGTAGATTATTACTACCCCGAAGATACACACATGATGTACCTGAATCAACAAGAAGAGATGCTATATCAAAAAAATAAGAAACACTCCGGCAAATCAGCCGATAAGACCAAATAAGAAATAGTATGGAAAATATAGATTTCGCGACCCTGTTCCAAGGTTTTGGAACGATGATGGAAAGTGGCTACCTGCTTGCGTCAGCCCGTGTATTTTTAATCCTTTTAGGTTTGCTGCTTATATATCTGGGCTGGAAAGGAGTGCTCGAACCTATGGTAATGATTCCGATGGGACTGGGTATGGTCGCCATCAATTGCGGAACACTTTTCATGCCGGACGGCACATTGGGCAACCTCTTTCTCGACCCGATGCTTTCGGACACGGACGACCTGATGAATACGATGCAGATAGACTTTCTGCAACCTGTCTATACGCTCACCTTCAGCAACGGATTGATAGCTTGCTTTGTGTTTATGGGTATAGGCACATTGCTGGATGTAGGCTTTCTGTTGCAGAAACCTTTCGTCAGTCTTTTCCTGGCTCTATGCGCCGAACTGGGTACTTTCCTGACTATCCCCGTAGCTTCGGCTCTGGGACTGACCTTGCAGGAAAGTGCTTCCGTAGCCATGGTAGGCGGTGCAGACGGTCCTATGGTTCTGTTCACGTCACTGGCTCTTGCCAAACATTTGTTTGTGCCTATCACCGTAGTGGCTTACCTGTATCTCGGACTGACCTATGGTGGCTACCCGTATCTGGTGAAACTCCTGGTTCCGAAACGTCTGCGTGCCATCAAGATGACTTCAAAGAAAGCTCCCAAGAATTATGATGCCAAAGTGAAACTGGCATTCTCGGCTGTACTGTGTGCGGTGCTGTGTTTCCTGTTCCCGGTAGCTTCACCGCTGTTCTTCTCCCTCTTCCTGGGAGTGGCTGTACGTGAATCGGGTATGAAGCATATCTATGATTTCGTCAGTGGTCCGCTGCTTTACGGTTCTACATTTATGCTGGGCGTATTGCTGGGTGTGCTTTGTGACGCGCACTTGTTACTCGATCCGAAAATTCTGAAACTGCTGGTATTGGGTATAGTGGCATTATTGCTTTCCGGTATCGGCGGCATCATGGGTGGATACATCATGTACTTTATCAAGAAGGGAAATTATAATCCGGTGATCGGAATTGCCGCCGTCAGTTGTGTACCCACTACGGCAAAGGTGGCTCAGAAGCTGGTGAGCAAAGATAATCCGGACTCGTTTATTCTGGGAGATGCCTTGGGAGCGAATATTTCCGGGGTTATCACGTCGGCCATTATTACGGGTATTTATATTACGATTATCCCATATCTTTAAAAAAGGGGTGAGGGAAAGTTGAACAGAGAGCAATTTGTTCATTTGCGGAGCGGATATGAATCAGCTACAAGCTACGGGCTACAAGTACCTTTCGGAACATAGTGCAGCTACTTGTAGCTTGTAGCCCGTAGCTTGTAACTGATTCCCTTTCCATACTTTATTGTCAGATATTATCATTGTGCAATTTTATCAAGTGTCAGCGTCTTTCGGCGGGAGGTAGATGACATTTTCAAGAGTCCGTACGAAGCGGAAAAGTCCGGCGGCAAGTCAGCGGTCATGACATACGCTTGTCACCGCTGATGAGAAGCGCATGTCATGGGTGGTGACAAGCGCTTGTCATGACCGCTCCCCTGCGCACCCCTCTACAGATACTTCCGGGCGGGGTATACAGACACGTCTTGCATGTGAAAAGGCTCCGGTACTGGCAGAGGGTTCTGTCTTTCACCGGAACCTTTCTTCCACATTCACTGGCCATTTCATCCGCCTTGAAAGTGGGTGACTGATGGCTTGGCAACGGTGTGGAAAATGCAAGTCTTTATTGCCGTACAGACAAGGGATAGGCGGAATCATTTATCAATGTGAATCAGTAGTTGAAATTGATGAATACCTGTACATCCCAGCAGAATCCTCCTCTTCAAAATAGTATCATTAAACAGCAAAATCTAGTCATATCGGAAAAGGTATGTTCTGTACATTTGGACACAGAATAATTAAACCTTTAAACGTACATGCCGATATGTTCAGACACATCCTTTATTATGTAACTTCAGTCTTCCTTCTACTTCATCCATCCGCCTGTTATTCCACTGATTATAAATCGGATAAAGAGACAGAAAAGCGTATCGGGATACTCCTCGGAAAGATGACACTGGAAGAGAAGATAGGGCAAATGAACCAATTGCACTGCGAGAACTTCCCATACCTTAAAGCCGAAACGCGCAAGGGCAGAGATGTGATACACGGAAAACCGCACCGTTTGTCCGAAACGGGAAAACCGCTGGTTACAGTAGTCATGGCAGGGCGACCGCTTCCCATTCGGATATGGCTTATCCTATACAACATTTGCATACAGTAATCTGCAATTATCCTCCACTCAATATACCCGGAATGAAGTAATTATCATTACCTTTGACCTAACTAATACCGGCAAAACGGACGGCACCGAAATAGCGCAACTCTATTTCCGCGACCTGGCAGCATCCGTAACCCGACGGGAAGGATTAAAAGCGACATTCAACATAACTCAATAACTAACAGTCATGAAAAAACTGAATTTGAACATGAAGCGAGCGTCACTACTGACCTCATCACTCTTGTGCAGCGCCCTGCTGATAGCCGTTCCTCTCCGGAAAGAGCTGAACGAAGGCTGGCAATTCAAACAGGCCCGGCTCAGTAACTGGTATCCCGCCACCGTTCCCGGAGTGGTGCACACCGACTTAATAAACAACAAGATCATCGCAGATCCCTTCTTCCGCCTCAACGAACGCGGTATACAGTGGATAGATAAGGAAGACTGGATCTACCAGACTTCCTTCCAACTGCCCCCCGAAATGATGGAGAGGCAGAACATCGACCTCGTATTCAAAGGACTCGACACTTATGCAGACGTATATCTGAACGAAAAGAAAATACTGGAGACCAACAACATGTTCCGTGAATGGAAAACAGACATAAAGGCGGAACTGAAACCCGGAGAAAATATCCTGAAAATCTATTTCCATTCTCCCATCAAGGTGGACATTCCCAAATGGGATGCACTGCCCTACCACTACGAAGCCAGTAACGACCAGTCCGAAAACGGTGGATTATTCGACAAGAAAGTCAGCGTATTTGCCCGCAAAGCCGGTTATCATTACGGCTGGGACTGGGGACCTCGCTTAGTGACCTCCGGCATTTGGCGTCCTGTATACATTGAAGCATGGGATGACGCCCGACTCAGCGATGTCTTCATCCGTCAGCAGGAAGTCAGTAAAAGCCGTGCATCCATCGTGGGAGAAATAGAAGTTCAATCAGATAAGGAAATAGACGAAGCCACCCTTACGGTGACTGATGCCGCTTCCGGCAGAGTAATGGCAGGCAAAACCGTTTCCCTCCACAAAGGAAACAATAAGATTTCCCTTCCGTTTATCATCCGGAATCCCCGATTGTGGTGGAGTAACGGACTGGGTGAGCAACATTTATATGACTTCCGTACCGCGCTTGCCATCAATAACAAAACATCCGACATTCAGAGCACACAAGTGGGTATCCGCTCGCTGAAGATCATCAACCGCCCGGACAAGGATGGAAAGACGTTCTATGTGGAACTGAACGGAGTCCCCGTCTTTGCCAAAGGAGCCAACTACATTCCGCAAGATAACTTCCTGCCACGCGTCACACCGGAACTGTACGAAAAGACAATCCTTGACGCCGCCAATGTCAACATGAACATGCTTCGCATCTGGGGCGGCGGCATTTATGAGAATGACCTGTTCTATGAACTCTGCGACCGCTACGGCATCCTCGTCTGGCAAGATTTCATGTTTGCATGCAGCCTCTACCCCGCTGAAGGGGAATTGCTGGAGAATATCCGCCAGGAAGCCATCGACAATGTGAAACGTCTGCGAAACCATGCCTGTATCGCCCTCTGGTGTGGAAACAACGAATGTAATGACGCCTGGTTCAACTGGGGCTGGCAGAAACGATACAAGGCGCAGAATCCGGAGTATGAAAAGAAGATCTGGAAACAGTTCACCGATCAGTATTACGTCACCCTTCCCGAAGTTGTGAAGGAATACGCACCCGAAAGTTTCTATTGGCCTTCTTCTCCTTTCGCCCGTGAAGACGGTGGCAGCGATGACCACAACGGCGACCGCCACTACTGGGATGTGTGGCATGGTAAAAAGCCCATCGAGACGTACAACAAAGAACGAAGCCGTTTTTTCAGCGAATATGGCTTCCAATCCTTCCCCGAATTTGAATCCGTGAAGCGCTACGCTCCCTGTGAAGAGGACTGGGATATCTATTCGGAAGTCATGATGTCCCATCAGCGCGGAGGCATGCACGCCAACCAACTGATTGAGACTTATCTGCTGAACGAATATCGCACACCCAAAAGCTTCGAAGCCTTCCTCTACATGAACCACGTGCTGCAAGGAGATGCCATCAAAACAGCCATCGAGGCACACCGCCGGGATATGCCCTACTGTATGGGAACTCTCTTCTGGCAACACAACGACTGCTGGCCCGTGGCTTCCTGGGCAAGCCGCGACTACTACGGTCGCTGGAAAGCGCAGCATTACTTTGCCCGCAAGGCTTACCGTGATATTCTTGTTTCTCCCATAACCGACGAAGACGAAGTATTGAACATCCAGGTGGTTTCCGACCGCCTCAAATCCTGTAACGGCACGCTACAGGTAGAAGTAATGAAACTGACAGGAGAGAAAGTGAGCAGTTTCAAACGAAATATAAAGATAGACGCCAACAGTAGCCAGACGGTATTCTCAGTTCCTTTGAGTGAAGCCTTAAAAAATACACCGAAAGAAGATGTATTCGTTCATGCCGTCCTGCTGACCGACAAAGGGACAAACAGTTATGCCAATAACTACTTCCTCGTGAAACAGAAAGAAGTGAACTATCCCAAAGCTGCTATCACTTCGAGCATAGAGTTCATCGAAGGCGGTTTCGAACTGACTCTCAACAGCGACAACTTTGCCCGTGCCGTATTCATAACCATCGGCGATATGGACAGTTCATTCAGCGACAATTATTTTGATATATTGCCTGGCTGCTCTGTGAAAGTGAATGTCTATACCAATTTACCGCAAGCTGCATTTGAAAAGCAATTGAAAGTTATCTCCCTGAGCGACGAATAGTTCAGAAGAATACCCCTTGTGTTCTTGCAACAGATACTTATTAAGTATTAACCTCAAGGTTAAGCCATACCACATCCATCCCTTAACTATCGGGTTGCTTTCAATGCTTCATCCAGGTCAAGGCCTAAAGCTTTGGCTACGCCTGTACCATAGGCCGGATCAGCTTTATAGCAGTTGCGCACATGACGTTGCTTAATGAAGAGTTCGGCATCACCCATGGCACGGGCTGTATTTTCGCACGTCAGTTGCTGATCTTCAGCAGACATCAGGCGGAAAAGATCACCCGGCTGGCTGTAGTAATCATCATCGTACTCACGGTCGTTATAGTTATAAACGTCGCCATGAACTTTCAAAGGCGGTTCTTTCTTCTCGGGAGAGTCTTGCCATTCACCGTAACTGTTGGGCTCGTAGCTCTTGGCACTGCCGTAATTACCGTCTACACGCATGGCACCGTCACGATGGTAAGCATGGAACGGGCAACGGGGTTTGTTTACCGGAATCTGTTCCGCATTCACTCCCAAGCGGTAACGCTGTGCATCACCATAAGAGAAAAGGCGTCCCTGCAACATTTTGTCGGGAGAGAAACCGATGCCTTCCACTATATTCTGCGGATTGAAAGCTGCTTGCTCTACTTCGGCAAAGTAGTTTTCCGGGTTACGGTTCAGTTCCAGGATACCTACATCCTGAAGCGGGAAATCTTTGTGCGGCCACACCTTTGTAAGGTCGAACGGATTGATGCGGTATTCGTCCGCCTGCTCTTCCGTCATCAGCTGTATCTGGAATTGCCACTTCGGGAAGTCACCCTTTTCGATGCTCTCGTACAAGTCGCGTTGGTGCGATTCACGATCCTTGGCAATGATAGCCTCGGCCTCCTGGTCGGTCAGATTCTTGATGCCTTGCAGGGTGCGCAGATGGAACTTCACCCAAATACGTTCGTTGGCGGCATTGAAAAAGCTATAAGTATGACTACCGAAACCATGCATGTGGCGATAGGAATAAGGAATACCACGGGGACTCATCGTGATGGTCACCTGATGCAAAGCTTCGGGCAACAAGGTCCAGAAATCCCAGTTATTGTTCGGACTGCGCATATTGGTGCGCGGGTCACGTTTTACGGCATGGTTCAAATCGGGAAATTTCAACGGATCGCGCAGGAAGAATACAGGAGTATTATTTCCCACTAAATCCCAGTTACCTTCTTCCGTATAGAACTTCATGGCAAAACCACGGATATCACGTTCGGCATCGGCGGCTCCCCTTTCACCGGCTACGGTGGAGAAACGTACGAAGCACTCCGTCTTCTTACCTACTTCGCTGAAGATAGCGGCACGGGTGTACTTTGTGATGTCATGTGTTACGGTAAACGTACCGTATGCGCCGGAACCTTTGGCATGCATACGTCTTTCAGGAATCACTTCACGGTCGAAGTGTGCAAGTTTTTCCAGAAACCAGGGGTCTTGCATCATGATAGGACCACGTTGTCCTGCGGTCTGAGTGTTTTGATTGTCGGCGATCAGGCGCCCGTTGGCAGAGGTGAGTTTTTTCTTTTCCATGGTATTTTTGTTTAGAGAACTAATATATGGAACAAATGTAAGGATTCGTAAGTTCATTACAAACAGATAAATTCTATGAGGAAATAGACAAAATCTATGTATTCGCACAGAACGGCTAATCCGGTGGGAATTCGTACCTTTGCAGGCAAAGAAAAAAAGGCATGAAGTATATATATTATTTTCTACTTGCTCTCTGGTTTATCCCCGCATCCGCACAAAAGAGTGAAACGGCAAGATATCTGGAAAGCATCGGACTGGTGAATATTGCCGAAGCGGACAGCTCCATCGTCGTAGACCTGATGTATACCCGGGCGGATAATTTCACGGGAAAGGTGCTATACGAAGATCTGCATGAGGCGTATCTGCATCCCGATGCCATGAAAGGACTGCTACTGGCGCAACAGGAACTGAAAAAGCGATACCCCGGCCGTCGCCTCATCGTGTATGATGCCGCCCGCCCGATGAGTGTGCAGCAGAAAATGTGGAATGTGGTGAAAGGCACCTCCAAGTATATCTATGTTTCCAATCCCGCACGTGGTGGCGGACTGCACAACTACGGTCTGGCGGTAGACATCAGCATACTGGATGAAGCGGGAAATCCCCTGCCGATGGGTACGGAAGTAGACCACCTCGGCCCCGAAGCTCACATTACGAATGAAGCCGCACTGGTGCAAAGCGGGAAAATGACAAAGCAGGAACAGGCGAACCGGCAACTGCTGCGGAGCGTCATGCGTGCCGCAGGTTTTCGCGCATTGCCCAGCGAGTGGTGGCATTTTAACTGGTGCAGCCGGCAGGAAGCTAAACAAAAATACAAAGTTATACCATAAAGTTCCTTATATTCACATAAAATTGGAATGCAAAGATTATTGATGCACATCCGCATCATAAAGCTATATTAAGGGACATATACTTTTTCTCTTATAATAGTTCCATCTTCTAATTGATATTCAATGATATAAAATCCCGGAGACAGATTTGCCGTCTTTATATCAAATGGAGCTATCAGTTTTTTATCAGAGTAAACCTGTTTATATGAAAGATTGTATACTGCAACGGATTTCGTACCGACCTGACGAGAATCCCAACTTGGTCTTCTATAACTGGGAGTAAAATTAAGCCATTCAGACCAGGAACCACATCTATTATGACCTGTAACAAGAATTGTGACTTTATTAGTGTCGTAAGGCATTATATCAGCTTTGTTATCATAGGGCCAGATTCCACAATTACCTTGTAGCAATTCCCAGGTGTAAGAGGTCGCACCATCCATATTTGCTACAACATACATATACTCCCACTCCGTGGCCTCGTCAGCCCCCTCTATATCATGCGTCTCAGGAATACCTGCATGGGGCCACTCTTCTAATGTAACGACTCTATCGTCATAATAGATAGATGCTGCAACAGGTAATGAATACCCGGGAGCGTTAGATATACGCACTTCTATTGAATTAGTACCGTCACCGGATATAATTTCTCCCCCTAAAAAAAGATTCCAGACAATAGAATCACACCTGTCAGTAGAACCTGATAGGGAGAAAGTATGGGTTTCACATTCACATAACAGATCCGGCACTATCATGGTAAATGGCTTACTGGCTATAACAGCTTCGTATGCATCGACTAATCCATAACCTGTTTCATTATTCCAAGTACCATTATTGTCCCTAACCGAATATTGATATGCAGGCAATTTTCTACAAGAAGTATAAATCCAGGAAGCTACAGAACTGGCTAGTGCATCCGGCTTGACAGACAACAGCAAGGCAGCTATACCGGCAACGTAAGGACAAGCAGCTGAAGTACCCCCAAAGTAGCAATAATCACCTGAAGAGGAACCGGTAATACCGCTAATATCCGTTGTATATATGCTTGAGCCGGGAGCAACAACCTTCAAGCCATTACCGTAATTTGAAAAGTCACAACGACTACCGTTCAAGTCCATAGCTCCGACAGAAATTACCTTATCCAAAAGGCAATAGGGATTGACACTACCTGTATATTCATTTCCTGTTGAAAAGACAACAATAGCACCACGTCCATTCCTTCCTTTTGTTGTTGCCGATACGATGGCTTCTTTTACGGTTTTACTTACTCCCCCGGTTGGAAGTATGCCAAATGAGCAACTTAACACATCAGCGTCTCCATCTCTATACGCTTTAATAATCCCATTTGCTGTAGAAGAGGTGGTTGACTTCCACTTTCTTTTACCGTCAATTGTATCCCCAGTTGCTATTCTGACAGGTATCATTTTACATTGGGGAGCAATTCCGGTCATACCTATATTGTTCTCAACAGCGGCTATAATACCGGCACATGCAGTACCATGAAAGTCATCGGGAGCCGCATCTCCATTCTGTCCCGGAGATCCCCAATTCGTTGTATCATACCCGGGAAGCAGATTGGCCTTTAAATCAGGATGATTCAAGTCTACCCCTTCATCGATAACCGCAACTTTTATATCTTTCCCTTTAGAAATTCTCCAGGCAAGTAATGCGTTTACATCAAAACCCGTGAATGTGTTTTTTATTGCCCATTGTTGCGGAGAATAATTATCTACTGTAGCATTGGCAGCAGGAGCATCTGTAAATCTTATAAAATCCGGCTCTGCATAGACTACCAAGTTGGAAGACATTAGTCTATTCACAATATCCAATGTTTTATCAGAAGATGGAACCCGAACTAAAAAAACATCTTCCAACCCATCGATTGGCGACTCTGAGATATATGGAATATTCAACTGACTGAACACAGACTCTATCCTCTCTCCAGAATTCACTTTGACAAGAATATCATCTGTCAGAACATGTATATCTCCATCTTGTGAACGAATTACACGATACACAGCTTCAACATTACTATCACTCCTTAGTTGCATGATATCATCTTCAGAGTTAATGTTTAAAAACATGGATCTTCCTTTTAATGGAATGGTTCTACGATTATTCTTAATTGTCGTTCTTTTTTGCGCATCTGCAACCCCAGTTTTAAAAAGGATATAAGAAAGGGTATCAATAGTTTCGAAGTGAATCTTTTTCTTATTCTCATCCAAATAAGACAGTTGTTTTTGGGCAGATAAACTGTAAAAACAAAAAAACGTAAGTAAAAGTACTGTGTATTTTCTCATACTATCTCTATTTAAGGATTATTGAGCTTACTTGGAAAGAAACAAAATAATCGTCTTTCTCGCTTCTACTATCCGGCCTATTTCCAGCATCCTCATAAAAATAAAATTTTCCACTGAGCAATACTTGTACTGATGACTTATTCATAGTCCAGTCTCTCATTTCCGGAATGGGTAATCCCCCGATAGAGTATAAATTTCCTTCATAATAAAAGGAAATAAAAAATTTATTATCACAGGCCTCATTGTTTCCCGGCACTTCGCTATAGATTATACAATCTTTAGGTAACGGATTCGGTTTCGGAGCGCCATATTCCACTCGGAAAAGTGTCATTTCATAGTTTACAAGTTCTTTTCCAGCAGGATACGGATCTTCATCATCTTTACATGATATTGCCAATAAACACAGAACGCTAAGAGCGAAACAAGCATAATTAATTTTCAATTGTCGCATATTCATATTCTTTAGGTTAAACATTTTACAAATGTAGTATTATTTACATCAATTGATATATATTTACGTATGTTTAGAAACACAGAAAAACAACATCCACTCACTTTATCTACTTAACTTTGCCAGTACTCCCGGAGATTTTCCTTATATTTGTACAGACAAACCGGGTAAGAACTTCATACCATACAACAATGAAACAAGCTCTCAAACTTATACTTTCCACCCTGTTCGGTGCATGCATCGGCTTCGGTGCAATGGTGTTTTGCATTACATTCTTTACGGAGACTACATTAAGTGAATTCTTCGGGAATATGGGAAACATACAGTTGAGCCGACTCTTGCTTTCCTGTATCTTATCATTGGCCTGTCTCATCCTTGCCGTTTTCGTACAGATTATTCTGCACGAAGGCGGGCATCTGATCTTCGGACTTGCCACCGGTTACCGGTTCGTTTCTTTTCGGGTAGGTAGCCTTACACTAATAAAAGAAAAAGGAAAGTTCCGTTTCAAACGTTTCTCCATCTCCGGCACGGGCGGACAATGCCTGCTCTCTCCACCGGATAAGCCTTACGAACAGTTGCCTTATTTCTGGTATAATGCAGGCGGAGTACTGATGAATCTGCTGACGGCAATCCTTGCACTTGTTCTTTGGGTTGCCTATCCCGAGATACCGTTACCTTTACATTTATTCCTTCTATTCTCCTTTATCTGCGGTTTCTTCCTAGCACTGATGAACGGTATTCCATTGAAGATGTCGGGCATCACGAATGATGCCTACAATCTGATATTGATGCACCGGGATCTGAATACCCGGAAGTATCTGGCATTACAGTTAGCCGTCAACGCTGAAGTTCAGAAAGGCGTAAGACTGAAAGACATGCCGGACGAATGGTTCCCGAACGATGAAGTGACAGATTACAGGAACATCATGCAGGTTGCCGTGAAACTGCTCTATATTTCGCGCTATGTAGACCGGAAAGAATTTAAAACTGCGCACGTCCTGTTTAGCGAAATAGAGCGGCATAAAGAGGAAATAGTCGGACTATACGTAAAAGAAATCGAGTGTGAACTCCTGTTCCTCGAACTGATAGGTGAACGGAGAAAAGAAGAAGTAGAGCGGCTTTATACAGATAAGATAAAGAGATACATCCAGCGGTATAAGATTATGATGTCTTCCAAACAACGCTTGCTGTGTGCCCTTGCCTTGTATTGGGAAAATCAGCCGGAACGGGCGAAAGAGATTTATGAAAAAGTAGCGCGCAAGCGGGATAAGTATTTGCTGCAAGGCGAGGTTAACTCTGATCTGGATATTATGGAGACAATGCTCTGGGCTATAGCTTCAAAGAAACTATTAAACGACAAGGTTTATGGAATTGAATGACGAAACCCTTCGTTTTATACGCGAACATTGCAAGGATGATGTACGCAACCTGGCTCTGCAAGCACCGAAATATCCCGGTGTGGATATGCCTGTTGCACTGACGCAGATAGCGGGCAGACAGGCGGCGGCAGAGAAAATACCGTCCTGGCATGAGGAAGAAGGCATTCTATATCCCCGTCACCTATCGCTAGAGCAATGTTCCTCGGAAGCTACGGCACGATACAAAGCATCTATCATTCCGGAGTCTTCCTCCGGCACACTGACCGACTTAACCGGAGGCTTCGGCATAGACTGTGCTTTTCTTTCTCCGAAATTCCATCATGTCACCTATGTGGAACGGCAGGAAGTTCTTTGCGAGATTGCATCGCATAACTTCCCGTTACTGGGCCTGAATCATATCCGGATAGAAAACAAAGACGGCATCCGGCATCTGCAAGAGATGTCTTCCGTCGACTGGATATTCATTGATCCTGCCCGTCGTGACGGGCATGGCGGTAAGACTGTTGCCATTGCCGACTGTGAACCGAATGTAGCAGAGCTGGAATCCCTGCTGCTCGAAAAGGCACAGCACGTAATGGTGAAACTCTCCCCTATGCTCGACCTGTCTTTGGCTATTCAGGATTTAAAGCACGTACAGGAAGCACACATTGTTTCTGTAAATAATGAATGCAAGGAACTTTTGCTTATCTTAGGACACAACACTGTTACCGCAGAGAATATTCCTATTCATTGCATCAATCTGCAAACGAAGGATGGGAGGAATACAGAGACAACCGGACAGTTCTTCACTTTCACCCGCGAACAGGAACAATCAAGCCCGGGTGAATATACCGGTACTTTAGATAAATATCTGTACGAACCCAACGCGTCCATTCTCAAAGCAGGGGCTTTCCGCAATGTATCCTGTATATATAAGGTAAAGAAACTGCATCCTAACAGCCATCTCTATACTTCCGCTGAACCGATAAAAAACTTCCCCGGAAGAAGCTTCCGGATAACGGGTATATGTACATTGAATAAGAAAGAACTAAAAAGCATATTAGGAGATCTGAAGAAAGCCAATATCACGGTTCGTAACTTTCCAAGTTCAGTAGCGGAACTCCGTAAACGTATCAAATTGAACGAAGGCGGAGAGGTTTATCTGTTCGCTACGACCTTGAATAATGAACAGAAAGTTCTGATTCGTTGCGAGAAAATATAAAGAAGGAACTCATATTGCAAATTACAATATCCCCCTCTGAAAAATGCCTTGTAACAGGCATTTTCCTTTTTAATGTAACCTCAGCAAAACAAGATGTAACATCCGGAAGAAATCTGTAACATAGACTCAACTATCTGAAATACGATTCTTCTTCCAAATCCTCTTTTCTGCCTATTTTTGTAATCGTCATCCACAATGACAAAACAGAAGTCTATTAATAACAATAAAAACGCACTAATACCATGAAAAGAAAACTTCAGTTGCTCACCGGAATCGGATGCCTGTGTCTGTGCTTCCTTTCCTGTTCACAACCTCCCTACAAAAACCCGGCACTAAGTCCGGAAGAACGTGCCAATGATCTGGTAGGCCGACTTACATTGGAAGAAAAAGCCGCATTGATGCAAAACACATCTCCTGCCATCCCCCGACTGGGCATAAAAGCCTATGACTGGTGGAACGAAGCGTTGCACGGTGTAGGACGTGCCGGACTGGCCACCGTATTCCCGCAAGCCATCGGTATGGGAGCGTCTTTCAACAACGAACTGCTTTACGATGTATTCACCGCAGTTTCGGATGAAGCACGTGCCAAAACCACCGAATTCAGTAAAGAAGGCGGATTGAAACGTTATCAGGGGCTCACCATGTGGACACCCAATATCAACATCTTCCGTGATCCGCGCTGGGGACGGGGGCAGGAAACTTACGGAGAAGACCCTTACCTCACCGGTCAGATGGGTATGGCAGTGGTACGCGGCCTGCAAGGACCTGAAGGAGAGAAGTATGATAAGCTACATGCCTGTGCCAAGCACTATGCCGTACATTCCGGTCCGGAATGGAACCGCCACAGCTTCAATGCCGAGAACATCGACCCGCGTGATTTATGGGAAACCTATCTGCCCGCTTTTAAAGACCTGGTTCAAAAAGCGCATGTGAAAGAAGTGATGTGTGCCTACAACCGCTTTGAAGGTGAACCCTGTTGCGGAAGCAACCGCCTGCTAATGCAAATTCTGCGTGACGAATGGGGATATAAAGAAATCGTAGTATCGGATTGCTGGGCAATCAGCGACTTCTACAACAAAGGCGCCCATGAAACCGACCCCGACAAACAACACGCTTCCGCCAAAGCCGTACTTTCCGGAACAGATGTGGAATGTGGCGACAGCTATGCTTCGCTGCCCGAAGCTGTGAAGGAAGGATTGATTGACGAGAAACAGATAGACATCTCTCTGAAGCGCCTGATGAAAGCCCGCTTTGAGTTGGGCGAGATGGACGAACCTTCGCAAGTGTCTTGGGCACAGATTCCTTACAGCGTGGTAGATAGTAAAGAACATCGTGAACTGGCACTCCGTATGGCACGTGAGAGCCTTGTGTTGCTGCAAAACAATCAGAGTTTACTGCCTTTAAATAAAAACCTGAAAGTGGCCGTGGTAGGACCTAATGCCAATGACTCCGTAATGCAATGGGGCAACTACAATGGTTTCCCCTCACATACCATCACTCTATTGGAGGGCATTCGCGAATATCTGCCCGAATCACAGATCATCTATGAACCCGGATGCGACCTGACCTCCGACGTCACTTTGCAAAGTGTATTCCAGCAATGCAGCATGGATGGCAAGCAAGGTTTCAGTGCCAAATACTGGAACAATACGAAACAGGAAGGAACACCGGATGTAACCAATCACATCAGCACCCCCTTCCACTTCATCACCACCGGCGCCACGACCTTTGCAGCCGGCATCAACCTGCAAGATTTCTCTGCCAGCTACGAATCCATATTCCGCCCCGTCAAGAATGAAGATATCGCCTTCCGTTTCCAGACCCAAGGGATAACAAAACTCTCCATAGACGACAAGGAAGTTGCCGCAGGCATGAACTTCAAGAATAATGCAAAAGTCTACACCCTCCAGGCAGAAGCTGGAAAAGAATATCGTATCAAGATTGATTTTGTCTTTCGCAACCGTGACGCCGCACTCGATTTTGACATGGGACGCGAAGTTCCCGTTGACCTGAAACAAACCGTAAACAAGGTAAAAGAGGCGGATGTCATCATCTTTGCCGGAGGTATATCCCCGGCAGTGGAAGGTGAGGAAATGCATGTCAACATTCCCGGCTTCAAGGGAGGTGACCGCGAAACCATCGAACTTCCGTCTATCCAAAGCCGTCTGCTTGCCGAACTGAAGAAAGCCGGCAAGAAGATCGTATTCGTCAACTTCTCCGGTTCCGCTATCGCCCTGACTCCCGAATCGAAAACATGTGATGCTATCCTGCAGGCATGGTATCCCGGTCAGGCAGGTGGTACGGCTATCGCCAATGTCCTCTTCGGAGATTACAATCCGGCAGGACGTCTCCCGGTCACTTTCTATAAGAGCACAAGCCAACTGCCCGGCTTTGAAGATTATTCCATGAAGGGACGCACGTACCGGTACATGACGGAAGCTCCGCTCTTCCCCTTCGGGCATGGTTTGAGTTATACCATATTCCGTTATGGAGACGCTTCATTGAGTACACAGGAAGTGAAAGACGGAGAACAAACCATCCTGACCATCCCCGTGAGCAATGTAGGTGAATGCGACGGGGAAGAAGTGGTACAAGTGTATCTGCGTCGTCCAGGCGACAAAGAAGGTCCGTCTCACGCACTCCGCGCCTTTAAGCGTGTGAACATCGCCAAAGGGGCAACCTGCAATGTGACCGTATCATTAAGCAAAGAAGATTTCGAATGGTTTGATACGGAAACCAACACAATGCGCCCGATAGAAGGCGAGTATGAAATACTTTATGGTGGTACGTCGGAGCTGAAACAGTTGAAGGCGATACCAATCACTGTTAAATGATAATTTAACTACGTAATCTTGAAAATCATATAATATAAAACGTTCCTTTATGAAGAACTTATTTTACTTCCTCCTCTGCCTCATCGCCGGGACATCGTGTAGTCAGGCAGACCCGACAAAGCCCTGGGATAAAGGTGCCTTTGAGACACGGAAATACCGAAATCTCTTTGCCGAGATGGGTTATAAACAGGCAGACATCGACGCCAAGCTCAAATCCGTCTTCGACGGTGTGTTCTACGGTCCTGACAAAGTATATTTTGAAGTAGGCGATTCTATGGCATATATCAGCGACATCAAAAATCATGACGTCCGCACCGAAGGTATGTCCTACGGATTAATGATTGCCGTCCAGTTCGACCGTCAGGATATCTTCGACCGCCTCTGGCGATGGGGCACAAAGTACATGCAGCATCAGGAAGGCCCATTGAAAGGCTATTTCGCTTGGAGCTGCAAGACGGACGGTACCCGTAACTCCCAAGGCCCCGCTTCCGACGGAGAACTTTACTATGTCACTGCCCTCATCTTCGCCTCCAACCGTTGGGGAAATGACACCGGCATCAACTACCTTGCCGAAGCCCAGAATATTCTGAACTGTTCCATGGAGAAAGACGGCACAAACCGTGTAATGCCGTTCATCAATGTGGAGCATAAGCTCATCACCTTCGTTCCGGACATACATGGCGGACGATTTACCGACCCGTCTTACCATGTACCCGCTTTCTACGAAGTATGGGCACGCTGGGCCAATGACGGCAGAGCTGATTTCTGGCGCGAATGTGCCGAACGCAGCCGCGAATATCTGCATAAAAGTATCCACCCCGTAACCGGACTGAACCCCGATTATAACAACTACGACGGCAGTCTGTTGGGCAATAACCGCATCATCGGCGACGCTTTCCGTTTCGACTCCTGGCGCGTACCGATGAACATCGCTTTAGACTACTCCTGGACATGTGCCGACAAAGAATGGCAACAGGAATACGGGAATAAAATTCAGGATTTCCTTTACAGCCAGGGTATTGATACCTTCGTAGATCAATATAACGTAGACGGCACGCAAGTAAAAGATACCCTTGGAGCCGGAGGATATAAGGCACTGAGACACTCATTAGGTCTTGTAGCCACTTCCGCAGCTGCCTCACTGATGTGTACCCACGAGAAAAGCCGTGAGTTTGTAGATAAGTTGTGGAACGCAAAGCATGAACCGTATGAGGATGGTTACTTCGATGCTTACTATGACGGGCTGCTCCGCCTCTTCGCTTTCATGCATCTGAGTGGAAACTATAGAATCATATTCCCGGAAAAGTAAAGAATAAGTAACGGACAGTTGCAACAGACTTGTAGGGGTAACATTGCCCCTACAAGCA
Organism: Bacteroides sp. MSB163; assembly: GCF_036416795.1. Lineage (NCBI taxonomy): Bacteria > Pseudomonadati > Bacteroidota > Bacteroidia > Bacteroidales > Bacteroidaceae > Bacteroides > Bacteroides maternus. The sequence continues at coordinate 1,915,293 of NZ_CP143867.1, read as the reverse complement.
TAATATAAACACACCATTACAACAAAAAACACTAAAAGCTGCTGAAAACACCCTTCATCACTATCATAGACATCAAGAATGAACAAATAGTTTTATTTTTTGGTGCTATACTACTACGATTTCAAAACAATCTTCACTACGTTTGTGATAAGTAAAAGTTATGCATAATATAACTACTTATCACAATGCTACAGTCACTTTAATTAAAACTATATGAATAAACTGTTTCTTTTGGTATGTACAGTTCTGATAGCTGGATGTACCGCAACAACAAAAGAAGAACTGACCGAATCCGGATTGAAGCGAAGCGATTTCCAGACAGAAGTCAATGGTGAGAAAACTGACTTATTCGTTCTGAAGAACAAGAACAAGATGGAAGTGTGTGTCACTAATTTCGGAGGCCGTATCGTGTCGGTCATGGTTCCGGATAAGGATGGAAATATGAAGGATGTGGTACTGGGATTTGATTCCATACAGGACTACATCAAATATCCATCTGATTTCGGAGCAAGTATCGGACGATATGCCAATCGTATTAACCAGGGACGCTTCACACTGGATGGTATGGAATATCAATTGCCGCAGAATAACTACGGCCATTGCTTGCATGGCGGTCCGAAAGGTTTCCAATATCGTGTGTACAAAGGGGTACAAAAGAGTGACCGGGAATTGCAACTGACTTATCTGGCAAAGGATGGAGAAGAAGGATTCCCCGGCAATCTGCAATGCACCGTCACCATGAAACTGACGGATGACAACGCCATCGACATACAGTATGAGGCGGAAACAGACAAACCGACCATCGTCAATATGACCAACCACTCTTACTTCAATCTGGATGGTAATCCTTCAAAAGATAATTCAAGTTATCTGTTGACCCTGAACGCCGACCATTATACTCCGGTGGACAGCACTTTCATGACGACCGGCGAAATAGCAAGCGTTGAAGGTACTCCCATGGATTTCAGACAACCTACTGCCATAGGTGCCAACATAAACCAAGACTTCGCACAGTTGAAGAATGGAAATGGCATTGACCACAACTGGGTGCTGAATACTCAAGGAGACGTAAGTAAACTATGTGCCACACTCGAATCACCCGCCACAGGTATCGTTCTGGATGTTTATACCAACGAGCCCGGCATACAGATTTATTGTGGCAACTTCCTAGACGGCACATTGACCGGCAAGAAGGGGATTGTCTATAATTTCCGTACGGCCGTTTGCCTGGAAACGCAACACTATCCCGACACTCCTAACAAACCGGAATGGCCGTCGGCTGTGTTACGGCCGGGAGAGAAATATCAGAGCCAGTGCATCTATAAATTCTCGGTACGCAAATAATCGGAGTACGATTTCCGTGAGGACAATAGATTAACAATAAGAATGTTCTGTATTTCTTCCGTCTCATTACCTGAACCGTACCAAGTCCGTGTCATCTCCGTATCTATACGCATGGACTTGATACGGACCAGGTACGGCCCAGACACGGACCGGATACGGTTCAGACAAGAAAACTGTTCTAAATCTCCGATTACTAATGATACGAGTTACGATATTCCTGTGGAGTCAGCCCTGTTGTCTTTTTAAAAAGCCGGTTAAAATAAGAATAGTCATCGAAGGAGAGGGCAAAAGCCACATTCTTAACGGACATCTCATCAGTCACTAAAATAAGCTGTGCTTTCTCTATTTTCTTCTGATTGATATACTTTGAAGGAGTAACGCCTGTTTCTTTCTTGAACAGACGGATAAAGTGGTCTTTCGACAAGCATGAGTTTTCAGCCAATGTTGCCAGGTCTATAGTCTCGTATATGTGTTTACGTATATAAAGAATGGCTTTCTCTATCCGGTCATCTTTAGTTTCCACCTTAGCTTGCGCACGTTTCAGGAAATGTGCCAGTAACTGGTACACTATGCCACGCGACTCAACCTTGTCGCACAATGCCCGTTGCTTATTTTTCAGAAGGTTCTGCATGAGCATCGAGTTATTATCATAACTTGCAGGGTCCGACTTAGGCAAACTCATGTGAGGGTTTATTGCACATAGACGCTGAAACAAAGCCAAATCTAAATCTCCGGCAGGTATCTCAACCGGAAACTCCCACTCATCTAATAAATTGGAATCTGACTGATGTTCTTCATAAATGTGCAGGTAGTAATGACAGAAATAGGAGTTACAGATATAGCTATGCACAGTGAATGCCGGAATGAAATACAAATAATTAGGCTTTAATATCTGTGTACCTCCTGATAACTGTATCTGGGCAGTTCCTTCCGTTATATAATATAAACGTGTAAACGGACTATTTACATTCTTCCAGTTCCAATCTGCATTGTGTACAGCCAAACCTACATTTAATACCAAAGGGTGTAGTTTATCAACTAATAGTGCCATAGTATATCATATTTAGTAATTTGATAAAGGTAGGTGAATTTCTTCATCATTCAAAACGATTATCGATATTCTCAATATAAAAATCGTTTTTATCCTATAGTATCAGATATTTTCCAATTATATCATCGATATTTTCCAATACAAACACTTTTTAATCCTATTACAACTACTAATTAATACATATCTTTGCAATGTACAATAGAAACAAAATTGATACCTATGAAAACGAAAATTTTATTAGCCTCTTTAGTTCTTTCAATAGGAACCTTATCTGCCCAGAACTATCAGGTTCCGGTTTCAGAAAAGAACGAACCTATGATGAAAGGTAAATTCCAACCTACATGGGAGTCTTTGGAGAATTACCAGGTCCCCGAATGGTTTAGGAACGCAAAATTCGGAATATGGGCGCATTGGGGACCTCAGTGTGTAGAAGGTTCGGGCGACTGGATGGCACGCTCCATGTATATGGAAGGAACATCAGAATATAAGCATCATGTAGAGCACTACGGACACCCCTCTGAAGTGGGATTCAAAGACATCATCCCTTTATTTAAAGCAGAAAAATGGAATCCGGATGAGTTAGTGGCATTCTATAAGAAAATAGGTGCACAGTATTTTTTCGCTTTAGGTAACCATCATGATAATTTTGACCTTTGGGACAGTAAATACCAACCATGGAATTCAAAAAATATGGGACCGAAACGTGATGTTTTGGCGGAATGGGAAAAAGCTGCACGCAAGTACGAACTTCCATTTGGTATCAGTTTCCATGCTGACCATGCCTGGACTTGGTACGAACCCTCCCAACGTTATGACAGACACGGACCTAAAGCCGGTGTTCCTTACGATGGCACTTTAACAAAAGCTGACGGCAAAGGTAAATGGTGGGAAGGATATGACCCTCAGGACCTATATGCACAAAACCATCCGATGAGTAAAGGTAGCTGGGCGGATGGCATGATTCATAGCCAATGGGCCTGGGGAAACGGAGCATGCTTGCCTACTCAGGAATACTGCACAAACTTCTATGACCGTACCGTAGATGCCATCAACCGTTATAATCCCGATCTGATTTATTTTGATGTCACCGTAGCCCCATTCTATCCAATCAGTGATGCCGGATTAAAGATTGCGGCTCACTTCTATAACCACAATATGGCAACTCACAAAGGAAAGTTGGAAGCCGTCATGTTGAGTAAGATATTGGATGAAAACCAACGCAAAGCCATCGTTTGGGACGTAGAACGCGGTGCACCCAATGAAATAATGGAGCGACCCTGGCAATCCTGTTCATGCATTGGCGGATGGCATTACACTACATCTGTTTATGAGAATAACTGGTATAAATCAGCCTCGGATGTTGCAAAACTGTTGATTGACATCGTAAGTAAGAATGGTAATCTGCTTCTCAGTGTTCCATTGCGGGCCGATGGTACGTTTGATGAAAAAGAAGAAAAGATACTGAATGAATTCGGCGAATGGATGAATATCAATAAAGAAGCTATCTACAGCACCCGACCTTGGGAAGTGTTCGGCGAAGGTCCGATAGCGGAAGCTGATATTAAAATCAATGCACAAGGATTCAACGAAGGAGCATACAGCAAAGCTACGGCACAAGAGATCCGTTTCACCCAAACCAAGAAGGATTTATATGCCACGGTTCTGGCCTGGCCGGAAAATGGAAATGTAATCATCAAATCATTAGCTGCCGACAGTAAACTATTTCCGCAAAAGATAAGGAAGGTAGAACTGCTTGGATATGGACCGGTACGATTCAACCGCACAGCAGAAGGGCTTTCCATTAATCTGCCGGAGAAAAAGCTCAACAACATAGCTCCCGTATTCAAGATAAAGAAATAATCACTCTAACATATTGAAGTTCTGGTATACTGGTTTATTTTTAAGCCAGTATGCCATCACTATACCTTTTATTGACCTAATTTTTAAATCAAGAATTATGAAACATCGATTAGCCAGCCAACATTATCGGCTATCAACACAAGTTTTGAGGAAGCCTTTCCTGCTCTTGTGTATCACAAGCTTTTTCTCTTTCCCTGTGGTCAATTATGTAAATGCTGCTACTGCCGGCATAAGCATAGTAAACCAGCAAAAAGAAGTAAAAGGAACTATTTACGATGAAACCAACTCACCCGTAGCCGGTGCAACAATCATCGTTAAAAACTCTACAAGAGGATGCATTACTGACATTGACGGAAAATTCACTATCTCCGTCTCAGTTGGAGATGAGTTGCTGGTCAGCTTCCTCGGGTATCAAACTGCCACAATCAAAGTGTCAGGAGAAAACAATTACACTGTACATTTAAAACCTAAAGTTGATGAACTGGATGAAGTGACAGTTGTAGCCTTTGCAAAACAAAAGAAAGAAAGCGTTATCAGCTCCGTTACCACTGTTAAACCGTCTGAACTGAAAGTACCAAGTAGTAACCTGACAACAGCACTTGCCGGTAGAATGTCAGGAGTGATAGCCTATCAGACGAGCGGTGAACCTGGAAAAGATGATGCTAGCTTTTTCATTCGCGGAGTCACAACTTTTGGCTATGCGGCAAGCCCGCTCATCCTGATTGATAATGTAGAACTCACAAGTGCCGATTTAGCACGCCTGAATGTAGATGACATTGCCAGTTTCTCTATCATGAAGGATGCAACAGCCACCGCGCTATATGGAGCAAGAGGTGCCAATGGCGTGATTCTTGTAACGACCAAAGAAGGTAAAGAAGGAAAAGCAACGGTCAACATCAGAGTGGAAAACTCCATTTCTACTCCGGTCCGTACCATTGAGACAGCTGATCCGATCACATATATGCAACTTCATAACGAAGCTGTCAGAACCCGTAATCCTTTGGGAGTATTGCCATATTCCCAGTCGAAAATAGATAACACCATCAAAAATCTAAACTCTTATGCATTTCCAGCTGTAGACTGGTATGATGAGATGTTCAAGAAATACACCATGAACCAGCGTGTAACAGCAAACATCAGTGGAGGTGGTAATGTAGCAAGATATTACATCGCTGCTTCTTTCTTCAATGATAATGGTGTACTGAATGTGGACAAACAAAACAATTTCAATAGCAACATCAGCTTAAAGAAATACTCAGTCCGTTCCAATATCAACATTAACCTGACTAAAACAACAGAAGCTATCATCCGGGTGAACGGTTCATTCGATGATTATCGCGGCCCGATTGACGGTGGGGATGCGCTGTATAACAAAGTTATGAAAACAAGTCCCGTCCTATTTCCCAAAACATTCCCTAACGTAGGTGAGTATGCAAATAATACGCATCTTATGTTCGGTAACTATGGAGACGGTACTTATATAAATCCATATGCCGATATGGTGAAAGGATATAAAGATTATAGTCGTACTTCAATTGTAGCACAAGGAGAACTGAAACAGAACCTTGATTTCATAACAAAAGGGTTGAATATACGAGGCCTCATCAGTACTACCCGTTATGTGTACTCCGACGTTTCCCGCTATTACAATCCTTATTATTACTCTATGGGAACTTATGACCAGTCGAAGGATGCCTACAGCCTGACTTTACTAAACCCTAATGGTGGTACTGAATATCTGAATTATAATGAAGGAGCTAAAGATGTTACTACCACCAACTACATGGAAGTTGCCATGAGCTACAACCGTGATTTTGATGAACATGGTGTCAGTGGCATGTTGGTATTTACCCGACGTACCCAACAGAACAGCAATGCAGGTGACCTGCAAAAATCATTACCATACAAAAACCAAGGATTATCAGGAAGATTCACCTACTCATACGACAAACGTTACTTCGCAGAATTTAACTTCGGATACAATGGCTCCGAACGTTTCGCCCAGAATGAACGTTACGGCTTCTTCCCTTCTTTCGGTATAGGTTATTTGATGTCAAACGAAAAGTTCTGGAAACCAATTGAAAAAACAATCAGTAAACTAAAATGGAAGTTCACATACGGGCTTGTCGGAAATGATGCCATTGGCGACTCTAATGACCGTTTCTTCTATCTGTCCAATGTCAATATGAATGATGAAGGCAAAGGACAGGATTTTGGAACCAACTGGGGAAATCATATTAACGGTATCACTGTCAACCGTTATGCCAACGAATTAATTACCTGGGAAAAAGCTAAAAAAATGAATATCGGTATTGAATTAGGCTTATTCAACAAACTGGAAATCCAGGCAGATGTATTCTATGAAAAACGAAATAGTATCCTGATGACCCGTTCATTTATTCCTTCCACTATGGGACTGACAGCAGATGTACGAGCCAATGTAGGAGCGGCCTCAGGTAAAGGTATTGATATGTCTGTTGATTACTCACATTCCATCAATAAAGACTTGTGGGTTACCGGACGTGCTAACTTCACTTATGCAACAAGCAAATATGAAAAAATAGAAGAACCGGACTATCTGGGCGCAGGTACTCCCTGGAGAAGCCAGGCAGGACAGAAATTAAGCCAGCGATGGGGATTCATTGCAGAACGTCTGTTTATCGATGAAGCAGATATCGCCAACTCACCGGAACAAAACTTTGGCGGTAAGCTTATGGCAGGTGACATCAAATATAAAGATATAGATAAAGACGGTGAAATAACAGAAGCTGATAAAGTGCCCATAGGCTATCCAACCACTCCCGAAATCACCTATGGATTCGGATTATCTGCAGGATATAAGGGGTGGGACCTCTCCGCCTTCTTCCAAGGCAACGCACGCTCATCTTTCTGGATTGATCCCAACTGTATATCACCATTCATCGACACAGATGATGATAACAACACGCATTCACAAAATGCCTTATTAAAAGTCATTGCGGATAGCCACTGGTCGGAAGCAAACAGAGACATCTATGCTTTTTGGCCACGTTTAGCCAACGAAAGCATAGCTAACAATACACAATCCAGTACCTGGTGGATGCAAGATGGTTCATTCATGCGCCTGAAATCTCTGGAATTAGGATATACCTTACCCGAAAAGTGGACTCGAAAAGCCCATATCAGCAATGTCCGCATTTACCTGAACGGAACCAATCTTCTCACATTCAGTAAATTTAAACTATGGGATCCGGAAATGGGTGGTAATGGCCTTGGATACCCTATCCAAAGAGTATATAATATTGGTTTGAGTGTTAACTTTTAAAGAATATGAATATGAAAATACGAGAAATACTTGCTATTCTGGCAGTAAGCACACTATGTGGATGTACAGATTTTCTAGATGTTGTGCCGGATAATATAGCAACCATTGAAATGGCATTCAATAACAGAGCCAACGCGGAAAAATATCTGGTCACTTGTTACTCACGCATTCCATTGTATGGCAATCAACATGAAAACCCAGGATTGACCGCAGGTAATGATATTTGGTATTATACCATGGAAGATCATTATTTCAGTAACACGTGGGCATTTGGTATAGCCAACGGATTACAAAATATCAGCGACCCGATTAACAATTACTGGGATGGTATTAAAGGCGGAAAACCTTTATACCAAGCCATACGTGACTGTAACATCTTTATTGAAAATGTTTCGGACAGAAGCCGGGTTACTGACCTGAATGAAACGGACAGGAGAAGATGGATTGCTGAGGCAAAAACACTGAAAGCTTATTATCATTTCTATTTACTTCAGTTATACGGTCCTATACCTATTGTAGACATCAATCTCCCCATTTCTGCCACCGAAGAAGAGGTGCGTGTAAAACGAGACAAGGTAGAAACCGTTGTCGACTACATAGTAAATCTGATAAATGAAGCCGCTGGAGATTTACCTTTGAAAATTCAGAATGAAGCTACTGAGATGGGACGTCTCACCCAACCTGCCGCTTTAGCCATCAAAGCCAAAACATTATTATTAGCAGCCAGCCCACTCTTCAATGGAAATACAGACTATGCCAACTTTAAAGATTGGGACGGAGAGCCTTATTTCCCACAGGAATATAGTACCAATAAATGGAAACTGGCGGCCGATGCCTGTGAAGAAGCACTCAAAACAGCAATAGAAGCCGGTCATGGACTTTATAATTTCAAAGAAGAATCACTGACCAAACTGCCTGATGGATTGATGCAATCTATGAACGTGCGACAAGCTGTGACAGAACGCTTTAACAGAGAGCTTGTATGGGGATGCGGTAAATCGCATACTCGTGATTTACAATGCCACTGTCAGCCAAGATTAGCCGCTTATCAGATTGAGAAAGAATATACATGCAGAGGAATGTACGCTCCTACTCTCGACATTGCAGAAATGTTCTATTCCAGTAATGGTGTGCCTATTGAGGAAGATAAAGAATGGATCAGCAGCAATGACTATAGTGAACGTTATCAAGTGGCAACAGCTACTGAAGACAATAAATATTTTGTCAGAGAAGGATATCAGACAGCCAAACTTAATCTTAACCGTGAACCCCGTTTTTACGGAACCTTAGGATTTGATGGGTCAAGTTGGTATGGACATGGCAGGAATAATCCGGATGATATGTATTATCTGGAAGCAAAGAAAGGCCAGGTCAGCGGTCAATCTTCCCTTGCACTGTATTCCATCACCGGATATTATGCAAAAAAGCTGATTTACTACAAAAATATCATTTCTGAAACGTCAGAGGTCATTGAAGAGTATCCATTCCCCATCGTCCGTCTGGCCGATCTGTATCTGATGTATGCGGAAGCACTGAATGAAGCAACTGAAAACGGAGAATTTGTACCGACAGAGGTTTATACCAATATTGACATTGTAAGAGAGCGTTCCGGTTTAGAAGGTGTAGTCGATTCTTGGAAGAAATATTCCACCAACCCCAATAAGCCGTCCACCAAAGAAGGTATGCGGGAAATCATACGTAAAGAACGCCAGATCGAATTGGCTCTCGAAGGTATACGATATCATGACCTACGCCGCTGGAAACTTGCCAGAAGTACCTATAATAACACTTTCATAAGAGGTTGGAGCATCGATCAGGAGAATACGGAAGATTACTACGTAATTCGCAATATCGCTCAAAAGAAATATAGCCAGAAAGACTATTTGTGGCCTGTAAAATATGATGATATTATTAAGAATCCGAATCTAAAACAGAATCCGGGATGGTAATAAGAAAGGAGAACATTATTATGAAGAAATTTTATATACTAATCAGTTTATTCACATTCCTGTTAACGGGATGCGAAGAGGATAATCTGCATAAACCTTATGGACCGGATGACGGTATAGTTCCGGGAAAAGTAGAAGTGCTGTCATATACCCCGACTGCCGGTGGTGCCATTATCAACTTCAGGAGTCCGGACAATGAAGATCTTATGTATATCGTTGCTAAATACAAACTGGCATCCGGAAAAGAGATGGAAAGCCGTGTATCTGCATACTCCAGCAATTTAAAGGTTGAGGGTTTTGGCGACACGGAAGAAAAGCAAATCACATTCTATGCTGTAGACCGTAAAGAAAATATCGGAGAACCGGTCAACTATAATATAGTCCCTCTCACCCCTTCTTATATTGAAGCATACAATACCCTGGAAATGAACGAAACTTTCGGAGGTATTGCAATATCCATGCAGAACCCTTCTGCAAGCGATCTTGCCATAGAGGTAATCACTCCGGATTCACTCAATCAGTGGTCTACGGCTCAGACTAACTATACCGCAGCCAAGAAGATTAATATCACCGCACGCGGATATAAACCGGAAGAAAGGATGTTCGGAGTAATCGTCAGAGACAGATGGGACAATGCAACCGATACGGTATTTGCCACTGTAACGCCCTGGGAAGAGTATGAACTGGATAAGGGTAAATTCAACGAAGTAATATTGGACAACGATATCCCAATGAATGCATGGGGACATTGGATGGCCAAAATCTGGAACGGTAGTCATAACTACGGTGATTCATGGGATATGGCTCACTCTCCACAAGACAATCAGACAATGCCTATCTGGTTTACATTCGATTTGGGAGTTACCACTCATCTGAGCCGCTACTTGTATTGGCAACGTCTTGAAGACTCCTTCATATACCAGCATGGGAATATGAAAGAATGGGAAGTCTGGGGACGCGCCGACAAACCAGACCAAAGCGGAAGTTGGGATGGCTGGACCTTGCTGACCACATGTGAAAGTTACAAACCTTCAGGATTACCTGCAGGACAGTTCTCCAACGAGGATAAGGAATACGCCAGTGCCGGTGAAGAATTCATATTCCCGACAGATGCTCCTGCTGTACGCTATATCCGTTTCAAAGCATTAAGTACATTCACAGGAGTTAAATTCATTCATTTAATGGAAGTTACGTTCTATGGAAAACCAGTTGAAAACAAATAAGAAAAGCTTTATGAAACATATAATTATCACACTTTGTGTAATTGCCGGGATCTGTTCATCCTGCGATGATATGTTAGACAATATTCAGCCTTATCTGGATGCCGGAGAGACCATCTATGTAGGGAAAGTTGATTCACTAACCGCTTCTTCCGGCAGAAACCGGATATTGCTGAAAGGATTCTATATGTATGGAGTGACTCAAAAGAAATGTGTCATACGATGGCAGTCACAAGATGAAGAAGATAAATCATTGGAACTGGACGTCATACGGGATAACACCATCGATCCATTCGAAGTCATCATTAATGATTTGGACGAAGGACAATACGAATTTTCGGTTACTACGTATGATGCCAAAGGCAATTCTTCCATTGAATCCATGATTGAAGGCTATGTATACGGAGACCTTTATGAGAGTAACCTTACCAACAGGAAAATGGACAGGTTATACATTGATGAGAATGATGTTGTTATATCGTGGAGGCCTGCAAACAATGCTTTGAAATGTGAAATGCATTATACAGGTGTCACCGGTGAAGAAAAGATGATTGAAATCCCAATAACAGAAACAGAAACTCGTATAGAAGATTGTGACTTGACAAAGGTATTACGTTGGCGGACAGTCTATCTACCCGAGGAGACAGCTATTGACTATTTCTATTCAGAATTCACGGAAACAACAATCCCTTAAGATAACAGCAAGAGGTAAAAAGATTGATTTCAGGATAACAATTAAAGTAAAATTAGTTATGACGCATAATCAGGGATACACAGTAAAACAACACGCTGTACCTGTAAAAAGGTATTGCCAGACATTAAATCTTAAAAATAATCCGGAACTCATTGCTGAATACCGTAAGATTCACAGCCGGGAAGAAGCCTGGCCGGAAATAAGAGCCGGCATTCGTTCAGTAGGTATTCTAGAGATGGAAATCTATATATTAGGTTCCCGGTTATTCATGATTATAGAAACACCGCTTGACTTCGATTGGGAAACAGCAATGGACAGGCTTTCTCATTTACCCAGACAAGCAGAATGGGAAGAGTATGTATCCAAATTTCAAGAGTGTGTACCTACAAGCACTTCGGCAGAGAAATGGAAATTGATGGAGCGGATGTTTCATCTATATGAATAGTAAGAATTCTGATAGAAAAGCTTTACTTTGCTTTTTCTTAAAGTAGGTGTAACCTTAAAACGATTATAATATTATGAAGAAAAGTCTTTTTACCAGTTTAATGTTAGGGATTCTGATTTCAGAGCCAATAACAGCGCAGACAGGAGCAGACAATCCTTTCGGTAACGCCTTGATACCTGACATGATTGCAGATGCAAGCATTCAGGAAATAAACGGAACGTTCTATTGTTACGCTACCACTGACGGATATGGCCGGGGATTGGAAACTTCGGGACCGCCTGTGGTATGGAAATCAAAGGACTTTGTTCATTGGAGCTTTGACGGTACTTATTTCCCTTCTGCCGCGAAAGAAAAGTACTGGGCACCCAGTAAGGCTGTCGCTGCCAATGGCAAATACTATATTTATCCGACAATAAACGGATATATGTATCCTGCGGTAGCGGATAGCCCGGATGGTCCTTTCAGGCTGGCCCATGGAAAAGATGAGTTTCATAAACCTTTCACGACTTCCACCTTATTACAAACAGAAGATCCCGGAGGCATTGATGCCGAGGTGTTTATTGATGACGACGGTCAGGCTTATGTGTTCTGGGGACGCAGGCATGTGGCTAAACTTAATAAAGACATGATAACGGTGGATTCAGACATTCAAATGATCTCCACTCCCCGCAAAGAATATTCCGAAGGACCCATTTTCTTTAAAAGAAAAGGAATATACTATTATTTATACACCATTGGAGGAGACGAAAAGTATCAGTACGCCTATGTGATGAGCAAAGTTTCTCCAATGGGGCCGTTTGAATTTCCCAAGCAGGATATCATTTCCACGACTGATTATAAGAAGGGGGTCTTCGGCCCGGGACATGGTTGTGTATTCAGTCCGGAAGGAACGGATGATTATTATTTCGCCTATCTGGAGTTTGGACGGCGTAGTACAAACCGGCAAACTTATGTAAACCGATTGGAGTTTAATGAAGACGGCACAATCAGGCCTGTCGAACTTACTCTGGATGGAGTGGGTGCCTTGCGGAAGGTAAAGCAGGAGAAGAAGATAAAGATAGACACCATTTATGCGTCCAGCACAGCAGAGCCTTTACACATCAAACCGATGAAGGATACTTTGTGCCGCCGTACAGAATATTTTGTTCCCGCTTTTGCAGCAGACGGGGCCAATGGCTCGCGATGGATGGCGGCTGATAGGGATAATGAAAGCTGGATTGTTGCAGATTTGGGAACAGCCAGGAAGGTGCGCCGCAGTGAAGTCTACTTTGTGCGTCCCACAGCCGGACATGCCTATCTGCTTGAAGGTTCGAGTGATGGAAAGGTATGGGAAGCTTGTGGAGGACATGAAGATATAAGAATACAATCGCCGCATACGGATGCACCAGGCAAGAAATACCGGTATCTCAGGATAAAGATATCAGAGGGCGTAAAAGGAATTTGGGAATGGAATATTTACTAATAAGAAGTTAGTATGAAACACCTATTAGCACTCATCTTTTGCGTATATTTTAGCGGCTGCCTGATGGGGCAGCAACAAGCTGAATGGGGGAACTGGAAAAACTGGGGTGACCAGGAAGACGGTACCTACCTGAACCCCATCATTCCGTCAGACTATAGCGATATCGACTGCATTCGTGTGGGTGACGACTATTATGCCATATCCTCCACCTTCCAGTTCTCTCCGGGAATGACGCTACTACATTCCAAAGACCTCGTCAACTGGGAACTTTGCGGAAACATCATCAATGATTTGACTCAGATTGGACCAGAATTGAATTGGGATCGTATGAACCGCTATGGCAAAGGGGTATGGGCAGGAACATTGAGGTATCACAACCAACGGTTCTATCTATTCTTCGGTACACCCGATGAAGGGTATTTCATGACCTCCGCTGCTCATCCCGAAGGTCCGTGGGAACCACTGACACCGCTTCTTACCGAAGCAGGCTGGGACGACTGTACTGCAATGTGGGACGACAACGGAAAAGCCTACTTTGTCGGCACCCATTTTGCCGACGGATATAAGACCTATCTCTTTAAGATGACTGAAGATGGGAAAAGTATTGACCGGAAATCTGCGGTACTCATCCATTCGGGCAGTGGCAGGGAAGCCAGTAAATTGATTAAGGTGAACGGTTGGTATTATCTGATTTTCAGTGAGCATAAGCCGGGAGTGGGCCGTTACGTCATGGCAAAGCGTTCCAGGAAGTTGACAGGACCCTATAAAGAAGAAAAACAGTTGGCACTGCCCGGTTGTGAAGCTATGGAACCGAATCAGGGAGGTATTATCCTGGGAAAGGACAATAACTGGTATTTTCTTACCCATCATGGAACAGGGGACTGGAGCGGGCGAATTGTCAGTCTCCTACCCGTTACGTGGATAGATGGCTGGCCCATACCGGGTGAAGTACTTCCCCAGAATATCGGTGCAATGAAATGGGGGGGAAAGATGCCTTTCAAATATACTGAGAAACTATCTATCAAGCGTAGTGATGACTTCGACAATGAACGGCTTGCCCCGCAATGGCAATGGAACTATCAGCCAAGAAAGGAATACTTTTCACTCACCGAACGTCCGGGCTGGTTACGCCTGAAAGCTTACCGCCCCTTAGAGGCCGATAAACTGCTGAAAGCCGGCAATACACTTACGCAGAGGACTTTCAGAAAGCTGGATAATGATGTCGTGATAAAGATGGATATTTCCAATATGAAAGATGGACAAAAGAACGGGCTTTGCCACTTCTCTTCACAACATTCGGCTATTGGTGTAGTAAAAGAAGATAGTACCTGTTATCTGGAATATAGAAAAAACGATAACATAACGAGAGGAATCCCCATCCGGTCGCAATATGTATGGCTTAGGACGCAGTGGGGGTTAGATGGTAAATCCCACTATTATTATAGTCTGGACGGGGATAACTTCCTGCCGTTTGGCGAACCTTATCAATTGGTATGGGGAAATTACCGGGGTGACCGCATAGGCATTTATTGTTTTAATGATAAGGGAGAGACCGGTTTCGTAGATGTGGATTATTTCCATTATCGATTGTAACCGGAATGTATCATATTTGTTACCGATTCTTAAATTTGCCGCAAAACGTATGAAACGCTATGTCTCTACTTTTGCGGCAAATTAATCAACGAATGACAACAGGTATGAAACACATTGTTAAAGTATTCACGCTCTTATTCTTATTTGCAACAGTCGGTAGCACGGCAAAAGCCGACGAGAAAGTAAACGTAGTGAAACAGGGCACCGTACGCGGCCGCATCATAGATGCCACGAAACAAACCCTTCCGGGTGCCTCCATTTACATCGAGAAACTGCACGCCGGAGTGACGAGCGACGTCAACGGCTTCTACACTTTCCCCAATCTGGAACCGGGGACGTATACCGTAAAAGTAAGTTATGTGGGTTACTCGCCCGTAGAGCTGAAAATAACCATTCCCGAAGGACGCACTTTAGAGAAAGACGTAGTGATGAACGAAGGAGTGGAACTACAGGAAGTAGTGGTAGGTGGTGCTTTCCAGGGACAACGCTGCGCCGTCAATTCGCAGAAGAACAGCCTCGGCATCAAGAATGTAGTATCTGCCGACCAGGTAGGCAAGTTCCCCGACTCCAACATAGGCGATGCACTGAAACGCATTTCGGGTATCAACGTACAGTACGACCAAGGTGAAGCCCGCTTCGGACAAGTACGCGGCACCTCCGCTGACATGAGTTCCGTCACTATCAATGGCAACCGCGTCCCTTCTGCCGAAGGTGATACGCGCAACGTGCAACTGGACCTTATCCCGGCAGATATGATACAGACCATCGAAGTGAACAAGGTAGTCACCCCGGATATGGATGCCGACGCCATCGGCGGTTCCATCAATCTGATTACGAAGAACTCTCCTTATAAACGCTTCATCAGTGCCACCGCCGGAACGGGCTACAACTGGATTAGTGACAAAGCGCAACTGAACCTGGGTTTCACCTATGGCGACCGCTTCTTCAACGACAAACTGGGACTCATTCTTTCCGCTTCCTATCAGAACTCCCCCTCCGGCTCGGATGACATCGAATTTGTATGGGACAAGGACGTAGAAACCGGAGAACTCTGCATCACCGACTATCAGGTGCGCCAATACTACGTCACCCGCGAACGCCAAAGCTACTCCACCGCACTGGACTGGGACATCAACGAGAACCACAAACTGACTTTCAAAGGCATCTTCAACAACCGCAACGACTGGGAAAACCGTTACCGCCTCAACGTGAAAGGTATCAACCTGGAAGAAGATGATAACGGCAACGAATATTGTTCCATCAACAACAAAGGCGCCGTACGCATACAGACCAAAGGTGGCACGCCCGACAACCGCAACGCCCGCCTGGAACGTCAGCGCACGATGGACTTCACCCTCGGCGGCGAGCACCTCTTCGGCAAACTGGACACGAAGTGGAGCGTCAACTACGCCAAAGCCAGCGAAGAACGTCCCAACGAACGCTACATCGACTATCAACTGAAGAAACAGAAGTTCACAATGGATTTGAGCGATGAGCGCAAGCCGTTGCTTACCCCGCAGGAAGGTTCGGCTATGTATCTGAACGACGATTTCAGTCTGAAAGAGGTGACGGAGCAACAGGAAGATATTCAAGAGAAGGACTTCAAGTTCAAACTCGACTTTAGTTTACCACTCACGAAAGGAAAGTTCGGCAATCATCTGCGCTTCGGAACTAAGGTGGTGCATAAGACTAAAGATAAAGAGATTGACTTCTACGAATACACCCCACTGGATGAAGACGGTTTCGATAAAACCAGTCTGGCGGCTGCCGTAGACCAGAACCGGGACGGATACATGCCGGGCAAGCAATATAAAGCCGGTAGCTTCATAAGCAAGGAGTATCTGGGAGAACTTGACTTGAACAATGCAAGTCTGTTTGAAAAGAACCAAGTACAGGAAGAGCTTGCCACCAACTTCAACGCCAAAGAAACCGTTGCGGCAGGTTATCTGCGCTTCGACCAGAAGCTGGGTAAGAAGTGGGACTTGATGCTGGGCCTGCGTCTGGAGAATACGCATGTGAAATATTCGGGTAGCCAGTATGATGCGGACGATGACAAGACCACCCGCACAGCCTACGAGTCGGACAGTTACCTGAATGTGCTTCCTTCCGTTCTTGTGAAGTATGATGTAAACGATGATTTCAAGGTGCGCGCCTCGTTCACCAATACAATTGCCCGCCCCAAATATGCCGCCCTGGCACCGAACATTACAATTAAGCGTAGCGACAACTCCATCTCTTTGGGTAATCCGGGCTTGAAACCTACCATTTCTTATAACTTCGACCTGAGCGGTGAGTATTACTTCAAGAGCATCGGTCTTGTCAGTGCCGGCATCTTCTACAAGAAAATCAATGATTTCATCGTAGACCAGACTATGCGTAACTACAATTACAACGGAACCACGTATACCAAGTTCAGCCAGCCGCGCAACTCGGGCAACGCTGATTTGCTAGGTGTGGAAGTAGCCTATCAACGCGATTTCAGTTTCATAGCTCCAGCCTTGAAGTGCATCGGCTTCTACGGAACATACACTTACTCTTACTCCCGCGTGGATAACTTCAACTTCGAGGGACGTGAGAATGAAAGTGGTCTGCGCCTGCCGGGTTCTCCGGAACACACGGCCAATGCTTCGCTCTTCTTTGAGAAATCCGGTGTGAGCCTCCGCCTTTCTTACAACTATGCATCGGCATTTATCGACGAGATGGGAGCGGAGAAGTTCTACGACCGCTATTACGATGTAGTGAATTATATGGATGCCAACGCCAGCTATACTTTCGGAAAGAAACTGAAAACAACGTTCTATGCCGAAGCCACCAATTTGCTGAACCAGCCCTTACGCTACTATCAGGGAACGAAGGAACGGACGATGCAGAGCGAACACTACGGCATAAAGGTAAATGCAGGCGTAAAAATCAACTTTTGAATTACTATTCAATAACAACTTGTTGACGAAATTAATTCATAACCGCACAGCAAGGAAGCAAATTAATTCCGCCAACAAATAATAAACAATCAAATCAATATAATAATGAAAAAAGTATTCTTTCTCCTTTTAGTTGTCCTCCTCAGCAACTGGGCAACCGCACAGATAACGGATTATTCCATCTTCGACAAGAAATTCAACTTCTACGTCGCCAACGACCTCGGTCGTAACGGTTATTACGACCAGAAGCCCATAGCCGAACTGATGGGCACCATGGCCGAAGAAGTCGGTCCCGAATTCGTAGTCGCCACCGGAGACATCCACCATTTTGAAGGCGTGCGCAGCGTGAACGACCCTCTGTGGATGACCAACTACGAACTCATCTACTCCCACCCGGAACTGATGATAGACTGGTTTCCCGTACTTGGCAACCACGAATACCGCGGCAACACGCAAGCCGTAATGGACTACACCAACGTCAGCCGCCGATGGACCATGCCCGCCCGTTACTATACCAAAGCATTCGAGGACGACGGCATCACCCTCCGTATCGTCTGGGTGGACACCGCCCCCATGATGGACAAATACCGCAACGACTCAGCCACCTATCCCGATGCCTGCAAGCAGGACTTGCAGAAACAACTCGCCTGGATTGACTCCGTATTGACTACCGCCAAAGAGGACTGGGTAATCGTCGCCGGACATCACCCCATCTATGCCGAAACCTCGAAGGACGACAGCGAACGCCAAGATATGCAGGCTCGCCTCGACCCCATACTACGCAAGCATAAAGTAGATATGTACATCTGCGGGCATATCCATAACTTCCAGCACATCCGCAAACCGGGAAGCGATATTGATTATATTGTCAACTCCTCCGGTTCCCTGTCCCGCAAAGTGAAACCGACGGAAGGAACGGTATTCTGCAACCCGGAACCGGGCTTCTCCGTTGTCTCTGCCGATAAGAAAGAGTTGACGCTACGGATGATTGATAAGAAGGGGAATGTGCTGCATGCTGTGACGCGGAAGAAATAAGACGGTCCGAAAAGAGATTCCTTCTTCCATGAAAAAGAATGTCTGTAGTGTTAGCTTTCTTCTTTATATACCTTTTTGTCCGTTATCTGCTACCTGCACCGGACAACTTAGGCATTGCATCTGATTGGTGCTTATAATTAGTAGTTTTCTAACAGTACTTGCAAGCTACTCTGATACAATAGTTTGCAGTTTCCCCACGGTAGGAAACGACAGTTTCTATTAAGAGAAACTGCACCCATCATAGGAAACGGGACGTTACATGGAGAATTGTGTTGCTCAGAAGGCTACACCATTTCCCCAAAAGGGTGTAGCCATCCACCCCGAAAGGTGTAGCTATCCGCCCAAAAGGGTGTAGCCTTGTAGTATGAAAGGAGGTTTTCCTATAAAATAGGGAGGAGAATCTTCTCCTAAAAGCTGTTTTAGCTCCTACTTTCAGGCTTTTCTCCGACATTTTTAAAAGAACGTTTTGATATCTTTTAGTCTCTTTACATATAAATTTGGATAGGATTATCAAAGTAACACATACAGAATAGTGAATAATCAGAATTACATCTTTCTTTTTGAACATCCGTCAAGTCATTTCCTTGCATTCTTTTCCATCAGTATCGGGAAGGTTTCCAGATTTTTTATTCAGGCCGTTTGTCCTGTCTTTCCGTATAAAACGGGGAATGACAACAATATTCACAACAGAACAATAAGATTAACGGACACCAACAGATGTCCGATTGAACAAACAATGTACTCCCCCAATACTTAGTCCGATGCGAAGGCACACAAAGAAAACAGAAAAAAGGAAAATAAAATTAGAAGAATACAAATGGAAAGTGATAACTTTGTCCCAACAATAACAGATAAACGCTATGAAGAAGATACATCTCTTCCTGCTGCTGGGCCTGCTACTTGCAGCATGTGACAAAGACAAGGACAAAGACGAACAACCCATTTTCGTAACCGACATCGTGATGCCCGACCCGGGAATCGAGTTCACTCCCGGCGACAAAGTAACCATCAAAGCACAAGGCTTTCAGACGGACGATGACATCATGCTTGATATCCGCTGGCCACTCGTAGACCACCCGCTCTTTGACGAAGGATATGCGCGCGGCGTATCGGCCGTCATCACGGAGAAAACAGCCACCAGTATCACGCTCCTGGCACCCGGACACTACCCGGCCTCTACCACAGAAGTATTCCTGCGCCGCTCTGGTGAAATGATGTCACTGGGAAAGATTGCGGTGAAAGACGGACAATCGCCCGAAGAGTTCCAGCTCTACGGCATTGTCAATTCCAAATCCAATACAGACTATCCCTACTCCATCGAACACATAGAACGCGGAACGGGAAAGATTACAAGAGTGGAACAATTCACGGATGGCAAAGAATTCTCTTGTGCAGTCAACATCTCCGGAAGTTTAACCCTCTGCGGGATTCAATCGCAGGGAGGAAACCGGAACATCGCCAACTACGACCTGTCCATGAACTACTGGAAGTGGGCGGAACTGGGGCAAACTGTGACCCTCTGCACCAGCTATAATAATATAGTAGCGATACAGGAAGTCGACCCGAATCATGTGTCGACACACGTTGTCAGTTCTTGGGCCAACACCCGAAGTGACTATCCTGCAATCCCTAGCATAAAGTTGCCCGACGGCATGAAATCCGAAGCCCTGGCCCGTTATACCGGCGTGATAACGGGTAGCAATCTGTTGCTTTCAGCAGACAACGGCAACGGCACCTTTTCTCCTGTTGTAGTAGACCTTGGAAAGCATAGCATGCACGCTTTAGCCCCCCTACAGTCCACCGCCCTGATTCCTTTCTGGATAATGGTGCCTGTAGAAGATGCAGGAAGTATGAAGTATACACTTAGCGGCGGATATGCCGTAGTAACCGACAGCGGAACGGAATTCCGCCTTTGGAATACCACCACCATGAGTATGGCAGAGCCTTTTGCTACCTCTCCCGACTATGCATGTTCAATAGCAACGCACATGAAAGATGCGAATACACAGGAACTCTATGTGCTGTCCACCGGGAGGAGCGATCAAATGATTGGGGTTTACGATATACTGAAGAAAGAGTGGAACTTGAGGTTATTCCCAGGCGTTTATCCGTATTCGGAGATTGTGCTGGCACGGTAAAGCAGGAGGAGGACATTCCTGTTTTCATGAAAAAGGATGTCTTTATTGTCAGCTTTACGTGATTTCTGAAAAGCAAATCTGAAATTATTCTCATAAACAGGTAACTTCGACGTTGAATGCAAATAACTTAAATCTACATGGCTAAAATAAAAGTACAAAATACAGAAATTACAGTTCTAACAAATAACGACCAGGATTATATTTAATTAACCGATATGGCACGTAGTCAAATGCAAGAGCACATAATATTCAGATGGCTTAGCTTAAAAAGTACACTTGAATATATCGGTGAATGGGAAATATTATACAACTCACATTTTAATTGTACCGAATTCGGTACAATTAAAAATATGGCTGGTAGTAACAATTTTGTTCTATCAGTTAAAACATGGATAGAACGAACTGGAGCTATTGGCATAATATCAAAAGCTGGAAGATATGGTGGCACTTATGCCCATAAGGATAATTCACACTGACGCTATCAAACAGAATCTTATTCCAGTAGAAGTAACAGCTAAGCAAGCAAGCATTATTTATGCCGAAGAAGCCGATGTGCTTAATGTGGCTATGTTTGGGCAAACAGCTAAAACATGGCGAGAGCAACATCCCGAACTAAAAGGAAATATCCGTGACTACGCTTCCATCAATGAACTTATTTGCCTCTCGAACATGGAGAACCTCAATGCCGTATTTATTGATCAAGGTATTCCCCAAGGTGAACGGCTAATTAAACTCAACCAAATAGCTATTCAACAAATGAGAATACTAGAAAATGATGAGAATAAAAAACGATTGAAATAATTCAGGCATGCACTTCATTTTCTTTATCACCTTCATCCCTACGGGGAAAATAATCCACCTCTGCACCGGATAAGGTTTATTTCTTCCCCCTCAGATCATCCTTGGGTATCGTCGTCTCACTACCGTCGCGCGTAGCGATGTAGTGCGGCGACATAATCTCGATGCCCTCTTCATTAAATCTATCCTGGATATTCTGATGCAAATCGGAATACACCTGCGCCAACTGGTTGGCATCCTTTATATAAGCATTCACCTGATAGACCGGATAATAATCCTGAAGAGACGTTTCCAATACAAACGGACGCGGATCATCTACCACTCCGGGTGTATTCAGAGCGGCCTCAACCAGAAGTTGATGCGTCTTCCGCCAGGGAATATCATACCCCACACTCACTTCCGAATGAATAATCAGTCCATAGTCGCGTGCCGACTGACTGAAATTCACCGTATGCGAAGACATGATGAAAGAGTTCGGGATAGTTACCACCTCATTCTTCGGCGTACGGATACGCGTCACTAACGGAGTCTTCTCTATTACATTGCCCGTAGTATCATTCAGTTTGATGCGGTCGCCCAATTTGAAGGGACGCATATAAGTGATTACTAATCCCGCAATAATATTCCCGATCACCGTACTCGAACCCAACGAAACAATCAAGCCGACAAAGACCGATATCCCCTGAAAAACACCCGACTTGGAACCCGGCAAATAGGGATAAATCATAGCAATCATAAACGCATAAAGCAGGAAACGCACAATGTGAAACGTCGGCATAGCCCAATCGGCATAGAAACCGCCTATCTTCAACCGCTCCGATTGAATTTCACTGGCAAGATAGCGCACCAGCCTCACCAGGTACTTCACGGCAAGCCATATCACAAAGATAGTGAACAGATTGGGAATATATTCCACTATACCCAGGAAGATACTCTTTATCGGATCCCATATATACGAGAACAACTTGTAGGCGAGGTCTTTTGTCTGAGGGAATATGGAGAAGAGCAATGGCACCGTCAGCACCAATTGAAGCAGCATCACCGCATATCGCAACAGATTTGCCAGGAAGACAAGCAGATTCACCTGCTTCTGCGTATCCAGCAATTCGTAATCCTGAATGGAGATAGGTTTCAGTTTGGTATCTTTCAATCGTTGGATACGCACTTTCAACTTATTGAACAACCAGGTGGTGAGTTTAAACAGCAGATACTGGCCTATGATTACAAGAATGAAATAGAGAATGCGTTTGCCAAGCTGCCACAGGCTATGCTCGTCTTTCATCACCTTTAGCTTGTCTACGATCACTTTACGCTTGGCAACCGCCAACTGATCGCGCGAACAACCTTCCCACAGACCATCCTGATCCGTAAAAGAAGAAAGAACCTTATTACCATACATCAGATCGGTAACAATATCACTACTCTCTAAGTAAACCGAATCCGGTTGCAGATTAAATCGCTTGCCCAGTTCCGTTATTGCCGCTGCATTCATTTCGGCACGTTGCTGCGGAGTATGCCCGCCCCGCTTGGCAAACAGGTAATACAGCGTATCGCCTTCCACCACTACCGGCACACCCGGCGTCATCCGCCTGAGCGAGTCAATGCGCAATCGCTGCTTTGCCAGCTTCAGGGAGTCCGCCGCATCATACTTCAGCCTCATTTGCTCTATCTCCATCCTGAGATTAGCCTCATTCAGCCTTGCAACCTCCAAGTCCTCTTTCATCTTCAGCAGATGAACCGAGTCTGTATCTGCCCTTTGGGCGACAACAGTCCCCAAAGTATCGTCATTAAAGACATCTAATACCTTCTCTACCAACTGGGCAGATGCGCCGCCCGCAGGCAACAGCAAGAGCCAAAGACATAATGCACGTATTCCCTTCATATAATAGCCTTTAATCAGGTTACTTAAAAACAACAAATTGATTAACGTGCCAAACATACGGAATGTTTTTTACTTTTCATAAAAGGAATTAATTATATTTGCACAAAAAACAGAATTCTCATGGATATTCTTTGTCTTATCGGAGGACTTCTCCTCATCCTTTTAGGGGCCAACGGACTGACAGACGGAGCCGCATCCGTCGCCAAGCGTTTCCGCATCCCCTCCATTGTTATCGGGCTCACCATCGTAGCTTTCGGGACTTCCGCTCCCGAACTGACAGTCAGCGTATCTTCGGCTCTGAAAGGCAGCGCGGACATCGCCATCGGAAACGTTGTAGGCAGCAATATCTTCAATACACTAATGATCGTAGGCTGCACGGCACTCTTCGCCCCAATTGTTATTTCCGGAAATACGTTGCGCAAGGAAATCCCACTCTGTATCCTGTCCTCCATAGTATTGCTGATTTGCGCAAATGATGTCTTACTGGATCATAGCTCCGAAAATATAATCAGCATTACAGACGGATTACTCCTGCTCTGTTTTTTCTTGATCTTCCTCGGATATACCTTTGCCATCGCTTTCCAAGAAAAGAAAGAGGGGGAAACGGAAGAAGAAATCAAACAACTTCCCATGTGGCGGTCCATACTATATATAATAGGTGGACTGGTAGCTCTGATTGCCGGCGGCAGTTTCTTTGTGGATGGTGCCAGTGGCATTGCACGCAGTCTGGGAGTAAGCGAATCCGTCATCGGATTGACTTTGGTAGCAGGCGGCACATCCCTGCCCGAACTTGCAACCTCCATTGTTGCTGCCTTAAAGAAGAATCCGGAAATTGCCATTGGAAACGTGATTGGCAGTAACCTGTTCAACATCTTCTTCGTGTTAGGATGCAGTGCTTCCATCACACCGTTGCACCTGACGGGTATCACAAATATGGATCTGCTGGTACTGGTAGGTTCGAGCATCTTGCTGTGGCTATTCGGATTGTTCTTTGCCAAGCGTACCATTACCCGCATCGAAGGCAGCATACTGATGCTTTGTTACATAGCATACACCATAGTACTTATTTATAACGTTTAATGGGAGGCATCAATATATCATACTTCATGAACGGAGCTGCATTCATGTTCTTCGGATATGTCAGTTTCCGCTTGCTCACACATAGGCCACGCTCACGGATACAGAGCATACTGGGACTCACCCTTGCTTTCTGGGCATTATTGGAGTTCAAGGATATATTACTCTATTTTCCTTCACTGAAAACCGAACAATTGGTCAATTCCCTGCTATTCATTGACGGATGGGCAGTTGCCGCCTGTTCCTTCTATCTTCTGGAATTAACGGCACCCGGATGGCTTAACTGGAAGAAAGTTTTTTTGCTTTTCAGTCCCTATATTGTATTTACAATTGCCTATTTGTGTACATTCCATGCCCCCATTTTCCCTTTTTATTTCGGATTCATTCTACTCTATAGTGCCGTTATTGTACTCATAGTTACATTCGCTGCCCGACGCTACCAACGATACATACGCAACAACTACTCTTATTCAGAACATATCGATGTGGCATGGTTGAAGAAAGCCACATTTATTCTCGCCATCTGCCTGGCAACATGGGTATATACCAGCATGAATATTACAGGCTGGGGAGATACTATTTATTATATTTCTTCTGTCATATTGTGGTTTGTTATTATCCACTATTCAGCCCATCAGATTACTATCCCTATGCCTAATAATCTGAAAGGCAACCTCCTGGCTAAAGAGCCTGTAGAAGAGAACGGGACCAGCGGAACGGAACAGGATAACTGTTCTTATTACGCTTTCCGGGAAGAGTTACTGAAAGTAATGGAAGAGCAACAACTCTACCTGAATCCTAAACTGACTATCAGCGATGTAGCCAATGCCATTGGAACCAACCGCACCTACCTATCCACCTATTTCAACAACAAGCTGAATATCACTTTCTACGACTACATCAACAACCTGCGCATTGAGAAAGCCGGCAAGCAACTACTGACCATTTACCCCTATACCATGAATATAGATGAGATAGCCGAACGTTCCGGATTTAACTCCACTTCCACCTTCCGGCGTGCTTTCCTCAAAAATACAGGTATGACACCTTTACAGTATCGGAAAAGCATACAGCAATAGATCAGTTTTTATCTCTGCCGCGTGGTATTTTAAAGATTATCATGTATCTTTGCCACTTCATTAGACATAAAATTATGGCAATAACAATCAAAAAAGTTTCCACAACAAAAGAATTGAAACGGTTCATCCGCTTCAATTACCGGCTATATAAAGGCAACCCTTACTCTGTCCCCGATCTTTACGACGACATGCTCAACACTTTCAATAAAAAGAAGAATGCGGCGTTTGAATTCTGTGAGGCAGAGTATTTCCTGGCTTACCAAGACAACAAAATAGTAGGCCGCGTAGCTGCCATAATCAACCATAAGGCCAATGAAACCTGGGATAAAAAGAACGTCCGTTTCGGCTGGATCGACTTTATTGACGACCCGGAAGTATCGGATGCCTTGATCCGCACGGTAGAAGAATGGGGAAAAGAACGCGGAATGACTCATATACAAGGTCCGTTGGGCTTCACTGACTTCGACGCAGAAGGTATGCTGGTAGAAGGCTTCGACCAACTCAGCACCATGGCAACCATTTACAATTATCCTTACTACCCGCAACACATGGAGCGCATGGGATTTGAAAAGGAAGCTGACTGGGTGGAATATCAAATCTACATTCCGGATGCCATACCGGATAAACACAAACGTATCTCCGACCTTATCCAGCGTAAATACAACCTCAAGATTAAAAAATATACATCAGCCAAAAAGATAGCCCACGATTATGGACAGGCCATCTTTGAGTTGATGAACGAAGCTTATAAACCCCTGTTCGGTTATTCCGCTCTGTCGCAACGGCAGATTGACCAGTACGTGAAAATGTATCTCCCCATCGTAGACCTGCGCATGGTGACGCTTATTACAGATGCCGACGACCAATTGATTGCCGTAGGCATATCCATGCCCTCCCTGTCCGAAGCTTTACAGAAAGCGCACGGCCGGTTATTGCCTTTCGGATGGTACTATCTGCTGAAAGCATTGTTCATGAAACGACGTGCTAAAATGTTGGATTTGTTGCTTGTTGCCGTGAAGCCGGAGTACCAAAACAAAGGTGTTAACGCATTGTTATTTTCCGATTTAATTCCGGTTTATCAGAAATTAGGTTTTATATTTGCAGAAAGTAACCCTGAACTTGAAATGAATGGTAAAGTACAAGCCCAATGGGAATACTTTGAAACCAAACAACATAAACGGCGCAGGGCGTTTGTGAAAGAAATTAATAATTAAGAATGAAGAATGAAGAATTGCCATGCGGCATCACAGCGCAGCCAAATTCTTCATTCTTCATTCCTCATTCTTCATTAAATAAGCTATGGAAGAAATCAACGGACTGATGCCCGAAGGCAATGTAGAATATACGGAAGACAACATTCGTCATTTGGACGACATGGAGCACATCCGTGTCCGTTCGGGTATGTATATCGGTCGTTTGGGCGACGGTACGCAGAACGACGACGGTATCTATGTATTGCTAAAAGAGGTAATGGACAACAGCATCGATGAGTTCAAAATGGGTGCTGGTAGACGGATCGAGATTAACATTGAGGATAATCTCCGTGTCAGTGTGCGCGACTATGGTCGTGGTATTCCGCAAGGAAAGCTGATTGAAGCGGTGAGTAAACTCAATACCGGTGGTAAGTACGACAGTAAAGCTTTCAAGAAAAGTGTCGGACTGAACGGTGTAGGTATCAAAGCTGTGAATGCACTTAGCAGCCGCTTTGAAGTACGTAGTTATCGCGAAGGTAAAGTTCGTATCGCCATTTTTGAAAAAGGTAATCTCCAAAGTGATGTAACGGAAAACTGTAACGAGGAAAGCGGAACTTACATCTTCTTCGAACCGGACAGCACGTTATTCCTGAACTATTCTTTCCAGGCTAATTTCGTGGAAACGCTATTGCGTAACTACACGTACCTGAATACAGGACTTTCCATTATATACAACGGTCAGCGCATTATCTCACGTCATGGACTGGAAGATTTGCTGAACGACAACATGACTGCACAGGGGCTTTACAATATCATCCATCTGAAAGGAGAAGATATTGAAATAGCCTTTACGCATACGAATCAATACGGCGAGGAATACTATTCCTTTGTCAACGGCCAGCATACCACACAGGGTGGAACACACCAAAGTGCGCTTAAAGAACATATTGCCCGCACCATCAAGGAGTTCTACAACAAGAACCAGGAATATGCCGACATCCGTAACGGTATTGTTGCCGCCATTGCCATCAATGTGGAAGAGCCCCAGTTTGAAGGACAGACCAAGACCAAACTCGGTTCCCCTTCCATGTCTCCCGGTGGTGTAAGCGTGAATAAGTATGTAGGCGACTTCATCAAAACGGAGGTGGATAACTATCTACACAAGAATCCGTTGGTTGCGGAAGTCATGCTGCAAAAGATACAAGACTCCGAAAAGGAACGTAAAGCCATTGCCGGTGTAACCAAACTGGCACGTGAGCGCGCAAAGAAGGCCAACCTGCATAATCGTAAGCTGCGCGATTGCCGTTACCACCTCAATGACGGCAAAGGAAAGGAACAGGAATCCGAGTCCTGCATCTTTATCACTGAAGGTGACTCCGCCAGCGGTTCCATCACAAAGAGCCGTGACGTAAATACGCAGGCTGTATTCAGTCTTCGTGGTAAACCGTTAAACTCATTCGGGCTGACTAAGAAAGTGGTATATGAAAACGAAGAATTCAATCTGCTACAAGCTGCCCTGAACATAGAAGATGGCATTGAAGGATTGCGTTACAACAAGGTGATTGCCGCTACCGATGCCGATGTGGACGGTATGCACATCCGGTTGTTGCTCATCACATTCTTCCTGCAATTCTTCCCCGATCTGATAAAGAAAGGGCACGTCTATATCCTGCAAACTCCATTGTTCCGCGTACGCAACAAGAAAAAGACAATTTACTGCTACACGGAAGAGGAACGGCAAAAAGCCATTGCCGAGCTGAGTCCCAACCCGGAGATTACCCGTTTTAAAGGTCTGGGAGAGATCTCGCCTGATGAATTCCGGCATTTCATCGGCAAAGATATGCGTCTGGAACAAGTCACTTTACGCAAAACGGACCTTGTAAAGGAATTATTGGAATTCTATATGGGTAAAAATACCATGGAACGGCAAAACTTTATTATTAACAATCTGGTTATAGAAGAAGATCTGGCATCATGAGAAGAGCAATCTTTCCGGGAACATTCGATCCTTTCACTATCGGCCATTCATCGGTAGTGACCCGCGCACTGACTTTTATGGATGAAGTCATTATTGGAATTGGTATCAACGAGAATAAAAACACCTACTTCCCTATTGAGAAGCGCGTGGAGATGATACAGAAATTCTACCGGAACGAACCACGTATCAAGGTCTACTCCTATGATTGCCTGACGATTGATTTTGCCCGGCAGGTAGACGCGCAGTTTATAGTTCGTGGTATCCGTACCGTGAAAGATTTCGAATATGAAGAGACCATTGCCGATATCAACCGTAAACTGGCAGGCATCGAAACCATTTTGCTCTTTACCGAACCTGAACTGACATGTATCAGCTCGACTACTGTCCGCGAGCTTCTACAGTTCGGCAAAGATATCAGCCAGTTTATCCCCGAAGGGATGGATATTTAATGATTAGTGAATTAGTGATAAGCGAAAAAGAATGATGAAGAAATTTCTTATCTTTATAATATGTATATGCGGCGCCATGGCTTCCATGCAGGCGCAGAATATGGGCAACTTGGCTGCCCGCAAGTTACAAATGGCAGAATTTGCCATCACCAACCTGTATGTAGACTCGGTAGACGAGAATAAACTGGTGGAAGAAGCTATTATCCGTATGCTCGCCCAACTCGATCCGCACTCCACATACAATGACGCCGAGGAAGTGAAGAAAATGAACGAGCCTTTACAAGGTAACTTCGAAGGTATCGGTGTGCAGTTCCAGATGATAGAAGATACATTACTTATTATACAGCCCGTCAGCAACGGACCGTCTGAAAAGGTTGGTATTCTGGCAGGCGACCGTATCGTGGCAGTGAACGACAGCGCTATTGCCGGCGTAAAAATGTCCACAGAAGATATAATGGCACGCCTGCGCGGCCCGAAAGACTCAGAAGTAAAACTAACCATTGTCCGCCGCGGAGTGCACGATCCCTTATACTTCACTGTAAAACGGGATAAAATACCCATTCTAAGTTTAGACGCTTCGTATATGATACAGCCCAAGACCGGCTATATCCGTATCAACCGCTTCGGTGCCACTACCGCCGAAGAATTTACCGCCGCCCTCAAAGAGCTACAGAAGCAAGGAATGAAAGATCTGATACTCGACCTGCAAGGCAACGGTGGTGGTTATTTGAATGCAGCAATTGATCTTGCCAACGAGTTCCTGCAACAAAAAGAACTGATTGTATATACCGAAGGAAGAACCTCTCAGCGCAGTAATTTCTATGCCAAAGGCACAGGCAACTTCAAAAACGGACGCCTCATCGTGCTGGTAGACGAATACTCTGCTTCAGCAAGTGAAATCGTAACCGGTGCCATACAGGACTGGGACAGAGGCGTAGTTGTAGGTCGCCGTACTTTTGGTAAAGGGCTGGTACAACGTCCCATCGAATTGCCCGATGGCTCTATGATCCGCTTGACTATCGCCCGTTATTACACCCCATCCGGACGTTGCATCCAGAAGCCGTACGACCATACAGCCAATCTGGACGGCAGAGGCCTTAGCAAAGACGACGGTCAGGAAAAATACAATATGGAACTGGTAGATCGCTTCAACCGTGGAGAAATGATGCATGCCGACAGTATCCATTTTCCTGATTCATTGAAGAACTCCACTAAGAAGTTGAAACGTACCGTATATGGTGGCGGTGGTATCATGCCCGACTATTTCGTACCTATCGATACAACCCAATATACCGATTATCACCGTAATCTGGTTGCTAAAGGCGTTGTCATCAAAGCAACAACCAAGTATATCGAGAAAAACCGGAAAGAACTCCAAGAGAAATATAAGAAGTTCGATACCTTCAACAATAAATTTGAGATAGACGAACAGATGCTTGCGGACATACGCGCTGCCGCCGATAAAGAAAAGATTGAGTTCAACGAGGAGCAGTACAACAAATCATTGCCCCTCATAAAAACGCAGTTGAAAGCCTTGATAGCCCGTGACCTGTGGGATATGAACGAATACTTTCAGGTGATAAACACCACGAACAACAGCGTGCAACAAGCCCTTAAGATATTGAACGAAAAGATATACGAGAAGAAACTACCGCTTTAATTACCGAACAACCACTTGTTCAGCCAACGGTTCACATAGATATTTACTACGGCACATCCGGCTCCGATAACTGCACCCGCCAGCACATCGGACGGATAGTGTACGCCCTCATTCATACGGGATACTCCGACAGAACATGCCCATAAGGCGGATGGAGCGATTACATACCATTTCGGATACTTCACACAAAGTGAAGTTGCCAATGCAAAAGCAGTTGCCGTATGTCCGGAAGGAAAAGAAGGACTGGTTTCATGACTATAAGCATGAACCCGGTCGGGATATCGGTCGAACGGGCGTTCACGATCTATAAGATATTTCATGCCGTAAGTCACAACAAAAGCACCGGCAACACTGGTACCTACATACACAGCATCCTTCAATAGTTCGCGGTCTTTTTTCACCCAGGCAGCCAATGCCATCGCCACAGGAACACCCACAGCAATATAGGGTTCAGTACGAGAAATTATTTTATTATAATTACGAATGAACTTACCATCCCAACTATTTATTTTATGCAAAGTATTAATGTCCCAGTTCTGGGCAGAAACATTGAATACAAGTAATGATGCGAAAAATACAAAAAAAATAGTCCGTTTCATGTAGTCTTTCTTATAGTTTGCCGCAAAGATAGACGATTTTGTTAGAGTATTCACAAAAAAATTCTATCTTTGTTGCCATAATTTTAGTAATTCGTCTTATATTTCATGACAAAAGACACTCTTTGCACACGGCAAGTAGATTGTACTCTATGCCCAAAAATCTCAGACGGGACATTGGTATATCGCCAATATCCCCAGGGGCAGCATTTCTCGGCGGAGAAGTGTACCCAGAACTGCATGATCTTTATGTTAAAGGGAGAATTGTTGATAAATAGTAACGAATACCCGGGCACTACGCTCCAGAGCAGACAATGTGTACTGCAAGCCATCGGTTCAAAAATGGAGTTGTTAGCACTGACCGAGGTGGAATATATCGCCTATTGGTTTACGGAACTTCCACTTATATGCGAAGACCGTTACAAGGAAATCCTCGAACGCTCTGAGGCTCCGCTGACCTACACACCGCTGATAGCGAATGCAAAACTGGAGCGGTTGCTGCATGATATCGCCGACTATTTTAAAGAACAGCCTTCCGCATGTGGGAAATATCTCGACATCAAACGCCAGGAACTGGTTTACATACTAACCTGCTATTATCCCCTGCGCCAGATAAGTACGTTCTTCTATCCCATCAGCACTTATACGGAAAGTTTCCATTATTTCATTATGCAGAACTACGACAAGGTGAAGAATGTGGAAGAATTCGCCCATTTGGGTGGATATACAACCACTACATTCCGCCGTTTGTTTAAAAATATGTATAATGTTCCGGTGTACGAATGGATACTGGACAAGAAACGTGAAGGTATTCTGAACGATCTGCAATTCACCAAGCAACGTATCTCCGTGATTAGTTCACGTTATGGTTTCGACTCTCTGTCGCACTTTGCTCATTTCTGTAAGGACTCCTTTGGAGACACCCCTCGTTCCTTGCGAAAACGTGCTGCCAGCGGAGAGAAAATCACCATTATAAAAGAAAAAAATGACGACTCAGCCAGGGAACAGGTTGACGAGTAAGAGTAATCTTTCCTTGTCAACCTGTTCCCTGACTCACTTGTCAACTTCTATCTATTCTCTGAATTACGGAATTATTTCTTTAATTCCTTGTTTAATCAATGTATTTCTTCTATTTTTGCGGGAAATTAGTGTAAGACCCTAAGTAAAAGCAAATTTTCTAACTATTAAATAATTTAAATTCAATCATTTATGTGGTTAAGTAATTCATCTGTAGGAAGGAAAGTGGTGATGAGCGTTACCGGTATCGCCCTTGTCCTGTTTCTGACGTTTCACATGGCGATGAACCTGGTTGCATTAATCTCGGCAGAGGGATACAACATGGTTTGTGAGTTCCTGGGAGCAAACTGGTATGCCTTGGTGGCTACGGTAGGTTTGGCCGCCCTTTTCGTTATTCACATCATCTACGCTTTCTGGCTGACAATGCAGAACCGCAAAGCACGCGGTACCGAACGTTATGCCGTAGTTGATAAACCCAAAACTGTGGAATGGGCTTCTCAGAACATGCTCGTATTGGGTCTTATCGTAATCGTAGGTCTGGGTCTGCACCTGGTGAACTTCTGGGCAAAAATGCAGCTTCCTGAGTTGATGCACAACATGGGTATGCATGCTGACACGCTGACACTGGCTTATGCCGCTAACGGTGTTTATCACATTCAGAACACATTCAGCAATCCGGTATACGTAGTGCTTTACCTCATTTGGCTCGGCGCACTGTGGTTCCACCTGACTCACGGTTTCTGGAGCTCTATGCAATCTCTGGGTTGGAACAACAAGGTATGGATTAACCGTTGGAAATGCATCTCCAACATTTACTCTACTATCGTCGTTGTATGTTTCGCCTTGGTGGTTGTCGTATTC
This sequence comes from Bacteroides sp. MSB163, assembly GCF_036416795.1. Lineage (NCBI taxonomy): Bacteria > Pseudomonadati > Bacteroidota > Bacteroidia > Bacteroidales > Bacteroidaceae > Bacteroides > Bacteroides maternus. The sequence goes on along the minus strand of NZ_CP143867.1, from coordinate 1,881,687 downwards.
TTCGCAAAATCATTGTGCGGCGGTGCTTGCTAATTTGTAAATTGTAAACGATTAAAATGTAATAGCATTATGACTAAGATAGATTCAAAAATTCCGGAAGGACCGGTGGCTGAGAAATGGACCAACTATAAAGCTCACCAGAAATTAGTTAACCCTGCTAACAAGCGTCGCTTGGATATCATCGTAGTAGGTACGGGCTTGGCAGGTGCTTCTGCAGCCGCTTCACTCGGTGAAATGGGTTTCAGAGTATTCAACTTCTGTATTCAAGACTCTCCGCGCCGTGCACACTCCATCGCAGCACAGGGCGGTATCAACGCTGCAAAGAATTACCAAAACGACGGCGACTCTGTTTACCGTTTGTTCTACGATACAGTAAAGGGTGGTGACTACCGTGCCCGCGAAGCTAACGTTTACCGTTTGGCTGAGGTTTCCAACAGCATTATCGACCAATGTGTGGCACAAGGTGTTCCCTTCGCCCGCGAATACGGCGGTTTGCTGGATAACCGTTCTTTCGGTGGTGCTCAGGTATCACGTACGTTCTATGCCCGCGGCCAAACCGGACAGCAGTTGTTGCTGGGTGCTTACTCTGCACTGAGCCGCCAGGTAAACGCAGGTACCGTAAAATTATACACTCGTTACGAAATGCAGGACGTTGTCCTCATTGACGGACGTGCACGCGGTATCATCGCTAAAAATCTTGTAACCGGTAAACTGGAACGTTTTGCTGCACACGCAGTAGTAATCGCTACCGGTGGCTACGGAAACGCATACTTCCTGTCTACTAATGCAATGACTTGTAACTGTACAGCTGCCGTTTCTTGCTATCGCAAGGGTGCCTGGATGGCTAACCCGGCTATGGTACAGATTCACCCCACTTGTATTCCCGTTCACGGTGACAAGCAGTCTAAGTTGACTTTGATGTCAGAGTCTCTGCGCAATGACGGTCGTATCTGGGTTCCGAAGAAGAAAGAAGATGCCATAAAACTCCAGAAGGGTGAAATCAAGGGAAGCGATATTCCTGAAGAAGACCGCGACTACTACTTGGAACGCCGCTATCCGGCATTCGGAAACTTGGTTCCGCGTGACGTTGCCAGCCGTGCCGCTAAAGAACGTTGCGATGCTGGTTTCGGTGTGAACAATACAGGCTTGGCAGTATTCCTCGATTTCTCTGAGGCTATCAGTCGCTTAGGCATTGATATTGTTCTTCAACGTTATGGCAACCTCTTTGATATGTACGAGGAAATCACTGACGTTAATCCGGGTGAACTGGCAAAAGAAATTGCCGGTGTGAAATATTATAATCCGATGATGATTTATCCGGCTATCCACTACACAATGGGTGGTATCTGGGTTGACTACGAACTGATGACTTCTATCAAGGGTCTGTTCGCTATCGGTGAATGTAACTTCTCTGACCACGGTGCAAACCGCCTCGGTGCTTCCGCATTGATGCAGGGTCTGGCTGACGGTTACTTTGTATTGCCTTACACTATTCAGAACTATCTGGCCGACCAGATTACAGTTCCCCGCTTCTCTACCGACCTGCCTGAATTTGCAGCTGCCGAGAAAGCTATCCAGGACAAGATTGACTGGATGATGAGCATCCAAGGTAAGAAGTCTGTAGATTCTATCCACAAGGAACTGGGTCACGTAATGTGGGAATATGTAGGTATGGGCCGTACAGCAGAAGGTCTGAAGACCGGTATTGCCAAACTGAAAGAAATCCGTAAGGAATTCGAAAAAGAACTGTTCATCCCGGGAGATAAGGAAGGCATGAACGTAGAGTTGGATAAAGCTATCCGTCTGTACGACTTCATTATCATGGGCGAATTGGTTGCTTACGATGCTCTGAACCGTAACGAAAGCTGCGGTGGTCACTTCCGTGAAGAATACCAGACTGAAGAAGGCGAAGCAAAACGTGACGATGAAAACTTCTTCTACGTTGCTTGCTGGGAATATCAAGGTTCCGACGAGAAAGCTCCTGAGTTGCTGAAAGAACCGCTGGTTTACGAAGCAATCAAGGTACAGACTCGTAACTATAAGAGCTAATCGGGAAGTTGAACATTTAAAGAATTAAAGAAAATGGATAAAAATATAAGTTTCACACTGAAAGTATGGCGCCAGAAAGGCCCAAAGGCAAAAGGCGCTTTTGAAACATACCAAATGAAAGATATCCCCGGTGACACTTCATTCCTCGAAATGCTGGATATCTTGAATGAACAACTGATTTCTGAAGGTAAAGAACCGGTTGTATTCGATCATGACTGCCGCGAAGGTATCTGCGGTATGTGTTCGCTCTACATCAACGGACATCCTCACGGTCCTGCGACAGGTGCTACTACCTGCCAGATCTATATGCGTCGTTTCAACGATGGTGACACTATCACTGTTGAACCTTGGCGTTCTGCCGGTTTCCCGGTCATCAAAGACTTGATGGTAGACCGTACAGCTTACGACAAGATTATGCAAGCCGGTGGTTACGTTAGTGTGCGCACGGGCTCTCCTCAGGATGCCAATGCTATCCTGATTCCGAAGCAAATCGCTGACGAAGCTATGGATGCAGCAGCTTGTATCGGTTGCGGTGCTTGTGTAGCTGCTTGTAAGAATGGTTCTGCCATGTTGTTCGTTTCCGCAAAAGTTAGCCAGCTGAACTTGCTGCCGCAGGGTAAACCGGAAGCATTGCGTCGCGCAAAAGCTATGTTGAGCAAGATGGATGAACTCGGATTTGGTAACTGTACCAATACTCGTGCTTGCGAAGCCGAATGTCCGAAGAACATCTCTATCAGCAACATCGCCCGTCTGAACCGCGATTTCATCATCGCAAAACTGAAAGACTAATCAGCCCTTTCTACATTTGATTAATATCACAAGAACTCCTCTACCGGGAAACCGGCAGGGGAGTTTTTCTTATGAGTCAGAAGTCTTATACCTCATCCGTCAAAGATAGAACAACCGTAAAACAGCTTCCTTTTCCTACTTCAGACTGTACCTCTATATGTCCGCAAAGCTTCTCAATAATGACTTTACAGATAGAAAGTCCAAGCCCGCTTCCTTGTTCAAACTCGTCAGTCTTATAAAAACGGTCAAAGATCATCATGAGTTCTTTCTCATCAATACCTTTCCCGGTATCCTGTACATACACACTGACCTTCCGACCTTTTTTATCCACTTTGCATCCTAATGTAATAGAACCATTCCGGGTAAACTTATCCGCATTGCCCAGGAAGTTGGAGATAACCTGAATAAAACGCATACGGTCTATATTGACAGGCAAAGAGAGATTCTCATCCAAAGCCAGATGAAACCTCAACGAGGGCTTGATTAATGCCTGGTAAGCCATATAAATCTCTTTCACAACCGTTGTCATATCCCATTCTTTTATTTCGAGATCCATGTTGCCGGAATCCAGACGTGATATTTCCACCACATCATTGATCAGTTTCAAGAGTAATTCGTTGTTACGGTTAATGATCTCAAGCATGACCTTCTTCTCATCCGATTCAATCTCATCGCCCCCCTCGCCAACCAACAAATTGGTGAAACCGACAATGGCATTCAGCGGAGTACGGATTTCATGGCTCATATTATTCAGGAAAGATTGTTTCAACTCAGCATTTTCAGCCATCTGCTTAGCCTGAATAAGCTGTTCTTCATGCTCTACCTGTATCTGAATATCCTGCATAATGCCTGCCAGCATTATCCTTCCCTTTGCATCTTTCAGACTGCGACACCGAAGTTCATACCAGCGATAATTCTCTTCACTGAAAGAGAAACGTACACGCCTAACCTGCATATCTGTAGATTGATGCAGTGTTTCGTACAATGAATTCAATAGAAATACATCATCAGGATACGCATATTTAAGGAAATCAGTCCGCACAAATGTCCTCTGTTCCATTCCCACCAAACGCGTATAGTTCTCATCAAATTCAATAGTATCCCCCTGTATATTCCAAAGCGAAATCCGCCCTCCATCCGTAGAAAGTGTCAGCCGCTTATGAGTCTCCTCAAGCATCTCCATATTCTTACGTTCCACACGCGAACGCCGGCGCATACGCAACAGACTGATCAATACCAGAATAAAAGCAAGGATAAACAATCCGGTCAGAAAATAAAATTCCTTCCGATACCGGTCATAGAAGAAGTAATTGATAATACGAACATCTTCAGGTATATTTTTCACATTAAAGTCCGCATAGGATGAAAAATAGGTCCAGTCCAGCACATACTCCTTTTCCATATCCCTGATTTTCGGCATACCAATTTTCTCCTTATTCATCAGACGAACAGAAAAATCGGCTGCAGTACGCGCAGAAATCTCATCAGTAGCCATGTAGCCGCCCACAATCTTGGCATCCTCCCCAAATCCCTGGCGAAGACAGCTGAAAGAAGGAATGTTTAAGGCTTTAGTTATCGGAAGCGACATCTGGTCGAACTTATCTAACAGGAAAACTTGTTTTCCCCTCCCAGCTTTTGTTTTTTCTATCTCGGTAAACAAAGAGGTCCCTTTTATATAACGAAAAGGGCAAAGGCTTATGGTAAAATCATCTTTATCAATACGGTTGTTTGCTCTTGCAGGCATCAGATTATAATGCTCAACCATTTCCTGCAATTTCCTGTATTCATGCTCCACTGAAAAAGTAGACTCACAGCCTAAAAACCGAATTTCTTTTCTATCCGCAAACCGGGTTAATAAATCAAACGATTTATATCCAAGCGGAGTCAGATCAATATTATAAATAATATCTATCCCTACATGTGGCTGCAAAGATTTTATAAAACCAATGTTATGCTTAAAATCCGGCGCATCACGCAGCACATATACCTTTCTGCGCTCATATTCTTTTATAAGTTTCTCATCGGGAAAACGTACGTTGCAAGCCACTACAGGAATGGAAGAAAGTAGTCGATGGCGGGTAGAAAGCAGGGCGGATGCGGCTTGGTCGCCCACTGTGAGGATCAGCGCCATCGGTTTATCTTTGATGATACTAAGATGCGCCTCCATATTTTTTACCCCATCTTCCGACGTGACAGTATTGAAATCCAGATAAAACTTATCAAATATCGGTTCTATTCCCTGTTTCCTGAATTCCTGTTTCAAGAGTTCTTCAAAGTTTCCGTAACAATCATACTGGGGAGAGGAAGAATAAACAAGAGAAATCATTTTTTCGATCCGGTGGTTAATAGTGTACCACCGTTTAAAATTGACTCCGCACCAAAAAGCACACAGCAAAAAGATGAAAGCTAAAACATATTTTAGTTTGTCGGTTTTCATTGTATCACTTATATTGAGCAAAAGTAGCATAATATCTATAAAAAAAGAAGATTTTATGACGAAAACTCTCTAATTTTGTGACTGACATAAAAAGACTGACATGAACGTGCACAAAATCTGGTTACTTTTGCTATTCTTACTGATTCCGACTATTCTATTCGCTCAAAAAACAAGGACAGTCAAAGGACTAGTGTGCACTACATCAGAGACCAAGAAAGGAGAAGAACCTCTGCCCTATGCAAGTCTTGTTATCCTGAAAGGCAAGGATTCCACCTTTGTAAAAGGAGTTGCAAGCGGCGCGGACGGTCGTTTCAATCTTCAGTTCACCCCTCAAAAAGGAACGCAATATTTACTGAAAGCCTCTTATACGGGAATGCAGTCTGTCTTCCGCAAACTGGACAGCAACACTTCAACAATCAACCTAGGCAGCATCTTGCTGGAAGAAGGTATCGAATTGGGCGAAGTGACAGTAAAAGCCCGGATGCGCGACGTAGATCAGGTGGGAGATACCACCGTCATCAATGCAGCAGCTTACAAAACACCGGAAGGCTCGTATCTGGAGACACTTGTCAAACGTATCCCCGGAATGGAATACGACAGCGAAACCAAAACACTGAAATACAACGGGCTGCCTATTAACGAAATCAATGTAAACGGTGAAGCCTTCTTCTCAGGTGACAACAAGATGGCACTGGAAAATCTTCCCGTGGAGTTAATCAGCAAGATAAAAGTGTACGATAAGAAAAGCAAGCTGGAAAAGCTGACGGGTGTCAGCACGGGGAAAGAGAACTATGTGCTCGACCTGCAAACCAAAGAAGAATTCAACGGTACCCTACTTGCATCGGGAAAAGCCGGATACGGCAATAACAACAAAAAGGATTTCAACCTGCAAGGCAACTACTTCAAAAATAACGGAAACAATTTCTCAGTTATTGCCAATTCCGGTAACCTCCATATGCGGACCAGCTACAAGGACAACATACAGGAGAACATTGCCGTAAATTTCACCCAAAAGTACAATAAGCAACTAACACTCAACGGAAATGTATCCTATCACCACAACGAGCAGGGTAATATTTCGACATCCTACAACGAACAATATCTGACAAGTGGCAATAAGTACCAGTATTCTGCCGGCAATAATACGAACCATAGCCGCAATATGAATTCATCCTTGGGCTTAAACTGGCAGGTCGATACCCTGACCTTTGTCAATTTCTTCGGTAATTTCAGCCTTGTCCGGAATAATAATGCCAACAATAACCGCCAAGCCACATTCAATGAAAATCCTCATCTGGATATTCTCAATCCTTTCAGTCATATCAACGATGTACCCGATGAGCTGAGAATCAATGACATCGCCATGGGATCACTAATGCAAGGAGAGCAACACCGCTATTCCTTCCATGCAAATATCATGCGCCGGATTAATAAAAAAGGAAGTTCTATCGGCCTGACTGCACAATACAATGATAGCAAGAATGACAACAATAACTTCTCTATCTCATCAACCACGTATTATCAGTTGAAGAACAGTGCAGGAAACGACTCCATACTCTACCGTAACCAATACTCGTCGAGCCTGTCCCCCAACTGTCAACAGGGCATCGGGCTGATGTTCAGCCATCCTTTTTCCAAGAAACTGCACGCACAGATTTCATATAACCTCAACTACAGTAAGCAGAAAAATGATCGTAATACCTACGACCTGTCCGGCTTTATGGAAGAAACCGCAGTACAACCCGGCTATCTGCCCGAAGGATATGAGGCGAGCTACATCGACAGCCTGAGTAACCGGAGCCATAGCAGTACCCTGCAACATGGAATCAACCTACACTTTAATTATTCCGACACCATTTGGAACATCAATGCCGGAGTAGCCGTGCAACCTGAGCGACGCAGCCTGAACCAGAAAACAGGTCTACATAGAGCTGATACCACCCTCCACTCAGTCGGCTTTCAGCCCATGCTTTTCATCTCATGGCAGAAAAAGAAAAACAGGATCACCCTAAATTATTATGGGAATACCTGGCAACCATCACTATACGATCTGATCTCACCAACCAACAACAGTGACCCGCTCAACATCACGCGAAGCAATCCTAACTTGAAACCTACTTATAATCAATCTGTACGATTGGAAGCACAAAATATAAAGGAAGGACTTTTTGCCACACTGAACTGGAATAACAGAATCAATAGTCAGACCCGTGCAGTGATCTACAACCAGCAAACCGGTGGACGTGAAACTTATCCGGTGAATATTAACGGCAACTGGAGCATAAACGGCGTATTCCGGTATCAAAAGCGCATCAAAAACTTTAACCTGAGTGCAAATGCCGGAGGCTCCTTTGCACAAGATGTCAACCTCATCAACGAAAACCAGAGCGAACAACCCGAACGCAGTGCCACGCATAACACCGGCCTCAACAGTGACCTGCGCCTATCCTACCAACCTAAATGGGGTAATCTGGACCTAAACGGGAGGTGGAACTTCCAACATTCTTCCAACTCACTTTTAGAGACGGATACATACACACGCAATTACACCTTCGGGCTAAATACCTTTGCCGACCTCCCGGGAAGTATACAACTAAGAACGGATGCCAATTACTCTTTCCGAAACGGCACGAACATCAACAAGGGAGACGACGACCAACTCGTCTGGAATGCAAGCGTCACATGGCGTTTCCTGAAAAAGAAACAGGCCGAACTGTCTGCCAATTGGGTGGACATACTCAGCCAGCAGAAGAATTACTACCGTGGCGCTATGGCAGACGGATTGTATGAACGCCACACTCAGCAGATAGGCAGCTATTTCGTTATCTCAATGAAGTACCGATTTAATCAGCCACTGGGCAAACGCAAACACTAACAGCGCTCATCCGAAGATCTATGCAGGTTGTTCGTGCCGCAATCCACGGGGAGAAGAGCCGAAGTTCTTCTTACAAAAGTTGGAGAAATGGGGCAAAGACTCGAAACCATATTTATAGCAGATTTCGGAAATGGTGGCTTCTGTGTAACGAAGGTCATAGGCTATACTTTCTTTGCGTTTCTCCATCATCCACTCATAAACAGGTTTGTGGAAAACTGAGTTGAAGATGCGCCGGAAGGTGGTGGTGGTGTATCCGCCTAATTGGGCAAGTTCTTCCACAGTCTTCACCTTGGTATGGTTTTGCAGGACAAAATACTGAAAAGAGGAAGTGTACTTGGAAAGCGGATGCACCAACATAGAGAGGTCGTAGTCCGAATAAAACTGTCCGAGGATGAAGGCAAGTTCTTTCCTCTTAAAGGAAAGCAGTTCGCGGCAAATCCTTTTTTCCGTCAGATAGGACTTCGAAGCTTCCAGAAAGAAATTCAGTTCAGGGATTATCTTTAGAGGGGAGAAAATGAGCGGAGGAGTTACCTCTGCCATAATATGCTTATAACGCTTTTCACAGAATTGTTCCGGCTGATTGAAACGATAGCAAACACATTCGGCATCTGTCAGAGCAAGAACTTCATACTTTGAACCAATGGCTTGAAGAATGAATTCTCCAGCACGCAACACGGTTCCGGCATACTCCTGACTGTTGATAAGTACTTCTCCTTTCAACAGGAAAATCATGATGTTTTCTTCGCATTGTTGAACAGGGAGATGAAAGCCTCTGGGATGAGAAGCATACATTATGGCGTTGTCCACAGCCTTCGGACATTCCTGGCACAGTATGGTCGCCCCGCAAGAGGAGTAATCATGCATTGTAGATTGAATGTTTTTGTTTGTTATTGTGCCGCAAAAATATGAATATTTTGCTGAGATACAAAAAAATCCCCTAAGACTTTTTTAAGGGAAAGTCTTAGGGGAGGAGAATTATGAAATTATAAAGGATTATTCAGCGGGAGGAGTGACAGGGGTATCATCGTTAGTATTCCAATTACCTACTTCAGGTGCAAAGCTAATAGTAGCTCCTTCACTTGATAACGTTAAAGTATAACGCACTTTCTTACCTACTTCCCAGTTTGCTGTTTTGTCCAAAGATATTACAGCATCAGTAACTTCATCAATCTGAACATCTTTAGAATTATAAACGTTATAACTAACTTTAATTTTAGAACTGGTACTCATAGCCTGTGGCATCAACATTAAAGCACCTTTTGCTTGGTCTAAATCTGCGACTGTAGTACCAGAAACAGGAGCATTTTCAGCAGTAGGATAGATATATTTTCCTGCTGTTCCTGTAACTGTCCATGTACTATCCGCAAAGGAATAAGTACCTGTATTGGCAACTCCTTCAATTGATATTGAGGATATTGTATATTTCAAATCAGTATTAGAGCCTTTCGCTGAAAAATTGACTTGAGTAAGTGCATGAAGAAATGAAAGTTTTACAGTACTTTCCGTCTTCTTTTGATTAATTAATTGCGCTACTACAAAATCTTTCTGTCTAGAAGCATCATCATTTATAGTATAGGTAATGATTGGATAAATATCACTATCATTCAATTTATATGTAGCACTTGCATCAGTTGCATATGCAAAGAACTGTACATTGCTGTTAAAGGGCCAATAATAAGGACCACCTGCTAATTCCCATTTTGCAGAATATGTAGCGGCTACACCGTCCATGAAAGGAGTTCCCAATCCTTTAGCTGCAACATTCTTCATTTCTGTTTCACCTGTATTATAAGCATACACAGTAAAACCGCTCTTCTGCAAAGAATCAATAGTTGTCACAGCAGCTCTTGTAGTCTTACTTACTATTGTCCCAAAGTTAATCTCCGCTTTGTTACCAACATTCTCAATCTCTTCATTCTGTGTGCAACCTACGATTGCCAAAGCAGCAACGGCTGCCAATAAAATTTTCTTCATAACCGTTTGTTTTATAAGTTAATATTTTATTTCTTTATTTTCATTCTACGGGCAACTCCACATTCGTCTCATCATCCCAGTCTCCCACATCACCTCCGATGCCTCCGCCACCTCCTGGAGGCACTTCCACATCGTCCACCTCAATCTCTTCATCAATCGGTATCTCTATATCTGTCTCCGGTTCCGGTTCTTCTTCCCCGCCCGAAGGAGGTGGCGGTGGAGCTACAGCTTTTGTAATATCTACTTTAACCTCCTGAACCGTATGATCCACCTTTATCAGCAACAGCTTCATCGTCACCTCTCCGCCTGCGCGGGTACTTGTGAACGTCGGTGCAGAGAAAGCCGAGAAACTGCCACGTAACACAGCATCCCCTCTATTGGCCTCTACATAAATCGGTGCAATGCTGGACGTACAAGTACCATCACTCATACAATAAGAACCATTCATCCCATCCACATTGCAGACAATGCTCGCTACATTCTTCAATCCCTTCACCTTTATTTCAAAAGAATAGTGCCTAACCACCAGCCGTGGTTGGAATTCCATCAACAACACATCCTCACTCTTTTCTATTCTCATATCATTCATACTTACTACATACAAAGGGTCGGGTGCCCACACCATTTTCTCGCTTGTGTCAAGACCCGAACAATATCCCGTATAAGCTTCAATCGTTTCATACGCTCCATCGCCGCGAATCTGCACACACTCCGTATTATAATTGTAAATCACCACGTCATAATATCCCGGAGGCACTTTCACTTCACCTCCTTCCACCGACAGGTAACTCTCCACCTTTCTCCCTTCTTCGCTCTTTGGATAGAAGATGACCCGCATACCTTCGGGCAGTTCGTCCGTCACTCCCTCCCAGTTGAACTTTATCTGTACCCCACTGACGGGATAATCATCCAGCATGTCTCTGAAGCTACATCCTGTCAAAAGCACCGATAGTCCGGATAGAAGCAAAAGAAACATATACATCCTATTCCTCATAGCCTTCACCTCCTACGCTTAATGAGCCATACCAAAGAGATTTTGGCTTTCGTAGGCCCAATGAAATGATAGCGCCCGCTACTTGTCCAAATCAAATCTTCTTCGTAAGTGGTGTATTTGCGGTATTCCGTCTCCAGATAGCCTATGCCCACGCTGAACTCAAGAGCCAGATAACGGGCCAGTTGGCAACTATATCCATAAGTCAGACCGGAAGCTGCATAATGATTGCCCCGATACCCTTTATCTTTGTCCAATTGGAAATCGTACACTCCCCCTTCGGCATATACCCCCACGAAATGTCCCGTCAACTGGTCGCGCTTCCTGCGGTTTCCCAGCCAAACACGTGCCTCGACGCCTCCCGAAAGAAGCTGATAACAGAAGCCACGCGCATTGTCCGACCACCAGGGACATTTATATTCAACATTCAAAGACCACCGTCGTCCTACGGGCAATTCTACTTCCAAATTTGGAGCCAGTGCCAAATCATACAGCAAATTGTTTTTTATAGCTAATACCGTCCTATTTTTAAATTCTCTCTTTTTCTTATTCTCTATTGCAGCGGAAACAGGCACTGGCTCCATTTTCAGTATCGGCAGACTATCTGCAGGCAACGACAATTTTATTATGAACAAATCATTTTCTATCTCTCTCGCCTTCTCTATCCTCAGAAATATATATTCCGATAAATAGCTCCAGGCTTTACCTTCATTCAACCGGCGCAGCAACTTCATCAGTTTCCCGAAGTCTCCGTAGTGATACTTTATCAACGTCAGGACTTCTTCCCGGTCCGGCACTTGCGGGTCGTTCGTTATCCATTGATAAACTCTCCCCCACGTTTCGGGTTGCACCATCCGGTCTTCTACTTTGCAAGTATCAGCATTCGCCGCATATCTTTCAGCGCGCGCCTCTTCTTTTCCTAATATCAAAAAAAAGAGTATTAAGAGTATATATGAACCGACGCGAACCCTCATAACTTTGCTTTGTATAGAGGCAAAAGTATATCATATAATTTTAAATAAATACAGATTCTATAACTCTTTTCAGGGAGTGAAAGGTTCTGTGAAACGAATGAAACAGATTTGCAACTTTGCGATAAACATTCTCGTGATTGTAGTTACATATACCTCCCTGAATGCAGGATTTACAGATAATCATGAAGCCCTTGCAACTGAATAATTATACTATTTATTTACTCCATTGAAGTATCAGGTACATACCCGAACCGTATCAGGCCCGTACCAAGACCGTACCAAGTCCGTAAAAAGGGGACCCTATACGGAGATGATACGGAGATAACACGGAGCAGACACGGAGCAGATACGGAGCAAATACAGAAAAGGCACGGACCTCGCACGGACCTAAGCACATCGGCATACTATCAAAAAGACAACTCGTGTGCGAAAACAGTGAATATCCGTGAAAGAATTCTAAAAGAAATAGTAAACAGAAGCTATGATTTGGAAGGAATATAGTAAACTGTTATATTTGTCATGTGATTTTTTTCATAGTATTAGATTTAAGGTTAACAAAGGTTGGAGTACAGCGGTACTCCTTTTTTTATGCTCTATCGCCAGATACACTCCCCCGACTTGCCAAGCCAGACATTCATTTTGACTCATATCATTTATTTTCATTTGATATTCATAGTGCTACATATTATTTATTTCATTCCTGCATCGCTGTAAATCAGACTATAGGAGCCAGTTTTTGCCACCATGTTGGCAAGACTTTGCCATCTCATTGGCAAGGCTTTGCCAACGTAGTGGCAGAAGTTTGCCAACGTAGTGGCAAAGTCTTGCCAATGAAATGGTAGAACCTTGGCAAAATGTGCTGTAGTTAAAAAGCACTACTACTATTCGGATATTCTGGAAATTATTAATAATATTGCAACCTGTTACGTAAGCACAAGGCATACCTTTGAAGCCTAAATCAATAATATATGATTGCAAACGAAAATAGAAATGAATTGCTACAATCACTAAAGGAGGGTTCTTTTTCTGCATTCGAGAAGTTATACAATCTGTATAGCGGTAAGCTCTACAACTTTATGATGCGTCTCTCTTCCGGCAATCAGTATATGGCGGAAGAGGTGGTGCAGCAAACATTTATCCGCATATGGGAGGTGCGGGAGAAGATAGACCCGGCTGAAAACTTCATCTCCTACCTCTGCACCATAGCCCGCAATATGTCGATGAATATGTATCAGCATCAGACGGTGGAATACATCTATACCGAATACCTGTTGAAAAGCAGTTCCGAACGCGATTGCCAAACGGAAGAGAACACCGACCTGCGCTTTCTGAACGACTACATCGACTCATTGGCCGAAGAACTACCCCCTTCGCGCAAGAGGATTTTCCTGCTCAGCAAACGTCAGGGCTACACCAACAAGGAGATAGCCGCGATGCTGGACATCTCGGAAAGTACCGTTGCCACCCAACTATCACTTGCCGTGAAGTTCATGCGCGAACAATTCATTAAGCATTACGATAAGCTGATTCTCATCCTATGGGCCTTTTTTGTTAACGAAATGCAATAATAACGACACAGTTGGACAAGAGAATGGAAGTAACTGTATACACATATAGAAATAAGTAAGAGAAGATGGAAAAAGAATATTATAAGAACTTAGCCGAAAAATACTTCGCAGGAGACATCACAGAAGCGGAAATCAGCGAATTGGCAGGATGGATACGCAACAATGCCCAACTGGTAGGATGGTGGGAGAAGGAGTTTGAGAAGTCCGCCGCCGACATCAGTCCCGCCTTGCGCGATAAGATGTTTGCCCGGATTAAGACGGAAGTTCTTAAAGAGACTTCCGGAACTTCCGAAGTCTCCGGGCTTTCCGGTAAAGACACAGTTGCCCCCTACACACCGCAACAACCTGCCGTGAAGCGTACACCGGGCAAAGCACTGGTTCCCGCCTGGGCAAGGTGGGCGGCTATGATTTGCATTCCCATCTGCATCGCCTTCTTCACTTACAATATCCTGAGTATCTCTAATGCCGATAAAGCCCACTCACCCTTCATTGTGAAAGCCGACAAGGGCGACAAAGCCACTGTAATTCTGCCCGACGGTACAGACGTCATCCTGAATTCCGCCTCCCAACTCAGTTATCTGAGCGACTTCGGAAGAAACGAACGCCGCGTGCAACTGGAAGGAGAAGGTTACTTCAAAGTGGCACATGACACCCGCCGCACTTTCATCGTGCAGGTGGGCGAACTGGAAGTTAAAGTAATGGGCACGGTGTTCAACGTCTGCGCCTACAGTAACGACCAAGATGTGACTGTCGTCCTACTGGAAGGAAAAGTCGGTATCTACACGCCATCCACTTCTACCATCCTAAACCCCGGAGAGAAGATAAACTACAACAAGTCCACCCGCAAACTGAGTACCGAGAAAGTCTATCCCGACGACTACGTAAGCTGGACGAAAGGCAGTCTCTACTTCCAAAACGAATCTTTGGAAAACATCATGAAAGCCCTTTCACGAGTGTATGACGTCACAATACGTATCGACTCACCCAAGATATCCGAAGAACGTTTCACCGGTACTATCCCCGGTGGAGGTATACAGAACGCTTTAAACATCATCATGCTGACCTCTCCATTCCGTTATGAAATGGAAGATTCAGTCATTATCTTAAAGGAGAAATAGCCGTTGGTTTGTTAATGTGAGTTAAAAGAAAAAAGCCGCTTGGACGGCGACATAAGGAAACCTGTATACCTATCAAACCAACTTAATTTATTTGATATGAAAAACAGGAAACCAAAGAATCTAAGAACTATGCGGGCGCTTTGCCTCACCTTGTTCTTGAGTGTATCACTCAGCCTTTTCTCGCAGATCACCGTCACTGTGGAAAACACGCCGTTGCGTACCGCACTGAAAAAGATTGAGCAGGTAAGCAACTACAAGTTCTTCTACAATGAGAAACTGGCAGGTCTCGATCAGACCGTTTCCTTCAACGTAAGCAATGCCACCATCGAACAGACTTTGCAGAAAGTGCTGGGGGGGGGGAAGGAGCTTACTTACAGAATGGAGAAAGACAATGTAGTAGTGCTGTTGCAGAAGGAGGCTGTGAATCAGAAGACTAAGACGATTACCGGAACGATTGTAGACCAGTCGGGCGAACCGGTAATTGGTGCCAGCATTGTAGTAAAAGGAACCAGCAATGGTACCATCACCGATATAGACGGTAATTACACCTTGGCAAATGTACCTGAAAATTCCACAATCAACATTTCCTATATAGGTTATCAGTCCTTGACCTATCCCGCATCCAGTAAAGAACTCACCAAAGTTACGCTGAAAGAGGATAGTGAAATGCTGGATGAGGTGGTGGTAGTAGGATACGGTACCACCAAGAAAGCAAATCTGTCCGGTGCCGTAGACCAAATATCCTCGAAAGAAATAGAGCACCGCGTCAGTGGCAATGCCGGGCAAGTACTCCAAGGAATGATTCCCAATCTGAATGTTTCCTTCAGCGATGGTTCCATAAACTCAAAGGCAACCTTTGATGTACGTGGCGTAGGTTCCATAAACGGCGGAAAGCCTTTGGTACTTATCGACGGCGTAGAAGGTGATATGAATTATATCAATCCCAAAGATATAGAATCCATATCTGTACTGAAAGACGCTTCTTCTGCCGCCATCTATGGTGCCCGTGCCGCTTTTGGTGTAGTACTTATCACGACCAAGAATCCGAATGCCGGAAAAATACAGGTGAATTATTCCAATCACTTCGGTTGGAGCAATCCCACTATCAATACAGACAATTTTATCACGGACGGTCTGGAATGGGCTCGCCTGAGCGACAAGTTAAGTCTTTTGGAAAACACAAGTACCTACTTAGGATACACTGAAGAAGACTATGCCTATATGGAAGCCCGCAAGAAAGACCCTTCACTCCCTTCCGCACTGATAAAAACAGTAGACGGCGTGGAGCGCTATGTACATTACGGAAATACGGATTGGTGGGATTATATCTTCCAGAATAACCAGCCCTCCATGGAACATAACCTGAATATTTCCGGTGGTAGCGAGAAAGTTCGTTTCTATCTTTCCGGAAGATTCTATTCAAGAGAAGGTATTTACCGAATCAACCCCGATAAACTGAAAAGTTATACCTTACGCAGCAAGATCGATTTCCAGCTGACCTCCTCTATCAAGATAACCAACTCCACCAATATCTATTTCAGCGATTACGATTATCCGGCAACCAACAATCGTAATGTAGGTGGAAGCGATAACAGTGAGGATTGGAGAAAATATACCTTCCACGCTTCCCCGGTATTCTTACCCCGAAATCCGGATGGTACTATTCTTATCAACGGCGCCTACACTCCCGGCCGTGACATAGCAGACGGCACATTTGCCGACCTGACCTATGGGAAAAGCAAGGGACTTGACCAGGAGCATGACATTTCAAACACCATTGCTTTGCAGTTTACTCCCATCAAGGATGTAGTATTGAATGCCGACTATAGTTTCCGTAAAGGAAGTCCCGTTTCCAAACTGTTACTGGTTTCAACTCCACACACCAACCAACCCAATGGTGAGGGAACAAGCCGCTATATGCCTAACAAATCACTCTATAAGGAGATGCATTGGCAAACTATGTATCAGGCAGTCAATGCCTTCGGTACATACAGCCACCTCTTTGCAAAGAAACACGATGTAAAGGCAATGATCGGATTCAACCAGGAATGGAGACATTGGGAGCGCAGCGTTGCAAGACGCAGTTCACCCGCATCCGAAGAACTGGGTTCTTTCAATCTCGCCACAGGAGAAAATGTACAGGTTCAGGGAAATGCTGATGAATGGGCTATCCGTGCCGCTTTTTACCGCCTGAACTACGACTACCTGGGACGCTATCTATTAGAGTTCAACGGACGCTTCGACCTTTCCTCCAAGTTCCCCCATAATAAACGCCTGGGTATTTTTCCCTCCGGTTCTTTTGCCTGGCGCATAAGTGAAGAACCATTCTTCCAATCATTGAAATCCGTTATGGATAACTTAAAATTCCGCGTTTCCTATGGGACACTGGGCAATCAAAACGTAGGTCCATACGACTACATAGCCAAAATGAAAGTCACGCAAGGGGATTACCTGATGGACAGTTCATACATGAGTTACCTGACTACCCCTGATGCCATCTCCTCAAACTTCACTTGGGAAAAATCTCAGACCATTGACTTTGGAGTCGATTTCTCTTTGTTTAACGGACGGTTCTCCACTTCTTTCGACTGGTATCAACGCGACACAAAAGATATGTTGACCCAAGGTAAGAAACTTCCATCTGTTTTCGGAACTTCCGAACCACAAGAGAATGCCGCTAATTTGCGTACAAGAGGTTTCGAGCTGTCAGTGAAATGGCAGGATAAATTCTTGCTGGCACACCAGCCGTTCGAATATAAAGTAGGATTCACATTAGCTGATAACGTAACAGAAATTACCAAATTCGACAACCCCGACGGACAGATAGACCAGTTTTATGTAGGTAAACGCTTGGGTGAAATATGGGGATATACGGTTGAAGGGTTCTTCCAGGATGACATGGAATATCTGAAACATGCAGACCAAACGAAAGTAAACCGAAGAATCCAACGTAACTACCTCATTAACCATCCGATAGCTGGAGACATCAAATTCAAAGACTTGGATGGCAATGGAGAAATATCTCCGGGTGACCAGACTTTGGCAAATCCGGGTGACCTGCGCATTATCGGTAATACATCGCCCAGATACACTTGCTCCCTGAACCTGGGATTCAATTATTACGGCTTCGACTTTTCAACATTCTTTCAGGGAGTCCTGAAACGTAACTGGTGGCCGGGCAAGGATAACAGTTTCTTCTGGGGACCGTTTACACGCCAGTACGAGAATTTCTACCCTAAAAGTATTGAGCAAAACTCATGGACCCCGGAAAACCCGAATGCATACTTCCCACGTCTGGCTGTATATGCGGCCAACGAAGGTGGAAATTATGAAGGCGCTCAGTTGAGAGTCTATTCTGATAAATACTTGCAGAATGCTGCTTATGTCCGCCTGAAAGATATCACTTTAGGCTATACTCTGCCTAAGGCACTCTGTAGTAAGATTGGATTCTCCAGCATCCGGGTTTATGTTTCAGGAACCAACCTCCTGACGTTCTCTCCTTTGTACAAACATAACGAGGACCGCACCGTAGACCCGGAACAATTGGGAGACGGTAATTCTTACCCGTTCAGCAAGACATTTGCTTTTGGTTTTGATTTTAAATTTTAAAGAAGAAGTATAGCTATGAATAAATTCAATATAATAAAAGTTTGTACTGTTTGTATGATAGGCATAGGCATGGCCTCATGCAACGACTCATTCATGGACAGATTCCCTATCGCGGAAATATCGCCGGAGAACTCATTCAAGTCTGCACAAGACCTCGAATTGTATACTAATGGGTTTTATGAGAATCTTCCGAAAATCAATGATATTGTCCGAGGAGATAATACATCAGATAATATACTTTACAGCAATGTACCTATGGAACAACGAAGTGCGGAAAGAGATATTCCATCCGAAGCCGGTAGTAGTGGCTGGAGTTGGGGAGCTCTCCGGAAAATCAATATTTTCTTTGATAACTACACACGTTGTGAAGACAAAGTTGCCGCACTGAAGTATGAAGGTGTTGCCCGTTTCTTCAGAGCCTGGTTCTACTTCGACAAAGTGAAACGCTTTGGTGGTGTGCCCTGGTATGAAACAGAAATCAAAACAGACGATGAAGACTTGCTATATAAGCCCAGAGATTCACGTGAATTCATTATGAACAAAACGATTGAAGATCTGGAAATAGCAGTGGAACGTCTGGGTACTACCAGAAAACCGGACCAGATATCCAAATGGACTGCATTAGCTTTCTTGTCCCGCGTATGTCTCTACGAAGGTACTTATCGTAAATATCACACAGAACTAAATCTTCCCGATGCCGACAAACTACTGGAGAAAGCATATAAAGCAGCGGAAAGAGTAATGAATGAATCGGGCTATAGTTTATATACCACAGGAAATTCCGATGTCGATTACAGGGACTTGTTTGCTTCCGATGATCTGAAAGAGGCAGAAGTTATTTTGGGAAGACGTTACTCGTTGGTATTGAATAAGATGCATAATACAAACTATTATTTTCTATCAAAAACCCAACAAGACGTAGGGCTGACCAAAGACTTTGTGAATACCTATCTGTTGGCCAACGGAACACCGTTCACCGCTCAAACAGATTATGCTACCATGCAGTTCAAGGATGAAATGAAGAACCGGGACAAACGTCTGGCACAGACAATCCGTTCAGTGGGATATACCCGGATTGACAGCGACAAACCATTACTTCCCGACTTAGAAGCCTCCATGACGGGATACCAGATTGCTAAATTCATATCCAAAGAGGCACAGGATGGAGATGGTGCATCCTATCAGGATGTAGCTATCATTCGCTATGCGGAAGTTCTTCTGAATTATGCCGAAGCCAAGGCTGAACTGGGAGTAATCACACAGGATGACATTGATAAGTCTATAAGGCTGATTCGCGTAAGAGCCGGAATGCCAAATCTGAATCTTGCTACATCCAATTCCAATCCGGACGGGATACTTGCAAGCGAATACACCAACGTAACCGGAAGTAATAAAGGCGTCATTCTGGAAATCAGACGCGAACGCCGCATAGAATTAGCTCTCGAAGGATTCCGCTATGATGACTTGATGCGCTGGAAAATGGGTAAACTACTTGAACCTCATTTCACAGGTATGTATTTCCCCTCACTGGGTGAATTTGATTTGGACGGAGATGGCACAGCCGATCTTCTGCTTTACGACGATAAAGCACCCGAAAGTAAAGCGAAACAAAAAATCAAAGTGGGAGGTGTCCTTCAGCTGACAGAAGGGAAACGAGGCTATCTGGTTGGTTTCCTGAATATAACGAAGAAATTTGATGAAACACGCGATTACCTATATCCGATACCGTCAGGTGATATCTTGCTGAACAAGAATCTGGAGCAAAACCCGAATTGGAAATAACCTAAAAACAGAATGAATCATGAAAATAGATAAAACATGTATAATAGGATTTTTCTTTTCTCTGTTTCTGTTAGTAGCTTGCGGAAGTGATAATGAGCCATCCGTTCCGGAAGAACCTGACCCAATGGAAGAGCCCTACCCCGAAGTTACTGAAAGTGAGCGAGCATCTATTCCCGTTTCATTGCAGAAGAGAGACCACGTGCAGATATGTGCCCATCGGGGATACTGGAAAGATGCGCCGGAAAACTCCGTCAAAGCGGTAACTCTGGCTATTGAGAACAAAATAGATATGATAGAGTTAGACGTGAGGATGTCAAAAGATGGAAAGCTGGTATTGATGCACGATGCCACTATCGAACGTACGACAAATGGCACTGGAAAAGTATCGGAATTGAGTTACAAGGAATTAAGTTCGTACAATCTGTATCATGAGGGAGAATTGACGGAAGAAAAAGTACCGCTCTTCAAAGATATTCTATCAACCGCCAGAGGGAAGATCTACATTGATATAGATGTGAAGATTTCCGATTATAAGGCAGTATACGACTTGGTAAAGCAATATGGTATGCTTTCCCAGGTACTGTTTACAGTCTATGATGTGGCAGCAGCCAAGAAGGTGGTGAATCTGGATGAAAACGCCATCCTCTTACCAGTCATCTACGAAATGCAGGATCTGGAAAATTATCTGGCAATTCGCAAACCTCTTCCCGTTGCCCAGTTCAATAGCGCTGCTTTCACAGACGACATTCTGGCCAAAGCATCCGAAAACGGTGTTTTCCTATTCAAAAACATTTACATAAACACCAATATTACTCCGACTTCGGATAACTACAAACAAGTGAAAGCATTTCTGATAAAAGAAGGAAGTATCATACAGACAGATTATCCCGTTGAACTGAAAGAGTATTTAAAAAACAATTAAAAAGATACATCAATGAAAAATACAATATTAATAATACTGACTGCACTTCTATGGATGGCATGCAGTGATGAAGATAAAGTGAATATAAAACCAGTGGCGGCTTTCAAGGCAAGTGAAGTCATCGTCCAGGAAGGACAGTCTGTAGCTTTCACCGACTTGTCATTTGACCAGGACGGACAAATAGCCAAATGGGCATGGGATTTTGGCAATGGCAGTTCTTCCGAAGAGCAATCTCCAATAACGGAATATTCTGCGGCCGGAGAATATACAGTGACTTTATCCGTCTGGGATAATCAAGGGACACAGAATGCAAATACATTCAGTAAGACTATCACTGTAAAAGAAAAGTCTACTGCTGACGTAGAACCCGAAATAGCATGGGAATTCCAGACACCATGCGGCTTTCAGGATGTATCTCCTGCCATCGACGATCATGGAAATGTCGTTGTGGGCTGCGATGCAAACAATGCACGCGGCGGGCAAAATATATGGGTAATAAACAATGGAACAGAAGTCTGGCATTATTCTTCGGGCGACGTAATCCGTTCTTCGGCTGCAATAGCAGATGATGGTACTATCTATGTGGGCAGCTATGACAAGAAACTATACGCCTTCTCCGCCAGTTCATCCGCACCATTGGGAACATTTGATCTGGGTGCCACAGCCAAGTTCAGTAGCCCGGCTATAGATAAAGATGGTACAGTATTTTTCTCTGCCAATAAAAAGTTATTTGCCATCAATGCGGCACCGGGTATGACCGAAAAGTGGAATGCCGATTGTGAAGGGACTACGCAATCTACTCCAGTAATAGGCGATGATGCTGTATACATCTGTTCCAATAGTGGTAAACTTTATGCTTTTGCCAAAAATGACGGAAAGAAGAGATGGACTGTGGAATATGGAAAGACTTGTACTTCAGTTCCCGCCATAGGAGAAGACGGCACCATTTATCTATGTGGTGAAACGGCGGATGGTGGAATAGTAATGGCTGTAAATCCGGATGGGACTGTAAAATGGCAACAATATTCAGCCTCAGCCTTCGCTAATTCCGGTATCTCGCTGAGTATCGACGGATATTTGTATGTAGGCAATTCTGACGGAGATATGCTTTGCTATACTCAGGAAGACGGTACCTCTGTCTGGAAGTTCAAGGCACAAGGACAGATTCGTTCGGTACCTGCAATAGACAATGCCGGAAATATTTACTTCGGTGACGGAAAAGGCTACTTCTATGTACTAAATTCAAAAGGAAAACTGAGTTATAAGGAAATTCAGTTGGGAGCAAACATCTGGTCATCTCCTGTTATTGATAAGAATGGACTTATCTACGTTTGCACCGATGTTACCAAATCATCAGAGCCAGGCAAGGTATTCGCACTCAGAACCCATGCAACAGGAGCACAACAAGGTTGGTCCATGCGGAGTGGAGACTACAAGAGAAACGCCCGTAAAAAATAACTTTAACGAATAAAAAACTCAAAAGAAAAATAGAATATGAAAAGGATATTATCAATATCAGTATTACTGATCGCTTATTTGGCAACATTTGCCCAAGGACATTTTAAAGAGATAGAAAAGAGCTTCAAGGAACCGGAGACTAAATCGATTCTTGTTGTTTCCCATCGTGCCGATTGGCGCAATGCACCGGAAAATTCCTTGCAGGCTATCCAGAACTGCATCGATATGGGTGTAGATATGGTGGAAATCGACCTGAAGAAAACAAAAGATGGTCACCTGGTACTGATGCACGATAAAATGATAGACCGCACAATGAACGGTAAAGGAAGTCCGGAGGATTATACTCTGGCAGAGCTAAAAGCCATGAGACTGAAAAATGGTGCCGGAATCAAAACCCGGCATCAGATTCCTACCTTTGAGGAAGTCATGAATCTATGTAAAGGCAAGATCATGGTAAATGTAGACAAAGGCTATGACTACTTCAAAGATGCGTATGAAGTACTAAAGAAAACCGGCACCGCAGACCAATGTGTGATGAAAGCCAGCCTGCCCTATAAACAAGTGAAAGCTGAAAATGGCGAAGTGCTGGATAAGATGATTTTCATGCCTGTTATCCAGTTACACAAAGAGGGAGCAGAAGCAATCATAGACGGGTATCTGAAACACATGAAGCCACAGGCTTTTGAATTAGTCTTCAATAACGACAGCCCTGAAGTGCAGCGCCTCATCAAGAAGGTTCACGACAGTGGAGCAAAGATATTCATCAACTCCCTCTGGCCCGAGCTTTGTGGCGGACATGATGATGACCGTGCCATAGAACTGCATCAGCCGAACGAGAGCTGGGGATGGATCATCAACCAGGGAGCAAAACTGATTCAGACAGACCGTCCCGCTATATTGCTGCAATACTTAAAGGATAAGAAACTGCACAAGTAAAGAAAAGAAAGCATGTTGAAACATATCATTGATTTTTACAAGGTGTCGGCTCCGGCACCTTGTAACGGGGAATCTTTGCCCGAACAAAAGCGTCGGTTGAAGCATCTGCAATGGTCCACTTTCCTTGCGGCAACTCTCGGATATAGTATGTACTATGTATGCCGTCTGAGCCTGAACATCGTTAAGAAGCCGATTGTAGATGAAGGCATCTTCTCCGAAACTGAATTAGGTATCATTGGTTCTGTATTATTCTTCACCTATGCCATAGGTAAGTTCTCTAACGGTTTCTTGGCGGACAGAAGCAATATCAACCGCTTCATGTCAACGGGATTGCTGGTGACGGCACTGGTAAACTTGTGTCTGGGCTTTGTGAACTCGTTCATCTTGTTCGCCATATTATGGGGTATCAGCGGTTGGTTTCAGTCTATGGGAGCGGCATCCTGCGTTGTAGGGTTATCACGCTGGTTTCCAGACAAGGAACGCGGTTCATTCTATGGTTTTTGGAGTGCCAGTCACAACATAGGCGAAGCAATGACGTTCATCATTGTGGCCTCCGTCGTGAGTGTGCTCGGATGGCGTTATGGATTTCTGGGTGCAGGCATGGTAGGTCTATTAGGCACATTACTTATCTGGCGTTTCTTCCACGATACACCCGAAAGCAAGGGGCTTCCTCCGATCAACGCACCGAAAGAAAAGAAAGTGATGAGCGCACTGGAGACGAAAGAATTTAACCGTGCACAGAAAGCTGTGTTAAGGAATCCGGCAATCTGGATACTTGCCCTCAGCAGTGCATTCATGTACATCAGCCGTTATGCTGTGAATAGTTGGGGAATATTTTATCTGGAGGCACAGAAAGGCTACTCAACATTGGATGCCAGTTTCATTATTTCTATCAGTTCGGTATGTGGCATCATAGGCACTATGCTTTCCGGGGTAATCTCAGACAAGCTGTTTAAAGGACGCCGCAATGCACCGGCACTTATATTCGGATTAACGAATGTATTGGCGCTTTGCTTGTTTCTATTGGTGCCTGGTGTACACTTCTGGTTGGATGCCTTGGCGATGATACTGTTTGGGATAGGCATCGGAGTGCTGATTTGCTTCCTCGGCGGACTGATGGCCGTCGATATTGCCCCGCGCAATGCTTCGGGAGCCGCTCTCGGAGTGGTAGGCATTGCCAGTTACATCGGTGCAGGGTTGCAGGATGTAATGAGTGGTATATTGATAGAAGGGCAAAAAACCGTAGTGAACGGAACAGATGTGTATGATTTCACCTATATCAACTGGTTCTGGATTGGCGCGGCGACGTTGTCGGTAGTGCTGGCGTTGCTGGTATGGAATGCAAAGTCGGCAGATACAGAATAAGGATATTCAGAAAAAGCACCACTCATTTGGTTAATCTCATTATTCTCTGTATTTTTGTTCCGTAACCGTCAGTTCCGTAATGCATATTACGGAACTGACGGTTACGGAACTTATTTATAATCACATAAACCACTGATTATGAAATTCTACGATAGAGAACAAGAAACAACTAAATTGCAGGAGATACAGCAGAAATCACTTCTGCAAGCTCAAATGACTATCATTACAGGACGGAGACGTATCGGTAAAACCCAGCTACTACTGAATGTCACGGCGAAGCAACCCACGCTATATTTCTTTGTGGCACGCAAAGCAGAAGCCGACCTCATCGCCGACTTTCAAGCCATCATAGCCCGCAATCTGAACATCCCCGTCTTCGGACAAGTAACTTCTTTTGCAGAACTGTTCCGCTTTCTCATGGAATACTCCGCCACTCATCCCTTCAATCTCATTATTGATGAGTTTCAAGAATTCTTCAATATCAACCCAGCCATTTACAGCGAAATGCAACACTATTGGGATGTCAACAAAGACAAGAGCCGAATAAACCTGCTACTCAGCGGTTCTGTTTATTCATTGATGCAAAAGATATTCCAGAACAGCAAGGAACCGCTATTCGGCAGAGCCACAGCGTATATCCGGCTGAAACCTTTCCGCACAGACGTGCTGAAGCTAATTCTATCCGACCACCACGCCCGCTATACAAACGAGGATTTACTCGCTCTATACGCATTTACCGGAGGCGTGGCAAAGTATGTACAACTCTTTATGGACAACGGCATTTTTACCAAAAAGAAGATGTTGGACTATATGATACAGGAAGACTCACTCTTCATTGCCGAAGGGAAAAATATGCTCGTTGAAGAATTCGGAAAAGATTACGCCGTCTATTTTTCTATTCTGGCCGCTATTGCAAGGGGAGAAAACACACGTGCCAAAATAGAAGCTGCCGTTCAGAAAGAACTCGGCGGTTACTTGTCCCGATTGGAAAAAGACTTTAGCCTTATCGAAAAGAGTATCCCGCTGCTGGCCAAGGTAGAAACCAAAAACGTACGCTATCGACTATGCGACAACTTCTTGTCATTCTGGTTCCGCTTCATCTTCAAGTATTACTATATGGTTGAGATCGGCTCCTACACTATGCTACGTGAGATTATAGAACGCGATTATGAAATATTCAGTGGTCTGGCATTAGAGAAATATTTCACGGCACGCTTCATGGAAGAGCAACGCAGCACCCGCATAGGCGGTTTCTGGGATCGGAAAGGAGAGAACGAAATAGACCTTATCACATTGAACGAGTTAGAGAAGTCCGCGCGCATCATTGAAGTGAAACGCCAGAAACGAAAAATAGATATGGAACGTTTACGGGCTAAAGGAGGTTTCTTCATTGAAAGTTCCGGCTTAAAAGATTATCAGGTAGAATATATGGGATTATCTATGGAAGACATGTAAGTTACCATACAAATAAACATCCATTACGCAGTTTTGATATCATAAAGACAACGATTTAGCCTTTTAGGCTAAATCCCTTTTATACAAAAGAGATGGAACAGAAGAAATCCTGCATATAGTATGACATCCATATGCAGGATTTCCGTATAATATACCTCCTTTATGCACTAATCCGGCAGAAAAAGCCAATATCTTGCCGACAGACTCTTAACTCCCTGCCGACAAGAAGTTAACTTCTTGCGAACAAAGAGTTAACTTCATCGTAGAGGAACACACTTTTTACCGTAGAAGAGCACCACCTTCCTTATAAAGGAACAAGTAGAGAAGGGTATTCCGATTTATTAGGCTTGTAAAGAATCTGATATTCCACTGATTCTATAGCATTTACAGTTTTCCATTCCCATCTTTTCCAACATTCCGAAAGAGAGGCGGAAAGAACACATCCTGAAACTATTAAAAATACAAAGTGTCAGAATGATATTGATTTTTCAATTTATTCTCCTACATTTGCAGAACCCAGTTAGGAAAAAAGACATGAACCTATACGTAATACAATGAAAAAAAGCCTCTTTCTTCTCTTCCTGTTATCCGTTACCGGTTGCCTCAGAGGGTATTCCGCCTCTCTGCCTTTGGATACTATGCTCGTGCAACTGGACACCCACCTGGCAAACAGTAAGCAATATATCGACCGGAAAGAGAAACAAATAGCCGAATGGCGACGGAAACTCGGGGAAGCCGTATCCGACGAGAAACGTTACGAAGCCTTCATCCACCTGTTCGACGAATATAAATCCTATAAATACGACTCAGCCTACACCTACGCCAACAGATCCCTGCACCTGGCAGAGAAACTGCACAACCGGGGATACGTAGCAGAAGCAAATGGAGGAATCGTATTCTGCCTGTTGTCCTCGGGACTGTTCAAAGAAGCCTTCGATGTGATAAGCAGAATTGATATTACAGACGTGTCCCTCTCCAGCCGGATAGCCTACTACTCCCTGTACAGCCGGTTGTACTACGACATTGCTGACTACAACCACGAAGCCCCTTTCCAAAACGAATATATAGAAAAGGGAAGTCTCTATACCGATTCATTGCTAAGGCTGCTTCCCGAAAAATCACTGAAATGGTGGTACTCCGTAGGCCAAAAGCAAATGAAAGAGCGGCAATATGACGCCTCCATTTCCTCGTTCAGCACCCTATTACAGAGGAAAGACCTCGATCCGCATACGGAAGCAATCGTTTCATCCAGCCTGGGCTGGATGTATTACGGCCGTAATGATAAGGAACTTGCCATGACCTACCTGATACGGGCCGCCATCGGAGACATCCGTTCCGCCACCAAAGAGACCACCGCCCTGCGTGTATTGGCCGGACTGCTTTATGAACGAGGCGACATCAACCGCGCCAACAAATACGTACGTCTGGCACTGGAGGACGCCAATTTCTACAACGCCCGCCATCGCAAGATTGAGGTAGGCTCCATCCTGCCCATCATCGAGCAAGACCGCTTCGACATCGTAAAGAAACAACGGAATGTGCTGATAGGGTTTGTCTCCCTCGTATCCTTATTATTCATCCTGCTGCTGATTGCCACCCTCATCATCTACAAGCAGGTGAAGAAACTGCGTACCGCCCGCCACACCATCGAAGAGCGCAACCAACAGTTACAGCAGACCAACAACCAGTTGTCCGAGGCCAATAACATCAAAGACGAATACATCGGCTATTCCTTCTATCTGAATTCCGAATACATCGACAAGATGGAAACCCTCTACAAGATGATTAACCGGAAGATAGCCGCACGCCAATACGACGACCTGCGTACCTCCTTCAAAGAAGCCGACCTGAACAAAGAACGGGATAACATGTACGCCTCCTTCGACGAAACCTTTCTGAAATTATTCCCCGGTTTCATCACCGCTTACAACAAACTATTCCCCGCCGAAGAACATACACGCAGTGACAACGAGAAATCGCTCACTTCCGAAATGCGCATCTTTGCGCTGATACGCCTGGGCATCTGCGAGACAGAACGTATCGCCAAATTCCTGAATTATTCCATCCACACCATCAACACCTACAAAACCCGCGTTAAAAACAAGTCGCTGGTGTCAAACGAACAGTTTGAAGCAAAGATTATGGAAATAGCCGCCGTTGCCCCTCAATAAACGTCGTATCCGGCATATAGATCCAACGCATCCGATATATAGATCCAAGCCGCAGCATCTATATATCCAACACGCTGCATCTATATATCCAACACATCCGATATATAGATACTGCAAACAGGGCATAAATTAGAAGAAAACAGCCTGTTATGAGGCTATATTTCCTTTATACAAATCGGAGATTCAGGAAAACGCTATTCACTGATAATAAGAATATTAACAGCATATCAACGCAAAAAAGCATTATACAATACACAGATATTTTTTCTTTTCCCTCCAAACCCCGTAGCTTTGCAATGTCGGTCGGAAGAAAACCTTCCCGCGACCAATGCATTGTTTAAGAGTTAACCGATTTATTCATTAAAAAAACTACAACCTATGAAAGCATTGAAATCCTTGTATGCTTTACTACTACTGTCATTGATGACCGGTGCATTTTTCACCGCCTGCAATGATACCGACGACGGTTCTTATGTAGCTCCCATCACCTTAGGCGAGAAAATCCAGGGAAAGTGGACGCTCAAATCAATCCGGCAAGTGGACGAAATCAACGGGCAGGCACTCGACCTGACCGGGAAGTTCAACTTCACCTCGTTCACCATCGACCTGAAAACGGATGCGGACAACGTCCCCACCTCTTTCCATATAGAAGGCAGTGCCCCCGCCCTTCTGCCCAACACAGGTACATGGAACATGGAAAAACCGTTTACCAACGCCGACGGAACAGCCAGCAAGATATTGCTCTATTCCGATGCTTCCCAGTCGAAGAAAGCGGGAGAACTCACCGTCACCGCCACACCGGGTGCCAACCGCGTGCTGGAGTTCAAGATGACACGCAAAGTAAAAGGCCAGCCTTTCGTATCGTATGTGTATAACCTGGTACCCGTTACCGAATAATGGAGGAAAGAATCATGAAAAACATATTCACAGCATTACTGGGCATCGTTCTGATGCTTCTGCCCAACATCGCATTTGCAGGCAAGTTCCCCGGTGTCCCCAAAGTATGGACAGTGCCTGCCGTCTATCAGTTTGATGAAGAAGTCACTTTCTTTTTCGATGTAACCGACATTGGCTTCCAGGAAGGGGTGGACCTCTACCTTTGGGCATGGGAACCTACCGAGCCTGATGCGGGAAACCGTGACAACTCTTCCGACTTTGCCAAACTGGAATACACCGGAAACGGCATCTACAAGAAGACCATGACCCCGACCCAATACTTTAACTGCGGACTGGAGAAGTTTGACGGCTTTGCCGGACTTTGGATGCAGCTCAAGGTAAAGAACGACGGAGACTGCACCACGGAATTTTCCGCCCCCGACTCACGCCAGGTATTCAAGGATTTCGCCGAATCGGGCAAAGATATCCTGTTCTATCCCGACAAATTCCTGCTGAAAGAACCTCTCTCCATTCTGGTAAATGCCAACGAACTGGAAATAGGCGGAAAGAAAGGCGGATTACATGATCTGAACTTTACATCGCTCAACCTGCACAGTGGTCTGAACAACTGGGAGGTGATGCAAGGCATCAAAGTGTGGCTGCCCAACGTTATGGAAAAGACAGCCTTCAAAGACCTGGGCAACGGTCTGTACAAGTTCGACATGACTCCCTTCGAGTACTACAACAGCACCATAGCCGACGACGGTTCGATAGAAGCCCCGGCAGTGCCCGATGACTATGAACTGGAGAACATGACCTACATCATCGTGCCCATCGTCAACGGAGACTGGGGTCCCGGCAGTGGCGACCGCTTGCAGAAAGCTGGCAACGCCCCCATTTATCCCGACCCTGCATTCTCCTACTTCCCCCAGAAAATCTGTGCACTGGACATCGTGACACTGACACGCCAATGGAACGAAAAGAATGCCGGTACGCTGAAATACACCATCACCGCAGGCAGCA
The DNA here is from genome assembly GCF_036416795.1 of Bacteroides sp. MSB163. Taxonomy (NCBI): domain Bacteria; kingdom Pseudomonadati; phylum Bacteroidota; class Bacteroidia; order Bacteroidales; family Bacteroidaceae; genus Bacteroides; species Bacteroides maternus. The sequence continues at coordinate 1,851,315 of NZ_CP143867.1, read as the reverse complement.
GAACCATCACGGGCGACATGGAAGGAAACCGCGACAAACGCGAAGCCTCCGTCAATCTGTTGAAAGAATTGGAAGGACTGACCAACCTAAGCAAAATCAGCCTGAAGATAGAGACTGCCAATGGAATCACGGTAGTCAACACCGACATTCCACTGATATCATTATCGGAAATCGAATAATCCTCTAATCTACCGAAAAATATGAAACGTAAAGCTATATATACCCTTTGTTCCCTTTTCATCCTATTCATGATGACGGGACTCTGCGAAACCGCAACGGCGCAGAACATCACAGCTACCGGAAAGGTAGTGGACAAGAACCAGGAACCGCTGATTGGCGCCACCGTACGGATAGTAGGGGCACAAGGCGGCACCATCACCGGAATGGACGGAGACTTCAGCCTCAGCTGCCCGTCGAACAGCACGCTCGAAATCTCCTTCGTAGGCTACATCAGCCAGAAAGTAAACGCAGGCACCCGCCTCAGCATCGTATTGCAGGAAGACGCCATCGCCCTGGAAGAAACCGTGATTGTCGGTGTGGGATACGGAACAATGCGCAAATCGGACCTGACCGGTGCCATCACTTCCGTCAACGCCAAAGACATGAAACAAGGTATCATCACCAGTGCCGAACAGTTGCTGCAAGGCAAAGTAGCCGGTTTGTCCGTTGTGCAAAGTTCCGGCGCTCCCGAAGCAGGTGCTTCCATCCGTTTGCGCGGTGGTACGTCACTTTCAGCCAGCAACGGCCCCCTGGTGGTGGTGGATGGAATTCCCGGAGTGGACTTCAACTCCGTGCAACCTTCCGAAATTGTATCCATCGACGTACTGAAAGATGCCTCGGCGGCAGCTATCTACGGTTCGCGGGGTGCTAACGGCGTCATCATCGTAACTACCAACCGTGCTGCCAGCGATACGGAGCAGAAAAGTATACAGTACAACGGTTACGTAGCCATCGGCCAGGTAGCCAAACACATGGACTTGCTCAGTGCCGACCAGTGGAGAGCATACGTCCGCGAGAACAACGTGGGACAGGCCATCGACTACGGAGCCGACACCGACTGGCAGAAAGAACTGGAACGCACAGCCATCTCACACTCCCACAACGTAGCCATCAGCAATTCGCGCAAAGACAACGGTTACCGTGCCTCCATCACCTATCAGAACAATCAGGGCGTGATAGTCCGCAACAGCATGAACCGTCTTGCCGGTAGTCTCGCCGCTTACCAGACCGGATGGAACGGGCGCCTCCGCATCGAGGCAGGCATCAACGCTAACTTCGACAGCTGGCATCCCATCGACAACCGCATCTTCGAACGTATGACCAACCTGAATCCCACCTTCCCGGTATATGACCAGAACGGCGACTTCGCCCAAATAGGCGGTACCAACACCGAAAATCCGGTGGAAATCAACGCCAACCGTGCCGACGACCAGAAACGCCACCGCTTCCTGGGCTACGGTAAAGTGGAACTCGACCTGGTGAAAGGACTGAAAGCCGTAGCAAACGGCTCATACGAATATCAGTCTAGCGAAGGCGGCCTCTACAAACCCACCTACGCCATGATGGAAGGAAAGAGTGAAAAAGGCTGGGGACAACGCACCTATGCCAAATATACCAACAAACAGATAGAAACCTACCTGAACTACGATCTGGAGTTGGCCCGGATTCACCGGATGAACTTCATGGCCGGTTATTCTTATCTGATTAACGTATACGATGGCTTCGGCTCCAGCCGCAGCGGCTTCGACACGGATGCTTTCCTGTACAACAACCTGGCTGCCGGCTCCGACTTCCGTGCCGGTGACGTGTACTCTTACAAAGGAGAAGCCAAACTCGCCTCTTTCTTCGGACGTATCAACTACAACCTCATGGGCAAATATATGCTGACTGCCACCCTGCGAAGAGACGGTTCCTCCCGCTTCGGGGCAAACCACAAATGGGGTACATTCCCCTCTGTCTCCCTGGCATGGCGCATCTCGGACGAAGCCTTTATGGAAAGTACCACAAGTTGGCTGAACAACCTGAAACTGCGTGCCGGATATGGTGTAATGGGTAACCAGGCGGGTATCGGCGAATACAAATCACTGGCCGTGCTCAGTGCAGACGGTGCTTCTTATTATGACGCTGCCTCCGGTACGTGGAAGAAATCATACGTACAGGCACAAAACGTAAATCCCAATCTGAAATGGGAATCTACGGCACAGCTGAACATCGGACTTGACTTCGGGATATTCAACCGCATCAATGGTACAATCGAGTTCTACCACAAGAAGACCAGCGATTTGCTCTGGACATACCCCGTTCCGCAACCGCCTTATCAAGTGGGCACCATGCTGGCAAATGTGGGCGATCTGGTGAATAAAGGGATTGAAGTCAGTCTGAGCGCCAACATCCTTCGACAGAAAGACCTGACTCTGGACGCTAACGTAACCTTTGCCTACAACGACCAGGAAATCACCAAACTGTCAAACGAAGCCTATCAGGCAGTAGGACTCCAGGCCGGTTCACTGCACGGGCTGCGCGGTATGTCGGGCATGTACTCCCAGATTATCAAAGAAGGATATCCCTCCGGTGCCTTCTACGGCCCGAAGTGCAGTGGCATCGACTCCGACGGCAATTACATCATCAACCGTGATGAAGACGGTAAGCCGATCAACGAATACCTGGGCAGCGCGCAACCCAAGTTCAACCTGGGCTTCGGCATGAACCTCACCTATCGGGACTTCGACTTCAGCTTTGCCGGTTATGGCATGTTTGGGCAGAAGGTGCTGAACGCCACCCGCATGGCCATGTTCGACCCTACCCGTCTGCCTGCACAGAATGTACCCGATGACTTCCTGGAAAGTGGCATCAAGAGCGACCCGGTATTCTCAAGCTATTTCGTAGAGAACGGTTCTTTCTTCCGTCTGCAATCCGTAACCCTGGGTTACACGCTTCCGGGAGTCAAGAAAATCGGTCTGGAAAAGATACGCTTCTACCTGACAGGCGAGAATCTCTTCTGCATCACCGGCTACAGTGGCATCGACCCTGAAGTCAGCCTGCCGGACAACGTTCTGGAAGGTCCCGGCATCGACCGTTTCAACAGCTACCCGCGGCCACGGACTTTCTCACTGGGGGTGAATATATCGTTTTAAATGAAGAATGAAGAACGAAGGATGAAGAATTAATAATGAAAGATTTGAAGATTATGAATAAAAAACTAATATCAGCTTTACTCGGCGCATCGTTGATGCTCGGTGCATGTACCGACCTGAACGAGACCTTATATGATAAAGTTTCCATGGACGACTATGGACAGACTTCCAATGAAGTGCAGACCATCGTTGCAGGCGCTTACGCCACCCTGCGCGGTTATGGTGCCGACACCGACGAAGGTAACGGAGCCAACTGTTACCCCACTTGCGAATATGTATTCTTTCTGAGTGCCTGTGCCTCTGATGAAGCCTGCATCCCTACCCGCGGCACGGACTGGTATGACGGCGGACGTTACCAACAGGTGCAATATCACACCTGGGATGCACAGAACCAGATGATTCTGAGTGCCTGGCGTTATCCCTTCATCGGAATCTCCAAAATCAATGCCATCATCTATCAAGTGGACCAGTCGGAACTGACCGAAGCAGCCAAAGACAAGGTGAAAGCTGAATTGCGCGGCTTGCGTGCTTACTATTATTATCAGTTGCTCGACCAGTTCGGTGCCGTACCCATCACAACGGACTTCACCGCATCGGGATTACCTCAGAAATCCAGCCGCCAGGAAGTATTCAACTTCGTGGAAAAGGAACTGACCGATATTATGGAACTTCTCCCCTCAGGCGTACAGTATGCCCGATTCACCCAGAATGTGGCAAACACTTTGCTTGCCCGCCTCTATCTGAATGCGGAAGTATACACCGGCACTCCGCGCTGGCAGGACTGCCTGGATGCCTGCGAGAAGGTAAGCGGTTATGCGTTGACTGCCAACTATTTCGACAGCTTCAAAATAGTAAATGAAACATCGTCCGAAATCATCTTCGCCATTCCTTACGACCACAAACAGGGAACGGTAGGCAATTATCTGGCATCCATGACTTACCACTACAACCAGAAGAAGGCATTCACAGCCGATGAGTCTTATCCCTGGTGCGGTAACGGCATCTGTGCACAACCGGGACTTTACTCCTCGTTCGATGAAACGGATGTGCGCCGGGGTTCGCTCCTGATCGGCCAGCAAAAAAGTGCCAAAGACGGCAGCGACGTATTAATGGATGATGGCGAACCGCTGAACTACACCGAAGAGATAGAGAATTATGAGAAAGCGAAACAGAACGAGGGAGCCCGTCTGGATAAATATGAATGGAGCTCAACGGACATCTGGGAACGTGACAACGACTGGGTATTGATGCGTTACGCCGAAGTACTGATGATGAAAGCGGAGGCTAACTTCCGCCTGGGCTTTACGGCAACCGCACTGCCTTTTGTCAATCAGCTCCGCGTCCGTGCCGGTTTAGCCGAACTGACCGCTTTGACAGAGAACGACCTGGATAAAGAATGGCAGCACGAATTTGTATTCGAAGGGCTGCGCCGCACAACGAATATCCGCTTCGGAACTTTCTTCAAGCCCTGGTGGAATAAAGGGGAAACACCCAAATACAGAGGTGTATTTCCTATCCCGGCCGAGGAACTGGCAAAGAACCCGAATTTGGAACAGAATCCGGATTATAAGTAAATTAAGTTTCATAACTCTGAATACAATGAAGCGAATTACATCTATATGTTTCCTGCTTGCAGCCCTCCTCACCGGGGGGGCTTGCAGCAACGGGAATGATGATTCCGGCAACGGCGGCGGCAAGGAATTGCCCGGAGCGCTCAACCCGGTAACCGTCACCAAAACCAACCCGATGAAGGTATATGCCCACTACATGCCCTGGTTTGAGACTCCTGCAACCAACAATGATAAGTGGGGGCAACACTGGACTATGGCTACCTGTAACCCCGATCGTCAGAATTCCAATGGCCGACGTGAGATTGCCGCCCACTACTATCCGCAGATAGGACCGTATGCATCCAGCGATGCAGTCGTACTGAATTATCACGCCCTCCTGATGAAGTATTCCGGCATAGACGGAGTAATGATCGACTGGTACGGCATCCAGGACAAACATGACTACGCCGCCAACAAGCGAAATACGGAAGAGCTGGTGAAAGCCGTCGAACGCGTCGGCCTCGACTTTGCCATCGTTTATGAAGATGCAACCCTGAGCGACCTGAGTGATGCCGGCAAAGTGACGCAAGCCCAAGCCGACCTGAAGTACCTGGAAAGCCAATTCTTCAAGAAGAGTAATTATATCCGGGTAAACAACCAACCGCTCCTGATGATCTTCGGCCCGCAGCAAGTGAGCACTCCCAAAGAGTGGACAACCATCTTCAGTGCCCTCGAAGCAAAGCCCGCCTTCGTGGTACTGAACGGATTTTCCGGCAAAGCGAACAACAGCCTGGAACAAAATGCCATCGGTGAGTTCCTTTGGGTAAATCCCGCTCCCAACTACTCCGATACCGGAAACTTCGGTTGCTACATCGGCGGAGCCATGCCCGGCTTTCACGACTATTACCGGGAAGGCGGCTGGGGCGATGGCTACACCACCTACGATGCAGAAAACGGCGCCCTCTTCAACCGCCAGCTGGATGCCGCCCGAAAAGCAGGGTTGAAGTATCTCCAGATAAGCACCTGGAATGACTTCGGCGAAGGCACCACCATAGAGCCCACCCTGGAATACGGCAACCGTTATCTGACCGCCTTGCAGCAATTCACCGGTATCTCTTATCAGGAGAAAGCGTTACAGGAAATATACCGCTGGTACACACTGAAGCTGAAATACACCAACGATAAGGATAAGGCTTCCAAATATCTGACGCAGGCTTTCTACTACTTCATCTCCCTGCAACCGGACAAGGCCGGAGAACTGATGGACGAATTAGAATAATAACACTATCTTCCTTGTCAACTGAAACCTTGTCAACTAATAACTAAAAAAAGAATAGGTATGAATAAATATAGCATAAAAAGATTACTCGGCGTATGCCTGTCCCTCGCATTGCTGGCAGCCTGCACCAACGGAGAACGGACAGAAACGTTACAGTCGCCCGACGGACAACTCAGCCTGACTACCGGGGTGAAGAACGGAAAGGCTTACTACTCGCTGGCGCGGGGCACCGAAGCACTTATCCATCCCTCAAACCTGGGATTCACTCTGAAAGACGGCCCCCTGAACGGAGACTTTCGTGTGAAGGATGTGAAACGGACGTCCTCCGATGAAACCTGGATGCAGCCCTGGGGTGAAGAGATTGAAGTACGCAACCACTACAACGAACTGACACTGAATCTGGAAGAACGCAGCGGACTCCGGCGCAACCTTTCCGTTGTCTTCCGCCTCTTCGATGACGGACTGGGTTTCCGTTATTTCTTCCCCGAACAGGAAAACCTGAAAGAGTTTGTCATCATGGACGAGGAGACGGAATACGCATTGCCCTGGGATGCCCGTACATGGAGTATTCCGACAAACGGCTCCAAGTATTACGAGGGTGTTTACACCGCCGCTCCCATCAGCCGGAAAGATACCGTCTCCACTCCCATCACCCTGGAAGTGAACGACAGTCTTTACATGACGCTGCATGAGGCGAATCTGACGGACTATGCCAGCCTGAATCTGACGCCGAAGGGAGAAGGGAAGCCTGCTGTAACCATTCGCACAGCCCTCACGCCGTGGAGTACCGGTGAAAAGGTATTCGCCACCGCCCCTTTCGTCACCCCCTGGCGCACGATTATCGTCGCGCGTAAACCCGGTGACCTGATCCTCTCCCGCCTGATGCTGAACCTGAATGAGCCGTGCCGGATAGAAGATACCTCCTGGATAGAACCGGGACGCTACATCGGCATCTGGTGGGGTATGCACATGGAGAAATATACCTGGGCACAAGGCCCCAAACACGGTGCCACCACTGCCAACACCATGCGCTACATCGACTTCGCCGCCCGTCATGGTTTCAGCGGAGTACTGGTAGAAGGCTGGAACTACGGCTGGGACGGTGACTGGACACGTGATGGCGACAAATTCAGTTTCACCCGTGCCTATCCCGACTACGACCTGAAAAAGCTGGCCGACTACGCCCGTCAGAAAGGCCTCCGCCTCATCGCTCACAACGAAACAGGCGGTGCCGCCACCAACTACGAACAACAGTTGGACAGTGCCTATACCCTCTACCGCTCACTCGGTATCAATGCCGTAAAGACGGGATACGTCAACTCCATGCTCGACCATAAAGAGTTGCAACACAGCCAGTACGGTATACGCCATTACCGCAAGGTCATTGAGACGGCCGCCCGCTACGGCATCATGGTCGATAACCACGAGCCCGCCATGCCCAGCGGCCTGCAACGCACCTACCCCAACCTGATGACCCAGGAAGGAGTACGCGGACAGGAATATGATGCCTGGTCCGCCGATGGCGGCAACCAACCCGAACATACCTGCATCATCCCCTTCACCCGCGGACTTGCCGGACCGATGGACTTCACACCGGGAACGTTCAACTTCACCAACCCTGTCTATCCGGGCACACGGGTACAGACCACGATTGCCAAACAACTGGCTCTAAGCGTAGTTCTGTTCAGCCCGTTGCAAATGGCATCGGATATGATAGAGAATTATGAAGGAAGACCGGAGTTCTCATTCATCACCTCCTGTCCCACCACCTGGGCAAAGACGGTGGTGCCCGACGCAAAGATAGGCGAATATGTAGTCATTGCCCGCAAAGACCGCAACAGCGAAAACTGGTTCGTGGGTTGTATCACCAATCGGGAATCACGGGAAATAAAGTTACCCTTGGATTTCCTTGATGCCGATGCGTCCTACAAGGCTACGCTCTACCGCGACAGCAAGGATGCGGACTACGAAAACAATCCTTATCCGGTAGTCATCAGTGAGCAGGAAGTAAATGCCGGCACAGTGCTGAATCTCCCTCTTGCACGGGGCGGAGGAGCCGCCATACGGATAGAGAAGATATAATCAATCTTACCATAAAAGATGGCATAAGGAGTTTTACCCTAAAATGGGTATAATAATCAGTAATCTGTATACAGCGTGCTAACGTCAGATGCCGTAACTTTGTAACCGGAAGAAGGAAACCACATCCCTTCCTCCGGTTAAGTCTTTTTTAATACCTCAAAGCAATACGGATATGAAGAAGTTAATACTCATTTTTATGACTGTGGCAATGACATTGCCCAACTATTACAACCCATTAAATGCACGGAAAAGAAATCTCCTGAACAAACAAGTGCATTTCCCACAGGTGACAAACTGCCGGAAATGTTTTCACTGTATTTCATAGGGCTCCGGAGTAAATATTTTGGCAAGGTCTTGCCACTACGATGGCAGAACATTGGCAATATATCAGCAAAAACAAGCTGATACTTCCGCTACAGGAACATTACTTCTTAGCCAATCTCTTCTCCCGCACTTCGAACGAATACTTTCCGGATTGCAGTTTCAGCAATATCTTTCCATTCTCCTCACCCATATATTCTATACCTCTGCGCATTTTACCGACAAACTTCCTGTTCTCCCTGATGTACTTCGCCGCCGTGGCAGGCAGATAAAGTAGAGCCGTCGTATTGCCGGGAATGGTAAAGTCATAATGAATCACCCCGTTCTCCACCTTCCAGCTACTTTCGATGCGCCCGTACATAGAGTCATAATAGCCTTTTGCAAACGTCATCCGCCCCGTCGGGTCTATCTCCGGTTTAAGCAGGAAATGCTTGAAGGCAGGAGTGTTTTCATCCCGCTGTATGCCCAGAGAATGGCCGTACATCCAGGCTCCCACCGCACCGAAGGAATAATGGTTGAAAGAGTTCATGCGATTGTTTCCCCCGAAGCCATCCGTATGGGTATAGGAGTTCAGACGCTCCCAAATGGTCGTGGCTCCCTGGTCTACGGAGTAGAGCCATGAGGGATAGCTGGTCTGTTGCAACAGCTTATAGGCCAAATCGGTGTATCCGTTATCGGACAACGCCTTGCTAATCCATGCCGTACCGATGAAGCCCGTCATTAAGGAATAGGCAGGGCATTGCCTGCCACTGTCGGTAGTATTCTCGCGGACAACTGTCTTTGCCAGATTCGTCACTACCTTACTCTTCTTTTCCCGGTCGATAATATCAAAGGCCAACGGCAGCACGTAGGAAGTCTGTATATCTACAAATGTCCCTTTCTTTTCGGGGATGAAGGCTGAGAAGACGGTTTTCCCTGTTTCAGGCTCTATATAAGTCTTGTTGAAGAAGTCCTTCCGCGCCGCATGCAGCTCTTTGAACCACTCGGCATCCACCGTATTTCCCAGCGCAGCCGCCATCTTGCTCATCAACTCCAAGTTATAGATGAAATAGGCTTCCCATACGAGCGACTTATCATTCTTTTCGTCTTCCAGGCCCAACCAGTCGCACAGGTCTCCCCATGCTCTGTTTTGCACAATCAGATTCGTTTCCGTCTCAATTGTGTTTTCGAGAATATAGAAGATATAGCGCTTCATGGCGTCGTAGTGCTCCGCCAGCAAAGCCTTGTCGCCGTATTGCTGATAACACTCCCAGGGCACCGTTATCCCCGCACTTCCCCACAACAGGCCGCCAAAGCCGATACCGAGAGGGGCAATGTTCGGGAAACGCCCGTCGGCATGCTGCGAGTCGCGTGCCGAGCGCAGATACCTCCTCAGGAATTGCGGCACATCCGCCAGATAGGTTGCCGTGCGGGAGAATACCGAAATATCCCCCATCCATCCCAGACGCTCATTGCGTTGCGGACAGTCGGTGGGGATGGAGACGAAGTTGCCATAGGAAGACCAGGTGATGTTCTCCCAGAGTTTGTTCACTTTCGCATTGGAGGTTTCGTAATGGGAAGCCAGGTGATGGATGGAGCTGAGCACCACACCTTTCACGGATTCCAGCGGCAAAGGCCGGTCAATGCCCGTTATCTCCAGGAAGCGATAACCGTGGTAAGTGAAGCGGGGGTGGATGGTTTCCTGTCCGCCCCGGGCTATATAAATGTCCTGTGCCATGGCCGCACGGATATTCTCAAGCATAATCATGCCGGTGTTTCCCGCATATTCGGGCAAATCAGGGTATTTCACTTCGGCAAAGCGAAGGTTAATCCTTGTTCCCGGCTTCACGCCCAAAAGACTAATCTTAGGCACACCCACCATGTTTTGTCCCATATCGTACACAAATACGCCGGGGCGGACTTCTTCAACCGAGATAGCTGTCAGTTCATCAATTTCTTTCACCGTCTGTCCGAACTGTCCGAGGAGTGCAAAGCCGGAGCAATCATTCACGCCGGGATATCCTTCCCGGCAGATATTGCTTTCCAGAGCAATCTCCTTAGCCGGTTTCCAGCCCGATGCACGATAACCGACGGTGCTCCAGCCTTCCACGTTGGTTTCTTTCAGGGCATCGTACACTTCGCCTTGGAAGAAACTGCCATAGGCCACAGGCCCGTTATTGAAGTATTGCCAAGTGGAGGGCTCGGTGACTATCACCTTTTCCTGTCCATCGGCATACGTGATGACCAGCTTTGCCAATAGTGACTGGCGGTCTCCGAAGAAATTCCAGTAGCCGCCCATAAAGGTGGAACCACCACTCCACCAGCCCTCCGCCAGTAAAGCACCAAGGGCATTCTTGCCGGAATGCAGATATTCCGTCACATCGAACGTCTGATATAAATGAGTTTTATTGTACTGGGTGATTCCGGGGTTGAAGTAATCGTCTCCCACCCGCTTGCCATTCAGATAGATTTCATAAATGCCGCGTGCGGTGACGTACAGACGCGCTTTGGCAACTTCCTCACCGGAAGAGGTAAAGACAGTACGAAGCATCGGAGTGGAGTTTCCTTTCGGGGTGAACGTTTCAAAAGCACCGGAAGCATCACCCACTACCCGATAGTCCCTGTCCTTCACCGTTGCTATCACATGCGCGGGGCTTCTGAGGTTGGCAATTTCCACTTTTGAGAAGGAAGCTGCTTGTCCGGCGGACACGGCAAAGCCGAGGTCTCCCACTACCGGGAAGGCGATGAAGTCGCCACCTTGCCCCAGAGGATTCAGATTTACGGAGCCGATTTCAGACTTTGCACTATCAGCCTCCGCCTTTGCCGGATTGCTCCCTGCCTCTGCATGGTTAGTCTCTCCTTTTGCACGATGGATATAGAATTTCGTAAATCCCAGGTCGGATGTAAGGCTTATCGCATGCCGGGCATATTGATTGCTTTTATTAATCAAGTGTTGCGGGACAGGGAAACTCTTGAAAGGAGTATCCCGTTTGTCGTCCGGATGATAGCCCACCCTGTAAATGTTCAGTAGGGCTTCCCTTCCCTCAGTCAGCGGAGCGATGTCCAGTTCTATCTTGATATAAGATTCATCCGGTTGGTTTTCCAGATGATACAGGTTCTTGTTCTTATCCATCAGGCGTTCGTCATTGGCACCGTAGATAAGAGCTGCACGGGTAGTTGCGGATGCCTCATCCAGTTGGAGGGAAAAGTTCAACTTAAACACCGGAAGATAATGCGAATACAGCACCATGTCCTCATCTCCCCCACCAATCCACTTGGCGCCGCTCCATCCCTGATAAGCGGAGTCGTTGCTCATCAGTCCGGTTTCAAACCAGGAGCTTGCCGAGGATTGTTCGCCTCTCTGGTTCCAGACGTTCACCCGCCAGGCATAGCGGGTGGCGGGTTGCAAAGGCTCACCGCCGTATTCAATGTTCAATGAAAGGTCACTCTTTATCTTTCCGCTATCCCACACCAGTTGCCCTCTCTCAGTGGCAACCAAAACCTGATAGTTCGTCTGGAAGTATCCCCTTTCATGGTCTGCCACTTCCATCTGCCAACTGAAGCGGGGTTTCTCCACATCTATTCCCAGAGGAGTTTCGGCATATTCCACTTTCAGCTTGCCGATGGAAACGGGGTTGCCTGCGGCATGCAACAAAGTGACACACGAAATACATACGAATAAGGCTGACAACAGGCGACTTTTATGGCTTTTCATATACAGTGTTTTTTATAAATTACGTTCCGGTCACTAATAACACTTAGTGTTCAGTCACAAAGATAAGCCATCCTGTTAATAATTAAGCCTAAAAAGAATGCAAAAGAAGGATAGTTTTGAATCAAAAGCCAAATAAAAGCACCCTAAACAACTATTACTTACGTTTTGAAGAATATATGGCCATACACCGACAATATAGTAAAAGCTGCCTTACACAGACAGCTTTTACATTTATTATCTAAACGAGGCTATTTACTCGCTCAGTTGATCCACTTATACTAATACCCCGGGTTCTGCTTTAAATTTGAGTTTGTAAGCATAGCCGTATTTGGAATCGGATATAGATTTTTTGAATCTACACTTGCATCATGTGAAAACCATGATTTTTGGGTAAATACCCCAAAACGAACCATATCCTGTCTGCGCCGGCCTTCTTGTGTAAACTCCCATCCCAACTCATCCAACATTCGTCCATACATGATATCAGCTCCCCCCTCATTAGTTGTTTGGTAAGTATCACGCCTTCCATAATCATACACACTACCCATTTTTAATTCATCATCCGTAACAATTGCTTTTTCCGGATTATTTTTAAAAGCCCTTTCACGTACCTTTGTGACCAAAGCACCTGCACCTGGCTGTCCGCTCCTTAATAACGCTTCTGCTTTCATCAATAAAACATCAGCATACCTAAACAAAGGCCAGTCATTACTCAAACGGTTGGTTATACCCAATGCGTATTCGAATTTTCCCCATCTGTAACCGTCCACCACATCAGACTGGTCGATACTAGGTACATCCTTTACATAAGCAAAAGGTTTGCCATTGTCACTTCTAGTTAGGATTTCCCCCGACGATTTATACTGTTGTCCGTAGATGAAATTCTCTTTTAAACGAATATCGTCCGGATCATAACTTTCTATAAATTGAGGTATTACACAAACTCCCCCCCAAGGCGTATTAGTAAAATTATAGGTAGCTTGGCTCTCCGAAGCCAAAGTATACATATGGAAGTCAAAAGCATTCCAGTCAGTTACATAAATTTCATCCATAGGCAGAGCAAAAATAATTTCTTTGGAGTTTTCGTTCTTTGTAACAAATATATCCTTCTGGTTTGTTTCCAAAGCATATTCACCTGTCCTTTCAGCAAATGCGATCACTTTGTCGCAAATATCTATACACTTTTGCCATTCTACAGAACCTGACCATACACCGGCATTAAGATACATTTTGGCAAGTAAAGTATAAGCCCCCCATTTGGTCAAACGACCATAATAGTATCCCCTTGGTGTTTCTGATAAAAGTGCAACATTATCAGAGATTTCTTTCACAATAAAGTCAAAAACTTCTTTTCGGGATGACTGTACTGGAAGAGACGTATCTTTAAAATCTGTAACGATAGGAACATTACCGAAAAAGTCAACTAAGATATAATAATAGGAAGCCCTCAATACTTTTAGTTCCGCTACAAGTTTATCTTTAGTCTCACCCACTACATTTATTACTCCATCTTCTATTTGAGAAAGCAACCGGTTACAGGTATTTATGCCCGTATAAGTTCGAGACCAAGGTTGTAAAACTGAGTCGTCATCAGTAGTCCATGCATGTTGATGCCATCTTTTATACACGCCGCCATCTACCCAGCCATTGCCGCGAGCAGGAATAACATCTTGGTCCGCACACAATTCTTGACCGCGCACCACACCATTCCAAAGTAACATCGTTTCGCGCCACGACACATACGCCGCATTTACCAGATAGCTTATATCAGCTTCTGTTTCAGGTTTATATTGTGAGGAAACAACATTACCATAACTGTCATCTTTCAGTTCTGTACAAGAGCATACCGTGCAAGATAAAAATAATATAATCAGCCCTTTATATATAATTGTTTTCATATCTTCGATTTTTTAATTAGAATTTAAATCCAACACCAAAAGTAAACGATCTGATACTGGGGTACTGATCTCGGCTATCATATCCCGGATTGAGTCCTGAGGTACTTACTTCCGGATCGACACCCTTATATCTCGTTATGGTCAAAGCATTTAATACGGAGCAATACAATCGTATGGATTTCACGTACCTTCCTACATTTTTCAGTGTATACCCAAGGGTTATATTATCTATTTTCCAATAATCCCCTTTTTCTACATAATAGCTGTTGAATTCCGGATCAACCTCCTTACTAAGCATAGTCTTCCCGAATATTTTATCATTTACTGACTTCAGACGGTTTTCAAGACGGCTATTCTTTGGATTCTCAAAATACATACGTGCTTCATTAATAATATCAAAATCGAACGCACCACGCATAGAAATACTCAAATCAAAATTCTTGTATCGTATATAATTATTCCAGCCAGCATATATCTGCGGCAAACCGTTACCAATCACTTTTTTCTCTTCAGGAGCACGGGAAAATTCATCATACGGTACAAAATTACCATCTTTGTCTTCATAAATCCACTTGCCTTTCTCATCTATGTCTACAATTTTAAATCCCCAGAAATTACCAATCTTCTCACCTACCTGTACGCGATGTGAAGAAGTCTTTACCGGTTCGGCCAACCATCCGGTATCAAAGTAATCATAATCTGTTTTAAAGACACTGCCATCCAAACTCTTTAATTCATTAGAGTTTTTGGAGAAAGTAAAGGTGGTATTCCACTCAAAATTCTTGGTTATGAATGGAATAACATTCACAAGAACTTCAACGCCTCTATTCTGCATCTTGCCTCCATTGGCTGTAGTGGTAGGATAAAAATTGGGAGGAGTAGGCACAGTATAGTTATAAATCAATCCTTCAACATCACGGCTATAGAAATCAATTGTACCAGAAAGGCGTCCTTTAAGCATGGTAAAATCAAGACCAATATTGGTTTCTCTTTTTTCTTCCCACTTCAAGTCCGGATTCGCGTTAGATGCGGGGGCGATGGTCTGC
The DNA here is from genome assembly GCF_036416795.1 of Bacteroides sp. MSB163. Taxonomy (NCBI): domain Bacteria; kingdom Pseudomonadati; phylum Bacteroidota; class Bacteroidia; order Bacteroidales; family Bacteroidaceae; genus Bacteroides; species Bacteroides maternus. The sequence goes on along the minus strand of NZ_CP143867.1, from coordinate 1,836,311 downwards.
ACCCAATTACCGTCTACATAAGCATACTTGTCATATTTCAACATAGCGATGCCCAGAAAAGGGTTGGCCGGTTGCGAACCGGTGACACCATAGCCTACGCGTAATTTCAAGTCATCAAACAAATTCTGTCCTTCCATAAAAGCCTCCTGAGTGATTCTCCATCCCACAGAAACCGATGGGAAAAGTCCCCATTCATTATCCGTACCCCATAACTGACTGGCGCCTTCATATCTCAAACTGGCCATCAATAAATATCGGTCTAAAAAGGAATAGGTGGCACGCCCAAAAAAACCAATCAAGTTAGTAGTTGATTTGGAAGAACTGGCATCAGCCTTACCCAACTTCAAAGCAGAGCCGATACCGATGTTATGCCAGCCACCAAAATAATTATCCTGAAAACCATAATTCGCAAAATACATATCTTCATAATCCGTCTCATTGTAACTATATCCTCCCAAGACAGAAAACTTATGATTCTTAACCGACTTGCTATACAGTGCTGTCAGTTCAAGAAGCTTCTCCATGCGTGTGTTGGCCCCAACCGACGACCATCCGTCATAACCATCCCTTAATGCAGAAATATGTTCAAGACTTTCAGAATATCCATGGTTTCTGTTTGAACGGACATATGACATCATGGCAGTCAGTTTCAAATCTTGAAATGGATTATAAATAATGTTACCCAGATACCGCATCTCTGTATTCTTCACATTACCCTCCGATTCTTCTAAACGGGCAACCGGATTTTCATATTCAAACTTATTCAGATTTTCATACCACGATCCATCTTCATTTTTCACAGGATCGGTGGGATTTCTCAAAATAGCCTGACGATAGGCATAACCATTAAAACTGCCTGAGCTACTGGTTGATGAGAATTGGTTTTTTCTGCCAATCATCCCGAACTTCAGTTGAAGTTTGCCATCAAACATCCTGTGCAAAACTTCTATACGCCCCTGGAAGCTCTCGATACCAGACTTTAGCATGATTCCCTGGCCGGACTTATAATTCAGATTAGCAATATAACTGGTTGTAGAATTTCCACCTTGCAAAGAAAGGTTGTGGACATGGGTAACCGGCGTACGGGTTATTTCTTCGAGCCAGTCCGTGTTAAATCCATGATCCTCGTCAGGATACATTGCTCTAAACTCGTCTGCGCTAAGCATATTCAGCTTTTTCACTATTTTCGAAGTACTGATGTAGCCATTATATTCTACGGAGTTTATCTGGGTACCTTTTGCTTGTTTGGTTGTAATCAGAATTACCCCATTAGTACCTCGGGTACCATAAATGGCCGCTGCAGAACCATCTTTCAAAACATCGACACTTTCAACGTCTTCGGGCGCAACCGTATTCAAAGCGCCGGGTACCCCATCAATCAATACAAGAGGATCTGTATTTGCCCCTCCAATAGTATTTGTTCCACGTAATTTTATCTGTGTGCCCGCAGTCGGGTCGCCACTCGGGTTTGTAATTGCTAATCCCGCCACTTTACCTTGAATCAACTGCCCGACGTCTTTTACCGCCCCTTTACTGAAATTTTCTGATTTAACGCTTGCAACAGAGCTTGTTATATCCCCTTTGCGTTGAGTTCCGTAGCCGATAACGACCACCTCGTCAAGAGTTTTAGTATCTTCTTGTAACACAATATCCAAAGGTTTTCCTTCAACAGCCTTTACCTCCAAAGGAATATATCCTATATAGGATATTTTTATCACCGCATCTTTTGAAACTATTAATGTGAAATTACCGGAAATATCGGTTATGGTACCGTTTGCCGTATTTTGTTCCACAATGCTTGCTCCGATTATCCCCTCCCCGAACACATCTTTCACAGTTCCAGTCACTTTTATTTTATCAGGAAGCAACTGATTTTCTTCCACCTTCTTCCGTGAAAGTATAATATGATTACCTTCCATTTGATACGTTATATCGAGGTTGGCAAGCAAACTATTCAGAAGTTGATATACAGGTTGGCTTTTTACCTTTACAGTCATTGTTTTTTCTACATCAACGCCATTAGTGTATAGAAACAGATAGTCCGTTTGATTTTCAATCTCAGTAAGAATGTCTTCGAGAGGCACCTGGACCTTATGAATTGATACTATAGCATTCTGAGAGCGGCTATTTTCTGCCATCAGGCTGAAAACAGAAAAGAATAGAAGGAATATTGATATTCGCATAATTCTAAATAATTGTTTTGATTGTGGATATTCAAGGCAATGAATATCCGACAAAGGAATGTTTTTCATATCTTTGCAGAATAAGTTATTAATACGATTTATAAAATAAGTTGTGTTAATCAAAGCCGGTGGATGGGGCAAACATCTATCGGCTCCTTTGTTTTTCATCAGTATTCCATCATAGGCTAATATTTTGTTTTAAGAGGTTAATACTCGCTTTTTTACTTTATATAAATGACGTCATTGTTTTTATCCCTTCTATAGGTGAAAGCTACATCCTTCCGCAACACACGTAAAGCATAGTCCAATCCGTCGGATATACGGAACTTTCCGGTTAATATCACGTTCGCTATGCTCTTCTTGTCTAACTGTATTTTCAAATCATAGTATTTCTCCAGGTCCTCCATAATCCGGGCAAAAGGCTTGTTCTTGAAACAATACAAACCTTCTTTCCAACGATATACATTGTAGTCGTCAATCTTACTCACTACCAGGCGTCTATCTATCAATGTTGTTTTATAATGAGGTAGAAGCACTACAGCCATCTTTTCATTATTGGGCGATTTCACTTTCACTCTTCCCTGCATTAGTGACGCCTCGAATATATTCCTCTTCGAGTAGGCCTCTACATTGAATTTGGTTCCCAGCACTTCCACATCCATGGCATGAGTGCGCACTATAAACGGGGACTTCGCGTTGTGTACCACTTCAAAGTAAGCCTCTCCGTCCAGTATCACTTCGCGTTTATCCTTCATGAAAGATATGGGATACTGCATTTTGGTTCCGGCATTCAGCCAAACGTTTGTACCATCAGGTAAATCGAGGTTCACCCGTTGGCCTGCCGGAACAGTAATGGTTTGCATAGCTACATTCACATCATCTTTATCTCTTCCTATCGAAAACAATGTAGCCGTTATGCCTACCGTTATCAAGACAGCAGAAGCTATTTTCAAGAATTCCCTGATGAAATAGTTCTTTTTCTTATACGAGATAGTTGACCTGTCCGCAGGTTCTACATGTCCGGCCAGAATCATGGCATTGAAGAGTTTCCGTTCCCGACGAAGCAGTTTGCCGTTCTCTTCGGAAGCTTCAGCCCATTCTTTCACCAATTTCATCTCCTCCACGGAAACGTCACCCTCGAAAAAGCGATATAATAAGTCTCTGTCCATAAATACTTTATTGGTGTATCTATAGCAATAGCGAACCATAGGAAAGAATCCCTAGCGAAAAAACAAACTTTTTTCAATTAAGATAGAAAAAGAGGAGGGCAACAGGCAGATAATCCCGTAGAGCCGTGCGTAATGCCTTGGTTGATTTGGAAATATGGAATTCTACTCCTTTAGGCGTTATGTTCAACAAGGAAGCGATTTCTTTATGAGACTTGTTCTCATAACGGCTCATAATAAAGATACGCCTAGTCTGTTCGGGCAGGCTTTCGAGAGTTTTCTCCACAATTTCCTGTATCTCCGCGGTGAAAATTTCATAGGGTTCGAATTCTTTTAGGGTAACGATCCTGTTGGATAACTCCCAAGCATGCACCCGAGCTATCTCATCCGAAACGTCTTGCCGGATTTGTTGATGGCGCAGGTGGTCTATACATTTATGCTTGATAGCAGTCAGCACGTAGGCGGGGATGTTTGTATCGACAGGCAGGCGGTCTTTATTTTCCCAATAATACATCATGGACTCAATGACAAAGTCTTCGGCAACGGCTTCATCGTGCACATAGGTACAAGCAAAGTGAACGAAGCGCTGCTGATAGTCAATAAAGAACTTATTAAAAAAATTCAGATCTATTGTCATTGACCGTCAAGTGTATTAAATTAAAAAAGGTACGGTAATGCAAATATAAGCCTTTTCTATTTATAAAAGAAATTAATTTTCCTGTTTGGAAATATCAATCCAGAAATGCCTCAGACTAATGTCATCGCCATAGATTCGATGCGAAACAGAAGAGTATATGGATAAAAGCGTCTTCTGATTGATAAATGCGAGCAAATCCGTTTCTCTCCAAATTAACTTATTGTTATTGCTTCTGCGTATCTGTTCTTCCACCCAACTATTCACCTTTTGAATCCAATATGTGGGCGAATCCGTTTGAATATAAGCTATAATTCCCGCATTAACTACATCCTTACCATGACGTCCATTCTTAAATCGTTCAATACCTCCTGAATTTTTCAAGCATTTACCATCCATATATTCACCACAAACATACTCTTTCTCTCGATGCTTTGGCAAGCTGGAATCCAACCTTTTTGCTTCAAACTTTATCAATGAAGGAGAATCGTCATCTTCAATATCATTATCCTGCGCAAATGCAAAAGTACCTAAGGCTGCAAAATCCGTTGATGTATTCTCTTTATCATCTTCTAAATTCTGATGATGAAAAAAGAAAGGATATTCTGAAGGCCTTTTGGAATTCAATGTCTTACAGAGCTTATTCGTTAGCGCGTTTTCATTTTCGTTTCTCTTGCCTTTAAAACCGGATAATATCAATGTCACGTAATCGTAAATATTATCAATAATGGTATTATCAGGAGCACTACTGAGTGCACCATAGGTGTTGTTCATTATTTCCTCCATTATTTTCCCTGCTTAAATAAATCGACAAAGGTTTCATCCGCATCCCGCACAGCGATGGAAGGAAGCCAATATCTTCTTTGATTGGGCTTGTACAAGAAGATAACATTCTTATGGTACACTTTTACAATTCGTTTAATCCACAAGTTATATCCTTGTCTATTATCTATAAGATTCTTCAATTTAGATTCAATATCTTCAATGGAAGAAGGAATATTGATTTGTGGAACATCTCCCAGCATGAATGGGTATGCGACAAACTCTTTTCCTACAATCGGAGACAAAGGTTTGAAATTCTTATATATTGAATTGAGGATACGACAATAATACTTCCCGAAAATCTCCAGGTCAGTATCATTCAAAGATTCCAGAACAATACTTTTCTCACCCGATTTTCTGAAATCTGAATAATAGTTGACTATATCATCCAGAAGTATCTCTTCTATTTCATCAAAGTGAACTCCCGGATATGGTAGATTCATGATATCGCCTTTCAAAGGCACTCCTTCCCTTGACGTCAAAACTTTACCACTTAACAACCACATGAGGGGGACACAATGTTTACTACCTATATAATCACCCAACTCCTGCAAGTCGGCACGCTGCTCCATAGGAGAATGTACGCCAAAAACCTGATCCTTGAAGGTCAGGTATCTCTCACTATAGACTACAGGTATTGACTTGCCTGTCACATTCTCCTTTATCAGAAGATGGGGAGGAACAAAAATTTCTTTGTTCTTCGCCCTAGGTCTAAGAAAATATTTATCAGTACAAATTCTCACTTTCGATATGCCTTCGTCTGTAAAGTCAGATGTCTCAACATACTCAAAACCAGTAATCCAATCCGCCTTATACTTTTCCTCTAACTTTATAAATTCCTGAACCTCATATTCATCCTTGTTTTCCTTCAAAGAGAGAAGTTTAACTCTTCTGACATCCTTTGAATCTGCCGATTCAATCCAACCTTCAGCAATCTTCCAGCCACAATTCTTCACTTTCTCATCCAAATATTCTCCTAAAGTCTGGCAATCTGATATTTTACTTACTAATTGGTGAAGTCTTCCTCCACCCATAAAATTAGCTTGCCATACTCTTGCATTCATTATAGCTGACTTATAGGAAACCTTGTGAATGTCATAATGATCTATTTCAAAATCAATTTTCTCTCCTGAAGCTTTCGTTCTCCTGAAAATATAATGGTAACAAGGTCTTTTCTCCGGAAAGTTCTTCTCTACAAGAACAGATACAACCGCAGGTTTGGCATTAGAACTACTTCCAATAAACAATTTGGTCCTCAATGGAGTAAAATCACAAATTTCTCTAAAATAATTCCGTTCAAACAGATATTTTCTGAAGTCATGAGTTTTAATATTATACAAGACAGGACCGGACGGCAATATTAAACAACAGCGACCTCCACTTTTCAGAAGTTTAAAAGACTGTTCCAGAAATAATAGCGCAATCTGATTATCAGGTATATCAGGGCGTTCCGGACAAACTCTCTTTTCTTCCTTATTTATGATATCAGCCCATTCTGTAAATTCTGAATTGAAAGGAGGATTGCCGATAATAAGGTCAAAATCAATATCCAGTTTTTCTTCATGCAAGGTCTTAAAGAAATCTCCTTGAAAAAGATTGTTTCCAATCAAATTGTTGAAATGCACATTCCGCCAAATTTCTTTCGGAGATAAAGAGTCCAACAGAGCAAGCCCAAGGCTGAAATAGGACAAGGTCACAGCTTCATCCTCCAAATCACAACCGAATATATTCTTTTGCAACAATCTCTTCAGCTCTTCAATATTTTCTTTTTTAGGCTTCTCCCAGTTGTTTCGGATTCTCCACCATTGAATCATTCTTTTAAATGCACCCACAAGGAAAATCCCTGAACCACAAGCCGGGTCCAGAATCTTGAAATCTTCTTTTGGCGCACTCAAGGGCATACATTGATCAATGAGAAATTGAACCAAAGAAGGTGGCGTATAAACCACACCTTTCTTTCTTTGTCCATTTTCATCCGCCAGAAAATCTTCATATATATGGCTGATCAATTCTATTGGAAGATAACTGAATTGATATAGTTTCCAAAAACTTATTTGTCCGATTCCTTGACTCTCTTTTGAAAAGAACGAAACATTTCCTTCTACAAAGTATCGAAACAGGGAGAGATCTATCCTTTCTCGAAGCGTTGATAATTCTTCCTCACTCAAATAAAAAACCTGTCCATTAAAATGCTTCTTGCCCGAAAGCTCTTTCAAAACGGCAATAAATAGTTCCACATGCTCCAAGACACCCTCCAGTGTAGGGTTTTGAGGATTATATGCTCCATAGAATTCGCCCGGATCCAATGCTCCCTTTCCTTCTTCATCCTTTCGTTCTTCAAGATACTTGAGAAGTATAAGCATCATAAGAATTCGTTTTACCAAAGCTGCATTTTCAGTACCGGCACGGGAAATAATGTTCGACTTAACATTTTTCAGCTGAGATAATAGCTGTTCGTAAGCACTCTCTTCATATTTAAAATGCTGACCTGCACTCGATTCCCAAAATAGCCCCGAATCAAACTGACGAACATTATAAAATTCCAATTTACTCTGAACGTCATTTAACAGTTCTATTAAATCATGCGGTGATATGATGAAGTTTTCTCCAGTTGTATCCCATTGAGGTTTCTTGCCACAATTATATACAAGTATTCGATCTGCTTCAAACAAAAAGCAGAAAGGAACAATACCCGCATTCCAAAGTTTATGATGAATATTGGCACCTTGTTTTTTTTCAGGAGTAATATCTGAATTATCATAGATATAAATTTGAGGTTTAGGAGGGCGTTTATCATTATAAAAACGGAAATAAACCGCAGTCGCTCAAAATCCATTCGCTTGCTCCAGTGCCCAATATATATCCACATCATTCTCTTCAAATCTCCGGGATACAAAGCGTAAACCTGAAGAAGCATCCTTGGACATTCCCAATTTGGCTAATGCCGCCGCAAATGTTATGCTGTCATAACTTTCCATCATCTAATTGATTCTATTGTTTCTACAAGCATGCTTTCAAACGCTTTTCACTATAACAATACAAATTAATGAAATAAAATCAGAATAACCAAAATCATTGGCAAAATTCAGAGCAACCATACCCAAAACATACTTGCTCCGTACCAAGCCACCTTCTCTTATCCTGTTCCTTCAGCGTCGATCAGTAAGGTGACGTTGAATGTATAGATACAACATATTGGATATATAGATGCTGCACGCCTGATAGCTAACCGTAATATTTATCCACAAGAAAGGACACTAAATAGATTTGATATACCACTGAGAATCAAAACAGTGCAAGAAGTTAATAATATAGGGCTTCATATGTCCAAAGGACACACGAAGCCCTATATTATTAACTTCTTGTAAACGAGAAATAGCGGTTCTTTCCGATTTATTTACAGGATATCAAGACATCATTTCGCTTTCACTCTCAATATAGTATATGAGAATGGCGGGAAGGTATAATCGAAGCTCTTTCCAAAGCCTTTGTATTCACTTTCCTTCGGAGAGATTTTCATTGGTTCTTCAAACGAGTTCTCGTCCATGTCACTGGCTGCGGTCAGAGAAATCACTTTACCGGTCTTCTCCACGTCGTCCACTCCATCCAGTTTAATCCGTAACGGATAGGACTGAGCCTCTGAGTTCACTACTTTCACGATCACCTCACCGGTTGCTTCATCATAACCGGAAGAGAAGAACTGAAGCGGAGTCGTCTCCGGGGCATGGGCCAATATCAATTTGCCATCCATAAAGAGTTCGCTCTTCTGGGGAGTAACCACCAGTTTCACATCGTACCATTTATCGGTTTCGAGGCTCTGAGATACCCGGTCGCCTGCCACACCGGAAGTGCGTCCACCCGTGACTTCTTCCACAGCCGTCGTTCCATTGTTCCATCCGGCAACGTTATACACAAAGCCTTTGTTACTGTCTTCCGACAAGCCGAAATAGAGGAAGAAACCTTCGTTACCGCCTTCTTTGCGAACCTTGAACTCCAGTGTAAACTGATTACTATTAAAGCCATCGACAATGTATTTCGCCGGTTCTCTCAGAGATGTTTGCTTCAACAAGCCGTTATCCAAACTCCATTCGCCTTCTTTCTTCACCGCATTATTAAGATCAAGACCAATGGGCGCTCCATCTGCTCCGGTCAGTTTCACGTCCTTGAATTCAACTTGTGTATGCCAGGAACCGAAGCCGAGACGTCCTTCATTGTATTCAAGAACCCGTGGAGCACTCATAATCATATTACTCTTCACATTGTACGTCGGACGGTTTTCAGCCGCCATCTGTTGTACATAGTAAGAACTGCGCCCCAATACCTGATCCGTATCCAGCCAAATGAGATTGACAACCCATGAACGGTCGTTCCGGTTCTCCAGAAGCGGGGCATACGAAGTCATCTTCACCAGATCGCCGTTGCGCTCCATACCGGAGATAAAGGCGGCTTCCGAGAGGGCGGCACGCATATTTCCACCGCCTACATTGGCGTTACAAGCATATTCACCTACATAGACATCGTATTTTCCACGCGGATGGTTATCAAAGACAGTCGTGTTCTGGAAGAAGAATTCCGGATTCACGTACCAGTGCGGGTCGATCATATCCGTTTTGGCAATCTTACCCGTTCCACCCAAACCGTGATTGGAAATCAGGATCAACTCGGGATATTTCGCTTTGATAGCTGTATAGAAGATATCGAAACGTTTGTCATACTCATCGCCCCAGTTCTCATTACCAATCTCTACGTATTGCAACGGGAAAGGTTCGGGATGGCCCTGTTCGGCACGCTTGGCCCCCCATTCGGTAGTCACGTCACCGATAGCATACTCTATGGCATCCATGCAATCGTCCAGATAGTAAGCTATCTTACTCTCCGGTGAAGCGTCTCCCATACGATACTGGCAACCCAGACCGACGTTGCAGACAAACATTGCCTTTGCGTCGATATCTTCGCAGAACTGCAACATTTCGTGATAGCCGAAACCGTACGAACAACGGTAGCCCCAGGTACTGTATTCTCCCGACCGTGCGGCAGGATCGCCCAAAGACTTCTTCCATTCGAAACGGTTCTCCAACGAGATACCTTCTACCACACAGCCACCGGGCCAGCGTACAAAGGCAGGGTGCAATCCTTCCAAGATTTCAGCTACATCTTTCCGCAGTCCATTCGGACGGTCGTGAAAAGTTTTTTCGGGGAAGAGGGAAACATAATCTACATAGACTGTACCCGGAGCGTCAAATTCCAAAGCAAGCTTTCCTTTGGCAGAAGTTGCCGTAGGTTGCATTGCCAGGCTCAAGTCGTTCCATTGTCCGGCAGCAGTTATATCAACAGGAGCGGAAGCCAGCACTTCACCTTGCTCAGACAGTAACAGGGCAGTCACTTTTCCCTTGTAATCGGAAGCAGGGCGGATAATGGTACGCAACTGATAAGAGTTGTCTTTCACCAGATTCATTCCCCAGTATCCTTCATTTATCAGGCGGATAGGAGTTGAAGCATTTTTAATGGTTACCTTCAGATTGTTCGGAGCCGTGGAGAACTTGAGTTGTTCCTTGGTCAGTTTCATTTCCGCAGCATCCTTTGTGCTCAGAGTCCAGCCCGGCACCGGTTCGGTAGTCCAGCGAAAACTTCCTTCCCGCACCTCACCCGACATGTGGTTACAAACTTTCTTCGGATGCAGTACATCTCCCTCGGCATAATATCCTTCGGGCATTTCCAACTCCTCAAAACTGCGGTTCTTTACCAGTTCGGCATACAAGCCGCCGTCGCCCGCATGGTTAATCTCTTCGAAGAAGATGCCATACATGGATGGCGCTACTTCAGCACCTTTCTCTTGTAGGTTGATCACAAGTTCTTCCTTCGGCGCAACGTCCTTGCAGGAACTCAACAAAAAGACAACCGTGGCGAAGGGTAAAAAAATCTTTTTCATAAGCCTGTTTATTTATCGGTATTAGATATATATAATGTTCCACATGCAAAAATAAACGATATCTTCCAAGAACAGGGTATATAAAAACATCAAATAGGTGGACATTTCAGTTCACAATCGCAATTTGTATCTCATCCTTTTCTATTTTACTGAATAAAAAAAGAGATAGTTCGTCTTTCTCTCTTTCGAGGGAAAAGAGTCCCTATCTCTCTTTCACTATTATTATAAATCAGTTATTGCAATCTGATTATTCCAAGCCATAGGCATAGACTTCTGACAAAGAGCAATATCCGTCTCTAAAGCTATCCGTCATCTTTATCTTAATGTAGCGTCCCTTTGTCGGAGTCACAGCAAAAGTCTGAGCTTCGAGTATCTGTTGCATATTGAATGCTCCTACCTTTGTCCAGTTCTCCTTATCAGAGCTAATGTAGAACTCACCGGCTTTCGTATCTCTGTTGCTATCATGCTGTCTTTGCATCAAGGCAAGCTGAGTGAAAGTATATTCCTTCTTAGTATCGATAATCAACTCATACGGGAGAGGAATTCTGTTACCGGTCTGCCAGGTAGAATGCCAGAAAGTGGAAAGATTATCATCCAGCACACATCCGGCCACACCGTTTCCGGCACCTTCACCCGTCAACTCTTCCGTGTCGGCTTCTGCCGTCCATCCGGCGCGACTCAGCTTATGACCCATGATACGGAATGCCAACGGAGTCACAGCCTTTGCTTCGGATATCTCAAACTGAGAAACTTTTACAATCTTAATGGGTAGCATATAGTCTCCCGTTGCCAACTGGTCGCCTTTAATGGTAACTTCCAGTTCCATATTCGTAGTGCCATTGAGAAGGGTTACCATCTCCGGAACAGTATAAGTTCCTTCAGGCAGAGCCTTGAAGCTTGTTCCATTATCTGCATTGTATTCTGCAATATATTCCTTATCAACTACAAATTTACACTCCAAATCCCATTTATTATCTGTATCAAGACCGAATTTTACTTTCTCCTTAAATGTAGAGACAGAACCATACTCCAATTGTTTCACTTCTACATCCGAATTGGCAAAGCCAATGGCAGGCGTAATCACTCCTGTCAGTTTCAGGAACAATTCATTCTTTTCGGCATTGATAGAGTCAGTTTCACTGGTAACCTGTAAAGGTAATACCCATACGGCTTCAGGATCAGTTTCCATGAATGCTTTTACACTCTGAGGTTTCAGGAAGATATTTACCAGTTTATACCGGTCGGCAGATGAAAAGTCCAACGTGGTTGCATCCAGCGAATAGCAGTTCTCACCTATCAGCTTATAGTTCGTTCCTTCCGGTTCGCTATATTCTTTGTCAAGTTCCGCTTGTGTCAGCACACTAACTTTGACACTGGCAGTCAGACTGGGATCACTCCCGGACTTAACTACGGAAAGAGTATACTTATTATCTTCATCCGTATCATACAACGTAAGATCCTGCTTACCGCCATTATTCACATACAGTATTTTATGGTACTCTTCCGGTACCAGTTGGTCCAAATCATATTTTGATTCGCTGCAGGCACCCAGTAGTACCAGGCCACCCATCAACAATATTGTTCTTATTTTCATAAAGCTTTGTTATTAGAGATTGATTAATATCCGGGGGCCTGTACTAACTGAGGGTTACTGTAAAGCTCATCCATGTCACTTCTTGACCAAACGGGCATCAAATACAGTTTGTCATCCCACTTGAACGGTTGGTTAACCAAGGTAGGTTTGTTGAATTCCTCAAAACTCGGATTCACACGAAGACCATCCAGACCGTAGCGCATACCGGCTTTCAACATCTGAGGAGCAATTGCCCAACGACGCAGATCATAGTAGCGATGTCCCTCCTCGAAGAGTTCAACGAACCGTTCATTGCGCACCCAGTCAGTCAGAGTCATGCTACCTGTTACATCACTTCCGGTCAGTTCGGAAATACCGGCACGGCGACGAATCTCATTCAGATTAGCAAGGGCTTCACCTTCATTATCCAACGCTGCATAGCATTCTGCCAGATTCAGGTAAAGTTCGGCCATACGAATCAACGGGCGACGGGGAGCTGTGTGCTGGCGGGTACCATCGGCACCAAAGTAGATATTGGGATCAATGAACTTCTTCGACAGATAACCGGTCCCTGCGCAGTTACGGGTATTACTTGTATTATATCCGTTTGTATTGGTATTCTTCAGGTTAATCCACAACGGATTGCCATTATTAATCTTCGAGCTATATTGAGTGCCGTCAAAGACGATCCACGCATAGAAACGGGCTTCACGCTTAGCGTGCATCTTGATGATGTCATTCTTCACATCTTCGCCGTCCAGATTATTGGTTGCCAGAGCAGGGCTTTGAGTGCCTTCATAGAAACGGGTATACCATTCTTCCTCAGGATAGAAATTGGGGTCTTGTGCCGGCAACTTACCGTTCTCAGTATAGAAGTGCTGTACAGAATACAACGTCGGTGCCATAGCTGCCCAACCTCCTACATAAACGCCGTTACTTCTCTTCACCACTTTGTTCGGTAAACGACAATCCGTACCTTCTCCACCATTCTGGGCATCCAGTTCAATACGTTGCGCCCAAATCAGTTCCTTGTTATTATCGCCTTCGTTGGCAGTAACCATATATTGGAACATGCGTACACGTTCTTTGAACTCACGGTTTTCCTCAGTGTCTTCTTCACGTCCCGGGATGAAAGGAAGAGCTATTCCGTCACGGTCAGCCTTCTTGTTTGCCGTTTCAATGTCAAAGAGTTGATAACCGGCTTCCTTAGCAGCGGTCAAGGCTTCCTGACAAGCAGTAAGAGCACGTGTCCATTTCTCACGGTCGTAACTGGAACTTACCAGTTCGTTACCATAACCGTCTGTCTCATAATTCTTATTCTTCCATTCCGGATTGGGGAACGAACCGTTCCACAACGGAGAAGCGGCATACAATAATATACGGGCTTTCAAGGCCTTAGCCATAGTAGAAGTGGCACGGCCCAATTCGTTGTTAGGACGTGTTGCAGGAAGTGCACGGGCTGCATCATCCAGTTTACCCACGATAAAATTCACACAGTAATCGAAGTGTGAACGTCCGGGAAGGTCTGAACTGGTAACATTCGGGTCTACTTTCTCAGGAATAATAGGGCAGGGACCGAAAGCTTGAAGCACACGGAAATGATAATAAGCCTCCAGGAAATAACATTCACCTTTGTACTCTTCTTTATCTTCTGCCGTAACTCCCACCGGTTGCAAGTCATCAATCAGGCTCAGGAAATGGTGTACATACCCCAACCAGTTATAACTGGGAATCCAAATATTCATATCATCACCTCCCCAACTGTTGGAATATGCCGGAGAAATAGTTCCCCACGCCACTTGTTGCTGCCAGTTGGAGTAAGCATAAGGCTGAATAATCTCATCGGCCGACTGCTCAAAAGCATGATAATGATAAGGAGTAGAACGCGGAGTACCGCCATAGCAAGTATACAAGAAAGACAATGTAGCTTCTTCATCTTTCATGGTGTCTTTAAAATCAGCCTGTGCAGGCGGAATGACATCCAGATAATTGCATGATACCAGACAGCAGGAAGCTATCAATACCTGCGCCATTCGGGATATTTTATATGTTAGTTTCATACTTCAATAATGTATTAGATTGTTTCTTAGAATGTAAATTGAACGCCCAGATTGAACGTGCGTGACAACGGATAAGCATTCCATGCCAGTTCAGGATCCCACAATTTGAAGGGGCTGAATACCGCCAGGTTATCGCCACTGAGATAGATACGGCAATAAGGCAAGCGATAGCCAATTTCCAACGTCTTGAAGCGAAGGAAGTTTCCATTGCGCAGCCAGAATGTACTGGACTGAATGTTATTGGTTACATCAGCTTTGGTCAAGCCCAAACGGGGATATGCCGCATTCGGATTCGGATTATCTACTGACCAATGGTCATCTGCAATCCACTGCATCAGATTTCGGGCCAGCGTTTCACCTTCTTCACCATCTCCACCGCCCGAAAGGAAGGGAGCGATTCCACTATTGATCATTATCTTACGTTTAGCCGAACCGTTGAAGAACACGCCTAAGTCAAAGTTCTTATAGACAATATTCAAACCGAAACCATACTGGATACGGGGATGCCAGTCATAAGACGAAATCATCACCTGATCTTCAGTAGTAATTTGTCCGTCACCGTTTATATCACGATATTTGATATCACCCGGCATGATGTTGGCACCCAGTTGTGATTGGTCCGGTGAGTTGGCAATTTCTTCTTCGCTTGCGAACAATCCCTCGGCAATATAACCTTTAACAGTGTTCAACGGTTTGCCGGTATTGGTTTGCCAAACATACGGATAACTGGGTTCATCCACATATTTATATTCATTCTGGTTGTAGGTAAAGTTACCGCGAAGGTCTAACGTCAGGTCTTTTCCAAACTGTTTCGTCCAGTTCAGGCTTAATTCGAAACCTTGGTTTTCTACTTCACCAATATTACTCCAAGGTTTTGATCCCCAATATCCCAACATAGAAGGCCAGGAAGCACGTGACATCAGGATACGCTCACGTTTGTCATGGAAATAGTCGAATGTAATATTCAGCTGGTTAAACAACATCATGTCGAAACCGATATCGAACTTCTTCACATGTTCCCAACCTGCATCCTGCACCGCTAATACATAGAATCCGGGACCTTTCTTACTGATTTCACTCGTAGGAAGTCCGGTCCAGAAGTTGTGTGCCGAACCAATGCCGATATTATTCTGATAGAGGAAGTGTGGAGCTCCACTGGCAAACGCGTCACTACCTACCAAACCGTAAGACCCTCTGATCTTAAAGTGATTGATATACTTACTTATCGGTTCCCAGAACTTTTCAGAACTTGCTACCCAACCTGCCGATACAGCCGGGAAGAACTCAAAACGATGACCGGCAGCCAAACGTTCGGAACCATTATAACCGAAGTTGAATTCAACCAGATATTTACTGGCGTAATCGTAAGTCACACGACCGGAATAACCTTGATTACGGTTCGGTAATACATCGCTACGATATTCACGCATCATATACATTGCCATTGCTGTCAAGTTGTGGTCACCGAAACTACGTTTCCAGTCCAGACGGGCATCGAAGTAGAAGGTCTGGTCTGAATTACGACCAATACCGGATTGACTCAGGAACTGGTCACCGGTTTGCAACAGTTGATAATCAAATTCGCCGGTTTCAGGATTATAGGAACCATCTTTCACTCTATATATATTAGACTTGATGCTACGGGTATATGAAGTTTCCGACCAGTTCTTAAAATTCACCAGTGCTTTCAGGCTCAATCCTTTGGTTATAACACTCAAATCCTGATTCAAAGCCAATGAAGTATTCAAAGTATTGAAGTTGACTTCCTTGAAAGAACTCATCATATATTCATACGGATTGATTCCCAAAACGCCAGGTTTAATCTCTCCACCGCCAAAACGGATGAAACCGTCATCACCCTCCTGCTGTGGGAAGTAAGCGGGAAATTCCACCGGATTTGCACGCATAACCCTCTTGTACAAGTCATTGCCTATATTATAGTTAGGACCTTGCAGATTACCGATCTGTGCCATCATGCGCAAATCAATGGTAGTGGTATTGGTCAGTTTATAGGAGATGTTGTTCTGAAAATTATATTGCCACTGGTTGATATTGGGATTATAGAAGTAATCCGGTGCATCGAGGAGACCCGTATCATGGTTAGCCTGGAGGCTCATATAGTAAGTTACACGCGAACCACCACCCGATACATTCACATTGGCACGTTGGTTATAATTACCCGAACGGAATATCTGGTCAAACCAGTCCACATCAGGATATACATAAGGATTAGTACCCAATTCCGTATTCAGGATCTGGTCTTCACTATATTTGGGAGAAGTGATCGGAGTCAGACTTCTGGCTTGTTCCGCCTCATTGTAAGTCCTCATATACGTGGCACCGTCAGCAAATTTCGGCACATTTATCGGACGGAAATAAGAGGCTTCCAATGAAACGTTGATGGTAGCTTTCGTATTCTCCTGTCCCTTCTTGGTAGTTACCAGCATTACACCATTTGCACCGCGGTTACCATAGATAGCGGTTGCCGAAGCATCCTTTAACAGAGAAAAGCTTTCAATGGACTCCGCCGGAATACGGTTCAGGTCGGCAGATGAAATTTCGATACCATCCAACAAAATCAACGGAGTAGCCACACCACCGAACGTATTGATACCACGGATATAAAATTCCGAAGTAGAACCCGGCTCACCACTGTTCACCATGGATACCACACCGGCAAGTTTACCGGCAAGTGAACTGGTCAATGAAGAGGAAGGTGCTTTTAACGTAGCTCCCTTCACTGTAGCAATGGCACCTGTCACAGATACTTTCTTCTGTGTGCCCTGACCTACAATCACTACTTCGTCCAACATTTCATTATCCGATGCAAGCTTCACGGTCATTACACCCAGGTCACCTACCATCAGTGTCTGTGTTTTGTAGCCGATATAAGAGAATATCAGCTCTGTTTTGCTGGTTACGGAAATCTGGAACTTACCATCAATGTCGGTAATGGTACCTCCATCTTCACTTTGCACTTTTACATTTACACCAATCAAAGTCTCTCCGGTAGAGGCGTCAACCACGGTTCCTACCAAAGTACGTTTCTGTGGCGTTGTACTTTGAGTCGTTATTTGCACTGAAGAATTATCCGATTCCGCAAAGGCAGAAGAGGGATAATTGCAAATAAAACCAGTGCAAACGAGCAGGCCGGCAAGGACTCTCCGATTGTTTCTTACTAATACTGATTTCATCATCTTACTAGATTAAAGTTAAAAAATTAAGTTAGCTTCTTTTATTATCTTTTTCGATATTTATCTTGTTTTATAGCGTGTGTATATAATAATATCTGCGGCAGAAAAAATCGCATAAACCCTGCAAAGATAGCATACAAAAAATGTATACCTAAGTACTTATTCAGGTTTATGCCAGTTTCTTCGCAAAACTTATCTTACTATCGCTTTTTAGTAGGTTGTTATTACTATGGAAGCATCTTCCAATCCTTTTGCAGAGACTTTCACTTGTATGTCGCCTTTTTCTCCATCAGGCTGAACAATGGCAATGGCCTTTCCCCGGAATGTATTGGGAGTAAGTGAACGGAAACTTTCCATATCGGCATAAGCAGCATTTCCACCTGCTATGATAGTTCCTTTGCCCGTACATTCGATTTTGACAGGCAGAGAAGTTTCGGGAACTACGTTTCCATCCTTGTCCACCAGTTCAATCTTGACGTAGGAAAGATCGTTCTTGCAAGCCTTTATTTTACTGCGGTCGGCAATCAAACGGATAGCCGCAGGTTCTCCGGCAGTCTTTAATACGAATTCCTCCTTACCTTTTGAATTCATCGCTTTCAAAGTTCCCGGTTCATAGGGTACATCGAAGGTAGCTGTGTAGTTCTCTTTACCCGTTTCTTTTTCTCCGATAAGCTTGTCGTTCAGATAGAGTTTCACTTTCGGAGAACGGCTGTATACGTTTACTTTCATCACTTTTCCTTCGCAACCCGTCCAATTCCAACTCACCAACTCATTGGGCCAGCCCCAACCGTTCACCACTTCTTTCTTGCCTTCGGGAACAGGCGCATGGACTGCCATAGTAATGGGACGCTCGCGCCACAACACATCACGATAATAAGATTGAGGCTTCTTGTCGCCACAAAGGTCGATATCACCGCACCAGCCATTATACCAAGGCCACCCCATAAACTGCGTATCACGCTCGCCATCGCCCAGATACAAGGCATGAGCCAATCCGGCTTCACCCAGATAGTCAATAGCGGTCCACACGAAATCACCTATTATATAAGAATGCTTTTCTACCAAATTCCAGTTCTGGGCAGCTTCTTTCGGATAAGACTCACTACCATAGATTACACGATCGGGATAGGCAGCATGATCGCTCTCATATTTCCACCAGATATAATTGTAGCCTGCCACATCCAGATTCTTGAAGATCCGGTAGGAATCTTTGTCCCAACTAAACTGGCGTCTGTCCCAGAAGTCATTGGAACCGATGGTTGTGAAACGGGATGTATCGTACTTGCGGACGGTATTCACCAGTCTTTTGGAAATCAAGTCTCCCTCAGGTTCATCAGCACGTTGCTCCACCTCGTTACCGATACTCCACATAATGATAGAGGGATGATTCCGGTCACGACGGACAGATGCAGCCAAATCCCAGTCGCTCCACTCATCGAAGAACTGATGATAGTCCTGCTCGCGTTTAGCTTTCTGCCACTGGTCGAAGGTTTCATGAATCACCAGCATACCCAATCTGTCGCAAGCGTCAAGGAAATGCTCGGACACTTGGTTGTGGGCACATCTGACAGCGTTATAGCCGTTAGCCTTCATCAATTCCACTTTCCGTTCTTCGGCACGGTCAATGGCAGCGGCTCCCAGAAGTCCGTTGTCGTGATGCACGCATCCCCCTTTCAGCTTCACCGACTTACCATTCAGCAGGAAGCCTTTCTCTGCAGAAAAAGAAAGGGTGCGGATACCAAAAGGAACAGATATCTTATCATACTCTTTTCCGTCTGAGGAAAGGGATACTTCCGCTGTATAAAGCACAGGGGTATCTACTGACCATAACTCAGGCTTTTTAAGAGAAAAAGACGTTGCCACCGGG
Source organism: Bacteroides sp. MSB163 (assembly GCF_036416795.1). Lineage (NCBI taxonomy): Bacteria > Pseudomonadati > Bacteroidota > Bacteroidia > Bacteroidales > Bacteroidaceae > Bacteroides > Bacteroides maternus. The sequence continues at coordinate 1,816,883 of NZ_CP143867.1, read as the reverse complement.
GTTCCTTCAGAGAGTATCACGTCTTGTGAAGTAGAAAACACTTCGTTTCCGGCAGGCGAATATATTTTAATACCTATTTTACCTGATTGATTTTGCAGGCCCTCGTTATGTACAATAGTAGAGAACTGAATCACAGCTTCTTTTTTCTGAAGTTCGGAAGCATTGACGAAAGTATCCCATTTATCCAGATAGAGTTTATTTGTCTTGATCAGCCATACATGGCGGAAGATACCCGAACCGGCATACCAGCGACTGTTACGTCCGGCGTTCACCACTTTCATGGCAATCACGTTCGGAGTACCGGGAGCATTCAGATAAGGAGTGATGTCTACACGATAAGAGGTATATCCATAAACATTATAATTAGCTTTCTTGCCATTGATCCATAGCTCGGACTGATTGTATACTCCTTCAAAATAGAGAACAATACGTTTATCGGCATCGCTCCCTGAAAGAGTGAATTCTTTTCTGTACCAGCCTTCACCACCAACAGTCTGTCCCGTATCGATGTCACCTTCGCTCATGCGAGAGAAAGGACCGGTAGTAATGCCTTGTTTTTGAAAAGACAATGGTTCAACGCTCCAGTCATGGGGAAGATCAAGAACTCTCCAACGACTATCATTATATTCCGGTTGTTCGGCATTGGCTACGATGCCTAAATGAAATTTCCAGTTACTGTCAAAAAGAGTTTTCCGGTCGGATGCATGAAGCGCAGCATCCGGCAATAATGTGAATAACATCACACAAGAAAAAAATAATTTGCTTACTGTCCTCATAATATTAATATGATCTAAGTTTAATTATCCAAAGGCAAAGCAAGTGATATTTAATTAGAAGATAGGCACAAAAACAGGTTATCGAAGGGGCAAAATCCTTTCATGAAACGTTTTTATACCCTGATGAAAGGATTTTATACCCTACCACGCCATTCTTCCCAGACGATTTTTGTATTTACCATACTTCGGCTCGTCACCTGGTTGCCGCTGTTACGTTCCACTTCGGGGATAAAGCGGACACGTACCCCGTTGATTAGTGAAGCGTTTACCTCTGCGGCAGTCTTCACCCCTTTTTTAGTGGAGGAGGCCGTGTAGTAGAACGTTCCCACACCGTCAATCTTCACCGTACGTCCCTGTCCCATATAGTTGCTCAATACCCGCCCAAGATTTTCCATCACCGCGTACGTATCGCCGCGGGTCACGGTGGAAAGGACCGACAATTCGTCAGCCACTTCACGGGTTGTCACTGCCTTGCCCCATGTTACGGATTGGGGATACCACAAATTGTTAATTGCCTTTTTAGCTTTCTTAAAAAACATAGTCGTAAAATTTTAAATGATTAATAGATAATGTATACTCTTCTCAAATTTGATGTTGCAAAGTTAGGGCATGAGGCAAGGAAACGCAAGAAAACGGCATCTACCGCCGAATCCATTAAACAACTGATAATCAATGGAGAACAAAACAGACATCTCTACAATACATGATAAGGGGGGATAATCGGAAAATGAGCGATGCCGGGACCATCTCTACAGGGAGGCAGCATAAAGTACTGATAATGAACAGTGGCATCTTTCGGCATCTCTACCAAAAGATTTTGGCATTAAGCTGTGAAGCGTTTGGTTTTGTACGGATATTTCAACACCTATATTTTTCTCTCCGAATTTTCTCCAACCAGCAAAAATCCGATCCAGGACATCTTCTGAGAGGGGGGTGTCTCTGTATACGACAGTGATAGCCTCTATATACGACCAAGGGTATCTCTGTATACGACAGAGACACCCTCAGTATAGGAGGGTGACAATCCCGGTAAAAAAGCGCCTCCAAATCAGTAGCTTCTTACCTTATTTTGTCCGATAAAATTAAAAATGCATCATATTCAGAAGTTGGAAGGATTTTATCTCCCATCACCTCCATGTTTCTGAAGATATTCACTCGGCGTCACACCGAATTCATCCTTGAAGCACCGGGTGAAATATTTGGGGCTGTTAAAGCCTACAGCATAAGCCACTTCAGATATATTATACGAACCACTCAGCAACATCATGCAGGCACGCTTCATCTTTATATTCCGTATAAAGTCCAAAGGAGACATTCCCGTCATCGACTTTATCTTGCGGTAAAGGGTAGACTTGGACATACGCTTCTCCGCAGCCAACTGTTCCAGATCGAATTCAGACTCTTCAAAGTGCTGTTCGATGCTGTCGATGATAGATTGCATGAACTGCTTATCCGCCGAGGGATAGGCCAAGCTCTCCAAATTCAGGTTCTCTTCTTTGCGGAAGGCCGCCTGACGCATCTTCGAAGATCGGATAAGGTTATCCACCCGGGCAAAAAGTATCTTCAACTCAAAAGGCTTGGCTATATATCCGTCGGCGCCCGCTTCATAGCTGGCAACACGGTCCTCAATACCATTCTTAGCCGTAAGTATGATGACAGGTATATGATTGAAACGCAAATCACCCTTCATACGCGCACAAAGTTCCCAACCATTGGCATCGGGCAACATGACATCACAAATGACGACATCCACCTCATTATCCTTCAACTTATCCCAGGCTTGTTGCCCGTCTGCGGCTGTCAGTACAGTATATCGTTCCCTGAACATCTCTTTCATAACGAACAGCAATTCCGTATTGTCGTCAATCAACAAGATAGCCGGTTTATCCACCTCATCAGACGAAGCATAATCTTCCATGGGCACATCATCCGTACCGGTCTGCAACACCATCGTCTCGTCAAGCAATTCATCCGGAGAGTAGCTTTCTTTGTCAACAGGCAGCTTTACAGTGAAGCAGGAACCTTGTCCTAAAACGCTTTCCACGGTGATAAGGCCATGATGCAAGGTTATCAGATCTTTCGTTAGCGAGAGGCCGATTCCGTTCGACTCGATTCCCCGGTTCTTCTTACTGTTATAGAAACGGATGAATATCTGTTCCAGTTCTTTCTCAGAAATACCAATGCCCTCATCCTCCACTTTCAACACCAATATCCGATGTTCCGCTTCATTCACTACCCGTACATCAACAGTAATACGCCTGTTCTCAGGAGTATACTTCATGGCATTGGACAGCAAATTATGCAATATCTTATCCAGCTTATCAAAATCCACATAGCCATGTGCTTCCTCCGCTTCAAAACGAGTATCCAGCGTGATATTCTTCTTCAATGCAAGCGGTTGGAAGTTTACCTGGCAGATGTTCAGGACAAACTCACGGATATCTCCTTCCGAAACGTTCAGTTTCAGTTTCCCCACATCCATCTTGCGGAAATCAAGCACTTGCTGTATCAGTCGCTTCAACTTCTCCGCGTTAGCCTTGAGCATAACGGACTGTTGTCGCACGGCAGGAACCTTCTGATCCAGATAATCCGATATACAGGATATGACGGTAAGCGGTGTCAGCAACTCATGGGAAACATTGGTGAAGTAAGTCAACTTGGTGCGCGTCAGTTCTTCCTGCAATCTCACTTCACTCTTCAGTTTAATGCGACGCATATAAAGCCGGATTACCACATAGAAACACAATCCGATGAGAATGACATAAACAAGATATGCAAACCAGGTTTCATAGAATGCCGGCTCTTTCACAATGGTCAGCAACACTTCGCCTTCAGTCCACTTACCCCGCTCATATTCCAACTTCAAACGGAGTTTATACGTTCCCTTCGGCAGGTGGTTATAGAAGACGGAATTTCTGTTGTTATCCGAATAGATCCAATAATGATCCACCCCCTCCAACTGATACGCTATGCGACATCCCGCATTCAGCGAATACAAAAGCGAAGAAAAGAAAATCTCGATATTCCGGTCATCCGGACCAAGGAAAATCTTATGTATCGTATTCTCTCCCGAGGCTTCCGCATTACCGAAGAAGATACTTTTGTCTTCAACTTTGACATCTGTGATATGCAAGCTCGCAGGAGCCCTGTTCACCGTCGATGCATTACCGGGACGAATATGTATGAATCCGCGATGTCCGCCTACATAGAGTCCGCCCCAACCGTCCAGACTGATAGCCTTATACCTGAAAACATCTACCATAATGTTATCATCAACAGTAGAATAGTGCAGAAAAGTCTGCGAATCAATATTATATTGAAGTACTTTCTTATTGGTGATAATCCACACACTGTTCTTATCGGAAAGTAATCCTAATACAGTACAGTCATCTATCTCATTATCGAGCGATACATTTTCAAACTTATGCATCGTTTCGTCAGACCGCAGTATTCTTCCCAAAGTAGTGTTCAGCCACAGCCGTCCTTTCCGGTCAATGCAGACACTGTTCACTTCTTCCTTTTCCAGAAGAGAAGAAACACTGCCTTTCAGTTCACAGGTAATCCGCCCGTCGGCACAACTCAGCCGATAGATTTTGCTCTCGTGAGACAACCCTAAAATTTCTCCCTTTACATCATTGAACAGGGAAGTCATTACCGGAACGTCACTACCCGAAGCTACCAAGTCATCTTTATCAGGACGTTTCACGTTTATATCCGTCCACCGGGATATCCACAGATTGCCGACCTTATCCTCAAGTAGCCCTGTAACTCCGCCTATATTGATGTCTTCTTCTATCTGCACCTTCATGTTCCGTTGCGTCAGTCTCATCACATGGGGAGTCCGGCTTGAATTAACCCAGACACCGGGTTTATGAAGAGATCTGATAATGGCATTAATCTCGCCCACACCTGTACCGACAAACGCATCCCGTGAGAAATCGTACATGCACAATTCGTACCTGTCCTGCCTGAACCACATGATACTGTCACTTCCCTGACAGAGATTCATGACATTAGCATCCCATCCCATCTCTTCCTTCAATTGAGGAAGAAGGTAATTGTCTATGTTCGAATTATCAAAAAAGATGGTATACGCCATATCATACGAAGGTAGCCACAGATTACCCTCCCTGTCTTTGCATATCCGGGTGTACATCATGTGTGTATCAACCAGATGGTCTATATCCACCTTTTCCAGTGTCCCTGCATCCGTGTATTTAAACGCATGGAGCCCGGCATACGAAAGCATCCAAAGATAACCAAACGTATCATCCTGTTCTATACTGAAAAGAATGGATTCAACGTCGGTTTCTTTATTGTTTGAAGCAGCTATATTATGTTTCTTATAGTGTCCTCCTTTCTGTGCAGAGGGAAAGAATTGCCACAAACCTTCCCCCCACGTACCGATCCAGTAATTACCGGAATTATCCTGATGCATAATATATGCGGTATGTCCGTTACCCAATGGCGGATAACGGAAAAAAGAATCGGCTTCGGGCTCATATCTGAATATACCCCTTGATCCCACTGCCCAAAGTTGCTTTTGCTGGTCTGCGTAAATATTACTGATGGCATATCCCTCCTGAAGACCTCCAACCTCATACTCCTTTATAATATGCGCGGTAGAATCGCATCGGTATATCATTCCACCGGCGCTTACCCAAACATTCCCATCCTTGTCGACCGTTATGGCATCCACCACCTTGTTCAGAAGCCGTGCATCTGAGAAAGGAGTAATCCGACAGGTCTGCTTATTATACAGGTTCAGCCCTTTCCATGTACCGATCCATACATACAGATCATTATCATTGATAGCAGTAATTCCATTGTCAGTCAGCAGATTCTGATTTTTATAGTCTGTACGGAATGTATTTAACTGATAGCCGTCATAGCGTGCCAGACCATTCGTGGTACCTATCCAGAAGTACCCTTCCCTATCCTGATGAATACTGAAAATCTCATTGGAAGAGAGTTGGTTGAAGAATGGAAATTGTCTGGAGAACATGTGCTGTGCGCTTACGGACAGTTCTCCAATAAATAAAAGTATATAAAAGAACAGGTACCTCATAGCATTATGACTGGTTGTGAAAGCAAAGATATGAAAAAATATTATTCCAAGGGGTGGTTTACGTTAATAAATGATATACTCCACCCACCATTGCACGCACCACTCCCTTCATTTCCAGTTCAAAAAGCAGAGCTGTCATACGGTTCACCGGAATATTGGATTCCACTACCAATACGTTGATATGCAAGTCGCCCAAGCGTGTAAGGATGCCGACCACAAGTTCTTCTTCCTCCGTCAATTCAAGAAAGAGACTACGCTGAATGCCTTCATGTTTGGCGGGTTCCTCTTCTGTAGTCCAACCCATCGCCAGCATAAAGTCATCGGCAGACTGGATGAGAACGGCTTTATTATCACGTATCAGTTGGTTACAGCCCATAGACAAGGGATCGGTGGTACGACCGGGAACAGCGAAACAATCACGATGATAGTCTACAGCAAGGTCTGCCGTAATCAGCGAACCACCTTTGGAGGCGGATTCCACAACGATGGTTGCATCAGTCATACCAGCCACAATGCGGTTGCGACTGACAAAGTTATGCCGGTCGGGATTGGTTTCGGTGAGGAATTCGGTAAGGAGTCCACCATTCGCCAACATATCAATGGCAGTTTTACGATGAACATAAGGATAGATACGATCCAGTCCGTGAGCAAGGACAGCCACGGTGGAAAGGTTGTTGGCCAGGGCAGCGCGATGGGCATGGATATCGATGCCATAAGCCAGACCGCTGACTACCAGCACATCAGGATAATGAGAGGAAAGATCACGCAGGAAATCTACACAAAATTGCTTGCCATACTCTGTGGCATTACGAGTACCGACCATATTGATGACGCGAAGACGATTGAGATCGGTGTGGCCTTTAAAGAAGAGGACTATCGGAGCGTCTTCACACTCGCGCAAACGGGACGGATAAGCTTCATCTTTGAGAGTCAGACAAGTGAGGCGATTCTTCTCCACGAACTCCATTTCATGTTCGGCACGCAGGAAAGCGGCAGGATTATCAAGGGCAGTGACTATAGTAGGGCTCACACCAGGTAGCAATTCAGGCAGTTCTTTACGTTGAGAAAAGACTCCGGCGGCACTTCCAATACCGTCTATTAAACGTTTTGCCCCGATATGTCCTATACCGGGGCAAAGCGTGAGGGCTATACTGCAAATTCGTTCGTCGTTGTTCATGGTTATATTTTAGAGGTATGCCTCAAATATCTCATCAAAAAGCTTACTGTCACTCAGTCGTCCATTCACCAGACACACCGTTTCGACTGTCGCTTTTATGACTACTTTATCATCACTCTTCCGAAAAATATCCTGATAGAAAACATACTTGATGCCTTCTTTCTTCATGTAGAGTTTGGAAATAAACTCATCACCGCTCTTCAGAGGAGTTTTAAACGCCATGTTGATACGTGCCACTACGGGATCGACTCCCTGTTCGTGCAATTCCGCAAAACTGACACCGGTAGATAGCAGAAACTCATGACGGGTATGCTCCAAATAGTGCTGGTAATTTGCATTATTCACGATGCCTTGCAGATCACACTCGTAATCGCGCACCTTCATCTCTAACTCATAGATATACTTTTCCATATTCAATATAACTGTATCAAAAGTGTATCATCCACGTGTTTTCTCAATATCCAGTCCCTTGAACTTCTTCAGTTCTTCTGTAGAAACCAGCTTATAGAGTTTGTCACTAGGACGTATTTTATCCGCTTTCATCGAGAAATGCTGTCCTTTCTTCACGGTTTGCACCGGTTTCAGGTCTACACGGGCTTCATCAAGCGTAGTGAATACTGCTCCTGTAGTGGGACCTGTAATCAGCAACTTGTCTCCCACATTCAGTTCTGCAGCTTCTACCAGGAACTCGGCAACACCGATATTAGAAAAGTATCTGATACCCTTACCTACATATATCTTCCGTTCCGTAGCGGCCGATCCGTAGTTCTTCGTCCATTCTCCGAGGCGTTGTCCGAGGTAATACCCATCCCAGAAGCCACGGTTGAATACAGTCTTCAGACGTTCATCCCATGCGGCTATCTTTTCATCGGTGAAGGTGCCGTCCAGGTAAGAACGGATGGCTTCTTTGTAACATTCCGCTACCGTGCGTACATACTCCGGACCACGGGCACGTCCTTCTATCTTGAACACGCGCACGCCTGCATCCAGCATTTTATTCATAAAATGGATGGTTTTCAAGTCTTTCGGAGACATGATATATTGATTGTCCACATCCAGTTCCACATCCGTCTCCTTATCACGCACCGTATAAGAGCGACGGCACACCTGCATGCAGGCTCCCCGGTTGGCAGAGTGGTTCATCTCGTGCAAAGAAAGATAGCATTTTCCCGACACTGCCATGCAGAGAGCACCGTGACAGAACATTTCGATGCGGATAGGCTTTCCGCCGGGACCACAGATATTCTCCTCACAGATATGACGATAAATCTCCGCTACCTGTTCCAGATTCAATTCGCGTGCCAGCACCACAACATCGGCAAATTGCGCGTAGAAGCGCAGAGCCTCCACATTCGAGATATTCAGTTGCGTACTGAGGTGTACTTCCTGACCGATCTGCCGCGCATAGCTCATCACAGCTACGTCCGCCGCAATCACCGCAGAGATACCCGCCGACTTGGCCGCATCTACGATGGTGCGCATCAATGCCAGGTCCTGATCGTAAATAATAGTGTTAACGGTAAGATAACTCTTCATACCGTGCTCATCGCACGTCTGCGCTATTTCCCGAAGGTCTTCAATAGTGAAGGTATTAGCCGAACGGGCCCGCATATTCAGGTTTTCAATACCGAAATAGATGGAATCGGCACCTGCCTGGATGGCCGCCGCGAGTGATTCGCGCGAGCCGACAGGGGCCATGATTTCAAAATCTTTTAAATCCATAAATCAATCATATAGTTTATAACGGAAAAGAAATGAGGTAAATGATTTTAGCCTATGTATTCAATCTCTTAGACGCAGATGACACGGATTTAAAGGCTGCGCTGTCACATCAATAAATAAAAAATCTGCGTCATCCGTGTCATCCGCGTCTAAAAAATAAATCAGCACTTCATTCAAAACCGAAAAAGAATGAACTATCACCTTACTTTCCCTGTGCCTGCAATTCCTGTTGAAGTTCAGTGGCAATCTCCATTCCCAACTTTTGTCCTATTTGCATGCCCTCAGCCATCATGGCAGGAGTAGAAGCGCCCAGTTTCTTTCCGACAGGCGATTCATAGAAAGCAACAATTTTCTTCAAATCATCCAGTGTCAGATATTTCTGATAAACGGGAGCGTAAAGTTCTGCCAGCTTACTGCCAAACTTTCCTTCCCATTTCTTCTGAAAACCATCCCAGAAAGATGCCGATGCCGATGATTGTTGTTTCAACATAGAAATCATCTGTGGCACCATAGCCTTTGCCGACGCCATAGAACCGGATAGTTCCAGCATTTTTTCCAATGTAGCCTTGTACTCATCACTCGGTGCTTGTGCCGAAACCGAAGGTGCGGCAGCAAACAACATTGCTACACACATCACAACTAAAACCAAACCTTTTTTCATAATTCCATATTAGTTAAATAAATGAATGATACAAAGGTAGGCTTTTTTCCGTATTTTTGCAGCGAAATAATCATTTAGTTCAATCGATTCATGAAGATAGGCCACATAGACCTGGGCGAACGCCCCATATTTTTAGCTCCGATGGAGGATGTCACCGACCCTGCATTCCGGTTGATGTGCAAGAAGTTCGGTGCCGACATGGTGTACACGGAATTCGTATCTGCCGATGCCCTGATACGCTCCGTCAGCAAGACCGAACAGAAGCTGAATATCAGTGATGAAGAACGGCCGGTAGCCATACAGATATATGGCAAAGATACCGAAACCATGGTGGAAGCCGCCCGCATCGTAGAAGAGGCGCGTCCGGATATTCTCGATATTAACTTCGGTTGTCCCGTGAAGCGTGTAGCGGGCAAGGGAGCCGGTGCGGGTATGTTGCAGAATATTCCCAAGATGCTGGAAATTACCCGTGCCGTGGTAGATGCCGTGAAGATACCGGTGAGCGTAAAAACCCGCCTGGGCTGGGATGCGAACAGCAAGATTATCGTGGAACTGGCAGAGCAATTACAGGATTGCGGCATTGCCGCACTTACCATACACGGCCGTACCCGTGCGCAGATGTACACCGGTGAGGCGGACTGGACACTTATCGGCGAAGTAAAGAAAAATCCGCGTATGCATATCCCCATCATTGGTAACGGTGACGTCACCACTCCCCAAAGGGCAAAGGAGTGTTTCGATCTTTATGGAGTGGATGCCATCATGATAGGCCGTGCCAGCTTTGGCCGCCCATGGATATTCAAGGAGGTGAGGCATTATCTGGAAACGGGTGAGGAGTTGCCACCACTAAGTGCCGAGTGGAAACTGGATGTGTTACGCCAGGAGGTAGTGGACAGCGTCAATCTGCTGGATGAAAGAAGAGGAATCCTGCATGTACGTCGCCACCTTGCTGCAAGTCCGCTGTTCAAGGGGATACCCAATTTCCGGGAAACGCGTATTGCCATGCTGCGGGCAGAGACGAAAGAAGAATTGTTCCGTATATTCGACGATATTGCCCCCATACTTCATTCACCCGCATAACTCCTAAACGCCCTCCAATATCTATCCGGACCAGATACGGTTCGGGTACGGCCCGGATACAATTCAAAGAATACAATTACGAGTATCCCTTGACAGGCATAAAAAATAACTTACTGAAATGCTACTTTATAGAAAAAAGTTCCTACTTTTGCAAAGAATTGAAACAACATGAAAAGCAACAACATGAAAAGGAGCGCATTTATCATCGTTACATTCTTATTTATTGCCCTTGCCGCAAAAGGACAATCCATTGAAGAAATACAAACCAGCAAAGACTACATCTGGGGTACGGGAAACGCCGCTACCCTGAAAAAAGCCGATAATGAAGCACTTGCTGCGCTGATCAGCCAGATATCTACCAACGTATCTTCCAAGTTCGAACAACTGACCGAAGGCGGAATGAGCGGTGATCAAGCAACCGTGGACGAGACATTCAAGTCCGTCATTAACACCTACTCACGTGCCACGTTGAACAACACCCGCCGCATCGTGATACAAAACGAACCGGAAGCCGTTGTCATGCGCTACATTAAAGTGGCTGAAATACAACGCATCTTCGACGGACGCAAGACAAAGATACTCGACTTCGCCCAGGAAGCCATCCGCGCCGAGAAAAAAGCGCAAGTAGCCGACGCCCTGCGCTACTATTACTGGGCACTCGTCCTGCTCCAAAGCTATCCCGACGGCAACTTCCTCACCATGAAAGATGAGGAAGGCAAAGACCTTTTACTCACCACCTGGATTCCCAAACAGATGAACGACATCTTCTCCAATCTGAAAGTAAGCATGGAAAGCACCCATCTGGACGGTGATCTGAAAACAATCAACCTCAAAGTACTCTATAAAGGACAGCCCGCCCGCAACTACGATTACACTTATTTCGACGGTCGCGACTGGTCCAATATCTTCTCAGCCAAAGACGGCACAGGCATCGTGGAACTTCCCGTACTTGCCAACGCCCGCAATCTGCAACTGCGCACCGAGTATATGTTTGAAGGTGAGGCAAATATCGACAACGAGCTGTCCGAAGTGATGGGAACCGTCAACCCCATAGCCATGCGCAACTGCGCCTTGAAACTGGAAGGGGAAGAGCCGAAACCCGGCGAAGAGAAGACCGAGGAAGCCTTAATGGCAGAGTCAGACAGTGCCACCACCACAAACAGCGGTATGCATTATCTGTCCACCATGGAATCCGCAGCCTACGACGACACCATGAAGAAAGTGGAAAAAGCTATTCGCACACGAAATTTCACCGATATACAATCCTTATGTACCGAAAGCGGATACGATATGTTCAACCGTCTCATCAAATACGGACAAGGCAAAATCATCAACGAACCGGAATTCAGATTCTTAGAGTGCAATGGGGAAGTAACTTGCCGCAGTCTGCCCATGAGTTTCAAGTTCAGTAACCAGCGCACGTTTGTAGAAGATGTAGTGTTTACTCTGAACAAGGAAGGCAAGATAGATTGCCTCTCCTTCGGCCTCAACAAACCTGCCGTAGATGATATCATGAACCAGACTTCCTGGAACGATACCGTTCGCAACGTACTTATCAACTTCCTCGAAAGTTATAAGACGGCTTATGCTTTGAAGCGCTACGATTATATCAACAGCATTTTCTCTGATGATGCCTTGATTATCACCGGTTCAGTACTGAAACACACTGCCAGCAACGAAGGACAGGTCATGAGCAAGCAAGCCGTAAAGTATACCCGCCAGACAAAGTCGGAATACATGAAGAAATTACAGCACATTTTCCGTAGCTCGGAATTTATCAACCTCCGCTTTGCCGACAACCAAGTTCGCAAGTCGGGTGTAGGAGGCGAGATCTACGGCATTCAGATCAAGCAGGATTACTTCTCGTCCAGCTACGGAGATACGGGCTATCTGTTCCTGATGGTAGACCTGAACAACCCTAAAGAACCGGTGATCCACGTACGTACCTGGCAGCCGGAAAAGGATCCGAACTTCGGATTGATAGATTTAAGCCACTTCTGATTCTCTATTTCACCACAGAGTCCCACAGAGTTTTAGATTGATTTGAAATCAAAACTCTATGGGACTCTGTACTACTCTATGATGAACATACAATAAAATAGCCGAACAGCAACACTTTTGTCACGGTTTTCCGTTACAAATAAAATATTTTACTAACATCTTTTAATTATTGAGATAAAAAAAGAATAATGGGACAAAAATTATATATATATTTGTAACGAAGAATATTAAACAACATTTTACACACTTAATTTATGGGTCAACAATACGCATTTAGGCATGCGCACGTCGTTAGACATGTATGTATGCTATTGTTCTTGTTGCCGTTCATGATGGGTTGTGAAGAGGACAAAGAGCCTTCAGTCTATTCACCGACACTGACTACTAACAGTGTTACGGGTTTGAGCCGTTTTGGAGCTACTTTCCAAGGAACGGTGGTGAAGCATCCCGGCAGTACCGGAGAACTGAAAATAGGCTTCCTTTATTCCACATCAGCCAGCTTGAGCAACGCACAAGAAGCGAACGCTACCCCGGGAGACGGCAATAACTATACTGCCGCAGTCCAAGGACTGAAGCCCGGAGAAAAGTATTATTATTGCATCTTTGCCCGCAGCGGTAAATCCGTTGTCAAGGGAAAGACCAGTAGTTTCAACACCGAAGACGCCATTCCGCCTTCACTAAGCATTGCCGAAGCAACTGAGGTGACCGAAAACGGCGCCACACTCACTGCCACCATTACGGATAATGGCGGCTACGAACCTACGGTACGTGGGTTTGCCTATGCCATGTACGTGGAGAACGCCGGCGAGCCAACCCTCGACGATAACACCAAACTGGTGATTGGCGATAAGTTTGAAGTAACGTTATCGGATCTGGCAGCTAATACTACCTACATCGTCCGTCCTTATGCCACCAATGACGCAGGAACAGGCTACGGTGAGTCTGTCAGGTTCACTACCAGTCAACAGAAAATCCCAATGGTCATTGCCAACGGTTCGGGTAGCCTTGCCAATAAGCCAGTGGAAGTCGTTGCGTACGAGGCCGTCTGCATGGGTGCGGTCACTGAAGACCATGGTTTTACGGTTACAGAATATGGCTTCTGCTACAGTACCGAAAGCCGTCAGCCCACTATCGAAGGAAGCCAGTGCGTGCAAGCGCAAGACGGTGCCAAGGGATTCTCTGCTACCCTGAAGGAGTTGACAGCCAGTACCAAATACTATATGCGGGCGTATGCCAAAAGCGAGAAAGGCGTAGGCTACAGTGCAACAGTAGAGTTCACGACTGACAAAGAGCAGGTGGTATCACTTACACAAGCTACCGTCACGGCCCTGACTTCTTCTTCAGCTACTATTACCGCACAGATGGCGTACGAGTCCTTTAGCATAGTAACAGAAAAAGGTATCTGTTACGGTAAAGCGGCAAATCCTTCCACCGATGGAGACAAGGTTACGGACAGCAGTACAGAACATAAGGTGACCGCTACCGTCACCGGGCTGGCGGAAGGAGATACTTACCATGCCCGCGCGTATGCAATTACCCGCGACGGTACCTTCTATAGCGGTGATATCCAGTTCAATACTGAAACCACGTTTGCTCCTACACTTGGAAAACCTTCTGTATATGACAAGACGGAAACAGGTGCCAAAGTACGCGCAAGTATCGCTACCAATGGCGGACTGGAAGTGACGGAGAAAGGTATTTGCTACAGCAGCACGAAGCATGAACCGACAGTAGATGATCAGAAAATCACATCTACGGAAGCGGATAACAATATTCTCGTCAGCCTCAACGGTTTGCAGGGTGGTATCACTTACTACGTACGTGCGTACGCCATCAATGCCAAGGGCACAGGCTACAGTACAGTAGAGCAGTTTACGACTACAAAGCATACTGAACCTACACTGAATGGCCTGAACATATCCTCCATTAATGATGATAACGCGAAAGCCTCAGCCACCATTTCCAACCTGGGCGGTGAAGGAGAAACCATTACCGAACGCGGATTCGTGGTAGCTGCCGGACAGACTCCAAGCGTAGACGACGGATACTCGCTCAAGTTCGTATCAAAAGACACAAAGGAGGATTTCACCGCACAACTGACAGGGTTGAGCTATTCCACCTTATATAATATACGCGCATACGCGAAGAACAGCGTAGGAACAGGCTATAGCAGTATGCTTTCATTCGAGACGGGAAGCAGCACCACCGCCACCGTAAGCGAATTGAAGTGCACCAAGACGGAAGCCTACAGCCTGAGTTTCGAGTTTGAAGTCACCGCCACCGGAAATGCGGAGCTGACAGACTACGGATTCAAATGGCGGGCTGCCAATGGGGGCGAAGAAACCACCGCAAAGGGTACCCTCAACGGAAAGATGGTGACGGGAACGATTACCGGACTGACGGAAAACACGTCTTATCGAGTATACGGATATGCGACTAATAAGAATGGGACGACGGAGACTTACAGTTCACCCTTCACCACAGACAAGTTACCACCCGGAGCAGGAGACAATCCGCTTCCTGGTGACAATGACGGAATCAAACTTCCAAGTGTAAGTTATACCAATGTAAGCAATATTCACACGACCTATGTACGTATCAAGGCCCAAATAAATAATGATGGAGGAACTGCAATAACTGAGAAAGGTTTCTGTTGGTGCCTCGATACAGAAGGTATACCTACCATCGAAAGCAATGTGGTGCCGATTACTACTCAAGGTAATCAAATGAGCCATCTATTGGAAGGACTTACTGCAAAGACCTCTTATCGCGTTCGTGCATATGCCCGAAACAGTAAAGGTATCAGTTATGGAAACGAAGCTTACTTCACCACCGAAGATGACAGTAAGCCCGGACCGGGAGATGGTGATAACCCCACTCCAGATCCACTAAGCCGTAATAAAAGATAAACAACAATTATGAATAATAATAAAAACATATACGATTATGAAATTAAAGTATTTCTACACAAGCGTATGCATCATGCTAGCAGGCATATTCTGCGCCAATGCACAAACCGTAAAGAACGTTACACTGACAGAAGCAGGAACGCTCTCTACTAAAATCACAGAGTCAGAACAGGCTACACTGACCGAACTCACTGTAACTGGACCACTGAACGGAACAGACATTGCACTTATTCGTGGTGCAGCGCCCACACTGGAAAAACTCAACATGAAGAATGCAAGCATCGTAGAAGGGGGAAGTGCTTATTTTGTCTATGAAGGCAAAAGCTACACAACAACAAACAACGTAATCGGTAATTACATGTTTTTTGCCATGAGCAATCTAAAAACATTAATATTGCCAAGTAATGTGGAAGAAATAGGGGAATTCAAAAGTAAAAACTGGAGTAAATATGAATTTGCCAGTAGTTATTCAATAGCCCGCTGTTCCATGTTGGAGACTGTAGAGTTACCGTCAACTTTATATAGCATTGGTGGACACGCCTTTTCTGCCTGCGCCCGATTAGCTTCTATTACTATACCAGAGGGAGTAGAAATAATAGGTACATATGCTTTTGAGAATTGTAAGAATTTAAAAACAGTGAAGTTTCCCTCCACTTTTGGAATAAGAAACAAAACCTTTGAAGGAGCATATAATCCTGACAATGAATTTCAACAAGCATTAGCATATGGTGATTATGTTGGATATATTTTTACGAATTGTACAGCCCTAACCGATGTCAGCATTCCGGAAGGAGTGCCAAGCCTTACTTACGGAATGTTCAATGGTTGTGCAAAGCTTGCAACAGTTGCCTTGCCTTCTACTCTAAAAACTTTGAACGGCGCTTTTAACGGATGTACCGGTTTAGTAAATATTGATTTGCCTACTGGCTTAACTGGAGCAGGTAGTTTCAACGGCTGTGAGAAATTAACCAAGATTTCCATCCCTGATGGAGTTACAGAATGTCCATCTTTTGCAAATTGCACAGCCCTGACTGAAATCAAACTTCCTACTAATATAACAACGATTGGGTATAACGCATTTGCAGGATGTTCCTCACTAACAGAGATTTCAGTACCATCCGCTGTTACCTCCATCGAAACATCAGCTTTTGAAAATTGTACCTCTTTGGTAAAAGTTACGTTAAGTGCAGAACTTACCAGTATAGGAGAACATGCTTTTGGAGAATGTGACAAACTTCCTTCTATAACAATTCCTAACAAAGTTATATCTCTAGCAGACAGAGCATTCCGCTCTTGTGACGCCTTAGAAACTGTAGTTTTACCACGTGGTTTGAACTCGATGGGAAGAGAGTGTTTCTATTATTGCCAAAAACTTACAACGATTAATTTACCAGATAATCTCTTTGAAATAGGAAATAGCGCATTCGGTGAAGACATCGCTTTAGAAAGTATACAATTGCCCAATAATTTAACAGAAATACCATCAAACATGTTTGATGGATGTACCTCTCTCAAAAATGTAACATTACCCAATTCCCTTATTAAAATAGGTTATAGCGCATTCAGGAATTGTACTCCTCTATCTAAAATTACTATTCCCGGAAGTACACAATCAATCGGCAGCGAGGCTTTTGCAAATACTTCACTAACAGAAGTTGTTTTAAGTAACGGATTACTTTCTTTAGGAGATAATGCTTTTAGTGGTTGCGATAAACTAACTACTGTTACCTATCCCGAAACCATTGATATCATCAGCGGATTTAGTAATACCGGAGTATCTGTAGTTAAATTTGCCGAAGGCGCTACACCCACACAAATTGCAGATGGAGCTTTTGCCAATTGCCCGAATTTGAAAACATTTACGATACCGGAATCAGTCACCAGCATAAAAGATAACGCATTTTCACGCAGTGGTCTGGAAAGCATTAAATTTCCAGAGACAGTAACAGAATATGGTTCATCTATCCTGGCATATTGCAATAATTTAACCAAAATAGAGTTTCCACAAAACATGACTGTTGTCCCTTACAGAATTGCATTCGGATGTTCAAGTATAAAGCAAGTTATATTACCAAACAACATAACCATTATAGACGACCAAGCTTTTCAAGATTGCAAAAATTTAGAAGAAATCAATTTACCTGAAATATTAACAGAGATAAGACATTTAGCTTTTGGTTACTGTGAAAAACTTACTAAAATTACTATTCCTCAAAATGTAACCATTATCGGAAAAGAGGCATTCGACAGTAGTGGTCTAACTGATATAGAAATACCTACAAACACAAGTACAATAGAGGAGCATGCATTCGATAGATTATATAATCTCAATTCGGTTGTATGGAACCCAGCCACACCATTCCCTAATAATGTATTTGCTCATACCAAGTATTTATTCCTACCTGAAAGTGGTACTGTTACAAATAAAAATTGTGCCGACCATATATTCTATGGTGGAGTAACGGATTCACTACATATTGATGAATCCACCAGATACAGTAACCCTTCCTTTACTCTACCTCGTGCATTAAAAGCAAAAAAAGTGGCTTATGAACGCGACTTCAATGCTACCAGTGGATATGGAGAAGCTGCCGGTTGGCAGACTATTGTATTACCCTTCGATGTTACTGAAATCAGTTTTAAACGTGGATATGGCGAAGATGCGGAAATTATTCCACTTGCTCCCTTTGGAAACCAAGCTCTCGAAACTGCAGGAACATTACCTTTCTGGCTATATGAACTGGGAACGGATGGCAATTACAAAGCTGCCACGGCTATAAAAGCCAATCACCCTTACTTGATTTGCATGCCAAACAATGATAAATACCCAAGCAGCAGTAACATCTATGGAGAAGTGAAATTTGCCAACAACAATGAAGCCGGTGTATCACTTGTCGCTACGGAAGGAGCCTTGAAGCCCAGTGTAGGAACAAAATTCAACCTAGTCCCCACATACGATCGAGTAATGATGAGCGAAAACGTATACGCACTAAATGTACACAATTGGTATCAAAGCGATGAAAAGCAATATGCTCCCGGGAGCGTATTTGTAAGAAACTACAACGACGGTGGCTACACTGATGATCCCGCCGTTTATCCTTTCCGTGCCTATCTCACCACCAATGAAGGTCAGACAGCAACTTCTACCAGCGCCCCCATGCTCTACAGCATCGGCGGCGGTGACGGCACCATCACCGGCATCGAAGACGTTCCATTCGCCACTCCGGACAAAGCTACGAAAGCCTACAGCCGTGACGGCGTGCTCTACATCAACACCGATGCCGACCGTACTATCCGCATCTACGACGTCACCGGACGTACCGTACGCATCATCGAAGCCCGCGAAGGCGTGAACGAAGTGCACGGACTGGACAGTGGCATCTACCTGTTGGAAGGTCAGAAAGTGGCTGTCGGACGATAATCCAGAGAATCAGAAACGGAATAAGAAACGTGAATAAACGAACAATAGAATGAAATCAAACAAACTAAAATGCTGGTTGGCAGCGGTTGTGGTAGCAGTGATCTGCTGCCCCACCGCACTGGCGCAGCAAAGCAAAATAGCCGTCGCATCGTTCAATCGCATGGAAACGGACATCACGGCACGCGTAACCGCCCCGAAGAAAGACCAGAACGGCGAAATCTGTGCCCTGATCCGTATCGTAACCAACGTAAAGGATCTCATGTTCGAACCGGACGCGCTCGGCATCACGGCACGCGAAAACAAAACCGGAGAAATCTGGCTGTATGTCCCCCGTGGCGCACGCCGTATCTCCATTTTGCACGACCAACTGGGTATCCTGCGAAACTACTTCTATCCGGACATCATCGAAAAAGGTACCGTATACGAAATGGTGCTGAACACCGGTGACAGCGAAGACAAGCCCGTTGTGGAAAATAACATGCAGTTCTTCGTACTGCGCCCCGAGCCTGCCAACGCCAACGTATATGTAGACGATGAACAAGTGCCTATCGAAAACGGACTCTTCTCTGCAACCATGCCCAAGGGCGAACATACCTACCGCGTAGAAGCCCCCATGTATCAGCCGGATGCCGGAATCGTTACGCTGGGCAGCGAACAGGTAATAAAGAGCGTCACCCTGAAGCCCAAGTTCGGCTACATGGAAATCTTCTCCTTGCCCGAACAGGATGCCGACGTCTATATTGACAGCGTTCTGGTAGGAAAGACTCCCTATCGCAGCGACCGCATGGCCATCAAGGAATATAAGGTACGCATCGAGAAGCAGACCTACTTCCCTATCGACACCTTGCTGAACGTGACCGCCGGAGAAACCGTGCGCCCCACCTTCCACATGGAGTCCACCATCAAGCCTAAAGTACCGATGAACACCCTCGTCATGCTTCAAGCCGGATACAACCCCAACGGAACCACTTTTGGCGCCATGCTGGGCTTCGGCCGGAAAAATGGTTTCTATGTAGGTTTCCGCAGCGACTTCGGTTCGGCAAGCGGCGAACTGGAATGTAACGGAGACGGTATCGTAGAAGGTATCGATGCTACGACTCCGCCTTTCTATAAAGAAGGAGTGAAAAACAAATCGCGCATGTCCATCACAGGCGGTTATTTCCGCCAGCTGGGTAAGAAGTTCTACCTCTATGCCGGTGCCGGATACGGTACACGCACGCTGACTTACGAACTGGCTGCCCCCATGACCATAGGCGAAAAAGAATATGCCGAAGGCACACAGGTGAAAGATATGGATAATTCCGCCACAGGCGTGGCCGGTGAATTGGGCGGTATCCTGCGTTTCGGCAAGTTCTGCATTTCGGTAGGCTTCCACACCGTGAACTTCAAGTATCATGAAGTGACCGGCGGTCTGGGATTTGTATTCTAATCTACTAAACAAGCGAATCACAATGAAAATAAATCAGATAAAGAACGTGGTTCTCCCCTTGCTTCTTCTATTCTGCCTGATAGGTTGCAGCGAGGACAAAGAACCGCAAACATACCCGCCAACGCTGGTGACCAACAGTGCCGCAGACATGACCCGCTTCGAGGCTCTCCTGTCCGGTAGTGTTGTAGAGCACGCCAACAGCATTGCCAAGGTAGAAGTCTTCTTCCTTTTCGCCAAGGGAAATTCGCTGACGGACGCGGAAGAATTTGCAGCCACACCGGACAACACCACGGAGGGCAGATATACCTGCCTCATCGACGGATTAAGCCCGGGAAACGAATATTGTTATAGCATCTGCGCCCGCAGCGGAGGCAGTGTAGCCAAAGGAGAAGTCATTCAGTTTGCAACCCTCTCAAGTACCTCTCCCGTAGTGGCAACCACCGTTGCCACCAACGTCAACGAGAACGGCGCTTTGCTGAGCAGCAACATCACCGACAACGGTGGACAAAGTGTTACGCAGCGAGGATTTGCTTACAAGGTTTATCAGGAAGGCATGCCCGAACCTACTACTTACGACAAGACCCGGACAGTCAGTATAGAAGCTGAAAATTTCAGTGCTCAACTTTCCGAGTTGCAGCCTCTGACCAAATATATCGTCAGAGCCTATGCCATCAATAAAGCTGGAACCGGCTACGGCGAAGCGATAACCTTCACCACCGAAGAACTGAAAATCCCTCAACTGACCTGTACGATGGGAGACATCACGGCATTTGCCGCCACTCCTTCTGCGGTTATCAGTACAAACGGAGGGTTCAAGGTGACAGAGTATGGTTTCTGCTGGAGCACCGAAAACCAGGTGCCTACTATCGAAAACCTCAAAACCGTGACCGGAAAAGATGAAGCAACCCAATTCAGTGAAATCATCGAAGACTTGAACCCTGTGACGACTTACTACTTGCGTGCGTATGCCGTCAACGAAAAAGGGACGGGATACAGCAACATCCTCACGTTCAAGACTGAAGAAAAACAAGTCGCCACGCTCACGACTCCCGTAGCAAGCAACATCGAGGTTACTTCCGCCACATTAAGCAGTTCCATACAGATTCCTGCAGGCGTAGAAGTAACGGAGAAAGGTATCTGCTACAGCATCTTCTCCACCAAACCCGCAACGGATGGCCCGCATGTCACTGATACAAATCAAGGAAATACGATCAATGTAAACCTGGTAGATTTGAATGAAGGTGCATCATACTATGCCACTGCATACGCCGTGACACGCGACGGTACATTCTACAGCGAAGCTACTCTGTTCACGCTGGGACGTACTTACGAACCCACCGTCACCATCTCCGAAATAACCGGAATCGGCGAGACTGAAGCTACCGTGAAGGCCGGTATCACTACCGATGGCGGACGTAAGGTAACGGAGAAAGGTATCTGCTGGAGTAGCACTTCCTCCACTCCTACACTGGACGATAGTTGGATGAAAGACGAAAGTACCGGAAACAACATCAGTCTGAAACTGACTTCTCTGGAAAAGGGCCAAAAGTACTACGTACGTGCCTACGCCAAGAATGTGAACGGAACAGGCTATAGTCCTGCCTTTGAGTTCACCACGGCACTGACCAAAGCCCCCGAAGTAGTGAATATGGAGATGACTGCCATCCACGATGATCATTCTACCGCGCAAGCCGTAATTTCCGACAAAGGCGGACTTGAAATCACTGAAAGAGGATTTGTATACTCCACCACTGTCGTCAGCCCCACCATAGGTGCGGCAGGAGTCATCAAAGTTGCATCCGGCTCTAAAGATGATACGTTCACAGCAGAATTGAAAGGGTTAGCATATCGGACCCGTTATTATATCTGTGCATACGCCACCAACGCCAAAGGCACCTCTTATAGTTCGCCCACCAACTTCGTCACCTCTTACTCTTCTGTGCCAAACACTTTCGCCCAGATAGAGGAAAGTAGCATAGGCAGCACTACCGCCACCATGAGCGGCAAGATTACCAACGACGGTGGTGACGGAAGCGAGGCGCTTGAAATCGAGGAGGTAGGTTTCTGCTGGAGTGAAAACAATTCTGAACCGACCATAGAGAAGGATAGCCACATCAAGGTGACGCTGAATGCTGATAAGACATTCACCCTCAATGCTACCGGTCTGAAGGCATATACTTACTACTATGTACGTGCTTATGCCAAAAACAAGAATGGTATAGGATATAGTTATTACACGACTTTCCGTACGCTACGTACTACACCGGGAGGAGACGATAACATTCCACCGGGAAATACTACAAAAAGCGTCAAGTAAGCCTTTGTAATAGGTTACAAACTATTGCTATAAATTATTCAGCCCTTGCTTTATTCTCATAAAGCAAGGGCTGAATGTTTAAAAATAACTCATCCTTTTTCATCATAAGAGGTTAACTCTTAGTTGATAAGTCATAAATCTTTTCGAGCTTGGTGCAATGACAAATAGTCCGCAAATCGTTTGCCTCAAATCCGTACAGAAAAAAGCAAGTCAGCTATTGTCTTGATGATTGAACAAAAAACACCTATTTTTGTTCAATGAATAAAACAATATAGTATGTTAAAGAAAGAAACATTAAAAAAAATACTGCTTGAAAACAGGAAAGAGGTTAGCAAGCAGCAAGTGATTTCATGTCATTTCCAAATATAGCCGACAAACTGGTAGAACAGGAAACCAATCCAAAATATTATTTTGCCGACAATGGCATTTTAAGCTTACTACTTTTAGATGCAAATACCTCTTTGCTTGAAAATCTTGTAGCGGTCAGCCTGTTACGTAAATACAGTATAGACGATGCCGTGTTCTTTTATAACAAATTGAAGTCCTTCCTGTCTGGAAATGGTTACTCACTTGAACATCGGCTGTGCAAACCACCGCTTGAACATCCACGTCACCACCACATACAAACCGAAAGCAGAAACAAATCCTACAATCGAATCAATCAAATAGTGCGCCTGAATGTACACCGTGGCACAACAAAGCAGTACATAGAAGGGAAACAGACAGGCAAATAACCTGCGGCTACCACGCCACGCCATAATCATCAGGATAGTGGAAATTCCTACATGCGAACTGGGAAAAGCTGCTGTAGGGCGTTCACCGATTTGCTGAGAACCCTCTACCAGGTTGTAAAAGAATCCATGATCATATCCCGGTCCGGGCAGTAATTCCTGATTATGATTGAAGTAATCTCCGATGGAAGGAAACACACCCTGCGCCACATTATCATCACCGATAGCCGGGAAATAGAACTGCGGACCTGCCACCGGAACAAAGATATAAATCAGATAATAGATAAAGAAAGAGGTGACCAGCACGAACGACAACTTCTCGAAAAGTTCAAAACGATAAATAAAATACCACACTACCACAATCAAAATCATCGGATAATAGAAGAAATATCCCATATTGAACGGCTCGCTTACCCACATATGCGGGAAACGGAGGCAGAACCATACTGCCGGCTGCCCATTGAACATCCACTGCTCTACTGAAGCAAACACATGGTCCAGATTCGGAAATATCCGGTTGAACTCAAACGTATCGGGATACCAATAGGAAAGCAAGGACATCTGGATAGCAATACGCACAAAGGCGGAAAACTTACAGGGTGCCAGCCGGTAAAGATACATCAATAAAAACGTCATGCCCGCAATCATTGCGCGGTCAATCAACATCTGCACCGGATGATCCATTTCCTGAAAAAGAAACAAGATCAAAATCGAAGTCAACAAATTATATATAAGTGTTATCTTCTCAACTGCAAATAACCCTTTCCGGGTTTCTACCTTTTTAAATAAATCTAAAGCCATCCCTCGTTCTTATACCAGGCAATAGTCTCTCTTACACCTTGTTCCAGATTGTACTGGGGTGCAAATCCCAACTCTCTTACAGCCGGGCCGATGTCACATTGCCAATTGCGTTGTTTCATTATGTTATACTTATCAGAATTGAGAGTGCCGGGCTTCTTGC
The DNA here is from genome assembly GCF_036416795.1 of Bacteroides sp. MSB163. Lineage (NCBI taxonomy): Bacteria > Pseudomonadati > Bacteroidota > Bacteroidia > Bacteroidales > Bacteroidaceae > Bacteroides > Bacteroides maternus. The sequence continues at coordinate 1,792,630 of NZ_CP143867.1, read as the reverse complement.
TACGCACCGCCCAGAATTCAGCGAGCAAAGATACAACTTTCAATATAATTAATGGGCATATCACCCGAATTACAAACGGATTACCCAATTCTTTTCGGATCAGATCGGAGAAAGCGCGGCTACGGTACACCTGTCCGTCTGCCAGGAAATAAGCACGCCGACATGCCTGTTTCTCAATGCCGAGGAATACAGCCTGCACAATATCTTTCACATAAACAAATGTCAGATCCTGCCGGCGAAAGCCAACGGCAAAGTCCATATGCTGCTTGATAGACTTCGCCATCAAGTAGTAATCCTTTTCACGCGGGCCGTACACTCCCGTGGGGCGATAGATGACATAAGGAAAACCGGGAATACTTTGCAAGTAAAGCTCCGCTTTAAGTTTACTCAACCCGTAAGCAGTATTGGGCATAGGGGAGTCTTCTTCGGTAATCGGCTGATAGGTTCTCTCATGAACAGGGCCAAACACACTCAACGTACTGATATAGATAAATTGCTTCGGTATCATATTCAGTTCACGAAGAGTATCGACAAAGTATTTCGTCTGCAAATAATTCACCCGGTCAAACTCCCGTTTGTCGGTACATTTGGTGACACCGGCACAATGGATGATATAATCGAATTTATTATATGTTCCCTTATGGCCGGAAAGCTGCGCACGCAATTCATTGGGGTGTGCAAAATCCAGTTCCAGGATGTGTATTTTACGGTTTCGCAGATATTCCCGGCTGCTGCTCGAACGGATACCCGCCCACACGCCGAACTTCCGCTTCAACGCCTCTTCCACGATGAAACTTCCGATAAATCCACTGGCTCCTGTTATTAATATACTTTCCATTACTTCTTGGGTTCTACATGAATATTAATCAGCGTACCTTCGCCAAGCATTGTTTTTAATTTATGTTCAATAGCCGTAGCCGTAGTATGAGCTTCTTCCAACGTAATCCCTCCGTCCATGCGCACATGTACCTCAATCGCACAATAACTACCGATACGCCTCGTGCGGAGATGATGCGGCTCACTAACTCCGGGAAAAGAGAGCAATGCTTGCTCAATATCTTTCTCCACTTCATCCGGCAAAGACTTTTCAAGCAACTCGTCAACACAAGGAATCAACAGTTGAATAGCTACCTTCATTATAAAGAAACTGACAATCACAGCAGCTATCGGATCGAGTACCCGCCAATGTTCGCCCAACAAGATTGCGCCTCCAATGCCTACAGCCGTTCCTATAGACGAAAAAGCGTCGCTCCGATGATGCCAGGCATTGGCCACTACCGCCTGTGAATTCAGGCTTTTCCCTTTAATAACAGTATATTGATACAGGATTTCCTTGCACACAATAGAGACAAGAGCGGCAACCAATGCTATCATTCCGGGCGCTCCCAGCTGTTCTCCTTTGATAAATGCGTAAATAGAAGAGACACCGTTCCACAAAATACCGAAACCGACAAATAACAGTAGTATTCCGATAATAGCCGTAGCCAACGTTTCATACTTCCCATGTCCATAATCATGTCCCTTGTCCTGAGGCTTATTGGATATGCGCACAAACACGATGACAATAACATCCGTCACAAAATCAGATAAAGAATGAACTGCATCAGCCAGCATAGCGGCACTATGCCCCAAGATACCTGCCACGAACTTCAGTACAACTAACACAAAATTAACGATACTACCGGCAATCGTCACTTTATATATCCCCTTCTCCCGGGAAGAAGCTGCTTCTGCACTCATTCAATACTTACTTATTAAGAAAAATCTGCCGCAAATATACTAAAATAAAAGCTATATTGCATTTCTCAATTATTATTTGTTTATTTGCACATCGATTTATTTACTATTCAATACTTTTACGTGTGAAAGATAAAACCGGCATTGATATTCTTTTCAAAGAATATTATCCTCAACTATATTATTATGCTTATCATTTGATAAACGATATAGAGGCTAGTAAAGACATTGTGAGCGATGCTTTCGAGTTTCTGTGGAATAACTATGACAAAGTGAACAAAGCAACGGTCAAGTCCTATTTATATACATACGTGCGCAACAAAAGTATTGATTATCTCCGACATCAAAATGTGCATCAGCAGTTCGTACAATTATATACTGACCTTACCCAAGACTATGTAGAAACCGATTATCAAGAATGGGACGAGAAAATGTTGGCCATTCAGAAAGCTATGCAAAAACTCACTCCACATACCAAACATATTTTAGAAGAATGCTATGTAGAAAAAAAGAAATATCAGGAAGTGGCCGAAGAATTGAATATCAGTGTAAGTGCAGTCAGGAAGCATATCGTGAAAGCACTGCAAGTGATACGTAAAGAATGTTTAATAAATCATAAAGAGGGTGTCTGATTGTAAGGCAAAAACGATATAAAATAATATACCAAAAACCAATGACACTATGAGTAAAGAAATTGATAACATAAAGTTGGAAGCCTCTATTGAGAAGGCAATTGATGCTATGGAGCCTTCTACAGATATCACAGACGAACAATTACAGGAGATGCTTCTGGACAAGGAAAGCAGACAGGCAGCCCAAGATATTCTAGATACCCAGTTTTTTCTGCATACCGAAAAAAAAGATATGCAACTGAATGTAGAAGCCGAACTTGCCCGCTTCAAAAAAAGACACCAAAAACAAAATATACATACTTTCTGGAAAACAAGTATCAGTATTGCTGCGTCCATTGCCCTTTGCATCGGGATTTATCACTACATCAGTCATCAGCGGGAGACAACAAACACAGCGCCCGTTATTGTATTCACTGCCGACAACTCACCCCAACAAGTGATTTTAGATAAAGGAGATGGAGAAAGAATTGTACTGGCAGAACATCAGGCCAATACTCCTCAAAAAGTACAATCCGCCTCTAAAGAACTTAGTTATCCTTCTAAAACGAAGGATGTAATATTGCACACGCATACCCTCACAGTGCCCAGAGGAGAAACCTTTAAAATTACTTTATGTGATGGTACTGAAGTCTGGTTAAATGCCAACACTCATTTCGTTTACCCTACCACCTTCGTAGGAAAAGAACGCACAGTAACCTTGAATGGAGAAGCATACTTTAAAGTTGCCAAAGACACAGAACGTCCATTCATCGTCAAAACGCCTCATATACAAACCCGGGTATTGGGAACAGAGTTCAATATACGAAGTTACTCGCCGGAAGACACCCATGTTGTTCTGATCAGCGGAAAGGTAGAAGTCAGCAATACAAAAAATAACGCCTATACACGTCTGATTCCCGGAGAAGATGCCCATCTGCAACCTGACGGAAATTTCATTATGACCGAGGTGGATTTAGACTCATATATCTATTGGAAAGACGGCTTTTTCTATTTCGATGATGTCACTTTGAAAGATATTATGGAAAATATCGGGCGATGGTACAACGTAAACATCGAATTCAGAAATCCGGATGCTATGAAATATAAAATGCATTTCGTTTCTGACCGGACAAAGCAATTGGAGCATACCTTAAAGTTACTTAATCAAATGAAAAAGGTAACAGCTACCATAAGAAACAATACAATAGTTATAGACTGAAAATACATATCATAAAAACATCCAATAAGACGATAATCAAACAAAATAATACTTTTTTCTAAGAAAATTCAGCAAAAGGGGTGTCCTTTTTTTATTCTCATACGAACTAATAATATAACGAAAGAGAATTTGTGTTATAAAATTAGAATATATGAGAAGAAAATGGTATTTATTTATCACTTGTATTGCATGTATTTGCCTCTTGTCACCCCAAGCAAATGCACAAACAACTACAACTAAAACGGAGATTACAATTGAGTTCAATAATGAACGTCTACCTTCTTTATTGAAACGTTTGGAAAAGGTATCGGGATATAAAATCCTGTTCACGTATGACGATGTCAAAAAGTACACTGTGTCCGGTTCTGCCAAGAACAAAGGAATTAAAGAAATACTGGAAATCATCCTGAACGATAAACCTTTGGAGTATCATATAGAAGATCAATTTATCACCATCACTTCCAAGAACTCCAAACAACCTAAAATTTTCGATGTCACAGGAACCGTTATTTCACAAGATGACGGATTGCCATTGATCGGTGCCACCATTCTGATTAAAGGAAGCAAAACGGGAGTTCTAACCGACATTGACGGACGGTTCCATATTGAAAAAGTAGCCAGCAATTCGATCCTGCAATTCTCTTATATCGGTATGGTGCCCCAAGAAGTAAAGGCCTCTCCTAAAATGGACATCACACTGGTATCTGACGTACAGACACTATCGGAAGTAGTAGTTACCGGTATGCAAAAGATGGATAAACGGTTATTTACGGGTGCCGCCACAAAACTCTCAGCAGAGAACATCAAGCTGGATGGTATACCCGAAATCAGCCGTGCACTGGAAGGGCGTGCAGCCGGCGTATCCGTCCAGAACGTATCAGGCACTTTCGGTACCGCCCCTAAAATCCGTGTACGCGGAGCAACTTCCATATACGGTAGTTCCAAGCCGTTATGGGTAGTGGATGGAGTCATTATGGAAGATGTAACCGAGGTAGATGCAGATAATTTGTCTTCGGGAGATGCCGTCACACTCATCAGCTCTGCCATTGCCGGATTAAATGCAGATGATATTGAGAGCTTCCAGATATTAAAAGACGGTTCTGCCACCTCTATTTATGGAGCCCGGGCTATGGCCGGAGTAATCGTTGTTACTACTAAGAAAGGAAAAGCCGGAAGCAGCAAAATCACCTATACCGGAGAATACACAATGAGATTAAAGCCCAACTACAGGCATTTCAATATCTTGAATTCGCAAGAACAGATGGGCGTTTATAAAGAGCTGGACAATGCGGGATATTTGAATCTTGCCGATATGTACCGGGCCTCAAACAGCGGTATATACGGAAAAATGTATCATCTGATCAACGATTACGATGCAAAGACTGATTCATACGGGTTGATGAATACGGAAGAAGCACGTAACCAGTACCTGCAGGAAGCAGAATTCAGAAATACAAACTGGTTTGACCTGCTGTTTAATAACAGCATCTCACAAAACCATGCCATCAGTTTTTCTACCGGTACTGAAAAAGCATCTTACTACACTTCATTAAGTATCATGAATGATCCGGGATGGACTAAAAAAAGCGAAGTAAAGCGTTATACTGCCAATGTAAACGCACTATACCATATCAGCAAAGCCTTATCACTCAATTTAATCAGCAATGCTTCTTACCGTAAGCAGAAAGCTCCGGGAACATTAAGTTCTTCCGTCGACCCTGTCAGTGGCGAAGTGAAGCGCGACTTTGACATCAACCCATACAGTTACGCCCTGAACACCTCACGTACACTGGACCCTGATGCCTACTATGTACGCAACTATGCGCCTTTCAACATTCTGCATGAACTGGATAACAACTACATCGACTTAAACGTAACCGATCTTAAATTTCAGGGAGAACTGAAATGGAAACCTATTAATAAAATCGAGTTATCCGCTTTGGGAGCCTACAAAACTTCCATGACTACACAGTCACACACCATCAAAGATTATTCAAATCAAGCATGGGCTTTCCGCGCTATGGACGACGCTACGATGCGCCAGGCAAATCCATGGCTTTATACCGATCCGGAAAATGCCAACACACTGCCTGTTTCTGTGCTGCCAGTGGGAGGATTTTACAGAGAGACAAAATATTCAATGGATAGCTATGATTTCCGTGGAACAGCCAGCTACAATGATGTATATAATGAAAACCATATCTTCAATTTCTTCGGAGGTATGGAAATCAATGCTGTAAACCGCCAAAGAACCTGGTTCAACGGAGTCGGTATGCAATATGAAATGGGAATGCTTCCGGCCTACGAATACCAGTACTTCAAACAAGGCAGTGAAGAAAACGCCCAATACTATACCGTAGAAAGAACCCGTCAGCGCGAAGTCTCATTCTTCGGTACAGCAACCTATTCTTACCAAGGCAAATACACCTTGAACGGTACGTTGCGATACGAAGGTTCCAATAAACTGGGTAAAAGCAGATCGGCACGCTGGCTTCCCACCTGGAACTTATCAGCCGCCTGGAATGCCCATGAAGAGAAATTCTGGCAACCTCTGCTCGACTACGTTTCAAATATGACCCTGAAAGCCTCCTACTCTCTGACTGCTGACCGTGGCCCGGCTTCGGCCAGTAACTCCCGGGCTATCATTCAAAGTTATAACACCTGGCGTCCGTTCACTTCCATCAAAGAGTCCGGTCTGAGAGTTGTAAATATAGAAAACCAGGAGCTTACTTACGAGAAAAAGCATGAGTTGAATATCGGAGCGGAAATAGGCTTTCTGAATAACCGCATTAATCTGGCTGTCGACTGGTACAAACGCGACAATTACGACCTGATAGGTATCATCAATACCAAAGGAACCGGCGGACAACTCACAAAACTGGCCAATGTAGCCAGCATGAAATCACATGGTATTGAGTTCACCTTATCTACACAGAACATCAGGAAGAAGGATTTCAGCTGGAATACGGATTTTATCTTCTCAAATACCAAGAATGAAGTAACCGATCTCCAATCCAATTCTTCGGTAATCGAGATGATCAGTGGAAGCGGATTTGCATTGGAAGGTTATCCTGTCCGCTCTCTGTTCTCCATGGATTTCCGCGGATTGAATGAGAGTGGCTATCCTACCTTCATTAACGAAGATGGAAACCTGACAGTGAGCAACATTAACTTCCAGGAACGGATTAAGAAGGGCCATCTTATTTACGAAGGTCCAACTGACCCGACTATCACCGGAAGTTTTGGAAACAGTTTCAAATATAAGAACTTCTTGCTGAACCTCTTCATCACATATTCCTTCGGCAATGTAATCAGACTGGATCCTGTATTCCACAACCAGTACAGTGACCTCGATGCTATGCCTAGAGAATTCATAAACCGCTGGACCAAAGGCGGAGACGAGAAGTATACCGATATCCCGGTAATTGCCGATAAACGCGCCAATCAGCAGGATCCCTATCTGAGCTATGCTTACAATGCCTACAACTATTCTACGGCCCGCATAGCCAAAGGAGACTTTATCCGGATGAAAGAAATTTCTCTAACCTACAATTTCCCTAAAAAACTGATAGTTAAAGCAGGAGTCAGTGATTTGTCCTTAAAACTTCAAGCTACGAATGCATTTCTCATCTATTCGGACAAGAAGCTGAACGGGCAAGATCCTGAGTTCTTCAATACCGGTGGTGTGGCATCTCCTGTTCCCCAACAGTTCACTTTGACATTAAGATTAGGTATTTAATTAAAAAACAACTCGATATGAATAATATAAGAACATATATATTACTGGCCGGTTCATTATTTGCATTGGCTTCTTGTAATGACTTTCTGGACACTATACCAGATGACAGAACAGAAATAGATTCCGAACAGAAAATCACCAATATACTGGTATCTGCTTATCCGGAAGTATCAACCATTCTCATCTCCGAACTTGCTTCCGACAATGCCAAGGACAACGGGGCACTGTATGACATATACGGACAGATACAACGGGATGCTTATTTATGGAATGATATGACTTCCGAGGATACTGACGCACCCAAATATATATGGGACGCACACTATAATGCCATCTGTTCGGCCAATCAAGCCCTACAGGCCATTGAGCTGATGGGAAACCCGGAAAACCTGAATCCACAGAAAGGTGAAGCGCTACTATGCCGTGCATACGCTCACTTCCAGCTTGCCAACCTATTTTGTATGCCCTATAACCCGCAGACTGCGGATCAGGAACTCGGGATACCTTACACCACAACACCCGAAACAGAAGTGATGCCCGACGGAATAGAACGGGGCACTCTAAGCCAGGTGTACGAAAACATCAACAAAGATATTGAAGAAGGGTTACCTTTGATTAACGATGAAGCATACTCTGTTCCTAAGTATCACTTCAACAAACGCGCTTCCTACGCTTTTGCAGCCCGTTTCAATCTTTATTATCTGAGATTTGACAAAGTAATAGAATATGCCAGCACCGTACTTGGCGACAACCCGGTAAATGATGTCCGTAACTGGAAAAGCTTCAGCGAACTTGCAACGGATTTCGAGCTCAGATGTAACAGCTACATCGCACATACCGAACCATGCAACCTGATGTTGGTCACCGCACAGTCTTCCTGGCCTTATGTACATGGCCCTTATGGGATAGGGCTACGTTATGGCAATGCCTATAACATCCTGCTTAATGAAATCTTACCCGGCCCGTGGGGCGCATACAACCAGCTTTTCATGTCAAATGGTATCTGGGGATTTGAGCAGAAATACTCTTTCCCGAAGGTGAACGGCTACTTTGAATATACCGATAAGACAGCCGGTATCGGCTTTCTCCATCTGGTAAATGTAGCTTTCTCCATTGACGAATTATTATTATGCCGCGCAGAAGCTTATTTATTGAAACAAGCACCGGAAGCTGATAAGGCCGTGGCAGACATTAATATACTGATGAACTCCATGACAGGCAAGACTTTCACAAAAGAACAACTGATTAATTATTACGCAGCAAGAAAGTATATGCCCCTGCACTTGAAGTCGGAAGACGATAGAACTATCAAGAAGAAAATCAACCCACAAGGATTTACAATCGCCGACAGTGATACGGAGAATCTGATTCAGTGCCTTCTTCACATGCGCCGTATCATCACTGTCCACGAAGGCCTTCGCTGGAATGATATAAAACGATACGGAATTGAAATTTCACACAACAGAGATGGACAAGCAGACGACGTATTACTGGTGAACGATCTGCGCCGCGCCATGCAAATCCCCCAAGAGGTTATTGCAGCAGGTCTGGAAGCCAATCCAAGAAACAACTAAAATAAGGAGGAAACATGAAAAAATATATCTATACTTTATTGTTTGCCGCTTCCATTGTTTTGGGAGCATGCAGCGAAGACAAATTAGACAGTCACAGTATTTTCGATACAGAATCTCCTGAACGGAATGCATTCGATACTTGGTTATTACTCAACTATGTCGTTCCGTACAACATTCAGTTCAACTATAAATATATCGATAAGGAGTCAGACAATACGTACAATCTGATTCCTGCCGAATACGACAAATGTGTTGCCATGGCCAAACTGACCAAGTATCTTTGGATAGATTCCTACAACGAATTACTCGGAGAGACATTCATCAAGACCTATTGTCCGCGAATGATTCAGTTAATCGGTTCAAAAGCATACAACAGCCAAGGTTCAGTGGTACTGGGAACGGCTGAAGGTGGTTTGAAAATCACTTTGTACAATGTAAACGAACTGAATGCCAATAGTCCGGATATTGATTTTCTGAACACCTGGTTCTTTAAAACCATGCACCATGAGTTTGCACATATCTTACATCAAACAAAGAATTATTCTACAGACTTCAACCTGATTTCAACCGATTACCAGGGACCAAGTTGGTTAAACCTGGAGAGTGACGAGGTTGCCAACACAATGGGATTCATAACCCGTTACGCAAGTTTCTCACCCGATGAAGATTTCGTGGAAATCATTTCCAATTATATAACCCACGATGCCGGTTATTGGGAAAACGTGCTGAATAACGGCGGAGCCCTCGGCAAAATAAAACTGCAGAAAAAGTTTGATATCGTGAGAAAATATCTGAAAGACAGTTGGAGCATTGACATTGACAAGTTGCGCGACATCGTACAACGCCGCTCCGGCTCATTGTCTGAAGTTGATTTAGAAAACCTTTAATAATGAATTAAGTATGAAACTGACACATTATATATTATCAATTCTCGCCGCCGGGTTGTTCTTTTCATGTACGCCCAAGATAGATCCGATTTTTGACGATACTTCCGCCAACCGTATTGAGGAAGAAATAGAAACAGTACAAGAAATTCTGCTCAGTTCACCCAACGGCTGGTTAATGGAGTATTATCCCTCTTCTACGCAAAGTTACGGAGGCTTCAACGTATTGCTTAACTTCCAGCCAGGTTACCGGGTAACTGTAGCCAGTGAAACCGCAGGCGCAGACAAAACAGCAGTCAGCACCTATACCCTGAAACAAAGTGCAGGATGCGTACTTTCTTTTGACACCTATAACGAAATACTCCACTTTTTCTCCGACCCCTCCAACAGCCAAGGGATGGGAGACGGTTACGGATTGGAAGGGGATTTTGAATTCACCATACTGCAAGCCGACGAACAAATCATCCGACTGAAAGGGAAAAAGAGTGGTTCGTACATGACGATGACCCCCATGTCCGCCGCCTTGAAATGGAGCGACTACCTGAAAGACATCAAGCAAAAAGATAAAGAATTCGCCGAATATTACCGGTTACTCTATCAGGATGAAGAACAGTCTATAGAAACGCGCCTGACAGGACATACGCTTTGTATCTACCGGAAGAAAGGGGAAGAAACCATCACCGAGTATCAACCGTTCATCATCACCCTGACAGGATGTAAATTCTACCAACCCGTACAATTGGGCAATAATGTCATCGAAGGCCTGATCTTAAATCCGGACTTAGGAGAAGATGGTACATTCATCCCCTCCAATGATGCTACGGGCATGTTCATCCCCACATATCCTTCTGTCAACGAAATGCTGTTCAGCCGCAACTGGTTCTTTACCTACAGCGGATTTAGTCCTTACGGTCAGGCTTTATGGGATATATCCCGCGAAGCACTCGAAGCCAACAATGATGATATAACTTATTGCTATTTAGGCAGTGAGATTAATATTCTGGGTACTTACTATGCCTTCCAATTCATCTGTGCCCAGGGACATGGTTATCTGGCTTTCGATTACGAACTGATTGGAGAAAACAAGATTTCCCTGAAATTCTCCGAAGAAGGCTCAACCGTCGGAAAGACTTACTATACAGACTTTAAATTCAACGCATTGATCACACCGTTCGGCAATGATATCCAACGCACCTTTACATTGACGTCTGATGACAAAAAATCACCTAACTGGATTAAATTCACCGATGTCGATCATCCGGAAAACTATTTCACAGCATACAGAGCTGTACAATATTACCCAATGGCCAATTAACTACGATACAAATAACTATAGTATTAATCAAAATTTCACAAAGTATGAAAGTTTATCATTTGCTCAACACATGCCTGGCATTGATTGCCGGTTGCATAATGTTCACTTCATGTAGTGATGACGACGATCCGCTAAAAGGCGGCATCGCACTCAGTACCCAAAACATTACTTCCCCCGAAGGGGCGACTGTGACTCAAAATGCACTTACCGTAGATGGCAAGGGAGGTACTTTCTCCATTCCATTAACCTGCGGTCTGGAAGATTACGACCTTGACATTACTTATACAGTTGTAGTTCCTGCCAAAGATGCCACATGGTGTAAAGCTACTATTACCGGCAATAAACTGAACATTGAAGTCAGTGTTTCCAAAGATGCGCAAAGTCGCTCCACCACTGCAACGCTGACAGCAGTAGCTACCGGTGCCGAGATCGCTCCACTGGAACTGACAATCAACCAGGGTGCCAAGATTACTCCAAAAGGAGAAGTGATTTTGAAAACAGATCAGATGACTGCACCTGCCAACGTTAAACTGGAAGGAGGACTACTCGACATTTCTTATGTCGGTGGTGATGTGACAATACCGGTAGGCACTACTTTGGAGGATCAGACCATTGATGTGGAATATGCGCTAACCGTTCCTGAAGATGCCAAATGGTTCATCGCTGACTTAACCGGAGGAACACTGAACATCCGGATATCTCCCACAGCTGCCAAATCAGATAATACTGCAGATATCACCATCGCCGCAGCAGGTAAAACGGAAGAAACAGAAATCTCCTCCCTGCGACTGAGTGTAAAGCAAGCCAAACTGAACAGTAGCATGGACATGGTAGTAGTGGAAGGAGGAACCTTTAAGTTCGGAGAAGGAAAAGACTATACCCAAAGTTACACACACGACGTCACCGTGAGCAGTTTCTATATCGCTACGACTGAAATTACGCAAAAACTGTATAATGAGATTATGGGTGAGAATCCTTCAGATAAGAAATTCAGAGGAGACAATTATCCCGTAAATAAAGTAGACTGGGCCAAAGCCTGCGAATTCTGTAACAAACTGAGTGAAAAAGAAGGACTGACTCCCGCTTACAAACAAGAAGGTACCATCAGAATAGAGGACATTTGGTTCGGAGGAGTCACAGAAATTCCAAACTACATCTATGATCCGGCCACTGTGTCCAACGGTTACAGAATTCCGACTTCAGCCGAATGGGAATTCGCCGCTAAGGGAGGTAATGAAGGTTGCAAGAATCTAACAGTCTTTTCCGGCAGTGATAACTATAGTGAAGTAGGTTGGTGGCAAGATAACTCAGCTGTCGGCGGTAGTGCTTCGCTGCACGAAGTTGGCAAGCTAAAAGCCAATCAATTAAGAATTTATGATATGAGCGGAAATGTCGGTGAGTGGTGCTACGACTATGGTGTGCCTTACGGTTATGAATATTCCCTGGAACCGGAAACGGATCCGATTGGTCCTGCCGAAAACCTCAATGATACAAAAATCTACAGGGGTGGCTATTTCTCTACATACGACACTAAAGGAAAAGTATATTACACTGACAAGATGGATCCTACAGCAACATATGACACCATCGGTTTCCGCGTAGTAAGAACCATTAAATAACAACTAAAATATACACTTTATGAACTTGAACAAATTTTATTACCTTATTGTCGCGCTATTGTGCAGCATTTCATTTACCGCCTGTTCCGATGATGACGACAAACAAGCCGTTCCTCACATTGAGTTAGTAGCTTCGATGTCTTCTTTCAACGAAGGGATCTTGTCTTTCGATGAAGAAAACGGCATTCTGTCAGTATCTAAAGAAGGTACCCTCACCAGCAGCATTACCCTGGGTGACGCCGCCGGAGCAGATATGGACGGCATCACCCTGAAAGCTACCGTCCCGGCTGCCGACAAAATGTGGTGTTTGGCTAATTGCAGCAAAAACCGCCTCTCTTTATCTGTAGCCAAAAACAATGCAGAAAATGTACGCCAGACCACAGTAGAAATATCCGCTCTTTTCGGCGACCAAGTACTGGACACATATATGCTCATCATCACCCAGAAAGGTGTGGAAAAAGATGAAGAACCCGCTGCGGCAGACATCACAGCCTTCATCATTCCAGGACAGATATCTTCTAAAATAGATTATCCTGTCATTACAGTTACTATGCCGGCCGGTACGGATGTCACCGCACTGAAACCCGTTGTAGTACCTTCGGAAGGAGCTACTGTAACTCCCGCCAGCGGTACGGTTCAAGACTTCACTGATGCTGTAGAGTATAGAGTTATTTCTTCTGACCAGAAGAATGTTAAGACATACATTGCTATTGTTACGCTGCAATCCGGTGGTGTCAATCCGCCCAGTGGAGGAGGCGATGAGGATAATCCCAACTATACCACATTTGAGATGGTAACCGTAGGAGCGGGTTCATTTATCATCGGACGTGACTTAAGCGGTACGTACGCAGATAAGGAAAATGCACATAAAGTAAATATCTCAGCTTTTGAAATAGGACGTTATGAAGTGACACAACGTGAGTTTCAGGATGTCATGGGCTATAACCCGTCAGTCAACAAGAAAAAAGACCTGTTGCCCGTACACACCGTGACACTATACGAAGCCATGCTTTACTGCAACAAGCTGAGCGAACGCAAGGGCTACAAACCGGTTTATACATTCAAGAATGAATTATGGGATCCTACCAACACTGAACTATATGAGGCTGACGTAATCCGCGATAAAACAGCCAACGGTTATCGCCTGCCTACCAGCGCCGAATGGGAATACGCAGCCAAAGGTGGTCCCGACAACGAAAACCAACCTTATTACTATGCAGGTAGCAACGACCTCGATGAAGTAGGCTGGTATAGAGAAAACTCTATAGTAGGAGAAGAGCCCGAACTCCATGTGGTAGGATTAAAGAAGCCCAACTCATTGGGAATCTATGATATGGCAGGAAACGTTGAAGAATATACCGGAGAATGGCTCCTTCAGTTAGGCTATATCAGTGATGCTGAGGAAACTGATCCATGGGGTCCTGAGAAACCCAGAGATGAGGAGCGCCTGGTTTTCTCACGCGGAGGTTGTTTCTCAACTTACGATACGAACTGTTCTAACACCAATATGCGACTTTTGGGTGCTCACATCAAAACAGATATGGGTTACCCCGGAGGTGACATATGGTTTGGTCAGATCGGTTTCCGTGTCGTACGTTCTTTAAAATGAAAAGGTTCTTTGCTCAATTATTAACTAAATTCTCTCTCTAACAAACAAAAGAGGATATGTCTTTCATGAAGTGCACTCAAAGCCCGACAAAAGCTTTGAAGTGCACTTTATTTTTAATATCTACGGCAGAACATTCTTAATCTCGTAATGAATCCATCAGAATTCGAATGATTTTCAACCAATCTAACCGATTATTTGTTTACTTTGCAAATACATTCATAAAGAAAGAGAACTTATGGCTAAGAATAAAGAAAAGAAAGCCGGCAAGCGCATGAAAAAGAAAGAGCTTGTGAGCGCACTGATGGATTTTTTCCATTCGAAACCCGACGAAGTACTGTCCCTGAAATACATATTCGAACAACTCCACCTTACCACGCATCCTCTGAAGATGCTGTGTAAGGATATCCTAAGCGATATGCTACTGGATGATTACATCACCGAAGTAGAGAAAAGCAAATATAAACTGAACAATCATGGTGTGGAAATGACAGGCACTTTCCAGCGCAAGAGTAATGGAAAGAATTCCTTCATTCCCGAAGGTGGAGGCGACCCGATATTCGTGGCCGAGCGTAATTCGGCACACGCCATGAACAATGATAAAGTCCGCATCTCCTTCTACGCCAAACGCCGTGGGTGCGAAGCCGAAGGAGAAGTGATAGAAGTGTTGGAGCGTGCCAACGACACCTTCGTAGGTACACTGGAAGTAGGCAGTTCATACGCCTTCCTGGTGACGGAAAACCGTACGCTTGCCAATGACATCTTCATTCCCAAAGAAAAGCTGAAAGGCGGAAAGACGGGAGACAAAGCTATCGTGAAAGTAGTGGAATGGCCTGACAAGGCGAAAAACCCCATCGGACAAGTCATCGACATCCTGGGCAAAGCGGGCGACAACACCACAGAGATGCACGCCATCCTTGCTGAATTCGGCCTGCCCTACGTCTACCCCTCTTCTGTAGAAAAAGCTGCGGATAAAATCCCCGCCGAAATATCCGATGAAGAAATTGCCAAACGCGAGGACTTCCGGAATGTAACCACCTTCACCATCGACCCAAAGGATGCCAAAGACTTTGATGATGCTCTCTCCATCCGCAAACTGAAAGACGGCTTGTGGGAAGTAGGCGTACACATTGCAGACGTTACCCACTACGTAACCGAAGGCAGCATCATTGACAAGGAAGCCGAAAAACGCGCTACATCCGTGTATCTTGTAGACCGTACTATCCCGATGCTTCCCGAACGTCTTTGTAACTTCATCTGCTCCCTGCGTCCCGACGAAGAAAAGCTGGCATACTCCGTTATCTTCAACATCAACGAAAAGGGAGACGTGAAAGACTCGCGCGTAGTACATACGGTAATCAAGTCCGACCGCCGCTTTACTTACGAAGAAGCACAGCAAGTAATCGAAACGAAAGAAGGAGACTTCAAAGAAGAAATCCTCATGCTGGACACCATCGCCAAGGCGCTGCGTCAGAAGCGTTTCGTAGCCGGAGCCATCAACTTTGACCGTTACGAAGTGAAGTTTGAGATAGACGAAAAAGGGAAACCTGTCAGCGTTTTCTTCAAAGTTTCCAAAGATGCCAACAAGTTGGTGGAAGAATTCATGTTGCTTGCCAACCGCACCGTAGCGGAAAAAATCGGTCGCGTACCGAAAAACAAGAAGGCCAAGGTATTCCCTTACCGTATCCACGACCTTCCGGACCCGGAGAAACTGGATAACCTGGCACAATTCATCGCCCGCTTCGGCTACAAGATACGTACCGGCGGAACCAAGACAGATGTTTCCAAATCCATCAACCACCTGTTGGACGACATTCAGGGCAAGAAGGAAGAGAATCTTATTGAGACCGTATCCATCCGTGCCATGCAGAAAGCACGTTACTCCACGCACAACATCGGGCATTACGGATTGGCATTCGAATACTATACGCATTTCACCTCACCCATCCGCCGTTTCCCCGACATGATGGTACACCGCTTGCTGACGAAATATCTGAATGGCGGACGCAGTGTTTCCGAGACTAAATATGAAGACCTCTGCGACCACTCCAGCAATATGGAACAAATTGCAGCCAACGCTGAACGTGCTTCCATCAAATACAAGCAAGTAGAATTCATGACGGAGCGTCTGGGACAAGTGTTCGATGGTGTAATTTCCGGTGTTACGGAATGGGGACTGTACGTTGAGCTGAACGAAAACAAATGCGAAGGTATGATACCTATCCGCGACCTTGACGATGACTATTACGAGTTCGACGAGAAGAACTACTGTCTGCGCGGGCGCCGTAAGCACCGTACCTACAGTCTGGGCGACGCAATCACGATTAAGGTGGCACGGGCCAATCTAGAAAAGAAACAGTTGGACTTCGCACTGGTAGAATAAAAAGCGCGGATTACGCGGAATACACGGATCAAGGGTTGTTGATTAATGAAAGAAATCCGTGTAATCCGCGTAATCCGTGCCTGAATTTTCGTTCTCCTATACACCATAATTCTCCCTGTAAGCCGTGGGCGACATTCCTGTATGATGCTTGAAGTATCTCCCCAGATAGGATTGATCAGGGAAATTAAACTGATTAGCTATCTCCTGTATGGAAAGTGCTGTAGAGTGAAGTGTCACTTTAAGCTCAAGTATCACGTAATCGTCTATCCATTCTTTCGCTGTGCATCCCACCGTTTGCTGAATCGTCTTACTCAGATGCCGCGTAGTGACACAAAGTTTATCCGCATAATAATCTACCGAACGCTGTTCCCTGAACGACTCTATCACTAACGCAATAAAGCGGTCCTTCAACCGCCAACGCAAATAATTCGGCTTCTTTTGCCGATAAAGACGCTCCGACTGATTACAGATCTCATAAAACAACATCCGACAACAGTAAATCACCAGCTCACGCTGATATATATTATCACTGTCCACAGATTTCTGTTGCAGAAGTTTAAGATAATGATTGCATATCCCATCCCACTCTTCGTCTCGGAATGAACTATAATTATGCTCACGCATGAAGGATACCTTATCCGAAGGCAACGAATAGAAAATCTCATGTCGAAACTGTGCGGAAAAAGCAAAAACGGCCAGTTCAAGATCATCTGTAGCATCTTTATAAAACGTAATCTGTTCAGGGAAAACAAGTATTACACTTCCGGCAACTAAAGCATACTTCTGCTGGTTAATGTAAAGCTGTACTCCTCCTTGCAGACAAAACAGCAATTCTCCTCTCTCCATCCGATAAGGATAAGAAAACAAGTCGAATTTCTGCCGGGTATGAAACAGGTATTCCTCACTCATAAAGTTCTATTTTTGAAGTACAAATATACTCTTAAAGTAGCTTATGAACAAAATAATCCCACTTTTTGAACAATTCGCTTCGATTTTTGAACCGTGAGACAGGCAATAGAAGCCGTAACTTTGCAGCGGTTAATAATTTCGGTTATTTGCTCATCAAAGATTGGATATATAAGTATTAGTTACGAGCTACCGGCTACAAGCTACAAGTAGCTGCGCTATATTCCGAAAGGCACTTGTAGCTCGTAGTCTGTAGCTGATTTATAACCCGTCTGTTGTGAACTTAAGAAAAAAGATTGTAATATGGCAAAAAGAGAATTAACAACCCGGTATCTGTTTTTCATCGCGGGCTTATTTGTAAATGCGTTCGGTATTAGTTTAATTATTAAAGCAAATCTGGGTTCCTCGCCTATATCGAGCCTTCCTTACACACTGAGTTTAAAATTTCCCGTCACACTGGGACAATTCACGCTTCTGCTGAATGCCGTGCTGATAGCCGGACAAATATGGCTTCTGAAAAGGAACTTCAGAAAAGAGCAGTTTCTACAAATTCCCGTAGCAATACTCTTCAGTTTCTTCATAGATTGCTCGATGGCTTTGCTGGAAGGATTCACTCCTGCGGGCTATGCCTCGCAGATTCTATCACTGATAGCTGGCTGTGCGATACTTGGCCTGGGAGTAAGTATGGAGGTAATTGCCAATGTAGTAATGCTATCCGGAGAAGCCTTTGTGAAAGCCATCACTCTGCGCACAGGGAAAGAGTTCGGAATCACAAAAATCGGCTTTGATACAACGTTGGCACTCCTGGCTTGTGCCGCATCGCTCCTATTAGCAGGCACCATAGAAGGTGTACGCGAAGGTACAATCATTGCCGCATTGATCGTAGGACTTTTCGCACGCTTCTTCAACAGACGGCTGGGGTTTGTCAATAAAATGATTACCTTTGCACCGAATAAAACACCCATTCAGCCCTATGAAGACAATTGCAATCACCGAACTGACGGAAATTGAAGCAATCATTCGCAAATGCCCCTACTGCATGGTTGGCATCACCGACCTAAAGGGGAATCCCTACGTAATTCCCATGAACTTCGCTTACCGGGATGGAGTAATCTACCTGCACTCCGGCCCCGAAGGCGGCAAAGTGGCAATGGTGAAACGGCATCCGCAAGTCTGTATCACTTTCTGCGAAGGACACGAACTGGTGTATATGCACCGGCAGGTGGCATGCAGCTACAGCATGAAGTCGCGCAGCGTGATGTGCCACGGAAACGTCCGTTTCATCGAAGATATGGACGAAAAAAGAGAAGTGCTTGATATAATCATGCGGCAATATACAAGCGATGAATTCAAATACAGCGAACCTGCCGTGCGCAACGTAAAGGTTTGGGAAGTAAAAATAGACAAAATGACTTGCAGATCCTTCGGACTACGACCCAGCGAGGCCACCTCAGAGTAGTTATAAAGCCATTTCAGGATGGCTACACCCTTTCCCCCGGATAGCTACACCCTTTACTACAAATAGCTACACCCTTTCGCTAAAAGGGTGTAGCCCTAAAAAAACAAAGAAACCACACCTCCCCTCAGTAATATATCATCAAATGCAACTCTAATTATGTCCCTCTCACTATATCTATGTAAATGAGAGGATTATCGCAAACGGTTGCGGAGAAAAACTTGCAGATTCTACTCATTTACTAATAATGCTAATCTATATTGTACTTAGATTTGGGGCGTCTAATAACAACTATACATTATGTATTATGAGAAAAACCACTTTTAAAACCTTTGTCCTTTTTAGTGCAACCCTGTGGATGACAAGTTGCGTAGATGATGTGTACAACCCTAACAGCGGGAAGAACAGTACAAAAACAGCAGAAGAGTACTTTGATTTCACTACACGTGCGGATGTAGACCTGAATGTAGACCTCGGCTCGCTGGGAGCCTATGCATTGATTGAAATCTACACTGAGTTTCCGTATGAAGTATCGGAGAACGGCTCTTATACGAAGCGTGATATTGAAGCTAAATTCAAAATTTATGCAGATAAATCCGGACGTCAAAGCTGCAAAATGACTTTACCTAAAGATGCCACAACCTTGTATCTCTGCCCCAACAACTGGGGGCTCCCCATCTGTGAAACCCTAAAAGTGGAGAATGGAAGCGTCAACTATACTTACACGGAAACCCGAGGAATCACAGCACTTGGAACCCGTTCGGTAAGTTCAGGTAAGGGTCCTGTCTACGTGGTAGATCAAGGACAAAAGATGTATTCGCTTTGCCAATGGGGTGAACATAGTTGCATTACAGCTCCAACGGATTATTTACTGAACGCCGGGCTGGATGCAAGCTGGATTAAGAAAATACAACGCACCTTCTGGAACGGACAAGATGAACGTCCCAATAACACCACAATGGATAATAGTAAATTCATTACAGATGTGACACACATAAATACTACCATTGCACAATATGCCAAGAATGAAAATGGAACGACTTCTACCATTACAGAAGCAGCTATCTATTTCACTTTCATGGAAGAAAATGCCTGGAATCAGAATACCATCGGATATTATTATTACCCACAGGGAGAAGTACCCATATCCCCGGACGCTATCAAGAAGTTCATCATTTTTCCGAACGCATCAACTGCAGGAAATGTACCTTTCGTCATGCTGAACAATGAGAATGAAAAATATGCTTCGCCAGCCGCAAACACCAGCCCACAGTGGCTCTACAGAAGACTGGACGCACCTCTGGCATTAGGAAACAAAGTAAAGTTACTGTTTGAAAAAGAAGACGGAACAATTACGGATAAGTTTCCAGCCGGTTATACAATCGGATATTTCCTGATATCCAATGGCTATGGCAACGGTTATGGCAAAGATCATACCCCGAACGATGTGAACCTGACACCGGGATACATGAGCAATCTGGGGTATATTTACTCTAATCAGGCATGGAACAGCAATGGAAAATCCAGTTTTGTCGCCATTACGGACTCCGAAACCGAGCGCGTAATATACGGTATAGAGGACGGAACAGATAAGAGTTACGAAGATATGCTATTCTACATTGAAGCAGATCCCAAAGGATCTATCTACGATCCCGAACGCCCTGTGATTCCGCCTGTTGACGATAAGCCAGTTACCGAACTTCACGCAGGAACCTTACTTTTTGAAGACATCTGGCCCAGCGGCGGAGATTATGACATGAATGATGTAATTATTGAATATTCCCGTACTGTGACCTTCGACAAAAACAACGTCGTGACAGAAATAAAAGATACATTTACTCCTGTATGGGATGGCGCCCAATTCCTGAATGCCTTTGCATATCAAATTAATGCCGCCCAGGTTGGACAATTAGCATTACCTGAGGGCGCTGTATATGAACCAGAAATACAGTCCATTGTAGTGTTCCCGAATGCCAAAGAGGTACAAAAGCAAAAATTCATAGTAACCCGCACTTTTAGCGGCAGCCTGAACAAACAGGACCTCAAAGCCTATAATCCGTATATCATAGTACACTACAAGCCGGGAGCAAACAACCGTCAGGAAGTGCATCTGCCTAAGCAAATGCCCACAGACTATGCCGACAAGAGTCTGAACTACACACATGACGACGCCTACTACATCCATCGTGACGGGAAATATCCGTTTGCTATGGATATCCCGATACACAACTTCGTTCCGGTAACAGAAACAAAAACAATCGGTTCGGAAGGAGAATATCCGGGATTCACCAAATGGGTAAAAGGAGAAACCGGATATGAAGACTGGTACAATCACAAGGAATGATATGTTTATTTCTATACGGTTTTGAATGAAGTGCTGATTTATTTTTTAGACGCGGATGACACGGATGACGCAGATTTTTTATTTATTGATGTGACAGCGCAGCCTTTAAATCCGTGTCATCTGCGTCTAAGAGATTGAATACATAGGCTAAAATCATTTACCTCATTTCTATACCGATATGCATTATATAGGAGTAAACTGAAGAACATAACTTCCTGTGTGATAGTGTACTTGGTGTCCCACTAAGATTAGCCGTAGTGGGACACCAGTTCAGTCCTAATGGGAATATAGCTCAACTGCACAGGAATGAACATATTTCTGCCTGCGAACCTTAAATTAAGTTATATTCTACAGCGGGTATTCATCAAATGCATATAGCAACGTTGAGAGATACCGTTCGCCTGTATCCGGCAATAATGCAACAATTGTTTTCCCCTCATTCTCCGGAAGAAGTGCCAGACGAGTGGCTGCACTGACTGCCGCCCCGGAAGATATACCTACCAGCAGGCCTTCTTTCTGAGCCAACTCGCGTCCTGTACGGATAGCATCGTCATTTGTTACCTGCAATATTCCATCAACCACTGCTGGATTGTAGTTCTTGGGAACAAAACCGGCACCGATACCTTGTATCTTATGTGCTCCCGGAGCACCTCCCGAAAGTACAGGAGAGTCGGTCGGCTCTACCGCTACCACCTTTACATCCGGATTATGTTTTTTCAAGGCGACACCTACTCCACTTACCGTTCCGCCAGTCCCTACACCAGCTACAAAAATATCAACATGACCTTCCGTATCCCGCCAGATCTCCTGTCCTGTAGTACGTTCGTGCATGGCAGGATTTGCGGGGTTGTCAAACTGCTGAAGAATCACCGCACCGGGTGTAGCAGCTTTCAGTTCTTCAGCACGGGCAATAGCCCCTTTCATACCATTGGCACCGGGCGTAAGTACCAATTCGGCACCCAGGGCTTTCAGTAAGTTGCGACGCTCAACGCTCATGGTATCGGGCATAGTGAGAATCAACTTATAACCTTTTGAAGCGGCTACAAATGCAAGTCCTATTCCGGTGTTTCCACTGGTAGGTTCTATGATAGTCGCTCCGGGTTTCAACAAACCGGAAGTCTCGGCATCTTCAATCATTGCCAGTGCCACACGATCTTTCACGCTTCCGGCAGGATTAAATGACTCCAGTTTCACGATCAGACGGGCTTTCAGCCCCTTTGATTTATTGTAATTACTCAGTTCCATCAGGGGAGTGTTGCCCACCAGATCCGTGAGCTGTTTTGCTATCTTTTTCATAACATATTGGGTTTTAAATTATACTCTTCTTTCTAAATGACAAAGATAGAGGGTTAACGGTTCATAGGAAATACCATATTTGTGGGATTTTCATACTATAAATGAGGGATTTTCGCTGAGAATAATTACCTTTGTACCCACCTTATTATAAAAAGGATATCCCAATGAGTCCATTGAACTTTACTCACATTTTGACACAGGCAGTCGATGAACTATCGGAAAGCTCATCTTACAAAGGACTGTTTCATCAGCACACGGACGGCACTCCATTGCCTTCGGCTAGGGCACTGCAAGATATTGTAGAGCTATCGCGTGCCATCCTCTTCCCCGGTTATTTTGGTAACTCCACAGTCAACAGCCGCACCATCAAATATCACATCGGCGTAAACATCGAACGCTTGTTCGACTTGCTGACCGGTCAGGTGCTTGCAGGTCTTTGCTTCACCGGAAACGGAGAATGTACCTGCTGCACTGAACTTCAGCGTGAAGAAGCGGCACTGATTGCCGCTAAATTCATCAGCAATTTGCCGGGAATGCGCCGTGTACTGGCCACTGATGTGGCAGCCGCCTACAATGGAGATCCGGCAGCACACAGTTTCGGAGAAGTAATCAGTTGTTATCCCGCCATACGTGCCATCAGCAATTACCGCATTGCGCATGAGTTACTGAAACTCGATGTGCCCCTTATTCCGCGTATCATCACTGAAATGGCCCACAGCGAAACAGGAATCGATATTCACCCGGGTGCCGCCATCGGTAGCCACTTCACCATAGACCACGGAACGGGTGTTGTAATTGGGGAGACGTGCGTCATCGGAAATAACGTGAAGTTGTATCAAGGCGTAACTCTGGGTGCCAAGAGCTTTCCATTGGATGCGGACGGTAAACCGATCAAGGGCATCCCACGCCACCCGATACTGGAAGACAATGTCATCGTCTATTCCAATGCCACCATTTTAGGACGTATCACTATCGGACAGGGCGCCACGGTAGGCGGTAATATCTGGGTGACGGAAGACGTTCCGGCTGGAGCAAGAATTGTACAGACTAAAGCCAAAAAGTAACCGGCAGTCAGCAAGCAAGCGCCCCGGTTGAGGGACACAAGCGTTCCGGCTGAGCAACACAAGTGTTTCGGAAGAGAGACACAAGCGTTACATCCGAGAAGTACAAGTGTTCCGTAAAAGGGATATTAAGAGAATAGTAATCATCAATAGAAACAATAGATACAGAAGAAGTTACAGCAGCTTCAACCGTAAAATTGTAAATCGTAAAATCAATAATAAACAGATGGAATCCTTTCAAATGATTGCCAAGACCTTTCAAGGTCTGGAAGAAGTATTAGCACAAGAACTGACTGCATTAGGGGCAAACGACATAGAAATAGGCCGACGCATGGTGTCTTTCAGTGGAGACAAGGAAATGATGTACAAGGCAAACTTCTGCTTGCGCACAGCAATCCGTATCCTGAAACCGATCAAGAACTTCACTGCCAAAGATGCTGATGAAGTCTATGAACAAATCAAAGCTATCAGCTGGGAAAACATCCTGAATGTGGAGAAAACATTTGCTGTAGATGCCGTTGTGTTCAGCGAAGAATTCCGTCACTCTAAGTTTGTATCTTATAAAGTAAAAGATGCCATTGTAGATTATTTCCGCGAGAAATTCAACAAACGTCCGTCCGTACGAATCAACCGCCCGGATGTACTGCTGAATATACACATTGCACAAACCACGTGTACGCTTTCGCTCGACTCATCGGGTGAGTCACTACACCGCCGCGGTTATCGCCAGGAAGCGGTAGAGGCTCCGTTGAACGAAGTTCTGGCTGCCGGAATGATCCTCATGACGGGCTGGAAAGGAGAATGTGACTTGATTGATCCGATGTGTGGTTCGGGTACCATCCCCATTGAGGCGGCACTGATTGCACGTAACATTGCTCCGGGAGTATTCCGTAAGGAATTTGCTTTTGAGAAGTGGAATGATTTCGACCAGGATTTATTCGATACGATTTACAACGACGACAGTCAGGAATGTGAGTTTACACATAAGATATACGGATACGACAATAATCCGCAGGCCAACGAAATAGCAACGCACAACATCAAGGCAGCAGGTGTATCGAAAGACATTGTCTTGAAGTTGCAGCCCTTCCAGCAGTTTGAACAGCCAGCGGAAAAGTCCATGATTATCACCAACCCGCCTTATGGGGAACGTATTTCTACCAATAATCTGCTGGGACTGTACCAGATGATAGGCGAGCGTCTGAAACACGCTTTCACCGGAAACACGGCATGGGTGCTCTCTTATCGTGAAGAGTGCTTCGACCAGATAGGACTGAAACCGACTGCCAAAATACCTCTGTTCAACGGTGCACTGGAATGTGAATTCCGTAAATACGAGATTTTCGACGGTAAATATAAGGAATTCAAGAAACAGGAAGGTGAGGACGAAGAAGGAGAAGACAGAAAAGAATCCGGCTTCAAGTCAAGAGAATCGAGAGAATTTAAACCGAGAGAAGGACGGGATTTCAAACCGAGAGAACCGCGCAAACCGGGTGAGTTCAAATCGAGAGATGACAGACCGAGGGAGTTCAGACCAAGAGACAGCAAACCCCGTGAGTTCGGTTCGAGAGAAGATAAGCCCAGAGGTGAGTTCAAGCCGAGAGAATTCCGCAAGGATGGAGACAGAGAACGGAAACCGTTTGACAGGGAACGCCGTCCGGGAGGAAGCGGTGAGTTTAAGCCGAAGAGAGAGTTCAAGCCGAGAAAAAGGGAAGAGGAATAAAAGAAGTATGGAACTTATCGCAATTTGCGACAGGTTAATAGGAAATATGGTTCTAAATATTGACTTCTACGTCAAGACACAGAAGCTAACTTATTGAAAAACAGTTTGAGGTCACAAATTGTGACCTCAAACTGACAAGACATAAAAGAGATTAGTTACAAGTATCAGCTTGATATTCCAAATCAGGGGTTCAGGTCAGGGAAGTAGAAGATAGCCTATTGAAAGACAGTATAAGGTTCCAAATTGGCACCTTAAAAACATATACTCAAATGAACGATTTAGTCATCATAGAGAATAAGATATACGAAATCAGAGGACAGAAAGTGATGCTGGACTTTGATTTGGCGGAGATGTATGAGATAGAAACGAGGCGTCGCCATGCTTTCCGGCATCCTCCGGAGCCCCAAAGCCATCGAAGTCAACATCAACATCATGCGTGCCTTCATCCACATGCGGCAATATCTTCTCTCTCATGCTCCGAAGCAAGAGCTTGAAGAACTAAGAAAACGTATTGAATACCTGGAAGAAGACATCACTTCCGACAGAGACAGTTACGAGAAACAATTCGATGATCTTTTCTCTGCTTTCGCAAAATTGAGTGCTGCGGTACAAGTGAAAAGCTCTCCTTGGGGCAGAGTAGAAGTAAAAGGATTCAGAAAAGAGAATGAATAATAAATGACTATGAACATGAAGATAATCGGTAAATGGATGGGAATAGCACTACTGGCATTACCCACTCTCTTTGCAACAAACATTATGGCACAAGATTCAAAGAAACCGACGCTGGAAGATTTGCTTCCCGGCGGAGAAACCTATCGCTTTGCTGAAAACCTCTATGGAGTGCAATGGTGGGGAGACACGTGCATCAAGCCCGGAATAGACTCCTTGCTGGCAATAAACCCCAAAAACGGAAAAGAAACTCTGCTCGTGACGCGCGAGAAAATCAACCGGGCTCTGGAACAGGAAAAGCTGGGCAAACTGAGACATCTGAGTCAAGTAAGCCTGCCTTGGGCGGACAAAACGCAGATACTCATCAGTCTGCCCGGAAGCTACGCCGTCTACGACTGGGAAACGGACAAGATTATCAGCCAACGGGATTTCCCGAAAGAGAGCGCCAACAAAGATTACCATATCGCAAGTGGTAACGTGGCCTACACCATCAAAAATAACCTTTTCGTGAACGGCACCGTCGTAACCAGCGAACCCGACGGTATCGTATGCGGACAAAGCGTACACCGCAACGAGTTCGGCATCAGCAAAGGAACTTACTGGAGCCCGAAAGGTGACCTGCTCGCCTTCTACCGGATGGACGAAAGCATGGTGACGCAATATCCGTTGGTAGACATCACCGCACGGGTAGGCGAACTGAACAACGTCCGCTACCCGATGGCAGGCATGACGAGCCACAAGGTAACCATAGGCATCTACAACCCCGAAACGCAGAAGACCATCTATCTGAATGCGGGCGACCCCACGGATCGTTACTTCACCAATATCAGTTGGGCACCGGATGCCCAAAGCCTCTACCTTATTGAGTTGAACCGCGACCAGAACCATGCCCAACTTTGGCAGTACAACGCCGAGACAGGCGAACGAATATGTTGCTGCTACGAAGAAGAACATCCCAAGTATGTGGAGCCTCAGCATCCCATTATCTTCCTGCCCTGGGACAATGGCAAGTTCATTTACCAAAGCCAGCGCGACGGATACAATCATCTGTACCTATTTGATATAGATGTCAAATCAGATGTCTACAAAAAAAACACTACGGCAGGAAGTACCTATACGGAACGTACCTGGATGAAACAACTCACTTCCGGCAACTGGCTTGTGCAAGATGTGCTCGGCTTTGATGAGAAGAAGAAAGAAATCATCTTCACCGCCACCAAAGAGTCGCCCCTGCAAAGCAACCTATACAAAGTGAACGTGAACAACGGAAAGATTACCCCGCTGGACAACAGCAAGGGCGTACATCGCGGGACACTGAGTGCCAGCGGCAGCTACCTCATCGACACCTGGTCCAGCCCCGAAGTGCCGCGTAGCATCAACCTCATGTCCACTCAAAACGGCAAAAGCATCAACCTGCTGACAGCCAAAGACCCATTCGAAGGCTTCACCATGCCCAGCATCGAAACAGGCACCATCAAGGCAGCCGACGGCGTGACCGACCTTTACTACCGCCTCGTGAAACCCGCAGACTTCGACCCGGCAAAGAAATATCCCGCCATCATCTACGTCTACGGAGGTCCGCACGCACAGATGGTCACCAACGGCTGGCAGAACAGCGCCCGCGGATGGGACATCTACATGGCAGGCAAAGGTTATATCATGTTCACCCTCGACAATCGCGGCAGCGAAAACCGCGGACTGGAATTTGAGAATGTCACCTTCCGCAACCTCGGCATCGAAGAGGGAAAAGACCAGGTGAAAGGCGCCGAATTCCTGAAAGCCCTGCCTTATGTGGACGCTGACCGCATCGGCGTACACGGCTGGAGTTTCGGCGGACATATGACCACGGCACTGATGCTCCGCTACCCGGAGATATTCAAGGTAGGCGTTGCAGGCGGCCCGGTCATCGACTGGAGCTATTATGAAATCATGTATGGAGAAAGATATATGGATACGCCGCAGAGCAATCCGGAAGGTTATAAGAATGGTAATCTGAAAAACCTTGCCGGCAACCTGAAAGGACATCTTCTGTTGATTCACGACGACCATGACGATACCTGTGTGCCGCAACACACGCTCTCGTTCATAAAGGCCTGTGTAGATGCCCGCACGTATCCCGACCTGTTCATCTATCCCGGCCATAAGCACAACGTCCTGGGACGTGACCGCGTGCATCTGCATGAGAAGATAACACGGTATTTTGAAGATAACTTAATGAGGAATGAAGAATGAAGAATGAAGAATTACCTTGCGGCATGCTTGCATAGCGCAGCCAAATTCTTCATTCCTCATTCTTCATTAAATTATTGCTTAGCAAACAAAATAGAAATAGTAATTAATAAGAAATAGTAAAGATGAAAATATTATTATTAGGAAGCGGCGGTCGCGAGCACGCCCTGGCATGGAAGATTGCCCAAAGCCCGAAAGTAGAGAAACTTTTTATCGCCCCCGGTAATGCCGGTACCAGTGCGGTAGGCGAGAACGTAGCCATCAAGGCAACCGATTTCCCCGCCTTGAAGTCCTTCGCCTTGGAACAAAACATAGACATGATTGTGGTAGGTCCCGAAGACCCGTTGGTAGAAGGTATCTACGACAGCTTCACCGAAGACGCCCCCACACAACATATCGCCATCATCGGTCCCACCGCCAAAGGTGCCCAACTGGAAGGCAGCAAAGAGTTTGCCAAAGGATTCATGGAACGTCACGGCATCCCCACCGCCCGCTACAAGAGCATCACTGCCGATAACCTCGAAGAAGGCCTCGCCTTCCTCGAAAGCCTCGAAGCCCCCTACGTGCTGAAAGCCGACGGCCTCTGTGCCGGAAAAGGCGTGCTCATCCTCCCCACCCTCGAAGAGGCCAAGAAGGAACTGAAAGAAATGCTTGGCGGCATGTTCGGCCAGGCCAGTGCCACGGTGGTTATCGAAGAATTCCTTAGCGGCATCGAGTGCTCCGTGTTCGTGCTGACAGACAGTAAGCACTACAAAGTGCTGCCCGTAGCCAAGGATTACAAGCGCATCGGCGAAGGCGACAAAGGCCTGAACACCGGCGGCATGGGAAGCGTCACCCCCGTTCCTTTTGCTGACGAAGAGTTCATGGAAAAAGTACGCACCCGCATCATCGAGCCCACCATCAACGGACTGCAAGAAGAAAGAATCCTCTACAAAGGCTTCATCTTCCTCGGACTCATCCGGGTGAAAGGCGAACCGATGGTGATAGAATACAACGTCCGCATGGGCGACCCGGAAACAGAAAGCGTCATGCTGCGCATACAAAGCGACTTCGCCGAACTGCTGGAAGGTGTACGCGACGTGAACCTCGACACCAAGACTCTGGTGATGGACCCGCGCACAGCCGCCTGCGTCATGCTCGTCAGCGGCGGTTATCCCGAAGCTTACGAAAAAGGCAAGGTAATGACCGGTTTTGAAGCTGCTGCAGCCACGGACAGCATCCTCTTCCACGCCGGAACCGCAATGAAGGACGGAAACATAGTGACCGCCGGTGGCCGTGTGATAGCCGTATGTTCTTATGGTGCGACCAAGGAAGAAGCCCTTGCCAAGAGCTACAAAGTAGCGGATATGATTGACTTCGACAAGAAGTACTTCCGCCGCGACATCGGATTTGATCTCTAAGTTTAATGAAGAATGATGAATGAAGAATCTCCCTGCGGCATACCGCGCAGCCTAATTCTTCATTCTTCATTCTCAATTCTTCATTTATATGATACGAAGTAAACGATTACAGAACCGGATTACAGCGGGGCGCTTCACCCTCCCCGCTGCTATCTTTCTATCACTGTTCTGCTGGGTACTGACTTCCATCTTATTACCCGAGATTCCAGTGATGAAAAGCAATTACCCATTGTGGGAAACCAACTACAACGATTGGATTCCGACATGGGCAAGTGCGCCCCTAAGCTTTCTGCTTTACGGTATAATCGGTTACTTCCTGATAGAGCTAAACAACACCTTCGCCATTATCCGTATGCGGGCATCCGTACAGACAGCCATTTACTTCCT
This sequence comes from Bacteroides sp. MSB163, assembly GCF_036416795.1. Lineage (NCBI taxonomy): Bacteria > Pseudomonadati > Bacteroidota > Bacteroidia > Bacteroidales > Bacteroidaceae > Bacteroides > Bacteroides maternus. Next base: position 1,762,472 of record NZ_CP143867.1, on the reverse strand, counting down.
GCTGATATCTGTCTGTCCTGTCATGCACCAGTTATATGCCGGAGACATTGCCTCGATAGCGTTTCTGATATCTTTGTTCTTCCTGTTCAAGGGCTATCAACATCCACGTCCGGCGGGCACTATGTTCTACTCGCTCCTGTTTATCGGGGCGGGCAGTCTGTTCTTCCCGCAACTGACATTGTTCATTCCCCTTTTCTGGATCAGCGCATACAGTTTCCAGGCACTCACTCCTAAGAGCTTTTTCGGAGGTCTGATCGGTTGGACGTTACCCTATTGGTTCTTGTTTGGACATGCCTACTTCTATGGTGAAATAGAATTATTCTATCAGCCGTTCATCGAACTGGTGACGTTCCATCCCATTACTTTATGGAACTTCCCATTATGGGAAATCGCTACATTGGGCTATTTGTTCCTGTTGTTCATAATAAGCTCCGTTCACTGCCTAGTGGCAGGTTACGAAGATAAGATACGTACCCGCAGCTATCTGCATTTCCTTATTTTCCTAACGTTCTGCATCTTCGTTTATATCCTGTTGCAACCGGCACAAACGTTTCACCTCCTACCCTTGCTGCTGATAGGCGTCAGCATCCTGACAGGACATTTCGTGGTACTGACGAACAGTCGGGCTTCTAATGTGTTTTTCATTTGTGCCCTTGTCGGGCTTATACTCTTATTCGGATTTAACGTATGGATGCTTTTGTAGACTCATTGGTTCAACTCTTGATAGACTGGGGCTATCTCGGTTTATTTATCTCCGCCTTACTGGCAGGAAGCATCGTTCCGTTCAGTTCGGAACTGGTGATGATAGCACTGGTAAAGGTAGGGCTCAGTCCGGTGATGTGTGTATTCTTCGCCACGTTGGGTAATACGATTGGCGGTATGACGTGCTACTACATGGGGCGCCTGGGTAACGTAGTCTGGATAGAGAAATATTTCAAAGTAAAAAAAGAAAAAGTAGACAAGATGCAGACTTTCCTTCAAGGTAAAGGAGCATTGATGGGCTTTTTCGCATTCCTGCCCTTTGTGGGCGAAGTAATTGCCATTGCATTGGGTTTCATGCGCAGCAATGTATGGCTGACTACTTCGTCCATGTTTGCCGGAAAGCTGATACGGTATGCCGTGATGCTGCTGGCATTGCAGGGAGTAATATCTATGTTTTAAGTTATGAAACGAATTATAGAACGTACGGAAGATGGAAGCGCAACACTGTTTGTGCCCGAACTGGATGAACATTATCATTCGGTGAAAGGGGCGCGTACAGAATCGCAGCATATCTTTATCGACATGGGTCTGAAAGCCTCTGCCGCACCGCAACCGCACGTTCTTGAGATAGGCTTCGGCACCGGACTGAATGCCTTGCTCACACTGGAAGCTGCCGAACAGGATGCGCGTCCCGTACATTATATCGGTATCGAGCTCTATCCCCTTGCGTGGGAAGAAGTCAATGCACTAGGATATAGCAATAACCCGCTATTCGAGCAGCTACACACCGCCCCGTGGGAAGAAGACGTAAAAATATCCCCGCACTTCACTCTGCGGAAGATAAAAGGAGATGCGAATACAGTGATTAATTCTTCATTTTCCCCCTCCGTCGTTTACTTCGATGCTTTCGCCCCTGAAAAGCAACCAGAAATGTGGAACGAGCAATTATTTCGCTCTCTTTACGTTTATATGAATACAGGGGGAATATTGACGACGTATTGCGCCAAAGGTGTCATCCGCCGTATGTTGCAAGCAGTGGGCTTCCGTGTGGAGCGCCTTCCGGGACCTCCGGGGGGAAAGCGGGAGATACTGAGAGCAACGAAAGAGAAACCATAAAGAGTAATCAATTATAAAAACCATAAATATAATAATGAAACGAACATTCCTGTACATCCTCGCTGCCTTGCTCGCCGCATCCTGCAAGAATAGCAACGTCCAGAATAATAAGAGTGAAGGCGATAAACCCGTCATCACCGTCACTATTGAGCCATTACGCTATTTCACCGAAGCCATTGCAGGCGATAACTTCAACGTTATCAGCATGGTTCCCAAAGGGAGTAGTCCGGAAACCTACGATCCTACCCCCCAGCAACTCGTAGATCTTGCCAAGAGCAAAGCCTACTTCCGGATCGGCTACATCGGTTTTGAACAAACCTGGATGGACAAGCTGACGGATAACGCTCCGCACCTGCAATTCTTCGATACTTCCCGCGGCATCGACCTGATTTATGATTCCTCACACGCCCATCATCATCACGATGCCGATGAACCTCATGCCCACGATTCCATCCAAGACGATGAGCATCAGCATCTTTTGGGTGTGGAACCGCACATCTGGAGTTCTGCCTATAATGCACAGATTATTGCCGGAAATATCGTAAATGCACTGTGCGCCATCGACAAAAGCAATGAAGAAGTCTATATGGAGCGTTACAAAAGTCTCTGCAACCAGATTGAACATACCGATAGCCTTATTTGTCACATGCTGTCGACTCCCAATGCGGACCGTGCTTTCATGATTTATCATCCGGCATTGTCCTACTTTGCCCGCGACTACGGCCTGCATCAGATTTCTATCGAAGAAAATGGTAAAGAGCCTTCTCCCTCCCACCTCAAAAGTCTGATAGACACTTGTAAAAAAGAGAAAGTCCGCGTTATCTTCGTCCAACCTGAATTTGACCGTCGCAATGCGGAGATTATTGCCAAACAGACGGGAACGAAGGTAATCCCTATCAATCCGCTTTCTTACGATTGGGAAGAAGAAATATTGAATATCGCCAAGGAATTGGTCGTTAAGAACTAAAGACATCGTCAAGCAGTAAACAAATGGGTACGCCTCTTATTGAAATAAAGAATCTCAGTGCCGGCTATGACAGCCGCACGGTATTACGCAACGTAAACCTCACCGTTTACGACCGAGACTTTCTGGGCATCATCGGCCCCAATGGCGGCGGAAAAACAACTCTCATCAAATGTATACTCGGTCTGTTGAAACCTACGGGAGGGGAAATATTATACAGTGACAAACGGTTAGTGATGAGTGATAACCGCTCATCACTGAAGATGGGCTACCTGCCGCAGTACAACAGCATCGACCGCAAATTCCCCATCACAGTGGAAGAAGTAATCCTTTCCGGTCTCAGTTCACAGAAGTCACTTATTTCCCGCTTCACCGCATCACATCGGGAGAAAGCCCGCCAAGTGATTACCCGCATGGGATTGGAAGGATTGGAAGAACGTGCCATCGGTGCACTAAGCGGCGGACAATTGCAACGTGCTTTACTGGGACGTGCCATCATCTCCGACCCTCAACTCGTTGTCCTCGACGAACCCAGTACATATATTGACAAGCGTTTCGAAGCCCGCCTTTACGAACTTCTGGCAGAGATTAACCACGACTGCGCCATCATTCTTGTCAGCCATGACATCGGCACAGTACTACAACAAGTGAAGTCCATCGCCTGCGTGAATGAAACACTGGATTATCATCCCGACACGGGTGTAAGTGAAGAATGGCTGGAACGGAACTTCAATTGTCCGATAGAGTTATTAGGGCACGGAGCACTGCCCCACCGCATACTGGCAAAGCATAAACATGGCGAGGGATGCGGATGCTGCAATTGCGAAGAATGAAATGAATGAATTCTATGTTAAATCAAAGGCATTATTTGCTTTAATGCCATAAAGTCATTCTCTTTACATAAGAATCATCACCCAAAGGGTGAAGGATATGGCGAGAGACTTGTTCTTCCAACCGCATTGCCTAAAGTTGCGTACCTCACCTGCGAAGTGAGTTTTTTTTATTTTGATATGCTTCATACTCACTCTTAAACCGCCCTTCCTCTGTAGCATCTACACAATATCCAGATTATACCTTCCGAAGACAATCACCGTCCATTCCCCAATGTAACCTTTTTGAATTAAGTAAAGCATCAAGTTCGCCGATACTCCTCAATCCCACATTCCTCATTTTCGCTATATCTTCCCGTTCAAACTCAACAAGTACGCCAAGAGTTTTGATATCCATACGTTTTAAAGCACCATAAGTACGCCTAGAAAGATTCAAATCCTCAATTCTGGTAGCAAGGACCATATCTATAGGTTCTGAATCATTATGATCCAAATGATATTCTTCCACCTTATATTCCAACAACCTTTTTTGTGTTGTAAGTCTCTTGTTCTCGTGCCTCAACCTTCGGTTTTCAGCAGCCATTAATTGATACTCCCGTATATACACCAATCGGCTAATACCTTTTTTAATAGCATTACATGCCTTTGCAACCGAAACCCCTTGCTTGGCTGCAATCTCTTTCAGGCTTACTCCCGACAGGAATCCGTTAACAAGATCAAAGGTCGTCTCATCATTTCCACGCCAAAGCGCACGATAGGCCTTTACAAATATCAATCTGACTGTATCTTTATACCGCAGCGCATAGTCATATAACTCCATAGTATCCCTAAAATCCTCATACGCCTGTTTGTACTCCTTCTCCAAATGTTCTAGCTCTGTCCGATATGCGCCCACTCTTTTCTCCATATCTACAACATCACTAAATTCAGATTGAAGCTTTTCAATAGATTGAACATCTACCAATGTACATGTACATGAAACCTTTCCACTTAAGACACCCCTATCCAACCAATTCTTTATAGTTTGGGGGTGTACACCAAAGATTTCCGCAGCATCCCTGCGTGACAAGTATCTCTTACTACTCATATCTGCCTGGTTAGAAAATCCATCAGATACATCAGATACATTAGAATCACTATCCATCTTCAACAATTTAATTTATACTACATAAAAAGATACAAAAGTAGGCATTATATGCAAGATATCTTATAACCTATCCTAATAAATACACTTCGCCGCCATAGTTTTAGCGGTTAAATCACTATATTTGCGCCCGTATACGCTAAAATACAGAGTTATAACTTAAAAAACATAACGAATTATTTCCGAATGAAACAGTACAGAACCGTAAACAACCTCGTGGGTTGGATTACTTTCATCATTGCAGCCACGGTCTACTGCATAACCATAGAACCGACTGCAAGTTTTTGGGACTGCCCGGAGTTCATCACTACCGGCTATAAATTGGAAGTAGGACACCCGCCCGGAGCACCTTTCTTCATGCTGGTGGCAAACCTGTTCTCACAATTCGCCTCAGACCCCAGCACAGTAGCCAAAATGGTAAACTATATGAGTGCACTGATGAGTGGCGCTTGTATCCTGTTCCTGTTCTGGAGCATCACGCACCTGGTGCGCAAACTTGTTGTTACAGATGAAAATAATATTACCCGCGGACAACTGATTACCATCATGGGTAGCGGTCTGGTGGGTGCGCTGGCATATACATTCAGTGACACCTTCTGGTTCAGTGCCGTCGAAGGTGAAGTTTACGCATTCTCTTCCCTGTTCACCGCCGTTGTATTCTGGCTGATACTGAAATGGGAAGACGTGGCGGACGAACCGCACAGCGACCGTTGGCTCATCCTCATCGCTTACCTCACGGGACTCAGTATCGGTGTCCACTTGCTGAACTTGCTTTGTCTGCCCGCCATCGTGCTGGTTTACTATTATAAAAAGGTGCCCAATGCAAATGCAAAAGGTTCATTGCTGGCATTGCTGGCTTCCGGTATTCTGGTGGCTGTCGTGCTCTACGGCATGGTTCCGGGTATCGTGAAAGTAGGCGGCTGGTTCGAACTGTTCTTCGTGAACACACTGGGAATGGCTTTCAACAGCGGTGTAATGGTATACATCATTGTATTGGCAGCCTCCATCATCTGGGGGGTATACGAAAGCTACACGGAAAAGAACAAGATGCGCATGTCCATCTCCTTCGTACTGACAATTGCTTTGCTGGGTATCCCCTTCTACGGACACGGAACGAGCGCTGTAATTATAGGTATTATTGTCATTGCTTTCCTGTTCTTCTACCTCAGCCCGAAGATGCAGACAAGCATGAAAGAGAAATACCGTGTTTCCGCACGTACGCTCAACACATCGCTGTTGTGTACCATGATGATTGTCATCGGATATTCTTCCTATGCCATTATCGTGATCCGCTCTACAGCCAATACACCCATGGATCAGAACTCACCCGAAGACATCTTCACGCTGGGTGAGTACCTAGGTCGTGAGCAATACGGAACCCGCCCGCTGTTCTACGGACAGGCATTCTCTTCCAAAGTAGCCCTTGATGTAAAAGATGGCTATTGCGAACCGCGTATCTCGTACAACGGAACCAAATTTATCCGCAAGGAGAAAGCCACTCCCGATGAAAAGGACAGCTATATCGAAATCCCCGGACGTATCGAATACGAATACGCACAGAATATGCTTTTCCCGCGTATGTACAGCAGTCAGCACGCCAGGGAATATCAAGCCTGGGTAGATATTAAGGGGGAAGACGTTCCCTATGATCAGTGCGGACAAATGGTGATGGTGAACATGCCCACACAATGGGAAAACATCAAGTTCTTCTTCACCTACCAGCTCAACTGGATGTACTGGCGCTACTTCATGTGGAACTTCGCCGGACGCCAGAACGACCTGCAAGGCAGTGGAGAAATAGAACATGGTAACTGGATCACAGGTATCCCGTTCATTGACAACTTCCTGGTGGGCGACCAGAGCCTGTTGCCGCAGGAGCTGCAAAACAACAAGGGACACAACGTCTTCTACTGTCTGCCCCTGTTGCTCGGCATCATCGGCCTCTTATGGCAGGCATACCGCGGACAGAAAGGTATTCAGCAGTTCTGGATAGTATTCTTCCTGTTCTTCATGACGGGTATCGCCATTGTACTCTACCTGAACCAGACACCGAGCCAGCCGCGTGAACGTGACTATGCTTACGCCGGATCATTCTACGCCTTTGCCATTTGGATAGGTATGGGTGTGGCAGGCATTATCCGCCTGTTGCAACACTACGCCAAGATGAAAGAACTTCCGGCCGCAACACTGGCATCCGTTGTCTGCCTGTTCGTTCCCATACAAATGGCAAGCCAGACATGGGATGACCACGACCGTAGCGACCGTTACCTGGCACGTGACTTCGGCCAGAACTATCTGATGTCTCTGCAAGAAACCGGTAATCCGATTATCTTCACCAACGGTGATAATGATACATTCCCCTTGTGGTACAACCAGGAAACAGAAGGATTCCGTACGGATGCACGTACTTGTAACCTCAGTTACTTGCAGACGGATTGGTATATCGATCAGATGAAGCGTCCTGCCTACGATTCTCCATCATTGCCCATCACTTGGGATCGTATGGATTACGTGGAAGGAACCAATGAATATATTCCTGTACAGCCCGATTACAAGAAGAGCATCGACGCCCTCTATGCCGAAGCTGAAAAACAGGCACTGAACGGCAACCCGGAAGCTCTGGTGAATGTGAAAAAAGAGTTCGGTGAAAACCCGTACGAATTGCAGAACATCCTGAAATATTGGGTACGCAGCAAAAACGAAGATCTCAAAGTAATTCCTACGGACAGCATTGTGATGAAGGTAGATAAGGAAGCTGTACGCCGTAGCGGCATGATGATACCGGGCGACAGTATACCCGATTACATGCACATCTCACTGAAAGGCAAACGCGCCCTCTATAAGAGCGAGCTGATGATGCTTGAAATGCTGGCAGAAGCCAATTGGGAACGTCCTATCTACATGGCAGTCAGCGTAGGTACGGAAAACCACCTCGGCATGGGCAATCACTTCATACAGGAAGGTCTCACCTATCGCTTCACTCCGTTCGATACCGACAAGACAGGCGTCAAACTGGATAGCGAAAAGATGTATGACAACCTGATGAACAAGTTCAAGTTCGGTGGCATCGATAAGGAAGGCATCTATATTGATGAAAACGCCATGCGTATGTGCTATTCTCACCGGCGTATCTTCTCACAACTCGTAGGTCAGTTGATACGTGAAGGCAAGAATGACAAGGCCAAGAAAGCATTGGACTATGCAGAGAAAATGATTCCTGCCTACAACGTGCCTTACGACTGGCAGAACGGCGCCGTGCAAATGGCGGAAGCTTACTATCAACTGGGCGAAACAGAGAAAGCCGACAACATCATGAAGGCACTTGCTGACAAGGCTGTGGAATACCTCACCTGGTATCTGAGCCTGGACGAGCAACGTTTTGCCATGTCCAGCCGTGAAATCGTCGACTATCATCTGCCTATCCTCAGTTCAGAAGTGAAGCTCATGCAGAAGTATAATTCCGAACTGGCTCCGGTATACGATGGCAAGCTGAACGAATTGTATCAGATGTGTGTTGACCGTATGAAATAAGAAATAGCGATTAGCGGTTAGTGATAAGTGATTAACGGCTGTGCCGTAACATCGCACACCAACCGCTAATCATTTATCACTAACCGCTAACTACTAATCACTTATCACTAATCGTTAATCACTAATAACCGTGTTTATAGAACAGCCTCCCGAGTTTGTCCGAAAGCTATATCCCGGTGCCATCTGGCGAATGGATCCGAACGAGAAATCCGTCTACCTGACTTTTGATGATGGTCCCATCCCCGAAGTAACCCCATGGGTACTTGAATTATTGGATAAACATGACATCAAAGCCACCTTCTTCATGGTGGGAGACAATATACGCAAGCATCCCGACGTATTCCAAATGGTAGTAGATGGCGGCCACCGCATCGGCAACCATACGTTCAATCATATTCGCGGGTTCGAATATCTGTCCGACAATTATCTTGCCAATACGGACAAGGCGAATGAACTGATGAAAACAGATCTCTTCCGTCCACCGCACGGTCACATGCGCTGGGGACAGTATTTCACTTTGAAACGGCATTATAAGATAGTGATGTGGGATTTGGTGACGCGTGACTACAGTAAGAAACTGCGTGGGCCGCAAGTACTTGCCAATGTGATGAGGTATGCACGGAACGGGTCTATTATCACTTTCCACGACTCGCTAAAGTCCTGGAATAACGGCAACCTACAATATGCACTGCCGCGGGCATTGGATTTTTTGGAAGAGGAGGGATACGAGTTTAAACTATTGTAATCCTAATCAAATAATTATAGAATAAAAATACCCTCCGAATATTTTTGTATTCGGAGGGTATTTTTATTCTATAACAGCATCAATTACTTAACCGTCACCGTCAACGGGTTGCGTACCTTCTGAGCATAGTTTGCCATGTATGCATTCCATGCTTCCGGAGTCTTGATGTCAGCCTTGTCCCAGGCAGCACCCCAGTAGTAAACATACTCTGAACCCGGTTCGTAATCGCTGATAGCCAATACATGACCATCGGCACCACCACGCAGTTCGTTCTTCTCCTTTTCAGGGAAGAGCAATGATTTAGCTTCCTTTACCGTAGTCGGGAAAGCAGCACCCACGAATATCTTACCATTGTTATTATTCACATTGTCCGTAGGATCCACATAAGTGATATAGCCGGCAGCAGCATCAGCTACAACAGCACCATCCGGTTCGTGCAACACGATACCTGTAGCCACGGGAGTAGTCTCTTTCAGGTTATCAAAAGAAACTGCAGTCTTATTCAAGTGAGAGCCTGCATCCAGCGTGATAACACGTGTTTCAACCACTGTTGAGTCGCCCTTGATAGTCAGCGGATTGTAAACCAGCTTCACAGTGAAACGCAACGGACCGTTGTCCAGGATATCCTGTGTAGCATAGCAATACGGATAAACGATTTCACCGTCAGGCATCAAAGCAGCAGTACCGCCACCCAACGTAGGACCTACTTTATAGCAGTCCAAACCGTTTCCATGGTCTACATGATAAGAAACTGATTTATATAATTCCTGTGCAGCTTTCGGATCTGTCTTCTTCAGTTCAGCAATCTTAGCTTTGGTCTCCGGGTTCAATTCGCTTGCATAACGAGCTTCTACAACCGGCTCAGTAGTATTGTACTTCGTCCAGACATCATAACCGAAAGCACGTTCGCCGGTCTTTTGCAAAGCCGGACCATAAGCACGGAAAGCAACCAGGTCATTTTCCCAGGCAACATCGTCCACACGTTCAGGATAATATTTACCGCAAGCCTTTACTGCAAAAGCTTCAGGCGTACCTGCCTGAATGGTATAAACAGCCGTACCGTTAGCTGCTACGCTTGCAGGGAAAATCACTTTTTCATCATAAGTAATCTGATAGGGGACTTGTTGTCCGTCAGCATTCAGAACCACAATCTGTGCTGTGTCAGCCAGTTTCAGTTGGTTGGCGATGTCGCTCATAGCCACCTCAACCATTTCATTGGAACGCTCCATTGCCAAAGGATTGCTTACCGTTACGGTAACTACATCCTTAGTGTTGGTGCAGGCAAAACATACGAATACTGTTGCCAATAAAAGGAATAACTTTTTCATATTGCTTAATCAATTGATAATTGAAAAACGGATAATGATTATGAAGATACAGAAAATGGGAAAAATGGATAACTGACAGCATCAATTATCCATTTCCCATTATCTGTTAATATACTTATTTAGGCTGTTTACCGATGTAAGCCAGAATACCACCGTCAACGTAGAGTACGTGACCGTTTACGAAGTCAGAAGCGTCGGAAGCCAGGAATACGGCAGGACCCATCAAATCTTCAGGAGTACCCCAACGTGCAGCCGGAGTCTTAGCAACAATAAATGCATCGAACGGGTGACGTGAACCGTCAGCTTGCTTTTCGCGAAGCGGTGCAGTCTGCGGAGTAGCGATGTAACCCGGGCCGATACCATTACACTGGATGTTGTATTCACCGTACTCGGAAGCGATGTTACGAGTCAGCATCTTCAATCCGCCCTTGGCAGCAGCATAAGCAGATACGGTCTCACGGCCCAACTCACTCATCATAGAGCAGATGTTGATAATCTTGCCGTGACCTTTCTTAATCATAGAAGGAATAACAGCCTTGGATACGATAAACGGAGCGTTCAAGTCTACGTCGATCACTTGACGGAATTCAGAAGCTTTCATTTCGTGCATCGGGATACGTTTGATGATACCTGCATTATTCACCAGAATATCAATCACGCCCACTTCTTTCTCAATCTGGGCAACCATGGCGTTCACCTGTTCTTCATTTGTCACGTCGCATACATAACCTTTAGCATCAATGCCTTCAGCTTTGTAAGCAGCCAAGCCTTTGTCTACTAATTCTTGTTTGATGTCGTTGAACACGATTTTTGCACCGGCTTGTGCATAGGCAGTTGCCAGAGCGAAGCCAATTCCGTAAGAAGCACCGGTTACGAGTGCCACTTTGCCTTCTAATGAAAAGTTTACCATAATTTATTTACTTAGGTTTGTTAATAACTTGTTTCTAATTACGATTCAAAGTCTCGGTTTACTCAATTTATTACTTCAGGTCGGTAATCAAAGAGAAGTCCTGATCTCCATAGTCCAGGTTTTCACCACCCATACCCCAGATAAAGGTATAATTATGAGTAGCCGCAGCAGAGTGGATAGACCATTCGGGAGACAATACAGCCTGGTCGCCCTTCATCCATACGTGGCGGGTTTCGTCAACTTCGCCCATGAAGTGGCAAACTGCATGTTCTTCGGGTACCTCAAAATAGAAGTAAGCTTCCATACGACGGCTGTGCACATGTGCCGGCATCGTATTCCATACGCTACCCGGAGCAAGTTCCGTCATCCCCATCTGCAACTGGCAGGTAGGCAATACCTGATTCACCAACATCTTATTTATATTACGGTGGTTGGAACCTTCCAGGCTACCCATTTCAGCAACTACGGCATCAGCCTTCGTCACTTTCTTATCAGGATAGTTGCGATGAGCAGTCAGTGAGTTGAAGTAGAACTTGGCGGGATTCTTTTCATCCTTGCTTTCGAAAGTTACTTCACGATCGCCCGAACCCAGATAAAGAGCTTCCTTATAATCCAATTCGAATACAGCGTTACCGGCTTTTACCACACCGGGACCGCCTACATTAAAGATACCCATTTCGCGACGAGTCAGGAAGAAAGGAGCCTTCAACGGATCAATAGCTTCCAGTTTCAACACTTCGCCCACAGGCATTGCACCACCTACAACCATACGGTCGTACATGGAATATACCATATTTACTTCGTTAGCAGAGAAGACTTTTTCGATTAGAAAATCACGACGGATACGCTTGGTATCATAACTTTTCGCGTCTTCGGGATGCGCTGCATAGCGAATTTCATAGTTCGTTTTCATAATTCTATTACGTTTTAAAGTTGATAATAATCGGTTATTGGCATACTTCGTTTACGTACACGATGCAAATGTAGCAAAAGAAAATGGAGAAACATTGTGTTTTTGTACCAATTATATAGTAATATTGTTCAAATGGAAGAAAATAGAAGTTCTTTAACAGAAAATAATACAGAAAAAAGATCTATCAGGACGATTATATTAAGAAGAAAGCCTTGAAAGATTTCTCTTCCAAGGCTTTCTTTGAGTTGGACTACCAAGATTCGAACTTGGACAAACAGAACCAAAACCTGTTGTGCTACCATTACACCATAGTCCAAACTTATGCGCTTTCTGTTAAAAAGCGGTGCAAAGATAGAAGTATGCCCCGAAATATCCAAATATTTCGGGGCATTTTTTCTTATTTACCCCTAATTAGCCTTTTATTTAGCTATAATCAGGTAGTAATTCTTCTTTCCGCGCTGCACAAGCAGATATTTTTCATCCAAAAGGTCAGCAGAAGTAATCACTTGGTCGAAGGCTTCCAGCTTCTCTTTATTGAGAGAAACGCCGCCACCTTGCACCAATTTACGCATCTCACCTTTGGAAGCAAATACGGCTGCATTGTCTGTGAACAGATCAACAGCCTTCACACCGGCAGACACAGCATCCTTGGAAACCTCAAACAGAGGAACGCCTTCGAATACGGCCAGAAGGGTATCTTCATCCAACTTCTTCAAAGCTTCGGAAGTTGCATTGCCGAACAGGATATTAGATGCATCCACCGCTGCATTATAGTCTTCTTCGGAATGAACCATAATAGTCACCTCTTTTGCCAGACGTTTCTGAAGAACACGCAAGTGCGGTGCAGCCTCATGCTCAGCCGTCAGGGCTTCGATTTCCTCTCTTGACAGGGAAGTGAATATCTTGATGTAGCGTGCTGCATCAGCATCACTCACGTTCAACCAGAACTGATAGAATTTATACGGAGAAGTATATCGGGGATCAAGCCAGATATTGCCGGATTCGGTCTTGCCAAATTTACCACCGTCAGCCTTCGTTATCAGCGGACTGGTCAGCGCAAAAACCTCGCCACCATTTGTACGACGAATCAATTCGGCACCTGTCGTGATGTTACCCCATTGGTCGGAACCACCCATTTGCAGTTTGCAACCTTTGGTTTCATACAGATGCAGGAAGTCGTAGCCTTGCAACAGCTGATAAGTGAATTCCGTGAAAGACAGACCGTCACGAGCTTCACCGTTCAGACGCTTCTTTACAGAATCTTTCGCCATCATGTAGTTCACAGTAATATGCTTACCTACTTCACGGGCAAAGTCAAGGAAAGTGAAGTTCTTCATCCAGTCATAGTTATTCACCAATTCTGCACGGTTAGGAGCATCGGATTCGAAATCCAGAAACTTGCTCAACTGCTTCTTCATACCATCCAGATTGCGTTGCAGAATTTCTTCTGTAAGCAGATTACGCTCTGCCGACTTGCCGGAAGGGTCACCAATCATACCCGTAGCACCACCGATCAGTGCCATCGGCTTGTGTCCGCAACGTTGGAAATGACGCAGTATCATTACACTGCAAAGATGTCCAATGTGCAATGAATCCGCCGTAGGGTCAAAACCTATGTATGCGGTCACTTGTTCCTTAGCCAGAAGTTCTTCCGTACCAGGCATCATATCGTGGAGCATGCCACGCCATCTCAATTCTTCTACAAAATTCATCGAATGATTAACTATTTAAATATTTGATATACTTTGTAATTGCAAAAGTACGACTCTTTATCTGAACTAACAACTCTTATCGCCTAAAAAAGATTTCGCTCACATTCTTACGAATCGTTCTTCTGAGCTCTTCAAGAGGAGTTTTACGGAGAATAGCCGCCCGTTCATAAAGCACATCGACAGATGTCGTGCTTTCATCCGTCTCGATAAACAACCGTTCAGACGGCATTATGCACAACGCTTCCTCCTGATATTTCTCCCCGAAAGAAAGATAGAAACCATGTCGGAGATATTCTTCTGCAAGAGCCGCTTTTCCACGAAAACCGTGAATAATCCACGGTTTCACCGGTCGTATCTTCTGTTTCAATTTCAGAAGTTCATCTACCGCTTTCACCAGATGAATAATTAACGGCTTATCCGCCTCTTCGGCCAGGCGCGCCTGATATTCAAACACTTCTATCTGCAAAGCTAAAGGTGCTTCAGTCAATTTATCCAATCCGGCCTCACCCACAGCCAACACCTGAGGATGGTCCAGTAATTCTTCAAAACGGGCCTTACTGTCATTTAGGGAAGCTACGAAAGAAGCGATATACCATGGATGTATTCCCACAGAATACCAGCCTTTCGTTTGCGGAACAAACGATTCAGGGAAACAGTTCACAATAGCCGTTCCGGGCACTTGTGGCCGCCTATGTGTATGTATATCAACAGGAATTATCATACGAATAGTACAGGAAATAGTTTTTATGGAACGGGATCATATCCGGAACCTCCCCAGGGGTGGCAGCGCAAAATACGCCGGATTGCCAGATACAACCCTTTGAATGGTCCATATTTCTTTATCGCTTCAACGGCATATTGTGAACAGGTAGGAGTGAAACGACATGAAGGGGAAGTCAGAGGCGAAATACACTTCTGATAGAAATAGATGGGAAGCAACAGCAAGTATGAAAGCAGCTTTTTCATGACTGCCCCGCACTACCGGTTTTCTCAGCAGACGCAGCATTTTCTCCGGCTTTCTGAACGGCAACATCCGCCAATACCTTCTCCGTGATACGTGCCAGCGCAACCTTCATCCTTTCCTCTATCTCCACCGAATCGACTAACCGGTCGGAAAGATAAATGAAAGCCACAGCAAGTTGCCGTCCTTCATCCTGAAGCGTCTGCGATAATCCATGCTTATTTTTCCGGTACGCCTCACGTATCTGGCGTTTTACACGGTTACGCTTTACCGCACGTTTAAAACGACGCTTTGATACACTGACAAGTATGGAAACAGGCGCTTCCAACTCCTCTACCGGCAGATATACCACACGCAAAGGAAAGACGGAAAACGAACGTGCGCCGCCTGAAAACATCTTGTCGATGACTTTCTTCTTATCCAGTCTTTCGGACTTGTGCAGGGTATTAAGCATTCTTAGTTATGAGTTACAAGCTACGAGCTACAAGTAGTTCGCAGTAAATAAGTTACGAGCTACAAGTTTAAGCTGTAAATGGCATACTGCTTCCGCATGACACTTGTAGCCCGTAGCTTGTAGCTCGTAACTCTAAAATTATTTTCCTTTGTTATTCTCCTTGATGAACATATCCAGCGCAGCCGTCATAGAAGGCGCCTGTACACTGGGAGCTTCCAAGTCGAGGCGGAGTCCGGCATCACGTATGGCCTGCGCGGTAGTAGAGCCAAAGGTACCAATTTTAATATCGCCTTGTTGGAAGTTCGGGAAGTTCTTCTTCAAAGAAGTCACTCCAGCAGGGCTAAAGAACACCAACATATCATAATCAAACTCTTCTTCTGAAGTAAAATCATTACTTACAGTGCGATACATGACAGCTTCCGCGTTCTGTATCTTGTTTTTATCCAAGAGATTCTTAATCTCATCCGTATGTACATCCGACATCGGAACCAGATACTTTTCGGTCTTGTGCTTAACAATAGAAGGCAACAAGTCTTCAAACTTTCCGGTATTTCCAAAGAAGATCTTACGTTTGCGGTATTGCACATACTTTTGGATGTACAATGCAACAGCTTCTGTCACACAGAAATACTTCATAGTTTCCGGTATGGTTACACGCAATTCTGTACACAGGTGGAAGAAATGGTCAATAGCATGACGCGATGTGAAGATAACTGCTGTGTAATCCAGGATAGACACTTTCTGCTGTCTGAATTCTTTAGCAGATACACTTTCCACCTTAATAAACGGGCGAAAATCAATTTTCACACCGTACTTCTGGGCGATGTCGTAGTAAGGAGATTTCTCTGATGCCGGTTTCGGCTGCGACACAAGTACTTTCTTAATTTTCAACGTCCTAAAAATTTATTATCAAATAATCATTTAGTTGTAACACACCTCGATACATGATAAAACAAGGTATGATTTCAAGGGCACAAAAGTACAAAATTAAAAGCAAAATGCCATATAAATTGCCACAAAAAAGCTTTATCCACTTATATAACATCAATATTTTAGTAAAAAAGACCAAAAATAAACCGATTATCACAGTTGCCTGAAGACTTAAATCGAAGTAAACAAGGAACAAAGCAAACGGGAAAAAGGTAAATCCAAGGTAGTAAAGTAGAGTAGAATAGGACTCCATCCAAAGACCGGTACGACTCGCGTCAAAAAAAATCCAGCCCAGAAAAGAGTAAGTCACCCACTTCCAGAAAAGATAAAGCAAAGCCAGTGCGAGATATGCCCCGAGCAAAACGTAAGGAGAGACGTGTTCGCCCAACTCTGGCCTGACATCAACAAAATAGTTGAAAGTACAGACAGAAGCCAACACACAAGTCTGTAGAATCAGCAACAACATATAGCGCATATCCGTAGCGGTGGTAGCGGCAAAGATGCTGGTTCGTTCACGATTAAGGAGGAAGTCCTTCACCAACTGCACCAGGAACTTGCGACTACGGGACAATACATAGGCTGACATGAAAAAGCAGCACAACAGGAGCACTGTGATCCCATCGTCCAACTTAGGAGAATAAGGAATGGGCATCCCCTCAAACCCCGCTATCCATGTCAACAAGAGCCCGATCATATTGCCGCAAACTTACGTATAGAACTATCCCAGGCAGGTATGGTATGAATCAGTTCGACGGCTTCCTGCGGAGTGCTTGCTACGTGCCAGATTGCACCGTGCTGCTGCCTCATAAAGTTTTCGTCCATAGCACGCTGCAACATAGCCAGGAGGGGATCGAAAAAGCCGTTAGTGTTTAAGATGACAACAGGATTCAGGTAGAGGCCCAGTTGTTTCCAAGTGATAATTTCCAGTAATTCTTCCAAAGTGCCGCATCCACCGGGCAATGCGATGACAGCATCACTCAGATCCGCCATTTTTTGCTTGCGCTGGTGCATGTTTTCCACTTCTATCATCTCCGTAAGCCTCTTGTGTTGCCAGCCTTGTTCCACCATAAAGTGAGGAATGACACCGGTCACCTCTCCGCCTGCCGCCAGCACTGCGTCGGCCGTAGCACTCATCAGTCCGATGCCTCCCGCACCATTTATCAGACGGATGTGGCGCTGTCCCAACAAAGTGCCCAATTCACGGGCTGCTTCAAAATAAGCGGAATCAATCTTGGTGCTCGAAGCACAATATACGCATACGGAAGTTATCTTATTCATGGAAATTGCTCTACCTTATATTATTAATGCGCACAAAGGTATGGATTTTCAGCGATATCTTAAAAATATCACTAATTTTGTGAGCACAAAGCATTACTTTAAGAAGAAACCGGAATTCTCAGAGTTCCGAATAACAATCAACCCAATTTACCATCACCTATAAAAACGATAAATAATTATGATTAAACAAGATTACCTGATACGAATGATTCAAGAGATCATTTCTTTGATTGTGAACGCCCTGCTCAAGAAAAAGAAGTATCGCTGGAATGAATGGACCGAATATGACGGTCTGATCCGGCAGATATTAGGTTTCCCTACCGATGAGTTATTAGGCATGGATACACAAGAACTGATAGACCAGTATAAAGGCGATCTCAATGAAATGGGGAAAATAGAACTTGCCGCCATGACTATGCTGAAGATATCTGATGATATGGAAGCAGACGACTTGCTGCGGAAATCCAAGCTTCATCAGGATGGGCTTGAATTATTGAAGTATGTACAAAAAGAGAGTAATAGTTTCTCTATCCAGCGGGTACAACTGATTAATATGCTGGAGACATCGCAAGCGTAAGGCATAAAGTTAAGGTGACTTTGTTGTACTAAATCCCTTCCATATAAGGCAAAAGACGGGTTATAATCCCCTTCCTATTCAATATCAGGAAGGGGATTTTTCTTTCTATCCGGTGGATTAATCTTATCCTCCTAAAAAAATCCTCCCCGAAAACAAAATAGTAATCCAGCACAAAGTATTAGCAGAGTAATTTTACGCTCAACATCCACTGAATAGATAAATTCACTGAATCATTAATTTTATATCTAATTTATTCTAATGCTTATGAAAAATGTATTGAAACTTATTTTTTCTTCTTTGTTAGCGCTCCCATTCACAATGAATGCCCAGCAACAAGATTTTCCGGCAGGAACCACTCCCAATGAGCATAACATCAATGGGGCTGACTATCCCCGCATAGGCGAGGACAGACGTGTACATTTTAGAATACACGCTCCCAACGCCCAGAAAGTAGAAATCAGTTTCCGAGGTGAAATGACCAAAGAGGCGGACGGATATTGGTCGCTTATATCAAAAGAACCTGAAGTAGTAGGCTTCCACTACTATCAGGTTATAATAGACGGAGTAAGTGCCGCCGATCCCAATGGAAAACCATTCTTCGGTATGGGCAAATGGGTAAGCGGTATTGAAATCCCGGAGAAAGGTGTGGACTACTATTCCATCAAGAACGTACCTCACGGACTGATCAGCCAAAGCTGGTACTACTCTGATATCCGCAAAGAATGGCGCAGATGTATCGTCTATACTCCGGCGGAATATGACAAGAACCCTACCAAGAAGTATCCGGTGCTCTACCTGCAACATGGTATGGGAGAAAACGAAACGAGTTGGGCAAACCAGGGCAAGATGAATTTCATTATGGATAACCTGATTGCTGAAGGTAAAGCCAAACCAATGATCGTAGTCATGGACAATGGTAATATCGAGGTATTCAAGACCAATCCGGGTGAAACTCCTGAGGGGGCGAGAAAAAGATTCGGTGCAGAGTTTCCTGCTATCTTAGTGAATGAAATCATTCCTCATATCGACTCCAATTTCCGGACACTGACCGATAGGGACAACCGTGCCATGGCCGGACTTTCCTGGGGCGGACTTCTTACTTTCAATACCACCTTGAACAATCTGGATAAATTTGCCTATATCGGCGGATTCAGCGGAGCGGGCAGCATAGATCTGAAGCAACTCGATACCGTGTACGGCGGTGTATTCAAAAATCGTAAAGCATTCAACGATAAAGTACACGTCTTCTTCCTGGGCATCGGTTCGGAAGAACATCCTGAAAGAACCAAAAACCTCAGTGACGGTTTACAGGCCGCAGGGATCAATACGATCTATTATGAATCCCCAGGCACTGCCCACGAGTTCCTGACCTGGCGCAGATGTCTGAAAGAGTTTGCTCCCCTATTATTTAAAACGAAATAATGTATTACTAATAAAATAAACTATAACGATGAATATCTTCCATCGAAAATCATTGTTGGCAGCTTGTATCGCGGCTATGATGGGTTTACATGGCTATGCTCAAAAAAGTGAAGCGTCCCCCCGGTTGTCAGACTACTTTTCTCCGGTAACCACGAGTACGATGTCACCGGACAGTGAGGGCTTTATCCAGCGCTGGCTATTGCTGGAACCCATCGACAAGCCCAACCGTTCCAACACGGTCTTTACCGACAGTTACATTCGCAAAGCATTTGCAACCGAATATTTCCCCAATCAATTCACCGTCCTGCCCAAAAACGGAGATAAAGTGAAAGTAGGCAAACAAAAGCTAACCTGGCATGCGCTCGACAGCAAGCTGTTTAACGTGAAGCTCTTCCGTTTTGCCTCCGGTCTGAAGAAACAAGTGTACGGCGTGCTGTTCTGGGCAGTCACAGTCATAGAATGTCCCGAAGACATGGAGAACATCCGGATGTCAGTAGGTTCCAACTCCGCATCCATGTGGTGGCTGAACGGTGAGGAAGCCGTAATTCTTTCGGGCGACCGACGTATGGTCAAGGATGACTGTCTCTCACGCCGGCTGACTTTAAAGAAGGGCAAGAACATCATTCGCGGAGCCATCATCAACGGTCCCGGAATGAGTGATTTCTGTGTTCGCTTCCTCAATGAGAATGGAACACCCGTTAAAAACATTACTATCAGCTATAAATGATCATGAAAACAAAAGCTATACTTCTGGGCACGGCAGCCCTGATGTTTATATTGACATCTGAAAAAGCAATTGCACAAATCGGCACTCCATACATCCACGACCCGTCCACTATCATGGAATGCGATGGTAAATATTATACTTTCGGCACAGGTGGAGGCGGATTGATATCTGAAGACGGCTGGACATGGAACGGCGGTGGAGTAAGACCCGGCGGAGGCGCCGCGCCCGATGCCGTGAAAATTGGCGACCGTTACCTGATTGCTTACAGTGCCACAGGAGGAGGGCTCGGTGGAGGACACAGCGGTAAAGTATTAACCATGTGGAATAAAACCTTAGACCCCAATTCCCCGGATTTTAAATATACGGAGCCCATAGAAGTGGCCTCCTCAGTGAATGATGAAGATTGCGATGCCATTGATGCCGGACTTCTGCTCGACCCGACAGACGGACGCTTGTGGTTGTCTTACGGCACGTATTTCGGCTTTATCAGGCTTGTAGAACTCGACCCTACAACCGGTAAACGGATGGAGGGCAATAAAGAAATCGACATCGCCATTGACTGTGAAGCAACCGATCTGATCTATCGTGATGGCTGGTATTATCTTCTGGGAACACACGGCACTTGCTGCGATGGCCCGAACTCCACCTACAATATTGTTGTCGGCCGCTCGCGTAAAGTGACAGGGCCGTATGTCGATAATATGGGAAGAAAAATGCTGGAAGGCGGTGGCAAAATGGTGATTGCCGCAGGCAACCGCCAAACCGGTCCGGGACACTTCGGGCTTTTCAAAGTGGCCGATGGAGTGGAGAAGATGTCATGCCACTTTGAGGCCGATTTCGACCGAGGTGGTCGCAGTGTGCTAGGCATACGCCCGCTTTTATGGAAGAACGGTTGGCCCGTTGCCGGTGAAGTCTTCAAAGAGGGAACGTATGAAATTGAATCCGAGCGTAGAGGGTATGCCCTTGAACTTGCCGTCGATTTTGTACGTATGGAATATACCAGACACCGCTTTTGGGAAAAAGATGACACGCCCGTCGTACCTTTGAAATCGCAGACGTTGGAAGATGTGATCGGCACTTGGCCACAAGGAAAAATCAACGTAAGAATCGGCGATTATATGTTCCGTCCTCATCAGAAGTGGACCATTACTGCCGTGCCCGATGGGGGCGGATACCTGGGTGGCCCTTATTACAAGATTGTGATTGAAGGAACCAATCGTGCACTGGCTGCTACAGCAGATGCGGAAGTCGTGACTGTTCCTGAATTTACAGGAGCCCCCGAACAATTGTGGCGAATCGACCAGTTGACAGACGGCACCTATCGGATCATGCCCAAAGAAGTGCCGGGAACTAACAAAGAACTGGTCCTGGTATCCGTAGGCGACAGCACTCCCTCTCTCGGCAAATTCGATATGAACAGCGACAATTCCAAGTGGAACTTCCGCAATCATTAGGAACAAGTGCTATTATTCTAAAGTACTATTACCGGGTAATTCCACTCAAAAATAACGAATCGGCTCAGATAACCAGTTTGAATTAATAATGCGACTCAGCAGTTGTCTTGCCGATTCAGAGTTAAAAAATGAATTGCCTTTCTGTTATATTAATCTTAAATAATTGAAAACTATGAAATGTATGTATGATGATGGCTAGAGAACTATTGTAGCGGTAGCTAATGATGAATGAAAAACGCAATTATTAATTCTTAAACTAATTATGATGAAAAATGTAGTCCAGAAAATTCAGAAGATTCCTTTTCTGTTTATGCTTGTGCTTGTGTTTTTTACGTGCATATCAGCATCAGCACAAATCCAAGTTAAAGGTACTGTTGTCTCAGCCAATGATTCTGAGCCGATGATTGGTGTAGCCATCCTTGAAGCAGGAACTAGCAACGGTCGTATTACCGATCTCAATGGAAATTATTCTATTCAGGTAAGTAACAGTAATGCTACCCTTACCGTTTCTTTTATAGGCTATAAAACGCAGACTGTTAAAGTCAATGGCCGTAGCGTAATCAACTTTCGTTTGGAAGAAGATACACAAGTGCTTGATGAAGTTGTGGTTGTAGGGTATGGCGTTCAGCGCAAGAGTGACCTGACAGGTGCTGTAGCCTCTGTAAACTCTAAAGACCTTAAAGGCCTGGCAACAACCGATGCTGCCGCTGCCCTTCAAGGTAAAGCCGCAGGTATTCAAATATTGAATTCATCAGGCGCTCCGGGTAACGGTGCTGAGATCCGTGTACGCGGTTATTCCTCCAATTCCGGAAATATTGGTCCTCTCTTGATTGTAGATGGTTTGAAGGTTTCAAGTATCCAGTATCTTGATCCGAGCTTGATCGAGTCTATGGAAGTATTGAAAGACGCCGCATCCGCAGCAATCTATGGTTCTGAAGCAGGTAACGGTGTAGTACTTATCACGACCAAGAATGGAGGAGGAAAAGGTACCGGCAAGATTACATATAATATACGTTATACTATGAACCAACTTGGACATGTTCCGCAATTGCTGAATGCAGAAGAATTCAAGGACTGGATGAGCATGCAAGGACATAACGTCGAAGCTGCCATATCGGATGCTGTTCGTGACTATAACTGGAATCAAAATACAGATACAAACTGGTTGGACGAATTTATGGGAACTTCTTGGAGCAAACAGCACTCTCTTTCATTTCAGGGTAGCAACGACAAAGGGCAATATTTCGCAAACCTCACATACGTTAATCAAGACGGTATCGTAAAAGGTAAGAACGACTACTACGAACGTTTGACCGTCCAGCTTAATGCTGATTATAAAATAAAACCTTGGTTACAGGTAGGTACCAATACTTCCATAGAGAAATGGCGTAGAGGCAGCGTATCGGAATATGGTTATGGCTCTGCTTTTGAAATGCTTCTTGTAATGGATCCTCTTACGCCTACACACTGGACAGATCGCAGCCAATATCTTGCTGCTACAGGTTCTGTTTATGACGCAGTTCAGAATGGAACTTCTGATACAAACTATCGTTTCTACGGTGATGAGAAGGGTATGTATGCTACTTCATACTTCAATACGGAACTTGCCGGTGGTACTCCATTTGCGCAGCGCGATAAGAATGCCAATAATAAAAATGAAGGCATCAATGTACATAGTACATTCTTTGCAAACCTGACTCCTTTCAAGGGTTTTACATTTACTTCCCGTTTCGGTGCCCGCATTGTCCAGGGCAATACTTACAGCTATGCGGAACCTTACTATATTACCGGGCGTGTAAGTGATACCAGGTACTCTCTCAATCAGACTACGAGCACTGGTCTGTACTATCAGTGGGAAAACTTTGCCAACTACATGACTTCAATCGGCAAGCACAACATCTCGGCAATGGCAGGTATGTCATACATCCAAAACGAAGACAAAAAAACGACAGCCGGTGCGTCAGGTGAAGAATTGCTTTCTTCATACGCACCAAATTTCCGTTACTTGGATTGTGTACTTGTATCAGATAAAGTTTCCCGTACATTCAGCGGAACACCGGGTAAGTCTTCAAGTATTTCATACTTCGGCCGTTTAGGATATACTTATGACGACCGCTATAGTCTGCAAGGCAATTTCCGTGCTGACGCATTCGACACTTCAAAACTTCCGGCAGATAAACGTTGGGGTTACTTCCCGTCAGTATCAGCAGGTTGGACAATCAGCAACGAAAAATTCTTCAAGAATTTAGTCCCTGATAACATTGTTTCATTTGCCAAGCTGCGTGCATCTTGGGGACGTAACGGTAATATCAACGTACTTAGCGGCTATAAATATTCTTCTTCTATTGCAACCGGTGGCCAGTGGTATCAATACGGTAACAGTTCGACTGTCACAAACGGTTCTATGCCAAGCGGTTTGGCTAATCCTAATCTTACTTGGGAAACATCCGATCAGTTGGACTTCGGTCTTGACTTACGTTTATTCAACGATGCTTTGACAATCAGCATGGACTACTACAAGAAAACTACCAAGGACCTTCTTGTAGACGCCCCGTGTTTGCCTGAGACAGGTGTATCTTCGCAGATGATTAATGCAGGTGAGGTACAAAACAAAGGTTTTGAATTTGAAGCAACTTATAAAGGCAACATAGGTAAACTGAATTACTCAGTATCAGGTAACTTTGCAACATTGAAGAATGAAGTGACTTACCTTGATGACCGTATCACACGTATCTCGGGTGGAAGCATATCAGGTGCAAACAGTACTATATACACCAACTTCGAGCAAGGTATGCCGGTATGGTATATGCGTGGTTACAAATATATAGGTAAGAACTCAGAAGGACAGGCTCTTTATCTCGACAAAGAAGGCAATGAGACGTTAACTCCGGGTGACGAAGATCAATTCAATATCGGTAAAGGTATTCCTGATCTTACCTACGGTATTACAATCAATCTTGAGTACAAGGGTTTCGATTTCTCAGCATTTGGAACAGGTACAGTAGGAAACGATGTCTACTATGGTATGTATCGTACAGGTTACAACAATATCTCCAAGCATTTCTATGATGAAGCCAAGAAAGGTAATATGCCTAATCTCAACACAATTGCAGGTGATAAGATTTACTGGTCATCTTCTGCTCTTGTGTTTGACGGATCATACTTTAAGATCAAGCAATTGCAGTTAGGATACACATTACCGAAGTCCATCACGAAAAAAGTATTTATTGAGAACCTTCGCGCTTACGTGTCACTTGACGACTTCTTCACATTTACATCTTATCCGGGTCTTGATCCTGAAATTGCTTCAAGAAATGGTAATAATGTAGGTCTTGATGCGGGTGCATATCCTACAATGCGCAAGGTGACATTTGGTCTTAATGTAACATTCTAATAACTATTAATACTGACAAAAATGAAAAAATATATATATTCGTTTACGGTATGTGCCGCACTGTTCTGCGCATCTTGCGATGAAACTCGTTTGGACATTGAACAGAAGGCTGTTAGCTCTACTGAAACTTTCTATAAAACCGATCAAGATGCTATTGATGCCATGACTGCCGCTTATGCGCAATTCCTTGATAATGTATGTTCGTCTGTCGGAATCTATCAGCCGCAGTTCACTTTGCTCAATTATTCGGCAGATGATGTTTTCTCTGCGGGTACAGATCATACTGACCATATGGATATGCGTATATTCGATGAGTTCCGCTATGATACAGGTAGCGCAGGGGTAAAAGAGCTATATCAACGTTACTATAAGGCTATTTATGCATGTAATCTTGTGATAACATATGTAGACCCGGCTGCAAGTACGGTTATGGCTCGTTGTGTTGCGGAAGCTCGCGTTTTACGTGCTTATTGCCACATGATGGCGGCCCTTACATTCCAGTGCCCTCCAAAAGTCGATAAATTGCTTGGTGCTGATGACAAACCTACAAATGTAGAAAGCCAAAAATCTTTGCTTGAATGGTGTGCTTCGGAGTGTGAAGAAGTTGTAGATGCTCTTGATGCTCGCAAAGGTCAAGATGATGTAGAAGGGGCATATAAAGTTACAAAAGGTTTTGCATATTTCGTAGCGGGCAAATCTGCCGTATTCGCCGGTGATATGGCTCGTGCAGTGAAAAATCTTAAACCGTTGGTTGAATCTCCCAACTATGCACTTGTTCCGGGAAATCGTTTCCGTGACCTATTCCATGTAGAGGGTAACGGTTGCGAAGAAAAGATCTTTGAGGCTAACCGTTTTGGTAACGCAGATAAAGGTTTTTGGAGTAATATCTTCCGTGGAGGTTGGATGGTCAACAACGTATTGAACTGGCGTTATGACCGTTTAGGTTCTCGTGCATCTATTTGCGGTGCTAATGATGGTTGGGGCGGTGGTGCCATCAACTGGAAGTTCGCTGAAAAAATGTATGAAAATGATGGTGACGGTCCACGTCGCAAAGCTACATTCCTTACTCCAGACGAGTTCTTATACGACTCTGAACTCTGTGGTTGGGAAACGGATTTCGATGCTAACGGAAATGAAATGTCTCTTGCTGATAAGAAAAAAGACCCCAAACGCGGTATCAAAAGTACAGATGGTCTGTTTTCACATGGTATATATATGGAAGTCAAGAATATAGAATCTCCTAACGATCGTAATATGGCTATTAGCGATGTTCATAATTCTGCATCATTCCGTATCGCCAGATTGGGAGAAGCATATCTGCTTTATGCAGAGGCTTGTCTTGAAACTGGTAATATACCTGAAGGCAAAAAATACCTGAATGCCATTCAGAAACGTGCAGAAGCTCCTGAAACAGAACTCACAATTCAGACTCTCCGTGATGAAAAGCAGTACGAACTTTGGTTTGAGACTTGCCGTTTCCACGATATCGTTCGTTGGGGCATTGCTAAGGAATGTCAGGATGCAGTGGTAGACCAGGTTCCACAACTGTATGACGATTTCTTCATTGAAGGTACACCATACTTTGGAAAAGAGCATCATCTGCGTGCTGTGTTGACTCATCCTTTATCAGTAATTCAAAATTTACCTGCAAACTCTTATGGCTTTGTAAAGGGTAAACATGAATACTTCCCATTTCCAAAAGATGTTATAGACTTAAACAAAGAACTTCATCAACTTAACGGATGGGCAACAAAATAATATCGGCAAGCCAACTGCTGATTCACATTAATAATTAAGTAAACCGACTACGAAAATGAATAGTATGAAAATAATCAGCAACCTATACAATGCTACCTTCGATGATTCCAAAATCAGGGAGCGAGAATGAGTATGTAATAGGTCTGGCAGCAAGAAAAATCCTCCTCAAAAACAGTTTTGTACTCCTACTTGAGGGGGATTACTTTTACTTTTGCAACTTTACATTAATATTCGAATAGTTTTCTTGAAAAGTATAAAAAGACGAACCATGAAAAGAAAGAAATTATCAAGAGTAATTATCAGGACGGGAAGCGCAATAATATTCTGTTCCATTATCACAGGAACGATGTGGGCGCAGGGAATACCATCGGTTACCAATATTCCAAATGCCCAATATCCCATGGTGAACCCCGACCGGACTGTGACCTTCAAGGTAAAAGCTCCCGATGCAAAGAGCGTGCAAATCGTTCTCGACCGTCCCTACGAAATGCAAAAAGGACAGGACGGAACATGGGAACTCACATCTTCTCCGCAAGTGCCCGGTTTCCACTACTACTCGGTACAAATAGGGGACCTGCAGGTTACTGACGCCTCAACCTATTCCTACTTCGGGATGAGCCGCCAGGCAAGCGCCTTCGAAGTGCCCGAGGAAAAAGTAGACTTCTACTTACCGCAGAAAGGTGTACCGCAAGGGGCACTCCGTTCCCGCAATTTCTACTCGAAAGTATGTGATGAATGGCGCAGAATGTATGTATACACCCCTGCCGAATATGAGAAAAATCCGGATAAGCGTTACCCCGTCCTGTATTTGCAGCATGGAGGTGGTGAAGATGAAAGAGGTTGGCCCAATCAGGGATGTATCGGCGCCATCCTCGACAACCTGATAGCCAGTGGAAAAGCCGAACCGATGATCGTAGTGATGAACTGCGGATATGCCGTATATGCGGGAAACAAATATCCCGAACAACAACCGAATACCCGCTCATCAGTAGAAGCATTCGTTGCCTTTGAAGACATGATGGTGAAAGACGTAATTCCACTTGTCGACTCGACTTACCGTACATTGACGGACAAAAAGAACCGTGCCATGGCAGGCTTGTCATGGGGAGGCAAGCAAACCCTGGAGACCACTTTGCACCACCGGGATTTATTCTCTTACATCGGATCATTCAGCGGAGCATTACCCATAGACAAGAATACGGATATAGATGCACTGTACGGAGGCGCTTTCAAAGATCCCGCCGCATTCAATAAAGATTTCAAGTTCATCTGGCTGGGAATCGGTGAAGAAGAAGGTCCCAACGCCGAACTGCTGCATGCAGCACTGAGTAAGAAAGGAATCAACAGCCTATTCTACCAGTCACCCGGCACAGCCCACGAATGGCTCACCTGGCGACGCTGCCTCTATCAATTTACACCTCTTATCTTTAAATAATCAGACTATGAAACTGAAATCCATCTTATATACAACTCTGATCGCTTCCCTGATTGCCGGATGTGCACAGAAACCCAAAGAAAAAGAAGCAACTGCACCGGTATCGGCATCTACCAATATCCTCGGTATCAGTTATCCGGTGGTAAATCCGGATTTATCAGTAACCGTCAGGGTAAATGCCCCCGATGCAGACTCAGTAAAACTGGACTTAATGAAAAAATATCCCATGACCAAAAACGCAGACGGTATTTGGGAAGTAACCTCCGAACCACAAGTACCCGGTTTCCACTATTATTTTCTGGAGATAGACGGGTGTTCCGTAGCCGATCCTTCCAGTGAATTGTTCTACGGATGCGGCCGGATGTCAAGCGGCATTGAAATTCCGGAGGAAGGAGTAGATTACTATTTGCCTCAGCACGTTCCACACGGTGAAGTCCGCACACAGATGTACTACTCCGACATCACGCAAGCATGGAGAAAGTGCCTCGTATATACTCCGGCAGGTTATGACGAGAACAACACTCAGAGGTATCCCGTACTATATCTTCAACATGGTAGCGGAGAAGACGAAACCGGATGGTCGAACCAGGGAAAGGCGGACAACATTCTGGATAACCTGATTGCCAGCCAAAAAGCCGTTCCCATGCTGGTAGTCATGGACAGAGGATATGCTACAGATCCCAAAGAAAAAGGAACGGGGCCAAAAGGCAGATTCAACTTCAATACTTTTGAATGGGTGGTTGTCAATGAACTGGTACCCATGATTGATAAAAACTACCGTACTTTGCCCGACAGGGAACATCGTGCCATAGCCGGCTTGTCAATGGGAGGTTTCCAGGCTGTAAGCATCGGGCTGGCCCATTTAGATAAATTTGCCCATATCGGCGGATTCAGCGGTGGAGGAAGGATGAACAGCAATGAACTGAATACAGCCTACAACGGCGTTTTTGCTGATGCAGAGGCTTTCAATCAAAAAGTGAAAACACTGTATATCAGCTTGGGAACTGAAGAAGCCGCACGCTTTAAAAATGTAACGGAGTTCCATGATGCACTGACTAAAGCAAACATCAACCATACCTATTACGAATCTCTCGGTACAGCCCACGAATGGCTCACCTGGCGGCGTTCATTGCATCAATTTGCAGGCTTAATATTCAAATGATGCTTCAAATAATACAGATGTAGTTTTAATAATACTTGCAACTATGAAGATACTGTTTCATTTCACAATAACTCTGTTCGTTCTTAGTCTGGTTGCCTGTAACCAGATTAAGAGCCCGGAACCGGTAAAGCAATATGCATTTATCGGCGGCAAGGAAGGAGATAAGATAGACACCACTTGCTTTGACTCTTTGCAGCTAAGCGATCCTTTTATCCTGGCCGATGAAGAAACACAAATGTATTATCTGGTTGGAAGTGGCGGTAGTTTATGGAAAAGCACGAATCTAAAGATGTGGACAGGCCCCTATCAATACATTACTGTAGATACAACCTCCTGGATTGGGACCGCTCCAAGAATATGGGCCCCGGAGCTCCATAAATATAAAGGCAAATACTATTGTTTTGTCACCTTTACCAATCCCAAGATCATAGTAGACACTGTACCTAACAGATACAATGTACAACGCCGTGCTACCCATATCCTTACATCCGACAAAGTAGCAGGCCCCTACCACCCCATCAGCGACAAGAACTACCTGCCGGAAGGCTGGTCTACACTCGACGGTAGTTTCTGGGAAGAAGACGGAGTGCCCTATATGGTATTTTGTCACGAATGGATGCAAACCGTAAACGGTATAATCAACTACATCCAACTTGCTCCGGATCTATCAGAATCAATGGGAACCTCTACCACCCTTTTCAGAGCATCCGATGCTCCATGGCCAAGAGAAATGAAATCGATAGGTGAGCTCACTTTCGGTATGGCGCTAGAAGGCTACGTGGCAGACGGCCCATTCCTATTCCGGACGGGTACGGGACGTTTAGGTATGCTATGGTCCAGTTGGAACAACAACCGTTGTGCGCAGGGAGTAGCTTACTCCAAGTCGGATAAACTTGCCGGTCCCTGGGTTCAGTGCAATACTCCTCTGATATCCAATAACTCAGGGCACGGTATGTTGTTCCGTACATTCGACGGAAAGTTGCTGATGTGTCTGCATCACCAAAGCCTCGACTCCGAGAACCCGGGGCCACGAAAACCAACATTGTTCGAGGTCGATATTTCGGGAGACGAAATTAAAATACTGGAGAAATATCATCCTTAGATAAAAACATAATTTTATACCATGAAAATAACATCATTATGAAAAAGGTATTAGTAACCTGTGGTTTGTTATTCTCCCTATCGGGGTGGGGACAAACATTGCCGTATCAGAATCCTGAACTAAGTCCGGCAGAAAGAGCGAAGGATTTAGTGAAACGCTTGACTTTAGAAGAGAAAGCTCTCTTGATGTGTGATGATTCGGAAGCCATTCCACGCCTGGGAATAAAGAAATTCAATTGGTGGAGTGAAGCCCTTCACGGGGTAGCCAATCAAGGAAATGTAACCGTCTTCCCCGAACCTGTAGGAATGGCCGCTTCATTCAATGACAAACTGGTATTCGAAATCTTCAATGCAGTCTCCGATGAAATGCGTGCCAAACACAACGAGCGCGTACGCAATGGATTGGAAGACGTCCGTTTCCACAGTCTCTCCGTCTGGACTCCCAATGTAAACATCTTCCGTGATCCCCGCTGGGGACGTGGTCAGGAAACCTACGGGGAAGATCCTTACCTGACTTCTCAAATGGGCATTGCAGTAGTAAAAGGATTGCAGGGACCTGAAAATGAGAAGTACCGCAAACTACTTGCATGCGCCAAGCATTACGCCGTACACAGTGGTCCGGAATGGAGCCGTCATACAGCCAATCTGAACAACGTCAGTCCCCGCGACCTGTGGGAAACCTACCTGCCTGCGTTCAAGGCATTGGTACAGAAAGCCGATGTACGCGAAGTGATGTGTGCCTACCAGCGTCTGGACGATGATCCTTGTTGTGGAAACACCCGTCTGCTTCAACAAATACTCCGTGATGAATGGGGATTCAAATATCTCGTAGTCTCCGATTGTGGAGCCATCGCCGACTTCTGGACTTCCCACAAAAGTTCCTCCGATGCCGTGCATGCAGCCGTTAAAGGAACCATGGCAGGTACAGATGTGGAATGTGGATACGGATATGCCTATCAGAAACTGCCGGAAGCCGTATCCAGAGGATTGATAACGGAAGAAGAAGTGGACAAACATGTGCTCCGCCTGATGGAAGGACGCTTTGAACTCGGAGAAATGGATGACCCGTCATTAGTGAACTGGACAAAAATACCGATGTCGGTAGTCAACTGTAAGGCACACAAAGATTTGTCACTGAATATGTCACGCCAGACAATGACACTCTTACAGAACAAGAACAATGTATTGCCTTTAAGTAAATCCATCCGCAAGATTGCGGTTATCGGTCCTAATGCCGATGACAAACCTATGCTGTGGGGCAACTACAACGGAACTCCGAATCAGACCATTACCATCCTGGACGGCTTCAAAAGTAAACTGAAAAAGAATCAGATCGTCTACATGAAAGGCTGTGATCTGGTGAACGACCAAACATTGGAGTCCTATCTTGACCAATGCAGCATAGATGGAAAGCCCGGCATAAAAGCTACATTCTGGAACAATCCGGAACGCCAGGGAGAGCCTGTCTCTTCACTCCGTACCACCCAGCCTATCAACGTGACTACATACGGATTACATACTTTCGGCCCGGGAGTGAACCTTGAAAAGTTCTCAGCCAAATACGAAACCGTATTAACCCCGAAAGAATCAGGCGAAATTCTCCTCAATCTCGAAGGTTGCAGTTACTTTGAATTATTGGTAAACGGCAAGTCAATGACTAAACGTCGCACTTGGAGAACCACCGATACCCGCACCATGCTACAAGTGGAAAAAGGGAAAGAGTATAAGATAGAAATACTCTATGCACAAGTAGAAAACTGGGCTGCAAACCTGAAGTTCAACCTCGGCAAAGAATTCCCTATCAATTACAATGAAAGCATTTCAAAACTTAAAGGCGTAGATGTAGTGGTCTTCGTAGGTGGCATTTCGCCACAGCTGGAAGGGGAAGAAATGCCTGTGAATATTCCCGGCTTCAAAGGAGGCGACCGTACGGATATAGAATTACCCGCTGTACAGCGGAACTTCCTAAAAGCCCTGAAAGATGCCGGAAAACAAGTAGTATTTGTCAATTGTTCCGGATCGTCTATGGCATTACTGCCCGAAACGGAAAGTTGCGACGCCATTCTCCAGGCATGGTATGGAGGAGAACTGGGTGGATATGCTGTAGCCGACGTGTTGTTCGGTGATTATAACCCCTCCGGCAAGCTGCCCGTCACTTTCTACAAAAGTACGAAACAACTTCCCGACTATGAGGATTACTCCATGAAAGGACGTACATACCGGTATATGTCCGACCCTCTGTTCCCATTTGGATTCGGATTAAGTTACACGGATTTCGCCATAGGTACAGCCAGTTGCAGCAAAACCCGACTCCGTACAGATGAGTCGCTGACCTTGACTGTACCGGTCTCCAATACGGGCAAACGGTCCGGAACTGAAGTCGTACAAGTATACATACACAAAACCGATGACGCTGACGGACCATTAAAGTCCCTGAAAGCCTATGCACGTGTAGAACTCGCAGCAGGAGCCAAACAGGATGTCAAGATAGAGTTGCCATCCGAATCATTCGAATGTTTTGATCCTTCTACAAATACCATGCGTGTAGCACCGGGTGAGTACGAGTTATTCTATGGAACAAGTTCCGCAGCCCGGGACCTGCAATCCGTCAAAGTCACTTTACTATAAAAATAATTTTTTCATGCAAGCATGAAAGTTCTGCATTCGATTTGCATTATCTTTGTGTCCGGATGAAGAAATAGAAAGCCCGTGCACATAAAAAACAATTAACTTATGAAAAACAAAAGACTATTTTTATTATCCGCATTTCTGGTAATAATAGGTACATTAAAAGCCCAGAACCCCATTATAACAGATCAGTTCACCGCTGATCCTACCGCCAAAGTTTTTGAAGGCAAGATGTACGTCTATCCTTCACATGACATTCCAAGCCCCATTGAGCGGTTGAAAGAATGGTTCTGTATGGCAGATTACCATGTATTTTCGTCAGACAATCTGGTAGACTGGACAGACCACGGAGTGATCCTAAGCCAGGAAAATGTACCTTGGGTAGCTCCTGACTCCTATTCCATGTGGGCTCCCGAATGTGTTTACAAGAATGGGAAATATTATTTCTACTTCCCATCTACCCCTAAAGGTGAAGGTAAACGCGGTTTCAGCATCGGAGTTGCCATAGCCGACAAGCCTTACGGCCCTTTCACCCCGCAAGCCACTCCCATTGAGGGAGTCAACGGCATCGACCCTTGTGTGCTCATCGATAAAGACGGACAAGCCTACATCTATTGGTCAGGTCGCGGAATGTCAGTAGCAAAGTTGAAGGACAACATGCTTGAACTCGCTTCAGAGCCTATGCAGATTCAAGGATTGCCCGAAGGCTTCAAAGAAGGACCTTTCGCCTTTGAACGCAACGGGAAATACTACTTCACATTCCCTTGGGTAAAAGAGAAAACAGAAACATTGGCCTATGCCATGGGAGACAGCCCTATGGGACCTTTTGAATTCAAAGGCATCATCATGGACGAGTCACCGACCGGGTGTTGGACAAATCACCATTCATTGGTGGAATACAAAGACCAATGGTATCTGTTCTATCACCACAATGATTACTCTCCCGAATTCGATAAAAACAGATCAGCGCGGATCGACTCCTTATTCTTCAACCCGGACGGCACTATCCGAAAAGTAATCCCTACTTTGCGCGGAGTGGGTATAACAGACGCCCGGAAAGAAATTCAGCTGGATCGCTACAGCCGGTTA
The DNA here is from genome assembly GCF_036416795.1 of Bacteroides sp. MSB163. NCBI lineage: Bacteria > Pseudomonadati > Bacteroidota > Bacteroidia > Bacteroidales > Bacteroidaceae > Bacteroides > Bacteroides maternus. Next base: position 1,728,207 of record NZ_CP143867.1, on the reverse strand, counting down.
AGCAATCAGGGAGCAGCCATCGATTATCTGAACCCAACCAACAAATTCGAAGGTTGGAAAACTTTATTGAGCAAAAACGGCGCATGGGTGCAGTACAACCGGGTGAACTTCGGAGACAGTGCCCCCCGAAAAGTGAATGCGAGAGTAACCTCGGATAACGGAGGAATACTACAAATACGTATAAACGGAACAAACGGCCCGGTTATCTCGGAAATAAAAGTCCCCAAAACCGATCAATGGACGAATATTGAATCTTCGGTTCATTCCGCTCCGACCGGCATTCACGATTTATATGTGTCCCTGAAAGGAAACGGTAAAGTGGATATCGACTGGATCAGTTTCCGATAACTAAATCTCCAGGCCGGATATGAAGTATACGAAGACAATAGCGCTAATCACAACCCTGCTCTGCTTCCTGCAAGGGCAGGGTCTAGTGCTTGCTCAGCAGAATCCAAACCAATACAATTACCTTTATCTTACTATCCGGAACGGATTATGCGACAACTCCATCCGAGCCATACACAAAGATCATAACTCATTCATGTGGTTCGGAACCTCCAACGGGCTCGACCGTTACGATGGTTACGAACTGAAACACTACTCCACAGCTCCCAGACAACCGTATCTGTTTATTGAAAGCAATTACATCAATGACATTAGCGAAGACGGCAACAACTATTTGTGGGTAGCTTCCGAAGCCGGTATCATGAGCATTGATCTCACTCACGAAAATCTCAACTTCTATAAGGAATACTCCGGCAAGAACAATAATGTACTTTACTCTCCCGTTCAAGCCCTGCTTGTCGACGATTTCAATAATCTCTGGGTGGGTAAAAGTGACGGACTGGCCTACATCATTCTGGACGAAGAAAGGCAGATAAAAGATATCCGGATATTGAAAAAAGACGTGGATATCAGAACCATTGTAAAACATGGAAGTGATATCTGGGCGGGAGGCGATAAGTGTTTATTGCATTTTACTCCTTCGGGTAAACAGGATTACAGCAACATACCCGTAGTTGCAAACCTGGATACTTCACAGTTAATCTTTAACCGCCTGTTTTCGTATGGCGACTATCTGTGGATCGGTACCCAAAGCGGCTTATACTGCTATAACACCCAGAACCAATTCTGTATACTTTACCAGCATAACCCCAATAATCCTCACAGCATTTCCTCCAACTTCATCACAGATATCGATAAGAACTCATCAGGCGACATCATTATCGGAACCAGAAACGGAGTGAACATATATCAGCGAAATGACCAATTCGTTACTTTCAGCAAAGGTATACAAGCCCGGTCACTGAATGATAATATCGTTAATCGGATATTTGTTGATAAGAATGATAATATCTGGGCAGGAACCGACTTCGGTGGGATTAATATCATGGCTCCGCAACGTATAACTTTCAACTATTCACTGCAAGGGTATGAAAAAGGAGTGCCCAACATTATCAGTACAGTACTTGAAGACAAAGAAGGAAATATCCTGGCAGGAATTGTAGATGGCGGACTTGCCATTAAGAGGAAAGACACCGACTCCTTTTCGTTCTTCAAACACAATCCGGGAGATCCTCGCTCACTGGCTCACAACAATATCTCGGACATCATTCAGGATTTACATGGCAATTACTGGATATCAACAATAGGCGGAGGGCTGGATAAACTGGATAAAAACAATCTGTCACACCCCGTATTCGAACATTACAACAGCTCGAATTCCTCCCTGACCTCCGATGACATCTATGACATAGCTCTGGACTCTGCCAGAAATGCATTGTGGATATGTAACGGCAACCATATCAATACACTCGATTTCTCTACGGGAGCTATCAACCGGCTAAAGTTTTACACACAATCCAAAGAGCCCGTTCATAACATGAATACAATCTTCATCGACTCACAGTCAAGATTATGGATTGGCGGAAACGGCGTATACGTCATCGACCTGGAGAATTCCAGGAATACCTACGAATGTATATACTATCAGCACAAACTGGATGATCCCGAAAGCAAAATCAATGAAAAGATCACTTGTATATTCGAAACTAAAAAGGGAGAGATTTATCTGGGTAGCCTCGGAAATGGCATCTACTTGCTGGAAGACAACAGCAACAGCGAAAAATATACATTCAAGAACTATGCCGTGCGCTGCGGTCTTTCGGATACCAGCATCTCAAACATTCTGGACGATGAGAACGGGAACTTGTGGATCAGTACCTTAAAAGGCATTTACTTCTTCGATATCAATACAAAACGGGCCTTCAAGTTCGATGAAGGAGACGGATTGCTGGTGCCCCAGTTCTATAAAAGATCCGGTTGCAGGACCATCAATCACAATATGTTACTGGGAACTATCGATGGTTTCGTAACATTCAGCCCGCTGGTAAACCTGCCCAAGCAAAAGCAGCGGACAATAACCCTCACCAGTGTTGTCTGTAACGGCAGCCAGTTGATACCTTATCTGAACAGCGACAATCTGCCTGTAAGTATCTCAACAACCAAGGAACTGCATTTATATCCACCACAGAATTCCTTTGAAATCACATTCAGCTGCCTGGACTATATCGAACCGGAAAAGGTGTTCTACTTCCATCGCATTCATGAACTGGAAGAACACTGGAACACTGGATTGGTAAAAAGAAACGCCAAATACACCAACCTGTCGCCAGGAAAGTATATGCTGGAAATACGATGCACCAACCACGACAACACCTGGTCTACTGAGGCCACCTGTCTCAGCATTATCGTACATCCCCCATTCTATAAAACAGGATGGTTCTACTCACTTATCGCTATATTGATAGTGTCCATTCTGCTTTATATCATCTATTGGTATAATGCAAGGCAACAGCATATCCAGAAACTTCTGAAAGAAAAGATAGAGATCATGTCCGAACAGATGGAGGCTATCAACAAAGAGAAGCTATCCTATTTCACCAACCTCGCACACGAGTTTAAGACACCCCTGACCCTGATACAAGGACCGGCAAGCCAGCTTGTCAGGCAAACTACCGATCCCAAAGAAAAAGAGGACTTACAGATTATCAACCGGAATGCCCAATACCTGCTTTCACTGGTCAACCAACTGATTGACTTACGCAAGATCGATACCCAGAACTTAACGCTCAATTACTCTCAATTCAACTTCAGCAAGTTCCTGAACACAACAATAACCGACTTTTCCAACCTGATGAAAGAACGAAACATCAGCTTTGAAAAGATATACCGCCTGAAGAGTGACCATATCTATTCTGATAAGGAAAACCTGCATAAGATACTGTTCAATCTATTATCCAACGCCATCAAGCATACTCCCGATAAAGGAAAAATCACATTGCATGCCAACCAATTCATCGACAAGTCGAACAAACTCATGCAGTTTATCTCCGTCACCAACAGTGGCAGCATAATAGCTCCTGACGAAATAGACAAAATATTCAACCGTTTCTACCGGATACCCGAACAGAACAAATATACAAACTACGGACAGAGCAGTACGGGCATCGGACTTCACATCGTAAAAGAGCTTATCAACCTATTAGGCGGAACGATTAAAGTCAAGAGTTCGGAAAAAGAAGGTGTATCTTTCAGATTATATTTCCCCATTACGCTGGCGGACGCAGCGGAGAATGAAATTCATGAGGAATATAAAGAGCCCGTACCCGTTGAAGACAAAATCGAGCCGTTCATTCCTATAGACAGGAGCAAGCCGACTTTGTTATTGGTAGAAGACAATCCCGATATGCGTCATTATATCAAGAATATGCTAAAAGAAAAATACAATATCGCTGAAGCAAACAACGGTGAGCAAGGCTATAAGACAGCCCAGAATATCGTGCCCGATTTCATTGTATCCGATCTAATGATGCCCGTATGCGATGGTTCCGATTTCTGCAAAAGACTGCGCGAGGACAAACTTTTAAGTCACATTCCTTTCCTGCTTCTCACGGCAAATTCAAGTGAGACTGCCCGGATAGAAAGCTATGAAAACGGAGTAGACGGATATATCACCAAGCCTTTCGAACAATCCGTATTATTAGCCCACATAGACTCCATCTTGAAGAACAGGGATTTGCGTCAGAAGAAATTCGTAGAACAAGACTTAAATCCTATTCTGCTGGAAGTGGGACAATCCGACCAGCAGTTCATGAACGAAGTTATGAATATTCTGGAAAAGAACTATGCTGATCCTCAATTCGGTGTAAAGGATCTGACAGAAAGACTGAACATCAGTTATACAGTGATTTATAAGAAATTCGTATCACTCACCGGACTTCCGCCGGTACGTTTCATCCAATTATACAGGCTACAGATTGCCAAGAAAATATTAGAGAATAGCACCAATAACGTCATTGTATCAGAAATAGCCTACCGGGTGGGATTTAATGATCCCAAGTACTTCACCCGTTGCTTTGTGAAACAATATAAGCAAACGCCCAGTTCATTCTTCAAGTAGCACGACCTTAGGATCAGATCTGCTTACACACATTGCAGAAGGTTTCTATTTTATAACTATCAGATCGCCTTCCGCAAACCCAACTGTTATATGTTTCACCTGAAAAAGACTTATTTCTTTCAGATCTTTCTTTAACTCTTTCAGAACTTCCACCAGGCCGTTCAGTACTTCCTCCCACGGAATTTCGCTGGAAAGTTGCAAAGCATCACAGTTCCTTTCTCTCGGATCGAAATCTTCTTCACAGGCCCAGTCATCATTTTCCACGTCATATTGTTTAGAGCCTGTCAGTTCGAGTGTATAGCAGCTCTGCCCATTTTCTTCGACAGCTTCCCACAAGTTGAAGTTCAATGCAATGATGTCATTAGGCAGGGTTTCGTATTCAGCAATGAACAAAAGCCACTGTTTTACAATGGCTTTTACTTTCTGTTTATCAAATACCTCCATAGGGGTACAGCAGATCCGAAAGTCCGGTTTACTTTCATCGTTCCCCAATATGGAGAATAGTCTTTTAAAGATATTACTCATTCTTAATCAATTCAAAAGTGTAGCTTCCTTACTCAATGACATCATTGATATGATATGACTACAAAGATAATGACAAATAATAAATAAATAATATCTTTGTTACCATACTACATAAATAACCTTTTAGCTGAGAAAAATGTTTTATCCGGACATAATTAAACATTAATAGAAGACGTTATCTCTTTTTCTTCCAAATATAGATATGTGCCCCTACCGTTGCATATAGGCGACTGGCATCCATTTTGCCGGTATACAGTTCATCCATCGCGGCTTGCAGTTCATCATTGTCAACTTTCGGTTTTCCGATTTCGCCTCCCACAAGACCGGCATCCACGCTTAAACCTATTACTGAACTCAAACGATATTCAAGTCCCACCGTAAAGTTCCCGCCTAAAGCATTTGCCGTAGCATTAATTTTGCCTAAGCCATCTGCTTTAAGAGTTTCTTTATAACGTAACCATCCCCATCCTACTGCACCGTAAATGGTTAACTTCTCCCCTAAAACCCATCGCCCGGTAAACTGAGGAGCAATATACAATAATCGTCCTACGTCTTTCATCTCCATCGTTTGAAAACCGTCAGTGAGAGACATTGTCTCTTTGGCGCGAAACTGCTGTACCAGCACTCCCCAACCCCAACGGTTGTAATAACGAGACATGCCTACTCTCCAATCAAGTCCTGTGGACATATACGATGTCCCCTCAACCTCTTCTGTGGAGACAATATGCCCTATACCTACACCTCCAAAGACGTAACCGATGGGTTGTTTACTCCAGTCCGTTCCCTTACGTGGCTGTGAATTTACTTCCTTTTCGGATTGCGTCAGACTTTTGTTTATTTCCTGAGCATGAAGAGAGAATACTCCCAGAATGCTGATTGCTAATAGAATGATTTGCTTTTTCATATTTTATGTATTAGTTTTATGTTTCAGTTCTCACCTTCAGGGGGATATACTATTGTCCAATTTGCCTGTTCCATATCTTCTAATGAAACCCGATAACGATGAAGAATAGGAACGTATTTGCGAATTGTATCACAAGGTTCAAACATATATCTACGATAGATTTCACGATCCATAATCAGAAATTGCATACAAGGAACAACGTTGAAATCAGCTTTCCAGCCTGTATCGTCTACACTCTCTATAAGAGATGACAAACCTTTGGAGACTCCAACGGCCCCAACTGAACATAAAAATAACGTGTCAGCAATTGTAAGATTTCGATCTCTATATTCTTGGTAAACAATATCTCGTTCTGACTTATTAACAAGTGTAATGTATTTCTCGCTCTGTTCCGGACATGCCGATAATATGCATGACAATAAACATAAGGCAAGTATTCTTGTAATTCTCATAACATTAATAGTTAAGTAATTTATTGAGAACTGTTATTGATCACATAAAGTTCTCATTCCTTTTCCTTAGGGGGATATACTATTGTCCAATTTGCCTGTTCCATATCTTCTAATGAAACCCGATAATGATGCAAAATAGGAACATATTTGCGAATCGTATCACAAGGTTCACCCCGATATTCATCATAGTTTTCTTTATCCATAAACAAAAATGTCATATAAGGGCTCAAGTTGAAATCGGCTTCCCAACCTGTATAATCTACACTCTGACAAAGATACAACGAGTCTTTCAAAATCGTAAAGACTATACCTTGACAAATGTAGGATATGTCATTATTCACAAAATAATTATCGTTGTCTGCCTGAAAAACAACATCTCGCTCTGACTTGTTTACCAGTTTAATGTATTTCTCGCTCTGTTCCGGACATGCCGATAATATGCATGACAATAAACACAAGCCTAGTATTTTGGCAATTTTCATAAATTTCATAATAAACAATTATAAATAAATATTTTATCGAGCACTACTATTATAGATTCCAACACCAATAGGACCAATAACAGGAACCGACCATGATACATAATCATACCATTTTTCTTTTATTCTCAAACTATTTATGGCCTCCCTGACTTGAGGATTATGATAATCATGATATCCACGTTCTTTGCCAGTACGATTAATATCCAACGGGTTAACAGCAAAATTCCATCCAATATTATTTCCTTTTAATATTTCATTTACTATAGATATTTTCAAAAAGGATAATTCCACTTACTATAAGGAGGCCACATTCTGATATCACGCATGGTGGAAATAGGTGGATAGTACAAGCAGCCATTTAAGTACCTCAAATCTTCAACACTGACATCATATCGCTGCAAAATATTATAATTCTTCTGAATTATATTCCAATCATACATATTTACTGTATCGGTAGCTAATATAAAAATACGCATCGTATCAATACCCAAGTACTCAAATATTTCATCCCAATCTGGTATTTTCCCTACCCCGCCCATATCGCGTTGTTTCCCTTTAGGGATTTTGTGAAGAAGATTAAGAGCATCTATATTCGGAAGTATCGTATCCGCATCTGCCGTAGTTTGTACTCCTCCCAACAATACAGATATATCCTGTACTGATTCGTTTTCTAAACATAACCGTGCTTCGCCTTTTTCAAGACAACTATCGCAAGAACCCAATAACAATAAACATAATACAGATTTTAATATTTTCTTTCTCATACTGTTTAATATTTTAATTTAGTACTCACCGGTTTGTAAGTTGGGTTTTTATCTTCATCCCATGATACATCATAATATTTTTGAAAATATTCTTTTCCTCTTCTGCTCGCATTCATTTCATAAGGCTTCTCGAATTGTTGCCTGCAACCCAGTATTGTCCACTTTTAGTTTCCCTATTTCGCCTCCTATTAAACCGAGATCTACGCTCATACCTACTACCGAACTCAAACGATATTCAAGACCCACTGTGAAATTTCCACCTAAAGCATTGGTTGTACCACTGAGTTCCCCCAATCCGCTTCCTTTCACTGTCTCTTTATAGCGCAACCACCCCCAACCGATTGCGCCATAAATGGTTAGTTTCTCTCCTAAAATCCATCGACCGGTAAATTGAGGGGCAATATACAATAACCGCCCTATATCATCCATAGCCATAGCACGTACACCATCATAGAAAGCAACTGATTGCTTGGAACGATTGCTGTACAAGTACTCCCCATCCCCAACGATTGTAGTAACGAGACATTCCCACTCTCCAGTCAAGTCCCGTAACGTAATTAGAAGCAGCCAGTCCCTCAACCTTTTCTACCGATGGAATATATCCTATGCCTGCACCTGCAAAAACGTAACCGATAGGTTGTTTATTCCAGTCCGTGCCCTTACGTGGCTGTGAGTTTACTTCCTTTTTGGATTGCCTCAGACTCTTGTTTATTTCCTAAGCATGAAGAGAGAATACGCCCAAGATGCTGATTGCTAATAAAATGATTTGTTTTTTCATATTTTATGTATTAGTTTTATATTTCAGTTCTCACCTTCAGGGGGATATACTATTGTCCAATTTGCCTGTTCCATATCTTCTAATGAAACCCGATAACGATGAAGAATAGGAACATATTTGCGAATTGTATCACAAGGTTCAAACATATATCGGGAATAAGTCTGCTCATCCATGATTAAAAATTGTATGCAAGGGGTGTAATTGAAATCGGCTTTCCATCCTGCATAGTCTAAACTCTCTATGACAACCGATGTCCTCTTTTGAATTTCTACGGCTCCAACTGAGCATTGAAATAATGCATCACTAAATGTATGACCAAAATCTCTATACTCTTGGTAAACGATATTTTGATCTGATTTATTGACAAGTGTAATATATGCCTCACTTCGTTCCGGACATGCCCATAACAAGCATGACAATAAGCATAAAGCTAGTATTTTTATAATTTTCATAATATAGGTAATTAATGTGTATAAAATAGGGCACTTTATCGCGAACTCTTGCTGTTATAAATTCCAATACCAATAGGACCAATAACCGGAACCGACCATGATGCATAATCATACCATTTTTCTTTTATTCTCAAACTATTTATGGCCTCCCTGACTTGAGGATTATGATAATCATGATATCCACGTTCTTTGCCAGTACGATTAATATCCAACGGGTTAACAGCAAAATTCCATCCAATATTATTTCCTTTTTTAACATTGGTATAATATTGATCCCCCGTTTGATAGAACCCAGAAACATGCCTATTAAAATATAAAAATGCCCTAGCATTCGCATCCTGTTCGTGAGGCTGATATTTATGTTCCCCACTTCCGTCAGCACTCATCAAGCTCGGTATGCCTATTCTGGATAAATATCCCCACCCCATCGATTGACTTTGCAGGTAGTGCCCATACTCATGTTGGAATACCGAGTTATTCGGATCAGCCGAAATTGTACGATCACCAATAATAAAACTACTCAGAGTTACTGCTTTTTGTCCCCAGTTATTTCCGCTCATTACAGTTGCTCCTCCCCAGTAATCCACATTATCTACTTGACCGACATGATTAGATATATGGGCGTAAGTATGACCTACCATAGTCTGAGGTAATTGCCAAGTAAAGCGGCTTAAGAGTTCCCAGGATTGTCCCCAAAAACTCTTACGCTTATCAGTCGTAAATAACCCTCCATACATCTTTGCCTCATTTGTAAAAGTGCTCCATATCGTTTTTATAATATTTTTCTTTTGGAAAATAGCTTTCCAAAAACCTGCAAATATTGAAAAGAAGAACTCTCCATCTTCATCAATATACCTTAATGGATTATTCAAGCAATAAGAATACCTATTATAATTCTGGCTCGAATACGGTTCTTGCAACTGCGGATCAGGAGACAGGAATCTGCCTATAACCGGATCATAAAGCCTTGCATTCATATTAATCAAACCAAAGGCAGTCAGATGCTCATGCCCAGTATAACCTCTGCCCAAGAATAACGCAGGTTCTGTGCCAACTGCATATAAAGCCTGATTAACAGGATTTCTTAATCTGCCCCACGCATCGTAACTCAACTCTTGCTTGACTACACCGGAGGAATTAACAATGTGGGTAATGTTACCCAGATAATCCCCACACAGATAGTAAACAGCCCAAGCCCCTGAACCTTCTTTCACATACACTGCTGCCGCTGAATATGCATCGCCGCCAAGGTACAGAATTTCTTTTGAACCCGCAACTCCTGTCTCGAATTCATATTGATTTCCCCAATAATATTTATTGAGTTGAACTTGATTGTTCTTCTTCAGATTCATTTTGACCCTATTACCTTCCCCATTATATGTAAATGTTGCTACATAACCATTCTCAGTAATAGTCGTCGGCCTTCTTAAAGCATTATAGGTAATCTGTTGTTCCCGAAGTGGAACTTCCGTACCATAAGGAGTAATCGAAGCTATCGCATAAGGTTTCTCATCATTATACACAAAAGCTCCCACATTAGATATATTGGTTATATTTCCATTGTTACTGTAAGCAGCCGTTTTTCCGGCAAAGCTTGTTAATCTGTTCAGATTGTCATAGCCAAAGCTCTCCTGAATGTTCCTCACATTGTCTTTTCTCCAATTCAGATTGCCCGTCTTAGCATTAAAATTATATCCGGAATTCTGAATAACAGTAGAACCGTTTTTAACTACCCTACCCGTTGGAATTCCGTTTGCATCATAAGAATATGTACGGGTCAGAATACCTGTGCTTACACCGGTCGTTAATCCTAATGAGTTTTCAGCAGTTAACTTCCAGATGGATGTCGAGTTATTAAGTTTCACTTCCGAAAGATTACCATAGGAATATGTATAGTTTTCAGTCACAATACTGCCGACATTGGAAGCATACGCCAAGCCTGATATACGCCCACTCGCGTAAGTAAATGTTTTTTCGAGCCATTTTCCATCCACATTCGTTTCTTTCATAGTCTTCAGCCTCATCAAAGCGTCATAAGTATAGGTTTTAGACGTCCCGTTTGAACTTACCTCAGATTCTATGAGATTGTCAGCATTATAGCTGTAGTTTATTGTCTGTCCGGCAACCTCCTTTTTTGTTAAACGATGAAAATTATCATAAGTTTTCTTCGTAGTATTTCCATTGGCATCAGTTTCCAGAACTCCATTCCCCATAGCGTCATAACCGTATTCGATTAGTCCGAAACTTGGGTCATTCATCGTAATTCGTCTGCCAAAATCATCATACCCGAATGTAGTTGTAATCTGTCCCGGAGCAATTACGCTATTCATCTGACCGTCCGGTCTATAATTATAGGCAGTGGTACCTGCGGGGTCGGTAACTGATATTATATTTCCGGAAGCATCCTGTTTTTCTGTTTTTGAAACACCATCTACCACCGAAGTTACGCTTGTATTAGAGTATGAAAAAGTGTCCTCCTTACCGGATGCATATTTTAATGATATGACCCTATCATTAGAATCATAAGTATATGTATTCCATTGCGCAGGAGTGGCTCCCTTGAACGGTACGGAAACTTTAGCCAACCTCCCTCTCTCGTCATACACATTATCGGTATAAATATAATTTCCATCAAAGCGTTGTTTTCCACTTCTTACTTCCCTCCCTAAAGCATCATAATAAGTCCGGGAAGTCGGAGCACCTGTGGCAGAAACGGTAGTAAGCCTTAAAGCTGAAGCCGGAGCCGTAGCCCAAGAATATGAAGTAGTTTCTACAGAACCATCCGGAGAGACAGTTTTTACTTTTCTACCCCAATCATCATATTCGAACGTGGTTTCCTGTTCTTTATGATTTTTTACAGAATAAAGTAATCCCTTTGGATTGTACGTATACGTACTCACAAAATTCAAAGGAGTCGTTTTCTTTATGACCCTCCCATAAGAATCGTATTCATACAGCGTTTTTAAGCTAGTAGTAGCTCCATACTCTTTCAGAAGTTCCTGAGTAACCAGCCCATCTTTATATAAACGAGTGACTTGAGAGGCTGATTTCCCGTTTACATAATTCACTGTAACAATCGGAAACTGATTCTTTTCAAATACAGGTATGTAATTTCTGCCGACCCATGTTAAACCATCTTTTGTTTTAGTGGTTACCTGATCATATAACAGTCCTATTCTATAAGTCGTGCCATTGTCTATGTTATGATAAAACTTATCAGTTGTTATCGTGAGACCATCGCTGTAAACAGATGTTTCTTTCGTTACATTACTATAAACATCATAGACGCAACTGGAATTTACTGACACGTTTTTCAACTTATCTTTTTCTTCCTTACTGCTCGAAAACATCCTGATTAGCTTATTTGACAAAGTAACTATATGATAGTTATAAGACGATTCCGCCGTTGGAGTGACCACTTGAGTAATGAATCCGAATTTCATGGGATCAAAAGTCTGTTCTGTCTGAATTCCTCTGTTATTGTCATATATCCTAATTTTCCTGAACCCACAGAAGCCTAAGCCTTGACGATGCGCAACAGCATCATTATAATAATACGATACAGAAGATATATATTTACCATTATAAATAGAGTATGCATTACTCACCATATTAACGTCTATATACAGCTTATTATATGGGAAACCTACATTATAGTCAGATGTCGTCCAATACATACTGCCATTAGTAAGATTTTCATAATCAAATTTCTCGATCACTCCATAACTGTTAATCATGCCGGTCAGCATTCTTCCCCGGGCATCATTACGTGTAAAGGAAATTGGAGTGACAGTGGCATCTTTAATACTTAGCAATTGGCTGGTCCTACAACTATAACCATCTCCTATAGTTCCTGTTATAAAATGAGAATCAGAATCTACAGTCACTTTTGCAGATTCGGCCACAGTATTCAGTTTACCGTTCCGGTTCAGATGTACACTGATTTGAGTTCCGGATTTTACAGCTAAATCGGGAAGTTTATCACCATTCAGATCATGAAACAGAAACTGATAATTGGTATCGGAATTAGATAAAAACTCAAATGTGCTGCTTACAAATCCACTGCCGGTTGCCAATAAAACAGTCCAGGTTTTATATGTACTATTGTAATGAGTAACCCCATAAGGGATGGGCCTAATACACCGAGTGGTCGGTCCAAGAGGCTTGTTGATGTCAACCTTGCCATCATTATCAGGAAGAAAATCATCTTTTATTGTCGAATTATCAATAATCTCACCCCTACAGCCACTACATTCACCACAAGGACGTTGTTTCATTTCAACCCAATAATCATTCCTTTTAGGACCTAAAAGAAAATCCGTGAGTCCGTCACCATTAATATCCTCAACCAGTAATTCTCTTTTTGAACTACTTGATATATCCGTGTTCCTGATGCCGCTTGTATATGCAATCTGCACAAAAGTGCCTCCCTGATAGGAGTGAATATAAGTTCCACTTCCGTTTATGAGGCAAATGTCCGTTCTCCCGTCCCCGTTATAGTCGACGGCAAAAAGCGCATCTTTAAAATAATCAAATAAGAATGGAGTTTGATCATATATCTTAGTCCTTGATTCCAAATTAAACATAGTGGTTCTTGACCATGTCCTGGTTTCTCCTTTCGGAAGTTTGTTGCCCGAAACGGCAACCAGTTCCATCTTTCCATCTCCATTGAAATCTCCGGTAATGAATAATCTGGGGACGGCACTTTGCCTGCTGCCTTCCGCAAATGTTCCTTCTAATAGGAAAGATGCATTCCGGGCTGTCATATTCTTATCATAGGTAGTGATATCTACTTTGGCGCTGTTCTGATCATGCAGCCAATAATTAATTCTAACCAGTTCATCATTTCCATCACCATCTATATCAACAGGATATAATTTCTGGAATCCATTACCTGCCTGGATTTTTACCGGTGAGCAGAAATAGTCGCCAAGATTCTTATAAACCAACAGATTCTGCGCAGGATCATATCTACTTCCATACAGACAATTCCCTTTACTATCATGAGCCGTGATGCCATAAGATTCAAAATTAGGATAGGCAACGAGTCCCTCACTCCGGGTAAGAGAATTAAATTTACCTTTATGCAAAATAAGGTCGGGAGCCTTACTGTTAGCAAAATAAGTTTCAAGAAAAGCCGTGCTTGTCTGGAAACGACTTTCATCAGACTCACCTCCATAATAGAACATCAGCGGATTAACTTCTTTGCCATTCGATTTAAGACTGATTTTAGACAAGAAACTATATATACTTGTGTCATAACTCAGCGTATAAGTACTAAGAAGCATTGATGATTGATAATATGTATCTATCTTCGACAATAATTTACTATCCTTCATCAACCGCCCTGCTATATAGGAAGATTGAACATCATTTCTTGCCTGATAGGTAAACTGTATAGCACCATATTGAGTAGAGTTACTGCCATATTTGATCTCGGTGACATAATAGACGTTATTATCCAACAGATAAGTAAAATCAATATACCCTCCGAATGCATCTACACTTTTAGTAATCGGGTAAGTAATTTGTGCCGATGTATTGGTGGGATATCCAAAAGTTACTTTCTTTCCATCCGGATACCAAACATCAAAATAGTATTTTCCTGATGGTGCATAAAATGTAACTTTCACATTGCCGTGCTCTGTCTGATAATTGATTTGAGAAGTTGTTTCTGATATCTTAATAAGCCTACTTCCATCTAATGAATAGGCAGAATTCTTATCTAAACTAGCTGGTTTTGCATTACTTCCATCATAATAATAATTTGAATTACAAATAGATATATAGGATAATCCTCCTATACACCACCCGTATCCGGCAATACTATTCCCCATCAGACTATTATAAGATAAAGCAAGAGCGGGTTGGTGTCCGTTTTTCCCTCCATATATTTCAATAGGTACACTGTATGTGAGTGAGCCATTTTCTATTCTCGATTGAATAGGAATTTCACCTACTGCTTTTGCCCGGTCTATTTCTACCGTGCTTGGCAATTCGGGCAGGGATGGAGGCGCCGGCAAAAGAGGATCTAACGGTTCTAATGGATCTAACGGATCTAATGGTTTCAACGGGGGGGTCAAGAGAGGGGCGTCTAACGGAAGAACTTTATTTCGGACATCACCATCTTCCGACGACAACTCATTGACTTCTCTCACTACTTGATACAACCCGTCCGCATCGGCCTCTTCCATAAATTTATCTTTTGATAAATCTATAACAAGAGAGTCCCGATCTACTGAAATCTGGGTATATCCTGACAAGGAGTATAGCAGTACTAAAATAAAAAATATATTTCTTTTCATAACAGAGTATTAGCTTTAGGTCATTTCTATTCTTTAACTATTTTCCAACTGCTGGTATTGCCATTATAGACTATCTGCATGATATACATCCCCGGAGTTCGATCAGATATATCTACCATATTGGATTGAGATATACTGCCCCATTGTTGCAGCAATGTCCCGGTAAGATCATAGAGAGAAATCCGGGCATTCTCAAACTTCTCAACTCCTGAAATATCAATTTTGAGTATACCACGGGTAGGATTGGGATAAATTGTCACTTTAGTTTCCGAAAGTTTTTCTTCATATGTGGAAGGCTCTCCTTCATCATCGCTCAAGGCTCCCCTTGTCTGAATCACAATCTCCTTTTGGCGAGTCAACCGATTACCGGCACTGTCATAGGTATATTTGATTTTGTTTTGGGCGTATGCATCAGCAGCAGCCCACATAGATAAAACCGCGAATAGCAGAAATATGGCAACTATCCGTTTAGATGTTTGAATTCTTAAAAGTAAAAATGTTGTTTTCATGTGATATAAGATTTTATTGACGCTTCAAATAACCACAACTTTCACATAAAAACAAAATATTATATGGTAACAGTGGTAACAAACCTACTTCAGCAAGAAAAGTTGTTTTGCATCTTACAGTTCTTTCAGCCTCCGTCAATTGCCCTATTCATCGGCTTTCCGGCTGAAAGAACTGTAAGATCTGATTGGTTAAAAAGACATAACCACCGATTATAGAAAACGATTTAAAAGTAACATCTCAGTCCGCCTTGAATTCCCAAACGATTTACTCCATGACGGTCATTAATCACAATCATACCTGAGTAAATGCCATCAGGACGGGAGATAGATGCCCGCCACCATCACACACCCAGCTTCTGGCAATAGACAAAGACAGGAGCCACATAACCCAACGTCACAAGTTCCTCCGGGAAATCAGTAGTAATAGCCTCACATTCCACTCCAAATCCATATCCGCCGTCACCGACCCAGTTATACGCTACTTTATACTCTCCCCCTCCTTTCCACTTGTAAGATCCCGAGCGCATCACCACCTCACTCGTTATCCATCCATAGCCGAAATTCACAATAAACGTGTTTCTCGGTACTCTTATCCTCTTCTCCTGCTCTTTTTGTGCTTCCTGCATCCCAACCACATCTTCCATCGTGAGAACTACACTCTTTTCTTGCCCCCAAACACTGACATTCAGGCAGCATAAGCCAAACATCAATAACACATACTTCATGACTTTCATTTTATAGATTTTTCTAATATCTCATTAATAATCCCGCTTTGATAAGATACTCTATAACTATAATTGCCGACTCTTTCTTTTCTTCGGGCAAAGCGTTATATTCCTGCGAATACTCAGGATAATTCAGCAAAATAGTTCTCATATTGTTTTTAGTGATGAGTTTCACTTTCTTGCTATCAGACTCTATCAAATAACAAACTTTGTTTTTCAGTTGCTTAGACGCTACGATAGCCCCTCCTATGGCACCGAAGAGCATACCCCCCGCAACAGCCTCACTTATCTGCTTTTTGCCAATCTTAGTACCGATAAAACAAATCTTGTTTGTACCAAAGCGGAAACCGGGTGCATACCAACTGCCAAACCTGCATCCCTCATATCTTAATTACCGACAGTTTACATACAAGGTATCCTGATGTATGATATACTTTACCTCTTTCTTCAATAGCTTATCTGTCTTTTTATCACCCGTCTTCGGTTTAAAATCGGCGCCTCCATTCCAGAATCTCTTGCTCTGGGACCTGGATTTAATAGCAAGATTCTCCAATGCAGTGAACTTTCCATCCATGTAATCGGAAAATGAAAGAGCATATCTGCTCTGAGCAAACGAAGTGGCTGCAAATAACAGAAATATAAAACATAAGATGTATTTATTCCGTATCATAAAACTTGTATTTGAGTATAAGAATTTTTAATTCGAGGTTCTCCGAAATGATTCCCAATAATATATTGGACTGAATGGAGTACAGTTTATTTCCACAAGTTAAAGCAGTAACCTACATGAAGCTCCACCCCGAAATTATGGGGAGACCTCGTTATTTTGTTTTCGTCGAAAACATCCTCGAACATACTTTTAAGAAATTCCTTACTGACGGGAAGAAGGCCGTACTCCACTGCGCCACCGACAAAAAAAGATTTGTACTTGAAATCTACCCCGGCACTCAATCCGATGTCCAATCGTTTCAAGCCTCTGTCTTTATTGAAAGTATCAGAACGAAACTCTCGATGAGTACCCAAGTCCTCAAATCCTTCCGGAACAAGACCACTACCACTCCAATGAGGATCTCGTTTCATTTCACCGTCAATATTTCCTCCAATACCATAAGCAATGTACGGTCCTGCACTTATTTGTAAACCACAATCCGTATTCAAGGGTAGATATGTCGCTATTTTCACTGGAAGCTGAAGATAGACGGCGCTCATTTTAGACTTTTTCGTCTCATAGAGCAAAACTGTCTCTCCTTCGTATTGGCGAGTTTCTAATGCATCTTCATCAATGGAACTTTTCCTGTTCAAGAGTTGGAGACCTGTCTGTAATGACCAGGCACGAGCTAAAGGGAACTCCACCCCAACCCCGAAACGGTATCCGAAGTCAGCCTTATAATTTTTATCCTTTGTGATGCCACTGAAACCGGCACCACCTTGTACACTGACTTTTACTTGTGAATAACAGAAAGAGGTTGTTAGACCCAAAAGTAGAACTAATAAAACGTGCTTTTTCATATTCATATCAGAATTAATGGATTATTTGAAATATAATTAAGAAAACAAGGAGGAAATATACCATAAAAGCATTGAACATGCAAGTAATAAAACGAAAAAATATGGATAGCCCATTCGGCCGGATATATCGTCCGGCTGAATGAGTACTCTATCACTTATTTCTTCTTAAACTGTTTTTTCAATTGTTCAATATGTTTCATATAGTTTTCCCAGTCTTGCTCATTGCACCAGAACCATTTTCTTTTAAGCAAGTTATCGTCCGGTTGAGGAATTTTCACACTAACAGGAACAAACCGAAGAGTATCACCGATATCAGAAGGGTAACTTTTGGAAAGTTCTCTTTCTCTTTCAATAGTTGTGTTATTGAAATCATTTATACACAGTATTGTATTTTTATCGATGATTTTATACCATTTTTCCGTTCCTCTTCCAGCATCATTTAGAGATTGAGTTTCTCGTATATACTGTATCTTTAATGTATCTCCATAGATCTGGTAAATTCCAATAAAATATGTAGAAGTAAAACGCTCTTCTGAAAATTCCTTCAACTTTTGCAATTCAAGATGGTCACGTTCAGGATAATACCCTTCAAAAACTAGTCCATTCTTATAAAAAAATGTGCGCCGATTATAATAACCGTCCGTATTAATAAGAGTATCAATCCCTGTATACACATCTGCATAACAGTAAGTAAATGCTCTTTTAACATCATTAGGAATCCCCCTGCAAGATGATAAAACAGACAGTACACATAAAATAAATATTATTTTTTTCATATTGAATACATTTTTATTTTCCCCATAAACTCAAAGGATTATAATAGCCCGAATAGAAATATCCGCCCGCTTTAAAGTTTTCATAATTCAGATAAAAATTCTGATTTCCAAAACCGGTTCGCCCATGAATTCCATTCTGCTGTAAATCCTGGAACACTTTATGGCTATAACCAACGCGCGTAATTTGATTTCCTCTTCTATATCCAATCCATACAGGAGCCGAGAAAACCTGTCCATTTTTCCAAGTGCTATAACCTTCATTTCTATTTTTACCCCATATTGGACTACGTGCATTTTTATCTTGCTCTTCATTACTTGCATCCAACCCATCATTTGTATAGATATAAGACCCAAATAAAAAATCTCCAACACTCAGTTCAAACGCATTCGTCCTCCATCTATCTCCATCTCCTCCTAAAGATTTCATATCATTTTGCAACGCAAAAGAACCACCTTTCCAATATGCCGTTATATTAGCAACTCTTTGTGCGTTCGATTTTCCGTCCGGACCTTGAGTCTTCCCATAATAAGTCAAACCATATCCGACTCCAACGCCATTATAGGTTGCAGAAGCATTCCACCCCCAATGATTATCACCCACTCCACACTCCAACACTGACACCAATGCTAAAGTCTCCATGAACTATTTTTTAATCTAATAATTTCTTTACAACCTCTGCCATCCATCCTTCATAATTACTTATATTATCCACGGACACTTCTTTAAAAACTATTTGTTTAATTTTCTCTCCATACTCGAACACAATAGCAGATTTCTCCGGATGCTCCTGTAGACGCTTATAAATCCTCTGGTAAATAACCTTACTCGAAGGATATGAAAGTCCTGCAGTATGAAAGAGGATTAGATCATTTTTCTTAAATAATATATCTATCAATATCGCGGCTTTTATTCTTATATGTATGATATTATCTGCATATATTTTATCATCCAAATTAAGTTCTTCAAATAAAAGATTGATTTCATTAGTAGAAAAGCCATACTTCTTCAATAAATTAGAAAGTCTTATATGCCTGAATATTCTAAAATTCTCAAAATAGATCTCTACTTTTTCTTCTATCCTTGCTTCGTCCATAAAAGGATCAGTATACTTCTTGCAAAAGATATTTAGAGGAAAAGTGCACTTCTTGTTTTGGGAAGATATAATTTTCCCAAAATTCGGTATTGCAGAGAAACATACATAAAATCTACCTGCAAACGCTGTAAATGAACTTATATTTCCCAGATTATATATTTTAAAATAATAATTATCTGGCGATTGGGAAGCTGTATGATCTATAACCATAATTCTTAGGATTATTAATAGTGAAATTTCCGTTATTCAGTAATGAATTAACAAATTTGTCATTGCCAGTTGATAAATAATATCTGATAGCAGCATTCATCCGATGGTTACCATCTGTAATGGTTCGCACTCCTTCATGATAAAATCCCGCAGCACCAGATTTATCACTAAAAGTACCATTTTTCATCTGTTCATAGTACATATCTACTATATCCTGCTTTACACTTTGTTGTGCACTACGCAAACCTAATTGCGCTGCTGTTTGCTGTATTTGCTTACTTTGATCAGAAATACCTGTCCAAATATCCACTTTATGGTCCAGCGAATAGTTTGCTGCAGCTCCAACCGCTGATAATCCGCTTGTCATAAAGCTCATCTTGGCACCACTCCACATCCCATCAAGAAAGGAAGTATTGGGATCATCATCAACTTCAGCCATCACACCACCCATCAAAGTACCGAAAGGCAAACCGGAAACTTCATGAGTAATTAGATTCTGAAGCATTGGAGATTTTATGTTTTGGGTAAGTTTCTCGATAGGACCGACAAACCGACCGGCAATCTCACCGCCAACATAAGCCATCGTACCAGCCATTATGCCATCAAACGCAACTTGTTGCAGGTTGATATTCTTCCACCCATTGTTAAAACCTTGACCAATCGCAGAGTTTGCGGCACCGGTACCGGCGGTAATACCAATAGCGGCACCGGGGAAAGCGGCAGTCAATGCACCGGAAACTGCACCGGTAGCAAAATAAGATAATCCTTCCCAGCTTAAATCCGCACCATTGGCAACCCAGTTTATTGCTCCTCCAATAACTGCACCAATAAATAGATGCCAGAACTCTCCATCCGGATCCGTATATATTAACGGATTATTTAAGCAATAAGTATATCTATTGAAATTTTGTGAGAAATCAGGCATCTGAACAAACGGATCAGGACTCAAGAAACGAGCCAGTAACGGATCATACATACGGCCGTTCATGTCTATCAGCTTGAACTCATCCAGATGTTCATGTCCCGTATAGCCACGGTGGAACTTGAAGGTGTTATTAGCTACCGTACGTCTGCCCCAAACATCGTATGAAGCCTTGAAAACCTCAGTACCTGCATTATCAGTCAACTTCACAACACTGCCCAAATGGTCTTTGTGGGCATAATAAATCTTATCAGGCTGCCCGGATTGTTTCACATATACCGCTACCAAACCGTTATTGCCACCAAGATAATATAATTGTTTCGTTACACCGCCTTCGGTGACCATCTCATAATCGCCCGCATATACAGTCGTACGTGCAACCGCATTGTTCGTCTTCAACGTAGATTTCCAACGTTGGCGATCAGGACCATACGTGATGTTCAACAGGTAATTGTTCGAACCGACCGTTTCACTGATGGAGGAAACTTTATCAAATGCAGTATACGCAATGGTCTGGTTATTCTCGGAAATCAGGCCGCCGGTATTGTCAACGGTACTTACCGCATGAGGTTTGTCATAACTGTATGAACCCAAGCCTGTTTTAGAAACAATATTGCCATTGGCATGATAACCCATATTCATGACTGTAGAACTACCTTGCTTCACAACAGTCAAACGATCTGCGCTGTCATAAGTGAAGGTTTCCGTTTGCCCAATCATACCCGTACGCGAAGTAAGATTGCCTGTAGCACCATCAAACACATAGTTCATATTATGCAGCGACGTAGTACCTTTCATCGTCTTCAGGTTACTAAGTAAGCCTTGCGAATTACGGGTTTCGGTAGAAATCAATGTACCACCAAGTTTGGTAGTAGTGACAGTTCCGGTAGTTCCCGTGAGTTCCCAGATATTTTGCGTACCTGCCAGCACCTGTCGCAGATTACCATAAGCGTCATAGTTGCGACTGACGGTCAAAGATCCAGGATAGGCAATATTACTCAGTTGCCCCTGTGAGTTATAAGAGTAAGTAAATGCCAAAGCACCTGTTCCTTCTATTTGACGTGTCTCAGTCCTCGTACGACCGTAATTATCATACGTGTAAGTCGTGTAATTATTACCCGTCTGTTCCTTTGTCAGACGCAGCAAGTTGTTGCCGGACGTTCCATAGGTATAGGTAGTAGTTACACCATCCGCCACGGAAGAGGTCATACGCCCCAACACATCATAGGTATTTGTCGTGGTTTTACCTTTCCCGTCAACCTGAGTTTTCAATCGTCCGGCAGCGTCATACGTATAGGTTATGGTACCTGCATTGGGATCGGTCAGCGTCTTTTGCTTGCCCGTGTCATAATAGGTCATAGTGAAAGTAGCTCCACCTGTGACTATCTTTTGAGGTTTTCCCAATGACTTATAAGTATAGGCAATGCTGGAAACCGGATCGGTCACGGATTTCACTCCACCCCAGGGATCATAAACTTGGGTATAAGTTTTCCCGTTTGTGGTGCTCGATACTGTACGGTTCCCATAAGCGTAAGAAACGGATCTCCCTGCACTGCTTGTTTGGGTCAGCACTCGCCCACGAGCATCATACGTATAGTTCTCCGTTGTGGTAAGATTGCCAGTTTCTGTCTTTTTCTGAGTGACCAGCCCTTTGTTGTTATAAGTCGTAGCCTCTTTAATGGACATACTTTTGGGACCGATTGTTTCTACCAATACCTCACGCCCCTGATTGTCGTACCAAGTTTTTACCCAGGGCTCTCCCGTAGCTTGGGCAAGCGTAAAGAATCGTTTACTTGAATTGACATTCCAACCACTCAGATAACTTCTCTTAGTACCGTCGGGAAAAAGAGTAGACAGTCTGTTCCCCCATCCATCAAACGTATGCCTAGTTGTTAACTTATTGGAAGTATCACTTTCGTCTGTTTCCGTCAGGACATTTCCCCAAGTATCATATGTATAAGCAATAATGGATGACGACGGATTAGTAGAAGTTTTAGCGATAAAACGTTTCGTTGCATCATAATCATAGTTGCTGGTAAGGGCGGAAACTCCAGAGCCGCTGATTTTCTCCGTCTTCACGTTTCCCCAAGTATCGTAGGTGAATTCGGTGGTAAAGGGTAAAGAGGAACCATAATTTTCAACAGTCTTCGTCTTATATCCTTTAGAGGTATTATACGTGATTTCAGTCTTCTGCGTGAAAGTCGACGAGTCGTCCGTATGCTTCTGTACCTTTGTGATCAGCTGGGGCTGATAGGTTTTTCCGGCAAGGATATAGTCGCCATATTGAACAGTGCGATACATATTATTGCCATAGTCCGCCTTTTCCTGGGTCATGTAACCGTAGGTAGTATTGAACTGACGAGTGGTAGTAACCATATTGCCATCCAAATCCTTCTCTGTAGTAGATGAAGGGTAAGCAAAGTATTTCCTGGAGCCTTTATCCACAATAACCAGCGTAGAGTTAGTTTCAGCCGTACTGCCGTCTATGGTATTTTTAGTATAGGTAGCAGATGGTATATAGAAGGAAGTATTCCATGCTTTTACACCAGATTCAGAAACTGTCCCCAACGTCATATTCTCAGCTATCATGGAAGACATTCCCAACAGCCCTTTTCCTTGCAAATGCATTTTAAGGCCACTGTACCGATAGTTAGTTGTCATTGTTCTGCCTGCCGCACCATTATCCGAATTTACTTTCTTTACTACATGCAAAGGCAAAGTATAATCGGCAACAGGATAACTGCTACCCGTACCTTTGGTATAGATACCGCCATTGACAAGGGAGGCATAAGTAATATTCGTCACACTGCCATAGCCACCGGTAACAGAAGTTACCTTACCTTTGTCTGTATTGTAACTACTATTAGGGTATAATCGCCATACAGGGTCTCTGTTTGAATTACTACTATTATAACAATTGTAACCATAATTCATCAGTTCCATCTGACCGTCACCGTTGAAGTCACCCACCAGATAGCGGGATGAAAGAGCATCTTCATCTCTGTTAGAAGTCGCCGAACGCACTATGGTAAGCGCACTTCCTGTAGAATGCATCCAATAGGTATAAGTTTTATTGAACTCACCCCAAGAACCTTGAAATATAGCGCTCTTCTTATCATACATGGCCTTGGTTATCACCACATCCGATTTCCCGTCAAGATCGAAATCATATATAAGGCAATCAAACCTTGAATCATCTTTTGAAGTGAAGCTCTGATCGTAAAGCCCTAATGTGCATGCCTGCGACTTAGTAAAAGTTCCATTGCCATTATTCAAGGCAAAATACCAACTACTTTCACCGGTACTGTTCATTAGTATATC
The DNA here is from genome assembly GCF_036416795.1 of Bacteroides sp. MSB163. NCBI lineage: Bacteria > Pseudomonadati > Bacteroidota > Bacteroidia > Bacteroidales > Bacteroidaceae > Bacteroides > Bacteroides maternus. The sequence goes on along the minus strand of NZ_CP143867.1, from coordinate 1,704,017 downwards.
CATTAAGCCATCACCATTAAAATCACCGGAACGAATCATCCACACCTTAGAGACATTGGTTCCTGTAGTCTTCTTGGCATCCGAAAAAGTAGTTCCCGTAATTCCATTACCCTGATTCCAAAAAATGGTATAGCCTCCATTATAAATTATCATCATATCTTCCAGCCCGTTACCGTTAAGGTCAGATACGAATACCTTATCGGGATTAGAAGGCAAGGTAAGGCTAAATGCCGTGCGGTATAAAGATGTTCCGGAATTATGTCCAATAATCTCGCCCGGATACTTGTTGCCACTGTGTCCCTTTTCTATGAAAACGATATCTCCTTTTCCGTCATTATTAAAATCACCGGTAGCATAGGCGGGCATTTCACTACTGTGCTGCAAGTTGTATCCGAAAGCCCCCTGAACCGTGTTTCCATAAACATAAAAAGCTATTTGCTTCCAATGATCATTGATGCTTACATGTGGTACTACAAATTCATTCAGACCGTCTCCATCAAAATCGATGACGGACGATCCCGCTTTGTATTCTTGCATGTCAGACAATTGAAAACTTGCTCCAAGACGATAATTCGTTCCGTCAACAAATCGGACATTTCCGGAAGAATCCAATGAGGCCCAATATATATAAGCGTAAGTATCATAGGTCCAAGAATTCGTACCTGTCGGTATCTTTACAGGAGAGATTCCCATCATATCCGTCAAACCATCTCCATTGAAATCACCAGCAATAAATTGCTGTTCAGAAAATGCGACAGCCGGATAAACAGAAGCAGCATTCACTTGAGGAGAAACAGGAATACTATATAGGGAAGGCAAATAAGACCAATTTAGCTTAACCGGTTGCATAACATCGCCGGCACCATTCCTCTCCGTAACACTTGTCAGACGTGAATATTTAGTACCGGAAGCATCACCGGTGGTATTGTATTGCAAGTCATAAACACGGTAAACCGAATTTCCCGTTTTGCTTGTAATGGTTTTCAGCCTACGATCCATGGTTCCTTTTACGCCTTCAATAACAAATAGCTGTGGATCATTGGAGCGAGTTTCATAACTGAAAGTAACCGTATTCTGTAAACCGGTACTCCCATTCTTATTATTTCCATACATTATAGTGTTGGGATACATGCAGTAACTCCACTTATTATAGGTATAATTCATGTAATTACCCAACGGATCTTCCACGTAATCCAGATACCATGCATAGATTCTGGGAGAATTACCAGCTGTGTAGCTTTGTCGAGCACCGGTTGTATTTCCATAATAGCATATCTGCCCGGTAGAAGATTGCACTTCAAACCATGTATTAGCTGTAGAAGCAGTGTATGTGCCATGAACAATCACTTTAGTAAAAGGATCGGATTCCAAATAATATACGGCTCCCTCTTGCCCTATAGTGCCAGAAGAATAAATCAAGCGTTTACCGTCCAGATAATAAGCCTCATCGGCGGAAAAAGTCAATGCCTTGGCTGTACCGTCATGATACATATCCTTCGGACCGCGAGTTATAACTGACATTCCCGACAAATTACATCCCCAACCCAACATTCCATTTCCTGCCTGACTATTATAAATGATAGCAAGCGTAGGTTGCATACCTCCTACACCTTGCGGAATTTTAATAGGAATTGAATACGTAGCTGCTCCGGTAGCCGATACATCAAAAGTTCCACCAAGAGAGCCAACGGCTTCCTGTTCCGCACTATATGTGATGGGAATGTCCGGATAATCAAAGTCTTCCGAGGCATATCCGGTAATATTGGTAGTAATAAGTTCCGCTGTATCATATCCTTCCGATACTATATAATAGGTGCCCGGTTCTAAGGTTCTCTGTATAAAAGCATGAGAGGATGAAGAACAGTGACCATCATCTGAATAATAATCATTGGAAGCAATGACACCTCCCGCGGCATTCAACAGATAGGCGCAAGTTTCATAGACCATTGATCCGCAATGAGTTATTGTTACAATCATTTTACGGGTTAATGTGAACTTATAAAAAACATCCTCTTGTTCTCCGGCTGCATACTGATTAGAAAAAAGATTCATATTCTGTATATCAGAATAGTCAAAACTCTTGTTGTAAGTACCGGCGTCAATAGCATTCTGCTGACTATCCCCTTCTGAAGATAAAAACATCCCAGTTATTTGAGTAGTAATAACTCCGTTCTCTTCATATCCTTCTGCCACGACGTAGTATGTGCCGGCATCCAGTATCTTTGATAAATAAGCCTCTCCAGCACCACCGCCACAGCCTATGGAAAAGTCAGCATCATCGTTATAGTCAATTAATTTTCCGGAAGCATCCAAAAGGCTCAAATAGGTATCAGAAAGCTCTGATTCGCAATGCTTCATGATGACCTTCATCCTAGTACTTATAGTAAATTTATAAAAAACATCATTGGAAGGTCGCCCCGTATAATTGTTTGTAAAATCTTCCGTGTTTTGTGAATCTGAATAATCAAACTCAGAATTATAAGTGCCAACTTCAATTGGATATGATCTAGTATTTCCCTGTTGCGCATGGGCAATAAGTGGAAATAATAAAAAGGAAAATATGAATAATAAATGTGTTTTCATGGAGAAGTGTGTTTTAAGGTTATCTTATTCTTTAATTATCTTCCAACTGCTAATCTTGCCATTGTAGGCAACCTGCATGATATACATTCCCGGAGTCCGTTCGGATAAATCAATTTCATTGGATTGGGATATACCCGCCCACTGCTGCAACAACTTTCCGGTAAGATCATAGAGGGATATTCGAGCATTCTCAAACTTTTCAACTCCTGAGATATCAACTTTGAGCATACCACGGGTAGGGTTGGGATAAATAGTTACTTTAGTTTCCGAAAGCTCTTCTTCGTATACCGATGGCTCCTCTTCATCACTCAAAGCACCCCTTGTCTGTACGACAATCTCCTTTTGGCGAGTCAACCGGTTTCCGGCATTGTCGTAGGTATATTTGATACGCTGCGCACAAATATCCAGACCTGCCCACATAGATAAAACTACAGATAGCAGAAATATAAGCGCTACCCGTTTAGATATCCGTTTATCCTTTTTCATAATGCGTAATGTTTATTCGATACTGAATTCTCCTGATAACAAGGTTTCTCCGAAAGAAATTTCTAATAAGTATTTTCCATTCTCCACTTCGGACATATTCACAAATATATTGGTCGGAGTAAAGTACAATTCAGACTGAATAGTTTCACCTGTCAAAATACTTTTTACCAAAACCGTTACTTCAGTATATACGCAATCTAAATTAATAGTCAAAGCAGTATTATCAGGATTAAAATAGGCAAAGACATTCAATGGTTCTAAAGAACGTGTTCCGGGCTGTTGCGCTCCCTTTCCCTTAAGAGATTTTTTTAAATTAATCTGTTTGATAGATACCATTTGTTCTGCATAAATATTTAGAGAGAACAAAGCGAATAAGAGCGAAAGTAAAAATGTTGTTTTCATGTAGTATAAGATTTAATTATTTGATGCCTCGAATAAACACAACTTTCATCTAACAACAAAATATTACGTGGTAACAATGGTAACAGAGAAATCCAAGTATGTAACAGACAATATATAAATCACACATTATCAGACATAAATACTTTCTCAAAAAGTCCCTTATCCATTTTATTCTTAATTCTATTTTTCCGTGTTTTTATTGCGTCGGCAGTAGTATTCATTACGTCCATAACAATTTCTTTTGGACAATGAAGTATGATTAATACGCAATATAACAAATCATTCATAGTCAAAGAAGAACAACAAGCATTCAAATCCTTCATGATATCTGCAAATGCGCTTCTAATATCATCAAGAATCAACACCCTGTGGTTATGAATAATACTAATACGCTCTTTTGGTTTTGCTTTCATTAATTCTGTCAATTTCCTACCCCCCTCAGTTGATCTAAATAAAGAAATGCAAATATCAATCCTTAACTCTTTCAATTCATGCAACTTGCTATTTCCTTCTTCACAGATATCTTTTCCATGTAACAATATTTCCGCACGATTCTCCATCAGTTGTTTCTGTAAAACGATATATCTGTTCTTCCTGCATCTATCCCTCCACATCAATATAAGGCTTAATACTAAAACAATAAATAAGGATAATATAATCAGGAGATTCATTGTTCTTCTATGTTCAACAGAGAGTTTATACTTATGCAATTCCAATAAATGTTTATCCATTAACTCGTTAATCTCCGCACGGTCATTCATTCTCTGAATCGAATCATAATAAACGATGAAAGAATCAACATTTAAAATCGCATCTTTCCAATTAGAAAGCTCTTTATTGGCTTGATATATACTATAATAATTTGAGGTCTTTGTATATATATCAGAAGATTCCTTTCCTAAATTCCAATAATAAAAGGCTGAGTCTTTCTTACCCAGATTATACAAAATATCACCTTTCAAAGAATAGGCAGAGGTTAAGCTTTCTATATCTAACAAATAAGGCATGGCTCTTGAAATACAATCATTGGCCTGTCCATACTCTCCCTGCTCATTATAAACTCCGGATAAATTCTTATATATGGCGCCCAACAACACCGGATAATCCAGTGAAAGTGCCATTTCCAGTGCCTGTTGATAATAATTTAATGCACTGTCAAGTTGAAGTTCAAGCAAAAAAGTACCACCAATACCATTCAGATTGTGAAATGCACGTAAAGTATCATGATTACTCACATTTATAGCATAAGCCTGCTTATACATGTTTCTTGCTGTCTCTTCCATATTTTGGTCTGTATAGCAATCTCCCAAATCGTTATATACCATAGACAAAAATACCGAGTCACCTCCTTGCGGCATAGTCCTCAATGACTTCAAATATAAATTTATGGCAGTAGATATGTCTTCTTGCTCCCGATACACACATCCGGTATAAAAATAAGATTTTGCCAATCGCTCTCTATCACTGTTCTTTTCAAAATAATCCACAGCTACCTGTATCAAAGAATCATTCTCCAGCGACACATAATTCTTATACTTCGCCTGCGTAAGCAGCAAGGCATACCATGCCCTGTCTGTTTTCCCCATCTTCTGCGGTGCAGAAACCTCCTCCAATAATTGCAGCGAACTGTCAGGACGCGATTGCATCAACGAATCAGCCAATAACAGAATAGAGCTGACAGCATGAGAATCTCTTCCGCATGCCCCTAGCAGCATAGTAAATGATATAAAGAATAGGAAAGCGGGTAACAGTTTTTTCATGCTATATTAGACTTCTCGTTTCAATACTGCAAAGATAGCAACAAATCATGGAAAAAGCCAGTTAGAAAGTAAGCAGTTGAAACATAATTAGTATCACACTATCATTTTGACACTTTGTATTTCCAATTGCCTGAGAATGCATTATTCCCGAATAACTGACCATGGAGGTAAAAAGAGACAAACGAAATTCAGCAAGCCACAGATTATTAATAATATATCGAAATACTTACACTTCTTTTAGAGTAAAACACCACCCTAAAAACACAAATATAAGAGAAATAGCCAATACAAATAAGTGTATTACTAGTAAGTAGTAACCCTTTTGACCGTAAGTAGTAATGATATCACCTATAAGTAGTAACCCTTTCACCCGTAAGTAGTAACCCTTTTCTGCATAAGAAGCCCTAAAACACGCAAGAATATGCAGAAATAACGAATTTACATTCCTTATTTATTCACAGGATATCCTATAATGCAAGATTGACAAATGGGCATAATCACATAAAACAAAGAAATAGCATCAATTTGATTAAGATATCAATAAATAAAAATCAATTTATCATTTCACTCCACAAGCATTTTGCCCCCCCCTAAAAACAACCAAAGGAAAAGATTCGTTTGCCGGCAACAAATGAAATCATTTGCCAATAAACTATGAAAGCATTCAATCTGTCGGAAGGTATTATTGTAACAACTAATCAGACCGATTCTTTTGAAGAAGACGGAAAACATATCCGGCTGATGCCCGCCAATCAATTTTTACTATCATAGAATCAATAAGAAGCCGCCCCCTCCTTTCGCAATACGAAAGGAAACAGGGCGGCTTCTATATAAATAGCTTGTAAAGCTACGCTGATTACAAAACCAGAGAAAGATTACAGACCGAAAGCGGCTTTCACCTTGTCCACGTAATCCAGTTTCTCCCAAGTGAAAAGTTCCACCTCCACATCTTTGTTACCTTCGTAACGAGACTTGAAGTGCTTGGTAACAATCTGCGGTTCACGTCCCAGATGTCCGTAAGCAGCAGTCTCCTGATAAATCGGATTACGAAGCTTCAGGCGATCTTCAATAGCCTTCGGGCGAAGATCAAAAAGTTCATCTATCTTCTTCGCAATCTCACCATCGCTCATGTTTACATGGCCGCGGCCATAAGTATTGACATAGATATTAATGGGACGAGCCACACCTATAGCATAAGACACCTGTACCAGCATTTCGTCAGCTACACCGGCTGCCACCAGGTTCTTGGCAATATGACGGGCTGCATAAGCGGCACTACGGTCTACCTTACTGGGGTCCTTACCGGAGAAAGCGCCACCACCGTGAGCACCTTTACCACCGTAGGTATCCACGATAATCTTACGTCCCGTCAGACCGGTATCTCCGTGAGGTCCGCCGATAACGAACTTTCCGGTAGGATTAACGTGATAGGTGATATGGTCATTGAACAATGCAAGTACTTTCTCTGCATGAATAGAAGCAATGACACGTGGCATCAGGATATTGATGACATCCTGACGGATAGTGGCAAGCATTTCTTCATCCGCTTTCAGCTGGGCGGCTTCGCTGTCGTCGGCAGGCTGGATGAAATCATCATGCTGGGTAGAAACTACAATTGTATCGATGCGGACAGGCGTACCGTTATCATCATATTCAATAGTTACCTGACTCTTGGCGTCCGGACGGAGATAAGTCATCTCTTTACCTTCGCGACGGATGTCGGCCAGCACTTGCAAGATGCGATGTGCCAGGTCGAGCGAAAGAGGCATATAGTTTTCTGTTTCGTTAGTAGCATAACCGAACATCATGCCTTGGTCGCCTGCCCCCTGTTCCATAGGGTCCTGACGTTCCACACCACGGTTAATGTCGGGGCTTTGCTCATGAATGGCGGACAATACGCCGCACGAGTTACTTTCGAACATGTACTCGCCTTTGGTATAGCCGATTTTCTGAATTACTTCGCGCGCAATGAGTTGCAGATCAACGTACGCTTTGGTTTTCACTTCTCCAGCCAGTACCACCTGTCCGGTAGTTACCAGAGTTTCGCAAGCTACTTTCGAACTGGGGTCGTAAGCCAACAGTTTGTCAAGCACAGCGTCCGATATTTGATCGGCCACTTTGTCGGGGTGTCCTTCTGACACCGATTCGGATGTGAATAAATATCCCATACTTCTAAATTAAAGAATGAATAATTAAAGAATGAAAAGCGGGGGATCTGATGGTGAGTAGACATGCATATCCCGATGCTCGGAGCATCGTCAGAAAAGGATGTGTTTTAGCATTTTTTTCTGTGGTTGCAAGCTACTCAAATCTTTCCACATTTCATTTTCGGGTGCAAAGATAAAGGTTTTCTTATGAAATAGCATATAAACAGGAAAGCATTAACATTATATTAGCAAAAGAAGTGTACCGATATCCCATCGGCACACTTCCCAATTAGTAGTCTCAATATTGTTAACTTTAAAATTGTGCTTTATTTCAATAAGTTCCGGTAGTAGCTCTCCACATCGCTCCATTTATAGAAAGGAAACTGGTCGGTCTGTACCGGAATGTGTACTTCATGCTCATTATGCAGTATCTTAACCAGAATATCATCCGCGTTTCCTTTTTCATTCCGGAAGAAGGCAATCTGCACATTAGCGGCCATAGGGACTACCTTAAAGTCACTCCACACTTTATACACCTCGTAAGGATCATCTACGGCAACATTACAATTCTCTATCTGCATCAATGCCACCAAAGGAATCACATTGCCATCATGCCCGAAGCGAAGGGTAGCAGCTATGCCTCCCTTCTGAATAGCCTCATTGGCGCTATCCAAAATATTCTGCAACAATGATTTCGCATTGGCTACAACAATCCCTTTCCCGTCTGCATGATTTGCATTGCCCACATAGAAACGATAGTTGATACACTGCCACAAATCAAACAGTTCCTGGGGCTGAAACAAATCATAGAAAGAAACCTTTGTCTCTGCATTCTGCATATCACTCGCCACCCAGTACATACCCCACATCACTTCCTTCGGATTCACTTTCTTCAGTATGAAACGCTTGTCCTTAAATAAAGAAGCAATCAACCGGTCGGGATTGGTGTGGACATCTTCAAACTTTCTGTATTCTTCAGCCCACGGACCGTCAGTGGAAGAAGTAAAGCGGTTGGATTCGTCCGTATGGAAATTCAAGTAGTCCATATACTTATGGCTGGCCTCATAAGAAATGCGCAGATTGGGATTCAGTTCCTTCAAACGATCACCAAAAGCCACCATACTCATCGCACAACGCAACACAACGGTAGAACGGGCAGAAATGGAAGGGCTGCCCTTAAAGGCTTCAGGAAATGCAGCATACATTCTTTCCGCAATTCCACGGTGCTGACGGACACCTAATGGGGTCAGATCACCTCCATGGCCTTCCGCTTCTTCCCACACCTTCAGCAAACGCTGCCGGGCATCTTCTCCCAAGTCTGAAAGTGCACCCTCACGATGCGCTTCTTCAAAAAGGTCCACCAGCCATTTATAATCACGGTCGCCAATCAAATAACGGGAACCATGCCGTCCATAGTGGCTCACGTAGAATGGTTTATATCCTTTGGGAGCCCGGGTTTGCGGTGCAAAATCAAGTGGATAAGCCCAATAGACGCCACCCGTTTTCTCAATGGTAGAAAACATCTCTTCTTTGGATGTCTGCGCCCCAAGCGGAACACAGCACATCCACATCATACCACATAACAGTAATTGTTTCAGTCTCATTCTATTTCTTCATTTATTGTTTATAACCGTCATTCTGATTCAACGCCGGGTTGTTGGTCAATTCGCTTTCCGGTATCGGGAACAACTTATACTTGTCGTCCACATCTCCACCCAGACGGATACCGTTCTTCCAGTCCCAGTTATTGCCTTTCGTATATTTACCGAAACGGATCAGGTCAGTGCGCCTGGTCAGCTCGGATGCCAGCTCTTTCTGACGCTCGCTCAGGATAAAGTTCAAAGAAAGCTCATTGAGGGCGATTTCTCCTGAAACATCCGAACGAACGCCGCTCTTCGCATATTTACCGGACATATACGCTCTGGACCGGACTTCATTGACGTAGCCTAATGCTTCCGTTTCCGTACCATTTGCTCCACGCAAGATAGCCTCGGCAGCCATCAGATAAGCATCAGCGGTGCGGAACAACGGGAAATCAATAGAGGTATAAGCATCGCCCGAAGCACAGAGCTGATCATCCTTGGTCACATTTCTCCATTTGATATAGCCATAGCCACAAGTAAAGGTACTGGTCATGTTCAGTTCCGAGTCCCAGGTTTCCTTCACCTGATTCGGAAGGGCGGTCATGAACTGGGCACGTTTATCTTTCTTTCCGTTACCCCAGGTATCATTGACATCAAACGCCACATCATCCGCATCAAAGGCGTCTACCAGTGTCATCTTGGCACGGACATTACCCCAACCTCGCGAACCGACTCCTGTCTTATACAATTCGTCCATCGGACCATTCACGAAAGCTTTTACGTAGAAGTTTGTTCCGGCTGAACTTTGGGCACGCTGTCCGTCCTGTACCAGTCCCCAGATGATCTCCTTGCAGGTTTTGTTATCCGCCAGGAAGATTTCACGATAGTCGGAAGCCAGCGGATAGTGTCCGTCTGTAACTACCTTCTTCGCATACGTATATGCCTCCTGGTATTTATTTTCATGAATCCAAGACTCAGCATTCAGATACATACGGGCCAGCAGGAACCAGTCGGCTACACGGTCAATTCGTCCGTATTCGTTTTCTCCCGGAGCTTTCAGTTCATTCTCAACAGCCAGCAATTCACTTTCCGCATATTCAAATATCTGCTTACGGGTATACTGAACCGGAATTTCCTTCACACCTGTATGTTCGTCAACATAGGGCACGGAACCAAACAAATCACAAAGCATGGAATAGCAGTATGCACGTATAAAACGTGCTTCGGCTCTGTAACCAATGTATTCGTCCTTCATTTCTTCCCAAAGTCCTCTATCCTGTAACTTCCCTTCGGTACATTCGCGCAGCAGCTCGTTACAGTAAGCAATACTCATATAAAGCCGCTGGTAAGTCCAGGTGACAACTGAGGCGTTGGAGGCATCCCATTGCAGGTTCAGGCACTTACGCAGACCGTTTGAAGAAGAAGGCATCAGGAAGTTATCCGTACTCATCTCCTGCAAGTAGAACAACAGACGCACATAACCGGAATACCCTTCATTGGCACCTTCCAAGTCACCATTACCGCCATCGCCACCCTGCTGCCCTGTCAGGATCAGAGATGAATAACACTTGGCCAGAACACCCGTATAGCCGTCCTTGGTCTTATATACCTGGTCGCTCACTAACTGGTTATTATCCAGTGGCATGGTATCGAGATCACCTAGGCACGAAGCCAGAAACGTGACCAAGAAAAGTAGATTGAATGAATAGGCAATTATCTTTTTCATATCACATAGTTTTTTTTAAATCCGTTAGAAAGTTAAATTAGCACTTAATGAGAATACTCGCGGACGAGGATATATTTCCTTGTCGATACCGCTGTAGATTTCCGGATCGATGCCCGAATAGCCGGTAAAGGTAGCCACATTCTGAACACCGAAAGTCAGCCGCAAAGAGCTTGACTGATCCCACAGTTTCTTGAAAGTGTAACCCAATGAGATATTGTCAATCCGAAAGAAGTTTCCTTTCTCCAGGAAGTAGTCCGAGTACAGTTGCTGGTTCTGGAAGCCTGTAGCTTTGGTTCTGTTCAGGATATTCGAGAAGTTTCCCTGGTCGCTGTAAACAGACTGTACATACTGGTCGGCAGCTATGTAGTTATAGACATAATTGCCGAAAGCTCCGTGCCCGCTGATAGCGAAATCCCAGTTCTTATAGCTCAGTTGGGTATTGAAGCCCAGATAAGATTCCGGCAATGCACTCTTGTTGGTGGCATACTTTGTTTCTGTTGCCGATACGGAACCGTCCGGCTGTACATATTGGCCTTCTATCGGTTTGCCATTGTCGTCATAAGCTTGTTTTGCCAGATAGAAAGTATAAGGGCGTTCGCCTACCATGAATACCTGTACTGTTTTACCGGTACCCGAAATGGCTCCGGTCTGTACAAAGTTGGCTTCCGAATCCACTACATTCAGTTTTGTGATCTTTGAATCGTTCCAGGTATAGTTCATGCCTACTGTCCATTTCCAGTCCTTTGTATGTACCGGCACTGCATTAATGGAAAATTCGAGTCCTTTATTATCCATTTCACCGATATTAGTGGTAATCACAGAAGAATAGTTGGTTCCTGAAATCACAGGAATCGTATTCAGCAAATCCTTGGTGTGGCGTTGGTAATAGTCCACAGAACCATAGATACGGTTATTGAGGAAACCATAATCCAATCCGATGTTATAAGTCTCGGTAGTTTCCCATTTAATGTCGGAGTCATAACCATTCGGACGATACGTATTATACCATTTATCTCCGAACTGATAGCAAGCTTCAGGATAGGATACTGTGAAAGTTGTCATATAAGGATAGTCGTTCAGAATATCCTGTTGTCCGGTCTGTCCGTAGCTCAAACGCAACTTCAGGTCAGACAGAATATCCGAATCTCTCAGGAAAGCTTCCTGGCTGATTTTCCACCCCAATGCCACGGAAGGAAACAATCCCCAACGATTGCCTTTTGCAAAACGGGATGAAGCATCCGAACGCAACGTAGCTGTAATCATATAGCGGTTATCATACGAATAGTTAAGACGACCGTAAAACGAAAGCAGATAATATTCCGATTCATAATGATTGGGAGAGAAGAGCTCCTTGCCCTCCGGAGAAAAGGTAGTAGCATCAAACTTCTTCCAGAAATGCTGCCAGCCATATCCGCCCATGGCACTGAAGTTATGCTTCTCATTGAAAACATGAGAATAGTTAGCGTATAAGTCCAGCAGATAATTCCGTTTGTTCTGCTTGGAGTCATAGACAAGACCTGTACCGTCCTTCATGTTAGAGGTGTACATCATTCCCGCCAACTCGGGCACTTCCTTCGAGTATTTACTGGTCAGGACATCGTAGCCCAGGTTCATGTTCAACTGCAAATCTTCCAAATGATGTACCTTATAGTTGAAAGATGCATTACCGATAGAGCGTGTCACTTTATTGCGGATATCCTGCAAGTCAAGCTGTGCCACCGGATTATCCGTCTGGATGGCCATCGGAGAATTACCGTTCATCCAGATAAAATATCCCAACCCCGGATCAGTAGCCGCTGTGGCACTTCCGGTCTTAACCGGACGTGTAGGATCATAGCGAAGCGCGTTATTTACGACGCTTTCATCGACTTTCTTATTATTTTCATAGGACACTTTCAGGTTCAGATCAACTGTGAGATGATTATCAAAAAACTTGGGCGAAATACCTCCGTTGAATGTAAATCTCTCGTAGTTATTGGTACGTATGACACCGTTCTGATTGGTATATCCAACTGAAAGACGATAAGGAGCATTTTGCTTCACTTTACCCGATACGGAAAAGTTGTGTTCCTGTCCGAATGCCGTCCGATAGATTTCATCCTGCCAGTCAGTCGATGCTGTGCCTAAGGTCACAGAAGCCGGTACTCCGGATACAGTGGGAACAAACTGGCGAAATTCATCGGCAGAAAGAATATCCAGCGTTTCAGTAACTGTACTTACCGACAGGTTCGTTGAATAATTAAAGCGCAAATTGGTATCAGCCCCTTTCTTCGTAGTGATTACAATCACACCGTTCGAAGCCCGCGAACCGTAGATAGCCGTAGCCGACGCATCTTTCAACACCGTAAAGGTTTCTATATCATCAGGGTTAATACCACCAATCACATTGCCGCCACCTTCGATAGTAGAGTTATCAACCGGTACGCCGTCAATCACAATCAACGGATCGTTGGAGGCGGAAAGCGAAGCACCGCTTCGGATGCGAATCGTGGCGCCTGTACCCGGAGCACCGGAACTGGATACTACGTTTACTCCCGGTACTTTACCCACCAGGGCATCCTGAGCGGTTGTACGCAGTCCTTTATTAAAATCATCCGGCTTAATGGCTGTTACCGAGCCTGTTGCATCCGACTTCTTTACGCTGCCGTAGCCGATGACAACTACATCTTCAAGCATCTCGCTATCTTCCGTCATCACGATCTTCATGCTGGCAGAAGCAGGCATCTCCACGTTTTTATACCCTATATAGGTAATCAGTAATGTAGCTTTAGGATTTGTGATCGAAAGAGTGAAGTTACCGTCCACATCACTGATCGTTCCGTTCGACGTTCCTTTCTCCAAAATATTAGCTCCAATAATAGGCAGATTGTCCTTATCGAGGATATTGCCTTTCACAACCGTTTTCTGTGCGGCAACGCTCACACTGAAAACCAAAGCAAACAGTACCCAAACATACCGCCATCTACTTCCAAAAGTTTTCGGATTCTTCTTGTTTTTCATAATAGTTTTAAATTAGTTTATTATACGTGTAACAAAGGCATCGCGTGACTTATACGATACGAAGCAAAAGTAATTTCAATGGTATAACAGAACAACTACACGAAACGGAAAAGTAAGTAAATAAATAAGCCGATAAGCAGTAACTAACTATTTGTCAACACATTGACCAATTAGAACAAAAGAGAAAAAGTAAGATCAAAGGAAGTGTAAAACTACAGTTTCTGTACCTGAATTGCCAAATCCTTACCCGGAATGATCGCTTTATTCCGCATTTTCATCCGGTAGTTGTAAACCGTCTGAAGTGAGTAATGAAGAAAGTTGGCAATCTTTGAATTATCGTTTATACCCAAACGTATGAGAGCGTATATACGCAACTCGGGTGTCAGCAACTCGCCTTCCTTCAGCTGCACACGCTCTTCTTCCTTCAACAGAGCATTAAACGACTCGACAAAATTAGGAAAGATGGAAAGGAATATAGTATCAAACTTACTGATGAAAAGCTTGAAATCATCGGAAGTGGAAGATTGTCCGCGAAGTGTCTTTGATATATCCGCCATAGAGCCTGTATTTGCAATCTTCAACAATGCCTTGCGGTCGTTCTCCTGCTTATAGATATATTCGGAACATATATTGAACAGTAATCCGATATATTCTTCCTTGATATGATTCGATTCCCGGATCTGCTCATTCATCCGGGTAAGGTTCTCAGCCATTTCCTGCAAGCGCAAATTCTGTTCGGCCAGCGATTGCTTCACCTTCAGCAGTTTGGTATTCTTCTTACGGATGAAGAAGAAGGCAACGATCAAGGCTATTACCAATATCAGGAGTATCAAAAGGGAAAAGAGCACCCGGTTTTCATCAGCCTTGATGCGTGCATCATTAGCGGCCTGAATGATAGGGAGATATTCGGCAATGTCAATAAAGCGATAGCGGGCTTTCCCGAAATTCACATCTTCCAGGGAACATGAGATATAATTATAAGCCCTTGCAATGTCACCTTCCCGGAAAAGAAGTATTGCCAAATGCTGCAAAGACATATACACTTTCTTGGCATTGGCAATATCAGTCAATGAAGCCAGAATAAGATAATGCCTTGCCTGCAAAGTATCCTGCTTTCCCAAATACAATTCTGCCAGAAGATACTCCATTCTGGCTCTATCTGAATTATCTTCTGTACTTTGCCCATAATAATCCTCCAACAGCCGGATAGCCTCATCCCACTTTCCGGACATACTCAGGCGACCGCATTTATTGGTAATATAGCTGGAAGAGTGTGGTTCGCTAATCGCAATCAACGTGTCTTTATAAGCTTTTAGCTGCTGCCAGGCAAGTTGTTTGCCGGATTCATCTATGGCATCACTATAGCAGGATAAGTAAATGGTGTGGTATAGATAATAGAAATAAGTATCCTTTCTTACGTCTTCTGTCCGTTTCACTTTGGCAAGCATAATCAACGCATTCTCATGCTTCCCCATTTTGTTCATTACATCAGCTATGTTCATCAATCCCTCATTGATTAACTTTTCATCTTTCAGACTTTCCGCCAGTTGCAGCCTCTCCTTTGCGATAATCATAGCCGTATCAATCCGAAATGAACGATATTTAGTGAACAGATTCCCTAATATATCAAACCTGAGTTTATCATCTTCCGCATAATCCAGCGTCCGGCGAATGTCTGCTATTTCCTTTTCCACTTTTTGCTGGTAAACCTCACGATGCCCGATCATCTTATCCAGTTTTAAAAGCAGGGCATCGTCGTCCGCTTTGACCGCAGCCCACAGACCGGAACAAATAAAAAGACAAAATAAGATAGAAACAGAATATCTGGACATTAGACTACAGGTTATATACTTCAAGAGCAAAGATATAGATTTTTTCTCTATGATAATCGTGTACCGCCTCTTTTTAGCAGATAAAAGGCAGCTTACTTCTTATTACCGATCTTTATCAAAGCCATTCCGATGGCTATCCATAATAATTCGCGTATGCGGGTTATCAGCCCCACATAAACGCCCAATGCCGGGGACATGTGCAATCCGTCCACAGCCAATGCCAAACCACCTTCGCGTGCACCCAGTTGCATCGGAAAGAAGAAAATCAGATTACTGAACAAAGAGGAGAAGGCCAGTATCAACACACAATCCCACCCGTTAACGTCCGGTGTGAAAACGCTTAGAATAATGTATATTTCAAGACTGGAGAGTATGCGTGCCGAAAGTTCCAATAGCAAAGAACTATAGAAAGTTATCTTATGCTGGCTATGCAGTAAGGCTATCTGACTATCAATCTGTTCCAGAGTATCTTTTTGCTTCACAACAAAACTATGCGCCCACTTCCTGATAAAGGGTACCTTCTGTAAGAACCGGAAAGTCTTCACCGCCATCCCATTTTTATATCCACGGGTAAAGAAATAGATAGCCAACAGACAAAATGCCCCTATTGCAGTAAGCAATATTGCCATAAAGGTATTCACAGGATACAGGAAGATATATAAGAATATGGAGAGAAACCAGAACCAAAAGTGAGAAAAGATGTGCATCATCACATACAGAATGACCGAAGACGTAGCTTTACTTACGCCTACATAGGGAGTCAGTTCCATAATCCGATACGGCTCACCGCCCATCAGTCCGCCGGGTGTAGCGTAATTTATGGCAAACCCTGTGATCGACAACTTGCAGACCTTCCAGAAAGGGACGCTATATTTACGGTCGTCCCTGATTATCAGATACCATGAACAGGTATTTATCAGATAGACAAAGAACCACAGCATCATGATTACAGGAAACCAAAAGCCTATGCGCTTCACGTTCTCCCAAATGTCGGAACAATCCATATCCATTGTACAAAGCATGATGACAATGGCGAGTATGCCGAAAAGCAAAAACAAGTTACGGTATTTATTCTTCATAAAGACTTCTTTTTATCAATTGGTACAAAATTATGTAATTATATCCTCTTTATTTAATTTATTAAAAGAAAAGGGATTAAACGCACCTAAATAATGTTTTCAAAAGAATAAAAAGAAAACGAATTTTTGTATTCCCCCAAAAACTAATTGTTATATGAACCTAAACTTGCCAGATATCTTAATACTACAACCTTCAAATCTCAATATAATCATTATTTTACTATTAGAATTCTAAATAGTTATACTACCCTCTAAAATCCTCATAAATGAGGATTGTTTAAATATAAAGTCTTCCGTATCTTTACAAATATTTAAATATTATCCATATGAAAAAACTACTTTATGCAGTTCTAGTTGCTACAGTTGTAATTATCAGCTGTACCAAGGAAGATGTGGTTCTTCCAACATTATCAACCACTAAGGTGCCATCGATTTCTTATGAAATCTCCGAATCTCAAGCAAAAAAAAATTTATTGAATTATCTTGGAAAATTAGAAAAAGCAAGTACAAAGAGCATACAATCTGACATTCAAATTGGAAGTTCTGAAATCATAAAAATACCCTATACTGGAAAAAGGAATACTCGTTCCGTTAAAAACAATATAGATATCAACATATACAATTTCACATTATCAAGCCCTGAGGGAAAAGGATATGCCTTAGTTTCAGGCGATATCAGGATACCTCAAATTCTAATATTCTGCGAACAAGGAACGCTACAAGATACTATATTCAATAAAGGTTTAGCAAAATACGTAGAAAATACATTTCAAAATCTAAGCAACTTTATTGATGAATGGGAGGCTAACTACGCAGTTGCAAGTACCAGAGTTGCACCTGGTCGCCCCAATTTACCAGAACAACAATTACTGGACACTATAAGTATAAAAGATTCAATAGGAGGGGATACATTATACCGCGAAATCGGTATATTATCTTATTCTTTTAATGAACTTAAAGAAGTTTTTGTACCTGTACAATGGGGGCAAGGTGCTCCATATAACAATAATGTCCCAATGACATGCAATTCAGGTAAAGCACCTGCAGGTTGTGTTGCTATTGCTATGGCACAAATTATGGCATATCACAAATATCCTCCAACATACAATTGGGATTTACTTACATCAAAGAAACAAATTGATACGTATTCTTCGGAAGATGCAACCCGCAGAATAGAAGTAGCAAGACTAATTGCTGATATCGGTTCTAAAGTTCACATGAGATATGATTGCTATGGAAGTGGTTCTAATATCTATGACGCTAATGCAGCTTTCACGGGATATGGATATAAGACATATGGAGTAACTCCATTTTCAATTTACCATGAAATACCAGGAGAATACGGACGCTATCATAAAGTCTACCATTTTAATTCACCCATATATTTAAGAGGCGTAAATGACGACGATGAAGGACATGCATTTGTAGCTGATGGTCGTGCAACTTATATTCAAGCACTTTGGATAGTCCAAGACAAGTATTATCGCGGGCAATACGTAACTACAGATTTAATTTTTGCGATGCCAATAACATGGGGTGATGTAGGTTTATACTTACATATAAATTGGGGTTGGTATGGAAGTTCAAATGGTTGGTACATTTTTGCCAACCTCAGTAAAAATGATATTAATGATTTTTATAGAGATATGAAAGTTATTTATGACATAACTCCTAATAAATAATGATATGAACACTGCAAATATTTTTTTATTAATAACTTTTTTATTGGTAACGCTGTCTTCATGCACTCAGGAAAAAGAAGATAATATGGATGGCATTCAAAAAGATACTATTCTTCAATCTGTAAAGGACACATGCATTGATTATAGGCAGCAAATTATAAAGGTTACAACAAAAGGAGAAAATTGGTACTTCTCAACAATTGAAGCCACAAATTCATATATCGAACATAATACCGATTATAAAAAGCAAACGAGTTTTCCTTTTACTATTGAAGGAAAATGGTTTAAAATTATCAGAAAAAAAACGAATGAATTTGAAATTATACTATTTGAAAATCAATCAAATGCATCCAGAGAGATGAACATTAATCTATGGGATAAAAACTATTATACTTGCACCAGAATCTTCCAGAAAAGAAGGTAAGTATTATCAATTTTTTAGAAAAATATCACCAGTTGATGCTATCCTAACTGGTGATATTTTTATTGTAGGTATAATACTCAATTTTATGGATTTCAAAACAATATGATAACCTTTAAATCTATAACAATAGATATTCATATACCATTACCTTAAAAGTATCAACAGTTGTTAATATTTAAATTAAATCACGCATTGTCGCTCTCAAAATAAGATTCTTCCAAATGCCATAATAATCCGATCCATTGTGCAAAGTATGACAACGATAGCTAGCATATCAAAGGGAAGGAAACAGGCTTGCAGTATTTATTCTTTATTGTGTTTTCATTTGCAGGATATATAGATCCAACATGTTGGGCATATAGATCGGAAACGTTGGAGATATAGATGGGAAACATTGGAGATATAGATGCAGGAAATCAGTTATTAATCAGTCAAATCACGATAGATATCCCCCAGTGTCTTTCCTAATACCGGGTGCATCACATCGGGCGCAATCTCCGCCAGCGGCTCCATCACAAAGCGGCGTTCCTGCATCAGCGGATGAGGCAATTTCAGTGTAGGGGTATCCAGAATAAGATCATCATACAACAACAAATCGACATCTATCACACGGTCACTATACACACCGTTCACTGATTTATGGGTACGCCCCATCTCCTGTTCAACGGACTGGGTTATGGAAAGTATCTCCAACGGCGGAAGTGAAGTCTCCGCACAAACGGCAGCATTCAGGAAAGCATTATCAGAATCAAACCCCCACGGGGCAGTAGCATAAAAAGCGGACAGGGAAACAATCTTCCCTATCCGCTCTTCTATATGTTGCACGGCAAGACGGAGGTTCTGCACCTTATCACCGAGGTTGGTTCCTAAACTGAAATAAACGTACATTACTTATCCGTAATCAACATCGCATCCCCATACGTACCGAAACGGTAACCTTCCTTCAAAGCCACATTGTACGCCTCCATTACCTGATCGTAACCACCGAAAGCGGCAACAATCATCAGCAACGTGGAAAGTGGCATATGGAAGTTGGAAATCATCGCATTGGCTACTGTAAAGTCATAGGGAGGGAAGATAAACTTGTTAGTCCATCCTTCGTATGCCTTCAGGTGACCGTCTGTGCTTACGGTGCTCTCAATGGCACGCATCACAGTGGTACCTACAGCGCAAACCTGTCTGTTCAGGTCTTTGGCACGATTTACAATGCCGACAGCTTCTTCGTTCACAATCATCTGTTCAGAATCTGTCTTGTGCTTCGTAAGGTCTTCCACATCAATATCACGGAAGTTACCCAAACCGGCATGCAGCGTGATATACGCAAAGTCGATACCTTTAATTTCAAGACGCTTCATCAACTCACGGCTGAAGTGCAGACTCGCAGTAGGAGCCGTCACCGCACCCTCATTACGGGCAAAGATAGACTGGAAACGCTCCGAATCTTCCGCCTCTACAGGACGGTTGATGATGCTGTGAGGCAGCGGAGTTTCGCCCAACGCATACAAAGCCTTCTTGAACTCATCGTGCGGACCGTCGTAGAGGAAACGGAGCGTACGGCCACGAGACGTTGTATTGTCGATAACTTCAGCTACCATAGAGTCGTCATCACCGAAATACAGCTTATTGCCGATACGGATCTTACGGGCAGGGTCTACCAACACATCCCACAGACGGAGTTCTTCATTCAACTCACGCAAAAGGAACACTTCAATACGGGCACCAGTCTTCTCCTTGTTGCCATACAAACGGGCAGGAAATACTTTCGTATCATTGAAAATGAACACATCCTTATCATCAAAGTAGTTCAGAACGTCTTTGAATTCTTTGTGCTCAATCTCACCTGTCTTTCTATGCAGCACCATAAGGCGCGACTCGTCTCTGTACTTTGTAGGGTGCAAAGCAATCTTCTCTTCCGGAAGCTTAAATTTAAATTGCGACAGTTTCATATCTATTCTTTCTTTAAGTTATTCTTCTGTTTCTATCTCTTGAGCGTCTATCCACTCTTTAAAATCCATCGGATCGAGGCAATCTTCCAGCCGGACATCACCTACACGGGTGCGTTCCAAAGCCGTAAGATGGGCGCCACTGTTCAGCGCTTCACCAATGTCGCGGGCCAAGGCACGGATATAAGTACCTTTACTGCATACCACACGGACTTTAATTTCCGGCAGATTACATTCCAGCAACTCTATCTCGTCAATCACCAGCAACTTCGGTTTCAACTCTACCTCTTCGCCCTTACGTGCCAGGTCATAGGCGCGTTTGCCATTTACCATACAGGCCGAAAAGGCGGGGGGAACCTGCTGTATCTCACCGATAAATGTCTTCAACGTTTCTTCCACCAACTCCCGCGTGATATGCTCAGTAGGGTAAGTGGCATCTATCTCGTGTTCCAAATCGTAAGAGGGGGTAGTGGCACCCAATTGAATGGTAGCGACATACTCCTTCGTATGATACTGGAACTCTTCTATTCTCTTCGTAGCCTTACCCGTACAGACAATCATCACCCCTGTTGCCAAAGGATCGAGCGTACCGGCATGGCCTACTTTCAACTTCTTTACTTTCATCCGCCGGCAGATGTGGTAACGCGCATGTCCCACAACCTTGAACGATGTCCATCCCAGCGGTTTATTGAAATATAATACTTCTCCTTCTTTAAACTTCATCCGTTATCCTTGCATTTGTGACAGTACGATGGTTACGATACCGGCTATTGCACAATAAACAGCGAAGTATACCAATTTTCCTTTCTTCACAATATTAATCATCCACTTACAAGCCAGACAACCCGCCACAAAAGCTGCAATAAATCCTATCAGCAATGATAACGTTGAAATGCTTCCGGCAATCTCTTCTCCTTTCATCAACTTGATACCATCCAGCAGCCCTTCACCCAATATCGGAGGCATTACCATCAGGAAAGAGAACTGAGCCAGCTTTGCTTTATTGTCACCCAGCAACAATCCGGTTGCAATCGTCGTACCGGAGCGTGAAAGTCCGGGAAGCACCGCACAAGCCTGGGCCAAACCTATAATGAACGCATCTTTCATGGAGATGTTCTCCTTCTGCTTCGGTTTATAATAATAAGAGAATGACAGCAAAGCAGCCGTTACCAGCAACATGCAACCCACAACCAGCAGGCCTGAACCGAAAACTGCCTCCACCTCATCTTTAAAGAATACCCCCACAATGCCGATAGGCACCATAGATATCAGGATATTGATTACATAACGTGTTTCATCATTCATCTGGAACTTAAACAGTCCCTTGAAAATCCATTCGATTTCTTTCCACAAGACCACCATTGTACTGAACACCGTAGCTACGTGCACTACCACCGTAAATGCCAAATTTTCCTCTCCCTGAATACCAAACAATGCCGAACCGATAGCCAAATGTCCGCTACTACTTACCGGCAAATACTCTGTCAATCCCTGGATCAAACCCAGGATGAGCGCCTCAAACCATTCCATGTAAGTTGATTTATGAATTATAATTTTTCATTCCTTCATTATTCATTTGCTTGTCACGCGGTTTGCGCAATACAGCGTATATCATGAGTAAAAACCCCACAAGACATACCACGGGAGCTACTTTAATACGTCTCGCACTAAAAATATCCGGTTCAAAGTGTGTCGGGGTAGACACCGGACCTGTCATCAGAATAAAACCGATAATCACCACCGCCATTGCAACGGCAAGCAGGATAAAGTTAGTTTTATCGAAAGCAAATTTCTCTTTACTCATCTCTTTATTTATGATTTAATTGTTTACAATTTAACTTCACTCAAAACATCTCTTATTTCTTTATTAATGTATAAGCTGTAATGTTCAATACTATATATAATAAAGCGTACTCGCCTTCATCCGTAGGAACTTATTGATAGACAGGTATGCACAGAACCACGTGATACACACTCCAAATACAAGCACCGATACGGAAACCAGCAACATAACATTGGGTGTGATTACACTGATCAGGTCAGGCTCATACACCACCAGCCAATATGCCGCAGCCCACAGAACACCATCGGCAATGACAGCCGCCAACACACCGATCCAGAAGTTACGCCACAGGAACGGACGCCTGATAAAACTCCAACTCGCACCTACCAGCTTCATCGTATGAATCAGGAAGCGTTTAGAGTAAATAGTCAGCCGGATGGTATTATTGATCAATGCAAAGGAAATGAAAGCCAGTAATACAGCCAATCCCAACAACATCAAACTGATATTACGGATATTCTCATTAACCATATTTATCAGGTCTTCCTGATAACGCACTTCCTGTACATTGGTATTCTTCTTTATTTCTTTTTCTATTTTGGCAATACTGTCGGTATTCGCATAATCGGAGTGCAGCTTCACTTCGATAGAAGCATGAAGAGGATTATATCCCAAAAAATCCTGCGGATCTGTCCCCATGGCTTCAATCTGTTCACGAAGCGCCTGCTTCTTCGAAATATACTCCGTAGACCGTACGAATACTTCCTTATCCAGTCTTTTTTGTAACTTCAGAATATCCGTTTCCTTCATATCATCGCTGATGATAATAGAGAAATTGATATTCTCCTTTACATACACAGAAAGATTGTGAGCAGTCAGTACGAAAAACACCACCAATCCCAGCAGCAATAACACCAGCGTCGTACTGATGCTGGAAGTAATGAACTGCATATCAAAATAGGATACGGAATTATTCTTGCTTTTCGTCTTCATGCCTTATCACCTTACCATTTTATCATCTTATTTCTGCTTCTTCCTGAATACATAAATCATCGAGCTGCTTCGCTCCTTGCTCGCCAACGCGCTGAACCACGCTAACGTACCACTGAGTACCCCCCGGAAGAAAGACATCGAATGTCCCATATACTTTTCGCTTAGCATCGACACATAAAATGCATCAAATGGCATCGGATGACGTGCAGCCAATATAAATTCATGCTTTGCTCCCAATCTCTGAATAGTGCCGGGCGTAAAATGCCATAAATGACGGGGAACATCGTAGGCAGCCCAGTGCGCACCATATTTCTTCGCATCATACGAGGAGCAATTGGGCACGGCAATAATTAACACGCCTTTTTCCGTCAACAGGCTATTCAGTGTATCCCACGTTTCATTCAAATGTTCCAGATGTTCCATTACATGCCACAAAGTGATGACATCAAAACTTCCGGGAGCAAAATCCTGTAATGCGGTATCGGGCTTCACATCCAGACCGAAATGTTCTTTGGCAAAAACGCGCGCCTGCGCATTCCTCTCCACTGCTTCCACTTGCCAGCCCCGCCGCTTCATGGTATCGGCAAAATATCCAGTTCCCGTACCGATATCCAGCAAATGTCCTTCTTTCCGGTGTGCTTCACGAGCCACCAGACGTGCCTTGTGCCCCAGCATATAACCACGCACCCAATGGTACGCCTTATTCATAAGGCCCTTTTTCGTATCAGAATGGGAAATATAATCGGGAGTCTCATAATATTTGCCTATCTCAGCCTCCACAGGAAAATCTTGCGTAAAGAGAAAGTCGCAATCCTGACAGCGGCACAGATAAAATGCCTCGCTGGAAGCATAATGGTCTATGCAAGTCATAGCACGCTCTATATGCGCACTACCACATACCGGACAGACTTTTATGGTGAGTTTATTCATTGAACGTTCTGCAATAATGAAGCGCAGCCTGAACCTAACAGACCGCACTATACCCGAATTTGGTGCAAAATAACAAATAAAAAGTGACGCATCGGGCTTTCTTTAAGGAGATTTAATAAAAGAGAAGTTTAAACACTTGTTTTAAATACATTTGTCGGAACAAGATTACTCCTCACCGACATTTTCATAAGTACATTCTTCCTTGATTTCTCCCACACCCGAGAAGTCCGCATAATATTCACGAGACAGTTTCAGGTATTTATCAAACAAACGACAGGTAACGACCAGTTCATCCCCATGAGTGACAGGTGTTCGTGCTTTACCCGTCTGATCCACATAGGCAAGTTCCCATTCAGCAAGCCGGTTGTAAAAGTCGTTTGCACGGAAATCTTCTCTACCGTAAGCCAGGGGTAGCCCTTCCTCCTGATAGTCAGTACCTGCATCCAAATGTCCCTGCAACATTGCATAGAATTTCTGCCAGCGAGGCAAATAATACCCATTAATCAAACCTGCCCATTCCCTCCATGAATAATCAAATATACGCGGATCACCATCAGCTCCCCAAATAGTGACCAATGAAGTTGCATCACGTTCCATCAGATCCTTTTCCTCTTTAGTCTCTCCCCAACTGCGGGCTTCCGTCAACCATCTGTCAAAACTATACTCACTGCGTGTATAAAGCAGTTCATCCATATCTCTCAATAATTCAAGGAAACGCCCTGAGTGCAAGGCAAAGGCCGCCTTATCTTTGGCAACAAATGCTTCTGCCGCCTTTTTGTGCACTAATTGCCCCAGATTAGTCATCATCTGGCGTTGCACATCTACAATATCAAAACGATAAGGTTTGGAAAATGCCAGTTTATCAGCATCCTTCAAAAGTTGCGATTGAGCCCGAATCACCAACATCGGTTCATAAGGAATACCCAAACCCGCATTCGGGCCAGACTTCTTTACATTCAATGCCGGACGAGCAGCTACAATAGAGCTCCTTTCCGTTCCATTCGTACCCCGACGATAAGGACCTTCCAACAGGTACATCCACGCTGTTCCGGCAGCAGCAGATTTCGCTCCATACCGACGTTCGGCATAAGCTGCAAGCCATGCCTGCAAAGGGATACTATCAGCATGATTGGGCATTTCAAAAGCCAGTTCATAGTAAACAGGATTCTGCTCAATGGCCTCCATAAAAAGTCCGGACCCGCACACATTCGGATAACGCGCCTTCGCTTTCTTATACTGGTTAGAAGCCAGCAAAGCTAAATCGCCATGCATATTGATACGTCCGCCAAAATTATGAAGATTACCAGCTATCACAGGATATCCCCAACCACCGTTAGCAGCAGTTTTCGATCCGTTTAAGTCCAATATCAGTAAAGATTCCTTAGGAACAGCTTTCACTATATCTTCCCGCATACTCCATGCCTGCATCACCCACAAAGCTCCCGCATCAAATGTCTGGAAAAGCTTATGTATGGTCTGTCCCACCCCTGTCAGATATTCAGGTGTATCTATCGGGGGAGCGCTCTCATGAAAAGGATCGGCTGCGTATACCCCATAACTACCAAACAATTTATCTTGCTCTTCCAGAAAAGCCAAGCCCATTTCATGAAACAAAGGGTCAGTCGGGTCTAGTTGAGCAGTACCGTCAAAACCACACCACTTCCGTTTCATGCTGATTTTGGCTTGCGGATATTTAGCTTGCAATTCCCGCGGAACATATCCTGAAAAGCCCTGCTGAATAGGTTGCATCCCTAATTCCAACTGACGCGCCAGTATCTTTTTACCCAATATGACATGCTTGTCTATCACCGATTTAGGCAAAGGACCTCCATAACTCTGAATATTCTGCATCCACTGCCACGCCGAATGTCCCGGCCCAGTGAGAAAAGCCCGGGCTTCTTCTTCCGTAAAATTAAAACGTAACAGCGTATTATACCATACACCATCCAGCCCTACAGAAAACAAAGGCATATTGATAGCATTCATCGCCATGTAGTCCAGTTCTTGTTGCCAACGTTCCCAATTCCACCACGCCGCAGTATAGCTTACCGTGCAATAGTTCATGTAAACGCGGTATTTTCCATTAATAATCCTCCGTTCTTTATTCGCAGGTTGTGGCAATTTCGCAGGCAATTTCAATTGATTACCAAACCAGGATACATGGGCGTGGCACGTATACTTCAAATACCAGTTGAAAGCAGTTGCCAAGGAGACAGCATTGTTTCCCCGCAGAATAATTCTCTGCCCGTCACCATCCACTTCATAAACATCACTTCCATTTTCCGGCTGTATTATCTCTAACCGATACTGCGAAGCATAACCGGGAGTAACCCGCTCTATCAGGTCATACACTGCCTTTTCCGACGTTCCGCCACCCCATACCGGCAAACCACTGAAACAAATAAATAAGGTAATCAAACAGAAATTCTTCATAGCATATTATTTTGGAGACAAAAATAGTTGCGTTATCGATAAAAGGATATTGATAATGTACCAAATGTTTGAACTCATGTCTCAAAAGGAATAAATATTTTGTTTTATTCAGGTCACTGTTCGATAATAAGCGGACAACTGTCCGATAATGAACAGCTTATCATTTTTATTATTTACTGATTTTCAATCACTTATCACTTTGGCACAGGAATTGACTATTATTAAGCGAAAGCGGTCAGCAAAAAAATAAAGATTATCTGCCACTTTTCAACAAGTAGTTCCGTCTAACAGATAAGAGCGAAAGCCAAATAGAAATAGTAACAATTAAAAAATAAAGATTATGAAAACTACAAGTTTATTTAAAGCAGTCGCATTGGTAGCTATTATGGTAGCAAGTGTTCTCAACTCCGAAGTGAAAGCTCAGGACGGTTTCATAACAAATCAAGTGATGAACGGCGAATTAGTCGCATCCAAAACTATCTTCAAGCAAGAAGGCTCTTATCTGCAACGCCACATGCAATACACTTTTACTTATGACGACCAAAACCGTCTGATTAGCAAAGAAGCATCCAAATGGGATGGTGCAAAAGATGCATGGGTGCCCTATTTCAAAATGACTTACCAGTACAGCGATAATGAAATAACCATGAATTACGCCCGCTGGAACGAATCTCACAAAGCTTATGATGAAGCCGTTCAGAAAAGTGTATACGAACTGAATGACGCAAATATGCCGACGGCTTACAAAGCCTACAAGCAAGACAATAAGAATAAATCAGATTGGACTCTGGTTAACCACAAGCAGATGGACTTCACGACCAATCTATTAGCAATTGCAAAGTAATAAATATAGAAATTAAAGTTAACAATTAGTTGAAAAGCACGGGCCGGAAGGCTCGTGCTTTTTTAGTTATCCGATTACAAAACAGCTATAAAGCACCTAATACCATTATATTGAATGCTACTGTTACTGAAGCCCAACTTCTGTTGAGCTATCAGTATCAGATAAACAAAGTTAAGGTTCCGGTTATTAATTACTAAATCTACAATAAATCTTTATGTCAATACAAATCTTAAATCTGATAATGGGTATACCTCCGGCACATAATGCTTATTCACTATGACAGAAGGGGTTTTACTTATCTTTTGTTCCCGACAATATATCTGTTGTTTTGTCCACACATCACGTACCTCAGCCGTTATACTATATATACCCGCGTCTTCCATGTGCCTGGTTTCATACCACTCCCGCAAAAGCTCTATTGCCCTATCCCAACCGACAACGTAATAAGCCGCAATAATAACCTGGGCAATTTCCTCACCCAACCTATCATTTGGAAATGTTACCAATACTAATGACACGGGAACACTTGAAGCAATTTCTACTATATGACGATGAACACTTGCACAATTCTTGCAATTGGGATTAGTCACTATCATCAATTCATTACTACCTTCTTTTTGATTATGCAATGCAATATCCCGACTTACCATTTTCCCGATCTGAGGTTTTAATGCCAACAATGTTTGAAAAGTTTCCGGGTTAAGCAGGCTGCCAAAATATTTCTTTAAAATAATCCTTTCCTTTTCTCCGGTTTGTATGGCTCTTAACTGTAGTTCAAAAATCAAACAGATATACCCTATGACCACAAATGCGAAAAGTGAGGATAATGACAGCTCCATTACAAAATCATTTTTCAATATATAAAGAGCTACCGCACTACCCCATACTGCAAAATCAGCCAATACACAAAGCATGCAGGCTTTACGCAAAATAAAAACCTGATAAATAATAGAGTATAAAGAAAGCGTCACGGCTACAGCACAACATACAACAGAAATTATATAAAAATCATCCTGCCGGATAAGCGAGAATAGATAAAGAGGCGCAAAGTATAGCAGAGATAATTCCCCTAACCCTAACCCTGCTATACTTGCCCCTTTAGAGTGGAACACTTCATTGCAATTCACTACCTTACCGATATTACAGAATCGCTCCATGAACTCCCCGTTCACCCGCTCTTTGTAGAGGATGGCGACAGATACGAGTATTCCAAAAACCAATGCAGATAAATAGAACATAAAGGCAAGCGACCGACTCTGACAAAATGCAGTCTGGAGTCCCAATATCAGGACAAAGAGCAAAGCAATAATGAATCTATAACGCAATAAATAAAATACGATATTTCTCATTATATAAAATTGCTCGTTCGGTGTTGCTTCAGTAGGTTCTCCCAATAGGACTGTACCTGTCCAATGCTGTAGAAACTTGTCTACCTTTACATGCTGTTTTCCACCCTCTCCATTGATAAATTCTACGATGAAACCGTCCTTTTTCGTCACAACACAAAAAGATTTTTTGTCCACCTCAAGCATTGTGATAAAAGGAGTTTCCAGTTTTGAAAAGTAATCATGTGACAGGAGCCGAAATACCTCATTTTTTATATGAAGCGCATCCAGTGCATTACTGACGCCGCGCATACTGTCTCCCAACGGAGTACTAAGCAGGCGATGTACAGTATCTCTACTTACTCTCACGGACAATGTCCGCAGATATTGATAAAGTACGACACTGATGTTATCAGCCCCGGTCATGATTACCTTCGTTTATTTATCAGGATATTATAAAGAAAAAGTGCCTTCAAAGGAGGTTCCGTCAGAAATAACCTCTATTATATATTCTCCACTATCTTCTCCGTTCAAATCAATAGAAAAGTTTGTAGGACTAAGAAGCGCCTTTGAACAAACAGTTTTCCCTGTAGTTTCATTAATAACATTGATTGCAACAGTAGGGAATACTGTTGCAAAATAAACAGTTATTTCTCCATTATCCAAGTAAGCATAAACCGGTTGGAGAACAACACTACGAGTTTTGGGAGCATCTTCCGGACTGGTAGATTCAGCCTGATCACTTATATCTCTGTCACCACTTTTTTGTACAAACACAATCTCCTTAACTCCAAAGCCCAATTGTGCTTTTACTGAGCTACCTAAAATCAAGAATAGAAATAAAATAGATAATACTCTTTTCATAATGCATAACTTTTTTGTTTGATGCCGCTAAACTACAAAAGTCCATGCGAAAAGAGTGTGTCACAAGTGTGCCATCCCTATATTTCGCGCAAGATTTCTTTAAATTCACTGTTCTGTTCAACACCGATCCGTTCACATAAAGCATTCTTTTTCCGATAAAGTGTTCTTCTGGAAAAATGCATCAAATATGCTAAATGAGCAAATGGAAAATCTGTCAAACTTAAACATACTAAATAGAGTTCCTCTTTGGATAATTGATACTTGACATGAAAACGTGAAATGGCATTATTCCACTGGGAGTCCATGCTGACAATTAATTCCTGCCATTCCTTATCGCTTATTTCTTTATCTGATGCATCTTTATCTAGATAATCTTTTATAATTGCCTGCATTTTTGCATAAAGTGGTGAATGTAGGAAGGCCTCTTTTACCAAAGCTTTTCTCCTTAAAACCATTTCATCCAGTTCTACCCGTATTTTTTCCCTTCGCTCTTCATCAATCCGGCAAGAAGCTAACTCTTTCCTTAGATTTTCAATTTCCAGATCTCGTTGGGTAATCTCTTTCTGTAGACAAGCATAATGTTGACTTAAGTCTTGGTTTACCTTCTCTAATTGCTGATTATTCTTTTGCAGCAAATCATTTTTTCCTCGATATTGTTTATTTTTTCTATAAAGAAGAAAAACAATCATAATGATTATGATCGTCACTGGTATAAAAACACACAAATATATATTTAAGCGCCCTTTATAGTATAACTGGTGAAGCATTAGTCGTGCATCAGTCTCTGCTTCAACTATCTTATCAGTAACTATATTCCGACGAAATTGATATAAACTGTCTTTATATGTAGAGCTATATCTCTCCAATCGCATAGAAAGAGCAGCATTTCCTTGAATCATTGCTATATCAGCTAAACGCATATAAGCATCTGCCCTTCTTCCATAATCCTTACTTAACAGGCTTTTATTCAAATAGAAAGTTGCGGAATCATACTCTCCAATTTTATAATAAGCATCTCCTAAAATAAGAAAAGATCGATAAGCTCGTGCAGTATCCCTCCGCAAAGAAAGATTAAGTTTTCCATAATATAAAGCCTTACCACCTTGATCCATCTGATTATACAAACGACTTAACGTAGCTGAAATATCAGCTTTTATCTCATTATTTTCTATTCTGTCTGCCACCACAAAAGCGTCCAATAATTTTCGTTCAGCAACCGAAAAATAATCACGACCCTTCATAAGGGCAATAGAACCTTGTCTAGATAAGGCTTCTGCCCAAAGATCCATATCTTTCAAATCTTGAGCTATATTCTCCATTAACTGATAGATAGAATCTGCTTTTTCCTTGAAATTCAGTATATAATAAATATAGCCTATATTATTGTATATCAAACCTAGTTGCCGTTTTTCTCCAACCGCTTTTGTTAAAGGCGCGGCAATGAGGTATTCTCTAAATGCTTCTGTCTGTTTATTCATATCCCTATACACACATCCCCAATAGTAATGCGCACTTGCCTGCATTCTTGTATTTCCTATTTTATCATAATGTGCAACAGCGTAACGTATCAACGAATCATCTACCTGTACAACATAATTTTTATCTCTTGCCTGTGTCAGCAACAGCGCATAATAGGCACTATCAGCGGGCGAGGTAAACTCCTGAGTAGAAATATTCTGCAAAACAGACAAGGCACTATCCGGCAGCGACCGCATAAGGGAATCTGCCCATATCAATTGCTTGTTATTGCTTTGCCGGGCTGTACAGGCCAACAGCAAAAAAGTGACTAAAAAGAGTATAATAGCTTTAGTTTTTCCCATTCTATAAGTCATCTACTGAGTCCTTAGTTGGACAAAGATAATGTTTTCCGGCCAAAGGCGTCAGATGTTAGAAGAAAGAATAGACTAAAATCAGAAAAAACAGCCAATCTTATCTTACGTCACCCCCCTCCTTATAGCCGATTCTTATCTGATTCGCTATTTAGGATTCCCTAAATTAAGTAATAATTCCATTTCATATCAAAATGTAAGAATAGTTCAGTAACAGTTTACTTCAAAACAAAGAGTACAACTTTAACCCCGCCAACCGGGTGGTGAAATGGCTACACCCTTTCACCCGGATAGTGTAGCCCTAAGCATAAAAGGGTGTAGCCATCCGTGAGAAAGGGTGTAGCCATTACAGAAAACTGATTATTAACTATTTACAAGTCTACAAATTCCTAAAAATGAAGAAACAGATATTGCCGGAAAGATATCCACACCTTTTTAGAAATTACTTCATTGTATAAAAAAGTCGGTTAATTCTTCAGATATTGCAGCCGTTTTCCCCAGTCTTCCATAACTGCCTGACGCCACTTATAGACAGTCTCGGCACCTTGAAGATTTCGCCAGAACAGTGCAGGGGCGCTCTTGTCAGTGTACCAGTTGGGACCTACCTCGTAGTCGGTGGCAGACTCGCGACCCGGCCACAAGTTTTCAATAGTTATGGCACCCTCCAGCACAGGGAAACCGGATATGCCCCACAAATTCATAAAAACATGCCGGATTCCGAGATATTGAAGACTTTCGATGAAAAGCGTGGCGAGTTGAAACCCTACGGTCTGACGTGTGAAACCTAGCGCCCGCAGCTTATGCCGAAAATCGACCGCCATAACGAGATTGAGCTCAACTACATTCCCGAAGGAAGCATTACCTATTTTTTCCCTACAGGAAAAGTTACGGTTCCGCCTCGCAAAATGGCTCTGTTTTGGGGGCTTATACCCCACAAGATCATCAAAAGTGAGGCTGACGCACCCTATTTTGTGGTCACCATACCGTTCAACCTCTTTTTAAGCTGGAGATTACCTTCGGTCCTTGTCGATAGGATTCTCGGAGGGGAAGTTGTGGTTGAAGCCGTCGAGTCTGAGTGCGGACTCGGCAAGCCAATGTTTGAAAGGTGGGTTTCCGGTGAGCTATATTGCCCACAACTATGACCGTCCAATAAAGATTTCCGATATTGGGCGGACCGTGGGACTTCACCCCGATTACGCCAATGCCATTTTCAAGAAGGCCTTTGGCTGTACGTTAAGTCGTTACGTGGCAGAAGAGCGGATAGGCCACGTCAAACGCAAACTTATCCTGACAGACATGAGCATAACGCAGATAGCCTTTGACTGCGGATTCAATTCAATCAGCCGTTTCAACAGTACCTTTCTTGACATCTGCGGGCAGACTCCCCGGCACTATCGCGAACAGAACAAGTGAAATTATATCGAGTTTGCGTCAAGCCTTATAGAAGTCATACCCAAAGGCTATCATACCACTTAAATATGCACACTTAACATGATAACTACCATAGGATAATATATCTTCTCCCTATGATCATCCTTCTCAAAATGCTTCATTTTGCAATTCCCACAGAAGTGGTTCGGCAGCCTCACGGCTATGAGGCTCGTGCTCCACAATCGTAAAGCACAACCACCACAGCGGTGGCCACAACTAAAACAATGATTATCAACAAAATGCGTATGCATAGTTTTCGTAATGGACATAGGGGATTAACGTTTACAATCCCTGTTTAGGACGAACAAAACTGCGTGTAGGTAAATTTACCTACACGCAGTTTTAACTTACTTACACCACCGCTCTATCACCGATGAACAGGGAGGTGCAGCGCATGAGTGCAAGCGTGTAGGTAAAAGTATACCAAAAATCTTGTGTACGCGCGCGAAGCAAATAAATCAAACCTCTTCTCCCTTCAGCGTTGCTGAACTGGCTTCTGTAATCTTCACCATTACAAAATCACCAATACGGTGCGTACCACGGTCGAACACCACGACACGGTTTTGCTCCGTACGTCCTACAAGCTGTTCGCGCGAACGCTTGGAAACTCCTTCCACCAGAACTTCATACGTCTTACCGATACAGCGGGCATTAGACTCGGCGGAGAGGCGGTTTTGCAGAGCAATAATCTCATTCAACCGACGTATCTTTACCTCTTCGGGTACATCATCCGGCAAATGCTTGGAAGCATAAGTACCCGGACGCTCAGAATACTTAAACATAAAAGCTGAGTCGTAAGCACATTTCTCCATCAGAGAAAGGGAAAGCTGATGATCTTCTTCCGTTTCGGAATGGAAGCCTGAGAAGATATCTGTGGATAAACCACAATCGGGAACAATGCGATGGATAGCATCTACACGGTCCAGATACCATTCACGGGTATATTTACGATTCATCAGTTTCAGGATACGGGAACTTCCACTCTGTACAGGCAGGTGGATATGTTTGCACACGTTGGGAACCTGTGCAATGACTTCCAGCGTTTCGTCACTCATATCCTTGGGGTGCGAAGTAGTGAAACGGACACGCACACCTGGCGCAGCCTCAGCTACGATGCGGAGCAGCATAGGGAAAGTTACAACTTCTCCGTCCGGTTTCTCAAAACGATAAGAGTTGACATTCTGCCCCAGCAAAGTGACTTCTTTATAACCTTTCGCCACCAAGTCGGACACTTCATTAAGAATGCTTTCCACATCACGGCTGCGTTCCCGTCCACGGGTATAAGGAACAATGCAGTAGGTACAGAAGTTGTTACATCCACGCATGATGGATACAAACCCGGAAATGTGATTACCGCAGATACGCGAGGGGATAACATCCCGATAGGTCTCAGTGGTAGAAAGTTCTACATTGATAGCTTTCTCGCCCGCCTCCACAGCAGCAACCAAGTCAGGAAGAGTAAGATAAGCATCAGGACCTACCACCAGATCAACATGATGATTAGTGATCAGATCATCCTTTACCCGCTCAGCCATACATCCCAGTACTCCCACAATCAAATTACGTTTCTTCTTTTTGAGCGAATAGAAAAATTCCAGACGATTGAGAATTTTCTGCTCGGCATTGTCACGAATGGAGCAAGTGTTCATAAACACTGCATCCGCTTCTTCCAGCGTATCAGCCGTTGAATATCCCGCCATCTGCATCACAGAGGCAATAACTTCACTGTCCGCCACATTCATCTGGCAGCCATAGGTTTCGATGAACAACTTCTTGTTGTCATCAGCAGTTGCAGATTTAAAGTCTGCTCCCGTTACTTTTTCCATAATTTCTTGTTTTTTAGCTCACCACAGAGGACACGGAGAACACAGAGGAAAGATTCAAAAAACACAAAAATAAAAAAGACTCAGCGTCCTCTGTGTCCTCTGTGGTGAAAAAGTTTCAGCTGCAAAGATACGCCTTCGGCACTAAATTACAGATGAAAAGGCAAAAAATAACACTCAATAGTTAGAAAATGAGCTGTTTTCTATAATTAATGTTAATAGACCGAACATTTTGGGGACTGTTATTTGGCATAAAGGATTTTATTTCACAAATTTGCGTAATGAAAGAAACATTAGATTTTTTCATAGTTAAGGTTTAGGTTAAAAAAAATAAGGGGAGCTGTGAAGCTGCCCTTTTTTCATGCCTAAAAATTGGCTGTTATTCAGATAAATTAGTTACCTTTGGCGGTGAAAAACTTAAATGAGTATGGATGGTATCTTACAGTTTCTGTTAATCGCAGGCATAATCGTTATCGGAGTTGTTAAGCAGTTCAAGAAAGAAGCAAAGAAGAACGCTGAGAACAGGCCTGCTATGCCTGTGCCGGAAGATGATATTGATGAAGATACATTACCCATTCCTGAAACCTGGGGAAACACATATGGCGGATTTATTCCCGAAGGTCCCGCCCCCCAAACACCCTCCGCTCCGACAGCAAAAGAAGAATATCAATTTTCAGCTTCAAAACATATTTTTGGAGGAGATTCTACAAACACATCTCCCAAGCATACCACAACTCCTCCAAAACAGAAGATTTCTCCTCCTCCGTCCACCCCGCAAAAACCTGAAACCGATTCCGAATACTCCATTCATTCGGCAGAAGAAGCACGGAAAGCTATCATTTGGTCGGAAATACTACAACGGAAGTATTAATACATAGAGAATTGAGAGTTGAAAACAGAGAGTTGAGAGTAACTCTTCCGGTAACTTATGAATTTTCACACAGGAAAAATAACTAAATACATTATGGCATTCAATTACATCTCGGCAGCGGAAGCTGCAAGCCTGATCAAACATGGCTACAACATCGGCTTGAGCGGATTTACTCCCGCTGGAACAGCCAAAGCCGTTACGGCAGAATTAGCAAAAATAGCGGAAGCTGAACATGCAAAAGGAAACCCTTTCCAGATAGGTATCTTTACCGGTGCCTCTACGGGTGATTCCTGCGACGGCATACTTTCACGCGCCAAAGCTATCCGCTACCGTGCTCCTTACACAACCAATTCCGATTTCCGTAAAGCAGTAAACAGCGGAGAGATTGCCTATAACGACATCCACTTGTCTCAGATGGCACAGGAAGTTCGTTACGGTTTCATGGGCAAAGTAAACATTGCCATTATCGAAGCTTGCGAAGTAACTCCCGACGGCAAGATTTATCTGACCGCAGCCGGTGGTATTGCTCCCACCGTTTGCCGCCTTGCCGACCAGATCATCGTGGAACTAAATGCTGCTCACAGCAAAAATGCTATGGGATTGCACGATGTATACGAACCGCTTGATCCGCCTTACCGTCGCGAAATACCTATCTATAAACCAAGTGACCGCATCGGTCAACCGTTTATCCAGGTAGACCCTAAAAAGATTGTAGGCATTGTGGAAACCAACTGGCCGGACGAAGCACGTGGTTTTGCCGACGCAGACCCGTTGACTGACAAGATTGGTCAGAATGTAGCTGACTTCTTGGCTGCGGATATGAAGCGCGGAATCATTCCGTCAACCTTCCTGCCGTTACAATCCGGTGTAGGTAATATTGCTAACGCTGTGCTCGGTGCACTGGGACGCGACAAAACCATTCCGGCATTCGAAATGTATACGGAAGTTATTCAGAATTCCGTAATCGGATTGATCCGCGACGGTCGCGTGAAGTTCGGTAGTGCTTGCTCACTCACTGTAACAAACGACTGTCTGCAAGGTATCTATGATGATATGGACTTCTTCCGTGATAAACTGGTGCTCCGCCCGTCGGAAATCTCCAATAGTCCGGAAGTTGTACGCCGTCTGGGGGTTATCTCTATCAACACGGCTATCGAAGCTGACCTCTACGGAAACGTCAACTCTACACATATCGGCGGTACGAAGATGATGAACGGTATCGGCGGAAGCGGTGACTTCACACGCAACGCTTATATTTCCATCTTTACTTGTCCGTCCGTTGCCAAGGAAGGTAAGATCAGCGCCATTGTTCCGATGGTATCTCACCACGACCATACAGAACATGACGTAAACATCGTCATTACTGAACAAGGCGTTGCCGACTTGCGTGGTAAGAGCCCGAAAGAACGCGCGCAGGCAATCATCGAAAACTGCGTTCATCCGGATTACAAGAATATCCTCTGGGATTATTTGAAAATAACTGATGGTAAGTCTCAGACTCCGCAAGCAGTCCGCGCTGCATTGGCTATGCATGCGGAATTGGCAAAAAGTGGAGATATGAAGAATGTAGATTGGGCACAGTATAAGTAAGCTACGAGTTACGGGCTACGAGCTACAAGTGTAAATCAGTACGAGCTATAAGAAACGAGCTACGAGTTCTGCAACATCAACGCAGCCACTCGTAGCTCGTAGCTTGTAGCTCGTAACTATTTTATTACTTCGTCACATACCGCATCCTGAAAAGCACGTGCTTTAGCTCCTGAAAGTACATTCTGATTCATGATGGCAAAAGCCACTTCATGCCCGTTTGCGGCACGCAAATAGCCGGCCAAGCAATTAATAGCTGTAAAGGACCCGGTTTTGGCATGTACATTCTTATGAGAGGGAGTCCCGCGTTGCATCCGGTATTTTAATGTTCCGTCCACACCGCCGATAGGCAAAGCCTTATACAACTTCTGAAAAACATCCGTGCGCGAATAAGCAAACTTCAGGAAAGAAACCAGCAGATCAGGAGAGATATAATTATAATTGGAAAGCCCACAGCCATCAGCCAGTTTATAGCTATCCGCATCTCCTCCCAAAGCTTTTATCTGCTTACGAATGGCAGAAAGCCCGTCTTCATCCGAAATTCGTTTTTTACCGGTAGCTTGGGCACCCAAACGACAAAGCAAAGCCTGGGCATTCAGATTATCGCTTTCTTTCATTATCTGATTGACTACATCCTGAGTGGAAGTCTCAAACAAAGCCATTTGCACTGAAAGGCTATCTTTTTGCAATTCGTTGAAAGCATAATCGGCGGGGCATTGGATACCTTTTGCTTGCAGGCGTTCAAGAAAAGTATGCATAAAGAAATCCTGGGAGGAATAGATATTCACCGTACCTATCCGCTTACTTTCCACGTTTCCTTTAATAATCACATTATTGCCATTCTGCAACCAATCCCGGGAAACACCGAAACGTCCGGCAGAAGGAGTACGGGACTGGGTTTCATTGGTCACAGTATAATAAGAAGAGACGGGAACACATTCGATATTTGCCATTTCTCCTTTCTCACCCGGAGAAGCGGTTACGGTAACCAGACCTTTATTCAGCATCAACGGTGAGAGATAGGGTTGGTATGAGGCAGGCGTATCATCCCATGCCCAGCCACTTCCCCAATAGATGGAGTCTTTCATAGAAACATCACCGTATACATTGCCCGCTATCACCGAGAAGGGAAAGCGGCTCACCGTATTCACCAGCGAGTCCAAAGCTTCATCATCAAATTCAGGATCATATCCACCGACAACATATATGTCACCTTTCAGTGTATCCCGTTCAATCACTCCCTGATACCATACCTCCGTTTTAAAAGGTTCATCCGCATCGGGGCGGGCAAGGGCGGTAATGGTAGTCAGCAACTTCATGGTAGAGGCCGGACGGGAAAGTTTATCCGATTGATAGGTATATAAGGATTTCCCTGTAGTCAGATCGTATACGGATATACCAACGTTGGAACCGGCAGGAAGCTGATATTTTATCAGGGTATCCAAGCGGGAAGAGAGACTCTTAGCATTCGTATTCTGCCCCCATAGTACTATGGGAATAAATAAGAGAATCAGTTTTACAATTTTCATCGTTCTAATATTTTATATGAGTCCTGAAAAGTGCTAAGAAGCGATTGTGATTATCATAATGCTTCCTTAAAGATTTCAGAAACCGTAGGATGGGGGAAAATGATTTTCTTCCATTCCGTAGTAGTCAGTTTCAACTCGATGGCCATACCTGCCAAAGTGATGATTTCAGAAGCCGGATTGCCCAATACATGCGCCCCCACTATCGTTTCATCATCCGCAATCAGAAGTTTGCAAACTCCATTCACACCTTCATTTTCAGCAACGAAACGCCCTGAGTAGGCCATTGGAAGCTTTACAACCCGATAGTTGATACCTTTTAGTTGCAGAACCTCTTCCGTTTGCCCCACACCGGCAATCTCCGGATTGGTATATACCACCCCGGGAATAGCCCAATAGCTCATAGCATCCTTCTGGCCAAGTATGGTATGTACGGCTACTTCCGCCTCACGCACGGCTGTATGTGCCAGCAAAGAGAAACCCGTCAGATCACCACATACATATATGCCCGGAACAGAGGCCTGCATACATTCGTTCACACAGATATTTCCCCGTTCAGTCCTTCGTAAGTCCAGGTTTTCGAGTCCGAATCCTTTTATCACCGGACGACGGCCTACGCTCATCAATAATCTATCAGCCAATACAGCACCTGCACCTTCCGCATTCTCATAATTCACCTGTACCTGTGGTTTCCCATCATCGGAAGAAGCCTCAGTAATAGATACCACTTTTGTGCTAAGCATAAACTTAATTCCACGTTTGGCATACTCTGCACGCAACATAGCGGAAAGCTCCTTATCCATGCCGCCCAAAATTTCATCAAGCATCTCTATCACAGTGACCTGCACGCCCAGACTATTGAAGAAAGAAGCAAACTCGATGCCAATCACTCCACCACCGATAATGGCAAGTGACGCGGGAAGCTCCTTATTATCCAAAGCGTCGCGATGCGTCCAGAAAGGTACGGTATCCACACCGGGAATAGGCGGAACAAAGGTTTCCGAACCCGTACAAAGAATCAGGTTTTCACATTCATAAGTTTCGCCACCACACTGCACGGTATTCTTGTCAATGATAGTAGCCTCTCCCTGCACGATATTTACACCGTGTGCCGTCAGTTTGCCTTTAACGCCCAGCACCAGCTTGCGCACTACCTTCTGTTTGCGGGCAATAATCTTCGGCAAGTCAAATGAGACTTCGGAAACATTCACCGCATATTTGGAAGCATGACGCGCAGCATCATACGTCTTTGCCGAATACAACAAGGTCTTGGTAGGGATACAGCCTTCATTGAGGCAGACTCCACCCAAATTCTGTTTCTCGAACAACACTACACTCAAACCGGCTTTTCCGGCTGTTTCGGCAGCAGTATATCCAGCAGGACCTCCACCGATAATGGCAACTTGGTATTTCATAGTCTTATTTATTAATATACTTGTAAACTGCCTGCAAGTTAATAAAAACCTCTCTTATCTGCACAAAAGAATTATCCTTTCTTTGTCTTTTTCACCGTACGCTTCATCTTTAAGGCATATAAATTCAGCTCTATCGAAGATTCGGTTTCTGTTATATCCCCTTTCTCTTCTACAGACAATAATTCGTGAAGTAACTCACTGCTGCGTTGGGTCAATGTTTTCTGTTTACCTTCATCTGTTTCTGTTGACAAGATATTTAGATTGCGGGAAAGTTCTCTTAAATGGGCAAAAGATTCTATAATGGCAAGAGTCATAGCCGTAGCCCGGGGACTTTTCAAAACGGTGGCAAGCATATAAAGTCCTTTTTCGGTGAAAGCTTTAGGTTCCATTGTAGCATGCTTTAATGTTTTGAACCGGTCGAAATTTTCGACCAGTTCCTGTTTCTCAGACACTTGCAAAGAAACAAGATACCCTTCCGGGAACTTATCCGGATTATTTCTCACCGCTTCATTCACCCGCTTCGTTTCTACTCCGTACAGCGTTACCACATCTCTATCCAACAGTACTTTTTGTCCTCTCAGTTCTATTAGGCATGCTTCTATTTCCTATTCTCTGATAACTTGTAAATTGTTTTCTATGCTCTATATGTATTTTGTTGATTTAAAGACCTACAAGGTACAACTAATATTCTACAAAAAGCATCCTCTCCTATCTTTTTCTTACTAAAAAAACATACCTTTGTTTGCAGTATTTTCCAATAAAATACGTCTATAAACAAAAGCTATTTAAACGAACGAAACTAAAGATACATGAAACGAACAAACGTACTCCAAGCGCTAATATTCTCCATTGTCATCCTTTTCGGTGGAACAGCCTGTGATAATGCAAATGATGAACGTTTCTCTTCTACAGAAGAATTTACTGTCGAAGGCGATGCAAGCTCCATAGAAATCCCGATGACCAGAACCAATTGGATTGTGGCTTCCGTTATGTACCCGGATGGAGGCATCATGACAGATGAGAACGGGTATCCCTTGAAACTGGAGGGTATAGGTACCGTACGCTTCCATTGGGGCAGCATCACCCGCGACAAGGCAAAATCCCTGACTATACAACTGAATGACAACTTTGCAGGGGAAGAGCGCAGATTGATTCTCAAACTGAGTAGCGAACAAGGACTTTACTCAGAACAAATATTCATCCGGCAGAAAATATGCACCAATTACTATCAGATAGAATCCATCACTTACTCCCTGGATGAATTTGATGGAGTAAGAGAAGCCGGAACAAAGCCTTGGGGAATCACCTGGATAGACAGAACCGGTAGCGGAGAAGAAATAAAGAAAACTTCTTTTTTCCCCTTCTACAATGCTTTTACTGAATATTACTTCGACACCGATACTGGCGAATATCCCAAGGAATGGATGAATCCCGAAGGAGAAAGCCGCTATGTGGATATGCCGGGAAATATTGTAGACGGACAAATTATCTTCGAGCAAGAAAAACAGAAATACACCGACAGAGGAATGTACAGAGGTGAATTAAAAGATATTAGTTTCGAGGTGGACATGGTCGGCATGAAACAAAACAGGTATCAGGCTGATGTCTATTATAAGACCTTGCAAGTCAGTTACACTATGACCTTGTCAAGAGCCGGCAGTGACACAAAGAAAATCATTACAGGGAAACTGCTAAAGAATTACCCTTATGATTGTTCTCCTATACGCCATGAAGTCAGCGATCTGCCGCCGGAAGACGCATAGACGGTAAGTTTTCAACAATCTCCTCCCTGCTCACGGTAGGAGGTTGTTTCTCCGCTAACTTGCGACACACCAATCTGCCTATTTTCAAGGCTTCTTCTTCTGATGCAAAGGCCGTCTTCTCGCCTATGGCAGGTATATAAGGCTGATAAATCAGTGTATCTGCCCCGTAAACCACCACATATCCATACCCCCCTTCCACTTGCATGGAACGGCAGGATAACTTCTCTCCGGCAGCATTCGTACAACCGGAACAATAAGAAAGGCATACTGCCACAAGGGACAGCACACCTATCTTCACAATAAACACCAGCTTCATAAATCTTTATATAGCAAAAACACTAATCAACATCTTCCTGCTCATAAGGCAAGAGCTCATAGACATCATCAAAATAACTGGTTCCCGAAGATCCCGACAGAACAAAACCCCGCTTACCTGTGGAGAAAGATACTGCATAGGAACGCGATGAGCCTCCGGAACTGACATTATGCACATTCGTCATCGGCGTATAGTCATCATCAGAGTCACCATACCACAAATCTTCTTCCGGATCATATACCCAATAATCACTGGTCACCCCACTACGGGTTCCTGTTGCGATATATCCCCTACCGTCTATAACGAAAGATACGGTACCCGCACGGGTAATGGCATAATCGTCGTCATAATCTTCATCGCTATCATTATCGGCAATGTCGCGCAACTGCTTCCAATCGCTACCATCGAACTTCCATAAATCGTCTACCAGAGTACTGTTGTTCTCCCCACAACAGATGTAAGCCACATCATCTATAACGAAAGCTGTACCGTACCGGCGTTTATATCCACCGAATCCATTCACGATTGTCCATTGCTGTCCGGTAGCAGCATTAGGGTCGAAACGATAAAAGTCTTTCAGGTAGTTGTCATTATAACCCGTA
The DNA here is from genome assembly GCF_036416795.1 of Bacteroides sp. MSB163. Classification (NCBI taxonomy): domain Bacteria; kingdom Pseudomonadati; phylum Bacteroidota; class Bacteroidia; order Bacteroidales; family Bacteroidaceae; genus Bacteroides; species Bacteroides maternus. The sequence goes on along the minus strand of NZ_CP143867.1, from coordinate 1,661,035 downwards.
CCCACATAGCCATATTCTCCGATGGAAAAAGCCAGTGCGCCATAACGTGCACCTCCGCCAAAGTCATCTTTCTGCGTCCAGGTGTCTGTATTGGGATCATACTCCCAAGTATCTGCCAGGTTCGTAGACTCATTTTTCTGGACACCAGTGCTAATGTATCCTTTTCCATTCAGAGCAAACGAGGCGGCACTGTGGCGACCTTGCGCCTCATCGGGCATATCGGCGCATTGTGTCCAATAATCATTGTTGATGTCGTACACCCAAAGGTCCTTCAGGTACGTCTTGTTCGTCCCACGGAAGCCGCAGCACAGATAGCCTTTATTATCGATGGTGAAACTACTGGCTTGTCCCCGTGCAACCCCGTTCAGGTCCGACCTTCTCATCCATACACCCTGGGTGTATTCATCGTCGTCCGTACAACTGCCGGCCAGGCATCCAACCGCCAGCAGCATCATTCCAAATAATAGTCGATTCATTTTTTCTTCAGAACTTATTTTGATTACTATATTTTTGGTAGCAAAAGTAGGCGGCAGGCACTTCATCAGCAAATATAACCGACAAACAGCACTAATTTTTCGGTAAATAGCTTTACCGATAAAACCCGCCCGATAGCCGATTTTAATAGGAAGATATGGAAGATTTCATTTTCCTTTGCGAAAGAATTTAAGAGTTACGAGCTACTGGCTACAAGTGCCTTTCGGTATGATAGCGCAGCCACTTGTAGCTCGTAGCTTGTAACTCGTAGCTCAAAAACACTATGAACAATGAAAAAGTTATTGTATAGCCTGATTATAACGATCGCCGCCGTCTGCGCCTGCCAGGACGAAAACTCAGAACTGGGCAAAAGCCTGGTCGACAGTTCTTTCTACAATATATATGTAGACACCTGCACCGTGGATATCAGCACCATTCTTATGGACTCCATAGAAACCAGGGGAGACAGCATCTGCCAGCTGGGGCATTACAAGGACCCGTCATGGGGCGAAGCCTCTGCCACCTACTATGCCGAATACTCCGCAAACAGTTTCACGCCCAACGAGAACTACAGCTATAGCTTCGACTCACTCGTACTGCGGATGACGCCCTCCGGCCACTTCTGGGGCGATACGCTGACACAGCAACGCATCTCCGTATACCGGCTGAAACAGCCTATTTATCTGGATGATGACGAAGATTTATACACCACCACCGTGTTGCCCACCGAGAGCACTCCTCTGCTCAGTTTTACCTTCACTCCACGTCCCGGACAAAAAAGAGAATTGGAGATACGTCTGCCCGACGAACTGGGTAAAGAACTGCTGACAGACCTCATAGCCGAAGAAGACTACTTCGACAGCCAGGATAAGTTCAAGGAAAAATTTCCCGGACTGGCCCTCGTGGCCGAAAGCAGCGGAGGATGTATCACCGGATTCCTGGTGAATGAATCATCCATGACCATCACCCTGCATTATAAAGAGATAACCAGCCAGCGCACGGAAAAAGAGCTGGTATTCAGCGTAAATACAGACTATGCCTACACGGGTATTCGTCACGACCGGACAGGGACTTCCCTTGCCACTCTGGAAAGCGGAATAGAAAACCTTATTCACTCCTACGATCTGGACAAGCATGCGTATATGCAGGGACTAACCGGACTCTACAACCAGATAGAGTTCCCCTACCTGAACAATTTGCAGGATGCGGGAGAAATCGTCTCCATAGAAAGCGCCACCCTCTACCTTTATCCGCAGGCCGGAAGCTATAACAAGCTGAACCAGTTACCGGAAGATATCCGCCTCTACATCACAGATGAAAACAATGTGCTGGAAGACTATGTATATGGTAGCGACGGTGTAACGGTACAGACCGGCAATCTGAGCGTGGACGACATGTTCGGACGGGATACCTACTACTCTTTCAACGTGACCGAATTCATCCGCAACAACTTCGGCACATGGGGCATCAAACGACAGAAACTGCTGCTGAGTCTGCCGGACAATGAAATGATAACGACCTTCAATCAGATCATCTTTGCCAACGACCCCGACCGGGAGAGACAATGCAGATTAGATATCAGATTTAAAACATACAACGAGAAATGAAACATCACCACCAGATTCTCCTTACGCTGTGCAGTTTATGTGCAGCAAGCCTCTCTGTCGTAGCCCAAAACACCACAAACCTGCCCACTTCCATGTATGGAATAGGTGAATTAAGCGCCAGCGACGGCGGACGCTATGCCGGAACGGGCAATATCGGCATCGCCCTGAACAAGCCCGGCTTCCAGAACACTCTGAACCCGGCAGCCATCACCCGAATGGACAGCACCTGCTTTATATTCGATGTCGGTGCATCAGCTTCGTATGCCCGTTATTCTTTTCAGAATGATCACAGTTCCAGCTTTATGGGCAATCCCAACCGCTTCAGCATAGGCTTCCGTGTGTTGCCGCGCTGGTATGCCATGGTGGGTGCTTCGCCCTACAGCAGCGTAGGATACGTCATCCAGACCGAAGAAGAGGTGGAAGGAATGCCCGGAAGCTATACTTATTCGTTATTTGAAGGATCGGGAGGCTTATACCGCTGTTATGTTACCAATGCCTTTGCACTGACCAAGAATCTGTCGGTAGGCGTGAATCTGGGCATCATACTAGGAACAGTTACCCAAAGTGAAACACAGGAGAGTGCCATTGTGGAATATGAATCTTCCAAACGCGCCTTTTACGCCGATTTCGGAGTACATTATGAATTCAATACTACCGGAAGGCAGAAGTGGGCGGCCGGATTAGTGTTTGCTCCCTCCCTTCAGATCAGCCACGACAACAGTCTGACTTATAGCAATTCCTCTACCAGCGACAACCTTGACAAGAGCTACCATAGCCGGACACAATACCTGCCCATGCACATCGGCAGCGGAGTGTCCATGACTACCGAACGTTGGGTGGTTACCGCCGACTACAATTACCTGGACTGGAGCCGTAACACTTCATCCTACACTTCCATGAAATATGAGAATCAGCACAAGATGAATATCGGGGGAGTTTATACCACAAATCCACGCTATCCCCGGTCCACTGAAATAATGGGAGGGGTAGGCTTCAGCAATTCTTATATAAATCTGAGAGGTGGCAAAATGAAGTATCTGGAGGTCAGTGCCGGGGCAAGTTTTCCCATTCGTTACTCTTATCTTTCATTGGGCGCCACTTGGCGGAAACAGATAAATTCACGTAGTAGCCTGATGCAGGAAAGTCGTTTTAGCATAAACCTGAATCTTAGGTTCGGAGAAAGAATATCACGGGCAAAGCTGAAATAAGGCTGATATGACAAGCATAACTACCTGTATGATAGAGAACTTGGTGTCCCACTAAGTTCTATCGTAGTGGGAACTACATTCAGTCGTAGTGAGAGCTACATTCAGTCGTAGTGGGAACTACTTTCAGTCGTAGTGGGAAACACCTTCAGTCGTAGTGGGAAGATCTCCCACCCCTATACCGATGTGAGCTGATTCCGGAAACAAACATCGCAACAGGTTAAAGAACAGAATAATCAGCAATATAATTCTTCAGTTTCTTCCGGTAAACCTCTCCGATAGGAATACTTCTTTTGTCCAAAGCAATCTTGCTGCTTTCTATGACGCGTATGCAGTCTTTACGTATAATAAACGAACGGTGAACGCGTATGAACTCATCGGAAGGCAGTTTCTCTTCCATATACTTCATCGTGCACAAGCTCAGCACAGGCTTTGGCTCGTCCTTGCTATAAATCTTCACATAATCACCCAACCCTTCGATATAGGATATCCGGGATATATCCAAGCGGAAAATCCGATTGTCAGACTTCACATAAATCACCTTGAGCGTTTCCGTCTGGCAAGTTTCCGTCTGAGACTTTTCGGGAAGAACGGTAAGCAGCATTCCCGTTTCACCTTTCAGGCTGAACCAACGCGAAGCCTTATTCACTGCTTCGAAAAAAACCGGAAAACTGACTTCAGATATCAGATAGTCCAATGCGTCCAGCCGAAAGCACTCGGCGGCATACTGGGGAGTATCCGCAATAAATATGACACGGGTGGACGGAGAGAGTAGTTTACTGAATTCCATCCCGTTGATGCCCTCCGTTTCTTCCTGCCCGATTCCTACAAAGTAAAGGTGTACCTTATTATCATAATAACCCTTCAAAGCCTCAATAGGATTACTGTACTTTCCACACAAAGCAAGAAAGGGTGTCTTGGCTATGAACGCTTCTAGTTGTTCACTCACCTGTCTGTCGGCATGCAAAATAGCACAAGTCAAATTCATCATCATTTCTCTTATTTTTAGAAATTAGACGGACGACTCTCGCGAAGGCTGCAACAGGTGAATAGAGAATTAGTATTTCTTCACTTCATTTAAACGATTAGTAAGGGTTTTTATGAACATATCTTCCTTCACCGGAAGCAGCACGGCACATTTCCCCTTCGTTCCGTACTTCACCAGCACATAGCGCATCACGGCGAAACGTCCTATTTTCATGGACGAAGCCCGCTCCACAGAGATAATGTCTTTCAGGGATATTTCCTCCGAACGGGAAAATCGTCCGTAAAAAAGGAGGAGCCTGTCGTCTGTGGTCAGCGTATACGTGGTATGAATGAGGCGCTCGATGGCGATGACGAGCAAAAGCATGAAAAGGATGGCCATGAGGGCATGCTGCATCCACATGGAATAAATAACGATAATCGTTGTCAGCACTAAAAACAAATATTGCCCTATAGCAATGCGGGCATGGAAGATACGATTCATTTTGTTCCGTTTTTGCCGCTAAGATAGGTATTTTTGCGGAACGGCAGGAGTTATCCTTCCAAGATCTCCCGCAATTTATCGCCCAACAGCTTTTCTTCCTCCAATCTCATCTTCCAGCATACCGACTTACGGAACATATACACCTGGTCGGCCGGCAAACAAAACAGTTGCTCAATCTCATCTACCGACTGCCCAACGGCAATCAGCATGCAGAGCAATTCCTCATCTTTCGTGATATCCGGAACCAGCTTCTGCACCTTATCTATAAAGCTTGGATAATGAAAAATAAATATCTCGCGGAAAACGGCTCCACGCGCTCCGCAAAGCATATCCTTCGAAGCATAGGGCGATTCATCGGAAATCATCTCTATCAAAGCCCTACTGATTTCTTTCATACACAATCGTGACATCTTTTCCACCTAATTTATTATTTGGTTAGTCTTCTATAAGACTACAAATGTGCAGAAATAATAAGATTAAATCATAAATAAGCAATATACAATCCAATATACAAAAATGTATCTCTCTCATTATCAAGCTCAATAAAACATAAAAAAAAATAAAGGTAGCACTTTTTCCTTTTTTAAAATGGAATTGTATCTTTGTCCGGCAAACCCAATAAATTTCTATCTTATGAAGATAAAAACACTTATATTACTCCTCATGCTGTCAGTCGGAGCCTGTACCGCATCTTCAAATTCTTCAAGCGATCAAGACACACAGCAATGGCAGCAGACTATCCAACAACTGAACACATTACTGAAAGAGAGAAAGCATCAGGCAGCCATTGACGAAGGCAAACAAAAGATATCCGAATTGTTAGCCGTAGCAGATTACACCGAACCCAAAGATACAGTGGTCAAATACGCCCGGCAGATGATCAATCTCTTCTATTTCAGTTATCTGGCCAGCAAGCAATTCCGTCCCGGCATAGAATATCTGGACAGCCTCAACAACGCTCCCTTCCTGCAACAGCATTGTAAGCACGAATTATTATCCACCCGGGCAGGCTTGCACCAGATGTACGGAGACAATGAGGTAGCTATCCGGCTGGCAGATGAATACTTGCAATTACCCGAATACGATGATGCCGACCGTTACATTCCACAAGCCGAAATTGTCAGCGGAGTTTATATCTATTCCGGTAACGATGTTCCTCAAGCCATCCGACTCCTGGAGAAAGCGATGGAATATTACCATCAGGGAGGAAAATTCCACAATATGCTTCGCATCATATCCCGGCTAGGCATCTACTACCGCCTGGTCGGTGAATACGAGAAAGCGGTAGCCACCAACCAGGAAGCCATCAACAGCTATAACGACAGCATAGCCCCGCCTAATATCGTGATAGCCTATGGCGAACAAGCCAACCTCTATGCCGAACTGGGCATGTACGACCGTGCCTTAGAAATGAATTCAAAAGCCCAATATTATTCACTCTTGAAAGACAGCTTCGGACTGGGCGATCTCTATCGCTATCGTGCAGAAATATTCCGCAGAACCCAGAATAAAGATTCTGTATTCTACTATCTGAACCAGGCCGGGAAAATTTCAGCCGGACAGAAGAGCTTTAAAGGTGTATTTGTCAATAAAGTCCTCACAGTAGATAGCTATCTGGACTATCCGGACTCCGTACAAAAGGCATTGCAGCTTGCATTAAGCATTTGTCCGGACAGTACCCGCATGCCTCAATGGGCCAGGTATGACCTGAATCTTCATTTAGGACGTGCTCTGATGGAGACAGGTAAGGCCTCACTAGGAATACCTCTTATAGAAAAGGCAGCCCGTGGATTTGCCCGGATGGACATGATCGGAAAAGAGAAGAGTGCCAACCGGATATTGATGGACTATTACCGGAGGATGAGAATGGACGATGCCTTCTTCCGTTGCTACGACCGCGACCAGCTCTTCGCCGACTCTCTGAATCTGGATGAAAAGATGCGTGCCGTTGCTGCCGCCAATATCCGGTTTGATGCCGAACGCAAAGAGAAGGAAAATAAACTGCTTTCAACACAAGTGGAGCTGCAACAACGCCGGTTATTCTTCAATATATGCATCTCCATCGCATTATTACTGTTACTTATCATTTCCATTGCCTACTTCATCACCCGAAAAAAGGCGAACCGCCTGTTATTGGAAAAGCGTAGACAAGAAATACAGAAACTAATTGCCCGCCAGCAGGAACTGAACAGACACAACGAGGAACTATCCCAACAGATAGAACAAATTATGGCAACCAACAATCTGAATACCATCAGCCAACTCACCGGTCAAAGCCTGCTCAGCAAAGAAGATGAAAACAACTTCAGAAAGTCATTTGCCGCCATATATCCGCTCTATCTGCCCAAGCTGCGGGAAAAGTACCCGCAACTGACGCGCAGCGAAGAACTGCTTGCCATGCTCATCTGCATGAATCAAAGTACGGATGAAATAGCCTTGATAATGGGCATCAACCGGAGTAGTGTCAACATGATCCGTTCGCGTATGCGTAAGAAAATAAAGCTTACAAAAGATGAGTCGCTGGATGAGGTTATAAAGCAGTACTTATCATAAAATCGTGAATTAATATACAGGAAAAGTACAAGCAACCCAGTTATTTTGTAGCTTTGCAGTACTTAAACATACGAAATATGATTAAAGAGTTCGACTTTTTAGTAATTGGTTCCGGTATAGCCGGCATGAGTTTCGCTCTGAAAGTGGCTCATAAAGGTAAGGTAGCACTCATCTGCAAGACGGAACTGGAAGAAGCCAATACCTTCTTCGCCCAAGGGGGAATTGCCTCAGTAACCAATACACTGGTAGATAACTTCGACAAGCACATTGAAGACACCATGATTGCAGGCGACTGGATCAGTGACCGCGCCGCCGTGGAGAAAGTAGTGCGCGAGGCCCCCGGACAAATCAAAGAACTGATAGACTGGGGAGTGGACTTCGACAAGAACGATAAGGGAGACTTCGACCTCCATAAAGAAGGCGGTCACTCCGAATTCCGCATTCTGCACCACAAAGACAATACAGGTGCCGAAATACAGGAAAGCCTTATCAGAGCCGTAAAGACGCACCCCAATATCGAAATATTCAACCGCCATTTTGCCGTAGAAATCATCACACAACATCACATGGGTATCATCGTAACCCGCCATACCCCGGGCATCAAGTGCTACGGAGCGTATGTGCTGAATGAAGACACGGGCGAAGTGGATACTTTCCTTTCCAAAGTGACGCTGATGGCTACGGGGGGGGTAGGTGCTGTCTACCGCAATACCACCAATCCGCTGGTTGCTACCGGAGACGGTATTGCCATGGTCTACCGTGCCAAAGGTTTCGTACAGGATATGGAATTCATCCAGTTCCACCCCACAGCGCTTTATCATCCGGGCGACCGCCCCTGTTTCCTGATTACGGAAGCGATGCGCGGATATGGTGCTGTATTGCGTAATATGGGTGGTGAAGAGTTTATGCAGAAATATGATCCGCGTCTTTCTCTTGCTCCGCGTGATATCGTGGCACGTGCCATCGACAGCGAAATGAAGCAACGCGGTGACGACCATGTATATCTGGACGTTACGCACAAAGATCCGGAAGAAACCAAGAAGCACTTCCCGAATATCTACGAAAAGTGCCTCAGCTTAGGTATCGATATCACCAAAGACTATATCCCGGTAGCTCCTGCCGCACACTACCTCTGTGGTGGCATCAAGGTAAACCTGAACGGAGAATCTTCCATCAATCGCCTGTATGCCGTAGGAGAATGTTCTTGCACAGGTCTTCACGGAGGCAATCGTTTAGCTTCCAACTCTTTGATTGAAGCGGTTGTCTATGCCGATGCCGCTGCCAAACATGCGTTGAGCGTGCTCGACCGCTATGAGTTCAACCACGAAATACCGGAATGGAATGCCGAAGGAACAGTGACCAACGAAGAGATGGTGCTTATTACTCAAAGCATGAAAGAAGTGAACCAGATTATGGGAGCCTATGTAGGTATCGTACGAAGTGACTTGCGTCTGAAACGTGCCTGGGTACGTTTGGATATGATATATGAGGAAACGGAAGACCTCTTTAAACGTAGCAAGGCATCCAGGGAAATTTGCGAACTGCGTAATATGATTAATGTAGGATATCTGATTACACGTCAGGCAATAGAGCGCAAAGAAAGCCGGGGGTTACACTATACGATTGACTATCCGCACGCAAAGAAATAGGATAACTCCTTTATTAATGCCGAACGCCCGGATGTTTCTTCAAGCGAAACACCCGGGCGTTCTTTATCATAGAAATAAGAATTTCTTAATAGTTTTCTTTTTTCACTTCAAAGTAAGCCTGCGGATGCAAACATGCCGGGCAAACTTCAGGAGCTTCTTTACCTGTGAAGATGAAACCGCAATTACGGCATTGCCATACTACTTCACCTTCTTTAGCGAATACTGTAGCATTCTCGATATTGTTTACGAAAGCCAGGTATCTTTCTTCATGCCCCTTTTCGGCTATTGAAATGTTACGGTACATAGCAGCGATTTCATAGAAACCTTCTTTTTCCGCTACGTCAGCAAAGTGAGGATAGTCCAAAGACCATTCTTCGTGTTCACCGGCAGCAGCTTCTTTCAGGTTATCCAGTGTAGTGCTGATAACACCGGCAGGATAGCTTGCTGTAATTTCTACCATACCACCTTCCAGATACTTGAACATACGTTTAGCGTGTTCTTTCTCCTGATCAGCCGTTTCAGTAAAGATAGCAGCAATTTGTTCGTAACCTTCCTTCTTAGCTACACTTGCAAAATAAGTGTAACGCATTCTTGCTTGTGATTCTCCTGCAAATGAGGTCAGCAGATTCTTTTCTGTCTGAGTTCCCTTAACACTTTTAGCCATAGTTCTTTTTCTTATTTAGTTAGTAATTACGTATCAATTGTCGTTAGTCATTCTTATTTAACAACACAAAAATAAGGATTTTGTTTGATGTTTACACATTTTTTATTCATCGGATTTATCTATACAGACATAGATAACATCTATTTCCGATACAATCTATTCAAGCAATAATGAACTAAAGCCTTAACTGTCCGCTATCTGATAAACTTCCAACAGTCGAAGTTAAATAGCTCATCTTCGCCGCCTCTAAAGATGAAGTAAACATCGTGCACGCCTTTTACTTTATCAACCTGAGCCTGGAAAGTCTTCCAACTTTCCGGACCACCTGTATTGCCAATAACGCAGGTACCAATCAGCGTACCTTCTTTGTTATCCAAACGAATTTCTATTTGCCCACCGGAAGAAGACGATGCAGCAACTGCTTCAAATGACTTCGCCCCTTTCTTGAAATCGACATTGCGCACACGGATATAATCCCCGTCGTGGATAGCCGTAACATACATACCTGCCTCACTCTTTTCTGTCTTCAAGCCCTCACTCCAAGCTATTGTCTCAGCTTCAACGCGACGGTAAGGATTCAGCTTACCCACCGGATCTACGCCTTTTGCCGTCCAGAACGGAAGTTGCTGAATTGTGCCATCCGGATTAAAGGTCAGTTTCTCTACACAAATAGAGCGTCGCTCATAGTGCTGGGAAATCTTGGAAAAATGGATATCATAATTGAAGCCAAAGACATACGTATTCCCTTTATAGTCGATAATGCCCGGATGATTGCCATTTGATCTTCTGTCACCTTCCATAATCATACCTTTATATACCCAGGGACCGGTCGGAGAGTCACTCATCGAATATCCCATGCCTTCGGGACAGCAGGTGGATGCGAACGCCATGTAATACTTATTCTTTCTCTTGTAAGCCCACGGCCCTTCCTCATATAAAGTGGGGCGTTTCTGATTCCCCTTCCGTTCGCCAAAAGCCTCATGTGTCATCCGCTCGTGCACTACTTCACCGTCACAGGAAATCATATCTTCATTCAACTTCACATAGTATAAATCCGGATTTCCCCAATACATATAAGCCTGCCCATCATCATCAATCAGCACCGTAGGATCTATATCAGCATAACTGTTTTTCACTAATGGCTTTCCAATGGGATCTATAAACGGTCCATAAGGACTATCGGCAACCAGCACTCCGATGCCTATCCCACCGGGCATCGGACAATACATATAGAATTTCCCGTTGCGTTCAATACACTGCGGTGCCCAGGCACCATTGTCATAAGGAACCCATTTGAAGTCTTTCAGCGAGGCAACCACTCCGTGATCTGTCCAATTCACCATATCAGTCGAAGTATAAAGCAGCCATTCGCGCATGACAAAGCCTTTCGCATTGTCATCGTCATGGCTTGAATAAAGGAATACAGTATCATTGTGCACCATTGGTGCCGGATCAGCTGTATATTTAGTCTGAATGATCGGATTGTTAGTCTGTACTTTCAACTTTTTCGAGATCCTATATAAACCTGCACCGTGATAATTGATGACAGGTGAGAACTCCGTTCCCGAGAAGTTACCAAGATCCTGATTCCTCCAGATATCACGTACTTTGGCAGCTCCGTCAAATCCTAATTCTTTCAGGTCTACAGTCACTTTCCGGTTGGCAGGATGTGACTCCCGGGGTTCTTTCTGATCTACATAGAACAGTGCCAGATATCTATCTCCATTTCGGGGATCATCAGCTGTCCAGGCTATAATGCCATCTTTATTATACCATTGCTTGTTGTTTACAGAGTTCCGATGTACATAGAGCACTTCTTCATTCGTTATCAGCGAATTGGTGAATTTATCATTATCAGGCAAGTGCCCGCCGAACATCAGCGGCGACTTAAACATAGCAAACAACGTCATAACCATATATTGTTCATCCCGCGTAAACTTGCTCATACGGGCATTACCTCGAAGATCAATATGTCCCAGCGGCAACATATCGGCATCGGGCCATGCGCCACGACCTATATAAGGCGCCCATTTGGGACATACTTCAAACTGATGGTAAAGATGCGGCCAATTGTCCCAGAAATCATCTACCGTACGCCACATATTAGCATGCCCTACAGCGTGATCCGCCTTGTTCACATCGGTTTCTCCCGGTGACATGCTCAATACAATCGGCCGTCCGGTACGGTCAATCGCCTTCCGTATCATCTCTATTTCCGCCTGATGATAAGGACGGGAAAGATCATCAATCTTAACAAAATCCACTCCCCATGAAGCATACAGGTCGAAAATTGAATTATAATATTCCTGTGCTCCCGGTCTGCCGGCTACAATCGTGTAGTTATCTCCCAACCAAGGACATTTCCAGTCGGTAGAATAAATATCGGCAGCCGTTACTCCGCCGGCATCTTTCACTGGCAATTTCTTCTCTACGGCAAGTGTGGGTACACCGCGCATCAGATGGATACCGAACTTCAATCCTTTACTGTGGACATAGTCAGCAAGAGGCTTAAATCCATTTCCGTTGCCAGCTGATGGAAAACGGTTCACGGCAGGCATATAACGGCCGTATTCATCGAGCACATATTTAGGATCTTTGAAGTTATAGTAACCGGTAGTCTGATTTTCCACAAACCAACGGATATCCACAACAATATACTCCCATCCGTAGTCTTTCAGGTGCTCCGCCATATAATCGGCATTGGCTTTTACTTCCGCCTCAGTAACATTAGCTCCAAAGCAATCCCAACTATTCCAACCCATAGGCGGTGTTTCTGCCCATTTATGGAAATCAGCGTTCCGATTTTGATTATTGTTCTGCGATTGTACCCCACAAACTGTTAAAAGGGTAATGAGAAATAAAGTTAGTCTCTTGTTCATGATATATAATATTACTTGCTCAATTTACATTCAATCCGCTATTACTTCTTTTTCTACCACAACTTCTTTTTCGTCAGTGTATGGATTTACAATCTCAGCTACTTCGGCGGCAGTCTTCGGCTTCACAGTAATACCTTCTTTGGTCTGCTCAACATACGCCATACGTCCGTCGGGTAGATAATAAAGATAGTCAACGCACACGCTTCGGCGCCCTGTGGCACCGGATTTACCATCTATGGTAAGTATTGCATTATGATAGAACAGATAGTTTTGTCCCTTGAATTCAATGATTCCCGGATGTATGGTAAAGCTATTTTCTGCCATTCCTGTCAAGACTCCACGATAGGTCCATGGACCTTCCATGCTGGGCGCCGTGGCATAGCTGATTGTTTCACGCCCCTTCCCCATCGATGCATACGTCAGATAGTAAAGATTTTCACGCTTATGAATCCATGGCCCTTCCACAAATTTCGGCATTTTAAGAATCTCTATATTTCCGTCCAGTTCTATCATATTGGGTTTAAGTTTCACCAAGAAGCAGGTACCGTTACCCCAGCTCATCCATGGTGTGCCGTCATCATCCACAAAAACGGTCGGATCGATATCGTTCCACCATCCACGAGGACCGTTAGGAGTCATATCATCTGTAATAAGCGGTGTACCCCGAGCATCGATGAAAGGTCCCGTCGGACTGTCCGATACTGCAACTCCTACCACCTTACTATTATATGGCGCACCCGCCTGTACCGTTGTATAATAATAGAATTTCCCATCTTTCTCTACAACTTGGGAAGCCCATGCTTCTCCAACTCCCCATGAGAAATCCGTAGGCTTCAGCACACTTCCATGATCAGTCCATGTTTTCATATCTTTTGTTGAATAACACAACCATTCGGTTATGTTAAAATCCTGTCCTTCTTCAGCCTCATCATGACCCACGTAGAGGTACAGCCTCCCATTATGTACCATGGGTGCCGGGTCAGCGGTAAACTTATCCGTCACTATCGGATTACCTTCCGAAATAAACTTCACTTCATTACTTTTCTCACCACAGGCAGATAAAATCAGATATAAACTAACAATAAAAAGAGTGTTTCTCATGATAAAAACAATTAAGTAAGTAATTCTATTTTTTTATATTTCATTGAACCGGTGTAAATTTATAAAGAAGTACCCCATGAGCCGGAACATTGAGAGACAATGGCTTCCGTCCTGTATCCAAGGTTCTTATATCCTTTTGTCTCCAAAGGTCACGCACAGTTTGTTTACCCGTAATACTCAGTTTATCAAAATCACGGAAAGAGATATCAGCCTTTTCCCGGTCGAAATTACAGAAACCAACCGCCTTACTGCCATCTTCAAGTTCTTTCACATAAATACGTAATTCCCCTATTGAATACACACATGTGGCTTGTTTACCCAAAGGATCCTGATTAACAGCTATCACCTCATTGTTAGTCAACAGACTCAGAGTAAAATCATCCATTTTCTCCAAATCGCAACCTATCAGAAGCGGTGCGGAGAATAAACTCCAAAGACTGAAATGGAGATACTGTTCATCAGGTTTGAGCTTGGTTTGGTGAGGATTTCCCCAACCTACAACACCTAAAACCAGCATGTCCGGATCATTCCAGTTACCGGGTTTCGCCCATGCAGCTGCACGGTCCTGAGAAAGAGCGATACCTTTCACACTTTCCCAAGTATCGGTGATATCGTTAGTCGTACGCCAGCACTGGCCTCCAACGGCATCTCCCCATTTCCAGACATCCCCCATACCATACTGACACAGGTTATAAACAATGTCTCTGGGCTGCTGACGCAAATAGTCCCCCATAATCTTAAATGGCTTTCTACCGGCAATTGAATCCCCTCCCCCTTGAAACGCCAAGGAAGACACGCTGTAAGGATCCTTATCTAAATCACGGTCAAGAACTCCCCCGTAACTGCACCAGTCATATTTCAAATAATCAAGCCCCCATTTGCCATACATATCGGCATCTTGCTTTTCATAACCATAACTGCCTACGCAACCTCCGCAAGTCCACGGACCGGGTGAAGAATAAATCCCCACTTTCAGTCCAAGTGAATGTATGTAGTCCGTTAACCCTTTCATATCAGGAAATTGGGCATTAGGTATGATATTACCCTGATCGTCACGCAACCGTCCACCTCTGGTCCGGTCGTTGGGATCTCTGTGATGTTGCCATGAATCATCTATATTGATATAGGTCCAGCCATAATTCACTAAACCACTTTCAACCATAGCTCTTGCCGCTTGTTTCACTTTCTCAGCCGAGACTTCGTGTCCGAAACAGTTCCAACTGTTCCATCCCATCGGCGGGGTAAGCGCAATTCTGTCACCACACTCAATACGAAGTTTTCTTTCTGCCGTTCCTTTCACATTTTTCGCCTGTAAAACCACTTCAAATGTACCGGCCTTGGTTAGCTTACCCGTAATCAGACCCGTTTCCGGGTGAATCTCCAGTCCTGCCGGTAATCCCTCCGCTACAAATGCCATCGGACGATCGCCTGTGGCCGCTACCTGATATTGGAATGGCGAACCGGGACGCACTCCAAACACAGAGGCCCCATTAATTCTTGGCGTTGCGGGAGCCGGTGGAGTCAGTATATAAGGTTCCGTAGCAATGAATTTAAGTGTAGGAAAACTCTTCTTCCCTTTTGATATTATCTTTGCATCCGCCCAGTCAGCATGGTCATAGTAAGGCCCGTCACCACCGTCAGCAACTATCAGCTCAAGCCTTTTGACTCCATCCAGTGAAACCGAACATGATTTAGGCGCATCTCCCGCCTTTACAATCCCACTGGACCAAAGCCTGGCTCCATCTCCTATTACAACAAATTCGGCGGATGTCTTATGCTCGATGATCTCATCATCCAGTCCTACCTGAGCCGTAAATGATACGGCTTTGCCATCCAATTGAATTGCTATCTCGCTGACAGAATGAGTACCCACTCCACGTTCAAACGTTTGTCCTCCGATTGTCAGGGTTTTACCGTCAACCGATTTATTTTTCATAGCTACTCCATGACCTTGAGTCATAGCTGTCAGATCCAAATCATCAAGCCATACAGTATGGGGCTGACCACATCCTGTAATTATAGAGGCTATTGCAAATCCTACAAGGGTCAATAGCGGTTTCATATTATTCTTCATGTCTTTTTAAAATTCAAATCATTGTTTCAAGTAAGCGCTATAGTGATATCACGATTGATTTTCCCTCATAGATAACGCTCTTATTTACTTTTGACTGATAAATTCCAGTGCCTGACTCCGGCGTTACAATTACAATATTGAAGTCCATTCTTTCCTTCATTCCCGCGAACGAACCTTTTCTGTCACTGATAGTAAGGGTCTTATCCGAATCACTCCACTTCAGGTTAAACGTGCTGAACCGGCCTTTCTCATAATTGTAATTGATTCCTTCGTCTTCATAAACAGAATAAGAGCCATCAGCCCCCGGATAAATACGGATTTCCCACGGTTGTTCCGTCTCCTCCGATGCATACTGTTTCTGAGGTCCTAACGGCAAAATGGAACCCGCTTTCACAAACAAAGGAGTCTTCATAAGATCCACATTTACATCTGTAAATATGCCTCCCTTATGAGGTGTACCATTCCAGAAATCTACCCAGCCGGCCTGACATTCCGGAAGATAAACCTTCATCCGGTTAACGCCGCTTTCTACCACCGGAGCCACCAGTATAGAAGGTCCGAACATGAACTGATAGTTTTGTTCCAGTGCAAAACGGTCTTCAGGGAAGTCCATCACCAACGGACGCATCAAAGTAGAACCTTTGAATGAAACCGCAGCATTTTGTGAATAGATATAAGGAAGAAGCCTATAACGTAAATCCAGATACCGGGCAATGATATGTTCCACCTTTTCTCCATATCGCCACGGCTCGGTATTACTCATATAGCCATGCACACGCATCAATGGGAAAAATGTTCCTGCCTGTATCCAGCGGATCAACTGTTCATGGTATCCGGTATTTGTATATTGGTCGCCCGGACGGAAGAACCCGCCTGCATCATAAGTCCACCAAGGCAGCCCTGTCGCCATCTGCCCCAATCCCCCTACGATTTGCCGGCGTAAGGTTTCCCAGTCATGTCCTACGTCTCCCGACCACGTGGCGGCTGCATAACGTTGCATTCCTGAAAATCCACTGCGAGTAAAAATCATAGCTCGCCTGTCAGGATCATCCTGACGTAAACCTTCATAGATTGTCTTGCTGACATACATCGGATATACATTCCGGTAAACCTCTCCCGGAGTTTGTTCACGATTGATGCGGCGGTTCTGCAAATCATCATTCTCCGGTTCGGTGGCATCCTGCCACCAGGCATCAATACCATATTTCAATAATCCGGTACGGAAATTCTGCCAATAGAAAGCCACCGCATCCGGATTGAAAAAGTCAATCCAATCACTGCCCGGTATGTAATATCCCTTTTCCTTGGCTTGTTTCCCCACTTCGGACTGAGCATCAATTTTAGACCATACAGAAATCATCAAACGCATATCCATCTCATGGAGTTCCTTCAACATACTTCCCGGATCAGGATATCTGTCTTCATCAAACTTCATGGCATTCCAGCCATATTTTCCCCAATATTGCCAGTCCTGTACAATCATATCGATAGGCAATTTCCGTTCCCGGAATTCACGGGCATTCTCCAGCAATTCCGCCTGAGTATTATAACGCTCCCGGCAATGTATATATCCCAGACTCCACAAAGGCATCATGGGGGCAGGTCCGGTTAGTTCCCGATAGCTGGCGATTACTTCATCTCCGTTACCGGCAAAAACCGTATAATCCAACATTTGGGCAACCGGAGAACGAAATACAGTCTCTTCCGAAACAGGACGCCAATACAACACAGGCTTATCATTGCGCTCACCTTGCACTTCTATATCGTGCTTGCCGGCTGTCAGCTCCACAATGGCAGAAGTAGTGGGAGGCAACCATAAATTATTGACATCCACAATCTTTTGTCCATCGATAGCCAGATAATACTTCCGTGCCATTCGCTGTCCCACATCCAACAACAAAGAATAACTACCGGAACGAGGTACTTCCACCGAAGCTGTAAACGAATAGGTTTGTCTGGTTTCCCTTACATTTCCACTCGTACCGGTGGTATTTACCGTAACAGCCTCTCCACTAGCATTGGCAGGAGTCAACTCGACAGATTTATCTGCCGGATTGAAATCCGTCAATCCATAGTTGTTCCACAGCAGCCCATAGCCTTTACTTGAAAGAATAAAAGGAATAGAAATCTGCGTATTCACCTGCGTCAAACGCCGTGTCAATCCCCGGATATTCAGATAACCGTCCTGAAACTGCCCTGTACCATATATGTATTCATCTTTCGGAGAAACAAAACGCTGTTCCACCTGATAGGTAGGCTCATTCTGTACAGAAGAAACCTTCATGAAACGCCCGCCAACTTTCTCTTGGAGAATGATACGCTTATTCGCATCTTTAAAAGTCAAGACTTCCGTACCTTTGTCGAATTCCACAGAAATTCCATCCAGAGATAAAACCAGCGATTGCTTATCTTCTGTAACTTCATATTCAGGAACAGGAAGTTTTTCTGTATAGATAAGCTCTTCCATAGGCGCCGAACCCGGTTGGGAAAACTGTACCCGGACAGCATTCTGATTTAATGGTATCAGCGAAAGTAATCCCTGTTTCAGTTCAAGAACGACTTTCTCTTTTTGCTTTGAAGCACATGCCGTATTCAACAAAGCAACACAGAACAACAGGATGATTCCTGTTGTTCTGATATACTTTCTTTTATTCCTCATAGTATTTAGTACAAGTTATTTAGAGAACATCCAATAATCAAAATACATAAGATTGGTAGCAGGCCTTCCTTTTACCACAAAATAAAGATCATGTACTCCGGTCACTTTCGAGATATCGATGGTTCGTAAATCCCAACGGTCACTGCCACCTGTGCGGGGCACTTTAATGGTTCCCACCAATTCTCCGTCCACACCACCCAGACGCACTTCAAGCCGCACGGGGTCATTGTGTGTCGTACCGAGTCTGGCAGTGAACTTCGTTGCACCGTTTGTTCCAAAGTCCACGTCACGAACCCTGATATAGCTGCCGTCCTTCATTGCCGTCACAAAAACACCCACCTGATTGTTCTTGAAAGATTTGAACCCTTCGGAAAAAGCGATAGTCTCCGCTTCCGTTTTTACATACGGATTCAGTGTCGTAATCCCTTTTGTAATACCCTCTGTCATCTTCAGTTGAGGAATAGAACCATCTTTGTTGAATTTAAGTTCTTCAACACATACCGAACGGTTGAATCCACCGCCTCCGGGTAACTGTCCGTTATGATAGAAAAAGTAAGTTTTACCCTTGAAATCAATAACTCCCGGATGGATGGTAAACGCTCCGCCACCGGCAGGCATCACTACTCCACCGTATTTCCACGGGCCTGTAGGAGTATCGCTGGTTGAATATCCGATATGCTCGGGCAGCGGACCTCCCGGCCAGAATAAATAATACTTCTTATCCCGCTTATAAAGCCAGGGACCTTCTTCATACAGAGTGGCTCTCTGGGCATCTCCTTCGCGTTTACCAAACGATTCTGCTACCAAAGGTACACGTACAATATCCCCACTATAAGAAATCATATCTTCATTCAACTTCACATAATACAGATTAGGGTTTCCCCAATATAAATAAGCCTGTCCGTCATCATCAATAAAAACAGTCGGATCAATGTCTCCCCATTCACTCTGAACCAGTGGTTTCCCAAGCGGATCATAGAAAGGGCCGTAAGGACTGTCAGCTACCGCCACGCCAATTGCACCTCTATTGTTTATATTCGAAATCATGGGTACATACATATAAAACTTACCATCTCTCTCAATGCATTGCGGAGCCCATGCATCCCCTTTTGCCCAACTAAAATCAGTATATGATAACACAGCGCCATGATCCGTCCAGTTCACCATATCACTGGTCGTATACAATCGCCAGTCGTTCATCGTAAACCAGGTAGAATTATCCTCATCATGGGTAGTATAAAGATATACTTTATCATTATATACCATTGGAGCCGGATCAGCCGTATAATTTGTCTGAATGATTGGATTTTGTGCCAATCCCGAAGTACTTACCACCACCAATAGCGATGAAAAGAATAAAGATTTCATTTTATCCATATTGCTTTTTTAGTTTGATTATTCTACAATTAATATTCCACCATTACAAGGCATTGCCAATTGTAATTCCTGTTTCTTATTTACCTTTATTTGTTTTACATTTCCTTGCAATTCTTCATTATCAGTAAATACCCTCACTTGATCACCAGGCATAAACATCGGTAAGGCAATCTTCAACTTTACGGTCTCTTTCTGCGCATTAACTCCTGCAATATACCATTTATCTCCATGCCTGCGCGCCATAACTACATATTTACCGGGATAGCCATCAATAAAACGTACTTCATCCCACGTAGTGGGGACTTCTTTCATGAAGCCTATCGCCCATTCCGGAGCATCTGTCAGATTGTTCGGAGCCAAGGCAAAATGTTGTACCGGACTTTGGAACAATACCGCAGTAGCCAAAGCAAACACATCAGAAGTCATACGCCGGCTGCCGCGCGGAGCATTATCCGAATTATAATATTTATTCAGTGCACTGCCGCCAAAGTCCATGCTACCCACCGTATTACGAATAAATGGATGCAGACAGGCATTGAAAGCCTCATTGTCACAACTCCCCTGAGAGAAATGCAGGTTCTCACTGGCCAATACGGCTTCACTCGACGCAAAGTTAGGATACATACGTTCCCAACCGCGAGGCAAAGTACACCCGTGGAAAATCACCAGTAACCCATACTCATTGGCATCAGCAAGAATATCTTCATACAGCTGCATGGTAACTTGCTTATCACCACCAAAGAAGTCAACCTTTATACCGCGTATTCCAATGCTTTGCATCCATTTCATCTCCTTGCGTCGGGCTATCGCATTGTCCATGATACCACGCGGTGATTGTGGGGCATCATTCCAATATCCATTAGAATTATACCACAGATAGAGACCTACCCCTTTCTGCGCTCCATATTTAGCCAACTTCTCAATCTTATCATATCCAATCTGCGTATCCCACAATGCATCTACCAATACAGACTGATACCCCATTGCCGCAGAGAAATCAATGTAGCGCAACTGCTCTTCATACTTCGTACTTCCATCCATACCGATAATCCAACTCCAGGAACCTCTGCCGTATTCATATTTTCCGGATGCTGCATACAGTGGCTTTACAACATCAAAGGAAACTGTTGTTTCAACAATCGGAGCTAAAGTTTCACCCAAAGTGATCGTTCTCCAAGGCGTTTCTCCTGGCAGGGCAAGTCCGGGTGCAGTTGTACCATTTCCATTCATTTCACCCTCTTGAGGAAAACCGATTGTATACAAGCCATTTTCATGTCCCAGTAAACGACTTCCACAATATTTGCTATCTACACCCGTTTCCGAAATAAGTATCCATCCCTTATCACCATTACGGAACAGGCAAGGAAAAGTATAACCTTCACCCCATCCATTTTTGCCCATGGAGTCATCTGCTTTATAAGGAGTCTCGTAACTGGGCGAAGTGCGGGCAAATCCTCCCATAGGTTTGCTTTGCGGGCACAGGAAAGTCGTACTTCCTTCAGGAAGCACAAAGCCGGTCACCTCCTCTTTCACAACGCAGGACAAAGTATTCTTTTGAGGATACATTTTATATCTGAAAGCTACATCCCGGTCACTTACACGAAATATGACATCATAAATAGCCTTACCTTGTTGACTAAACTGGCATACAGCTTCTGTTGCCACATAATGCACATTGCTCTGCTTTATATTAGGCAATGTATAGGTCTCGTCAATCTTGTTTGAACGGACATTCTGTCCCAAAGACATTTCACGGGAAAAATCACCGACATTAGTAATAAGCCCCAAAGGAGAAGGGTTAATGAAAGGAATACCATTATAGCTGATGCTATACGAAGGTTGCCCATTTTTATCAGAGATGGTTACCAATATTTTCCCATCGGGACTTGTAATTTCTTTCTCTTCTGCTTTTATTGCACTGCAAATCAATAATGCTGCTATAACTAAAAAGTAGTGTTTCATGAATATCAAGATATTATTTATTAATAGTCACCCTATCATTGGCCCTCTCGTAGTCAAAGTAATCAACGTCGACATAACCTCCCAACGATTTTGTTGCATAGTTAAAGATGGCAAACTTATTTCCCATAAACAGTTTTGTATAATCAAAACGCATTTTGAAATCCGTTCCAATCTTCTTCCATTCCTTATTGTCCAGGCTGTAATAGAAAGTAGCAATATCCCGCTTCGGAGTAAAATCACCTTCTATACGCAAATAAATGATATTCTGATTAAGTTCTACCTGTTCCTTTTCCTCTACATCCACACTTGCGATAGCTTTATTAGGAGTATTATCAAAGTTGACTACATTGGTAGACATCACAAGTCGTTTTGCATCTCCCTCCTTCACCACAGACAAAAGTCCGGAATGTCCATTGAATGCACTAAAACCTGCCACATCGCCATCCTTCATATTCGAAATATCAAGCGAGACAGTAGCCTTACATTTCGGTCCTTCCATACGCTGCGTAATTGTATTCGGAGCAAGATACAGATTATCAACTACCCGACTGGTTTCTAAACGTAAATATCCCGGCCGTTCTGTGAGCGACCACTTATCATCCACCGGATTGTGATTCCATTGCCAATAGAGTGAAAGTTTCTCTCCATTGAAATCATCACTTCCAAGTATTCCTTTGGTATTTTTAGTCGGATATATCTCTTTTTCCATCGTCAAAGGCACATGTCCATTTTCATCTCCCAGCATCGGCCATCCGTCTACCCAACGGCAGGGCATAAGAGTAGGTACACGGCCTATTCCTCCGCGGTCTTGAAAAATAACCCCATACCAGTCTCCTTCTTCCGAGTCAATAATACAACCTTGACCTACTCCTCCATAACCATCAAAATCATGCTCCAGGATAACCTTCTTCTCATAAGGACCTGTTATCTTGTCTGCACGATAACATACTTCCCTGCGTACCCGACCGGGGATACTCCAATCCATGGAAATCATCAGCAAATAATACTTTCCGTTATGTTTCACAACCTGGCTTCCTTCCAGCAAGCCCTGTTCATCAGCATCCCGTTCAAAAATCTTCATACTGACTCCATCGGGTTTCACATCCGACAAGTCACTCTTTAACTCCTTCAGCTCACCGGTTCCATAGAATACATATACTCGGCCGTCATCATCAAAAAACAAAGAGGCATCATGAAAATGCTGTGTTCTTGACAATAGTTCCCACTTCCCTGCCGGATCTTCCGCCGTGAATATATACGACCGATAGGGCACATCGTTTGGTGAGAACAATACATAGAATTTCCCATTATGATAGCGTATAGAAGATGCCCATTGTCCGCGTCCATAAACAGTTCCACCAATCAAATCATACTTTGAGTTATCAGTCAGCTTATCAAAGACATAGCTCACTGTTTCCCAATTCACCAAGTCTTTTGACCTCATAACAGGTCCGCCGGGCATCAAATGCATGGTGGTACTTATCATATAATAGTACTCTCCTGCACGCGTAACGGACATATCCGGTACATCAGCATAAATTACAGGATTACGATACATCCCCTTCACCGACGTCTCCGAACCGGTACACCCCATCAGTAATGAAGCAACAGTCAACCATGCTAACATCATCTTTTTCATGATACTCTTAGTCTTTAAAATCTATATTTCCAAATAGCACTAGAATTTCACACTAACTCTTTTCCCTTTGTAGTCAACAACTTTCCGAGTTCCGTCTTGAAGTACGATTGTGAACTTTCTATTATTTAACATTCCCTTGTATGCACCTTTTCGAGCCCCTATAGTCAACTGACGTGATGCATTATTCCATACGACAGGAATCTCTGTATATGCTCCCTGCTCATAATTATAATTATCAAATTCATCTTCATACAGAACAAAGGAACCATTGGCACCGGCATATACTCTCAATTCAAGATTATCCCACGGTTTCTCCGTCGCATACTGCACTTTAGGTCCCATTGGAATAATACTACCCGCCTTGACATACAAAGGAATGACATCAATAGTCGTTTCCTTTTCTATTTCTTGTCCGCCGTCATACTTTTCATTCGTCCAGAAATCATACCAGGTAGCACCTGCCGGCAAATATACCTTTGCGGACTTAGCCTGCATAAAGTCTACCGGAGCCTTATCCCCAAACTTCTGAGCGTTATTTCTATTCCAGCCATCATGCTCATTTACCTTCACCACCTTTTCCTGAGTGTACTGCGCATTGACCACCGGCGCTACAAGAATGGATTTACCAAACATATACTGGTCTTTTATATCCCATACATTCTTATCACCGGCAAAATCCATTACCAAAGCACGCATAAAGCTTGATTGGTGTTCAGTCACTTCCCATGAAGTGGAATAGATATAAGGCAACAATGAATAACGCAGATTAATCATCTTTTCAATAGCATCATATACAGGTTCGCCTTTTTTCCCAAATTGATAAATTTCTCTCGGCGTATCAGCTCCATGCGAACGCATCATTGGAGTAAATGTCCCGAATTGTAGCCAGCGTACATACAATTCCTGAAACATTGGATTCTTAGGTGCACTTCCGTCATTCCAACTCTTGTTATAATGTCCGGCAAAGAAACCACCTATATCAGTATTGAAATTAGGATTTCCGGTAAGGGTAAAGTTCAATCCCGCCGGAATCTGATTACGCAGTGATTCCCAGGAAGATCCGATATCTCCTGACCATACATTGGCTCCGTAACGCTGCTGTCCGGCAAAAACGGAACGTGTAAGAATAAAGACGCGTTTATCGGAAGTTACAGCACGCTGATTATCATACACGCCACCCACCGTCAACAACGGATAAGCATTACGCACCTTGCGGAACGAACCCAGATAAGTTTTCGTATCAAAGTCCTCCGGCTTCCAATCGAAGTGGTCGGGTTCTGTAGAATCCATCCACCAGCCGTCCATGCCCAACTTGAAGATACCTTCATTCAGGTATTTCCAATAGATATCACGGGCTTTCGGATTATAGGCATCGTATACGCGTACTCCGGAAGGATATTCCATATCGGGCGGCCAAGTCTCCAGTCCCGATTGAGGCCATGTAGAGAAGTTAAACAGCATGCCATTCTTGTCCAGTTCCCTGTAAGGCTTGGTCATCGGCCCAAACGAAGACCAGATAGAAATCAGCATGTGAGCATTCATTCCATGCACATCATCAATCATCTCTTTAGGATTGCTGAACGAAGGGTTCTTAAAGTCCATCGCATTCCACAAATAGTTGTGTCCCCAGTATTGCCAATCCTGAATGATTCCATCAAGAGGCACACCCAGTTCACGGTATTTCCGTACCACTCCCACCGTTTCTTCCTGGCTCTTATAACGTTCCTTGCTTTGGAAATAACCGTAAGTCCAGAGGGGGAACATAGGAACCTGTCCGGTCAATGCACGCATCTTTGCAACTACGCCGTCGGCATCTCCGCCATACATGAAGTAATAATCGATGCAATCTCCCACTTCGGACTGAAAAGAGGTCCCTTCCGGTTTATCGGCAAAATTGGTTGGTGAATAGTTATCCCAGAAAAGGCCGTATCCTTTCACTGACTGCACAAATGGAACCACATCTTCCACATTGCCCTGCACAAGACGTTTAGTCTGATTGCGTTGCGACATCTTTCCATTCTGGAGAATGCCCAACCCATAAAGAGGCTCATCCTTATCTAAGAGAAACGTCTGTTTAACAGTGAACGTTTTTGTACCTGCATCATTAAAATCAATAAATTCCGGCTTTCCTTTCTCATTGAGCAAAGGTTCTCCTTTCGCAGTAAAGAAAGACACAATGCCAGACTCCAAGTTAAGAGTAACCCCCATTTCACTACTTTTCAGTCTTACAATATTGCCTTCCTGAGTAACGGCAGTCTTCACCTTCTGAGGAGTTTCTATTACAGAAAGGCTCTCCTTCGTATACTTCCAACCATTAGGAGATTTTAATATCCTTACAATTGACGGAGTATAGAATTGCAATTCTACATCTACAGAATTAACAGTCGCCTTAATTCCCTCAGGAATTTGCTGATAATCTTGACCCGCAAGCGGGATACAACAACACAGCGCCATTAATATTAATACACTTTTAATTGGTTTCATGGTACTTATTACATTTAATGATTAAAACTCGCATTCCATAACTTTGCACGATACAAAAATAGCTGCATATCTTTTACACCTTTTTCAATATTAGATATTTGACTTTCAATATTAGATAAATAAATGGCTATCAATCAGAATATTCCATCAAATAACCATAATAATAAGCTTGATCGCCATCAATTGTATATTCATCCAATGTTCTTGCCCCCCAAGAATCAATACCTCCTACGCCATGAATATTCAAATCAATATTCACATTTACATAATCGCGTCCGGGTAGTTCATAAGCATGCCTGTTCTTTTCCAAATCTTCCTCACCATACGGCCACACACGAAAGCAGAGCGGTTGCAAACCTGTCACTTTTATCATTCGGCCCTCCTTATCATTCAGTGAAAACCAACGGACATCACATCTGTTTGCATTATCCTGTGGAAAAGCATAATCCGTGACAAAACTATTGAGATCCGTTGCATAACAACCGACTAAAGCAGCCGTTTTCCTATCCGGATAGTTCTCAAACTCACCACGACCATACCATTTGACATAATCCATGGAAGAAGGTAAACGCATCCTCATTCCAAACTTAGGCATTAATGGGATTTTTTCTTTTTCCGGTTTATAGAAAGCTTCAACTTGTATCTTTCCGCTCCCATTTACAGTATAGCGCAATTGATAAGCAGCACCTACCACAGGCAACGACATACTAACCTCCACTACAGCCAACCCATTCTTTACAGAATAATCCACACCTTCGACTACACGTTCATCGGCAGCGTTTCTCCATATTCCTAAACGGTCATTATAACCATTATTCATCTGATTACTATTCGCCGGTTTCCAGAAATAAGGTTCCAAAGGAGCATATAGAATTTCCGTTCCATCATTTTTCCAACTTGTCAAAGCACCGGATTTCACATCTACAATGAAACAATTCAGTCCAGTTATTATCTCAATAGTAGCCGGTGACGCATTCACTTCAACACTTCCCCCTTCCGAAACAATAGACTCCGGTTTAGACATATTCACCAAAAATTGCTCCTTACTAACAATAAAACCTTTTTCAGCCCAGCATGTACTCTGTTTCAACTTGGCAAATACATTCAGGAAAAGCTCACCCGATCCCGTGAAAGAGGGAATATCCAAACGATTTCCAGCCACAAGCGGTACTTCTCCCGACTTTACAAGTTCACCATTCTGCAACCATTCATACTCATAATCGAACTCATCCAAAGCCGTAAATTCATACTTATTGGTGAGACGTACCTTATTCGGACCTTCAAGTGAAAAACCAATATTCTGATACACTTTCTGAACCTGATAGTAGTGTGGGTGGGGAACACGGTCAGCCCCAATTAAACCATTAAAACAGAAATCCCCATTATTAGGAAAATCCCCGAAATCTCCTCCATAAGCCCAGAATTCACCTTCCTTCAATAGCAAAGCATCTGAGTTCTCCACTCCCTTCTTATATCCCGGATTTATCTTTTTTGCAATTCCCTGATCGACCCAATCCCAAATAGCCGCACCTGAAACATGCTCATTAGACTCAATGACATCCCAATACTCCTGCAAATTACCTACAGAATTTCCCATGGCATGAGCATACTCACGCATAAAGATAGGCTTATCACGTTTTTCCCGGACATATTCCTTAAACTTTCCGGGAGTATAATAAGAAGGATCATTAAAAGCCGATACAGAAAGATCGGTATCGCTAAAAATAATACGTGAAGCATCTATGGCCCGTATTGTATCTGCCATGGCCTGCATATTGCGTCCGGCACCTCCTTCATTACCCAGAGACCAAAAGACCACACAAGGGTGATTCTTATCGCGTTGTACTAATGCAAGTGCCCTGTCTACATGCGCTAACGTCCATTCCGGGTTGTCACCAAGTATTTTATTACCTAAACCATAATCATGACTTTCCTGATTAGCCTCATCCATCACATAGAAACCATATCTGTCACACAATTCATAAAACAACGGGGAATTAGGATAGTGTGAAGTACGGATCATATTGATGTTGGCTTGTTTCATCAGCTTCAAATCCTTTTCCATGGTTTCCCTATCCACCAACCTGCCGGTACGGGGATGATGCTCATGACGGTTCACTCCCTTCAATTTAACAGGCTGCCCATTAAACTTAAATACATTCCCATCTATCTTGCATTTCCATATTCCTATATGTGATTGAAACTCTTCAATTACCTTCTTACCATCGTAAAGCCTTATTTCAACATCATACAAGTCTGGCTTTTCCGCCGACCATAGCTTCGGATTTTCTACAATAGATGACAAAGTATAGCAACCTGCAGATGCTGCCGGCAAATTCTTTACAGGAGTAATTAACCGTTTCACAAATCTCTCCTCACTCCAATTCTTCCCTTTCAATAGAACCTCAAGACTCAGTTTGCCCGATTTACTGTCCGACAAGTTTCTCAGCCAGACTTTTGCCTTAAAACCGGCAGACGAAAAATCATCTGCCAGATCGGTAGTCAGCGAATAGTCTTTTATATGGATTTTAGGGCGTACCCACAACTCTACCGGGCGATAAATTCCACTAAAACGCCACATATCCTGATCTTCCAGATAGCTGCCATCCGACCAACGGTATACCTCTACCGCCAGACGGTTTTGCCCCTCATTTACATATCCGGTAATATCAAACTCCGCCGGAGCCATGGAATTCTGGCTATATCCTACTTTTTTCCCGTTAATCCATACATACATAGCCGACTTAACTCCTTCAAAGTGCAAATACAATTGCTTATCTTTCATATCCTCCGAAACATCGAAAGTTGTCACATAAGACCCCACCGGATTGCGATTCTCATAACTAAAAAAATGCTTGGGAGGCTCTCCCGTCACTTTCGGCTGGTCTTTCTTAAAAGGATATGTCCAATTAGTATAAATAGGTTTTCCATAGCCTTGTAACTGCCATGTCCCCGGTACAGAAATATTATCCCATCCACTCACATCAAAACTATTTTTATAAAAGTCCGACGGTCGACTTTGCGGATCGGGGGACCAATAAAACTTCCACCTCCCGTTCAAAGGCACAACCTCTTCACACGAGGATTTCCCGGACGGCAACGTCAATGTACTGTGATACTCTTCTTTATTGATACCTACTACGCGAGGATTTTCCCAGTCAGGCACTTGCTGTGCACGCATCTGAAAGGTAAAGCAAACAGTTAACAGAAATATATAAATTCTCATACTCATCATTTTATAACAGCCACAAATCCTCCACGCGGCAAGCATTTTATCTCCAAGCTCATTTCGTCATCTGACAAAGGAAGATCCTCTGCAATAGTAAAGCTTCTGTCATCTGTACCATCCTCAAACAAGGTTATTTTCTTATCGGCAACGGAAAGATCTTTCAGCGAAAAATAAAGGGTTTTCGATTCATTGGTCCCATTAATACCTGCAATATACCATATATCCCCTTTGCGTCGTGCCATAACAACTTCCCTACCCGGATAGCCGGTCAAAAACTTCGTATCATCCCAAGCCGCCGGCAGATCGGATAGTAACTTCTTTACAGGTTCCGGCATATCATAATAAGCCGAAGGTCTGTCCGGCATATGCTGCAAGGCCGACTCAAAAATCACCGGTAATGCCAATTCATGACCATAAGAAGTGATATGCGGATGCTGAGAATCAGAGAAAGTACCCGGAGTATAATCCATTGGACCTACGACATTTCTCGTAAAGGGTAAGGTAGCATTGTGTTCCGCAGCCCGATTCGTCAAAACCGGAGTGTTATTGTACCATTCCGCCCCATATACTCCCTCCACCGACATCATGTGAGGATACGTACGTTGCCATCCGCGAGGAATAGTGGCACCATGAAAGTTAAGCATCAATTTATACTTCACGGCATCTTCAAGCAGATCTATATAATAATTCATTGTAGAAACACTATCACCCGAGAAGAAGTCAACTTTAATGCCAGCGACCCCCATATCGCTCAACCATTTATATTCCTTTTCCCTATCTACCTTTTTATTCAGGCGGAAGAGAGGACCGGGACCTATCCAATTCGTGCTCGAATTATACCAGACCAAAGGTTTAACGCCTTGGCTCAAAGCATATTTCACTGCATCTTGAATATTTCCCCCATTTCTCATTACATCCCATTCCCAATCAATCAGATCATAAGGCCACTTCATCTTGACTGCCAGGTCAATGTATTCCTTCACGATCTGATAATCTTGAGAACCATGGTTATATGCCCAATAAATCCATGACACCATTCCGGGTTTTATCCATTCCGTATCCTCCACCTTAGAAGGGTCAGACACATCCGTCACCAGTGTAGACTCAGTGATATCAGCCAAAGAACCGGCAATAAGCAATCGCCATGGAGACTCCCACACACCACTGAAAACCAGTTTTTTATCAGCCAGCCGTACCTGATAATTATCGCGATTATCCCCATTATACAGAAAAGAACCACAATGCCCCCGTCTGATATTAGCCTCCGTAATCAGCACAAACACAGAATCCCGTGGCTCTATAAGCGCCGGATATCCCCAAAGGTCAACCTCCGGGCGATTGGCAAGCTCACCATCAGTAGACAACGGGAAAAACTTTTCATAACCCGGATCATACTGTTGTATCCATCTTTTACTCCCTTGCGGTAAGGCGTACGCCGTATATTCATTAATGATATGTTCTTCATCCGAAATAGCTTTAAGTCCATACTTAAATGCAACTCCATCGTTGTACACCCTAAACGTTACCTCCAAAGTTTGCCCTTCATCGTTTTCCAGAGAATAAACCCGTTCGGAAGCCTCGTTCACACAATGGCTCCGTTTTCCCGTGATCATCTTATAATCATCAATCACGGATTTCGGTTCCGAAACTGATTTCAATCTTAAGTTACCGGCAAACTTTTGTGCATCAGTCTCCAATCCCAGTTCGGAACGAAAAAGAATACTATCTCCCTTGTAATGCACAACGAAAGCGGCTTTTCCATAATCGCCATCCTTTGTTGTTACTACCCCAACCTTTAAGGTTCCATCAGGAGAAATAGTATCAAATGTTCCCGAATGGCACGAACTGATTATAACAGCTATTACAATCCCCCATGTTTTTCTAAGTAAGTTCATAAACATACATATTTTTATGTCACGCGACCATTATTTATCCATTACCATTGATTCGGGAACCAGCAATCGTACTGCAAAAATCCCTCCCGCTGTAGTATCCGGTTTACTCTGAAACCTAACCGTAATTTTATCTTTCGATTTCAGTAAAGTGGTCGGAATATTATATTCCACATTGCAAAACAAGTCTTTCTTCCATTTCCCGACAATATCTTCCGTAGCGATAATTTGACCGTCCACCAGAATATCAAAGCTCCTGCTACCAGACTCAGCTCCCCAATAACGGACCATCAATGAGAGATTCTCATTCCCTTTCGTGGTCAGTGTATATTCGAAATATCCTCCATTACGGGCATCACGCCAAGCCTCACCGGCATGTACTCCACGATGTGAATCCTGAGTTTTCATTGCATGATCCGACTCAGGTTGTTGCTCACCCGATGATACCATATCCACAGTACGCTTGTCGAGTATCATTCTCCCATGTTCTTCAGCTTCCACGGCTTGTTTATATTCCCTGAATGCGGGCTCGGACATTGATAACCAATACATCATATACCGACTATCATGAATTCCATAGAATGGTTCAAGTACCAGATTCTTATATTTTTCCTGAGTAAACAAACCGGGAACAGTAAAACTAAAAGATTTTCCTTCGACAGGCTTCATCCTATTCAATTTATTCAGAATATCACTTCTTTCCCCTATAATATAAGGTGCGTCAAAAAGTGAAACCAACGATCCGTGCGCAATATGTTCCCAACGCCCGTCTCCGGCAATTAATCCGGGCATATTTTCCGTTCCCGTCCTCGCACCTAACAATATAGGTCCACGCATGATCGAGATAGCGTTAGGTACATTGGGCAGTTCTTCAATTCTCACGGTCATCGGAGTTTTTATTTCTACCACATCTCCTTTTGACCATTGGCGATCAATGGTTATATAAGAACCTGGCCATGCATTTTTTGCATAATCAACTCCATTGCAGACCACCTGCATTTTTCCCTGCTCCACCCACGAGGGATAACGTATCAGCAGTTTAAACTGTGTTGCTTTAGAAGGATTAACAGTCAGCGTAGTCCCTTCTTCATTCGGAAAGTCCGTTTCTTGTACAATCTTAATCTTCTTCTCTTTCCAGTTTAATTCGGAAGGTATAAAAAGATTCACATACAGAGCATTATCCGCCGTATCATGGGTATAAATAAACTGTCCGTATTTACCATGATTCTCCATACCGGTCCCTACACAACACCACATCGCTTTTCCCGGTGCCGAATAAACACGATAATGCGAGGGGCAAGCAGGTGTGAAATATACGTATCCTCCATGTTCAGGATGCTGGGTAGAAAGGATATGATTATACATGGCACGTTCATAGAAATCAGCATATTCCACTTTGGGATGCATGCGGAACAGGCCTTCGGTAAGTTTCAGCATATTGTTGGTATTACACGACTCCGGTCCCTGACGTTCGTGCATATAATCGGAACATTTTCCTGCTTCGGGAAAATGCTCCCCCCGACTGTTTCCGCCTAATGACAAAGAGCGATGATAAACTACGGTCTCCCAGAAAAATTCAGCAGCAGTCATAAAATCATTGTAATCCGGAGCGGTTTTCGAATTAAGTTCAGCCACACGCTGATATCCCACGGCTTTAGGAACCTGTGTATTGGCATGCTTGTTATCCAGGTTATCAATGCGCCTTGCCATACTGTCGAAAATCTGCTTATGTGAGAAACGCTTCGCTGTATCAAGGTATTTGGAATTACCGGTCATTTGCCAAGCATCCGCATACACTTCATTCATACCGCCGAATTCATTATCCAGCATACGCTCCATTTGCCGGTCGTCTAAATTAGAAATAACGTCGATGCCCCAGTCACAGAACTTCAGGAAAACCTTTTTCGCTTTTTCATTTTTACCGTAAAGCCAGGCATCCCGCAGTCCGGCATAGGTTTTATGCATATTATACCAGGCCACCCAATAGTTCCATACAATGCCTACATTTCCTTTTCTTATTTCTTTTGCAAACTTCTTACTATTCGGAAAACCGCAAATAGAGCCGTCACCATTAGCCTGCTGTACACGTGCGAATTCAGAAACCATATAATCCATACGTTTTTTGCATTCCAAATTACCTGTAGCGGCATAGTGAATAGCTAAAGCGGTCAGATAGTGCCCACCGATATGCCCGTCAAGACCGTCTTTTTCCCAATTACCATACGTTTCCGTTTTCTTAGGTAATCCTGCTTCACGCAGGAAAGGGGCTAGCAGACGATCGGTATCATACTGAAGCAGAACCTTTACGTTCAAATCACAGGCATGCTTAAAAGGACCTGCGGTTATTCTCACATCTCCCAGAGGAAAAGTGTTTGAATAAAGAGCGTCCTGCGCAGTAAGGCTTGTAAAACTAATTATTATCAGTAACAATAGAATCCATTTCTTCTTCATTTCCTAATCCTTATTTATTTCCACTTACACTCCTACTTCCATACAATCTGGTACACTGCAAAAATAGGCCTATTATATCATAGTTATTATCAATTTCAGACATTTGATTTTAGATTTCAGATAAAACTTCTTTCGTAGATTTACCGCAGTTCTATCGTACTTAAATCGTATCCGAACCGTACTTGCTCCGTACATTCTTCGGTCAGAGGTACCTTCAGACGGAGAAACTACGGACTTGGTACGGAGCAAGTACGACTCGGGTACGGTGCAACTATGATAAAGGTACAATGAAGGGGTACAGATTTGAAAAGCAACGGATAGCCATATTTTTCGAAAGATGTAACATCAGGAAAGAAACGTGTAACATCATTATTGGGCTGAGAAAGCAGAATGCTGTATGTTTGCGACATAAAATTCAGAACCATGAAAAACATTGCAATCATCTTAGTATGCGCATTGGCGTATTGCTTCGGGGTACAGGCACAAAGTACCATCCCCCACTCCCTGGCTGGTTCCGACGTAGAAAAGGCAGGAATAGACCAAGGGAAAATAGAAACAGTGACTTATAACTCTAAAACCGTTGGTACGAAACGGAGAGCATTGGTTTATACCCCTCCCGGCTTCAGCAAGAGCAAGAAATACCCTGTACTTTATCTGCTGCATGGCATTGGGGGCGACGAACTGGAATGGTTCAATAACGGCAAACCGCAAGTCATTCTCGATAATCTATATGCCGAAGGCAAACTAACACCGATGATCGTAGTACTCCCCAACGGAAGAGCCATAAAGGATGACCGCGCTACGGGCAATATCATGGCTCCAGATAAAGTGGAAGGCTTCGCCATTTTTGAAAAAGATCTGCTGAACGACCTGATTCCCTTTATTGAAAAGACATATCCTGTAATCAAGAACCGGGAGAGCAGGGCCATCGCAGGACTGTCAATGGGTGGCGGACAATCCCTAAATTTTGGTCTGGGAAATCTGGATAAATTTGCTTGGGTAGGAGGGTTCTCATCCGCTCCTAATACCAAAGCACCCGAAGTGCTTGTCCCTAATCCGGAAGCTGCCAAACAACAACTGAAACTACTGTGGATATCCTGCGGGGACAATGACAACCTAATGTCCTTCAGCGAGCGCACTCACCTCTATCTGCAACGGCATCGGGTTCCCCACATCTTCTATGTGGAGCCAGGCGGGCACGACTTCAATGTATGGAAGAATGACCTCTACCTGTTCTCCCAACTGCTTTTCAAACCGGTAAACACATCAAGTTTCGACCAATACGGCATTCATGGTATGCGTGCGGAGACCAATGTACGGAACTCCAAATATCCACAACTGACGGCAGACCATCGTGCCATATTTCGCATACAAGCACCGGAAGCACAAAAAGTCCAATTGGATTTGGGACGGAAATATGATATGACCAGACAGGAAAACGGCATCTGGCAAACGGTTACAGACTCTTTGGGAGAAGGTTTCCACTACTATTCGCTCCTGATAGACGGAGTGGCGGTAGCTGATCCCGGAAGCGAGACTTTCTATGGCATGGGACGCATGGCAAGCGGCATTGAAGTGCCTTTTGAAGGTGGAGAATATTATGCGCTGAAAGATGTGCCGCATGGCGATATCCGCATGAAGCGTTATTATTCGGAGGTAAGCCGCTCGTGGAGACGCTTCTTCGTATATACTCCGGCAGGATATGACACCCGTACAGACGAGAAATATCCCGTTCTATACCTTCTGCACGGTGGTGGAGAAGACGAACGCGGCTGGGGCACACAAGGAAAGACCGACCTGATAATGGACAACCTGATCGCAGCAGGAAAAGCCAAACCCATGTTAGTAGTAATGCTTGATGGCAATATGCCTTCTGCCGGGTTCAGTGCCGGTGCCTTGAAAGCATTCGAAGCCGAGCTGATGCAGGCTGTCATTCCATTTGTAGAAGATAACTACCGTGTCAGAAAAGAAGCAGACAGCCGGGCACTTGCAGGCTTGTCCATGGGAGGTATACAGACACTTTATGCCGGATTGTATCATACAGATTTGTTTGCTCATCTCGGTGTATTCAGTTCTGGATGGTTACCCTTCTACCAGAAAGTTGCAGATGACCAGTATGAGTTTATCAGCAAAAATAAAGCGGCAATAGACTCTCAACTAAGATTACTCTGGATCGCCATGGGAGGCAAAGAAGATATAGCCTATCAGAACTGCCAGAATATGCTTAAAGAGTTTGATACGCTAAAACTGAAATATACATATTCCGAATATCCGGGTGGACACACCTGGCCGGTATGGAGGAATAATCTGTATCATTTTGCACAATTGTTATTCAACAAATAACAAAAGACACATGAGAAAACAATCTATCTTCTTACTCCATACTTACAAGGATTATCACAAATATATCTGATTTTGAAATTCAAATATCTAATATCAAAAGCCACTCATTCTTCGATAGCTTACTTTTGTCGCATGGTGTCTTATTGAATAAATAATAACATAAATATTTACGTATAAAAAAGATTAGATTGGTTATGAAAAGAATTCAAGTCGTTTTATTATTGTTTGCTATTGTCCCTGTGTTTGCAATAACAAAAGCAATAGCCGGTAATAATAATCAGCCCAAAACGTCGAAGTTTGTTTATCACGGAGCCGGTAATCCGTATCTACCGTTATGGGAACATTTACCGGACGGAGAACCCCGTGTTTTTGAAGACCCCGACAATCCGGGGAAATTTCGCGCTTACATCATCGGTTCGCACGATGTCCGCTTCGGCAGTTATTGCGGACCAGACATCAGGATGTGGTCGGCACCCGTGGAGGATTTATCAAGCTGGCGTGACGAAGGCCCCATCTTCACCTATCAGGTAGGAGGACAATGGGATGTGATGTACGCTCCCGACCTTGTTGAAGTGAAAAGAAAGGACGGCACAAAAGAATATTATCTGTTCCCGCACAGCCGAGGCAGAGACAGGGAAGCGATGGTGGCTAAAGGAAGCCGTCCCGATGGACCTTTTACACCCATCAACTTGACTGCCGACGGCACGAAAACCCTTCCCGGCAGTATTCTGGGATTCGACCCGTCTATATATATCGAATACATCACAGACCCGAACGACCCGGATTATGAAATCGGATTCAGAGCCTATGGATACTGGGGATTCCAACGTTCATTAGCCGCCCAGCTGGACCAAAACACCATGTATTCCGTACGCCCCGGCACAGAAGTGATTCCTTATTTCATGCCGGCAGGCGTCCGCAGAGGCAACAACCGCGGTCCGAAGAATATTTCCTATCCGCACATCTTTCCCGGAGAAGATCTCGAATCATTCAATTTCTTTGAAGCCTCATCCATACGTAAGATCGGAAACAAATACGTGACCATCTATAGCGGGCATTCAGGTCCCGACTATGGATTGGGCAGTTCCAACTCCACTTTGCGCTACGCTTATGGTGATTCTCCACTGGGTCCATGGAAAAGCGGCGGCGTTCTGGTCGATTCGCGTGCCCCGGTGTTAAATCAGGATGGTTCACGACTGCAAACAACTAATGCAGGACACAATACGCACGGAAGTATAGAGCTCATCAACGGACAATGGTATGTATTCTATCACCGCCCGCCCCGTGGCTTCGGCAACGCCCGCCAGTCGATGGTAGCTCCAATCCATGTAGAATGGGATAAGAAGCCGGTATCGGAAGGCGGTAAAGTATCCATCAGAGCTTACGACCCGTATGCAAAAGATAAAATCTGGACAGCCAAAGACAGCCAAGGGAATGAATACAAAGGAGCGGAAGTAACTTCGGAAGGCTTCCATATATTTGGTCTTGATCCTTACCAGTATTATTCCGCAGGATTCGCATGTTATCTTTCCGACGGACGTATCCAACAGGATTCATGGGACATCTGGGATAATCATGCCCCCATCACAAACGTGAAAAACGGCAATATAATAGGATATAAGTACTTCGGTTTCGGCGGATTGAATAAAGATAAACTGGGCCTGAAAGCTTTCGAAGGAACCAAAAAGGGAAACAAAACAGCCTTCAACCTCTTCCTTGCACCGAAAACATCAAAGACGTTTAAAGTGAATGTTTGGTTAGACGGTCCGTGGGATAACGAAACCTGGAAAGGAACGAAGATAGGTGAGATAGTTGTTCCCGCCAATTCGGTACAGGAAACAACACAGTTTACAATCGACGTATCGAAG
Source organism: Bacteroides sp. MSB163 (assembly GCF_036416795.1). Classification (NCBI taxonomy): domain Bacteria; kingdom Pseudomonadati; phylum Bacteroidota; class Bacteroidia; order Bacteroidales; family Bacteroidaceae; genus Bacteroides; species Bacteroides maternus. The sequence continues at coordinate 1,623,457 of NZ_CP143867.1, read as the reverse complement.
TTTGTTGACCATTTGGACAAGAAACATGCAATTTACCTCGTTGCTGAAAGTCAGGAGACCGGTGATCTCTTTGATTTAGCCGGATTGGGATTCAGTTCCAACAAGAAGAAAATTGTTCGTCCGGTTGTCCCCAAAGTAAATATCGAAGTAAACGGGAAAGCAATCGAAGTGCCGGCAACTCCTGTACGTTCTACCGAAAGCAATGGTATCACCGGCTATGACATCTATGAGGCTGTCTGCAAGCTTCCCGCCGGAACAACCGGAATACCTACTGTGTCGGCATCAGCAACTGACAAGAGCGTGAAAGTAGAGATTATCCAGGCAACATCGGTTTCCGGAACCGCTATTGTGAAATTCGACTATAAAGGGGTGGTTAAAACATATAAGGTTGTGTTTACCCCTCTTGCATAAGAATATAAACAACAATCAGTATATAGTCAAATAGAACTGATTTGTGAATATGAAATTCGCAATACATTTCTATTTGACTATATAGCTATATAAAAAGAATGTAACCATGAAAAAAACATTTACTATTCTATTATTTATATGTGCTGCCACAGGGATAAATGCACAAGATAAATTGTATTCCAACGAGTTTCCTCTCTCGCAAATAACACTCCTCGAAGGACCCTTGAAACATGCCCGTGACCTGAATATCGAGACATTGCTCAAGTACGACTGTGACCGCCTGATAGCTCCCTATCGAAAAGAGGCAGGACTGACACCCAAAGCAAAGTGTTATCCCAATTGGGACGGATTGGACGGACATGTGGGGGGACATTACCTCACAGCTATGGCGATTAACGCAGCTACCGGCAATGAAGAATGTCGCAAGCGCATGGAGTACATTATCAGTGAAATTGCCGAATGCGCCGAAGCCAATTGCAAGAATCATCCCCAATGGGGTGCTGGCTACATGGGTGGAATGCCTAACAGCCAGAATATATGGAACGGTTTCAAAGATGGCGACTTCCGCATATACAGCGGTTCGTGGGCACCTTTCTATAACCTGCACAAGATGTATGCAGGCTTGCGCGACGCATGGCTATATTGCGGCAACGAGCAGGCAAAGACTCTTTTTCTGCAATTCTGTAATTGGGCAATCGATATCACATCAGGTCTGTCGGACGAACAGATGGAACGGATGCTTGGCAACGAGCATGGCGGCATGAACGAGGTGCTTGCCGATGCGTATGCCATTACCCACGAACAGAAGTACCTTGACTGCGCGAAGCGTTTCTCTCATAAACGGTTATTTACTCCTATGTCGCAGCGGCAGGACTGTCTCGACAATATGCACGCCAATACGCAAGTACCCAAAGTTATCGGCTTCGAGCGTATATCAGAGTTATCGGGCAATGAGGATTATCATGCGGCAAGTTCATTCTTCTGGGACGTTGTAACAGGCGAGCGCAGCCTTGCATTTGGCGGGAATAGCCGTCGTGAACACTTCCCCGCCAAGGATGCTTGCATGGATTTCATCAATGACATTGACGGTCCTGAGAGCTGCAACACCAACAATATGTTGAAACTGACAGAAGACCTCCATCGCCGTAATCCGGAAGTGCGGTATGCCGACTACTACGAGCTTGCCACTTTCAACCACATACTCTCTACCCAGCATCCGGAACATGGAGGCTACGTCTATTTCACGCCTGCCCGTCCCCGCCACTATCGCAACTACTCCGCTCCTAATGAAGCAATGTGGTGCTGTGTCGGCACCGGTATGGAGAACCATGGCAAGTACGGACAATTCATCTACACCCATGTAGGTGATGCTCTTTTTGTGAATCTATATGCGGCTTCGCAGCTCGACTGGAAAGAACGCGGCATCACGCTACGTCAGGAGACGGCTTTCCCTTATTCTGAAAACAGTACTATTACTATTGCGGAAGGTAAAGGCACATTCAATCTCATGGTGCGCTATCCGGGATGGGTACATCCGGGCGAATTCAAGGTCAGTGTAAACGGAAAGCCTGTCGACATTATTACAGGCCCGTCCTCCTACGTCAGCATCCATCGCAAGTGGAAAAAAGGCGATGTGGTGAATATCCATTTCCCAATGCACTCATCCCTGCGCTATCTACCCAACGAACCGCAGTACGTTGCTCTCATGCATGGCCCTATCCTTCTCGGCATGAAAACCGGTACAGAGTCGATGACTTCACTCATAGCCGATGACAGTCGTTTCGGGCAGTATGCAGACGGTCCAAAGCAGCCTATTGATAAAGCTCCAATCCTCATCAACAATGACATTGCCAGCATCCCGTCGCAGCTCACTCCTGTGCCAGGTAAGCCGCTGCACTTCACACTCAGTACCCGCATGGAAAACAAGATTGAAGGAGAATTGCAGCCATTCTTCGAAATTCATGACTCTCGCTATATGATGTATTGGCTTGCTCTCACTGAAGACAGTTACAAGCAATACATCGATAACATTGCCAAGCAGGAACAGGAACGTCAGGTACTTGAAGCAAGCACTGTCGACAAAGTGCAGCCGGGTGAACAGCAACCGGAAACCGATCACAAGATGGAGACCGACGAGTCATACACCGGTAATACAAATAATGTCTTCTACCGCGATGCCCGCAACGGACATTATTTTAGTTACCTCATGCAAACCGACGGTCTGACTAACCTCAAGTTGCGACTCAAGTATTGGGGAGTGGGCGAATGGAAAAGCCATGAATTCGATATCTATATTGATGATGTGCTTCTCCGTTCCATCAACAACACTGGCAAATATCGCATATCAGAGTTCAAGGCAGAAACTTATGACATTCCAGCTACTCTCTTGCAGGATAAGAAACAAGTACGCATCAAGTTTGTGGCAAAACCAAACAAGCAAATAGGTGAGATATATGAAGTAAGACTCATTAAACAGTAGCAAGATGGCTACTGTTCAATAAACAACAGGCCTGTATGTTTTATAAAGAACATACAGGCCTGAAAAGTATATTTTTATTTTTAAGTAAAACATTAAAGATCAAGAATCAAACGCGGACGGAACTCCGCTTCCAGTATTTCCCGCTGACGGGCATCAGCTACAAATAAACCGGTCGACAAAACTTCGCCTATAGCACCATTGTCCGTAACCACCGCTACCTCTCTTTTCCCTTCCACCGGTTTTCCGTTCCGGGGATTGATGATATGTTTTCGCTCATACGAATCATTACCGGAAGTTGTGAGGCATTCATTCTGAAGAAGCAACTCCTGCGGTTCCCTCCCCTCTGGAACAGCGCCCTGTCCAAAACCGACCTTCCATCCATCAGCCAAGGGATGATGCCCCAAAGCCAATACAGAACTGTTTCCCATATTGATCAATGCATCCTTCACTTCATAATGTTGCAGTAATTTCCGTGTTTTTTCCAAAGCATATCCTTTCAGGAATCCGGAAAGGTTGATAGTCACTCCCGCTTGCAAAAAGAGAAGGGTACGCTCCTGAGGTGATAGTTGAACACTACGGATTAAACCGGGTGTATAGTCAGCCGAATGAATAGTTACATCAAAACATCCAGCGGTACGGGTATGGCAATCTACACAGAAAGTAAGCATATCATAAAGCTCGTGGCTGACCTGTTGCGGATGTGTAGAAGCAGTCCGGTTCAAATATGCCAGCTCACTATCCGCATCATAATAGTTGGCCATCTTTTCTAAACGGCACAGCATTTTGTACACCGCTTCGACTACCGACAGTAAAACGTCCTCCCCCTGCCTGCCACACAGCATTATATCGACACGTGTATGCATGGATGGAAACCAGGCATAAAGCAAGCCACCCCGGGAAGGTGAATATTTATAAAGATGTTGAATAACGTCCGGCATTTCCAAGTGTGTGTTTCCTAAAGAAAAATGAAAGGGCAAGCCGCAATTCTGCAACTCACCCTTTTCAAAGACATACTATTAATTACAACTCTTTGATCTTTATATTCTTAAACCAAACTTCATCGCCATGGTCTTGCAGAAGGATATTGCCGGATTCCCAATTACCGAAGTTGGGCCAATCTCTGTATTTGCTATATGCAACCAGTGCATCCCACATCTGGTTCTGGCGTGTGTATTCGATGAGCTTCATGCCATTCAGCCAATGCTCTACATGGTCACCCCTCACGATAATCGTAGCCGTATTGAAATCTTTCTTGTTGAAAGGCTTGTCCGCCGGAGCGGGAATCAAATCGTAAAGTGAACCCAATGTGCGGTTTCCTTTCACGCCCAATTTGGCATCGGGATGCTTGTCATCGTCAAGAATCTGGAACTCGCAACCGATAGCAGAACCGGCTCCCTTATTCATATCGGGGCTAACGAAATATTTCACACCACTGTTAGCGCCTTCAGTGATCTTGAAGTCTACCTTCAGGATAAAGTTCTTGTATTTTTTAGTGGTTACGATGTCGCCACCGTTGGCAGATTCAGCGCCACCGCTCTTCATCACTTTCAGGATGCCGTTTTCCATTTTCCAGCCCTTTTCAGGAAAAGAGTTCAACCGGGCTCCTCTCCAACCTTCTGAAGTCTGGCCGTCCCAAAGGAGCGTCCAACCTTCTTTTGCTTCGTTCGGAGAGATGGTATTGGGGATAACATTTATCTCCGGAGCTTTCCGATCCGTCTGGTAGCGCTCTACGTCTGTCGTACAAATGCGGATATTCTTCCAGCTGACTGTTTTTCCTTCATCGGCGGCATTACCGATAGCGTGTACTTGCAAAGCAATAAAACCGGCAGGGGTCATATCGTCCCAGATATTGGCACAAGGCACTCCATTGATCCAGGTAGCGATAGAATTACCTACAGCCTCGATACGGGCCTTATTCCACTCATTGTTCCTGAAAGCACTTTTAGCCGCCGGATTTTGTGTCAGCGGATAAAGCCAGTTACGACGGGCCTCATCATAGATGCCACCCGACCAGGCACGCTTGGAGGGATCAATTTCAAACTGATAGCCGTGCACGCGTCCTTTCTGATAGTCTTTCCTGCTTTCACTGCGCAGCTGCACGCCCGAATTCAAGCCATCATCTACTTTGAAATCAAACTCCAGGATAAAATCACCATACGTCTTCTTTGTAGCCAGAAATGTGTTAGGCGTTCCCATCTTCGAAATGCCGACAATAGCACCATCCACCACCTTGTATTCGGCTTTACCATTCAGCTTCTTCCAGCCACTCAGATTCTTCCCATTGAAAAGAGGCTCCCAGTCCTGCGCTGAAACAACGGAGGCACAAAACACTAACAAAAGCAACAAATAATTCTTTTTCATATTGATATTTCTTCTATTGATTATTTAATACTATGCAATTACAGTTTATAGAACTCATCCCATCCCTTACGAGGCGGTACGCCGGTCAACATTGCATTCGCAAACTCATTATTCGTAATCTGCCTGGTGCGGGGATCAAAGAATATTTGCGTATTGAGACGTTGCGCAATCACTCCCAATGAGAATACCTGCCCCAGCACACCGTTAATTTCAAACGGTGAGCGGGTCTTTTCCTGTCCCATACAAGCCAACAGGAAATTTTCGAAATGATTCGACGGACTCTTAGGTACTTCCGGCAGCTTGCCTGCCATTTCCTTAGCCTTCTCCTCCGGGATTATGGAGAGTGTGCTGCCATGGCTTCCACCCTTAAATATCAAATCCTTTGTATAGATAATCTTTCCGGGGTTCAGACTGGAGGCCGGCGTATCTCCCTGATTAGTTGCAGGAATATTAGGATCCAGACCGGATACACCATAACCGGCAGGGATAGGGGGAAGATTATCCAGACCATCATACCAAGTAATGTCAACCGGCGGCATACCCTTACGTTGCGGGAAACGGAACAGGATAGTGGAAGAATAAGGGAAGAAATAGTCATTATGTCCGTTGGCATATTTCATAGACACTTCGTAGGGCAATCCCAATTCCAGGAATTCGTGAACCGTATCCAGGATATGCGCACCCCAATCACCCAGACAGCCCATTCCGAAATCATACCAGCAGCGCCACTGTCCCAGATGGTAGTCTTTGTTATATTCGTGATAAGGAGTCACTCCCAACCAGGCATCCCACTCCATATCCTTCGGCAGTTGCTGGCCGGAAGGGAACTTATAGATATTGGTATCCCATTTGTGCCAGCGGCGGGGGTTATTCATATGTGCCGTCACAGCCGTTACATCCTTGATAATACCGGCATCCATCCACGCCTTGAACTGAAAATAGTTGGCTTCCGAATGCCCTTGGTTACCGACCTGCGTAGCCAGGTTCGGACGTTTCAGCGCAGCTTGCATCAGCAATTCTCCTTCATAGAAAGTACGTGCCAGAGGCTTCTCCACATACACATGTTTGCCTGATGCCAAAGCCAGCATACTGATAGGGAAATGTGAATGGTCGGGGGTTGCTATGGCTACCGCATCAAAATCATTGCCCGCCTTGTCAAACATCTGACGGAAATCGCGGAAACGCTTCGCCTTAGGATACTGGTTCATCACTTTCTGGGTGTGAGCGGCTCCCATATCCACATCGCACAGAGCCACGACTTCTACCATACCGGTACGGGCAAAATCACCGATAATCTGTTCGCCACGGTTTCCAATGCCTATATAGGCAATCTTCACTTTATCCGTCACTTTTCTTTGCGTCGTGGAGGCACGGGCTCCCAACACATCACCGGCTCCGAATGCCAGCCCGGCAGAAGCCATTGTCATCGTTTTCAAAAAATCTCTTCGTGTCGTCATATATCATTGGTATTAATTAAGTTACTGAATCTTGAGCATCTTCAGGCCGCATCTCTTTTCTTCAAAAACAGACTTCTTATCCCATAGAACAGAATACGCAGGATTGTCCAAAAGACATAAAGCACGCCCGAAAACGCGAGGACATAGAAAAAGGATGTCAGCATCTCCGAGAAAGGTGTCTCATAAGAAATTATGGCATACAGATTTGCCAGATTGCCGATAATGAAGCACGCCAGCAAAGTCAGCAGTTCCATCTTTTTCCGGCGGGCGGTAATGACTGTGTTTTTCATACGGCTTGAGGTGTTTTAGCTTGATGATTCAGGTAATTGATTTTATATTCATCGGGGAAGTATAGTACCCGTTCTTCCTGTAAAGCCTGATCGCCCAACAGGCAAAGCATACTTGCATAATAGCCCTCTTCGGCTATGCGTTCAGGCTGCCTACGGGTAATGACAGCCTCAACAAAAGCTTCTAATAACAAAGAAGTGCCATCCGATTTAGGCCGTTCTCCCAGAATGAATTCCCCTTTGTTTTCATTGGCGGTTTCCGGTGCCCAGCTTGTTCCGGCAAAAGGTAAGGAATCAAACACTTTATTCTCCCATTCGTTAATCATCTGCAAAAATCCGGGTGCGGGAGGGACACTTTCAAAGAAGTATTTGCCTTTCTCCGGTTCCACCGTCCCCAGATTACCCATGATCTGTTCTTCCAAACCATAGAATTTATTGGATATGACAGAATCAAATGTCATCTTCACTCCGTCATCGAACACATATATGCAACTTACATTATCATATACTTCCCTACCGTCTTTCCAATAGGTGATAGCCCCATGCCCCATCACTTTCTCGGGAAGCTTCTGCAGTGCCCAGCTCCCTATCTGTAACTGATGGCAAGCCAGTTCGGTCATCAGTCCTTTGGAATATTCACGGTACAGACGCCAGTTAATCAGACGTTCCAGGTCAGGTGAAGGCACTTCACGCCTCCAGTCTCCATTCCGGTTCCAGAAAGTACGGATGGCGTTTATCTCACCGAAAGTGCCGGCATGAACCATTTCCATGACCTTGATGTATCGCGGATCGAAAAGACGTTGCTGCCCGGTAAAGAATATTTTGCCCGTACTGATATGCTTACTGTAAATGCGGAAACATTCTTCCATCGTAAAGCCTATGGATTTCTCACAGAACACGTGCTTGCCGGCATCAAAAGCATCCAGCACAATCTGGCAATGGGAATTAAGAGGGGTAGCTACCAGTACGGCATCAACGGTTTTATCTTCCAGTATTTTCCGGTAATCGTCATAAACTTTAGCTTTCGGAGCCAGTTCCAGTGCTTTTTCAATAGAGGGCTGATAGATATCGCACAATGCCACAATTTCTACTTTAGGATTCCGTACCAGGAAGCTCATCAAAAAACGCCCTCTTGAACCCGGACCGATGATAGCCAGACGGCATTTTTCACCGGATGTCTCTACAACTTCCGAAAAGGCAGAAAGCCAAGGGCTCGCTGATAGCAGCACTCCGGCTCCAATCATCCCTATATCTTTCAGAAATTCTCTCCTGCTGATAAATGTATCTTTCATATAATAATGATGTATAGGGTTAAACAACAAAATTGACAAAAAGCAAATCAATGTATCAAATACAATATTTGCAAAGATACACCGATTAAATAAAGATACTATATAATTCTGTTACATATCGTTTAAAAAATAATGCGGATATATTTCTGCCGTATCATTTTTATTAACTGATGTTACACCATTCTATCACACTTCTTCATTTTTGCTATTGATTATAATCCGCTTTAGGTACACACAGTGCAGTCCTCACTTTCCTGTTTCTTTTCCAATACGGATACAAGCCCCGCCACCCGGTGCTAACTTTATATTCAAAACTTCATTCCGGGTTACTCTCTTTTTCGAAACCTTCATCGTTTCTCTGTTACTTAAATAATGGGCATTCTCTCCATCTTCCACAATTTCCGCTTCATAGTCTCCTTTACCTAAGAAAGACAGCGGCACACGTAAAGTTCTACTTTCTTCGTTAGTTGCAGCCCCTACCAAGAATACTCCATCTTCCGCTTGACGCATCATTACGATATATTCCCCTATTTCGCCATCTAAAGTCTTACTTTCCAGCCAAGGCATTTTCTGTGCAGACAAAAAGCGGAGTAAAGCAGGATATTTACGATAATATTCGGGAATATCCGGAATAATCGTTGCACCGGAGAAAGTGATCAATGTTCGTGCAGCTTCCGATACCACCGTTGAAGGTACCTCCTGGTTATTATCCGAACGTGTCGTTTTCCCTTGCCGAAGGTCAAACATACCATTATTCATATCAATCGGACCGGCTACCATATTTACAAACACCGAAGTAACAAAGGTTTTAGGATAGAAAATCTCGTGTCCGTCCAATTGAGCTTTGCAGTATTCACGTGTCACAGCATTGGGCCATGTCCGCATCTGCCCATAGGGATGCACCGGATAGTCATGAAAATCCACCAATAGCTTATACCGTGCACACATTTCCGTTATATTCTTTGTTCTGGTATTCTTCTCTTCAGGGTTTCCGGCCATAAAACCATACTTCACTCCGGCAGCTCCCCACTCCCCATATTGTTTCAAAGTTTCTTCCAACGGATAATTACGTCCTCCCACATCATTCAGATACAGCCAGATACCCACTCCTTTCTGCTTTCCATATTGAATCAATTTTCGCACATCCCCGGCCTTATCTCCCTTAACGGGGTCCGAACCCTGCTCAAACTCAGGTCCATACCAATTGGCATCAAGAACCAGATAGACAAAACCCTGCTCTGCGGCAAAATCAACCGCTCTTTCCCAAGAAGGATAGGACATCGTATAATTAAACCCTTCCCACTGAGCACCATTCATACGCCAGTCCCACAATGCAACTCCCGGCTTTACCCATGAGAAATCATATTCTCCGGAAGGTTCCGGATTCAGCAATTCCACGAGATGAGAATCCACCAGATCACCCGGACGATTGCCGCAAAGAACCACACGCCATGCCGATTGATACCCTGCACGAAACAAATGCGGTTTCGCAGAAACGGAAAACAAGCATCGCCCCTTTTCCGATTTCAGTTTCAAGGGTTCACCCTCATCCAGACAAGCCTCATGCACAGCCAGGTATAAATCATCCGCAGCTTTCACCGTCATCACGGGTAAGCGCTCGCCATCTGTTTCGGTCAATCGTTCCGGACCGATATTATGCCTTTCTCCATTATAATACCATGCAGTATAGTCACCTGCAAAATTAAAAGTGGTAAGTTCCAACGCAGAACCTGCACCTTGAGGCAACACATAGCGAAAAGCCACACCTTCATTATAAGCCCGTGCCACTACTTCCAAAGCATCCGATGATTTCGCTTCATTCACAAAAGACAGCTTCATCTCATTGTATTTATCAGGCACCACGGCACGCTTTCCCCACAAAGGTTTCCAAACAGAATTCACTTTGTTACGAGTAACCTTTCCCATTTTCCATCCCCGAAAAGGAAAAGTCAGCCCATCTTCCGTTTTAAACCCTAATGCAGAAGCATCAATCACTTGTTTACGCTTCACGGATAATTGATAAGTCAACTCACCGGCATCCGTCTGAATAATCGCTAACTGTATCTTTCCGTCAGGCGAATCAACCGTATATTTTTTTTCACCGGCATAACAATATGTTCCTATCAATAAGAACAACAAACACAATTTTCTCATAATCCGATTTTATCACATCAATAAACTTTATTAAATACCGGCTTCATTATAAAACTGAATTCATAATTACCATACGGCAAGCGGTATTGCGGATAAGCGATAGCTCCCCAGCTGTTTTCACAAGCCAGACCCAATTGAGCCTTATCTATACAGATATTCGTATAATCCACCGGGATTACTTCCGGCGAATGACGCTGATCTTTATTCAACCCGTCGTCCAAAGACTCAATTGTATAATTCAAAGCCGATGCCGAGAACGGGGCTTCCGCAACAAATTGCAACCCGGAACCCGCTTCGTTCAGTTGTCTCCACCAACGTATATCAGTCTTAGTACCCGTTTCCTGTGGACGAATATATGGATAGAATTGTTCCCCCACCGTCTGACGGTAAATTCCTAAATCTGTTGCATGATTGCGGTCCGAATAGTTTTCCACAGGACCTCTGCCATAATAATTGATTTTATAGAACTCGTCAGGCATCTGCATCTGCATGCCGAAGCGGAACATATCGGGCACTTTCTCTGCTTCACCAGCAAGCATTTTCTGGGTAACTTTTATCTCACCTGTATTATTTATCACATAAGTCAGATATAATTTAGCAGATACATCAGGCATTTCATATCCGGCCTCAACTACAATCGTTCCATTTTCCTGCTTATTGGTAAATGAAGTCCTTTTAAGTTTCGGATTCAGCCATACCCTGTATTTGTGCTGCAATCTGGCACCATAATCGTTGTCAGTAGGCGCACGCCAGAAATTAGGCACGAGTTGTCCGCCATCATTCATCAATTCTTTGCCTGCAACCTTATATCTGCTCAGAAAACCATTGTTCTTCGCAAACTCGATAATGAAATCCTCACCTTCAATGATCAGATAATTGCCATCATTATTATTCACGAAGGGAGCAACGGATTCTATATTCGCTTTTTTCACATTCACCAACGCCATATCGGGTGCCTTATAGGGAGTGACGGACATCTGGGCTTTTGCAACAGTAAATCCGGGAGATAATAAGGTTTCAGCCTTTTTAAGTTTATAAGACACATTCAGTAATAGTTCTTTGTCTTTATACGAATTTATACCGGAGATATCCAGTTTTAATCTTGCCGTTTGTTGAGGAGCAACATCAAGATTGCCAACAGTGCCGGCTTCTACCAATTCACCATCTGCCAATAACTGCCAATCCAGATAATAGGCGGAAAGATCACGGAAGAAATTCTCATTGAAGATTTCTATTTCTCCATTTTGCAGGTTGACGGGATGTGTCCAAATGGACTGATAAAAGTAACCCACTTCGTACATGTGCGGATTCGGTACCCTGTCAGGGCTTATCAGACCGTTATCACAGAAATTATTGTCAGAACCATCGTACTTATTAAAATCTCCGCCGTACGCATATATTTCAATACCGTCTTTATTTTTCCAACGCACAGACTGGTCAACAAAGTCCCAGATGAACCCACCCTGAAATTTCGGATATTTGCGTATCAGGTCCCAATATTCTTTGAATCCACCCATAGAATTACCCATGGCATGCGCATATTCACACTGTATAAGCGGTTTAGTGGCATTACTCTTGGCATAATCCTCACACGCACTGTACCACAAATACATCGGACAGAAAATATCGGTATAATAATCATGACCGGCCTGTTCATACTGCACGGGGCGTGTCGCATCTTCCGCTTTTATCCAACGGTAGCAAGCTTCAAAATTAGGGCCGGGACCGGTTTCGTTGCCCAATGACCAAATAATAACCGAAGGATGATTGTAACTGCGCTGCACATTACGCTGGTTACGTTCCAGATGTGCTTTGGCAAAGGAAGCATGTTTAGAAAGCTGATTATTAGTATATAACATTCCGTGCGCCTCTACATTAGCCTCAGCTACGACATACAAACCATACTCATCGCACAATTCATACCAAAGATTGTCATCAGGATAATGGCATGTACGCACGGCATTGATATTGAATTGCTTCATGATCCGGATATCCTGCAACATACGTTCCCGCGAAACAACATATCCATAATCGGGATCCATTTCATGGCGGTTGGCACCTTTAATCAGTACAGGCTGTCCGTTCACAAGCAACTGGGCATCCTTAATCTCCACTTTACGGAAACCTACTTTTACTGGAATAACTTCTAAAATATCATTGCCATTCTTCAAAGTAGCCGTCAGACAATAAAGATTGGGCATTTCCGCACTCCATTTAAGGGGATTCTTAACCTCCATGGTAGCCGAAAGATTGCCCGAACCGTTCACCCGGGTGTTTGCAACGATATTGCCTTTCGAATCCGACAGTTCCAATTCCACAGTACCTCGCCCTTTCATTTGAAGGGCAATATTCAACGATCCGTTTGTATACTGTTGGTCCAAGTCGGGAGTAACTCTGATGTCCTGAATATAGTTCTTGTTGCGGGTATACAAGTAGCAATCACGCCCTACACCCGAAAAACGGAAGAAATCTTGGTCTTCAAGATATGACCCGTCGCACCAACGGAACACCTGAAATACAATCAGATTTTTACCCGGTTTGAGATAACCCGACAAATCAAACTCCGCTTCCAGTTTACTGTCTTCACTATACCCAACGTATTTACCATTCACCCACAAATAGATATTAGAAGTGACTGAACCAAAATGCGCAAAGATTTGCTTATCCTTCCACTCCGCCGGTATAACAATCTCCTTACGATAGGATCCCACATGATTGTTCTTTACAGGTATTTTCGGAGGATCTGTTCTGAACTGGTTCTTCCACGGATACCCAACATTGACATAAATAGGATCTCCATAGCCATTTAACTCCCATACAGCAGGTACTTTCAGCTCATCCCACGCACTATCGTTATAACCCAACCGATAAAAGTCGTCCGGGCGCTGGTCGGCATTCCTTACCCAATTAAATTTCCACATCCCATTCAGTGACAGAAAATTATCAGATTCTTCCTTCACACCTGCACGGGCAGCATCGGGCGATTCATAAGCAAAATAGTTGGTATGCATCGGAGTACGATTTACAGCATTTACCTCCGGATCTCTCCACTCATTCTTTTGGGATAAGGCAATTGTCTGAAATCCAATAGCCAAAGCAAATAAACTGAATAGCTTTTTCTTCATATCATTATTATTTAAAATATTTTTAATCAGTTAGTCCTGTCATATTTAATAAATCTTACATGCATCTACAGAAACTTTCCCTTTCCTGTTGACAATAGAAAGAGTATGTTTACCCGGTACTAGATTTTCCATTTGAAAAACCACTTGCTGAGGAAGACATACATCCACTGTAGAAAGATCAACAATAGATTGGCTATTGCCATCAATAAATATTTCCATGCTACCGGCACCCGGTTCTTTCGGAGCAATAACAGCGATGTTCCTTCCTTCAAAACTACATGCCCAAACGTCACCGACACGTTCGCTGACAGTCAAGTCATTATTGTAATCACCGGAATTCAAATTGCAATAACGTTTCCAGCCTGTAGCCGCAACACCCGGATCATCATCATTCATCCACCCTTTAGTATGTGATATACGCAAAACACGATATTTAGAGGCAAGAGACACATTCTCTATATCTGCCAATGGCAGTACCCTCCCGGAAGGTTTAAGCATCAATCCATCAGCATTTTGAGTAAATGTAAACGGTACGTCGGACCCAAGCATCACCACCTCTGTCACATCACCTATAGTCGTGCCTCCGGAACGTAAAGCCTTTAAAGTAAGCGTACTATCACTCCAATTCAACAGAGTGGCATATACGTATCCTTCATTACGCGTAAAAAGAACCTGATGATCTCCCCACACTTCAAAAGGACGGGAACCGTAGACGGCCTCACCATTAATTTTGAGCCAAGCACCTATATCATGACAAATGCGGACAGCCTCTTCATCCACATCCCCTCTTCCATGTTGCGGAATATTAAGCAGTAAAGCCCCATTACGTGAGACATTTTCCATCAATCCCCATATCACCTCGTCTGCTTGCGCATAGGGCGCCCCTTTTTTATAGTGCCAATCGGAAAGGCTCCGCTCTGTCTGAAACGGATAAGCCATAATTTCCGATTCAATGTAAAACTCAGTACTTTTTACCATAGCCCGTTCCACTACCGGTATCAGCTCAGGGTTATTTGGAAAGCTATTGTAACGTCCGCCCACTCCTTTTGCATTGAAAACTACATCCAGTTTTCCATTATTCCATGCCATCGACTTATTATAGTAATTGGCTATCAAAGGAGGAGCGAGAAACCCCAACCCCATATTCACCCCGAGATCGAGGTATGCATCTCCTGCCGACTCGTCAAAATAGATCATATCAGGATGGTATTTTGTAATGGCATCATCTACACGCCACATAAATTGATTGGCAAAAGGTGATAGTAAAGGAGTCTTGACATCATGCTCAGGACCGTAGAGATCGGCAGGATCCATACCTTCCCACCACTTGCCTTTACCGTCCAAAATAGTTTGCATCGCATCATAAGGAACGCCTGCCTTATCTCCATTACGGTCCGCCGTATAACGAACCGTCATAAATTGTCCCCACGTACGTGGAGGCGAGCTATGGAAACCAATACCGAAACGCATCTTATGGTTACGAGCCACTTTTTCCCATATACCTATAATATCCATCTTAGGACCCACACGAACAGAATTCCATGGCTGATATTTAGAGTCATAGCAATCAAAATTATCATGATGCCCCCCCATTGCCATAAAGTAACGGGCACCCATATCCATATATAGCTTCATCAATTCTTCCGGATTCCACTTGTCTATCACCCAGTCGTTACATATATCCTTATAACCATATTCAGAAGGATGACCAAAATGCTCCACATGATAATTGTATTGCCAATGCCCTTCAATATACATATTCCTTGCATACCAATCACCATATTCGGGCATAGACTGCGGATCCCAATGAGACCATGCTCCAAACTTTGCTTCACGCCACCAGTCTGGAGCAGAATAGTGATTACTCAAGCTATCCCAGTCCGCGGCAAAAGGTCCTTCAGCTACTTTAAGTTCAGGCAGATTCCAAATATCAGGTGGTAATCCGAGGTCACCTTTACCGACAAGTATCTTGTCTACGCAAAGAGCCACATCTCCCTCCTCTACACTCAAAGTAACAAAACCATTTCCAGGAATAATAACGTCAACAACCGCATACAGAAAACTGCCTATAAAACTACCCGAAGAGTGAATATTCACCTTTAATGCAGGCTGACCATTGACCGACAAGCTGAAAACGCCGACATTTTCAGTGGCATAACGAATAGCTATTTTCTCAGAAGCCGGAAGATTTCTGAAACAGACAGACTGCCCCCTGCCCATCAACCCGACAGTTGCTCCACCTGATGCTTGCTTATCTATATTCTCTGATACGCAACTTACCTTATCAGCCTCTTCAGCTTCATAAGAATATACATTGTCACTCGTATTGCACATCGTTAACATCAATATATTGAGAAATGCAATGCCTAACCGTATAATTCCTAAATTACCATTCATAGTTCCACACTTATATTGCTTACAAATATAAGAGCGCTCTACCTTCCATGACTTTTAATTTCAGACATTTTATTATTGAAAATAGATAAATCCAGCCTTTTATGCGAAAAAAACTACCCAATCTCAAAAGTCTTATTCCAAACAAACTTGCTTCAATAAAGTTTTTCGATAAGTTATCAGCACTCCAGCACTGATAACGTTCAAACCCCTTGTCAGCCGTAGTTTGACGGCAGTGCTGACAATGTGTTTGTAAGTGCTGAAAAACGTTTTGTCAGCACTGTTTTTCACTCTGTTTTCACCTGTTTTTAAATATAACTTTCTGATTTATAACGCTTAGCCCTATTATGTACGGTTTTCTCGAATTTACACTCAAATGGTTCTTTTTTATCAGTAAGTCCGTTCTGGTTGATATTGTATAGTCTCAGTCTTGATTGGGCTATGATTTCTCTCAGTAGCATCTGCGGAAATTCCAATGCCTTGATGGGAAACACAAGTTTCCGAGTACAACTGTCGTTTCTCTTCATGGGAACTGCTGTTCCAATTAAAAAAGTATCATGCAAAATACCATCATATTTTCTTTAATTAATAAAGTAAAGAATATATATCTAATATATTTCCTTGGCTTTTTTCTTAGAAGACCGTAAGTAATCCTTTACTTTCACATCACAATATGTCTTGAAAACCCCATCATCATTGGAAGGTAGCCTGTCTTTTTCATGAGGTAACTCAAGAATATCAATCACTTCTACACTTTTTTTCAGTTTAGGGAAAAGGAGACTGACATAGATATACTTGGAGTTGAACCCCTCTACAGTCAATAATCTGTCTTGGGGAGCTCCTCTGTCATATCCTCTCACATGGTATTCATCACCCGTTTTCTTGTCAATTATCACAAACCCCGGACTATAGTACAGCCATTGCCAATTAAAATAAATAGGTTGCAGGAAAGTTACTTTCGTATCTTTGGCTCTTCTCTCAATGGAGTATAATGAAGGTTTTGTTACCTCTGCTCTGTTATAGGGTCTCTTAACCACTTCAATACTATCTTTGGGAAGCGCATAAGCTGCATCATATAATTCCTGGTCCCGATTTCTCGTTTGCTCCATTGCATCCATACTCCTGTCAGATTCCGGATGCAGCTCTTTCCTCGTTTCCACTTGTAGCCGGCTGACCAATAACGGCATAGCTTCACGCATAATACTTATTGCCGACTCTCTATATCGCTTTCCCAAAGGAGATTCATAAAACGCAATGGTTTCTTGCAGATCCTCCAAAGCTAAATGTTTCTTGTAGACAGGCAGGTATATCTCCATGACCATCCGTTCCATCTTCTCTCTCCACGACTTGGCAAATGTATTCCAATAGTCAGCATCTTTTTCCGGTTCATTCATCCTTGCCACGGCCAAAGTATGTGGCAGAATCTCATCAATAGAATTCAAAGCACCGGTAACTTCCATTAGCTTCTTCAAAGCAACTTCGTATTCACTCGTTTCATCTGATTGCTGTGCGGAAACCGGTAAGATGAAGGTAAATAATGCAACTACACACATTGCGACTTGAAAAATAATTTTGTTTCTCATAATATAGTTTTTAAATAATCCGTGATATTTATTGCATAGATAGTTCATAAAGTAAGTTTTAACACAATCACTTGCAACTTCATCATCTGATTATGGTTGTATCGAATAAATTATCATATATAACAATTGATTTATAATGTATCGCATTTCTTTATAATATTTTTTCTTCTTCAAAAAACAGTCCACTGTTATCATAACAAACACCCAAATAAGTAATGTTACAGGCGTCTTATACTCTTTTTCTAAAGGGTTCATTAGAATAATATAAAAGTTTAAAGATACTAATAAGATTTCACTGAATACAATAATCAAATGTCTCATATTATCTATATTTACATTATATGCCCATTAGCGAACAAGTAATCTCCGTTATAGTTATTTCATTTATAGAATGCATACCTACCCTACGCCTTTCAATTTTGGAAAAGACGATTCAAATCCTCTATACTGAAATTTCTTTTAAGAATTATTCCGTCGGGTGATATCAGCATCAATACCGGTATTTTATTTATTCCATACGAATTCACAAACGAATAATCCGCCAGTACTTGTGTCCAAGGAAGCCCTAACCGCTTAAGTGCTTTTTCCCAGTTTTTCCTATCACGATCTATTGAGATAGATAATAACTTCAGATTTTTGGAAGCATATTTTTCGCCCGCATTTCTGATTTCCGGTAACTCTGCAATGCAAGCCCCACACCACGAAGCCCAGATATTCACTAACACATAATGCCCCTTCCCTATATAATCCGACAAATATACTTTTGTACTGTCCGGTAATTCCACTTTAGAATCAACAAAATTGCTACCTTCTTGCACACTAATCATCTTTGTTATAAACCGATTGTTTTTCAACACGGGAGAGGCACCGGCAAGCATAGCGTTTAATTCGTCAACGGTAATCTGTTCCTGAAAAATACGAATCCAGAATGCAGGAATTATATTATCAAGATTCTCATAAACAGTTCTTTTTATAAATTCCTTTGTTTGTTTTATCACCTTTTCACGGGTAATTGCATATAATTCCTTTTTTCTTTCAGTTTCAACATTCAGACTGTCCAATTTCTTAAAAGCATCTATACCAGCTTGATTCAGCACTTGATACTCTCTCCAACTCTTTTGAAATACATCATTAACCGGAGTGCCTTCGCACCACCCCTCCTTACCATCTGTACAAATACGAATACTCCCATTCTCAAGTACGGTGAAAATCCCATCCATACCATCAATGCATACAGCCGCCCAACAAGGCTGTAGCAACTCTCCTTCAAAAATGAACTTTCCATTCACGACATTCGTACTATCAGCCTGCCGATTATCCTCTTCCACCATAATCAGGAAAACTTTTCGTCCTTCATATTCGTGATCTGTACTTCCTTCAATACTGTAATGTACTTGAGAGAAGGTTCTTCCTCCTACGAGAAGCAAGATTATTAATAGTACTATTTTCTTATCCATTTTAATATTATTATCAACGGTTCAGTAAAAAACTACTCTCTTTCAATAATCCCTTCTTCCTCCAATTTCTTCTTCAACCGATAATAAGTATCAAGTTTACGATTCCAAACGTCGTCGTTATCATCACTCAATAAACATGCTTTCTTCAGGAGACTTTCATGACTTTCTTCTGCAACAGGAGAGGCAACTTCATCCAATTCCGCAAATTCCACTTCTATTTCATCCCCTATTTTAAACTCTCCTCCATTCCATGTAACATGTATTTCTTCGGGCATTTTCAAACCTCCGATATTCCAATAGCCTCCATCATATCCATGTTGCATTATCATAAGACTGACTCCACCATTTGGAATACCCGCTTTCCAAACAGTATCCCTCCATTTCACAATAATCCCTTTCATGCTATATAAGTC
Source organism: Bacteroides sp. MSB163 (assembly GCF_036416795.1). NCBI lineage: Bacteria > Pseudomonadati > Bacteroidota > Bacteroidia > Bacteroidales > Bacteroidaceae > Bacteroides > Bacteroides maternus. The sequence goes on along the minus strand of NZ_CP143867.1, from coordinate 1,604,044 downwards.
CCTTTCCTTGTAATTCCATTTTTAATTGTTCGTATCTCCTTTTCATCTCATTGCGATTACAATCTTCAATTGTCAAGACAGGCGATACCTTATCCGTATCGACCATTTTTATCAAGACTCTGTCACCTTCTTCCAACTTCTCTGTAAGCCAAGTGAGATAATGCAGAACATCACTTCCTTTTATTTGGATTCTGCCGGAAGAACATCCGAATGCCAAATCCGCAAATACAAAATAATCTGAAGCGGCAACTATAGGCTCTCGACCATTTATACTTATTTCAAAGCCTATCATAATCACTTATTATACAAAATTCTATCACTTTTTTTAATTTGATAATTTTTAATCATAACCACCCATATACCCACACAAAATCCCAATGCACCGGTAAAAAGTGAATGAATAATTGTAAGTTCTGCAATCCCAAACCATTGAGACATGTATATCCGTATTATATACCCCGATATTAGTGCCATTAAAAGCCCTAACGCATATTTAATAATTTCTTTTATCATTGATTTATTACATATTACAGTCACATTTAAAACTTCAAACCTTTCGCTCCTTTTTTTAATTCTATCTGTTCAAAGTGCTATATATTTCCTTCTATGAAATGGAAACTCACAGCTAATGTTTGTTACCTATTTTTCTTTGATAATAAAGAAAAAAACATGAACTAACACAGTAAAACCACCCATAACAACTATCGTAATACATACGCCCTCCCAAAATGTTATATCTTTTACATTGAAGAAATATCTCAATACAAAAATAGCGAGCGCACTTCCTATAATGCATCTCAAAGCAAATAAGTACTTCATAACGACTAAATTTATGATTGATTTAAAATTAATAGCATAGATAGCCATTTCATATAACTAAACCAAACTCAAAGCGTATACAAATCCGCTAATGCAAAATTTATATACGCTTTAAGCTATCTTCCTTATCTAAACAGCTTTTTGATAAACTCTGGTAATGAATCACAATCTACCCCCATCTTCCTTTTTAAACGACACCGTCTCATACGGAAAGACCTTGGCAAAATATGTAATAATCGTGCAATCTCAACATTCTTCATGCCAATGTGCATCAAAAGTATAATATGCATGTCATCCCTCGAAAGCATCGGAAAATTTTGACGAACTTTACATGTAAAGTCATTTTGCAATAGATTTACCAAAATTTCCAGTTCTTCCCAATCTGATTCATCCAAATAATTCAAGGATAACAATTTATCCAAGAGTTCTCTTACTAAAGTAATCTTATCTATTTCCATATGAAACAGAATTACCCACCCCTGCATACAAGTATAATCTTCCTTCATCAGAAAAAAACATTGGTTCCAACATTTCTAGAGGAAAACTGCAAGCTATCGTTTTCCAGACTCCATACCTCAGGTTATCAGTTTTATAAATGGCATCCGTGTCATAAGAATGATGGGAAACATCATCGAGACAGAAACGGTAATTCAAATTAAGGGGATTGCTTATAGTGCGGAATACAGGATTCTTCGCATCGGGTATCCGGCATCCAGCTACCACAACAATTATCATGACTAATACCCATATAGTTTGCCGATTATACATAGCATTCATACATATTAGATTAACTTTTTATATGGGCACAAAGTTAAGCTACTAATAAAGTATCCTTATTTAGATTACAGATATTTGATTTTAGATATTAGGTATTTAATCAGAAATTACCTCCAAAATTGTTATATTTGCCTTCGTATACTGTTTAAAAATCTATCAGAAATGAACATTGAAGAATTTAGAGAATACTGTCTGTCATTAAAAGGAGTTCATGAGAAAATGCCGTTCTTGAATATTCCTGATAAATACAGTCGGGATGTTCTATGTTTTTATGTAGCGGATAAATGGTTCTGTTTTGTCAATATCGAAGTCTTTGACTTTTGCTGCATCAAATGCGAGCCGGAAGAATCGGGAGAATTACAAACCACATATATAGGAATAAAGCCCGGATGGCACATGAATAAAAAATACTGGATCAGTATTTACTTCAATCAGGATGTGTCTGACGAGAAAATTAAAGAACTCGTAAGGAAGTCTTATGACATTGTTTTCAAAAGCCTGACAAAGAAAGAACGGGAAATGCTACTATCGAGTGATAAATAGCATTCCCGACATTAATATGATACGTAAGCTGACTATTTGCCAAGCATTTTCCATATCCTTTTATTTAACTCTTCATCTTTAGTACATGACAAAAATTGAAAATATGCTGTCAAGCATTTAAATTTCAAGTGATTATATTTGCAAGAGCCCCTGAAAATTAGTAATTTAAAGGAAAGGTTTGCCGACTTTTCTCCATGAAAACTACTAATTCCAAGGACTTGGTCAAAGTTAACCAAATCCTCCAATTATGCAAGAGCATTTTGGAAAATCGATGAATATGGCCCGTATAAAGTTGATGGCGTTGCTCATCCATGCGCTCTGTGTGGTGCAGAAGGTCAGTCTCCATAAGCTTGCGGCAGCTATGCCTGCGGATGCCAAGAGAAATTTCAATATGCGAAGGATTCAGAGATTTCTTGCAAAGTATTCCCTTGACCTGGATTTGATTGCAAGGATGATATTCTCGCTGCTTCCGAATAGGCGTGGGCTTGTGCTGAGCATGAACCGTACCAACTGGAAGTTTGGCGGGTTCAACATAAACATCCTCATGCTCGGGGTGACCTACAAAAGCGTGGCGTTTCCCTTGATATTCAAACTGATGCCAAAGCGTGGCAATTCCAGATGGACTGAGTGCAAAGAACTTGTCAAACGATTCGGGAAGCTCTTCGGATATGGCTGCATCGACTGCCTTGTAGCCGACAGGGAGTTCGTGGGCAAGGACTGGACCGGGTGGCTCAACTCCATGAGAATACGTTACTACATACGTATCCGTCAGAACTTCTGGGTACAGAATCCGAGGTCTGCCGAAAAAACGAGGGCATGGAATCTGTTCAACCGTGTCAGACTTGGTGAGGAGCTTTTCTACCACAAGCCATATCTCATGAACGGAGAGTATGTATATCTCACCGGCGCACGGCTCAAAAACAGCAAGGGCGTCCCGGAACTTCAGATTCTCATCTGCTACAACCACCCCCATCAGGCTATCGGGGCATATAGGGAAAGATGGCAGATCGAGACTTTGTTCCGGGCCATGCAATCCTCCGGTTTCAATATCGAGGACACCCATTTGCGAGATATAGAACGCATAAAGCGTCTTGTTGCAATGGTATGTATGGCGTTGGTATGGGCCTATCTCGTCGGTGAGCATGAAGATATGCATATTAAGAAAATCAGGGTTCTCAAGCATGGTCATCGAAGCAAATCCATTGTCAAGTACGGACTTGAGGAGATTGCAGATGTTTTGAACAGACCTTGGCAACAACCCGATTTCGATATTTTCAATTTTTTGTCATGTAATTAATATAAAAACATATGTTACACAAAATCACTTGTCGCCGAAAACCTGCTCCATCACCCATTGGGCGGCATTGTAGTTATTTTCGGGGAAATTAAAATGTGCATTGGTATATGTAACCGATACTGTCTTAGGCGATTTCACCTCGTTGAGCATGCTGTTGATTGATGTAGGCGAACAGGTATCGTCATTATAACCATAGTCACAATAGAGAGGAACTTTTAGAATACGAGCAAAATTCACAACATCATAATATGGTAGAGTAGCAAGCACCAAAGGGGTATCTTCATCGGAGAACTTATTATCCATAAAATATTTAGGCCATCCTCCGGCTCGTCCTTGTGCAAATCCCGAAAGGTCGCAAAGCGCCGGATAGTCGGCACTTACATATTTCACCTTATCATTGAGCGCAGCGGTTATTATGGAAAGTGCCCCACCCTGGCTGCCGTCCATAGTCACAATGGTATTTCCGTCCCATTCAGTCAGTGTAGCAAGATAATCCACACAACGCACACATCCTGCATATACCTGACGAAAATAGCATGAGTCTCGCGAAGTTAATCCACGATTCCAATAACCCCATATCTGTGGTGACGCAGATTCAATAAGGTCCTGTGAAGACTCTGGACTCAGTCCGTGAATATCAACATTCAGCACAATGAAACCTTTTCTTGCGAAATCGGTCTGCGGCTGTCGCTTATATGGTCCGGCTCCGGGAGGACAGAACATAGCCGGATGCTTTTTACCATCATTTGGCATCGATAAGTAGCCATAGAAATAGCGCCCGTTCTCTCCCACCGTAAGGCGAATCAAATACACACTAACATCCTCAGACGAGTGACGTTTGATGTAAGTAAGACGCGGCTCAAGGTCCAACTTGCGTACCGCAGCAATCTGTTTATCCCAAAACTCCTTGAAGTCCTTGGGCATCTTTGTGAACGATTTGATTTTGTCCGGGGCAAAAGCCACTTTAACCGCATCGTCAATCTTCTGTCCGAATATGGAAAAAGAGAAATTACACTCTCGGAAACCAGGGGTCTTGGATGTTCCCATATCGATAGTGGCAACTCCATTGACAAATGTGGTAGAATCGGTCATTGCAGGCAGAAGCATCTCACTGCCGATGCAGTACTTAACGACAACACCGTCCAATGGAATGCCACCCCTATATGCCTCAATCCTGACGACAGGACTATCGCCGATTTTATAAGTGCGGTCAGTGCGGTCAAGCTTAACCAAATACTCCAAATAAGGATGTTGCTGTGGTCGGAATTGGGCATCAAGCTTTTGTGACATACCCATAACCAGGACCATCAAAATGAGTAATAAAATGAAATCCCGTTTCATAATTTGCGATAATGTTAGTATAATTAGTAATTTAGTACATGACAAAAATTAAAATTATGCTGTCAAACATTTTAAATTTTAAGTGATCATATTTACAGGAGTCCCTGAAAAATGAAAACAGCATAAACAACAGACAGCTATTTATTTGCTTCATAATATGAGTCATTTTTTACTTCCAAAACGTTGCTTCAGATATTTCTCCAGATTATAAGTTCCCGGAGAATTTCGCAATACAGTACCATCTTTTTCTATCCACTCATAATGAGGGATACCATTAAAGTGGAATAATTGGCGGAGATAGTTGTAATCTGCCTGGGGGATACGATAACAAGCCTCACCTTTCAAATTCTTTTCCACATACTCATTATAAGTCTTTTCGGGACTTTCACGATCACTGGTGATGTATATGAACTGGAATTCCGGATGATCTTTATACTGTTGGCGCAAACCGGCAGTATGTTCAATACCTCCACGACAGGGACCACAGAACGTTGCCCAAAAATCTACAAATAGAGCTTTACCCGCATGGGCTTTAATAATATTACGGAAGATGTCCGTAGCGGGCCCTTCAGGTAAAGCATACGTGCTATCATTTTGTTGCGGAAACGCTTTGGCATACAAACGTTCCGCCTCAGCAAACATGAACGGATGGCTGATTAACTGTTTTTCTTTCTCCAACAGGCTACGGGCACCTTCCCTATCCAATTGTTTTAAATCAAAAGGAAGACTACGCAAAGTAATGATCTGCGAAACCAACGGAATATATCCGACTATGGTATCCAATCGTCCAGATTTTTCTCTTTGATATCTAAAGAAAGCATTTATTTTCATTTTTTTTTCATCTTCTGCCTTTTGATTTTCATCAATTGATACAGAAACACCATCCATTACCTCGTTTTCCTTTCGATAAGCTTCGAATAAATCCTTATATTTTTCTCTAAGTTCTTCCCATATCTTTGTCTCCGCAATGAGTTCGCTTATCTCTCTTGTCACAGTCTTACCCGCTCTTTCTTCGCTATCTTTTCGCATTTTTTCTTGCTCGGGAGTCAATATTACACCATTCTTCTTCAAATAAGTAAGAACAGATTTTTCAGGATATTTATAGGTAATCTTTCCCATTTCAACAGTCGTCGTATCACCCATAGCCCTTGCAAAATCCATATACTCAAGGCGGTTGATAAATGTACTGAAATGCCTGTCCGCTACGATAAGACTATCGTTAAGCGGCATCTGTCGTAAGAAGTGGTAATAAGTTGAATCTTCCTTAACCTTCAGAACCTCGTTATCTTTATTCTCTCGCGCCAGATAAGCTCTGTCCATTACAAAGTCCAGCATCTGATAACCTTGGGAAATCCTTGCCGTATTTCTCACCAAGCGTGCCGCCTTTCCCACATATCCGTTGACAGCTACAAGCGAGTCAGCCTGCTCTGACCAACGACGAAACATGGGTTCGCAACGCTCTGCAAATTGTGCAGGGGTCAGCTCTTTCTGCATCTTCGAGAAATCCTCATAACGGAATACGAATAAATCATCCACATATTTCAATGCCCTTCCTATATATGCAGTAGTTCCCATGTAATGGACATTATGAAGAGGATAATAATAATCACGGGCACGACTACGTGCCATTACAGCTTCCCAATCTACATACATGGTTACAGTTTGCCCCGGCTCTATATAAAAGGGTAACCAGTTATTATTAAACACTACCGAACTTACCATAGGGTAGTTGACCTCAAACTTACACTCAAACCTTCCATTGGGTTGCAGAGTCACTACCATCGGATAGTCTTCCCTCGTCAGGTCATTGGAAACATAAATCAGACCATTGGTAAAACCTAATTTCTGATCATAGCCGGCAATATATCCTTGCAGGCAAACACTATCACGACGGAATACCGGCCTCTCATCCTCTTCAACCTGCATCGCCTTCATGCTTCCCGCATCCCGTGAATAAAACCGGGCGGGTTCTTTATCTTTCTTTATCCGGCACAGACCATTCTTTTGCGGGGTAAGTTCCAGTTCCACTTTATCGCCCCGGTCATCTTTCAAAGTCAACAGCATGCTTTTGCCTTTCTGACGGATTGCTTCGTACTGATAGAAACGGTTGTCCATGACAGCAAGAGAATCGTATATGCCGAAAGCCCATTCATAATAGTCATCCATTCCCATCCAGTTACCGGAAACTTTATCGAAAAGTGAGGCTTTGGCATCTTTCTTTTCCAAAGATATATAGAATGTATGCGACTCATCGCCTTCATCATCATCGAGGAAATGAATCTTTTTTGTTGTTTCAGGAAGCGGTGGAAAAAGAAGTACAAAATCTAAAGTTCCCGAGTCCGGAGTATATACTTCTTTATCCAGTTCAAAACCTTCGCTCCCCGTAAGATAATATTTCTCACCGGTATCCGCATCTTCCAGATAAGTGTTCTTACCCAGCATCACCCACCAATGCGGACGGAAAATAACATGGATATGCAACCTTGTTGCATCCGGAGTACGTTCAATGCGAGGAATATTATAGATACTGCCCGAACGGAATTTAAACTTAGGATTGTCGATTACATTTTGTGCCTGAAGCATACCAGTAATGCAAAGCAGGAGAAGGAAAATAAGTTTTCTCATGGTATAGTTGTATATAATTAATTTCTACTAAGGTTCAAAGATTGATCACTCTGACAAATATAAGCAATAAAAAAAGAAGAACTTTTATTTTGAATAAATATTTTTCAAAAACTGATATTCTAAGAGTAAAGCATCCTTTCGGAAAGGCTACACCCTTTATATGAAAAGGTGTAGCCATGAGACTAAAAGGGTGTAGCCATCCGGGCAAAAGGGTGTAGCTCTTCCAAAGCATGGATACAAGTACCTGTAAGCCGGATTACAGTATCCTTATAAATACGTTTTCAAAGAAATAGATTGCCCACTTATGTAAACTAATCAGATTCCATCATCGGATTACTTCAGTATGGCAATCTTCTCTCTTCCCACAATATAAATTCCTGCAGACAAATCCCGGATCACCTCACTTCTGCGCACCTGAGTGCGGAGCTTGATTCCCGTAATGGTATAGACATCTACCAGAGGATTTTTCTCTACGGTTACATCCTCGATACCAGTAGGATCTTCGTAATCATCGGAATTAGTCAGATAGACTTTCTCTATGACAATGGGCTTTCCTCCTAACGACCAAAAGCCTACAATATAAATATGGCTCGGATCAAGTTTCACTTTGGGATTACCCTTATACATATTATTCAAATCGACAACCACTTGCTTGCTGCTCTTGATTTCATATTCGGCAGCTCCCGACCAATAGTTATTCTCATCAAACAAACGGAATGAAGCACCGTTGTCCGAGTTATCATTGCCCATTTTTGCCACAACGTATTTATATTCCGATAAATCAATACCGTTGTCGTACCACCAGCCGCCGAAACCATACTGTCCGGTCATTAATGTATGCGTATTCTCATCAAAAGAGCCGGTCGCATAAATATTGGGATTAAACAATTCTGCAGTTAATGGAAAAGTGGAGGAAGTGACATGAATCGTCAAAGACTGACGGTCGCCCAATGGACCTTTGTAGCTGATAACTACATCACTTTCTCCATCCTGCAAAGCCATTATACGCCCATTAGTTACACGCACGACATCCGGATTTTGATTTTCATAATCGGCCGCCATAGTGATATCTTCCGTATGGCCATCGGCATATATTCCTTTCACTGTAATTGTAGAAGAACTCCCGGTAAGCAAAGTTAGCTCTTCATCTCCATTGATGGCCAATTCGGTTAAGGTTAGTGATTCCTCACTATAACCCTCAAAAGAATCGTCAAAATAGAACTCTTCATCAAACGCCGGTTCGGTAGAGAACCAGTCTATATCTACATAGCCACCTGTCTGGACAGTTGCATAATTAAAGATAGCGAACTTATTACCTGTGAATACCGTCAGATCATACTTCATGTTCAGGTCATCTCCAAATTTTGTATAGTTCTTGTTGTCCAGGCTGTAGTAGAAACCTGCCTTACTCGTGCTGTAATTGGCAATAGCTCGCAGATAGATTACCGATTCAGTGACTACCTCTCCTATCTGCTCCGACTTTGCAGCCGACGAAACTACAGGGGCAGTGGTATAAACCAACCGCTTCTGTCCGTCTATGACTTTAATACCAATAAAAGCATAAGGGTCCTGAAATACTGCCAATCCTGCCACATCGCCTTCTTGCATTTTTCCTATCTCCATTCTGACCGTACCATAAGAATGCTCCAAATCCTGTGGATATCCCAGAATTCTTTGGGTCAATGTGTTCTTGGCTTTATGCAGGCTGTCAGTAACATTTGCCGTATACAATCGCAAATAGCCGGCATGTTCAGTCAACGACCATTTTGATCTGTCTGCATTATGATTCCATCCCCATTGCAGTCCTAATTTATAATGTCTGAAATTATCATTTGTAGGCAATGACTTTATAGGGTATTCCTTACCAACATCGGGCTTACGATAGGTAGTGACTCCTTTTCCGTTCTCACCGATTTCAGGCCAACCATCCACCCATTTTACGGGTTGCAGGTTAGGGAACCGTCCATAAGCGCCTTTATCGTAGAAAAGCATAGTCCACCACTCTCCAGTCTGCGTTTCTATCAAAGCTCCCTGATGAATGTTGTCATCGTCTATCAGCTTCTTCTCCTCATAAGGTCCGTAGATGTCTTTGGAACGGAAAACAGTCTGGAAAGCAGGCCACCCTCCATACGTAGAGTAGATATAATAATATTCACCTATCTTATACAAACGGCTCCCTTCGAGTCCTTCGCGGAAAGACCATTTAACCACATCCTTATCTCTGCCGGGAATTTTATTGAAATCTGCATCCAATTCGGCTATGCGAAGCTGATTGATACCGTAAACTACGTATATTTTATCATTATCAAAAAGCAATCCGCAATCATAAAAACCGTCATTCAACTTCTTCTTTTCCCATCCACCTTCAATATCAGTAGTGGTCAATAGGTATCCACCTTCATCCAGTGTAGTAAACAGAAGATAGAACTTGCCGTCATGATATTGAAGCGCTGTTGCCCACTGTCCGCGACTGTAACGATTCTGACCATTTTCAAGATTATAACCATCAGATGCCTCTATCCGCTCCAACGGATTGCAGCAATACTCCCAGTTCACCAAATCATAAGATTTCAGAATGGTAGCTCCAGGAAAAATGAACATAGTAGTGGATACCATGTAGTACACATCACCTACACGGATTACATCAGGATCAGGGAAATCACCGAAGATAACGGGATTGGTATATGTTCCATCCCCATTATCACTATGAGACTGATAGGTGAAATCGGGACGCGGATAATTCTCCTTTGCATATTCCTGATACCAGTGATAGGTAGACCACGGACAAGCTTCCGGATCAGTCAGGAAGGTGTATGCCTCTCCTTCGGCAGGTGGAGTATCTTTAAACTTCGCCAGCAAATCGGCACCCGTAAAAATAAGCCAGCTCACATTGCCCGAATTATCTACAATATGTTTCATATTCGCTCCAAAACCCGGACCGCCAAATGTACCGGTATGGGCTTTCCCCCATGAAGCATTATATTTTGACGGCGCCCAATCCATTTCTGTTATCATGATAGGTGCGAATGCCGCTACCGGAGCTACAGAATCATCCCATCCCTGCTGGAAAGGTTCATATCCTCCTGTACTGGAACCACCGTCTCCATTTTCCCCGTCACTTCCCATCCAGCCCGGGTAAAGGTGAACAGCATAGCCAATATTTTCTCCCTCAATCGGATTCACAGCAAATCCTTTATACAATCCCTGATAACCCAAACCGGGTATCCAGAGAATATTATCACAGCCCTGTGCACGCATCGCATCTACCACCGACTGGAAATACTCTTTCAGTTTATCGAAGTGTCCCTGCGAACCGGCTCCATAAGTACCATCAGGCCCAAGTATATTAATCGGCTCGTTGGCCAGTTCAAACATAATATTGGGATGATTCTTTAATTTCGGATGCTGGGCTACATGTGTCCATACTTTAATAAGATACTGATTATACTCATCTCCTACGGCTATCTTTTCCGGACAGACTCCGGGAGGACGCATCACTACATAAAGCCCTTTTGAGACGGCATATTCCGCCATCGGAATAAAGACTCTATCAAGATAAGTTTTAAACCGGTTGAAATCGAATGCTGAAATATCATTCTCTCCTTCTACATGAATTCCCAGAGAATTTGACCAATACGGGTCCATGTGTAATCGAAGAAAATTCATTTTCCAACCGGCATCCATAATGTCGTCAATCAGTCCTTGATTGTATTTCAAGCATTTTGCCACGTCATAATTGTCCCACTTCTGTCCCATCTCATTGAACCACGGACTATAGGTTTGTGCAAATCCATGTAAATTAACCTTATTCCCATGCGGGTCTACCAAATAACGGCCTTCGACATGCAATCTGGGCATTGGCATATCTTCCCATGCCCAAAGCGTGGAGGAAGACATCAAACAGCATAAAGCTATAAGAAATTCGTAAAATACGTTTGTAATGTTTTTCATAAGCAATATTTTTAAATTATTCTGAGAAAACTAATAAGAAGCATTATGCCGCGATACAATTTTCTCACCTGAATAAATGAGATTGCCTGAAGCGCAGACACCTTCTATCACTATCCCATAATCGGCTGCAGAATCAGCCGTATAGAAACTGACGTGAGCAGTTCCCGATTCATCAACCTGAACGCTCGGATTCCAGTATATCGTTGAACGCAAGTCAGGGGTGGTGGATTCTTTCTTTGCTTTGGTGTCATACGCCGGTGAGTAAAACTCTACAGTCTGCTGGTAGCCAATACCCGCAATAGTCTGTATGTTGCTGTTCATCTTATTTTTCTGCACAAACCCGTTCTTCGTAGTGACTACTATGGCACCATTTCCCGCAGCCGACCCGTAAAGAGGACCGACAGAAGTGGCAGGAGAGTAAAAAACATCTTTGATATCATCTACGTCCAACAGGTCAAAATCGAAATTTTCTTCGGGAACATTGTCCAGTAACACCATGACCGGAGCAAATCGATAACGCACCTCATTATTTGTGACAGTAATGCCCGGCAAACGTCGCAAAAGGTCGTATGTAGAAATAAAATGTCCCTTTTTCACATCTTCTTCCGTCAGCACCTTCGAAGTCCCCACCGAATAAAAGGGAGATTCCGTTTTTACAGCTCTCTCTCTTCTGGCTGTCACTATCACTTCCGCCAGATTATAGACTCTCATTCCATTTTCTATAGTATATTTTTGGTCCATCTTTGCCATATAGTTTTCTTCTATATGTGGTTTTTCAATGCGGGGAATAAATCCGATTTTAGGGGCAGGAAATGATTTATAGGGGTCCAGTTCAATAAAGACCTTTGAAGAACCTTTCTTGCTAAGAGCCTGAACTATATACTGAGTACCGCTGGGATATTCCAGCCTGTCGAATACAAACCGCCCATTCCGGTCAGGCTTCGCCAGTTCTGTCCCGATGAGCGAATCTTTAAGGGCAAGCAAAGAGATATTTCCCTCTTTCAATGCAGAAAACAAGCCCTCTACTTTACCGGAAACTTCGTCGCCCAATTCCAAATTGTAGGGTAATGTGTCGGTTATATTACCTTTCAATACCTCCGGAATGTTGTATTTCCGCCAGCCTTGTGTCATCATCAGCAAATCCAGGGCATAGGAAGAACTGCGGCTGTCCTGCAAGTAACTCAACGGTGACTCAATGTGTCCTTTAAGATCGGAAGTGAGCAATAAAGTGGAAACAATGTTAGAAACGGTATCCGGCTTCACGTCTGTTCTGTCAACAACTGCAAGTGCGAAGTTGCCTGACATGGGGTTTCCGTTTATATCTTTAATCTGTATATCCATATTTACCTTCTCTCTTGCCAAGTAGTTTTCGCGGTCGAGCCGAACTTCAGTCTGCGCCAGCGCGCTTTTTTGCAGAGAAAACACTAAACGTTCGCTCAGAATGTTTCTCCCTTCATCAACCAGCAGAAAATGAACGATACCCGCCGGGAAGAAATTTTTTTCGAAGTCAACATAACTTTGTTTGTTATCCCAAGGCTGTGCATACAGAACGATACCGCGTAAATGCGCCACCAGCGTCAGCGAAGTTCCCAATGGGGTATCGGGTGATTTGGAAAGACTTACCCGCAAATAATCTTTAGACCAAAGTGTATTCAGGGAGATAGCATCCGGAGAAGGCTCAGGCAAATCAAAACGCCTGGAAACACCTGTTCCGTCACTACAAACGGCATGATACTTTTTTCCGGGAACATAATACATCCGGAAACTCCCCATACCCAAATGCTGGCTCTTGAAATCGGCACATACCTGACCTTCTTCGTCAAGTACCTGACCTTCTATCTCTGTAGACAAACCATCTGCATCAATAGCCTTAAATGCCATTTTGATTGTGGTGGACTGAGCTGCATGACCTCCTTCGGGAAAAAAAGCTACATCAAAGTTTTTACTCAATTCGGGGATTCTGAAATAGCGGTTGGATATTTTTCCATCATACACTGTTTGCAACAAAAATGTACGCGAAGCGGGAATTTCTTTCTTTTTGAAAGTGTAATGGATATTTTCTCCTTCCAATGATAAGACTTTTCCTTTTTTGTCCCTGTCTCCATCGGGGAAAAGAATGGCTTGTGTGGGAGTGACGGATCGGTTGTCCGGTTTACTGAGAAAATGTATTTCTGCATGAATGTCATTGTTCTCAACAGAATAATTGATTTCCGGAGATATCGCTTCGGATACGGGATCGGATATATAAATCAGTTTATGGGAGAAATACTCTTCACCTATATTCTGCATGAACCAAGTGTAGGCTCTGAGAAAATAGTTACCTTCCGGCAGGTCTTCACCCAATGGAATATGTCCGTAAAAACATCCCAAAGAGTCCGGTCTTATTTTCACTCTCTCCACCAGATTGCCCAACGGATTCACCAACTCTACATATACATATCGGCTGGCATTAGCTTGTTTTAGCATAAGGGCATCTACTAAGTGCGCCCTGAACCAAAGGGTTTCACCGGACATGTAGATGCCACGGTCAGTCTGAAGATAAATTTTTTCCTGGGGGAAATGTGACAACTCTTCTCTGAACAGGTTTTCAATGGTATCTGTCGGTACAGACTGGGGAGCGGTACCATCTGCCCAAAGGCTGGGAGACAGCATCAGGCAGCACAACCATACCATGTATTTGACAGAACTGTTCGCAATGTTCTTCATTATTTTTTCTTTTTAATTATTAATTCACCACAGAATACACAGATTAACACGAATACTTTCTCATTATCAGCATTGTAGAGTAACAGATTGCTTTCTTCCCTGTTTTCCAATGGAAAACAGGGAAGAAAGCAATGGAAAGATTTCACAGGTACTTATTAGTAAGTAGGCATTGGAGAATCTGGATAATAAACTACTCCATCCAAAACTTGACTCATTTTTACAGAACGGACTATTTGGCTCAAAGGCTCTAAATTAGTTGTTTTATACACACAATAGTTTGTACATGCTGGTAATGATGAACCATTACCAGGAGACAATTTGGGACACCCTCCATCGTAAAGACGAATATCTAAAGTGAAAGTCGCATCCGGACGATCCCAAAATCTATCTAATTGTGGATGGCTAATTTTTATTACCTCGGACATAGATGAAGTAAGAACCGGGAGATCAACCCAATTCGTAATATCTTCAACATCATATACAGGGTTAGAGGTATAAGGGTAATAAGGAAGGGATTCATAATGATCGAAGCTCTGAACATGCAAGATATATAACAATAACCCTCTTTTAGGAAACTCTCCTCTCGAAAAATAGAAATTATGCTCCAAGTCTACGCCTATACTTAATACTGGATATCGTGGGTTATATCCATGGCTACAATTTGGTGGAGCAGCAGGATCATTCATAATACCGAGTGAAATAGTTATTGGTTGACCAACATATCCATTAGAAGAACGACCTCTTACTGTCGCTACCACAGGTCCACTGTACGATGCAATAGAGGACAAAAAAAACTTCTCACTTCCAGAGTCGTCACTACTTGAAAATGAACCCAATGACATACCAGACCCAGTAGATACTCCTACTTCGATGCCAACATATTTACCAAATGGCTCATTCCAAGAAATAGAAACAACATTCCCTGACAATGACAAATCAAGAGAGCCTGATGGCCCCCTTGTCGTTGCAGACGAAGGGTCATTTTTTTCTTCTGTGATCGGATCATCTTCTCCTTTACATCCGATACATAATAGCATCAGAAACAAACAATAAAATAAATGTTTCATAATGGTTCAGCTTTAAAAATTTGACAATATTTACTTATAGAATGGTGTTTCTCACGAAGCACCATTCTTAAACTAATGATAATAAAAAAGTCACAATCTGTTTTTTACCTTAAAAACACCTTCCTAATAATCATATTTTCTATTTTCTTCCATCCAGTCGTTTATCTTACGCACTTCATCATCATTCTTACGCTCTTTGTATACAAATCCTCTGGTTTTCTTTTGTATCCCATCTTCTTCGAAAGTATACCACAAATCATATACTTCCATCTCCGGATAGTATTTACCACCGCCACTGATAAGTTTGAACTTATCCCAAGACTTCAAGGTTACTGAATTATCCGGATTAACAGTGATATTGAAACAAAAATCCGGTCTATAATCTGTTGACCCTTTTGACCACTCATTCTTTTGATGATACATACGTACAGTGTTACCATCAACTACAGCTTGCAACGTGCGAGGCGACTTATAGATAATGGAATCTTTCGGATTATCAGCAGGCTTAATCACACCGTCCATATAATAAAGCCCTGAATAGTCATTCATCAGATTCAGACGGATTAGCACCACTGTATCTTCTTTAGCCAATTCAAAACGAGATGTTCCACTAAGTTTAAACGCCATCATATAGAGCGAATCTATATGCAAAGTGGATGGGTCAATGTGAACAGGATACGTGCCATAGGTTTCACCCTTTTTCACAACTACATTTTCTTGCGGAAAACTATAGATACCATTTGTCAACGTACGATATTTTATATCATCCGAACCGAGTTCTTTCTGGTTATAACTTTCAATACCAGAAGGAAATTCTTCAATAGTAACAGTTATATCTTCCTTGGTAGGCAGCGAACCGCTGATGGCAACCGATGCATATATGGTATCTTTTTCATAACCTATATTCAGATCTCTATTTATAATCTTATCTTTTGCCCCAACCAGATAAACCGTTTCGGGCCATAAATTCTCTTCCATAGGTATTTTATTGTCGCAACCCGCCATACATGCCAACAGCAAGGTTATCGAAAAAAATGCTATTTTCTTCATATTATCAACTTTTAGTGTTTTCATTTTAATTCCATCCTGGGTTCTGTACCAACTTACCGTTCTTTCTCAGCACATTTCTGTCAAGCGGCCACAGATACATCTTGTTGGAAAACATACGTTTCATGGTTTTTTCTGTATTCCAAATTCTTTCTGTATAGAACTGTTCGCGTTGTGATTCGCGAGCACTTACATCCAATCCTCTGATGGGTTTGTTGTAAGCGTCATAGGCATCTTTCCAACGGCGCAAATCCCAATAACGATGACTTTCGAAAGCAAACTCAATCAACCTTTCATGCTTAATCAGTTCACGCATCCTGCTTTGGTCGGCTGCATCGACAGTTGTGATTCCCGGTTGACCGGCACGATAACGAATCTGATTGAAGTATTTCACCATCTGATCCACATCACGAGTAACCGTCACCTGCCCATCTTCGTCCGTATACGAACCTTCCATTTCGTTCATCGCTTCTACATACCCCAACAATACTTCGGCATAGCGGAATATCGGATAAGTTTTCGCTTTTACCACTCCATTCCAAAAGATACAATCATCCTGATGCACATATTTCCGGCAGGTATATCCGGTTCTGGTTCTGTTATCATTATTATTCATATCAGATGCACTACCTCCGTAATAATAGTCGGTAACATAGTTTCTGGTACCTGCTGACAAACCGTCACGGTGAGAAGTTGTAGGCCAGATACAAGCATTGAAACCAATAGCCGCATAAAAACGCGGCTCACGACCATCATCACGATGAGCTCTATTTCCGGAAAGAAGATAATCTGACGAGAATGTTTTATCTTGTCCCACTGCCTGCCATGATTTTTCCGCCTGAGTAGCTTCACTAAACGGTCTACCGTCAGCCATCCGGTATTCATCAATCATATCCAAAGTAACACTAAATGAAGATATTCCCCCCAATTTGGAAGGTGTCACAAGAATATAGTTTCCATTATTTCTTGAAAAATAGATGTATTCTTTAACCAACTCAGGCTGGTAAGTACCATCAAACAGCGTCTTGTATGACTTATAGGGATCTATGCCTCCAGCTCCATCAGGGAAGTTGGCATCGGATACCGTCTCGGGAAGAGGCAATGTGCCTGTACCCTTTTCATTCACTATTTTAGGTACAGTATGAATGGCATACTTATTCATATCAATAATCCGTTTGAACGTGGCGGCAGCTTTTCCCCACTTAACCTTGTCTTCCGTCTGGGCAATGAAATTCCTGCCCTCTGAGTCTTTCCAATCGGAATAATAACTGTTACCATTGAAAAGGGGGCTGGCAGCATAGAGTTGCATACGAGCTTTGAACGCCAAAGCAGCACCCTTGGTAGGTATATACTGCAATGCATCTATACGACTTGGAGGCAGCAATTTAGCTGCTTCTTCAAAGTCGGCACAGATTTTCTCTACACACTCATCGTAAGTGGAACGCTCGAATGAAACTGACGCTACATCTTCGTCCGTATCGAAAGGACGGTCGGGAAGTACAACCACAGGCCCGTACAATCTTACCAAATAGAAATAGAAGTAAGCCCGCAGAAAATAAGCCCTTCCCTTGAAATCACGCATTTCCATCTCGGTAAGCTCCTGGTTTTTGGATATATTCTCCAATACGATGTTGGCCTTACGGATTCCTTTATAGCAATCGCCCCACGGATTAAACCATGAGTTCGTTTCTTTCACTTCATCATAAAGTATAGCATTTCCATTCGTTACAAACGGAACGATTGCTTCATCTGAGCCCAATCCACTGGGCAATGTAGAAGACGCTCCCCAACCATTCATAAGTATTGATTCATCGGGAAGCAGTGCAGCCGCTCCATTGATATACTCTTCCGTTCTGGAGCGGGAAAGGAAAATGGAGTCCAGCGTGGTCTGATCATACACATATTTGTCAATGTCCAAGTATTTTTCGCACGAACCGAACATAATGCTTGAGACCAAAATAACGGTTATTGCAGCTATTCTACCGAGAAAACCGAATTCTCTTTTATAATTTCCAAATTTTATCATAATTGTCAGGTTATATTAGAATGAAAGATTAAGCTGTAAAGTATACACTCGCTGGACAGGATAGACTGTTCCATTATCTCCCGCTTGTGCAGGATCCAGCATCTTCTCTTTAGACCAAACTGCCAAATTGTCTCCAATCACACTAATTACTGCTTTCTGGAGACCAAACTTTTTCAGGAATTGGTTCTTGAGTGTATAAGAGACTTGCACATTCTTCAGACGCAAGTAACTACCATCAGACAACCAAAAAGAAGATGATTGACTATTATTACTGCTACCTCCATAATAAAGACGAGGGTACTTGGCGTTCGGATTCTCGGTGGCAGGGTCGCCTGAGATTTCACGTGAAATCCATCGGTTTGCCGGATTGGCAAAGTCTGTAATCACATTACCAGCTGTACTACCCGAGAATGGCTGATACATATTTCCACCTTTAAAATAGGTCACGCGGCTTACTCCCTCGAACAGAACACTTACATTAAAGTTCTTCCAGTTAAACTCTGTGGCAAATCCATACTGTATCTGAGGCACATAAGAATACTTCAAAGGTACAATATCATCCCAATTGACAATGCCATCGCCATTGACATCCTTATACTTGATGTCACCAGGCAAGTAATTGCCAAAATCCTGACGAGGACTATTATCTATATCTGCCTGGTCTTTAAACAAGCCCAAAGCTATCAAGCCTCGGTTAATTCCACTTTGATATCCTACGGCTGATTGGTAATCGTATTTCTTAAGGTCTTCCTCGAAATTAGTGATTTTGTTCATGGACTGTGTGTAGTTGGCACGTACAATCAGGTATTTGTCACTGTCACCCAAAGGCTGTGTATATGAGATATGTCCATCCATACCCCAACTCTTCATTTCACCTACATTGGCCCAAGGCAATGACGGAAGTCCCATCTCTTCGGGTACACTCTGGCGTTGTTGATAAATACCGGAACGTATATCCTGGAAGAAATCGACTGTCATTTCAAAACGTTCGTGGAAGAAACGTGTATCAATACCGATGTCAGCTTTCTTGGCCTTTTCCCAGCGCAGGTTGCTGGAACCCACTTGCGTTTCGGTCAAACCGGAACCGTTATTCCAACTGCCGGAACCTGTGTGACCAATCAAAGTCAGATAGGGAAAACGTACCGAGTCATCCCAAGTGAGACGGTCATTACCTACTATACCATACGAAGCCCTGATTTTGAAATAATTGATAAAATTGTCCTTATTACGCCAGAAGCGATATTGCGTGGGAGCCCAACCTATAGAAACAGCGGGAAACCAACCAAATTTCTTACCTTTCTCAAAAGCCTCCGAACCGGTGTAACCCATATTAAATTCGGCCATATAAGTATCATCATACGAATAAGAGAAACGGCTTGAGTAACTATTATAACGTTTAGGGATAGCAGTCAGCAATTGATTATATTTCGATGCTTCATAATCGCTCCATTCGGCCTTCACCAAAGCACCTACCTTATGTACCTTATTAAATGTCTGGTCGTAATTCAGTCGGAAATCCCAATAAATTCTACGCTCAGTGTCATTCCAATTTGTATAATAGGGCTCCACTGCATCAGATATTTTCTCCAAATCGAGTGTTCCATCACGTTTATAACCATGAGCATAATAAATGGCCGGCATTTTTTCGCGAACTTGGGTTCTCGCACCTATCGAATTAATGTTGACCAATCCTGCAATACTCAGTCCGGGAGTTATCATCTTCAAATCCTGATTGAGCTGCATCGTGATTTTATTGTCATTGGAATAGAACTTACGATAACCCGTCATATTCAACAATACATACGGACTGATATTCGATTTATCAGTGCCATATCCAGGTGCCTGCCCTGTGGTGTACATCAACGGTACTGTCACCGGAGTCAGATTGGATTGTGCCTGCCACAATACCTTACTGTCGTTTCCATATCCCGGATAATTCTGAGTAACAATCACAGTCTCTTCATTCAGCGAGAGCGTAGTGGTGGAAGTGACATTCACATCCACATTGGCACGGAAATTAAACTTGTTGTAATTTACGTTCGTATTGTATTTGTTTACACCTTTGTCTTGCTTAAAAATAGCATCTTTTGTCGTAAAACCAGCACTGATGTAATAACGAGCCACTTCACCACCTCCCGATGCACTCAGGAAGTATTGTTGGTTCCAGGTATAGTCTTTCAAGATAACATCCCGCCAATCCACATCCGGATGAAAATCAGGATCCATGTGATTTCTAAACAGTGCCAAATCCACATCCGTATAAACAGGAATACGTCCACGTGTTACGGCAGCTTCGTTGGCGAGTGCCGCATATTCCGCAGCACGTACATATTTGGGCATTTGAGGAGAATAAGAAATACCAGTATTTGCCTTCACCTGCAAATTCAGCTTTCCCGCCTTACCCTTCTTGGTACTTACCAATACTACACCGTTGGCACCACGCACACCATAAACCGCCGTAGAAGAGGCATCCTTCAAGATAGAGAAACTTTCGATGTCTTCGGGGTCGAGCGTATTCAAGTTACCTTCGATACCGTCAATCAATACCAAGGCACCCTGTCCGGCACCAAAGGTACTAATACCACGCACCCAGAACTCGGAGAAATCCTTACCCGGCTCTCCACTACGTGTAACGGAAATGATGCCCGGAACACGTCCGCCCAACATGTTGCTTATGGAAGTGGCAGGAGTTTTCAACGTAGCCACCTCAACTCCAGTAATGGCACCTGTCACATTAATCTTCTTCTGTACCTTACCCGATGCCGTAATCACAACCTCGTCCATTACATTCGAACTCTCCTTCAACACCACGCGCATGCGCTCGTCACTCTTGTTCATCTTTATCTCCTGAGGATCATACCCCACATAGGATATGACCAACGTATGCCCGGCTTTGATACCCCCTATCTTGAAACGACCGTCAATATCCGTAATGGCACCCATAGAAGGAACTTCCTTTACAGAAATCGATACTCCGATTAAGAGTTCGCCTTTCTCGTCCATAACCGAACCCGAAGCTACCACAGTCTGTTGCGCATAGGCCAAATTCATAGAACTTACCCATGCCATAATAAACAGTAATATATGTTTAATCTTCATCTTGATTCATTTTATATGATTTCTACTTTTATTCAATTGTCATTTTCCGGATTGCCTTTGAAGATTCTTCACCAATGAAGAAGTTCTCTTCCGAATCCAAAGCAATACACAATGGATTATCAAACAATGCATCCGTAGGGAATCCGTTAAGTCTTCCTGACCGATCGGGAGCTCCCGCTACCAAAGAAACAAGCCTTCCTTTGATTTTCACAATGCAATGGCTATTTTTGCAACATACATAGAGTTCACCGTTACTATTCACCGCCATTCCGCAAGGTTCTTTCAATACGGCATCGGTCAATCTATCTCCAAAAGCTGTAGCCAACCATCCCGGTTGGAAGCCAGCATAGCGTTCCACTTGCCATGCGCCCGAAGTATCTTTCCATATCTTCACAATGCCATTACTCTCAGGATAAGAGGCGAAAAAACACTTATCGTATTTACTATAAGTCAGATAATGCCTCCACTGGCTGGTGTTCACTCCATCAAAAGCCGGGTAATCTGATGTAGCAAATAACTTTGTATAACCTTTATCTTCCAAATCTATTTCATAAAGACCATCACCGGACATTGCATACAAATAGCGGTCATCTTCAGCATAAGCCAATGCCCCCTGGCAATCGCCTTGGAAAGGTATTGTGAGACCAAGAGAGTTTAAAATCCATCCATCCGCACGGGTAGCTGTGTATAAAGCGCCTCCATTACGGGGCATGATACTCACTTTTTCTCTTGAACTATCAACTGCAACAGCACCCATATAACCAATATTAATCAGACGAATCACCGTATTATCCTCTAATGACACAAAATAGGTACGGTCGCCCCATCCTCCTCCAACGAAAATGAAATTATCACTCTTTTGTCCTGCAACAGCTACAATTCCTGTACACTCATTCATTCGGAATTCTTCTATTTTACTGTCATCTGACGATGTCCATCCGTCTTCACCAAATTTTCCCAATATTGTTTTCACAGATTGAGTTTGATAATACTTAAACTTCACATTGTCAGAGGTGTACCTTTTACCTTCCACTTCCAATGTTATCTCGTTATAGCCAGGCAACTGCTTGGGGATAAGCCCATACAATTCATTTCCGTTGTTGTTTACTATAACCGCTTCCTTATCGGCAAAGAAAACTTTGACTTTTCCGGTCGTATCAACTGGAAAGTTTCCTTTGATAATAAAAGAATCGTTGATTCTTCCCCAGTCGGGTGACATGGATTTTAACTCAATAGGCTTGCTCGAATCATAATAGTTGCCTATTTCAGGCCATTTCTCAATTACTTCTTCGCCATTACAACTTGCGAACAAAATACTTAAGAAAAGAAAAACAAAATAAAGCTTGTTGTTCTTCATAATATATAAGTAGTGGGGTTCTATGTTTTTCATTACTAATAGTAGTCATTGGTACCAGCCCCCCTTTAAATACCAAAGCTACGTAAAACTCATTGCAGATTACCGAAAGTGATATGTATCGCTACGGTTATCTCTGATTCTACAATCTTTACATAATAGCTGACTTAACCGTCATTATCATACATACATTTCATAAGATTAACTTGATTAGATTTAACATAACAATAACTCCATCGATATACATTCCGTACATCGATACACAAAGCTACAGAAGTGTACCCAATACACTTTTAGATATTAGATATATAATTTTAGATATTAGATATTCTAACTAATAAATAATAAAAAAGAGGAAAAAAGAAGTAAATCACACCTCTGTAGGAGACTTTCCAAAATATTTCTTAAATACCGTACTAAAGTAACTGATACTGGAATAACCACAAAGTTCGCTAACTTCCGTGATGGTGTATTTATGAGATTGGAGTAATTCTAAAGCCCGGTTTAAACGAATGGATTTAATAAACTCAATAGGTGATTGGCCTGTCAATGCTTTTATTTTTTTATATAACAGGGAACCGCTCACATACATTTCCATAGCAAAACTTTCTTTGTCAAAATCCAGATTTTGCATATTATTATGAATCACTTCCACGGCTTTTTTCACAAACTGATCATTAAGCTCATTCGCCAGAATAACCTGTTGCTCATCATTATCCGGCTTTATCAATTTCAAAGCTTTCTCTCTGACGATTTCCCTGTTTCGCATAAGGGACTTTATCCGTTGCTCCAAAAGTGATATATCAAAAGGCTTTGTGATATAATCTTCTGCCCCCAGACCTAAACCTTCCAATTGGTCACTTTTATCACAAAGTGAAGTTAACAGGATTACCGGAATATGCGAAGTTTCAAAAGTAGATTTGATCAATTTACATAACTCAAACCCATCCATATCAGGCATCATCACATCTGAAATAATCAATTCAGGAGATTCTTTCTGAAGCAATTCCCATGCTTCATTACCATTGCCAGCTTCTAAAATGTAATATTGATTTTCAAAAGAATACTTCAGGAAGTTCCGCAAATCCTTATTATCGTCCACGATTAATATAGATTTCTTCTTTCCGGATCTATCATCTTCCTGTTTATATTCCGACTGATCAGACGGATCATCGGCAGATATGATATTGCCCGGTTCTTCATGTTCAACAGGTGCAACCTCAACCACTTCTTTATAAGGGATGTTTATTTTGAATAAAGAACCTTCATTCTCCTTACTTTCAAGTGAGACTTTTCCCTCATGCATCAAAACGTAATTCTTCACCAACAACAGGCCTATCCCGGAACCTACCATGCGTGAATTAACCTTATTATCTCCCCTATAAAACTCTTTGAACAGCTTCTTCTGAGCATTATCCGAGATACCCAATCCATAATCTCTTACCTCCAAGCTCCAATAGTACTCATTGCAATTCAATGTAAGCTCCACTTTACCATTCGTATGGGAATATTTGATTGCATTAGATATCAAGTTATCAACGACTTTCTCTATTTTCAATTCATCAACAGCTGACATATAAGATTCCCTGTTAGAGACAAACTCCAATATAACATTCTTTTTTCCCGCCGTAGACTTGAACATTGTTTTCCGCCTGTACACCAAATTAACAATATCAACCATTACCAGAAACAGTTGTCCTTTCCCCATATCCACTTTCTGAAAATCCAGGAGTTGGGTCGCAACATTAGATAAACGTTCAGACTGTTCCGTAGCCAGATTCAGATAATAATGTCCTTTATCTGATAGTTCCTTCTCTTTATTCAATTCCTGAATAGGCGCGTTTATCAACGTTATCGATGTACGAAGATCATGAGCGGTATTTGTGAAAAAACGAATTTTATCTTCGGCATGACGCTGTTTTAAACGATTTATATAGAAATTAAGCACAAAGAATGTAATACTCATTATAATAATGAATATTACCAGGCGGAACCACCACGTCTGCCAGTAAAGCGGTATAACGTGTATATCCAATGTACGTTCATCGACTATCTGAGAAAGTGAATTATTGTACATTTTTACTTTAAGCCGGAAATTTCCATTAGGAATATTGGTATAAGTAAGTATTTGCTGGCTGGAAGGATGCGACCACTCAGCATCAAGACCTTCCATTTTCCATGAAAATTTTATTTCTTTGGAAGAAACCCCAATAGGCAATACCTCAAGTGTCAGAGTATTCTGATCATATTTGAATGAAATATCTGTTTGCTTATTTACCGGAATTCCACGCAACAAATCCTGATTTTCTCTGATAGAACTGCCGGAAATAGTGATATTCTGGAAATAAATCTCCCCGTTGAGCTGGGTATGATATAATTTATCGGGATTAAACATTACCGCTCCATTATTTGTACCCCACATTAATTCACCATTGCGTAATTTACAACTGGCATTCACATTGAACGAAGCACTGGAAAGAGCTAAAGTAGAATAAAAAGTATGCACCGTGCTGTCGGCAGGATTATAACGGCACAAACCATTTTCCGTACCTAACCATAAATACCCATTATCATACATGACACTGTTAACATAATTAGATGGCAATCCGGATTCCACTGTTATTTTATGAGTTTCACGAGTCGTGTAGTTATGGTGCAGCAATCCGTCTCCGGAAGTAGCCACCCAAATATCATCCTCCATTACTAAAATATCTTGTGCAAGGCATTCCGGTAAAAAAGAGATTTGCCCTGTTTCTTTGTCTAACAAAAGCACAGAATAAGTACAGGCCAACAACATTTTTCCCGGAGAAAACTCCATAAACGTACGCATGGGCTGTGCACCATACGTATGAAAACGTTTTTCTTTCGTTAAATAACATATTACATCTTGGATACCTCCAATCCAAATATCACCCTCACTATCCTTATATATATTCATTATGAATTTACCATCAGACTTCAAATCCGATGTATTCCGTGGATAATGAACCAATTCTTTTCCGGTATTCCGATCTAAAACATAAAATCCGGATGAGAACGACCCTGCCCAGATGTTTCCTTCATTATCTTCACATAATGCCAGAAATACCTGTGCCTGTGCCTGTTTATTCTGATAATAAGTATCCCATTCATTAGTGGCGACTCTCCACCTGCTTATTCCATTATTCGTAGCAAACCAGATATCTCCTTTGCTATCTTCCAGTATCTTGTTTACATTGTTATTCCCTAAAGAATTCGGATTATTGACCTGATGGGTAATTTGATTAATTAAGGGAGATTTCCAGTCGAAGAAAGAAAGTCCACCCGTATAGGTAGCGACCCATACTCTT
Organism: Bacteroides sp. MSB163; assembly: GCF_036416795.1. Classification (NCBI taxonomy): domain Bacteria; kingdom Pseudomonadati; phylum Bacteroidota; class Bacteroidia; order Bacteroidales; family Bacteroidaceae; genus Bacteroides; species Bacteroides maternus. The sequence goes on along the minus strand of NZ_CP143867.1, from coordinate 1,578,063 downwards.
TGCTTACCATCGCAAAATATATCATAAACTCCATCCCCATGAAGAGAGAAAGGATTATCAATATCTTCTTTCAGAATGTTCAGAACCTTTTTTTTATCCTTATCCAATTCCCATACTCCCTGCCCGTCAATTCCCACCAATAATGTTGAATCAGCACTTTCCGTTATCACTCCGATAGGCTGCCTTGGAAAACCGGAAAATGGCAATAACGACTTTTTTTTCATGTCCAGATAAAAAAGACCGTCAGTAGAAGTCCCTATCCATAAAACCTCTCCTTTATTATCATAAAAAAGGCTGCTTATCTGGAAAGCATTATTTATTTCACATACACTTTTTTGTTCCAATGTATTCATATTCAGCAATCTAATGCTATCCTGATACGTTACAAGCAAATGTGTTGGATCATAAGGTGCTATACTCTGTGTCATAGTTTGTTTCTCGCCTATTTGGGAAAACATTCCATTTTTATATTTGCACAATCCTCCGGAAGTAGGAATCCAGAGAGCCTGTTCATCATCAATAATGACTTTGCCTACACTTAAATAAGAATTTTTTAATGAAACCCTAAGATCCAGAAATAAATCAAACCGGTCATACAGTTCATTATAATGAAAGAATTGGCCATTATTCGTATATGCTATTAAAAACGAATTATTATAGGCCAACTTTACATTTATGATATTGGCTGTTTTATAAGGAAGCTGATAAATGCGATAATCACTTTCCGTAATTCTCAATATACCTGTTTTAGAAGAAGCCCAAATAAAACCATTCTCATCTTTGCAGACAGAAGCCATCTCCCGCATGGAAATTCCATACATTGCATTAATATTATAAAACTTCACATCCGAAGCATATATATTAAAAATAGAAAGAAAAAGAAAAAATATAAGCAGTCGTGATTTCATAATATTACAGTTAGCTGCTGCAAATATAATATATTTGAAAGCAATCAACCAATATATGCATTATTTTGTCTAATTTTGCACCTCGTTTCACAAAAAGTACAGATTATCAATGAAAGCGTTCGATTTCAGACCAAAGCTATACACAGCTTTGAAAAATTACTCGAAAGAATTATTCATGGCAGACCTGATGGCCGGTATCATAGTAGGTATCGTTGCTCTTCCGCTTGCCATTGCGTTTGGTATTGCATCCGGTGTATCACCCGAGAAAGGTATTATCACGGCAATCATTGCCGGATTCATTATCTCCATGTTGGGAGGTAGCAAAGTACAGATCGGTGGTCCTACAGGAGCTTTTATCGTTATTATTTACGGCATCATCCAACAATATGGAGAAGCAGGACTGATTGTTGCCACGCTGATGGCGGGAGTCATTCTTATTCTGTTAGGGATATTCAAGTTGGGTGCTGTAATCAAATTTATCCCCTATCCTATCATTGTGGGATTTACCAGTGGTATCGCTGTCACTATTTTCACCACCCAGATAGCTGATATCTTCGGACTTAATTTCGGTGGTGAAAAGGTTCCCGGAGATTTTGTCGGGAAATGGATGATCTATTTCCAGCATTTCGATACTATCAACTGGTGGAATACAATTGTCAGCATTGTAAGTATTGCAATTATCGCCATAACCCCGAAATTCTCAAAAAAGATACCGGGATCGTTGATTGCTATTATTGTAGTGACGGTAGCGGTATATCTGATGAAGACTTATGCCGGAATCAACTGTATAGATACTATTGGTGACCGTTTCAGTATCAAAGCGGAACTGCCGGATGCAGTAATGCCTTCACTAAACTGGGAGGCTATTCAGGACTTATTCCCTGTAGCCATTACCATTGCGGTATTAGGAGCCATCGAATCACTGCTTTCCGCTACGGTAGCGGATGGTGTTATCGGTGACAAGCATGATTCCAATACGGAATTGATAGCACAAGGAGCTGCCAATCTAATAACACCCTTGTTTGGTGGTATTCCTGCTACCGGTGCCATTGCACGTACAATGGCCAATATAAATAATGGTGGTAAAACCCCTGTTGCAGGTATGATACATGCAGTGGTGCTCTTGCTTATCCTTCTGTTCCTTATGCCTTTGGCACAATACATTCCGATGGCTTGTCTGGCAGGTGTATTGGTGATTGTCTCTTATAACATGAGTGGCTGGCGCACATTCAAGGCACTACTGAAGAATCCGAAATCAGACGTCACCGTATTGCTGATTACCTTCTTCCTGACAGTTATTTTCGACTTAACCATCGCTATTGAAGTGGGTCTTGTCATAGCTTGTGTACTCTTTATGCATCGTGTGATGGAAACCACTGAAATTTCTGTTATCAAAGATGAGATAAACCTGAATGAAGAATCTGCCAGCAAAGAAGAAGAAGAAAACTTATCCATCCCTAAGGGTGTGGAAGTATATGAAATAAACGGCCCTTACTTCTTTGGTATTGCCACTAAGTTCGAGGAAATCATGTCCAGACTGGGAGACCGTCCCAAAGTGCGCATCATACGTATGAGGAAAGTACCTTTCATCGATTCAACAGGTATTCACAATCTAACCAATCTTTGCCAGATGGCGCAACGGGAGAAGACAACAATCGTACTTTCCGGTGTGAATGAAAAGGTGCACAAAGCATTAGAGAAATCCGGTTTCTATGAACTGCTGGGTGAAAAGAATATCTGCCCGAATATCAATGTGGCATTGGAAAGGGCGAAAGAATTATTGGATGAGTAAAACAAAGTAATAATATAAAGGAGGGGATGAAAAAATCATTCCCTCCTTTATATTATTAAAGATACTTATTCCCTCATCCATGCTCCGGTAATTTCAGCTACATAAATATGATGCAAACCGCCATGGGCACCACCATACCATTGCTTACAAACACTTGGATCGATAAAACAGTCTTCTTTCATTACATCCGTATAAAGCTTACGGCATTCCAGACTGAGACGGCCTTGTTCAAAAAGAATATTTCCTTTTTCTGTAATAACCGGTTTCAGTCCCGTCTCTTTCACCTTGTCTACTTCCCTACCCGATTTGCTTCCACATATCTTATGGATAGCTCTGTTCTCTTCTCCCAGGAAAGAGAGCGTGAAGTATTCACTCTTCTCAATAAACTCAAACGTATAACGTTCCGGACGGATAAAGACATAGACCACCGGTTTATTCCATAGGAAGCCTATACCACCCCAACTGGCAGTCATTGTATTGAAATGATCTTTATTACCTGCTGTCACCAGCATCCATTCTTTACCGATAACTTCAAAGAAGTTCTCTGAAAGATCTTTAATTGCAATAGGTTTCATTGTATGCATATTATAAAATTAGTCACTTTAATATTTCTGATAAATTCCATGCTTGTACATGACGTATACCTTCTCTTGAAGGCAATTGAACTTCGTCCATTGAAACAACATACTTCTCATAACTATCAGCAATTGATAATAAAGAAGCATATTCACGCTCCATTGTTTCTTCCGTTTCCATCATGTAAGCAACCTGAATATAAATAATACGGTCGTCTTTCATAGCCACAAAATCGACCTCTTTATCACGAATAGTGCCCACATAAACTTGAAAACCAAACCTGCGAAGCTCGATATATACCGCATTTTCCAACAAATATCCTACACCATATGCAAAGCCCGGATATAAAAAGTTCTTAAATGCCAAATCATTCAGATAATATTTGCAATTACCCGCCAGAACTTCTTTTCCTTTAATGTTGTAACGCTCTGTTTTATAAGCCAAAAAGGCTTCTTCTATATAACTTAAGTAATTCGATAACGTATCGTATGATACTTTACGGTTCTTCGATTTAAAGAAATTTATTACATTCTGAATCGAAAACAAATTGGATGTATTATTCAACAAATAAATAAAAACATCATCCAGAAGTCTGACATCACGAATGGGTTTACGTTTCACTATATCACGCAATAATATGGTATCTTTGACCGAAGCAACATATTGCTTCTGAGATTCCGTATCAGGCAAATTATACAATTCCGGTAGCCCTCCACGTTGTAAATAAGATAAATAAGAGGAACGTCCTGCCACTGTATCCGTCACTTGAATATATTCCATATAATTATATGGGAAAATATGAAACTCAACGTAACGACCGGAAAGCAAAGTAGCCAGTTCACTGGAAAGCATCTTTGAGTTTGAACCGCTGATAAACAACTCACATTCTTCCACAAAATCCTGAGAATGAGAATTGACAAACCGCTCCCAACCATCCACATTCTGTATTTCATCGAAGAATAAATAAACCTTTCCCTGAGGATTAAGTTTTTCACGATAAAGTTGATATAGTTTTTCTAACTCCTGATAATTGTCTATGAAATCAAATTCCAAATATTCCTTATTGATATACAGAATATTATTAGGATGAACACCTAAGTCAGAAATCAAACCGGAAGCTATTTGCCTTAGAATATAGCTTTTCCCGGAACGACGTTGACCTATAAGTACCTTTACTAATTTATTTCCTACAAAAGCATGAATCTTATTAATGTAAGATGTACGTAGTAACCCTAATTTATAGGAATTTCCATTCCAAAGATTATACTTTTCCAGTGCACTCCATTTATCGTCCATAAGCTAAGTTTTCCACAAAAATATAAATAGTTTCGATTATAATCGAAACTATTTAAAGTGATTGTTTTAATCAAGATGCGGTTACCCTGTACTTATTTTACCTATAGGTAATTGCATCACTACCTATAGGTAGTTTAATAAGAAACACTAACCGGAATACCTTCTTCCTTAATTAAAGCAGCAATGCGGTCCAGTTCCTCATGAGTAGCCTTACAAAGATCATGGTCAGGCGTTTCACGATCAATGGTATAAATCATCACCTGACGGGGCTTTATCTCTTTCACAACTTCCAGCCACGGAAGAACGTACTTATCCGAAGTATTATCCACATCTTTTCCCTGATAACTGCCTTTCATGAACATAGTCTGAATAATACAGTTGCCTTGAAAAGCTTTCATATATTCTACGATTCCACCCACAGAATAATGCCCTGCAGGACGATCCACAGTATGAATATAATCCTCATCTACCGTATCGAGTTTCAGTATGTTGTTATCTATCTTGTTCAGCGCATCAAACACTGCAGGGCGGTGAATAAAGGTGGAATTACTCAATACACTGACTTTGGCATTCGGGAAATACTTATCACGAAGCATCAACGTATCTTCTATGATTTCAGGGAAATGCGGATGAGCTGTAGGTTCACCGTTTCCGGCAAAAGTCAATACATCCGGTTGAGGGCCATTCTGTTGCATATCCTGCAATCTGGCTTCAAGGGCATTGCGTACCTCTTCGCGGGTAGGCAATGCCTTCTTGGGACGATGGTCTGCATTGAAACCGCATTCACAATAAATGCAGTCGAACGAACACACCTTACCATCTTCCGGCAATAAGTTAATCCCTAAGGATACTCCCAAACGGCGGGAATGAACAGGACCGAAGATGGGAGACGGATAGATAACAGTCATTGTATTTACTATTTTAAATTAAAATGGAACTATTATATTAAACAAAGATATGAAATAAATAAGATAACCGTCTATTTCCAATCTAAAACTTTATACGAAGCTGCATTTGTAAGTCGGCTTTTCTGTTTCCTTGTATCAGGTCGTTACCCGAACCAATGGTTTCACGGTCCTGATAGACGGTTTGCCCGAATTTAACAAGAAGCATCAGAGCTTTGTTCACATCATACCGGGCACAGGCAGAAAAGCGAAATCCTTGTCCATAAAACGAAGGCGTATAGAAGGTGTAAAGCAGACCTTTTTCGGAAGCATAAATGCGGGAATCGTAATCATCCGTATGGAAATAAGTACCCTGCACAGATATCTTCAGCGGAAAAGAAAAAGCATACGAACAGGATTGTGTAAACTGATATCCCTGGCTTCCCTCCTGCCCCTGTGAATGAAAATGATTATAATCCACCGTTGTTCGTAACTGTAGATGATCCGGTGAATAAGTCAGGCGGTAACGAAGGCGGTGATGATAAGTAGGGAGGATAACTTTTCCATCCGTTCCTGCCACATCTCTCTCTTTTCGCTTATAGCGATAGTTAACATACATAGATAAATTTCGCTTAGGAGAATAGATTGACTGGAACATGCCATCCACACCTTGCGACGGTTTACTGATGCGGTATTTCCACCAGGGAAAAGAAAATAAATCCAGAGAAGCGAAGAATTTCCAATGTGCCAAAGGCGATGCTTCGGCAGCCAGATACCAGCCATTTTCATTTTGCGGTGTACTACTTTCACCAAACGAACGTGCAAACATTGCCCAGTAATCATGACTATAATATCTATGAACAATCAACAGTTGATAACCGGTTAATATATTATATTTCAATTGGTTCAACAGTGAATAACCTTGTTTGCCCATAGCCGCTTCACCTGTCAGAGTAAATCGATTCCAGCGATATTTATAATCTACACCTACATTATGAAAGTAATTCCCTTGCAAATTATACTTGCCATAAGTTCTTAACTCCGGTTGATAACTACGGTTGAAAAAGTAATAAATGCCTGTCATTCCTACTTTTAGATTGTTCTTTTCATAGGTGATATTCCCACCCATCAACTGTAAAATGAAAGCATTTACTTTATCCGCTTCCTTCTTCGTACGATGCAATCCGGTTTTATAAATAGAGGTAATTTCACTCCCTTCTATGACTCCATCCATAGAACGATGTGAATAAAAACCAGATAACTGAAGTGCAGGAATAATCTCCACTGTTGCCGCAGCACCCCTGAAATAATTATATTCATCCGTTGAGCTGTGCTTCCGGATGCCACCACTACGGTTATCCACCGTTGAGAGAGAATAAGTTTTCCCTAAACGGAAATCAGTGCTGACTACTAGCCCTTGCCCGAAACTTAATCTGTAATTTCCCAATGCCAACGTTTTCAACTTACCCAGATTACGAAGCAGAAAGTAGATAGAATAATAATCATATCCTTTTTCATTATGCAGGGCAAAGAAAGGTTCTCCTGCATCCTTTTCAGCCGTAATTCCCATCTGGAGATAATCTCCGTAGCGATACCCATATCTTAGAGAGTGGTACATTGCAGGTCCCAGATAATTCTTCTGATAACCTTTACGGGTATAGAAAGGCACGTCCAGCCGGGTTAATACCTCCTGTTTACCATATTTCAACAGACTTTTCAACCGGGGAAAACCTGTCTTTTCAGGAATAGGATGTACACAAACAAAAGGAAGAAGCAGGTCGATGGTATGCTTATCCATTTCTTCCACCAATTGCAGTTCATAAATGGTTTGCATCTGCCCGTGTATATACACATAAGCCAAGATATTTTCAATCTGAATATCCGAAAGAAAAGGAAATTGCTCTAATTCACGTTTAGTAGTAACATTGATATTAACAGGTTCCTGCAGGCGATTGGACAGCTCTTCAAGTTCATCTTCCCAGTTCTTTTCTTCTTCATCCATAGAGAGTTGCTCTATATTCTCTTCCCACAAGGACACACTTGTATTTTGAGCTTCAAGTACAGGAGTCATCAACAGCATACTTAGAAAAACTCCCAACTTGAGTAATTTCATTCGTGTAAATAAGTTTAATTGTCGCGAAATTACCATAAATAAGTTAACACGACAAGGAAAACATCGACAATCAGACCAAATATAAAGATAAACACTTAATTTTGTGGCATGAACGCACGACTGAACATATTCATCATCGTAGTCTTCCTTCTGTTCGGGACTTCCTTATGCCAGGCACAGGAAACGAAAACCGAAGGATACTTGGTTCCTATGTGCGTTTACGAAGGAGACACTATCCCGTATATAAAGATACCCACCGTTTATATCTTCAAACCTCTCAAATTCAAAAACAAAAAGCAATTGAATGAATATAACCAACTGGTATATAACGTAAAGAAAGTATTGCCTATCTCCAAAGAAATCAACCGTGCAGTTATTGAAACTTACGAATATATGATGACTTTGCCTGATGAGAAGAGCCGTCAGAAGCACATGAAAGCAGTAGAAAAAAGCCTGAAAGAACAATATACTCCACGCATGAAAAAGCTTTCTTTCTCTCAAGGAAAGTTATTAATCAAGTTAGTGGATCGCCAAACCAATTCCACGGGTTACGAACTGGTAAAAGCCTTCATGGGACCTTTTAAAGCAGGTTTCTATCAGACTTTCGCCGCACTGTTCGGTGCCAGTCTGAAAAAACAATATGATCCTACAGGAGATGATGCGCTTACCGAACGGGTTATTCTGTTGGTAGAAAGCGGACAACTCTAATAATGTTAAGAACATTGTTAGTAATGAAAAACTGTCATTATAGAAAACCATGTATTTCAAACACTTACCTATATTGAAAACTTCTATGAACCATTGTTCATTTCTCTATTGATAAGGACATAATAACCACTGTTTGAATAGGGTTCAAACAACTTATCAACACCCTGTTATTTCAGTTTCTTAAATAAATCCCAGATAACGATACCGGCAGTTACAGATACGTTCAATGAGTGTTTTGTACCATATTGAGGTATCTCAATACATCCATCGGAATGGTCAATAACCTCCTGCTGAACTCCTTTCACCTCATTACCCATAACTACCGCATACTTCTTAGTACGATCTAAAGACAGCTCATCCAGCATGATACTACCTTCCGCTTGCTCTACGGAATAAACAGTATATCCTTCCTTTTTAAGGTTATCAACAGCTTCAACACAGTTATCAACATACTTCCAGTCGACAGTGAATTCAGCACCTAAAGCTGTTTTATGCATTTCAGGATGGGGCGGAGTAGCTGTAATGCCACACAGGTAGATACATTCCACCCGGAAAGCATCCGAAGTACGAAATACAGAACCAATGTTATGAAGACTGCGGATATTATCCAATACCACCACCAGGGGCAACTTTTCAGCTTCCTTAAACTCCTCTATACTAATACGATTCAGTTCTGTTATTTTCAGTTTACGCATGACAGCTATACTCTTTAAATGACTTTTATTAATAGATTGATTTTATCTCGTTGCAAAGATACTTCTTTCCGTTCACATCCCTGTTAATAACCGTTGAAAAGCTGTCAAAAGAGTAGGGAAAGAAATTCAAAAATAATTCTTGCAATATTCAAAACAACGTATATGCACCCACCAGAATGAACATTCCAAAAAAGTTAAGAGAAACTTTCCGAGGTTATATAAACACATTTTTTAGCCCTATTACACCGGTTTATAACCATAAAGTTATTAACTTTGCACTTTATCAACAAGGTGTTGAAAGAGTTTTATAGATGGCTTATTATCAAGAGATATACCTTTTATTTGCCCGTTGATAACGTACGAATAAAGTTTTATCTCATACTAATAACTTCATAGGCAAGAAAAATCGTATTTACTTGTCGACACTATTAACAGCCTATCATCACCATCAAAGGATTTTTAAATTAGAAAGAGAAATAAAAAATATAATTATGAATAATCTCATAGAAGCTATCAAGCAACTTAAAAAGGAGAAGAACGCGATTATTCTGGGGCACTATTACCAGAAGGGGGAAATACAGGATATAGCCGATTACGTCGGCGATAGTCTGGCATTGGCTCAATGGGCAGCCAAAACGGAAGCGGATATCATTGTGATGTGCGGTGTTCACTTTATGGGTGAAACGGCCAAGGTGCTTTGTCCGAATAAGAAAGTGCTGGTTCCTGATATGGCAGCCGGTTGTTCGTTGGCAGACAGTTGTCCGGCGGACAAGTTCAGTCAGTTTGTCAAAGAGCATCCCGGATATACGGTGATATCTTACGTAAATACGACAGCTGCCGTGAAAGCAGTGACAGATGTTGTGGTAACTTCTACCAATGCGAAGCAGATCGTGGAAAGTTTCCCCAAAGATGAGAAAATAATCTTTGGTCCTGACAGAAACCTGGGGAATTATATTAACTCTATCACGGGGCGCAATATGTTATTATGGGACGGCGCATGCCATGTACACGAACAATTCTCGGTTGAAAAGATTGTTGAATTAAAGGCGCAGCATCCCGATGCAGTGGTTTTGGCACATCCCGAATGTAAGAGTGTAGTTCTGAAGTTGGCTGATGTGGTAGGTTCAACGGCAGCATTGTTGAAGTATGCAGTGAATCATCCCGAGAAAGAGTATATTGTTGCTACCGAATCGGGCATCCTTCATGAGATGCAGAAGAAATGTCCGCAGACAACGTTTATTCCGGCCCCTCCTAACGATAGTACCTGTGCCTGTAATGAATGTAGCTTCATGAGATTAAATACGCTGGAAAAGCTTTATAATTGCTTGAAAGACGAATCTCCGGAAATAACAGTAGATCCTGAAATAGCTGAGAAAGCAGTGAAGCCTATCAAGAGGATGCTGGAAATTTCGGCAAAGCTGGGGCTTTGATAAAGTGGTAAGGTGATAGAGGTGATAAAGTGATAGGGTAACATTACTCTTACCACTTTATCACCTCTATCACTCTTATTCTCCTCTTATAAATGCAATTTTCGTAACAATCCCTTCTTTTCCTTCACTGTCTGCGGCAAGTACCATATATATTCCTGTGGCTACTCTCCTACCTTGCTTATTTCTTCCGTCCCAGGTGAATTGCCCTCCCAGGGAAGTACCTTGGTAAATAAGATGTCCGGCAGTATCCACAATCTTCACATCACTGTCGTAAACCATTCCCGTAATAGTAATCACTCCGTTGTAGTCCGGACGTACCGGATTAGGATAAGCACGTACATTACTCTCTTTAAAGCTGTTTTCAGCCTCTGTAGCGTCACTTTGATAAGAAACGAGTCCCTTGCTTGTTCCGATGAAGACTTCGCCGGTACGGGGATGTATGGCAATAGATACGATGCTATTGGAAAGCAGCGGACTGTTCTCTTCCATAAAGTGATGAATCGTTTCCATTCCATCCGCACTTATCAGGTAAATTCCATTGGACGCTGTACCTATCCACTTTCTGTTGGCACCATCTATTGCAATGGCATTAATCGCTTCGTTCACCAATAAGAAATCAGCCAAGCCGCTGTCGTCATTGCGCGGAACTTTAATCTGTGTACAATAGAAGTTATCATTAAAGTAACGAGAAGGGTTATTCAGTATCAAAGGCCCTTTGTTAGTACCTATCCAGATAGCTCCCTCTTTATCTTCGGCAATGCAATAAACCGCCAGTTGTTCTAAAAGGGTTCCATCTTGGTTAGTGAACCGGGTAATGAACCTGTGTTGGTCGTCCGAAGTATCCGCTATAGTGCTGTTATAATTCAAGCAGAACAATCCTCCCGACTCTATACGCGAAGAAGTAGCCCACAGCCAACCTCTTTTATCAAAGATAGTCCGTCCGAAATTACTTCTTTCCATGGCTTCCGGATAATGAAGACTTACCCAGCTTCCATCTTTTCTTAATACCTGTACCGGATTTTTAGCAACACCGCAACTTACCATCCAAAGATTATTATCTTTATCATAGATAAGTCCATTTACGCGTACATAATTGTGTTTTGAATCACTGTTTGGCAGTGCACTTTCCAACGGACTATTATGCATACTGTACCAATTAATAAATTTCCCATCTTTAAATTCATAAATCCCCTCTCCTGCTGATGCCGCAAAATGATGAGTATTGTCCTGAGGATCTTGAACGATACAATTGATATCATCATACCGTTGTTTGGTTTGTTCACTGATACCCTCTTCCTGAAAATTGTTCCAGGTATTATTTTCAAATGTCATGATAGTACCTGGACGATCCAGTCTGTTTGCTATATGTCCGCCTCCGGTTATTAATAATCGTTCTCCGGTAAAATTCATATAATACGGATAGTTACGTATAGGACTGTTTGGCGTTATATTTTCCGGTATTTCTTCTTTAAAAGGAATATCCTTGTATTTAGAAAGGAATTCAGAGGTATCGTCCGAAACCTTTTTCCAGTTGTTAATATCTAATAGATTTTCAGTTAATAGTCCTGCGAACAATCCTTCGGAAGTAGCTGCATAAAGATAATTCTCCGATACGTTGCATGCCATAACGTTTTTATTCAGGGGATAATAATTGCTGATTTCTCGCTTTTTCAGATTAATACAAAGAATACCCGAGGCAGTGGATAAATACGTGTATTCTTTATAAAAACAAGCATGGTTGACTGTTTTGTCCTGTGTCATATTCTTGTTTTTATAATCGGGAAGATTATAAATATCTTCCTCATTCACTAATAAATCTATATTCGCATTGGAATAAATAATGACTAATAACTTATAGGCTGATTGGTAAGCAATATAGGATATTTCCGTATCGCTTAGCGGAAAAGATTTTGAATAAGTTCGTATACTGGTATCTTCTTTATCATAAGCATACAAGTCTCCGTTTGCAAGTATGAAGAGTTTGCTTCCTATGACTTCACTGCGGGTGGGGGTGTGATAAGAAAGGTAAGTTTGCCACTCTCCTATTGCGTTTTGTGCATTGACGGACAATAGAATGCATAAGCTGAATAAAAGTATATATAAAAATCTCATAAAAAGGTCAGAGCTATATTAGTTTGTAAGCAACACACTTACAAACTAATAACTCTATATTTATGGGTTTATTGTATGCTATTGAGGAATTTGCAGAGTTTGTTTGTGGCTATGGCGCGATGGCTTATTTTATTTTTCAATTCATTGCCCATCTCTGCAAAAGTTTGCGAGTAACCTTCGGGTACAAATATCGGATCGTATCCGAAACCCGAATTACCTCGTCTGGTTTTGATGATTTCTCCTTTTATAAAACCCTCGAACAAGTGTTCTTTTCCGTCAATAATCAGGGCAAATACTGTACGAAATTGTGCTTTCCTGTTTTCTATTCCTTCCATGTTGTGCAGGAGTTTCAGCATATTTGCTTCTGCATTGTGTCCGTCTCCGGCATAGCGGGCAGAATAAACTCCAGGTTCTCCATTCAGTGCTTCCACTTCCAGTCCGGTGTCATCGGCAAAGCAATCCATCTGGTAGTTTTCAAAAATATATTGAGCTTTCATCAAGGCATTTCCTTCCAAGGTATCTGCTGTTTCGGGAATGTCTACGTGGCAGTGAATGTCTTTCAGGCTAAGGAGTTCTATCCTGTTGCCTAAAATGGCAGTAACTTCCTCCAATTTATGTGCATTGTTTGTGGCAAATACAAATTTTCTTTTCATAATAATTGGTATTATTTATCGTTGTATATTTGTGCAAAAGTACAAAAGATGAAGGAAATATTTTTTAATAAGGACTTAAAATATGCTTTGTTCATATTGTCTTTAACTATAGGTTACGGACTTCTCTTTGTTATATGGGAATTTCTGGATATTCCTTGTTCTGGTTTTACTGATTGTCTGATACTTGTATTGCAATGGGGGATTATCACCTTAGCTTCTTTTCCCTTATTTCTTTTGTTAGGGGTCAACAGATATGTTTTCTGTGTTTCTTTTCCTGCTATTGTGTTACTTAGTAGCATTTTTGCTTATTTTCGCTATTCGCTTCATATTACGCTAACTCCGATGCTGATTGATCTGATTGTAGTAAATGATGCAGGTTTCGGAATAGGCTTTATGACTTTTAAGTTGTTTCTGTTTGTTCTGATTGCCTTGCTGTATTCCTTGTTTGCTGTATATTGGCGTTTCAGCAAAATACAAGTAAATAAATGGGAACTTTTTATAGTATCTTCCTTATGTTTATTATTTGTGTTTCATGGTGTGGGAAAATTATCCGGTTCCGTATCACGGCGTATGCCGGCTTCTTTCTTTTATGTATTGAAAGATTATACGTTGCAACGCCAGACACAAAGTACACGAATTGACTTTAAGGAAAATATTCGTTGTGATGCAGATACTTTAACTACAATTGTGGTATTGGGGGAATCATTACGTGCCGACCATTTGCAACTGAACGGATATAGAAGAAATACTACTCCTTTACTTACATCTGATGTGCAGATATGTTCCTTCTCCAATGTTTATACTAAAGAGTTTTTTACGCACACCAGTCTGCCGGTTATCTTGACAAGGGCAGACAGTATTGATGATAAAAGAGCACAAACAGAACGATCTTTTATTTCTCTCTTCAAAAAGGCTGGTTTTCGCACATCCTGGCTTGCCAGTCAGGAGCCTGTAAATACTTATTCCGATTTTATGTATGAAGCCGATACATTGATATATGCTAATGAGGGAAAGAATGTGTATATGTTTGATAAATGGCTGGATGGAGCTTTATTGCCTTCTTATTTGAAAGAATTAGAATATTCGAACCCACGGAAGTTGATTGTTCTCCATACGATAGGTTCACATTGGTGGTATAATTCTCATTTTGAAAAAGAAGTTTTCTCTCCTATTCTCCGTTCAAAAAATATCTCTTCAAGTACTCGGGAGGCTATTATAAATTCTTATGATAATACTATCATATATACTGATTGGTTTTTGCATCAGCTGATTGAAGAATTGAGAGATAAAACAGCTATTCTTATTTATCTTTCCGATCATGGAGAATCTTTGGGAGAGAACGAAAAATATCTTCATGCGGAAGATAATGAACCGCTTCATTATCCGGCAGCTTTTGTGTGGTATTCGGTTAAGTATGAAAATTTGTTTCCTCAGAAAATAGAAGCTATGAAAAGAAATGCTGTGAAACATGTCACTACGAGTTTCATGTTCCACAGCATTTTGGATGCTTCTTCCATTACATCTGTTTATCTGGATGGAGAAGAAAGCATATTCAGATAAAGTCTTATTTCACTTTCAACCGGTCGAAACCTTCTCCATATACTCCGATAACGGAACTTTGAGAGATAAATGCGTTCGGGTCAATGTCTTTCACCAAACGGAAAATGTCGATTGACTGGCGCTTGTAAGCCAGAACGACGAGTACTTTTACATTGTGTTTACTGTACCATCCTATACCGTCCAGAACGGTTACGCCGCGGTGTGTCTCCTTCGTAATACGGTCGGCAATCTTTTCATATTCTTTGGAGAAGATAAAGAATTGCACGGACTGGCGGGCACTGTTCACAATATAGTCTAATACGAAACCGATAACAAACAAAGTTACAAAACCAAATATCACACGTCTCCAGTCATGGAATACGAAGTAACAGGAACTGATGATAATCACATCGCAAAGCATCACCATACGTCCCAGTGTGACGTCTTTATACTTATGTATGATGGCGGCGATGATATCCGTTCCTCCCGTGCTTCCGTTGCAATTGAATACGACTCCGAGACCTGCACCGCACATCACGGCACCTATCATACAAGCCATGAAGTCCTGTCCCGGTCCCAGTATAAGTGGTGGTGTATTGTCTGGACCGTTTACAAGCATTTGGAAAAACCATAAAAAGAATGTCAGCCCGAAGATGGCGAATGTGGTTTTAATACTGAATTTAGGACCCAGTATTTTAATGGCAAATGTCATTAAGACAGCATTGATGATGAAGTATGACCATTGGATAGGAAACCCCGTGGCGTAATAGATAATTGCACCGATACCTGTAGTACCGCCCGTCGTTATCTGATAAGGAATCAGAAACAACGCCCATCCCAAGGCATAACTGATAAGACCGACAGTGATGAAGATATAGTCCCGCAACTCTCTCATCATTTCGGCTTTGGTTGGTTTTGTAATTTGCATATTAGTTAGTTACAAGCTACGAGCTACGAGCTACAAGTGTAGGTAAATGAGACAAGTTGACTTGTCTCTTGTAGCTTGTAGCTCGTAACTTACGTTATTTAATAACAATGTTTACGATCTTCTTCGGAACGACAATCACTTTCACTACTGATTTGCCTTCCATCCATTTAGCCGAACGTTCATCTGCCAATACGGTGCTTTGAATGGCTTCTGATGTTTCGTCAGCAGGGAATTCCATATTGAAGCGTGCCTTGCCATTGAAAGATATGGTGTAGTTGATTGTATCTTCCACCAGGTATTCTTCGTTGTAAGCAGGCCAGTTGGCATCGCAAACTGAGTCTTCATGGCCCAGTGTATCCCACAACTCTTCACATACGTGCGGAGCGAAAGGAGCCAATACGATAACCAGTTGATTCAATATTTCCTTCTTGCTGCATTTCAGGCTGAATAACTCGTTTACGCAGATCATGAAAGCACTGACGGAAGTATTGTAAGAGAACTGTTCAATATCACTCGTTACTTTCTTAATCAGTTTATGCAAAGATTTCAGTTCTTCCTTGGTTGCAGGCTCATCCGTCACCATATAGTTTCCGTTACGGTCGTAGAACAGTGACCAGAACTTCTTGATGAAGCGGTACACACCGTCGATACCGTTCGTATCCCAAGGCTTGGATTGCTCTACCGGACCGAGGAACATCTCGTACATACGCAATGTATCCGCACCGTATTTCTCAACAATCATATCGGGATTAACTACGTTGAACATGGATTTACTCATCTTCTCCACAGCCCAGCCGCAGATGTATTTACCATCTTCCAGGATAAATTCAGCGTTGGCAAATTCAGGACGCCATGCTTTGAAAGCTTCGAGGTCCAAAATATCATTGGATACGATATTTACATCCACATGGAGTGGGGTAGTGTCGTACTGATTCTTCAGATTCAGAGAAACGAACTTGTTGCTATCTTTGATACGGTAAACGAAGTTACTCCGTCCCTGTATCATGCCTTGGTTCACCAACTTCTGGAACGGTTCTTCCACGATAGACACTCCTACATCGTGCAGGAATTTATTCCAGAAACGTGAATAAATCAAGTGCCCCGTAGCATGTTCCGTACCACCTACATAGAGGTCGACGCTTTTCCAGTATTCATCTATTTTCTTATCAACCAATGCTTTGTTATTATGCGGGTCCATATAGCGCAGATAGTAAGCGCTGGAACCTGCAAAGCCCGGCATGGTATTCAGTTCAAGAGGGAATACAGTAACGTTATCTATCTTTTCATTCTCTACCACACATTTGTTTACGGTATCCCAAGCCCATTTGGTAGCATGTCCCAACGGTGGTTCTCCGGTTTCGGTAGGAAGGAATTTGGCAACTTCCGGCAATTCAAGCGGCAGACAGCTTTCATCGATCATATAAGGCATTCCATCCTTGTAGTAAACCGGGAACGGTTCACCCCAGTAGCGCTGGCGGGAGAAGATAGCGTCACGAAGACGATAATTCACTTTTACGCGTCCCAGATTATGTTCTTTTACGTAGCTCTTGGTCTTTTCGATAGCTTCTTTGATGGTCAGTCCGTTCAATGTAAGATCACAGTAAGGAGTTACATCAGGTCTCGGAGAGTTGCAAACGATCCCTTCTTTGGCATCAAAGCTTTCTTCGCTGACATCGCAACCTTCTACCAACGGACGGATTTCCAATCCGAAATGTTTGGCGAAAGCATAGTCACGGCTATCGTGTGCAGGTACAGCCATGATGGCACCTGTACCATAACCGGCAAGTACATAGTCGCTGATCCAGATGGGCACTGCCTCACCTGTGAAAGGATTAATGGCATAACTTCCGGAGAATACACCCGTCACGCTGCGGTCTGTGATACGATCACGTTCGGTACGTTTATTTGTACGTTCCAGATAAGCGTTAACTTCGTCCTTTTGCTCAGGAGTAGTCAGCTGGGCTACCAATTCGCTTTCCGGGGCCAACACCATGAAAGTAACACCGAACATCGTATCTGCACGAGTGGTGAAGATGGTAAATTCCAGATCGCTGTCTTTTACTTTGAACTGCACTTCGGCACCTTCGCTACGACCGATCCAGTTTCTTTGAGTTTCTTTCAGAGAATCTGTCCAATCGATAGTATCCAGTCCGTCCAACAAGCGTTGTGAATAGGCAGAAACGCGAAGACACCATTGACGCATCTTCTTCTGAACTACGGGGAAACCTCCGCGTTCGGATACACCGTCTATCACTTCATCGTTGGCCAAAACCGTACCCAATTGGGCACACCAGTTTACCATCGTTTCACCCAGATAGGCGATACGATAGTTCATCAGGATTTCCTGTTTCTCTTTCTCGTTCTTGACTTTCCATTCTTCGGCAGTGAAGCTGAGTTCTTCGCCACAAGCCACATTCATGCCGTTGGTACCTACTTGCTCGAAAGCCTGTATCAGCTCTTCGATAGGGCGGGCCTGTTGTTCATCATTGCAATAATAGCTGTTGAACATCTTCTGGAATGCCCATTGCGTCCAATGATAATATTCCGGTTCGCAGGTACGTATTTCGCGGCTCCAGTCGAAACAAAAACCTATCTTATCCAACTGCTCACGGTAGCGGTCGATATTGTTGATCGTAGTAATTGCAGGATGTTGTCCTGTTTGTATAGCATATTGTTCGGCGGGAAGTCCGTAAGCATCATATCCCATGGGATTTAGTACATTGAAGCCCTGCAGTCGTTTGTAACGAGCATAAATGTCCGAAGCGATGTATCCCAGCGGGTGTCCTACGTGTAGGCCCGCACCGGAGGGGTAGGGGAACATGTTTAGTACATAGTACTTCTGCTTCGTCTCATCTTCCTTCACTTGGTAGGTTTTCTCTTCCACCCACCTTTTCTGCCACTTCTTTTCAATCTCCCTGAAATTGTACTCCATAATGGTTTTCTTTCGTTATTTTATGGTTGATACTTAGTTATATACTTTATTAAACGGTGCAAATTTACGGGTTTATTTTCAGATTCATAGCTTAGTACAACAAAAAAGTATTTGTCCGGACCGTACCAGGGATACACTTGCTCCGTACCAAAGCCGTACTTTCTCCGTGTAGAAGTACTTTTGACCGAAGAATGTACGGAGCAAGTACGGTTCGGATACGTTTCAGACAGGTAGCGGAACATTTGAAAATATATGTTTTTTCCTGTTTAGTGGTAAAGTAGCGGAAAAGATGGAAAAAATATAAATAAATACTTGACAAAGTAATTTTTATTGCTTATATTTGTGATGTGCTTATTAAAACTAATTCAAGTAATGTAATACAAAAAATGGCTAAGTTAATTCAATAGGATTTTACACAAAAGTGTTTTTAGGATATTTCAAAGGATGAAGTCTGAGAAGATTGCATCCTTTTTTTGTTTATTTTTATGCCGAATTGCTGAAAAGTACTCTAATCACGTTGTTAATAAACGTGGGTAAAGTTTTTAAAAAACGTCACCCTTATTTATTAAAAACGTTTCCGGCGTCTATTAAATCCCCTGTTTTATTGTACAAAAAGTAGAAATGGTATATCTTTGCCTGCAATTTATCGGGAACGTATGAATGAGAAGAAAAATTACACCTATCATCTGATAGCGATCTTCACCGTAGGAGTGTGGGGATTAACCTTTATCTCCACCAAAGTTTTAATTGCCAATGGACTTTCTCCGAAAGAGATCTTCTTGCTTCGTTTTCTGATTGCCTATATTGGTATCTGGTTTATATCTCCCCGCAAACTGTTTGCGAACAACTGGAAAGATGAACTTTGGTTGTTATTGGGTGGCATCACGGGCGGTTCCGTTTATTTTCTGACGGAGAATATGGCTTTAGGCATTACATTGGCTACCAATGTGGCGTTTATTGTTTGTACAGCTCCGTTGCTCACCACTATCTTTTCACTGATGATTTATAAGAAGGAAAAGGCTACCCGCACTTTGATAGGCGGTTCACTGATGGCATTGGTAGGGGTGGCAATGGTGGTTTATAATGGGAGTTTTGTTTTGAAAATATCTCCGTTGGGCGATTGTCTTACTTTGGTTGCTGCTCTTTCATGGGCGTTCTATAGTCTGATAATGAAGAAGATGACGGGGAGCTATAATACTATTTTTATTACTCGCAAGATATTTTTCTATGGCATATTGACTACACTTCCCGTCTTTATGTTTCAACCTTGGAAGGCTGACCTTTCTTTGCTCATTCAGCCTTCCGTTCTGTTGAATTTATTGTTTCTGGGTGTAGTTGCTTCCCTGATTTGTTTTGCAATTTGGAATGTTGTACTGAAAAATCTGGGAACGGTACGTGCTTCCAACTATATCTATCTCAATCCGCTGTTCACTTTGGTAGGATCGGCTGTCCTGTTGGATGAACATCTGACGATTATTGCACTGGTCGGGGCTGCTTGTATTATGGGGGGAGTGTATATGGCAGGGAAAAGGTAAGAGTTATACTTGTTTTCAGGGTTTATCTAAATAATAAAAGGCTACGGACTTATAATTTACAGGATGTGTATTTCCAACCATACCATGTTCTATACCCATGTAGAATTCCTTTTCAAATGATAATTTGTCTGTTGTATAGAAACGGAATCCTCCGGTGCGTGCAGTTTTTAAATGATAATCCAGGCAGCCATGTAGTGGCAGGCTTTTAGCACGGTCCCATTTTCCAGGCAAATCGTACCATCCTCCATTGTAATAATCTTCGGAACCCGTACCGTGAATACGCATTTTACCGTCTACGTAAGTGGAATCATCTCCTTCGAAGAATACCATATTACCAGGATATAAACCTTGTGCTGAGTGAATGGTACCTACGTAGTGCCCTTTACCTTTTACAGAAAGGAAATCATAAAATTTGCCTTGTTCCGGATTAATTTCTCCATGCCAGAAAGCATATAATTTACCTTCGGTTTGTTTGATTCTGGCTTCCGTATTATAATAAACTTTCACTTTGAAAGGAATAGTTGTTCCTTCTATAGCTCGATACTGCAATGACATTTTTGCGGATTGATCGAATGGGCAAGGTAGAAAACAATAATGCCTTCCTGCGTCACTTCCTATAATCATTCCGTTCATGGATGGCTTTTCAGTGGAATATCCAAAGAAGTCTTGCATCGGAATGTTTATTGCAGGAACTTCTTCTTCATCCCATATAGTTTGTAGAAATACATCTTTGTGAAGAAGCTGTTCGCTGTTAATTTCGAATCCTACGATTCGTCCCGGTGTATTTGTATGGAAGAACTCTTTTTCTTCACCTGGAGCCAATGAAAAAGAAAGTTCTTCTGTCTGGCAATTTGCAGACTTTCCTTCAGCAAAAGTGTTCATATGGGATTTAGAAAAGTTTTCCCATACCCGGCATGCTTTCGATAAGGTAGTTTCCTCTTCAGAAGATAGGTCGATGGAAAAGCTTTCTATATCATAGTTTGGCATATTGCGGTATTGAATTTGATAGAATTTCATTTGATCACCATCTAATATAATTTTGCATGATTTTTTGTATGGAATGGGGAGATAGCAATAATATCCGCCTACTCCTTCTCCGCAAACAGGGTTTATGAAAGGATATCGTTTGTTAGAGAATAAATCCTGGAAGCAGATTTTCAATTGGGCTTTTTTCTGTCCGTCAAAGTAAAATTCTAATGTATCGTTAGTAGGGGTAGGGGTCCAGATGCGATTAATGATTCCGGGACCTTTCATTTCTGCAATAACAAGTTTATCACCTTCTTTCCGAAGATATGAATAAGTGCCATTAAATCCATCATCATTGCCTCCTGTTCTATCATAACTGGAAATTTGCTCCACGATACAGTTGGAACGGAAATCGGGTAATAAATCCAGGCGATAAAGAGTTTCTAATTCTGATGAATAATTATATTTTCTCTTTGTAACGGTGGAGCAGGAGAGTAGTAAACATATAATTACTCCTCCTGCTACTATAAAGTGATTCTTAATCCATTTATTCTGCATATTATAATTCTCTTTTTCCTTGATAAATAAATAATTATTCGTCTCCCCAGGCATTATTTCCTTTCGTCTTTTTCCATGTTTCGCGCATCTGATGAATATTCCAGAAATTAATCAGAGATTTCAATTTGCGACCGGCCTTATTCGGAATGGAGGGAATGGGATAAGCTTTATCCTGATACCAATAGGCAACTGTGGCAATATCCAAATTCATATCATTGGATGTACCATGTTCAATGGTTGCTTTCAGTGATTTTTCAAAGAAGATGGGATCGTTTATAAAGAAACGGTACGCATGGGTACGTCCTAACCATCCGGTTTCATTATTCACCCGAGGGTAACCGAAGAAAGGACTTTGGAAAGGTTCTTTTGGACACCATGAAGTATTGAAAAAATCTTCTGTTCCGGTACCTACCATTGAAGGTATTTTTTCTCCATCGATAAACCACATATCATCTCCTTCACCATACCAGGCAGTGGAAGGATTTTGAACATAGTAATTTAATCCAATGAAGTGTCCTTTCCCCTGTATATCAGCAAATACATAATTTTCTTTTCCATCTATATTAGCCATTTCTCCCCCTGTTTCAGGGTCTTTTACCGGAACAGTGATTTCGCGATTGAACCATGCATGAAAACGTCCCATATCCTTAGGCAATTTATCTACTTCATAGTAATCCACATAGAAAAATATGTTATCAATAACATTGTTCGCTTGATTTTCTATTTCAATGCGAGCACCTTTGCCAAACGGCATCATAAAGTAAGTGGACATACCTGTTCCGTTTGCAGGTCCGGTTGTCAATGCATACGATGAGAAATTGTAGCTCTCATCCCATCCTTGTCCGAAAAAAGGACCTATTGGAGACTCTACCGAAGGATAATCATTTTCATCCCAATATATTCGTAGAATGATATCATTCCGACTGATTAAATGAGGAGGCGGGGCAATAGTAAACCAGATATGGTTGATTATTCCAGCTCCTTGAATATCGCAGATTATGACTTTTTCGTTAGGTTTAATTCCGACAATACGGTCACCATTATAGCCATTTTTATCATAACTGCTTATGCGTTTTGAGCGGTAGCCGCTTTTGGTTTTTGCCAGATTATATAGTTCTCCATCCATTTGTTGGGCGAAGGCGGACAAAAAAGGAAGATATAACAGTAACAATAGTAAACCACGTTTCATATTTTCATTGTTTTATTTCTCAGTTCCTGATTAATAAAAATCAGGAACTGAGAAATTGATGAATAATGCGAATCAGTAGTTGATAATCATCTACCTTTTCGCTTGTTAAAATGTTATTATTCAGTTAATTATCTCATTAATTAGTTTTCTAATCTCCTTGAAAATCAGTATATTAGAAGAATAAAACCACTCATTATTCTAATTATGATTCCCAAGGAGAAAGAATTAAAACTTATAAAACTATATATGTATATCTGTGATGTTTACGAGTCTTCACTCAAGTTCTACTGCCAGAGGTTCAGTAACAGCAATCATCCAATCTTTACCGATCAGGAACTGCTTACTGTATATCTGTTCTGCGGAGCTTATCAGCAATACTTTAAAATCAAAGACATACATACCTTTACCAAGGAATACCTGCTTTCATGGTTCCCTGACTTGCCTTCTTACCAAACATTCAATTATAGATTGAATTTGATACCGGAAGCAATCAGCGAACTTGTCAGGCAGTTAATCCATTCATTCAAACCTCAAGATTGTGACAGTATGAAATCATTAGTTGACTCAATGCCTATCATTACTTGCGCGGGAAAGAACAAAGTAGGAAAGGTCGCTACTGAGATTACTTCCAAAGGATATTGTTCGACAAAGAACATGTATTATTTCGGAATAAAACTCCATGCAGTGGCTTTCCGTAGAAAAGGAACTATACCTTTTCCTGAAATGCTCATACTTTCCGCTGCGGATGAAAATGACTCAACTGTATTCAAAAGAGAATGTGTGGGAAATCTGAACAATAGAGAAATATATGCCGATAAAATATATTCGGATATACCATTCTATAAAGAGACGAAAGAATCCAAAAAACTCGAGCTATTTACTCCTGTAAAAGCTATCAAAGGAGAATCACCTGAAATAACAAAAAGGGAGAAAGCGGCAAGAGACTTGTTTTCAACGGCAGTCTCAAAAGTTAGACAACCCATTGAATCATTATTCAACTGGTTGAATGAAAAAACAAATATTCAAAGAGCGATGAAAGTCAGATCTACATCTGGACTTCTGGTACATACGATGGGAAAAATTGCCATCGCATTAATTACTTTAATTTTTAACTAAGGAATCAAAT
Source organism: Bacteroides sp. MSB163 (assembly GCF_036416795.1). Lineage (NCBI taxonomy): Bacteria > Pseudomonadati > Bacteroidota > Bacteroidia > Bacteroidales > Bacteroidaceae > Bacteroides > Bacteroides maternus. Next base: position 1,554,123 of record NZ_CP143867.1, on the reverse strand, counting down.
ACTGATTCGCATGAATAATTAAATTATTTCCATCCCGGATTCTGTTCCAACTGTGGATTCAGCAATATCTGACGGGTAGGTAATGGGAATAAATAATGTTTGTCAGGATCGAACTTTCTATCTGATGCTTTTTCCAAAATAATAACTCCCTCTTCGTCTACTTCATAGCCCAGATTATTCCAACGACCATCTGTTTCATATTCAGTACCTTTATATTTAATGCCTCTCAATGGTTGATTAAGTTCTGTTTCTGCAGTTTTCCAACGTCTCAAATCGTCTAAACGGAAACCTTCCAGACTTAATTCAATAGTTCTTTCACGTCGAATCTCTTCCAACATATTCAATCCGTTTGTAGTAACGAAATCATTGGTAAGGTGAGGCATGCCAACCCTGTCTCTTAGTTTGTTAATACTTAAATTCAATTCTGCATCTGTTATTCTGTTATTCTTTTCGAATGATGCTTCAGCATAGATAAGCAATACTTCAGTATAACGGATGACAGACCAGTCGTTTCCTAATGGGAATGTGATTTCAGCCTCAAATTTTACATTTCTGTAACCTGTTTGAGTCCAAAAACCGAATTCCACATTATAAACAATACCTCTATTAGGATCATCCAGATTATTCCAGTCTGCATTGTACATGGGTTGTGAGAATAGCCAGAAACGTTCGCCCGGTTTCAAAAAGAAGATGTCCATACGAGGATCACGGTCTTCATATTCAGAAGTGAGTCTTTGATAGCCTTTGAATACAGTATTTGGATGATTTATAGGCAAACCATTTTTATCCAGATACATATCTGCTAACTTTTTAGTTGGGCAAAGATTACCGGAATGTTCGTAACGAGGAGATTCTCTGAGATCTTCATCATATCGTTGTGCTAAAATTGTTTCTTTATTATCGGCTTTAGTTAAACCGGCCGGATTAGCCTTAATTTTAGAAAGTGTGAAGAAGTATTTATAAGCTAAATCTCCTAATTCTGTTCTATGATCCCATAATTCATATTCATTACTATCAATAACACTTTTGGAAGCTGATATTGCATCATCCAGGAAAGCCTCTGCTCCTTGCAAACCATGATATTTTCTCCATGTTCCTTCAAACAGTGAAAATCTGGCTTTAAAAGCTAAAGCAGCTCCTTTTGATATACGACCTTTATCATCATTAGCTATTTCTGATTCAAGTGGTAACTCGGGAATGGCTTCATCTAAATTCTTTTTGATAAAAGCAGCAATTGTTTCTCTACTGTCACGCGGACCATACAATAGATCTTTATCATCCAATGTAAGGGTTTTCTCAATAAGAGGAACACCACCGAAACGTTTCAATAAGTTGAAATATTGATAAGCTCTGAAAAATTTCATTTCAGCCTCATAGACTTTTATGTCATCTTTCAAATCATCCGGTGCGGTTGCACACCTTTCAAGGCCATAGTTTATGTAGCGTATAGCCGAATAAGCTCCATCCCAGGTTCCGTCAGTTGTTCCGGCTATATATGAACCGTTACTTACATTATTAAATCCTGAAGGTTTAGTAATGTCGGACATGTCATCATCCGAATTGAAAGTGGATAAGCCATAATAAAAATTATTTGCATATCGTTTGAAATCCTCTGCGTTTGCAAAGTATACAGGTTCAGAAATTACATCTTTCGAGTATAAATTCAAACCTTTTTCACAAGAAACTGTAGTACCTAATAAAAGTAAACAGAGTCCTAATATTATATATTTATGTGTCTTCATATTATCTGTTTTTTAAAATTGTACATTCACACCTATAGAATATGTTCTGGAGAAAGGTATTAAGTTTTCATTATAGGGAGCTTCAGGATCAAATCCATCTGGTAAATTATCCCATTCAAATAGATTCATACCTGTTGCATAGACTCTTAGGTTTTCGACACCAATTTTCCTTGTAAGTTTGGTTGGAAATGTATAACCTATCTGGATTTCCTTCAATCGCAAATATCTGTTATTGAAATATTTATATGGTGCAGTCGACCACATATAATTGTTATTTTGGATACCTCCATCCTGAGTTAAACGAGGATATTCTGCATTCGGGCGGTCTGCACTCCAAGTGTTATGATAGAAATATTGGGATGATTGTTTCCAGACTTCTCCTCCTCCTGCATAAGTTCCATTTATACAATTCCATTTACCTACGCCTTGCAGGAATGCACTAAAATCAATTCCTTTCCAGTCGACTCCCAGGTTGATGCCATATAAATACCGTTGATTGTGAGTGCCTTTATATACAATGTCACCTGAGTTGGGGTCACCTTCCTTATATAATGTCGGTTCCAATATTCCATCTCCATCTTTATCTACATATTTGGCATCACCTACTCTTAGGTTAGTAGGAACTCCACCTTTTATCTTAGATTTATAATCTGCAAGATCAGCTTCGTCTTTAATGAATCCATCAAATTCATAAATGAAGAATGCATTGGTAGGATAACCCTCTACAAAGGCATTTAAACCATGTCCTGGATTTCTGGAATCACTTAAAGAAACAACTTTGGTTTTATTATCGCTTAAAGTTACTCCCAGTCTATAACCAACTTTACCTATTTTATCTTTCCAGTTCAGTGTAAGTTCCCAACCGTTGGTTCTGACATGAGCTCCATTGATAGAGGGGGCACTTGTTCCCAAAATGGTAGGAAATTCTTCTGCATAAAACATATTTTTATTCTCTTTGATAAAATAATCGAAAGTACCATTTAAGCGATTATTCAATAAACCGAAATCGATTCCGGCATTATAAGTCTCAATGGTTTCCCATGTTCTGTCAACGGCAGGCATACCTCCTAATGATGCATTAGGAACTTTCAATGGGTTATTGGAATCTCCGAATGGATATTGTCCACCTACAAAAATATATTGATAATGATCATATAATCCAATACCTGCCTGATTACCCAACTGTCCCCAGGAAAGTCTGATTTTTAAATTGTTCAGATAATCCTTGACAGGTGTGAAGAAGTTTTCATTGGAAATGATCCATGAGCCGGAAACACCCCAGAAATCTTCCCATTTATGACCTTTGGCGAATTTAGAAGAACCGTCATTACGATAAGTAGCTTCAACAAAGACACGATTATCCCAATTGTAGCCTAAACGTCCGAAAATGGAAGTAATAGCCCATGCGTTGGCATATTCATCATTATATTGTTGTTCTGCATCTCCTAAACCCAATACAGGCAATTCATCGGTAATCAGATTATAACGATAGGCATTGAATCCTCTGCTGTCGAGTTCTTCATGGGAAGCACCGAACATTGCATTGAACATATGCTTATCTGTAATATTGAAATTGTAGTTGGCATGCAAAGATGTAACTATATGTTCATTTCTGCCATAAAGAGATTCTGTCTTAGTTTTTCCGCCTTCCCAGTAATCTATGACATCGTAGTTTAGAGAACCATCCCAGTGGTAGGTCTGATGTCTTTTGCGATAATACTTCTCATCGGTGATGTCATAATTCAATGACATGTCACCTGTAATGGTTAAGTTTTTGATAGGGGTGATGTCAAAGCCTAACTGTGTGTAGTAAGAATAATAAGTCTTCCATTTATTGCCTGTATGCTGTGCATAAGCAATTGGATTGCCAAAACCACCGGAAGCATAATACTCGCCTTGAGGATTGTAGGTAGGCTGGCAGTTCCAGGTCCAGTAGGTTAACCATGCCAGATGGTCGATATTATAAGGCTCTGTTACTTTTTTGCGGCCTACATATACGTTGGAGCGGAGCTTAATATACTTATTCAGATTATATTCATATTTGAAACGTCCCCAATATTTTTTATTATTATGTTCTCCATAGTTGAACATGGAACCTTGATCAAGATAGCCGATAGAAGCATAATAATTGGATCTTTCTGTACCTCCGGATATAGATAGGTTGTGTGAATGGTCAAAAGCTGTTCCATACATCTCATCCCACCAGTCATGCCAGCCCAATACTAAGTCAGGAGTATCACCAAACGGACCTTTCACAACTTGAGGATCCTTGGAATAGATATCAGCAGTTTCTACATATGGAAGTAAATGGGTAAAGAAGTGATTGGTTATTCCATCGTTGGCATATAATTCACCCATCATTTCAATGTGCTGCAGAACGTTTACTTTTTGAGGTACGCTGGCAGGAGCATTAAAAGTAAAATTACCGGTATAGCTGATTGTCGGTTTTGCTGTTTTACCTTTTTTAGTGGTAACCAATAGGACACCGCCTGCTGCGCGTGCACCATAAATAGCTGCTTGTGCATCCTTCAGAATAGTAATGTTTTCAATATCCTGTGGGTTAATCTTATTTAGGGCATCTGCATTATTATCTTTATACGGAATGCCATCTACTACTACCAGAATTCCCGGATCTGAACGGGATGTAACCCCTCTGACCTGAATGGAATAACCTTCTTCACCAACTTTACCTTGATTTGTTCTTCTGATTTCCATACCGGGAACCACACCTTGCAAAAGCTCAGCTGTGTTTGTTACCGGTCTGTTCATTAATTTATCAGAGTTGACCAAATCTACTGCACCGGTAGTGGTAGCCCTTGTTTTTGTACCATAGCCGATGGCTACTACTTCCTGAAGCATTACGGCATCTTCTTTCAGTCTGACATTAATAACAGACTTCTTTCCTACCTCTACTTTTTCTGATTTCATTCCAACAAAGGAGAAAACCAATGTTTTTCCATCCTGAGTTGTAATTTCATACTTACCATCTACATCTGTGATAGTTCCGGTGGCTGTACCTTCTATCGTTACTGAAACACCAGGCATAGGATTACCTTCTAAATCTTCAACTACGCCATGTACTACCTTTTGTTGTGCCCATAGCGGAGTTCCCACTATCAAGCAAATTGCAAGCAAAATTGTTGCTAAGCATCTGTTTTTACATGCTGATTTCATAATTAATTGATTTAATGTAACAAAAAAGAAAAATTGTTTATTGTATTTTGAAGTAATATGCTCCAAAGTGGCATGTGTTTTGAAGCCCATGCAACACACCACTTTGGAAACATATATTGTTCTTACTCAAAGGTTATCTGCAATTTGTCTCCCAAACGCATCTGCAAACCGTTTAATGATATTTCAGTATAACCATTTGTATTTGCAGCACTGACAGCAATATCCTGATTGTTTAATGAAGCTTTTATATTATTGATGCCTGTTCCTGTCGGTAAATTAACTTGTAACTTATCAAGGTACAAACGACCAAATTTCACTTCCACACAATTAGTTTGTTTATTGTTTTTTCGGCTTTGTGAGATATTTCCCCATCCTTCGGCTGCATTAAAGAATCCGGTAAAATCATCTTTCCTGAGTTTCGGATCAAATCCCATAATGCCTTTAGGACCGTCATACCAATAACCTTGTATTGCTTGTAGTACTCCATAGGATGCCATAGCCCGAGCATAATGATCGCCACATTCTATTTCATTCCACGGATTGTGTTTCTTACCATCGTAACGTGAGTGAATAGCTTTGACTATGGCTAAACCTTCGTCTATCATGTCACGTTTTATCATTTCAGTTGCAACTTGATATTCAATACCGGTCCAGACCTCATCGCGATATCTTACTCCATCTTCCCCCGGATGTTTACTGTAAGGCCATGTACATATGAATAATCCGGGTTCTCCGGCATGAGCATAATATCTCTCCGGAAGGTGAGCTTCACTCTGAGCTTTCACATCATTTGTCCAATTGAATTTCCAGATAGAACGTAATGCCTTGTTGATAGCATCTGTCGGATAAATATCTCCTAATCTATAAAGAGAAGCCCATGTCTGACCAAAAAGCTGATCACTTAAACAACCTTTACTGTATTGGTATTTGGGATATTCTTTTTCATCTACATCTTGATAGAAATACTCACCATTCCACAGGCGATCCATGGTGTTCTTACTACCTGCTGTATATATTTTCTTGTAATAATTAGCAGCGACAGTATCTTTCATGATGTAAGCCATCTTTTCACCAGCTCTCAATGCAGCCAGATAAAGTGCTCCTACATAGGTGTTGGCACCATTAAATGAAATGTCATATGTATTCGGTTGAGTTTTGACGATCAGACCATCTTCATTGCCATCCTCATTTATAATATATTGCAAAGAACGCTTTATTTTATCCCAGTTCCTTGATAAGAAGAAGTTGTTTTTGGACATCAGATGTTCACGATACATGCGTAGAATAACGCTTGCGTGGCCATCAATCAAAACCCCATGTTCTCCATTGCGTGATAAAATGGCTCCGTCTTCTCTGAGTGAAACGCTATAATCCGTCTTTTCACGCAGATTACGTTCCAGTTCAGGGAATAGGGCAGCCATTGATTGAGCATATCCCCAAACATGCGTGCAAGTTCCTTCGCAAGAGCCTACACCTTCCCATGCCCAGAATTTATCGGTGGCCCACCATTGGCAGGTTTCGGTTGCTAATGTAGAAATAGGCATCATCACGCGTTGTACCAACCAGTAAGGCAGGTTAGTCTCATTGTAGTAAGTATTGTGGAAGTTATGAGTTTCTTGTGCTAATTCTGCATAATTCTCATGTAGTTGTTCTGCAACATCTAAAGAAGAATCATACCAGTTGGAATACATATTACCGATAGCTGGACTGTTGGGCGGCAATGGTTTATTCCATTCAGAACCTTTATAACTTAACGGGCGGTTTGGGAAATACCATGAAAGTACAAACGTTACTTCCTTAGATTCTCCGGGCTGTAAGGTCATAGATGAGCTTAATGCGCCATTTATTTTATTACCAAGTTCTGTTTCTGCATATTCCACATTATTTTTTGAATCATCAGCTGTAGCTGTTGCGTTATTATCAAAGACAGATAAAGCAAGATTTCCGAAATATGTATGTGATTTATCAATGGTTGTTGCCGGAGCAGCTACAGGAGAATTAGAGAACTCTATATTGTCAACACTGATATGCCCCCAATCACCTTCTACACTATCTACGATTTCCAGATAAGCTTTTTTTCCTTTATATTTTGATACATCCCAATTACGTGGGAGGAAATCTTCATTATTATTGCCAGTTGCAGACATTGTCACTTTGCCATCGATAACTAAATTGATACAAGTTTTCCCTGGATGAGAACCACCTGCGATATTGAAGGAAATGAACTTATGCTTGATGGTAAATGGCTTGGAAGTTAATTTACCAACAGGCTTATCATAGTTTGTATATGAATTGGCTAAGTAATTGCCATAATCACCGCCAAAAGGATTTTGATTGCATTGTTCTCCGGGAGAAGGTTTTCTTCCGAAAGCCGTTCCTTCTACTTTCCAGCGATTATAAGTTCCGCTTTCAAAATTTTCAAATACTTCATATTTACGGCTTTTATCAGAGGTTTTGATTGGCAGGTTATCCACTCTCATATCCATGTAAACTGATTTCCAACCATTATTATCAATAACTTTATTTTGTAGCATTCCCTCTGCACGTCCTTTTAAATCAATGCATACCAGGTTTTGCATCCAACCTTCCAAATTGGCTGTAACTTTTCTATCCGACACGTTTTTTACTGTGTATTTCATGATTGTTGCCGGAGTAGCAGATTTTTTAGCATCCAGTGGAACAAATGGTGAATAAATCTCTGCGGAAACTTTTACTGGTAGATTCTCATTTTTGTGTCCGTACTCAATAAAAGCAATCGGATATTCACCTATAAATGCAATGTCATCAAAGTCTTTTTTATTTAGTTCTTTTGTTACCGTTTTACTACCGTCGTCTACGGTTATTTTGAATCCCTGATCGATATAGCTCGCCGGTTCAAATGTTTGGTAACAGACTTTCCAAGGTCCTAGAGGGGTATCGAAGTTCAATAACCAGTCAATTCCATAACCTGTGTTATAAGCATTATTGGCAATCCACCAGTTGGCTAATGTCCCATCGCCACGAACATATAACTGTCCGGCACAAATACCTCCAACCGGCATGCCGATTGTTGTAAGTTCATCGCCTTTGTATACTTTTCTTTCACCTTTCGTTTCCTTGTTTCCAATGAATGATTTGATATCACCTTTATCTAAAGATACTTTATGATCAGGTGAATACTGGGAAAAGGAAGGTAAAGATAAGGACATTAAACATGAAAGTGTTAATAATTTAATTCGCTTCATAATCTTTTGTTTTGTAATTAGAAATAATTGAAAACAATCTATATTACCTTATTTTTAATACCTAATCTACCTTAATTTGCCTGATATTTGAAATCTGTTTTGTTGCCGGAAACAATGCAAGATTCAATATCAAGACTGCCATAAACAACATTGATAATGGGTTTTCCCTGTTGTACTTCAACTGTTCCGAATCCTGTATTTGTGGATAAAAATGTTTTAAAACTATCACCTATTTTGGAGTCTATATATAAAATGTGGTCTACTGCGTCATAGCGGAGTCCTGTTAGGGCTTGAAGCAGGCTATAGCTTGATAGTGCACGTGCATACCAACCTCCACATTCATATTCATTAAATGGATTTCGTGCTTTACCATCGTAGCGCTCGCGTACTGTACGGACAATATCGAGGCCTTTTTCAACTTCACCTTCAAAAATCAAGTGGGAAGCAACCTGATATTCGATTCCCGTCCATACTTCATCGCTGTAGACAAATGGAAGACTTAGTTTTCCCCCTTTAGGCCAGGTACATAATAAAACTCCCCCATCTTTACCAAGCCCGTAAGTGGGGCGTTGAGGATTTGCATGATCACTTAAATCTTTACGAAGATTATATTTATAAATAGAGTTCAGATGACTTTTTACTTTAGCTTTGTCGATGGGTTCATCTAAACCTGCTACCAGAGACATCCAACAACCGATGATACCATCTGATAAACAACCTTTGCCATATTGATATTTAGGACCTTCTTTTATAAGGATGGCGCGTGCTTCTTCCGAATAATCGCTGTTCCAGTTCTTCTCGGCTATAGCTATCGGATCCGGTGATTTTAGATTCTCCCATTGTATATTCTGGATGAAGTATTCTCCGTCATATAATTTTGTTTCCATGTAATCTTTACTTTTTGCAAGCAATGATTCGTATTCGGAAACATTTTCATTTAAGGCTTTACCTAATTGTATGAAACTTTGTAAGGCGGCTGCATAAAAGCTGGTACACATACCGTCAGCGCCCCAGAATTCAATGTCGTATGTATTATGATGCGGTTCTTCTAATGCACCTACACGTCGCGGGTCCCAAGTATCAATGCAATAGTCAAGGCTGTTTTTTACCTGAGGGTACATCATACGTAGCCAATCGGCATCTCCACTAATTCTCCAATCACGATAAATTTTGATAATGCCACCTAATTGTCCGTCTGCTGCTGCATGGAAATCATGTTTCACGGCCCGGATGGGAATATTGGTTCTGAACATTTGGTGTCCTTCTTTATTCTGACTTATAAAGAATTCACTTTCACGTAGAGTTCTCTCCATTGCCGGAAAGAGGTGGGGTATGGCTTGTGCATAGTTCCATACATGTGTACAAGAACCATGGCAAGAACCCCAGGTATCACCACATCCTTCGAAATTCCACAGGCGTCCGTCATGTTGGCGCATTACGGTTGGCGATTTGAGAATAGAGAGGTTGGAACTTACGGCATCAATAACCTCTGCTGGTAAGGTAGTATTATAAAATGTATTTGTAAATAGTTCGGTTTTATGTTTAAGCTCATCATATTTCGATAACCAATATTCTGAAACTTCATTAATATCAGCAAAATAGCTACTATACCAGGGACGATAACACTGAGGAGTTTCCATTTTTTCAACAGTAGGACACTCTGTAGATTTATCATTTTCTGAAATAGCGTCAGCACCAATACGCATATTGGTATCGGGAACATACCATGCCATATGTAAACGAAGCGAATACGTTTCACCGGCTTTTACTTTGAAAGGCACGTATAATGAAGCGCCGGGAGCTTCTTCTTTTACAGGAGCATTTTCTACTATTTTCCCATCAGCAATGGCATTCCATGCCATAGTTAAAGGGTCCCACCATCCACCACGGAACCAGCAATAATTTACTTTTGTTGCATCTGTATTGGTGTAGATAGCAAAATCGCCTTTCAGATGCTTTTCAGTATCTGAAGCTTCTTGTGATAGAATAAAGCCGTTTTTCATGGCACGAATTGTATGGGGAGCTCCATGCATTGCCATAAAGTTGCGTGTGTTATATGAAAAGACAGCTTCTATATCTTGATCCGATGTATTGGTGAAGGCATATTCAAGGGCTCCGACAGGTAAACTGGAATTATCCTGATCAGTCGGAATAAAAGGACTCCATCCTCTCAATTCAACATTCAGAGGAATGTCTTTATCTGATAAACGAATGGATGCAAATGGGAAACGCGAACTAAAACTTGCATTTTCAAATCGAGGCAATCCCCAGGAGGTCAAAGGTCCTCCCAAAGCCGATTCCGGTCCACCAAATTTTTTGCGGTCAGGAACAGGTCCTTCTAAAACTTTGGAACCTTTCTCGTATCCTTTAACATGTATAGCGGCAAACATGCAAGGTTCGTTAAATATATTGGGCTGATGCCTGACTGACATATTAGAAATGGCACCAGTGCCTTCCAGACAAAACATACCGACACCCATTCCTCCAATAGGAAATGCTATGCGGTTCAGGAATTCTCCCTTGTATTCTTTGTTGTATTCGCTAATCTGTGGTTCATTTTGTCCTTGATTATGGCAAGAACAGACTGAGATAAGAACAATAGTTCCTATGACTAAAAGATTTTTCATATTAGATGTTTTTTCTGATTAAAACTAAAGGGGACTATTTGAGTATTTCTGCTATTTTTAAGTATTTCTTGTAGAGTATTTCATAAACCCTTGCCCTTTCGGTGTCCGGTTTATATTCCACTTCAATATCCGCCCCCATATACTTCATGGCTTCCATGATGTCCTGATATACTCCCGCGGCCACCGCTGCAAACATAGCCGCCCCGAGTGCGCAAGTCTGCTGTGAGCGCACGATGCGAATGGGCATATTCAGCACATCAGCCAAAGTCTGCATGACAAAAGGGGCCTTTTTGCTGATTCCTCCAATGCCGTTGACAGAATCAATATGCAGACCTTGTGCTTTCATATGCTCTACAATACGCCGGGAGCCGAATGCGGTGGCTTCGACAAGGGCTTTGAATACCTCCGGGGCAGTGCTTCCCAGTGTCAGTCCTGCAATCATGCCTTTCACATTCTGATCGGCATACGGCGTGCGGCGCCCGTTCATCCAGTCAAGGGCAACGATGTCATTTTCAGAAAGTTTCAAGGCTTGTGCTTCCCGGGCCAATTCAATCAGCATGGTGTCCATGACTTTCTGTTTGGCTTCTCCTTCGGGAATGTTCTTCAAGGGCCATGACATGAATTTCCTGAACCATGCATAGATGTCTCCGAAAGCTGATTGTCCGGCTTCCAGGCCAATGAATCCGGGAAGTACGGAACCGTCTACCTGTCCGCAGATACCTTCTATGCATCGGTCTCCTATTTCATGTTTCTCTGCCACCATGATGTCGCAGGTGGAGGTTCCCATGATGCGTGTAAGTACCCCTGGTGCTACCGAAGCTCCCACGGCTCCCATGTGTGCATCGAGTGCTCCTACGGCTACGGCGATGCCTTGAGGTAAGCCCAGTTTACCGGCCCATTCGGCGGTCAACGTGCCGGCACGGGTGTCACTGGTGTAAGGTTGCGTGAAAAGATGGGGGAGGATTCTGTTCAGGGAGGGATTAAGTTCTAAAAGAACTTCGCAGAGAGAAACAATTGATACTTATATCATATAGAATTATGGATATAAAAGAGAAGTAGTAGAAATTGAGTTATATTTCCACTGTATTATTATATTCTCACAGCTTCTGTGCGGATTATGAATATATTTGCGCTATACTTTCTCCTTACTTACTTCTTACCTACTCCCTACCTTCTCCTTCTTATAATAGCATAAGGAGAAGGTCAGAAGTAGCTAAGAAAAAGATAAAAGTCAGATATGGAACTGAAGCGAACGAATATGTATTGAAAAAATACAAAATAGCATTTTATGCCTCATTGTTGCACGGTAATATAGCATCAATGCTATAAACCGTCTGAGGTAAGCCCTGTAGTAATTCCTGATATAACCTCTTCCCATGAAAGAGGAGTGATGCCGAATACATAACTCTGTCCGGAACGGAAAGGTTCCGTCAATTCGAAATTTTCATAAGAAATGCCGCCGGGAATAGGGGATTTACTTGCCCAGTAGGTATAACGACCATTTACTACCCCTTCTAATTCATTACTTGGTTTAGGACAATACCAATATTGAGTAGCTTTTTTTCCTGTATATTTCCAATGTGTATGGGTATCCTCGGCATAAACCGCTTTAGCAGGGTCCTCTTCATCAGGAGAAGCGATGAACCAGGCACCTCCGTTCTTATCTTTTATCATTTCAGATAAAGGGGTATGGTTATGTTCTGTAAAATTGCTTTCCTTATAAGTTGGCCATAACTGACCGGCCTTTTTGTTTTTTCCATTTGCAAGATGCAATGTTCTGAGTCGGGCCTTGTTGCCCATTGTCGCTGTAAGTATAAATCGGCTTAGTTCGTCGGAGTCCTCAGTGGTATATCCGGTTATCTCAAATTCGTAAGGTTTTCCCGCTGTGAATTTAATTCGTACATAAACATCTGCTCCATTATCAAATGTCTCGCAGAAGAGATATACGGTCAGTGTCTCGACTCCATTTTCATTGGATATGACTCCATGCGCCGGATAATATTTATCGGGAAAAGAAGGTGCTTCAGGCGTATTGCTACTCCAAAAGCGTTTTCCGCGAACATCATCCAGCTCACTCCATTCCAATTCGGACAGTCCTCTGATGTTTTTTGCTTTGTCTATGGGTTCGAATGCAATAAAATTAGTTACCACAAAATTATCATGCCCTAAATAAGGAGTATAAATACGTATCAGTCCACGTGGACCGTCGAGCGGAGCAATCCCTATCCGGATGCCATCGGCAAATCCCCATATCGGTTGTGCTTTGGTGTTTTGGGCAGGCTGCACCCATATCCCGTTTTCTTCCGGAACTGCTAAAGTTTTAGGATCAATTTTCAAATCAGTTTGTCCGTAGCAAAAATACGTTCCGGCTACAAAAAATAAAATGGCAAATAGAATCTTGGTTTTCATTGTCTTAAAGATTTAAATTAGTTTTTTATATGATGTTTATGGCAGGTTACAGTGATTTCACGCTGCAAATATAAAATTGTTATAACGAATTAGCAAAATAATTTGCTATTTTAATTTTTATGTTTATATTTGCAGCGTAGTAAAGTACTAAATAGTACATTATCAGTAGATAAATGAAAAACATAATATTCTACTATAGCAAAAACGTTATACTGAAAAACATATGTCAGCACTAAAAAAAGTATCGCTAAAAGACATTGCTGAAGCCGCAGGAGTATCAACAGCACTGGTTTCATTCGTACTGAACGGTAAGAAGAAAGAATATCGTGTAGGTGAGGAAACAGCCAAGCGTATATTGAAGATAGCTCAAGAAATGAACTATCAACCCAATATTGCCGCTAAGAGCCTTCGTAGTGGGCGGACTAAAACAATTGGCGTAGTGATATCTGACATATCCAACCCTTTTTTCTCACAATTAGCCCGTATACTGGAAGACGAGGCAACGAAACGTGGATATACCGTCCTGTTCGGTAGTTCTGATGAAGACACAGAGAAAATGAACCGTGTTGTGAGCAACCTTATTAATAAAGGTGTAGATGGATTGATTATTGTTCCCTGTGAAAATTCGGAAAAGTCCATTGCCTCATTGGTAGATAACAATGTTCCCATTGTTCTTTTCGACCGCTATTTCCCCGAAATAAATGTCAGCTATGTAGCTCTAAACAATTATAATGCAACTTATACCGCAACTAAATATCTATTGGATTCAGGTTATAATGCCCCCTGTATAGTGGCTTATGATATAAATCTGATTCATATGAAGGAGCGTATTCGCGGATATAAGAAAGCAATGGAGGATGCCGGCAAGAAACGATTGGCAAATGTCATTTTCCTGAAACAGGATGCTCCAAGAAAATCGGCCGACCGTTTATTGCCCAAAATGATTGAAGGAGGAGCAGATGCATTTCTGTTCGCGACAAATATGATCTCAATAGCCTGCTTATATACCATAAAGGATTTGGGACAGGAGGTTATTAATAAAATAGGATTAGTAGGATTTGATGGTACTCCCGCATTCGACTTTTTCAGTGCGCCTATATCCTATGTTCAACAACCCGCAGAAGTATTGGTACAGAAGGCGCTTGGAATACTGATAGACAATATTGCTAATGGTAATACTGTGCAGTCGGTACTTGCTGATGGGGTATTTATAGAAATAACCCCTTAACCGGGGCTATTTTTTTTAAATATTTGCTTAATCGATTTAGTTAATTAACAGTATTAATCTATATAAATCTATTTACCCATGACTCATTCAAGACTTATCGGTGGAAAGCCGAAAATTGGTATTCGGCCTATTATTGATGGCCGTCGCGGGGGTATCCGCGAATCACTGGAAGATATGACCATGACTATGGCCCATAAAGTAGCAGAGCTTTATTCTTCATCTTTACGTCACAGTGATGGCACACCTGTGGAATGTATCATAGCAGATACCACTATCGGCGGTGTGGCTGAAGCAGCTATGGCAGCAGAGAAATTCCGTAATAATGGAGTAGGAGTAGTACTCTCTGTTACTCCCTGTTGGTGTTACGGATTCGAGACAATTAACATGGATGGTGAAATGCCGAAAGCCATCTGGGGATTTAACGGAACCGAGCGTCCGGGCGCTGTTTATTTGGCTTCTGCTCTGGCAGGACATACACAGAAAGGATTGCCGGCATTTGGCATTTATGGGCGGGACGTACAGGAAATCGGTAATACGGAAATTCCGGAAGATGTGCAAGAGAAACTATTGCGTTTTGCCCGTGCAGGTTTGGCTGTTGCAACCATGAAAGGTAAATCTTATCTTTCGATAGGAAGCGTGTCCATGGGCATTGCCGGTTCTATCCCCAATCCGGATTTCTTTCAGGAATATCTGGGCATGCGTAATGAATATGTAGATGCCAGTGAGATAGAGCGTCGTGTTCAGTTGGGTATTTATGATCACGAGGAATTTGACCGCGCCATGGCATGGACGGAAAAGTATTGCAAAAGCAATGAAGGAAAGGATTTCAATCCGGAACATCTGGTATATTCCCGTGAGGAAAAGGATGCGCGTTGGGAATACGTGATAAAAATGACTCTTATTTTCCGTGACATGATGATCGGTAATCCTAAATTGGCAGAGATGGGCTTTAAGGAAGAAGCAATGGGGCATAATGCCATCGCCGCAGGCTTCCAGGGGCAACGTCAGTGGACAGACTTCAAGCCAGATGGTGATTTTACTGAAGCTATACTGAATAGCTCATTCGATTGGAACGGTATTCGTGAAGCATTTACTTTTGCTACGGAAAATGACACGTTGAACGGCACTTCCATGCTTTTTGGACATTTATTATCAAATACGGCACAGATATTTGCTGACGTACGTACCTATTGGAGTCCGAAGGCAGTGGAACGGGTAACCGGCAAAAAACTGGAAGGCAAAGCTGCCAATGGTTTCATTCACCTCATTAACTCAGGTTCTTGCACGCTGGACGGAACAGGACTTCAAACCCGTGACGGAAAACCTGTAATGAAACCTTTCTGGGAAATATCTGAGGAAGAAGTTGAGGCATGCCTTGCTGCAACCACATGGTATCCGGCTTCCCGCGAATACATGCGTGGCGGTGGATATTCTTCTCAATTCCTGACCCGTGGTGAAATGCCTGTAACCATGTGCCGGTTGAATCTTGTAAAAGGACAAGGACCTGTACTTCAGATAGCTGAAGGTTGGGCGGTTAATCTGGATGAGGATGTTTTCAAGGCTATCAATGAGCGTACCGACCGTACATGGCCTTCCACTTTCTTTGCTCCACGCCTGACAGGTAAAGGTTGTTTCCGCGATGTATATACCGTTATGAATCGTTGGGGTGCCAATCATGGCGCTATCAGCTATGGTCATACGGGTGCTGATTTGATTACACTGGCTTCCATGCTCCGTATTCCCGTATGCATGCACAATGTTCCTGAGGAAAATATTTTCCGTCCCAGCGCATGGTCTGCCTTCGGTGAAGACGTGGAAGGTAGTGATTATAGAGCTTGTAAAAATTACGGACCTCTCTATAAATGAAAAACATGAGAATTATGTTGCAACTAATCAATTTGAAAAACACTCTGCTTGTAGGTGCGGTTACGTTACTCGCATCTTGCAGCGGACAAAAAGAAGTTAAGATGGGAAGTTATGCTTATGATGCCCAATTCCTGAAAGAGAATGGCATAGAATACACTGAACTGGTTTCTGCCGATGGAAATTCTAAAGTCATGATTGTTCCGGCATGGCAGGGGCGGGTGATGACTACTTCGGCTTCCGGTGACGAGGGCGATAGCTACGGATGGATTAACTACCGCTTTATTCGTGAGGGAAAGGTCAGCCCGCAGTTCAATCCTGTAGGAGGTGAAGAGCGTTTCTGGTTGGGTCCCGAAGGCGGCCCGTTCTCACTCTATTTTAAGGAGGGGCAGGAGCAGGTTTATGATAACTGGGTAGTTCCCACTGTGCTCGACACGGAAGCCTTTGCCATTAAGTCACAGGATGATAGCAGTGTTCATTTCGTGAAGGACACCCGTCTGACAAATGCTTCAGGTACTACTTTCGACATGAATATCGACCGTACGGTGTCATTGATGAATACTGATGAAGTGGCTGCGGATTTCGGTATACAACTTTCACAAGGTATGAAAATAGTAGCTTATAAGAGTGAGAATAAGATTACTAATACGGGCGATAGCGCATGGACAAAAGAGGGCGGACTGGTGTCGGTATGGATGCTCGGCTGTTTTAATCCCACACCTACCACTACCGTCTTTATTCCATATAAGGAAGATGCGGAAGGGACGATTGTAAATGATGAGTATTTCGGCAAAATCCCGGCAGATAGGTTAATCAAAGAGGAAGGTATCATCTATTTCAAGATAGATGGAAAATATCGTTCAAAGTTAGGATTGCCGGCTTCACGCGCAACAAGCCTGTGTGGAAGTTATGACTCGTCAAAAGGTGTACTGACTATCTTGTGGTGCAGCCTGCCCGAAACTCCTTCAGCTTATGTGAATGGACAATGGGGACCACAGGAAGACCCGTTTGAGGGTGATGTCATCAATTCTTACAATGACGGTCCGGTGGAAGACGGTTCTATCATGGGACCTTTCTATGAGATTGAAACATCTTCTCCGGGAGCGGAACTTGCACCGGGTGCATCGTTGGTACATACACAGAAAGTAATTCACATACAGGGTGAAGATGGACAGTTGGCTCCTATCGTACAGAAATTATTCGGAGCAGATTTGAATGTAATTAAGACAAAGTTTCAATAGGGTAACTATATAATATCAAATTCGTATGGAATCGAATCGAATAATACCGAAAGGAATCCTCTTCCCGTTCATTCTGCTCACCACGCTGTTCTTTGCCTGGGCTGTGCCGAATAATCTTACGGATACCATGCTCGCCGCATTCAAGCGAATCATGAGTATCAGTGACTCGAAAACTGCCTGGATACAAGTGGTGTGTTATCTATTGGGCTATGGATGCTGTGCCATTCCGGGTGCATTATTTATCAAGAAGTACACTTATAAGTCCGGTGTAATGTTGGGACTTGGTTTGTATGCTTTGGGTGCCTTATTGTTCTATCCGGCAATGCTTTGCTCCGGAATAAACGTTGAGTTCAGTTTCTTCATGTACCTGTTGGCCATTTTTGTTCTTTTTGCCGGACTTTCCGTATTGGAAACATCAACCAATTCGTATGTATTGGCAATTGGTCCTGAGAGTACAGCTACACGCCGTTTAAATCTATCGCAGGCATTCAATCCGTTTGGAGCAATTACGGGAGTGGTGATTAGTCAGATTTTCATTCTTTCGCAATTGAACATGATGACTGCTTCAGAACGTAGCCAGCTCCCGGCTAGTGAATTGGCTGCCATCCAAGGTCAGGAATTAAGTGCTGTCACTATGGCTTATGTAGTGCTTGGATTGGTGATGTTGGTACTTTTAGCCGCCATTTGGATTACCAAAATGCCTAATCTTAGTGAAAAGGGAGAAAAGGTTGAATTTGGCGCCACTTTCCGCAGGCTCATGAAAAATAAGAATTATGTGTGGGGCGTAGTTGCGCAATTCTTCTATGTAGGTGCACAGATAGCTGTGTGGTCATTTGTCATCCGCTATGCTATGCAGCAGTTGAATTTTGACGGTGTGTTGGCTTCTCTGGGCAATGCGGCTTCTGCCGATGCAGTTGTAGATGCATTGCGCAATGTAGAACCTGTATCTGCCGCATTCTATAATGGTTGCGAATGGCTTGGATTGAATGACTTGTTGCCTCGTACGGCCGAACAGGCAGCCGCGACTTATTACATTATGTCGCTTATCCTCTTTGTCGCTATGCGCTTCCTATGTACAGGGATGATGAAGTATGTGAAAGCCTACAAACTTTTGATAGGTCTCGCTATTCTTGCCGTACTATGCTGTGTAGGTGCTATGCTTGGTAAGGGTAGTTTCGGAGTATATTGCCTGATGGGTATTTCCGGATGTATGTCACTGATGTTCCCAACCATTTATGGCTTTGGACTTACAGGTTTGGGAGAAGATACTAAAATCGGGGGTTCGGGCATGGTAATGGCCATTGCAGGTGCGGCTGTCCTGACTCAAATTCAAGGTATTGTTTCTGATCAGACCGGTAGCATTATGGCTGCATATATTGTTCCGGCTATAGCTTTTGCGGTTATTGCTTACTATGGATATTTCATTGCAAGAAAACAGGAATTAGCAATTAAATAAGAATTCATATGATAGAATCTAATAAGAAATATGTCATTGGACTTGATTTCGGTACGGATTCCTGCCGGGCATTAATAGTGGATGTGCGCAATGGAGATGAAGTTACTACGGGGGTAAGTTTCTACCCCCGTTGGAAAGCAGGTCTTTACTGCGATGCACAAAGTAATCGGTATCGCCAGCATCCGCTGGATTATATTGAATCTATGACGGAAGCTGTGCACACTGCTTTATCCCATCTGACAGAAGAGGAGATAGCTTCTATTTGTGGGTTATGTTTTGACACCACCGGCAGTACACCTGCATTGACTGATTGCAATGGGATGCCATTAGCCTTGAATCCTGAATTTGCAGAAGAGCCGGATGCCATGTTTATCCTTTGGAAAGACCATACGGCGGTTCGTGAAGCCGAGCAGATAAACGCTCTCATGAAGGAACGTAATCTTGACTATTTACTCTACGAAGGAGGTACTTATTCTTCAGAATGGGTATGGTCAAAAGTTTTACATGTCATCAATACTAATTCTAAAGTAAAAGAGGCTGTTTATTCATGGACAGAGCATTGTGATTGGATGACAGGTTTGGTTACAGGGAACACAATTCCGGAAAAAATGCTTCGTAGCCGTTGTGCAGCAGGGCATAAAGCTATGTGGCACGAAAGCTGGTTACTTTCTTCTTCCGAAGTTCTTTTAGAACTTAATCCCTCCCTGAACAGAATCCTCCCCCATCTTTTCACGCAACCTTACACCAGTGACACCCGTGCCGGCACGTTGACCGCCGAATGGGCCGGTAAACTGGGCTTACCTCAAGGCATCGCCGTAGCCGTAGGAGCACTCGATGCACACATGGGAGCCGTGGGAGCTTCGGTAGCACCGGGGGTACTTACACGCATCATGGGAACCTCCACCTGCGACATCATGGTGGCAGAGAAACATGAAATAGGAGACCGATGCATAGAAGGTATCTGCGGGCAAGTGGATGGTTCCGTACTTCCCGGATTCATTGGGCTGGAAGCCGGACAGTCAGCTTTCGGAGACATTTATGCATGGTTCGGGAAATTCATGTCATGGCCCTTGAAGAACATCCCCGAAGGAGAAGCTAAACAGAAAGTCATGGACACCATGCTGATTGAATTGACCCGAGAAGCACAAGCCTTGAAACTTTCTGAAAATGACATCGTTGCCCTTGACTGGATGAACGGGCGCCGCACGCCGTATGCCGATCAGAATGTGAAAGGCATGATTGCAGGACTGACACTGGGAAGCACTGCCCCGGAGGTATTCAAAGCCCTTGTCGAAGCCACCGCATTCGGCTCCCGGCGTATTGTAGAGCATATGAAAGCACAAGGTCTGCATATTGATTCTGTCAACGGCATTGGAGGAATCAGCAAAAAGGCCCCTTTTGTCATGCAGACTTTGGCTGATGTGCTGAATATGCCTATTCGCATCGTGCGCTCACAGCAGACTTGCGCACTCGGGGCGGCTATGTTTGCAGCGGTAGCTGCGGGAGTATATCAGGACATCATGGAAGCCATGAAGTATATGGGGGCGGATATTGAGGTGGAATATAAACCGGACACCGAAAGGGCAAGGGTTTATGAAATACTCTACAAGAAATACCTTGAACTGGCAAAAAATGCTGAATATATCAATCTATAAACCATTAATCTATTTAATCATGAAAATCAAAGCTTTTATTTTAAGCGCCTTATGTTTAGGTGCAGTGAGCGTTTATGCTCAAAACTTCAATGGACTTGACATGAATATGGGTAATTTGTATCGTTTGTCCGATGCAAAAACCCGCTCTATCAGTCCTGAAAACTTTACCGGCGAAAAAGGTAAGGGTGGTATGGCTGATCCGGTGAGGGATAAAGATAAACCTAATCAAGCTAATGCACATCACGCAGCAAAGACCTTGGGACAAGGCTGGAAGGTGAATCCTTATGTGAATATCGGTCCTAATGAGACTTTTACATTGGCTGAAATAGAAGGTCCCGGCGCTATCCAGCAAATCTGGATGACTCCCACAGGTGAGTGGCGGAAAACAATTATCCGATTTTATTGGGATGATGAGAAAGAGCCTTCTGTAGAATGTCCCATTGGTGATTTCTTCTGTAGTGGCTGGGGAGTGTATTCTCCATTATCTTCACTGGCCGTATGCGTGAATCCGGGCAGCGCATTCAACTGTTACTGGCAAATGCCTTTCCGCAAAAAGTGTAGAATCACTATGGAAAACATTGATCCGAACAATGAAATGCGGGTTTACTATCAGATAAACTATACATTGACTGAAGTTCCTGAGGATGCCGCTTACTTCCATGCACAATTCCGCCGTTCAAACCCCAATATGACTTCTGACCATGTATTGGTTGATGGCATCAAGGGCAAGGGCCAATATGTGGGTACTTACATGGCATGGCAGGTCAATAACAGTGGTTGGTGGGGTGAAGGAGAAATTAAATTCTTCATGGATGGTGACAAAAAGTTCCCGACCATCTGTGGTACTGGTACAGAAGACTATTTCTGTGGTTCCTACAATTTTGAGAATAAAACAACCCGCCAATACGAGGAATTTTCTACCCCTTATGCAGGACTTCACCAGATTATACGCCCCGATGGAGTATACCGTTCGCAACAACGTTTCGGTATGTATCGCTGGCATATTCTTGACCCTGTTCGCTTTGACAAGGACTTGAAAGTTACTATTCAGGATCTTGGATGGCGCAATGATGGTCGTTATCTTGACCAGAAATCAGATATCTCTTCTGTTGTATTCTGGTATCAGAGCGAGCCGCATGCCAAGTTCCCGGCATTACCTTCGGCTGATGATCTGGAAGTCGTCAGACCTTTTTAAAAAGAAAATCACGAGAGACAAATAACAACTTAAATTTATCAACCTTATTACTTTAAGTCTATGCCTAAGTTTAATCAAGAACGGATTATTTCCGGAACAATGCGGCTGATGGCATTGGTATGTATGTTATGCGCATGCCAGTTTATCGCTGCACAGACAAAGAATTTCCAGGGTGTTGTGAAGGATTCAAAAGGTAACACTCTGCCGGGTGTTACGATTTTGGAGACGGGTACTGCGAACGGTGTTTCGACGGATGTCGATGGACGTTTTGAAATTAAGATGACTCCGGGTAACACACTAACGGTGAGTTATGTCGGTTATGTAACGCGCACTATTCAGACGAATGCAAATACCACTTCCCTTAATATAACTCTTGAAGAGGACGTTTTCTTGTTGGATGATGTAGTGGTGGTGGGCTACGGCTCAATGAAGAAGGGAGAAGTGACGAGTGCCATTACTTCGGTGAAAAAGGATAATTTCCTTGCCGGTATGGTGAAGAGCCCCGAACAGTTGCTTCAAGGTAAAGTAGCCGGCTTACAACTTTCTAATTATACCGGTGACCCGGTGTTGGGGCTTGAAATGACTATTCGTGGTGTAAATTCATTATCAGGCAATACCAGCCCGCTGATAGTCATTGATGGTATTCCCGGTGGTAGCATGACGGCTATTTCAAGTGAGGATATTGAATCTATTGACGTGTTGAAAGATGGTTCGGCTGCTGCAATCTACGGTACACGTGGTACGAATGGTGTGATTGTTATTACTACCAATCGTGCCAAAGCCACGAAGATGTCGTTGGAATACAATGCATCCGTATCATTTGAAACTATTTCCAAACATGCAGATATGTTGACTGCGGATGATTATCGTAACTTGAAAGATAATTCTGATTTTCCAGGAATTCAAGATGAAGGAACTACCACTGATTGGGTAGATGCAATCAGCCGTACAGCTATCAGCCAGAATCACTTTCTTTCTTTGAAGGGTGGCAATGCCCAGTCCAATTATGTGGCTTCTATCGATTACCGGAAGCGTGAGGGTGTCATCAATAAGACAGACCGTGAATCCATCACTGCAAAAATCGGATTGAATCACAATATGTTTAATGATAAACTGCGTTTCCAGTTGAATATCAATGATAGCTATGTCACTCAGCAACGTGCATGGTATTCTGCCTACCTGAATGCTCTGTTGGAAAATCCAACGCGTCCCATTTATGATGAGAACGGAAACTATACTGAATATAAAGTCAATCTGAAACCTTATAACCCTGTTGCCATGATTAATGAAGAATATGACAAAGAGGGATATAATCAACTGATGATGAGCGGTAAGATGACAGTTACCCCGATTGAAGGGCTTAATTTGAGCGTCATGGGAGCTCTTCAACGCTTTGACCGTATGGAAAACAAGAGCAACTCTTTCAAGCATATGTCTACGGTTGTCAATGGTGATTATGGCAATGTGTGGAACTGGGCTGACAACAGTCTGCAGAAAACGTTGGAATTGGTAGGTGATTACACCAAATCCTTAGGACTCCATAATCTGGGTGCTATGGCGGGCTATAGTTATCAGGATGATGATGCTAAAGGATTATATCAATGGGCGAAAGATTTTCCGACGGACATGTTCGGTCCATGGAACATTGGTTCCATGAATGATATGAAAGATAACAAGGCAGCTATGACCAGCTATAGAAATACACATAAGCTTATTTCTTTCTTTGGCCGTGTGACTTACAATTATGATGAGAAGTACATGTTCATGGCAAGTTTGCGCCGTGAAGGTTCTTCCCGCTTTGGTGATAACCATAAGTGGGGATGGTTCCCTGCCGTATCAGCCGGTTGGCGCCTTAGCAAAGAGAACTTCCTGAAAGAGGTGAAGTGGCTGGATGATTTAAAGTTCCGTGTCGGTTATGGTGTTACGGGTAACGAGGTGAATGCAAACTTGCTGTCAATGTATCTGCTGGGTTATGGTGGCTATGCTTACATTAATGGTAAATGGACACAGGGAGCTGCACCTTATCAGAATCCAAATCCCGATTTGAAGTGGGAAACGAAAAGCGAGCTGAACTTCGGTCTTGATTTCTCTTTCCTGAAGAACAGACTTTCGGGTTCGGTTGACGTTTATCATCGTGAGACTTCGGATTTGCTTTCTACTTACGAAGTTCCTACTCCGCCCTATATTGTATCGAGCATGATGGCAAACGTAGGAAAAATCAGAAATCAGGGTATTGAATTGTTATTGAGTGGTACAGCTATACAAACCAGGGATTTACGTTTTGACATAACAGGAACTTTTTCCTATAACAAGAACAAGATTGTATCTCTTTCTAACGGACTTTACCAGAAAGATTACTGGTATGCAGGTGCTACAGGTTCGCCGATACAGACGCATACACACATTGTAAGAGAAGGTGATCCGGTAGGTAATTTCCATGGTTTCCAAACACATAGCCTTACATCTGATGGTCTGTGGATGGTTTATGGAGCCGATGGTGAACCGAAATTGCTGACGGATGCCAATGACGGTGACAAGCGGGTAATAGGTAACGGTATCCCTACAACTTATGGTAGTCTTAACCTGGCATTGAATTATAAGGGCTTTGATGTTTCTGTAATGTTCCGTGGTGCATTCAACTTCCAGGTGCTTAACCGTCAACGCATGCATTGGGAAACAACAGCACGTATCGGCGAAGGCAATCTGCCACGCTCCGTACTCGAGAAACCATTTGGTAGTAATTCCTATGTAAAGGGTGCTCCTGCCATGCAGAGTTACTATGTGGAAGATGGTGATTATGTGAAACTGGATAATGTAAATATCGGTTATACGTTCAAACTAAAGAACCAGAATGTCATTCAGCGTCTTCGTCTGTATGTAGCGGGTAACAATCTGCTTACTATGACGGGCTACAAAGGACTGGACCCTGAAGTCAGCATTAAAGGGCTTGCACCCGGTGTTGAAGGTTCCGGTGCCGGTGAACTTTATCCGACAACACGCCAGTTTACTGTTGGTTTAAATCTTTTGTTTTAACCTTTAAAATTTATAGCAATGTTTAGAAAACAATATATTATCACTGCATTCCTTGCCCTTACTGCGGTATTCAGTGGTTGCACTAATCTTGATGAGGAAGTTTTCAGTAGCATTCCGGAAAAAGATTTCTATAAGACCGAGTCTGAGTTTTTGGCAGCTATGGTTCCGGTTTACTCAGGTATGCGTGCTATGACCGATTGGCAAAACTGGTGGGATTTGGAAGAAACAACCGATGTATGTGTCACTCCTGTTAAGAATCACGGTTTGTGGTATGATGGCGGCATTTATATTCGCCTGCACCAACATTCATGGACGGAAGAAGATCCGCACCTGAATGCTATCTGGAATGTGTTGTATGCAGGTGTGTCAAGTGCCAATCGCGTACTCTATCAGTTTGAAAACTCTTCCATAGAAATGGCTGGAAAGCAAAATTACATTTCGGAGTTGAAAGTGGCGCGTGCATTCTATTATTATCTGTTGCTTGAGGCTTTTGGAAATGTACCTATCATCGACCGCTTTGATGTACCCGACGGTTATCTTCCTGCTACGGAGCCACGTGCAAAAGTCTTTCAATTTGTGGAAACGGAATTGAAAAACAATATCGATAACCTGAGCGAAGACAGATTGAGTACTTACGGGCGCTTTAATAAGTGGAATGCTAAAATGCTGCTTGCGCGCATGTATCTGAATGCTGAGGCTTGGATAGGTACACCTATGTATAGCGAATGTGAAGCTCTGTGTGATGAAATCATACTTGCTAATAAGTATAGGCTCGATGGCGATTACTCATTGCCATTCTCTACAAACAATGAGTTGAGTAATGAAACAATGTTTGTCATTCCGTTTGATGAAACGAAATCCGGCGGGCAGATATATATGTGGGCACGCAAGACGTTGCACTATTCGCAGATGCAAACCTTTAGTCTTCAGGCTACCTGGCTTGATGGAGGTTGCTTAGGTGTTCCTACTTTCTTTGACAATTATGTGGAAGGTGATGAACGTTTGGAAAAGACATGGCGGATGGGGCAGCAATATGCTCTTGACGGAACTCCTCTATGGACAAACGGTTGGTGCGGTGACCCGCAAATGTTGCTCAGTTATACCAGGGAGGTTACTAATATTAGTGGTGACGCTACGATGTATCAGGGTTACCGTTTTGGCAAATATGAAATCAAGGTAGGTGCTACCGGAACCCCGGACAATGATTATGTCATCATGCGTTATGCCGAGGTGCTTATGACAAAGGCGGAATGTATTCTTCGTACCGGTGGAAATTCACAGGATGCGGCGGACTTGGTGAACGAAGTGCGCAGGAGAAACTTTGATACTACAAATGAGTTGACTGGTGCTGAACTCGAAGCTACCATATCCTGCAATGGAGTACCGGTGAAGTATGGTCGTTTGCTTCAGGAACTGGGTGTCGAATTTGCCCTTGAAGGTTTACGTCGTAGTCAGTTGATTCGCTTTGATGATAACTATACGAAAGGTACCTGGTGGGAACATACACCTACAAATGACACCAAGCGTAATTTAATGTTGATTCCGTTCGACCAATTGCAGCGTAACTCTAATTTGGTACAGAACCCGAAATAATCATGTTACTATCCGGTCAGTATGGTCTATAAAGCGTTCTGGCCGGATACTTTAACTTACATATCCATACTAAATATGACAATAAAGAAATTCTATATCCTATGTGCCGCCTTATTCTGTTTCATGGCTGTCTCGGCCCAACAGAACATATCCGTATCATCACCCGACGGGAAACTCAAGTTTCTGTTGAAGATAACTCCAGAAACCGTTTCTTACGAGGTTAATTACAAAAAACAGTTGTTGGTGGAGAACTCCCTGTTGGGATTCAGTTTCGACAACGGTGAATTTGGCAGTAACCTGAAAACCGGTAAGGTTCGCCGGAAATCTATTGATGAAACCTATGAATTGGTGGTTGGTAAGGTGAGTAGTGCCCGTAATCATTGCAATGAGATGATAGTTCCTTTGCAGGAGAAAGAAGCTCCGGGAAGGTTAATCAATCTGGTAGTGCGGGCTTTCAATGACGGAGTGGCTTTCCGCTATGAGTTTCCTGAACAGGAAGGATGGAATTCCTATGTAATGTATGATGAGAAGACCCAGTTCAGGCTGAATGGCAATCCGATGGCGCTATTGATGTACCTGCCGGGATATATCAACACGCATGAAGGGGTGTACACGCATACGGAATATGATAAGATAGCCAAGAAACGTCTTATTGAAATGCCTGTAACCTTGGAATTTGATAACGGCATATACATGTCGATCACAGAGGCGGCTGTCCGCGATTATGCAGGCATGTATCTGGTGAAGGAGAAGAATGGCTTTGCAGGTAAACTGTCTCCCCACCTGGGACAGGAGAAGATAAAAGTGGAAATCAGTGAATTTCCGCATCGTACCCCTTGGCGTGTACTCTCTGTAGCCGACCGTGTGGGCGGACTTCTTGAAACAAACATCCTTACCAGTCTGAATGAACCCTGCAAGATTGAGGATACTTCATGGATAAAGCCTTGTCGGACTACATTCACCTGGTGGAACGGCAATGTGGTGCCTGATAGTACTTTCTCTCCCGGAAACAACTTTGAGACAAACAAGTATTATATTGATTTTGCAGCCCGTAACGGTCTGGATGCCCATGGTATCTATGGTTATGCCGAGACTCCCTGGTATTATGACGATAACTTCAATTTCGGCTGGGCAGGTCCGAATGCCGACATCACCCGTCCGATACCTTGCCTGAATATGCAGCATATTGTAGAGTATGCCAAGAGCAAAGGAGTGGGAATACATTTGTGGGTACATTGGCGACCGCTCTATGATAAGTTGGAAGAGGCTTTTGCACTCTATGAAAAGTGGGGCGTAAAGGGCTTGATGGTCGATTTTCTGGATCGTGACGACCAAGAGATGATACGTATTCAGGAAGAAATTCTCCAGGCGGCTGCCAGACATCGTCTCTTTATCCAGTTTCACGGCTCCAGTAAGCCCTCGGGACTTACCCGCACTTACCCTAATGAATTCACCCGTGAGGGAACGCTCAATTATGAAGTTTGCAAGTGGGATACATTGGTGAATGCCGACCATGATATTTCCGTTCCATTCACCCGTTTGCTGGCCGGACCTGCCGATTACCATCTGGGGGGCTTCCGTGCGCTTCCACGTTCTGAGTTCAAGATTCAGTATGTTAATCCCTATGTGATGAGTACTCGTTGCCACATGATGGCGATGTATGTGGTTCTGGAAAACCATCTTACTTCCTTATGTGATACGCCTATGGCTTATGAAGGACAACCAGGCTTTGAGGTATTGCGTACAGTTCCCGGTACGTGGGATGAAATGCGCGTGCCATTGGCCGAATTTAATAAGTATGTCACCGTAGCCCGCCGCAATGGTACGGACTGGTGGGTAGGTACTTTAAACGATGGCACGGCACGCACATTAAACCTGAAGCTGGATTTTCTGGATGAGGGAGAATATCGGGCGGAGATATATACAGATGCTCCGGATGCTGAGAGGAATCCTAACCATTTGAGTAAAGAAATACGTACAGTGACTCGTAAGGATAAGGTAGAACTGCCTTTGGCTGTTGACGGAGGGGCTGTGTTGCGTATCTCTAAATTGTGATATGAGAAGGAAATATATACTGTTACTTGCAAGTCTTCTGATGACGTGGGGACTTGCAAGCTGTGAGAAATCAGATTCGGATGATGAAACTCCAACTCTGAATGTGCGGCTTTCCAAAAGTGAGGTTACGGCTGACAATGGAAAGGCGTCTGTTGAAGTGACGGTTGATGGCTTTGCACAATTAGCTTATCTGGAAATCACGAAAACCGGTGATACGAAAGGCGCGACTGAGAAATATATGAAGGCCAGCCTTTCGGAAAAGTATATCTATGAATATACTGTGAAGGAAAATGATGATGCCCGGTTTACTCTTGAGTTTGTAGCTGTAGGCAGTGACAATAAATCATCAGAAGCCGTTCAACTGATGGTGAATAGAGGCACTGTCAATGTATCGAAAGCATTAGCTTTTACCAACCTGAAATGTGTGTCCCGGGTTACCGGTGCAGAAGTAAATGGAGTGAACGGACTGCCTGCTGTGGAGTTTGAGGTGAATAACCGTACCAATGAGCTGTATAATGTGGGTGGCACCGATTTGGGAATTGTCTGGGAGCTTCAACCGGGACGTTATGGCCTTTTCTTTGGTGATACGTTTGGCAGTGATTTCTATCCTAATTTTGTTAATCCGGGACCCAATGGTGGCAGTTGGAGAAGCAATGTGCTGCTCTTTTCCGAGGACACCAATCTTTCTGACGGGCTCGCCATCAATGGTGCGGCTATGGATGAAAGTGGTAAGAGTGCCCGTGAAATCTGTTATGGAGGTAAGGATGGCAGTGGCAATGGAGATTGGACTTCCATTCCTACAGCCGCTATTCGTGCCAATGGTGCCGATTATGTCCATTATATGAATATCCGTAATTGGGCGGGATGGGTGACCAATTATTCAAGCCTTTATAAATCTATGGATAATGGGGTAACCTGGAAGCGTTGTCAGGATGTAAAGTTCGGTTCAATGAGCAACTTCGGTCAAGTGGGCTATTTTAAAAAAGACGGTTATGTCTATATGATAGGTACTATCACAGGACGTGATAATAAACCCCACCTTGCCCGCTTCCGTGAAGAAGATATTGAAAACCAGGCAGAATATGAGTTCTGGAACGGTGGCGGCTGGGTGAAAGATAATGAGGCGGCTGCTGTCCCGCTTTTCGATGATATAGCCGGGGAACTTTCCGTGGCTTATCATCCGGAGTTCAACAAGTGGATATTGCTTTATTTCAATGGCCTTCGCTATGAGATTTCTTTCCGTGCAGCCGATCATATAACAGGTCCGTGGAGTGAACCCGCAAAGATAGTGGATGGCTGGCAATATGCCCAGCTCTATGGGTCGTATATTCACCCGCTATCACTCAAAGGCGATACACTCTATTTTATCATGTCTATGTGGCTACCCTATAATTCATATTTGATGTCTGTGGAGCTATTTAGTAAATGAGAATTTAATAAAAAGGGTATTAATCAAAAATAAAGCGTCAGAAATCATTCTGGCGCTTTATTATAGCATCTTTGAGCTGGCAGACTACTTTTCGGCAAACAGCATAATTTCTTCCGGTTGCGTGCTGTGTTCTGCCGTCAGGTCCCAGGAATTGTCTTTCTTGTTCCATTTATAGCTTTGATAATTCGCACCCATTGCGTTTATCTGGTAAACAGCTTTTGCTTTTACATCGGCGTAAGCGTTCGTTTTGTTGTTCCATGCTACGTATTCCACGTTTATATCAGTTCCGTCATAAGAGAAGTTCAGGCAATATTGTTTCTCAAAACTTTGGTTTTCTTTGTTCCATTTCAATACCTCTTTGGCTGATACACGTCCTTCGGCATTGTACGCATAGTTATACTGCAAATGAT
The DNA here is from genome assembly GCF_036416795.1 of Bacteroides sp. MSB163. NCBI lineage: Bacteria > Pseudomonadati > Bacteroidota > Bacteroidia > Bacteroidales > Bacteroidaceae > Bacteroides > Bacteroides maternus. Next base: position 1,523,789 of record NZ_CP143867.1, on the reverse strand, counting down.
GATGCAGATACTTCTTGTTTTCTACTTTGAATACGGTTTCCGTCTTTACACTACCCTCGTTCATTTCCGTGTTGTAGGCGAAGCCTTCCAGATTGTTTCCGCTTACTGCGTTTACTACTGATGTCAATGCAAATACTACTGATAATACTAAAGCTTTCATAATCGTTTTATTTTTTAAGTTATACATTTTTGTTTCTTTCGATGTTGCAAAGATAGGGCAGAGGCATGAGGATGAATGTTATTGCAATGTTATCATTAGGTTAACACAGAAATACCGATGATTTTATCAACTACAATTGCAGCTTTGTATCTTATCAAATCCGTACCCGGGATGCACTTGCTCCGTATCAACTCCAGTGTTTCTTCGCTTAGAGGTACTTCTGACCGAAGAATGTACGGAGCAAGTACGTCCCGGATACATCCAGAGTAGGGTGGTGAAGTGATAAAATGCTCAGTTAGGTTTCACACAAAAGAAAGTATCTTGCATTTTTATCTTTTCAGGAAGGAAAGTATCTTTAGGTTAATGCAGAAAAATAGTATCTTTGTCCCCAAAATAATGACAAAATGAAGCTCCGTTCGCTTTACATCCTTTCTATTGTAGGACTGTTTCTCGTTGTGGTGATACAATTGGGAGGGATGATGTATGCCTATGACAGCTATAAGAAAGAAGCCAAACGTACACTGGACGAATGTTTCCGACAGGCTTTTATAGAGACAGTAGATAATCAAATCAACAACCTGTCCTTTCCGGACTATACCATTCCTTTCTATTCGTACATACCTAAAGATGAGAATAGACCTATGGATGATGAAGTTTTTCTGGGATATCAACAGGCCGCTTCTTTCCTGCAAGATGTTTATCAGGTGACGATACCTCTGGATGAGATGGAAAGGACGTTGGAAAAGAAACTGAAATGGAAGAATATAGACCGGACCGTGTGGATTGATGCGGCGGAAGACCATAGCCAGTATTCTGCCTACAAACTTTTCAAAACAGTAATCTCTGATACTGCCTGGCTGAATGAAAAGAAAGGAGAAGCCATAGAAGCAGCCATTATCACCCCTTTCCTTCCGCTTATAAAAGATATATTCTTCTTGTTTCTTCCTACTTTGTTGCTGACCGCTTTTCTTATTTATAGTTGGGCACAGCAGATGAAATATATCATAAGTCAACGGCGGGGCATTGAAGAACAACGCTCGGCTTTTTATACTTTGGCAGAGAAAATGAGGCTACCGATAGGCGAAGTGCGTAGCCGGATTCCCGGACAACGGTGGGAAGAAATAGAAATATCGGGTAAGCATATTCTGGATATGACAGAACAAACTCTCTCCGTTGCCAAAGAAGAAGAACGTAAAAAGCGAGCACGTAAGCAGCACTCTTTCAAGGTATTCTTTATAATCAGTCTGCTGGCAAGCTTTTTGCTGATGGTGGCCTGGTTCGTTTACTTGTATCGTACGGCTGCCCGCGAGACGGTTTATCAGGTGAATGACTGTTTTGAGGCTGCTTTTTATGATGAAGTGGCGTATAACCGTTTTCCTTTGTTCCGCTCGCAACCCGGAGAAAATAGAGAATCCGAAGAACGGATAAAAAGAAGCGAGTCGCCTTTTGCCGAAGAGCAAAGAGAATATTTAAAAGGAAAAGAGGCAGAGTATACTATAAATAGATTGTATGTGGTGCATACGCACAATACGATTGATCAAAATTACCGTCTTCGTGCAGCTTTGATTATGCAGAAACACTTGGAAGGAGTGGAGATGAATTCCCAGTATCTGGATTCTGCCTTTGCCGGACATCTCAGCCGGTTGGGAATGAAATCACGCAGTGGAATCCGTCAGTTCCGCTATCCTTCGGACAGTACGGTTACACAGTCAGGATATACTTCTGTGAGGTATGGTGACTATACATCCCGGTTTATACCGTTGAGGGAAGACAGCACGCTTTGTGTGCAGGGGATAGTGAAGAACCCATATCGCTATGTGGTGTCTTCCATCTGGTATTTGCTGATTCCTCTCTGGATTATGTTTCTGGTGATGCTGGATTGCATCTTCGGACAGATAAAGGTGCTCCGTATGCAACGCCGCCTGGAACAGTTCCAGAAAGACTTCACGTATGCCATGATTCATGATATGAAGTCTCCGTTGAATTCCATATTGATGGCGGCGCATGTGCTGGCGGGCGGGAAGTTGGCGGATAAGCCTGAAAAAGAAGAAAAATACCGCCGGGTAATGACGGAAGAGAGTGAGCATTTGTCGGCTTTATCAAACAGGGTATTGATGCTGACACAATTGGACGAAGGACATCTGGAATTGCATAAGGAAGAAGTCGCCCTGCGCCCTTTGCTCGATGATTTGATAGCGAAGATTTCTTTGAAAGTCAATAAAAAAGTGGAATTCAATACGGTTTATCACCGTTGCGAGACTGTTTATGCGGATGCTTTCTGTCTGCGCGAAGTATTGGGCAATCTGATAGACAACGCTATCAAGTATTCTCGTGAAGAGGTGAAAATAGATATTGTCAGTGTGTCGGAGAAAGGTTTCTGCAAGATAAAGGTGTGTGACGACGGTTTGGGTATTTCTTTGAAAGACCAGTCGCGCATCTTCAACCGCTTTGAGCGCTCTGCGGCAGCCGGACGTAGTGATAAGGGTGGAGCTTCGGGCTTCGGTTTAGGACTGAACTATGTGCAGCAGGTGATGCTGGCACATGAGGGCAGGGTAGAGGTGGAAAGTGAAGAAAGCCGTTTTAGTGAGTTTACACTTTATTTTCCGATAAAATGATTGTGTCTGCAAGGAGCGCTTGCAGACAATCACCAGATATGAAACCGTAACTCTTGTGAGCAGTCATTGATGAATGCATCTTTTCCGAAGGAACGCAATTTCCAGAGGATACAGACGTCATCGATACTGCCGATAATCAGAAATATCCCGAATAAAGCACTGTAATAATGCCCCGATATCATGCCGTAAGAGAGTGGGATGATTCCTAATAACAGAATAGGCAGAAAGCAGGCGGTACGATATTGCCACATTCTTATGGGTTCATTGCAATGGCAGAAACGTATGCCCCCCTTATGTTTCACGAAGGATATGGACCGGAAACCTTTGGGTGAGAATATTCCGAAGAAGAGGGCGTGGAGCAATAAGTTTACTACAAAACCAGCCAGGGCACATGACCAGAATATCAGATAGGATATGTGAGTCATTTCTTCTCCATGAATCAACCGGAACAGCACCAGTATGGGTAGAGCAAGCAGAATGGCGGCTATGATTCCGTTGCGGTTGATTTTGTTTCCCGAAACTACTATTTCGGTACCTTTTCTGCTTTGTATGATTGAAATGTCCGCTTTCATCATCTAATCCTTATTTGTTAATTGAAAAATAGGTCTGCAATAATGTGTTTTAATCCTATGTATACAGGGTTGACAATACCTGATAATATATAAGCTGCAAGTACTATTGTGATATCTTTTGAGAATTCTATTTCTATTTTCTGATACTTCTTCATGGCTTTTTTATGTTCTGAGTAATACAATTTGTTCCCTTTCGGTGTTGCAAAGGTAGGGTGGGAGGGGGAGGAAGAATGTTATCGCAATGTTATCTTTACGTTAACGAAGGGTTATAGGACTGTTTGATTGTAACCTTTCGAGGTAATTCTGTTTACTCCAAATGGTAACTTCATTTACGTGCCGATGTAAAGGCCGTTACATGCCGATGTAAAGAGCGTTACAATAGGAGGTAAAGGTCGTTACATACCGCGGTAAATGCTTTTACATTATGGAGTAAATAGATTGTAAATGCTATATGTTGATAATCAGTAAACTAAGCGTGTTAGGTTAATTCGTTTCTGATAAGAAATGAAGCAAATGATAAACAGTACTATCTTAATTCTCCTCCTCTCGGGAGGAGGAGTACCCGTAGGGGGAGGTGGTAGGTAAAATAATAAATACCTATGAATCATAAAATTAAGGATTTCTTTTCTCACCTACCACCCCGCCCTTCGGGCACCCCTCCTCCAACTGGAGGAGGGGAATTGAGATAGTCCGTTTGATTCATAACCTAATAGTCATGAATCCTTCCTAATAATCTTAGCCTTCAATAGCCTTTTATGAAAGCAAGAACTTTGAATGATATGGCAGGAATTTCTTGTTTTCTTCCTCTGATATCCCCTCTGTTTCCCTTGTAAATTGAAAATGTCCCCTTGTTCCTTTCCCTTCTCTGAATAATAATATACTGAAACACACATTTTTATAAGTAAAAGCTCCCTCTTCATTTGTCCCCCCTGTTTATTTTCCGGTTTATGGGTATCTTCCTATTTTTGCTACAATCTCTTTAGCAGATGCGATGCAACTATTATTAATCTATATTAGAAAGTAAAATTATGGAAAACCAGGGAATTCTTCTTTATATCGGGATAGGCTTTATTGTGCTTCTCATACTTTGGTATATCTGGACTGCCAACAACCTGATTGCTAAACGAAACCGCGTAAAGCAATGCCGAAGCGGTATTTGTGTAGTACTGAAACAACGCAATGACATGATACCTAATTTAGTAGCTGCTGTAAAGTCCTACATGGGACATGAAAGTGAGCTCCTGACACGCATCACCGAACTCCGTTCGCGCACCTTCCAGCCTTCGCAAGAGAGTGAGCAGATAAAAACCGGAAATGAACTCTCTTCCTTATTATCCAGATTGCAACTCTCCGTCGAAGATTATCCGGAACTCAAAGCGAACGAACAATTCCACCGCCTGCAAACAAGCATTGAAGATATGGAATTGCAGTTACAGGCCATCCGGCGTACCTACAATGCAGCAGTGACCGATTATAATAATTCCATTGAAATGTTTCCTTCCTCCATCGTTGCCCGCAGGCAGAACCATCATCAGGAAGAATTGATTGATATTCCCGAAGCCGAGCAACGCAATGTAGATGTCAGCGAACTTTTAAAACGGATGTAATATGGCGACGATTGATTTCAAAATGCTTTCTGAACGACTCCGTAATGAGTTGTCTCGTGTGAATCGCTGGCGCAGAGTGGTGCGTGGCCTGAGTATTATAGTTTATCTTTTTGTTTTCTGCTGGATGATGTTCGTCCTCTTGGGCGGTTATTTGGCGGGATATATCGGACTGGAGAATTATAGTCTGATAACGCAATATATACTGCCTGTTTTCATGGGCTTTGTGGTGCTGAACTTTGTATTCTCGCGTTCCCTTATGAAGTTTCAGCAGCAGGAAAGCGATATTATGCGCAGTGTTATGTCCACCTTATTTCCGTCGTATGTCTTTTCTTTCTCTTTGCAGATAGACTATCGGATATTGTCTGGCAGTAAGCTCTTCAACACTTCTTTCTCCGATCCGGCATTTGGAGCCACCACTTACGGCTATCTGGAAATTCCTCATGGCAATCAGTCCCTTTATGTGGCGGATATAGGTGTTTCTTATGGTTTGCTGAATAAGCTGGCACAAAATTCTGTGACGGGATATTTCGTGATGCTTTACCGATATGTGCTCCGCCCTTTGTTTGCTTCCCGTTACGAAAGCAGTGCGCACAATTTCCGCGGAATGTTCGGCTGGTGCCGCTTGGAGAGAACTTTCAAGGGAACCACCCTTATCTTGCCCGACCATTTGGAGCAGAAAGTCGGTTATCTGGCAAAAAACATCCAGGCATTGAAGAAACGTTATAATGCTCGCTTCATGCATTTGGAAGACCCTGAATTTGAGAATTACTTTGCTGTTTATGCCGATGATGAAGTGGCGGCGCGCATGATACTCACCCCGGCAATGATGCGCCATATCACCCGCTTGCGCGAAGCTTTCGGACACGATATAATGCTTTCTTTCAGCAAAAATACTTTTTATTACGCAGCAGTCATGCCCGAAGGTTTTTTGTGCCTCCGCACGCAGGCGCTGGACAACGAACATTTACTGGAACAGATATACGACGAGATAAACCTTGCCTGCCGGGTGGCGGATGAATTGAGACTTAACTAATTTCAATTTTCGCAGTGCTCAACTAAGAACCTTGAGCTTGCAAAAGTTGAGATATTAACTATTTGATAGAATATTAACTCTAAAACTAAATTATTATGGCATTTTTTGTGAATCCCGGCAAAGACTGGGAGAATAACCTGACGGAAGAAGATATTGCGAAAATGGAAGCGCAAGGGTGTGACGTGAGTGGACTGCGTAACAGGCCGACCGTGCCGGAAGACGACGGTGAGGAAGAGGAGGCTTTCGATAACCCTACCCGTCTGGATAGACTGAAACCTTATCTGCAAACACCCCGCGACATGGAAACTCCTTTCTTCAAGGCAGTGGCAGGCAATGCTCCCTGGTTGTTCAAGGATCGGTGGAAGAAGAAATATACGGAATCTCCCGTTGTATATGCAGCAGTGGTGCAAGCCAACAGTGCTTTGTGGAGACCGGGAGACAACGATTACTATCCGGCAGTGTTTGTTTTCGCCCTCGACAAGAAGCACATTTACGACGTGGAATGGTTATCACAAATGGCAGAAAAAATCAGCGAACTATCCGATGCTTCTACTGTACCCAACGATTGCCGCAAGCTGATTGATACGTTGAACGACAGCCAGAGTGAGTTTTGTTTCCGTATCGGCAAGAGCGTATCCGGTGATGCCGATGCCTGGTGTGCCACATACAAATTCGATAAGCAATCGGCTCTTCCGCGCAAAGCGCTTCCTTCAGACGGTATTGTTCCTTTCTTGTTGAAAGCCAAGCCGGTAGAGAACCAGTTTGTAGATTTTAAACTGATTCCCTCCGAATTGTATATCGGTTAAATAAAAAATAGAGATACATATTATGAAACAGACATTAACCTATATCCCTCCTGTAGTGGACTCCACACAAAGTTCCATACATATAGAGGATTTTGAAAAGAGTGTGGACTTGTATAATCAAGGTGAGTATCTGCAGGCTTTCCACTGTTTGCTGAACTATCTGAATCCTGATTTCCGGGCTAAATATGGTAATCCGGAAGGTACAGAATTTCATATTCCGCATGGTTCTATTCTGGTACACATCTATGTGAAAGAGGATGCTTTCCGCATCAATGCCGATTTCCTTACTTTACCCGAAAAGGGGCGTGTGGCCATGCTGCGTCAAGTGGCCGACCTGAACATCAACAGATTGATGCTGCCTCGCTTTGTGAAGGACGGTGACAGTCTGAGGATGGAATACTCCTGTCCTTTGTCGCAAAGCCATCCGCACAAGATGTATTTCGTCCTGCAGAACATCTGTCACATCGGTGATAAATACGATGATGAATTCTGCACAAAGTTTGGTGCCACGCGTTGCTACGAACCTAAAATTACTCCTTATCCGCAGGAAGAGGTAGACCGCATCTATGAAGGTCTGCAAAAGCTCGGTCGCGAGACGCTGGAAGTCATTAAAGAGTATGATGCCGACCGTAAATACGGCTATTCATGGAATGTGCTCGACACTACTTTCTATCAGATTTCCTACTTTGCCCGTCCGCAAGGCCAGTTGCTGAACGACCTCGACAAGGCAGTGGACGACATGGATGCCGAACTGCCCACCGCCGAAGTGGTGGCAAAAGGAAAAGCTTTTCTTGAGAAGTTGCTTGCTTTGTCCAAGGAAGAATTGGCTACCGACCTTTATTTCGTTGATACCTTAGTCTCCACCAAGCGCCGTTCATCCTTGAAGAATGTACAGGAGAACTTTATAAGTGTCTATAAAGAAGCCACCGAAGCCATCCAGACGGAAAACTACGAACGTAGCGCCGTACGTTTGCTTTATATCTTCTACGAGGCTTATTTCTACAACGATATGCAAGACGACATCAACGTCATCATCTCCCGCGCGCTCAGTAAAGCGAGCGGCCGGTCGATGGAAGACGCTTCTGAAGTTCTTTATAATGCCATGGATAAGATAATGGAGGGTGACCTGGAACCGGATGATGATGACGACACTCTTGAAGAAATATCTTCTGAAGCTATCGAGCAGATGCAAGGCATGGCTGCTTCCCTGCAAGAAGAAATCATGAAAGCACAAGCCGACATGCAGGCTGCCATGATGAGGGGAGATATGGGCGAGTATATGCGTCTGGCACAGGAACTTCAGCAGAAGATGATACAGCAGGCACTTGGCGGACAAGCGTAACACTTTAAAAAAGCAAATCAATGGAACAGAACAATATATATCAGTTGGTTTTCAAAGTAACCCATGCGGGCGGTTCAGGTAGTTGTTTCTACCTGAAAGACTATGACCTTTTTGTAACGAACTACCATGTAGTCAAAGGCTTCCATTCACTGGCGGTGCACGATAATGAACGGAATCCTTATCTGGCTAAAGTGGTGTTGGTAAATCCTTCTCTGGACATTGCCTTGTTGGCTGTGGAAGGTGATTTTTCATCCCTTCCCTCTATAAGTCTGGCGGGAGATGATTCTCTTTCTATCGGTGGGAAAGTGTGTGTGGCTGGTTATCCTTACGGCATGCCTTTTACGGTGACCGAGGGTTCCGTTTCCTCACCCAAACAACTGATGGAGGGAAAGTATTATATCCAGACCGATGCAGCCGTCAATCCCGGTAACTCCGGTGGACCTATCTTCAATGAGAACAATGAAGTGGTGGGGGTGACAGTAAGCAAGTTGACGAATGCCGACAATATGGGATTCGGTGTACGTGTGGAAGCATTGCGGAAGCTGCTTGAGGCGGTAGAGGAGGTTGACCACTCTATTTTCCAGGTGCAGTGCGACAGTTGTGATGAGTTGATAGCCGATGAAGAGGAATTTTGTCCTTCATGTGGCGAGAAGCTGCCCGAAGGTATCTTTGAGGAGCGTGAACCGTCTTCGCTGAGCGTTTTTTGTGAGCGGGCCATCCGTGAGATGGGGATTAATCCTGTACTTGCACGGGATGGTTACGACTCCTGGACATTTCACAAAGGCAGTTCGGAAATACGTATTTTTGTATATGAGAACGCATATTTGTTTGCTGTTTCTCCTATCAACCTGTTGCCTAAGAAGGAAGTGGAGAAAGTGCTCGATTATATTCTGAGTGAAGATTTCTCTCCGTACAAACTGGGCATTGAGGGACGGCAGATTTATATGGCCTACCGTGTGCATCTGTCTGATATCACAGATGCGTCCGAAGATGGAATCTGCCATAATCTCGTCAATCTGGCTTTGAAAGCGGATGAAATGGATAATATGCTGGTAGAGCGCTTCGGTTGCGAGTTCTCTGAATACTCCAAACAGGAAGAATAACTTTAAGTGATAAACACGACGAATGTGCCGGAAGTGGCGGTACTTGTGGGGTGATAATTATTCACTCACATATAGTACAGCACTTCTGGCACTTTTTTTAAAAAAGAGAGTATTTATTGTTAGAGTAAAGTTACTTGTTAGCCAGCAAATCTTCGTTCCAGTGGATGGCGTTGTGTTCTGTCACCAGATTCCAGGAGTTTTCTTTTTCGTTCCAGTTGTAGCTCATGTAGTTCATGCCTTGTTCGTTCATCTGGTAGATGGCTTTGGATTTCACATTGGTGTAGTCACTGTCTTTGCTGTTCCATGCTACGTATTCCACGCCTACTTCATTGTCAGTATAGCGGAAGTTCAGACAATACTGCTTTTCAAAGCGGCTGTTGTCCTGGTTCCATTTCAGGATTTCCTTGGCTGATACACGTCCTTTTTCATCATACGTGTAGTTGTACTGCAGGTGGCGTTCCAGGTACTTTCCTTTTTTTACCTTATACACCATTTGGGTTTCCACTCCGTTTTCCTGTTTCTCCGTGTTATAGGCGAAATCCTTTACATTGTTACCGCTTACTGCGTTTACTACTGATGTCAATGCAAATACTACTGATAATACTAAAGCTTTCATAATCGTTTTATTTTTTAAGTTATACATTTCGTTACTTTTGATGTTGCAAAGATAGGGCAGGAGCATGAGGATGAATGTTATCGTAATGTTATCGTTAGGTTAACGAGATTTTTGCGACTCTGGAAAGCTCCCTTGTTTTTTAGAGTTGTATGTATTTTTATATTCCTCTGGCTGGAAAGGACACATTCTCGTACGATATAAAAAGTCGTGCATTACTTCGTGATCCATAGTTATTTGCTATTTTTGCAGACGAATATAAACGGATAAGATGAAATTACATACTGTCATCTCTCTTTCACTTGTGAGTCTGGTTGCTGTTGTGTTGATACAGTTGGGCGGAATGCTTTATGCTTTCCATGCACAGATGCAGGAAGCGGAGAAGTTACTAAACAAGTGTTTTTGGATGTCTTTCACGGAGACGGTGGATAATTTGGTGAACAACCTTCCTTATCCTGATAATTCAATAGCTGTCATAGCGTATGCTCCTAATCCTAAATACAAGCGGATTGATGGGAATGAAAGGAATAAGCGTACTTCCCAGCAGGTGGCACAGGCTTTGCAACGGGTGTATGGAATAAAAGAAATTCCGTTAGCCACCATAGACAGCGTGTTGCACAATAAGTTGCGGAAGTTAGACATGGATGGAACACTGACCGTGGAGCGCATTGATGTAAATACAAATGAGGTGCTGGCAAGTACCAATCCTCAGGTAAGTATCCGTAACTTTGCCGCTGTTACTTCCGAAACAGCTTTTACCTTTAAATCCCGTGGGGAGGCTGTCCGTGCCATTCTTTCTTTCCCTGCCAAGGAGATGGAGAAGAGACTCCTGTTACTGTCATTCATTACATGGCTGTTGCTGGGTACGGCTGTCTATGCCTTGATTGTACAGATGAAGTCGGTGTTCCGTCAACGACATAACTTGCAGAAACAACAACAGGACTTCTATACGTTGGCCGAAGAAATGAAACATCCCGTCAGCCGGATGAAGAATTTGATAACCACAGAAAACTGGCAAGAGGTGGAGTCACAAAGTAACGTGCTCTTTGAGAAAACCAATGCTACTCTGACACACGCCAAAGCAGAAATCCGGCAAGGAAGTACAGGCAGGCCTATTTCTCTTAAAGCAATTTCTATGGTCAGCTTGGTGGGAGTATTCCTGTTGCTGGCTGTCTGGTCGGGATATTTGTATTATACGACCTCTCAAAAGATACGGTATCAGGCGGAGGAGCAATTGGAAGAGGCTTTCTATCGGGAGGCAGACTTACATAGGTATCCGCTTTTCACTAAGGCTAATCCTGATTTTAATTGGGATAGTTCACCGGGAGAATTTCTCCCTTATCCGCGGCGTATGATGAATGAACTTTATAAAATATATCTGGAGAAAGGTTATCGTTACCGGGTACAGTTGAGTATCATACGACATCTTTACAATAAGTTTGATGAAGATTTCCGCGTAAAGATGGCTTATGATATACAGGATACGATTAGTCTGCGTAGCCGTGTGCCCATTCCGTTCTCTTTGCAGTTTGCCGACAGTGTGTTCAGAAAACAGCTTTTGGAAACAGGTTTTCCAGATAAGGCGGATATCCGTTGGATCAAGTATCCCTCCCGGGAGTTGATACTTTATACAGGTAGTCCGGCTGTTGACTTCGGGGATATCACTACCCGGTTGTTTCCGTTGGATAAGGATAGTACGAGTTGCATCTTTGCTGTGGTTCGTTCACCACAACGTACTATTATGAGTACCACTTGGTATATGCAGGTGCCGCTGCTTATTGCTTTCCTTTTCGTATCTCTCTGTGTTTTCTTTCAGATACGTATGTTGCGGGCACAGCGTCGGTTGGAACAGTTTCAGAAGGACTTTACTTACTCCATGATACATGATATGAAGTCACCGTTGCAGTCTGTCATGATGGGAGCGCATATCCTGGCAGGTGGTAAGTTGGCGGATAAGCCGGAGAAGCTGGTCCGCTACAGGCAAGTGATGGGAGATGAGTGCGAACATCTGCTGACACTTTCCAATCGTGTAGTAATGCTGACAGAGATAGACCGTGGAGAACTGGAACTACATAAAGAAGAAATTGCCCTAAGACCGTTGCTGCGGGATATAGCGGAAAAGTATCAGTTGAAAGCGGCGAAGACGGTTCATTTTGATATCGATTGTGAAGAAGGATGTAGTGTTTATGCGGATGCTTTCTGTCTGCGTGAGATACTTTCCAATCTGGTGGACAATGCTGTCAAATACTCTAATGAAGAGGTTCTGATCGTTCTTTCAGGTACAAAGACAGAGGATGGAACCATTGTTAGAGTGCATGATAACGGTATTGGCATCCCTTTGAGCGAACAGCATAAGATATTCAATAAGTTCGAGAGGATTGCTTCCGGTAGTCGTAAGACGGGTGCATCAGGTTTCGGGTTAGGATTGAATTATGTGTTGCAGGTGGTGAGTGCCCACGGCGGTATGGTGAAGGTAGAAAGTATGGAAGGGAGTTACAGTGAATTTACGCTACAATTCCCCTTGCGTTAAAAAAGCCTGCTGGCAAAGATGAAATGTACTCAACTATTTGTTATTCAGATAGCCTTTTACTATTTTTGTATACAGAGTCTGTAAAAAACAAAGGAGGTAGATTATGACACGCAGGGTTGGCATATCTTGGCTCCCAATTCGTTGGGGATTATTTTTTCTGTTCATTTCTGGTTTGCAGTTGCTTTCTGCACAGGAAGATAGTACACGCTTCACTCTTGATAGTATGTTGATAAAGCCGAAAGCTACATTTCAGCTTCCATCCGTCAACCTGCTTCCCGAAAAAAACGTATATCCTTTGATAAATCCTATACAGTTAGGTGATTTGCCTTCTTTCTCCTTGAAAGAGGAACTCCGTATCCCTTATCATATAAATCCTTCTCCGCTATTCCGGGGCGATTATAGTACGGGAGGCGTATTAAGGCAATTTCCTCATGGAGCGGTATTCGGTTCCGGGGGCCAGACCAGTATTCCGGGCATCGGGCGTTTCAATAATGCTTCGTTAGGATATCAGCATATCTTTAATGATCGGCTATCATTGCAACTTCGTGCCAATGCCATGAAGATAAATATGTCTCGTATCACTGGGCAAGCCTTCAGTACTGCGGGTAGGCTGACTTATCGTGCTTCCGACCGGGTTGCCTTCAATGTCTTCGGTTCGTATGATATCGGTAATTCTTACGGGATGAGCACTAATAGTTATGGTGCTACGATATCTCTTGATATGTCCGAACGTTTTGGTATGGAGGTCGGTGCCCAGCGCTATTACGATGCCATGCGTGGAGGTTGGCAGACGGTTCCCGTTGTGATACCTTATTATCGCTTCGAGAAGTTTAAGCTGGGATTGGATGTAGGCGGAATAATGTACGAAATTCTGCGCAACGTGGTGTTTGATAAACGTGGCGGCGGTGACTTTGGTGGAGGCCCTACGATTAGACCGCCAAAGTTTTCATTTCCGATAAAATGATTTCCTAAATCTTTCTTGATATGTACCGGATTATTGAGATGTGCCAGTTGTGCAAGCCTGTTGTGCATATCCTATTGTGAAGAGCATGTTTGCGATAATTAGTATAAGAATGAATGATATCGCAATGTTATCTTCGGGTTAACGAATAATTTATTACTTTTGTGGCATACAACTGGAAGTTAATACAATTCATATCAAAGACATGGATACAATAAAGTTATTGTTAGTTGAGGACGATCCCAGCCTGCGTTACATCGTTCAGAGCGGATTGGAAGATATCATAGAGGGCTATGAAGTGTTGGCAGCTGCCAATGGTGAAGAAGGATTGGCAATGTGGAGGGAGCACCATCCCGATGTCATTCTTTCGGATATAGAAATGCCCGTCATGGATGGTTATGAGATGGTGAAACGTATCCGTGAGGTGGATAAAGAGACGCCTATAATCTTTTCTTCCGGTTTGGTTTCTCCCAAAAATGTATTGAAAGGCTATGAGTTGGGAGCCAACAATTATATCAAGAAACCTTTCATTCCCGAAGAACTGGATGCCCATATTCATGCTTTGTTGAAACTCTCCAAAGGTGAAAAGAGTAAGGACGAAAGCGAATGTTACAAGATTGGAAAGGAATATGTGCTTGATGCTACGCACGCCATATTGAAACATTCATCCGGTGAAAACAAGACATTGACCGCCCGTGAAGCAGGACTGTTGCAAATGCTTTGTGAGAACAGAGGTGATGTAGTACGTCGTGAAGCCATTCTTGATAAGTTCTGGAATACGGAAGATGATTATTTTGCTTCCCGCAGCCTGGATGTATTCGTCACAAAACTCCGTAAGTTGATAGCTGAAGATTCATCAGTCAGCATTAAAACGGTGAAAGGTGTGGGGCTGATGCTGGAAGAATGAAACATTAGTAATTAAGAATGTAAATACCGGGATAATGAGATATAAATTTCATCATCCCGTTTTTTTTTTGGAATACAAGTTATAAAGGAAGTTGCTTTTCTTGCAGATGAATCAGAGAAAATATCTGATTCCAGAAAAAGATGTTATCCGATTCGGAAAAGTGAATCAGATAGTAGTAATTATAAAAATATGGGGACAAGCAAGAAAATATATCTGGTAGCAGGTAATGTTGCTCCTTCATTGGTTCTTCATGAAAAGCTGCGGGTGGAGTCAGTCTCTTTATGCAAATGTCCCCTTATTTGTCTATCCTTTCTATCGAGTTATTATTTGAAAAACAGTTGTTTAGTTTGTGGGTTGTCCCCTTCATTTATCCCCCACGATTGTTTCATTATTTACAGGTTACTTTTTACTTTTGTTTTCATACGATAACCAGGAAAGATGGAACTATTATTAATCATTATAAAAAGTAATATTTATGGAAAATCAAACAAAACTCTACCCAAGCTATATGGGTGAATTCTATGCAGCAAACCCGGTGAAATTTGAAAAAAGAAAGAACAATGTTAAGCCGATGCTTTATTATGGATTGGCTGTAGTCGCTGTTATTATTGTTATTTTTCCTGGTTTTATCCCTGTAGCGGGTTGGTTGGTTCGGACGGTCGGAGTAATTGCTGTATTAATATGCCTGCTTGCAGCGTATTTGAGCAATTTCGATTATTATAATAGCGAGAGTGGGGGTAAGATCAAAGAGGTGGGTTTGAAGAAGTTCAAGCGCGATGAAACCGATATAAACAGAATCCTGGAAGCGTTTCTCAGAAAAGACTTTGAGTATCTGGCAGAGTTGCCCGGAGCATACAGCGCACCGGTTCAGATTCATGTGGAAGAGGATAAATTAGGGCAGGAGATGTATTGCTTACTGACTTCTTACGATTCTGACAGCAATATTATCGGTCTGACCAATGTCCTGACCTTATCAGGAAACGATTATCTCGATCATGCGGATGTAATAAGGCAGATGCTTAAAGATGCGGAAAACGATTGATTCTTAAATTGTAGGACATAATGAAAAAGCTGATTTTATTTATTGGCCTTTTGCTTTTTGCTTTTGCCTTTCTGAATGTCCGCTCGCTTTTCTGTATTTATGAGTAGAAAGAAATTTAGGCCCAAACAGCAACCGGTTCAGGGCGAAGATGCCTCCCGACGGCAGCTGAAGAAAAGAACGGCACTATGGAAAATCCTGGTGCCTGTCTTTGTCTTTCTTTTCCTGTTGCATTGCAGGATGTGGTATATAGAAGAGGAAATGCTGATGCATACTGCATTCTCTTCCGGCAGCTATTTAGGATTGAACCGGAAAATCGTTATTCTCCTTATGACGATAACGATGTGTAGCTGGATGGTTTATATCTATAAGAAAAGCACTGGGAAGTGGTATCATTGGAGAAACTTCGTCTATGCCTTTATGTGCGGAGGTATTGTAGTGGGATTATGTACCAATGTGCTGGTCGTCTTTCTGTTCTGGCTGAACAGTTGCTTTACTTCCGGGGTACAGACCCGTGAGTATATAATTGTCAATATCGCTCCCCACGACAGGACGCGTAAGAGTCACAATCCACGTTCTGCCTCATGGTTGCTGAATACGTTTTCCTATGGAGAGATATTTATACAAGGTGACCGTTACACTCGCATCTACTTGCCCATTGACTCTGCATATCGGCTCAGCGGTGAACGAGGCATCTATCTTAAAATAGAGTTGGAAGACGGCTGGCTGGGATGGGGAGTAATACGGAAGATCAATTCGGTGACCACAACAAAAGTATCGGAAAAAGTAGAAGTTCGTTTCCTTGAAGATGAGCAGGCACAGGTGTCTGATTCTTGTTTGCACGAAAAAAATGAAAAAGCTTTTAAATATACATGGAGGGATATTCATATCTTTGCCAAACTGAGGAATATTAATTTATCAGATACTACCCACGTCAGTGTAAATCAGTATATAGACGGGCAAAAAGGTATTCCGGTATGGGAGATTGATATACGCGATTCCATTCAGCCGGATATGGCCAGAGTGATATTGATTCATGGAGAGACTGGAGAAGTGATGATGGATTCGTACGAATAACACGATATTGAAGATGAGATTGAAGAGTTTGATAGGAATAATCCTGTGGGGCGGTATGTTGGTTGCTTGTGGACCTGATAATCGTGTGGCCTTGGCAGAGAAACTGATGGCAGAAAAGGAGACAGACAGTGCCATAGTAGTGATGAATGAGATTAAAGAACCGTTGCATAACTTATCGAAGCGCGATTATGCACTTTATGCCTTGCTGATGTCCGAGGCTGTCCACAGGAAGCAACAGTTGAATGCGGCTACAGATACCCTGCTGCTACCTGCAATTAAATATTTCAGCCAATCGGGCGATTCTCTTTATGCCGAACGGGCCCTTTACTGCAAAGCACATCTGGACAGACGGCTTAACCGGATGAGCGATGCCATGCAGTCTTTTCTGAAGGCTCTGCTTTTCCTGCAAAATAGTGGTAATCATGAGCAGCTCTACCGGGTGAATACCTGGTTGGGAGTTGTCTGCCTGAATCAGGAAGAATATTCCGGTAAGGTGCGTTATTCCAAAGAAGCCTTGAAAGCGGCTTTGGATCTGGGAAATATGTTCTATAAGAATATGGCCTTGTGCGATATTTCTACCGGATATTTGTTTCTGAATCAATTGGATAGCGCCCTTTACTATGCTCAGGCGGCCTATGAGGCGGCTTTAGCCGATTCTGTTCCTCAGCAGCTTCCTTTCATCTATACAAATCTGGGTAGTATCTATTCCCAGAAGGGAGAACCCACCAAGGCGCTGGACTACATTAATAAGTCTATAAGTCTTCGTCCGGCTAAGGATACTGTGAGAATTCTTTCGCTCTATGGGGCGAAGTTGGAGTTGTTTGGGAAACTGGGACAATATGATTCGGCATATCACTATTTTCAGAAAGTTATCTCCAGTCCAAATCCTTCTTCGGTGGCCGATGCCTATAATAATATGGCGAAAATATATCATAAGATGGGCCGTGCTTCAGATGCCTATCCTATGCTACAACGTTTCATTGAGTTGTCCGATACCATACGAAAGTATCGTCATACTGAGGAAGCCATTGCATTGCAGGAGCTTTACAAACACGAACAGCTTTCGGTGGAAAACCTGTATTGGCGCACCCGGGCTGCGGAAAGGCAGCGTAATGTGTATTGGATGACCACAATCTCTTTGCTGTTGGTTTGGGTGGCAAGTGCGGTATATCTCATCTATCGCCGTAACCGTAATCGCCTGATGGCGCAGCAGCATCAGCTCGTGCAACAGGAAAAGGAACTGAAGCAACAGCGTAAGGTCACTTCCGAGAGTCTTCGCCGCATGGTGGAAATGGAACAAAAAGAAGCAAGGCTGAAGGAAACCTTTTTCAGGAGATTAAGCCAGAAAGTGGTGCAAGAATTAGAGAAGGGCGGCAATGTCATCCTTTCAGATGAAGACTGGGATGACATTGTGCAGAATGCTGATATTATCTTCGACAACTTTACGAAACGCTTGCAGCAGACTTACCCAAGTCTCAATAAAGACGACTTGCGTTACTGCTGCATGGTGAAAATGCAATTATCTCAGTCGAGTATGGCACAAGTGATGCATCTGGAGCGGGATTCCGTGAAGAAACGCCTGAAACGTATCCGTATGGAAAAGATGGGGGCGGATAGTGGTATTACACTGGAAGAACTGCTGTAGAACTTTTAAAGTAAGGTAGGACTGTCCTAAACTCAAATCGTATCTTCATTATCTTGCAACTCCTGACTAAGTTTATCCTCCAGTTCTTCAATGGACGGCAGCCCGGATTTGATATTTTGGGGAAATGCTTTGCCTAATTCATAATCTGAAATCCCTATCGGCTTGAGTACATCCCGTAAGGCGTATTCGGCCATGATACGGTCTTTGTTCTGGCAAAGAAGTAAGCCGATGGTCTGGTTATCCCCTTCCCGGCAAAGAATATCATCCACTGCCGAACAGTAGAAATTCAGCTTGCCGATATATTCAGGCTGGAACTCACCCCGCTTTAGCTCAACGACTAAATATCGGTGCATAAAGGCATTGTACATAAGAATGTCAATGTAAAAGTCCTTTTCCGATACTTTGATATGGTACTGCCTGCCCATGAAAGCGAAACCTGCCCCCATTTGTAGAAGGAACTTCTCTATATGTTTAATCAGACCTAACTCTACGTCTCGTTCATCGTACTCGTCGGTAAAAGTTAGCATATCGAAGATATAGGGATCTTTCAAAGTTTCTTTTACTTGCTTGGCTTGTATTTCGGGAAGGGTGGCATCGAAATTATTTGCCAGTGCTCCATGAACATTATAATAGTCCTGATTGATGGCTTCGACCAGAAAGTTACGCCCCCAACCGTTTTTGAGGCACTGTATCATATACCAATATCGGGCTTTGAGGTCTTTTACTTTTTGCATCAAAATAACATTGTGCGACCAACTTAGTTGTTTAACAGGAAGGGCTAAGTTTGATATTTCTAATTTGGCAACAGGTTGTTGCCAAATTGTAAGTTCCTGATTATATTCCTTATAGAACTGAATCATGCATCTGCAATTACGTGGCGAGAAACCTTTCACTTTCGGGTAGTCATTCTTTAAGTCATTGGATAGTTGTTCAAGCGCATTGTTACCCCAACCGATCAACTTCTGGCTTTCAAACAGCAATTTGCCAATGTCCCAATACATAGTAAGCATTTCTTCATTGGCTGCATAGATAGCCTTCTTTTGGGCGAGTGCCACCCGTGTCTTGACTTGTTTAAGCAGGATTGCATAGTTAAAGATATTGTTTTGAATTTCCATTTTACGTCTATTAATTAATTTATTAGGGTTTAAGAGTGCCCGGGGGCTTTTCTTGAACATTCGCCACTCGGTCATAAAAAGATCAAAAGCTCTGACTGGCAAAGATAATGATAATAACGGGAAAGGCGATAGCTTTTTCAAGTGCATCAGCAAATGTAACTAATTTGCTTTATTCTGCCAAGGTCAGTAAATACGGGCGTCACTTTCGTTTTGACACTTTGCTTTTTATGCATAACGAGAATGCGATATTTCCGTCCCGATGTAAGGACGAACGGAAAGAAACGAACGGAATTCAACATTTTGTTGATTGATAGCGTGATACATAAATATGTACAACTCTAATAAAAGAAAAACAGATGGTCTGTGCAGTGAATACAGATGGTTTGTCTCCCATCTATAGACCGTTTGTTTCCTATATATAGATGGTTTGTGTTGCATCTATAGATCTTTCGCGTTGCATCTATAGATTGTGCGCCTCAGATATATAGTTCCTTCGTGTAAGAAGTATAGTTCCTTGCATAGGTATTGCATATACTGCCTGCTTTATGCAAAAGGCGTGTATATATATTCTATAGATTGTACGAATGGATTCTGTTTCGGGTGTTTTTAGAAAGGTGTCTGTTAGTAAAAGGAGTATTTTGGTAACATTATGTTATATAATGCGAATGAAGCATTTATACTTACTGATTGCTTTTT
This sequence comes from Bacteroides sp. MSB163, assembly GCF_036416795.1. NCBI lineage: Bacteria > Pseudomonadati > Bacteroidota > Bacteroidia > Bacteroidales > Bacteroidaceae > Bacteroides > Bacteroides maternus. Next base: position 1,503,968 of record NZ_CP143867.1, on the reverse strand, counting down.
ATCTGTCCTCAGGAAGATGATGAAGATTTGGCAAAAGAGGTGATAATCGGGTAGAGATAGGTATATCAGGCGATATAAATGACTTGTTGTTCGCTTTTGTGCGGACACTTGTCCGTTTATGAACACTCTCTGAAAATGAATATCTGCTGATAATCAATGCTTTATTGTTTTGGCACGGCAATTGACTATATATTGTCGAAGGCGGTTGACAAAGACTTCCCTTCAAAAACCAAGAAGTAATAACAATAAAAAAATAACGATTATGAAAACGAACTTAATTTCAAAAGCAGTGGTAATGATGGTAGTAGTAATGGCAAGCGTAATGAACTTCTCTGCAAGTGCAAGCAATCCTACCCAGTACGTAAAGAACGAAGAGATGACCGGTGAACTGATGACCGCGAAGACTATCTTTAAGAACGAAGACGGACGTCTGTTCCGCCACCTCCGTTACACGTATACTTACGATAACGAAAACCGCGTAACCAGCAAGAAAGCTTCCAAGTGGGACAGCGTGAAAGAAGCTTGGGTTCCTTACTTCAAAATGAATATGGAGTATAATAATCATGAAATTGAAGTGAGCTACGCCCGTTGGAACTCCAAGAGCAACGCTTACAACAGCAATGTTGAAAAAACTGTTTATGAACTGAATGATGATAATGTTACTTTAATGTTAGCAAGTACAAAATAAAAGCGAATAGTTTTCTCGGGTAAAACCGGCTATTGGGAATGAGGCGTTTCCCGATAGCCGGTTTCTTTTGTTATTGGCATTTGTTATGTTATTAAGTCTGAACAGCTTTACTACCCTACGGATAAAAAATATATCTTTGTGAATGAACCTGTTAATTGTCGGACATTAATCAAAACACAGATGAAAAATATGTTTTATTGGGCTGGCATCATAAGCATTCTTATCTGCCTGCCGCTTCGGGTTTCCGCTCAGTCGTACGAACAAATGTGGAAACAGGTTGAAGCTCTGGAACAAAAGCAGCTACCTGAATCTGCAATCAAAGAATTGCAAAAGATTTACGAGCACGCCAAACAGGAGAAGAACATGCCCCAGATGATGAAAGCCCATCTGACAAAGGCATCCTTATCTATCGACATCACCCCCGATAGTCTGGACCATGAATTATCCGGACTGAAAACCTGGGTGGCGGAAGAAAAAGACCCGGTGTATAAAGCTATACTGAATAATCTGCTGGGATACTACACCCTCGATACCGGCAAGAGGGATGAGGCTGCCATAGACGCTGCCATTGCTTATTTCCGCCTTTCACTACAAGATAAAGATATACTTTCACGGAAGTCCGCTGCGGATTACCGCCCGATGACTGTCAGCAAAGAGCTGAGCGAGAAGTACTGTGGCGACAATATGTATCAGTTGCTTGCCCGGCAGGCCATTTCACGGCTGAGTGGTTATTTCATTGTCAATCCCGTGTTAGCCGAAAAAATACAAACCGAGATATTGTCTATTTATGACGGGCTGATTGACTTCTACCAACAACAAGGTATGACGGATGCCCGCCTATTGCTAATGCTCGATAAACTGAATTACCAAGGGAATGACATCAGTCGCGGCGGTGTAAATGAAAAGTTGAGGCTGACCGACGAACAAGTAATAGCCCTCCTGAAACAATGGGCCGAAGAGTTCTCCGCTTCTCCACTTTGCGGAGAGGTATATTGCCAACTGGCAGAACGCTACGATAGGATGCAGGATTATACCGCCAAATTGCATGCCGCCCAAACCGGACTAAAAAAATATCCCCAATCACCCTCTGCCAATGATTTGAAAGAACAAGTGGCAGAAGTGCTCACTCCCCGGCTGATGGTAGAAATTCCCTTTGCTTATCCGGCAAGGGAAGTGGATTTGAAAGTAAAATACCGCAATCTGACCGGGCTGACCATAGAACTTTACCGGATGAACCTGCCCGTTACGAGCAATATCCTGGAAAGGGAAATAACAGCTTCCACCGTAAGTCAATACGGTAAATTGGTCGGCACCCGCCATTATCAACTGGCAGCCACCCCGGATTATATGGAAACAGATACCTTGCTGCGTTACAAATTTCCCACCGAAGGCATTTATATATTAAAATCTATTCCTGACGGCCATCGCAAGTATACAGCTTATGGAAAAGCTTATGTTTCCTCCCTGCAAGCCATATCCTTGGGATTGCCCGGCGGAAAACAGGAAATCAATATCATTGACCGCCTGACGGGACATCCGGTGGCAGGCACGGAAGTAGCGTATTACCGTGTGTCGCAGGGAGAAGGTTATCGTTTGCTGAAGGCTTATCCTACAGACAGCAAAGGAACTGTTACCCTTACCCCGCCCGATGAAAGAAACTGGCTGGGAATAAACGTCCGTAAGCCGGGTGCCGACTATATGGAAATCAGCTATGCCGGTTTCTCGGGTGCGGGATATCATGTGCCCGCCTCCCGGAAGTGGGAAAAGCATGTTTCCCTCTTCACCGACCGCGCTTTATACCGTCCCGGGCAGGTGGTGCATGTTTCGGGGATAGCGTATGAGCAATCGGGTGATTCGATACGCGTCTTCTCAAGAGTCCGCAAGGATGTGGTGCTGCGGGATGCCAATCGGCAGGAGATTGGCAAACTATCTCTTGCTACAGACGAATTCGGGGCTTTTTACGGCGACTTCGTGCTTCCCGAAACACTTCTTCCGGGAGAGTTTGAACTATCGGTACAAGGCGGTGAAAATCGTTATATCCGTGTGGATGAGTACAAGCGCCCGACGTTTGATGTAGTCTTCCATCCCTATCAGGTCACTTATAACGTGGGGGATACCGTATTAGTTAGCGGCGAAGTAAGAACATTTGCAGGCGCTCCGGTAGGACTGTGTAAACTCAATTATAAACTCACCCGTTCGCAGAATGAATTCTGGAGGATTTCGGACCATGAAACTGTCCTGGCAGTAGGTGAAGTGCAGACTGATGCAGCCGGTAACTTCCGCTTCCTGGTCTTTCTGCGTAAACCGGATGATTTCAAGCCCGACCGGCCGGGCCGTTACTACACCTATAAAATAACGGCTGAGGTCATCAACCTGACCGGAGAGGTGGAAAGCGGTACTTTGTCGTTACCTGTAGGGCAACAGTCCGTAGCCTTACAGATTAAAGGTCTGCGCCCAAAGGTGGCTCGCGAGAAACGGGAGTCCATACAGGTGCTGGCTATGAATCTAAGCCGGCAGCCCGTAACGCTTCAAGCCACGTATGTGGTGTATGCTTTGGACGAAAAAGGAAACAAAACCAATGAGGTATGCCGCCGTACAGTCGAAACCCGCCGCTCTTTTGTTCCCGATGATATACTGGCCCTTGCTCCGGGACGTTACACTATGGAAGTGTCAGCCCTCGACGAGCAGGGAAGAACCTGCACGGCACGGCAGGATTTCATTCTCTTTTCGTTGGCAGACCGTCACCTGCCGGTACATTCACCGGAGTGGTTCTATCAGGACGGGACAGAGTTTAATGACGGGTATCCCGTCAGCCTGTATGTGGGCAGCAGTGAGAAAGATGTCTATCTGTTGTACGATGTCTTCTGTGGCGACAAGCGCATTGAATCCAAACGGATGGTTCTCAATAATGAAATCCGGCAGTTTACTTATCCCTATAAACAGGAATATGGAGACGGCATCACCGTGAACTTCGCCTTTATGCGCGAGGGCAAACTATACACCAAGCAAGTGCAGATAGCCCGTCCCCGCCCGGATAAGAGCCTGCAACTGAAATGGATTACTTTCCGTGATAAGCTGCAACCGGGGGGAAAGGAAGAATGGCAACTCCAAATCACGCATCCCGACAAGAAAGCGGCCGATGCGCAACTACTCGCCACTCTTTATGACGCTTCCCTCGATAAACTGTATGTCAATGACTGGGCTTTCAACCTGAACTTTCCCCGTTCCACTCCCAGTGTCCGTGCAAACCTGATATTCTCAGGCCATTCTATCTGGATGTACAGTAACTTCCCCTATGCGGGCAGCACTCTGCGCGGCCTACGTTGGTGGGATGTGTATAGCACCCTGAATGCTCCGTTCTGGCGGGTTCCGCATCCGGAGAACGGTTTTCGTATAAAGCAGGATAGCAGGATGATGAAGCCCGTAGCTATCAGCCTCGATGCTGAAACTTTGTCTGATGACGGTTTTGAAGTAGAAGACGGAAGCTCCATTGAAGCAGTGTTTGAATGCTCTGAGGCTGTGGAATTGGATGATGGTTCGCCATACGTTCCTCTCCGGCAAAACTTTGCAGAAACAGCTTTCTTCTATCCCGCCCTCCGTACGGATACGAATGGGATCGTAAGCCTGTCTTTCACCTTGCCCGAAAGCCTGACCGAATGGAAGTTCATGGGGCTTGCCCATACCCGGGATATGGATTACGGGCAGATAACAGCCCGGGCAAAAGCTGTCAAGCCGTTTATGGTGCAACCCAATATGCCCCGTTTTATCCGCGTGAACGATAAACCGGTCATCAGTGCAGGAGTAATCAACCTGTCGGAAGAAAACATCCGGGGAACAGCCCGAATGGAACTGGTTGACCCGCAAACAAACCGGGTTCTGTCAACCCGCGAACACGAATTCAGTGCGCCTGCCGGAGCAACCGTTTCCGTATCTTTTGATTTGGAAACCCCGGATGAAGCTACGGTCTGGATTTGCCGGATTATTGCCGAGGGAGGCAATTTCAGTGATGGCGAGCAGCATTATCTTCCGGTTCTGTCTGATAAACAATGGGTAGCTGAAGCGATACCCGTTCAATTGAATGGTACGGAAAGTAAATCGGTTACACTGGAGAGTCTGTTTAATGATGGAAGTAAAACTGCAACAAACAAACGGCTGACGGTGGAACTGACGGCCAATCCTGACTGGTATGCCATACAGGCTTTACCCGTCATTGGCAATCCTGTGGATGAGGATGCCTTGTCGTGGGCAAGTGCTTACTATGCCAATTCATTGTCTGTGGCCATCCTCGATGCCAATCCCCGCATCCGGCAGGTATTTGAAAGCTGGAAGATACAGGGAAGCCCATTGCCGGGCAATCTTAATGCTAAGGAAGAATTAAAGGAGCTGTTACTTAAAGAAACTCCCTGGCTGGCAGATGCTCTTGATGAAACAGAGCGGAAGAGGAATATAGCGCTTTTGTTTGACTTGAACATGATGAGTAACCGTAATCGTATTGCGGTATCCCGTCTGGAAGCATTGCAGCTCCCTGACGGTTCATGGAGCTGGTATAAAGGGATGACGGGGAACCGTTACATCACTACCCGGATCGTAGAAATGCTGGCACGGCTTCGCACAATGGGTGCGTCTACCCTTCCGGTGCAGGGAATGTATGAAAAGGCTGTAAGCTATCTCCATACCCAATGGCTGGATGAATACAGACAGATGAAGGAAAATGAAAAGAAAGGCAATAGGAACGGATTACCCGGCGAGCAATCCTTGCATTATCTGTACATCTGTGCTTTAGATGAGCAGGTGGCAAAGCGAGCTGATAAAACCGCCTACTCGTATATGATTGATAGATTGGAGGCCGGTGCTCCGAGTGATGTGATTTACGACAGGGCACTTATCGCTACCATACTGCATAAAGCGGGTAAAAAGGTGAAGGCGGACGAATTGGCGCGATCCATTCTGGAATATTCCGTTGCTACTCCCGAGATGGGACGCTATTTTGATACTCCGAAAGCCCGGTATTCATGGGGCAGTTACAGAATTCCGACACAAGTGGTTGCTATTGAAGCCTTATCCGGTATTCTGAAAGAACCGCTGGCAATTGCTGAAATGAAGCAATGGTTGCTTAAGCAAAAACAAATGCAGGTTTGGGATAATCCGGTAGCTACTGCCGATGCTGTGTATGCTTTCTTGAGTGGAGATGATAACCGGTTGGCGGAAAACAGTACCATGAAAGCGGAAATAGCCGGGACAACAGTAGTGGCTCCTGATGATGCATTAGGGTATGTCCGTCGTTCTTTCTCCGGTAATGAGGTCGGAGCCCGGCAAATAGAAATTGCACATACAGGTGCAGGAATAGGTTGGGGAGCTGTATATGCTCAATGCCTGGAGGACATGGATCAATTGCAATCAGCAAAAGGCAACGGCTTGAAAATCACCCGTGCTTACTATAGAGATGGCAAGGAAGTTTCTTCAAAAACAGATTTGCATGTGGGAGATGAGCTTATTGTCCGGCTGACCGTGAAGGCGGATCGCGATATGGATTTCGTTCAGATAAAAGATACGCGTGCCGCTTGCATGGAGCCAAAGGAGGCGTTGTCGGGATACCGCCAATCCGATGCTACCGGTTATTATCAGGTGATGCGCGATGCCTCTGCCAAATTCTTTATTGATAAACTAAGGAAGGGCATTGTTCAGATAGAATACAAAGTCTATATAGACCGTCCGGGAACTTATCAGACTGGTATTGCTACCGTGCAATCGGCTTATGCACCCGAGTTTGGCGGGCATACAAAGAGTCTGTCTATAACGGTGCGTTGAAATTATTATTCATTTATTAATCATAAAATGCGTATGAAGCATCTATGCTTACTGATTGCTTTTTTATCTTTCCTTAGCTGTAAGGCTCAGGAGGATAATGAGGATTTGGCAAAGGAGGTGATAATCTCGGGCCGTGTCTTGAATAGGGAGGTCTATCCGAAAGAAAAGGAGGTGACGCTCGTGATACCTTATCTGTCTGAGATGGAGACTGTCTACACTTCTCCCATAGCGGATGACGGTACTTTCAGTTTCCGTTTTAGTCCTTACGCTCCCGTTCGCGAAGTTGTTCTTCGCAATTATGCGGAGCACTTGTTTGTACATCCGGGCGATAGTCTGTTTGTAGAGATTGACTTCAGTGATTTGCTGTCTCCCAAGATTACGGGAACTTCCGGTACACTGAATCAATATATGGCTCTTTTCACTTTAGGTGGATATTATCGTGGCCCTTATTATTGTAATCCAAGGAGTACTTTCGAAGAATTTGAAAAGGAATTGGGAGAAGAGCATACCAGTCGTTGGGAACGTCGTGACGACTTCCTGAAGGAACATTCTCCGGGTGCCGAGGTTGAAGAATATACAGCGGATTTACTGTGGATAGATTATTATAATGCACTCTTTAACTATGCTGCGTCACAGGCATCACAGGGCAATGATGTCAGTCTGTATATGGCATTGATGTTAAAACTTAATCCTCTCTTTTCGGGGAAAACCGTTTTTGCCGGTCTGTTTCCGCTTGCTGAAACGGTGAATTTTTTCCTCTATTGCAATCACACCAGGAGAGAATATAGCAATTTTGAGTTAGCAGATCTTGTCGAGGATTGCAAGGATAATGCTATCCTGCCGTATTTATATCTCCAATCCATGGGCATCTCTTTATGCGATAACGATACACTTTTTCTGGCTGATTACAGGCTCCAGTTCGATTCTATAGTGCAGGCTTCCCATTTGAGGCAACCCATACTTGAATTATATGAGGATAAAGTGGATTATCTGAAAGCTCCCGGAAAGGTATCCCACCAGATGCTCTATGGCAATAATGCCGATGAGGCGGCTGTCAGGAAGGACATGCCGTTTATGATTCCCGTATATAATCTTCTGGAAAAGTACGCAGGCAAGGTGATTTATGTTGATTTCTGGGGAGTGATTTGTCCCCCTTGTCTGGCAGAAATGGAGCCTTTGAAGGAATTACGCAAGCGATATTCTCCCGATGATGTGGTAATGGTGAGTATCTGTGGAAGTAGAGATCGGGAAGCGTACCATAAGGTTCTGGAACGCTTCTCTCTACAGGGGAAGAATATTGAATGCGTCTATTCGGAAGATTGGGCAACCTCCGATGACTATCACCGCATCATGAAGCACTGGGGCATGAACAGCATACCGCAATTCCTTCTGATTAACCGTGATGGGGTTATAGTGGATTATGGCACTGCATTGAGACCCAGTTATCCGAAGACGGCGGCAAAGATTGATGCCCTAATAAAATAAGAAACCGATAAAATGTACAGCTGGCTTCGGAAGATAGTGAGAATAATAGAAATGTCTAAATGATGATATAATCCTTGAATCGTGTTCTTAATGGCGGAATATTCCTGTTTTTTGTAACACGCTTAATTGTGCAGGTTCGCATTCCAGCATATTCTGTTAATAAGTAAGGAATAAAAATGCACTGTTCCCATGTGTTATGCATTTTTACAAGCTATTTATACAGAAAAGGGTTACTACTTACAGGTGATAAGGTTACTACTTATGGGTGATATCATTACTACTTATAGGTAAAAGGGTTACTACTTCCGGGTAAAAGGGTTATTTGATATGTGATTTTCTCTTATAAGGATGATTTAGGAGAGATATTTCAGTCTGGAAGAAATGTAAGAATTTCGATAGTGTACTAACAATCTGATGTTTGCTTGTTTTTATTCGTGTATTTCCATTCCCGTAGGGTTCCGGTTGGAAATAACGGATTCTCGGCTAACTAAAAATACAAAATGACAATTTGATCAGTATTTTATATATTCATCCTATTTGGATTGCCTGAACAACCCATTCTAAAAAGTCTGGTTGATTAAATGCCGGGTCCCAACTTGTTTGCTCTGTGAATTTACCGAAGTTTTAACTTGAAGGGAAAAGTGTGCTTTATTCTTGGTTTGTCCGCTTTTATGCGGACACTTGTCCGGAAATGAACATTACTCGGAAATGGATATCTGTTGATAATCAGTATCTTATTGTTTTGGCACGGCACTTGACTATATATTGTCGAAGGCGGTTGACAAAGACTTCCTCTTAAAAAATCAAGAAGTAATAACAATAAAAAAATAACGATTATGAAAACGAACTTAATTTCAAAAGCAGTGGTAATGATGGTAGTAGTAATGGCAAGCGTAATAAACTTCTCTGTAAGTGCAAGCAACCCTACCCAGTACGTAAAGAATGAAGAGATGACCGGTGAACTGATGACCGCTAAGACCATCTTTAAGAACGAAGACGGTCATTTGTTCCGCCACCTCCGTTACACATATACTTACGACAACGAAAACCGCGTAGCCAGCAAGGAAGCTTCCAAGTGGGACAGCGTAAAGGAAGCCTGGGTTCCCTACTTCAAAATGAATGTAGAGTACAGTAACAATGAAATTGCAGTAAACTACGCCCGTTGGGACTCTAAGAGCAACGCTTATGACAGCAACATCCAAAAGAGCGTTTACTCACTGAACGATGCTGACGCAACTTTGATGCTGGCAAGTACAAAATGAAATGAATAGTTTTCTCAAATGAGTGGGCTGGCAGGAAATATCTATTTCCTGCCAGCCCGTTCTATTATTATGGTATTTCTTTTAGCACTTTCCAGACTCCGCTATACCTTCCTCCGATGCGGGAAAGCATTTCATTATTGGTTAGGTAGGTTATGCGTCTTTGAACTGCAGATTCTGAAAGACCAAGTTTTTCGGAAATCTCCTTCCGGGTAATAGAGGGATTTTCTTTCATTAGATTGAGAATTTGCAAATATTCATTCTTTTCGGTTGTTTGTTCGCTTTGTTCGGTTGTTTGTTCGCTTTGTTCGGCTGTTTTCCCGCTTTGTATAGGACGGAAGTAAGTTACCATAGAGCAGACCATATCTGTTGCGAAACTTACCTTTTGGCCTGTAAGTAATTCCCATTTGAGTATTTTGTCTATTCCATAGCCTGCATTTTCAGAGAGCTTGGCATAGCGGAAAAGTTTGATGATGTTGGGATTGCGTGGTATTGAGATTATTTGCTCTTTAAGGCGATTGAGATCAATATAGAAACGACCGGGGTTTTGGAATTCTATGCGATTATCAAATACACGAATAGTCGAATGCATAGGGCTAAAATAATCGGCATGTGCCAATAAATTGACCAAACCTTCCCGGAGGGCATAAAGTTGGGAATTGTCATCTGGTGAATACCCGTCAGGCCCTGTACTGAAGGGGGCATCAACATATAAACGTAAGCGTTGTATTAAAACTTGGTAGTATTCCCAAATATTCTCCTGTTCCGGCATACGATAAGTATATCGAGTGGGGGCATCTTGATAAGAAGTACCGGGAATTTCAATATAATCTATCCAAAAATTGTGAATAATACTTTGAACCACATCTCTTTTTCCTAACATAAGAAGACTACCGTAAGTGAGTTGATTATTATAAGTAATCCCTGTTTTTTGGCAAAAAGTCTTATCGTCAAGGTTGTTATAAGCAAATTCATGATTGAATTCTTGGATGCGGCGACGAAAAGTCTGAAGTGATGAAGGATTAAGATCCTCAAGTGTTGTATTGGGTATGATTTGTTCGGAGCGACTACCAAAGGCTTGATCTCGCTGGATGGCAAGGATTTCCATCTCAGTTGCTCGTTGATCTCCACTTCCGGTACGTATAAAAGTATTGCTTAGGTTATTATTAAAATATACAGGTTTGATGGGAGATGAAGGGATGTAAAATGCAAGTACCTCAACTCCGTCAATAATGTATTTTTCGGCTTGTACAGGAATTGGAAGGTTAAACTTTGTCTACGAACGAAGTGTACCTATAAAATCTTGTTCCTGTTTTTCAGGTTTCTTCACTCCTGATATTTGGTATTGGCTTATTCCATTTTTTCTATTTTCTTCTATTCCAAGCACTATCCATCCGCCGGAAGTGTTGGCAAAAGCAGATACTGTTTCCCAAATATTTTTGGGAAGTTCGGTTTGAGCGGATTTTACTTCAAAATCATTCCATTCAATGTCAGTGAGTTTATGTAGTAGTTCTTCTTTAGTCATAATTTTTTTTATTATGAGGTAAAAGTAATACTTTGTTTGCTATTATAGTACTTTAAGGCATACAAATCTGTTATACTTTGAATCTATTTGTTCTTGTTTGTCCGCTTTTGTGCGGACACTTGTCCGTTTACGAACACTCTCTGAAAATGTATAATCGTTGATAATCAGCATCTTATTGTTTTGGCACGGCACTTGACTATATATTGTCGAAGGCGGTTGACAAAGACTTCCTCTTAAAAAATCAAGAAGTAATAACAATAAAAAAATAACGATTATGAAAACGAACTTAATTTCAAAAGCAGTGGTAATGATGGTAGTAGTAATGGCAAGTGTAATGAACTTCTCTGCAAGTGCAAGCAATCCTACCCAGTACGTAAAGAACGAAGAGATGACCGGTGAACTGATGACCGCGAAGACCATCTTTAAGAACGAAGACGGTCACTTGTTCCGCCACCTCCGTTACACGTATACTTACGATAACGAAAACCGCGTAGCCAGCAAGGAAGCTTCCAAGTGGGACAGCGTAAAAGAAGCCTGGGTTCCCTACTTCAAAATGAATGTAGAGTACAGCAACAATGAAATTGCAGTAAACTATGCCCGTTGGAACTCTAAGCGCAATGCTTACAACAGTAACATCCAAAAGAGTGTTTACGCACTGAACGATGCTGACGCAACTTTGATGCTGGCAAGTACAAAATAAAAGTATAAGCATTATCGGAAGCCGGATACAGAGAACGCATTTCTCGGGTATCCGGCTTTTTTGTTGTTTGAATGCCGGAATATTCCGTCAGGTTTCGCACCTGCATGTCCCAATATTGTTGGGAGGAGCAGAAGACAAATGTACAGCTATATGTGGCTGAAGCTTTGTCCTCTTGATGGGCAGGGGCTTTTCATAGGTTGCATCAGTAGATTCTGCCTGTATTTCTGCCTCGTTCTCCGGTGCTTCGGCTATCGAAATCGGTAGGCAAATGCTATTGGAAACACTGTCTCCATCGGCATTGCGAAAGCTGAGATAGGCAACCAGTTCATCATCCTGCCAACTATCCGGAAGGGGAAATTCTGCATGCTTGCCGGAACGTAATGCGGCCTCAGTGTCGTAGACAGCCATTTCTTTATCTTTGTTGTACACCAGCAGCATGGCTATATCGGTGTCCTCCGCATTTCCCATACCACTGTTATTCTGCCAGTTGAAACTCATTTTATCCTTCTCTTGCATGGCTGCGCCTTCGAATACGGGCATCAGCGTTCCCATAGACACCAGCACTCGGTTGAAGTCAATCGTGATGTCTTTTCCGCTACCCGTCACAGCTCTTTTCAGTGTGTAGGACATGGCAGCGTTGAATGCAGATTTATCTTGCGTAAATTCTTTATAACCCATACGTATGAAAGGTTTCATCGTTTTCAGGAAGCTGAATGCCGTGGCAAACTTGCCTCGTTGTTCTTGCTGTTTCGGCGTGCGCGGATTGCTGACTTTGGCGGCGCGTGCACGGATATAGTAGTTTGATTTCCAGCGGAAACCGACTATCGGTCCCACTTTACCGGAGAAACCTCCGAGAATGCCTTGATTGATAATTCCCATGATATTGTGTTTTTAATTACTTGTTTCTGTTACTGTGCAAATCTATGGAAAATAAATCTCTTCAACCCGCTTCCTGTGATTTTTGCGTTCATTTGCGTCATTTTGCGTAGATAATTCTTTTGCTTTTTCCGATGGGATCTGTTTTGTCCGCATTATATCCGGGATGCACTTGCTCCGTACCAAGGCCGTGGTTTCTTCGCTCAGAGGTACCTATGAGTGGAGAAGGTACGGAGCAAGTGCATCTCGGATATAGCCTGTATCAGTCGTTGTATGATGATTAATCCATGCTTGCTGCTGACAAATAATTCTTTATTGTTATTTTTTTTGATATTATTTTCTTATTTTTACATCCCAAAGATAGAAAATAAGAACGCATGAAAGTTCATGATAAGAAATTACTATATTGGGGGACTATTGTATGTCTGCTGATTTCTGGAGGTATTACATACGCTTTATATCAAAATGGAGCTAAACATTGGAGAGAACAGGCATCTGCTATATTTAGGCAGGCACTGGAATTGGAGTTGCAGAAGCGCGATACGGTTTTGGTATTTTATAAGGAATCCATGGGATACTCCACTTTCTCTTTGGATGAACCTTCACCGGGACCAATAAAGATAATAGATGAGCTGGGAGAAAGAGAATATATGATATCGGAAGAAAAGTTTAATCATAGTCTTGTGAAAGAAGGGCTAAAGAGGAGTGTCCTTAGTATTTTATTGGAAGATTATCCTCTGATCCCTGATACTTTGAATAAAATGTGGGACAGTTTATTAGTCGCAGCAGATATTCCAGTGAAAACCCGTACACGTGTTTCTGTTACCGATCTTCAGGAGCGTACGTCAGTTGCTCATTCTGAAAATATTAGTGGATTGCTTTCTGCAGATAGTTTACTTTCTTATTATTTAGGTGAACGTTGCGAGGTGGAAGCTACAGGTTTTATTTCTTATGGCTGGTACGAAGCGTTCAGTGGCTGGAGATATCTTGTTATTTGCTTTTCATGGATTATTTTCGCTTTTTTATTCTTTTCGCGAGAAAAGATCATTTTCATATTAGAGAAGTGGTTCATAAAGCATAAGACTGTCACTACAAAACCAATAGTGCCTGTTATTGCTGTGAAAGCTGAAAATTCTCATATTTATCAGTTGGAAGAAGGTGTATTTTTCGATCCGGAAGAAAAGGTGTTGAAGAGTGTTGAACTGACGAAAAAGTTGGCACCACAAGTGGCTTATTTATTGAAGTTGTTTTTAGAGTCAGAAGGGTATCGGCTTTCTACCGGTAAAATAGATGAGGCTTTATGGCCTGATGGTAGTGGAACACAGGACAGAATATATACAGTGATTCAGCGTTTACGTAGGTCCTTAGATGGAATAACGCATCTTTTTGTTGACTATAAGAATGATGTATACCAATTAAAAAGTTCCGTTGCGGATAAAATGGTGAAAGATAGTATAATATAGGCTACTCTATTGTAAATATGATAGTTGTAATGTGAAGTTAATGCATCTTTGTCCGGAATGTAACACAAGCAAAGAAAAATGTAACATTGTAGTTTGTCAAAAATAGATTTGGTCAGTATTCGTCAGTGAGAAAGTTTGGATTGAAAGCTTTTTTGCCGGTAACTTTGTGCTCATAAGTTTACATGAATCATGATGTCTAATACTAAAACATTGATTTCTTATGAAGGGTAAAGTTATTATTTGGAGTTTACTTATCGCTTCGGTTGTTGTTTCTTTCCGGAGTTTTAAATCCCAGAAGAAAATGGATGGTTTAATGCTGAGTAATGTGGAAGCATTGGCGGCTGGTGAGGAAACAGTTCCTCTTCGTTGCATGGGTACAGGAACAGTAGACTGTCCTCTCGGTGGTAAAGTAAGACGGGTCGTAATTGGTTATAGTCTTGAAGTACCTTATTAACATATTGTTTCTGTTTTCCTTTCTTGCATGTACTTCTGTACCCGTGCATAAGGGAATACCGTATACGGATTTTCCGGAAACGGAAAATCTGACTGCATGTATTTTGCCTATGGATACAGCCGTATTTCGTTTTCCTTTCCGGATAAAGATGCAAGGGGATACTGTAGCAATAATGGATTTGCATGGTATGGATCATTTTATTTATTTGTTCCACTATCCGAACTTCTCTTATATCACTTCTTTAGGTAAGCGTGGAGATTCGCCGGAGGAGATGCTTTCTGTTGAAAATATCCGATGGAATGGAAGTTCGTTGTGGGCATTGGATGCAAATAGTTCAAAATTAACTCGGTTTGGTTTGTCTTTATCCAATGGCTCATTACTTCGTGAAGAGGCAGTGAGCTTGGATAAGGAGATACTTCGAGGGCTGGATTTTGTGATTTATGATGACTCTACTTTTATCATTCCTGATTATTCAGGAGAAAGTCGTTTTTGCTGGGTGGATCGAACGGGTAAGTTATTGCATAAAATGGGGATTATTCCCACTACGAATGAGGAGGCTTTAAAACATGCTCGCCCGGCATTGGCGCAGGCATGGCGCAGTTTCATTGATTATAATCCTCGTAATGGGATTCTGGCTGCCGTTACTCAATTAGGAGAAGTGCTTGAAATCTATAATCTGAAAGATAGTACCCATATAGTTCGTGTCGGTTTGCATGGTGAACCTGAATTTCAAATAGCAGAAGGTTATGGTGTGCCTACTGGAATTATGGGATTTAGTGATGTACAGGTGACGGATACTGCTATTTATGCCGTTTTTCAAGGGGATACTTTTGAAGAGATTTCGCGGAAAATGCAGAAAGGTGATATGACGGATGGTGGGAGGTACATATATGTATTTAGTCTGAGCGGTGAACCTATAAGGAAATATGTGCTGGATCATAATGTTTACGGTATATCGGTAGATGAACTAAATGGTGAGATTGTCGCTACGGATGTGAATAGTGATGAACCGGTGGTGAAATATGCGGTGGATTGATTATTTCATAATAAATAAAATAAAAAAGGACAGGTGTGGATGTTTTGTATAGTCTGTCCAGTAATTAAAGAAAGGAGGTGTTTTAAATGTATAAATAAAAGGACTAATTTAGTGATTTTGCTTAAGAGGTGTTAATTGAGAGATGATAATGTATTATGTGCCAGACACTATAATATATTATTGAATACGGATTTATGACTAATTGTATATAGATAAATTTATTAACTAATTATAAAATAATATGAAAGATAGTTTTGTAAAAATAGCTTTGGCTATAGCATTTGTCTTATGTGGAGGATATAATGTTTTGGTTTCTCAGCAATCGGAGACCTTTTCAGATCTCATGGTGGCTAATGTTGAGGCATTAGCAAATGCTCGTGAAATCGATGGGGAAAAAAGGGAATAGAGATTCCTGGTGATTCAAAGATCATAAGCAGAGAAGAATATGATACTTATGTAATTGTACGTTCATCAATAGATTATACATGTATGCCGGGAGGAAGTGTTGATTGTTATCCACACACAGAATATATAACGGTAAAAACTCCTAAATAATATGAAGCGAGAGTTGAAATTTACTCCTTCTTTTTCGGTTTTGAATGAAGTGATATACTGAGTATCTTCATTCCCCTCCTCCAGTTGGAGGAGAAGTACCCGTGGGGCAGAATGGTAGATGAGAAAGAATTCCTTATTCTTATGATTAATAGGCATTTTATAGTTTTACCTATCACTTTCCCCCGTTGGTGTACTCTTCCTCCCAGGAGGAGAATTAAGATAGTACAGCTTTAGTATTTGCTTCATTACTGAGCGGTTTAGAATCTGTCTCAACTACTGATTCGCATAAATAATAGGATAGTATTGATAAGTTGATTATATTAGAATTAAAGATTTTTTTTGTTTGATTCTAATAATTAGTTAAAAAATAATTTATGAGAAAAAACATTATATTATTTATTTTGATTATTGGTTTTGTTTCATGTAGGAAAGATGTTAATCAATCTTTTGCAGAGTATATTATTTATGTAGATTCCCTTTCTACTGAATTGCCACCAATAAAAAGTATAAGGTATATACCTTTAGAGACAACGGATGCTTCATTGATTCGAAATATCAATAAGATTATTGTTCGAGATAGCGTGTATTATATTTTTGATAATTTAAGCAAAAAAATATTGCTTTTCAATAAAAGAGGGAGGTTTATTAAAAGTATTAATAAAGTTGGTCAGGGACCTGGTGAATACATATATCCATCAGATATAGATGTTGATAAAGAAGGTAATATATATTTGTCTGATTTTCAGTCGAAAAATATTATCAAATACTGTTTTGGGAATGAAAATGATTTTGAAATATTAGATGTTGGAGAATCGTTTATGGATTTTGTTATTCAAGGGCAATATATTTATTTATCACGTTTGGCGAGAGAGGGGACGTTGGATATAAATTTAGCCCGTTGGAATATGGATTCTCAAGAAATAGAAATTTTGAAAGAGAATGAACTTATTGAAGGTAACTCTATAGGTTTCGCAGATCATTATTTTTATCGTACAGGTAATGAATATGCATTCTATTACGAACGCTTTCATAGAATAGGGTATCAGATTGTGGGAGATTCTTTAAGAGAATATATTTCTTTTGAATCAGCGAGTTTTCCAACAGATGATGAAGTTAAGAAACAGGCTAAACTGCCTAAAGAAAAAAGGAACATTGATTTTGCGTCTTTGGATATCTCTGCTTGTTATGAAACAGAAAAATATCTCCTTATAACTTTCAATACGACTCCATTCCATACATATAGTTTAGTGAATAAAATGACGAAAGTAGTTTATTCAGTAAATTCATTTCAAGAAGTTGGAGTTCTAGGTTATGAGATTTGCGCTTCTACAGGGGAAGATTTTATTTCTTATTTTCTGCCTAATGATATGAATATTAGACAAATACAAAGAATGTCTGTAGACATGGATGATATAAATAATGAGTGTGTAACAAATTTAAGTGTAGAAGACAATCCTGTGCTTGTATTATTTAGTTTCGATTAAGATGCAAAAACTTATATACTGCTTTATTTTCATCTTGTATCTATGTGCGTGTACTGAGTCTGAGAAGAATCGATTATCTTGCTTAGTTTCTGAGTGGACTGGCAAGGAAATACTTTATCCTAATAATTTGACTTTTACACTGTGGGGGCAAGATACTGTTGAAACGGCTTTTTCTAAAGCTCCTTATAAAATAGTGAGTTATGTAGATTCTGTAGGTTGTATTGGTTGTAAATTGCAAATATTTACTTGGAAGGCTTTTATTTCGGAACTAAATTTAAGATTTCAAGATAAAGTGTCGGTGTTTCTATTTTTTCATCCGATGAAAACAGAAGAAATTACTTTTATCTTAAAGCGTGATAAATTTAATTATCCGGTGTGTATTGATAAGGATAATGCATTTAATAAACTGAATCATTTTCCAACAGAAATGACATTCCAGACATTTTTGCTGGATAAAGAGAATAGAGTCGTTGCTATAGGTAATCCCATTCATAATCCTCAAATAAAGGAATTGTATTTGAAAATCATCGAAGGGAAATCGTTTGTTCTCAATGAAAGCGAGAGAGCAAAAACTGAGGTTGACATAAAAGATAAGAGTATATTTCTTGGTAAATTTGATTGGCAGCAAGAGCAGAAGGCTGCGTTTATATTAAAGAATGTAGGTGTTAATCCATTGGTACTTAATGATGTAATCACTTCCTGCGGTTGTACTTCCGTTGATTATTCCAAAGAACCCGTTCGTCCGGGAAATTCTATATTACTGAATGTGACATATAAGGCAGATCATCCCGAACATTTTGATAAAACTATGACAGTATATTGCAATGCGGAATCTTCTCCTGTTGTTTTGAGAATAACCGGCGATGCAGAATAAGATAACATAAATGAAATACTTATGAAGAAACATGGTATCCTACTAATAGTCTGTATTTTTTTGATATTGGCTTCTTGTACTAAAAATACGGTTGGTCCTTCCTTAGAAGATATTTTATCAGCCAATCCCAAGTTGCAGGTTGTTCTTGACAAATACCAAGATGACTCCTTGAAGCATAGAGCTGCCGTTTTTCTTATCGAAAATCTGCCTTTTCACTATAGCTATGAAGGTGAAGCTCTAGATGATTACCTGAAGCTTTTTGAACTTCACGGCAAAGGTACCATGTATCCGGATAAAGTGTTGGACTCCATTAAACGTGCTTGCGGCCCTTTTCATTTGGATAGACTGGAAGCGAAGAGCGATATCTATATTGATCCGGCCTATCTGATTGAGAATATAGAATGGGCTTTTAAGGTATGGCGTGAACAGCCTTGGGGGAAAAATGTCTCTTTTGACGATTTCTGTGAGTTTATCCTTCCTTACCGTGTGGGCGATGAAAGGCTGGAACCTTGGCGTGAAAGAATCTATAATAAATATAACCCATTGCTGGACAGCATTCAAGGACTTCCGGAAGCCGAAGATCCGAAGTACGTTTCTCAAATACTGATGGATACCTTACATAAGGCTCCGGTCTATTTTACCGAACTTTTTTCATTTGGCCCTCATTACGGACCTAAAGTTGTGGATTGGCGTTCGGGCAGCTGTGTAAACTTTACCGATCTCCAACTGTATGTCTTCAGGGCATTAGGTCTACCCTGCAGCGAGGAGATTATGTTGATGAGAGGCAATGGGAATGTTCCTCATTATTGGAATGCCGCTTTTGATAAAGATGGTAACTCTTATCGATGTTCCATATTGGATCCTACTTCGGAATTGAATACTCCGGATAGTTATTGGGATCCTAAAGGAAAAGTCTATCGCCGTACGTTCAGCATTAATCGGGAAATGATCAGGATTATGGGAAAGAATGCGGAAGAAAGACATCCCACTTTCCGTTATCCCTGTTTTCGTGACGTTACTGCTATATATGCGGGGAGCAAGAACCGTACATTAACGATTGGCCCCGAAAACTTCTACAGCCCTTTAAAGAAGGGTGAACCGGTCTATCTCTGTTCCGCCAGCTTTATGGACTGGGCTCCCATCGGGTGGTGTCTTTACGACAAGCGTCTGGGCGCTGTCTTTGAAAATGTGGAGGGGCAGGTTGTCTTCCGTTTGGGAACTTATGAAAACGGCAGTATATGCCCGCAAAGCGATCCTTTCTTGCTTGATAGGGAAAGCGGTGAAGTACGGTTTTTCCCTTCGGGCGGTAGGGAGGTCGAAGTTACGCTGCTCCATAAATATGAACTTTACTTTGAACCTTTTGTCCGGCGAATGGTAGATGGTGTGTTTGAAGGTAGCAATGACTCTCATTTCAACAGGAAAGATACACTGTTTATCATCAAGGAATTCCCCGAGCGGCTTTGGAATGTTGCACGGGTAAATAGTGCCCGATCTTACCGTTATGTTCGCTATTATGGCCCTAAAGACAGCTATTGTAATATTTCGGAGGTTGCTTTCTATGCATCTGCTGCCGATAGTATCCCCTTGAAAGGAAAAATTATCGGTACACCGGGGGGTAACGGATTGGACGGTTCCCATGAGTACACAAACGTGTTCGACGGAGATCCTTATACCTCCTTTGATTATACCCGGCCTACGGGTGGATGGTCGGGGCTTGATTTGGGTGCTCCCCGGCGTATTGAAAAGATTGTATTCACTCCCCGCAACCGTGATAATTTTATTCGTACGGACGACGAGTATGAACTTTTCTATTATAATAACGGTGAGTGGACATCAGCAGGCAGGGTACGTCCTCATTCCGATTCTTTGCTTTATAAAGTTCCTGAAGGTGCGTTACTCTATTTGAAAGATCACACCCGTGGAAAGGATGAACGTATATTTGAATATAAAGATGGAAAACAACAGTTCTGGTAAGAAAAAGAAAGGGGCGTCTTGGGTTGTTGACAAGTTCCTCAACCTGTTCCTGATAGCTTGTGGAGTAGTGGTGATATGGATACTGCTTCAGGTGACCAGTATCGCTACTTTCAAGATTCCTTCCGACTCAATGGAACCTGCCCTGCTTGCCGGAGATAATATTTTGGTGAATAAGTGGGTGATGGGTGGGCGCATTTTTAATATATGGGATGCCATAGATGGAAAAGAAGTGAAGATTTCACGTCTCCCGGCTTTAGGGAAGATTAAGAGGAATGATGTGCTTGTTTTCAATTTTCCTTATCCGGCACGATGGGATAGCATTGGTCTGAACCTGATGTCTTACTATGTAAAGCGATGTGTAGCTTTGCCAGGGGATACGTTTGAGATCAAGAAGGCTCACTACCGGGTGCGTGGTTGTGAAACGTCATTGGGCAATGTGGAATCACAGGATGCATTGATGCGTATGGCAGCAAATGGCACGGAAAAAGATTATGGAATAGTGATGAGTGGTTATCCTTATAATGGATTGGTGGATTGGGATATCATAAACTTTGGGCCTTTGTATCTTCCGGCAAGAGGAGATGATATAGAGATGAATCCTAAACATGTGGCTCTGTATCGGAATGCGATAGAGTGGGAACAAAACAAGAAGCTGTTGCTGCGTGGTGATACGGTTTTGCTGAATGACAGCGTGATACGGAATTATCGTTTTAAAGAGAATTATTACTTTATGACTGGTGATAAGGTGATGAATTCACAGGATTCCCGTTATTGGGGTCTGCTTCCGGAACCTTTCATTGTGGGTAAGGCTGTTCGGGTATGGAAGTCGGTGGATAGGGGGACGGATGA
This sequence comes from Bacteroides sp. MSB163, assembly GCF_036416795.1. NCBI lineage: Bacteria > Pseudomonadati > Bacteroidota > Bacteroidia > Bacteroidales > Bacteroidaceae > Bacteroides > Bacteroides maternus. The sequence goes on along the minus strand of NZ_CP143867.1, from coordinate 1,482,938 downwards.
AATTCGGTGGAAACGTATATTTAGAAAGATAAAATAAATAGGATCCTAGATAAATTAATTATTAACTTAAAAGAAAGTAGAATGAAAACAATTTTTTTTAAAGTAACTTTATGTGTATCAGCACTTGCTATTGCAGGTGTTTTGTGGGTAAAAGTACAATCAACAGATACATTGTCTGATATACAACTTGCCAATATTGAAGCACTTGCTAATAATAGTGAAAGTGGGACTCAAACATGCACTAGAGCAGTTGCATGGGCAAATTGCTATGATAAAAGAGGTAATTGGACTGGATTGAGAATTACAGCTGTGACAGAATATGTGGTGAGTAGTGTTATTGAGATATGTGAACATGCCCGTGTGACTTCATGTCCTAGTGGAAGTATGTAAAGACTATAATAGAATAATTGTAGTTTGGTGGATTACATAGGTGTTTAGTTCTTCATGTTTATATCTTTTTGCAGTGTAAAATTGAAGGCTAAATCCCTATGTATAAATATAATATAGCTATGCATTAATATATCAATTATGAAACATGTAGGTATTTTCTCTTTTCTTCTACTTTTGTTATTTTCATGTACTTCTCATGATAAGAGTAAAATAGAAGAAATATATAGTATTAAATTAGACGATGTTCAAGAAACGACTTTGACGTGTTCTGATATCATTGATATTCAGGAGTGGATTGTGCTTGATTCTCTCAATGAGTGCACCATTGGAGATGTTGCAAAAATAGAGGAATTTAATGAAGAATATTATGTTCTTGATAAAACAATTCAGAAATGCGTACTTGTATTTGATGAACATGGAAAGTATTTGCGTCGTATAGGAAGAATTGGCCAAGGTCCCGGAGAATATGCGCAAGTTTATGACTTTACTATCAATAGAAGGACTGGTTGCGTTGCTATTCTTTCCGGACTATCAAAGGTATATGTGTATGATTTGAAAGGAGAGTTCCGGGTAACTAAACAAGTGAGTGAGTCGTTGTTGTGGAATATTGCAAGTAATGATTGCGGGTATCTTATGTCATCTAATCATCATACATATACTGAGGGTGAGAATGCTTATCTGCTATATGCTTTTGACAGTGATTTTAATTTCAAGGGCAAATGGATGCAGGTCCTTTCTGAGCGGATGCCTACTCTGCCTTTGTTATCTTCTGCATTGCAGATAGTCGGAAATGAGGTATATTATTGTGATGTTTTCACCAATTCTATTTATAGCTATATGTGTGATACAGATAGTGTAGCTGGAAAATATGATATACTCTTTCCGGCACCGGTACCGGAAAATATCTTTGCTAATGTTATGGATTTTATGGGAAAGCAAAGAGAATATGACTTTATCAATGAAGCTGTTATTAATGAAAAAAATATCCTGATTTGTTATGCTCGTCAAGGGAATTATAATCTTGCGATTATTGATTTTGATGGCACTATATTAAAAAACGGTCGATACTCAGGTCATTTTCCCAAGATATTTCATGGTAGTGATAAGGAACTTTTGTCTCCTGTTTCAGCGGATGAGTATCTGTCATATTGGGAGAAACTTCCTGTAATACATTATAATGGTATCGTATCCCCTGAAAGTAACTTTATGATACTCAAATGGATTATGAAATAATAAGATGCTAAAGGTGAAAAAACATATAGCTAAAGATGCCATAACAGTATTACTTTTGTTTGCTGGTATATGTTCCTTATTGAGTCTTGTTTGTACGACAACTCCCGAACTTCCTTCCGGAGAAACTGTTGGGCAATGGATTTGGTTAGGGAAGGCTGTGTTGTTTTCTTCCGGATGCATTCTTATTGCTTCTTCCCTGCAGTTGTTTGGAAAGGCTTACAGGGAAGATGCGTTGGGATTTCCGTATTTTTATGTTTATGTAGCGTGGAGTTTAGTTCTTATAGGGGCTGTTGAGGCAGTGTGGGGATTGTGCCAGCTTTATGGATTTTCTGTTTCCGGTCATTCACGTTATGCACTTACAGGTTCTTTTTTCAATCCCGGTCCGTATGGGGGATATCTGGCAATGGTGCTGCCTGTATGTGTCCATTTGTATCTGCGCATTTGTGGCTGGAAGGGGATGCCTGCGCGCTATAGAATAGAAAAAGGTGCGGCTGCCGTGTCGGGTATGGTGGAAAGGATGAACGTATATTTGAATATAAAAATGGAAAACAACAGTTCTGGTAAGAAAAAGAAGGGGGGTGTCTTGGGTTGTCGATAAGTTTCTCAACCTGTTTCTGATAGCCTGTGGAGTAGTGGTGATATGGATATTGCTTCAGGTGACCAGTATCGCTACTTTCAAGATTCCTTCCGACTCAATGGAACCTGCCCTGCTTGCCGGAGATAATATCTTGGTGAATAAATGGGTGATGGGTGGACGTATTTTTAATATTTGGGATGCTCTTGAAGGGAAAGAAGTCAAGATTTCCCGTTTGCCGGGATTGGGAAAGATACGGCGGAATGATGTGTTGATTTTTAATTTTCCCTATCCTGCACAATGGGATAGTATAGGCCTGAACCTGATGTCTTACTATGTAAAACGATGCGTGGCTTTGCCGGGGGATACATTTGAGATCAAGAAGGCTCACTACTGGGTGCGTGGTTGTGAAACGTCGTTGGGAAATGTGGAGTCACAGGATGCACTGATGCGTATAGTAGCAAATGGCAGAGAAAAAGATTATGGAATAGTGATGAGTGGGTATCCTTATAATGGATTGGTGGACTGGGATATCGTGTGTTTTGGTCCTCTCTATCTTCCAGCAAAAGGAGATGAGATAGAGATGAACCCTAAGCATGTCGTTCTATATCGGAATGCGATAGAATGGGAACAGAAAAAGAAACTTTTCCTGCATGGTGATACGGTTTTACTGAATGATAGTGCGATTCATGCTTACCGTTTTAAAGAGAACTATTACTTCGTTGCAGGTGATAAGGTGATGAATTCTCAAGATTCCCGTTATTGGGGCTTGCTTCCGGAAGCTTTTATTGTGGGTAAGGCTGTTCGGATATGGATACGGGCAAAGTGCGATGGAAAAGAATATTTAAAAAGATAGAATAAAACCGGATTTTAAATAATAATGACTTAACTCATGAATTAGGGAAAGGAGGTTTGTGGAAACTAAAAAAAACTTTAAGGCAAAGAGTGGATATAGTAATATTTATTTGCTCTACGGAAAGTTTCTTATCCGAAAAAAAGAAACGATTTATTAATATATTAATTTTAAAGACAACAAAATGAAAAAGAGAAATTTTATTATTGTTATTATTGTATTAATTGCTACCATTAACATCACTCTTAATATGCGTATTGGAAATGAGTTATGTGGTTTAGCTTCCTTAAAAATAGAAGCGTTAGCAAGTGACGAAGGATCTGCAGGTGGACGTGGTCCTCTCTACAAATCAGGATGTATTGTGATTGAAAAAGTAATTATGGGTTATCATAGCGATGGTAGTCCTAATATTGTGGAAGTAGGGTATGACGGAGAACAAGGAGACTGTGCAGGTCTTTCAGGAGATTGTACTCCGTATGGGTGTACTAGATATTATTAATAGAATTGGGGCCAACTTTTTAGTTGGCTCCAAAAATATAAATGGATATGCTATGAAATTATTAGTTTTATTTCTGATTATTAGTTTTTTGGGGGGCTGTAGTGGAGGTTCTCAAAAGACAACCATTCAGGGTGATATAGTGGAAATCTTAATAGATCCGGAAAATTTTTCAGTAGATCTGGATTTATCAGAAATACTGGATGATTCGGTTGAAATTATTCCATTGGAAACGACTGAAGAGTGTCTGATATCGAAAATTAATAGAATAGAATTTTATCAGGATAAGATATTTGTGTCAGATAAAGCAAATGCAAAAATATTTGTGTTTACTTCTGAGGGAAAATATCTAAAAAGTATTGGTACACAGGGAGGGGGGCCTGGTGAGTACTCTTTTTTAGGAGATTTCACCTTAAAAGGAGATTCTGTTGTTATTCAGGATCGTTATAATAGCAAATATATTGCATATGATCTATATAGTAATGCATATAGAGAGATTCCGTATGATATGCCTCATTTGGAAATTGTATCATTTGATGAGATTGCTTATCTAATTTCTAATTATTATCCCTCTAAATTAGGGAACTATAATCTTTCAAAATTCAACCTTAATACTTTAGAACGAATATCACTGGAATTACCATTTGAAGAAGATGGTGTTGATAAATCTGCTTACGGGCTAAGAAGATATGCTAGTAAATGCGATGATACAGCTATGCTTATCTACCCATTGAATGATACTATTTACACCTTAAGTAGGAAAATGGTGTATCCTTCTTATGTTATACATTTTACTTCAAGGAATCTTCCTGACGAATTGAATGTTAATAAAGAAATGCTTTATAGGTATGTTCATAAGAATAAATACTTAAAAGGGTTTGAATACATGCAAAATTCTAGGGACTATTTAATTGGTTATTATATCGATGAAGGTTTCAGGTATTTTATATATAATAAACAAGAGGGGAACATTAGTGTGGGGCGGTGGATGACAATGAGTTCACTGAGTGATTTGAAATTCATAGATTTTTATACTACTGTTGATAATCAATTTTGTATTCTTCAGGAAGCACAGATTTTATCTTTCAATTGGAATGCTGTGAGAAATCAATGTACAAATGCTACCTTTAAAAATAGAATGGATGCGATAGTTGAGAAGCTAAATGAAGATGCAAATCCGGTATTGTTCAAATGCAATTTTAAAATGTAGAGATTATGAAAAAGAAGGAATACATATTGTTTGGATTGCTTTTTGTTGTGCTAGCTTTTAGTAATCTCTATAATTATATACAATTTCAGAAGGCTCGTGAAGTTCAGGCTGTCTTGTATAAGTTGAAGACAGAAGCAGATGTGAAACTAGGAAATTTAGGTGCATTGGAAGATAGTAGAACATGTGAAATGCTTTTAAATGGAACAAGGGTTTGTGCTGGTTTGAATGTTGTTGATCTGCAGTATCGTGAGAAAAAAATATCTGATATTATCTCGGACAATACACTTATATTACGTTATTCGGAAATGAACTGTGATGTCTGCGTAGATAGTATAATAAAGAGATTGAATGTTTATAAAGATTCCATTGGATTATCCAATATAGTATTATTGACTACTTCTCAAAACTTGGGTTACACAAGGAGGTTTAAAAAAATAAATAAGATTTCTTTTGGCATATATAATATGGGTAAGGTGTTGGATTCTATATTAGTTGATATCGGAATGCCATATTTATTTGTATATTCGTCTAACAATGATAGGATTAATAATGTGTTTGTTCCGCAAAAGGAGAATCAACGACTCACTGATGAATATTTACATTCTGTTTTGATGAAGTATTATATAGAGTAAATTTTCGGATTTGAGAATGCACAACTTATAGAAGGTACTTTTATAATGGATTGGTGGACTGGGATATCGTGTGTTTTGGTCCTCTCTATCTTCTTGTAAGAGGAGATGAGATAGAGATGAATCCTAAACATACTGTCCTATATCGAAATGTAATAGAATGGGAATAAAAAAAGAAACTTTTCCTGCATGTGATACGGTTTTACAGAATGATAGTGCGATTCATGCTTACCGTTTTAAAGAGAACTATTATTTCGTTGCAGGCGATAAGGTTATGAATTCTCAAGATTCCCGTTATTGGGGCTTGCTTCCGGAACCTTTTATTGTGGGTAAGGCTGTCCGGATATGGAAGTCGGTGGATAGGGGTGCGGGTAAGGTTCGATGGGATAGGACATTTAAAAAGATAGAATGAGATGATAAAGAAAAGAGCTGGCTAATGTAAGAAGATGGGAAAAATACAAACTTATAAAATAAAGACAGCAGTAATGGTCTTACTGTTGTTTGCGGCTATATGTTCCTTATTGAGCCTTGTTTGTACGACAACTCCCGAACTTCCTTCCGGAGAAACTGTTGGGCAATGGATTTGGTTAGGGAAGGCTGTGTTGTTTTCTTCTGGATGCATTCTTATTGCTTCTTCCCTGCAGTTGTTTGGAAAGGCTTACAGGGAAGATGCGTTGGGATTTCCGTATTTTTATGTTTATGTAGCGTGGAGTTTAGTTCTTATAGGGGCTGTTGAGGCAGTGTGGGGATTGTGCCAGCTTTATGGATTTTCTGTTTCCGGTCATTCACGTTATGCACTTACAGGTTCTTTTTTCAATCCCGGTCCGTATGGGGGATATCTGGCAATGGTGCTGCCTGTATGTGTCCATTTGTATCTGCGCATTTGTGGCTGGAAGGGGATACCTGCGCGCTATAGAATAGAAAAAGGTGCGGCTGCCGCAACGGGTATGCTTATTCTTTGCGTATTGCCTTCCACTATGAGCCGCTCCGCCTGGATAGCTGCGGCAATAAGCTGTATTTGGGTGGCATATATGAATCGTGACAAACGGAAGTGGAGTATATTGTGGCGTCGCTACAAGAAGCATTATGTTTCATGGGGAACCGGGATATTTTTAATTCTGTCGCTGGCTGCTGCGGGAATGTTCTTTTTGAAACCCGATTCAGCATTGGGGCGTCTGTTCATGTGGAAGATGACTTGCCGGGCTATTGCTGCTCATCCGTGGGGATGCCCTACCGAATTCGCTTGTGCTTATGGTGAGGCTCAGAGTTTATATTTTGCCTCAGGGAACTATGCTGCTTGGGAAGAACGTGTGGCAGGAAGTCCTGAATATGCATTTAATGAGTATCTGGAGTTTGCCCTGGCGTATGGTATCGCTATGTGTATACTGGTGCTGTTTGTAATCTTTGGTTGCCTTTGGATGGGAGTGAGACTTCACCGTTATGGTATCTGTGGTGCCCTTATCTCCTTGCTTGTATTTTCTTTTTCTTCCTATCCGCTGCATCTTCCGGCTTTCATCGTAACTGCTATATGTTTGCTTCTTGCCTGTGGGATAGGTGATGTAATTGGCAAGTACTTTGTTCTTTGTGTTTGTCTGGTGGTGTGGCTCGGAGGCTATACGGAAAAATGGACACAAGAAAGGGATGCTTGCCGGGACTGGATGAATGCGAGAATACTCTATCGCTCGGGGGCTTACGAAGCTGCCAACAGGGCTTATGAAAAGCTTTATCCGTCTTTGGGGAAGAAGGGTGCATTCCTGTTTGAATATGGCCATAGTCTGCATAAATCTGGGCGCTATGACGAATCTTTTGAATATCTGGATCAGGCACGGTTGTATAGTAATGATCCGATGATATTGAATATTATGGGTAAGAACTGTCAGGCGTTACATGAATATAAATGTGCCGAGGCTTTTTTTCTTATTTCTATCAGTCGCCTGCCGGGCAGAATCTATCCTTACTATTTGTTGGCTAAACTCTATTCGGAACCTACATACCGTGACAAGGATAAGTTTAGGGAGATGAAATGGAATGTGTTAAATAAAGAACCTAAGGTACATTCTACAGCTATTGAAGAGATGCGCAGGGAAGTAGAGGAAATAGCAGAGAATTGGGATACAGGGAGTAATATTATACATTCTGATGACGTTGAATCGGAAGAGTGAGGCGGCATTGAGAATATAAATTATATGGAACATAAAAGAACGAGAAATTGAATATGGAAACTTATCATGATAACTGGAATGCCTGTCTGTTATTCCGCAATAAACAATTAACTAAACAACTGAAAGACTATCAGAATGCCTCGGCACTGGCTGAATGTTCTTCTTCCCTGCTTGTGTCTATGGGGCAATTGCTTTGTCTTCATCAGCATCCGTCTTACGGACTTGTCCGGGATGAGGCTGAGTGGGCGAATCTGTTTACTGTCATTGATATGCTGTATGGTGATTGCCTGTCGGAGACGTTATCTTCATATGGACTGAGTATGCAGGAATTGAAGTTATGTTACCTGGTTCGTGCCCGGTTGGGTAATAAGGCTATTGCAGTTCTCTTCAATATAACTCCCCGTTCGGTGCTGAAGGCAAAGCAACGTATAAAAGGAAAATTGACTTTATCGGCTACGGATTGTTTGGATACGTATATACAGCAATATTGAAAAGACTGTTTACGAACTGAACGATAGCAATGCAGCTTTTATAGTCCGTTCTTCTTGAAAAACAGTCTTCAAAATATAAAGAAAAGACTTGTACTTCTTGCTCTTCCTCTTGTGGATACAATGACATTTGTCTTATCTTTTGAGTATCTTTCTGAATAAATGCTAAATAAAAGTTATTTAGAGAAGCAAATTGACAGAATACAATTTGCAATTTGTCATGGCTTCTATAAAATAGCCATTATCCAATTGTAATTTTTTATGGCAGTTTATAGAGTGAATAAACTGAGTTTTTATATCTTTGGACATCATTAAACCACAATGAATAATGGATGAAACATTAAGGAAACAAATTGATGCTTGGACAGAAACTGACGAGCATGGTAGAATTGTTGATATGTTAGGACAGATTTCGCCTGAAGAAAGAGATTCTGAAGCTACAGGTTTGCTGGCACGTGCATATAACAACCTGGGTGAATATGAAAAAGCTTTGCCTTTCCGGAAGCGGGTGCAGAACTTTTGGAAGTGGTTTACCGATAACGAGGAGGAGCTCTCCCGGATTGTTGAGAACCGTGGGCAGCTTGACGGTGGTGATGCTGTTGAGTTTGTTACCGCCGGTACGAATTTGATAGATGAGGATGTGCATTTTAACTTGGGTGGAGACTATGAATTCACATTCTCCCCCAATATCACTTCTATCTTTCCGACTTCCATCAGGGTAGTGATTTGTGCAGACTGTATGAAACGGAGGATGACGAGTCTGAGGAATAAAAATGAATCTATAACTATAAATATATCACAATCATGAGTATAGGTTTCAGATTAACAACGAAATGCAAAAGCGTTTCTTCATTTCAGAAATTGTTGGATGTAGTTGCTGCCCGGCACGCGGCATCTGTCAATCATACAGAAGATTATTCTGAATTATCAGTCTGCCGTTTAGGAAATATATTCTTCAATTATGAACAGGAAGAAGATGATATAGCTGTTATAGGTGATTGTCAGACTAACCTGTTGGGAGCAGGTTTTCATAAGGCTGCGATAGATATCGTTGACGAGTTGGTGGAACTGAGAGACTCCTCTACTGAGGTGGAGGACGATACGGAATATTATGAGCATAGGGATTTTGAGCGGATGCGTTCCGAACATTTCTATCACTGGCTGAACGCCATTGTAGAACTCTGCCGTGAACGTATGAAGGAGAATTGCAGCATGTCTGCCATTTGTTGGGATTGTAATAAGTACATGCCCCGTGGGATAGAAGGAACGGTGGTATCTCCTTTCGGAAGAATATGTCCGGAGCACTTAGTCGAACGGATAAAAGGTGAAGGTATCGAGAGGTTGGCAAGCGAATTTTTCATGTGGAATAATGAAGAGCGTGATGCATTATTCTATCGGAATACGGCTTTGAGTGCCTTGTGGGAAGATTGCTATTTTATGCCTTCCGCGCGTAGCGAAGAAGATATGGAAATCAATTTGTTCATTATAGAAAACCTGGAGAAGGCTGCCGCAATGGATACGTCTCTTGCTTTCCCGAAAGAAGACTATCTGTTACTTTGTCGTTTGGCGGAAAAAGAGCCGGTAGATGTTTCTGCATTGCCGGATTTCATAAGTGAATTTCCAATTGGTTATCGCAAGGACAAAGTGACCTATACATTAGGAAATCTAAAGTTTGATCTTCCGGGTAATTACCTTTATTTTGAAGAGGATGATTCTCGCGGGTATTATGATGGAGAAGACGAGAATTGGCATGTAGTGCGAATGTCGGCATATTCTATGCCCGATGACGAAGCGGACTATCTGGAAGACGATGAGAATGTGCTGATTGAGGAGAAGTTTTTTGAAAACGGTAAGTGCAGGCTTTATGATCTGGGTGGAGAAGAAGAGGAAGCCAATGATGAATATGTGTGCCAATGCCAGATTATCACTGAGCATCAGTTCACCCTGTTTACTCTTTCGTGCGAGGGAAAGGATGAAGCAATGTGCTTTTCAGCCGACTTTATCGATCATCTGACTGCTACTAAAACGAACAAGCATGATAAATTGCTCCAGCAAATAGAACAGTGGAATGCGGACGATGAGGAGCAGAAGATAATTGACGCCATTCTGGAAGTTCCTGAAGAGGAGAGGACTGCGGAATTGACGGGGCTTTTGGCGCGCTCGTACAATAATCAGGGGAATTATAATGAAGCCATTGAACAGCTTCTTTCAGTAAAGGAAGAATGTAAGGAAGACGCGCTTTGGTTCTATCGACTGGGTTATGCTTATTATTATCTGAATCAACTGGATAAGGCACAGAAAGCCTTTGAGCATTCATTGGAATTGGACCCCAGCGATGAAGATGCGAAGGAATACATTGAAAATTGTAAGAATGGTGTTTTGCCTCATCCTGAGATGTACGAAGAGGAGGAATTGGATGCTCTTGAAGCGCATATTGACAAGTTCTTCGGTCATTCGGATCATGTGTTCCATGAGATCGCTTCACCGGATATCCATGTGGATATCTTTATTGTCGAGCCGACGGCTGAGAGGAATTATTACACGCTGGTCACATCGGGCATGGGTGCCCATCGGATGAATGTACCCAAGGAACTGGCTGAGTATAAGCTGGAGCGTGCGGAGATAGTGGTATATTTACCTGCCGACTGGAATATTTCTGACCATGAAGAAAAGAATTACTGGCCGCTACGTTGGCTGAAGATACTTGCCCGTCTGCCGTTAGAAGAGGACTCTTGGTTAGGTTGGGGGCATTCTGTACCCAACGGGAAACCGTTTGCAGAGAATACTCAGCTTTCCAGTGTATTATTGATCAATCCGGAGAATGTGGGAGAAGGAGCTGCTGTTTGCCAATTGCCTAATGGGGAAGAAGTGAATTTCTATCAGATGATTCCACTGTATGAAGAAGAAGTCAACTTCAAGATTCAGAATGGTGCGGAAACATTGTTAGGGAAGATGGGAGAAATAAGTGCAGTGGTAGATATTCATCGTTTGAATGTCTGCGAGGGATTTGGTCGGCCGGAAGAATAGAGATTTCACCACAGAGTAACACAGAGTTCAATAATTTCTAAATAAAGAATATAAAACTCCGTGATACTCTGTGTCACTCTGTGGTGAAATCTCTTAATCCTGAGAAACAAAAGTGATAACGGAACGTGCAGGAATCACTGCTATCTGTTCATTTTTCAGTTTCTTAATGGGTAGAAGATCTTCACCTGCTTCATCTGAGGTGCGGTAGCCTTGCCATGACTTTACTTTGGGACCATCCACTTTGAAAGTGAAATTTTTCTCCTGATCAGCGTAGTTGATAACTACCATTACCCATTGTCCGTTTGTATTCTGATAAGCAGAACACATGAGCCCTTGGGGATCATTATCTCCTTCCGGGATTACCTGTCCGGATTTGTCTGTTGCCTTAATAGACATGCGTACAGCTCCCGGACGTATAAAGCGGCTGTAATTACCTAATATCCATAATAATTTAGAGTCTTCCACTTTACCGTCATGAAGATCGGGATCAGTGTATTCGCGTAGCAATCCGTCTTTGTAGTCACCGCCTATGGCACGCCACCACTGCCAGCTACGTGCTCCTGCATAAACAATGTCGTGATGAATGATACGGGCCACATAGAGAGCTGTTTTCATTGTATGATCAAATCCACCGCCTCCGCCAATTTCTTCATCGTTCCCCATAATGCAGGTTTCCGTTTGCCAGAAGTCGACTTTGTATTTGTCCAGTGTATCACGTAACTGACGACGGTAATCTCTCAGACTCTCTAAAGGCGTATTGGTCCAATAGCTGTGTCCTGCAATGAGATGGGGGACATTCGGGGTATTTCCCAGATAAGTATCTACACTGTCGGGACAGAAGAAAGATTGTATTTCGTATCCACGTTCATGGTTTGTCATGTGTGTGGAGAACATACAACGATAGTCTGACGCTTCGCAGATGGTGATTTCCGTATCAATACCCTCTTTCACAAACTCTTTGCTGATGAGGCGTACGGCACGGGCAATTTCTTTCTTTGTTGCCGGGGTGCCTTCTTGTTTGGGACCTATCCAATTCCAGTGTCCGTCCGGTTCGTTGAAAGGGGAGAGGTAATCGAACTTAATGCCGTCTTTCTTTTCAACTCCTTTTATCACATTTGCCAGAAAGCGGGCGAAGTCTTCATAATGTTCCGCTTTCAGATTCAGTGTGCCGTCACGTCCGGTGTTGGTGGCAAGCCCGTTTTGAGTGAAATAAACGGGTGGAGAGTTTAGGAAAGCAAGGAATTTATTGACTCCACGTTCCTTTGCTAACCGGAGGAAATTACGCTGTCCCTGTTGCTTGTCCCAGTCATAGCTTCCGTCCGGTTGCAGAAAACATTCGGTACGCATCCAAGGGGAGCCTATCTGACTGGCTTCGCCCTGTTCCGTGCTTCCTGCACCTACATTGAAGCGCCACAGAGAAAGCCCGATTCCTTTGGGCTTTCCGTTAGCGTCATTTTCTGTACTGAACAACCAGTCGGCTACTTGGTCCTGTTTCTCCTGAGGCCATTTGCCTATGATGTGCATGCTCCAGGCATCCGAAGCACTGAAATGATCCATGGTTTGCTGAGGCTGTTCGGGAATAATCTGATAGTTTATATCTGCTTGTGGTGAACACGAAGTAGTTATTGCGGCGAGGGCGAGTAATAATACTTTGTATTTCATATAAATATTTGTTTTTAGAGGATTATTTAGCATTCAAGACAATCTCTGTTCCTTGTAAAAGTGGTGAAGTAAACTTTACGCGAATCTGACCTTTTTCACCGACGGTCTGTAGGTAGGTAAGCAGGCGTCCGTGGAAGGCACGATGGTGATTATCGGTGTAGTCACTCATGTCGCTGTTATCGGAACCTTCGAGTCCCAGTAAATGTGCCGGACCTTCGATGGTGCAAGTAATGTCATTGTCGCCTAATTTCACTACGACACCCTTTTCATCTATCACTTCTACAATGAGATGCGCTGTAGCGCGGTTGCAGGATAGATTGGTACGATCGGCACTTACACGGAGAGCGTAGGGACGACCGGAGGTTTTGATGGAATAGCTGGACAATATATTTCCGTCTTTATCGCAGCCTTCGGCTTTCAGCTCACCCGCCTGATAGGGAATATCCCAGTAGATGATACCTGTCTTTTCATCATAGGGTTTCATCTCACCTAGCACTTTTCCATCGAGTAACAGACGTGCTTGTGGGGCATTGGTATAGCAGACTACACGTATTTCCTGACCGGGATCATAGTTCCAGATATCCCATGCATCGGGCGACAGGAAGGTGCGTCGGGAGTTTTTAAAACGATCCGGTATGGGATAAGTACCCACATAAGTAACCGGTTTTTCGCACCATAAGGAAGCACGGAAGTGTCCGCGGGGTTTGGGGAAACTGCCAAAGTCGAGCAATCCGGTATATAGTCCGCGTGAGGGCCATGCGCCCGATTCACCGAGATAGTCGGTACCTGTCCAGATGAATTGGCCGAAGATGAATTCTTTATCCTTTACGGCATACCAGGCTTCAAGACCGGAACCGTTTTCGCTACCATAAATGACACGGTCGGGGTAGGTGGCATGATCTTCATCATAACGGTTTTCAGTATAGTTGTATCCTACTACGTCGATGGCTTCGGGATATTCTGTTTGATTGGACATGACAACTCCTGCCAGTGCTCCCGTTACGGGGCGTGACGTATCGACAGCACGGACGCATGCAGCCAGTCGTTTGGCTATCTTTCCGATGCGCATAGCATCAGGAGCATCCGGTTTGTAACCGCCAAACATGGGTTGATTGATGGTTGATCCGTCAAGAATGGGATGTGAGTAAGGATCATTCGGATAATCTACTTCATTACCAATACTCCACATGAAAATGGAGGGATGATTGCGGTCACGGCGTACCATGTCGGTTACATCCTGTTCAATCCATTCTTCGAAGAAATCGAAAGAACCGTCATAGGCGGGTTCACCTTTATTCCAGCCTTTTACCCATTTACGTTTCGGGAACTCCCATTCATCGGATGCTTCATCCATGATGAGGAGTCCCAGTTGGTCGCATAGATCATATACGACGGGAGCCTGTGGGTTGTGGCTCATGCGGATGGCATTTACACCTATCTCTTTCAGATTGTTCAAACGACGCTCCCATACTTCCGGAGGTACTACGGCACCGAGTACACCGGCATCATGATGCAGACATACACCTTTGACTTTCATCCAGTTGCCATTGAGTGCAAACCCTTTATTGGGGTCAAACTTCAGTGTACGGAGCCCTACTTTAGTCTCACATCCATCAATACGTTTTCCATTGCTGAGCAATTCTGTTTTTAGTGTATAAAGGTAAGGATCGTCCAGATTCCAACGGTGGGGTTTAGTTATTTTCAGTGTGAGATTTTCTTTAGTAATACCTTCTTTGCCATCAGAAACACGAGTGCGCCGTTGCGCTACTTGTTTGCCGGTAGCATCGTATAGTGTAGCCGAAAGTTCAAGTCTGTTGCCGGTTGTTATGTGTTTCTGTACTTCCATATCTACAGCTATGGTAGCTTGCCGGTCGGTCAGAGAAGTAGCATGCCAACCTATGCCCCATTGTGCCAGGTGTATTTCGGGAGCGGCAATTAGCCATACGTCGCGATATATCCCCGATCCTGTATACCAGCGGGAATCAGCATAGCGGCTATGATCCACACGTACGCTCAACACGTTGTCCCCCTCTTTCAGATAAGGGGTCATGTCGTAGAGAAATGAGATATAACCGTTAGGACGTTTACCGAGCAGATGCCCGTTTAAATAGACTTCACTGCGATTGTATACCCCTTCGAAATAGATGTAATGGCGTGGGGCATTATCCGTGATCTTGAAATGTTTGCGATACCAGCCGATTCCGCCAGGTAAGTAGCCGGTGCAGCTTGCTAAAGAAGGTGAAAGTTGCCCTTCAATAGACCAATCATGTGGAAGCCTGAGTTTGCGCCATTCGCTGTCATTGAAGGCGGGGTTTACAATGGTTGAGTCATCGGTTAGTCGGAAGAGCCAGTCTTCATTGAATTTGGTGGCATTACCAAATGAAACCTGCGCCTGTGCCGGGAGGCCGGTGAGCAGGACTGTCATGAGTACAGCCAGCGTGAATATAGCGTTTTTCATTTTGGGTGATTATTTTAGATTATACACTACTGTGGTTACACTTTCCGCTTCCAAAAGTACAGATTCTCCGGCAGATACGGTGGCTTCTGTCAGTTTTTTGCTATTGGTAGTGGTGTAGGTCCGGATTGATGTAGCTTCGTTGCTCCATCCTTCATGAGTTTCGCTCAGGCGGACATTCTTGCTGGACATGTTAGTGAAAACAGCTACTATTTTATCTCCTTGCGGGGATAGCCATGCTGATCCAAAGAAGTTGAGCGATTCGGTCAGCTGCATGTTGATACGTTGGTATCCGGGGCGGATGAACAGACTGTAATTACCTAATACCCAAAGAGTCGCTGTGGATTGGAAGGTACCTTCTTTTTCTATGTTGTCATTGTTGTCGTTGATTCCTCCACCGGGTACGAGGGATATCAGAAGAAAACGGTTTTTATGTCCCCAACGGGCTACGTCCATGGAAGTCCAGTAGCTCCATGAAGATACTCCTGCTACAGTAAGGTCATTGTGTATCACTCTCGACATATAAAATGCGATATCCATTTCTGTAGCATTGTCATATCCTACAAATTCTGTGTTGCTGTAGTTGTCTCCCAGCATGCTCCATTCACTTTGCCATATATCTACACCATATTGTGTTGCTGCTTGTGCCACCTGCTTACGTACGCTGCGCATACCGTCCCAAGTGCCATCGGTCCAGTAGCTATGACCGCAGATTAGTTTCTTTACATGATTTAAGTCACCTACATAAGCAGACGAGCCGGGAGTGAAAAAGGCAGACATAACGTTACTGCGATTGGCATCGTCTTTTGTCTTATATAAGTATTCCCAGTCGCCCGATTCACCGAGCAGGATATCGGTAGACAAATTACGTTCGGTTAAGGCATCATCCAGTTCGCGGGCCAATCTGGCAACTTCGTCATTGGTCCAGCCGCTTCCTTCTTGTCCGCCATCCCAGTTGTATTGCGGTTCGTTGACCGGTGAGATGTGCGTCACAGGATAACCTTTATCTATGTAGTATTGAGCTACATCGCCCATGTAAGCGGCAAAGTCATCGTAGCAATCGTTTTTCAGGTTTGATACTCCTCCTTGGTTGGAGAAACCTTTGCCGTTCTGTGTATATTGTACGGGTGGTGTATTGCTGAAAAGGACGATACTTTCGCAACCGAACTCTTTAGCACGGTTCAGGAAATAACGTTGCCCTTCGCAACGATTCCAATCAAGGGTCAAATCGTTTGTCAGGTATGACTCTGCGCGACGGGATTTATCGGTAATGCCGCTTGCATCACCTTGTTCGGCAGTTCCACCGCCCAGGTTTACACGCCACATGGAGAGACCGATACCTTTGGGGCTTCCTGCCTGGATTTCGGAAGAGAAGAGTAATTCGGTGATTTTGTCACGGCTGTTGGTCCAGTATTTACCTACATAGGAAGGATTCCAGCAGTCTGATGCACCGAATCCTGTGATAGTCTGATAGGTTTTTCCGGCATTAATGGTGACTAGTTTCTCTACACTATTCGGTACATCCGGTTGATCGGGGGTATCGGGTGTAGAAGGAGAATCGTCACTGCAAGCCATAAAGGAAAGCAGGGACAGCAGAGTGAAATAATATTTTAGTTTCATAAATATTCGATGGTTTAAAAAAAGACTGTCGCGGATAATCTATTATGAAACTATCCGCGACAGAGTATAAAGATCTATTGAAGAATTCTATTTAGACATTCACCGGGGTTAATTCCAACCCGGATTCTGAACGATAGAACCATTAGACATTGTGATTTCATACAAAGGAATGGGGAATACCATGTCGCGGTTTTCATCGAAGCCAGCACCTTTATTACTTGCTTCACCCTGGTTCTCCCATTCATAGAGGTCGCGGGTAGCGGCATCTGTGTTATACTTAACGAAAGTACCATTGGTTCCCAGCAGATTGGAAATCACCTTCTTGCCATTGTCGTCGGTCCAGCGACGGATGTCATACAAGCGGTTTTGTTCCCATGCTAATTCCAGACGACGTTCCAAACGGATATCTTTGCGGAGATCATTGCCGCTTGATTTTACATCCTCCAGGTTTACGCGGTTACGTACTTCATTGAGGTATTTACGTGCTGTAGCGTCATCACCCAGTTCGTTGCAGGCTTCGGCATACATCAGCAATACATCGGCATAGCGCAAGATGCGGTGATCCAAAGGAATCTTGTCTGTATTGTACACTTCCGGACGCTTTTCGATAGGCACGAAATATTTGCGGACGATACGTGCCGATTTATGTTGTGCAGGGTCAATTATATAGCAATCCGGATCCCAACCATACTTCTCGATATAAGTTTTGTAATTAGCCATGTCTTTGCTATTTTCAATGAACTTATCGAAGTTATCTTCACCGGCAATCTCGGTACATCCGGTTTTGATGATAGTCCAGCGAAGACGTTCGGTATCACCTGCGTCAATATAGGCCTGTTCGAGGTTGGCAGTAGGCTGACCCCAAGACCATCCGTCGCCGGGACCATTACGTGCACCAGTGATTATTGTCAGTGAACCACCTAATGAATAAGTACCGTCGTACATATACTGTACTTCAAACAGACTCTCTTTACTGTTGTTGTGATCAACACTCCATACGTCACCGAAGTTATCAAGCAGTTCGTACTCTTTGCTGTCAATAACAGTTTTCAATACATCATGTGCTTCTTGCCACTTTTCCTGATAGAGGTAAACTTTACCTAGCAGGCCTAAAGCTGCACCACTGGTAGCACGCCCCATATCGGTGGCAGCATATTCACTACGTTTTGGCAACGCGTCGGCGGCAGCTTTCAGATCATCTTCGATGAACTTATATACATCTTCGGCAGAAGCACGGGTAATGCCTTGTATCTCCTCGGGCAACAGGAAGCTTGTAACGAGAGGTACACCGCCAAAGTTTCTTACCAGTTCGAAGTAGAAATATCCACGCAGGAAGCGGGCTTCGCCTATCAGGCGGTTCTTCATGTCTTCGTCTGAGAATTCGGATTGTGAGATGCGCTCTACGGCTACGTTGCAGCGTAAGATACCTTTATAACGGTATTGCCAGAAGTTTGAGATGGCTCCGTTGCTCTGTCCTGTACCCTGATAATGTGCTAAAGAGATATAATCACTCTGGCTTTGGGTTGTATTTCCCATCCAACCGTCATCGCTGCACATTTCGGAAAGTAACCATACCGTATTGATGTTCCACCAGCCACCGAAAGTGATGGCCTGGTAGCAACCGGTGATGAATGACTCAGCTTCCTCTACACTTTGGAAATAGGTGTCGAGATTTTGTTGCCCACGCACTTCCTCGGTCAGGAAGTCCTCGCAAGAGGTGAATGTCAGCGAGGCAATCAATGTCAATATTGCTAATATCTGTTTCATTGTTATCAAGGATTAAAATTTAAAGTCAATACCAAACAAGAATGTACGTGGGTTGGGATAGGCAATGCCATCGATACCTGTTTCGATTACACTTCCATCATTACCAATTTGCGGACGTTCGGGGTCCATACCTGAATAACCGGTGATAGTGAACGGATTCTGTGCTGAGAATGAAAGACGCAACTCTGTTCCGCGCAACAGCTTCTTGGGAAGAGTATAGCCTACCTGGAGCAGTTTGCATCGCATGTACGAACCATCTTCTACAAAGAAGCTGGATACGCGTGTATAGTTCTGATTCAGGTCGTTGTATGACAAGCGTGGAATGTCATTGCTGGTACCTTCGCCATGCCATGCTTTTTCCAGCGTACCTGCCCATACGTTCTGTCCGCTTACACCGGAATATAATCCTTTGGTTTTATTAAAGATATCGTTGCCGAGTGTTCCGTAGAAGTTGGCTGTGAAGTCGAAGTTCTTGTAATTGAAGCCCAGATTCAAACCTACCATAAGGTCTGGATAAGGGTTACCGATCCATGTCTTATCGTTTTCGTCCAGTACACCGTCATGATTCAAGTCTTTGAAGCGGATATCACCTGGCTGTGCTTTATCCTGTATCTGTTTTCCATGTTCGTTGGTATGAGCATATACCTCGCTCCAGTTTTGGAAGATACCATCTGCCACGTAGCCGTAGAACCGTGAAATTAAACCGCCGTCTTCGTTACGGATGATCTGATCACTATTGAACCCACCTGTCTGAATAGGTCCGTCTCCAGAGAATTTGATAGCTCTGTTTTTCACAGCTGAAAGGTTTACACCTACATTGTAAGAGAAATCAGATACTTTATCCTGCCAGTTCAGGCTTAATTCCCAACCGCTGGCTTTCATACTACCGATGTTCATCCATACAGTGCTGTTCCAATCGGGATAACCGATAGCGAAGATATTCTGTTTCTGATAGAGCATGTTGCTGGATTTCTTTTGGAAATATTCAAAAGTTACACCTAGGCGAGAGTTTAGGAATGACATGTCCACACCTACGTTCCAGTCTTCTACTGTTTCCCATTGCAACTGATTGTTTCCTACACCTGATATCATGGTACCGGGTACACGGACGGGAGTTGAACCAAATACATAGTCAGCTTGTCCCAGAAGGGTAAGAGTAGCATCGTTGTCGATGTTCTGGTTACCTACACGTCCCCAACCACCACGTAGTTTCAGATTGCTGAATACCTTCTGGTCTTGCATAAAGCTTTCGCTGATGATACGCCATGAAGCAGATACCGCAGGGAAGATAGCATACTTGTTTCCTTTAGGGAAGCGGGAAGAACCATCGGCACGGATAGATGCTGTCACATAGTAACGGTTATCATAGTTATACATGATACGTCCTAAGTATGATATCAACGTGTTGTAGGTGGTAGTACCGTCACCTTTCTGATTCTGTGTACCGGCATTTACTTCCTGCATGATGTCCATATTGTTGGGCACATCGTCGCGTGAAGCTTTGGTCTGGAACCATGCAAAACGTTCTGCAGTGAAACCACCCATTATATTGATGTTATGCTTTGAAGCAAAAGTGTCAGAATAAGTTGCGGTATTGGTCCAGTTCCAGTCGAGCCATTCTTGCATCTCACGGGAAACATTACTCAATGTAGATTGTTCCAAAGCGTCGATATAGAATTCGGGCGTGAATCCATCCGAGCGACGGAAGTGGGCATTGGCTCCGAATTGTGTACGTAAGGTAAGCTTTTCAATCGGATTTACTTGTAAATAGGTGTTTACAATGGCACCCATTTCACGTGAATGTCCATTCTGGCGTGGCAACGAACCGGCTGGGTTCCATTCCTGGTTGTTATAAGAACGCTGATAGTTGTTAAACTCATTGTCCACCCATTGATCTTGTGGTTTAAATACAGGAGTTGTCGGGTCCATGGACATAGCAGCTGAGAAAAGGTTGGGAGTATCATCCCATGATTCTACGCGCGGTGCAATGTCAAAACCCATCTTCACGTATTTGTTGAAGGTATATTCCGTATTGAGACGTGCATTGATTTTATCCCAGTATCCGTAGTCGTATTGTGAATTGTTACGGAAATAACCTAAGCTAAGATTATAAACCAATTTGTCATTACCACCGGAGATGTTGAGTGAGTAATTCTGTACTAAAGCAGTCTTATTGATTACCTCATCCCACCAGTCGGTACCATTCGGATTGGTAGTGGCACCGGTGTCATTCCAGATAGAGGTACCTCCATCATTTGTATAGCGGGTATTGAACACTTCTTTGTATTCGGCAGCATTGGCCATCTTGGGCTTAGCCAACGTTTGGAAACCTGCCGATGCACTGAAACTGATATTTGTTTTTCCGGCAATACCTTTCTTGGTAGTAATCAGGATTACACCGTTAGAGGCACGCGTACCGTAGATAGCAGCTGCAGAAGCATCTTTTAGAACTTCCATGGACTGGATATCATTACTGTTTAGGAAGTTGATGTTCGTACCTACCGGCATACCATCTACCACGTAGAGCGGATCGGTTCCGTTAACCGTAGTTACACCACGGATCAATACTTTGGGTTGTGTACCCGGGCCACCACCGCTGGTTACTTGTACACCGTTGATCTTACCTTGCAAGGCGTCCATAGCGTTACCGGTTACAGTTTCGGTGATTTCATCGCCTTTTACTGTAGCGATGGAACTGGTCAGGTCACTCTTTTTCACGGCACCATATCCGATAACCACCACTTCGTCCAGTAGTTCGGCAGATTCCGACAGCACAACGTTGATGGTGGTCTGTCCGTTCACTTTGATTTCTTGTGTCTGGTAACCGATGGTAGAATACACAAGTATGGCGTTTGCAGGAACATTCATCAGTGTATAATCACCATCGATGCCTGTGATGGTGCCTGTTCCACTATCTTTCACTTGAATTGTAGCTCCGATCAAAGGTTCCTTATCGGTAGCTGAAGTCACTATACCTTTTACTGTTATCTGTTGTGCATAGCTGCATATTGACAGTAACAAAAGACATGCAATTAATAGTTGCTTTCTCATTTGTCAGACTATTATTAGATTAATTTACTCGTACTAATTTCGCTCTACCCAGGTGGGAATCAAACCAGAATTGATAGGTGCCTGTTACAGTCACTTTAGGTTTAGACCATACATCTTGTGTTGTAGTGGGACCGGTGTAATTGGAATTTTTAAATGCACTTCCGGTGTAATAGCCGAATATTTCAGGCTCTTCTTCAGTATCGCTGCACCAGCGAACAAAGTTCCACCATTGATCTGTGTGATAGTTGTGAATAATGAAGTTCATTGATTCTCCTGCTGTCAGTGACATAGGCTCATTGTAGAACAAGTGCGGGTTAGTGGCATCCTGTTTGAAAGAGACTACTCCGGTAGGATTGTCAGGTGTCAGACCGAACGTAAAGTCCATCATCTCACCGCTGTTGTTGTTCCATTTATCCATGGTAGGTAAGCCGTATTTCATGCTTGCAGGCCATGGGTCTACAGCTTCTGCAAGTGAATAAGTTTCCATTTCATACGTCTTCAGCAAGATATTAATATTGATTTTATAGTATACATTAGCTTCAGTCAGTACAATTGGTTTAGCCAGTGCCGGATCATCGGTCAACATGGTTTCATCTGTCGGATCAATACCATAACAAACAGGAGAAAAACTTGTCTTCTGCGGTAAGAAGAAGATTTCTGTATTAGCTTTCTGGCAATAATAGAGAGCTTGATATTGGAATTCGCCCACATGATCTATGCGCATCGGTACGCCGAATACATCGCTGTTTAGTTCAGTTTCGGTAGCTACGTCTGCCAGATACATCTTTTCGAAATCCTGCACATCGGTTACAGATACGGTACATTCTATCATTGTGCTTTTTCCTGTCTTGTCGACAGCGGTAAGAGTCATCGGATAGTCCTTCTTTTCATTAGGCATTGTGATGTTGAATGAGTGCTCAAAAGCTTTTTCGCCATCAGCATCTATTTTTAGGTTTTCATATCCTTCGATGCCTTCGATATTTACCAATAGATAATCCAGCCCGCGGTCGTCAGTTATCGAGATATTCATGTTGAGTGTAGGGATTTCACCTTCTCTCAGCAATACGGTGACCATACCACCCTTTTCGGGTGCAATAACGAATACAGGGTCTTCAAAGTCTCCGTCCAACGTTACAAGTACATCTTGTGAAACAGTACGTCCGCCTACGTCGGTTACGGTAACTTTTACGGTGAACTGTTCACCGATTTCATCCGGTTGAATTTTGAAGTCGTAGCTCAATTCGTAAGTTTCGAGAGGTTTCTCATAAATCTCGATCAAATCGATTGTTTTGTTGAGGTTCAGGTCGGCACATTGCAGTTGAATGGTTGAAATACCATCAGCATCTTTAATCGTTCCTTCCAATGTAAATGTGCGACCATTTGCAGTCTGAATGTGTTCGAGTGTCATTTCTATGGAAGGTGCTTGTCCGTCCACATCAGGATAGCCATCATCGTCGCTACATCCTGTAGTCCATAAAGTCAGTGATAAGAATGCCCAGAGTAGGGCAGCATTGAATAAATGCTTCTTCATACATATTACTTTTAAAGTTAAACAATTAGATACATTCTTTACTAAAATATCACTTTTAGATGATGCAAATGTAAGCTATCTTAAGTTTCTTGGACTGCATAAATCTTGCAGTGAGGGGATGTAAATCTTGCAATGAACGATTTGTGTATCTGAAATAAAGAATTTATTTATACTTTTGGATTGCAATAGAAAATTGATGTCATGAAAAGCAGATTATTACTTTACTTACTGTTGTTACCTGCCCTTCTGACGGCACAACCTTATGCTGTCAGGCAATTGGGAATTGAGAAGGGATTATCCAATAACTATGTGGTTAGTATAGCCCAGGACAAGGAGGGCTTTCTATGGTTTGCGACAGAAGAGGGCCTGAATAAGTTCGATGGAACGCGCTTCATTACTTATTATAAGAATGAAACAAAGAACGGATATGGCATTACGGGGAATGAACTGAACTGTCTGCTGGATGATCCGAAGGATTCCATCTTATGGATTGGCACACAGAGGGCGGGGTTGAATGCTTATGATTATGTAAAGGACACTTTTACATTCTACCGGCATAATGAGGCTGTGCCTGAAAGTATCATTACGGATGACGTAACCAATGTTATTGCCGCTGCTGATGGAAATCTATGGGTGACAACTTATTGGAAAGGAATTGAATATTTCGATAAAGAAACCGGTCGCTTTTCTCATTATAATACGGCAAATGTACCGGGGCTTGCCAGTGATAACATCTGGACTGTTGCTGACGGGGGGAATGGTAAGTTATATGTAGGTCATGTCCATAATGGTTTTAGTATTCTTTCCATTAAAGATAGGAGGGCGAAGAACTTCGTGCATGATCCGAGTGATCCGCACAGCTTGCCGGGTAATGAAGTGAGATGCGTATATAAGGAGCTGAATAATAATATCTGGGTAGGGACAAACAAAGGTCTGGCATTGTTTAATCCCGAATCAGAGAATTTCATCCAGTTTAATTCAGACGGGAATCTTTCGCACTATATCTACGACATTAAGCAGCTTGACGGGAATAAGTTGTGGATAGCTATGGAATTTGGCGGAATAGCCATAATGGACTTATCGCAGCGCTTGTTCCTGCTACCCGAACAGACTCAATTTCATTATATCAGGGAAGGAGATGACGGATACAGTCTGTCTAACTCAAGTGCGAGGTGTATTTTTCAGGATTCATTCAAGAATATATGGACCGGTGTATGGGGTGGCGGCATAAACTTCCTTAGCTATGAGCCACCTTTGTTCAGCGGTTATTACTATTCTCCCAATCAGAATTCAATGAGTCGCCTGAATAATAAAACAGCAAGCAGCGTTTGTGTGGACAGCCAAGGTAAATTGTGGATTGGAACAGATGGGGGAGGAATCAATGTCTTTGATCAAGGTAAACGGGTATCCGTTTATCAGGAAGAGATTCGGGAGTGGTCTGGGGATAGGAGACGATGAATTGCAGGATATCAATCTCTTTAATATGGAGAACCTGTTCCCTTCCAATACCATAAATGCGATTTATGAAGACAGCAGGAAGAATGTATGGGTCGGGACAGGAGAAGGTTTGGTGTGCTTCTCCTCGCCATCCGATTGGGAATATAAGGTTTACCGCCGTGAAGAAGGATTGACCAATACACATATACGTGCTATAACGGAAGATGCCAACCATAATATCTGGGTGAGCACCAATAAAGGAATCAGTTGTCTGTTGCGGGATAAGGATGTTTTCTATAACTATGACCATTGGGATAATGTGCCGATGGGAAATTTTATGAGTGGCAGTGTGGCTAAGGATCAGGATGGAGAGATTTATTTCGGTTCCATCAATGGACTTTGCCACTTTAATCCGGATTTTGTTCTGGCAAAGCGTGAGTCTCCTGCGGCTGTTATCACGGAAATGAAGATATTTGCTCCTTTGGGTAATGCGGGAGGCAATGAAGAGGTGGTCAGTATTGACGGTCGGTCGAAAGTAAGGCTGAAGTATATGCAAAATAGCTTTAATATAACTTTTAATATACACAACTATGCATTGGTCAATCAGGTGGAGTATGCCTATATGCTGAAAGGACTGGAAGATGCATGGTATACGGTGACGGATCCCAATAACGTTACCTTCCGCAATGTACCTCCCGGTGATTATCACTTCATGGTAAAAACCCGTATCAAGAACCAAGAATGGTCGGATGAGGTTACTACTTTGGATATTCACATTGTTCCGCCTTTGTGGCTTACCTGGTGGGCGAAATGCAGCTATATATTGTTGAGTGGAGCCATCCTGTTCCTCATTCTTTATGCTTACAAGAAGAAGCTCGATATGGAAGTTCTGTACGATCTGGAAAAGAAGAATCATGAGCAGGAGCAGGAACTGAACCAGGAGCGTCTGCGTTTTTATACCAACATCACGCACGAACTCCGCACACCGCTGACGCTGATACTGGGACCATTGGAAGATATGCAGAAAGGTAACTCACTGTCTAGCAAAGATTCCCAAAAGATATCGGTGATTCATCAGAGTGCGATCCGGTTGCTGAACCTGATAAATCAGATACTGGAATTCAGAAAGACGGAAACGCAGAATAAGAAACTCTGTGTGGCTCATGACAATATCGCTAATCTGGTGCATGAAGTCGGCCTCAAATATAAGGAATTGAACCGCAAACCGGATATAGAGTTCCACATCGAACTGGAACAGGAGGATATGTCCCTGTACTTTGATAAAGAAGTGGTGACCATTATCCTGGACAATCTGATCTCCAATGCGATTAAATATACCGAAAAGGGTATCATTACACTGGGCCTGTATCACGTGGTGCGGAACAACATTGACTATACCGAGATTAAAATCAGCGATACCGGTTACGGCATCAGCCCCGACTCATTGCCCCATATTTTTAACCGTTATTATCAGGAGGGCGGTGATCACCAGGCCTCCGGTACGGGCATCGGTTTGGCATTGGTGAAGAATCTGGTTACCCTTCACGAAGGGGAAATAAGGGCGGAAAGCACTTTGGGTGTAGGCAGCACGTTCTACTTCAGCCTGCTGACGGGCAATACCTATCCCAGTGTGTTGCATACCGATTCACCGGAGAAACCGGCCGATGAAAAGGAGGAAAAGGAAGAGATTCCGGAATTAGTGTCCGGTGGAAAGCGTATTCTGCTGATTGTGGAGGACAATGAGGACATTTGCAACTATATCGTCGAGTCCTTCTCCGATGATTTTGAAGTGAAGACCGCCGCCAACGGCGAACTGGGAATAGAGCAAGCGTTGAGTTGTATCCCCGACATCATCGTGAGCGATATCATGATGCCCGTGATGAACGGAATCACGATGTGTAAGCAGCTGAAAGAAGACGTGCGCACCAGCCATATTCCCATCATCCTGCTGACTGCCAAAGACTCTCTGCAAGATAAGGAAGAGGGATACCAGGTGGGAGCGGACTCTTATCTGACCAAGCCTTTCAGTGCTACCCTTCTGCATAGCCGCATCAATAATTTGCTTGAATCGCGCAAGCTGCTGGCGGAGCGCTTTGCCGGTTCGACGTCTCATCACAGTCTGGATGAGAAGCGTGCCCAGCTGGCAGAGTCCATGAATAAGCTGGATAATGAATTTCTTGAGAAGATAAACAAGCTGATAGAAGACCGGCTGTCGTCCGAGAAGATTGATATCGGCTACTTGTCTGACAATATGTATATGAGTAAATCTACGCTTTACCGTAAGATGAAAGCGCTGACGGGACTTTCCACTAATGAGTATGTCCGTAAGATAAAGATGCGGTATGCCGAACGGTTGTTGCTGGAGGGCAGGTATAATATATCCGAGGTTGCGTTCAAAGTAGGTATAAATAGCGTGGTTTACTTCCGGCAATGTTTTAAAGAGGAGTTCGGAGTGTTGCCTTCGGATTATCTGAAACAGCCGTAAAGGGGATAGGTGGTAATAATACAATGTTATCAAACAAGTTTGTTACAAACAACTTTGTTTGTAACAAACTTGTTTATCATCAAATAAATCGTTTATTTTGCAGATAACAGTAAACTTTTGCATTATGGAAAAGCCATTTGTATTTGGTGTAGCCACCTCCGGTGAAAACTTTACCGACCGCGAAAAAGAAACAGAGCGTCTGCTTCTCAACTTTACACATGGTGTAAATACCATATTGATTTCTCCTCGTAGGTGGGGAAAAACGTCATTGGTGAAAAAAGTGGCCCAAATGGCTCAAACCGCGAAAAGAAAGGTTGTATATATGGACATCTTTTCCTGCCGAACCGAGCAGGAATTTTATCGCCTTTGGACCACTTCCGTACTTAAGCAGACCTCATCCAAATGGGATGAATGGATAGAGAATGCCAAACTTTTCCTGTCGCATATCAATCCTAAAATCTCTATTGGGACAGACCCGATGAACGATTTCTCAATCAACTTTGAATATGTTAGAGGTGATAGTTTTGAAACCGATATTCTGCAACTACCCGAGAAGATAGCTCGCGAGAAAGGTATTCAGATTGTAATTTGCATTGATGAGTTCCAGCAGATTTCGGACTTTGAGGACTCCAAAACTTTCCAAAAGAAACTGCGTACCGTTTGGCAGTTGCAACAGCACGTATCTTATTGCCTCTTTGGGAGTAAGAAGCACCTGATGAATGAACTTTTTGAGAGGAGGAACCTGCCCTTCTATAAATTCGGAGATGCTATCTATCTTACTAAAATAGAAACGAAGTATTGGGTGGAATACATTTGCCGGCGTTTTGCGGATACCGGAAAACATATTTCCTCCGGTTTGGCCGAAGAAATATGCAGGCTCGTTGATAATCATTCCTCCTATGTGCAGCAACTTTCCTGGTTACTTTGGATACACACTGCCGGTGCTGCTACCGATACTCAGCTTTCAGCTGCTTTAGAAGATTTGTTGGATCAAAACAACATCTTGTTCCAAAATGAAATAGAATCCCTTTCATCTTATCAAATGAATTTCCTGCGGGCTATTATTGATGGAGTCGATTCAGGATTCAGCCGTAAAGAGGTGCTGCAAAAGTATAATTTAGGTACTTCGGCCAATATTATCCGTCTGAAAAACGCTTTGTTGCAGAAAGAGCTGATAGAGACAGACGGACCAAGAGTCACACTTTCTGATCCTGTGTTTGGGGTTTGGTTTAAGAAGAGAGTGTGTATTCCTCCTGCCTGATCATTTTGCTGCCTTGCAGCTTTAATCTGCCGGGAATGCGGCGTTGCCGAAACCGTAGAGCTGTGCCTGATTCTTGCCACCGCTTTGGCACAGTCGTGCCATAGGCATGGCAATGTTGTGCCACTATGATGGCAAAGTTGTGCCATAGGCATGGCAAAAGCATGGATCTATAGATGGGAGGTAGCTAGCCTGCAGATGGGGGAGATTGTTACCATTCGTAGTCTTCTACGTAAGCGTCAAACTCCTGTTTTCCGGTTGCACCGCACTGTTTGAAGATTTTCTGTACGTCCCTTTGTTCGGCAGGGCTGAGGAGGCGTTCGCCTTTGCGGATGCGGTAATAGGTTCTTCGGCTGAAGTATTCTACCAGATGGATTATGGCGAGTTGTCTTTGCTTGTGGGGCAGGTTATCAAGGATATTCATGCAGCCTTTGGCATATTGCACTTTTTGACTGGAGCGATAATGGGGACATGCACCCTTCAGTTTAGCCTGGTATTTGGGGCTGATGACTACCCAGTATTCCATACTGTCCGGCACTTCTTGCTCTACCAGTTGCCGCAGGCAGGTAGATGCTTTGGGGCATTGGCGGTTGAGGCATAAGGGGTAATTGTAGGGTACGTTCGTAAAATGATGTTCTTCTTCCATAGTTGTGAGTTGTTTGCTCCTTAGTGTGTTTGCTTGTGCATAATGGTTCCTAAGGGGTACTGCAAAAGTAGTTATTTTATTCTGATATATTTTACAGGCACTAATATTTTTCTACCTTTGCCTATACTTAAATCTGGTGGCATGGAATTTTCAGAACAGTTAGTTATTGAGCAGTTGAAACAAGGTAATGAGGAAGCTTATAGATATCTGTACCGGAATCATTATAGTATGTTATGTCATGTGGCTCGTGAATTTGTAGGAGATGGCTTTCTAGCAGAGACACTTGTAGGTGATGTAATATTCCATATTTGGGAGGTTCGTGAGCTTCTGAATATACAAATCTCTTTACGCAGCTATTTGGTACAGGCGGTCCGTAATCGCTGTAAGGATTATCTGTCTTCTAAAAGGGAACAAAGTGAAGTAACTTTCTCTGTATTAGGCGAAGATGAAGATATCAGGGAGCGGTATATAACCTCTGAAGATACTCCCTTGGGCTCATTATTGGAAAGGGAATTAGAACATGAGATTTATCGTGCTATTGATGAATTGCCTGAAGAATGTCGACAAGTTTTTCGAAAAAGCAGGTTTGAAGGAAAAAAGTATGAGGAAATCTCACAAGAAACCGGAATCTCTATAAATACCGTTAAATATCATATAAAGAATGCTTTGGCTACCTTGTATACTAAGCTTGGCAAATATCTGCTGACTATCTTCTTCTTTTTTTTCGGCTGAAATAGTGAGAAAAACCCAATTTAGACTACCCTATCAAATAAAAAAATCGTCATCATTATAGAGACACCAATATGGAAACAAAAACAGCACATATAGATGAACTGATTTCTACCTTCCTGGCAGAAGGGTTGGAAGTAAATGCTTTGGAAGAATTGAAAACATGGATTGCCGAATCGGAGGAAAACCGTGTGTACTTTATGAAATGCCAGGAAATCTGGTTCTCTGCGGTGCAGGAGAATGGAGGAGAATATTATGATCAGGAAAAGGCTTTTGAACGTTTTGAGAAACGGCTGGAAAGGCAAAAAGCTGAGAAGAGAAAGACGAAAAACTTTGTGTGGAGAAGTTTGTACAAATACGCAGCAGCAATTTTACTACTCGGTTTTATTTCATATTTTTCATATCAGAAAGGAGAAGACAACTTAAGAAATGCCTTGGCGGAAATAGAAGTAGAAGCACCGGCAGGCTCGCAAACTCGTCTTCATTTACCGGATGGAACAACAGTATTGCTGAACTCTGATTCCCGTATCACTTATGCACAGGATTTTGGTGTAAACAGTCGTGAAGTGACTTTGCAAGGTGAAGGATATTTTGAAGTGGCACATAACCGGAAGATACCGTTTTATGTCAGGACGGAGGATGTACAGGTGCGAGTTTTGGGAACTAAGTTCAATTTTCGCGATTATCCTGAAGATGGGGAAGTTGTTGTATCTCTGATAGAAGGCAAAGTGGCTTTGAAGAATAAAATTCGTCAAGAGGCTGATTTGGTTTTGATACCTGATGAACAAATGGTGCTGGACAAGAAGGAGAAAGTGATGAAAAAAGAGTCGATAAATGCTCAGACAGTATTGCGATGGGCAGAAGGCTGCCTTTCATTTGACGAAACACCATTGCTGGAAGTTGCCAAAATATTGGAAAGAAGCTATGGTGTAAAAATAGAGTTTACCGAAGAATCTTTGAAGGAACTTAGATTTTATGGAAACTTTAACCGGACTAAGCAAGGTATTAATGATATATTGGACGCACTGTCTGCTACCGGAAAAGTACATTATACGTTGAAAGGAGAGAAAATCGTCTTATATTAATTTTTTTGTTAAACCTTAAATATTAATTAATTATGAACAGAAGTCCATAATAGCTAACTAAAAAGGGGAACATATAGAGTATATAAGAAAATCGGAAGATGTACGAGACCTTCCGATTTTCACTTCTCGTTCCTCAACTCAGTCAATTAAGTGTGAGATGCTTTTAAGAAGTGTTACAAAAGTAGCAAAAACATTTCTTTAAGAGCGCCTTTTATCAGATGTTTTAATCATTAATTTCTAAATTTATGAATTACAGAAAAAAGGCCATCCTTGTGGTCGGGGCTTTGCTATGCCTGAATCTTAGTATATATTCTCAGGATATATCTTTGAAAATGAGCAATGTATCGGTGAAGAAGGCGATAACGGAGTTACAAACTCAAAGTGGTTATTCATTCGTTTATATTGCAGGAGATATTAATACCGATAGAAAAGTATCAATTGATGCCGGTCAATTGGATGAAGCTGTCAAACAGATACTGAAAGGACAAAATGTTTCCTATGAAATTCAAGGGAAAAGTATAATTGTCAGAAAGGGGACTCAAGACCAGAACTCCACAAAGGAACAAAAGAAGCAAAAGATTAAAGGTACAGTGACTGATGTGGAAGGTGAACCGGTAATCGGGGCGACAGTCACCGAAGAAGGCAATCCTTCGAATGGTACGATTACTGATATAGATGGAAATTTTACTTTGGAGGTATCTGTTGGTAGTACATTGTGTGTATCGTATATTGGTTACAAAGAACTACGTGTGGTTCCTGTAGGAGAAAAATCATTGGCAGTGACTTTAAAAGAAGATACTCAAACTTTGGATGAAGTGGTGGTTATCGGTTTTGGAACGCAGAAAAAAGTGAACCTGACCGGTGCTGTCAGTACGGTAGATGCAGAAACATTTGAGGCACGTCCTGTAGCAACTGCTACTCAGGCTTTGCAAGGACTAGTTCCGGGCTTACAGATTTCTACCAGTACCGGTGAACTGGATCAGAATATGAGCATCAATATTCGTGGTGTGGGTACCATCGGTGATGGGTCAAGTGGGAGTCCGCTGATTTTAATTGATGGTATGGAGGGAGATATTAATACTGTCAATCCACAAGATATTGAGAACATTTCTGTGCTGAAAGATGCGGCGGCAGCTTCTATTTATGGTTCGCGTGCACCTTTTGGGGTAATATTGATTACGACTAAAAAAGGTAAGGCTGGAAAGGCCTCTATAAGTTATAATAATAATTTCCGTATAGCAAGCCCCATCAATTTACCTAAAATGATGGATTCTTATACTTTTGCTAACTTCTTTAATGCCGCATCTTTGAATAATGGTGGGGGGGATGATTTTCAATGATGATATTATGCAGCAGATGATTGATTATCAATCTGGGAAGATTGGCGGTGGAGTTCCATCTTCCTCAAATGGGCAATGGGGTAAACCGGATTATGATCCTTTTACAAATGCTTATGCGAATACAGACTGGTATAAAGAAGTGTATGAAGACAATGTGTTCTCACAGGAGCATAACTTAAGCGTGAATGGCGGGGCAGAAAGAGTGGCTTATTATGCTTCTTTTAATTATCTGAATCAAAATGGTTTATTACGTCATGGACATGATGGTGTAGAGCGCTATTCGGCTACAGCTAAGCTTAATACTACTTTAACCGATTGGTTGAAGTTCAATCTTACTACTCGTTTCGTGAGGAAAGAGAATGAACGGCCTAAAGCTTTTAACGGCTGGTTTTATGAATGTTTTGATCGCTTGACATGGCCTAATCTTCCTGTTTATGACCCTAATGGATATTATTTTGATAATAATGCAACAAACCCGGCCATGGTTTTGGCTGAGGGAGGGAATCGTAATACGACTTCTGATCAACATTATTATCAGGCCTCTCTGTTGATAGAACCAATTAAAGGATGGGTGACTAACATAGACTTTAATTATAGTATATTGGATTACAATGTAAAAGAGACAGGGTTACCAGTCTATAACCATGATGTAAACGGAAATGTGGTTAATACAAATGGTACTTCATATCTGTATAGTGAAAATAAAAAAGAGGATTTCTGGAATCTGAATGTCTACAGTACTTATGAACATTCATTCAATGATGTCCATAATTTGAAAGTGATGGCAGGTCTGCAAATTGAAGAGATGAAGCAGGAGTATTCTTCGGTTCTGAAAAACGGACTGATGGTAGACGGTATGCCTCAATTTGATTTGACTACTGGTACGGATGGAAATGGAAAAGAATTAACCCCTTCAATCAAAGGTAACTATAATGAATGGGCTACAGCAGGTTTTTTCGGACGAGTGAATTATGACTATAAAGGGCGTTATTTAGCAGAGTTCAATATGCGTTATGACGGAACTTCCCGATTCAGGCGTGGTAGCCGCTGGCAGGCTTCTCCTTCGGCTTCTGTGGGATGGAATATTGCTAATGAGGAATTTTGGGAACCGCTTAGTGGAACAGTAAATGCACTGAAGTTACGTTTTTCTTATGGTGAGCTTGGCAATCAGAATACTAATTCATGGTATCCGACTTATCGGATGATGTATTTAGGTGCTTATGATGGAGGTTGGATGGAAAATTTGAAGAAGCCCAATACAGCATTAATAGGCGATTTAGTTAGTACTTCATTGACTTGGGAGACTGTACGTACATGGAATATAGGCTTAGAGTTCGGGCTTTTTAATAATCGCTTGACGGGATCATTCGATTATTATACACGATATACAGATAATATGGTAGGCTCTGCTCCTGAATTACCTGGTATTTTGGGGATTAAAGTTCCTAAAACTAATAACTGTGACTTAAAGACCACTGGTTGGGATTTGAATATCAACTGGAGAGATAGACTGAATAATGGTTTGGGATATGGAGTTGGACTTGTATTGTCGGATGCAAAGACCGTCATAGAAAGTTATCCGGGTAATAGTGCTCACTCTATCAACACTTATATTGCAGGAAGGGAGATCGGTGAAATATGGGGCTTTGAGACTGTAGGGATTGCTAAAAGTGATGCTGAAATGCAGGAACATCTTAATAAAGTGGGCGGTCAAGATGCTTTAGGATTTAATTGGGCTGCAGGTGATATTATGTACAAAGATTTGGATGGTAAGTCTGGTATTACTGAAGGCGGACGTACTTTGGAAGATCATGGTGATTTAAAAGTGATTGGTAATAATACACCCCGCTATTTCTTTGGTCTTGATTTGACGGCTGACTGGAAAGGTTTTGATATACGTTGTTTCTTCCAGGGTGTAATGAAGCGTGATTACTGGTGTAATGGTGGAACTTTCTGGGGAATCTATACAGGTATGTGGTACTCCATTGGGCTTGAAGAACACAATGATTATTTCCGTGCAGAACCAATTGGTTTACCCGGACATGAAATTTCCGCTAATTTGGATGCATATTATCCTCGTCCGGTGATGGATAACGGAACGAAGAATCAGAAAGTACAAAGTCGTTATTTGCAGGATGCTTCTTATATCCGCCTGAAGAATCTTCAGATTGGTTATTCATTACCCAAGCAATGGATACAAAAGATTGGCTTGAATAAATGCAGGCTCTATGTATCCGGTGAGAATCTTTGGACGGGAACCTCTCTTTCTGCACTGTATGATCCGGAAACAATCAATGGTGGATTTG
This sequence comes from Bacteroides sp. MSB163, assembly GCF_036416795.1. Taxonomy (NCBI): domain Bacteria; kingdom Pseudomonadati; phylum Bacteroidota; class Bacteroidia; order Bacteroidales; family Bacteroidaceae; genus Bacteroides; species Bacteroides maternus. The sequence continues at coordinate 1,448,504 of NZ_CP143867.1, read as the reverse complement.
ATAAACGAGGAAATGCATATCCACTTTCCAGAACCTGGTCTTTTGGTCTTAATGTAACCTTTTAATAATTTGATAAAATGAAAATAGCAAAAATAATAATGATAAGTGCCGTGGTAACCGGACTTGTCTCTTGTGATGATTTTCTAGACAGGACTCCTCAGTCAAACCTTTCTCCGGAAACTTATTTTACGAGTAGTTCCCAACTTAAGGCTTATGCCGACAGAATGTACTCTGATATTCTTCCGTCTCATTCCAATAGTGGTAATAATTATGGAATTTATGGGGTAGATACAGGCACTGATAATCAAACAGGGGCTGAAGCAAGTAATATTTATGCTGATGGACTATGGAAAGTTCCTAATACAGAGAGTAATGATTGGAAATTCGATTGGATTTATCATACTAATTTTTTCCTTTCAAATGTATTGGTGAAGTATGGTGAAGACCTGAATGGCTCACAGAATACCATAGAAGGAAATATATCAGAAATCAAGCACTATATTGGTGAAGTTTATTTCTTGCGTGCTTGTGAATATTTTAAACGTTATTGGAAGTTTGGTGATTTTCCGATTGTAACAGAACCTTTGCCTGATGACAAAGATGTTCTTATTGAAGCTAACAAGCGGATGCCCAGAAATGAAGTGGCACGATTTATTTTGTCTGATTTGGATAAGGCTGCTACTCTTATGAGTGGACAGCAGATGAGCACTAATCGCATAAACAAGGATGCTGCCTTGCTATTGAAGTCGAGAGTTGCGCTATTTGAAGGGACATGGTTGAAGTACTTTAAAGGAACTGCTTTTGTACCTAATGGAGAAGGATGGCCAGGAAAGAATAAAGAATATAATGCCAATTATCAATATCAGTCGGGAAGTATAGATAATGAAATAACTTATTTCCTTGAGCAGTCTATGGCTGCTGCTAAAGAAGTTGCTGAAAAATATAAAGGAAGCCTGACTGTGAACACGGGTGTGTTGCAGCAATCGGTGACTGAACCGGAGAATCCTTATTTTGAAATGTTTGCTAATGAGGATTTATCTTCCTATCCGGAAGTCTTGTTGTGGCGGCAATATGGGCGTAGCCTCGTTACTCATGCTGTTGATATTGCAGCTAATCAGGGAAATAATAGAATTGGTGTGACGCGAGGGTTGGTAAATAACTTCTTGATGTCTGACGGAACGCCTGTATACAAAAATGGCAGTTATGCCGATGGAAATGATTATTATAAAGGTGATAAAACTATCCATGATGTTCGTCAGAATCGTGACTCAAGATTGGTTGTATTCTTAAAGGAACCTGGTCAGAAAAGTATTTTGTATGAAAATCCGGAAGGAACAGAAGCATGGATGGAAGAGCCGTATCCGTTGATAACTTCCGTAGACGGTCAGAGAGGATATCTGACTGGTTATGCTTTGAGAAAAGGAGGTTCTTTCGACCAGTCGAACTACTTGAATATGAACAGTTATTCTGCCTCTGTTTGCTATCGGGCAGCTGAGGCATTACTTAACTATATGGAGGCATGCTATGAGAAAAATAGTTCGCTGGATAACCTTGCTAAAGAATATTGGCAGATTATTCGTGAACGTGCTCATGTAGATAGCAATTTTGAAAAGACAATATCACAGACCGATATGAATGAGGAGGCTAAAAATGACTGGGGAGCTTACTCTGGTGGGCGTCTAATTGATGCTACTTTGTATAATATCCGCCGGGAGCGCCGGTGTGAGTTGATGGCAGAGGGCTTACGCTATATGGATTTGTGTCGTTGGAGGGCTATGGACCAGATGATAAGTACTCCATATTTTGTAGAAGGAATTCATATCTGGAACACACCAATGGAAAAATGGTATAATGACTTATTGGCTGATGGTTCAGACAAGGCTACTGTATCTTCTCCGGCAGTTAGTGAATATCTTCGACCTTATCAGAAAAATAGTAATCAGAAATGTAGTAATGGCTATATGTGGCACATGGCACATTACCTGACCCCTATTATGTATAAGCAATTTCTAGTGACATTATCAAGTGGTAATAATGTAGAAGATTCTCCTCTTTATCAGAATCCGTATTGGCCATTGGCAGCAGATCAGTCTGCAGAAAAGTAATAAAAATATAAGAGAATGTTCGGTAATTATATTTATAGCTTTTTAATTCCGGACATTCTCTTTTCATAAATATAGTTGAAAGGAAAGCATATGAAGAAGTTGGTTTTATGGATATTATTTATTTCAATAGGTAAAATTATATATGCGCAGCCCAAATTCGATAATGTATTGTACGGTGCTGCTTATTATCATGAATATATGCCATCTGAACGTTTGGACAAAGACATTCAGATGATGAAGGAGTGTGGACTTAATGTGGTGCGTGTCGGTGAATCTTCTTGGGGGTTGTTTGAACCGCAAGAAGGGGTTTTTGATTTTAAATGGATGGACCGGATTATCGATAAAATGTACGCAGCCGGTATTAAAGTTATTTTAGGGACGCCTACTTACTCTATTCCAGCCTGGATGGCAGAAAAACATCCGGAAGTGTTGGCGGTATATCAGAGGGGTGGGAAAGCTCATTATGGTATTAGACAAAATATGGATATTACAAATCCTACTTATCTCTTTTATAGTGAACGCATCATTCGTCGTCTACTGGAGCATTATGCTTCGCATCCTGGTATTATTGGTTATCAGGTAGATAATGAAACTTTAGCGCGTGGAATTAATAATCAGGATTTCTTTGTGGGATTTCGGAGTTATATAAAACGGAAATTCGATAATAGTCTTGACTCTTTGAACCATGCGTGGGGACTCAATTATTGGGGAATGAATATACATACATGGGAAGAATTTTATGCCAGAGATGGAGTTACAAATCCTTCTTATAAACTGGAATGGGAACGGTATGGAAGAAAGAAAGTTGCTGATTTCTTAAATTGGCAAGTGGATATTGTGAATGAATATAAGCGAAAGGATCAATTTGTGACCCATTGTTTTATGCCGTTTTTCCATGAAATGGACCAGAAAGAGAGTATGCGTCAGATGCAATATCCCGCAATTAATATTTATCATGATGTTCAAGATAAACAAGATGGACATTTCATTGCTTATGGAGGAGATTTTATGCGTACAGTGTCGAAAGGCAATTATCTTATAACTGAAACCAATGCGCAAGGTAGAGGATGGGACGCAAAAGCACAATATCCTCCTTATGATCGTCAATTACGTCAAAATGTTTATTCTCATTTGGCTTCTGGAGCCAATATGGTGGAATACTGGCATTGGTCAACTCTGCATTATGGACAAGAAATGTATTGGCGGGGAGTGTTGGGGCATGATTTGGTTCCTAATCGCATTTATAAGGAATTTGCTACTGTAGCTGGAGAATTGAAGAAGATAGGTCAGAAACTTGTAAATCTACGAAAAAAAAATAAAGTCGCCATTTTGTTCAGTCATGATTCATATTATGGCCTGCAATTTATGCCTTATACAAATAGAGAGAATTATCCTGTTGAAATGATACACCAAGTGTTGTTTAATATGAATATAGAGACGGATATTGTTCCATGTGATAATGATGATTGTGATTTCTCTGAATATAAATTGTTGGTTATTCCGTCACTGTATGTTGCCTCTGAGACTCTTTTGAATAAGATTGCGACATTTGTTGAACAGGGTGGCAAAGTAATTATGATGTATAAAAGTGGTTATTGCAATGAATTTGATGCGGCAAGAACAGAGATAGCTCCGGGACCATTACGTAAAGTATGTGGTTTCTACTATCAGGAGTATTCTACGATAGGGGCGATGAAGTTAAAAGAAAATCCTTGGGGAATAGAATCAAATGCAGCAAGTGAATTTATGGAGTTTATTATTCCGGAGACGGCACAACCATTAGCATATGTTGAGCATCCATTTTTTCAGAAATGGCCAGTTGTGACAAAAAATAATTATGGGAAAGGGAGTTTAGTTTATATTGCTACATATCCTTCTTGGGAACTGTTAGATAAAATCATCTGCCAAGAGGCTGAACAAACTGGATTAAGACATAAAGAGGACTATAAATTTCCAATAATTGTTAGACAAGGTATAAATGATCAGGGAAAGCGGATTCGTTATATATTCAATTATTCTGCTTCTTCCCAGTCTATTAAGTACAATTATAGTAAGAATGGCATTGATCTGCTAAGTAAGAAGATGGTAAAGAAAGATGAGCTTGTTACTATTGAACCGTGGGACTTACTGATAATCGAAGAAAACTGATTTTAATATAATTATTTGGATAATGGTAAGAAAGATATATTTGCTGGTAGTCTTAGTACTATGTGCAATAACTGGTATGCGGGCACAAGAAGAACTCTCCCGGATAAATTTGGAAGGTTTATGGCAGTTCAAACTTGATCCGGATGGAGTGGGCATAGCAGAGAATTATGCAGAAAAGAGTTTCACAGAACAGATAATTCTCCCTGGTACAACAGATACAAACAAGAAAGGTAATCCTATAATAAAAAAGGATGATGAGTAGGTTATTCTCTTATGTAGGAAAGGCCTGGTATAAGAAAACAGTCGAAATTCCCCAAAAGTGGAAAGGTAAGTATATTCGGCTTATGTTGGAACGAACGAAGCCAACTTGTGTCTGGATTGATGGAGTAGAGGTAGGGCGGAATGATAATATTTCAACTTACCAGATTTATGATTTATCTAATCAACTTGTACCTGGGAAACATGAAATTACTATCATGATTGATAATGGCAAATCTGTACCGCCTCAACTGATAGGCTATTCGCATGCATTTACAGAGTCGACACAGACTAATTGGAATGGCATCATTGGCAATATGTATCTGGAAGTAAAAAATAGACTTCATATAAAGGAGGTGCAGGTATATCCCGATGTGTATAAGAAATCGGTGCGTGTAAGGGTAAATATTGCTTCACCTGAGAAAATTAAAAAGACTACAAAGTTAATTCTATATGCGGAAACTTGGAATACAAAAATAAGGTATAAAACAAAGGCGAAATCATATAGGTTGACAAAAATGCAGGAAGAATACGAATTTGATTATGACTTGGGGAGTGATGCATTATTATGGAGTGAGTTTCATCCTGTTTTATACAAATTACATGTCCAAATAGGTGATATCGATGAGCAAATAGTCAACTTTGGATTGAGAGAGTTTAAAACTTCCGGTACGCAATTCGCTATAAATGGACATAAGACGTTTTTACGTGGTAAGCATGATGCGTGTGTATTTCCGTTGACAGGTCATACAGCAATGGATGTAGAAACGTGGCAACACTATTTTCGGGTAGCCAAGTCATATGGCATCAATCACTATCGTTTTCATTCGTGGTGTCCGCCAGAAGCTTGCTTTTTGGCTGCTGATATGGAAGGTATCTATATTCAGGCTGAATTACCTTTTTGGGGAGCTTTTGACAAAAATGATAAATATCTGAATTCTTTCCTGACTAAAGAGGGCATCAATATACAGAATGAATATGGAAATCATGCGTCTTTTGTTATGTTTGCATTGGGTAATGAGCTTGGTGGTGATTTGGATGTGATGAAAGATCTCATTAATACTTTCAGGAACATAGACGACCGGAGACTATATGCTTTCGGTTCTAATAACTATTTAGGGTTCAAGGGGTATTTACCTGGTGAAGATTTTTTGGTAACGTGTCGTATTGGCGGAGAACAGTCCGGTACTTTCAATACACATGTGCGAGCATCTTTTTCCTTTGCTGATGCTTATGATGGTGGATACATAAACCATACTTATCCAAATACAACAATGGATTTTTCTTCTAGTATAGCTGGTTGCAAGATTCCTGTAATCAGCTTTGAAACAGGACAATATCAGATATATCCCAATTATAAGGAAATAGAAAAATATAAAGGTGTACTTTATCCTTATAACATGGAAGTCTTCAAAAATAGGTTAGCGAAAGCAGGAATGCTGAAACAGGCTGATAACTTCTTCCGTGCATCAGGAAAATGGGCTGTAGAACTTTATAAAGCAGAGATAGAGATGGACTTGAGAACGAATGGCTTTGGTGGTTTCCACTTGTTGGATCTGCAAGATTATCCAGGGCAAGGTTCTGCTTATGTGGGTATATTGGATGCTTTTATGGATAGTAAAGGACTTGTTACGCCAGAGAAATGGAGAGGATTTTGTTGTGAAACTGTGCCATTATTAGTTATAGATAAGTTCTGTTGGAGTAGTGACGAACAGATTTCAGCGATAATAAAGATTGCCAATTATGCAGAAGAATCATTGAATGGAAAATCTGTAATATGGGAATTAAAGTCCTTACAGGGAAAAATTTTAGATAAAGGTAGTCTGGAGATATCATCGGAAGATGTAGGATTGATAGAAATCGGAAGAATTCATCCTAATATTTCTGAAGTGGACCAGGCTCAAAGATTAGATTTGGAAATAAATATAGTGGGTACATCTTACCAAAATACTTACGGACTTTGGATATATTCGTCGAACAATCTAATCAGCCAATTCACGGATGTTATTATAACTGATACATTGGGAAAGAAGGTTATTGAAGAGTTGAAAAATGGAGGTAAGGTATTATGGTTCCCCAAACATAAGCTATATGAGAAACAAACTATAAGTGGTCTTTTCCAGACTGACTATTGGAATTATCGAATGTTTAAAACTATTAGTGAGAATAATAAGAGGCCAGTATCTCCGGGTACATTAGGTATTTTGGTTAATCCAGAACATCCCCTATTTTATGACTTCCCTACTGATTTCCATACGAATTGGCAATGGTTTTCTATTATTAAACAGAGTTATCCGATGATATTAGATAACTTTCCTTCACAATACACTCCTATTATACAGGTTATTGATAACATTGAAAGGAATCATAAATTAGGTTTGCTTTTTGAACTTGCTGTTGATAAAGGAAAGTTGCTGATATGTATGGCTGATTTGGAAGCTGTTATGGATAAACCAGAAGTGAGACAATTTTATACTAGTGTACTTCAGTATATGCATTCTGATAGTTTTAATCCTGAATTTCAGTTTGATGTTGATACTTTGACAAATCTACTTCGGAGTGAGACAAAAGCTGGTCAGATAGAAATATTAGAAAACAGATCCTATAAATAATCCTTTTTAGGGAAGATGAATTAAAGGTAAAAAGAATATTTCAGATGAAATTTTGTTAGTTAGGAAACAAGTAATTTTTATTTTAGTGTAGTGAAGAATCTGCTTTCTTTTACGAGAAGAGATTCTTCACTGTTTTTTTATTTCAAAAATCTACTTCTCTTCGAATGTATTGAAAGAGTGCGGTTGAAGTTCAATGTTCAGGTAACGGTTACCCAATTTCACAGTTACTTTTTTAGCCTTATCATTAAAGTTTCCGGCTATCACTACCTTTTTCTTTTCTGGAGTTTCCACTACCAAGACCGGTGTTCTTCCTTCTGTTGAAGGCTTGTAAGCTATTATACGTGAACCGGGTGTTACGAACTGGCTATAATGTCTTACAGCATAATACTCCGGTGTAAGAGTTGCCGTACGGGATTTTGAATCAACATGTATCAAAGCGTTCTGTTTCCAACCCCAGGGACTTTCACCATTATCACAAAGCGTACTGTTCCAGAAGGTGTATTCTTCGCAGCCATTACCCAGGTAGTGGTTAATCAGATGGAAGGTGTGTTCGCCCGCTCTCCAGTCGAAGGTACCTCCACCGCATTCGCTTTCTGTCTGCATATACTTGTACTGGGGGTATTTGGCACGTATTTTAGGCAGTATCTGTCCTCCTTCCCACTGAAAGCCAACTCCCTGAACGCTTTGCGGCATGCGTGGGTCGGAGAGTATTTTATCAACATAGTCATAGCGGTTGGTATTGAAAGTACCAAGGTAGAGAGCTACTTCCGGATGGCGCTTCTTTAATGTGGGCGCCAGATACTCTACGTTGAAACGTACGGTACCCTCGGCTGTCCAGGCACAACCGGGATACGGAGTATAGCTGTATGCTTCGTTCTGATACATGATCATATCGATGGGAATTCCTTGTTCTTTATAAGCATCAATGAATTTGCAGAAGAAGTTGGCATAAGTTTGCAGATAGCGGGGGTCTTGTATCATGTAGTCGTTCACTGCGAGTTGCCGGGGGAAGACGTTATCGCGTGTCTCCGTATTATCCTCATAGAGTACTACATCAGACAGAGGCGACATCTTATTAGTCCTGTCGCTGCGAACCGGATAGTCATTGTTAATTTTCATCCAGCTGGGAGGTGACCAGGGAGACATCCAGAAAGTCATACCCGGATTATACTTTTGCGCTGCACGGACAAAGGGGATAATAGCCAGTTTATCACGGTTGATGTTGAAATACTTCAGTTGGAAGTCGCCTGATACTTCATCGCAGCTATACCAGCCGCGGGCATAGTCATTGGCATTCATCGAAATGCGGCCTCTGTTGAAACGAAGTTCTCCTTCAGGGGAAAACATTTTCTTCAACAGGTCATCCTGTTCATCACGGGTGAGCATATTCAAGGCATCCCAGCACAGTTCGTTAAAGGTGGTTCCCCATGCTTTGAATGTGGTGCCTTCTTCCGTTCCGCTGATATCTAAAAGCGGGGTTTGGCCGGCGCTCGATTGTAATTTCACTTTTGATTGTTTCCAAGTGTTGCCTTCGGTGCTGCTGACCCAATTGAAATTCTGGGCATAGGTATTAGCAGCCAAAGCGGTGAGGCAACACATAAACACTCTTTTGATGTTTTTTTCTCTCATGATAATAGTTCATTTATGTAATTAATAATTCACCACGGATTACACTGATATTCACAGATTGTTTATATTGAAGAGCAAGTATCTGTTTTTATCTGTATAATCTGTGGTGGTTTTTAATATATCCTTTCCGGCTACGATTATTCTTCGCTTGCCGTTGCCGATATTAAGTAGGCTTCCACTTCATTTCCATTCACCTTGCATGCAAAGCTGAATGTTTTGTTTTGAGGATCGTAGCTTCCGCTTCCCTCCGTAACATTCAGGTTCTTCCATCCGGCAAGGCTGAGTGTGTTATCTTCGTTCACTGTAATGGTGAGTCCGGTATCTTTCGCTCTTGCCAGTTCCTCAGTACCTGTATAATAAATACGAATTGTATTCTTGTTTACGGCAACGGCATTACGAATCAAACTAAAGGAAGCTCCGTTGTTGGTACCGATGTAATTGTAGTATCCCGAGTAGTTGTTGTAGGTCTTTATAGCGAACAGAACCACTGTTTCAGCTTGTGCAACGGGATACTCCTTGCAAGATTCCATTTTCAGCGGAAGGGCGTATAAGGAGTCACAATGTAATCCTTCCGGGTGGATGGCGACAGGTATGCGGGTATAAGATTCTCCGGCACGGATCACCGCATTCATTGAAGATATGTTGTAATTAGCCGTAGGAAGTGCCTGATATTGGATTTCCGTACTCGATTTATATTTTTGATTGTAAGAAGTGATGCCTGAGGGATCTTCAATCAATGTACAGTGAATGTCCCCATCCGGATTCAATGAGCCGCTGGTGCCTACCGATACGAAAGTTTCTGCACTTTCGTCCGCATAGTTGACGTTGCGGGTCACTAATGCTCCTTCTTCTCCGATACCTACCAGATAGGCTTGTTTTATATACTGTTCCTCTTCCCAAACATTGGTGTTCTCACATCCGGTGAGCATAAAGAGCGAACCTATCGCTAATGAAAATAAAATATGCTTTTTCATAATTGTCTTAATATTAAAGTTAATTACCAGCCTGGATTCTGAACCAGTTTTGCATTATGATCCAACGTTGTCTGTGGGATGGGGAAGAAGTACATCTTCTGTGTAAATACACGCTTCTGTATTCTCTCTGAATCCCATATTGTACGGGTGTAGAATCCGGTACGGTTGTTTACTCTGGCTTTGGTATTCCAACCGATAATCTTTGTATTATAAGCTGCGTCCGCATCGCCCCAACGGCGTAAATCGTGATAGCGAAGTCCTTCGAGGGCAAACTCCACTTTACGTTCCAGCTTGATGGCTTCACGCATGTCGTCTCTGCTGTTCAGTTCGGCATCGGTAATACCCGGCATGCCGGCACGATAACGTATCATATTGAAATATTTCTTTATTTCTTCTGTATTGCGGGCCACGGTGATACCTGTGGCTTCATCCGTATAACTTCCTTCCAATTCATTTAAAGCTTCTACATAGTTGAGGAGGATTTCCGCATAACGGAATACAGCAAATGTTTTGGCACGACTGGAGCCTTTCATGTTATCTTCCTGATTGATGTATTTGCGGAGGGTATAGCCTGTACGGTTGTAGTTGTCCGGATATTCGGGAAGGGGGCCTGCATTACCATCAGAGTAATAAGTCACTTCCACATTGGTCACCGGGTCATTGCCCACATAAGAGGTACCAGGCCAGATACAATGATTATATCCTATGGTTGCGTAAAAGCGAGGTTCACGGTAGGCATCTACTTTGGCTACATTGCCATCCACGGTATAGCCGTCAGATACTCTGTAAGCAATATCTATCGGATCACCTGCATGAGAAGCATCAGGGTAAGGATAGTTTGCGCTGGAATGGTGAATGTCATATCCATCTATCATTTTGTAGGAATCAATCAAATCCATACAGAGATTTATACCGTTGGCACCTCCTAAGGCAGTTGGTGTTGCTAACCACTGTGGGGAGTCTCCACCAGTTATGGCATCACAATAATAAATGTATTCTGGGATTAACTCTGCATTGACAGAACCGTCGAACAAGGTCTTATACGATGCGTAAGGATCAATGTTACCAGCTCCATTGGGATAACTCTCCTGTGGAATGTTGGTCGGAAGTTTTTGAGTTCTTTCTGTACGCGCAGTCGTATAAAGTTTGTATTTATCCATATTGATGACACGTTTTGCAGCTACGGCGGCCTTCCCCCATTTAGAGTTATCGTTGGTTGGAGAGATATAGTTTCGTCCATCCGAGGTTTTCCAGTCTGTATATCGGTTGTTACCGTTATACCATGGACTTGCGGCATAAAGGCGCAAACGCGAAATGACAGCTAATGCTGCACCTTTTGTCGGAATATTTTGGAACTGCTGTGTACGGGTTTCTTGAAGGAATTCTGATGCTTTTTCCATATCATTGCAAATATAATCTACACATTCATCATAAGTGTTTCGCTCTACTGAAGCTTCTTCAGACGGAGTATCGGCATCAAAAGGTTTGTCTGGAACAATGGGCACGGGGCCATATTGGCGTAGCAAACTGAAGTAAAAATAACCACGCAGGAAGTAAGCGCGGCCTGTATAGTCACGACGTTCCATATCCGATAGCTCTTTGCACTCATTGATGCGGGTTAGTACAGTGTTGGCTTTACGAATGCCTTGGTAAAAAGTTACCCAATTATTATAGTGTGCACTTTGCGGTGTTTCGTTTCCTAATAATAATGCCATTGCAGAATGTCGGTTACCACTATCGCCATAATCCTCTGGCCAAGAGGCAAAACATTCATCGGAGGCCATACCGAATGGGAAGGAAGATTCAGTGAACAGTTTACTCTCATTCGGAAGTTTAGTGGCAATTCCATTAATATATTCGTTGACACGTACTTTGCTCTGGAAGATAGAGTCGATATTAGTTTGATCATAAAAGTAGGAATCTACATCCAGATAAGACTCGCATGAGCTTAATCCAAGACTTACTCCCGCCCAAATGAACATACTGCAAAGAAGAGCTTTAAATGTATATTTAGTATTCATAATGATTTCGTTTTTTATATTAGAATTGAAGATTTGCCTGTATGGTGAATACGCGTTGTAGTGGGTATACCGCACCGTTGTCAGACGCTTGTGCTGGATCCCATAATTTAATTTTGTCCCAGCAGTGAAGATTATCACCGATCAAACTGATCTGACAGCCTTGCAAACCGATTTTCTTGAAGCATGGTAGAGTGATGTCATACATGATTTGTACATTCTTCAAACGTACATAAGATCCGTCTGCAATCCAGAATGTGGATGCCTGATTATTGTTTTTATTCTCTCCATAAGTGAGACGTGGGAAACGCGCGTTTGGATTTTCCGTGTCCTTGGTTCCGGAATAGGAAGCCGGTGTCCAACGATTGCTGGCATCTGCCACAATGCTGAGTATGTTTCCTGTTTGTCCACCGTTGAAAGGGTGGAAGCCGTTTCCTCCATACAGGAAGTTTACTTGACCTACTCCTTCAAGCAGGGCACTTACGGTTAGTCTTTTCCAATGAAATTCCAAACCGAATCCGTATTGCAGGCGTGGTACGTTAGAATAACAGATAGGTACTTCATCGTAACTGTCAATTTTGCCGTCTCCATTGATATCTTTGTATTTGATGTCTCCTGGCATTACATTGCTTGTGAAAGTCTGTTTGGGACTTGCATCAATGTCTGCCTGGTCTTTAAATAATCCTAAGGCCACCAGTCCTCGTTGAGTCCCCCAAGGTGTTCCTTTCCATGCTTGATAGGGGTATTTGATACCACTTTGTTCGTATTCAAGCAGTTTGTTGTTAGAGTAAGTGAAGTTAGCACGGCCTGTCAGACTCATATCATTTTTGAATCGATAGGTATATGAGATGTTGCCATCAGCTCCCCAGCTTTTCATTTCACCTACATTTGCCCAAGGTAATGTAGCTAATCCCATTTCGTCAGGGATACTGGCACGCTGTTGGAAGATGCCTGTACGGCGTTCGCTAAAGAAGTCGATAGTAAAGTCTACGCTATTATTAAATAACTGTCCGTCAATACCTATGTCGACCTTCTTGGCTTTCTCCCAACGCAGATTCTGAGAAGCCTCCTGGTCTTCATAAATAGTTTGACCGCTTCCCCAGATACCTGCTCCGCTACCTTCTTTCATGGTGGAAAGGAACGGAAAGCGTATGCTGTTATCATTGGTAAGTCGGTCGTTACCTACGATACCATAAGAAGCTCTGATTTTAAAAAAGTTGATGAAAGGCAGATTCTTCTGTACCCATTCATATTGTGTGGGCACCCAACCTGCTGAGATTGCAGGGAATACACCGAATTTTTGTCCTTTTTCAAATGCTTCTGAACCGGTATAGCCGATGTTTCCTTCCAAGAAGTAAGTGTCTTTATAAGCATAAGTGGCACGGCCGGCTAAACCTGTGTATCTTTTAGGAATGGATGCAATAAGTGTTTGTGCTTCACCGGTAATGAAGTCTTCCATATAGAAATCAAGTAATCCGGTTACGCGATGCTGTTCGTTGAATAAACGGTTGTAATTTATACGGGCATCGAAATAGATTTTCCGTGTGGTTGAATTGGTAGATTCGTATTTATCGTCTGTTCTAGCGACCTTTTCTATCAGGTTCAAAGAGCCATCTCTGTTTCTTCCTTGAGCATAATAGAGTGCGGGAGTTTTTGTCTGAGACTGTAAGAGGGAAGAAAAAGTATTGATTGACATGGTGGCTTCCGCCTTCAGACCTTTTATCCATTGGTCAAAATCTTGTTCAAGGCGTAGGCGGATACTGCTTGTCGTTTCATTTCTCTTCTTATAACCTGTATAGTTTAGTAAGATATATGGGTTCTGTTGGTCAGCACTGGCACCGTAGGCTGGAAGCGAACCATCCGAATAAAGTACCGGAACGGTCACAGGGGTCAGGTTGGCTTGTGTTTGCCACAAGGCTTTCGTATCATTGGCATATCCGGGGAAAGAGTTGGTTACAATCTCTGTTGATAAGCCCAGCTCAATAATAGTACTTTTGGTTAGGTTAGCATCGATATTTGCGCGGAAATTGTATTTATTATAACCTACACTATTATCATAGTTTTTAATTCCTTTATCTTGCTTATAGATGGCATCCTTGTGTTGGAGGCCCACACTCATGTAGTAACGTGCATTCGTTCCACCACCATTGATACTGATGTGATGCTGATTGTTCCATACATAATCTTTCAGCATGACATCGCGCCAGTTTACATTGGGATATAAATCCGGGTCCAGTCCTGTTTCTATCAGGTTTAACTCGGCATTACTATATACAGGACGTCCACCTCGTACAACGGAGGCTTCGTTGGCCAGTTGTGCGTATGTATATCCGTCCACATATTCGGGATTGCGTGCAGAATAGGAAAGCCCGACATTACTTTTCACACTGATATTCAGTTTACCCGATTTACCGCGCTTTGTTGTAACGAGTACCACACCGTTGGCACCGCGTACACCATATACAGCTGTAGAGGAAGCATCTTTCAGGATGGTGAAGCTTTCAATATCGGCAGGATCAAGTATATTCAGGTCGCCTTCTACACCGTCAATTAACACTAAAGCGGATGCACCTGCACCGAAAGTACTGATACCACGAATCCAGAATTCAGAAAAGTCATTGCCAGGCTCACCGCTTCGGGTTACGGCAATGATGCCCGGTACACGACCTCCCAACATGTTTGTTACCGAGGATGAAGGAACTTGTAAATCAGATGCCTTTACGTTAGTTACCGCACCTACTACCGAGATTTTACGTTGAGTACCACGACCTACAATCACTACCTCATCGGTCTCATTTACAATTTCTTTCAGTGCAATCTTTTGCTTGGTTTTATTTCCGTTTACCACCAGTTCCTGGGGTGCATAACCTATGTAGGTAAACACCAATACTGTATTGGCGGGAACATTGTCCATGCGGAAATTACCATCAACATCCGTGATAGCTCCTTTGGAAGGATTGTTTTTATATTGAATCGTAACACCGGGTAATTCTTCACCTTGCTCCGTCATCACAATACCGGATACGGTGAAACCATTCTGTGCGGCAAGTGGAAGCACACTTGCAAGCAATAGGAATGAAAGTATAAGGAAAAATCTATTTTTCATATATTAGTTTATTTATTGATTTACGGGAAGGAGTTTATTCTATAGCGAGTTTACGCACATTCAATCCTGCACCTCCGGCTATATAGAAGTTTTCTTCAGAATCCATAGCTATATCTTTGGGGTATAGGAATGTACATTCCAGTGGAAGTCCGTCTGTTTCAGTTTCGCCCGACATGGTGCCGCCGGCAGCAATTGTTACGTAGCCATCCGGGTAGGATATTTTTCGGATGGATTGTCCGCCTGCGTTTACTACATATATGTTGCCTTCATTGTCAACAGTTACTCCATTTGGCCAGGCAAACTGTATCTCTTCCCGATAACCTTCCGTATTGGTTTGGTTAGGCCAGCCGTTTCCGGCATATCTTTCGTCCGACCATGTGCCGTCGGCGTTCTGCTTAATCCGGTATACAGCATGTGTCCTGTCTTCTGCAAAATAGAAGCAATCTTCTACACGGCTATAAGCCAGATAGCTACAATGGTCGGAAACCCAAGCTTCAAAGTCCCAGCGGTGTTCAAGGAGTTTTTCTACTTTGTACTGTCCGCTATCATCTTTTTCAGTCAGATTGATACGTACGAAGATTCCCAGGTGATTTCTTGTATAGAGGTATTTTTCTTCATCGTCAATAACGCAGGACCAGGTTTCACCACTGTTGGCGGATAATTCGGTGATACCTTCGCGCAATAGCTCCGGTTGCCAACTATTTTCACGGCGCAGGATATACACTTTAGCTGATTTGACATCAATAAAATACATTTTATCACGGTTTTTATTGATTGCAGGTTTACCTGCTTTGAATCCACTTATCAGGGTTGTAACCAGGTTTTCGCTCTCTGAAATCAGGCGTACCCGTTGCTTGTCCGATTCTACTGCTACAATGTTGTCTCCTGCCACTATGCCGACAGCAAATACATTATTGAATAGTGCATCGTAGATGTTTCCATCGGTATCTCCTCTTTTATTGTAGGTTCCGCAAACTGTAGAGACTTTCTGTACCTGTGTGTAGGCAAATGTTTTGTCGATGGTAAGCTCTTTATCGTCTACAATGACTTTAACAGAATTATTACCGCCTGGTTGTTTAGGTACGGTACAGTAAATTGAAGTTCCGTCACTTGATATGATGTTAGCCTCTTTGGTATCGGCAAAGAACACTTTCATCTTGGACAGGTCTGTACCGAAGTTTCCCTGAACAATGATTTTGTCACCTATTCCTCCTTTTTCCGGGATAAAGCCGGTCAGTGCCTGAGGCTTTGAGGGATCATACTTGTTGGTGATGACGGGATGTTTCACGATGTCTTCATTGCTACAACTGCTGATGAAGAACAAGGCCAGCAACAGCCAGCTCTTTCTTTGGATTGATTTGAGAAATTTGTCTTTCATATATATTATTATTAAAAGGATTGGTCACTGAAACTCTTTGTCCTTATTGCTGATTTACGGTCTTTAAGGCCGGTGCAAATAAATATAGAAAAGAACCGGGAAGAGTACTCAAATGAGGCAGAAAGGGATACAGAGCGAGGAATGCGTTATTTGTATACCTTAACTGCGTCAAAAAGACACTTATTTTATGAGAATCCGTGCGTTTTTTTATATGTATTCATCGTATTCCATGAATAAATGATATCTTTGGAAGTTTAAAATCTGTAATTTATATAGGACTATGAGTGACTTGGGAGACATTGATAAAACATTGCGTCCTGGTGATGCGGATCATGATATAACTCTCCGCCCAGCAGATAGTGCGGATAAAACCCTGCGTGCCGAACAGCAAAAAAATATTGAGATTATCACCCGTCAACATGATAGGGAGTATTTAATTGGTGGGCTGAACTACAAAGTGATAGATATCCTTTCAGAAGGGACGGGAGAAGCACAGATCTTTTTGGTGGAAAATAAGGGCGAAAAATATGTCTTGAAGCTCTATTATGCTGGCATTGAACCTCCCCCTAATCATCATATTCTGGAAATTATCAGACAAACTCCACATTCCGGTTTATTGGTAGATATTATAGATCACGGCCAGTGGAATAATCCACATGTTTCCGATGAATTGAGGCATTATGAAATAATGACCTATTGTAGCGGCGGGTCTCTGGATAAGATAAACTTGAAGGGAAATGAAAGGAAGCTTTGTGAAATAGCTAAACAGGCAGCCGCTGCCATTGATTTTTGCCATAAGCATGGGTTCATTCATCGTGACATCAAGCCGGGTAACTTCTTTTTTGCCGATGAAAGTCAAAAGCAAGTGTTGCTGGGAGACTTTGGTATATCAGTAAGATGTGATCAGAATGGAGTGGCCTGTACTGACCAAGCACGCACTCGCATCTATGCAGCTCCTGAAATGTATTATACGGTTCCCGGTGAGAACAGAGTGGAGATTGATACGAAGAGTGATTTCTACTCTCTTGGCATGGTGTTACTCTGCCTGTGGATGGGGGAGAAAGAATTTAAAGAGAGAGAATTTGAATTGATGCAGCGCAAACGTACGGGGGATTTACCTTTTCCAACGGACTTGTCCGAACATACGTTGCAATTGATAAGAGCATTGACTGCACCACAGCCGGAAAAACGTTATGGTTTTGCTGAAATTGGTCGTTGGGCCCGGGAAGAAAGTGTATTGGATATGCCCTATTATGATATTGATGGATGTCCGCAAACTACAGTTGAGGGAATAGCCCAATCTCTTATTAAGAATTTTAATACCTATCAGACGGCATTGGTGAATTCTAATGATTCCCTTTTTCTTTTTTTCAATGCTCGCGGCTTGAATCAGCTTACGGATAAAGTTACGCCGTTATTCAATGAGGAGGGGCGACAACGGGAAGCTTTGTGGCGTTTGATCTATACCCTTGATCCTTCGCGTCCTTATGAATTGACCGATGAAAAGGGAAATTCGGGACACTGTAATACTCCGGGGGAAATTCTTTATTATGTTTCTAATAACATTCTGAACTCTGATTCGTGGAATGACCTGGCAGAAGAATCATTCCTGATCTGGCTTTCTGCCCGTGATAAAGAATTAGTAGAAAAGATACGCACTCAATTAGAAGGCTTCACTACATCCGATGCTGCCGTGACTTATGGTGTACTTTATAACTTAAATCCCAAAGTTTCCTTCACCCTGCAAATGGATGAAACCGCAAGTGATTATTATTTCACGTATACGCAAATAGCCCAATTCATCAATCAACAGTTGATGGTTTATAAGGATACATCTGAGAATGATGTGAACCACGAATCTGTTGATAATATCCTCAGAATGTTTTCGGGTATGAAAGGTTCGCGGCTTTATTTCTATCTGAAATCTAAGGAAGTGTATGAAGATAAGGTTGAGTGGATAAGTTACTGTTTTGAACTGGAATCTAAAGATAATCTTCGAAAAGCGGGACCTTATAACTGGATCATCGCTACTTTCAAGATGATTAAAGGGTTGGGAGCTTTGCCTTATTATTATTTCAAGGATAGCGATAAATATGTAACTGATCTGGAGGATTTGAAGGCTATTCCATGGAAAGAACTCAGGAATGAACTGGAAAACGGATATCTGAAGGACTGGCTGACTGTCTTTTTTCAGGAAGACCCTTTTAAGGATCTTTCTCCCAAATTTACTTATGAGCAGGAAACTGTAAAATACCTCGAATTCATCGAAAAAATAGATAGTAAAGATGCGGCCGTCTCTGGCTTTCGTGTTGCCACGGATTTTTTGAATACGAACCTTCGGGATATACGTATGCATAACAGGATACTTGCATCTGTGCCTGTTTTGCTGGCAATATTCTGTATTATTCCTGTTTTAATCTCTGTATTTACATTAGTCGTGTATGGGCTTCCGTTTACGGAGAATCCGTTGCCCGTTTGTTCTGTCGAAACGATTGTAACGATATCCGTCATTTTTATTATTCTGATTTATTTTGTGGCTAATGCAGCTTTGATTGGAAGTATTGTTATGGGTTCTCTTTTGGGAGCAATGATTTATTATACCGTATATCTTATATTGGAAGTATTTCTGCCTCAGGCGCCTTACTTATTAGCAGGGATATTGCTTATTCCTACTTATTTTCTGATAAAAAGCTGTTATTTCACTTTCCCTGTCAAGCGGAAAAAGTATAATCACTTGTTAAACCTTACTTTTGAGGAGAAGGTTGTTGAACCTTTGTATTTTGCTTTCAGAACAGATATGGAGACGAAATTTGAATCTTCTATTGGCAGTGAATTGGCGCAATATAACAGATATCTGAAAGATTGCGCCTTTGAATTCTCTTTTTATACAGCTATTTCTCTGTGGCTTGTGGGCTGGTTGGCATTTATGTCTTATTCATAAGACACCTTTCAAAGTATCTACATTGAAGATTTCTCTTCTTCTTTTTTCTGATACTCAGTGGGAGTCATATCAAATTCGTTTTTGAAGCATTTTGTGAAGTATTTAGGATTGGAGAAACCTACGGCATAAGCCACTTCGGATATATTCACAAAAGGCTTTTTTAGTATTGTACAGGCATGTTTAAGTCTGATATTCCGGATAAACTCAACAGGTGAAAGCCCGGTCATAACCTTCATTTTCCTGTTTAGAGTGGATTTGGAGACATTAAGTTCTGAAGCGAAAGCATCTATATCAAAATCTGATTCAACCAGATACTTCTCAACGCATTCGATGGCTTTTTCCAGGAACTGCTCGTCAGTACTCTGATATTCCAGTGCTACAACATTGATTTCCGTATCGACTCTGAACTTCTCTTGCCGTTTCTGGTTAGATCTCATCAGATTGTCAATGCGTGCATTCAGCATCTTCATTTCAAATGGTTTCGTCAGGTAGCCGTTTGCTCCTGCATTGAAACATTTCACCTGGTCTTCCACAGAATTCTTTGCCGTAAGCATCAGCACCGGTATATGGCTGGTGTTGATGTCCTGTTTCATTGTTGCACAGAGCTCGATTCCATCCATTTCGGGCATCATATAGTCGCTGACCATCAGGTTTACGTCTTCGCTTCTTACAATTTCCAATGCTTTTTTCCCATTTGTAGCAGTGAGTATATTGTAGTGTGTTGCCAACTTTCTTTTCATCAATAGCAGGAACTCTTCATTGTCATCTACCAGTAATATCGTACCTTCTTTCTCCTCTGTATCTTCTGTTGCTTCATTCGGTACTGTTGACGGTATTTCACTGGTTTCGATAATGTCCTTTATTTCCGGATAATGATTCCGGTCGATAGGGATTAGAACAGTGAATCTGGAACCTTCTCCGATACTGCTTTCTACCTGGATGTCTCCTTTATGCAAGGTCACCAGTTTCTTTGTTAATGAAAGCCCTACACCGTTTGATTGAGGCGCATAAGCTGTTTTGTTCACATAGAATGGAGTGAATATCTTGGATATTTCTTTCTGGTCTATGCCTATTCCTTCATCCTGCACCTCTATCCGGAGGAATCGGGAATTATCCTTTTGCAGAGTCGATACATTCAGCTCTACTTTTTTATCGGCAGGTGTATATTTGGCCGCATTCGAGAGTATGTTGTACAGAACCTTGTCTATTTTGTCAAAGTCCATATATCCCCAAATGTCTTTTTCTTCCAGATGAAGACTGAAATGAAGGTTTTTCTTTTCAATGATCGGTCGTATGCCTGTATGGTAGATTTCACGGATGAAGCTGCTGATATTGCCATAGGTAGGGGTGAGTACAAACGAGTCGTTTTCTACTTTCCGGAAATCTAGCACTTGCTGGATTAAGCGTTTTAAGCGGAGCACATTACTTTTCAATATATGTACATCTTCCTGTGGAGATGCCTTTGTTTCTTCCAAATCATCTGCTACGCAACTGATGGTAGTGAGCGGGGTGAGCAGTTCATGGCTTATGTGGGTGAAATATTCCAGTTTAGTCTTGGTCAGTTCTTTCTGGAATCTAACCTGGTCGGACCGTCTTACCCTGTGCAGGTAATAGAACATGATGGAATAAAGGACCAGAATGATGAGAGTTATATAGGTACCGTATGCCCACCATGTTTCGTACCAAGCCGGCTTTTTATAGATACGCAGTTCTGTGACGTCGTCTTTCCAGTAGCCGTATTCATCTGTAGAGCGTACCTTGAAAGTATGATATCCTTTAGGAATTTTATTGTAGAAAGCCGACCGATTACCGGTTTCGGTGTATACCCACTCCTTGTCCACGCCATCCATCTTGTAGGCGTATCTTATTCTCGATGTTGCTGTAAATTGAAGAGCGGAGAAGAAGATTTCAAGATTGTTATCTTCGGACTCCAACCAGACGCTTCGGGTTGATAAATCTTTCGACTGGCGCTGGGGGTTGAAGAAGAAAGAATTATTGGATACCTTGATATCTGTTATGATGACCGGATTGGAATTGATCTTCTTAGACGGGAATTTTGAGGAAGCCATCGATACAAAGCCACCATGCCCACCGGCATAAAGCTTGCCGTTGAACAAGTCTATGACGTCCTTCTTGAACGAGTTTATCTGAACGGATTCGTCTGAATTTGAATAATGAATGTATCTATCTGACTGGATATCATAGGCAGTCAATTGTCGGTTTGTTAGTATCCAAAGGGTATTCCTGTCATGTTTCATCCCTAAAATAGACTGTCCGGTCATTCCGCATGAGCTACTGAAGTCCTTCATTGTCTCTGAGTTGAAATCCATTTTCAGGATGGAACCTTGAGTAGTGGCGATCCATAGATGGTTTTCCTGGATCACTATCTTATCAATATTGTTACTGGGTAAGGATGAATTCTGGGTTGAGTATTGTTTAATCGGTTTCAGTTTATCCCCTAAAGAAACCTTATGTAAACCGGAATCTTCGGTTGCCAACCAGATGTTACCGTGTCCGTCTTCTGCAATAGATGTAATGTTGGGCAGAGAGAATTCGGGGATGATAAAGTCTTTGCCATCCGGTTTTAGATAGAGCTGTCCGGTGGTAGCTACCCATAAATTTCCCTTACTGTCTTCATACATGGATGTAATGTTGCCAGTAGTCCCTTTTGGTGTATATAAGTCCTTTGCCAGTAGGTACTCAATTTCTCTTTTACTGTTTAGTTTTGCCTTGTAGAGGGTGGGTTGGTCTCTGCATCCCAGCCAGAATTCTCCCGGCTGTTTCGAACGGAGGATATATCCTACATTATGCACTCCGGAATTTGTATTCGAGTAGTCATAGAATTTATCCTGTTCTATGTCATACCAGCAGAGTCCCCAACGTTCCTGATTGAACCAGAGCCCATTGTTGGGGTCAATACCCAGAGTGGTTATATTCGTGTCGAAACCTACATGTCTTTTCAGTTTGGGCAGGAAGTTATTAGCTATGGCAGGATTTCCCATTAGCAAGTGATACCCGCTGTCATAAGCCCCGGCCCAAAGGTTGCCTTCCCTGTCTTTAATGATCTGGCTGAACATTTTGTTATAATCGAACATATACGAGCTGAGGTCCACTTTTTCCAGATGTCCGTCCACCACTTTGAAAGCATAGAGTTCGTGGTAGCCGAATACCCATATATAGCCGTAAACATCATCTTGTACTACACTGAAGAAGGCGGTTTCAGGCAGGTGCAGTTTTTCATTGAAGATTTCTTGATGCGTGTACATTTTATCCTCTGTTGCATCCGGATGAAAACGGTAGATACCGTCTCCCCAAGTCAATATCCAATATTGGTCATCTCTGTCCTGAAATATTTTAAACGGATTATTATTCACTCCGAGTGTAGGGAAACTCATAAATGTATCTGTATTCTTGAGATACTTATATAAACCTCCTCCCCATGTGCATACCCATATATTGCCGAAATGATCTTCATATATTGAGTTTATACCATTATTGGGAACCGCCGGGATCAAATTTCCGTAACGTTTCTTCAACGAATAGTCGGAATTGTAGTGAGAAACCTGATTACGGGTACATATCCATAGTTCTTTCCGGCTATCTACCAACATGAAGTTTATCCATGTATTCTGGATTTCTGTATCTGGGAATGGCCGTATCTGATAGTTACTTTTATCCACCAAATTAACTCCCTGTCTTGTTCCTACCAGCAGGCAATTATCATCTTCAGCAAAACACCAGATGAAATCATCGGTTAATAAATGAGGCTGGTTAAAATCTGATTTGAAAGTCTGGAGTTGGTATCCGTCATATCGTCCTAAGCCGTTTTTAGTTCCTAACCAGATGAATCCATTCTGATCCTGATGTAAGTCTATTACTTCATTGGAAGGCAGCTGTTCCAGAAAAGGCATTTGTTTGGCTATTATTTGCTGTGCATATGAGGAAATGCTCATTAATAGGAAGATGACAATGAGAAAGGGGGATACATATATCTGAATTTCTGTACGATGCATTCTGTTTTCCATAATGTTACAAGGTATTTTCTTTGGTGGCGATTGCAAAAATAGGGTATTATTGGCAATACTTCAATCAAAATGGCATTTTTGTGAACCTCCCTGTAAGGTATGGGCATAAAAAAAGGAGTACCGCTGTACTCCAACCTTTGTTAACCTTAAATCTAATACTATGAAAAACACAGTGCAAAGATACGGACTTTTGGAATATCTGCAAATAAAACAAATAAAAAAGAGTGTTTTATAACATGTTTTAGTAAAAGTGTTGTTTTTGTTAAGGCTTACTAAGGATTTGAGTCCCCCCAGTACTTGTTTTCTAAAAAAGAATTATCTTTGCATGGCTGCGGAAATAGCTGCACTTTTGCATATTAATAAATTTATAAAGAACAACTACTGTGAGCGAAGAAGATATTGTCCTTACCCCGATGATGAAACAGTTCTTGGACCTGAAAGCCAAGCATCCTGATGCCGTTATGCTGTTTCGCTGCGGCGACTTCTATGAAACTTATTCTACCGATGCTGTTGTTGCAGCCGAAATCCTGGGAATTACCCTGACTAAGCGTGCCAATGGTAAAGGGAAGACTGTTGAAATGGCGGGATTCCCTCATCATGCACTGGATACGTATCTGCCTAAACTGGTACGTGCCGGGAAGCGTGTAGCCATCTGTGACCAGTTGGAAGACCCGAAAATGACCAAGAAACTGGTGAAGCGGGGTATTACGGAACTGGTAACTCCCGGTGTTTCCATCAATGATAATATACTGAATTACCGGGAGAATAACTTCCTGGCTGCCGTACATTTTGGTAAGGGAACGTGCGGTGTGGCATTTCTCGATATATCTACGGGTGAGTTCCTCACAGCAGAAGGGCCTTTCGACTATGTAGACAAGCTATTGAATAACTTCGCGCCTAAAGAAGTACTTTTTGAGCGTGGTAAGCGGGGCATGTTCGAGGGGAATTTCGGAAGTAAGTTCTTTACCTTCGAACTGGACGACTGGGTGTTTACAGAGACTACCGCCCGGGAGAAACTTCTGAAGCATTTTGAAACGAAGAATCTGAAAGGTTTTGGTGTAGAGCATCTCAAGAATGGTATCATCGCTTCGGGAGCTATCCTGCAATATCTCATCATGACGCAGCATACCCAAATCGGGCATATCACTTCTTTGGCACGTATTGAAGAAGATAAATACGTCCGTCTGGATAAATTCACGGTCCGTAGCCTTGAGTTGATAGGCAGCATGAATGATGGAGGCAGCAGTTTGCTAAATGTGATTGATAAGACTATCAGTCCGATGGGTGCCCGTTTACTGAAGCGCTGGTTGGTGTTTCCGTTGAAAGATGTGTTGCCTATCAATGAACGTCTGAACGTGGTGGAATACTTCTTTCGTCAGCCGGATTTCAAAGAACTGATCGAAGAACAGTTGCATTTGATAGGCGATTTGGAACGTATCATCTCTAAAGTGGCTGTAGGACGTGTTTCTCCTCGTGAAGTAGTTGCATTAAAGGTAGCTTTGCAGGCTATCGAGCCTATTAAGGAAGCTTGTATGGAGGCGGATAATGCCAGTCTGAACCGTATCGGTGAGCAACTGAATATCTGTAAGTCCATTCGCGACCGCATTGAAAAAGAGATTAATAATGATCCTCCGTTGCTGATAAACAAAGGTGGTGTTATGAAGTTGGGCGTCAATGCCGAATTGGATGAATTACGCCAGATAGCTTATTCCGGTAAAGATTATCTGCTACAGATACAGCAACGGGAAAGTGAGCTGACTGAAATTCCCAGTCTGAAAATCGGTTACAACAATGTATTCGGTTACTATATTGAAGTGCGCAATACACATAAGGATAAGGTACCACAGGAGTGGATACGTAAACAGACCTTGGCCAATGCCGAACGTTACATTACACAAGAGCTGAAAGAGTACGAAGAGAAAATTCTCGGTGCCGAAGATAAGATATTGATACTGGAAACCCAGCTCTACATGGAACTGGTGCAGGCTTTAAGTGAGTTTATTCCTGCCATTCAGGTGAATGCAAACCAGATCGCGCGTCTGGACTGTTTGCTGTCTTTTGCCAATGTGGCACGTGAGAATAATTATATACGTCCTGTCATCGAAGACAACGATGTACTGGATATCCGCCAGGGACGACATCCGGTTATCGAGAAGCAACTTCCCATAGGAGAGAAGTACATTGCCAATGATGTGGTGCTGGATAGTAGCTCGCAACAGATCATCATCATTACCGGTCCGAACATGGCGGGTAAGTCTGCATTGCTGAGACAGACGGCGTTGATAACGCTGCTGGCACAGATTGGTAGCTTCGTACCTGCCGAGAGTGCACATATCGGTTTGGTGGATAAGATATTTACCCGTGTAGGTGCCAGTGATAATATTTCTGTCGGAGAGTCTACTTTCATGGTGGAAATGAACGAGGCGGCTGATATTTTGAATAACCTTTCTTCGCGCAGTCTGGTGCTCTTTGACGAGTTGGGACGAGGTACATCTACGTACGACGGTATTTCTATTGCCTGGGCGATTGTAGAGCATATCCATGAGCATCCTAAAGCAAAGGCGCGTACGTTGTTTGCTACGCACTATCACGAGTTGAACGAGATGGAGAAAAGCTTCAAGCGTATCAAGAACTACAATGTTTCCGTTAAGGAGGTGGATAATAAGGTCATTTTCCTGCGTAAACTGGAACGTGGCGGTAGTGAACACTCCTTTGGTATCCATGTGGCAAAGATGGCGGGTATGCCGAAAAGTATCGTAAAACGTGCGAATGATATTCTGAAACAGCTTGAGGCAGACAATCGTCAGCAAGGTATTGCAAGTAAGCCGATGGCGGAAGTAGGAGAGACGCGTGGCGGCATGCAGCTTAGCTTTTTCCAGTTGGAAGATCCTGTGCTCTGCCAGATACGTGACGAGATTTTGAATCTGGATGTGAATAATCTGACCCCACTGGAGGCATTGAATAAGTTGAATGATATTAAGAGGATTGTAAAGGGGAAGTAAAAACTTCCCTTTTTTATTCTTATCCGGTGACGTTATTCGTTGATAGAATCCATATCTGTCAATTCCTTCTTCACACTATCCTTCTGCTGTTCCCTATATTGGCGTGGTGGCATACCGAAACGCTGGGAGAATAATTTATAGAACGTTCCGCGGTTATTGAAACCTGTCTTGTCCATAATTTCCTCAATGGTATAGTTCTTTGTCAGCAACAGTCGCTCGGCCATTGTGAGGCGATATTCTTTGATGATATCAGCAGGAGATTTGTCCGTTATAGGCTTTAATTTACGGTAGAACTGACGGGTGCTATAGCCCAGGTCACTGCTCAATAGTTCAACGGATAAGTCAGGGTTTGTGATATTCTTTTCTATGGTTTCTATCACCTTATCCAGGAATTCCTGATCTTCTTTGTGGATACAGTTCCCGTTTTCCACTTTGAATGAACTGAATATGGAACTATAATATTCTTTCAGGTCCGATTCTCTTTTAATCAACCGGTAGACTACTTTCTCTAAGTATTTTACATTGAAAGGTTTCGTCACATACACTTCTGCACCAGCCTCAATGCCTTTCACCTGATCGTCTTCGTGATGAAGGGCAGACAGTAGAATGAGTGGAATATGGCTCCATAACTTGTTTTGCTTGATTTTCTGGGCAAAGGAAAGTCCGTCTATTTCAGGCATCATCACATCTGAAATAATCAGATCCGGCTGTTTCAGTTCCAGACTGGCCAAAGCTTCTGCAGCGTTATTGAAAGATAATACATTGTATTTATCTACAAATATTTCCGAGACGAACCATAACATAGAAGGATCGTCGTCAATGATCATAACCGTGTGCTTGGAAGTGTCGAAATTAACAGCGGTCTGTTCCAGTTCCATGGGCTCCGTATTTGTATTCAGAGGTCCTGTTTCATACACTTTTTGGGGTGTTTCCGCTTCCTGTGCAGTGGGCGATAGTTCCGGTAAAGTGACTGTAAATGTCGTTATCTCATTCTGAATACTGCTGACATTGATTTCACCGTTCAACAGAGTAACCATATTCTTACAAATAGCCAATCCCAGCCCATTCCGTGAATTCTTGCCATTCATTTCAAAAGAATCCAATATCTTATAGCGATCGAATATCTTTGCAAGATTCTCTTTAGCTATCCCCTTTCCTGAGTTGGATATATTAAGGGTTAGAAGCTGGTTTTCTACTTTCAGGCCGATGGTGATATTCCCTTCTTCCGGAGTATATTTGAAAGCATTTGAGATCAGGTTATTGACGATCTTACTGAAACAGCTGATATCCGTGTTCCATTCAATGTCCGGTTCAATATCCAACCGATAGTTCAGATTCTTATTTTCAGCCAATTCACAGAAGGATTCCGCTATGTTCCGGAGTTTGTCCGATACGGATAATCTTTGGATAGAAAGCACTTTATGACCGGTTTCCAGCCTGCGGAATTCCAGCAGTTCCAGAATCAAGCCATTCAGTTTTTCTGTATTCTGCTGTATCATCTTCCCGTATTTGCGGATGTACGAATCAGATTGCGGGTAGGCAAGTATCTTCTCGCACGGACCATAAATCAGCGTCAGCGGCGTACAGAATTCATGCGTGATGTTGGTAAAGAAGCGCAGCTTGGACTCATAGACTTCTTCTTTCTTTTCCCGGTTCAATTTCTCAATCATGCGGTGTTGCTTCCGGCGGTATTGATGAACTATCCTGTAAACAGCAAGAATGCAGAACAAAGCGATTAATATGAAATAGAGAATATACGCCCAGTTACTTAAATACCAGGGAGGAGTAATCTGAATCAGAAGTTTCTGCGGTTCGCACTCTTTTCCATTCATGTTATTCTTGTATTTCACTAACAAGGTATATTGTCCGGGTGCAAGATTGGAGAAGATGGCGCTGGCCGATGTTCCGCTTTCTATCCACTGGCTGCTTACTTCGTCCAATTTGTAAGAATAAGAGTAATTGTTACCATTTATATAATCTATTGCCATAAAGTCGATACAGAAGAAGTTCTGGCTATAATCCAGCTGAAGTATCTTCTTTCCTTTCTTGTCGTGAAGAAAATCATGAATATTGTATTCTTTTCCGAAGATAGATAATCCCTTCAGGTTTATTTGAGGCATATAGTCTGCCATAATATAAGCGTTAGGCTTGACGGTAACAAATCCGTTTGTCCCTCCGAAGAATAAAGTTTCGGTCCGTAAGTCTTTATAAAAAGCACCATCACTGAATTCAGTGACTTCCAGTCCGTTTTCCCGGTCGTAAGTCTGCCCGGTATTGGTTTTAGTGTTGAACCTTACCAGTCCTTGATTTGTGCTGATCCAAAGGTTATTTTGCTGGTCTTCCAAAATGCCATGTACTGTGTTGTTTGAGAAAAGGTCAGCCCTGTCATGATAATGTGAGTAATCTTCATTGAAGTGAAGTAGTCCGGAACTGGTTCCCAGCCAATATCCTTTCTCATTTTTATAAATGGCGAAAATATCATTGGCCGTCTGACTGTTCACTACATTATCAAACCTGTATGGAGTTAGCTGTTCGGTTTCGACATTGAGCCGGTAGGCTCCATAACCACGGTTACCGAACCAAAGGATAGAATCATTCTCCTGGAAGGAGGTAAAGAAATAATTGGAAGCCATACGCCCGTCATCCAGAACAATTCTGGTAGCCGATTTAACGGAAGGAGAGCTACCGGCTTTATCCAAAATAACTTTTACGATACCTTCACCTACAGTGGATACCCATAAAGTGGTATCATTTAATTCGTTGATGGAGTGTACATATTTCACCTTCTTTCCATCGGCTATCACTGTAAACGCTTTCAGCTGTTTATTCTGGTATGAATAGTAGTTAAGCCCGTTTTCCGTTCCAATCCATAGCCTGTTCGCAGAACCGGGGGCAAAGCAATAGACGGTGTTGTCGGTTAAGGTACTGTTGCTGATGGAGATCCGATCGAAAGAAGCTGCTGTATTGGTTTCCGGAGAATAATTCCTGATACGCAATATACCTCCTCCTTTGGTTCCTATCCATAAGGTTTGTTCCTCGTCGTAGTAAACGGTACGTACGGGGTTGTTTATCTGGTATACAGGAGTATCCAGCAGCGTATTGGTAATGGAGAAAGCATCATTGAAATACATGTATACCCCTTGTCCGTCTGTTCCTATCCAAACAATATCTTGATATTTGTCCTTCATCAGACAGAAGATGCCGGAATGGATTTCCGTATCTTGTATCTGGTATTTTATTTTCTGATCGGACATATATTTCAATACGATCAATCCGCTGCTTTTGAAGCCAATGTAATAGTCGTTTTGTTGTTTGATGATGGAAGAAACTTCTCCGCGAGTTTCGACTTCTGCTTTGAGATCTGCAATAAAGTATTGCTGTTGATTGCCGAAGTCATATTCATAGAGTGAGTAGGTTTTATCGATGAAATAGGCCAGATCTTCTTCTGCGAATGCCCATAATAACTGTTCGGGGTGCTTGAAAAGATTGCTGGGGGTGAGGGTTATTCCTTCTTTATTCTTGTTTATCTGATAGCTGCGGGTGTCATTATTCGAAGTGAATACCCATAGAATATTGTTTTTGTCGATGATAGTGGATAATACGTGTCCGAATGCTATTTGAGCTACTTCCAATTTTTGGAAGAGTTGCTTTTCCGGTTGATAGTAATAGATATATCCGTCGTCTTTTACAATGAAGAGGTCATTATCCCTGCTTTTTGCCATATAGTTCTTGTCTTTGAACTCCGTAAAGCTTTTAGATGTCTGGAGTTTGGTATCCAGACGATCCAGTCCATAGTTGGTCTGTATCCATAATACATCCTTTTCAGTCTCCATGATGTCGTTAATCAGGTTTCCGGATAATGGGGCTTTCGTCGGGTTGACAGGATTATATACATGGATATTGGTGCCGTCGAAAATATTCAGACCATCACATGAACCGATCCAGATAACTCCCTGATGATCCTGGTAAAGGGATAAGATAGCACTGTTGGATAAGCCGTTTTTGTTTGAAAATTGCCGCAGACTGTATGCATGAATCAAATGCGGAAAGCAGCATAAGATGCAAATAAACAGTGAAACTTGGGGGAAATAGTGTCTGTTTTTCATATCTGTATATCGGACTAATTAGGTATTGCAAAGATAGAGAATTATGGTAGGATACGGCTGGGAAGCATAGAAAAAAGAGTAATACTTTTCTGACTTTTTTGTGCGTTTTACAGCCATATATCTTTTTTTGTGACAATTAAAAGAAAAGCAGATAATTCAGTATGCACTAATTATCTGCAAGGCTCTTTCATCTTTCATTGTTGCCTCATTCATTGGCTTTTCCACTGAAACTGCCGTCTGAAAGACAAGGAAGTTCTTTTAGGTGAATCAGATCACTTCCTCGCACACCCGCATTTCCATCCCTTTATATACTACTACAACCTTGTGCAGCCGGGTGTTGCCGATGGCGCGTTTCACTGTGTCCGTGTCGGCGTAGCGGTTGGCTTGGGCAATGGCTTCCCGGCGCAGTTCTTCCACGCGGTTTTCGGGGTCTTTGTACTTGGCATACTTCAACTCCACGATGTAACTGTGCGTCATGTCGGAGTAAATCTCCAGCATCGGACAGAGGAAGATATCGACGTATCCTGCCTGTGTGTCCTGTTCGGAAATGGGGCGGTAGAAGCGATTCTGAGCAGTCATGGCAAGGGTGAAGCCGTGGACAAAGAACTCGCCCTTCTGCTTGTCACGCTGTGAAGCATAACGCTTCAGACAGTCGGCAATGTAGCCGAAGTAGGACTGCCAATCACCCCGATAGGCCAGTGCACTGGATAGTTCGCTCTTTTCATAGCTGCTGAAGCTGAGGTCGGCATCATTATAAGTATTCAGCAGATAGGTGTAGAGTTGTTCCTGCACCACCATATTGGGAATGGTCAGTTTGGTTTTTCCTTCGTGCATTCCGCTGATGGTGAGCATTCCGAAGTAGTAGAGCAGGCTTACGAAATTATCGGGATTGGTGATGCTGACGGCAGGGAAACCATCCTTCAGGTCACCGATGATATAGCCTTGGCTCACTAAAGTCTGGATGATGGAGGCATCGTGAGCAAATTCCTTGTCCTTGCGGATGAGCATGCGCAACTTCTCATAGTCGATGCGGATGTTGCTCTCTATCATGTTTTGCGGCACTTTACCATTATCAATGTAGTTTTTTACGAAATAAAGCACCATATTGGAGTTGTACATCGTGGTTTCGCCATAACAATCCTGCGCAAAACAGTAATTGTCATACCAAGGTTTCATTATCTCTATCAATTCGTCCACGGTGTGGCGGAAAGGACTGTTTGTAGAGTAATAGTTCAGCATTTCGCGCACTTCTTCTTCAGTGAAACCCATCAACTGGTTGAATTTCGATGAGAGTGAGTAGTTGGTACCAATGTTGAATCCGCTGGTCAGGTCGTCCATCGTCACAGGGTTTACGCCGGTGATGAAGCAGCGCTTGATGCTGAAATAGGTTCCTGCCTTCACTTTGTTAAATAGATTACGCAGATAACCTTCGCCATGCGTCTCGTCAGTGTATCGGCGTAAACTTTCGGGATTGGAAAGGATGGCGTTGGTGAAATGGTCGTATTCGTCGATGAAAAGGTACATTTTCTGTCCGGCGCGTTCACATACTTGGTAGAGGAATTCCAGTTGCGCTACAGCTCCGTTTTTGGTATGCAGTTCTTCCCATGTCTCCGGGGGGAGGAGATCGGCATATTTCTTGCAAAAGCTCTCGATGGTTGTGCCGCAGTGCTCATCCAATCCTTTGCGGTAATCATTTAGTTCGGCATTGATGCCGGAAAAGTTAAGATAGAGCACTAAGTAGCTGTTGCGGTCAGGCGTAGGGTGTTGCCCGATGTAGAGGTCACCAAAAAGATCGTCAAACTTATCGCGGGTACTCACGTCATAATAGTGTTGCAGGATATTCAGTGTCAGACTCTTGCCAAAGCGTCGTGGACGGATGAAGAAGAAGAAACGGTCTGCCTGCTCTATCATGGGGATGAAGCGGGTTTTATCTACATAATAATAGTTGTCGCAGCGAATATCTGCAAAGTTCATCATTCCGTAGGGAAGTCTTTTCCTGTCCTGTACTATATAGTCCAATGGATTCATTTCCTGTCCTCCTACTATTCTTATTTTAATCCGTTACTTTGTTGCACAACGATACAAAGATAATATAAAGTTCTTATAGAGGCTATGCGTTTCTAACTACATATTGTACGAAGTATTTCGGGTTTATCTGTTGGGCACTGCATGCCTCGGCATTCCGTAATATCCCGGTATAGGTTGATAGATAGACTGTGCAGGCCTTCCACTTGTTACTAAAATGGCGTCTTCCTTTTGCAGAAAGACGCCATTTCTCTTCTTTTGCTAACACGAGCCTTTTTTGAAAACATGAAAATAGGAGTTACATGTGCCGGATAATGCCTGTAAATGCAGCTATTTCCTATGCTGTTTTTCAGATGTTGATATTCTGTTTGCAAGAGCTATATATCCAATCTGTCAGTACTTTATATCCAACTTGTCAACACTTATATCCAGCGCGCTGGGTCTATATGTCCTGCACCTTGGAAGTCTATATCCTACACGAACGGCATCCTTTTCCAACGAAAAGCACCTTCATTTTGTAGAAATAGGAGATGCTTCTACTTTTTTAGCGATGTGTATAAAAAGATATCCGGCTGTGCATCAGCCGGATATACTTTTTTAATCGCGTATTTCTGTCCTACTGTGCCCTGTTGCGCAAATAACGCATTCTCGGGGGATGGGAAATACAAAGTGTCAAAAACCTATCACCATCCTTGATTCTGTGGATAACGTTCGCCGGTCGTCACACGGTCAATCATTTGTTGTGGAACAGGACGTAACCAATGTCTGTCTTCCGTAATATTCGTATTAGCTTTACCATCGTCATACTTGCGCACACGGTCAATCAATGTTCCGGTACGAACTAAATCTGCCCATCGGCAATGTTCTGCAAGCAACTCACGGGTACGTTCTTCAAGGATGAAGTCGAGCGTAACATCACTTGGAGCGATGTCCAATGCACCAATTTCACCGATTTGCTTATCACGGGCACGCTCTCTAATCACATTTATATATTTAGCTGCATTCGTATTATCACCCAATTTGAAAGCGGCCTCAGCAGCCAGCAAATAAGTTTCGGCTAAACGATAAATGATGTAAGAACGATCTGTATTGTCATTGGGAATAGCACGCGTTCTGTCCAGGAACTTCATGATAGTGGGGAAAATGGCACGACCATTGTAAGCGTCAGGGGTAAAAATCAGATAGTGATTACCTTTACGATTCTGGGTTTTAGCTCTGATTTCTTCAGCAGACATATAATATCCCGGATAGTACATGGCAGTATCGCCAACAACGGTATAGTCCCAGTTGAAGCTTTCGTCCTTGCCGTCAATGAAATAATTGACAACACCACCTTTTTGCGTTTTAGTGGCATACCACACTGTCTGGAAAGTTGCTTTATAACGTGTATCTTTATCACGGTTGTTGAAAGCATTATAGGTATAGCCGGTAGGATTAATCCAAGAGTAACAACGTCCGTCATTGATGTTACGCTCACCCAAATACTGGTCATAACCATTCACAAAGTAATGATTCAGCGTGCTGCGTCCGCCAAAAGTGTTGTCATCATCCCAGTCCATACGGGCTACAAACAGTTCTTCCTTGTTCTTGCCGGAAGGGGCATCATTGGCTTCATCAAAAACATCTGCATAATTGTCCATCAGCTTCAATCCCAAAGAAGGGGCATCCGTGATTAATCCGGTTGCCATATCAAACGCTTTCTGATAATATTCCTTAGCCTTGGTGGTGTTATAGTACTTCGTCTGCGTATTTCCTTTATAAGATGGATTGGCAGGATCTTTATCGAATACCCAGGCTAATGTCAGATAAACGCGTGACAACAGGTGGCGGGCAGCTGCGGCAGAAGCGCGGCCTGACTCCAGATTATTGAGTTGCGGACTGGGTGAACAGAGCCTGATGGCATTCAATAAATCAGGGATAATGACCTCTTCATAAACACGCACCATATCATGGCGTTCGGCCGAAGTACTTGGGGATGCATTATAGGTGGTAGTCAGTGTAACGTCACCGAATTGTTCCACCAAATGAAAGTAATTATAAGCTCGCATAAAATAAGCTTCACCTAAGTACTGGTCACGCTGTGCAGCAGTCAGCACAGTGGTGGTAATGTCTACTTTATCAGCATTTTCAATCATATAGTTCAAGGTGTTGATGTGGATATAGGCATCGTTCCACAACTTCCTTGGGTATTCATTGTTTGCATTATATTTCTCTAAATCGTAGTTTGCAAGATCGGCGCAACGGTTGCTTCCTCCGATGTTGTTCTTCAATTCGTCCGTGCCCGGATTCATCAGTCCGTGAATGCCTTCTTCGGCACTATAAGTGGAACGTACATTGGCATAAACAGAGTTTAGGGCCATGCCAAAGCCGGAAGGTGTTGCCATGAAATCCTGCATTACATTCGAGTGATTCTCTTCCTCCAGAAAATCGGAACAACCGGTTGCCAACAAAACAAGTGATGACAAGGCAAGTGTTGATAATATCTTTTTCATATTCATTCTGCTATTATTCAATTACTAATTTAGAAAGTCAAATTCAAGCCAAACACAAATGTGCGGGTAGGAGGAGTCTTTAAGTTGATGGTACTTGTAGTCTCCGGATCTATGCCGCCATCTTTACGGTATTCTTTGCTAAACCAAGTGAAGAGATTTGAGCCTGTAGCATATACGCGGGCTGTTTGCACGTTTAATTTGGAAAGGAATGTCTTGGGAATATTATATCCTAATGTGATGTTTCTCAGTTTCAGGTAAGAACCGTCATAACGGGCCAGTAATCCTTTGTTAGAAATTGTAGCGGTAGTGGGTTTCGGCCAACGGGCTGTTGTATTGTCCGGCGTCCAGTAATCCACGTTCAGGTTGTTGTAACCACCCTGCAAAGTATTCATCCAGCCGTTATGCATATCCGAGGTAATAGTTCCACCATAACGGAATGTCCACAAGAACGAAAGGTCGAAGCCTTTCCAGGCAAAACGGTTGTTGATACCTCCCTCGAACTTCGGGGCACGGCGACCGATGAATACTTTGTCATCTTCGTTGATAATCTGTTTGGCTTTCGGAGTGACGCCGTCTTCCTCATAATCGATATGGTGGTTTTTGATCTTGACAGTACCGATTACGGAATTGGCACCGGAAGTCGCGTAGCCGAATGACTCGGCCAATGCACGGTCTTCGGGAGTATCCTGCCACAGGCCGTCGTGCTCGTATGAGTAAATCACATATCTGTCTTGTCCCAAGAAGAATCCGGCATCTTTGTCAAATTCTACTCCTTCGCCAAGATCCATGATTTTGTTACGGTTGCCGAAGATGTTTAAGTCGGTTGACCAAGAGAGTTTGTCCTGTCCGTTGCCTTCGATATTCACTGTAGTCACATTGAATTCCATACCACGGTTTCGGGTAGCCCCGCGATTGGTCAGGTAAGAATTGGAGTAACCGGAAGTAGAAGGCAGATGTACACCCAGCAACAAGTCCGTAGTATTCTGCTGATACCATTCGATAGTACCGGTGATGCGGTTGTTCAGGAAGCCGAAGTCTACACCTACGTTCCATGTCTCGGTGTTTTCCCATCCCAGGGAGCTATCCGGTACAGTACCCGGACGAACACCCATCACGCCGCCTGTACCCAACAAGTACTTGCTGCCGGTATCCAGTATCGACATCGTCTGATAAGCATTGATAGCCGTACTGCCCACATTACCCCAGCTGGCTCTCAGTTTCATGCCGGAAAGGACGTCCGTATTGACATTCTGCATGAAGTTCTCACGCATCAGGTTCCATCCCAAAGCAACCGAAGGGAACGCATGCCATTTGTTACCTTTTGCCAAGCGGGACGAGCCGTCGTATCTCACGGTTGCCGTCAACAGGTACTTCTCTTTATAGTTATAGTTCAGACGTCCCATGTAAGAGAGCAGGCCCCATTTCTCGTAGCCACCGCCACCGGTCACGTTGCCCTGTGCAAGTCCCGGATTGTAATACTGGATGTTGTCATCGTAGTAGTCATTGCCAGACACGCTGTTCTTGGTGAACTCCTTCTCTTCTGCGGAAAACAATCCGGTCACGTTGAAGTTGTGAACATTGTTGAAAGAGTAATCCCAAGTCAGGATATTCTCCAACGTATAGTCTACACTGTGCTGATATTCGCCGAACGACCAGTCGAGGGCGCCCATACGTTTGGTCGTATTGGTGGATTGGAATTGGCCGATTGAGTAATATTTCAGGTTGATACCGCCGTTGAAACGATACTTGATGCCGAAAGGCAGCTTCACGTCGATATAACCGGTGGTGAAGGTAGACAGGCTCTTACGGTCGTCCACTACACTGTTCTTCTGCGTATCTAATAAGGGGTTCCATACATTCTGTCCGCTACCGGGCAAGTAAGTGCGCAGAGAACCGTCTTCTTTGTACGGAGTGGTGAAAGGAGAAGCACGCAAAGCCATTTCCATCGGATTGGTGTCCTGACCTTTATTGATGATGTAAGTATTCAAGGTAGAAAGACCCACTTTCAGGAAGCTGGTTATCTCCGTGTCGAGAGAAAGCTTTGCCGTCATACGCTCGAAGCTGTGTGCCTCATAGTTATTCTGTCCTTTATAGTAACCTACGGAAGCGCTGTACGTAGTACGGTCATTGCCGCCATTGATAGCCACCTGATGATTCGTCGTCATGCCGTTTCGGAATATCAAGTCCTGCCAGTCCGTATCGTTTCCTGCCAGATAGCCTTCCATCTCCTCCTGATCGCGGAAGACATCCCCCACGCGCATCAGATTCGGGTCGTCAATGCCGGTGTAGGCATCCGGATTGGCATTATAGGTAGCCCATTTCTTCAGTTGGATATATTCGGAACTGTTCATCACGTCATATTCCTTGATGGCAGTCGTGATACCGTAATAACCGCTGTAGCTGACGTTCATTTTCCCTTTGCTTCCACGTTTCGTAGTGATCAGAAGTACGCCGTTGGCACCGCGAGAACCATAGATGGCTGTTGCCGAAGCGTCTTTCAGTACGCTGATGCTCTCTACGTCATCGTTATTGATTTCGTTCAGTCCGCCGGAAAAAGGGATTCCGTCTACAATGATCAAGACATCATTTCTTCCACTAAGCGAACGCTCTCCACGCACACGAATCTGCGGAGAAGCTCCCGGATGCGTATTTCCGCCTGCCATCTGCACGTCCACACCGGCAGCAAGACCTTGCAATGCCGTTCCGATGTTTCCTACGGGTGCCTGTTGCAGTGCTTCGCTCTTTACGTTCACCATAGCTCCCGTTATGTCTGATTTCTTTTGAGAACCGTAACCGACAACTACCACTTCGTTCAGCATCTCGGCATCATCCTTCAACACTATTTTCACCGAAGGTCCTGTCACTTTCACTTCTTCTGACTTATATCCGATAAAGGAAATAAGCAGTACCGCATTCTTCGGAGCGTCAATAGCAAAATTGCCGTCTATATCCGAAATCACTCCGGTAGTAGTACCTTTTACTACGATATTGGCTCCAATCACAGGTTCACCGGCAGAGTCTACAACCTGCCCTTTCACATGGATGGCTTGCTCTATAGCCGCCATGACATTTACACTATTTACGAGAAATAGGCATACCACTAAAGGTATCCATAATAAATGTGTTTTTCGTAACTTCATAATATGCAATTTAAATTAAACGATTTGTTATTTAATTATAGTTTATATTCTATATATCCTGACCGAATGTCACCTTTTTGTCTTATTGTAATCCAGGATTATCTTTTCTCCATCCTTTTCTATCTCTATACAGGTAGAATTGAACAGGGCTTTGCAATAAGGATTATCATATCTATACTGCCAACGCAATGGCATTTCCTTGCCTTTCACATAGAAAGGACTGTCCCAACCGTATGAAATCGTACCTTCGGACGGAGATTCATAACTGATGTCTAGTCCGTTATCATGAACCGATGCGGCAGATATGGCTTCTATAAACTTTGAGAAGCTTCCCCATTGTGATTTTGAACCTGTCTCACAAATCCAGATATTCTGCCGGCCCTTTGCCAGTAGGTCACAGACTTCGCCTCTGTCGTCGGCTCTTAAATCTGCTGTATTTCTTGAATATAAAGCTACATAGCCATCCTTTTTGCATCCAAATATCCAGGAACCGGAAATATGTACTTCATCAAAAGCTTTCACTGGGAAATAAGCATGGGAAAAATCATTCTTTTGATTGACCGGTATGTTATAGATGCAGATTACCACATTCTTGCTTTGAACAGCACGGGGCAGAATTTCGTTACCGGCCCAATAGTTGGGCGACCAACGCAGATTCTTTCCGCCGGGGTGATTGGTATATACCAGAGCCTTATTGCCCAATGTTGCTTGCCATATATGTTGCTGATAGCCCGGAGCACCTTTTCGGTAGTCCAGCGCACAACTCAACATATAGTCCTTAGTACGGTAGGTCTCTATATTGGCCTCTGAAAGTGCAAATCGATCCAGATGCATATCCACAAGTTTACCATGTTCGGCTATCTGCGCATCATATTTTTTAATGTACTCGTCATAGTTCCGATAGGGCCATACGTCGTATTTTTCTGAAATCTGTTTAGACATACGAATAGCCATAGGATGTATGAACTCCTGCATGCCCCAGAAGAGGTGACAATCCAGCTCCTTATCATACGAAATGCCATAGGCGGGAGCATCTTCTACGTTTATACTTACCCGTTGACGGTTTAATAAAGGAGTCTTGTAGTCCACTGCTATTTTTCGGATGACTTCCGGGCAACGGTACGAACTAGTGGAGAGAGCTACGGGCGCCATCACCTCATCCCGGTCATAAGTCCCCACGCCGAATACCAACTTGGTCAATGGAGCCGTATTGTGGGCTCCCATGATGATAGAATGGGCATAATTACGTCCACTTGCCGAGCCGAGGAAACCTTCATAATTATTCAGCGCTACATCAAACATGAGTAAATCCAGCACCATGCCGGCTTTGGAGCGAATATCCTTGTCCTCGGCAAAATCATACAAATTGGCCAGCAGCAATACTTCCACCTCGTAATAAGTGGACATCCATTCGCTGAATCCGAAACGGAAACGATATTCCAACCATTTCATCAGCCTTTCTTTAGCGTGTGCCATGTGTTGCTTGCCGTTCATCCCATTGGTAAACTTTGTTTTTTTATAAAGCTGACCTGCCAGCAATTCCGCGGTATGATAAAGCGCCTGATGGTTTTCCGTATGATAGCAACGGTAGGTTGTATCACGGCGGCCGTCGTCCCACCAATATTTAAAGTCCAGAATACACTCTTCAATGCTTCCTTTTATTTCTGCCGGAAAGAAAGGTTGCCTCTTGTCCAGATAAACCATGCGAAGCAGACAATTGAGTGTAAAGTCATTGCAATCACGGTTCGATTTGATGACGGAAATCACCTCCCTCATCTTGTCCATCTCCAGAGGACGTCCGGAAGCGGCACGCGCTGCCTGGCGGAAGACACCGTAAAGAGGGTGTCCGCCTCCATTCTCTGAGTAGTAATCTAAAAATAAATCACGACGTTCTTCGTAAGTGCCACGAGGAGAACTCCAATATTCATCAGGCTGACGAGCCTGGGTCGGCATGGCAAATAACCACACCAACAACATTGTAAACATCATGTATTTCATAAATTCTTTATTTATTCGTAGCGTCCTTTCCAATCATGCGGGAAAGGAATGGTTTTATAATATTTCAATGAATGTTTGGGCTGTTCCAGATTTGCAGGGATAGGCAATCTTGAATAGTCCTGAAAGAAAAGTAGACAGCCGTCTCGCCACCAGATAGCTTCCTGTTCCTGATACTTCAATAAAGATGCGACATGATTAAAACGTTCACGGTCTATCTTACCATCCAGTTTGTTCCAAATTGCCTGCATCTGCCGAACTTCGTCCACACCTTTGTAGTAATGATAAATAAGTTCATCCCATAAAGTCCTTCCCGAAGCCATCTTATAGTTCCAAGGAACTCGATGAAACCACAGAAGATATTCCTGAGGGCACTCCTTGATATCATCAAACATTTCACTAACCGGGTGATGATATTGTCCGGTAGCTCCCGTCCCCTTGGCAGTTCTGTTTACACCGATACTGTCCTTGGTTATTTTATGATAGTCGAAAGCAGTCCATACCGGATCGTCATGCCAAGGTTCAGGTCCGTTATGTGTGTCATAGTTCATGATATGATTCAGTCCGAGGGGCATGGTATAGTTGACATAGGTTTCACGGGACATCATCATAATTTTCAGTACCGGAGAGAGTACGTTTTCGTCGTTGGAGAAGGTCATTCTCACCCAGTCTTCCGCAATTTTGCCTGAGCTTGTATCCGGATTCCATGCCAGACGACCGAAGGCATACCAGTTGGCTTGTCCGAATAAATGTCCTGTCCAATTAAGGTCTGTACCAATATTAGGAACACCGGCGATGGCTGAAATTCCATGAGATTCCCCGTAGTTTTGCAAAACCTTTGAAACGGTAGAGCCTTTTCCATTCTCATAAGTATCTGATTGGAGGGTTTCTTCAAACAGAGTGCCCAAATATACCAGATGCCCTGCATGTCCAAGATTCTCCTGTGTTATCTGAAACTCTAAAGACAGTGGCGTATCGGGCATACCACCGAATAAAGGGTGAAAAGGTTCACGCGGCTGAAAGTCTATGGGGCCGTTCTTGGGTTGTACAAAGACATTTTTTGCAAATTTACCATCCAGCGGTTTAAACTCATTGTACCCGTTTATCACACGATCTACATGACGTTCATTCTGGTAGACAAATGCTCTCCAAAATACAATACCCCCATAAGGTTCCAAAGCCTCGGCAAGCATATTCGCACCATCGGCATGAGAACAGCCGTAATCTTGTGGTCCGGGTTGACCTTCTGAGTTTGCCTTTACCAGAAAACCACCAAAATCGGGTATTAAAGAATATATTTCTTTCACTTTCTCTTTCCACCATTTCCGCACCTGAGGATCTTTAGGGTCAGCCGTATTCAGCCCGCCTATTTCTTTGGGTGCGCTAAACTTTGCTGTCAGATACACTTTTATACCATAAGGGCGGAATACATCTGCCAGTCCGGAAGCTTTTACCAACCAATCCGTTCGCAAGCTCTTAGCTTGTACATTCACATTGTTGAGTACCGTTCCGTTGATACCGATGGAGGCATTGGCGCGTGCATAATCCGTATAGCGTTGTTCCTTATAAGATGGAAGCCTTTCCCAATTCCAGATACTATATCCTGCATAACCACGTTCTACTGTTCCGTTCAGGTTATCCCAATGATTTAATACACGATACTTCAGTTTTGGATTTTCCTTAATATATAGTTTATCCAAAGGCTGATTGGTCTGTATCAACCTGAGATAATGGAAAACGCCATATAGTATTCCAACATCTGTCCTGGCTGCTATAGCTATAACCTTTTTCCCTTCTATAGTACAGTCCAGAATTAGATAGCCTTCGTCGGACAATCCGTTAATTTCGGCATAGAAATCTTGCTTCTTAAACAATGGTACAGACTGAGGTGTACCAACCACCAGCATGTTATCCTCTAAACTCTCCGCTTCTGTATAAGGCATATTTAATAATCCGGACAGACCGACCTGTAGTTCTTTCTTTGCAGCAATCAGGCTTTCTGCTTCTCCCGGGAATATGATTTTACGGCTTTTCAAGCAGTAGGACTCGCAAAGATTTCCCTTGTTTACCGGCTTATAACGTAGCCATAGCTCATAACCGTTCTCTGCATACAACCCTTGCGCACAACACAGCAAGAGTAGCAGGCATATATTTTTCAAATTCATAGTATTGTTTTTCTTATTCGATTACACCAGCCCAACCACCATTACGAACCAGTTTCATCGTCAATTTGGTAGAATTTGTAACTTCTGCTTCTTTCTTTTTATAATCCATTGCCTGGCGGTCCGCATTAATGCCATCTTCAAAGTAAGTGAGATGTAATTTCTTGTTTTCGGGCAGGAAACTTAAATCAACTTCTATAGTACGCCCCGTGTTGTTGGTGATAGCGCCAATAAACCATTTATCTCCACTACGACGGGCAATGATGACATACTCTCCCACCTTGGCATCCAGTACTTTGGTTTCGTCCCATACCACAGGAACACTGGATATGAATTCTGTGCAAGGGCGTTCACGATAGTAATACACCGGGTTATCAGCCAACATTTGCAAACCACTCTCAAACACAACAAACAGAGCCATTTGGTAAGCACGGGTTCCCGATCCCATTGCATTGGCGCGAGTAGAACGATTGTCCTCGGGTTGGGCGGAAAGCATAGAGCCGGGGGTAAAATCCATGGGACCTACGGCATTTCGCATGAACGGCAGATAGATGGAATTTGCCGGTTTACAGTTGCCGCCTTGCTCCATGCCCAATACTCCTTCATACGAAAGGACATTCGGGTATCTGCGTTCCAAACCTGCCGGCTTGAATGAACCATGGAAATCTACAAATAATTTGTATTTAGCAGCTTCTTTGGCTACGCGTTCGTAATAGTTCACCATCCATTGATCGCTACGATCCATAAAATCTATTTTTACTCCGGCAATTCCCCAATCGGCAAATGTCTTGAACAAATCAAAATGATTTTCCACCGCCAACCAAGTCAACCACAATACAATCTTCACATTACGTTCTTTGCCATATTTAATCAGCTCTTGCAGGTCAATCGTAGGATTCGGTGTAAACGGGTCACGGGTGCTCTTTGCCCAGCCTTCGTCCATGATGATGTAAGGAATGCCAAAAGATGAAGCGAAATCAATATAATATTTGTAGGAATCCATGTTGTAACCGGAGCGGAAATCAACTCCATACAAACGGGCATCATGCCACCACTCCCAGCTTACTTGGCCCGGCTTAATCCAACTATAATCTTCCAGTTCACAGGGAGAAGAAAGATTGTACACCATCTCATTGGAAATAATATCCCTGTCATCATCGGAAATCACAAAGAAACGCCACGGGAAACTCCTTTTTCCGGAAGTCTTGGCTATATAATCGGCCTCTTTCAATATTTTCATGCTACGGTCACCGTCCTCACCAAATTCCAGCGGACACTTCGGGAAAAGCGATTGCATCCCATTGTTACCGGTACTTTTCAGGAACATACATGGATAATCCTGCAAATCGGCTTCCGATATCAATATCTTGTATTGTTTATCTGTCTCTAATAGTACAGGCAGATAGGTCATACGGTCTGTTGCTTTGTATTCTTTAGTTTGTATATGCGTATATGGATA
The DNA here is from genome assembly GCF_036416795.1 of Bacteroides sp. MSB163. Classification (NCBI taxonomy): domain Bacteria; kingdom Pseudomonadati; phylum Bacteroidota; class Bacteroidia; order Bacteroidales; family Bacteroidaceae; genus Bacteroides; species Bacteroides maternus. The sequence continues at coordinate 1,404,929 of NZ_CP143867.1, read as the reverse complement.
TTCGTAGGACGTTTTAAAGCTGTTCGGCTGAGACATGTGAGCCAAATAGTCAGCCGGGAAATTGATTACGAAATCTTCTCCCTTTACTTCAACCTCACCTTTCTTGTCTGTTACAAAACGATAGGCCATTCCATTATCAAAGACCCGAAATTCGATGGCGTAATTACCTGCCATATTCATGCGTAACGTATTGCAATGATTCTCAACGATTGCATTTTTCAATGGGATTTCCCGTCTTATGCTTTCATCAATCTTGCTACGTTTTAAACTTCTCAGTTTCGGTTGCTCTCCCAGTACTTCATTGCCTAATGTCATAGTCAAAGAACAATTATCCAGTAATAAGTCATTGACCGAATATACGGAGTAATATACCTTATCTTTTAATTCTATGTTCACTCTCAGTTTGCCGTCGGGCGACTGTACACTGATTTCCTTGGCAGAAACTTTTCCTCCGTACATGCACAACAGTGCTATCAGTACAGGCATAAAATACTTATGTATCATTGTTTTTCTATTGTTATAAGGTTATTTTTCCAAAAATGCATTCACACACCACAATACCGGAGCTTGTCCATGCATATTGCCCGATAAAGTGCGGCGGTTCAAGTAGAATTGACGATCGTTCGTCTTGTTGGTGCCTTCGCACACACCGGCAATATCTCCCTTTTCGTCAATATGTCCCACTAAAGCAATCCAGGCTTTCCGAACTATGGGAGTGTAGACAGCCTCATCCAGCCACCCTTGTTTTACGCCTTTTATCATTGCATAAATGAACATAGCCGAACCGGATGTTTCCGTCCAAGTCGTTTTATCATCTACTAATTGTCCCCACAAACCATCTTCTTTCTGATATTTGCGCAAGGTATCCATCATTTTCCGGTACGATTCCAAAATGCGGGTCCGGTTCGGATTGTCCTCAGGCAAGAGTCCGAGAAGTTCCGTCATTCCGGCTGCCATCCATCCATTACCGCGCCCCCAGAAGAATGGAACATCTTCTGCATGATAGAATAATCCGTTCGGTCGCTGTATTTTATCAAGGTAAACCACCATTTCCGCGGCAGCACGGTCTATATACCGACGGTCTTTGGTTACGAAAAAGGCTTGAGACTGAATGGCTGATATCATAAACATATCATCAATCCAATAACGTGTCTGCCACGATAACCCTTTGTCCAGCAAGGCTTGATATTCTTCTTTATGTTTGGTGTTACGGGGCATTTTCCATTGCTCGTCGGCGTACCAGATTCCCATATGATAATAAATCTCCTTACCTGTCTGCGCATACAATTGCAAAGGTATCGTTCCGAATACGGTATGGTCTACATGGTCGGGTAACGGCTGCAAACGGCGTTCCGGACCGAAGATGGGCAAGAAGCGCTCTTCCAATTGCCGGAGTAGTTTCTTATTATGGGTTATGTCCGCATAGCGCAAAGCTCCAAACCAAGCACATGTTTCAGGATAAGTGATTTCATTGGGGGGAGCCGGATTACCATTAAAATTGGGGTGCGGAACTTCTACAAAGCGCTTACTAACCAGTTCACCCACTGCTTTAGGAGATGCGCCTTCAGGCCAATTCTTAAAAGCTTTTTGTGCCGACAGCCAGATGGGCACAAAAGTCATTAACCCCACTATTATTAATTTACGCATATTTGTTTCTCCTCTTATTTGATGTTGTTCAATAATTCCAGTTTTCCTTCATCCACCAATTTCAGAATCAGTTCTCCGAACAGTGTGTTTTGCCACGCAAACCAGGCACGGGTGAAGTTGGCGGGATTATCTTTATGGAAAGACTCATGCATGGAGCCTGTACCGGCATCGGTATTCATCAGCATTTTGATACATTCTTTAATCTCTTGATCATCTTGGCTGGTGAAAGCTTTCATCATGATGCTCATGGGCCATACCATGTCATATCCGATATGTGGGCCGCCTATTCCTTCACCGGCTTTGCCTTTGAAGAAATACGGATTGTCCTGGCTCCATACGAAGCGGCGGGTATTCTGGTAGATAGGGTCGTTTACATCCACATCGCCCAGATAAGGCATGGCGAGGAGGCTCGGCACGTTGGCATCGTCCATCAGCATGTGGTTGCCGAAACCATCTACTTCGAAAGCATAGATTGTACCATATTTCGGGTGATTATAGGTAGCGTATTTCTGTAGAGCAGTCTCTACCTCGTCAGCCAAAGCTGTGCACTCCTGAGCCAAAGTACCATTTTGATTTACCGTGGAAAGGATTTCCGCAGCTTTTCTTAAAGAAGATACAGCGAAGAAGTTCGATGGAATCAGGAACTGAAATGTTGTAGCATCGTCCGAAGGGCGAAAACAGGAAACAATCAGTCCGACAGGGTTGACAGGAGAACCTAAACCATTATTGTTCAGTGTGTCGAGAGCACGTTCCGTCTTGCGTTGGAATTTATAAGGACCGACACCGTCTTTACGTTGTTGCTCTTTGAATGTCTTCAGTATGTTTGTGATAGCTTCCAGCCATGCTTTATCGAAAACGCTGGTGTCACCGGTTTCTTTCCAGTATTGATAAGCTAATCGGAGAGGGTAACAGAGAGAGTCGATCTCCCATTTCCGTTCGTGCAGTTCGGGCTTCATATCTGTATTATCAGACATCCAGTCGCCGCCTGTAGGGCCATCGTTGTATCCGTTCGCATAAGGGTCGATGTTGATGCACATGAATTGGCGACGGATGACACCTTCCAACATCTTTTTCAGTTCAGGGTCTTTATGCGCCAGTTGCACGTAGGGCCACACTTGTGCACCGGAATCGCGCAGCCACATGGCATGGATGTCACCGGTATAAACAAATGTGTCGGGTTTGCCGTCCAGCAAACGGTAATGTACGGTTGTATCCAGCGTGTTCGGGAAACAATTCTCAAACATCCATGCCAATTTCTGGTTGGTCAGCAGTTTCTTTACCCGCAAGATTTCAGCTTCTACGGCTTTCGAAACATATAGTCTGTTTTTTACCGCAGGGCGGTTTGTCTTGTATGCGGCAGTCACCTGGGCATGGTTCACAACTTTAGTGTTGTCTTGTTTTAAAGTTGGTTCCATTGCTTTGGCATTGTTGTGCATACAGAACAAAGCTACGGCACATAGGCCAATATTTCTCTTTTTCATGTTTTTAAGGGTATTAGTGTATTTTCATTTATTACTTGATAGCTGCAAGGCGGGCGTACATTTCGACCATGGCGGCCTGAGTCAGCAGCCATTTACGATTGTCGTGGGTACTGCCGCTGAAGTCGGTATTGAATAATCCTTTCTCATCCCGTGCATGTTCCCAGGCATAGTCCAGACTTTGGTTGAAGGAATCCAGATAGACTTTATTCTGGTCTGCTTGGTATAGTTCGATAAAACCTCTGAGCATGACTGCGGTGAACCAGATATCGCCTTTCTTCAGGAGTTTGATGGTGTTGCCCTGTTCTGTAACATAGTCCATGAAGAAATAGTTGTGACACGCCCGGGCGATGTCCTGAGCGTCGGTCAGGTAGTTCTTGTTGCCAGTCAGTTGGTAGAGTAGGGCAGCCGACTGCATCATCTGGCCACTGTTGTAGGCGAATTTGGCTTTACCTATTTTTCCGTTCAGGGCAATATTGTCGAAGTACAGATAATCGGTAGAATCTTGCAGATTTGCTTTGGTCCATTCATAAAGGTGCTTCCCTTTTACGAAGTAAGTGCTGTCTTTTGTGGCTTTGAAGAGCTTCAGTGCGAAGACTGAGCCAGGGGCATTTGAGCAAGTGTTTTTGGATTCTTTCTTTTGCTCGCACCAGTAGATGCCACCTCCCAGGTTACTGTCCATACCGCTTTCTATGAAATTCCAGATAAGTTGTGCTTTCTGGAGGTATTTTGCTTCTTTGGTAAGCGTGTAAACGTCGGTAAAGTCAATGCCCAGCCAGACATTATCATCATAGAAACGGTCGGATTGTGCTGCGCTGTTGATGTATGAAGCGTAGGCTTCGGGAGTTCTCTGGGTATCGAAATATTCTTCCAGTCCTACTAACACTTTATTATCGAGCAATGATTTGTAGTTTGCATCGCTTGTTGCCTCGAACAAAGCGTTTACGGCAGAGAAGGTTCCGGAATAGGGCCATAAATAGGAATACAGGTTAGGCATATTCTTTTGCTCTTCGGATGCCAGGTAGGTTGCGGTGTAATCACCTATGTTGGAAGGATAATTTTCACGTAACAAGCATGTGCCGGAGACTGAATAATTCTGGTACAAGGAATCCAACGTTTGTTTGGCTCGTATCAGGGTGAGTTCATTGCCTACGAGGACTTGTTTTTGCGTATCACAACCTGTTATTGCCAGTACGCACATTAATAGACTGAAAAGCGCTTGTTTTGAATTCATCATTCTTAATTTTGATTGTTATATTGTATGTTTTTCTTTTTTCTCTTTTCTCTTTTAGAAAAACAGGTAGTTGAAACTGCTACCTGTTTTTGTCTTCCTGTTCTGAAATCTTTCTTACCTATATTTTTATCTTAACCTATTCTTTAATCAAGGATACAAACGAAATTTTTTCTGTTTGCAAAGGTATGCGCAAATGCGAGAAGAGGTATATGATTTCGCGACATTAACGTATGGATACTGGTAATGGCATAAATACAGATAGATATGTCACAAAACCGTAAAAAGAAGAGGAACAGCCCGTTATGCTCTTGTGGGGCTGTTCCTCATGTTTTATGATTGTATGCCAGTAATTTCTGAGCGACGATATGTTCTGCTATTTTTCCTCTTCAGGCGTCTTAGATGTCACCTGATGCCAATATATACCTGTTTTCTGTATATCGCATCACAGTTTCGGGCATGCCGCCAACTATGCAATAGTTTTTGAAATGTTTCATAATACGCGTATGGGCTTTATCGGCCTGAAGGTTTTCTATCAGTTCTTTATCATAGTCTCCTTCTATACCGTTCAGGAACTTTTCCATCCAGTTAAAGAGACTAAAAGTCTACGTTCTATCATAAAGGCTTAAGTATTTTGCTGACATAAAGATGGGGTTCCGGACATTCTGCTAACGTAGCTTTGTATTGAATTACTTCTTTTAGCACGATCCATCATCTTTTTTCGGAAGAAACATCGTCCTTTTTGTTGCAATACACCGTCTATTTGCCTTGAACGGATGGTCTTTTCAGACAAAACAGATGATGTATTCAGGTAAAATACACCATCTGTTTTTCGGTAGGGCTACACCTTTTGCCCAAAAGGGTGTAGCTATTTGCCTGAAAGGGTTATACTATGTGGGTGAAAGGGTGTAGCCTTACGAAAAACATGCTTTATTTTCTTCTGGTTGAATAAATAATTCGATGCTATATCAATCTACCCTTTGTTCGTGTTTCGCTCAATATCGGGCTTTAAAACACAAAAAGGGGACAAATCTTTCCATGATGTTCTTCCATAAGTGACTTTTCCCTCCTTTCTGTTTTTCTGCTAAATGAAATCCTTGCATTTTTTTCTTCTTTTCCTGCCTTAGGGCGGAAAGAAGGCACTCTCAGACGATGGGATTATCAAATTGTCAGATTGATATTATTTGCTTTTCATCACCTTGCTCTTCCAGATATGATATGTCCATTCGGCATGGCTGCTACCTGAAGGTTGTACGTCAGGTGCCGCCTTACTGACTGTAAAGTAGAAAGCAGGTTCTTCCCAATCCTGTAAGTGCCCGAAGTTATCCCGTAATAAAGTTGCGTTATGATTTCTCGGGTATCCCGTATCGTCGGGAGTAATCCGGTATATGGGTGTCCAACTGCCGCTTTGGTTCGTGAAGTCGGAGAGGTTCATGTAGTCTATTTCCAGCGCACTGTTCAGATAAGCGGGGTAATCGTTGGGCATAGGTTGCACAGGGCGTATCATGACAATTTTATCCGCATCTTGGTTGATGGCGAACTCGGAATTGCAGGTATAATCCCTCGATTGGTTGTCAATAGCCAGCAAGCCGCTTTGAACGATAGTCATAGGAGTGCTGATGGTATAGCTATCCATGTTGCTGAAGTCAGCTTCCGCCCATGCTATCCGTGTGCCGCCGATGTCACCGATGGTGTAAGTCAGCAATACCTTCCCTTTCTTGTCGAGAGATACTACGGATGGCTGGCCTACTCCCCACGATTTTCCGCCGCCGCCAATTTCCTGGTCACCGTCGTCCGACCATGTCTTTCTTACAATCTGTTTCGGATATTTCACCCAAATATCGGCATCCAGGCTGTTGCTGAATGCCACACCGATTTCATTGTAATACACTCCGTACATATTGCTCAAGAAGAACATGGCATATTTGTAAGTCGTATTGTTCCAACTGAAACTGCCCTCGATGACGGAAGGGTCGCAGGTGTGATGATCGTCCCATGTGCCTGCGATGCCCGGTTGCAGCACACTTTTGGGAGCAGTTTGCGAACCGTCCGGATTGATTTTTATATGGAAGATGTTATCAACCATAATCTGGTTTTCCGGGTTGCCGCAGAAGAACAGGTGTACACTGCCGTCCTCTTGCTTCAGTGCGCTCGGACAATAAGAATATTTACTCTCTCCCGTGAAACCGAAGACGAATTCCGGTTTGCTGATGGTTATGTTAGGAGTCGGTTCGGGAGGGATAACGGGCGGTTCTTCTCCCGGTGTGCTGTCCGAACAGGAGCAGAATAGCCATACCCCGATAATATAGAATAGATATTTAGTCATGATATTGATTATTTAGTAAAGTGAGCGGGTTGTTTGCTAATCAGTTTGACGAAATGTTGTTTGATATTCTCAGCCTGGGCAGCATCTACCGTGAGGTAGTAGCGGTTTCCGGTTGCATCGGGAGTAAATTCCGTAGCCCCTTTGTCCGTTACGTTTATCTTGCCTGCGGGCGAAACTGTGAAGTAGGAAGGTCCTTCAACAGAATAGAGTACTGAGGTCAAATCCCATGTCGGACGGTCGTATGGCATTTTTTGATAGCTCTTGTACGCTTCTACCATCGGATGTATCGGTGCCCACTGGAAATCGTTCTCGATGCTGGTAGCAGGATAGTTGATGGCGATACCTACCTCGAAAGGAGAAGTCACCAGCGTGGTGGGCCATTCTGTAAACACTTTCTTTGCTGCCGGAATATCTTTCACAACGTTGTATTCGTACAATTCGGGATTGTTGAAACATCCTGCCATAGTGCATAGCAGTTTCACTTTCTTGGCAACCAGTTCTTTGCCTGTTAACGATGAGTATTCATCGGCCGGAGTATCCAGCAGGCGGGCAAGATTGGTAGAGAAGCCTACGGAGATGATTGTGACCGAACTGTCCGGTTGCTGTGCCAGCAGCTTGCGATATAGGGCGGGAGCTTCCGGCAACTGGTCGTAACCGCCTTTTAGCGAACGTTTGAATGCCGGTTTGCTGTTCTCATCCTGTATCAGACATACGGCTTTGGCATAGTTTGTGGCATCATTCTCGCAGTCCGCCCCATTGTGCAGGATGCCGATGGGAATTTGGGGATAACCGTACCAAGTGTTCATGATGTCTGTGTATTCGGCAGGGTAAGTGCCCTCCTTGTTTATCATGATACCCAATAAGTCGATGTCTCCCGCATCCAGATATTTGTAGAGCATATCCAGCGCCAGAGCATCGTCCACATCATTGCCGATGTCCGTTTCCAGGATAATCTTTTCCGCGTTTGAAGCAACTTCCGTTTTCTGCTGTTTCCCGGAGGAAGTGCAGCTCGACAAGGTTAGTAGAAATAAGCCTAATAGATAAAGTTTGTTCTTGATCATAACATTATGTTTTAGAAGTTAATTATTCGGTGAAATGGAAATGTGAACTTTCTTATTTGAAGTAACTTTTCAGATTGAACGTAGCCGAATACAGGTCATAAGACCATAACCAGTTCTCTCCCGTCATGGCGGGGGTGAAGTACATCACCAGTTCGTCATCACTGAGCATATAACCTTTCGTGTCCGTCAGGATGCCCGGGTTGTGGTTTCGCGGGAATCCTGTCTCTTCCGGTCCGGCATGCCCTATTTCTATCCAGCCGTCCTTGTCTCCGGCCAGGTCTTCGGTTCTCGGCTTGTACGCCAGGCGGCATACATCGCCTACCCAGGTGGGTATTTCCTTGATGGGAGATACGCGGGTTTCGGACACCATATAGATGTACTTGTCGGACATCGCGGGATAACTGTTGGCACTCAGGAAGGGGATTGCCTGTTCCTCGCCCAATACGATGTTATCCAGATCGTTCAGTTTTATCTCGCGCATGCAGAAGGGGCCGTTCTCCGTGGTGGAGTGATAGAACAACTGTATGGTGGCGGAGTCCTTGACGATGGTGGTGCTTTGCCCTACACCCCATTTGGTGGTGTCCTGATAGGCAACCAATGGGTTTTTGTCGAACTTGATATAAGGACCTTCAATGTTCTTGGAGATGGCGAGTCCTATCTGGTTATGGTTACAGTCCCAACGGTCTACGCCGAGGTAGGTCATAATCCAGTTGTAGGTTTCCCCTTTATAGGTTGTTTTGAATTCGCGGACGTCGGGGTCACAGATGTGGCAGTTGTCCCAGCCGCTTTCAGAGGGTTCGATAATCTGTGTGCCGGGTTGCCATACGTAGCCTTTCTCCGTAGGGATGCCCTTATACAGATAAACATAGTCCACTATCTTGAACGGGTCGCGGTTCTCGCAGATGAACCCGTAGCGGATGCCGTATTGGTCCTGAATGATACTCGGAGCATAATTATAGTGTCCTGCGCCACCGCTGAACTCATACCGGATTTGCGGTATGAGTGTCTGTGGCTTATTGCTGTTATTGTTTTTGCAGCCTGAAAGGGCAAACAAAGCAAGGCATATATAGGTTTTGTAGCTGTTCATCTTCTTAAAATTAGTTCGTTAATGAATGGGTTACAAATCAATCCTCCACTTGTATGTTTTTGACAGGGCGTATCATGGCTGCACGGGCCTTTTGGCCATCGCCCCAGCCCCATGTGTCCCGATAACCGCCTGAGTCTCCCAATGACATTCCGCCATGTGTGGCGCTCAATGAATTGGCACTGCGCACGGCACAGAGCCATGTGCGGTCCATCATTCCGCTTTCACTTCTCCAGCCGCTTTGGGGCAGGAAGAGGCAGCCCAGTTGTTTCAGGTTGTCCTTGGTGGCACGTTTGGCGGTGGCCTCATCTACTCCGATAATGATTCCGTCAACTTTGAAGCCGGTTTGGGCGGCTGTCACCCATGTTGCTCCTTTTTCCCACAGGGCTGCCATTTCTTGTGTGGTGGGCACACGCCAGCCTTCGGGTGAAGGATCGTTCTCCGTCAGCCAGTTGGTGTTGTCGTTCGTATAGTCGGCGGGCCAGTTGGCCGGTGCGGGGTCATCCTGCGGGCCGGCGGGGTAACCCACTTTGCGGTTGAACTGATACAACTGTCCTATCTCGTCGGGAGAGCTTACGAAAGTTCCGGGAGAGCCTACGTTTTTGGTAGACCATACCATACCGTTTATCAGTATTTCGTCTTCGCCCAGTACCATTGTTTCTTGCAGTACTCTGGATTTCAGCGTCTTGTTGCCGCCGCTTACTTCGATGAGGAGGGAACGGTTTTTTACGAACGAGGTACTCGGCTTTACGGTGAGCGTGATTACCGTCTTGCCTGTGCCCGACGTTGCACTCAGTGTGCACCAGTCTTGTGCCGAACTGTTGGAGTCGGTTAATTTGGCTGTCCAGGATTCATTGCCGGTGACTGTCAGTTCGTAGGTTCCGCCATTCGCGCTTACCGGTATGGCTACCGGATTGATGGCAAATTCATTGGGATTGCTTCCGATTACATAGTCGGAATCGTTGCTGCATCCCCATAAAGTCAGCAGTGATATGACTGCTCCTATCAATAAATATCTTGTTTTAGTCATAACTCAGATGTCTTCGGTTAATATTGGTCATTTTGTTTCAGATTCGGATTGTTATCCACTTCGCTTTGCGGCAAAGGCATGCGGATAGACTTACCGATGATGAAGTTGTTGAAATCGCTGTCACGGGTTTTCAACTCGTTCAGAGTGTTGATGTCATTGATGCCCCAGCGTTTCAAGTCAACCCAGCGTACACACTCCATGGCAAGCTCCAGGGCGCGTTCGATTTTCAGATGTTCGCGGAAAGCGTCTTTATTGCTTGTAATCTGGCTGCCATTGTAGAAAGAACTGTCTTCTATGTCGGGCAGGTTTACACGATTGCGCACGCGGTTGAGGCATTCGATAGCTTTGGCAGACGGGGTAGCTCCCAGTTCGTTGAGTGCTTCGGCATAGAGCAATAGCATATCGGCATATCGCAATGCACGGAAGTTGTTGTCATTCCAGTAATACAGCGGGGAGGCATCGGTGCTATACTTCTTGATAAACACGCGGTTACCCCAATCGCTGTTCCAGGGCTTGCCGTAAATCAACTGGTTAGGATATTCGGGGAAGTCGGATGCGGCTCCGTCGTACCACAGGGTGTAGAACAGGCGGATGTCATTCTTCCCGTCCGTAGTTTGTTCGCGTTTGTAGTAGTCCACCAGCCAGCGTCTTGCTTCAATGTTGTTCCAACCGATTCCGGTGGGGGCCTGGTTCATCTCAATCTGTGTGCCCAACTGTGCATTCGGGTCCAGGTAGTTGTCTGTTTGGTCGAAGCCTACCCGGTTGGTTAGTGAGAAGTGGATTTCGTATAGCGACTCCTTATTGTCTTCCGTTTGGTTGTTGAAATTGTCAGCCCAGTTGGGGACGAGGTCGTAGTACCGCTTTCCTTCACCGTCGATGAGCCATTCGAGGCATCTGCGGGCATCTTCCCATTTATGGTGCTGTGCATAGGCTTTTGCCAGTAGTCCGTAGGCAGCGCCTTTTGTCGGGCGGCCGTAGTTATTGGCGTCGCGGGTAGCGGGCAGTTTGGTGACGGCGTCTTCCAGGTCGGTTTCTATCTGGGTGAGCATTTCATCCGCACTGGCTTGCATGGGCTTGTCGGCGGCTGAAGAAGTCTTCAGGACGATGGGAATGTTATCCCAGAGAGTGGTCAGATAGAAGTAGTAGAAAGAACGCAGGAACTTGGTTTGGCCTATCAGGTCGTTTTTGTGCGTTTCGTCGGCAAACGTAACATTATCGATGTTGTCCAGCACCTGGTTGGCACGGAAGATGGCGGTGTAGTGTTCCCGGTAGATCTTGGTATTTGCCTCTCCGAAGTTATAATCGGTAAAGATGAACTTGGTGTATTCGTTCAGTTCCGTCCATCCGGCATAGCTGACACCTTCGTCGGCCATGCCTATCATCTGTGTATAGATATTGCGGGTCCATGTCCCCTGGCGGTAGAACATGCCATATACGGATATTACACCGGCCTCAATGTCGGATTCCGTCTTCCAGTATACGCCCGTACTGAGGGTGTTCTCATTTTGTAGGTCGAGCAGGGAAGGGTCGCACGACGTGAACAGCGCTGTGGCGCCGCATAATATATATAGAGCTATCTTTTTCATATCGGCAGTATTTAGAATGTGAATGATAAGGCGAACTGTACGGCACGCGGGTTGGGGAACGAGCAATAGTCTGCTCCCATAGTGAAGATGCCGCTGTCTGCAAATTCAGGGTCCAGTCCGGAATATCCGGTGAAAGTAACCATGTTCTGCAGGGTGACTGACGCACGGAGTCTCTCCAAACCGATTTTCTTGATGTAACGGGTAGGAACCGTATATCCTAAAGTAATGTCGCTCAGACGGAAGAACGAACCGTTCTCCAACCAACGGTCCTGATCGCTCCGGCTATTGCGGGAGTCTCCGTATACGATACGCGGACGGTCGTTCACCGGGTGTTCCTGTGTCCAGGGAACAATGCCGTTGAAGTTGTTCTGGTTGTTGGCGAAGTCACCGGCTGCGGCTGCCGAGCCATTCCATACTTCCTGTCCGAAGCGGCCGTAAGCGCTGATGCTCAGGTCGAAACCTTTATAGGAAGCACCAAGATTTAAGCCGAGTTCGAGCTTAGGCCACGGATTGCCCACTTTCTGGCGGTCTTCGGATGAAATGATTCCATCGCCATTGTAGTCATCATATTTAATATCACCGGGGCGGGCATTCGGCTGAATGACTTTGCCTTCGGAGTTTACATAGTTCTGTATCTCTTCTTCGGACTGGAAGATGCCGAGCATCTTGTAGAGGTACCACATGCCGAGAGGCTGTCCGACTTCGGTTATTGCGAGTGTGGTATATGTAGGAATCTTCTTATTCTGTTTCCCATATCCCAGATCGATAACTTTGTTCTTCAAGTGGGAGATATTTAATGATGCTGAGTATTCAAATTCACCGACCTTATCATTCCAGCCTACTTCAAACTCGACTCCTCTGTTTTCCAGACTGCCGGCATTGACAGCCGGTGCACCGCCTTCATTACCTGAACTCATCAGGATGGGCAGGTAGACAAGCAGGTCTTCGCTTTTGGAGTAGAAATATTCGGCCGTAAAGCGGAGGCGGTTGTTGAGGGCGACTAAGTCGAAACCTATGTTGGCAGTTGTCTTCTTCTCCCAGACAAGGTCGTTGTTGCTCAATTGTGATTGCGTCATACCAATCAGGATGTTTTCGGGGCTACCGATCACTGCACGCGGAGCGGTGTTGATGACCGACTGGTAGTCCCAGTAGCCGATACTGCTGTTGCCGAGTGTACCGTAGTTGGCACGTATCTTCAAATCGTCAATCCAAGGCACTTGAAAGAACTTTTCTCCACTGATGCGCCAACCCAGTGAAACGGAGAGGAAGTTTCCCCAACGGTCGTTTTTGGGCAGACGGGAAGTGCCGTCGCGGCGGGCAGTCACCTGTGCCAGATATTTGTCGGCATACGAATAGTTGATTCGTCCGAGGTAGGAAATCAGGGCAGATTCACCATAATTACCGCCTGCGGTGGTGTTGCCGGTAGCGGCATCGAGTGAAGTGATGTATTTGTCGCCTATCATCAGCGGGTCTAATTTCGTTATCCAGCGCTTTTCTTCGTGGAACTTGTTGTAGGTGATACCGAACAGAGCATTCACATCGTGCTTACCGAATTTATGCTTGAAGTTATAGGTTTGTTCAATCAGTATGTCATGATTCTTGGCGCTGTCGTAACCTAAGCTCGCGGCATCGTCTCCCTGTCCCATCGTCCAGTTACCTTTCTTGCGCAATGAGTTGGTGATACCCATATAACTCTTGTAGGCTACATTCAGTTTGGCATCGAACATCCCGAAGAGTGATATCTGTCCGTAGATGTTTCCTGTCAGGTACTCTTCTTCGTTGTTCTGCACATACAGGTTTTGCATGGCTACGGGGTTCAGACCGTATGTGTTTGCGCGGTCTACGTCACCATATCCGTATCCTCCGGGATGTGATTCATCATATACCGGAATTGTTGGTGCTATACCGATAAAGTCACTCCAGGGATTGCCATTCAGGTTTTTCCGGTCCGACTTGGTGTAGTAGAAGTTCTCTCCATAGGAGAAGATGCCCTTCTGTCCGCTTGTGTTGATGCGGAAACCGTATTTGTCATACTTGGTATTCAATAGGGCGCCGTCGTCGACCATGCGGTTCAGTGAGGCGTAGTACTTTACCGTTTTGGAACCGCCGGATAGAGAGACGTTGTAGTTCTGTAAAACACCGGTGCTCAGCATTTCATCCTGCCAGTCGGTATTCCCGTCGTAGTGGTTCTGGCGTTTGGTAATGCCTGAGACACCTGCCAGTATAGCTTCGTCGTAGGCGCGGTCGTTGTAGATTTTATAAGTCTCGGCATCCATCAGGTCGTAACGGGGCAGCCAGCTTAGTGTCAGTTGGGAGTCGAACTTTACTTTCAAGTCACCTTCTTTACCCTGTTTGGTGGTGATGATTACAACACCGTTGGCTGCACGCGATCCGTAGATGGCCGCTGATGAGGCATCTTTCAACACCTGGATGGATTCAATATCTTCCACATTGACACCCAAGTCACTGCCGCCATAGGCACCGTCGATGATGAACAGCGGGTTATTGTTCGTCAGACTGCCTAAACCGCGGATTGTGATGTTGGCATTGGAGCCGGGCTGACCGCTGCTCGTAATCTTTACACCAGAAGTCAGACCTCGCATAGATTCCACTACATTGCCCGAAATGCGTTCGGCCAGAGCATCTTCCTTGACGGTAGATATGGAACCCAATAAATCTTTCTTTTTTACAGTACCATAACCGATGACCACTACTTCGTCCAGTAGTTTGTTCTCGGGTTCCAAAGTGATGTTGATGACGTTGCTGGTGCCCACTTTCACCTTTTGTGTGGCAAAGCCGATGAAGCTGAACTCAAGGGTAGCACCTTGATTGACTTTAATCTGGTATTTACCATTCATATCGGTGGTGGTTCCGTAGGTACGGTCGCCATCTTTTGCCAGGATAGATACCCCGGGAAGTGTCTCCCCGGTGTTATCATTTACAATTCCTGTGACATTGACTTGTGCGTACAAGTCGAACGAACACATGCATAGACAGAATAATATTGCTTTAATTAGTCTCATGTATTAAAAATTTTAGGTTGAACGAAAATGTATATTTAGTTCAGGCAATTTCCTCTTTCACTCGATGAAGTTAGAAAAAGAAAGCATTAATTTATGAGATCGAGTGAGAGCCGGATTAATTGGCTCCGGAGATGATAATTGCTCCTAAACCGGATATAAACAGAACGAACATGCAAGCCAGAAGGATATTTACCGTCCGTGAAGAGCCTTTGAACTCTTTCCAGATAAATATGCCCCACAAAGCTGCAATCATAGGCGCTCCCTGTCCCAAAGCATACGAGATAGCCGCGCCGGCTTTCCCTGCTGCAATGTAACTCAGAGCCGTACCTAATCCCCAGATGGCTCCTCCCAACACTCCGACCATGTGTGTGCTGAATTTGCCTTGGAAGTACTCTTTATAGCTTACCGGAGTACCTACAAACGGCTTCTTCATCACGATGGTGTTGATAATGAAATTGCTTATGAAGATACCTATTGCGAATATAAAGAATGCCGAATACGGAGTAGCCATTGCGGGAGTAGGCGACTCAAAGTTATTTAAGTCCATGGCAGCGGCAACGAACCGGTAGAAGAAGGACATCAGTACACCTGCTATGATGGCGATAAAAATTCCTTTCTTATTCGTACTGCTTCCTTTCTTATTCATCTTTCCGGCAGCTATAGCATTGAAAATAATGGCGAGTACCACTAGCGCCACACCACTGAAAAGGATTACTGCATCACCTTTGGGTTCGCCAAAGTAGTTGACGAAAACCCCTAATACCAGTGCTATGCCAACTCCCAGAGGGAATGCTACCGTAAGCCCGGCCATCGAGACGGAAGCTGACAGCAGGATATTGGATAGGTTGAATATAACCCCTCCTGCAAAAGCGCTTGCATAGTTCTCCATACTGATCTGTTTCAGATCTTCAACGAAACCGCGTCCGGCATCTCCCGTACTGCCCAGCGTGAATCCTAAAAGGAGGGAGAAGACCAGGATACCGATAACGTAATCCCAGTAGAACAATTCGTAACGCCAGGTCTTCCCGGCAAGTTTCTGTGTATTACCCCACGAACCCCAGCAGAGCATCGTGATAACGCAGAAAATAACGGCTAATGAGTAACTGTCTACAATAAACATGGTATTAGAATTTAAAGTTATTATTTATAAAACATCTATTTCTTTGCGATAGGGCAGGGCGGACTGTGCTCCCATGCGGGTCACTGTGATGGAAGCGCACTTATTGGCAAACTTCACGGCATCCAGCACGTTCATGTCTTCGGATAGGGCTACGCATAGGGAGCCGCAGAAGGTGTCTCCGGCAGCCGTGGTATCTACCGCTTTCACTTTGGGGACGGAAACCTCATGGTATTCGTTGTTTTCCTTAATCAGGGCTCCTTTGGACCCCATTGTGATAACGACAATGTCCACTCCTTTGGCGCTGATGATGTCCGCAGCTTTCCGGGCACTTTCCCAGTCGGTCACTTTGATTCCCGAAAGAATTTCGGCTTCCGTTTCGTTGGGGATAATCATATACAGGTTTTGCAGCAGCTTGTTGGAAAGTGCGCGGGCGGGTGCCGGGTTCAGGATAACCTTGATACCCTGTTCGCTTGCTATCTGGGCTGCGTATTCCACTGTTTCTATGGGAATTTCCAGTTGCATCAGCAGGATATCTCCTTTTTCGATGGCGGGCTGTGCTTTCCGGATATCTTCGGGACTCAGTGAACCATTGGCTCCGGAGGCAACAGCGATACTGTTTTCTCCGTTCACGTCTACCATAATCAGTGCCACTCCGGAAGGGAGGGTAGGGTCTGAATAGATATTTTCAACGTGAATTCCTTCGTCTTCGTACTGCTCTATGGAACGTTTGCCGAATAGATCGTTGCCGGTCTTGGCTATGAAGTACACATTTCCTTTTAATCGGGCAGCCGCTACAGCTTGGTTAGCCCCTTTACCTCCGGGGTTCATCATGAAACTGCCACCCATTACTGTTTCTCCGGGAACGGGGAGACGGTCGGCTTTGATGACCATATCTGTATTACAACTACCTATTACAATGATATTCTTGCTCATGGCTATTAATTAGTTTAAGATTAAGTAATTCGGAACTGTGCTTTCTTTTTCTACGCCAAATGTATGCGATAGATAATTCATAAACAAACAAAAAGTGCACAAATATAATACTGGTAAATTTATATAATATCGTTAATATGAATGTTAAATAGTTGATGTTCAATGAGATTTATGTGTATGTATGTGCGGTGTTTTAATATTTGTAATATAGCTAAAGCTTATATTATTCCGCGAAAAGATTGTTTCCTTTTGTTTTTTTCTCTACCTTGCTTTCGTTATTTCAAAATCTACTAATGCTATGCCAAAGTCCGAATCGCTTATCCAATTGATAAATAGTCTCACGAAACAAGAAAAGAAAGAATTCTCTATCTATATATCCAATAAGCCGGAGAAAGACTATATCTTCCTTTTCAGATTGATTGATGACAAGAAGATCAGTGGCCCTGAAGAACTGAAACAGTGTTTCCTGAAGGCAAAACCCACTTCTTCTTTCAATACGGTGGTTATTTACCTGTTTGATCTTCTGATAGAGATATTGACAGAATTGAGAACAGAGCAGGATAGCTATTATCTGTTGTTCAATGAGCTGCTGCATGCCAGGGTATTGTATGAGAAGTCTATGCATCAGGAATGCTTCCAGGTATTGAAAAAGGTGAAAGAGAAGGCCGTCTATTATGAAAATCATTTTGCGTTGCTTGTGGCGCAGAGGTTGGAACTGAATTATCTCCTAACGCTGGATTTTGAGGAAGTGGACGAAAAGAAGCTGCTGAACAAACAATATAAAATGAAAAGTACGCTGAAAAGTATCAGTCAGTTGAATGAGCAGTCTTCATTGTATGAGTTATTGAAGCACAGGATGTTGAACAGGGGGGCTTCACGTTCGTTGGAGGAGACTCAGAAACTGGATGACCTGGTGACCAGTGAGATTAGTATCGTGGCAAGTGCAGGCGTCGAGAACTTTGAGATAAAGAAGAATCACCAGCTTTTCCAGGCCAATTACTTTGTGACGGTGGGAGATTACAGAGCTGCGTTCAATTCATTTGTGGAGCTGAATAAACTGTTTGAAGAGAATACCCACCTTTGGAATAATCCTCCGGTATATTATCTGATGACGGTGGAAGGTATGTTAGAGAGTCTTCGCATCATGCACAATTATGAGGGTATGGATTACTTTATAGGAAAGTTGGAGAAACTGTCTTCGCCATCATCGAGTTTTCAGTTGAATGTAACTTATGTGATATTCATATACCGGTTATTCTCCTATATCGATAGGGGAGAGTTTGAGCAGGCTGGTTTATGGATTACTGAACACCAGGCTTCGCTGATTGATAAAATGGCCTTATTAAAAGAGCAACAACAGGCGGAAATGTCCTTATATGTTGCCTTGATTCATTTGGGGAACGGAGAGTACAGGAAAGCCCGGAAACGGTTGAGTACGACTATCGGGAGAGGACATCTATATTCTCTGCCGCTGTTTCGTACCATTAGGATCGTGAATGTGATGATTCATTATGAGTTGGGGGATGTAGACTATATCCAGTCCGAAGTTCGCTCTATCAAGCGGGAAATGTCCAAAAATAAAGGGTATAATCTGAAGGTAGAATCTTTTCTGCTTAAATTCTTGAGTTACTCTTTGGTTGATACGAACCGGAAAAAGCGGGCGAAAATATGGGAAAGTATGGCGGAGGAAGTTCACGCTTTATATGCGGATAAATATGAGACTCAGATTTTGCGTAAGTTCGACTTTGTGGCATGGGTTGAGGCCAAGATATTTGAAGTTCCCCTAAGTGATATTCTGAAGCGGGAGCATGCCTCGAAGAGTAGATGGCAACGTAAATAGTGTGAATGAGGATGCATCAGAATCGTGTCTGATACATCCTCATTCTTCTTTTATTTCTGTGTTTTCTTCTTTCCGTAGAAAAACATGAAATACACTCCTATGATTACAAACGGAACACTGAGCCATTGTCCCATATTCAGTGACATGCTATTTTCGAAATCTACCTGATTCTCTTTCAGGAATTCTACGAAGAAGCGGAATACAAAAATTTCTGTCAGACAGAGTCCGAAGAAGAAACCACGATGCAGCTTCTTGCCGTAATTCTTATACAGGAAAATCATCAGCAGGAAGAAAATGAAGTAGGCGATTGCTTCGTAAAGCTGTGCCGGGTGCCGGGGAAGCATATCTACCCGTTCGAATACAAATGCCCAAGGCACATCGGTCACTTTACCGATAATTTCAGAATTCATCAGATTGGCAAGGCGGATGAAGCAGGCGCAGATAGGAGTTGCTACGGCAATCATGTCCAATACGTCCATATAGTGCATTTTCATCTTGCGGCAGTACAGCCATAGGGCTATCATCAGCCCCAGCGTGCCTCCATGACTGGCGAGACCTGCATAGCCGGTCCATTTCCAACCTCCATCGGGCAAGAACTGTATAGGCAATATCATCTCCCAGAAATGATGAAGATAGTATTCCGGCTGATAGAACAGGCAATGTCCTAGGCGTGCTCCGATGAGTATGCCGAAAAAGCAGTAAAAGAACAGCGGTTCGAACTTGTCATCACCGATTTTCTTGTCTCTGTACTGGTAGCGGACTACGAAATAGGAACAGGCGATACCGATGACCCATAACAGACCGTAATAGCGTACGGGAATATGGCCGAACAGATTGAATAGTTCGGGGTTTGGGTCCCAATTGATGCTGAGTAATGGAAGCATAATATATTTTTTATTAAGTTTATTGTTTCAACTTCTGAACTTCTCCGCCACCATCCGATACGTCGGAATGTCGATTCCTTGTTCCTCAGCAGCAGTAATCATATCGAATAGCAGTCCTTGTACTTCGCTTTCATGTCCTTTGGCTATATCCTTCTGCATGGAGGCGGTGCTTTCCGGGGCAAGTTTGTCGATTACTTTGAGGTTATACTCCACAATGTCTTCTTTGAACTCAATACCCAATTTCCGGCCCAAAGCGGCGCTTTCTTTTGAAAGACCAATGAATGTATCCCGAACCTTGCCGGGCTTCTGTACTCCGCCCATAGACACATCGTAATAAGCTCCGGTAACAGCCATGGCAGAGATGAAAGACCACTTCACAAAGGTATCCCGATTGATGTCCGGAGATATTTCTGCTTTGATGCCACTTTCTTCTAAATCTTGCCGAACAGCCTCCAACGTTCCACGGGGAACAACCGTACCTTTATGTGCTCCGTAAACCAAGCGGAATATCTTTCCCATCTGGGTAATTTCACCTTTACCTGATACGAAACCGACAATGTAAATACAGCCATCCAGTACCGTTACTCCAGGTACAAGGCGCTGAATGCGCGGACCTGTCCCATATACATTGAGAATGGGGATGACAATAGTGTCTTTATGCGATACACGCTTGATTAAGTCAGTGATAGAATCAACCGAATAACCTTTGACACATACGAAAATGACATCGGCACTGCCGTTATATTCTTCGGCAGTATATGCTTTTACCGGTAGTGTATGTTCACCTTTCAGGTCAGAGTGCAGGCGCAATCCATGTTCGCGTATGGCAGTCAAGTGTTCGCCGCGGGCTATACAAGTCACATCTTTCCCGGCAAGAGAAAGAAAAGCGGCGATACTGCCTCCTACGCCGCCTGTACCGGCTATGAGATATTTCATAACCTGTAATTGATTATACGTTAAACCGGAAGTGCATGATATCGCCATCCTGCACTATGTATTCTTTTCCTTCCACGCCCAGCTTTCCGGCTTCTTTTACAGCAGCTTCGCTGCCGTATTGCAGAAAGTCTTCGTACTTGATAACTTCAGCGCGAATGAAGCCCTTCTCAAAGTCTGTATGGATAACACCGGCACATTGCGGAGCTTTCCAACCTTTTTCATACGTCCAGGCACGTACTTCTTGTACACCGGCAGTGAAGTAAGTTTCCAGGTTCAGCAGGCTGTAGGCTGACTTGATAAGACGGCTTACACCTGACTCTTCCAGTCCTACTTCTTCGAGGAACATCTGGCGGTCCTCATAAGTCTCCAGTTCAGCAATATCCGCTTCTGTTTTGGCGGCTACCACCAATATTTCGGCATTCTCATCCTTGACGGATTCCCGTACCATATCTACGTATTTATTACCTTTTACAGCACTTGCTTCATCTACGTTGCATACGTACATCACAGGTTTGGAAGTCAGCAGGAAAAGTTCGCGGGCAAGTTTTATCTCATCTTTAGTCTCAAAGACTACGGTGCGTGCTGATTTGCCTTGCTCCAGTGCCTCTTTGTACTTTACCAGTACGTCGTAGGCAAGTTTAGCGGTCTTGTCTCCACCGGTCTGTGCTTGCTTTTGTACTTTCTGTATGCGCGACTCGATGGTTTCAAGGTCTTTCAGTTGTAGCTCATAATCGATGATTTCCTTGTCACGTACGGGATTTACACTTCCGTCTACATGTGTCACGTTTTCGTCGTCGAAGCAACGCAGCACATGGATGATAGCGTCTGTTTCTCGGATATTTGCGAGGAATTTATTACCTAATCCTTCACCTTTGCTGGCACCTTTTACCAATCCGGCAATATCCACGATTTCCACTGTAGTGGGGACAATTCGTTGCGGATGTACCAAGTCGGCGAGCTTATTCAAGCGCTCATCGGGTACGGTAATTACACCTACATTCGGTTCTATTGTACAGAAAGGAAAGTTTGCTGCCTGCGCTTTTGCGTTGGACAAACAGTTGAAAAGTGTTGATTTACCTACGTTCGGCAAACCAACAATACCACATTGTAAAGCCATTATCTATTTTGTTATTACTTATTTTCTTGCTGCAAAGATAGGTATTCTTCTGTTTATCTGATAAAAGATTAGGTTTTAATTAACGTTGCCCTATGTCTTTCAATGCTATGTAGTGTTATTCTGTATATTGTTTCCGTATATCTATATGGAAATAGACAGGCAATATAAAGGTACTTTCCACACACAAACCTCTTTGTCTGGCAGGCTTCCAAGCTGGCATGGAAAGAACGAGGCGTTTTGCCTCTTGATCCAGCATTGGTGATACACTCTGGAGGATTTTAGGATCGGTAGCTTTACCCTTTTCATCAATAGTGAACTGTATTAGTATTTCTCCTTCTTCCCCTTGCTTAAAAGCTTCTTGAGGATATTGTTGGTTTTCTTTAAAGAATTTGTATAAAGCTTCTTCACCATCTGGAAAATAGGCATCTGCATATACAAGTTCAAACGTACCATCACGGTCGTCTTCATAAGGTTCACCTTTTTCAATGATTTTCTTATCTTTTCTTACATGTACATTTTTCAATCTTTGAATACGTGGTTGCATTTGTACTATGAAGCCGGTAGTATCTTTCTCCTGTAATTGTCTGTATGCATCTTCTTTTCCTGCATGGGTAAAGTATAGGGTTTCTTTAGGTTTGGCATCTATGTAGAAATTTCCGTTTGAGTCTGAAATTGTTCCACGCATACTTCCGGGTATGTAGATACTTACCTTGGGGAAAGAATAGTAATATGCCAAGTATGGCATTATAATAAAGTGCTTTCATTATTGGAGGTTTAATTGTTTTTTTCTTCTGAAAATAATTTGTTGAATGTTTTTTTGAGCAACTCTTCGTTTAGGATAATAGTTTGTAGTTCTTTCAGGCGTTCTGTATTCTTGGAGTTTGGAAGCCAGAGTTTCAGATATCCTCCAGGTGCATATTTATCCATTAAATGCTGATGAAAACGTTGATAGTGCCATTCTTTATCTGCTTCTGGTTGTTGTTTCAGCCCGTATTGTACAGTACGGCGTAGAGTGATAGTGGGGTCAATCACACGGTCTGCTTCTGCGACTATTTTTCCGTAAATACTCCGAGGTTCATGATCCGTAGATGCCCGGTGATCTTCTACCGCTTCTTTCATTGTTTCTATTTCTATTTCATTGAACCATTCGCGGAGAGCGGCATCTTGCTTCAGAATCTCACCTGAGATTAGGTGATGTGTAGCACGATCATGATAAAGCCCGGTATCGTGGTAAGCGGCAATAGTATATGCCATACTTTCATTTACATCATACTGTTTGGCAAGTGAAAGGCTCTCTTCTATAACGGCCTGTACGTGCGAGAGGTTATGAGCCTTGTCGAACTTCTCATAACGTGGAATAATTTCTGTTTCAATGTAGTGGGTGAGGTTGGCAGGTATCATAAAATAGATATTTTTTTGAAAGGTAAAGTTATGAAAAAAGCCGGAATACATCGCATATTCCGGCTTTCATTGGTGTACAAAACTTATAAAGGTTTCGGTTTGTTCAATTTGTTAGAATTTTAAGAGAGTATCTGTATGATTTACAGGCTTGGATTGTCCATTGTGACCGTCATGTCAGGTACAAGGACGTATGCTTTTTGTTTGCTGTTCCATTTATAATAAGTGGTAGTGATACTTTTTCCCTGATAGGCGTAGCAAATGCGAAGGTCGTTTTCCCAAGTATTCTTTTGGCTGTTCCACTTCATAGTTTCGCTTTCCGTCATACGTTTTTGGTCATCATACTTGTAGCTGTACTTCATGTAGTTTGCTAAAGTTCCACTGTCCATTTTGTAAACGGTTTGCCCAACCATCACTCCGTCTTTCTCTTCCGAATTGTAAATAAGGTTGTTTTTGTTAGCTGCAGAAGCTGCCATAGCACTAAAAAGAATTACTGCTGATAAAGCAACTGTTTTTAAAAATACTTTTGTTCTCATGGTTCTATATGTTTTTAAGTTATCTCTTACTATATTCTATCAATATGTCATTGAATTCGCTGCAAAGGTACGTATTTAATTGACATAAATATCATATATGAATTAAATATAGTCAAAATGTCAGATGTGACTACTTTGTTATGCTTTCTTTTTGCCAAGATTGATGATAAAAAAATATCCGGCAATGATGTTGCCGGATATTCTGGTGAGCAAACTGTATTTCGAACAGATTACTTCAGTTGCTTTCTGATTGTAAGTTAAATAAAGTTATAGGTGGAATTAATGGGCTTCCAACCAGTTCTTTCCCCACCCGCAATCGGCTCTCAGGGGTACGTGCATGCGATATGCACGTTCCATTTCTTCAATTACAATTTGTTGCACAAACTCTTTTTCAGCCTCTGGAACGCTGAAATTTAGTTCGTCATGGACCTGTAAAATCATCTTTGCTTTCAGATTGTTACTTTGAAAGCGTTTGTAGATGCGTGCCATGGCAACTTTAATAATATCAGCTGCACTTCCCTGGATAGGTGCATTGATGGCATTGCGCTCTGCATATCCGCGTACGGTTGCGTTGCGGGAGTTGATATCGGGCAGGAAACGTTTGCGGTGGAGGATCGTTTCCACATATCCTTGTTCGCGTGCTATCTGGATGCTTTTATCCATATATTCACGAACTTGCGGGTAGGTTTCGAAATATCCGTCGATCAATTCTTTGGCTTCTTTGCGGTCCACATTCATACGTTCTGCCAATCCAAAGATAGAAATACCGTAGATGATACCGAAATTGGCTGTCTTGGCTTTGCGACGCATGTCGGAAGTGACGTCCTTTATGTCTACCTTATATATTTTAGCGGCAGTGGCGGCATGAATATCATAACCGCTGAGGAAGGCGTCAATCATATTCTTATCTTCGCTTAGATGCGCCATAATGCGCAACTCTATCTGTGAATAGTCGGCGGAGAAGAACTCGCAACCATCGTCCGGAATGAAGGCTTTACGGATTTCCTTACCGTCTTCGTCGCGGATAGGAATGTTTTGCAGGTTCGGGTTACTGGAACTGAGTCGTCCGGTAGCTGTGACTGCCTGGTTAAAAGAAGTATGAATACGCCCTGTGCGTGGATTGATCAGCAGGGGGAGAGCATCGATATATGTTCCTAATAATTTCTTCAATCCACGGTATTCGAGGATCTTTCCGATAATCTCATGTTTATTGCGCAGGCTTTCCAGTACCTCTTCCGAAGTGACGTATTGTCCTGTCTTGGTTTTCTTCGCTTTATCCGTAATCTTCAGTTTGTCGAACAGGATTTCGCCCACCTGCTTGGGTGAAGCTATATTGAACGTTTCCTCTGCCAGTTCATAGATTTCTTTTTCTATCTCTTGTAGGCGGACAGTGAAATGCTCGGAGGTTTGTTTCAGCGCTTCGGTATCAATGCGCACTCCGTTACTTTCCAGATTGGCAAGTACGCGTACGAGCGGCATTTCTATTTCATAGAAGAGATGTTCAACCCCCTGCTTCTTTAATTCTTCTTCAAGTACATTCTTTAGCTTTAAAGTAATGTCTGCATCTTCGCATGCATATTTGTAAACTTCTTCTGGTGGAAGGTCCCGCATGTTCTTTTGGTTCTTTCCTCTCGGACCGATAAGTTCATCAATGTGGATGGTTTGATAATGCAGGTAAATTTCTGCCAGGTAATCCATGTTATGACGAAGTTCGGGTTGCAAAACGTAATGTGCGATCATGGTGTCGAAAAGTTCACCTTTCACTTCCATCCCGTAATTTTGAAGAACAAGAATATCGTACTTGATATTTTGTCCGACTTTCATTGAATTCTCATTTTCGTAGAGCGGCCGGAACTCATTTACTATTTTTAACGCTTCTTCCCGTTCTGCCGGAACCGGAACATAATAAGCCTGATTTTCGGTATCGCTGAAGCTCATCCCTACCAATTCTGCTTCCATTGGTTCGGCTGAAGTCGTTTCTGTATCTATTGAGAGAATTTTAGTTGTAAGTAACTTTTTAATAATTTTACTCCTTTTCTCTTCTGTATCAATGAGTTGGTAGTCTGCGTTGATGGTTTCTAAACGCGCGAGATTTGAATTTTTGGAATCTTCCGGCCCGTTGGGCGCAAATTCTTCAAACAAATTGCCTTGAACCGGACCGTTATTTTGAGTAAAAAGCGGGCCTGGTGAAAAAAGATCGGGAGCAACGGAAGAAGGGGAGGGGGAACTACTCTTTTTGAGTACACGGTCAATGAGTGTACGGAATTCCAATTCTTCGAAAATTTTCCTGAGTTCTTCTTCATTCGGTTCTTCACGAACGAGAGCTTTCATGTCAAGTTTGATGGGAACATCGATTTTGATTGTTGCAAGGAATTTGGAGAAGGTAATCATTTCCCGGTTATTTTCGACTTTCGTCTTCAATGCACCTTTTAGTTCATTGGTGTGCTCCAGAAGATTTTCGATACTGCCGAATTCACTGATCAGCTTTTGTGCGGTTTTCTCTCCGACGCCGGGACATCCGGGAATATTATCGGAGGCATCTCCCATTAATCCCAACATGTCAATAACCTGCTGGGTGGACTGAATGTCGAATTTAGCTTTTACCTGTTCTATTCCCATGACCTCAAACCCGCCGGTATGTTTGGGACGGTACATGAATACATTTTCAGATACTAATTGGCCATAGTCCTTATCGGGAGTCATCATGTAAGTGGTGATGCCTTGTTGTCCTGCCTCAGTGGCAAGCGTACCGATGACGTCGTCGGCTTCGTATCCCGCTACTTCCAGGATGGGAATGCGGTATGCACGTATAATATCCTTTATAATAGGTACGGAAAGGCGGATAGCTTCCGGAGTTTCCTCACGTTGTGCCTTATATTGTTCGTAGGCCTCATGGCGGAAGGTCGGTCCGGCGGGATCGAAAGCGACTCCGATGTGAGTAGGATTCTCTTTTTTGAGTACTTCTTCCAGGGTATTTACAAAGCCCAAAATAGCGGAAGTATTGAACCCTTTGGAGTTGATCCGAGGGTTCTTGATGAACGCGTAATAGGCGCGATATATCAATGCATAGGCATCGAGAAGAAACAGTTTATCGTCAGAATTCATATATTTATCCTTTTTTTCATGGTAAAAGTACAAAAAAATACCGTATTAAGTGTTTTATTACTATTTTTGTGGGAAAATAGCGATGCATGGACAACTCATCACTCATAAAAACTCCGATAGCGGCAGAACTGGACGATTTCAAAAAGCTGTTTGATAATTCGCTTACCAGTTCCAACTTTTTGCTGAATGAAGTAATCTCACACATTCGACAAAAGAACGGGAAGATGATGCGTCCGATTTTGCTGCTGCTTGTGGCAAAGCTATACGGACGGATTTGTCCCGAATCACTTCATGCGGCGGTTTCCCTTGAATTATTACATACGGCCAGTCTGGTACACGATGATGTGGTGGATGAAAGCACCGAGCGTCGCGGACAGCTGTCGGTGAATGCTATTTATAATAATAAGGTAGCGGTACTGGTGGGTGACTACCTTTTGGCAACTGCACTTGTGCAGGTAGGTAAGACGCATAATTACGCTATTATTGATGTGGTTTCCCGTCTGGGACAGCATTTGTCTGAGGGCGAACTTCTTCAACTTTCTAATGTAAGTAATCTCCAATTCTCCGAAGAAATCTATTTTGATGTGATCCGTAAGAAGACGGCTGTGCTTTTTGCAGCTTGTACCAAATCGGGTGCTCTCTCGGTAGGAGTGACCGATGAACAGGCGGAATTTGCGCGCCAGTTCGGTGAATATATCGGTCTTTGCTTCCAGATTAAGGATGATATATTCGACTATTATGATAGTAAGGAGATAGGTAAGCCAACAGGAAACGATATGTTGGAAGGCAAACTGACCCTTCCTGTGCTTTATGCCTTGAACTCTACCAAGGATGAAAGTGCGGAAGAGATTGCCGTCAAAGTGAAAAATGGTACTGCTTCGGCCGATGAAATCGCCCGATTAATCGAATTTGCCAAGCAACAAGGTGGCATTGAATATGCTGTGCAGACTATGTTTGCCTATAAGGAAAAAGCGCTTTCATTATTGGCATCCTTGCCTGATTCAGATGTAAAAGCCGGCCTTGCTGCTTATTTGAATTATGTAGTGGACCGCGATAAGTGATTTCCCCGAAAATTTTGTACTGCCTTCATAATATAAAAGCCTGACAGAATTTCCTGTCAGGCTTTTATATTCAGTTTTACTTCTATCTTTAGAAAAACTTCATTTCCATGCCTTTGATGTCCGAAAGCAGAAGATTGGCCAGGCGGCTGGTGCCCAAGCGGAACCATTGGTTGTTGAGCCATTCTTCGCCAAGCACCTCTTTGACGATAGTGTAGTAGATGACAGCGTCATTTACGGTATTAATACCTCCGGCAGGTTTGAAACCTACTTTGTTGCCGGTTTTATCGTAATATTCTTTAATAGCCCGGCACATTACATAAGCAGCTTCCGGGGTTGCAGCGGGCTGCTGTTTCCCGGTAGATGTCTTTATAAAGTCTGCGCCCGAATACATAGATAGGATAGAGGCTTTCATGATATTGGAAGCGCTCTTCAGAGCGCCTGTTTCCAGAATCACTTTCATGTGATGTTCCTTGCAGACATCTTTCAGTTCCTGTATCTCTTCGCACATGTTTTCGTAGTCTCCACTCAGGAATTTGCCTACTGAAATTACGATATCTATTTCGTCTGCACCTTCCATTAGAGCCATGGCGGTTTCTGCGACTTTTACTTCTGTGAAGGTTTGTGAAGAAGGAAAACCTGCCGAAACACAGGCTATTTTTACATCCTCTACTTCCAGGGTACTCTTTACGATTTCTGCGAAGTTAGGGTAAACACAGATAGCAGCGACATTCTCCAAATCAGGGAATTCTTCGTCGAACTGATTTACTTTTTGAGTGAATTTCATCACGCTTTCATCGCTGTCCGTAGTGTTCAGTGTAGTGAGATCAATGCAGTGGAACAAGAATTTCTTGACTTCTTCCGTATGGTTTCCGGGTACTTTTTCTGCAATGATTTTCGCTACCTGGGCAGCTACTTCCGTATCGTCCAGCTGTGTGTTGTACTTTGCCAATGCGGCATCATACTTGTTCTGGTTAGGTTCATTCTTCTCCATGGTCTTGCAATTTAGGATTATTGATATGGCGGGTGTTATCCCGTTGGGTTTTCTTCTCCAGATTGCGGGCAAACGCTTCAGTGACATTTACACCTGTCTGATTGGCAATGCAGAGTAGTACCCAGAGGACATCCGCTATTTCGTCTTCGATATTATCTTTTTCTCCTTCTTTGAAGGATTGGTCACCGTATTTGCGGGACATAACTCTTGCCAGTTCACCTACCTCTTCAGTAAGGACAGCCATATTGGTGAGTTCGCTGAAATAGCGTACACCATACTTCTTAATCCAGCAATCTACCTGATGCTGAGCTTCTTCTAATGTCATCATTCCTTGTTTTTTGTATCCATACAGATGGTCACAGGGCCATCGTTCAATAATTCTACTTTCATGTCGGCACCAAATTCTCCGGTACCTATTTCTTTGCCTGATAAAAAACTCAAATCTTTGCAAAACTGTTCATACAGCGGAACAGAAATATCGGGCTTTGCTGCACGTATATATGAAGGACGGTTACCCTTCTTTGTAGAAGCATGCAAGGTGAACTGACTGATTGCCAGTATTTCACCGTTAATGTCGAGGATTGATTTGTTCATTACTCCATTCTCGTCGTCAAAGACACGCAGGTTGACAATTTTTTTGCAAAGCCAGTCAATATCTTCTTGTCCGTCTGTTTCCTCAATACCTACCAATATCAGAAGCCCTTTCCCTATAGCGGACTTGCATGTTCCGTTGATTGTAACAGAAGCGTGTCCGACACGTTGTATGACTACTCTCATGTTCTTTTTATCCTAATCTTTTAAAACTTTTCCAAATGCAAAGTTACGAATAAATTCGTGACTGCCTGCAATTTGTACGTATGAATATGTAGAAGGAGAGGTTAACTCCTAAAATATTCTTTAATAACTTTTGCTTTAGCTTCTCCTGTGACTTTCGTAAGCGCTTCCAGGGATGCTTCTTTTATACGCTTTACGCTTTTAAACTCTTTTAGCAGAGCAGCTTTTGTCTTTTCTCCAATGCCTTTTATCTCATCCAATTCGGAAGCAATCTGTCGTTTGCTGCGTTTTTCGCGGTGGAAAGTAATGGCAAAACGATGTACTTCATCCTGTATCTGCGTCAATAAACGGAACAGGGGAGTGTTTTGTTTTAAACCGATAGTCTGTGGTGGAAAGCCATAAAGCAGTTCGGATGTGCGGTGTTTGCCATCCTTGGCAAGTCCGGCAATGGGGATATTCAGATTTAGTTCGTCCAGAACTTCTTTCACAGCGCTCATTTGTCCCTTTCCACCGTCGGTGATAAGGAGGTCGGGTAGGGTTGCTTTCTCTTCAATAGCGCGCTGATAACGGCGTCTTACGACTTCTTTCATGGAGGCGTAGTCGTCTGCGCCTACTACGGTCTTGATATTGTACTTCCGGTAGTCTTGTTTTGAGGGCTTGGCTTTCTTGAATACCACGCAGGCGGCAACCGGATCGGAGCCTTGGATATTTGAGTTATCAAAACACTCTATTTGTATGGGTAAATGTTCAAGGTGTAACTCTTCCTGTATCTCTTTCATCAAGCGGACGCTGCGCTGTTCCGGATTCAGCTTTTCGGCTTGCTTCATGCGATCGGCCTTATACTGCTTTACATTCAGAATGGAAAGATCCAGCAGTTTCTTCTTATCCCCTCGCTGAGGTATTGTAAATACCACGTCTTTCAACTCCATATCCACCTCGAAAGGCACGATGATTTCACGTGAAAGGCTCTTGTAACGCTCTCTCATTTCAATGATGCCCAGTTGGATAAGCTCTTCTTTGGTTTCATTCAACCGCTTCTTGTACTCAAATGTAAAGGCCTGGTTGATTGCCCCGTTTGTGATATGCAGATAATTGATAAATGCAGATTTACCATCGCTGTCTTCCTCTATGGAAAAAACATCGATATTATGCAGAACATTGCTTACTACCTCTGACTTGGCACGGTAATTTTCAATCAGCATGTATTTACTCTTGATCTTTTGTGCCTCTTCAAACTTCATCTCGGCAGCCAGTTCCTGCATTTGCTGAAAAAGTATCCGTTGTATTTCCTGCGTATTACCTTTGAGGATTTCCTTGATTTCTCCAATGTTTTTCATGTAATCATCCAGTGATTGCTTCCCGACACAAGGTCCGGCGCAGTTCTTGATATGATATTCCAGACAAACATTGAATTTTCCTGCCCGGATATTTTCGGGTGAAAGGTTCAGGTTGCAGGTGCGTAACGGATACAGATGCTTGATAAGATCGAGCAATGCATTCATGGAAGGTACATGGCTGTAAGGGCCATAGTAAGAGGAGCCGTTGCGTATGATTTTACGTGTCTTGAATATCCGGGGAAAATACTCGTTTTGAACGCAAATGGACGGATATGTCTTATCATCTTTCAACAAGACATTGTACCGTGGCTTATATTTCTTGATGAGATTATTCTCCAGCAGCAAGGCGTCCTCCTCAGAGTTCACCACAATATATCGGATATCGGCTATTTTGCTGACGAGTACTCTTGTTTTTCCCGGTTCGTGTTCTTTGTTGAAATAGGAGGAGACCCTTCGTTTTAAGTTTTTAGCTTTACCTACGTATATGATAACCCCTTCGGTATTCAGATATTGGTAAATACCGGGGCTCTCCGGAAGGTTTAATACAATTCCTTTCAGATATTCGCTGGTTTTAAGTTCAGGGTTATTCTCCATGTGGTTCTCAGGTCTCTTCTCTTTGTTTATAATGAAAGTACCGACTGTACGTCTACGTCTTTGCTGAATAAGTCTATTCCGTGCAACTCCTTCAGTTCTATGATGAAGTTTACATATATTTTCTTCGGATTCATCTTTTGTACTAGCTTGCAGGCGGCCTCCATTGTTCCGCCTGTGGCGAGCAGATCGTCATGTAGCAAAACTACGTCGTTCTCGTTGAGAGCATCTTTATGTATCTGAATGGTGTCTTTACCATATTCTTTATCGTAGCTTTCCTCGATGGTTTCTGCAGGAAGCTTTCCGGGCTTGCGGATAGGAATGAAACCTGCACCCAAGCGGGTGGCGAGGATGGGTCCCATAATGAAGCCTCTCGATTCAATACCTACCACTTTTGTGATACCTTTGTCCTTGTACATTTCATACAATGTATCTGAAAGTTCCTGAAGCCTTGCAGGATCTTTAAACAATGTAGTTACGTCGTAAAATAGAATTCCCGGAATAGGAAAATTGGGGATTTCCCGAATGCTTTTTGCAAGAGTTTCTTTGCTCATAATCAGTATTTTTAATGCGTTTATTGAATTCTTTGTTTCACGTGGAACGTATTTGCTTTATCTGCCCGAAAGTACCAATAATACGTTTATATCGCTTGGCGATACGCCCGGAATCCGGCTTGCCTGGGCTATCGTTTCCGGATCAATCTTCACCAGCTTCTGTCTTGCTTCGGTGGATAGGGATTGAATGGTATTATAATCAAACTTCCCTTTAATTTTGATGCTTTCCAGACGAGCCAGTTTATCTGCAATCATTCGTTCACGTCCAATGTATCCTTCATACTTAATCAGGATTTCAGCTGCCTCAATTATTTCTTCTTTTCTTTCAGTAACTTTATCCAGCTCCCGGCGGAAAGCGCTGACATGCTCCGCCATGTTTTCAAGCGTAATTTGGGGACGGTTTATAAGGTCGATCAATTTGCATCCTTGGCGGAGGGGAGTGGTACCCAATTGCTCCAATACCGGATTGATTAATGCCGGTTTCATCGAATAGTTACGAGTGAATTCTATGATACTATTGATCGAGTCACGTTTTCGTTTCAATAATTCATAGCGGTCGCTCTTTACAAGTCCGAGCTGCCATGCCTTTTCGGTAAGGCGCATATCTGCATCGTCCATACGTAGCAGGATGCGATATTC
The DNA here is from genome assembly GCF_036416795.1 of Bacteroides sp. MSB163. Taxonomy (NCBI): domain Bacteria; kingdom Pseudomonadati; phylum Bacteroidota; class Bacteroidia; order Bacteroidales; family Bacteroidaceae; genus Bacteroides; species Bacteroides maternus. The sequence continues at coordinate 1,372,647 of NZ_CP143867.1, read as the reverse complement.
GGCGCGCGAAGTGAACATACGATAAGGTTCATCCACGCCTTTGGTTACCAGATCGTCGATTAATACGCCGATATATGCTTCGTCTCGTGCAAGGGTAAATGGCTCGCCACCGTGACAGTTTATATGTGCATTGATTCCGGCAATGATTCCTTGTCCGGCTGCCTCTTCATATCCGGTAGTTCCGTTTACCTGTCCTGCAAAGAATAGATTTTTAATTTTCTTCGTTTCCAACGTATGTTTTAATTGGGTAGGGTCAAAGTAGTCATACTCGATAGCGTATCCGGGACGATAAATCACCAAGTCTTTGAATGCAGGAACTTTTTTCAGCGCTTCTATCTGTATATTCATCGGGAGTGATGAAGAGAAACCATTTAAGTAAAGTTCCTGTGTCGTTTCTCCTTCAGGTTCCAGGAAAAGCTGGTGTTGCTCCTTATCGGGGAAAGTAACTATTTTAGTTTCGATACTGGGGCAGTAACGTGGACCGATACTCTGAATCTGTCCGTTGAAAAGGGGAGAATCCGGCAACCCTTCACGTAATACACGGTGTACTTCCTCGTTCGTGAAGCAAGTCCAGCATGGAAGTTGTTTTAAGTGGCGTACACTGGTATCCAGGAATGAGAATTTATGAAAGTCACATTCTCCATCCTGTGTTTCCATGAATTCATAGTGTACGCTCCGTCCGTCTATGCGAACAGGTGTACCGGTTTTCATGCGTCCGTATTCAATGCCATGCCTTGCGATGGATTCGGTTAATTCGTAAGATGCAGGTTCTGCCATACGTCCTCCGGCAAGTTTGGTACGTCCTACGTGCATTAATCCGTTCAGGAAAGTGCCGGCGGTCAGTACGATGCACTTTGCACGGAAGGTTACATCGAGTAAAGTGGTTAAGCCTGCCACTTCTCCGTTTTCAACGAGAATTTCGCGTACTGTATCTTGCCAGATATGCAAATTAGGAATGTTTTCTAATATTTCGCGCCATGCCCAGATGAACTTATTGCGGTCGCATTGTGCACGGGGGCTCCACATTGCGGGGCCTTTGGAACGGTTCAGGATACGGAACTGGATGGCGGTCTGATCGGTCACTAATCCCATATATCCACCTAAAGCATCTACTTCGCGTACAATTTGTCCTTTGGCAATACCGCCTACGGCAGGGTTACAACTCATTTGTCCTATCTTATTCATGTCCATAGTGATAAGACAGGTTTTTGAACCCAGATTTGCCGCAGCAGCTGCGGCCTCACAACCGGCATGTCCGGCGCCAATCACGATAACGTCGTATTTAAACTCCATTCATTCAATGTCTTTAAAACAGTGCAAAGTTACGAAAAAAACTACTACTCATCCAGTTTTTCTTTTTCTTATCATTGTTTAAGGGAAGGTTAGCGGCTTGTGAACCATACCAATCTCTCATTTTTTTGAGGAAGAACTAATATGCTATGCCCACTATTTTTGAGAAAAAGTTCTTTCTGTTCTTTCAGTTCTTCCCGAGCTCCCTGTTCATCGGCATTCTGGCTGAAATATGCCTGAAGCGACTATAGACTTGGATGTTTCAGCTGAAATGCCGATGAACAGGGAGCTCGGGAAAAAACTGAAAGACTGCAAGAAGAAAATAACACTTGATGTATTGAGTATAATTATAACAAGCAATGTCATGATGTAAAACTAGCAATGTCGTAATGCGGAATATTGCTAGTTTTGCATCATGACGTTGCTTGTTGTTTCAGGCATGTCTGATTCCGAAGCAAGCGGAATATGTTAGAGGTGTGAAAAGCGAGTAATATATGTGCACGAATATTTTTTTGTACAAGGGGAATTTATCGTTGATTATCAAGGTGCTACAAAGTGTCAATTTCTTGCCGACAAGGAGTTAAGAGTTTGTTGGCAAGAAGTTAATTTCCTGTCGACAAACTCTTAACTTCCTGTAAAAGGAGAAATAACAGGTTTTCGACTTCTTTACACAGTGTGATTGATAGGACGAATATATCGTCACTGTCGCGATTATAACAAGCGGCATTTCCATATTATGTGAGAAAAGTGTGTATGTGATGCGGACTAACGAGCTATATATCGGTGGTATTGGATATATAGATACTGCATGCCCGATATATAGATGCGACATGCCCGATATATAGATGTTGCGCGTCCGATATATATAGCTAATATCCAGAATATGAGTTAAATTTCTATTGGTTATGTTTTGTGCATTTTTGTAGGGTTTTGAATGAAGTGCTGATTTATTTTTTAGACGCGGATGACACGGATGACGCAGATTTTTTATTTATTGATGTGACAGCGCAGCCTTTAAATCCGTGTCATCTGCGTCTAAGAGATTGAATACATAGGCTAAAATCATTTACCTCATTTCTATACTGTTTAGGAGCAAAAAAGAGTTTTTTCTATCTGCCGCCATCGTATTCCGCAAATAATTTGATATATTTGGAAATTTAAAATCTGGGTGGTTAACTTATAGTCTGAATACGGTTTATGGAACAGCAACATCAATCTTTATCGGAACAACAGATAAAGGCGCAGCAGAAGACTTCGGAGAAACAGGCGGAACAGCTGCAATGTTGTCCTAATTGCGGGACACCTTGTCACAGTGGCGATAAATTCTGTGAAGAATGTGGCATGTCGCTTAAAGGAACTTCCTGTATGCGTTGTAACTCTCTTGTTCAGCCTAATTGGGAAATATGCCCTTATTGCGGACAAGGACTTCATGCAGAATTGTGTTCATTCTGCGGTGCCTCGATGGAAGCGGATGACTTCTTCTGTCCTGATTGTGGTAATCCTCGCACAGGGATTATCTGTCCTGACTGCAATACCCTTAATTTCCGCAGTTTTTGCCGAAAATGTAATCGTCCCCTGAATGAGATGGCAATGCAGGAAATGCAAAAGGCAAAGAAAGACCCCATTTTTCAGGAAATGCTGGCATTGGCACAGGAACTTGCCGATTTGGAAGAACAAATACTGAATACTGCCTCTGAAGAACTTCCGGTGGGGGAACCGGAACTGCCTCCTGTAGAATTGAGTGAAGCCGATAAGAAACTGATACAACAATATAAAGATCTCTTTTCAGGAAGCGGTTCTCTTGAAGGAATGCAGGTTTCCAGACCTGAACCGAAAGTGGAGGAACCTGTTCAAACCCGTCCGAAGATACAACTGAATGTGAAGAAGGTAGATCTTGACGAAGCGAAGCAATCTTATAAAGAGAAACTGGAAGAAATGAAGTTGCTGATGGAGAAACTTCGTCCGGAAGGAGATATGACGCCACAGATGCAGCGGAATTACTATTCGGCAAGGAAATTGCCTGTTTTGCGGAAATCCGTAACAAAAGCGCCTGTTTGTTGGATATGCAACCTCTGCGGTTGCCAGCATAGCCACCCAAGTGAGTGTGCCCAGCCGGAACTGGGGGGTACTTGGATATATGAAGATGTGGTAACTGTTACAAAAATATTTGAGTATCAGGATGATTGATCCTTCAGGATACCTTGCTAGATACGCTAATCTTAAAACTATATAGAATTATGAGCGACTTGAGAGACAGTGATAAAACACTGCGTCCTGGTAGTGCGGACGGTGATAAAACTTTGCGCCCTGCCCTGAAAGCCGAGAAAACTCTTCGTCCTGGTGAAGAAGAAAAAACTCTTCGCCCGGAAGATGATAGTAAGAAGACCTTGCGCCCTGGTGTAGCTAACATTGACAAAACTTTGCATCCCGGTGGAATGGAGGATAAGACGTTGCGTCCGGTTTCGGTAGATGATGCGACCTTACGTGCCGAACAGCAAAAGGCGATTGAGGCTATCACTCGCCAGCATGATACGGAATATCTTATTAAAGGTTTGAATTACAGGGTTATAAAGGTAATATCGGATGGGACGGGAGAAGCTCAGATCTTTCTGGTGGAAAATAAGGGAAAGCAGTACGTACTAAAACTCTATTATGTTGGCATTGAACCGCCTCCTAATCATCATATACTTGAAATTATAAGACAAACTCCGCGCTCGGGATTATTAGTGGATATCATAGATCATGGTCAGTGGGATAATCCGCGTGTTTCCGGTGAATTGAGGCATTATGAAGTAATGACTTACTGTAAAGGAGGCTCTTTGGATAAAATAAATCTGAAAGGAGACGAAAGAAGGCTTTGTGAAATTGCTAAACAAGCTGCTGCCGCCATTGATTTCTGCCATAAGCATGGGTTTATTCATCGGGATATCAAGCCGGGTAATTTCTTTTTTACCGATGAGAATCAGAACCAGGTACTGCTGGGGGATTTTGGTATTTCTGTAAGATGCGATCAGAATGGAGTTGCCCGTACGGACCAGGCTCGTACCCGCATTTATGCAGCTCCCGAAATGTATTATACGGTTCCCGGTGAGAATCGGGTGGAGATTGACACGAAGAGTGATTTTTACTCTCTTGGTATGGTTTTGCTCTGTCTGTGGATGGGCGAGAAAGAGTTTAAAGAAAGAGAATTTGAACTGATGAAGCGTAAACGTACGGGAGATTTGTCTTTTCCTGCGGATTTATCGGGACGAACGCTGCAATTAATAAAAGCATTGACCGCACCTCAACCGGAAAAACGTTGTGGATTTACCGAAATCGTTCGTTGGGCTCGGGGAGAGGATGTATTCAGTGATTTTGTCGGGCAGGAAAGTAAACGTCGTTTCAGTATTATTTTTAATGCCGGAAAGAATAAGATAGCACATTCACCCGAACAATTGGCTGATTTTATGCGACAGGATCAGAATCTTGCCATTAAATATCTCTATACCGGTAAACTTACGAAATGGCTGAATGATAATCAGCGGCCGGAATTGGTTTCGGAAATCGAAGATATTGTAGAAAAGCGCTATCCGAAAGACCAGACTGCCGGGCTGTATGCCGCCTGTTATACGCTCAATGTGGATATGCCCTATTATGATGTCAAGGGACGTCCGCGGACTACCGCCGAAGAAATAGCGCAATCTCTCATTGAGAATTTCAACACTTACCAGACTACCTTGGCGAATGCGAACGATCCCCTGTTTCTCTTTTTTAATGCGCACGATCTGAAGCGGCTTACGGATAAAGCTCCCTTGTTTAATAAAAAAGATCGCCAAAGGGAGGCTTTATGGCGTTTGATCTATGAACTTGATCCTTCACGTCCTTATGAATTGATCGATGAAAAGGGGAATTTGGGGCGTTGCAATACACCGGAAGAAGTTCTTCATTATGCTTATAATCATATGTTGAGTGCCGACTCGTGGAATGATTTGGCAGAAGAGTCTTTCCTGATATGGTTGGCAGGCCGTGATAAAGGATTGGTAGGGAAGATACGTACTCAATTGAAAGGCTTCAGTACATCGGATGCTGCGGTAACTTACGGTGTACTTTATAATTTGAGTCCTAAAGTTTCCTTCACCCTGCAAATGGACGAGACAGCAAATAATTATTATTTCACGCATACTCAAATAGCCCAATTCATCAATCAACAGTTGATGGTTTACAAGAATACACCGAAGAATGATCCGGATCATGAATATGCCGATTATATTCTCGGTATGCTCTCAAGTCTGAAAGGTTCGCGGCTCTATTTCTATCTGAAGTCTAAGGGTGTGTATGAGGATAAGATTGAATGGATAAATTATTGCTTTGAACTGAAATCCAAAGATAATCTCCGGAAAGCGGGGCCTTATAACTGGATCATCGCCACCTTTAAGATGATTAAAGGATTGGGCTCTCTTCCTTATTATTATTTCAAGGATAGCGATAAGAGTATCACTGATTTGGATGAATTAAAGTCCATTCCATCGAAAGAAGTTAAGGCAGAGCTGGAGAGTGGATATTTGAGAGACTGGCTTACTACTTTCTTTCAGGAGAATCCGTTGAAGAATCTTTCTCCCAAATTCGCTTATGAGCAGGAAACGGTGAAATATCTTGAATTCATCGAAAAAATAGATAGTAAAGATACAGATGTTTCCAATTTCCGTATTGCCACTGATTTTGTGAATAAGAACCTGCGGAAAGTGCGTTTGCGTTGTAGGACGCTGACGGTGATGCGTGTCTTGCTGGGAATACTGTGTTTCATTCCTATTTTGGCTTTTGCGGTTGCATTATGTTTCTACGGGCTTCCGTTCGCAGAAAACCCGTTGTCCGGTTTCTCTGTCGGTTCCATTGCGGCGATGGGTATCATCTTCGGTATTCTTATTTTTGTGACTTCTGATTTTGAGAATCTTATCGGAAGTGTTATTTTAGGCTTTATTGTGGGGACAATTATCTACTATACAGTATATTTTGTGCTGGATCTCATCATGCCTTATGCTCATTATGTACTGGCTGGACTTTTGCTCCTGCTGGCTTATTATCTGATGAAAAGCTGTTATTTCAAGCTTCCGGTTGAGCGGAGGTTGCATGATCATTTGCTGAATCCCGGTTTTGAGGAAACAGGCTTGGAACCATTACATTTTGCTTTTAAGGCGAGTGTAGGAACACACTTTGAGTCTTCTATTGGCGGTGAATCGGCGCAATATGCTAAATATCTGAAAGATTGTATCCGTAAGTTTTCTTATCGTGCTGTACTTTCCATGGTGGTGGTGGGTTGGCTGGCCTATCTGTTTGTGCAATATACTCCGGCATTCGGTCTGGATGCCTCCCGTTTTCTGCAAAACGATGGAAAGCTTAAAGAACTGGCAGGTACATGGGAGGGTACGTTTGAAGGACGTAATGCTACGCTGAACATAACGACAGCAAATTCGGATGGCTTGAAAGCTACCATACATGTGCAATATACGAATCTGACCAACGAAGCACTGACGGGCACCGTGAATACCGTTGCGAATACTATCCATTTTGACGATGTATACAAGAACGGTACTCTCGACGGGCAGTATAACGGTACGTTCACCGGCGATGGAATGGATGCTTTTGAAGGTACTTATGAGAATTATACGACCAAGAAACAAGTGAACTTCAGTTTCAAAAAAGCGAAAGCAGATGTAGAGAACTGATAAATGAAGATGACTATGAATTGTCCGAAATGTAATAAGCCGAACCGTGAAAACGCTGTTTTCTGCAAATGGTGTGGTACCAATGTGGTTACTAAAGCTACCGAACCGCTGCGTGAGTTGGTGGGGATGGAAACTGTCAAGAACCAGTTGCAGGATTTGGTAAATACTTGTGAGTCGCTCGCTTTGCGTGCACAGCGTAGTGGCATTTCCATTCGTCTGGGCATGGATATGATTATTACGGGAAATACCGGAACTGGTAAAACCAAACTGGCAGGAGTGTTGCAAAAACTATTGTATTCCAGTGGTATTATCAAGAAGCCTGCCATGAAAGTAGTGGATGCGGTGGATTATGAGGAGTTTGCCAAAGAGTGGGAAAAGAATACCGCCGACCTGAAAGGGGGTATTCTTTGCATTGAAAATGTGCAGAAGCTTTTGCCTTCGGGTGCAGCCAATGATATCAATAAGCTTGATAAGCTGTTCAGCTGTATGGATAAGTGGAACAATGATCCGATAGTCATTCTTTCCGGGCTTTCATCGGCCTTTAAAGAGTTTCTGATATCCAATCCTGATGTGCGCAATCGCTTTGAGTATTACTTCGATCTGAAAGATTTCAGTATGGAGGAACTGAAGCAGCTTTGTATCCATGAACTCAAAAAACGTTATGGGATTGCATTGAGTGAGGAAGCGGATGCTAAATTGGAACGTGTGTTTAAGAATGAAATGCGGCAGAAATCAGATGATTTCGGGAACGGGCATTTGGCTGTGAAAAAAGCGGCTGATATCTTTGCCAATACTATCAAGCGCGATCCGAATGCATCGGTAGCCATTCCTGAGGATATTCCCGGTAAAGAGTTCCGGCAGAAGAGTTATGAGGAGATCATGGCAGAGCTGGATGAGTTTGTCGGTATCGATGAAATCAAGGCAACGGTGCAGAAAATCATTCATAAGATAGATTTTGAACGGGAACGGAAAGGTGCCGGAGCTAAACGGGAAGTCAAAGATCATTTTCTGTTCCTTGGTAATCCAGGGACGGGGAAGACTACGATTGCCCGTATCTTTGCTGATATCCTGAATTCACTGGAAGTGCTGCCCATCGGTCAGCTGGTGGAAGTTTCACGTAAGGAACTGGTTGCAGGGTATGTGGGTCAGACGGCTTTGGCGGTGGAAAAATATGTGGATATGGCTATGGGCGGAGTGCTGTTCATTGATGAAGCCTATACATTGAAGCAAGGTGATAATGACCAGTTCGGCCAGGAGGCAATTGATACGTTGCTGAAACTGGTAGAAGACCGTCGCGGGCAGTTTGTGGCTATTGCTGCCGGATATACAAAGGAGATGGGAGAATTTCTGAGATCCAACTCGGGGATGGCCTCCCGTTTCAATGAAACGGTGACTTTCCGCGACTATAAAGCCGATGAATTGACGGAAATCTTCCGCCGACAGGTGAAGAAAGAGCATCTGACTCTGGATGAAGAGGCCGAGGCATTTATCCGTAATTACTTCTCGAAGATGTACCTGACCCGTACACGCAATTTCGGTAATGCCCGTGAGGTACGGAACGCAATGGATCGTGCAATCAAGAATCAGGGAGTCCGGTTGCTGGAATTGAAGGGTACACCAGATTATGATGCGTCTATGGTGCATGTACTGACGCGTGCCGATATTGAAGGTGAAGAAAGCAGAAATATCAAGAGTCTGGACGCTGTACTTACTGAGCTGAACGAATTTGTCGGTATGGACAGCGTAAAAGCGGAAATACGTGCGCTGGCGAACAAGATAGCCATGGACAAGGAGATGATGGAAATGGGTATTGCTGACGCTGAGGTGACTCCTGTACACATTGTGCTGACGGGTAATCCGGGGACAGGTAAGACTACCATTGCCTGCAAACTGGGAGAGGTCTTTAAAGCCATCGGTCTGCTGCCTACCGATAAAGTCGTGGAAAAAGAACGTAAACATCTGATAAGTACGTATCAGAATGAGACGGCCAAACTTGTGGATAAGGCTTGTGACGAAGCAATGGGCGGTATTCTTTTCATAGATGAAGCCTATGCCCTGATGCCTATCAGTGCGGGTGGAAGTAAGGACCAGACTGGAGTGGAAGCCGTGGAGGCACTAATGACCCGAATGGTGAAGGATGCCGGGAAATTCGTGGTTATCTGTGCCGGTTATCGCGCTGAAATGGAGGAATTTGTCAATAATGCCAATCCGGGCTTCCGGCGCAGGTTTAGTAATTTTCTGCATATCGAGGACTACTCGGCAGACCAGTTGATCTGTATTTATCGCTCTCTTATCAGGAAGAAAGGGAATACACTGACACCGGATGCAGAAGAGATGCTGATTAAGTTAGTCGATGAAATGGTGACATCGAAAGATGAGAACTTTGGAAATGCCGGAGAAATGGTGAAACTCTTTGAGAAAACCAAAGCCCGCCGTGCCAACCGACTGGCACAACTACATGCCGGAGGACAGACCTTGACTTGCGAAATGTACCTGACCATCGAGGCGGAGGATATTCCGTATGATCCGCCAAAGATGATCAATGAAGAAGAGTGCATGGCGGAATTGAACCAATTGATCGGATTATCTGGCGTGAAACGTGAAGTGAAGGAAATTTCCGATTATATCAAAGTGGAGCGTGCTAAGGCGGAAGCTATGGGTAAGAAATTCCAGGGTGTAGTGGATCACTATCTCTTTGTCGGTAATCCGGGAACGGGAAAGACTACTGTGGCACGTATCATGGGAAATATTTTCTACTCATTGGGTGTATTGCCCAGCAATCGCTTGTTGGAAGTAACCCGTAAGGACCTGGTAGAAGGCTATGTGGGACAGACTGCCACTAAGACGGCACGCGTTGTGAAGCGTGCGGTGGGTGGTGTGCTTTTTATTGACGAAGCTTATTCACTGATGGGCGATAACTTCGGGCAGGAGGCTACGAATACCATTTTGCCGATGTTGCTTGATTATAAGGGGAAGATGGTTTGCATTGCTGCCGGGTATCCGCGTGAGATCCGCCAATGGATTGATACGAATTCCGGTTTGGAATCCCGCTTTACCAAGGTGATTCATTTCGAGGACTATAATCCTGATGAATTGGCGCAAATTTTTAAGATGAAGGTGAAAAAGGATAAGCTTACACTGACTTCTGAGGCAGAAAATGCCATGCATGTTTACTTTACGGACTTATATAATCGTCGTGAACGTAATTTTGCCAATGCCCGTGAAGTAAATAACTATTTCGATCGGGTGAAGAAGAACCAGAGCTCCCGTCTTCGTCACGAAATGGAGCGTCCTGATTTTGATCCGGCAAGCTACAGCATATTGTTACCTGAGGATATAGGATAATTGAATCACTAATCGTTAATCACTAAAGAAATGAGTATATTAGTCAACTGCCCCAAGTGCAGAGTTGAAATAGAAAGTGATAGTTACTATTGCGACCAATGCGGTGTCGAACTGTATATTTGTCCTCAATGCCATGTGTTTGGAAAGGGGAAACGATGCACGCAGTGCGGTCAGCCGTTAGTATCCGCTGCAAATCAAGTCGTGTCACTTGTGCATCCTTCGACTTCTTCCGTGAATTCCCCGGCTTCTTCTGTGAGTCCGGCTCCCTCTAAGGCTGTTGCACCGGAACCTTCCGGACCTGTTCACGTATGCCCGGCTTCCTCTGAGCCTGAAAAGACAATGCGTCCGGGAGTATCCGCACCTCCACTTCCTGTACGTTTGGTTTGTTCTGCCGCAGGCATTCGTTTAGGTTTGGGAAATGGTGCTGTGATTGGGCGTAGAAAGGGTGATTATGTATCTGCATTCGCTTCTCAGGGATATGTTTCCGGTACCCATGCCCGCTTACAGAAGAGTGTATCCGGACAATGGGAAATAGTGGATCTGGATTCTACCAATGGTACGTTTGTCAACGGTAACCGTCTTTCGCCGAATGTGCCTGCTGTGTTTAACATCAGAGATATCGTTCGTATAGCCAATCTTGATTTCAAGGTTGAATAGAATCGGATGGAATAGAGATAATTTAATTGTAGGTTGTAATCATTAAATCGCAGAATAGCCTTATGTTATTATTAAAATGTCAGCTTGCCAGTGATATAGGGTGTATACGTACCAATAATGAAGATATGATACTTTTCAATGGAGGACTTTATCGTGACGAAACATACGAACAAAAGTTTGAACTCATTCCTCGGGCTCGTTTTACGGCTTTTGTAGCGGATGGTATGGGTGGACACGAAGGTGGAGAATTTGCCAGTGAGTTGGCTACCCAGGCATTCGACCGTTTTATTACCGATCTTCCTTCCGGACTTTCCCATGAGGCGCTGTTCGGCGAGATAAAGAATTGGGTGAATGAAACTCATGCTCTGATAACAAACAAGGGCGTTGAACTTCCTCAATACGAGGGAATGGGAACCACTTTTGTAGGCATGTTCAGTTATGAAGAGAACATTTATATGGTGAATATCGGAGATAGCCGCCTGTATCGTTATCGTGGCGGTATTCTGAAACAGCTTTCATCGGACCATTCTATGCGGGAACTGACCGGAGATATGACTACTCCATCCAACGTAATATATAACTCTTTGGGTGCCGGAACATCTGCTTTTGCCGATTTCACCGAATTAACCGGCCAATTATTGGATGAAGATCTCTTTTTGATTTGTTCCGATGGTTTAAGTGATATGCTTACAGATGATCAGATTGAAGAAGTTCTTCAACAAGAACCTACTGCAATCAATCTGATAGAAGCTGCAAAGGCGGCAGGTGGTAGAGATAATGTGAGTGTTGTGCTTCTGCGGGTAACAGAATAGAAAGAGGTAGCGAATCAAATGAACAATGTAGGTTTATGAGTCAGCTTTTTTTGAAATATATATTGCTATTTTTCTATATTTTTATTTTCTTTGTTGTCAGATAACCGAATTTTTTAAAGTAATAGTGAAGATGCAGTTTCCATTTATCTATCTGATCGTTTTCTGTTTACTCGTGATTCTTTTCCTAGTCTGGTATATTCAGCGTACAAAGCAGCGGAAGAAGTTTCTCGAACAGGAGCATAAATACGATCAGGCTTTATTGGAAGTACATGCGATAGAGACTGAGTATTATATTTCTTTATTGAGGGATAAACAAGAAGAAACTCAAAAACTGCTTTCTCAGAAAGAAAATGAAATCAGAAAATTGGCTGATGAAAAGGCGCAATTATGCAATGTGATCTTTAAAGAGACATCTATTTATAAAACAATAGAACGGCTTAGCCGTCAAGACAAAACTAAAAACAAACAGGATTTACGTATTTTATTGGAAGATGAGCAGAAGAAACTTCGTTCTACTATTATGGAGATATACAAGGATTATATAGAGTATCTGCACCAAACCTATCCTAAATATACGGAAGACGATTGTCTATTTTCATGCCTCTCAATTTGTGGGTTAGATGATTTTACTATTGCTCTTTGCTTTGGGAATGTCAATAAGCAAATTGTGGCTCAAAGGAGGCATCGGATAAAATTGAAGGTTGCTAATTAGCCTGCTTTTTGAAGATTGTTATTACTTCTCTTTGTAAGTAAGTGATAAATAGCTAATTGTAAAAATTAGATGTTATCGCTTATATTCTCTTTTTATGCTTTTATGTCACTAACTTTGTCACATTATTAATCAGATAAGTGTGAAAGACATATGGGTGAACGCATTACTATTAGTTTTTATCCGGCGGAAAAGCCTAAGAGGGAAAAAGGATTTTTTGCTCGCTTATTCGAATGCATAAAAAGATGGATTAAGAGACTTCTGAGTTTTAGTTAACATATTTAATAACTTCTTCAAAACGCATTATTATGGATACAAATTTATTATCGATGTCGCAGCAATTCTCCGGGCTGCCAATGGAAAGCTTAATCGGAGGTCCTTTGAATGCAGCCGCTAAGGCGAATTCTGCAATGGCTCTTACTCAAACAAGATTTATGTTGGATACTTGTTTCAATATGGCGAAGAAGGATAAAGATGGGAACGACATTCCGACCCAGTATGAGCCTATCATGATTGATATGATTCTTACTAGAAGTGTTATTTCAGAGGATAAAGATGGAAAGGTTTCTGTTACCCCTGCTTCTACAAAATTCACTTTGCCTCTTTTGACTATTCTGCCAATTAATTCATTAGCTGTGGAAACTGTGGATATTAATTTTGAAATGGAAGTAAAATCAAGTTTCTCTGAAGATGATAACAAAACGTCTGAAAGCGCGAGTTCAGGTTCCGGTAGCTTTGAAACTAAATTGGGTTGGGGACCGCTATCTGTATCTATAAAAGGATCAGCCAGTTATTCTTCAAAGGATTCTGCTACTCATAATACACATTATGAAAAGAGCAATTCTGCCAAGTATACGGTAAATGTACATGCAGGTCAACTGCCGCTTCCTAAAGGAGTAAATACAATAATTGAAGCATTTACACAAGCAATTCAACCTATATCATTGACCCCTGCAAAAAAAGAAGATTAAGTAAATATTGGTGATAAACTTAATATGTAGAATTATCAAGGAAGTTTAATATCAAGTCGAAATAAACGATTATGTCTGAAAACGAGCAAGGTACATTCAAACCTCAATTTGGGGCGGAGCTTAACATTGAATCAATCATTGGCGCACCTTTGGTGGCGGCCTCGAAAGCCAATGTTATGATGCTGACCGGGCAGGCTCAGTTCTTGCTTGATTATTGCTTCACAAAAGAGGAGGGAAGTGACTTGCGACAACCTCTTATGATAGAGATGGTGCTGACTCAGCCGGTTGTTGATCATACGAAACAACCGACTGATCCGGGATACATCTCTATCAACAAAATGGCTTTTCAGGTTCCTTTACTGTGTTTATTGCCTTTAAATTCTCTTGCAATTGATAAGATCAATGTGGATTTTGATTTGGAAATCACATCAGTGGGTTCTTATGATTATAAATCGCAAGTAAATGCGGATGTGCAGCTTGTAGAGAAGAAGGCGGTTCTGAATGGAAGAATTGCTCCGGCCAAACAGGAATATAAGAAAAACTTCCGTGAACAATATGATAGCACTTTGTCAAGCCGTCTTAAAGTGAATATACATGCGGGCAGATTACCTTTGCCTAAAGGAGTATTGACTTTACTTGATTTGTATACGAAATCGATACAGCCCATACAAAAGATAGATAAACAGTCGGAAAAAGAAGAATAGAAGTATGATAGATCAATATATCCCATGTCCGGTATGCAGGACTCAAATACCCGTTGATTTGCATTTACTAATCCAAGGCGTACAATTTTCATGCCCTAACTGTCAAGCGGCGATTGGGCTAGCGTCGGAAAGCCGCTCGGTAGTGAGTGAGGCAGTCGACAACTTTGAAAAGTTGAAGAAGATAGCACCTCAGAAAAAGTAAAATAGCATAGTGTCGAATCATAAAATTCATCGATATGATTAGCTTTAAATTGTTTGTAGAGGCTATCCATCATGCCATTGTAAGTGCCAGCGACTCACTGATGGATAAGAATGAAGGTTTGCTGGATAAGTATTTTGAAAAGCCTGTTGACGGGGAGGGGAAAAATAAAGGGGCATTGGTTCCGAAGATAGTGCAACTTGAATATCCTGCTTTGGATGATACCGGAGCAGTTATTACTACAACAGTTCAGGTCCCTTTAATCACATTGGTGCCTGTTACAGCTTCTAAAATAGAGAAGGCTACTGTGACGGCAGAATTTGCCTTGGAAGTTATAAATGATGAACTACAGATCAGCTTCCCTAATAAAAAAATATCAGAAAATGCTACGGTGGGAAAATTGGAGATTGTTATTTCGCCACAAGAATTAACGGATGGACTGGAATTGATTATCGAGGGATATGCAAATGCTTTGAAACGGCAGATTACCTGACAGGCAAGGAAGTTTCAATTGTTAATTTTAAAAAGTAATTACTATGAGTGTGTATAAATGCAAGCATTTTAAGATTCAGGAATTAGTCTGCAACCATGTGATGCAGCACTATTCGGAGGAACAAATCTGGTCTTTTTTAGATGAAGACTTAAAGAAAACTCTGGATATTATCCGTGAAAGGCTGAATTTGCCTCTTACTATTAATCAACCCAAAATGGGGACCTTTCAAAGAGGACTAAGATGTCATCTATGCGATCTTGTGAAGAATAATAAGAGCCCATACATTTCGGCTCATATACAAGGTAAGGCCGTTGATATATTGCTACCTGCGAATTGTGGCATAACTGCGGAGGATGCAAGGCATAAAATCGAAGGATTTGCTGATGAATTGCCTTGTAATATTCGTTTTGAGCATCGGCAAAAGGGTATTCTTATTTCGTGGGTACATATAGATGTCAGAGATAATGCCGATAATAAGAAAGTGTATTGGTTTGATGTTTAAAATTTATTGAATATAAGGAATTTTATGTAGTATCCATTCAGACTGGAAGTATCTTCATGATTCTGGTTGTTATATCATTCTTCTATAATCTCCCGTCTATTTAATTTCTTGCTATTGATCTCGCCAATTAGTGTGTTTTTCCTATATATCTTTCTATCTTAGCGAATAAATGGAAAGATTCTTGCATTTATTGAGTCAATTACGTTATTCTGAAAATGAATTTGTGGCTAACTTTGCTTCCAAACATTAAATAGAGTTACATACCATGAAAAAATTATTCATCTCGTTATTTTTAGTAACGTTTTTTATTTTGGAGAGTTCGGCTCAATGGAAACCGGCCGGAGATAGAATAAAGACAAAGTGGGCAGAACAGATCAATCCTTCCGATGTATTGCCCGAGTATCCAAGGCCCATCATGCAGCGTAATGACTGGAAAAATTTGAATGGTTTGTGGGATTATGCTGTTATTGATAAAGGTGGACGTATCCCAACTGATTTTGAAGGCAAGATTCTCGTACCTTTTGCTATAGAATCGTCTTTGTCCGGAGTGGGAAAGAGAGTGAACGAAAATCAGGAAGTAATCTATCAACGGAGCTTTGAGATACCTTCAGCCTGGAAAGGAAAACAGGTTCTGTTACATTTTGGTGCCGTTGACTGGAAAACCGATGTATGGGTGAACGATATTAAGGTTGGAAGTCATACCGGAGGATTTACTCCATTCTCCTTTGATATAACTCCTGCTTTGTCAACTAAAGGCAGCAATCGCTTGGTCGTAAAGGTTTGGGACCCTACGGACAGAGGCCCTCAACCACGTGGTAAACAAGTCAGCAGACCGGAAGGTATCTGGTACACTCCTGTAACGGGTATCTGGCAAACTGTATGGCTGGAACCTGTTGCTGGTAAACATATTGAAGATCTTCGTATTACTCCTGATATTGACCGTCACCTGTTAACGGTAAAAGCTGAACTGAACGCCAACAGCACATCAGATTTCGTAGAGGTGAATGTGTATGATGGTAATCAATTAATTGCTGCCGGTAAGAGTATAAATGGAGAACCTGTAGAAGTGGAGATGCCTGAAAATGCAAAACTGTGGAGTCCTGATTCTCCTTTTCTCTATACTTTGGAAGTTACTTTAAAAGAGGGGAATAAGATTGTAGATAAGGTGGATAGCTATGCGGCTATGCGTAAATATTCCACTCGCAGGGATGCCAATGGTATCGTACGTTTGGAACTGAATAATGAAGCACTGTTCCAGTTTGGTCCGCTTGATCAAGGTTGGTGGCCTGACGGTCTGTATACGGCTCCTACGGATGAAGCTTTGCTATACGACATTCAGAAGACAAAAGATTTCGGTTATAATATGATCCGTAAACATATTAAAGTAGAGCCTGCCCGTTGGTATACGCATTGCGACCAGCTTGGAATCATCGTGTGGCAAGACATGCCGAGTGGTGACCGTGGTCCGCAATGGCAGAACCGGAAGTACTTTGACGGTACGGAAATGAAGCGTTCAGCCGAATCAGAAGCTTATTATCGCAAAGAATGGAAAGAAATAATGGATTGTCTGTATTCTTATCCTTGCATTGGTACCTGGGTGCCATTTAATGAGGCTTGGGGACAGTTTAAGACCGTTGAAATTGCTGAATGGACGAAACAATATGATCCAACCCGTTTGGTGAATCCGGCAAGTGGCGGTAATCATTATACTTGTGGTGACATGCTTGATCTGCATAATTATCCGGCACCTGAAATGTACTTGTATGATGCTCAGCGTGCAACTGTCCTGGGTGAATACGGTGGTATCGGTCTTGTTCTGAAGGATCATATCTGGGAGCCGAACCGCAACTGGGGTTATGTTCAGTTTAACTCTTCCAAGGAAGCTACGGATGAATATGTGAAGTATGCCGATATGCTGTATAAGATGGTAGACAGAGGATTCTCAGCAGCTGTCTATACACAAACTACTGACGTGGAAGTGGAAGTGAATGGCCTGATGACCTATGACCGTAAGGTTATTAAGCTGGATGAAAAGCTGGCTAAAGAAATAAATACACGTATCTGTAATTCGTTGAAAAAGTAATCTTCCGGGAAGGAGGAGGTTATGAGCCGAACGATTATAAAGCTTTTCTTTTATTTGTGCATATTGACGGCGTTGCCGTCATATGCACAAAATGCTGTTCATTACTATTTTAAGACAATGGACATCCGGAACGGTCTTTCACAAAATACGGTATATCAGATTTTGCAGGACAGAAAAGGCTTTATGTGGTTTGGGACTAAAGACGGTCTGAACCGTTATGATGGTCTATCCTACTGCGTATACAAAAAGGAAAATTCCGGTTTAGGCAAGAATTTCATTACTGCACTTTATGAAGACCATGAAGGGAATATCTGGATAGGGACGGATGGGGGAGTCTTTATCTATAATCCGGTGCTTGATTCTTTCACAGTTTTCAATCAGACGAGTGATAAAGGAACTGTCATTAAAGATTTCGTAACCATGATTGGAAGCGATGAATACGATAATATTTGGATATCGGTGGAGAATCAGGGCTTGTTTTGCTACAATCATGAGAAAAAGTTGCGGAATTATCTGTATGATTCGGGTATGTCCAATGTAGCTCGTTTCTGGCTTAACGAAAATATCTGCTGGTTGGCTTTGTATGCTGACAATCTTTACTACACAAAGGATAATTTAGAGGAGCCGCTACAACCTTTTAAGGATGCAGATGGTAATGAGATATTTAAAGGAGATATCATCAACTGGCATGTCAGGGGGCCGCACAATTGCGTTTATATAGCTTCGGTTAATGGATTGACTGAGATAAACTTTACCACCGGTAAAACTCGCAGATTACTGGACGCCTATGTGCGCGTGTTGCAGTTCAAATCCGATGACGAGCTGTGGGTAGGTACGGAGTCTGGCCTGTATATATACAACCTGGCAAATGATAAGGTGACACATCTGTCGGTTCCTGATCAGGATGATTCTTATGCATTGTCGGATAATGCCATTTATTCACTGTGCCGCGATAAGGAAAATGGTATGTGGATAGGTTCATATTTCGGTGGTGTGAACTATTATCCGTATCAATGGACTTATTTTGAGAAGTTCTATCCGAGGGATGATCTCAGGAACTTCGGGCGTCGAGTGCGAGAAATATGCGAAAGCAATGACGGTACGTTGTGGATAGGTACCGAAGATAAGGGGCTATTCAATTATGACCCTACAAACGGTAAAATAGTGCCTTTTGATCATCCTGCCATTTACAAGAATGTTCATGGACTTTGCCTGGATGGAGATGATCTATGGGTGGGTACCTTTTCGGGTGGATTAAACCGGGTGAATTTGCATACCAGACAAGTGAAACATTATTCCAGAGGTGAAACTCAGAACTCAATGTCTGCTAATGATGCTTTTACCATTTGCAAAACGACTATAGGCGATGTTTGGATCGGTACAACGGCCGGTCTACTGAAATACAACCGCTCTTCTGACGATTTTACACGTATTGCTGAATTGAAGAGTATGTTTACTTATGATATATTGGAGGATTTCAACGGTAATCTTTGGTTTGCTACTTTCTCCAATGGAGTCTTTTGCTACAATGTCCGAAGTCAGAAGTGGAAGAATTACCTGTCGAATGAAAAAGATTCCGCTTCGCTCTCTTACAATAAGGTGATCAGTATCTATGAAGACAGCAGAAAACGCCTGTGGTTTATGACCTTGGGCGAGGGCTTCTGCCGTTATAATCCGGAGACGGATAACTTCACCCGCTATGATATGTCGAAAGGTTTTCCAAGTAATACTATCTATAAGATGGTGGAGGATAAGCGGGGAAATCTCTGGCTTACGACTAATAACGGTCTTGTTTGCTTCAATCCGGAGACAGAGAGCAAGCATGTCTATACCATGGCCAACGGATTGTTGAGCAACCAGTTCAATTTCCAGTCCGGATATTGTGACAAGAAAGGATGTATTTACTTGGGGAGTATCAATGGATTTATAGCTTTTGACCCTGAAACTTTTGTTGAGAATACTTTTCTTCCTCCGGTGGTCATTACTGATTTTTATTTATTCAACAAGCGGTTATCGGTAGATAGCCCGGATTCTCCCATGAAGAAGAGTATCACTTATTCAGATGAAATAGAACTTGATGCCAATCAGAATTCCTTTTCTCTTCAGGTGGCCGCTTTAAGTTATCAGGCTCCCGAGATGAATCGGTTAGAGTATAAACTGGAGGGTTTTAACAGTGAATGGTATACGGTAGGTAGGAACTCCATGATCAATTACTCCAATCTGCCTTACGGAAGTTATACGTTGCGTATAAAGGGATCTAATAGCGACGGTAAATGGAATGAAGCGCAACGTGTGCTTAAAATACGTATTCGACCTCCTTTTTATTTGTCTACCTGGGCCTATGTCGTTTATGTACTATTGGCTTTATGTTCTCTGGTTGCCGTTATTTTCTATTTTAGGAGGAGGACCCAACAGAAGCATCAGCAGACCATGGAGAAGTTTGAGCGTGAGAAGGAGAGGGAACTGTACACGGCTAAAATAGATTTCTTCACGAATGTAGCTCATGAGATACGTACACCGCTTACACTTATAAAGAGTCCGCTTGAGAATGTGTTGTCGTCCAAATCGGTATCCGATGAAATCAGGGATGATTTGGAGATAATGGACCTGAATACGAACCGGCTGCTCGATCTGGTCAATCAGTTGCTCGATTTCAGAAAAACGGAGACGCAAGGATTTCAACTGAATTTTGTGGAATGTGATGTGTCGGATATCCTGCAAAAGACGTGTAAGCGTTTTAGGCTTTCGGCACGTCAGAAAGAATTGGAATTTGTTATTGACTCTCCCGAAACGGCGTATGCTTCGGTCGATAAGGAAGGATTGACCAAGATTATCAGTAATCTGCTTTCCAATGCTATCAAGTATTCTGAAACTTATATCCGCGTTAGGCTGTATATGGAAGAAGACAAACTGTTGTTTTCGGTTTGTAATGACGGTCCTGTTGTTCCGGCAAAAATGCGTGAAGAGATTTTTAAGCCGTTCATCCAGTATAAGGAGGGAGTCTTGAGCTCCGTATCCGGTACCGGTATTGGGTTGGCATTAGCCCGTTTGCTTGCCGAACTGCATGAAGGTACATTATATATGGAAGATTCCATGGAATGTAATTGTTTCCTGTTATCACTTCCGCTGAGGCATGTACAAACTGTCACAATAGAGCGAAAAGAACCGGTAATGAATGAAGAATCATCCGGAGAAGGGGAACCGGGAACCGGTCGTAAACAATGTCGGTATACTCTGTTGGTTGTAGAAGATAGTTTGGAGATGCGGTTGTTTGTGACCAAACAATTGTCATCGGAATATCAGGTGCTGACAGCCGTCAATGGTATAGAAGCATTGAAAGTATTGGGAGAACATACGGTCAATCTGGTTATTTCTGATATTATGATGCCCGAGATGGATGGATTGGAACTGTGTGAACATCTGAAGTCGGAACTCGATTATAGTCATATTCCCATTATATTATTGACAGCTAAAACCACCCTTCAAGCAAAAATAGAAGGTATGAGGCTTGGTGCGGACGTTTACATAGAAAAACCGTTCTCTGTGGAATACCTGAGAGTGTGTGTGTCTAACTTGTTGAGTAACCGCGAGAAGTTGCGAGTTTCTTTTGCTCATTCTCCTTTTGTACAAGCTAACAGTATGGCGATGACTAAAGCAGACGAAACCTTTCTTAAAACATTGAAAGAAGTAGTTGTGGCCAATATGCAAAATCCTGAATTCTGTCTTGATGATATGGCGAGCCTGCTGAATATGAGCCGTTCGAGCCTGAACCGGAAAATAAAAGGGATATTGGATTTGACCCCGAATGATTACATTCGTCTGGAACGTCTGAAGAAGGCGGCACAGCTGTTACAGGAAGGAGAATGTAAGATCAATGAAGTGTGTTACATGACTGGGTTCAATACTCCTTCTTACTTCACAAAATGCTTCCAGAAGCAGTTCGGAGTTCTGCCTAAGGACTTTATAAAGTGACAACAAGGGCGATTGGTACTATTTTCGCATTGTTTGGATAAATATTTATACTCTATATCTCAGAATTTTGCTATTTTTGGACTGTCATTTTATATCGCTGTTCCGCTTTCAGTAAAAAGACGGGAAATAGGCTTTATTTTAAAGATTTTATTATGAAAAATACATTGATCAGCAGGAGAGAGTTTCTGAAAGATATAGGGATGATTGGAGCCGGAGTGCTGCTATCAGCGAGCCCTTGGCTTTCTGTCTTTTCGGAAGTTGTAGAGACATCCGGTGAAAAGTGCCGTCTGGCTATCATCGGTCCGGGTTCAAGAGGACGTTTTTTGATGAGCTTCCTGGTACAGAATCCTAAAGTAGAAATTGTGGCATTGTGCGATATCTACCAGCCTTCTATTGAAAAAGCACTGGAACTGGCTCCGAAAGCTAAAGTTTATGACGATTACCGGAAAATACTGGAAGATAAAACCGTTGATGCCGTACTGGTAGCTACCCCTCTTAATTCCCATTGCCAGATTGTGCTGGATGCTTTTGATGCCGGCAAGCACGTGTTCTGTGAGAAATCCATAGGCTTTACGATGGAAGAATGTTTCCGCATTTACAGTAAGCACATCAGTACGGGCAAAATATTTTTTACCGGGCAGCAACGTCTTTTCGATCCGCGATACATCAAGGTCATGGAAATGGTTCATGCCGGCACTTTCGGTGAGATAAACGCCATCCGTACTTTCTGGAACCGGAATGGAGACTGGAGGCGTGAAGTGCCTTCACCTGACCTGGAACGTCTGATTAACTGGCGTCTGTACCGTGAATATTCCAAAGGACTGATGACCGAACTGGCTTGCCATCAGTTACAGATAGGGAGCTGGGCACTGCAGAAGCTTCCCGAGAAAGTGATGGGGCATGGGGCTATCACCTATTGGAAAGACGGTAGGGAAGTATATGATAATGTAAGTTGCATATATGTGTTCGATGACGGAGTGAAGATGACATTTGATTCTGTCATATCCAATAAATTCTATGGTTTGGAAGAACAGATCATGGGTAATCTGGGGACGGTGGAACCGGAGAAAGGCAAATACTTCTTTGAAAGTGTCCCTCCCGCACCCGGATTTTTGCAGATGATTAACGAATGGGAGAATAAAGTGTTTGATTCCTTACCTTTTGCCGGAACAAGCTGGGCACCGGAAACCGCCAATGAAAACAAAGGGGAATTCATTCTGGGAGAACGGCCTAAATCGGATGGCACTTCTTTGTTATTAGAAGCTTTTGTTGAGGCTGTCATTACCCGTAGGCAGCCTGAACGCATAGCCGAAGAGGGCTATTATGCAAGTATGCTTTGCCTGTTGGGCGATCAGGCTTTACAGGAAGAACGGGTACTATACTTCCCCGATGAATATAAAATCAATTACCTGAATCATCAAGCTAAAACACCTCAAGCCGTATGAAAAACACAGTCATTACCGCCCGCCGGAAAAAGATGGAACTGCTGACTTTGCTGGCGTGCTTCATTATCGGCAATCTGGCAAATCTGTATGCCATAATTTCTTATGAGACACCTTTCTCGGAGATGCTGACATCCTTTTTCTATGTCCTCGCGTTTTCGGGCGTGCTTTATGTCTTTTGGACAATCCTGCGTATTCTGTTCTATGGGATAAGAAGTCTGTTTTTGAAGAAAAGAGATGCGGCCTGAAGATGCTCAAGATTCAGTAACTTAATTAATACCAATGATATATGACGACACGAAGAGATTTTTTGAAAACGATGACAATGGCTTCTGCCGGGCTGGCATTCGGAGCCGGTGATGTGTTGGGAGCCCGTGCCTCCACGACGCAAAGAAAAGTGACGGATAAAGTGAAGATTGCCTATATAGGCATTGGAAACCGTGGCGAACAGATTATCGGTGATTTTGCCCGTACCGGTATGGTAGAAGTCGTGGCTCTGTGCGATGTGGATATGGGAGCCGCTCACACCCAGAAAGTGATGAACCAGTATCCTAAGGCGAAGCGTTTCCGCGATTTCCGTCAGATGTTTGACAAGGCGGGCAATGATTTTGATGCGGTAGCCATAGCAACCCCCGACCATTCACATTTCCCTATCAGTATGCTGGCTTTGGCATCAGGCAAACATGTGTATGTGGAGAAGCCTCTGGCACGTACTTTCTATGAAGGAGAATTGCTGATGCAAGCTGCGCTGAAACGTCCGAACCTGGCTACGCAGGTCGGTAACCAAGGGCATTCGGAAGCCAACTATTTTCAGTTCAAGGCGTGGATGGATGCCGGTATTATCAAGGATGTAACGGCTGTGACGGCACATATGAATAACCCCCGCCGCTGGCACAAATGGGATACCAATATCTATAAGTTCCCTTCCGGCCAGCAACTGCCGAAGGATATGGAGTGGGATGCCTGGTTGGGAGTGACTCCTTATCACGAATATAACAAAGACTACCATCTGGGACAGTGGCGCTGCTGGTACGATTTCGGAATGGGCTGTCTGGGCGATTGGGGTGCGCATATCCTGGATACGGTTCACGAATTCCTGGAATTGGGATTGCCCTACGAAGTGTCTATGAAATACGCCAACGGACATAATGACTATTTCTTCCCTTATTCTTCCACTATCCTGTTCCGTTTCCCTCAACGTAAGGGTATGCCGCCGGTTGACATTACATGGTATGACGGTCTGGACAATCTTCCTCCTATCCCTGCCGGTTATGGTGTATCCGGTCTGGATCCTAATATCCCTTCAACTAATCAGGGAGATACGCCGGTATCCCAATTGAATCCCGGAAAGATTATCTATACAAAGGATTTGATCTTTAAGGGCGGAAGCCATGGCAGCACACTCTCCATAATCCCGGAGGAGAAGGCTAAGGAAATGGCAGGCAAGCTGCCGGAAGTACCTAAGAGTCCGTCGAATCATTTCGAAAATTTCCTGTTGGCTTGTATGGGACAGGAAAAGACCCGCTCACCGTTTGAAATTAACGGTGTGCTGGGGCAGGTATTCTCATTGGGAGTGATTGCGCAACGTCTCAATACGCAAATATTCTTTGATCCCCGCACCAGGCAGATTACGAATAATGAGTTTGCGAATGCAATGTTGACCGGCGTACCGCCTCGTAAGGGATGGGATGAGTTCTATAAACTGTAATTGCATAGTATTAAATAATCAATAGAAGAAATATCAATATGAAAAAGAATTATTTGTTGCTTTTGTTAGTGTTTTGTGCCTCCGTTGTTTCAGCGCAGGACTGGGAGCCTCTTTTCAATGGGAAGAATCTGAGTGGCTGGAAGAAGCTGAATGGTAAAGCCGAATACAAGGTGGTGGATGGTGCTATTGTCGGCATTTCGAAGATGGGAACGCCTAACACATTTCTGGCTACAAAGAAGACGTATGGTGATTTTATCTTGGAGTTTGATTTCAAAGTAGATGATGGCTTGAATTCGGGCGTGCAGCTGCGCAGTGAAAGCAGGAAAGACTATCAAAAAGGACGCGTGCACGGCTATCAGTTTGAAATTGATCCCTCCAAGCGCGCCTGGTCGGGTGGCATCTATGATGAGGCCCGTCGTAACTGGCTTTATCCGCTGACACAAAATCCGGCGGCTAAAAGTGCTTTCAGGAACAATGAGTGGAATAAGGCCCGTATCGAGGCTATAGGTAATTCTATCGCTACCTGGATCAATGGAGTGCCTTGTGCCAATATCTGGGACGATATGACCCCTGCCGGTTTTATTGCTTTGCAAGTACACGCTATCGGTAATGCCGCCGATGAAGGAAAAACAGTCAGCTGGAAGAATATCCGCATTTGTACGACAGACGTAGAGCGCTACCAGACGGATCGGAAAGCTCCGGAGATAAATGTTATCCCCAATACCATCTCTCCGAACGAAGCAAAAGAAGGTTGGACGCTCCTTTGGGACGGCCAGACTTCGGAAGGTTGGAGAGGAGCCCGGTTGAACTCTTTTCCTGAAAAGGGCTGGAAAATGGAAAACGGCATTCTGAAAGTGATGAAGAGCGGTGGCGCTGAATCTGCCAACGGTGGCGACATCGTAACCACTAAAAAATACAAGAACTTTATCCTGAAGGTAGACTTCAAGATCACTGAAGGCGCTAACAGTGGTGTGAAATATTTCGTTAGCCCCGATATGAATAAGGGAGCCGGTTCTGCTATCGGTTGCGAGTTCCAGATTCTTGACGATGACAAGCATCCCGATGCCAAATTGGGTGTGAAAGGAAACCGCACATTGGGTTCACTTTACGATTTGATTCCCGCTCCGGCGGACAAGCCTTTCAACAAGAAAGATTTCAATACGGCTACGATTATCGTGAGGGGTGACCACGTAGAGCATTGGCTGAATGGCGTGAAGCTCATCGAATACACACGCCAGAACCAGATGTGGGATGCACTGGTTGCATATAGCAAATACAGAGATTGGCCCAACTTCGGTAATTGGGAATCCGGCAATATCCTTCTGCAAGACCATGGCGATGAAGTTTGGTTTAAGAATATAAAGATCAAAGAGTTGTAATTAATAGTATGTCTTTGAAAAGGGTGAGTTGCAGAATTGCGGCTTGCCCTTTCATTTTTCTTTAGGAAACACACACTTGGAAATGCCGGACGTTATTCAACATCTTTATAAATATTCACCTTCCCGGGGTGGCTTGCTTTATGCCTGGTTTCCATCCATGCATACACGTGTCGATATAATGCTGTGTGGCAGGCAGGGGGAGGACGTTTTACTGTCGGTAGTCGAAGCGGTGTACAAAATGCTGTGCCGTTTAGAAAAGATGGCCAACTATTATGATGCGGATAGTGAGCTGGCATATTTGAACCGGACTGCTTCTACACATCCGCAACAGGTCAGCCACGAGCTTTATGATATGCTTACTTTCTGTGTAGATTGCCATACCCGTACCGCTGGATGTTTTGATGTAACTATTCATTCGGCTGACTATACACCCGGTTTAATCCGTAGTGTTCAACTATCACCTCAGGAGCGTACCCTTCTCTTTTTGCAAGCGGGAGTGACTATCAACCTTTCCGGATTCCTGAAAGGATATGCTTTGGAAAAAACACGGAAATTACTGCAACATTATGAAGTGAAGGATGCATTGATCAATATGGGAAACAGTTCTGTATTGGCTTTGGGGCATCATCCCTTGGCTGATGGATGGAAGGTCGGTTTTGGACAGGGCGCTGTTCCAGAGGGGAGGGAACCGCAGGAGTTGCTTCTTCAGAATGAATGCCTCACAACTTCCGGTAATGATTCGTATGAGCGAAAACATATCATCAATCCCCGGAACGGAAAACCGGTGGAAGGGAAAAGAGAGGTAGCGGTGGTTACGGACAATGGTGCCATAGGCGAAGTTTTGTCGACCGGTTTATTTGTAGCTGATGCTCGTCAGCGGGAAATATTGGAAGCGGAGTTCCGTCCGCGTTTGGTTCTTGACCTTTAAAACAACTTTTCAACTGAAGTAGTGAGATATCTAAATCGTATCTAAGTCGTATCTGAGCCGTACTTGCTCCGTACATTCTCCACTCAGAGGTACCTCTGACCGAAGAAACTACGGATTTGATACGGAGCAAGTACATCTCAGGTATTCTGTATGCAAGAATAAGTCCTGTTTGTACAAGATTTGTGTTAGAGGTATAGCCGCATACACTACTAATACCTTTTTGCCTCGATTATTCTATAAAATGATTTTTTCGTTCTATCGGAAATTACCCATAAGCGCTACCTTTGAATGGCTGGATTCAGCTTGTTAGTATCCGGAAACTATCAGGAAGAACCAGTCTTATGGAAAACTGAAAATGATGTTTAATTAAAACTTTAAATCTTATGCAGGTAAATACAAAATTCCTCGTGTGTTCGCTTATATATATGGGGAGTCTTTCTGCGAATGCGGCGGGATCGTTTTCTTTGGCAAATGAAACGGTGCACGTATCTGTCCTTTCGGCGGATCAAACAAAAAATGAACGGAACATTACAGGACGTATAATCGACGGAGATACCGGAGAGGCTCTTATTGGTGTCAGCATTCTGGTTAAAGGAGCTTCTATGGGTACGGTGACCGATGTTGATGGGAAGTTTTCATTGTCTGTGGCTACAGGAGACGTCTTGGAAATATCGTATATCGGCTATAAAAGCCAGTCGATAGTGGTTGGCAATCAGAGTGTCTTGGATCTCCGGATGATGTCCGATAACGAATTGTTGGATGAAGTGGTAGTGGTGGGCTATGGCTCTCAGAAAAAAGTGAATTTGACGGGCTCTGTTGCTACGGTTAATTTTGATGATAAGACCTTGTCGCGCCCCGTAACTACGCTTGCCTCTACTTTATCGGGTATGGTGGCCGGATTGAATGTGATGCAGACATCCAGTAAGCCCAACTCGGAATCATCTACTCTGCGTATTCGCGGTACAGGTACTTTAAATGATTCTGCACCATTGGTGCTGGTCGATGGGATGGAAATGTCGCTGAATAATGTCAATCCTAATGATATCGCTTCTATCTCCATCCTGAAAGATGCCGCTTCGTGTGCTATTTATGGTAACCGGGGTGCCAATGGTGTTATTCTATTGACTACCAAAAAAGGTACGGACGGGAAAATCAACGTGACCTATTCAGGAAAATTCTCCTACAATACACCGGCTAATCTGATCCGTATGGTTTCAAACTATGCCGACTACATGGAATTTATCAATGAGGCTTCGGACAATGCAGGGCAGGCACAGGTGTTTAGCCAAACTACCATTGATACGTGGCGTTCAGCGGCCAGCAATCCGAATGGAATATCCGAATCGGGTTACCCGAATTATGTGGCCTATCCGAATACGGACTGGTACGATGAGGTGTATAATCCGAAATTGATGCAGGAACATTCTATTACACTTACCGGTGCGGAAAAGAGAACCCGATATAGCCTGAATGCCACGTATGTGGATAATCCCGGTCTGGTAGTGAATTCAGGAATGAAGAAATATTATATGCGCAGTAATCTGGAGTCTCAGGTTACCAGTTTCTTGGCTGTGGGGCTGAATGCATGGGGATATCATGTAGATCAGGAAAGAAATAATGTTGATGATTTGAAAGGTTTGCAAATGCAGAAAAGTACACCGGGAACTTATCCGTATTACGATGGGAAATATGGAGCTCCCGAAGCCCTTGAAGAAGATCCGGTAGTCAACAATCCGGTTTATTATCTGAATAGTGCGGGAGGTTCTTATAAAACAACGAAATTCTTCGTGAACCCTTATATTAAGATTGATTTCCTTAAGAACTTCCATTTGACTTCTAACTTCTACTACGATCATTATCGGCAGGAGAATTTGTGGCATTATTCCGATTATCAGGAAAGATTTTCATTCCAGCGTGGAGAAACGATGAATGTTCTTCCTACTTCCGAATTGCTTGCGGAGTACCCTGTGAAATATTATATTGATGGAAATCAGAGCTGGAAAAATACTACCACCTTAAACTGGGGACAGATTTTCAAAGGTAAACACGATGTGGCAGCCTTAGTGGGCTATGAGGAATTCCGCAAATGGGCACGTACTACCGACATTAGTAAGAAAGGAATGCTTGATACCAGTCTTACAGACTTTGATGCATTGACGGAGCCTGATTATATCGATGGAAGCACTACAGAGTTTTCATCCCGTTCTGTCTTTGGCCGTGTTACTTATACGTATGATTCCCGTTACTTATTTGAGGCGAATGTCCGTTATGACGGTTCCTCCCGTTTTTCTCCGGAGAACCGCTGGGGTATATTCCCATCCTTCTCGGCAGGGTGGCGTTTGTCAGAAGAGAGATTCATGAAGAAGCTGAATTGGCTCGACAACCTGAAACTACGTGTTTCCTGGGGGCAACTCGGAAATAACTCAATCGGTAACTATGAATGGCAGGCTGTTTATGCTACGGCTCCCCATTATGCCTTTGGCAACAAGGAGGTCCCTGGGTTGGGTATGGGAAGCTTTTCCAACTACAATCTGGAATGGGAGACAACTACGGTAACCAACCTGGGTATCGACTTTTCTATGCTGAAAAACCGTTTGAGTGGAACAGTGGAGGTTTATAATAAGTTGACGGACGGTATCTTGTATAATCCGACTTTGTCACCCACTTTGTCTGGGTTCAGTTCTCCCCGACAGAATATTGCAGAGGTTACTAATAAGGGATTTGAAATAACCTTAGGTTGGAATGATCGGATCGGTTCTGTCTCGTACGGCATATCCGGAAACTTCTCTTACAACAAGAATGAAGTAACCAAATACAAAGGAGAACTAGTCCGCGGATGGCAGCAGAATGCGGATGGTGGTTCCACTTATTATACCAATCTGGGTGAGGTTTCAACAGGAGATTTACAGCGTGTTCTGGAAGGACACATGATCAATGAATTTTATGTGCTGAACGTATATAAAGGCGATAGAAACTATTTTAATGCCGATGGTACGGTAAATCCGAAAGGAGGGCCTTCTGACGGAATGATCCGTACGGAAGATGATATGAAATGGTTACAGGCCATGACGGATGCCGGATATAAGTTCTATCCGAAACAGGGAATCGGCAAGAGTAATATCTGGTATGGTGATATCATTTATGCAGATTTGGATGGAGACGGCATTTATGGTGACGACGATGACAAGGATTTCCAGGGTTATTCTAAAACACCGAAGTATTACTTCGGCTTCCAGACAAATCTGTCATGGAAAGGCATTGACTTCTCTATGAACTGGGCTGGTGCTGCCGGATTCAAAATCAACTGGTATCAGTCTGGTGAGAATAGCAGTATAACCTGGTTTGGATATGGAATAGGTAAAGATGTGGCTTATGACCATTACTTTTATGATCCTGAGAATCCGAATGACCCGCGGACAAACCTTACTTCGGCGAATCCCCGTCTGACCATGGATAAAGCGGCTCAGGTAAGTGCATCCGGGCAGCATATTTTGCATAATGGCAATTATCTGAAGTTG
Source organism: Bacteroides sp. MSB163 (assembly GCF_036416795.1). Lineage (NCBI taxonomy): Bacteria > Pseudomonadati > Bacteroidota > Bacteroidia > Bacteroidales > Bacteroidaceae > Bacteroides > Bacteroides maternus. Next base: position 1,342,233 of record NZ_CP143867.1, on the reverse strand, counting down.
AAGAATCTGACAGTCGGCTACACGCTCCCTAAAGATTGGGTACAGAAGGTATGTATGCAAAATGTGCGTTTCTATGTTTCGGGAGAGAATCTGCTGACGATTACTAAGTTCAAAGGCATTGATCCTGAGATGATGAGTGGAGTGGGTTATGCTCCTATGAGACAATATGCTTTTGGTGTAAATGTTACTTTCTAAAATTAAATGATATGAACAAGATTAATATAAACAGAGGAAGAAGTCTGATGAAAACAATGGCCGCAGTGGTCCTTGTGGGAATGTCAACCGCAGGTTGCGTAGATATGGATTTGTCACCCAATGGAAAGCCGGCGGAAGGGAATGTATGGTCGACTCCTACCTTGGCGGAACAGACGATAGCGGGTGTGTATAATCAACTGTATGTGGATTATAGCGATGTTGCCAACGGATGGTTTGATATATGGTCCAGTACTATGGACTACGGTATAGGTATAGCTCCTACTTTTAATTTCTTATTCGCGACAAATTCTCCGAGCTCTGTTAAGGGAAGTTCTGCTCCCTGGCAGAGATTCTACAAGGGAATTATCAAGGCAAATGATGTGATTGGCAATCTGCCTACGGTCGAGGGATTTGATGAGAATAAAAGAAGCCGCTATATTTCAGAATGTATGTTTCTGCGTTGCTGGTGGTATTACAGGCTGAATATCTTGTATAATGGAGTTCCTTACTATAAGGATCCGATTAAGGATATTGATGAGGCAAAACTGGCACGTTCCACTCAGGATGAAGTCTGGGGGTATATAGTGGATGATCTGACTTCCTGTATCAATAATCCGAATCTGCCGGATAAATACAGTTCGGATGATGCCAATTACGGGCATATTACGAAAGGTGCAGCCTATGCTTTAAGAGGTAAGGTGTATCTGTGGATGAAAGAGTGGAAAAAAGCAGCTGATGATTTTCAGGCAGTAAAGGATTGTGGATATACACTCTATAAAGGTGCGGGTGAGGAGTCGTACAAGAAGCTGTTTAAGGTGGAAAATGAGCGTTGCGATGAAATGATATTCTCTTTGCAATGTCTGGACCATCCGGATTATACGCAGAAAAAGAACAGAGGTTTCGGTAACAGATGCTTGCCGCCTGACCCTTCAGGCAATGGATTGGGATGGAATAATTATATTATAAACCCGCAGTTTGCCGAGTCTTACGAAAATAGAGACGGTAGTAAGTTCAATTGGGATGACATTATCCCCGGATATAATGATATGGGCATTGATAAGCGTATGGTGTATTTCCTGCGGAATAACATCACGGAAACTGAAAGAAAGAACGCAGTAGCTGCGGGAGCTGATATGTCCCAATATGATGCTTCCGGTAACGAGGAGAGGATTAAAAAAGCTTATGAAAACCGTGATCCGAGAATGGCAATGTCTGTTATAACTCCCTATGCTTCTTTTCTTGGTGGGGTTGAAGGAACTCCTAAAGAGTATGTGATGCGTTATCCTTTCCGTTCTTATACCACATACGGAGATTTGAAAACAGATACAAGTTTGAAGTTCTATTACTTAAATCGTAAGTTTGTAGGTGAAGGATTAGAGTTACCGAACATATATTCTGAATTGGATTTGCCGTTTATCCGTTATGCGGATGTTCTGTTGAATTGGGCGGAGGCATTGAATGAATTGAATGATCTTCCGGGAGCTATAAGCAAAGTGAATGAAGTGCGCGAAAGGGCAGGAGCCCAGTTACTAGGAACCAATGAATTTACTCAGGTTACAGGAAAAACAGATATGCACCAGCGTATCATGAACGAACGCCATTGGGAATTAATAGGTGAAGACGTGATTTATTTCGATGAGATTCGTTGGAGGACCTGGAAAGATCTGAAGTTCTATAAGGATAAGGAAGGCAAAATGAACGGTATGACCCAGATATGGGGAACCAGAACTAATAATTATGCCTGGGGAGGAGATCATTACTGGAGTCTTCCGATACCGGCGAGAGAAATGCAAATGAATCCTAATATGGTGCAGAATCCGGGTTGGGATTGATATGATTGAGTCTCTGCATACTTCATAATCTCTTTATAGGGGTTATGGAGTATGTGTCGTTTTTTTATATGGTTATTAATTAAAATCAGATAGTTATGAATTTTAGAAAGCATCTTTTTTCGGGAATCGTTCTCCAGGGAATAGGTTTGTCTTTGTTTGCACAGACAGATAAACCTAATATCGTAGTGATAATGACAGACCAGCAACGTGCCGATTTGTGTGGACGCGAAGGTTTTCCTATGGATATTACTCCATTTGTCGATGAATTGGCACATCAGAACGCTTGGTTCGATAAAGCGTATACGGTTATGCCGGCCAGTACTCCTGCACGTTGTTCCATGTTTACCGGCCGTTTTCCAACTGCAACTCATGTACGTACCAATCACAATGTGCGTGACATTAATTATGCGAAAGACTTGGTAACCGTTCTGAAGGAGAATCATTATAAGACAGCTTTGGTAGGCAAAAATCATGCTTATCTGAACTCAAAGGATATGGATTTCTGGTCTGAATATTCCCACTGGGGGAAGAATAAGCCGGTGACGGAGGGAGAGCGTGCTATTTCCAAATTCTTTAAAGAGGCAGTCGGGCAGTATCTGGAACCTTCGCCTATACCTTTGAAAGATCAGCAACCTACGAGAATTGTGGATGAGGCCATAGAATGGATAGACAGCCAGAAGGACAATCCGTTCTTTGTATGGGTATCATTCCCTGAACCGCATAATCCGTATCAGGTCTGTGAACCTTATTACTCAATGTTTGCACCGGATAAGATTCCGGCTGTGAAGACTTCACGTAAGGATGTATTAAAGAAGGGAGAAAAGTATCAGATTCTGGCGGAGCTGGAAGACGCTTCTTGTCCTGATCTTGAAAGAGACCTGCCTCGGTTGCGTGGGAATTATATGGGAATGATTCGTCTCATTGATGATCAGATCAAACGTTTGGTTGAGGATCTGAAGGAAAAGGGGTTATTTGAGAAAACGATCATCGTTGTCCTGTCCGATCATGGAGATTATTGCGGTGAATACGGACTAATTCGTAAGGGAGTAGGCTTGTCTGAGTCTCTAACCAGAATACCGATGGTTTGGGCAGGCTATCAGATAAAGAAGCAACCTAAGGCTCTAGATGCGCATGTTTCGTTGGCCGATCTTTTTCCTACTTTCTGTACTGCGATAGGTGATTCAATACCGGTAGGTGTTCAGGGACGGAGTTTATGGCCTATGTTGACGGGTAAAGAATATCCGAAAGAAGAGTTCTCAAGCGTTGTTGTACAGTTAGGTTTTGGCGGAGAGGATGTTCCTTTGGACGATAACTTGACTTTCGAGCAGGAAGGTGCACTGGGCCCCAATAAAGTGGCTCATTTTGACGAACTGAATACATGGACTCAAAGTGGAACTTCCCGAATGGTACGTATGGGTGACTGGAAACTGATTATGAATAGTTATGGAAAAGGGGAACTGTACAATTTGAAGAAAGATCCGTATGAAATTAATAATTTATTTGGAAATCCCAAGTTGATAGATAAGCAGAGCGAGTTGCTGACAAAATTGTTGGCCTGGGAATTGCGTTTGCAAGACCCGTTGCCATTGCCAAGACACCGTTATCATTTTAAGCGGAACCCCTATAACTATCATTTTACTGACTAATGAAGAATGTATTCAGGTTGTGTCAATAGAGTATTATCGAAATAGAATTGTATGAAAAAGAATTTATTTCTTGTCTGTTTGTTTATGTTTGGAACATTGGCATCTTGTCAATGTTCCTCTAAAAAGAGTGCTGACAATGCTGTTGTCAATGCCACTGAAACGCCTGTGCCTTTGGGCGATCCGTTCATTTTGCTGCACGATGGAGTATACTATGCCTATGGTACGCATTCGAATAAAGGAATTGAATTTTACACCTCCGATGACTTGCTGACCTGGAAGTATGGAGGGTTGGCATTGAATAAGGAAGATTCCTGGGCGGACCGTTGGTTTTGGGCTCCTGAGATTTATTTTGTAAATGGGAAATTCTATATGTATTATTCGGCAGATGAACATATCTGTGTAGCGGTTGCGGACTCTCCCACGGGACCGTTTGTTCAGGATAAGAAGGAGCCGATGATTGCTGATGAGAAGTGTATTGACAATTCTCTGTTTATAGATGATAACGGTACGCCCTATTTATCTTTTGTACGTTTCAATGACGGTAACAACATTTGGATAGCAGAGTTGGAAAAGGATTTGATTACTATCAAGAAAGAGACAATGCATCCTTGCCTCCATGTAACTCAGGAATGGGAGAAAGTCTGGCCTCGCGTGAATGAAGGTTCCTATATTCTTAAGCATAATGGGATTTATTATATGTCTTATTCGGCTAACAGTTATGAAAGTCCATTTTATGGTGTAGGCTGTGCTACGGCTACCGATCTGATGGGTACATGGACGAAGTATGATGAAAACCCTTTATTGCAAAAGCCCGGTAAGCTGGTTGGAGTGGGGCATAGTGCTATGTTTACGGATAAAGCCGGCAAGCTTCGCATAGTCTATCATGCTCATAAAGATAAGGATAACATTCATCCGCGTGCCATGTACATCGGAGAAGTTTCGTTTGAAAATGTCGATGGAGTGGACCGCATGAGAATTAGTGAAGAGTATATAACCCCTAAACTTGTGGAATGAGGATTGTTTTGAGTCACAGAACTTCGATGAAAAGGGCTATTTTTATCGAAGTTCTGTGATAAACCGTTGTTTGATTGATTTTCTTGAATCTTAAAGGGACGATATTTCTATTTATTGAAATGTTTCTTTTATTGTTTATCGTCAAATTGGGCTATATTTGACGTATGAATCTATAAAAAGCACGAAAATGAAGAAAAGAATAATAGCCCTTATTAGTTTTCTTTGCTATATCATTTGCTGGGCACAAGCAGCAGATGAACATTACTATTTCAAAAATCTCAGCATTCAGGATGGGTTATCCCAGACTACAGTCAATGCTATTATACAGGACAAGAAGGGATTTATGTGGTTTGGTACCAAGGGTGGACTGAGCCGATACGATGGGATGTCATTCCGGAACTTTAAACGTGATATGACTGATAAACATAGTTTGGGAAACAATTTCGTGACTTGTCTTTATCAGGACAATAAAGGGAATATCTGGGTTGGTACAGATGCCGGGGTGTATATTTATTATTCTGACCAGGAGATTTTTATTCCATTTGACCGTCTGAGTGGGGAGAATACAAAGATAGAACGGACTGTTTCCGCTATTTCGGGAGATAAACAGGGCCGGGTATGGATAGCGGTCGAAACACAGGGACTCTTCTGTTATGAGCCGCAAAAAGGCCAACTTCATAATTATACATTGAATGAGTTCTCAGCCAATGTACAGAGCGTTGCTTTTGATAATAGTGGAACAATCTGGGTAGGATTTTATGGCAATGGCCTGTTCTATTCCAAGGATAATTTAAAAACGCTTCATCCTTATCTTTCCCCGAAGGATAGTGATGAGGTTTTTAAGGATGATGTTATCATGAAGATTGTTCCGGGAGCATATAATTGCATCTATATAAGTTCCATAAGAAAGGGAGTGCAGGAGTTGAATCTGACTTCCGGTAACCTGAGAAATTTGCTGTTGATGGATGAAACTGGTGAAATGGTATATAGCCGTGACCTGTTGGTAAATTCGGATAATGAACTGTGGATAGGAGCTGAATCGGGAGTTTATATCTATAATCTTCGTACGGACAAGTATGTACATCTGCATAGTTCTAAAGATGATCCTTATTCATTGTCCGATAATGCCGTTTATTCGTTGTGCGAGGATCGTGAAAGTGGCATCTGGGTAGGTTCATATTTTGGGGGAGTAGATTATTATCCGAAATCCTATACTTATTTTGAGAAGTATTATCCGAAAGATGGGGACAATAATTTGCAAGGTAAGCGGGTCCGTGAGTTTTGTCAGGATAATAAGGGCATATTATGGATTGGTACCGAAGATGGTGGCTTGAACCGTTTTGACCCGAGCACCAAGACCTTCTCATTCTTTGCACCTAGTTCCGGGTTTACGAATATTCATGGGCTCTGTATGGTGGGTGATAAGTTGTGGGTTGGAACTTTCTCTAAAGGTTTGAAAATTGTAGATACTAATACCGGTAATATCCTGAAAACCTACCAGAAAAATGATTCTCCACGTTCATTAATTGATAACAGCATCTTTGCTATTTGCAGGACAACGACTGGTGATATTTATTTGGGAACGATGTTCGGTCTGTTAAAATACAATGGGCAAACGGATGATTTTGAAAGAATTACAGAACTGGCAGGCAGGTTTGTATATGATATAAAGGAGGATTCGGGCGGTAACCTGTGGCTGGCAACCTATGCGAATGGCGCTTATTGCTATAATGTGAATGAAAAGAGATGGAAAAACTATGTGCACAATGAGGGTAATCAAGAGAGCCTTCCTTATGATAAGGTTTTGAGTATTTTTGAAGACTCCCATCGTCAGATCTGGCTGACTACGCAGGGAGGTGGTTTCTGTCTGTTTCATCCTGAAACGGAGACTTTTACCAGCTATAATTCATCCAACGGATTGCCTAATGATGTCGTTTACCAGATCGTAGAAGATGCGGAGGGTCTGTTCTGGTTGACTACGAATAGTGGGTTGGTACGTTTTAACCCTGTAACTAAACAGGTGAAGGGATATACTACGGCCAATGGATTGCTTGGCGATCAATTTAACTATCGTTCCAGCTATAAGGATGAAGCCGGTAACATTTATCTGGGTAGTATTGATGGATTTATTGTATTTAATCCTAAGACATTTACAGAGAATAAGAACCTGCCGCCGGTGGTGATTACCGATTTTATGCTGTTTAATAAAGAAGTTCGTGCCGATGAAGAGAATACTCCTCTTGATAAGAGCATTACTTTCTCGGACAGCATTGCCCTTCAGGCTAATCAGAACTCATTTTCCTTCCGTATTGCAGCCCTGGGTTATCAGGTGCCGAAAATGAATAAATTGATGTACAGATTGGATGGCTTTGATAAGGACTGGATAACTGTGGGGGAAAGCCCTATTGTGACTTATTCCAATCTGTGGCATGGTGATTATCAGTTTCGTGTGAAAGCATCCAATAGTGATGGTATTTGGGGACCTGAAGAACAGTTGTTATATATCCATATCCGTCCTCCTTTTTATCTGTCCATCTGGGCTTATTGCATTTATTTATTGTTGTTTATTGTTTGCTTTGTATATACTTTCTGGTATTTCAAGCAACGTAGCAGCAGGCAGCACCGTCGTCAGCTTGAGAAGTTCGAACAGGAAAAAGAGCGTGAGATTTATAATGCCAAGATAGATTTCTTTACGAATGTAGCACATGAAATCCGCACTCCGCTGACATTGATAAAAGGACCTTTGGAGAATATCATTCTGAAAAAGCATCTGGATCCGGAAACTCATGAGGATCTGAATATCATGCAGCATAATACGGAAAGGTTGCTGAACCTGACGAACCAACTTCTGGATTTCAGAAAGGTAGAGAGTCAGGGATACAGTCTGAACTTTACCAAATGTGATATTACTAATGTTTTGAGAGAGACTTATATGCGATTTAGTTCCCTTTCGCGCCAGAAAGGTCTCGACTTTACATTGGAGTTGCCGGATGAAAACTTCTGTGCGCATGTCAACCGTGAAGCTTTTACGAAGATTATAAGTAATCTTTTAAATAATGGAATGAAGTATGCTGATAGTTATATGCATATAAAGCTGGAGGTAGATCAGGAAAAGCAGGCTTTCTATGTGGTGACTAAGAACGACGGAGTAATCATTCCTGATGAGATGAAAGAGGAGATCTTTCAGCCTTTTGTCCGTTTTAGCCAGAAGGAAGAGGGAAAGGTTACTACAGGCGCGGGTATCGGTTTGGCTCTTTCCCGTTCGTTGGCAGAGCTCCATCGCGGTACTTTGGTCATGGTTCAGGGAGAAGAAGCTAACATTTTCCGCTTGACACTTCCTATCACTCAGGATATGGTCATAGCTTTGGATTCTGATGTAGAGAATAAAGATGCAGAGTTGCAAGCGGAAACATCCGGTGAATCCTATCCGGATGATAAATTGGAAGGGAAACATTCGAAAGAAAGCAAACATATGGTTTTGGTTGTAGAAGACAATCCGGAAATGCTCGCTTTCATCGAACGTCAGTTATCGTCTCAGTATGCTGTAATCACCGCTACCAATGGTAAAGAGGCTTTGGAAGCTTTGGATAGTAATTTCGTAAATCTGGTGGTGAGTGATGTCGTTATGCCGTTGATGGATGGTTTTGAACTTTGCAAGACTATAAAATCGAATGTAGGTTATAGCCATATTCCTATTATACTTTTAACTGCAAAGACAAATATCCAGTCTAAAATTGAGGGAATGGAACTGGGAGCGGACTCTTATATTGAAAAGCCTTTTTCACCGGAATATCTCCTGGCTGTGGTTTCCAATCTGATAAATAACCGGGAGAAGCTTCGCAGGGATTTTGCTAAATCTCCTTTTGTTGCGGTCAATACAATGGCATTGACTAAGGCTGATGAAGAATTTATCAAGAAGCTGAACGAAATAATTCTTTCTAACCTGTCAAACCAGGAGTTCAGTATGGATGATATGGCAGAGAGCCTGAATATGAGTCGTTCCAGTTTCTATCGTAAGATGAAGGGAGTATTAGACTTGAGTCCCAATGAGTATTTACGCATAGAACGTTTGAAGCGTGCCGCCCAATTATTGAAAGAAGGTGAGAGCCGTATCAATGAAATCTGTTATATGGTCGGGTTCAATTCTTCTTCTTATTTCTCTAAATGCTTCCTGAAGCAATTTGGGGTACTTCCGAAGGATTTTGCCGGCTAAAGGGGGCATCCGGAATTTTCGGTGTATGAGTTAAATCATCGGTATTGGAAGTCTTGAACGTCTTTCTTTTTTCTGTTCGTTTTGCATCTATATGTTGGTGGCGTTGGATATATAGATACAACGTATTGGATATATAGATGCAACACATTGGATATATAGATGCAATACGTCCGATATATAGATGCTGCACGCCCTGTCTATACAACTAATCGCCGGGAAAGTTTAAACTCATGCGACGCTCCGGCTAAAGTATGTAAGAAGTAACTTGTGCAAAGAAATGAGATTTTTCAGTAAGTTCAGGATGACGGAGTGAACAAATTTATTGATGACTGATATTTAATGGCTTTATTTGGAATAAAATTGTGGCTTTTATGCGATTTTGAGATGTTTTTTCTATTTATTGGAATGCTTATTTCGTATTGAGAAGATACTGTGCGCTATCTTTGTAACCGTCTCATAAGAGATTATACCATGATAACAATTATGTGTTTCTTAATGTCTAATAAATAAAGAATTAACCTTATGTGTAAGAAGTCGTTATTATTGCTGTTTTTACTTCCTTTTCAGTTCGTGTTCGCTCAAACAAGTTTATTGACCGATTTTCCTGAGGGATATACTCCTAGAGAAGTCGGTAAACGTCTTGCATATCATTTTGTAGATGGAAAGCACATGCTTCATATTGGAAAGTGGATTAGTTATCCGGAAACTTTTACCTGGAATGGAGGGTTAAAGTTTGCTGCACTTACCAATGATCAAGAGCTTGTGAAGCTTTTGCAGAACAGATTTGAACTTCTGTTCACAACAGAAAAGGCTCTATTGCCTATCATGAATCATGTGGATGTAAATATGTTTGGTAGCTTACCTTTGGAACTGTATAAGATTACAAAGGACCAACGCTATCTGGAATTGGGTCTTCCTTATGCCGATACTCAATGGCAACTCCCTGCAAACGCCAAACCGAAAGAAAGAGAATGGGACCGGAAAGGTTATTCCTGGCAGACCCGTTTGTGGATTGACGATATGTACATGATTACTATTGTGCAGACTCAGGCTTACAGAGTTACTGGTGATCGTAAATATATAGATCGTGCTGCAAGAGAGATGGTGATGTATCTGGACGAACTGCAATGTCCGAATGGCCTTTTCTATCATGCTCCGGATGTTCCTTTCTATTGGGGAAGAGGTAATGGATGGATGGCTGCCGGTATGGCTGAATTGTTGAGCAGCTTGCCCGAAGACAGTGAATATCGTCCACGTATTCTGCACGGTTACCGTACCATGATGAAAAGTCTGAAGAAATATCAGTCTTCAAACGGTTTGTGGCATCAGTTGCTGGACCATCCCGATTGTTGGCTCGAAACCTCGGGATCTGCCATGTTTACCTTTGCTTTCATTAAAGGAGTGAAGAATGGCTGGTTGGATGCCAAGGAATATGCACCCGCTGCCCGCAAAGCATGGATGGCTATGGTGAAATACATAGATGAAAATGATAATGTGAAATCTGTTTGCGAAGGTACCAATAAGAAGAACGACAAACAGTATTACTATGATCGCAAACAAAATGTAGGTGATTATCATGGACAAGCTCCTTACCTCTGGTGTGCCGTTGCACTTTTGGAGGAATAAGATAGCATTACTTTAATAATCTCATATCGAAAATCTATTTATACTTATAAGATGAACATAAGCAGTTGGGTGAAGGCCCTTACCTTTGTTGTACTGTTGTTTTCCTATTCGACAGTAGTAACCGGACAAACCAAAGTAAATGATGTCAGAGACTCTGAACGCCTCTGGCTCGACTCGGAAATTACCCATAATGGAGACTATCAGTGGAAAATGATAAAGGCAGGAGATGTAGCAGATCCTGGAGAAAAGGTATCATTGTCAGATTACCCGACCGCGAACTGGTTGCCTGCCATTGTGCCCGGTACAGTTCTGAATTCATTGGTACATAACCGGAAATATCCGGAACCTTATTACGGAATCAACAATAAGATCGAATCCAAATTAATACCGGATATCTCTGAAACCGGTCGTGACTTTTATACCTACTGGTTCCGGACTGAATTTACAGTTCCCAAATCATTTGAAGGAAAACATGTCTGGTTGCAAGTGGATGGTATCAACTATCGTGCCGAAGTATGGGTGAATGGAAATCTGCTCAGTACTATTAAAGGTATGTTTATGCAGGATTATATTGACGTGACTGACTTTGTGAAGATAGATAAGGCTAACGCATTGGCTATAAAAGTATATCCGGTTGATGTTCCCGGCAGTGCCAAACCCAAATCCTGGGGTGCAGTGGGTGAGTTCCACAATGGTGGAAACGGAAATATCGGATTGAACACTACTATGCTGATGACCGTAGGCTGGGATTTTACTTTCATGGATGGTATCCGCGACCGTAATACGGGGATCTGGAAAAACATCTCTCTCTATGCTACTGGTAAAGTAGCGTTACGTCATCCTTTTGTGAAGTCCGAACTGCGTAAACCCGGTTACGACCAGGCACGTGAGTTCATTTCTGTGGAAGTTATAAACCCTACTACCGGATTTAGCGGAATTAATTGTACGGTAAGAGGTGAGATTACAGGTGAAAATATAACTTTCGAGAAAAAGCTTAAAGTTTTGCGTGGAGAAGAGAAAATCTTGTCTTTTTCTCCGGATGAATTTCCTCAATTAGTGATTAACTCTCCTCGTTTGTGGTGGCCTGTGAACAAAGGTCCTCAAAACCTGTATGAGTTGAAAATGACCGTATCCATCGATGGAGTAGTTTGCGACTCGGTTAAAACAAAATTCGGTATTCGTGAGATTACTTCCGATACGAATACTCCTGATAAGTCACGTGTCTTTTATGTCAATGGCAAGCGTCTCTTTATTCGTGGAACGAACTGGATACCGGAAGCTATGTTGAGAACTTCTGACGAGCGTACGTATGCCGAACTGCGATATAGCCGTCAGTCGGGTGTCAATCTCTTACGCATGTGGGGAGGTGGTATTGCCGAATCCGACTATTTCTTCCAGTTGTGTGATGAGATGGGACTGCTGGTATGGCAGGAATTCTGGATGACGGGTGATACACGCCATCCGCACGATAAGGGCAATTATCTGGATAATGTGGCATCTACTGTGAAACGTATCCGCAATCATCCTTCTCTGGCTTATTATGTAGCCTCTAATGAAAGTACCGAGGTTACAGGTACCCCTGAATTATTGAACAAGCTGGACGGTACGCGAGGATATCAGATGCAGTCAGAATGTGCCGGAGTGCATGATGGAAGTCCGTATAAGCAGGTGAATCCGATGCAGCATTATGAAAATACGGCATCTCCGCGTGGAAGCCGTGTCGATGGTTTCAATCCGGAGTATGGTGCGCCTACACTTCCCACAGTGGAGATTCTTCGTGAGATGATGGATGAAAAAGATCTCTGGCCTATCAATAAAGAGGTGTGGGATTATCTGGATGGAAATGGTTTCCACTTAATGACTACCATGTATACTGATTTGGTGAACAACTATGGAAAGTCATCCTCTATTGATGAGTTTGCTCAGAAAGGACAATTGTTGGGTGCCATTAACTCAAAGAGTATCTGGGAAGTGTGGAATTACAATAAGTTGGATTATGGTGACCGCTTCTGTTCCGGACTCTTGTTCTGGTATCATAACTGCTCCATGCGTCAGGTATCTTCCCGTATGTGGGATTGGTCTTTGGAACCCACTGCTTCTTTGTACCATACAGCCAATTCATTGGAGCCACTACATGCCCAGTTCGATTATCTGAAGAATACAGTGTCTGTGGTGAACGATTATTATCGTTCTTTTAATAATTACAAAGTGATAGCACAGGTATATGATATCAATAGCCGGAAGGTATTTGAAGAATCTGCTCCCGTGAATCTTCCGGAAGATGGAGTAGCCAATGATGTATTGACCATCCGTTTTCCTGAAAACATCTCTCAGGTTCACTTTATCAAGCTGGTGCTGAAGGATGAGAAGGGTAAAGACGTTTCTTCCAACTTTTATTGGAGATCAAATGATAAGTATGAAGGCAGTAAGACTCTGACCGGTCCTGCATCTTCAGGATTTGAAGACTTGAGTCAGCTGAAAGCGGCTAATGTGAAGCTCTCCTATAAAGCGCGTCAGGCAGACGGTCGCTATTTCGTAGACATTACATTGAAGAATACCTCCGGTGGTATCGCTTTCTTTAATCAGTTGCAATTCCTCAATTCTAAGATGAGTCCGATACGCCCGTCGTTCTATTCGGATAACTTTTTCTCTCTGGTTCCGGGTGAAAAGAAAACTGTCACCATTGAAACGGCGGAAGAAAAGTTGACTGAGGGAGCTGTTCTGGTATTGAAGGGTTGGAATGTAACTACTCAGAAGTATAAACTCAAATAAAAAAATGACGTGAAGAGATTTCATTTTCTTACTGTTTTGTTGCTGCTCAGCTGGGGGATATCCGCTCAAAATCATTTTGATATTGTGGTGGTAGGCGGTAATCCCGGTGGCATAATGGCGGCGATTGCAGCGGCCCGGCAAGGCAAGACCTCGGTTATTTTGGAACGTACCCAACATATTGGAGGACTTCCGGCCAACGGACTGGGAGCTACTGATATTGCTACCCGGGAGGCAACTACCGGTCTGTTCATGGAGTTTACTTCCAGAATCAAGCAATACTATACAGAACGGTATGGAAAGAACTCTCAGCAGCTGAAGGATTGCAGTGACGGCTTTCATTTCGAACCGTCTGTTGCAGCCTCTATCTATCAGGATATGCTGAACGAACATAAGGATAAGATTACCGTGCTTCTTATGCGGCAGTTCGATGCTGAAGATCAGAATATCACTCTCAGAAACGGGCGCATTGAAAGCATCTGTATACTGAATCGTGAAAATGGAGAGAAAGAACTTTATCAGGGTGACATCTTTGTGGATGCCACTTATGAAGGTGATCTGGGTGCTGCGGCAGGTGTGCCTTTCCGCGTAGGTAGGGAAAGCAAAGCCGAATTCGGAGAACCCGGAGCTGGAAGAACCTATGAATACTGGAAAAGCCAGCCAGCCAGTGGCAGCACAGGAGAGTCTGATAATGCAGTCCAGGCATATAACTATCGCCTTTGCCTGACTAATGATCCTGATAATCGTATTCTCTTTCCGAAGCCGGCATCGTATAACAGGAACGAATATGTTTCACTGATTGAAGATGTATGGACCGGAAAGAATACTCAACGGGCCATGCTGAAAGTGACCGGTGAAATGATGGAAGAAAACCGTCGTCATATTGCTGGCGGCAACCAGACTAAGCTTCCAGGAGACAGTTGGGGAATCAGAAAACTGAGCAGTATCGTGAAACTGCCTAATCAGAAGACAGATGGCAATAATCAGCATGCTGCATTTATCTCTACTGATCTGCCGGAAGAGAACTGGCCTTGGCCTACTTCTTCCTGGGAGTGGAGGGATAAGTTTGCCAAACGTCTGAAAGATTATACATTGGGTTTATTCTGGTTTGCCCAGAATGATCCGGAATTGCCGGAGCATTTCCGTAAAGCAATGCTAGAATGGGGATTGGCTAAAGACGAATATCAGGATAATGAATATTTTCCCCGCCAGGTCTATGTACGTGAAGGAAGACGCTTTGAAGGAGTTTACTTCTTTACTGCTAAGGACGCTTTACCCACTGCACCGGGCAAACGCCCGCCTTTGCATGGCAGTAGCGTGACAGCCAGCCATTATGCACTCGATTCGCATGCTGCCAGAAAGCGGGAAGCCGGAAGAGTACATTTGGATGGATTCATCAGCTACCCTACAGCAGTGTATACGGTGCCCTTGGGCGTGATTCTACCCCGGAATGTAGATAATCTGCTATTACCTGTACCTGTATCCGGTTCGCATATCGGATTCTCCACATTGCGTATGGAGCCATGTTGGATGGCATTGGGGCAGGCGGCAGGTATCGCTGCTTCACTGGCTATTGATTGTAAAGTGGCTGTGCAGGATGTGGATATGTCCATGTTGCAGGATCTGCTGATCGATCAGAAAGCAACGCTGATTTATTTTCGTGACTTGCGTCCGGGAGACCCTGATTTCCATTTAGCTCAATATATGGGATTGAGGGGGTATTTGCCCGGATGGGATGCGGATTTGCAAGGAACGGTCGATGAAAAGACATTGCAGGACTGGAGTACACTATGTGGGTTTAAGCCCCGGGCTGTTCCCGGAAAAACAACCAGATTGGAAGTATTGACCGAGATTTATAAACATATTCGTCAATAAAACGATAACTTTAACCATGCGAAACATAGATATTAAGATGAAGTTAAAACTCATAGTCGGTTTGATAGGAGTGCTGTCATTGAGTAGTTTTTCTACTCTGCCTTCTTCAGATGATACCGATAAGAAAGAACAGGAGAACTGGGTAATTGGCCCATTCCATCGTCCTGAAGGTGTCAATCCTGTACTCACTCCACAGCCTACCTCTTTCTATTGTCCGATGTGCAAGGAACAGGTGAAGTGGGAGGAAAGTGATATTTTCAATCCTGCTGCCACCGTGAAAGATGGAAAGATTGTCGTGCTCTATCGTGCTGAAGATAACTCGGCACAAGGCATCGGGAAGAGAACTTCCCGTATCGGGTATGCCGAAAGCGTGGATGGAGTAACTATGAAGAGATTCGACAGCCCGGTACTTTTCCCCGGTGGAGATGAATTTGAGAGTATAGAGTGTCCGGGTGGTTGTGAAGATCCGCGAGTGGCAATGACCGAAGACGGATTATACGTGATGCTTTATACGGCGTGGAACCGGAAGACTCCCCGTCTTGCGGTAGCTACTTCCAGAGATTTGAAGAACTGGACCAAGCACGGTCTTGCTTTTGAAAAAGCGTATGACGGGCGTTTCGCCAGAATTGCTACCAAGTCAGCCTCTATGCTTACCAAGGTGAAAGGTGGGAAACTGGTTATCGATAAAGTAGATGGTAAGTACTTCATGTATTGGGGAGAATATGCCGTGCATGCAGCTACTTCCGACAATCTTACAGACTGGTATCCTGTGCTGGATGAGAACAACGAATTGTTGAAAATAGCCAGGCCGCGTAACGGATACTTCGACAGCCAGATGACTGAATGTGGTCCTCCTGCTATTCGTACCAAACAAGGCATCGTATTGATGTATAATGGTAAGAATGATAAAAAGAGAGGCGATGCAAATTATCCGGCAGGTGCTTATTGTGCTGGTCAGCTCCTGCTTGATTCCAAAGATCCTTATAAAGTATTGGGGCGTTTAGACAAGCCTTTTTTCATGCCCGAAGCTTCTTTTGAGAAGAGTGGGCAGTATAAGGACGGAACCGTGTTTATCGAAGGATTGGCCTATTATAAGAAGAAGTTATATCTTTATTACGGCTGTGCAGACTCCAAAGTGGCGGTAGCCGTGTGCGACGACACCAAGAAACTATTGAAAGTGAAGTAATATCAACGGATATTCCAGAGAAAGTAAATTATTGTAATGTTTAATAGATAGAATTCAAATTGTTATGTACAAGAAAGTATTCGCATTATTATTTTTATTATCATCTTTCCAGTTGCTAATCGCTCAGACTAGTCTTCTGAAGAATTTTCCCGAAGGGTATACTCCCGATGAAATCGGCAGACGTATTGCCTACCGTTTTGTAACCGAGAAACATGCATTGCATGCCGGAAAATGGATTGGTTATCCTGAAACCTTCTATTGGAACGGTTCTCTTAAATATGCGGCGGCGGCCAAAGACAAAGCGCTCATCAAACTTTTGCAAGCCAGATTTGAGCATCTGTTTACTACCGAAAAGGAGTTGTTGCCCATCAAGAATCATGTCGATCTGAATATGTTCGGAAGTTTGCCTCTGGAGCTTTATTGGGTGACGAAGGATGAACGCTACAAAGAACTGGGATTGCCTTATGCCGATACCCAATGGGAAGTTCCCGAAGATGCCAAACCAAGTGAGAAGGAATGGGCAGAGAAGGGCTATTCGTGGCAAACACGTCTTTGGATTGACGATATGTACATGATTACCATTGTACAGACACATGCCTACAAAGTGACCAATGATAGCAAATATATAGATCGTGCAGCCAAAGAGATGGTGATGTATCTGGATGAATTGCAACGTCCCAACGGTCTCTTCTATCATGCACCGGATGTGCCTTTCTATTGGGGACGCGGAAACGGATGGATGGCAGCAGGTATGGCAGAATTACTTCGTTATTTGCCCAAGAAGCACAAAGACCGTCCCCGCATTATGGAAGGTTACCTGACTATGATGAAAAGTCTGAAGGAATATCAGAATCCGGAAGGTCTGTGGAATCAGTTGCTCGATGATCCTGAATGCTGGACTGAAACATCGGGTTCTGCCATGTTTACTTTCGCTTTTATTACAGGTGTAAAGAACGGATGGTTGGATGCCAAAGAATATGCTCCGGCAGCCCGCAAGGCATGGATGGCTTTGGTGACTTACCTTACCGAAAAAAATCAGGTGAGAGAAATCTGTGTCGGTACCAACAAGAAGAACGACAAGCAATACTATTATGACCGTCCGCGCCGTACCGGTGATTTTCATGCACAAGGACCTTACCTTTGGTGTGTGGTTGCCCTGATGGAGAAGTAACTTATAAATTATCAATAAATAAACCATGAGTATTTTTAAATCTGTTTTATTAGGAGGCATGTTGCTGCTGAGTTCTTCAGTGGCGTTGGCTCAGGTTTCGCTATCGCAAAATAGTAGTGGACCCAACGTATTCAGTCTCGTAGGCAAGAAGGATAAAGCCTGCGTGTACTATGACGCACAAGATTTTGAAGTTGTAAAAACAACGGCGGGACTATTTGCGAATGATGTGAAAGAGGTGAGTGGACAAATCCTAGGCGTTGCTACTACCAAGGAAGCTCCTCAGAAGAATTGTATTATTGTCGGAACCTTGGGGCATAATGAATGGATTGACCAGATGATTGCAAAGAAGAAACTGGATGTGGAACCTTTGAAGAATCGTTGGGAAAGCTATCTGGTACAGCTCGTTCGTAATCCGCTTCCTGGTGTAGACAAGGCATTGGTTATTGTGGGTAGCGACCGCAGAGGTGCTGCTTACGGATTGTTGTCTGTGTCGAGAACTATCGGTGTATCTCCCTGGTACTGGTGGGCAGACGCTCCCATTGTAAAGAAGGATCAGTTACACCTGAAAGTAGATAAATATATATCTAAAGAGCCTACTGTGAAGTACAGAGGTATTTTCATCAATGATGAAGACTGGGGCCTCTACCGTTGGTCTAAGAGAAACTTCGAGAAAGAAGTGGGTAACTTCGGTCCCCGGACTTACGCTAAGGTTTGCGAACTGTTGCTCCGTCTCCAGGCCAACTATTTGTGTCCGGCCATGCACGATGCGTCTATGGCATTTCACCGCATTCCCGAGAACAGAGTGGTTGCAGACCGCTTTGCCATCATCATGGGTTCTTCTCATTGTGAACCGTTATTGTTTAATACCGCAAGTGAATGGAAACGTGATAAAATGGGTGAGTGGGACTACATCAATAATAAAAAAGGTGTAGACAGCGTGTTGAATGCACGCGTGAAGGAATGTGCTCCCTTTGAAAATGTATATACGCTGGCATTGCGCGGACTGCATGACAGAGCCATGAATGCAAGCAATGATATGGGCGACCGGAAAGATATGCTTCAGGAGGCTCTGATGGCCCAAAGACAGATGTTGATTGATGCCATCGGTAAACCGGGTGAAGAGATTCCCCAAGCATTTACTCCCTATAAAGAAGTGCTGGATGTATATGACGAAGGTCTGGAATTACCGGATGACGTAACAATTATCTGGCCGGATGACAACTATGGTTATATGAAACGTTTGAGCAGTCCGAAGGAACAGAAACGTTCGGGTCGTTCGGGTGTGTACTACCATTCTTCTTATCTTGGCAAGCCTCACGATCATCTTTGGATGAACACGGTTTCTCCTACATTGATGTATGAAGAACTTCGTAAAGCGTATGATGCAACGGCGGATCGCATCTGGTTGCTGAATGCCGGTGATATCAAATCCTGTGAGTTCGCTGTAGATTATTTCCTGACAATGGCTTTCGATATTGATGCTTTTAACTTTGAAAGGGCAGCCAACTACCGTACTGAATGGTTGTGTGGTATGTTGGGCGACCAATACCGTAACGAATATCAGGATGTGGTTAATTCTTTCTATAAGCTGGCTTTCGCACGTAAGCCCGAATTTATGGGGTGGGGTTACCAATGGACTACTGATAAGCATGGGAGAGAACGGAATACGGATACGGATTTCTCACTTACCAACTATCGTGAGGTAGACAATCGTTTGAATGAATACCGCCGTATTGGAAGCACCGTAGAGAAGATCCTGAACAATATGTCGGACGAGAAACAAAAAGCATGTTTCTACCAGTCACTGTATTATCCGGTGAAAGGGTGCGAATTGTTGAACAGAATGATACTGGACGGACAAAGAAACCGCTGGTATTCTATTCAGCAGAGAGCATCAACCAAAGAACTGGAGAAATCAGCGAAAGCCTGTTACGACAGTCTGGAAGTAATTACCAACGGCTATAACTCGTTGCTTGGCGGTAAGTGGGATCATGTGATGACGATGAAACAGGGATTTGCCGCTGCTTATTTTGAACTTCCGAAATTGAGAGACGTTGAATTGGCGCCTACTGCTTCTTTAGGCGTAATGGCCGAAGGTGAAGCTGTGCTGAAAGGCCTTCAGAGTTTCCACTCATTGCCATGTTTTAACACTTACTTGCGCCAGTCCTATTATGTAGATGTATTCAACAAGGGCGCTACTCCGCTGAAATGGAAAGCTGCTGTAACAAATGACTGGATTTTGGTTAGCAAGAAATCTGGAGAGACAGCTACTGAAGATCGTATTGAAGTTTCTATCGACTGGGCGAAGGTTCCTGCCGGTGAAAGAATACTCGGAACACTGGATATCACTTCTGATCGTGGTGAGAAGGAAAGTGTCTATATCTCCGTCTTTAACCCTACCTCTCCTTCATTGGCCGAAATGGATACGCTGTTCGTTGAAAACAACGGATATGTTTCGATAGATGCGGCAAGTTTCCACCGTAAAGTGGAGAGTGATGCCATTAAGATGATTATGATTCCGAACCTGGGATGCGAGAATACAGCTGTACAGTTGGGTAATCCTATCGCTCCGGCACAACGTACCGCAGGACGTAATACACCGCGCCTGGAATATGATTTCTATACGTTTGAGCAGGGATCAGTAGATGTTTATACGTATGTGCTGCCTACATTCCCCATCAGCAAGGACAGAGGATATGCCGGACATGAAGCAACGAATGTTGAAACCAAATATGGTGTATGTATAGACGAAGGTCCGGTAATGACTCCATCTACTTCTTCTTTCGAATATGCACAGATATGGTATGAAAGCGTATTGAAGAATTGCAGAATCAACAAGACCACTCTCCATATCGATAAACCGGGTAAGCATACGGTGAAAATCATCTGTGGAGATGCTGGAACAGTTCTGCAAAAGGTTGTGTTGGACTTTGGCGGTATGAAGCGTTCCTATATGGGACCGCAACCTACCAGAAACGAACAAGAGGTTGCTAAATAAAAGCCATTGTGAACGGTGAATAGAATTGCTTCCTTGCTTGAATAGCTGGAAATTCTTTAAAATCAATAGTACCATGATGAAGAAGTTGATACTTATCCTTTGCATTTTGCAGGGTGTCCTGTTGTCACTGCAAGCGCAGGGTGAACAGCAGAATATTGCTTATACTGATAACAATGTACGGTTTACGGTCATATCGGATGGAACGCTCCGTTTGGAGTATGCTCCGGATGGAAAATTTGTAGACGACAAGTCTTTTATTGCTGTAGACCGTTTATATCCGCAGGTTGATTACAAACTGAAGACAAGGGGGGCATGGATTGAAATAACCACCTCCAAGATGAAAATGCGTTATAAAAAAGACAGTGGGCGGTTTACGAGCGATAATCTGATAATCGGAGCTGTAAAGGGGGCATTCCCCTTCACCTGGAAGCCCGGAATGCAGCAGAAAGGCAATCTGAAAGGCACATATCGTACTCTTGATGGGATGGACGGTGATATACAGACTCAAACTTGGGTGTCTGATACGAAGAAAGGGGATAAACTGAAACTGGAAGACGGCCTGTTGGCAACCGATGGCTGGTCGCTCATTGACGATTCCCGCGGACTTTTGTTTGATAATGATCCGGACTGGGACTGGGCTAAGGAACGCCCCGCTAATGAAGGGCAAGACTGGTACTTCATGGCTTACGGGCATGACTATAAACAGGCCTTGAAAGACTATACTCTTTTTGCCGGCAAGATGCCGTTGCCTCCCCGTTACGCATTTGGCTATTGGTGGTCGCGTTATTGGCTGTATTCTGATAAAGAGTTCCGTAATCTGATCGATAATTTTCATACTTATCAGATACCTTTGGACGTGTTAGTGGTGGATATGGACTGGCATTATACCGAGAAAGGTAAGGGAGGCTGGACAGGCTGGACCTGGAACAGGGACTTATTTCCGAATCCTCAGGGGTTCTTGAAATACCTGAAACAGAATAACGTGAAAGTGACACTCAACCTGCATCCTGCAGACGGAGTGGCCGCTTATGAAGAGAAATATCCGGAGATGGCTAAGGACATGGGTGTAGACCCGGCTACAAAACAGACGATCCCTTGGATAAATTCAGATAAGAAGTTCATGAAGAATATGTTCAAGAATATCCTGGCTCCCATGGAAAAAGACGGAGTGGACTTCTGGTGGCTGGACTGGCAGCAGGGAATGTTCGATTCAAAGATGAAGAATCTGAGTAATACCTGGTGGATTAACTATGCATTTTTCAGCGATATGGAGCAACGTCGGGAGACACGTCCGATGCTCTACCACCGCTGGGGAGGATTGGGAAACCATCGTTATCAGGTCGGATTCTCGGGTGATGCTGTGATTTCATGGAAGTCACTTGATTTCCAACCCTATTTCAATTCTACAGCTTCCAACGTGTTGTACGGTTACTGGAGTCATGACCTGGGCGGACATATCGGTAGCCAGATAGATCCCGAAATGTATACCCGCTGGTTACAATTCGGAGCATTAAGTCCGATTATGCGTACCCACTCCCAGAAAGGGGCTAAGCTGAATAAAGAACCCTGGGTGTTCGACAAGGAATATTGTGATATTATCCGTGAAACGATTCGCCAACGCTATGTGATGGCTCCTTATATCTACACCATGGCTCGTAAGGGGTATGATGACGGATTGTCTCTTTGCCGTCCGATGTATTATGATTATCCGGAGAACAAAGAAGCTTATGACTTTGGCAATGAGTATATGTTTGGAGATGACGTTCTGGTTGCACCGGTCACTACTCCGGCCAAGGATGGTTATGCACAGGTACGTGTATGGTTGCCGGAAGGAGAATGGTACGAATGGCATACGGGAGCTTTACTGGAAGGTAACCGGATTGTAGAACGCTCTTTCGCTATTGATGAATATCCAATTTATGTAAAGGCGGGTGCCATACTTCCTTTGTATCTGGAGAACGTGATGGACCTTAACGGTAATGACGAAGAGATAGCGGTGACGGTGTTTCCCGGTGGAAGCGGTACAACGGCATTTAATTTGTATGAAGATAACGGAAATGATAAGAATTATGCATCCGAGTATGCCGTAACTAAGCTGACTTCTGCCCGTAGTGGTAATGAGCAAACGATTGTTATCGGCAAGCGCGAAGGTGGCTATAAAGAAATGCCTCTTGTCCGTCCGTTCACGGTGAAAGTGCTTTCATCCCTGCTTCCCCAGTCCGTCACGGTAAATGGAGTTCCGACAGAATACAGATATTCGGCTGAAGACTTTGCATTGCTGGTAGATTTGCCGGAATTGCCTTGTAACCAGGAAAAAGTGATTAAGATCGTTTATCCGTCCGGGAAGGTGGATATGAACGGACTTTTAGGGGCATCCAAAAGAGTAGCCCGGTCTATGGAACAACTGAAGTATCGTAATTCGTATATTGTCTTCAAAGAAGAGTTCGGTAGAATGGGTAGTTTGAATGAGGCTGTGATGTATGCTCCGTCTGAAATGACCGCTTTGATCGCTGATTTCTGGAAGAGTTATCATGAATTGCCTTCAGTATTGGAACGGCAGGGTTTGAAGAGCGAGCAGGCAACATGGTTCCTGCAATCCGTTTGCTGGGGTGAAAAGTAACTCCGGATATGTCCGGAATAGGAGTTACTGAATGAGGTATCAGTGGTTTGCTTGTTGGGATTTATGAAATCGGATAATACTCTTTGTTTCTTTTGTAACTCTTTGATTAACAGTAGGCAAAAATGCTCTATAATGAGGTAACGACTGAATAGGGATGAAGTAACGAGTGAATGGCAATGAAGTAACGACTGATATAGGTTAAGGTAACGACTGTTTCATAACGTAGGATTGCTGTAAATGATTCTGTAAATTAATGATGAAAGCGCACATAGTGCCGAATACTAAAGCTATAGTAATAGATGAAACGATACTTGATGACATTTCTGGCCGCATTTCTGGCTCTTTACTGTGCAGGAGCTGTTTTTCCTTTGCCTTTTTCGGGCAATAGCCATGATATAGCGTCATTGCATACATGGGGGCCTTACTCGAAACGTTATGCCGGCATCTCGCACATACCTGATATGCGTAAAGGGATACGTTTTGACTTTTCGGTGATGCCCGGGTATTACCGGAACCGCCAGTTGGTGCCGCATGTCCTGTTCGAATCATCCTACTATCCGTGGGAAATAAATCCGGAGATGACCCGCATCACCTATCGCTATGAACTGGAGTGGAAAGACCGGGTTTATACGGATGTTACCTATCATATATTGGATGATAACCGTACACTGGTCGGGATACGTTGTGTTAACAATACGAGTATGCCCCAAAATCTGGTCTTGAATCAGATGGCGTATATAGATTATCCTGAGACATATCCGCAGGTAGCGGTTTCGGATACAGCCGGTCTGCAATGGTATAATGCCATTGACTATATTGAGAATGAACCTGCCAGTAAATCCCCTCAATACAGATTGGTGTATGACGGATGGCAACGGAATGAGGAGCGCAGTGCTTCGTCACTCGACGGTTCCATACTGGGGAGAGGGTTCGGCAGGAATGAAGGTGACCGGTTGAGCTATCTGGTAAACATCCTTCCGGGGCAGGAAGACGGGGCGATAGGCATCCGGTTTAAGATAAAGAAAGGGGAGAGTGCCGTGCTGCGTCTGAAAGGATTGGTAGAACAATCTGTAGAATTGGAAGGTACGGGGGAATTCTCCTTCTTGTCAGTTCCTTATCATGGAAAGAAGGCGGGAGAATATAAACTGGAACTTGTTTCGGGCAGTACTGTTGCAATTAGTCTGGATGGGTTCTTTATAGGGGATGCTAACGATATAAACAATGTGAATGTAGTCCGCGCACCGATTCCTTTCACCCCTGTAATGGAGGTGGGAGAAACCCAAAAGGATTTTATCTTGAAATATAAGGGTTGTAGCAACTATTATGGCGTGGCGTGGAACTACCAACATTCGGAAGTCAGGGAGATACTGAACGGTGAATTGGAGTCTTTTTTCCGTAGAAGGGTGCATGAACATGTATCTTCAAGGTTGATTGGGGACAGGAACTGGCATTATGCCAATGCTTTTTTGCGCCCTATCGTACTGGAAGCTGACTCGGAACAGACCATTTACATGCTGGTGTGCAGTGGGAATAAAGAACAGGTGAAGCAGGAATTGCAGGATTTCCATTCGACACCGGATAAACTGGTTGCACGGATCAGTTCAGCGGAAAAAGCGAAGCCTGAAGACCAGGTGCTGCCAGGCGGAGAGAAGTATCTTCTGGGAAATCGCCTGCTGCAAGCCTCACTCTTGTCGAATATCGTATATCCGGTTTATACACAGAAGGAATACATCAGACATTTTACGCCGGGTAAGAATTGGAACAGCCTTTATACCTGGGACTCCGGTTTCATTGCGTTGGGACTGATTGATGTGGACCCGGTCAAGGCTTTCGAATGTATCAAGGCTTATACAACTCCGGTGGGGAGTGAATCGGCTTTCATACATCACGGTACCCCGTTACCCATTCAGATGTATGCTTATGCTGATTTGTGGAATAACAGCCTGTCACAGGAAGCGCTGAGATTCTTATATTCCAGGCTGAAACAATATTTTGATTTTATGGTCGGAGCTGATCCGTATTCACCTACCCGAATGGCAGGTTCCGGTCTGCTTCGTACATGGGATTATTTCTATAATTCCGGTGGATGGGACGATTATCCGCCTCAACATGCATTACGCGGTAATAAATCGCAGTATCAATCGGTGACTCCTGTGGTTACCTCTGCTTATTATCTGCGGGCGGCGAAGATTCTGCGCCTGGCAGCGAAGGAACTGGGGCTGAAAAAGGATGTGAAGGAGTATGAACGGATCATCAAACTCTTGTCGTATGCCCTGCAAACTTACTCTTGGGATGAAGAAAGCGGATACTTTGGATATGTAGTCCATGATTCTTTGGGAAATGCAAAAGATATCTTCCGGTATAAGGATCGATCTAATTTTAATAAGGGACTGGATGGGGTCAGCCCTTTGGTAGCAGGTATTTGTTCTCCCGCTCAAGTGGACCGGTTGATGGAACATTTGTTTTCTCCTGACGAACTGTGGACTAAAGTCGGGCTTTCAACGGTCGATCAGTCTGCTCCTTATTATAAAGAAGATGGATATTGGAACGGTGTTGTCTGGTTTCCCCATCAGTGGATGATGTGGAAGGCTCTGTTAGATTTGGGTAAAGGGGAAGAGGCTTACCGAGTGGCACATACAGCTCTGGATAATTGGGAGAAGGAGTGTGAAGAAAGCTATTTCACATTCGAGCATTTCATCATTTCGTCGGAGAGAGGAGCAGGGTGGCACCAGTTTTCGGGGCTTTCATCTCCTATA
Source organism: Bacteroides sp. MSB163 (assembly GCF_036416795.1). Taxonomy (NCBI): domain Bacteria; kingdom Pseudomonadati; phylum Bacteroidota; class Bacteroidia; order Bacteroidales; family Bacteroidaceae; genus Bacteroides; species Bacteroides maternus. Next base: position 1,316,332 of record NZ_CP143867.1, on the reverse strand, counting down.
TTAAATTGGTTTGCAGCATACTATAGGCCGGGTAAAGTTTCCACTGGTTTTGAGGTATGGATTACGAAGAGTGATTTTAATGAGAATCATTCCGCATATAAGGCTGAACTCTCTTTTGATGATTCGACAACACCTCATGAGCGTTGCATGATTGTCTGTATGGATGCAGGACATCAATATGAAGTATTCTTCAACGGAAAACCAGTTCAGTACAGGTCTGGCCATGCAGGAATGTTGGAAATTACTTTGCCGGCTACAAATAAGGCGGGAAAGCTTGTAATCCAAGCTCTTGATTGAGAGTTTTTGATAGCATTATTTTCTTTCATATTCATTATCAGCCTCTATTGAGGAATGAGATGCCTATTTCACAGGACGTGAAATGGGCATCTTGTATTATCTTCTTGAAATAATATTTCTTTTGCTCTTTTTTATGGTATGAAAGTTTGTCAATAGGTTCGTTGTGCTATCTCTAAGTAATAAGTGGAATAATATATTCGTCTCATTATTGAAAATTTTGTGTCTATCACAGTTTTGGATGCTCCTGACGGGTAAAATGGGACATTTTTTCTCTTTTTAGGGATTACTGTATCATCAGTTATTCAATCGAATCTCTACTTTTGTCTTGCTTTAAAGCCAAGTAAGTCTTTACAATTTTTTAAAATTTAATATTATGAAGCAGAAGATTTTAAGATTCTTTTCTGATGCAAGGGTTAGGATGTTACTCCTCCTCCTGATTTCTACAATTTATGCTCAAGCTCAATCGGGCAGAATCGTTACGGGTGTCGTTAAAGATGCCACGGGCGAAACAGTAATCGGTGTAAACGTTACTGTAAAGGGTAATGCTGCTTTGGGTACTATTACCGATTTAGATGGTAAGTATTCATTGAACGTTCCTGCACAAAAATCTACTTTAGTATTCTCATTCATTGGTTATCAAACGGTAGAAAAAACGATTGATGCCAACGCAAGAACTCTGAATGTTACATTAGTGGAAGATTCTAAGTTGCTGGATGAAGTTGTTGTGGTGGGTTATGGTACGATGAAGAGAAAAGACGTAACGGGTGCTGTGGCACACGTTGGCGAGGAAGTGACAAAGAACAGAGCTGCAACAAATGCTCTTGACTTCCTGGTTGGTACGGTTCCCGGTGTGCACATCACTCCTTCTACTGATGCAGGTGGCGGTGCCTCCGGACTTTTGATTCGTGGTAAACAATCCTTGAAGGCCAGTACTTCTCCTTTGATTGTTTTGGATGGTGTGGTATTCTATGGTAATATTGATGATATTAATCCGAATGACATTGAAAGTATGGATATCCTGAAGGATGCCAGCTCTACTGCTATCTACGGTTCGAAAGGATCGGCAGGTGTCATTCTTATCAATACCAAGAGAGGTTCTTCCGAGAAACCTATTATCAACGTAAGTACAAAAATAGGTGTTTCACAAGCTACTTTTATGCCGGAGATGCCTACTGCTGAACAGTATATGCAGAGGCGTGTTGATTACTTCAAAACAATCGATTACTTTAAGCCGGGTGAACAACAGCATGGCTTGGGTTACTATGATAATCCCGACAATTTGCCCGATGGTGTTTCTCGTGAACAATGGGCAGGCTATGACAGCTCTTTCTCCGGTGATTATATTGAAACCTGGATGCAACGACTGGAATTCAATCCTATTGAGGTTAACAACTATAAAGCCGGTAAATTCGTTGACTGGATGGATCTCGTCTATCAGAATGGTTTGAGACAGGATTACAGTGCCTCTGTTTCCGGTAAGACGGCAAGAACCAACTATTATGTGTCGTTAGGTTACACTAATAATGATGGTATTGTAGTAGGTGATCAATTCCGTGCTTCAAGATCACGTGTGAATTTGGATACTGAGATTACGAAATGGTTGAATATTGGTTTGAATGCGCAGTTCGTTCATAAAGGCTCGGATGATATTAAGGCAGATACAGGTGCAGCTAAGGCAGCCAGTCCCTTTGGAGACGTTTATGAGGCTGATGGAAGTATCAAGGTTAGACCTTGGGATGACAACCGTATTGCCAATCCGTTATTGAATCGTTCGGTGGATGATAAATATTACAGAACGCAGACCTTTAATTCTAGCGTTTATGGTAAGCTAACTCTTCCTTTCGGATTTACCTGGCAGACAACTTTCAATGTGCGTTATGGCTGGAGAAAGGATTACTATTTTGATTCTGATATCAAACCGGGTGTAGTAGCAGGTGGTAAAGCAAAACGTGTGGACTATTCAGACTATGAATGGAGCATTGATAACATGTTGAAATGGAACCGTACTTTTGCTAAAATTCATAACTTTGACTTCACTTTCGTATATACTGCTGAAAAGTACCAGAACTGGCAGAGTACAGGAAACAATGAAGGTTTCCAGCCGAATGGCGCACTGAGTTATCATGGTATTCAGGCCGGTATAACTCCTACTGTCAGTGCAAATGACGAAATGCAGACTGGTAATGGTTTGTTGTGGCGCTTGAATTACTCTTTGATGGACCGTTATTTGCTGACAGGTTCTGTACGTCGTGACGGTTTCTCAGCTTTCGGACAGAATAATCCTTTCGGTGTATTTTCTACAGTTGCTGCCGGATGGCGTATATCAGAAGAGAAGTTCTTGAAGGATGTTGAATGGATTAACAACCTGAAGCTGCGTCTTTCCTGGGGACAAACCGGTAACCGTGACATCGGCCGTTATGCTGCCTTCTCAAGATTAACTATTACCAACGTTATTCAGAATGGGGTAAACTATAAAGGTGTATATCCTTCAAGTTTGGCTAACAGAGATTTGAAATGGGAAACTACTACCGGATTCAACTTCGGTGTTGACTTTGGATTGTTCAACAACAGACTGAGCGGTTCTGTAGAACTTTATAAGAACAAAACGAACGATTTGTTGATGGACCGTGCTATGCCTGAAATCTCAGGATATGGTAATATTGCTTCTAACTTGGGAGAAATTGCTAATCAGGGGGCTGAGTTGACTTTGTCAAGTGTAAATATCAATACTTCTAATGTACGTTGGAATACCACCTTTACTTATTCTACTAATAAGAACGAAATCAAGCACCTGTACGGTGATATGATTGATGTGCTGGATGCAGATGGTAACGTTATCGGTCAGCGTGAAGACGATGATGTACAGAACGGTTGGTATATCGGACATGCTATTGATGAAATCTATGATTATAAGTGGATTGGTGTATGGCAACTGGGTGAAGAATTGGAAGCTGCAAAATATGGCAAGCAGCCGGGTGACCCGAGATTGCTGGATGTTAATAATGATGGTAAGATCAATGATGATGATAAGCTTTGGTTGGGTACAAAAACTCCGAAGCATCGTATGACGTTGAGCAGTGACCTGAATTTGTTCAAATGCATCAATTTCTCTTTTGTGCTGCGTGGGGAATTCGGTTGGATGGATATTGATAACCTGCCGAGAAATGAAACTAATCGTTTCTACAATACTTCAAACTCTGTTTGGACCGAGTATTGGACGCCATGGAATCCGAATAGCAAGTATGCTCGTCTAGGCGCAAATATCGACAGCCCGGGTGTGAACATTTACGAAAAGAGAAACTACGTAAGAATGCAGAATATGGCATTGTCTTATACATTTCCGAAGAAGTTGATTAACAAGTTTATGATCGATAATTTAAGATTCAGTATTAATGTGGATAACGCATTTGTTATCTCTAAATGGAGAACTTCTGATCCTTTGACTAAGGCCATTACTCCACGCATCTGGACATTTGGTGTAGACATTACCTTATAATCTGATAGAACGATAATTAAATAAAGATATTCAAATGAAAACAAAGAAATATATACTAAAAGGTCTGGCAAGTTGCCTGATAGCTGCCAGTCTTTCTGCTTGTGTTGATCTTGAACCGAAGGCGATGTCGTTCCTGACACCGGAGAACACTTTTGTTGATAAAGCAGGTTTGGAAACCATGCTTCGCCTCTGCCGTAAACAGATGAATTTTGAATGGTTTGGAGACGCTTTCAACTCCGGAAACTGTGAAACCTATTCTGTATATGAATATGCTTGGTCTGACCTGGCCGTTATGGGTGGTCCTGAAACGAAGGAAATCCATAATATGGTGACTCAGTTGACTCCAACCACTAATATGTATCTGCATCTTCGTTACTGGGTTTTTGGCTGGAACGGTATCAAGTATGCCAATACGGTTATTACCCGTGCTCCTGAAGCTGAAGGTATGGCTTCGGAAGAAGACAGAAACGCTTGTTTGGCAGAAGGGTATTTCCATCGTGCTTACTGGTATTATCTGTTGACTAACCAATTTGGAGATGTACCTTGGATTGGAGAAGAAATTACCGGTGCAAAACTGGACTTTAATACCGTTTCCCGCAAGACTATTCTGGCAAATATCAAGAAAGATATGGAATATGCCGTACAATGGTTGCCAAAAGAAGTAATCCGTGGTGCTGTGAGCAGAGCTGCAGGTGAACATTTACTGGCTAAAATATGTCTGGCTACCGGTGACTTCCAACAGGCAGTAGATGCAACTACTCGTTGTATCAATGATTACGGATTGCGTCTGATGACCGAACGTTTCGGTATCAATATGGATGATAAGAGTAAGGACGTATACAACGACCTGTTCCAGGAAGAGAATATCAGTATTGTTGAGAACAAAGAAGGCATTATGATCGGTCAGGAAATCTACGGTCTGGACGGATGTTCTTCTCCAAGCGGTTCAAAACGCAAGCGTAACTTCGTGCCGCAGTGGCATGCCGGAAGCAAAATGAAGACACCGGACGGAAAGAACGGAACGACTGATGCATCAGGTATTTATGATGGATACGAACAGTTGGAAGAACTGGGTAGAGGTCTTGCCAAGATACGTCCTACCAACTATGCACAATATGAGTTGTGGAAGAATTGTGGAGATGATATGCGTCATAATTCCAATAACTGGTATGATAAGTCACGTATCAAATATAACCTGCCGGCTTCAAAGGGAGGTAGTGCCGCTTACTTCGGTCAACCGGTTGATCCTGCTTACTGTACCGATACCATGCGCTGTTATTTCTCTTTCCCGATTGTGAAGGTTCTGATTGATAAGGATGATCCGAATGCAGGCGGTAAAGTACCTGTAGGTGGTTTCACTGACCAGTATATCTTCCGCCTTGCCGAAACTTACCTGAATAGAGCTGAGGCTTACTGGTGGTTAGGCAAGAACGATCTGGCTACTGAGGATGTGAATACAATCCGTCGTCGTGTGAATGCACCGGAACTCTCATCTGTTACACTGGAAGATATCCTGGATGAAAGAGCCAGAGAATTGTTCCTGGAAGACCATCGTAAGACTGAGTTGACTCGTATTGCCTTCCTGAAAGCAGAAAAGGGCATAGATGGATATTCACTCAATAACTTTTCAGAAAAGAACTGGTATTATGACCGCATGATGGAGAAGAATAATTTCTTTGCAACAGAATATTATTATTCAACCAATGCATTTATCATGAAGCCGTATCACGTGTTGTGGCCCATTCCGCGTAATGCCATAGAATCCAACACTCAAGGCCGTATCAATCAGAACTATGGTTACGACGGTTATGAAGATAATATCCCGGTAGAAGAACTTGAACAAAGATATAAATAAGATAATATATGAGAAGTAAATATATATTGTTTGCCTTGGCTCTGACAGGAGCCTTGGCATCCTGCTCGGACGACGATAATAAGGGAACTGCAAACTATAAGAATCCTTATTCAAACCCATTGACAGACTACAGCGTAGGTGACCCTACTGTCTGGAAAGAAAATGATCATTCATTTTATGTATATGCTACCAATACATCTGTGGTCCGCAAGTCGGAAGACTTGATTCATTGGACAGACGGCGGTAAGATGTTCGATAAGAAACCTACATTCGTTACGGAATCAGGTGCGGCAGTATGGGCACCGGATATCGAAAAAGTGGGTGATAAATTTATCTTGTACTATGCCATGTCTGCCATGGGCAAGCCTGCAACTGCCGGTATCGGTATTGCTTCGGCTGACTCTCCCGAAGGTCCTTTCACATTGGATATATCAGTAGACGGAAAAGGAAAGTTGTTCACTTCAAGTGAAATTGATGTAAGAAACTCCATCGATCCTTGTTTCTTCGAAGACAACGGACAGAAATGGCTGGTTTGGGGTAGTTTCAACGGTTTGTATGCTGTGAAGCTGAATGAAGACGGTACGAGAGTATACCCCGACATTGCAACGGCCAAGAAAGAAAGAGTGCAGGTTGCGGGTACTGCTTTTGAAGCACCTTACATTCATAAACGTGGCGATTATTACTACATGTTTGCATCTGTCGGTTCATGCTGTAACTCTATGTTGAGTACTTATACTACGGTTGTCGGCCGTTCCACTTCTTTCTTAGGCCCGTATGTGAATAAGAACGGAGAATCAATGCTGGACAATAAATATGAAGTGCTGATCAGAGCCAATGATCGTTTTGTAGGGCCGGGTCATAACTCGGAGATTATAACGGACAGTGAGGGTAATGAATGGATGTTATACCATAGTTATGACAGACACACCCCGAGCAAAGGACGCTATTTGATGATTGACCGGATTGTTTGGGAGAATGATTGGCCGGTGATTGCCGGTAATAGTCCATCTACCGAGGCAGAAGCTCCGGTTTGTAAATAAGTAATAGTGAATATATGCAGAAAATATTGTTAATCGGAGCCTTTCTCGCCATAAGCAGTTTGCTTATGGCGAAAGGGCCCGTCAAAAACTATCAGAATCCGGTTGTAAATTATAGCCTGCCCGATCCCTCTGTTATCAAAGGGGAAGATGGTTATTATTACCTGTATGCCACCGAAGATATCCGAAACTTGCCTATCCATCGTTCAAAAGACTTGGTGGAGTGGGAGTATGTGGGTACTGCTTTTACCAAAGGCACTCGTCCGGATTTTGAACCTAAAGGAGGACTCTGGGCTCCTGATATCAATAAAATAGGTGATAAATACGTGCTTTATTATTCTATGTCTGTCTGGGGTGGCGAATGGACCTGTGGTATCGGATGTGCCATTGCCGATAAGCCCGAAGGCCCTTTTACAGATCATGGAAAGATGTTCCGCAGCAATGAAATCAATGTACAGAATTCCATTGACCCTTTCTATATAGAGGATGGAGGAAAGAAATATCTCTTTTGGGGTAGTTTCCGGGGAATTTACGGCATTGAACTGTCGGATGACGGACTTTCTGTTAGGAAAGGTGCCAAGCTCCGCCGGGTGGCAGGAACAGCCTATGAAGGAACATATATTCATAAAAAAGATGGTTATTATTATTTCTTTGCATCTATAGGAACTTGCTGTGAAGGATTGAAAAGTACTTATACTACGGTTGTAGGTCGTTCGAAGAAACTTTTTGGACCTTATGTGGATAAAAACGGTAAGAAGATGCTGGATAACCACCATGAAGTACTGATTCATAAGAATGAGGCTTTTGTAGGTACCGGACATAACTCAGAGATTGTAACGGATAAGGCGGGTAATGACTGGGTGTTTTATCATGCAGTGAGTACCAAGAATCCCGGAGGTCGTGTGTTGATGCTGGATAAGGTTGATTGGAAAAACGGATGGCCATCCGTGTCTGGCAATTCTCCGTCATCAGAATCCGAAAGGCCTGTATTGTAAAATAGTAAAATGAAGATTGAATATGAGGTTAAAAAGATTGTTTTTAGGGATAATGCTTTCTGCGGGCATTGCAAATATTGGAGCGGCAAACTATATTCCAGAGAATGTTTCCGTATCTTTAAAAGTTCCGGGAAATGATGCCAAACACTATTCATTAACTCTCCGGAAAGTACAGGATGGCGTGTACAATTGTCAGCCTTCCGAGAATCTGCCGCTGGTCATTACCCGTCAGGTTACGGAGAAAGATGGAAAACAACGCATCAATGTTGTCATCAAAGCTCTGGAGAATGTGTATTTCAATTATGGAGAGCAGATAAAAACCGGTTATAAGCATGATGACTGCCAGTTCTATATGCCCGGTTTCTGGTATCGTCGCAATCTGCGTTCACCCAAGGAAGCACCTTCATTCCATACTTCCGATAGTTGGTTGGTGCGCGAGGATCGTCTGAGTACTCCGCTTACAGCAGCTTTCAGTCCTGCAAATGGTAAATCAATGTCGGTTATCCGCATTGATAAGTTTGACAAGGAGGCGTTGGCCACTCACAAAGAAGGAGAGGTCATTGTGTCCGGAGAAACATCCATAGGCTATACCGGATTTGAAAATGTGGGAGGCATGACTGTGCTTTCTTACGGCTTTCCGTATCGGGAAGCTCCGAAAACTTATATTCGTAAATTGACTTTAGCTCCTGCCGTTGAGGCTTTCCAGTCGCTTCGCAAGGGAGACAGCATTACTCTGACCTGGGAGTTGGCGGAAATAGATGCTGCCGATTTCTCTGAGTGCGTGCAGCGTACCTGGGAGTATTGCTACGATACCAACCGCCCTCAGCCTGTTGATACACCTTATACGGTGGACAGAATGAAAGAAGTACTCAGCAATTTCTTTGTAGAAAGTTATGTGGACAATACGCCTACTCATTACTACTCAGGCGTGGAACTGAAAACGGCTACTTGCGATCATGTGGATGTTGCCGAAATCGGATTTGTGGGACGTACGTTGCTCAATGCTTTCAATGCACTGGAATATGGTACGCAACAGAACCGCCGGGAATTAATGAACAGTGCCAACAGCGTTTTTGATACGTATCTTCAGAACGGTTTCTCTCCGGCAGGGTTCTTCAATGAGGTGGTACATTACAATCGTGGCTTTAAAGAATCCAAGCATAGCATCCGTCGTCAGTCAGAGGGTGTGTATGCCGTGCTGAATTATCTGAGTTACGAAAAGCGGCAGAAGCGCAAACATCCTGAGTGGGAGAAGCGTATCAAAGGTATTTTGGATAGCTTCCTGCGTTTGCAGAACGAGGACGGCAGCTTCCCGCGCAAGTTTAAGGATGATTTCTCCATTGTAGATGGAACGGGTGGAAGCACCCCTTCGGCCACTTTGCCTTTGGTGATGGCTTACAAGTATTTCAAGGATAAACGTTATCTGGAGAGTGCGAAACGCACGGTGGGCTATCTGGAGAAAGAACTTATCTCCAAGGCCGATTTCTTCTCTTCGACCCTGGATGCAAATTGTGAGGATAAAGAAGCTTCCCTGTATGCCGCTACTGCTACGTATTATCTGGCTTTGGTTACTAAAGGTGCAGAACGTACACATTATGCCGAACTGTCGAAGAAAGCGGCTTATTTTGCTTTATCCTGGTATTATACCTGGGACGTTCCTTTTGCCGAAGGACAGATGCTGGGTGATATCGGTCTGAAAACCCGTGGCTGGGGAAATGTATCGGTGGAGAATAACCACATAGATGTGTTTGTTTTTGAATTTGCCGATGTATTGAATTGGCTTTCGAAAGAATACAATGAATCTCGTTTCTCAGAATTTGCACAGGTGATTTCTACTTCCATGCGCCAACTTTTGCCGTACGAAGGTCACATGTGCGGTGTAGCCAAAGTGGGCTTTTATCCCGAAGTTGTGCAGCATACCAACTGGGATTATGGTCGCAATGGAAAGGGATACTATAACAATATCTTCGCTCCGGGTTGGACGGTGGCTTCCTTGTGGGAACTCTTTTCTCCGGGACGTGCGGAGAAGTTCTTATTGAAATAAAAAGATGGATATAAAATACAATGTGCATGAGTCATAATCTCATGCACGTTGCATCTATATATCCTGCATATCCGATCTATATATCCTATACATCCGGTCTATATGTCCTGCGTGTCCCATCTATATATCCTGCGCGTCCCATCTATAGATGCTCTAAACAGCTACTTTCTTTCGTTTCTTTATCGCATAGCCAGAGCTTTATTCTCTGCAGCTTCCATAATCTCCCGTTCTCCTGGTCCTTTATCATTAATGCCGCAAAGATGCAGAATACCGTGGATAATAACCCGGTGTAGCTCCGTTTCATAGTCACTGCCGAACTGTTCTGCATTGGTACGTACCGTGTCGAGGCTGATAAATAAATCTCCACTGAGGCGATTGCCCTCGCAATAATCAAAAGTGATGATATCCGTGTAGTAATCATGTTGCAGATACTGGCGGTTCACCTCAAGTATTTTCTCGTCGGAACAGAAAATATAAGCGATTTCACCGACTCTTTTCCCGTAAGTGGCGGCAACGGCTTTGATCCATTCTGTGGTTTGGCTCTTTTTGATGGCGGGCATTTCTACACCGTCTGTCTGATAGGAAATCATATCAATTCACAATTAAAAATTAAAAGAAAAACAGATAGCTGATGATGATGGCGGCGATGATACCTGCAAAGTCCGCTATCAGTCCGCAAGTGACGGCATTACGCGTTTTGGTGATGCCTACGCTTCCGAAGTAGACAGCCAGGATATAGAAGGTGGTATCCGAAGCACCGCGGGCTACACAACTCATTCGCCCTACGAAAGAATCTGCGCCATACTCCTTCATGGTGTCAATCATCAGTCCGTTGGCACCGCTGCCACTCAGCGACTTCATCAGTGCGGTTGGCAAAGCGCCTACAAAGCTGGTGTCTGCGCCGAACAATCCCACAACGTAACCGATGCCGCTTACCAGCATGTCCATTGCGCCGGAAGTGCGGAATACGGCAATACCTACCAGAAACGCTACCAGATATGGAATGATGCGCACGGCCGTGGTAAAACCTTCTTTGGCACCTTCTACGAAGGCATCATATACATTTATTTTCTTCCATAATCCCCAGACTATGAACAAAAGAATGATGCTGAACAGGATAACGTTGGCAATCAGTGTGGAATACGTGCCGATTTCTTCCCGGCCAAGCCTCATAAACAAGTAAATCAGCCCTGCAAAGAAAAGGCTGATGCAACCGATGAGGATAAGGATGGGCTTGTTGATCAGGTTGATACGTTGGGCAATGCTGACGGCAATCACTCCCACAAGGGTGGAGATGGCTGATGTGATCAGTATGGGGATGAATATGTCGGTAGGCTGTGCAGCGCCCATCTGGGCACGATACATCATGATGCTGATAGGGATCAGGATCAATCCGGAAGTATTGAGCACCAGGAACATGACCATCGGATTGGTTGCCGTATCCTTTTGGGGATTCAGTTCTTGCAGTTCCTTCATAGCTTTCAAACCCATTGGGGTGGCTGCATTGTCCAGTCCCAGCATATTGGCGGAGAGATTCATAAAGATGGAACCCATGGCAGGGTGTCCTTTGGGTATTTCGGGGAAAAGACGGCAGAACACCGGACTCAGCCAGCGGGACAGCGCGTTAATCATACCGCTTTGCTCACCGATCTTCATGATACCCAGCCATAGAGAAAGGATGCCCGTCAGCCCCAGTGATATTTCGAAGGCTGTTTTCGAGGAAGTGAATGTTGAATTGACAAGCTCCGTAAAGATTTCTGTGTTGCCCATAAACAGGAGCTTGATGAGTGCCACAATGAAAGCAATTACGAAGAATGCTACCCAAATGTAATTTAAAACCATAAAATAACGCGTTGATTTTCGTGCAAAAGTAGGAATATCTTTCTATTTAGCGTGATAAATGGAAAGATTATTGCATTTATTAGGGTAATAACACTATTTCGAATATGAAATTCTAGCTATCTTTGCTTTCCGATATTGCGACGGTGATATGTGATTAAAGCAACTGTTTGCAATGCGTCTGTTTAAACCAATAATTAACTGATATGAAAAACAAATGTATGTTAGTTGCAGCTTTGCTGTTGTTATCCGGTACAATCTCGGCCAAGGTGGTGTTGCCGCCGATGTTTTCGGATAACATGGTGTTGCAGCAACAGGCGGATGCCCCTATCTGGGGTGAGGCAAAACCGATGAAAACGGTGAAAATAACCACTTCCTGGGACGGGAAGACGTATGAAACGCTGTCTGATAAGGAGGGTAAATGGAAACTTTCCGTTCGTACCCCTGAAGCGGGTGGCCCGTATGAGCTTACACTGACCGATGGTCAGAAACTGGTGTTGAAGAACGTAATGATTGGTGAGGTATGGATCTGTTCCGGACAGTCCAATATGGAAATGCCTCTGAAAGGATGGGGAAAGATTATGGATTATGAGAAGGAAATAGCTGCCGCTAATCATCCCAATATCCGTTTATTGCATGTGGAACATGTAACCAGTACACAGCCGGAGACGGATATCAAAATCCGTGATAATGGCTGGCAGGTATGCTCACCGCTGACCGTTCCTGAGTTCTCGGCTACCGCCTATTTCTTTGGTCGTGAAATCTCTGAAAAGCAGAATGTACCCGTCGGGCTGATTCATACTTCCTGGGGTGGGACCAATGTAGAGTCCTGGATAAGCGGGAAGGTGTTACAGGAAATGCCGGATTTTAGTAAAGTGGTGGAAGATATTCGTGCAATGCCCGATAAAACTGCGATGAAAGCGGACTATTTGAAAGCTTTGGAAGCTTGGAACAATCGCGTTGATGAAGGCTTTGCTGTCGGAAAACCGGTACGGGCTGAGGCATCTCTGGATGATAAAGCCTGGGGCAAACTGAACTTCCCCGGAATGGTGGATCAGCAAGGGCTTGGTGACTTTGACGGACTGATCTGGCTTCGCCGCACCGTCGATATTCCTGCATCTTGGGCAGGTAAGAAGGTGCAGTTGGTTTTAGGAGCCATTGATGATAATGATATAACGTATTGGAATGGTCGGGAAGTGGGTCGTACAGATGGCTATTCTGTTCAACGTAATTACACCGTTCCGGGTAAGTTGGTGAAGGCAGGACTGCTTACGCTGGCTGTCCGTGTGACAGATACAGGAGGTGGCTGTGGCATGACGGATGAGCTTTATCTCCGTTCAGACAATGGAGAACAAATCAGCCTGGCCGGTGAATGGAAATATCAGATAGCCGCCGATGCCCGGAAAGAGGGTATGTTTCCGAAGGATATGTCCGAGGACCCCAATTTGCCGACATCTTTATACAATGCTATGATCCATCCGCTGGTGCCTTACAGTATCCGTGGTGCTATCTGGTACCAAGGAGAAAACAATGCTTCCCGCGCCTATCAGTATCGTGAGCTTTTCCCGCTGATTATCGAGAACTGGCGTAAGGACTGGGGGCAGGATTTTCCTTTCTATTTTGTGCAGTTAGCCAACTTTATGCAGGTATCTCCCAACCCCGTTGATTCTGACTGGGCGGAACTTCGCGAAGCGCAAGCGCGCACATTGTCGGTAGCAAATACCGGAATGGCTGTGATTATTGATAAAGGCGATGCCAATGATATCCATCCGAAAGATAAACAGACCGTTGGACATCGCCTGGCATTGGTGGCCCGTGCCAAGACGTATGGAGAACAAATACCTTATTCCGGTCCCGTCTATCGTTCCTATCAGGTGGATGGGGATAAGATTATCCTTTCTTTTGATCATACGGATGGTGGTTTAAAGAGTAGTGACGGGAAAGCATTGCAAGGCTTTGCCATTGCTGGTCGTGATCATAAATTCCACTGGGCGAAGGCAGAAATACAGGGTGATAAGATTGTGGTGAGTTCTCCCGATGTGCCGTATCCCGTTGCCGTGCGCTACGCATGGGCCAACAATCCGGTTTGTAACTTATATAATGGTGCCGGCCTTCCGGCTTCACCTTTCCGTACGGATGACTGGAAAGGGGTGACGCAGAAATAGTCAATGCGTCCGGTTGTATGGCGACTCTGCTTATTATCGATTGTAAATTATTGATAATAAGCGGAGTCTTTTTTTAATGTTACTTGTTGATAGATACTGTGAAGATGAACGTTTGCTTGCTTATTTGCTGTTATTGTTCTAAATAATGCTTATTATATGCAATAAAAAGGTAAAAATCATCAATTAGTCTGTCTTGTGAGATAGGGGGATATTTTATTTCATAGATAAAACATATCTTTATCATCATATAACATACAACAGACAAATAACTTATGCTGAAAAAAACGATTCTTGTCTGTGTTCTTTTGCATTTGGTTGTAGGAACTATTTCACCCCAAAATGTAGACTCTACCGATATTAAAAGCATGCGTGCTTACTATAAACAGTATTTCAATGATCCGACTGATCCCATTGTTCTGGTAGCATCGGATACATTGTTCGATATGGCAATCAGGTGCAACGATACGGTGATGGCTAAGATAGCTTTGGGAGCCAAGGTAGACTATTACTATTACGGACAGGGCGAGAACCGCACGGATAGCATCATAGCCGGAGTAAATCGCTTAAAACAATACGCCAGAAGGGTCGGTAATGCAGAACTTTACTACTGGGCGTGGGCTGCCAGGTTGGTTAACTATTATATCATACAGGGAGAATATAACATTGCTCTTTTTGAAGCCGAAAAGATGTTGCAGGAAGCCAAGAGTGAGAAGAGTCAGGAAAGTATTGCTGAGTGTTATTATGCATTGGCCAACGTATATGGGGCTAAAGGTATGATGGGGAAGTCTCAGGAATTTATGCTTAAAGAAATCGATATTTTTGAGAATGCCGATGTAGTAAGATATAATATATCCTGCCAGTATAGTGATGCCGCAAAGATATACATTGATTTGGGCGAAGCGGAAAAAGCTCCCGAACTGCTTAAAAAGGCACTCAAAACTTCTAAATCTACTTATCATGAAGTGACGGCCAAGCTGGTTTATGTATCACTCTATCTTGCGCAAGGAGATACGGTAGCTGCCCGCAAGGCGTTAGAGGAATGTAGACGAATGTATATGGAAGAACCTTCAATGAAACGTCATATCCATTATTTGTATGATGTAGAGATTGATTATAACTGGAGGGTGGGCAACTATAATAAGGCTCTTAGTGTATTGGATGAACGGGAAACTGAACTGAAGAAGAAAAACAATCTGACGACTCTGATGGCATTGAGAAAAACAAAGGCGGACATTCTTTGGGATATGAACCGTAAAGAAGAAGCTGCCGGGCTGTACCGCGATTTTTTGTTGGAACAGAATAAGGAGAAAGAAAGGAATGAAGAAATCACTACCAGCGAGTTTGCTACCATGCTGAACTTGCAACAACTCAATGCTGAAAAGGTACGGCTGGAGAAGATTTCTCAGAAGAAACGACTACAAAATACCCGGATCATTTTATTCTCTGTTATAGGTATTTTATGTATCGTTGTTATCTTCTTGTGGCAACAGAGAAAACTCAATGCAAAGTTGTATCGAGCAAAAAATAAACTGGACGAGCAGAATCGTACATTAATTAAAGCCGAGGAGGAATTGCGCAAAGCCAAAGAGCTTGCTGAACAGAGTAATTGGCTGAAAACAATGTTCATTCAGAATATGTCTCATGAAATCCGTACTCCGCTTAACTCCATTGTCGGGTTCTCCGGGGTATTGGTTGATATGCTTGATGAAAAGGAAGACATCGGGCAATATGTTGCGTTGATTGAGAGTAACAGCAAGCTGTTGCTGAAGCTGGTAGGTGATATCCTTGATATCTCCATTCTCGACAGTGAGGTTGAAATCAAGCATAATGCTGTTGATGTCAATGCTTGTTGCCAGGCCTCGATAGATGCGGCGGGGGCATCCTTCGATCCGGGCGTAAAGCTCATTTTTGAACCGGCCTGTGATGAACTGATCATAAATAGTAATTATAATTATATAGTGCAGGTACTTGATAACCTGCTGGGCAATGCATTGAAGTTCACTCAGGAGGGTTCCGTTACATTAGCCTATGAGGTTAAGAAAGAAGAGAATCAATTGATTTTTACGGTTACAGATACCGGGATCGGTATTCCTGTCGAGGAACAGGAGCGTGTTTTTGAGCGCTTTGTGAAGTTGGATAATTTTAGTCAGGGAGCAGGGCTCGGTTTATCTATTTGCCGTATCGTTGCGGAAAGGCTGGGTGGATACCTGATGATTGATAAAGGCTACACTCAGGGTACCCGTGTTATCTTTTGTGTGTCGATGTGAAGAATAAAAATTGAAATGATATTTTTGTATGCAATTAAGTTCATATTATGCAGAAAACAAAGGAAATACAGCAGGAACTGGAACAGTACATTGACGCGGTGAAACGGGAGTATCTTCCCAATTTCTTTAAAACTGGGAAAGGACAATACGGAGAAGGTGACAAGTTTCTCGGTATTGTCGTTCCCAACACCCGTATGGTAGCGAAGCGGCATAAGGATGTGCCGTTTGAGGTAATGGCAGAATTGTTGCAAAGTGAATGGCACGAGTGTCGCCTGTGTGCCTTACTGATGCTGGTGGAGCGCTTTAAGAAATGCGATGAAAAGGGCAAAAAAGAGATATTCGATTTCTATTTGTCGCAGACTGCCCGTATCAATAACTGGGATCTGGTAGACTTGTCTGCTCCGGGTATTGTGGGCGAATATCTGAAGGATAAACCCCGTGATGTTCTTTATCGCTTGGTCAGTAATGAATTGCTTTGGGACCAGCGCATAGCAGTGGTCTCTACTTATACATTGATTAAAAACGACGATTTCATCGATATTTTAGCCCTCTCCGAGTATCTCCTTTACACTCGTCATGACCTGATGCAGAAGGCCGCGGGATGGATGTTGCGGGAAATGGGGAAACGGAACAAAGACTTGCTGGTGCAGTTCCTTGAAAAGCATTGTAAAGTGATGCCACGTACGATGTTGCGCTATGCGATAGAGAAATTTCCGGAAGAAGAACGGAGGGAATTTATGAAGCGGTAAGCAGTAGACATACGCTGTTGGCTACACTTTCGTCATTTCCGCTGTAAAAGCCCAGATAAGCAATCTGTGTGTCGTCTTCCCACTAGGACTGAGGGTATTTCCCACTACGACTGAGGGTGTTTCCCATTAGGACTGAAGGTACTTCTCATTACGATTGAACTAGTGTTCCACTGCGACTGATCATGGTGGGACATCAAGTGTGTTGTCATACAGAAAGTTACAACGTATATGAAACTCCTACTTGCTCCTTTCTATACGGTTATGAATCTTTTCACCACAGAGGACACAGAGTTAACAGAGTTTTTTAGGCTTCTAATTCATAGATAATTATAACCTCTGTGCTCTCTGTGTCCTCTGTGGTGAATAATTCATTTCTACACAGAAATAAATCAATTCTGCCAACAGGTAAAGGATAAATCTAAAATAGTGATTAGTAAGTTTGAAAATAAATGATATGTGGTAAAAATACCGGATAAAAACATGCCGAATAATTTTCATTTTAAATGAAGACTCTTAACTTTGTCACAATTTCAGCTGACTGGAAGATGAAATTCCATATGGCATCATCATGTTGAATGGGAGTTTATAGTGTATGGTAAATTGTGATGAAGATGAAATTACTACTTTTATTGATGTTTGTTCTGGCGGGGTGTACGAAACTCGCTACCTTGGATATGCAAATGAACAGTGAAGCCGATAGTCTTTACGAGGAAGCTTGTGTACATTATGAAAATGAAGAAATAGACAGTTGCACCTATAAACTGGCAAAAGCCTTAGAGTTATATCGCGGGAGTGGAGAAAATGAAAAGGTAGCTATCACCTGTTTGTCATTGGGGCAATCCTACAATGGAATAGCTCAGACCGATTCGGCAAGACCTTATTTACTGGAAGGACTGAAATATTGTGAAGGGAATACAGCGCTTGACAGTATTCGTGGAAGGTTACTTACCGATTTGGCAAGTTGTTATATGATTGAGGGGGATATCCGGGAAGCAACATCACACTATCTGACAGCTTTGGATGCCACCTCTAAATCCTGTGATAGCGAGGCTTATCTGACCAATTGCAGTTCGCTGGGCGTCGCCTACCGCAGAATAAACCTCCCGGACTCTGCTCTTTACTATTACGGCAAGGGGCTTGAGGCAGCCATGAAAAGCAAGGATTATAGTGCTGTATCCAATTTGCATGCCAATATTGCCGTGATGTATATCTCTTTCAAACAACTGGAAAACGCGAGGGAGCATGCACAGGAAGCCATTACGTATGCACTGAAAGAGGAAGATGCTTTGGACTGGTTGCAGGCTTATTACATCTACGGTTCCTTGTTGGTAAAGACAGGAGAATACGATCAAGCGATCAATTATCTGCGCAAGGCCTATGGAATAGCTTCCCAGCAACAATCACCGCGTTTTCGGTTAAAAGTATTGTCAGCGCTGTTACCCGCTTTTCAGGCTACTGCACAAGATGATTCGGTGCGTTACTATCTGAATGTATGTGACCGCTTTCTGGATGAATTACCGGAAACGAGCCATGAAGCTATCGGTATTTATGAGACAAAAGCCCAGCTTTTACTAAAGGAAAAGAAATATCGGGAAAGCTTGGATTTTTATCGAAAGTTGACGGGACTGATAAGCACGAATTCGCCTACCGCCCCCTACGTGTGGTACAGCCGTATGGCCGAATGCTATCATAACCTGCAACAGCCCGATGAGGCCTACAGATATATGGAGCAAGCTCTCGAATTGCGTGATTCTCTGGCTGCGCAGGAGGTGGAGAAGCAAATGAGCGAGCTGCAAGTGCGCTATGATACTCAGAAGAAAGAACTTGAAATTAAGCGTCTGAAAGAATTACAACAGCAGGAAGAACTTCGCAGCCTTCGGCTCACAATTTGGTTTATAGCTTTTATCAGCTTTATGATTATCCTCTTGATCGTCCTCTTGTATAAACGCAAGTTACAACTCAGCCGTAAATATATTGACGGAATGGAGAGCGAACGTGCCCGTCTGGCACGCGAGCTGCACGATGGGGTTTGCAATGAACTTCTGGGACTGGAAATGGAACTTAAATCGGGATTTAATAGAGAAGAGGATAAATGTGAGTTGCTGGACAAACTGGGACGGAGCCGTGCGAATATCCGTAGTATCTCGCACGAGCTGATGCCTCCCGTATTTTTTGATGCCACTATTGATGAAATTATAACAGACTATATCGATCATCTGAATATTCCTTCATCCATGCATCTTTCATTCGATGCCTCTACGTCCGATTGGAGTCTGGTGTCCTACAATGTGGCCTATGAATTGTATCGTATTGTGCAGGAAAGCATGAATAATATTCTCAAATATTCTTCCGGCACACAGATCTCCATTTCACTGTTGATGGATGGGGCGCATGTGCGGTTGGAGATATTCAGTAATGGAGTAATGAAGCGCTCTTCTTCCAAGGGCATCGGGATGCGCACGATGGAAGATAGGGTCAGATGTATGAATGGTACGCTCCATGTGACTGCTGATGAGACCGGTGTGTGCGTTACGGTTACGGCTCCTATTAAATAAAGATTTATTCCATAATAGCTTTCATGTATGGAAAGTATACCATTGCATTTACATGCTGTCTGTTGAAAAACTACGGAAAACAATAGTAGATTTAAACTAAAAATACCCTTCCTTTGCACAAAATAGTAAACATGATAACAGGGAGGACTAATATCTGACCACAAGCATATAAATAAAAGAAATATGGTGCAACTTCCATCGGATACATCGAAATACCATCTTCTTCTTATAGATGATCACCCTATTGTATTGGCGGGCATCCGTAACATTCTTGAAGTCTGTCCGGAAATAGGTGAGATATATGCGGCTGACAGTGCTGCGAAAGCTTTGGAACTTCTTAAATCCCACGATATCAGTATTTGCATGGTCGACATAGAATTGCCGGACATGTCGGGTTTTGAGCTGATAGAACAGATACGTTTGCTCTATCCGAGCATGCGTATTATTATTGAGACGATGCATAGTGAGGTGTGGGTGGTCCGTCGGATGGTAAAGGCGGATGTAGATGCAGTGATTCTTAAACAGTCTGATCCGGAGAACCTGCAAGAGGCGATTCAATCGGTTTTGGCAGGTCGTAAATACTACTGTCCACACTTCCAGAAATCCCGGAAGAAGCTTCCTCCTGAAATGCCACAGGTTCTCAGCAAACGCGAACTGGAGGTGCTGAAATGCATATCCGAAGGTCTGAAGAGCAATGAGATAGCAGAAACGCTGTATATATCAGTCAATACAGTGGAGTTCCACCGTAAGCAGATCATGCTTAAGCTGGAAGCCAAGAATGCGTCTGATATGTTGATAAAGGCTATTAAGGGCGGTTGGTTGGAAATATAGGCGAGTAATAACTAATTGGTATGGATATGTATTCGAATGAAAAACATAGGGAAAATGGTATTTATGATATCATTTTATCAGTTTTATTTTACGCCATGATTTTTTGTGCTCCTTTTGTGGAGGTGGTGGTGAACAGACAAGTTGCTGAGACAAAGACATTGGCGGGTTTTTTGGAGGAACATAGCGATAATGCTGTTTCGCTGATTTTGAATGTCTTGCCTGTGCTGACTTTAGTGATAGGGGTGTTGAAATTCGTTTTTTCCAGGCTTTTTTACCATTATGTGCTGGTTGTGTTAGATTTGTATAATGGTTTGTTTGCTCTCGCAATGGGGATAGGATTATGTTGGGCAGCATCCACTGTTGCAGGTCAAGCACCAGTGGATCTGATTTTCTATAGTGTCAAATATCAGATGGGCTTCGGTCCTCTTATTCTGCCTTGCCTTGGCATAGGTTTTTTCGTTTATACCCTTGGCACTTTCTGTGGGTATTATAAATGGTATCCTTTGCAAACACTGTTCTGGGGAGTCTATTTGCCTTTAATTCGTCCGGCCATTGTCTATTCATTGTATGCAGTAATAGCTGTGATAATTTCAGGCGTCGGTACGAGCGAGAAATTGACTATAGTTATTTCTATAATAATTTCCATTCTAATTTTGGTTTTCGAGTTCTGGTTGCTGTATACTTATCGTAAGGAGTGGAATCGGAAGTTAAGAAGTCGTGCCAACCGCGGTCAACAGGAAGCTGTACTAACCGTGACTGCTACAGATGGGGAACCGGAAGGCGGTACAGAGATCTTGCTGCCTTCAGAAATGATTCCGGCTACTGTGGTCGTGCCTGTTAGTGAAGAGAAACAAAAAACGGAAGTTCCGGTTAGGCGGAAAACTTCTTTTTATTACATGATAGGGCTGGTTATATTAGTGGTAGTTATAGCTTTGGTTTATATTATAGGAAGAAGAGGGGAGGATAGGCCTGTTGATATTCCAGCTATTAAGGAAATGACTTTAAGCGGACAGGTAGCTGGTAAGGAAGTACAAATGGCATTGACGCAAATTGGAGATTCGCTTTATGGCAGTTATTCTTATAAGCATATCAATAACCCGATACAGCTGACGGGAAAGCAGATAGGTGTGGATTATATCATTGATGAAACTGTTAACGGCAAGAAAACAGGTACGTTTAAATTGTTTGACGGGGAGTATAATGGTGACTCTTTTTTCTCAGGAGATTGGAGTAATGGAAAGAGGAAATTTAATGTTTAACTTAATTATACAAACTACAAAATACTGCCTTCTACTGATGCTGACCACCCATTTGTAGGTGAGTGGAAATATGAAAAGGAGGACGGGACGGAGGTAAATTGTTCCTTGAGTTTATATAATCGGGATATTGATGATGATTATGGTAAGATAACTTCGTGGGTGAATGATGACTGGCATGAATATGAGATCGATTCTATTCTTTCGTTGGAAGGTAGGAAGGCGGTAGTACAGGCGAAACATGGTAATCGGCAAAAGATAACGCTGGTGTATGATTCTTCGAACCGGAGCCTCTCAGTAGATATAGATCAACAGGGAACTTATGTGCTGAGTTTGAATCAGGAGGGGAATAACTTACGATAGTAGAAGAAGATGAGATGAAAAATCTTAATTAAGATAGACTGTATGAAAGTCGGGAATCTTATTATGTAACAGAAGTACCAAAGAGATAGGATCATGAGAAAGTTATTTGTTTTACTTACAATGAGTTTACTGGTAGTTACGGCTTCTGCCCAGAAGCTTTCGTGGCCACCTAAGAGTTATCCAGTGAAAGTGCCTTTTACTGTGTCGGAAGAGGTGAAGTATTATTGGGATGTGCAGGGAGTTCTTTGTACGGGCCGTGGAAACGGAGGCTATAAGTTCAGGATATTGGGAACAGCCAATTACGACTTTGCGGCAAGTAGAAGCATTAATTTTTATTATGTAAGTACAGGTAATAAGACGACAGTGGCAGGCGCGTATTATTTTCCTAAGGTGAAAGCAGGACAGAAGTTTAGTTTTGAGATTGTTTCCGCTTTCTCCGGGTATACTCCGTCAGGCTTCAACGGGTTTTATATCCATGATGAATTGTTGAGGATTCCTAAAGAAGAAGCTTCTTTGAAAAGAGAAGAAACATCTACGTTGCCTGCGGTAACCAATCAAGTAGATGAACGTAATGTGTTGACGGTAATGATTAATATGGCTGGTCAGGTAATGGCTGGGGATGATTATATAGGAAGTCTCGGGCAACTGACAGAAAAGGTGAAGGAATTTGTCGCTAATCCTTATAATGATGAGAATCTGCCGGAGAAGCAGAAGAAGCGTATCCCTTACTTTGATGAAATAATGGTTACTTCCAATCATAAAGTTACCGTGTCCAGGGACGCTAAGACTACCGAAGCTGATCATCAGGCAGTGATGGCTGCTATTCGTGCAGCCTATAAGGAGCTGCGCGGGGAATTGGCTAATGAAAAGTTTGGGAAAGATTTTTCCAAATGCTCTTATCAGGAGCAAAAAGCCATTAGTCAGGTTTATCCACAGAACATAGAGGACTTGGGGATTAGGAATTTCTCTTCTGATAATTCGTCGGTACCACCGCCACCGGAAACGCTTGCTATTGTGGAGGACAAACCGGTTGAAATAAAATATGTCCCTGTACAGATAGAAGTTGATTCTGATAAAATATGTGATGATGCGGAGGAAATGCCCTCATTCCCCGGTGGGCAAGTGGCTTTGATGCGTTTCCTGAGTAGTAATATGAAATACCCGAAGGAGGAGCAGGAGTCCGGGACACAGGGAAGGGTTGTTGTGCAGTTTGTGGTCGGACGCGACGGTTCTATTTGTGATGCTAAAGTAACTCGTAGTGTTAGTCCTGCTCTTGATCAGGAAGCTTTGCGGATAGTCAGCGTTATGCCTCGCTGGAAGCCCGGTATGAAGGGAGGCAAAGCCGTGAGGGTTCAATACACTATGCCGTTGATGTTTAGGCTCCAATAAAGCGTGAATAGATCGTGAGAAAGGGGAAAATACGGATGCGCAATGCGTGAATTTGAAATGATCTGCGTACATTAATCATTAAACGATAAAAGGGATGAATGCAATTCAAAGTTTGAATCGGAGAAAGTGGATACTCTCATTAGGGATCGTTGTATTTCTATTACTCGGAATATCGGGGTGTAGCAAAGAGAAACCTTCACTGAAAGGTCGTTGGGAGATGTTTGTGGGAAAGGATCCAAGTCCGATGGGGCAGGAGTATGGAGTGGATAACCTTACTTACTGTATGGAGTTGGATTTCTCGGAACGTACTTTTGATACGGAAATGGAAGAACTGCCGAGCGGGAAGAAAAGTTATGGTTTTATGAATTTTTCCACTATATCCCGCATCTATCGTTATGATATAGATTCGGTTTCCTACATAGGCAATAATAAGTATCGACTGGTGTCATTAGGGAGTCACGATTTGCAGCTTTATGAAGATACACTTACTTTTAACCCGAAAACAAACGAGATTACTTATGGTAAAGATGAGGTTTTCAAATACGTATCCGGTCTTAGACCGTTTGTCGGGGAATGGGAAATGATGGACAATGAAGGCACAAGCGAATATGTGAAACTTAGCTTGTATCAGGAAATAAAGGCGCCGGATGAGTATCCATTGAACGGTCAGTCTTGTTACGGGTACATTGTTTATGACACAGACGTGGACATTAGTCACAAACTGATTACTTCGGTGGTTTCTTCCAATGCTTTGGGGGCAACCGTAATGGCTGTTTTTCCCGATAATCCGGAGGGTAATCCGATGCAAGTCTATTTTGATTATAATTGGAAAGACGGGACCTTGATAATGGACGGGGGAGCACCTTTACCCAACAAAAATGGAGCACCGGTTTTGGAAGAACTTTCTGCTAACGATTCTTTTTTGTTTGCGAAGGTAGGTATGTGGATTTTTGTTTTGGCCATCCTTCTGGTGGTTTCCTTGATTCTACTGAACGTGCTGGATGTTGAGGGAGCAATACGTTTTTGGTTGCCTGCCATTGAATTGTTGGCAATGAGTGTTTTAATATTGTTTCTTGTCTGCAATATATTCTGCAACGAAGGAAAACTGGATTTAGGAGAACCGGGTTTGATGAATGTTCTGAAACTTTACGGAGCTGTTATTCTGGTAACAGGAAGCTTCTTGTTTGGTTTGTTCAGTATTTTATTGTGGCTTTATGAGGGCTTTGGTTATTTTAGCAAAACTCCCACAACCATTGCTGCTGTGATTGCCGTAATACTTCTTGCAATTCACATGTTTACAGGAAATATGCTGTTTGACATTCTTGCAGAACGCTTTATCCCCTCATTAATGTACCAGGACGGACTATTTGGGTTTATAATGGCATTATTGGTAGTGGCTGTAGGTCTATTATTTATTGTGCAGATGATTATATTGGCTGTTTCTGTAAAAGGGATTTATCGGATTGCGATATTGTTGCTATATCCGGTATTCTTTGCGGCAGGGATAGTATTGCTGATATCATCAATGGCAGTGGTAATAGTTGTCATGATTGTCTGTGCTATCATTGCATTCGTATTAGCTCCTCGGAAGGTAAGTGAGAGTTCGGGTAATACTTTGCCTGAATCTTCTGATAATAACAATGACTCTCAGGAGGAAGATTGTGATGCGATAATCAAAGGTGCCGGTCCTTTTGGTGGTGATGTAAAGGCGAAGGATGTAAGTTTCTTTAAAGACAAAAGTCTCCTTAAAGGTGAAAATGGAAAAGAATATAAGAGAAATGATGATGGGAAATATGAAGAACAGAGTTGATTATATATTTAGATATCTTATGAAACAAATAATATTAATGCTATCAGCCTGTCTGTTACTCATATCATGTGATGGGAAAGTTGATACTTTGTACTTTAATGAGAAGGAACAGGTATTTGAGATTAGTAAAGCAGGTGAGTTACGCTATTTAAACGAGGTGGTTGGTGATATATTGAATTTTGATAAAACTATTAAGTTGTCTAATAGCAAATCGATTCCTATAAAAGGAGCTCGTTTTAGATTAGTGAATGATATTGAGATAACGGGCAAATGGAGTCCTATAAAATATCTGCTTGATAACACTTTTGAAGAATTCGATGGAAACGGACATACTATCACTTTTAAGGATGTTGTATATACTATTAATGAAAAAGATTTGGATTCGGGGTATACTTCCCTTGAGTTTGGTCTGTTTGAAGCTCTAGGTAACGTTACTGTGAAGAATTTGACATTAGCTGGGAATATCACTGTACAAAATAATGCTGAATCATCATCTTTTTCTCTGATGATAGGCGCTTTAGCAGGTCATTTCTTTGGAGGTACCATTGATAATTGTACAAGTAATGTAAATATCCAGGTTCTTGGCGGCAGCAATGTTTCACTTGGAGGGCTTATTGGATTTAATGGATATAATAGTGATGGCAGTGGTACCAATTTTTATCATTCTATCCTTAATAAAGGAGACATTACAGTTAAAGATAATAGAGGATTGGTGACTGTTGGAGGGCTTGCAGGAGGGATTTGTCTTGGAGAAACTACTCAAGATACTAAATTGGAAAACAGAGGAAAAGTTGTAGTCAATTTGAGTACTAAAGTCGGTGGTTATTCAGGCAGCACTATCGGCGGTGTGGTTGGAACCTTATCTTCTATAAAAGATGCCTGTCATTTTTATAATTATGCAGATATTGCGGTTGGTAACCATGGAGTATCTACCCTTGTTGCGGTGGGGGGAGTAGCCGGGCAGATGCGTTGTAAGGATAAAGAGTGGATTACAGTGTATGATATGCGCAATTCGAGGAAGATCAATTTATCCGGTGAATTACAAGATGCTGTAATAGGTGGAGTGGCTGCAACTGTGGGAGGATGTTTCTTACATAGGTTAGTGAATGAGGGAACCTTAACTTTTACGGATAAAATTGATTGCATAGTAGGAGGTATTGTTGGTTCTAGCTCTGGAGGCGGTTTTTATAGACTTGTAATACCGGGAATGCTTGATTCTAATGTTCCTTGTGAAAATTGTATTTATTCTTGTTGTATGGATAAGGTAAGTGGTTTTCCGTTATTAGGGAAAAAGGACGATATAGGAAACTGTTATTGCTCAAAAGATATATGATTATGAAAAAGTTATTTGTTTTACTTACAATGAGTTTATTAGTGGTTGCTACTTCTGCCCAGAAGTTTTCGTGGCCTCCTAAAAGTTATCCAATGAAAGTACCTTTTGCTGTGTCGGAAGAGGTGAAGTATTATTGGGATGTGCAGGGGGTTCTTTGTACGGGTCGGGGAAACGGAGGTTATAAATTCAGAGTACTGGGAACAGCCAATCACGACTTTACGGCAAGTAGAAGCATCAATTTTTATTATATAAGTACAGGTAATAAGACGACAGTGGCAGGCGCGTATTATTTTCCTAAGGTGAAAGAAGGGCAGAAGTTTAGTTTT
This sequence comes from Bacteroides sp. MSB163, assembly GCF_036416795.1. Classification (NCBI taxonomy): domain Bacteria; kingdom Pseudomonadati; phylum Bacteroidota; class Bacteroidia; order Bacteroidales; family Bacteroidaceae; genus Bacteroides; species Bacteroides maternus. Next base: position 1,289,725 of record NZ_CP143867.1, on the reverse strand, counting down.
GAGATTGTTTCCGCTTTTGCGGGATATACTCCTGCGGGTTTTCAAGGATTTTATATTCACGATGAGATGTTGAGTATACCCAAAGAAGAGAAGGTAACTAAGGCTATAGGCAATATTCAGCAGAAGGATGCTGACAGGGCCTATTATGATTCGATACGTATAGTGGATTCAATAGCGGCAGTAGAAGCGGCAGAGGCAGAAATGGCTGCTGAACGTGCTGCGCGTGTAGTGACAGCACCCAAATATCCGGGAGGGACTAAGGCTCTGTATACTTTCTTGCAGGAGAATATGCGTAAACCTCAGATTGCGATTGAAACGGCAGGATATGGTACTACTACTGTTGAGTTCATTGTGACGTCCGATGGCACAGTTACCGGTGCAAATTACAAAAGGCGTTGTAATGAGCGTGTTGATAAAGAAGTGATGCGCCTGGTGAATATGCTGAAAGGATGGATTCCGGCAACGAAGGGCGGTCAGCCATGTAGTGCCGTAGTGCAGGTCTCTATGTCTATTTTTCCTTCATTTAAGGCTTCGGCTCAATTTGTAAGGGTGGTGCAATAGTGATGTTATAAGCGAAGTTTTTTGCTGTCTTTATAGAATAAAGGTGTGCTGGAAGTTACAGGTTAGTTACTTTCAGTACACCTTTATTGTTATGGATTAAATGATATTGGAGGCGGGATGTAAGGACAGAAGTGTTTGTGAAAAGAGTTAACTTATAGGGATTATCTCAAAATAAATTAGTTATTTTGCAGAAAACAAAAAGTTGTGGTATGAAGTCATTGTACATCAGGAATTACAAGAATCTTAAGTAAAAAAACTAAGCCTCATTGGGGATAAAGACTGCATGGGGAAATATTCCTTGTGCAGTCTTTATCATGATATATGATTGCATGTGAGCCGCAAAGGCAGAGTTTCTTTTCAACATGAGCAAGCGGAGAAGGATGGAATGATGAAGGGAGGAAAGAAATTAAGTGAAAAATAGATAGGGTTCATCAGTTTGTACTATCTTTGCTCAATAGAACCAAAATATGGAGACATGGATTGCGAGAAGCAGACAACCGAATATAAGAGTCTTCTGAAAATTAGAACAGGAGATAAAGGATTCAAAGACTTGTCCGTGACCTGTGTTGCTTTGGCAAATGCACAAGGCGGAAGAATCTTTATAGGCTACGATGACAAGAAGAAAGCCCCTTTGCCGGGACAGCATGTCACGCCCGACGAAGTGAATGAGGCAGTGACTAAATTGCGTAGTCTCTGTTTCAACGTCGGCCTTGTAGCTTCTGAAATATGTACTGATGACACCGGCAGCCAATACTTTATTGTTTCTGTTTCACCTTCTATGCATTCTGTAGCTACTACCTTGGACGGACGTATTTACATTCGGGTGGCCGATAAATGTGAACCGGTGCGTAGCGAGGACTTGCAGCGTTTGGGCGAAGAGAAGGGCGCTTATCAGTGGGAATTGGTGAGGACCAAATACCAGCTTGATGGGGTTGCTTTGGATGCTTTGCGGCAGTTGGCGAATGATATTCGTAACTTCAGCTTCAAGAAGAAGACCGTTTGCGCAGCTATACGGATAAGTTGTTGAAAGATAATATTATCGGAAGGAATGGTGCAAAGAAAGGTACCCAGTTTTTTGTGAATCCCCAGTTGATAAAGAACGCAAAGGTAAATTTGAAGACAACTCTGAAAACAGTAGAACCTTATGTGCTGAAAACTCTAATTATGGAAGACTTGAGAGTGCATCCTAAAAGTAAGATTTCGGAGATTGCGGGTCGGTTGCCGGAAGTCGATTTACAAGAGTTGAGGAAGATGGTTTATTCGATGGTGGATGTGGAATTGATAACAGAAGGGGCTCGTACTGATAGACGTTATGCATTGAAATAAGTGGTAAAAAAAAAGAAATAAAAAAGAAATAGAAAAAGAAAAGGGATAAGTAGTTGATTATAAGCCTTGATTTTGTTTTCTATTCTTTTTCTAAAAAGATAAGAAAAGAACTAAATATAGAATGGAACGAGAAGATTTTGACATACGCGATAATCAGTTGACCAGTCGGGAACGCGATTTTGAAAACGCGCTTCGTCCGTTGTCCTTTGAAGATTTCAGCGGACAAGATAAGGTGGTGGATAATCTGCGTATCTTCGTTAAGGCAGCCCGCCTGCGTGGCGAGGCGTTGGATCATGTATTGCTGCATGGACCTCCGGGATTGGGAAAAACGACACTTTCCAATATTATTGCGAATGAACTGGGAGTTGGTTTTAAGGTTACTTCCGGTCCGGTGCTTGATAAACCGGGTGATTTGGCGGGAGTGCTTACCAGTCTGGAACCGAATGATGTGCTGTTTATCGATGAAATTCACCGGCTTTCTCCAGTGGTGGAAGAGTATCTGTACTCTGCAATGGAGGATTACCGCATTGACATCATGATAGATAAAGGCCCGTCTGCACGGAGCATCCAGATTGATCTGAATCCGTTTACGATGGTGGGAGCTACTACCCGTAGCGGCTTGCTGACCGCGCCTTTACGTGCACGTTTTGGTATTAATCTGCATCTGGAGTATTACGATGATGATGTATTGAGCGGTATTATTCGTCGTTCGGCAGGGATATTGAATGTACCTTGCTCTACAAGGGCAGCGTCTGAGATCGCTTCCCGTAGCCGTGGAACGCCGCGTATTGCAAATGCATTGTTGCGTCGTGTGCGAGATTTTGCACAGGTGAAAGGTTCGGGGAGCATTGATACGGAGATTGCCAACTTCGCTCTTGAAGCATTGAATATAGACAAGTACGGACTCGATGAAATCGATAATAAGATACTCTGTACCATTATCGATAAGTTTAAGGGCGGTCCGGTAGGGCTTACTACTATTGCTACGGCATTGGGTGAAGATGCCGGAACTATAGAAGAGGTGTATGAGCCTTTCCTGATCAAAGAGGGTTTCTTGAAACGTACTCCGCGTGGACGTGAAGTGACAGAATTGGCTTATAAACATTTAGGACGTAGCCTTTACAATAGTCAGCGTACCTTATTTAACGACTAAGAACAGATACTATCTTTATTCTCTTCCCGGACTGAGAATAAAGATAGTTTTGTTCATTAATTAAAGAAAACATGGCGGGATTAAAAAGTTTAGCAAAAGAAACTGCTATTTATGGGGTGAGTAGTATTGTAGGGCGTTTCCTCAATTATCTGCTGGTGCCCGTTTACACGATAGCTTTGCCTGCATCGTCGGGTGGCTATGGTGTGGTTACGAATATATACGCCTGGGTGGCATTGATACTGGTATTGCTGACGTGCGGCATGGAGACGGGGTTTTTCCGTTTTGCCAATAAAGGGCAGGATGACCCGATGCGGGTATACTCTACCACCTTGTTGAGCGTAAGTATCGGCTCATTGGTATTCGTTGCTTTGGGATTGTTATTTCTGGAACCTATTGCCGGATGGTTGGAATACGGAGAACATCCCTGGTATGTAGGTATGATGATGATTGTGGTAGCAATGGATGCCATTCAGAGTATTCCGTTCGCTTATCTGCGCTATAAAAAACGCCCTATCAAGTTTGCTGCACTGAAGTTGCTGTTTATCTTCCTCAATATTGCACTCAATCTTTTCTATTATGTCATATTGAAAGGGAATGACGTAGGTTATGCTTTCCTCTTCAATCTGATATGTACCTCTGTTGTCATGTTGTGTATGATACCGGAACTGAGAGGATTTACCTATGTGCTGGATAGAGAGCTATTGAAGCGGATGCTTCGTTACTCCCTGCCATTGGTGATATTGGGTGTGGCAGGCATCTTGAATCAGGTGGCTGATAAGATTATTTTTCCTTTCGTCTATCCCGACGAGGCTGAGGCTACCGTACAACTTGGCATTTACGGAGCTGCCAGTAAGATTGCCATGATTATGGCTATGTTTACCCAGGCATTCCGCTTCGCTTATGAACCTTTCGTGTTCGGTAAGAGCAAGGAGAAAGATAGTCGTGAGATGTATGCCCAGGCTATGAAATTTTTCATTATCTTTACTTTGCTTGCCTTTCTGGCTGTAATGTTCTATCTGGACATCCTGCGCCATGTCATCGGACGTGATTACTGGGATGGATTACGGGTGGTGCCTATTGTCATGGCAGCTGAAATCTTTATGGGCATTTACTTCAACCTGTCCTTTTGGTACAAATTGATTGATGAGACACGTTGGGGGGCCTACTTCTCGTTGACAGGTTGCACTATCCTGATATTGATGAACGTCTTCTTGATCCCGAAGTATGGTTACATCGCTTGTGCCTGGGCGGGATTTACCGGATATGGCGTTGCTATGCTGCTTTCTTACTTTGTGGGCCAGAAGAAATATCCGATACAATACGACCTGAAGGCGATAGGTATGTATGTGCTTCTGGCGGCTGTGCTTTATGTGGCCGCCGAATATGTACCGATAGACAATATCTACTTGCGTATGGCATACCGTACAGTTCTGCTGCTGCTGTTTGTCGCTTATGTCGTGAAGCGTGATTTGCCGCTTAGCCAAATATCAATCCTAAACCGTTTCATTCGAAAATAATTATGCTTATGGAAACACCTGAACAGAACCAAAACCGGAATGTTTTTGCCGTCAAAAAGTTCCTGAGCGAGTATCTTGATCTGAGGAAAGACAAAGATAATGAGCTGGAAACAGTAGACTCCATCCGCAAAGGAGTGGAGTTTAAAGGGGCCAATCTGTGGATTTTGATCTTTGCCATCTTTATGGCATCATTGGGACTGAATGTCAACTCCACAGCCGTAATCATCGGTGCCATGTTGATTTCCCCACTGATGGGACCTATCATGGGTGTGGGACTGTCTGTCGGTCTGAATGACTTCGAACTGATGAAACGTTCACTGAAAAGTTTCCTGATAACGACCCTGTTCAGTGTAACTACGGCTACCATCTTCTTTCTTGTAAGCCCTGTTGCCGAAGGGCAGTCGGAGCTTCTGGCACGTACTTCACCTACGATTTATGACGTATTCATCGCATTGATGGGTGGTCTTGCCGGTGTAGTTGCCCTGTCTACCAAGGAGAAAGGAAATGTGATTCCAGGTGTTGCCATTGCCACGGCCTTGATGCCGCCACTTTGTACGGCAGGTTATGGGTTGGCAACGGGGAATCTGGTTTATTTCCTCGGAGCATTCTATCTTTACTTCATTAATTCGGTATTCATCAGTCTTGCCACGTTTGCCGGTGTGCGTGTGATGCACTTCCAGCGTAAAGAGTTTGTGGACAAGAAGCGGGAGAAGAAAGTACGCCAATACATAATACTCATTGCTGTGCTGACTATGTGTCCGGCTGTCTACTTGACGGTAGGCATTATTCAGAGTACTTTCTATGAGAGTGCCGCCAATCGGTTTGTTGCCGAACAGCTTTCTTTTGAGAATACACAGGTGCTAGACAAGAAGATTCATTATCATGGTAGTAAGGACAATGAAATACGTGTGGTGCTGATTGGACAAGAAGTTCCCGAAGCCTCTATTGCCATTGCCCGTAACAAGATGAAGGACTATAAGTTAGGTGAAACGAAGCTGATCGTTCTTCAGGGAATGAATAACGAAGCTGTGGATATTTCTTCTATCCGAGCTATGGTGATGGAAGACTTCTATAAAAACAGTGAGGAACGACTGGTGGAACAAACAAAGAAAATTACAGTGCTGGAACAGAGTCTGGCAAGATACAAGTCTTTCGATGAATTGGGCAAAACGATCGTTCCGGAGCTAAAAGTTCTCTATCCATCAGTGAAAACTGTTTCTATCTCTCATGCCATAGAACTGACGGTTGATTCGGTACGGACAGATACCATTACACTTGCTGTGCTGAAGTTTGGCAAGCATCCCGACGTCCATGAGAAACAGAAGATTACCGAATGGCTGAAAGCACGTACTGGAGCGAAAAAACTAAGACTGATTGCAGAATGATAATCAGTTAAGTATAACGAGTTATTCTAAATAATAATTTAATACCAAGTATAGAATGAAGCTAAAGTGTATCCTAATTGTAGCTTGCAGCCTCTTCACGTTGACGGGACAGGCGGACGAAGGTATGTGGATGCTGGGAAACCTGAATAAACAGACCCGTAAGACCATGAAAGAACTCGGCCTGCAAATGCCTGCCGATAAACTATATAATCCGAAGAAGCCGTCGTTGAAAGATGCGGTAGTCAGCTTTGGAGGGTTTTGTTCCGGTGTGGTAGTGTCGGAAGACGGGTTGGTGTTTACCAATCATCACTGTGGCTTCAGTAGTGTGCAGCAACATTCGTCGGTGGAGCATGATTACCTGAAAGATGGTTTCGTAGCCCGTAGCCGTGCAGAGGAATTACCTAATCCGGAGCTTTATGTTCGTTTTCTGCTTCGTACGGAAGATGTAACCAAGCGTGTGCTGGGAGCCGTTAAACCTTCGATGAACGAGATGGAACGTTCCAGTGCGGTAGACTCTATGATGATGGTAATAGGTGGTGAGGTATCTCTGAAAGACTCCACTTTGCTTGGCGTGGTAGATGCTTATTATGGAGGCAATGAGTTCTGGCTCTCCGTTTACCGCGATTTCAACGATGTGCGGCTGGTGTTTGCACCTCCTTCCTCTGTCGGTAAGTTCGGTTGGGATACGGATAACTGGGTATGGCCTCGGCATACAGGGGATTTCTGTGTGTTTCGTATTTATGCAGACCACAAGAACCGGCCTGCCGATTACTCCCCCGACAATGTTCCGTATCACCCTGAATATGTAGCGCCGATTTCACTGGATGGCTATAAGGAAGGCTCTTTCTGTATGACGATAGGCTATCCGGGTAGTACGGAACGTTACCTTTCTTCATTCGGTATCGAGGAAATGATGAATAACTCCAATCAGGCGCAGATTGACATCCGTGGTGTGAAGCAAGCCATCTGGAAACGTGAAATGGACAGTAAGGACAGTATACGCATTAAGTATGCTTCCAAATACGATGAAAGCTCCAATTACTGGAAGAACAGTATCGGTGTCAACCGTGCCATCCGTAAGCTGGGAATCCTGGAGAAGAAACGTGAAATGGAACAGGAAATCCGTCGATGGATACAGCAGAACCCGGACGAACGTGAGAAACTTCTTCAACTGTTTACAGACCTGGAACTGAATTATAAGAACCGCCGGGAGGTAAACCGTGCGCAGGCTTACTTTATCGAGTCTTTCCTATATGGACCGGAGTTAGTGCAGCTTGCACTGAAGATTCTGAACTTCGATTTTGAAGGGGAGCAGAAAACAGTTATTGCCGCCTTGAAGGATATCGTTGAGCAATACTCTAATTTGGATCTGGATATAGACAAGGAAGTATTTACGGCACTGTTGAAGGAGTATCGCTCAAAAGTGGATACCACTTTCCTGCCGGAAATCTATCATACTATCGCACAGAAATATAATGGGGATGAGAAAGCTTTCGTAGATAGTCTTTATGCAAGTTCTGAGTTGACTACTCCCCGTGGTTTGAAGCGCTTTCTTGAACGGGATACTACCTATCAGATTTTCGATGATCCGGCTATCTCGTTGGGCATTGATATGCTGACGATGTTGTTCGATATGAATATGCAGATGCAGGCGCCTACTACGGAGATCATCCGTGGGGAACGCCAGCTGAACGGGGTTATCCGTCGGATGTATACGTCTCGTAACTTTTATCCGGATGCCAATTCCACCATGCGGTTGAGCTTTGGAACGGTATGCGGTTATACCCCCTTTGACGGAGCGGAATATGATTATTATACAACGACAAAGGGTGTCCTGGAGAAAGTGAAAGCTCATGTGGATGATGTTGATTTTGCAGTACAGCCGGAGGTACTTTCATTGCTCTCTTCGGGCAATTTCGGAAGATATGCCGATGAAAAGGGCGAAATGAAGGTGTGCTTCATCTCTAATAATGACATTACGGGTGGCAATAGCGGTAGTGCGATGTTCAATTCGAAGGGTGAATTGCTGGGGTTGGCTTTCGATGGAAACTGGGAAGCTATGGGCAGTGATATTCTTTATGAACCGAAGATGCAGCGTACCATCGGGGTGGACGTGCGCTATATATTGTTTATGATTGAGAAATACGGGAAAGCAGGGAACCTGATCCGGGAATTGAATATTCTCAATTAGTGGACGGGCCCCTGCTTTTCGTGAGGGAGACAATTACTTGCTTCCGGACAAGATTCCGGTATCGGTATCCCTGTTGTTGATTCTTCTGCCTTGGCTGTTGCGCTTCTTTCCGAAATCAAGGCTGAAGGATGCATTTACCATGAACAAAAGCCTTAAGTTCTTGGAGTACGCTAACTGGCGGTAGGGAGCCGACTTTGACAGATTTTCTATTTCCTGTTCATACTTATTGGTGAACGGGTTCAGCACCCCGGCAGAAAGGCTCCATTTCTCCGTATTATATCCTGCCATGATGGTGTGCAGTTTCTCCTCTTTAGTCAGCGTTTCACCCCACAGAGTGTGGTTGCTGGTATTCATTTCTACCATCAGTACCCAGTTCTTGTACATTGCCATCAGGCTGCCTCGCAGTCCTGCATTGGTGTGTGTATGCGTGTAGGTGTTGCCATAGCTGATATAGCGGTTCAGAAACGGAGTGATTTTAATGGAGATATACTCTTTGTAAGGTCGTATTTGTATAGCTGTCTCCAGTTTGATCCGGTGGAAACCTTTATGATTCTCGGTAGTGCGGACAAAATACCCGTCTTCGTAGTAGGTATTTTCCATAATCGGCTTATTGTCATAGCTATATCTTCCAAATAAATCGACAGATACATACTTGCTTTGCCAACTGGCAGACAGTGTATTGGCATAGAATGTAACAGACTTTAAGTCGGGATTCCCTTTGCGTATCTGATACTTATCCATTGCTTGCGAGATGTCGTTCAGGTCGGACAGGGAAGGGGCATAGCCCGACACGTATCCGTTGTATCTGAAAAACCACTTCCCGTTGATAGAGTACGACAGGCTTAAGGAAGGTTTGACTATATACTTCTCGGAAGAATACTGCTCCTGACTGTTATAAGTTCTCATGGCTCCAATCCCTACTGTGTAGTTCAGAGCTTTTATCTTTGATTGATACTCGGCAAATAGGTACGTTTCGGCCGTATTCATCGTGATTTTATTCTCTATACTACCCGAATATCTATTTTGCAAATAGGCCTGTGTATGCTTGATGCCTCCGGTAAACTTACCCGTATTGAATTGTTTTTCGTAGATACCTTCGCTGATGACGGAGTATTTCTCACCTTTGGTTTCCGAATAGATATCCGTATCGTTATTGTCATTATTAAGGGCTTTCTGAATAAAAGTCCGTTCATTCTTGCTGTCCAGATAAGAAGCCACTATATCCGCATAGATTGTCTGCTTGTTTTTCAGATTTCTCTGGTAATAGATATCCAAAGAAGGGATAACTACTTTGGAGGTAGAAAGGTCGGATATGGAGTAGGAGGTGTCTCCTTCATACAATGTACTGATTCTGTCCGACATGGAACTGGAAGTATCGCTGTATTGATTTCTGAGAGCAATATTGAGAAGTTGCTTGTCATTATCCTGGTAGCTGTAATTGAGGTTGAAGTTAAGGTTATCATACTTTACTTTGGTAGGTTCTCCCACCTCTCTGTTCTCCTGATAGGCCTCCGGGAAGTGGAAACTTTCATAGTTTTCGCGCGTCCACTTCAGATCTCTCTGTCCCCAATATACGGTAGTGCTGAGCTCTGACTTGTTGAAGTGGTATTTGGCAGCGAGGTTATGTTCGCCATATCCCGTATCGGATACTCCGTTGGTGAGGTCGGCGGAGATACTTCCTCCTGATTCTCTTCTCTTTACAATGTAGTTCAATACAGCTCCTGCATTTCCATAACGTGCGCCGGGATTGTCTATATATTCGATCCGGATCACATCTGTCGGGCGGATGGCAATTATTTCAGCTTGAGTCACTTCTACGCCGTTAATCCTAAGTTGCACATTGTCTCCTCCGGGAATCGTGATGCTGTTGTCTATCGGATTGATCAGGATACGCGACAGTTGTAGATTTCTCAGTAAGGAAACTCCGTTGGAAGCGGCTTTAGTCTGCATTTCGGTCGGGAGGATAATTTGCCGGTCGGTCTTTTTGATGATGGGGCTGGCTGTGACGGTAACACTTTCCAGCATTACATTATCGGGCGACAGGGGCAGTTCTCCCAGATTCAGGTTGGCTTGCAGGTTGCGGATGGAGAGATAGGAGCTTTCATATCCGACGCATGAGATACATAAGATATAATCTCCATCGTTTACTTCTTTCAGCAGGAAGCCGCCACCGTTATCTGTGGCAACTCCGGTGATGAATGTCGAATCCTGAGTCAGCAGGCTGACATTGGCATACTCGATGTGCTGATTGTTACTCTCATCGATGATTTTCCCTGTGATTTTGTTTGCCGCCATCAGGGAGGTACATAGGAATAATACTCCTGAAATGATACTTAGTCTCTTCATTTTTCTTATTATTTTTAGTGATTATTTCTGTTCTTTGAACATGACAAAGGTAGGGGGATCGGGGGAGAAAAGTGGTTTATATGTGGCACTAAATAAAGTGCGACAACTTTTGTAACTATCTGAGAATTAAGGGGATTTAAACTGCGATTTATAGAAAAGTTTATATCTTCCCATTTCAAGTTTATATATAAAGAAAAGTGCAAAAAATGGGATGCCGTAACTTCCGTTAATTGATAAATATCTATCTTTGCAAAGACTTAAAGCAAGAAGGAAGGACGGCATGAAAGCATTGAAACATGGTTTGATAGGTTGGGTATGCGTGTTGGTATTGGCAGCATGTGCAGAAGCCCTGCCATCGCAACGCATCCGGATAGAAAAGGCGGAGCAGATGTTACAGCAGAATGCAGAGGAGGCGATTGCTCTGCTTCGGTCGGTGGAAGATCCCGAAGCATTGCCGGATTCATTGCGGGCACGGTTTGCATTGGCTATGGGGCAAGCCCACTATAATGCACATTGGGTAATGAATGAAGATTCTTTGCTGTTATATGCCTTGGATTATTATGGAAGGCCGGATGTGAGTGACACATTGCGGTTGCTGCGTACCTGCAAACTGGCAGCGCATTACTTCTACGATAGCGAGAGATATAAAGAAGCCACTGAGATGATGGCCGAAGGGAATCGTATTGCAGCCTTGCGTAGTGATACGGCTGCCCGTCTTGATTTGCTGCGGTCCATAGCGAATATAGGAGAAGGTAATGATGACTTTGAAGGTCTGATACGCTTGCAGAAGCAATTGATAGCTATAGAGCCTGATTCCACCCGACAATATAATAACTACAACAGTCTGGCGATATCATACTACTGTGCAAATCAGAATGATTCTGCGCTGCTGGCTCTCCGCAAAGCTACTGAATGCCTGTATACATCCGCGGACTCTCTGAAAGCGCTGTACTATGTGATGCGCAACTATGCGGATATATTGAGTGACTCCGGAAAGAATCGGGAAGCTATCGATTTACAACGCCGCAGTTTACAGGAATATAAAGAGACAAAACACCCCTTCGAGTCCTTATCTTATTATGCTCTTTCGCGTTATTTCCTGAATATGGGTCAGATGGATTCCGCCCGCTACTATATACAAATGGGTGATAGCGTGCGTTCGCCCTATATTGACCAGGACTTATCGTTGGCTAACTTTTGTCTGGTACAGAAAACATTGATGGATTATATGGACAACCGTTCTTTTACAATTCGGGATGTGGCGTTCTTCTCAAACCGGTTGTATAACAACTTTATCCGTGACCAGCGGGTGATAGCTCAAAAAGGAAAGGTGCAATTGTTACTCCAACAGCAGAATATGAATCTGCAACTGGAAAAACAGAAAGAACGGACCTTCTTTGTCGGAGTGGTGGCTCTCTGTATTTTGTTGTTGCTGGTTGTCGTCTGGTATTTGCAGCGAAGAAAGCATTTGCTTGTGGAGAAGGAAGAAGAACTGGAAGCCTTGCGCCGTCTGCTGCATGAGACGGAAGGCGATGAAAGCGGCAATAATGATAAGTTTGTCAAGAAGATGCTGCTTCAGCAGTTAGGTCTGATACGTATTGTGGCTACGAATCCCAGTTCCGATCATCAGGAGCTATTGGTACAGATGGGACGGATAGCCAATAAAGATGTAGCGGTGGACGATTTGCTGGTTTGGAGTGATTTGTATAAGACTATTGACATGGTACATGATGGCTTTTATACCCGTATCAGTCAGAAGTATGGAAATATCCTGAATGAAAAGGAACTGCAACTCTGCTGTTTGTTGAAGTCGGACTTTTCGACGAAAGAGATTAGCGTGGTTATCCAGCAGAGCATACGGACAGTGTATCAACGTAAGACGGTGATACGGCAGAAATTGGGCATGGCAGAAAAAGAGGATATCGCTGAATTTCTTTCTGAGAAATAGATATGCGGACTACACGGATAGAACGGACGAACGCGGATTTTTATTTTTCATCCGCATTCGTCCGCCCAATCCGCATCGTCCGCGTACCTACTTTATGCAATTCCCCGGATGCGGTCATCAAATGCCGACAGTGCCGCCTTTGCACCTTCACCCATTGCAATTACTATCTGTTTGTAGGGAACGTTCGAGACATCTCCTGCTGCATAAACTCCCGGAAGCGTGGTGCGGCAAAAAGCGTCGATCTTGATTTCGCCTATTGGAGTCGTTTCCAGCATGTCACGGAAAGGAGCGCTATTGGCTGCCAGGCCAATCTGTACGAAGATGCCATCCAATGGGAAATCCCGTTCTTCGCCGCTTACACGATCTTTGACGCGGATAGCTGTTACCTTATCACCGTTTCCCACTACTTTGGTAGTCTGTGAGGAAGTGAAGATTTCTACATTCGGCAAGCTTTGCGCCTTTTCTTGCAGTACCTGGTCGGCTTTCAGCGTATCGGCAAATTCAAAGACAGTCACTTTCCGGCAGATACCCGCCAAGTCGATGGCTGCTTCTATACCGGAGTTTCCGCCACCGATAACGGCTACGTCTTTTCCCTGATAGAACGGTCCGTCGCAATGCGGACAGAAAGCAACTCCTCTGCCTATATATTCCGTTTCACCTTCCACATTCAGTTTGCGCCAGCTTGCGCCGGTGGCAATGATAACACCGGGAGATATGAATACTTCACCGCCCACTACTGAAATCCTCTTTTCTTTTCCTTGAAGCTCCGCCTTCTCTATCTTACGGTCTTCAAACAAGTCGATGGGATAATGATTGATATGGCTTCTTAAATTGTCTGCCAACTGTGCACCTGTAGTCTGCGGCACGGAGATCAGATTCTCGATTCCTACGGTTTCCTTTACCTGGCCACCGATCTTTTCAGCTACAATAGCTACCCGTAATCCCTTGCGGGCTGAATAGATCGCAGCTGAGGCACCTGCCGGTCCGCCACCTAATACGAGGACATCATAAGTACGTGAGATAGGCTCTGCATTCCCCACAGGTTCGGAGCCGAACATTTCTTCCAGCTTTTGCAGAAGTTCGCCTAAAGTGCCACGTCCTACATGAAGCAATTTACCGTTGGCATAGACGGACGGTACGCCTTGAATTTTCAGTGCATCCACTTCTTCCTGGAAAAGAGCGCCGTCTATCATTTCATGCGTGACCTGTCCGTTCAGCAAAGCCATAATGTTCAGAGCCTGCACCACATCGGGGCAGTTGGTACATGTCAATGATACATAAGTCTGCAATGAAACGGGCCCTTTCAACGCCTGAATGCGTCGGCTGATGGCTTCATCAGGAAGATTTTTCCCCTTTCCATCGGCATTCAGTATTGCCAGAAGCAAAGATGTGAATTCATGACCGTTCGGTATTCCGCGGAATTTGACACCGGTTTCTTTCCCGTTTTTCAGTAAAGAGAATTCCAGCTTTGGTTCTTCGGTTTCAGTTACCTCACAGGAGAGTTTATCGGAACATCCTGCTACATCTTTCAGCAACTCTGTCAGTTCCTGTGCGCTTTCGTGCCGTGGATGGCAGGTGATATGAAAAGTGTACTGTGCTTCCAGGTTTTGGAAGACGCTACGTACTTGATTTAAAATGCTTGTTTCTAACATAACAGTCTATACTAATGTATTCCGTTGGCGGGATTAATTCGTTTCCGTAGGGTTATGAGTTAAAAGATTATCAGCATTTAGTTCATTACTATTCCGATATAAACTAATCTCGCCAACGGGTACTAATGATAAGATAAAAGAGGTCCCCTCTATGTGTGCAATGGATAAAGGGGACCTCGCTAATAAAAAAGGGATGTGAACTTAAATCTTACCAACTAAATCTATACTTGGTTTCAGTGTTTCGCCGCCTTTCTTCCATTTTGCGGGACATACTTCACCGTCGTGTGTTGCAACGAACTGTGCTGCTTCTACCTTGCGGAGAAGTTCGTCGGCATTACGTCCGATGTTATTGTCCTGTATTTCGGCAATCTTGATTTTGCCTTCGGGGTTCACGACAAATGTGCCGCGGTAAGCCATACCTTCTTCTTCGATCATTACACCGAATGCGCGAGTCAGCACGCCTGTAGGGTCTGCCAGCATCGGATACTTGATCTTACGGATACTTTCGGATGCATCGTGCCATGCTTTGTGCACGAAGTGAGAGTCCGTACTTACAGAGTATACCTCTACACCCATTGCCTGGAATTGCTCGTATTTTTCAGCGATGTCCACCAGTTCGGTAGGGCATACAAACGTAAAGTCTGCGGGATAAAAGAAGAAAATAGCCCACTTGCCTTTTACGTCTTCGTTAGTTACTGTTTTGAAACTTCCGTTCTGGAATGCCTGAACTTTGAATTCAGGAAGCTGTGAATTGATAATTGGTTCCATAATCTTTTTTGTTTTAAAAGGTTTAGTACTTTGTTTTTTCGATGATGCAAAGTTCATGCAAACCGAATGCAGAAGCAAGCTCGCTTGATTATGCTGAGGTGCAGCTGAATTTCGCTTTTGCAAAAATATAGCATCTTTTGCCGATAGAACAAAAAAACCGATTGAAAAGATTTATGGGCCGATAGACGAAATCTATACAACGCACTGAGTTGCCCGCAGAGACAGCATTTCGCGGGGTACAGAGGCTTGTATTTCTTTTGTGAGTACCTCCAATAAGGTGGTTCGTATGAAATGTTCATTGGTGATGAGAATGATCTGCCGGGTAGGAGTGGGGATGGCAAAGGGGCGCACCAACTCTTTCTGTGTCTCGTTGAGCTGATCGATGGCAAGTTCGGGAATGAAGGTAACGCCTTTACCGCTTTCCACCATACGCATGAATGTCTCCATGCTACCTAAATGATAAGCGATCTGGCTGGCTTGCGCTGCCTTCATCTGGCAGAAGCGAACTAACTGGTCGCGGAAGCAATGTCCCTCGTCAAGCATCCAAAGCTGTTCGTCGCTGAGATCGGAGGTACGGATAATCTTATTATCGAACAGTTTGCTTTCGCGCGCGATATAAGCATAGAATTGTTCGTAGAATAAAGGTATCTGGCGGAAGTCATCCTTTTCAGGCAGGGTGGCGATAATGCCGGCATCTATCTCTCCTTTTATAAGAGCCTGTTTGATGTCCTTCGTCTTCATCTCCGTTACGCGGATATCCAATTGAGGATATTTCTTCATCAGTTGCGGAAAGAAGCGGGGCAACAGATAAGGGGCGATGGTGGGGAGTATACCTAACTTAAAGACACCCGATAAGGAGTGCTTCTCTTCTTCAATAATATCCTTTATATGGCCTGCCTGTTCCAATACGATACGGGCTTGCTCTATTACAAGCTGCCCGACGGGAGTAGGGCAGATGGGCTGTTGGCTGCGGTCGAATATCTTAGTGTCTAACTCGTCTTCCAGTTTCTGTATCATGGCACTCAGGGTGGGTTGAGTTACACGGCAATGTTCCGCAGCTTTGGCGAAATGGCGGAACTGACTAACGGCAAGAATGTATTCCAGTTGTTGTAAAGTCATGATAAATAAGGGGTTTGAACGGGTTATATAGATTCTGTCTATGCAAAGATAGAAATTATCTGTTTGACAAGCATGGGTTTCTGCCTTATCTTTGTCTCAGAAAAAAGAAAAACAGTATAAACTATTAAAACCATAAAATTATGAAGACTTTAAATTACATCAAGTTAAATGAATCGGGAGTAGCTAACGTAGTATCTGCATTGCATCAACTTTTGGCAGATTTCCAGGTGTATTACACGAATCTGCGCGGTTTCCACTGGAACATCAAGGGACACGGTTTCTTCGTATTGCACGAGAAGTTTGAAAGTATGTATGACGACGCAGCCGAGAAGGTGGACGAAATTGCAGAACGTATCCTGATGCTGGGTGGTGTACCCGAAAACAAGTTCAGCGAATACCTGAAAGTTGCAAAGATCAAGGAAGTATCTGACGTGGCTTGCGGTAGCGATGCGGTCAGCAATATTCTTGAAACTTACGGATACCTCATTGGTGAGGAAAGAAAGATCATTGAACTGGCTAATGAAGCAGGTGACGACGTTACTGCCGACCTGATGACAGGCTATCTGAAAGAACAGGAAAAGATGGTTTGGATGCTGGTAGCTTTCAGCACAAAAGGATGCACGGACAAATAATATATAGGTTTAGGTGATAAATGATGGAAAAGGTGATGAAGTGGTGGAAATACTGCTTGGTCACCTTTTCTTTTGTCTTATAGCTTAGCCGGCTTGCCTGCCGGGCTTACATCATCATATTCTTTCTGATGGAGAACTTGACAATCGCCATCGCCTGTATGCACGTGAGCGGTAGATCCATCGGTTCATGGTGTGGATTGTAGCTCACCAGCTTGATACAACCTTCCACATCGGAACGGTTCACATACTTCACTGACAGGTATTCGTCGCCGTCGATGTTGAACGACACCAGATACATCTCCCCGTAAATGACGTTGCTGAAACTGCTGATTTCCTTAAAGCCCACAACATCCCCCGATTTCAGGATGGGATACATGCTGTCTCCGCTGATGTAGAGTGCTCCGTCGCAGACAGGTATGTTCGGAATCTGTATCTTTCCCACCACATGCTGGTCTTTGTTGGCAAGCAGTGTTTTCAGGTTGGCGGCAGCGGTGATATCATATAATGACACGCTACGGTCGTCTACCGGATCAGCTGTTTTGGGGGTATGGATCATTTCCACCTCACCCGAAACAATTTCGCCATTGCAGAATTTAGCCTGATGTTCAGGCTTCCCTTTTCCCACCAGCAGCCAATTGTAGTCTATCTCTTTCAGTTTCTCCAGCAGCAACGGGAAGTCGATGCTGTTTCGGGCACACCAGTTACTCAGGGTAGAGCGGGAGACACCAAGATAGGCGGCCAATGCCGCGTCATTCCTCAGGTTCAACACCATTTTGGCGCGCTTCACTATTTCCGAAACATTCAATACTAAGTCCGATTCTTTCTCCATAATATCATTGTATATAAATCGAAATTATAATAACAGCTCATTTACAAACCATTACGTATTTTCTGAGAATTAATCGCCAAGGCTATTTGGTTTATATCTGAAAACAGTTTTATATTTGCAGCGACAAAAGTAGCCAGTTTATTTTTAAATCGCAAACAAAAGAGAAGAATTATGAAAAACAAATATTTCAGACTCCGAAACAGGGAACCGACCGCAAGATATATAGATGCAAGGCGCAGCATATATAGATGCAACACCTTGGATATATAGATGCAACACGCTGGATATACAGATGCTACACACAGGATATATAGATGCTACACGACAGATATATATACTCAGTCAACAGGATACACTTACTAACACCATCTCATTATGGAACAGATACTTACCTCTACCCTGCACACTTGCAGACATTGCCTGAAAGAACTTCCCGCCGAAGCTTTCTATATGGACAAACGCACCCGGCGACCGGAAAGCTGCTGCAAAGCATGCCGCAGCGCCGCCTATAGGAAACGCTACATTGATTCACACTTCGTAAACACCCCCTCGCACGCCACCCTCATAATCACCGACGTACAGGACCGAAAGCAGCGTATGACCCTCATCCTGCATGCCCTCCAAGTGGTGAAAGAAAGCGTAACCCGCAAGCGAAGAAAGCTCATCGAAACCAGCCTCAGCCAGGAATCATAAATTAGAACCACAATTAAAAACCACTACCATGTCCAGAATCAAAAAACGGGGACTCGATTACTTCCCTGTCGACATCGACTTCATGAACAACCGCCTCGTGCGCCGCATCATGAAACGCGAAGGCGAAGGCGCCCTCGCCACCTTGATGTGCACCCTCGCCTGCATCTACGGCGGCGAGGGCTACTATGTCCTTGCCGACGAACTCTTCTACGACGACCTCGCCACCAACCTCTACAACCAGTCCGCCGACGACGTGAAACGCATCCTCGGCCTCGCCATTGAGTACGGCATCTTCCATCCCGGTATTTTCAGTCAATACGGCGTGCTCACCAGCGGAGAGATACAAAGCCAATACCTCTTCAGCACCAAGCGACGCAAGTCCGCCGTGATAGACGAGCGGTTCCGCATCGGCAACGGAAGAGAGGAAGAGGAAGAAGCGCCCGGGCGGGAGAGCGAAGAAAAGACGGAAGAAGAAACCCTTTCCACCGGAAAGAATGAAACGGAAGGGGATAATGTAACATTTACCCCAAAAAATGAAACATCCGGTACACATAGCATAGCACAGAATAGCATAGCACAGAATAGAAAAGAATATCCCCTCCTCAATAGTTCCCCCGCCGGGGGAACTCAGAACGCGGACCGGAAGTCCGCGGAGGAAAGGGGGGAGGAGATTCTTTTTTCACAAAGAGAAGCGGGTTCGGAAAATGCCGTACCCGGAGAAACGCCTTCAAACGGAATCTCCCGCAACCGCCCGCCCCGCAAGGAATGGACCGATGACGACATCTCGCACCTGCAACCGCCCCAAGACGGACTGAAACGCAATCTGGACGGACTGATCTTTAATCTCCGCCAGCACCGCATCCCGCAGCAGGAACAGTACGCCATCATCCTCAAGAGCAACTTCGGTATTATCGGACATCCCATTTGGAAAGGTTTCTTCGACCTGCGCGAAAGCCACGGGAAAATACGCTTCCCGGGAAAGTATCTGCTGAGCCTGTGCGTGAAATAGGGCAGGCCGCACACCGTAAACAATCCGAAAACATTTTCTGATAAAAAACGGATAGATTTATTTTTCAGTTCACACCATAAGCCTTATCTTTGCAATGTGGTTAAGCTTAAGACACAAACAACGAACAGTCTATTAACAATTTAAAAACAATTCAAATTATGCCAGTATTTTACAAACCGGCTCAATCCATTTTGGAAAACAAAGCCGGAAAGAGACTATTTTACCCGCGCATTGTGCTGAAAGGTAATGTAACTACCGATCAGATTGCCCGTGAGATCGCGGAATACTCTTCCCTCTCCAAAGGCGACACAAAAAACACGATCGACAACCTGGTGAGAGTAATGACCACTCATCTGCAATCTTCAGAAAGCGTCACCCTGGATGGCTTCGGCACGTTCCGCATGACGATGAAATCCAACGGTAAAGGCGTGGAAACCGCCGACAAGGTATCGGCGGCACAAGCCACCCTGACGGTGCGCTTCCTGCCCTGCTACACCAAGAATCCCGACCGCACCGTAGCCACCCGCTCCATGGTGACAGGCGTAAAATGCCTCCCTTACAATTCCAAAACAACCGGAAGCGGCAGTGACGGCGGAAACGGTAGTGACGGCGGAGGCGGACTCGACGAAAATCCGCTGGGCTAAGAAAACAGAAGAGACGCGGAGGCGCAGAGCTTCCCAGGGATAACAGAGCAAAAAGCACTGTACCTCCGCAACTCACCCGCGTTCAACGACACGTACACAATACGAATACTACGACTTAACCGAACTATTCTATATTTTATTAACTAAACTATTTTAATCCCAAGAGAATCATGAGAAGTATCAACTTGATTGTGGTGCATTGCAGCGCCACCCGGGCAAATCGTGCCCTTACCACCGAAGAACTGGAAACCATTCATCGCCGTCGCGGCTTCCGCGGCATCGGCTATCACTATTACATCCGCTGGGACGGCTCCGTCGTTAACACCCGCCCCCTGGAGCTTGTCGGCGCGCATGCAAAGGGACACAACGCTCATTCAATCGGCCTCTGCTACGAAGGCGGGCTGGACTGCAACGGGAAGCCTGCGGACACCCGCACTCCGGAGCAACGCAGCGCGCTACGGTTGCTGGTGTACCAGCTGCTGAAGCGATTCCGTAACAGCTATGTCTGCGGGCATCGCGACCTCAGTCCGGACCTGAACAGGAATGGAGAGATAGAACCGGAGGAATGGATAAAGGAATGTCCGTGCTTCGAGGTGAAGAAGGAACTCTGATTCTTCGAAAAATGAAATCACTAAAAAAAGAACACGAAAGGAGGTGTGAAACTATGGCAATCAAGAAATCAGTATGGGACATGATCCTGAAATTGATTATCGCGGTGATTTCCGCGGCTGCGGGCGTGTTGGGGGCTAATGCGATGCCGCTGTAAATAAAGTCTGTCAGAATAGCAGATAAGTGCTTCCGGTGGATGTTGCATCCACCGGAACTTTCAATACAATTAATTATTTAAAGAACAGATAGCAAGAAAAAAAATAAGTTCATAAAAAGAATCTTGTTATTAGTCGTTTTTATAATACTAAGCATAACAGGACAAGCACAGTCAGCTGATGAAATCAGACGTCCCAGTGCGAATGCCCAGCAGTTTACGGCTATTGCATCAACAAGTGTGGGATTACATACCGGACAGATGTCTGCAAATATTCCCTTGTTTACTTTGTCGGGAAAAGGTGTCGATATCCCTGTTTCCCTCGCATTTAGCGGAGCGGAAATCACCCATCAATCGGAAGCTTCGCCCGTAGGATTGGGATGGTCATTATTGGCGGGCGGTGTGATAAGTGTAACAATACGCGATAAGGAGGATATACAAACAACTTCCAAGGAAAATATTCCCTGGCAGTATGATCGTGACTATCTTACAAGAAAATGGGAAGAACAGAGCAAAAACAGTACAATTCTGTCAGTCCTTATGCATATTGCGGGAATAACCCCGTGAACCGCATAGATCCGGACGGGGCGGACTGGTACGAAGATAAACAGGGGAATCTGTATTGGCAGGAAGGGCGTGAATACTTAGATGGTTATACTCATATAGGTTCTCAGGTTTCTATCCAGTTGGGGAAGATTCTTATTTCAGCGCCTACCAGAATGCGGGAATAATGGCAAATCAGGTTATAAGTGCTTTTGACTTGATAGCCATGATTCCCAAGCTATAGAACCAGTTGCTTGGCAGCAACAGTCCATTATTCGTCAACAATGCCAAGACAAAATATGTTAGTTAGAGATTATGTGAAAACATTAGGTTATGATGAACAATATAAGAAACTGTTTAAAATTTATCCAAAAAATGAGCCATACAAAGAGTTATTCTTCTTTTAACCAAGTCTATAGTTGTCGTAATCATTGCAGTTTCTATTCTGTACACCGAGTTACATTTCTTGTCAATGCCTTGCATATTTCTCTGGCAATGATACGTGCTCCTTTCTCATTCGGATGAATGTTATCGAAAAAGGCGTCAGGAATATCCTGGGTGGGTGTATGTAAATCTATGGTTTCTGCATCATTTTGTTTTGCCACTTTGTCTATCATCGGAATAAGTTCGTTTACAAGTATCTCTTCGCGCTCACGGAACCGTTCGGAATAGATTGCCACCGGGTAACAAAGGTAAACTTTCACTTCCGGATTTCTCTTTTTGAAAGCATGTATCAGTATGTTCATGTCATTCATGTAATCATTTTTATATTTCCAATAAGGGGGATTGGTGTCGTTGGTGCCCAGTTTCACGATTAATATGTCCGGGCGGTAGTCCAAAGCTTTTTCAAATGCCTTTTCTTTCATATACGATTGCCCTTTCTGTACCATCGTCCTACCACTCACGCCGAAATTACGTACTTCATATTCTTTCCCTAACATTCGTGCCAGTACCATCGGGTAACTGTCGTGGTTGCGGTCGTGAAGCCCTACACCTGCGGTTATGCTGTTGCCTACGCATGCTACCTTCTGTGGAGAAGCCGTTTGTGCCATCAGCGGAAGAGATATCACCGGAAATAGCAAGAATAAAAGAAAATGCATAAATTCGGATTTCATCCGGTTCGATAAATTTATCATAAGTAGAGAATAAGTGGGTTATCTATAAAGTATATAAATTTGCGGACGGCACAGGTTGGGGCTATACTGTTGCATAATGAAGCCTGTGTCATCCGCATTTTTCCGGTTTCTACTCTGTTTCTACTGTCACCTTATATTTCAGTACATTCTTTCCGCTCTGCGAGGTAACCGTAAACTCACGTGGAGAGCTAAGATCCATCAGTGTCCCCATAACGGGAGAGATCTTGGCGTAGGAAGATTGCGATGACAGGGTAGCCGTGAGTATCAGGCATGACAGATCGGTTCCGGACTTCACTGTCAGTATGATTTCAGGCATTGCATTTGCCTCCTTGAAACGTTCGATACCATCGTTACCTACTTGGGTAGCTGGAATGTTTTTGGATTTCAGTACACTTTTCATATCTTTATCATACACGTTCATGTTAGAGATGAAAGCTTGGTCAGAAGCCTCACCGATTTCGTGTGTCACATCATCATAATCGTAACATGCGCCTGCTAGTAATGAAAGCAAAACCAGCAGTATATGGAAACTATATTTTTTCATTTTCTTCTTTCATTAAAATTCAATATATAATTTTACTTTACCATTCAGGATTCTGAATTAAAGCCGGATTCTTAGTCAGCTCGCTGTAAGGGATCGGCATCCAATACATATAATCTTCGAAGACGCAACTGAAGTTTTCTCCACCCAGAAACTTGTCTATGTCCATTTCAGGGTCATACTTCCAAATGTAGTTACCTTCTTCATCTGTCAGCGGTTTGCCGTCCGCATCTCGTTTGGCAGTGATTCTCATTCCATGCATGCGCTTGCCATGCATCACCTCTTTTGCTATTTTCCAGCGACGGATATCGAAATAACGATGTTGTTCGAAACACAATTCTACGCGACGTTCGTTGTAGATAAGTTTGCGGACTTCCTCTTTATCTGTTGCATCGTCCAGGATATCTTTGACATCTGTAGTGATGCCTGCCCGATGGCGCACCGCATCCAATGCTTCAAATACATCATCGTTGGGACCTTCGTATTCATTCAGTGCTTCTGCATAGTTCAGCAGTACTTCCGCATAGCGGATTTCAATAAAACTTTGGTCACAACCCGTTTGGCGGTCGTATAAGGTGTTTTTTTCGTTAATACCCTTACGGATATAATACCCGGTATGTGAGCAGAATGATGTGCCGCACGCATCCACAAAGCCTAGATCTGCACCCTCTACCGAGCAGTTCTGCAGACGTCCGCAGTAGTCACTCAGATGATAGACAATGTCTGCATAGAAGCGTTTGTCACGTCCGGCATACGGGTTCTGGTCATCGTATCCCGAACCTTCCTGATGAGGCAACAGACCGTTTGTCATTGGGAAAGCATCTACCATCTCCTGTGTCGGATTAGTCTTGGTACCCACATTGTGAGCAATGGAGAGAGGCTTGTGCATTCCGTCCCAGCCATGTTCCTTGAATCCCAGCAGATATTGTTTCTCGAAGATGGTTTCACGGTTGTCACGGGTCAGCCAAATATTGAGATCTTCAGACAATTCGTAGTCGCCGGCTTTTGCCAGTTTGATGACTTCGTAGGCTGCATCTGCTGCATCTTTCCAACGCTGGATCTTGTTTTCGGAGTTGAACAGCGGACTTGCCCAATAGAGCAGTACCCGGGAGCGTAATGCCCAGGCGGCACCCAACGTGGCGCGTCCGGCTTCTGTTGCATTTCTGCGGGGTAAATTGGTAATGGCTGTCTGGAGGTCTTTCAAGATAAACTCAAAGGTCTCATCTATTGTGGCGCGAGGAACAAACAAATTGTCCTCCAGTCCTTGGGGTTTATCTATGAGAGGTACTCCTCCATAGCGTTTCACCATGTCGAAATAGAGCAATGCACGGAGAAACTTAGCCTCCCCCAAATAGGCTTTCCGGGTGTCTTCGTTGAATGTGGCTTTCGTCTCCAGTCCGTAGATGTATTCATTGGCTTTCCGTACCTGAGTATACACCCAAAAGCCCATCCAGTTGCCCAAAGATGTAGAGGAAGTCCATGCTCCTCGCAGTACATCATCGGCTCCGGTTTTGGCATGTCCGTTGCGCCCCTCATCGGTAATATTGTTCAGGAAAGGGTTATTGCTGGCTTCATAACCAGGACGGTCGGCATACAATTCGTTCAGGAATTGCTTGGCAAGCGCTGCGTCTTCCCAAACAAATGTTTCACTCATACTTGACAAATCCTTGACGTCAAGCATGTCTGCGCAGGAGGTGCAGAGGAAACCTGCAAACAGCGATAAAAATATATATTTCATTCTATTCATAATTGCAAAGGATTAATTAAAATGTTATAGATGCACCGATATTGAAAGTTCTCTGTTGAGGATAGTAAGATCCGCTTCCTTCTGTCATTTCAGGGTCAAAGTGTTTGAGTTTCGACCAAGTCAGCAGATTGGTTCCGGAGACATAGACTCTCAACTTCTGAATTCCAGATTTGGCTATTCCCGGAACCGTATATCCTACTTCGAGTGATTTCAGACGTAAGTATCCCGCTTCTTTCAGCCAGAAAGAAGAGTCTCTGTTGTTGTTCGAGTTTGCTCCGAGCCATGCTCTTGGGTATTCTGCATTTCTGTTTTCCGGAGTCCAGTAATCGGTCATGAAGGCATAGTTGTTGGAGTATCCTCCGTTAGTGAAGAAGTTACGTGCTTCATCTTTCAGCATCACATTGACTTTGGCGGCTCCTTGCAACAATGCGGAAATGTCGAATCCGTTCCAGTCTGCATTCAAGAACAGACCATAGGTAAGTTTCGGTGTCTCATGGTTGTATGACAGGATAGTCTTGTCATAGTCGTTTACTACACCATCGCCATTCAGGTCGGCATAGCGGATATCACCTACCGTCACAGTCTTGTCGTTGTATTGCAAGGGTGCGTTGGCCACTTCCTCTTCCGTTTGGAAAATTCCCATAGCAACCAGTCCCGTGCGGTAGTCCAGCGGATAGCCGATGTATCGTTCGTAAGGGGCGGCATTGGCGGCTTCGTCCAATACTACTGCTTTGTTGTTGGCGAAAGCCACATTACCCCGTACTCCGTAATTTACTTTACCCACACGGTTGTGATGGCTCAGAATCAGTTCGAAGCCTTGGTTGTCGACACGTGCATAATTTTCGTGCGGAAGGCTTCTGCCAAAGGTTCCGGGGATGGAGCGTACACGGCTTCTGAGGATATCCACCGTTTTCTTCCGGAAATAGTCGAATTCCACTCCGAGCTTGCCGTTCCACAGGACAGCGTCCAGACCGAGGTTCATTACTTTGGCCTTTTCCCAGGTGATGTCATAGTTTGGATAAGTTCCGTATAGGATAGACTGTTGATGTTTTCCGTCGAAGATGGCACCATACGCATTGGCTTTCGTGGTGTAGGTGTACTTGTCGAGATATTGGAAAGCAGTCACCCGGTCATTTCCCACCAGTCCGTAAGAACCGCGCAGTTTCAGTTGGTCTACGAAGACAAGGTTCATGTTTTTCCAGAACTCTTCTTCGGACAGTCGCCATCCCAGTGAGAAAGCAGGGAAAAATCCGAAACGCTTTCCTTTCGGGAAGTTGGCCGAACCATCATAACGAGCTGAAACTTCTACTAAATAGCGTTCGGCATAGTTGTAGTTGATACGACCCACGTAGCCCAAACGTGCATCTTCGCCGCCGGTTCCGGTAGTAGACATTTCTTCCGTTCCACCGGCAAACAACTGGTCGATTGCATTGGAGCTGTATTTTGTGCGATAGCCTTCGAGGTTGTCCTTATTGCTGACAAAACCTTCGGTCAACAGTAGCACGTTTATATCGTGCTTTCCGAATTTCTGTGCATAGTTCAGGCTGAGGTTGTAGGTAATCTCCTGCGACTGTCCGAAGTACTCTTTCAAGGAAGTTTCCAGCCCGTCGGCACCGTTTACCTTTGTTCCTGTAACCTCATTGTTGTCATTGAAGTCATACGTGGTATAGGGAACGCTGAAAGTTTTCTGAAAATCGTAGTATTTTCTGTACGAAGCAAGTCCGGAGACAGAAAGGCCTTTTAGTACAAAAGGCAATTCATGCTTGAAAGAGACCGTGCTATAAAAGTTGTTATAGTCGTGATTGTTATACCCTTTTGTTTTCAACATTTCCCCCGGATGCTCTCCGGTTGTGTTGATAGGCAGTCCGGTGGTTTGGTTATAGGCGGTCAGAAACGGGCGCTGCTGGATGATGTTGTCGAATATCTTGCCTTCCGAGTAGTCTCTTGCCTTTGCTTTGCTTAGGTAAGCATCTACGTTAACGCTGATTGTCAGGTATTTCGTTATGGTGGCATCTACGTTGGAACGGAAATTATAACGGGTATATCCGCTACCGTGGAACATGCCTTCCTGATCGGTATATCCCAAAGAGAAGAAATACTTTACGGCATCTGTTCCGCCATTTACGGTCAAATTGTGTGCCTGCTGGAAAGAGAAATCCTGCATACAGAGTTTCCACCAGTCTGTACCTACCGATCCATCTGCATACGATGCTAACTGCTCGTTGGTGAAATAGCGTGGGTCGGTATCTTTTATGCCCATGTTCTGTAAGCCGTTGTTGTAGGTGGAAGCATATTCGTAGGCATTCATTAATCTCGGAAAGCGTGTAGGCTGCGTCATTCCGATGCGGCCATTGTAGGAGAAACGGGGCTTGCCCGACATACCGCGTTTGGTGGTCACCAGAATGACTCCATTGGCTGCGCGGGCACCATAGATGGCTCCGGCTGAGGCGTCTTTCAGAATGGTGATGTTTTCCACCTCGTTGGCGTCAAGGTCTTTGAAGTCTCTGACAATACCATCTACTACTGTTAGCACTGAATTGTTTCCCCATGTACTTTTACCGCGGATCGATATAGAGGCCGAGGAACCTGGCTTACCGGTATTGTTGGTTGCGATTAGTCCCGGTAGCATACCAGCCAAAGAGTTTGCAATGCTGGTGTTAGGCATAGAAGCGAGTTGCTTGCTGTCCATTGTTGCTACGGCTCCGGTCAGATTGGCACGTTTTTGTGTACCATATCCTACTACGACCACTTCTTCCAGTTGTTCCAAGTCTTCCTGCATGACTACCTTCATCATGCTATTTGTTACTGCCGGAATTTCCTGTTCCTTATATCCTATAAAAGAAAAACGGAGTATGGCACCCTGTTTTACGTTCAACCGGAAGCTACCGTCCAGTCCTGTCACCACTCCATTGGTGGTTCCTTTTTCTACCACTGATACTCCTGTCATTGGTTCACCTGTGACATCCGTCACATTTCCTGTTACGTGATTTCCCGCTTGGGCCCATACACTCAATGTGCTTGCCAGAAACATGGCTGACATTATCAGTTGCCTTAAAAGCGGTACTGACATTCTTGTTGTGTCTTTCATGTAAAACATAATTTTAATTTAGAAATAATATTTGTCGAGGCAAATATATCCGTATTATGTTTCAGATATTATAAAAATTGTTTCAGGCATTGTAAAAATCCTCTCATAGTGGTCTCGTAGTGTTTTTTGAGACGGAGCAAAAGGAAAAAAGAGACTGGAGTGATAATGAAGAAAAGAGGAATAGGGAGTAGATGAGATTGTTATCTGAGTTTTTTGTCTTCCTGGAAGTCTGAATAAGTTACATGATGATGCTGGGAGGGAATACTGTTGGATCCGCCCGTTCCTGTTTGTAGATATCTGTAATGTAGCCCTACAAAAGGGATGATCCGGAATTCAAAAATAGATAAGAACATTGGATTGGATGTTCAGGGATTTCACCGGCCTGTGAAGGTCGGTGAAATCTTGTGTTATCATTTCTTTTTAGGTGCCCGTCTTGCCCAGCCTTCTTCGCTGAAATCGGGTTCTTTATCACGGAACTCCTTATTGTCGCCTTGAAAGAACTGTCTCCAATCGTCTTTCTTACCGCGGGCGCTGGTATAGCCACGTTCTTCGCGGCTTGGTTTGCTTTTCTTTTTATCAGCCGGAGCACTTTCAGATTTACTTCTACTTTTTCTGGGGGCATCGCTACGTTTTCCAGATGCATCACTGCGCTTTTCGTCTTTGAAGCTGCGCTTCTTGCCGTCAAACTCTTTCTTGCCGTAGCTGCTGCCACCTTCGCTCTTACGTCTGCCTTTGGGAGCTTCTTTGCCTTCTTCACCGGCAATTTCTACAGACACTTTGCGACCGTTCCAGTTCGCACGGTTCAGGGCTTTCACTACGTTACCTGCCTCTTTCTCGTCTACTTCGAAGAATGAGAAGTTCTTCATCAGGTCAATACGTCCCAGCTCTATGCGTCCGCGGGTATTACCGTTCAGCAGCCCTATCAGTTCATTTGGGAAGAAATTATCCATCTTACCCAGATTGATGAACAGGCGGGTGAATCCCGGATCAGCTTTGCGGCTGCCGCTTCTGCGATCACCGGTGCGTTCGCTGCCGCCTCTGCTGTTGCGTTCGCCACGGCTGTCGGTAGGCATTTCTATTTCTTCGCGGTTGCGGTAATATTCTGAGAAGCGGTTGAATTCATGAGAAACCATGCGCTTGATCAGGTCTTCTTTGCTCAACCAGTCCAACTTACGGTATATTTCAGGCATGAAGTCGGCCATATCTTCCTCGTTCACCTTCACCTTTTCCAGATCATCGATCACTTTCAGAAGCTGTTTCTCGCAGATTTGCTTACCGGTAGGCATTTCACCGGCAATAAACTTCTTGCTGATGATCCGTTCTATTTCACGCATTTTGCCTTTTTCGCGCAGGTTGATGATGGCGATGGAAGTACCCGTCTTTCCGGCACGTCCCGTACGTCCGCTGCGGTGGGTGTAACTTTCGGTATCATCCGGCAAACCATAATTGATGACATGTGTCAGGTCGTCCACATCCAGTCCGCGGGCGGCAACGTCCGTGGCAACCAGGATTTGCAGGTTGCGGATACGGAATTTCTGCATAACGGCATCACGTTGTGCTTGGCTTAATTCTCCGTGCAGTGAATCAGCGTTATAACCGTCCTGCATCAGTTTGTCGGCAATCTCCTGCGTCTCTTTTCGTGTACGGCAGAAAATGATGCCGTATATTTGCGGATAGTAGTCTACGATGCGTTTCAGGGCAGCGTATTTATCTTTGGCATGAACGGTGAAAACCACATGCTTCACATTGCTTGTGCTTTCATTTTTCCGTCCGATGGTGATTTCTTTGGCGTCACGCAGATACTTCTTTGAAATACGTGCGATCTCCGGGCTCATAGTGGCGGAGAATAACAGGGTGTTACGCTCTTGCGGTACATCGGCAAGAATGGCGTTGATGCTGTCCGTGAATCCCATATTCAGCATTTCGTCAGCCTCGTCCATTACTACGTTCTGGATGGTGGTGAGGGATACAGTTTTGCGTTCCATCAAGTCGAGCAAGCGTCCCGGGGTGGCGACAATGATATGTACACCCTGTTTCAGGGCGCGTATCTGGCTGTCTATGGATGAACCGCCATATACAGGCAATACCCGCAATCCGGTGATGTATTTGGAATAATCATTCAGATCACCTGCAATCTGCAAGCAAAGTTCGCGTGTAGGGCAAAGTATAAGGGATTGTGGAATCCGGTTCTTTACATTAATTTTCTGGATAAGTGGTAAGCCGAATGCGGCGGTTTTCCCCGTTCCTGTTTGTGCAAGTGCTACAACATCATTATTTTCTCCTAAAAGGTAAGGAATCACTTCCTCTTGTACCGGCATGGGACACTCATATCCCATTTCTTCAATGGCGCGGCGTATCTCCGGCGACAGACCGAGCTCTTCAAAATTCTTCATTAAATCTTTGTATATCTTTATATTCGGGCACAAAGATAGAACAAATTTAGTGATTAGTGATTAGTTATCAACGATAAAATTGAATAACAGGGCTATTTTTTTTATTACTAATCGTTTTTTATCAGAAGAATGCTTTGCAGCTTCTTTATTTCTTCTTTGGTGAGTCCGATAGCTCTTTGCAGATACGTGTCTACATCACCGTACCGACGCTCTATTCCCTCCTTGGCGGCGTTCAGGAAATCTTCCCTTGCCGAATAGATGGTCGTAATGGCCTCTTGCGAGCGTGCTGGCAGGTTGTAGGCATAACTGGAAGCGCTGGGAATGTTGAAGTAATCGTTACTTAGGCGGTAATCTTCCATAATGATGTCGCTGTTCACGCCAAGGGAGGCGAGGATCAGTGCTGAAGCAATGCCGGTGCGTCCTTTGCCGGAGGAGCAATGGATAACGACAGGATAATTGGCGCTGTTCAGCAGGATGTCAAATATCTGGCGATATTCTTTATGATAGTTCATTACCAATTCACGGTTCATCCGTTCCACCATCCGGTAGACGGTGTCGCTTTTTATCTTCTGCTCCTGAATGCCTTTCAGGATATCTTCCATATCTCCTGTTTTTATAGGGACATGTATTACATTAAATCCTTGTTGCGGTGGAGTGTGACCTTTTAACTCCGATTCTGAGCGCAGATCGATGATGGTCTTGATGCCTATATTCTTCAGTTCCCTGCGTGAGTAGCATTCCAGACTGTCTATCTGTGCAGAACGATAGAGCATGCCCCAACGCACCCTCTTTTTGGTAGGGTATGACGGATACCCACCCATATCACGGAAGTTTTGTATGCCGGGGATATTGACATTGCGGGTGGCAATCTTTACGCGATATTTATCATTAAATACCAGGGTGTAGTAATAACGCCTGGTAGGGTCTGTGGTGACAATCGTCATTCGCTGATCGGAAATGTTTGCTATGGCTACCGGAGAATCCTCGGGAATATTGTTCGGGTCAGTCGAAGCATATACCTTTACGTTCCCTTTGATGAGAGGCGCTATTTCCCATTTGACAATACTGTTCCCGACGTTATTTTCTTCGCAAACAATGGAAATATGAGGAGCTGTGCCGCTACAAGCCGGTAGCAGCAATACACATGTTAGCAAGTTCAACAGATTTCTATACATAGTTTTTTTGTCTGAGCATATATATGCAAAGATAATGCAAACCGAGAGCAGAATAAAATGAACTTGTTCATTTTTTATGCCGAGGTGCAGCTTATCTTCGCTTTGTTGCAAAGATATGTATTCTGATGACTTTTGTTATTCCAGGGCACAGAGTTTCACAGAGTTTTTTCTCCTTTAACGGGGATTTAGTTAACGGGAGGCAACTGCTTGGCAAATTCCGGTGATATAGAGTTGTTGAAACTCCGGCATACATCTGCCGCAAACTCGATGCCGCAACAGATAATCTTGTCCCAGGTGTCCTCGTTTATCTGTCCTAAATCGCAGTAACGCACGTCGTACTTCAATAAACCATAAATAATACCGGCATTAAAGTTATCGCCTGCGCCAATAGTGCTGACTGCTTCCAATGGGGGAATAGAATACTCTTTGGTGATGCTATTGGTGCGTAGTGAGATTTCTTTGGCTCCGGCAGTACAAAGGAAGTTAGGGCAATAAAAACGAATTTTGTCTTTATATACCTTGTCCACTTCTCTTTGATTGTACATATAGAAAAAGTCTTCTATAGATCCGCGCACAATGTTGGCATATTCCAGATTTTCGATGATGGTGGACGTCAACTTGATAGCCTCGCTTTTGTGTGACGACCGGAAGTTGGGGTCGTAGTACACGATTGCTTTCTTCTCACGTGCCTGCTCCAATAAATCCAGAACTTTTTCGCGCAGCACTGGATTCAGGGCAAAATAGGAGCCGAAAACCACGATGTCATCTTCTTCCAGTTTTGGGAAAACCACATCCAGCCGTTGCTTGGGATAATCTTTGTAGAAGATGTATTCCGCATCACCATTCTCGTTAAGATAGGCCAGTGATACTGGGGATTTTCCATCGGGAAATACGTTGACATAGTCAGTAGACATGCCGCTATCCCGCATGGATTGCAGGATTGTATTACCTACCCGGTCGTTTCCTGTCTCACTGATAAAGCTGACGGGAACGCCTGCCCGTGCCAATGACACGACGCCATTGAATACTGAACCGCCCGGTACGGCAGCTGTCGGCTGACCGTTGCGGAAAATGATGTCAAGAATCGTTTCTCCTATACCAATTACTTTTCGCATAATTTTCTTGATTTTTCACCCAAATAGCCACCGTGATGGCGTTTGGAGTAGTCTCCAATAGTAAATCCTGTCTGTTTCATGACTTGTACCACAAGGATGTCGCCGATAACGGTCATCACAGTGGTCGAAGTGGTGGGAGTCATACCTAAAGCACAGACTTCCTTTGGTTTTCCTGTGCTGAGGCATACATCGGACTCGTGTGCCAACGGACTATCCGGATTTCCGGTAATAACAATAAACTTGAGGTCTGGGTTCAGATTATGAGCCAATTGTGTAAGTTCAACGATTTCACGCGTCTTACCGGAATTGGAAATCAGCAACAGCAGGTCGTTCTCCTGCAAGATGCCCAAGTCTCCGTGTTGTGCTTCGCTGGGGTGCAGAAATACGGAAGGAATTCCTGTGGAACAGAATGTCGTAGCAATATTCATGGCAATCTGTCCGGCTTTTCCCATACCTGAGGTCACCAGTTTTCCTTTCCGCCGGTGAATCTGTTCCACGATAAGTTCTACCGCACGCTCGTAAGCGTCTGTCACGGGGATGTTCAGTACGGCTTGTGCCTCTTTCTGCAAAAGCTCTTGAATGGATTCAATCATTATACTATTTTTGTTAGTAGTTAGGTTATAGCCTACAAATATCTGCAATTTTCCATAAATGGCAATAAGTTTTATTGTATTTTTGCTTTGCGAAGATAAGGGGACCTCGTCAAATTGCGCTATCTTTGCGCCCTCAATTAGTTTCAAACGTCAGAATGAAGAAGTTAGCACTATTACCCTTGCTGGGACACCATCAATATACTCTTGCCAATGGTTTGCGCATTATTCACCAACCGTCATTTTCCGATGTGGCTTACTGTGGTTTTGCAGTTGATGCCGGAACCCGTGATGAACTGGAGAATGAACAGGGCATGGCGCATTTTGTGGAACATCTTATTTTTAAGGGTACTCAGAAGCGGAAAGCCTGGCATATACTCAACCGTATGGAGAATGTGGGCGGTGACCTGAATGCTTATACCAACAAGGAGGAAACAGTGATCTACTCTGCTTTTCTTACCGAACATTTCGGCCGTGCGTTCGAGTTACTGGCGGATATTGTCTTTCACTCTACTTTTCCGCAACGTGAGATTGAGAAGGAAACGGAAGTGATTATTGATGAGATCCAATCTTATGAAGACACCCCTTCCGAACTTATTTTCGATGATTTTGAGGATTTAATCTTCCGAGGACATCCGTTGGGACGCAATATCCTGGGGAATCCTGAGCTGCTGAAAACCTTTCACAGCGAAGATGCCGCTGCGTTTACTTCCCGTTTCTATCATCCGGGGAATATGGTGTTCTTTGTGTGGGGAAACCTGTATTTCAAGCAAATCATCCGTTGGGCAGAGAAGCTGCTTGCTGATGTTCCGGCGGTGACGGTGGATAACCGTCGTACTCCGCCGCCTCTTTATACGCCCGAAAAACTGGTGGTGCATAAGGATACGCATCAGGCTCATGTGATGATAGGCAGCCGTGGCTATAATGCGTACGATGACAAGCGCACCGCGCTCTATCTATTGAATAATATTCTTGGCGGGCCCGGCATGAACAGTCGCTTGAATGTTTCCTTGCGTGAACGTCGTGGCCTTGTCTATAATGTAGAGTCTAACCTGACTTCTTATACGGATACTGGGGTTTTCTGCACTTATTTTGGTTGCGATCCCGATGATGTGGATACTTGTATGCGTTTGGTGATGAAAGAACTTAAAAATCTGCGTGATACAAAGATGACTTCGCTACAACTCGCAGCTGCGAAGAAGCAACTCATCGGACAAATAGGTGTGGCTTCAGATAATAATGAGAACAATGCTCTCGGCATGGCGAAGACTTTCCTGCACTATAATAAGTATGAAAGCTCCGAAGCAGTTTATCAACGTATTGAACAAATTACTCCGGAGATTTTGCTGGAAGTGGCGAATGAGATGTTTGCAGAAGATTATCTGTCGACGTTAATTTATCGCTGATTTTTTATTTGAATACTTGCTTCATGGGCCTGCCTATCCAAACTTGCGGTTGTTCCAGTCCGAAGATATAGGCAATGGTGGAAGCAACATCATATTGCATCATGCTTTCTTGAAATTCACCGCTTGTCTTCACATTTTTACCGGAAATGATGAAAGGTGTCTGCATTTCATTCATGGTTTTGCCGCCATGTCCTTTCTCAATGCCTCCGTGGTCGGAAGTGACAATGAAAATGGTTTCTTTCAAGATACCGGCATCTTTTACGGCTTGAATGATGCGGGTAACGTAAGCATCCAGTTCTTTTAGTTTGGCATAATATTCGGGAGTATCATGTCCGGCCTGGTGTCCTACATGATCGGGATTATCAAAACAGACGGCAAGCAGGGTTGGTCTTTTCTCTTTGATATATGTTTCTGCCATTGTGCACAGAGCTTCGGGATATTTGTTATAATCGGGCGCCTGCTTGTAGTGACTTAATGCGAGGGTGTCTACCAGATATTTAATACCATCCCATTCGTATAGGCAACCGATTTCTGCTTTGGGTTGTGCATCACGCAATAGCTGAAAAATAGTAGGGAAAATACCATGCTGATTGAGTATCCGTGAAGGAAGCTCAGGCGTTTTGGAACCCCATTGCGTATATCCGTGCAATTCGGGTCCGGCACCCATGAACATGGAAGCCCAGTTGATGGCGCTGGAAGAGGGGAGGGCCGAACGTTTTTCAAGCGTATAGGCTCCGTCTGCCATCAATTGTTTAATAGTAGGTATATCAGCTTTGGGAACGCTGTAGGCACCCCAACCATCCAAACCGATTAATACGACATGTTTTGCTTTTCCCTTGGCATTGCAAGGAGTGGTAATCAATAGCGCTGTCATAATGGAGAGCGCCAATGTAATGGTAAATTTCTTCATGTTTTTCCGTTTTTTACGTTAACTGATGGCAAAGTTACGGAATTTATTACGGTGCACCTGCCGGTTTTATACGGGAAAGGTGGCTCTATTGTCCATGTAGTAACTTTCCGCATTTCCAAAAGTTTCGTAGCAAGTTAGAATGATTATTACGAATATAATTATTATATTTGCAATAATCTAAAGCAGAATAATCATGAAGAGTATACAAGTGAATCCCTTTATCATAGGTGCCTATGCCGGCAGTCATTACTTTTGCGACCGTGAGCGGGAAACCGATGAACTGGTCCAAGATTTGACGAATGGACGTAATGTAGTATTGATTGCCCAAAGACGTATGGGAAAGACCGGATTGATACTACATACTTTCCATCAGGAGAAAATCAGTAAACATTATAATGTTTTCTTTATAGATATCTTTGCGACGGCCTCTATCCGTGAATTTGTATATGCTTTCGTCAATGCCATTATTGACCAGTTGAAGCCGCGTGGCAGGAAGTTTCTGGATCGTTTTTTGCAAACCATAACTTCTTTGCGCCCTGCTGTGAAAATAGATGCTCTGACCGGTGAACCTACGCTGGAAATAGGTTTGGGTAGTGTGACTTCTGTCGATACTACTTTAGATGAAATCTTTGCGTATCTGAATACTGCCGATAAACCCTGTATTGTTGCGTTTGACGAGTTTCAGCAAATAAACCATTATGCGGAAAAGAATATGGAGGCCCTGCTGCGTACACAGATACAACATTGCCCGAACGCACGTTTCATCTTTGCCGGTAGCGAGCCCAGCTTGCTGTTGGATATGTTTAACAGTGCCAACCGTCCTTTCTATCAGAGCACCTTTACTTTGCATCTTGAGAGTATACCTTTGGATAAATATATAGAATTTGCCCAAATGCATTTTCGTGAGTATGGAAAAGTTTTAGATGCCGGTTTGGTGGAAGTGATATATCTGAGTTTTGAAGGCATCACTCTTTACCTGCAAATGCTGATGAATGAGGTGTTCCTGCTGACGGAAAAGGGAGGGACGGCTACATCGGCTTATTTCGAAATGGCTCTGGCTTCCCTTATCAGAAAACAAAATTTCATCTATCAGTCCATCTTTGCGGATTTAACGGAGCGCCAGCGTGAGATACTCCGTGCGATAGCTGCCGAAAATGTTGCTGCCAATGTGACTTCCGGTGAGTTTGTGCGAAGATATCATCTGAAATCACCCAGTTCCGTACAGTCTGCCCTGAAAGGGCTTTCCGGTAAGGGTATGGTAGGTAAGACCCTTGACGGGTACGTTATTAATGATCGGCTGTTTAGGTTTTGGATAAAGCGGAATCCGATCTGATGAAGTACATAAGGCGGAAGCCTCCTGGTCCGGTGCAGGTAGGGCTGTTTTGTCTACTGTTACCGTCAGGCGAATGCTATTGGCCACGCAACTCCCGTCGGCGCTGCGAAAACTGAGGTAGGCTATCAATTCATCGTCCTGCCAGTCGGAAGGAAGTTGAAATTCTGCATGTCGTGTGGAACGTAGGGTGGCTTCCGTATCGTAAACAGCTGTTTCTTTGTCTTTGTTATATACTAATAACATGGCTATGTCCGTATCTTCTGCATTTCCCATGCCACTGTTGTCCTGCCAGTTAAAGTGCATCTTATTTCCGTCTTGTGTGGCTGCACCTTCGAATACCGGTATCAGGGTTCCTATAGAAACCAGTGCCCGGTCAAAGTCTATTTTGATT
The DNA here is from genome assembly GCF_036416795.1 of Bacteroides sp. MSB163. Taxonomy (NCBI): domain Bacteria; kingdom Pseudomonadati; phylum Bacteroidota; class Bacteroidia; order Bacteroidales; family Bacteroidaceae; genus Bacteroides; species Bacteroides maternus. The sequence goes on along the minus strand of NZ_CP143867.1, from coordinate 1,252,821 downwards.
TCTTTTCCACTGCCAGTCACGGCTCTTTTCAGAGTGTAGGACATAGCGGAGTTGAATGCGGATTTATCCTGTGTAAATTCCTTGTAGCCAATACGTATGAAAGGTTTTATAGTCTTCAGGAAGCTGAATGCCGTAGCGAATTTACCGCGTTGTTCCTGTTGCTTCGGTGTGCGCGGATTGCTGACTTTGGCGGCGCGTGCACGTATATAGTAGTTTGATTTCCAGCGGAACCCTACTATCGGTCCCACTTTACCGGAGAAGCCTCCGAGAATGCCCTGGTTGATAATTCCCATGATATTGTGTTTTTAATTACTTGTTTCTGTTACTGTGCAAATCTATGGAAAATAGATCTCTTCAACCCGCTTCCTGTGATTTTTGCGTTCATTTGCGTCATTTTGCGTAGATAACGCTTTGATCTTCTTCATTGTATTATGACCTGTCCTCGTTATATCCGGGATACACTTGCTCCGTATCAAGGCCGTATTTTCTTCGGTCAGAGGTACCTGTGAGTGGAGAAGGTACGGAGCAGGTGCATCCCGGATATAACGAGGATAGGTTTTGTATTGCAATGAAACACTCTTGTTATAAGATAATTCCGGTTAATTGATTTTCAACTGTGAATTCGTAAAATATTGATGCTGTATTTAAAATCTATTGCTTGTAATATGAATTTATTTAATGTATAATCTGAATGTTTAATTATATATTTATGATTTATTGGATATATAATAATATTATTTATTATATTTGTGGTTGTTATAGTTTGTGTTTATGAAATAAAACACTATGCCTTTCGTGAAAGGTCTCAATAAAACTCTTTAATAAAACATAGATATTAAAAAAGTAATGAACAACTTGAGGTTTACCTTATATCTGGTATTGATTTTTCTCGTCGCATGTCGGCAAGAAAGTTCGTTAGAACGCGCATTAGCCGCTTCCGGAGAGAACCGGAAAGAGTTAGAATTGGTTTTGGATTACTTCAGGGGAGATAGTTTGAAGTATAAGGCGGCTTGTTTTCTTATAGAGAATATGCCGGGAGCTTTTGCCGTGGACGAAGAAATTGTGGCAGCTTGCCAGCCTTTCTACCAAATGTATGATTCATTGTCGCATACCTACGATTATGATTCTCTGTCTATATACGACCAGTATCCCAAGGGTAAAGACTGGGGAAGGCAGATAGACAGCCTGTGGAATGCATATTCCAGCTATAATAATGAAAAGCTGAAAAAGGATATGTGTATTGATATTAAGACCATTAAAGCTTCCCGGTTAATAACGGAAATTGAGCAGGCATTTCGGGTATGGAAAGAGAATGTCTACACCCGGAACTATTCTTTTGAAACTTTTTGTGATTACATTCTGCCTTATCGCCAGGAAAACGGTCTGTTGGTGGATAGTGCACGCCAGGTATTTTACAGTAGGCATCACGGACAGTTTTTTGCCAATCCCGGAAAAAATATGATAGAAGAAGCGGATTCCCTGTTACGATTGTATAGTTACATAGGGCATTCGGGATTTCATGCCACCGGTATTCCTATATGGGATGTTGCTACCTTAGAGAAGTTACGTCATGGACTTTGCACGCACAAATGTTGGCATAACACATTGTTGTTTTCTTCTTTAGGTATAGCGGCTGCCACTGATATCGTTCCGGCATGGGCCAATAGGGGAAGTTCCCATTCGTGGAGTGTATTGATTGAAGAGGGAGATATTCATCCTTTTAATCCCTTTTGGGAACAGGACTTGTGGCAGTATAAGCGCCTTTACAACAATATGGATTATCATAAATACTGGGGACGCTTCCGTCTGCCTAAGGTTTTCAGGAAGACATACCGATATTATATGGAAGGGCCGCTGGCAGATGGAGTGCCCGCTAAGGATATACCGGAAGCCTTCAGAAGTTTAAGGAAGAAAGATGTTTCGCATGAGTATTTTGATACGGTGAATGTGAGGATAAAGCTGCGTAAGGTGCCTTCCGGCACGAAGTATGCGTATCTGTGCGTGTGGAATTATAATAACTGGAAGCCTGTTCATTGGGGAAAGATAACCGAGGATGTGGCGTTGTTTTCGGGAATGGGGAAAGATATTGTTTATTTGCCCATGTACTGTGTGGACGGGGAGATGGTAGTGGCGGCTGATCCCGTATTGGTACAGAAAGATGGGAAGGTACGAATACTTCATCCGGAGGATACACGGGAAGAAATGGTGACTACACAGTATACAGGTGTACTGGCTTATCCATTGAACAGGTATAATAACGGGATCATAACCGGAACAGTGCTTAAGGGAGGGAAGGTGTATGGTAGATGGGGAGATACGTTGTGTGTATTCCCGGAGCGGATAGAGCTGAACAGTCAACGACTGCAAGTGCAATCCAAAGATTCGGTACGTTATGTACGGATGATGTTGCCTACCAAAGGAATGGCGCTAGGCGATTTGAAATTCTATAAAAACAATGCTTCGGGGGAAGTGCCGCTGAAGAATGTCCGTTGGTTGACTGAACTTCCTTTATCTCATAAAGAGGAATCGGCAGATTGTGTTTTGGATGCTTATTCTTCAACAGGATATAGGATGGACTTGGATGAAAAGTATGCAGACTTGGATTTAGGAGAATGTTGTCAGCTGGCGGAGGTGAGCTTTTGCCCGTATTTGGATGTGGAGTACCGGAAGGATGAGACCTACGAACTTTGCTTGTGGCAGGATAGTTGGCAAGTTGTTACGAGCACTGAAGGAGGGAAGCCTTTGCGTTTTACAGATATTCCCCGAAATGCGTTGTGGCTGATCCGTCCTGTTTCGCAAAGTGGGCGGAAACATGTGCGTCCTTTTTTGTATGAAGCAGGGGAGGTTTATTGGTATTGATTAACGGGTTAGATGATATATGAAAAACATGGACTTAGGAATGTTAAAGCGGTTCTTTTTAAATATCTTTTATGTTAAGAAGAATGCAATCGCAGGTGGAGGCATTTGTCCTGCCATATTGGAGACGGGAAAGAAGGTTGTTGCCGGAAGGGGAACTCCCTTCGATATTTATCCATTAGGGAATGGACTTCATTTTGATTCTGTCAGCAGACGGCTGTTTCGTAAAGAGAGGGCGGAATTTATCACCCGGCAAGCTTCCACATTGCTACTTGCCTTTTTGAAGGCGGAAAATTGCGACTTATCCATATCGGAGATTTGCGATGTGTTGTGGCCGGATGGTGGTGGTACTTCCGAACGGGTATATACTGCCGTCAGAAGGCTGCGTGCCTTTTTGGTGGAGATGTGCGCAGGTGCAGTCATTCTAAATGGAGATTACCATTACTGGCTGAAAATCCCGGTTTCATCGGAGGAAAACGAGGAAATACGAAATCTGACATAATCTGACAACAGTTAAAAATGTCTTGATGTCAGATATTTAGTCGTAATATATTTGATATTCTTTTTGGGGTATTCTACCTTTGAAGCACGTGGGAGCTAGAAAAAGGTAGCAACCAATTATAGCCGAGTGGCTTATACTGACAAAAAGAAATAAGATATGATGCAATAAAAACGGAACAGATGGAGTGCGTTTGATTGAAGTATGGCGTACCATCTGTTCCATAACCCATTAATTAAGAAAGGAGGGCTATGCAAAGGTAGTGATTTAAATCGAAAACGGGAAAAAGGCTTCAGCTGTGACGATAGCGCAGCATGAATCTTGTTTTTTTAAGACGGGTAATGTCTTAGCTTTAATTGCATACTTAGTATGCATAATATTAACAATTTAATGAAAAATAATGAAGAAATTTATGAAAGTGGCTTTTGTTGCAATCTTTGCAGCAATTGCAGGATATGGTGTTTATACTTCGCAAAAAGTTGATGTTATGTCTGAATTAGCATTGGCTAATGTGGAAGCGTTGGCAAGTGGTGAAATTGGCAATGGTGAAAATCAATGTTATCAAGTATATACACCTGCAGATTGGTTTCATAGTGATCAAATATTTGTAGATTGTTATACTTGTACTCAGAAAAAAGGGCGCAACTTTGATATCAGTCGTTCTTGCTTTAGGAACTAATTTTTATAATGTATAGTCAGAGATGGTTAAAATAAGAATGATTTAAATAATAAATTCGGAGTTTTAACCATCTCTATTAAAATAGATGAAGGTATGATGTCGAAAAATATTATTTTGTTTTTTGCCTTGGTTTTACTTTGTGGATGTTCCCATAAAAGAGCGGAAATTAATAGGTATAGTGGTTTTGAACAAACTATATCTGTAAAAAGTACAAAAATAGAGGTCCCTCCTGTTTTGCTTTATCCTCGGAATCTTTTTCTTCTGAAAGATAGATTGATTGTATTGAATGAAAAAACAGATACTTTATTTCAAGTGTTTAGTATGCCTGAACTTGAGTATCAAGGGCAATTTGGAATAAAAGGGGAAGGACCTGATGATTTCCATTTACCTTCGATACAGGCTGTTAGCTGTACGGAATCCGGTTTTACATTAAGTGATCTAAATAAGTTGAAAACTGTAAATTGGGAAAATACTGAACCTCATATAATTTCTACGGACATGCCTTATGAATTTCAATATTTCAATGGCTTGATAGAACTGAAAGATTCTTTATATTGCTGCAATACAGAGTATGGTTCGGAGCATGAATTGAGATTTCTTTATCCTGATGGGAACTATGAAGAATTAGGTGTGTATCCTGAAGAGGTAAAACCGAGGTTTAAGGATGCGCTGGCGCGTAATCAGGCTTATAATAGTTTGTTGGCAGCTAAGCCTGATGGAACTTGTGTAGCTGTTTTCTACCAGCATTTACGCAGATATCGTATTTATAATGCTAATGGTGAACTGAAAACGGACAATGTTTTAGATATTCTTCCATGTCAAGAACTGCCTGATGTAAGAGATGAGAATAGGTATATTCATCCGATAGCCCTTTATGCTACTGATCGCTATATCTACACTTTAAATTTGGATATGACAGTAAATGAGATAAGTAATAAGGTAGGCAATCCCAGTATCCAACTTTTCGACTGGGAAGGTCGCCCATTGAAGCGATATCAATTAGACCGTTATATAAGTTCTTTCATTGTGGACGAACAGAATGGGATTTTCTATGGTGTGTTCGTGGAAGATGAGAATTCGATTTATAAATTTGAACTGTAGCGAATTAGATAATGATGGGCGTGCAAAGGATAAAAGAACTGGTCCTTCTTTTGATTGGGCTTATGTATGGTATCCATGTTAATGGGCAACAGGTTTCTTATGTGAAAATGAAGGGTGATACTTATAGTATTGATATGATGGCAGACTGGAAACTTTGTACAAGTGAACAGATTAGTAAAGAGCCGATGAGACGGAAAATAGCAGGGTATGAAACGGTATGTATGACTAGGATTTGTCCGGATTACAACCTTGGGGTCTCAGTTTCTGTTTTAGAATTCAAGGGTTGTAAGGATTATAAGAAAATACAAAAAAGGGATAGCTTGAGTTTTGTGGATAGCCAATATTATAGTACAGTAACTTGGGGTAAGCCTGGCTCTATGAAAGTGAAGCAATCTGTAGAACTGGTGTGCATGCCTGTTAGGCATTTGGAAACAGGCAAGAATATATATATGAGAATGAAAAAGTGGTATGTTCAAGGAAAGGAAAATGTTTATCTTATAGATTTTGTGTCATCTTCAACTTTGGGATGGAATAAATGGTTGCCGGAAATGGAAAAGATGATTCTTTCTTTGAAAGAAATTGATTGAAGTGAAAAACGAATATGCCATGATTGGATAGGTCTTGTGGCATATGGACAAGATAATCTTGAAAATGCAGATATAAGTTCTTTGGCTATAAACTATCTCAAGCAGAAAGTCGGATAACTTCATTTATAGCCTTTTTCAGGTAAGACGCAGGGGAGATAGTCAGATTGAATATATCTGTTATGAGGTGCATATTGGGAATTGGAAAAGAAAACTTGTAAAACGTTATATTCTTGATAGACTGGTTTGTAACTGTGCTATTGTGTTTTGTTGATAAATGTTTAATTGTGAATAAGCAAATACTTAGGAAGGTAGAAATGTGATATGAAGTCTTTATTATGTATATGGATTGCTTTATGCTTTATTGGTTGTGGAAACTCTGAAAAAAAGAAGGTTCTAGAATTAGTAAAAGAATGGAATGGGAAAGAAATCCTTTTTCCAATGGAGAGTTTTACCACTGTCTTAGGGAAAGATACTTTTATGATGGAAGAAAATCCAGAATATAAAGTTGTTGTTTATACGGATTCTGTGGGATGCACTAGTTGTAAATTGCAATTACATCGTTGGATGGAGTTGATGCATGAGGTTGACTCATTGGCAAAGGGGCGTGTTTCTTTTTTATTTTATTTTTATTCAGAACGTAAGAATGAGTTAAATGATATTTTTAATCGCTTTAATTTTGTTTATCCTGTATATTGGGATGAAAAAGATGAGTTTTATCGTTTGAATGGTTTTCCCTCTGATATAACCTTTCAAACTTTCCTGTTAGATAAAAGCAATAAGATAATAGCTATTGGGAATCCTGTTCATAATCCTAAAATAAAAGATTTATATATGAATATAATTCAAGGGAAGGCAGCTTCCGAGAGTAAGAGAATAAGAACAAAGGTCAATATAAAAAGCACTGATTTGTCTTTGGGTGCTTTTGATTGGCAGCAAGAACAAACGGTAGAGTTCATTCTTGAGAATACAGGTGAGCGGCTTTTAGTGATAAATGATGTGCTAACTTCCTGTGACTGCACTACGGTCGGTTATTCAAAGGAACCAATTCGTCCTAAGGATTCTGTCGCTTTATCGGTGACATATAAGCCAGAGCAGCCGGGGCGTTTTGATAAAATCATAAAAGTGTATTGTAATGCAGAATCTTCTCCTGTCTTATTGAGGATAACCGGGGAAGCAAAATGATAGAAGGCTAAACAGGGCAACCCTCTTTGAAAGAGATATAACCTATCTTTCGTCTTCTGAGTAATATGAATACTATTGTAAGTACCTTTTGTCTTTAAGAGTGCTTTTTTACTCGTTTATTTGTGAAAAGAATTGAATGTATATCATGCCTCATGATGCTGTTGATTGCCTGTATTGGTTGTTGCGAGAAATGATATGTGAAATGTGCATAGTGTGTTGAGAATTAAAATAATATAAATATTTATTGTATGAAGCGTGTTTGTTTTTTATTGTTCTGTATCACATTAATGGCATGTACAGAACAAAAGTTACAACAAGAAATGGAACCATTTCCTGAGGAAAAGTTACTTTATGCAGAGAGAATAAGAGTAGACGAGATTATAAATCCAGAGCAGATAGTACTGAAAAAGCAAAGTATATTGGTTACGGACAGTAGAAATTATGATGCCATGCTGTACCAATACTCTCTGCCTGAATTTAAGTGTATTTATGAAGGTGGTGCAAAAGGGCAGGCAGAAGAAGAGTTTCAAGTTTATCCCAGAATTTGGAGAACATTGACTGATAAAGTTTATATAGGAGGATACACAGAATTCTCTCTTAAGAGTTTTAGGATGGATGGCACATGCCATCTTTCCTTTGAAAAAAAGCACGAGTTGCCCATCTCCAGTGATGTTCCTAATGATAGGCATATAGTGAGAGACTCTCTCTATATATATAATGAGACAGACAAACTCGCCATAAAGAAAATCAATTTGAATACGCTGCATGAAATGGGACAGATTTTGTTTGAGCCAGATGATCATCCTGAAAAATACTATTATAAGAATAGTGGAATTATGATTGCAAACGACTCTCTGATTATTTATGCATATAAGTATAAAAAGCAGATTGATTTTTATAGTGTGGATAGCATGAAACTCTGTAAAAGCCTTGTGGGGGATGATATAACTCCACGCATAGTAATTGGTGATTTTGAAAATAGTGTGGTTTATTATAATGAACTGGTTGCGGGTAAGCGCTATTTCTATGCAAGAGGTGAAGGAAAGAAAAAAGAATGTATTATAGAAGTATTTGATTACTCCGGTCATTCCATAGCCAAATATACGTTGGATATTATGCCGAATCCCTTTGATGTGGACGAAGAGAATAGAATTATCTATGGTTATAACAGTGAATTTTTTGAAGACGGCTTCTTAAAGTTTACTTTTTAGTTGGTTTGATAAAATAAGGCTATATTGTTATTTGAATGAAGCTATTTCGTAAAAAAAGAAAACTCTCTTGGTTTGTCGACAAGTTGTTAAACTTGTTTTTGATAGGCTGTGGATTAGTGGCTCTATGGGTATTACTTCAAGTAACCTGTATTGCCACTTTCAAGATTCCTTCAGATTCTATGGAGCCTGCTTTACTGCCTGGAGATAACATCCTTGTGAATAAGTGGGTGATGGGTGCCCGTATCTTCAATATCTGGGATGCCGCAGAAGGAAAAGAAGTGAAGATATCCCGCCTTCCTGCGTTGGGTAAGATAAAAAGGAACGACGTGTTGGTCTTTAATTTTCCTTATCCTGCCCAATGGGACAGTATCGGACTGAATCTGATGACCTATTATGTGAAGCGTTGTGTGGCACTGCCGGGCGATACGTTTGAGATAGAGAGGGCGCATTATAAAGTACGGGGCTATGATATACCGTTGGGAAACGTAGACTCGCAAGATGGACTGCTGCGTATGGTGGAGAAGAGAATGGTGCAGGATTGGGGAATAGTCATGAGTGGCTATCCTTATAATGAGTCGGTGAATTGGGACATTATGAACTTCGGTCCTCTGTATCTTCCCGCCAAAGGGGATGAGGTTGATATGAATCCTAAACATGCCGCTCTCTATAAGAACGCGATAGAGTGGGAACAGAAGAAGAAACTGTTCGTGCGTAGAGATACGGTTTTGCTAAATGACAGTGTGATTGATACTTATCGCTTTAAAGAGAATTACTACTTTGTTGCGGGGGATAAGGTGATGAACTCTCAGGATTCCCGTTATTGGGGATTGTTGCCGGAGCCTTTTATTGTGGGGAAAGCTGTCAGGATATGGAAGTCGGTGGACAGAGGCGCGGATAAAATAAGATGGAATAGGGTGTTCAAGAAAATAGAATAAAATGATGAAAGTGCGGATACATAAAATAAGAGATGCAGTTGTGGTTATATTACAGTTTCTTGCAGTCTGTGCTCTGCTGAGCCTGGTATGTGTGACAACACCTGAACTTCCTGCCGCGGAAACCATCGGGCAATGGGTGTGGTTTGGAAAGGTTGTACTGTTCTCGACCGGTTGTATTGCCATTACCTGCCTGTTGCAGATTTGGGGTAGAACTTCCTGGAAGCAAATATTCTCTTTTCCGCATTTTTCTGCTTATGTATCATGGAGTCTGATACTTTTTGGGGGAGTTGAGGCTATTTGGGGATTACGCCAATTGTATGGCTTTTCTGCTTCCGGTCATTTTCGTTATGCACTCACCGGCTCTTTCTTCAATCCCGGTCCGTATGCCGGATATCTGGCGATGGTGCTGCCGCTCTGTCTGCATCATTTTGTACGATTCAGAGATTGGAAATGGCTGATTACCTCCTTAAAGATAGAGAGAGCTGCAGCAGGAGTTGTAGGGGTACTCATCCTTTGTGTATTGCCGGCCACTATGAGCCGTTCGGCATGGGTGGCTGCCTTGATAGGATGCGGCTGGGTGATGTATATGCATCGGGATAGTCGTAAATGGAAATTATTGTGGCGGAGGTATAAGAAGAGATATGTCTCGTGGGGGATAGGGATATTTCTTGTTTTGATAGTGGGAGGTGCCGGAGCTTTCTTCCTGAAGCCGGATTCCGCTCTGGGACGTTTATTTTTGTGGAAAATTACCTGTCAGGCTATAGCCAACCATCTTTGGGGCTGTGATAAAGGATTTGCTTTTGCATACGGTGAGGCACAGGAGGCCTATTTTGCCAAAGGAGATTATGCCGAATGGGAAGAGCGGGTAGCCGGAAGTCCGGAATATGCGTTTAATGAGTATCTGGAACTGACTCTGACGCAGGGGCCTGCCATCTGTATAATGTTGATAGTGATTACTTTTGCCTGTTTATGGGCAGGGACACAGTTTAGGCGCTACGGTGTATGCGGTGCAATTGTCACTTTGCTTGTTTTCTCTTTTTCTTCTTATCCTATGCATCTCCCGGCCTTCATTGTAGCCTATGTGTGCTTATTGCTGGCTTGTGGGATAGGAGATATAATAGCTAAACCGGTTATTTTATCTGCTTGTCTTATTATATGGACAGGCGGTTTTCATGACAAGTGGCAACGGGAAAAGGATGCTTGTCGGGACTGGGTGAATGCCCGTATACTTTATCATGCGGGAGCCTATACAGCGGCAAATACGGCTTATGATAAGCTCTATCCGCAACTGAGGGAGAAAGGGACATTCTTGTTTGAATATGGGCATAGCCTTCATAAGGCAGGGTTTTATAATGAGTCTAATAAATATCTGGATAAGGCCCTGGTATATTGTGCTGATCCGATGATACTGAATGTCATTGGCAAGAATTATCAGGCACTGCGTTGCTACAATTGGGCTGAGGAACTTCTTCTGGCTTCGGTCCATCGTTTGCCCGGGCGGATTTATCCTTACTATTTGCTGGCGAAGCTATATGCCGAACCGGAATTTCTGAATAGGGAGAAGTTTGAGGAGATGAAGCGAATAGTGCTGATGAAAGCGCCTAAAATTCATTCTATGGCTATTGAGGAGATGCGCAGGGAAGTGGAGGAAATAGCAAAGGAGCTGGAAAAATAATTAGGAGAATATTATAAAAATAGGAGATGTATATGGACACTTACAGTGATAATTGGAATGCTTGCTTACTGTTCAGAAATAAGCAACTGACAAAACAGCTGAAAAACTATCAGGAAGCATCAGTATTGGCAGATTGCTCATCTTCTTTATTATTGGCCATGAGCCAGTTGTTACGGCTTCATCAGCATTCTTCTTATGGTATTATCAGAGATGAAACTGAATGGCAGAACCTCTTCACTATTATTGATTGGTTTTACGGAGGTTGTTTGTCGGAAGAACTGGCAGAGTATACATTGAGCTCTCAGGAACTGAAATTGTGTTATTTGGTTCGCGCTCGGCTATGTAATAAGACTGTAGCGACTCTTTTTAATATTACTCCTCAATCAGTATTGAAAACTAAACAGCGAATAAAGAATAAGCTCTCCTTATCCGCTGTAAATAGTCTGGATAAGTATATACAACAAATGTGATTAGGCCCTGCGCCTACTGAACTCACAACCATAATATTGCTGGTTGTAGAAGTCATGTTCTTTGAGAAGTTGATTTTTGTCGATCCTGTAGTTCGCCTTTTCGACTACTTATCGCAGCAGTTTCTTGTTTACGTCTTCCAGCACCTGCATCTGATGAATGGCTATCTGGTTGAGCCGGACGAGGCGTTCGTGCTGCGGGAGCCCTTCGCCTATGAATACGGCATTGAGGTTCTCCATGTTCGAGAGGCAGATCAGTTCGTTCACCGTGGCATAGTCGCGCACGTTGCCTTTCAGGTCGGGGTGCGAGTCGCGCCATTCGAGGGCGGTCATGCCGAACATGGCTACGTTCAGCACGTCAGCTTCGCTGGCATAGATGCGCAAGGCTTGCTGTGGGGTAACTTCTGCTGGGATCAGGTTCTGACGGATGGCGTCGGTGTGAATGCGGTAGTTGATTTTGGACAACTCACGCTTTGCACTCCATCCTATCTGGGCTTGTTCCTGCTCTTTGAGGCGCTGGAACTCCTTGACAAGGTATAATTCAAATTCCACCGACACCCAACTGGCAAACTTGAATGCAATATCACGTTGTGCATAAGTACCTCCACCTGCCCCATTTTTAGAGACGATGCCAATGGCACTGGTTATTTCAATCCAACGAGTGGGGCTCATGGTAAAGGCGTTGCTGCCTGCTTCTGCTAAAAGGGGGTCGAATTAGACCCCTTTAAAGTCCGGATTATTCAGCTTCTCCCACAAACCGAGATATTCCAATGTGTTTTTTAACCGCATCCAGTTCTTAACGACATCTTTCGGCTCTATCGGGTTTTTCTGACGGGCTATATCTGTAATGCAAATGTAATCTATTCCGTTTTGCAGTAAGGTTCTTATCGTAATGTCCTTCACTTGAAGTACTGCTTTCTTAGCCATCTTGTTTCTTCTGTTTAAAACACCTGTAAAGGTATGCTTTTCCTTTTAATTTTTTCTATAATCCAACACAATCTTTCAAAGAATGCCAGAAGTAGATTCGATTGACGGCTCCTCTGATAGATACTTGACCACTGTTTATATAATTATCAAGTTGTTTCAAGCCTCCGCATACTGAACTCACAACCGCAATACTGCTGATTATAGAATTCATGTTCTTTAAGAAGTTGGTTCCTCCGGTCCTGTAATCCTCCTTTTCGCCAGTTCTGTTCCCAGAAGGTGGTACCGGGATAGAGGGAGGAGGCACGGTGTCCCGCCTCATTTATCTGGTCGAGGCTTTTCCAGCGGGAAGAGGCGAGGGTGGTGGTGAACAGGGTGAAGCCATGTTCTGAAGCATACCGGGCGGTCTCCGTCAGTCGGTGGGTGAAACATTTCAGGCAACGGCTGCCACGTTCGGGTTCGTTTTCCATACCCTGCATGGACGAACGCCACAACTGGTAATCATAGTCACCATCAATGAAGTCGAGTCCAAGACCCTGGACGTAGCGGATGGCTTCGGCTTTCCGGATTTCGTACTCTTCCTGAGGGTAAATATTGGGATTATAATAAAATACGGTAGGACGGATGTCGTTGGCAAGCAGACATTCGATAATGGCGGAAGAACAAGGTGCGCAACAGGAATGAAGCAGCACCTTGTTTTCGTTGTTGGGAGTTTGTAACTTTAACATAAATCTTATAAGTTATACTTTCAGTTTTATTTTAGCCTTCACCAGCAACCCGGTCAGTTGGACAATGATGAGGGAGAATATGAGCGAACGCAGTAAACCTGGTGTACCGGCATTCAGCACTTCGGGATAGTACAACCCTAATAACTGCTGTACGGAATACCATAGATAAGGAATGATATAGCATGTCAGTGTTGCAGTTCCGGCGGGTTTGATGATATCGAACCACGGCGTTTTGCCTTTCACATCCGTCAGCCAATAGAACAATCCGAACAGCGGGAAGAATGCGGCAAGGCAATAGAACAACCAGCTCGGAGTGGCCTGTATCTTCGAGATAATCCAGTAAGGATGCGAGCAAAGTGCGGCAATGAGCATGACAGCACCCAATACACAAAGCATAGTGATGAACTTACGCGGATGTTCGCGGTCGGCATATTTCTGCATCAACAGCGAAGTGAGCACGCCCGACATGCCGAATGCATGCAGTGTCCAGTCACTGGGGATGAAAGGCAGCAGGATGACACGCAATCCGTACTCCTGCGGTATCAGGCTGGAATGGCTGATTACGGCAAGCAGCACAACCACCAGCCATGCAATTACATTTTTACGTAAACTCTCGCGGGTAAACAGATAAATACCGGCACAAACCACGTATGTCCAACCGATAAGTCCCAGTATGCCCCACCAACCTTGATGGAAAGGTTTTCCGCTTAAATCTTTATACAGTACAAGGAACGCCAGCAGTGCGACTCCGACAACTTTCATTGCGATGAAAAGGTACTTTTTGGAACCTTCGGCCTTGGGATAAACCGCCCAGACCAGGAAGAAACCGACAACCATCAGTATTGTGAACCATTGATGGGAGAGGCCTCCTTCGATGCCGCCCGAATTGAGCGAAAACAGTCCCATTGCAATCAGTGCCACCGTACGCCAGAAGACGTGCGCAATGACCTGCAAAGTAGTGTCACCTTTCCGGTAACGGTTTTGTATGGCAAAAGAAACGGACATACCCATACAGAACAAGAATGCGGGGAAAATAGTGTCGGAAAAACCCAGCATATCTTCGTTCATTTCGGCATGTTTAAGCCAGTGGGGGATGTTTTTCAGACCGGGAATATCATTCACAAAGAGCATTAGGAACATAGTAAGCGCGCGGAATACATCGACCGCCGCCACTCGTTGAGGTGTTAAGTTTTTCATTATAGAATACATTTGGGGGTTAATGCTGCAAATATAGGAAACAAATTTTTTATATTTGTCCCCTATGAAGATAAAACTGCTGATATTTCTAGGCCTGGCTTTAGTTGGCATTCACGGAATGTCGGCTCCGGCCGATGTTCCTGCAATGGGTGGATGGACTGATGCTTTGGACGTAGCCATCGGTAAGCACAAAGAATATGTGGCAGTACGGGAATCCCGTATTGAGGCGTTGAGGCAGCAATTGGTACAGACCGGTTCGGAAACCCCGAAGTTCTTCCGGCTGAATGCGGAGATGTATCAAGAATACAAAGCATACATCTGCGACTCCGCCCTTTACTATCTGAGCCGTAACCTGCGCTGGGCACAACAGCACGGTGAGCAGGATGCAGCAGATGAAACCCGTATCCGGAGGGCGCATCTGATGTCAGCGGCAGGTATGTATAAAGAAGCTTCCGAAGATCTGGAAAAGATAAATCCCTCTGAGCTTTCTCCCCGTTTGTTACCCGATTATTATGAATGTTACCGCCATTTGTACAATGAATTGGGGGCGTATACGCAGGATACCTTCCGGCGCAGTCGTTATTACGGCTTGTCCGCCGCATATGGAGACTCTCTGATGCAGGTGCTTTCTCCTGCCTCCGCCCTCTATCTGGAACGTAAAGAGATGAAAGCCGCCGGCTCCGGTCAATTGGAGGAGGCTTTGAAGATAAATGATAGCCGTTTGGCGGGCATACGTCCCGATACCCCGGAATATGCGTTGGTCACTTACCACCGTTCCCTGCTTTACCGTAGGTTGGGAGACAGACAGCAGGAAAAGTATTATCTGGCTTTGTCTGCTTTGACAGATGTCCGGCTGGCAATTACCGATCATGCTTCCTTGTGGACCTTGGCGCAACTGCTTTATGAAGAAGGAGACATTGAATGTGCTTACCGCTACATTCGCTTCTCGTGGGATGAAACCAACCACTACAATGCCCGTAGCCGCAGCTTGCAGACGGCAGGTATTCTGTCGCTCATAGATCTTACCTATCAGGCCATGCAGGAGAAGCAGAACGACCGTCTGCGCTTTTATCTTTGGATGATCAGTATCCTGTCCCTGTTGCTGGTTATGGCTATCATCTGGATATATCGGCAGATGAAGCATCTTTCCATAGCCCGCGGTCATCTGGAACAGGCCAATGAACAGTTGCAGATGTCCAATCATATAAAGGAGGAATACATCGGTCGTTTCCTGAAACTATGTTCTACCTATATCGACCGTCTGGATGCTTACCGTCGCATGGTCAACAAAAAGCTTTCCGGCGGACAAACGGAAGAACTGCTGAAAATGGTGCGTTCAAGAGATGTGCTTGACACTGATCTGAAGGAACTGTACGAGAACTTCGATACTGCCTTCCTCCATCTTTTCCCTGACTTTGTAGAAAAGTTCAATCAGTTGTTGCAGCCTGAAGAACGGATTATACTCCGCAAGGGCGAACTGCTGAATACAGAATTGCGTATTTTTGCCTTGATCCGTCTGGGTATTGACGATAGTTCGCAGATTGCCGAGTTCCTTCGTTATTCCGTCAATACAATCTATAATTACCGCGCTAAAGTGAAAAATAAAGCGTGCGTCTCGCGGGATGACTTTGAAATGTGCGTTATGAAGATACGCTAAACATACGTCATTTCTTTCCTGCTCATCCACTTTTTTACTTTCTCATCCCAAACTTATTGTCTTGTTATTTAGTCTGTTATCGTTCTGCGTGCTTTCATCATATCCACATCTTGATAAACCGGAGGTGCATACTGTCTCTATCTTGCCTACCTTTGTGGAAGATTAATTAACCCTTGAAAAACATACCATGAACTTGAAACTACCTCTTTTATTAGGATGCTGTTTATTCGCTGCCATTACGGCTTGTGCCGAGACTTCCGCTTCATTGGACGAAAATGCGGCAGGAAAGAAGAAAGCAGATGTGTACATCACGACTGCCGACCGTCAGCAAAGCTTTAATCACACTGCTCAGAAGCTCTCTAAAACTCCGGCGTTTGAATCCGTAATCACCCTGAATCCGAAGGTGAAATTTCAGGAGATGGACGGTTTCGGTGCTGCCGTGACCGGTTCTACCTGCTACAATCTGATGCAAATGACACCTGCCGACCGTGCGAAGTTTCTTACCGAAACTTTTTCGGATAAAGACGGACTGGGCTTCAGCTATATCCGTATTTCCATAGGCTGCTCCGATTTCTCACTGAGCGAATATACCTGCTGCGATACGAAAGGCATTGAAAACTTTGCCTTGCAGACCGAAGAAAAAGAATACGTAATACCTATCTTAAAAGATATTCTGGCGATTAATCCCACCATTAAGATACTGGGCTCTCCGTGGACATGCCCTAAATGGATGAAGGTGAATAACCTGGAGGAAAAGAAGCCCTTCGACTCCTGGACAAGCGGACAACTGAATCCGGATTACTATCGGGATTATGCCACTTACTTCGTGAAATGGATTGAGGCATTTCGTAAAGAAGGTATTGATATTTATTCCGTCACTCCACAGAATGAACCGTTGAACAGGGGTAATTCCGCATCTTTGTTCATGGGTTGGAAAGAAGAACTGGCCTTTGTGCGCGACGCTCTTGGCCCTGCTTTCAAGGCTGCCGGACTGGATACGAAGATTTATGCTTTCGATCATAATTACAACTACGATAACATGGCCGATCAGCAACAATACCCCGTTAAGATATATGATGATGAAGTAGCTGCCGCTTTCCTCACCGGAGCCGCTTATCACAATTATGGTGGCAGGCGCGAAGAACTGAACAATATCCAACAGAAACGTCCTGACAAGGAACTGATCTTCACCGAAACTTCTATCGGTATGTGGAATGACGGGCGCAATCTTGAAAAACGACTGATGGAAGATATGCGTGAAGTAGCCCTCGGAACGGTAAACAACTGGTGTAAAGGCGTTATTGTCTGGAATCTGATGCTGGATAATGAGCGTGGTCCCTGGCGTGAAGGAGGATGTAAGACCTGCTACGGTGCGGTCGATATCAGTCGTGAAGACTACAGGACGATGACTTATAATTCTCATTATTACATCATCGGCCACCTGTCGTCTGTGGTGAAACCGGGTGCAGTCCGTATCGAAAGCAAAGGCGTGGCAGAGAAAGGCTTGATGTACTCTGCGTTCGAAAATCCCGATGGAACCGTGGCTTTTGTGCTGTTGAATGAAGGAACCTCTGAAGCCAGACTGACAGTAACGGACGGAAAGAATTGCGTGGATTGTGTAGTGCCTGCCAAGGCTGTGGCATCTTATCGCTGGAAGAAATAATCTTATATTTATAATACCATGTTCAAATCAATTTTAGTGGGTACATCCCTCCTTGCCGCCTCCCTGATGTTAGGCAGTTGCGGTGAAAAGGCAGAAAAAACACAGGAATCTGCCGCGTTTGTAACAATTCAAGGGCAAGATCTGATAAAGCCCGATGGTACAAAACTCTTTATCATGGGTACCAATCTGGGTAACTGGCTGAACCCGGAAGGATATATGTTCAAGTTCAGCAAGACCAACTCGCCCCGTTTCATCAATGAAATGTTCAGCCAGCTGGTGGGACCCGACTTTACCGCTGAGTTCTGGAAAGCATTTAAAGACAATTACATTACCCGTGAGGACGTACAGTTCATCAAAAACACAGGTGCGAACACTATCCGCCTCCCCTTCCATTATAAACTCTTCACCGATGAGGATTTTATGGGACTGACCACCGCTCAGGATGGCTTTGCCCGTGTGGACAGTGTAGTGGAATGGTGCCGTGAAGCGGACCTCTATCTGATTCTCGATATGCACGATGCTCCGGGCGGACAGACAGGTGATAATATCGACGATAGTTACGGATATCCCTGGCTGTTTGAAAGTGAAACGAGTCAGCAGTTGTATTGCGACATTTGGCGCAAGATTGCAGATCGTTATAAAAATGAACCGGTGATTCTGGGTTATGAGCTTTTCAATGAGCCCATTGCTCCGTACTTTCCTAATATGGAAGAACTGAACGGCAAGCTGGAGGATATCTATAAGAAGGGTGTAGCAGCTATCCGTGAGGTGGATACCAACCATATTATTCTGTTGGGTGGTGCACAATGGAACGGTAACTTCAAGCCGTTTACGGATTCTAAGTTCGATGATAAGATAATGTACACCTGCCATCGCTACGGAGGCGATCCTACAAAAGAAGCTATCCAGAGTATTATTGATTTCCGTGACAAAGTGAATCTGCCGATGTATATGGGCGAAATAGGCCATAACACGGATGAATGGCAGGCCGCTTTCTGCCAGACGATGCGTGAAAATAATATCGGTTATACTTTCTGGCCGTATAAGAAGATGGATGGTTCCAGCTTCGTCGGTATCACTCCTCCGGAGAATTGGGCGAATATCGTTTATTTCTCTGAAGCTCTGCGTACTTCCTACAAGGAAATCCGCGATGCACGTCCCGATCAGGTAATGGCACGCAAGGCAATGATGGATTTCATCGAGGCTTGCAAGCTGAAAAACTGTGTGGTACAGGAAGGATATATACAATCGTTAGGTATGAAATAATGGAGATACCCCGTAAACCACACCGCTAAATTATCATTTATATTACGGATTAATTTTGATTGAGTACTTATTAATAAATATCAATATGAAGAAAGTATTGTTCGGTTTGGCGTTTGCTGTTGCTCTCCCGCTTTTTGCACAGCAGAAACCAGCATATCTGGATGCGACCAAGCCTATTGAAGAAAGGGTAGAAGATGCGTTGAAAAGGCTGACTATCGAAGAAAAGGTGGCTATGCTGCATGCGCAAAGTAAATTCAGCAGTCCGGGCGTGCCCCGTTTGGGTATTCCTGAATTCTGGATGACGGACGGACCTCACGGTATCCGCCCTGAGGTTCTTTGGGATGAATGGGATCAGGCAGGATGGACCAACGACTCCTGTGTGGCTTTTCCGGCTTTGACCTGCCTGGCAGCTACCTGGAATCCCGATATGTCCATGCTTTATGGAAAAAGCATCGGTGAGGAAGCGCGTTATCGCAACAAGACCGTCCTTTTAGGCCCCGGAGTCAACATCTACCGTACACCGCTGAACGGACGTAACTTTGAGTACATGGGCGAAGATCCATATCTGGCTTCCCGTATGGTAGTTCCCTATGTGCAAGGCGTGCAGCAGAATGGCGTAGCTGCCTGTGTGAAACACTATGCGCTGAACAATCAGGAAATCAACCGCCACACCACCAACGTCATCGTAGACGACCGTGCCCTTTATGAAATCTACCTGCCTGCTTTCAAGGCAGCCGTTCAGGAAGGCAAAACGTGGTCTATTATGGGTGCTTACAATCTGTATAAAGGCCAGCATGCCTGCCACAACCAATATCTGCTGAACGATATTCTGAAAGGTGAATGGGGCTTTGATGGCGTAGTCGTTTCCGACTGGGGCGGCACGCACGATACCGACCAGGCTATCACGAACGGCCTCGATATGGAGTTCGGCAGCTGGACGGATGGCCTTTCCAACGGGCATAGCAATGCTTACGATAATTATTATCTGGCCATGCCTTATCTCGAACGTATTAAGTCCGGTAAGGTAGGTACGGAAGAACTGGACGACAAGGTGCGCCGTATCCTGCGTCTGGCATTCCGCACCACGATGGATGCGAACCGTCCTTTAGGTTCCATACTTTCTCCCGAACATTATGAGGCGGCACGCCGCATTGGTGAAGAGGGCATTGTGTTGTTGCAAAACAACGGTGGCGTATTGCCTATCGACCTGAACAAAGCGAAAAAGATTGCCGTTATCGGTGAGAATGCCGTGAAGATGATGACCGTAGGCGGTGGCAGTTCCTCTTTGAAAGTGCAACGTGAACTTTCACCGTTGGATGGCATCCGGAACCGTGTGGGCGATAAGGCAGAAGTGGTTTACGCCCGCGGTTACGTGGGTGATGCGACAGGTGAGTATAATGGTGTGGTAACAGGGCAGAACCTGAAGGACGACCGTACGCCCGAGGAATTGATAGCCGAAGCCGTAAAAGTTGCGGCGGATGCTGATTATGTTATCTTTATTGGCGGACTGAATAAGAGCAACAATCAGGATTGTGAAGACTCCGACCGTAAAGCCCTTGGCCTGCCTTATGCACAGGATGATGTCATCTCCGCTTTGGCAAAAGCCAATAAGAATCTGATTGTTGTGAATGTTTCCGGCAATGCCGTGGCGATGCCCTGGATTGCGGAAGTTCCTTCGGTATTGCAAGCCTGGTTCCTGGGCTCTGAAGCCGGAAATTCGATTGCCGCCGTATTGATGGGGGATGCTAATCCTTCCGGTAAGCTGCCTTTCACTTTTCCCGCCCGTCTGGAAGATGTGCCGGCCCACAGCCTTGGCGAGTACTTTGGCGACCGTAGCAAGGAAGTGGTGGATATGAAATATAACGAAGGTATCTTCGTAGGTTATCGTTGGGCTGATAAACAAAAGAAGGTGAAGCCCTTATTCCCCTTCGGACACGGACTTTCTTATACGACATTTGCGTATGGCAAACCTGTCGCTGACAAGAAAGTGATGTCTGCTGCTGATCAGATTTCCTTTACCGTAACCGTAAAGAATACGGGTGACCGCGAGGGTCAAGAAGTTGTGCAGTTGTATATCAGCGATAAGAAGTCCAGTCTGCCCCGTCCCGTTAAGGAGCTGAAAGGCTTCAAGAAAGTGAAACTGGCTCCGGGCGAAGAGAAAGAAGTTACCTTCACCATCGACAAAGAAGCCTTGAGTTTCTTCGACGACGCCCAACATGCCTGGATAGCCGAACCGGGTAAGTTTGAAGCCATTATTGCAGCTTCGGCAGCGGATATTAAAGGCATTGTTCCTTTTGAATTAAAGTAGGAAAAGTGCCCCTTATTTGTTCCATTTTGTTTCACTCAATTGGAACAAGATTTTCTTGCCTGAGAAACAAGATTTCCATCGAATAGAAACGACCGTTCCAGTCCTATGGAACGGTCGTTTCTATTCGATGGAACAATATACGTCCTTTTACCACTCGTACTGTTCTACGTATTCGTCATATACAGGCTCTTCGTTTATTCCCCATTTGAGGAATATCTGGCGGATACGTTCTTGTTCTCCGGGTTTGATGAGCCGTTCCTTACGCCTACAGCGATAATAAGTGGCGCGTTGCAGTTCTGCTATCATTTCGCGTTTGATGCTGACAGCTTGGCTGTGTGGTATCTTGTCCAACAGATGAGTGATACCGAGTGCGAACCGTTTCTTCTCGTCCGGCATGAAGTATGGGCAAGCATCTTTGCAAGAGGCTATGAAGTTCGGATTTACGGTACTGATGGCGGGATATTTGGCCGGGACATAGGCTGTTACCATATATCTCAGGCATTTGGAAGCTTTTTTGCATTGCTTGTTGAGGCAATGGAGGAAAGTAAGCGGCACCTCGTTGTAGTTAAAGTCGGGACTCATGATTGCATTTTGTAGGTTTATAAAATAACGGTAAAGGTACTATTTATTGGGGTAATAATCATTCAATATCGGAGAAATAATAGTTTTAATTTCTGATTCCCATTTCTTATCAGGCCATCTGCTCAATAATCTGAACAGGTTCCTTTCTATACGGTTATGAATTAATTCACCACAGAGGAACACAGAGTCTCACTGAGTTTAATCAATTTGAAATCAAAAGAATAGAACTCCGTGATACTCTGTGTTCCTCTGTGGTGAAAACTCATTTCTTTTCCGTTTTGAATCAAAAGCCATCTGTTCAGATTATTGAGCGGATACTCTCATCTCTTATAATTGAAGTAAGAATAGAAAGCCTTTAATGTAGTAATTATAACAAAATTGTTTCATTTGAAATCTTGCCTTTATTCCTTCTAAAAGGCTCAAGAGATACTTGTAGGGCATATCTTAACTGCGAACTTGTATATTTGTATATTGCTAACTTGTATATATTGATAATCTTTTCCCTTTTCATATATTAAATAATTTGGATTTATTTCTCTCGTAAGTTTCGGATATTGAAACAATTGGATATTAAATATTCATATAATGCAAATAAATACCTCAATCGCTCTCTTTTTCTTATTTCAGTAACTTCCCTGCCGGGCAATCGCTTAATTAGTTGTCTCCTTGTTTTTTTAGTGCCTATAACAGAAATAGATACAATTTACCATCTCCCTTATTACTCCGATATTTGCATACTGAGATTTTAGGCTGTTTTCGGTACGTTTCAGAGGTGAGAATGCGAATCCGGTTTATAAAATGATTTTATAATAAAAATGAGAATTGAATGAAGAAGATATTAGTATGCATACTATTCATATTGGGTTTGTTGCCGACTGAAAGTAAAGCTCAGAAGATTGCTGTGAAAAGCAATCTTCTTTATGATGCTACCACTACTATGAATCTCGGTCTGGAAGTAGCTTTGGCACGCAAGTGGACATTGGATATTCCGGTCAATTATAACCCTTGGAAGTTTGATGATACCCGTTTGAAGCACTGGGGCATACAGCCGGAACTTCGGTACTGGTTCTGCGAAAGCTTCAATCGTACGTTCATCGGGCTGCACGCCCATTATGCAGACTTCAATGTGGGCGGATGGCCCGACTGGCCGTTCGTCAGTGAAAACATGCAGAATATGCGCTATCAGGGGCGCCTGTATGGCGGTGGTATTTCGATAGGCCACTCATGGATATTGAGGAAACGCTGGAGTATAGAGGCTTCCCTCGGTTTGGGATATGCACGCATTGTGTATGAAAAGTATCCCTGTGCAACGTGTGGCACTAAACTGAAAGATACCGGCAAGAACTACCTGGGCCCTACTAAAGCGAGTGTGTCACTTATTTACGTAATTAAATAGAATGAGAAGGATGAAAAGAAATAGGCAATTCATCATATGGGTGCTGACTGCCTTATGCCTGAATCTCGACGGAGTCATGGCTCAGGAACGCTCTTATGAAGGAACTATCACTATAGAACCTGTACGACTGGAGCAACTGGGGGAAACTATCCATATAGATTTTGACATAGTGATGGATAATGTGAAGGTGAAATCATCTCATGGGGTGGACTTTATTCCGCAATTGGTTTCTCCCACCGTTACCTACGATCTTCCGCGGGTTTCCATCAAGGGGAAAAACGAGTATCTGGTTTATGAACGCAGGCTGGCGGTGATGAGCGCTAAGGCGAAGAAGAACTACAAGGCGCCTTATCTGATAGAGAAAAATCAGAAGAAGAAGAGTGGTGTTATCCGCTACCGATATACGTTGCCTTACGAGGCTTGGATGGCGAATGCCCGTCTGAACGTGCAGCGTGATGAGTGCGGTTGTGGCGAAAGCACACTGATGAATGTGGAGTACGCTTTTGATAAGGTTACGCTCGAACGTATGTTGGTGCCGTATGTGGTGACTCCCTATCTCTCGTACGTAGAGCCTACGGTAGAGGAGATAAAGAGCCGTGATGTACAGGCGGAATGTTTTCTGGACTTCGAGGTGAATAAGGTGAATATCCGTCCCGAATATATGAACAATCCTCAGGAACTGGCTAAGATACGTGCGATGATTGACGATCTGAAGTCTGATGCCAATGTGAAGGTGAAGCGTCTGGATATCATCGGTTATGCTTCTCCCGAAGGAACGTTGGAAGCGAACAGACGTCTGTCCGAAGGTCGTGCCATGGCATTGCGCAATTATCTGGCTGCCCGCTACGACTTCCCGCGCGACCAGTATTACATCATCTTCGGCGGTGAAAATTGGGACGGGCTGGTAAAGGCGCTCGATACGTTTGAGATGGATTATAAGGACGAAGTGCTGGACATCATTACGAATATTCCTATTGAAAAGGGCAGGGAAACGAAGTTGATGCAGCTTCATGCGGGGGTGCCTTACCGGTTTATGCTGAAACATATATTTCCGAGTCTGCGTGTAGCCATCTGTAAGGTGAGTTATGATGTGAGGAATTTCAATCTGGAGGAAGCGAAGGAGGTGATAAAGAAACGTCCGCAGAATCTGAGCTTGAATGAGATGTTCATGGTGGCCAATACCTATCCGAAGGGTTCGCAGGAGTTTATCGATATTTTTGAGTCTGCCGTCCGCATCTATCCGGAAAGTGAGATTGCCAATATGAATGCGGCTGCCGCAGCCCTTTCACGCAATGACCTGGTTTCTGCGGAATGCTATCTGGAAAGAGTGAAGTCGGACGCTTGTCTGCCCGAATATAACAATGCAATGGGAGTTTTACTATTAATGAAAGGAGAGTATGAATCATCGGAAAAGTATTTGAAGGCTGCCGAACAGTCGGGACTGGAGGCGGCAAAGGGAAATCTGGAAGAATTAGCTAGGAAAAAGGCTAATGCGGCCGAGATAAAGAGAAGAAATAAAAGTGAGTAAATTATATATGTATTAATTCTAATAAATGTTTGTTTTATGCTAAAGATTAAATCTTTTTTAGTGTCATTGCTGGCTGTTGCGGCATTGGCGAGTTGTTCAAAGGAGAATGACGAAAACCCTGAGGTTGACGGAGGGAAAAACTATGATGTGGCTTATGTGTCGATCAGTATGACTAATCCAAAAACGACAGGGACACGTGCTTCTTCGGAACAGCCGTCTTCGTCGGCGGAAAGTAAGATTAATGAACTCTATGTGATTACGTTCAATTCGGGTAAGGTGGTGACTAAGGATGCAGATGCAACCGGGTATGCCACGGTATTGGGTTCAGGTACTTTCGGGACAAATAGTGGGGTTACCACTCCGAATACTCCGATTAAGGTGGGTACGGATACTAAATACCTGCTTGTTGTAGCTAACCCGGGGACCGTATTAAAGAATCGTTTGGATAATATCTCAACGGGTGCCACGTATGCTGACATCAATGCTATGATTACAGTTCCTACAAAGCTTAACCAGCCCAGTAACGCTTATCTTGTAGAAGAGGTGGTACATACTAATGGCTGTGCAATGATTAATGCCGGTTTCTTCGATGATTCCGATGGAGACCCTGCCAATCATGCATGGAAAGATGAATGCCTGCTCGATGTATCGGACAAAATTGTTTTGGCCAAAGATCATAAAACGGAAACTCAAGCTTTGAATGCTGCGAAAAGTAATCCGGCTACTCTTGAAATAGAACGTCTTGCGGCCAAGCTTGAGGTTATGATTGGTAGTCCATTAGAGGTTGGACCTTTTGATGATGATACAAATGCCAGCCTTGGACAGTTTGATTTTGGCAACTGGACTATCGACTACTACAACTCTCTGATGTTTCCTTTTGCAAAAAAGACTACTACAGCGTCGTCTCATACTGCCGGATTTTACAAAAGTAACTTCTATACAGTCGACCCGAACTTTACGACTGCCGGTGGAAGTGAGTATCTTACGGGCCTTGTTAAGAATGTACTCGATGCTACCACCCGCGAGCCCAAAGTAGAATGGGTTAGTAACAGTACAGTTGCGGGTGAGAACTGCAAATACTGTATCGAGAATACGATGGATGAAGGATTTCAGAAATTCGGTGCAGCTACGCGTCTGGTGCTAAAAGGCAAGTATGCACCTTGGCCGGCTGGTGATTTTACTTTAGGAGAAGACTGGTATCGTCTTCCTAATGGAACTAACTCTGTAAATTTCAAGAGTTTCGCCGATTTGCTGGCTGCTTATACACCTGCTAAAGCTAAAGCGGAAGCTGACAGAACTGCTCAGGAAAAGCTCTTGGTTACAGCATGTGAGTTGTTCTATACCCAGATACAACCTGCGCTTACCATCAATGATCCGGGTGATTTTGCTTCTCTTACGCAGGCCATTCTTGATGCTAACAATATTCCGAATGGCGGGGAACTGACCAAGGAAGAAGGTTGCATCTATTGGTATCCGAAGAGTCTTAACTATTACTACTATGAGATACGTCATGACAATGCGGCTAACGACCACATGGAGTATGGAAAATATGGTGTGGTGCGTAATAACTATTACACGCTTAAGCTAACGAAGGTGAATGGTAACGGTACACCGTGGTATCCCGGTGGTGGTCCCGAAGATCCGGATGAAGAAGAAGATATCGATAAGTTGGGTGCTTACCTCCACTTTGAGATTAAAGTTGCTCCGTGGGTATACTGGACTACCGATTTCGAAATCTAAATATACTCTTTATTTTAAAGAAAACAGGGCAGTGCGCACTGCCTGCCCTGTACTTTTCTAAATAGATATTCCGTGCGGAACAGAACGCGAGGAAAAGTAAAAGCAAGCCGGTGACAGGCTTCCCAAAAACAGCACTGAATCATTCCGGCGCACCTGAGATGCATGAAATGCGAAGCGCGCCCCCTAAAGAGGAAATAACCGGAGATCACTAAACCAGACTCTCTGACAATATAAACGGCAATCCGATAACGTTGCCCCATAAAAGAAAAAGATATGTTCGGAAAAACTAAATCGCTGTTCCTTATCGTTGCCTCGATGCTATGCATAGCTTCGTGCGACAGTATACGCGAAGACCTGCCCCGGTGCGAACTTTGGTTGGAGTTTGCATTCGACTACAATATGGAATATGCGGACGCGTTCAATCCGCAGGTCAAATCGGTAGATGTACTGGTGTTCGACAGCGATGATAAATTGCTTTTCTCCAAGAGAGCCGAGGCTACCGCACTGGTTGGCGGAAACCGGATGTCGCTTACTGATGAACTCGATTTCGGAAACTATAAGGTACTGACCGTTGGCAGCCTATCTGACAGATTCCGGTTTTCGGACAATGCAGGCAATGAACTGATGCCGGGAACAACCACCCTTCAACAGGTCATTGTATCCTTGAAGAGGGAGACGCCCGTTGTCGACTTCGAGTTCCAGCACCTTTACTTTGGAGAAGTAGTGGAAGTGGATCACCTTCCGTCCAATACCAGCCATAAGGTTTATCCGGTGAAGTTGATACGCGACACCAATCGCTTTAATATCGTGTTGATGAAACATGAGGAGAATGAAGTGGATGGAGCGCAATATACATTTGAAATTCAGGCACCGGAAAATGCGGTTTATTCCTGGGAAAACGAACCCGTAGGACAAGGACCGGTGACTTATATGCCTTACTATACAGGTCCGGGTGAAATATCCGACGTGATTGTGTCCGCACGCCTGAACACCATGCGTTTGCTCAACAGGAGCGGATGGGAGTATAAGTTCATTATAAGGAATGCAGATACCGGCGCCGAAGTGTGGAGCTACAACCTGATGACACTGTTGAGCATTGCCCGGCCGACTTCCCGTTACGATGGAACGGAACTTCCCTTTCAAGAATATCTTGACAGGCAGAGTGAATGGAATCTGATATTTACTGTTGTTGAAAACCCCGAAGGAGGATTCCTTCAGATCGGTCTTGTTGTAGGAACTTGGATTTATTGGTTCCACGAGGTTGAAGTTTAAGAATGAGAAAGAAACTATTACATATCATTTGTCTGGCATCCATGATCCTTTTGTTCTCATGCAGTGGAGATGTGACTGATGAGTTGCCTGCTCTTACCCGGGCGCAACTTAGCATCAACCTGCTGAACAATGGAGATGTGGATCAACAGGAGGAGATAAACTCCATACGGTTTATCGTATTCGGCAGTACGCCCGGTGGCGTGAGGCTGGATGTGAATGAACACATCCTGTTGAGTACTCCGGAGACAGCTACCGATATAGATGCGCAGCTTCTCAAAGTGACTTCCAGCAATGATATCCTGGTCGTAGTTATTGCCAACGAACCACAGAGTCTTACAAGTAAACTTGACGGTATAGCCAGTCATTGGACGTTGCAAGATATGCTCTATGACATCTCTGACATACTCAACAGTGACGGACAGATAATTACTACGACCGGAATGCCCATGATAGGAGTGGTTCGGGGTATATCCATAGCACCTGATGAAACGCAAAAAGTAGAGATGGTTATCGAACGTGCCGTAGCCCGTGTAGACGTCTTTCTCGAAGCGATAGACGGCGGGGCGGTGACCGGATATACAGCCGGGAGCACCAGTGTTACTTTGCACAATCTTTCCCACGATAGTTATTTCGTAATGGGAAACGTAGGCAACGGCACGCGTGATAACGCAGACTCTTCAAAGAACTACGGGAAAGTGAAGGAAAACGTGCCGGAAATTGATTTATTAACGGACACCTGGACAGCGGCAACATCGGACACTTGGGCATATTCATCGGCTACCGGAGCTAAGAACCGGAGACTACTCTGTTCGTTCTATACTGCCGAACGCATATTCAAGTCGGATTATTCCGACCGGCTGGCTGTCAGTATGGCTAATGTCCCGAAAGGTCCTTCGGATGTCACCGGGATCACTGAAAAAGTGATTGAAACCATAACGAAGGTGGATGATAAAGGTAGCCCGACGGCACAGCCTTTTACGGAGATCCGGCGGAACAACGTGTACCAGATAACGGCGCGTGTGGGAAAAATCGGTATTCAGATACTTACGGTAACCGTAGAAGATTGGGGTGACAGGCAAGACATTGATCTGGATATGGATCTGTGATACCTTTCACCGGTTGTTTTTGTTAATTTCGGAAAAGGAGTAAGATGATAAAGATTATAAATAATATCAGGATGATTACAGCAACGGCTATCCTTTCGGTCGTCCTCTTTTCGTGTATCGGAGAAGAGATGACGTGCGATAAGAAATTGATTGTTGTGCAACGTATCGGAGAAGGTGGCAATATCGACACTCGTGGTACGGCTATCTCCTCGAATACTGACCTGAAAGGAGAAACATTCGGCCTTTTCGGTTCACTGACACCCAATGCTTCCGTTCCCCAACAATACTTCAATGCAAGTGCCAGAGTAAATACCGACCTTACGGCCACAATCTCGCCGTTGCAATATTGGCCGGGATTGCAGAATGCAAGTATGAAGTTCTTTTCCTGGTATCCATACGGTGATGCGAATGCGCCTGCTGCGGATTTCACCGATCCCGGTGAAATGGTATTGAATTATACAGCGAATGCATCCGCTGCTAATCATGTCGATGTGCTGGCGGCTGTGTCGGGTCCTGCATGGGTTGAGGGGGTGAATATACATTTCTACCATACACTGACCAAAGTAACTTTTACATTCAAAAAGGTAGCTCCGGTACCTGATGAAGTAACCATTGAGAAAATAGAGTTTCAGGATGTGGGACAAAGTGGCAAGCTTGCTGTGGCTGAAGTCCCGACCACCACCACGAAGAATGCCAAACCAAAGTTTGTCTGGAGCGATGTCACAACCGGAAATGTCGCTTCCGTTCCCGTCGGCAATAAGACGGTGACCGAGGATGCCACCTTGATTGGTGATACATTCCTTATGTTGCCGACCGACGATTTCTCTGCAACGGCTAAAATCGTTGTCACCACTAACTTTGGTGATCGGGAATTTCTGCTCAGTGATATTGTTGCCGGGAATCCGCATTCCTGGGAATCGGGGGAGTATATCAACTATAACCTTACGATATCAAACGAGACCTATCAACTGTCAGCCACTCCCCTTGAGTGGGACGAGAGTCCGGTAAATGTGATTTTCGACAAACAGTACTATCTTAAGTTGTCGCAGACCAAGGTGCAGACAGCCCGTAATGCTGCTACTGTTGATATAGAGGTGAAAACAAATTATGATGCAAATCCGGATACAGGCTATCCCGCGGGTGCACTGCTGGATAAGAATGGTATGGAATTGTGGGTAACGGTCAACATGACTCAGACGTCCTTTTCGGATGGAGTGTATACTTATAATGTTAGTGTTGTGATGCCTGAGTTTGATTCGGGAGTAGGAACCGAGCGGTGGACAAGGTGCTACATTAAAGCAGGTAATCTGCATCATCAGGTGGCTCTTCAGCAATGGGGCGGAGACGGAATATGGATGAATTATGATGTACAACTGGATAGCAGTGATACAGGAACCGGAATCATGCAACGCCGCAAGATCGTTTTTACTTCAGGTAGCCCTGGCTGGTGGGAGTGGGAAATAACCGGTGTGAATGATCCGGATGATATCTTGCTTAACCGTGAGACCATGATAGAAGCGCACGGTTCGAGCGGTGGTACGGTTTTTTTCTACTTCAAGGCTAACGCAATATCCGATAAGACGGCCACGCTGACATTAAACAATACGAATGGTGATAATCCCCCTATGACAGTAACATTGACTGTACCCTAATGGAGGATATAGAAATAGATTAAGAAAGGAAATAAAAATATGCAATATAGGACTTCAATATTCAGAACGATTTTGCTTTTATTGGCTTTGTTGGCATTGATGGGGTTTACTGGATGTGTACAAGAAGACTTTGAACCAATGCCTCCCCAAACAGGGAATGGGGTACAATTCACCTTGACGGTTCCTGATGTGGATATTCCGTCGGTGACTTCGCGCACAATGGCCGGAGCGGGGGCAGCCAAGAAAGAAGACGAAATAAAGACTGTAGATGTCCTTGTGTTTGATACGTCAAAAACACCTGCGGTATTTTTGGAATGGGTTCGTGGCACGGGAGTTAAACAGGATTTGGCAAATAATAACTCTACTGTGAATTTCTCTGCCGTACTTTATCCTACTACTGAATCGACATGCATCGTGGTTGTGGCAAATAGGGAACTTGACGGTATTGCGTCGGAATTCAAGAAGGGGGAAACCACTAAAGTTGAGGCGATGGAAGCACTGCTCCATACCCACACCGGCAAATGGACGGCAGACGGTTCGACGACTGATGGTTACACACGGATTCCTATGTACGGTGAAAAGGAAATAGCGAAAATAGCTCCTTCGATGAACCCGATAACCGGCATCAATATGAAACGCATGCTGGCGCGTATTGATATTCGTAATTCTGCATCTAACTTCACAGTAGAGGAAGTTTATCTGGCCAATTACAATACCATAGGATATATTGCTCCGGCATGGGATGCAGCCGGAAAGGTTATCGACCCGGCTCCGGATGCTACGAACCTTCCGGCTGACGGTGGCAAGAAGATAGGGGAGGGGGAGGCAATCCTTTATTCCGTGGATGGAAACACACCCTACAACGGGGAGATTTATACATTCGAAGCACCTGCTGCAGTGGATGCCGACGGTGTGGAGCAAGACGGAGCTTCGAGCCGCAAGGATGCTGTTTGCTTGATTGTGAAGGGAAAGATTGGTAATGGTAAATCCACTTTTTACCGCGTGGATTTCACAAAAACCGGAAAGATAGGAGAGGAAGTTGAATATCTGTCTTTGAAGCGAAACTATAAATACATCATCACCGTAACGGAAGCTTCGGGCATTGGTTATGAAAGTTTCAGGGAGGCATTGGCATCTTATACAGTCATGTCCAATCTTAAGTTCCGGTTGATACATTATGACCGGGATATGGTCAAGGATGTGGTTTACAATGGGCAGTATATGCTTGGTGTGGGTGAATCGGAGGTCAGTGTGACGCAACATCAGAATAATGGTTACGCTATCAATGTTTTTACTGACAATCCCGGCGGCTGGAAGGCTACTGTTACGGAAGGTAATGATTGGCTTGGTTTCACAGGTGGAATGGCCGAGGCCTCAGGGGCTGCGAATGCAGACACGCAACTTCTATTGAGGATTCCTTATTTTAATAACGGAATTACCGGAATGACCCGTACGGCAACGGTTACGCTGACAGCGGGTCGGTTAACTTACGATATTAAAGTGACGCAGGGAGTGATAGACCCGGGAATCATTAAATTTGTAGATGCATATGGGAATGTGTTGGAAAATGGCCTTTTCTTCCCTATTAGAAATCCTGATGGAGATGAATTGCCTATCGAGCCACAGACGGTGTATGTGATGTTTTCTGTGGATAAAATCAATGTCCAGCTTTTTGGTTCTGAGGATCTGTCCACGATTCAGTATCCTGCCGATGGTCTTATTCCACAATTGTACAGAGACAGCAGGAAGTCCTTCACTGAAAAGGTGCAAGCGTTTACAGTGCATCCCAATCCGAGGCTTGCGGGCGATGGCACCAGTGCAAGTACCTCTGGCTGGTGGTGGCGTTGGGATATATTCAATTTCTATCTCTATGATAAGGATGGCAGTTATACTGGTTCTATTACTTTGCCAATCAATCAGGGCGAACTGCAGTTCTCATTCCGGTATTATCCCACTGTTGACAATAGTCGCACCTATAAAGTTCATTTAGGGGCGGAGCAATATTTGCAGTTGTTTGTCAATAATAACTGGACAATTGAGAACGTTGAGGAATTGAACATTGTTGGTGATGACGGAACCGGATTGCTCAGACCTGACGCAGATAGCGATATAGTTGTGGGCAGAACGAATGCGGAGTCGAAGATGTATCAGAGCTCTGTAGTAGATAATGATGATGATGGTAAGGCTAACGATGTGGTAAACCGTGGATATGACTTCAGACTGAAGCTCCATCCCGGAAAATGGAAGGAAGGAAAAAGCGGAACGATAAGAATAACATTTAAGAATGTGATGCATACTGTAGCGAATGAATATTTCCCATTTTATCGCACGATTGACCTTCAGATGGTATCTGAAACAAAATCTTATACAACTGCCGGAAACCCTCTTTTTTACCTTTACCCTATCAGGCATGACAATCGGCTCCTGGTTACGAGTGGTCAAAACAAGGGACGTGTGGCGAGTATTTCTGATGCGGAAACTATATGTAATAATATAGGTGATGGCTGGCGTCTGCCTACTGCAAGTGAATTGTTGCTGTCATTTGCCTATGCAGATGCGTTGGGTGGTAATGCGTTGGGAAGCAGTGATGCATATGGGCAGAATATATATGGATGGTATCAGAATTGGACAGGTAATTATTGGTCGTCCTCGTATTATTCCGAAGGGAGTACAGGTGCATATTTTGAACTCGACTTTGGAGCAGGATACCCGAAATCAGGGTCTGCCACTAATTTTTTTCGTTGTGTGAGAGATAATAAAAATAGCGGGAAAAAGTATCCCTATCTCTCAGTAGCTTCTTCAGGAGTTACTATCGTCTCCCGCGATGCGGATGGAGGAGTAGATCCTACGTTACTGTTTGCTTCGGGTGATACTCCTGATACAAGTAATGAAATGAATAAGATTGCTCCGAAACTTCTGGTGGGAAACACCAGTCTCAGCGGTAAGAGTTGGTCAGAAGCAAAGGAAGCGTGTGAGAGTATAGGGACCGGATGGCGTCTGCCTACCCAGCGCGAAATGTATATGATCGTTAGTCTGGGGGGAACTGAACTTAGTCTCGATAATCAAGGATTTGGTGCTTCGGCAGACTGGGGAACTAATTTTCAAAAAATTGCCACCATGCATTGGGCATTGACCGCACGGGATAATACTTATTGGTTAGTAGGATATAATTGGGAGTCAGCCCGTAGTCGTAATGAATTTAGTGCATGGTCAGGTGCAGGAACAGCGACCTGGCCCAGCTATCGCTGTGTGCGGTCTGTTGTAGATTAAAACCTGAATGAGTTGTATCAGATACTTTTCAAAAGCATCTTGATACAACTCATTTTTATACTACTTCGGTGTTCCTTTTTTCTATAACGTCTCAATAATACTTCTTTGTTTCTCGATAAACGCAATCCTCTGTGCCTCTCCACTACCTGAAATCAGAGTAGAATGTCTTCTCAACGACTGTATCCAGTTCTTCTGTATCTCACAGATTTGCGGGCTTTGCGAATCCATGGAATTGATGGAATATACCCTAAAAAGGCTGATTTGGTAATCCTTATTGGCAACATAGGTATAAGTCGCTTCAAAATCAATGTTCGACAGGTAAATGTACAATTCATGTCCATTGCTATACTCTCCTTTCACTGATAAATGTTCCAGGTCGATGAGTAACTGTTGCAGTTCGTTCTTCAGATACATGACGTCTGGCGTAGATATCAGATTCAATCCGGCAAAATACTTAATCTCTTTTACAAAAGAACTGAATACGTTGCTGTCCCATATAAAGTAGGTTTTTCCGGCTCTCTTTAATCCTTCGCTCAATTTCTTGTGAGAAGCGACTATTTTGTCGGGCACATGCATGTCGCTCAGAGAATTGGGAGTCTTCACTTTCCCATTCTGGTAAATCCACCGGCACAGGCGGAACTTGGACAGATACTCATAGGCCGAGTAAAAGGTAAAAGGAATTGTATTGGTTGCAGAATACACTTCAGTGGCACTGTCTCCTTTCATGGAATTGAAGATTCGCAGGTAACGCTCTACTATTTCATGATAACTTTCATATAAATTGGGTGAATGCAGAAGATTCACATCGAAAGTGACCCGGTTGGATAGATGGTTTCCGATAATCTGGTCGATGGAAATACCCAGATTATGGGAAATTACGGCTATTTCATCAAAGGTGAATGCGACTTCCCCCCGCAATCTGCGGTAGACGGCCTCTTTCCCCATATATAATGTATCTGTCAGATAATTGGCTAAGTTCTGCCCTGGGGGAATTCTTTCTTTCATTTCGTTAATCAACTCTTTTACAATGTAATTTTTGGTCATAGCCTTTTCTTTTTTGTTAATAATCAAATGTCATAGGACGAATTTGTGACATATACAAATATAGAGCTTGTTAACGGAACTTTTGTGATTGAAATCATGTGGTGAAAACGGTAGTCTTTTCTGATTGAAAAGAATGCGAAGGTAAATAGTTGAAAGATGAAAAAAAACAGATAGTAGCTCTATCTGTTTTCGAAATATGGCACTTGTTGTTTGAACAATTTCAGATTTCGGAATAAGGCGTTACAATGTGCCGATGATTTCCCGTTGTTGCTTAAAGAATTGGATGCGCTGCATTTCGCCGCTTTCCGATATTAGCGTGGAGAACTTCTTCAATGACTGAATCCACTCCTTCAGGCTGCGGAACATCTCGCTGTCCTGTGTGGTGATGGAGTTGATGGAATATATCCGGATCATACTGAGCTGTATGATGCTTGTATCCAGATAGCTGTAGGTAGCCTCAAAGTTGATGTTTGAGATATAGATCCTGATGTTGTTGCCCGCCTTGCTTTTCCCGCAGGTAGCCAACTCTTCCATATCATCTACTACTTGGAGTAGTTCTGCTTTAAGCAGACCTTTATCTTCGTCGGAGATGAGATGGACATCGCAGAAGTACTGGATGTCATTAATCAGATGGCTGAAAATCATATTATCCCAGATGTAATCTACGGAATGGATGTGGTTTATTGCGCTGGCATACTCTTTTTGCTTGTCCACTATCTTTTGTGGGATTTCCATTTCTTCAAAGTGTTTGCACTTTATGTTTTCATTCTGGTACATCCATTTGAATAGCCTGAATTTGGAGAGCATATTATAGTTCAATGAAAGAGTCAGCGGAATGATATTGGATGAAGTTCCAACTTCCGAGTATTCGTCTTCTTTCACTTTCCGGAATAGCTCTACCTGCTTTTCCAGGATGGAATAGTAAGTTTCGTAAGGCTGGCTGCTATCTACTATGTTCATGTCGAAAACGGCATTGTCGCGGAAGCTCACACCTATCATTTTGTCCAGCGATATACCCAGTTTACGGGATATAACGGCTGCTTCGGCCAGGGTGAAAGGTACTTCACCCCGAAGCCGGCGGTAAATAGCTTCTTTGCCTATATAAAGAATGTCCATTAAAGTATTGGCAAGATTTTCTTTGGATGGGAGTTTCTCTTTGACGGCATTAACTAATCCTGTATTTAACTCGTTTGTTATCATAATCTTCTGTCTGAGTTAGAGGTTTGTCTATTGTCTATTTAACACTTTTGGGGGCTTCCTTGTTTCGAAATTCGTAACATTTCTTTCGAAGGGGGATGTCTTTTCCGAAAAATGAGTCTGGCAAACCTTGCGTAGCCATATATAGAAAGTCGGATTGGCTGATATTTCTTATTACTGGCACGGAAGTGTATGCGTTGTGATGTAATTTTGTGAAGCAGTTTGATAGACTGTTATTACTAACTAATTGATGGATATTATATGATGAAAGATAAGAAAAAAATAGTGGCTGAGTTACACCATAAGACGCAGGAAAAGAACGAAATCCCAACGCTTTTTGGGAAGAAGATTCCTGTTATCAATAGTGTGTACGACCCGCTGACGGGCATGCGCGACGGTACCATTACCTCGAACGCTCCTGTTGTCATCACAGGTGAGAACCTGTGCTTATCTTCACTCGGAACCATATACCTGGGTCTCTCTCCCGTCTCCGATAAGGGCACATTGATACATGTAAAAAGAGTGTTTAAGTATACCGATACAGAGGTGTTGGTAATCCTGCCTGATTTGGAGCCGGGAGATTACTCCCCGGTTATGATGATTCACATGGGAGGGAAGATAGACTTCACCTATACCTTGCCGGTGTCATGGAGAGTGCTCGACGAAAGATATACGGCCCTCTTTGTAAGGAGGAGTTGCAGCGACTTAATTTGATGTTTTTTTAAGCCGGAAGTAAAAAACATAGAGGTATTTTGTTATTGAATATGAAAAAAACGTATCTTTGCAGGTGAACAAGTGACATATAGTATTGTGTATACGTATATGTCCTCTTCCGATTACAACGAAATGTGGAAATTTGTTTAAGAAGTCGGATGAGCGTAGCCTGTATCAATCTTGGTACGGGCTTACTCTTCCTTTTCTTAGGGTACCCACATACCTGTTGTAGGGGAAGACGTAATGCCCCGTACCTCTTGTAATAACCAGTTATAGCCGTATAGGGTTGATTTGAAACTTATTAATCAAACACTCTATATGGCTAATTGGCTTTCTGTAAGTTTGGCCGCTGAGAAATACGGCATATCCGAAGAGCAGATCCGCGAATGGATAAGGCTCGGTTATCTGAGATGTTCATCTCTGGATAAAGACCCTTACGAGGACCCCGATCCGATGGTGGATGCGGAGGACCTTGAGAAATCTCTTGAGTTTAATTCAACGAAGTCTTACCCGGAAGATGACGCGACTATCGAGCGGGTTCCGAAAGAGCATTTAAACTGGCTTTATAAGGAGAATGCACGCTTGACAAAAGCTTATGATGATTTGCTGGAGGAGAACTACCGGCGTGCTCAACGGGAGGCAAGACTACAGGAGGGGTTTGAGAAGATGTCGGACCTCACCCATAGAATTCTTTCATTAAACGAAAAGGTACTGAATAATGATAGGAAAATGAAAGGAGGGAAAACAACTGCCTGGTCTTTCCTGTGCCGACTATTCCGAAAAGAATCATAATAGGTAATTTCTCATCTAACCAATATATACCCTGTTTTTTTCAATCCTTTTTTATCTCGTGAATGCGGAGTTCCTTCAGAGGCTTCGCATTCTTTTTAATTTATGTGATAACTTAGGAGGGTGTGCTAAAAGTCAGACATCATACTTTATTCCGGACAAAAAGTAATCAGAGTGGGCCTTTTGCTGATAAGTGCTTCTGGCAAAATGTTCGAAATAGAATCTGCCTGGATAATGTATGGAATATAAATACATGGTTTCTGCATAAACAGATAGCGTATGTGGATGGTTATGCAAGAAACTATGCTTCTTTCGCAAGGGAACTATAGATGTAACGTAAACGATCTATAGATGCAATGCAAACGATCTATAGATGCAATGCAAACGATCTATAGATGTGACGCAAACGATCTATATTTGTAACACAGACGATCTATATTTCGGACACAGACGGTTTATATATGGGCGACAGATGATGTGTTTTTAGTACACAGACCATCTGTTTTTCTTTTTTTAGAGTTGTCCTTATTTATGTATTCTTCTTTCAATCAGCAAGATGCTGGTTTTCGTTCGTTTCTTTTCGTCCTTCCCTGCACCGGGACGGAAATATCGCGTTCTCGTTATGCATAAAAAGCAAAGTGTCATAACGTCACTATTGAATAGTTAGAATTATATCCCGCTTTTAGGTATAAACAGGAAAGTTAGAGAAATAAGCCTAAGTTGAATTGGAATTACATGATATATTTTTATCTTTGTAATTGGATATTAGTAAAGAAGATACGATGTATTCTAAAACAAAAATATTGCAGCAAATCAAGGATACCTTGCAGAATGTGCTTCCCACAGGAGGGAGGGTGCTTTTGTTCGGCTCTCAGGCACGCGGAGATGCCCGTGAAGATTCTGATTGGGACATTCTTATTTTGATTGATAAGGAGCGGATTAATAATGATGACTTTGATAATGTTGCTTACCCTTTGATGGAATTGGGCTGGAAGATAGGGGCTATGATAAATCCTTTGCTTTACACTTATAGTGATTGGCAAAAGAGGAATTTTACTCCTTTTTATAAGAATGTGGAACAAGAAAGTATTGAGATATGTCGTTGACAATTGATGAGAAAAAAGCTATAATTTCGTATCGGATACAGAAATCTGAGACTGCGATGATTGAAGCGAGGGATAATGCGTTGTTGAATCATTGGAGTTTGGTAGCGAACCGCCTGTATTATGCAGTATTTCACATGGCTTCAGCTCTAATGGTGGATAAGGGGTTTGCTTCAAAAACTCATAGTGGATTGATTTGTATGTTGGGACAGGAATTTGTAACGAGAGGTTTGCTGAGCAGGGAAGATGCTCGTTTAGCTTCCCGATTGCTTAATATGCGTCAGGCAGGTGATTATGATGATATGTTTGATTGGGCAGAAATAGATGTTGCCCCATTGTTTCCACAGACAGAAATATTGCTTGAAAAAATGAAAGAACTGATTTCTATTAAGCAGGATTGATATGCTTTGAGTCGGTAAATTCACCGATAAA
Organism: Bacteroides sp. MSB163; assembly: GCF_036416795.1. Classification (NCBI taxonomy): domain Bacteria; kingdom Pseudomonadati; phylum Bacteroidota; class Bacteroidia; order Bacteroidales; family Bacteroidaceae; genus Bacteroides; species Bacteroides maternus. The sequence continues at coordinate 1,214,061 of NZ_CP143867.1, read as the reverse complement.
ATGGTTCATAATTAGTTACGGGCTACAGGCACGAATGATAAGTGCTTTGTAGCCCGTAATTAGGGATATTCAGTAAATGTCCCTCTTTCTTATAAATTAAGAGAACAGTTTTACTTTACGTGAGCTTTTCTCTTAATTTTTTTGTGTAAAGTCTCAAGTCTTCTATCTTTTTAATAGAATATTATTTACATATTCTTATTTTTTCTTCCCAACGGTACATTATGTATATGTCTTTTTAGGGGAAGTTAAAACCCTCTCCTCTTTTCTTCTTCTTCTTTTAGTCTGATTATGCAGCCGTTCTTTTTTTCTTTTCGACCTTTTCTATCATAGATACCGCATTGGCCGTATGTATTCCAAAGAAAATCCAAAGTATTTCCGTTTTCCTGTTTCTGGCTTTTATTCTGGCCAGTGAGTAATGTTGTTTCTGTGTTCCAAAACTTCCTTCCAGACGGGTAGCCCTCTCACGGCTGAGTTCCGACCGTAAGATTTTCCGAAGTGGCTCATCTTTGGCAGCTCTTCCCTTACGCTTAAAGGAAGTACTTATATGATATTTAGTACAAAATTTCCGGTTGGCATTATTAGCATAGATTGAATCCGCTGCAAGCGCCTTAACCCTGACCTTGGTCAGTTGTTGTTGCAAATGAATACAGTCTTTCAAACGTACTCCTTCGTTAAAAGCCTTAAAGGAGATATGCTCTATGAAGGAGATTCCATCTATCTGTATATTGTTGACCTTGGCTCCGAACTCAACGGATTTGGTTTCCTTGCCTCTGATAATGGGGCGAAGGTAATGCCGGTCGATACTCACGATACGGTTGGACACTTTTTTGCCTGCAAATAAATTCTTCCCTTGCTCAAGGACCGTCTGTATGACCGAGAAACGTCTTTGGTAATCAGAGGATAGTGTAAGCCTGTGCCTGTAGGATGAATGAAGATGCTCCAGCTGGTCCAGTAACTTTTCCAATAACTGAAGTAGCCTGCGTTTAATCATACGGGTCTGTGATTTCCTGCGTTTACGCAGTTTACTGTAAGCAAGGTAGGCACGGCTTACATCAAGATACTTGTTACGGGGACGTTGTATGTGCAATGTACGGCAATGTTTGCACAGATGGCGATGAAGCCATACAATACCTTCCCATAAGAGTTTGACATCAGTAGGAAAGCGCAAATGACTTTCATAACAGGTGGCATCGGTCATACAGACATGAAGGTTCTCAAGATAAGGTTTCCAATGCTCAGCCAGAATAAGCTGGAGGGACTCAATATCAAGGCGGTCCGCTAGTTCCTGACGAATCGCACTGACGATTTTAGGATTGGTCAGTGGATGAAGAGGATCAATCTGAACACCACAAAATAACTGGTAATGAATATTACCGTTTAAATGCTCAATCAGTTGTGCATCGGAAAAGTTGGTATAGGACTTCAGGACCATCAAGGCTATTTTACCTTCGGGAGAAAAATAACTTTTACGACCCAAAGCAGAGGACTTCAAATGCATTTGTCGGGCCAGTTCCGAGAAAGGAAACAGGGCATGGAGGCGACCTAATTCGCTCGTTGCAAAACTTTGACGATATTTTTTTAGCATATCGAACTCGGTAAAACCTAAACAAGGTTCGATTTCGGATATTTTTTGTATCTTTACCATGTGTTTTTAGTTTAGATTACCCCCGTTTTGGCCGTCAAACCGTTTTTTGGGGGGAATGCTTAAAGATACAAAAAAGGCAACTAACTCGCAATGAATTAGTTGCCTTAAATTTTATTATTTTACGAATATCCCTAATTAATTGTATGGATGCATCAGATGGACTGATGCTGCCTACAGAGATTACTTAAAGATAGACTTTGCGATGCCCATTTCCAGTCCGCGCAATTCTGCCAGTCCGCGCAGGCGGCCGATGCAGGAATATCCCGGATTGGTTTTCTTCTTCAGGTCGTCCACCATCTGATGCCCGTGGTCGGGACGCATGGGGATGGATACTCCGCGACGTTGTTGCAGTTCAAGGAAAGCCTTCATGACGTGATACATATCTACGTCGCCTTCCAGGTGGTTAGCTTCGTAGAAGTTGCCTTCTGCGTCGCGCTGCGTGCTGCGCAGGTGAACGAAGTTGATGCGGTCGGCAAATTGCTGCATGATGGCGGCACAGTCGTTGGCGCTGCTTACGCCGAGTGAACCGGTGCAGAGGCAAAGGCCGTTGCTCTTGTTGGGAACAGCGTCAATCAAAGCCTGGAAATCGGCGGCACTGCTCATGATGCGCGGCAGGCCGAGGATGGAGCAGGGAGGATCGTCCGGGTGGATAACCAACTCTACGCCGGCTTCGTCGGCAACCGGAGCGATTTCCTGCAGGAAGTAAATCAGGTTGGCACGCAGTTTCTCCGGAGTGATGTCCTTGTAGCGGTCCAGTTCCTGCTGGAATTGTTCCAGTGTGAAACTCTCTTCCGAACCGGGCAGTCCGGCAATCATGTTGCGGATCAGCAGTTGTTTGTCGGCTTCCGTCATTTGCTCGAAGCGGGCTTTTGCCTTGGCTTTCTCTTCGTCGGTGTAGTCGTTTTCGGCACCGGGACGGCGTAGCAGGAAGAGGTCGAAGGCAACGAAAGCGGCACGCTCGAAGCGCAGGGCGCGGCTTCCGTCGGGCAGTTCGTAGGCAAGGTCGGTACGCGTCCAGTCCAATACAGGCATGAAGTTGTACGTCACGATGTTTACGCCGCACTTGCCGAGGTTGCGCAGGCTTTCTTTATAGTTATCGATGTATTTCTGGAAATTTCCCGTCTGGGTTTTGATATGTTCGTGTACAGGCACGCTTTCCACTACCGACCAGCGCAGGCCGACAGCTTCAATCATTTCCTTGCGTTTCATGATTTCTTCCACTGTCCACACTTCACCGTTGGGGATGTGGTGCAGGGCGTTCACGATGCCGGTTGCTCCGGCTTGTTTGATGTCCCACAGGCTGACCGGGTCGTTAGGACCGTACCAGCGCCAGGTTTGTTCGCATAATACCATGTTAATTATGAATTATAAATTATGAATCGGGTTAGATGGAAAAAGCGTCAAAACCGCCGTCTACTACCGACAGGGCACCTGTCACGAAGCTGGAAGCATCGCTGATGAGGTAGTGGATGGTTCCGAACAGCTCTTCCGGTTCGGCGAAACGTCCGCACGGAGTGTGGGCGATGATGGTCTTTGCGCGGTCGGTATATGAACCGTCCGGATTGGTCAGCAGCGCACGGTTCTGGTTCGTCAGCAGGAAGCCCGGGACGATGGCGTTTACGCGAAGTTCGGGACTGAATTTGGTGGCCAGTTCCGTAGCCATATAGCGGGTGTAGTTGGCAATGGCAGCTTTGGCAGAGCCGTAACCTACCACGCGAGTCAGCGGACGCAGGGCGGATTCGGAGCAGAAGTTTACGATAACGCCTTTCTTATTCTTAGCCATTACGTCCACGAATGCCATTGTGGGCAGCACCGTGCCGAAGAGGTTCAAGTCCACTACCTTTCTGAAAGCGTCCACTTCCAGGTCGAGGATGGTCTTATCCGGGGCGATGGTGGCACCGGCCATGTTTCCGCCGGCAGCGTTCAGCAACACGTCGATGGTTCCGAAGCGTTCCAGTATGGCTTTCTTGTTTTCTTCCAGCACTTCTTTGTTCAGCACGTCCGTCATCAGGAACAGGGCTTCCGTCTTCTGGCTGAGTTCGGCTTCCAGTTCTTTGCCGATTTCCTCCACACGGTCCAGGATAACGATTTTGGCACCTTGTTCGGCGAGGTAATTGGCGATACTCTTTCCTAAGATACCGCAACCGCCGGTCACGATAATCACTTTGTCTTTAATGTCGAATAAGTTTTTCATGTCTTTTTCTTTTATAAAATGATTCTAAATCTCTATGCTACAAAAATAGTGGAAAAGTAGTTTGCTCACCATACAAAACGTCTCAAAAAGATGAACTACTGTCTCAAAAAGTACTAATTACTGCTCAAGAGCAGCTTTTCTTGCCAATGCTTCCAGATAATAATAGTCGGCATAATTGATTGGGACATCAATTTCGTCCCCTCCCGGATGGTGTCCGGTGGAGTGGAGCAGAAGGAAGCCGTAGGTTGTTTCAGGTTCGGCACGGTAATGCTGGTTGAGGCTGTCCACTATCTTGTCGGCGATGTCCTGATAACGTTTGCCGTCTTCTGCTGAAACGTAATCACGGAGTTCATACAAGGCTGATGCCATGATGGCGCCGGCAGAAGCGTCACGGGGAACGTTGGGGATACCGGGGGCTTTCATATCCCAATAAGGGATGAAGTCTTCGGGCAGGTTGGGCAGGCCGAAAAAGAAGTCGGCGATGTGGCGTGCCTGTTGCAGGTAGGTGGGGTTCTTGGTGAAGCGGTAACACATGGTGTATCCGTAAAGCCCCCATGCTTGTCCGCGGCTCCAGAAAGAGTCGTCGGCATAGCCTTGCGCGGTTTGCCGGGCACGGACTTCGCCGGTTTCGGGGTCATAGTCCACTACATGGAAAGAAGAGTAATCTGGGCGGAAATGGTTCTTCATTGTTGTATTGGCGTGGTTGACGGCAATCTTCCAGTAGATGGAGTCGCCAGTCTCCTGAGTGGCCCAGAACAGCATCTCCAGGTTCATCAGATTGTCGATGATGACGGGGAACTTCCATTTGTCGCGGTTGTGGTCCCATGAACGGATGCTCTTTACCTTCTTGTTGTAGCGGGTTATCAGTGTCCGGGCGCTTTGCAGCACTACATCTTTGTAGGAGCGTTCGCCGGTCAGCTGATAGGCTTTGCCGAAGCTGTTGTTCATCATGAAACCGAGGTCGTGGGTACCTTTGTGCCATTTGGCTTCTTCTATCATCCAAGTGTTGCTGATGGCTTGCTGGCGCCAGAAGTCATCGTGCGTGTAGGCATACATCTGCCACAATGAACCGGGGAAGAAGCCTGAACACCAATCGTGAGGGTGTATCATCCGTAGCGAACCGTCTTTGTTGAGGCTGCGGGGCGTGACGCGGTGCTTGCACGGGTTGTCCCCTTCTTTTCTGGCTTTATCGGCGCACTTCAGGGCAAACTGGAGTTGTCCGCAGGCGAAAGCGTAGGCGTTGTCCACATCGTCGGCTTCTACCCATAGCAGGTTGAAGCGGTCTTTCCAGTTGATGATGCGGTGGGCTTTATAGAGTTCCAGATAGTCTTTCCGTGCAGGGTTGAACAAACTGGTGCGGTATAAATCTTTGCAGAACTCCTGTTGTTTATAGTCCCATTCGCTGATTTGACGGTAAGGCCAGTCTTTCACTTCTTTTCCCACATAGGGAACCAGGAAGTCCATAGCTTTGTAGAAGTTGCGCCCGTCTGCCGAGGTGGCGTTGTCAATGGAGATTCCGATCTTCTGTGCCATCATGAAGATGTCGATGAAGTGAGACAGGTTGAATTGCGAGTAACCGAAGGCAAGGGTGCGGCGCAGTTCGTGCGGTTGCTTTCCGTCCGGTTCTATCTGGGTGAAGATGCGCTTCAGGGGAATGGCATTGATGACTTCCTGCGCTACTTTCGTATTTCCTGCGTACAAGGCGAAGGCAATGACCTGTGCGTCGTGCGCCGTACTGTGGTTATTGGCCTGGCGTGCCTCTTCCTGTCCCTGCGGACTGTTCAGTATCCAAGTCAGCAACTTGCCGAACCATGCTTTCAGTTGTTTGGAATCTTTCGGGGTAAAGGCTTTTGAGCCCTCCAGCAGTTGCACCGCATCCAGCATCTCGACGAAGGAATAGGTATCGATGACCCCATAGCAACGCCCTTTATTATTGTTGTGCCCCGGTATCATTTGGGCATATTCCAGATTGGGATTCATGCGCGTATCTTTATTAAAGAACCATACGCGTATTAGTTCCGTAGCTTTCCGGGCATACTTCTCGTCACCGCTGAAGTACCAGGCAAGGGCAAGGGTGGTGACGCGTTGGGCGGTTTCTCCGAGGCGGTTACGGTCCAGCTTGTTCAGTTCCGGGTTCGATTCACCGTCACGGCTGATGTAGGGCAGTCCGTCCGGTTTGGTCGGGTCGGGCCAGAAATAGCGTGCCTGACTCATGTAGTCATGTTTGTCTCCGCTACCGGGTGTCTTCTCTTTCATCATGACGGACAAGGGCTGTGCGTCAAGCGTTCTTTCGGCATCCGTTATCAGTTCCTGATAAGCCGCCGAAAAGTACGGTTGATGTAATGATTGTTTTACTTTCTCCAGATGTGCTTTGCTCCAGATGGACTGTGCATGTATGCCGCTTGCCGCAAGCATCAGACTGGTGATAATTAAGCAGATTTTAGCTCTCATGGCGTTTTTGTTTTGAAGTTAATAAAGTTTTCTGAGTTTTATACCGTTCAGAAAGCTTTTTCCATTCCGAACAGGGAAGCGTATTTCAATTTTATTCCGAAAGTTTGTAATATTGTATCTTTTCCGCAAAGCATGGAAGTAACCGCTCTCCCGGCAAGGAGAAAAGTCTTCTTCTACGGTTTCATCATTAACGATTATGCTGAAACAGTTCTCGCGGCTTTCTACATCGGAATTCCGTCCCAACTGATAGGCGGTGGCTGCATTCTCCCGGAATATATCTGTAAAAATAAATTCCATCTCGTAAACTCCGTTGGGAACATCGAAACAATAGCCTTCAATGTCGTTGCGAAGGGTTTGGAACAACGGCCCGTCATTGGTATTCTCAACCTGTGTCTGACTGTTTTTGCTTTCTCCGCCAATATATCCCCAACTGTTTTCAGTGTAGGGCTGATCGGGTAACCATGTGAGCCGGCTTTCATCGGAAGTATAGAAGCAATTGCTGCCTACATTCACGGCAAGTTCCAGATTCCGTAAGTTTGTTTCATTCAACTTTGCAGGGACAGGGGTGAAGCTGAGGTGGATGCCGTCTTCAATGGTATGGAGATTACGGACAGCTTCTTTGCTTTCAGCTTTGGCGGAAATGAAGTGTTCTTTCCGGCTGAACGGTACTTCAAATATAACGGTGTAATTCTTAGTCTTTTGCTTGCCCAAAGACTTGCCGTCAATGAAAAGTTCCACTTCCGGAAGGTTGGTGTATACTTTGACCGGCAGCAGAACCGGAGTCTCTCCATGTTGCACACCGCTGCGGTGAGTCCAGTCGCGGCTGGCAATATGTAACACGGGAATGTCTTGTCGCCAGGCTGCCTTGTAGTAATAGTACACGTCTTTTGGGGTACGATCCGAATATACCAGTCCTTTGTTGTTGATGCGCGGCATAGATTCATCACGCAGGGCGGAAGAGAAATCGATAAAGTTCCAGTGCGTTCCACCACAGACGTAGGGCGTTTCTTCCAGTACGGGCAGGTAATGCTCCAGGTACTTCTGCTGATACTCGATGCTGAAATCGAAGGCGTTCGGTTGCAGCGAATGTATGCGCTTGTCAGAACCTGCGCCGTATTCGCTGACAATCATGGGGTGCGAAGGAAACTTTTTGTGTTGTTCTGCCAGGAAGCGTTCGAAGCCTGTAAGGTTGCCTCCATACCAGCCTTGATACAGGTTCCAGCCGACAATATCGGTAATACTGCCCAATCCTACCTCGTTGTAACTGTTGCTGCCATGAAAGGCCATAGTGCTGACACGAGTGGAGTCTTCTTCTTTCAAAACTTTCTCCAGACGATTGGCGAGTGCCAGTGTCCGTTCCAGCACGGGCTTCAGTTCTTCTTCTTTTTTATAGCGGCGCTGGGTGACGAGCAATATTTCATTCATGTATCCCCAGGTGATGATGGAGGGGTGGTTATAGTGTTGGCGTATCATTTCTCGCAGATTGCTTTCGCAGTTTTCTGCGTAACCCGGAGTGTCGGGCACAATGTCGATGATGGGTATTTCTTCCCAGGCCAGCATACCGAGTTTGTCGCACATTTCCAACAGGGCATCATCTTGCGGATAATGGGAAATGCGGATAAAGTTGGCGCCCATTTCTTTCATCAGCATCATGTCGCGGCGGTGCATCTCGTCCGTCAGTGCGACTCCGATGGGCTTTTGGTCCTGGTGGCGGCAAATGCCGCGTAATTTATAAGGCTTTCCGTTGAGGGAGAAGCCTGTCTTGCCATCGAAGCCAAACCAGCGGAAACCTGTATGATGATTACTGCGGTCGAGGATGGCTTTTGTTTTTTTATCGCGCAGAATGCTTTCTACCCTGTAGAGATGAGGTGTCTCGGGTGCCCATAATTGGGGGGACAGGATAGGGGTGGTTTCGGTATGAAAAGAGTATAATTCTCCACCTTTTATCTGGATAGACTGTTTCTGGGTTTGGGCAATACTTCCGTCGGGATTGTATACGATATGCTCCAGTTCAAGAGATGCTTTCTGTACTGCATCGTTCTTGATCTCTCCGCGAATAAGTATCGTGCCTTTTTCTTCGGACACTTGCGGGGTACTGATAAATATCCCGTCCGAGCTGTGGTTGGTCAGATGGAAATGCTGTTTGGAGACTGCTGTGAGCCATACATCCCGGTAGATGCCGCCAAAGAATGTAAAGTCGGCGGAGATAGGGGGGATATCCTGCCGGGCGTTGTCTACACGGATAGCGAGAGAGTTGGGAGAGTTGAACGAACAGAGCGAAGTGATATCGAATGTGCAGGCGGTATATCCGCCGTTATGTTCGCCTACTTCTTTACCGTTGATGTAGATGGTAGCGGCCTTGCTGGCTGCATCCAGTTTCAGGAATACCTGTTTGCCTTGCCAATGTTGCGGCAACATCAGTGTACGGCGATACCAGCCTGTTCCCTGGTAATACTTTTTTTCGGTATATGCATCCGTATTCCATGTGTGCGGGAGATGTATGCTGTTCCACGCACTGTCGTCGTAAGTTGTAAAGGCTGCGGCCTCGCACTCACCTTTATGGAATTTCCAACCGTCGTTGATTGTCTTACTTTCGTGCTGTGCGCAAACTGTCTGGGACAGGAACAGAATCATGGGTATCAGTATCCGGAGTTTCCGGGCTGGAAATGTTTTCTCTTTACTCATGGTATATTTATTGTTGATTTGTTAGCTGAGAAAGAAAGGAGGCAGTAACCAGGCCGGTTATGCCAGTTGCTGCCTCCAAACCTTCATTCAATCTTTCTACTTATATCCTTTGAAAACGAATCAAAAAAGCTGTCTTTTTACCATCCGTAGTTTTGCGGAATACGCCCTTCGGACAATTCTATCACATTCTGATGGATAGGATAGAGATAAAGTTTGTCTGTCCATTGGCGGTTTTCCAGCTTCGTACGCGTATAGTAGGAGGTAGGTTCGCCCGGAGCTTTATCTTTCGAGCCCTTCATATTCATTCCGTAGAAGCGTGTCTGGTCGCAACCTATTCTGCCCTCGTCACCGCAGACCATCCAGCGGCGGATATCGAAGTAGCGTTGTCCTTCACAATAGAGTTCTACGTAGCGTTCGTGCTGGATGGCATCGAACTGTTTGTCATAATTGCCTATTATACCGGTCTTTATGCCGTTATCGTTCATGGTTTGGTAGCCTGGGATACCTGCGCGTTCGCGTACTATGTCGATATACTTGATGATGTCCGCATTGCCCGGATCTATTTCATTGAGTGCTTCGGCATAGAACAGGTAGAACTCGGCCAAACGGTAGATGATGGAAACACGTTTCCAACTCTGTGTATCACCGCTGGCATGGTTCACAGTACGGTTCTTGAATTTGCCCAACATGTATCCGCCTTTCACATTGTCACCGTTGGAGAGGTCGTTTCCGCCACCTGCCGAGAAGTCTACGACGTAGTTAGGATTGCTGTTCATCCATTTCTTGAACCAGCTTCTTCCTTGGTATACCACGCTTGCGTAGAAACGAGGTTCACGGTTGGCATACATGTTGGAGATGTTCTGATCTGTCTTTTTGTCCTTATAGTCAGGGTCATAGCAACGGTTTTCTACAGCGCTGAATCCGGTTTCATCGTAACCGCTGTTCGGATCGTCGATGTCGAGTCCATTGGCCATGAAGAACATATCTACAGCGTCTTGAGACGGGCCGATAGTGCCATAGCATGAGTTTACATCACGCGGGTTGGTACGTTTTTCCATCTTGTACTGATCGGAGTAACTGTTGTTGGTACTGCACCACAGGATTTCTTCATTATACACCTGGAAGAGGTTGTATACCGAACGGTCGGGTTGCTCCACTCCGTTTGCCATCACGCGGTAGAGGGCGTGGTGTTGTGCTTCGGCATAATCTATCAAGTCCTTAACACGGTCTCTGGCAGTCACCCATTTCTGCGGGTCCTTGCTCTGCGGGAAGATGTACTCGCCTTTGGAGTTTTGCAGTTTCTGCAATCCCTGGTAGTATTCGGAACCGTCGCCACCGTTGAACAGTTTGGAGGCTGCATACATCCACAACTTGGCACGCAGTGCTTTGGCCACTACGATGGTGGGGCGTACCACTTCATTGGTGTTGAAATTATATGCACCGTCTGCGTATGACGTGATGACTGATTCGGGCAGTTTGGACTGTGCGGGGTCGCAGAGAGGGGCCAATATGCCATCGATGTAGTTCACCATTTCGTCCACCGTGGCACGGTCATAGTCCGTCACGTGCGGTTCGGCAGCGTCATCTATTTCCGTCACGATACAGGCAGGGCCGTAAAGCTCGAACATAGAGAAGTAATAATAGGCAATCATGAACCGACATTCATCCTTCATGCGGGCTATTTCCTCGGCTGTCAGCTTGTTGGTACTGCTGGGGTCACCTACACCTCCGTCATGGGCGCGTTCAATGAAAATCATGGCTTGGCGTATGTCTTTGTAGAAAGTGGCCCAACGGTGATAACTTCCGCTGGCTGCCGTAAAGCCTGCCATCATGACGTCGCGTGAACTGGCTTTTTCCGATGCGATTTCACCGCAGAGGTTTGACCATGGGTTTTTGAAAGCGTTGACTTCTGAACCGGTTTCTGAATATTCCATCAGATTGCGGTAGATGACTCCGTACCAGTTTCGGGTATAGGTTGCATTGTCCCAAACTTGATCGACTCCCAGGCTGGCGTTGAATTCGCCTGATATGTCGAGATAGTCTGAACAAGATGCTGTGCTGAATGCAAGGACGGCAGAACCGACGGTTGCGTATAGTAAATTTTTCAGTTTCATATCGTTTATTAATTAGATGTTTAGAATGTAACTTCTGCTCCAAAGGTCCAAGTGCTGGAGATAGGATATTTGGCACCTGAGTTTGCATCACCCAGTTCCGGATCCCAATATTTCACGTCGTCCCAGGTTTTCAGGTTGGTGCCTTGTACGTAGAGACGAAGGTTGGTGAGACGCAGTGACTTCAGTTGCTTCTTGTTGAACTGGTAACCGAATTCTACGTTCTTTAGGCGGAGGAAACTTGCGTCACGATACCACCAGGTGCTCGGTTGCAGGTTGTGTGCAAAGGTATTGTTGCGCAGGCGTGGGTAAAGCACGTTGTCGTTGTAGGGGTCGGATGCCTTCCAGCGGCTCATAGCCTCCATACGTGCCGAAGAAGCGTCCTTGCCTTGATTGAACGGCATGAAGTTGGATGCCTTGCTCATCAGGTTGATGGAACAACCCGTTACACCTTGGAAGAAGATACCGGCGAAGAATCCTTTCCATTCAGCGTTCAGCGAAAGACCATATACGCTGCGCGGGGTCTTGTCCAGATGACCGTTACGGTAGGTCTTGTCGTCGTCATTGATAACACCGTCATTGTTCAAGTCGCGGTATTTGATGTCACCGGGTGCTACGGCAGCTCCCGGATCGGCTACACCGGATTTCAGTTGGTAACTTTCGGCACCGCTCACAGGATCTATAGTGATATTGAAATCATCGGGTGTATAGAGTCCGTCGGCGATGTAGAGGAAAGGAGTCCACAATGACATACCCGTGAGATCCTGGTAGCTGTATTTATGTCTGATTTCATCCGTTTCCACAATCTTGTTCTTCGCATACGTGTAGTTGGCACGGAAGGTCAGATTCAGATTGCCTACATGTTGCTTGAAAGTCAAACTTCCGTCAACACCCTTGTTGCTTACGATACCATAGTTCTGGGTAGGGTTGGATTGCAGACCGCTCATTGAGGGAACCGTGTTACGGGTAATCAGGATGTCCTTACGACGGTTGGAGAAGTAGTCCATAGAGAGGTCTAACTGTCCGTTCAACAGACCGAGGTCGAAACCGAAGTTGGTTTTGTCCTCAATCTCCCAACGCAGGTTGGCGTAGTAGGCGCGGTTTTCGCTCAATCCGCCGAACCAGTTCTGTGCATTACCGTTTGATATGCCTGATATACCCAGGTTGAGGCCGCCGGCATCGGTGTTCATTGCTTCCTGGTAGGGGAAACGGGTATTGCCCAACTGGTCGTTACCGGTACGTCCATAGGATGCACGCAGTTTCAAGGTACTGATTACTTTCTGTACAGGTTCAAAGAACTTTTCGTGGCTTACATACCAGGCTCCACCCACAGCGGGGAAGATACCCCAACGGTGACCCGGGGCGAAGTTCTCACTACCTGTCATACCGAAGCTACCTTCGATGGTGTAACGGTTGTCATAAGTATAAGAACCACGACCTACGATGCTCTGTTTACGATAAGGAAGCAGGTTGAGGCCACCAGCGTTCTGGTTCTGGGTTTCCTTTTGGTTGTATAGCAGTAAGCCTGTAACATCGTGTTTGTCGTTAAAGTTACGCTTGTAGTTGAGGGATGCCTCAATGTAGATCTTTTTGTTACCGCCGGATGAACCACTTGAGGGGTTACTCAATGCAGAACCTGCTTCCAATGACTTGAATATCAGGTTGCCATCGGCATCGCGTCCGGTAGCTGTAAAGGTAGCGGGGGACATTGTACGGTTGACATACTGGTTGGAGTTGGCATCGAAGCTGACGCTACCTCTTATAGAGAGTCCCTTCGTGATGAAGTCCAGGTCTTGTTCCAACAATACCTTGCTTTGGAATGTGGCATCCCAACTCTTACTGTATCCACTGAAGTAGAGGAAGTTGTAAGGATTCTGACGGAGGCCTGAATTGTCATAGTTGGGGTGCTGTGCGGCTGAACCGTCCGAGTAGATCTGCGGATAGAGGTGCACAGGTTGCAATGTCATACCACCGAAGATGTCACCGGCCGTTTTGGAGGGAGCCGTACGGTTGATGTACTGTCCGGACATATCCACAGACATACGGGTGGTTTTACTCAGTTCGAAGTCGATATTGGAACGCAGGTTGTAGCGGTCGAAGCTGATGTTTGAATCGTAGTCGGCGTTCTTCTTCTCCTTGTACACACCGTCTTGCGTATAGTAGGCACCCGATACGAAGAAGCGTACGCGGTCGCCACCACCACGGAAGTTGATGGTATAGCGTTGGCTGCTGGTGTGGTCGCGCAACATGCTCATCCAGTCTGCATCCGGATAGAGGTCGGGGTCTACGCCGTTGCGGTATTTTTCCAGGTCAGCGTCGCTCACCGGTGCTGTGTAGTTGGCGCGCGGGTTGCCGTTGCTGTTCCAGTCTGCTTCGTTGTATAAGCTCAAATAGTCGTAAGAACTCATGAGGTTGGGCAAGCGGAGCGGTGTGGAGTAGCCGTATTCGGCCGACATGCTGACAACAGTCTTCTGTGATTTACCACGTTTGGAAGTAATCAATACTACACCGTTAGCACCTTCGGCACCATATACGGCTGTTGCGGCGGCATCCTTCAGAATAGAGAATGTCTCGATTTCATCTACGTCAATGTCATTCATTTTACGGGGCACACCGTCTACCAGTACCAGCGGGTCTGTTCCACCGGCATACGAGCTGATACCGCGGATAAAGAACTGAGCATCGTCCCAACCCGGTTCACCCGAACGCTGTACGGCAATCAGACCGGATAGCTTACCAGCGATGTTGTTGGTAAGGTTGGCGCTCTTTACGCTCAATTGAGCCGGTCCTACGGTTGACATGGAGCTTACTACACTCTCTTTCTTTTGCTTACCGTAACCCACAACCACTACTTCTTCCGTAGCGATGGCATCCATCTCCATTCGGAGGTTAAAAGTGGTTTCATCGGCTTTCACTCTGTGATCTACACTAACGAATCCGATATAGCTGAATTCCAGTACTTCGCCGGGAGCTGCTTCGATGGAGTATCGCCCCTCGACGTCACTGATGACACCGCGGTTGGTGGTACCTTGCACCCTGACGGTGGCACCAATAATGGGGTCACCATTGGAATCGGTCAACAAACCGCTGATGCGTTGTTTTTGTTGCTGTACGGCTTCAATACCGTTGGCTTCGTCAGCAGCGCTGGCACGTAGAGTGGCAGGTTGTGCTACCAAACCAAGGGCAAACATAGCTGCTATATAATATCTTTTTTTCATATATCTATACTTAATTGTTTATCTATACTTTAAGAAAGTTGGTCATTCGCCCATTTCGTATAAGGGGAGTTCGTCTAAGGCTTTTATCCAGAGTCCGTTCGGATTGGTGCTGGTTTCTACAGTCATCACCATGTATTTGCCGGATGGCCAAGTATCGTTGGCGTTGAAGTTACCGTCACTGGCGTATTTGATATAGTTGCCACCTTCTTTTGCACTATATGCTCCGGGGCCTTTCCATTCCAATCCCCATCCTTTCTGTCCGAAGAACTTGAAGTTGACGCCATTTACGTTTTGTCCTACAAGCATTATCAGTTCATACTTGGTGTCGGTGAGCGGAACCAGGTTGAATGCTTTGCCCGTGTTCCAGTTAATGTTGTTCTGAGCGTATGATGGGAATCCTATCTTATCGTTACCAATCACCCACATGGCAGTGGCATTCTGTGTGCTTGATGAAGAAGCGTTTTCCAACTGTTCCATCATGATTGCTTTCATACCTTTATCCAGCGTGAGTTTGTACTTACCATCTCTTCCGCGGAAGTGGAGCAGAGTTTCGTCTCCATTTACGAGGTCAAACCAGGTAGGGTTCTTCCAGAGTTCGGCATACTCTTCTTTGATGCCACTGATTTTGATGATGTCGTCCTTCTTGAATTCGGTTTCAACGTAGAATACGTTGCCCGATCCGTCGAATTCCATAAACTTGTTCTGCGTGTCGAAGCGTATACCGAATTTCGGGAATGGGGCACCTTCAAAAGTCAGGGTGTTGAATGTGATTTCATACTTGCCGTCTTCATCATAGCCTGTGGTTTCGAAGCCGATACCTTTGGGGGCATTGAGGGCTATCTTGCCATTGTCCATACCGAAGAACAAGTCATTGCCTTGCAGGTAGGGGTTGTTTGTTCCGTCAGAATAGGCCGGTGCTATGATAGATGCTTCCATGTCGGCCGGGAAAGCTTCACGTGCTTTGTATTCATACTCTTTGCCGGGAACAGGAGTCATGGTGTATTCTTTGCCATTGGCAGCCACCAACTTTAATGTTTGGTACTTGGGTCGTTCGATGGCAACGGTCATTTCTTTGCTGTCGTTGCTGAAACGCTCGTTTTGGATGCGCAAGATAACCTTTGCATCTCCGTCGGGTGTGTTTCTCTGGTAGGGGGCCAGTACTTTTCCGCTGTACTTTCCATCAGCTTTCAGGCTGTAGAAGGCTTCGGATACCATTTCTTCTCCATAGTAGAGTTGAACCTTGGCCTGGTTGATTTTCACGCCTCCGCTTTTCACCTCGAAGTCGAAGGTGATACTATCACCCATGTAAGCTTTTTCACTGCCTACAAAGGATACGATAGTCGAGCTGCCGTGATCATCGAACTGGTCAATCTCATCTTTGCACGATGTCATGCCGATAAGGCTGAGTGCCATCATGCCGAGCAAAAATCGATTTCTCATAATCTATAAATTTAAAATTAAAAAAAAGTGATGTATTATATTTAAGTCTCTGTTATTTCCATTTGAAAGAGTTTACCGAGCGTGGCTGCAAGTTGCAGTTTGCCGAGTGCTTCTTGCCTGCGGTGTCGGGGGCGGTGAGCACGATACTCTTGGCCGAACTGCTTTTGTTGATGATGACAAAGGCATAGCTTCCATAAGATTATAGGTGCGGGTGTCGGTGGTGGTAAGCATGTAGGCTTGCAGACCGACAGGCTGAATAGGAACACATAAATGAATAAATAAGATGCTTTTCTCATGTTAGTATGACTTATAGGTTTTACAAAATGGTTTTATCCGCTGCAAATATATGCGTGTGATGAGGGCGTTTCCTAAAAATACGCTACTTCAAAACTTTCTCATTCATTGGTTTTAACTACATCATGACTTTCTCTCGGGTTAATTATTTTGTTGATAATTAAATGTTTATTATAATAATATCGCTACATCTGAAAATAATTCTTTTATTTGTAGGTAAAATACTCTATCTTTGTTTTCATAAGAATAAAATGTTAACCGCTATGAAACGAAAATACCTTCTCTTTTATATTCTTCTTCTTTTTATATCTATTCCTGTAAGTGCCGGATGGCAACGTCCGGTGACGAACTATACCCGGCATACTTATAAAGCTGGTAATCAGAATTGGAGTATTCAGCAGCATGATAATGGTTGGATATATGTAGCTAACAACAAAGGCTTGTTGGAATTTGACGGTGTGGAGTGGAATACATATCCCATTCATAATGCCAAAACACGTGCAGTGAAAGTGGGACATGACGGGCGAATTTATATCGGTGGATTGGAGCAATTTGGCTATTTTACTCCAAATCGTCTTGGTGGGTTGGAGTATATTTGCCTTTCTGATAGTTTATCTCCCAATGTGAATGTCGGAGTCATCTGGAATATTTTATTAGACGGAGACCGGGTGTATTTTCAATCGGACCGTCGTTTCTTTTATTGGGAAGAGGGGAGTGTGAAAAAAATAGATTATTCTTCAGAGATTTATACTTCGTTCATCTTGCGTAATAAACTGTATATCACTTCTACTGAAGGATTGTTGATGTTGAATGGAACAGAATTTATATCTGTTCTTGGATCTTTGGAGATAGGAGCGACTGTCAAAGTCGGTGGATTGTTACCTCATCAGGACAGTTTGTTAATGGTAACCCGGGATAACGGATTGTTTATTTACGATGGCACTGTTTTTAAGAAATATAATACCGTAGCAGAGGATTTTTGCCGTAAAAATAGAGTTTTCTGTGCTGCATTGCAAGATTCGTTGTTGGCGTTGGGTACTATTCAGGGTGGAGTTTGTCTTTTAAATCTGAAGACGAATGAAATGGAAATCATATCTACGGAAAATGGTTTGCAGAACAAAACTGTGTTGAGTATGCTGTTTGATAAGACGGGCAACCTATGGCTGGGGCTGGATAATGGGATTGACTGCATTCACCTGAAAGCAAGGCTTGCTTCACTCTATGGAGGTAAACCTGTGATCGGTTCGGGATATGCGTCTTGCAGTTATCAGGGTAAATATTATTTCGCAACGAATCAGGGGTTGTATCGCTCTACTCTTCCGGGGCAGTTAAACCAGAGAGATCCCATAGATTTCGTACCAGGTACAGGAGGTCAGATGTGGTCACTTCACCAATATGACGATAAGTTGTTCTGCTGTTCGGATAATGGTATCTTTATTATGGATGGAGATCATATGGAACATCTCAACAATCCCAAAGGAGTATGGGGAATTGTATCGGTGGATGACCGTAAGGATGTGTTGATTGCAGGCACTTACAGTGGACTGTATTTGCTCATGAAGAGAGGGACGAGTTGGAGGGTAGAAAGCTATATAGAGGGGTTTACCCGTTCGTGCAAAGATATGTTGATGGAAGATTCGACTCATATATTGTGGGTTGGAAATAAAGAAAATGGGGTTTGTCGTTTGACTTTGGCAGATGATTTACGAAAGGTGGAAAAGATGAAAGACTATAATAACATCATCTTTCCACGTGGATATGATGCTTGTTTGTTGCGGGTGAAAGATGAAGTTACTATAGCTTCACATTATGGTCTGTGGCAGTATAATCAGAGTCGTGATACGCTGGAAGCGTGTATTTGGCTGGAACAGTTATTAGAAGGAAAGGCTGCGTATACCTATATGAAGATAGACTCATTGCAAAATATCTGGTATGTAACAGATGGCGTATTGAAAGTATTGCATTATGATGCTGATAAGCAGGAGTATCGCCGGATAACTAATGAGCAGTTCTTGAAAGGGGCATTGATAGAAAACTTTGAAGATGTAAGTCTTTATAAGGCCAACAAGGTAGTGGCAGGAACAGAGGAAGGCTTTTCACTGATCACACTGGACAGCCTGCCGGTGCAACAAATGCCGTTGACATTGCAAATCAGGAAAGTCTACTTGACGGGATTGCGTGATTCGCTTATTTATGGCCGCAGTTATTTGTATGATACAGCGCCGATGGTGATTCCTTATTCTCAAAATTCAATGCGAATAGAATATAGTGTAAACAACTTCAATAAGGCGCACACAGTGCTATATTCTTATCAGTTAAGTGTAGGTGGTGAGAAAGGAACCTGGAGTGAATACAGTGAGAATAATATGAAAGAGTTTACAGGACTGCATGAAGGAAAGTATGTATTCAGTGTGAAATTGCTTACTGACGGCAGTCAGGAACCGGTGGAAACCTCGTTTGCTTTTGAAATATTGCCGCCGTGGTATCGCACATGGTGGAGTTATCTGGTTTATTCGGTAGTGGTAGTGTTGCTGTTTTATTATGTGTATTATCGTATCTCAGTAGGGCGTAAGCGCTTGTTAATGCAAAAAGAACTGGAACTCTATCGACAGGAACAAAAATTCCAAAAAGAAAGTGATCTGAAGGATCAGAAGATAGATTCGTTGCAGGAAGAAAACTTACAGTCGGAATTGCGTCATAAATCGGAGGAACTGATTCGTACTACTTTGAACATCGTACGTAAGAATGAAATCTTATTGGATATAAAAAAGGAAGTACTGGGCATTTCCCATTCCATCAGCGAAGAGAATCTGGTTTCTCTTCGTCGAAAAACACTTCGTCTGTTGGGACAGATTGATACGAACATCGAGCATGATGACGATTTACAGGCATTCCAAAGCACCTTTGATTCGGTACATCATGATTTCTTCAAAAAATTGGAAGAAGCATATCCGGAACTGAACAACAAGGAAAAGTTACTTTGTGCTTATATCAAGATGAATTTGCTTTCTAAAGAGATTGCTCCGTTGTTGAATATTTCTTTGCGCGGGGTAGAAATAAGCCGTTATCGCTTGCGTAAGAAGCTGGGACTGGAAGAAGGAGCGAATCTTGCGGAATTTTTGCAGAAATTCTCAAAATGACTTCTGCAATACAAGTAAGCTCTCAGGTCCCATGTTGAAAAGAAGATCGATGATACTCAGATTCGGCAGGAAGCCGAGACGTTCCTGAAAAACCTGATAATAAGGCTGGACTATGAAGTCCGGATCTTCCTCTTTGTAATCCTTTTTGGGATGGATACGCTCGCGGAAATCATCCTCATCGGGTGTAAAACTGCTTTGGAATGAAGTAGTACGTTCCATGTCCGGCTGTATGTCTATCAGTGAGCAGACCAGATGACACAGTTCCTCGTTGAAATCGACTAAAAACTCATATTTCTTCTCGTAGAAAGGTTGGAAATCATCCCTGTAATATTCAAAAAAAGGAGTATGGTTATAAGCCGATGATAAAGCATTCCAGTGTAGATGACGCCAATTGCCGTGATCGGAAATGCGGATATCTTTTAAGGGACATTTTGGAGTACCGGGTTTGACGGTAGGGATGGAGAGAGCCAACTCGCCATCGGGCGCTGCAATGGTGCAACGGTTGCGGTAGGTTTGCTTCACGTAGTGATCGTGCTGTTCGATAAAGACTTTATCGTATGCCACCAACTTGGCGTAATATTCTACAGGTGCCAGATAGGCGGAAGAGAGATATATAGTTTTCATGAGGTTCGCAATTTATGCCTGATACTTAATATTTAATACTTTGTAATTAACCCTATTTATCTTACCGTTTTCCACATCCTTTTCCAACGATAACCGTTGAACAATCCGGTTCCTGTCTTTTTGGAAAACCAGATGAGCGAAGCTTTGCCGATGATGTGATCTTTGGGTACAAAGCCAAATAAGCGGGAATCGGAGAGATTGATGGAATTATTAGCACCTACCCAGTAGTAATCCTTGGTGAAATAGCAATGCTGTACAGGCTTTCCGTCAATGTACAAAGTATCGTTCTTTATTTCAGCTTGTTTATTCTCATGCAGCACAAGCGTGTTGCGTAGTAAAGTACGGTTCCACGGATATACACGCACCGGTTTACCTTTGCCGGGAACAATCAACGGGCGCAGGGCTTCTATGGAGTCTCCTTCATTCAGTAACTTTATCCAGCAATTGCCATTCATCGCTTGTTCCAGCAGATAATATTCATAACGGCTGAAGCTACGTACATTTCTTACGCTATCTTGTCCCATCAGGTGGTTGTTACATATGGACAATAGTATAAGTAATGAATCCAGCTGTTTTTCTTTTTCTCGTGGATAAGTATATAAAAACTTCTGGTCGGGAGCGTTTTTTTCTGATGGAATTACGGAGAACAGGGAGTCTATCAATAAGGTATCTCCCGGTACGCCGATACATCGACTGATGAATGTTTCGCGCCGGGAAATGACAGGCTCTGACAGATTAGCCGGATTATTGAAGACAATGATATCCTCTTTTTGTACAGGGTTGTCCCCCCAACGGTGATAATTCCACAATGCCATAAGGGGAAGGCGCAGACCGTAACTCCATTTATTTACGAGAATACGCTCTCCCTGAAACAAAGAATTCTCCATACCCGAAGAAGGAATAAGATAGGAAGTCATAACGCAACCCCGAAGTAACACCACAACGAGTATTATTCCGATGATTGCTCCCGTTATTTTCCAAGCCTTATTCATTTGATATCATTTTACCCACTTGAATATCCGGTTCCAACGGATTTTTCCATCAAACCAGCCACGATCCTTATCGAGGGATAACCAGACAACAATTGGCTTACCTACAACATGGTCCTCCGGCACGAAACCCCACGAACGGGCATCGGCTGAGTTGTGGCGGTTATCGCCCATCATCCAGTAGTAATCCATTTTGAAGGTATATTCGTCCGTCTTCTTGCCATTAATATAGATGCCGTCCTCTTTTACTTCCAGTGTATTACCTTCATAAGCTCTGATAGGGCGTTCGTAGATGGGCAGATTGTCCTCAGTCAGCTTGATGGTGGCACCCTTTTTCGGTATCCAGATCGGGCCGTAGTTGTTGCGGTCCCATTTGGTGTAAAGATTCAACGGGTACATTTGACCGGAGAATATTTCCGGCTCCATAACGATGCTACTGACGAGTTTCTTATTGGCAGACAGGGTTTCATACATTTTCTTAGTCAGTGGTAAGTCATAGGCCGGAGCCAGGCGGCCTTGTGCATCACGGTGAGTCAAGCCCATTTCCATTAATAAACCTTCGTTGCTGATTAATGTTTGGTCGTCCTTGCTGATACCCAGTTCGCGGAACATATCTTCAGTGATGTATGGTCCTGTGGTCTGTACGAAGTAGTTGAGCTGCATTTCTTCAGGGTTTTCGAGAGGTTTTCCATCGATATATACCTGTGCGTCTTTGATTTTCAGTGTGTCTCCGGGTAAGCCAACGCAGCGCTTTACATAATTTTCCCGACGGTCTACGGGGCGGACAACGATATCACCGTACATCTTGGGATTGGAACGTATCAGATTTCTTCCGGCATTATAATACAGATCGTAGACAGTGCGTTGCTGCTTGCGCGTCAAGCTGTCCATATTTACAGGATTCGGATAGAGACGTTGTCCTTCGTTGTAGGCAAGGGTGTAGAAATCCGTTTGCTGGAAGTTGGTGGCTACGGTGTCTCCGGCAGGGAAATTGAAAACTACGATATCATTCCGTTTCACTTTACCGAGACCCGGAACACGTTTATAGTCCCACTGGGGCCACTCGATGTATGATTTTGTATTCACTAACGGCAAAGTGTGTTGCGCTAATGGCATAGACAGTGGTGTGTTTGGCACACGCGGACCATAACTCAACTTGCTGACATAAAGATAATCGCCTACCAGCAAAGACTTCTCCAGAGAAGAAGAAGGTATCTGATAGTTCTGAAATACATAGATGTTGACGAAATAAACGGCTACCAGTGCAAACACGATAGCATCTACCCAACTCATAACACTGCGTACAGCCGGATTCTCTGATTTCTTCCAGAAGCCCCAGGGAATTTTCTTGCTGATGTAGATGTCGAAGATGAAAGGTACGACAATCAGTCCCAACCAGCTTTTTACCCATATCAGGAAAGCGAGGTAAAGCACGGTGACGATTGCGAATTTAACCCATTGGGCGCGAGTTGCTTTTCTCATTATTATATTATTTTTGTTGTTCACCACAGATTATACAGATTCACACAATTTATTTCAGGAACGGGAACAAGTCGCTCATTCCCAGATATCCTTGCTTGTCGGCGGTATATTCGGCAGCAAGAACGGCACCCAGTGCAAAACCTTTTCGATTCTTGGCATCGTGTGTCAGGATGATGCTGTCTGCTTCCGACTCGTAACGGATCACATGAATGCCCGGTACTTCACCTTCGCGGATGGAACTGACAGGAATTTCATCTGCTGCACATTCGGCAGAGCCGGAAACATTTCCATCCGGTGCCTGCATGGTTCCTTTCACCCAGCGTTCTTTACGGTCGAGATTTTCCAGTATTTCTTCGGCAAGCGTGATGGCTGTACCGCTTGGTGCGTCCAGTTTATGAATATGGTGTGTCTCACTCATCGTCACGTCGTAGGTAGGAAATCGGTTCATAATCTTTGCCAGATATTTATTCACGGCAGAGAAGATGCTGACGCCCAGACTGAAATTAGACGCCCAGAACAGCGTTTTACCTCCTTGGGTACAAAGTTTTTTGATTTCCTCACCATGTTCGTCCATCCAACCCGTACTACCGGAAACCAACTTCACTCCGGCTTCGAAGGTTTTTATATAATTGGAGTAGGCTGCCATCGGATTTGTGAATTCTATGGCAACATCAGCACTCTTGAAAGCGTCCGATTTAAAATCCTCCTGGTTATCTACATCGATGATGCTGACAATCTCGTGTCCGCGACTGAGGGCAATCTTTTCGATTTCCTTACCCATTTTACCGTAACCGATTAATGCTATTTTCATTTTTTCTTCTGATTAAATTCACTTTATCAACGTTCTATAGGTCGCAAAGATAATCTTTTTCTTACATTTGTTGCGTACATTAACTTCTTGTTAACAATGGAACTACTATTGCATTATGTGTGGAAGCATAAAATCTTTCCGTTAAAGATGCTCCAGACCACTACCGGCGAACCGGTTGAAGTGATAGATGCCGGACTACCGAACACGAATGCAGGCCCCGACTTCTTCAATGCCAAACTAAAAATCGGCGGTACCCTTTGGGTGGGAAACATCGAAGTGCATACATTGGCATCCGATTGGATGAGGCATGGTCACGATAAAGATGCGGCCTATGACAATGTCATTCTGCACGTAGCGGAAACTGTGGATTGTGAGGTGTTTCGCGCAAATGGAGTACCGGTGCCACAACTGCAACTACCCTGTCCTGACCCCGTCCGTCAGCGTTATGATGAACTGAGCCATGCGGAAATCTATCCTCCTTGTTATTCTATACTGTCTTCTCTTCCGAAACTAACAGTCCATTCCTGGCTTTCTGCTTTGCAGGTGGAACGTTTCGAGCAGAAAGCCCGTGTGATTGCCGCCCGGTTGGAGCGATGTAATAATCATTGGGAAGATGTGTTCTTTATCACTTTAGCTCGTAACTTTGGTTTCGGTCTGAACGGAGATGCCTTTGAAACGTGGGCCGGCCGTCTGCCTTTCCGGGCGATAGACAAGCACCGGGATAATCTCTTCCAGGTAGAAGCCTTCTTTTTCGGACAGGCCGGATTGCTGGATGAGGAACTGCCGGATGCGGACGGATATTACCGGAAGTTGCAGAAAGAGTTCCGCTATTTGCGGCATAAGTTTGAGTTGCCGGTTCCGATGACCGCCACTCAATGGCGTTTTCTCCGTTTGCGTCCCGGCAATTTTCCCCATGTCCGTCTGGCGCAGTTGGCAAATCTATATTATAAAGAACGGTCTTTATTCTCACGTATTATGGAAGCGGATACGTTGGAGGCTGTCCGGAAACTCTTGACTGTCACTACCTCTCCGTATTGGGAAGAGCATTTCAATTTCCGGAAGGTCTCGTCCTCCCGTGAAAAGCAAGTGGGGAAAAATGCTCAGAACCTGATTATTATCAATACTGTTATTCCTTTCCTGTACGCCTATGGCCTGCATAAAGCCGATGAGCTGCTTTGCGAACGGGCTACGGGATTTCTTGAAAGTCTGAAAGCGGAAGATAATCATATCATCCGCCACTGGAGTGGGGCAGGGCTGCCTGTATCTACTGCCGCTGATTCGCAGGCTTTGTTGCAACTTCAGAAAGAGTATTGCGATAAGAAAGACTGCTTGCGCTGCCGCTTTGGGTTTGAGTATCTGAAGCAGAAATAAGAGGGTTCTGTTCTTTCAGTTCCTGCCGGAGCTCCTTGTTCATCGGTGCTCCGGCTGAAACTATTTTTTCTTTTCACCGCTTCACCTCCGCATCCCGCGACATGCCGTAATATCCCGGCATGGGGCGGTAGATGGGTTGCGTACGTCGCCCCACGTTTATCAGTTTGCCTTCCTCCTGTAGCCGTTTCAAGTGTCCGTTGGCGGTGGTACGTGCCATAGCGCACAGATTCTGGAAATCGTAGCGGATCAGTACGTCATGTTCGGTGAAGTATTCTTTCAGGCGCATGTCTATCTCCACTTCCGAGAGGCGTTGGGAGTGGCGGGTATATTTGCTCCGGGTGGCCGTGATGCCTGTCAGCGCACTTTTCAGATTGACGTCGGGACGGAAGCTGATGCTTTTCAGCCGTACCTTCAGATGCTTGTTCGGTGTGCTGCGGGTTACCTTCTGCGTAGCTTCCAGTGTCGGGGAGAAATACCCCAGACCTTCAATGTGTACCTCACGGCCTTCGCGCAACTCCTCACCGCAAATCTGCGTCAGGCAATCTATCGCGTTCATCACATCGCCCGTCGTGAGCGAACTGCGGGCATGCACGCGGGCATACAGTTGTTTCATTGTCACTTTTCCGTTAAGCAACGGGCGGGGATGCAATCCCCTTTCTTCCGGATCACCCTCAGCATTGGGGTTCTCGTACCAATCATATACTATTGACATAAATCTTATCTCTTTATGCGGTTAATATCCTTACTTTATTGTGCCAAAGGTGTTCGCTTGTAAATGAACCACTCCAGTCGGAAGACCGGACAACTTCAGTCGTTCGGTCGGATAACTCCGGTCATTCGATCGAATGACTTCGGTCGGTCATCTATAAAGAAGCATGCAAAGATACAAAAATAAGCGGGTTGCACGTATAAAAGCCCTATCTTTTTCTGTAAGCGTCTTTGTGACAAAAATAGTAGGGAAAAGCTTGCAAAACCCCTATTCCGCATAGTAACTTCGTAGCATCGAGCTCGACAAACCGATACTATTAACCATTAAAAGAAAACAAAAAACATCATGAAGAAGAATCGAATGTTATTGCAACAGCACCGACTTTTGCGCGAGGTAAGCCAACTGCTGACTGTTGCCGAAAAGCTGAAAACGGCAAAACCGGAAACAAAACTTAAAACATCGAAGCATGCCGCTAATGCGACTTCGCTCCTGACCCGCAATGTAAAGGAATTCCTGACATCCCGTTACGACTTCCGCTACAACCTGCTGACGGATGAGACCGAATTCCGCCCCGCCGGACAGCGCCTGACGCCCTTCACCCCCATAGGCAAGCGTGAACTGAACGCTTTATGCATTGAAGCGCATGACGAAGGCATCCCTTGCTGGGACAAGGACCTGAGCCGCTACGTCTACTCTTCCTATATTCCCTCTTATCATCCCTTTCACCTTTATATGGACGAACTGCCCGCCTGGGACGGGCGTGACCGGCTGACCGCACTTGCCCAACGCGTTTCCTGCCGTCCGTTGTGGGTACAAGGCTTCCACACATGGATGCTTGGGCTTGCTTCGCAATGGATGGATCAGTCCGGGCTGCATGCCAACAGTGTGGCGCCCATTCTTGTCAGCCGGGAGCAGGGGCACCGGAAGAGTACCTTTTGCCGTTCACTGATGCCCGACGTGCTGATGCGTTACTACACCGACAACCTGAAACTCACCTCGCAGGGACAAGCCGAACGGCTCCTTGCGGAAATGGGACTGCTGAACATGGATGAATTTGACAAATATGCCGAAAACAAGATGCCGTTGCTGAAGAACCTGATGCAGATGTCCACCCTCAACATCCGCAAGGCCTATCAGCAGAATTTCCGGCAACTGCCCCGCGTGGCCTCATTTATCGGCACAAGCAACCGTTTCGACCTGCTCACCGACCCGACGGGCAGCCGCCGTTTCCTATGCGTGGAAGTGAAGCGCGATATCGACTGCACCCACATAGAGCATGACCAGATTTTTGCCCAACTGAAAGCTGAACTGTCTGCTGAACGACGTAACTGGTTCACCAAGAAAGAAGAGGGAGAATTGCAAAGACATAACGAAAAGTTCTACCGCACCAGCCTTGTCGAAGAGGTGCTCGCTTCCCGGTTCCGCACCCCGCTTGCCCATGAAAAGAGCCTTGACTTGACTGCTGCCGACATTTTCAGCGAATTGCAAACGGCCAACCCTGCCGCCATGCGAGGCAGTAACCCTATGCGCTTCGGGCAAGTATTGCTTCGGGCGGGACTGAAAAGGAGACATACCGAATACGGCAATGTGTATGAGGTGGTGAGAAGACTGGAAGTTTCAGCCGGAAAGCCGATGAATAGGGGGAACCAGGGGGGCTGAAAGAACTGCAGGAAGAGAAAGAGGTTGTGGAAAGGTAATGCATAAATAGGTATTCATGCTTGATGAAGTTGTTTTTCTATTTTCAAGAGGAACATAGCTGACTATGTAACAACTGAAAATAGAAAAACAACTCAAAAAGTAGCCGACAATAAACTTAGAGAAATCTTAAATAAATTCTAAGAAGTCCTCCTCCTCCTTAAAGTAAGGTCATTCTTCTTTTGTTAATATTGCATACTCTGGTACAGAAAATCCAATAGGTAATACCTTTGTAATATCAGTATCTTCTCTGCCTTCTACTTCCCACCAAATACCTTCTTTCTCATCCAAATGCCAAAGGAGCTTTTGCGGAGACAGAAATTTGATATATCCACCGGCAATCCCTTTACCGTTAAAGTGCTTCTTTCGCTGGTCATAAAACCGTATGCTCATATAAGGAGGAACGGTATTGCTTTCATGATAATCAGTGTTTGAGGCCCATATATATATATTATTGGGATGCATAGGTGAAGTTTCTTGGTTCCAGCATGTAGGTAAAGGTTTCATGTAATCTTCAATGACTTTTCCTTTTACAGAAAGGTAGTACCCACCATAAAGTACATTAAATACAGTAGAAGGGGATATTATTTGACCTTTTTGAAAAACAATCTTGAAAATCGTATCATTCGACTGGTATACCCAAGTTCCTACATAAGCGTCCATATTGCCGGTACCCCTCTTTTTCTTTGGTTTTTGAGCGAAAATTCCGACGCTTATTAAAATGAGACACAAGGTTAAATTGATTTTATGCATAAGTTTGCTATTTAGAGTTATACGGTATTAAAATCCTGTTTGGATTTTGCTTGGTTTCATTTTGCAGACTCTTTTGAAGTTGTTTTTCTGTTTTCAATAGTAACAAAGCTGACAATGAACAACTGAAAATAGAAAAACAACTCAAAAAGTAGCCGACAATAAACTTAGAGAAATCTTAAACAAATTCTAAGAAGTCCTCCTCCTTCTTAAAGTAAGGTCATTCTTCTTTTGTTAATATTGCATGCTCCGGTACGGAAAAGCCAATAGGTAATACCTTTGTAATATCAGTATCTTCTCTGCCTTCTACTTCCCACCAAATACCTTCTTTCTCATCCAAATGCCAAAGGAGTTTTTTCGGAGATAGTAATTTTATGTATCCACCAGAGATTCCTTTACCATTGAAATGTTTCTTACGCTTATCATAAAAAGACATCCCTAAGGTAGGGACAGTTGATTTATCATAAGAATCACTATTAGGTGCCCAAATATACATATTATCCGGACGAGTAGTTGAAATTTCTAAATTCCAACATGTAGGCAAAGGCCCCATGTAGTTTTCAAGTACTTCTCCTTTTACGGAAAGGTAGTATCCACCATAAAGACCATGGGTTTCACCATATGGTGATATTTTTTTCCCTTTTTGAAAAACGATCTTGAATATCGTATCATTCGATTGGTAAACCCAGGTTCCAATATAGGCATTTATATTATTTCCGGCACCGTTTATCTTTTTGGAGTTTTGAGCCAGAATACAGATAGTTATTAAAATAAGACATAAAGTTAAATTGATTCTTTTCATGTTATTTTTAATTACAATTTTTATTAGAATATTGATCATTCTCATTGACTATTTTAGTTACCCAATCTTTGTTCTTATCAGTGGGGGACATTGGACGAAACATAACAGATAATCCTGCATTAGTGCTATTGAAAAATCTAATTAATTTCCCTATGCTTTCTTCCGGGATACCAGATTTTACATTTGTTATATTATCTTCCCAAGCACTATTAATGACATCATCAGACTCCTTATTTTCATTATAAACTTTATCAGCAAATATAGCAAACAAATCTTCCGAAGTAATTATTATGCTTAAACATCCAATGTCAGAAATCACCCCAAAGCTGTAGTTATCTACGTCAATGTTTCCTTTTTGATAATAAAAGGCCATTTTTTTTAAGTCACTTAGTGATGTTATACAGCTTTGACCGGTGATGGCAGGGTGGCAATGATAATGTTCTGTTATAAGTTTACCTGCAACTTGTCTGCTATAGTCATAGCTAAGGGATGATTCAGTTCTATTGCTCGGACTAATATATTCGCCTGTACTAGTCTTTAGCCAACCATCTTCAAAGTATTCCGTCTGGTTTTTGTCGAAGAATAGATCCACCTTATTTCTAAAATCCGCATCTCCTGACAGCAATTGCGATTTACTACAAGGATCATTTGTATGAACTTCGTTGCAATGCCTTTTACCACAAACAGCGCAAGGATCTCCATCACATATCTGGCAAGAGACACTTGCCCTTGTGGCCACATCGTCTACAATCAATCCTCCGCATATCGGACATTTGGGACCGTTACAGTCATCCGGATTGTCCGGCTCTGTATTTTCATCATCGCAAGTGCAAGGATCATTGCCGCAATTGGGACAACAAGTACAGGGATAATTACGGCAATCCGGACAACAGATGCAAGGATCGTGTCCACAATCGGGGCATTGGGAATAGCAAGTGCAAGGGTCGCTTCCACATACGAAACACACATTGCAAGTACACGGATCATTCCCGCAATAATAGCAACAGTTGCAGTCGTCAACGTTTTGTCCACATCTGGTACAATACTCAATCAAGACTTCGCATCCGCCACCGTCGTATGTATGATACAAACCACAAAAGGCACAATAGTAGACATCATTTTCCCAGTCGATAGAATAACTGGAAGCTGATAAGGAACGGTCTACCAGACTGATGGAAAGGAAGTCGTTGTCTTTCGAATAGTCGGATTGTTGCTGGCATCCGGCCCGGAAGATTTTGTGCGTTCTTTTGCCATTGGTATAATAATAGGCCGATTGGATGCGTCCGCTCGGATAAGACTTGTACCATACTCCGGTGAAAGCATGGTCATCGGGAATATGACGCATTGTTTTCATTTTTTTCCCGTGCTTTTTCATATAGTCTTTTTCTCCTATCAGGGTAACCATATAGCAATCTGTCTTTTTCTTCCCGAGCCTCTGTTCAAACACAAGCATGGACTCCGGTCTGACACGTTCAAAGATAGTTTTTTTTCCTTTTCGTTTCATTGTTTTATGGGCATATAATTTCCCGCCACTGATATTCAGAGGTATTTCTATATAGACGGATGCTGAATCTGACCATTCTCTGGCTTCATCCCATAGAGGAACAATGTTACTCTCTTGAATATCCGGCAGACCGCGTGTGTGATGTTTATGCTGACACGCATCAGTGTGTACGTGAGTACTGTCTTTCGTGGTATCTATGCTATCATTCATTCCATGACCACCGTTTGCCTTGTTTTGTGTTTGTGGCAAAGTCAATAGGGGGATGTGCGAATAATACTTTTTTACTGCGTTGAGGCTTATGGCGTCATCCGTTGTTTTCTGATTCCGCTCTTGCCGTCGCGGGTAGGGTAAATCATCAAAGCACGAATTCCATATCACTGCGAATAGGGCTAAGATGAATATTAGTTTTTTCTTTTTCATAACTAATGTGTTTTTGTTGATTAATAATACATTCTTTTTTCCGGTTAAAATTCTTTTATTGTCTCTCACCTCCTTCCTTTGTTTTGCTCAAATACTCTTTTGCCAAATGTTTCACTTGAAGAGCGGTAGAGCCTTCTTGTTTGAATTTACTATGAATGATCGTGTGGGCGCTATTCAGTGCCTTATGGGTTTGGCCGGTTTCGACGTAGTGGCGAAACAGATAGTATTGCGGCAAGACGTGTCCCGGAGCCATATCGCAGGCGGTGGACAGAAACCGTTCCGCTTCCTCGTATTTCTGAAGCCGGTGACAGCAATTGCCTAAGTCGTACAAGATCCTTGAGGAAGGAAATAGCACGGATGCCCGCCGTAACATGACTTCTGCTTTGGGATAGCTTTTATTTTTGTAGAACTGCATAGCGCACGAAGCAATGTATATATGGTTATTCTTATAGCAAGGATAATATCCGAATAGTTTGTCCTCCAGTCCGGCACCGGGCAAGCACCCGTATTCATGAATCATACTTTTTAATTCCCGTTCTTCGGACTTGAATCGCCATGCTCTGTAACTAAGGAGGCATGACGCCGACAGGCAGATGGTTATCAAGATATATCGGGGATAATAGCAGATGTTTTTTCCCGGATATGATGCCGCCATGACGGTTACCAGCAATATGATGGGCGTGATTTCCAACGGATATGAAAAAAAGGCAAAGATGCAATAGAAAGATAATACGGGGTGGAAAAACGACATGCTTCTGAACAACAAAAATAGCAGAATAAGTCCGATGATTCCATATTCGACTATGATGCGCAGGTATTCGTTGAAAGCATGGCTGTTATCGGACGCTTTGAGCTTGTAGGGAGAGTCCGGATGGTTTGCAAAATACTCGGCTTGTGTGTACATGTACCGGGATGCAAAGGTTTTTACGCCCGAACCTGTTAATGGGGAAGTATGAAGAAGCTGTCCGCTGTTTTTCCATATAAACAATCGCGCGTCGGCAGATTCTTTCTTCAGGAAATAGAGGGCCGCCAAGCAAGAAAGGCACAATACCGCTACGGGAAATAGGTGCCGGTATCGGATTTTGCGGTGCCTTGCCAATAGGTGTATAAGGGATATGAGCAGAGCTATCCATGCGGCTCGGGAATAGGAGAGGATGATAATTCCCGATATTGAGGCTGCTGCGGGTATCAATAGGGTAAAGATTGTTTTTCTGTTCTCCTTATAGCATAATGACATAAATTCTACGATTAATATCAGGCAGGCACCGATATAACCTGCCAAAGGTGCCGGGTTCTTGAAACTGCCTGTAACCGGGAAGTTGTTGTGGTTGGATTCTGCCCAACCACAAAATTGCCCCCATGCGATGAGGGACTGAATAAATCCGGTAATTGCGATTATACCCAGTAACTTGTATTGACAGGACCGTGTCAAGCAACGCACTGCTGCGTAGCAGAGTGCAACGCAACCCCATATCAGCCAATCATTTTTGTCCATAAGATTATCGGACGTTCCAACGGTGTGGCAAATAAGGTAAAGCGCAAATGCGCAAGCGTATAAGTCGGTATATGTAAAGGCTTGTTTTATCATTTTTTATCTGAAGATGACTCTGTTTCTTTCAAATGTGAAAATTCTCTCTTCGCGTCCTTTCGTATGGTTTCTGATCCAATACAGCCCGTTGACGGGTACCGAATCGAAATCAATGTATGAATATTCGGCCACTTTCATGCCCAGGCTGTTGAAGCCTTTGTCGTCACCTACCAGTAGCTCGTAAGTCTCACCGGGTACTATATTGTTATCATCCGTCAAAGGCAAGTAATGAATGCGGCTGATGCTGGCCGGAGCGCCCAAATCAATAGCCACCCAATCCTGTATTTCGGCGGAAGTTAATTTGTCCCGGTCGGATAGGGCTGCCTTTTTCTGTTCAAATCCCTTTTCCTTGGGTGATGCGAAAAAGTTCCCTTTTAATGGAACGGTGTCATTGCCGGAGAAAAATTCCAGTTCAGCGATTGAGGTCTTTCTTGGAATCAAAATTCTCCAATACCGGTATTTATGCGGATGAGAGATGAAATGATCCGCATAGTTGGAATATGCGTTTTCTGACAAGGTGGATACTTCGACTGAGGGGATGAAAGAGGGGAGATGTGAAGCTTCTATTTTTGCCCCTACCATTTTGTCGCTATTGCGGTTGACCCAATTAACCAGCGGATATTTACGTTTGAGGCGCAGTGTCTGCGTCTGCTTTTTATCGGGGCGTAAATAGTGGGGCTTTCCTGTACTGGTTATTAGAAACGGATAGGATGCGGGAACTATTTCATCATTGATCCAATATCCTGCAATGCAGGCAATGCCGGTTCCTACATTTTCAAATGTTACTGTATTCTCGCTGATCTCCCCGAAATGTATCGGGACCCATTTCTCATTATTAAATGCGCATAGGTAGGCGAATTTCCGTTTTTCCGTACTTTCATGGGTCAAATGGATATGGATGTTGAAAGTACGCTGATATTCATGGGATACATCTTTCACAAATGGGTTCTCAAAAAATGGGGGGATTGGTTCGTCTTTCACGATTTCCGATATCCAACGTCTGTTGCGGGCGTATGACCGACGAAAAACCTTAATCGTACCGTTATGTGGATTTAAGGAGCGTTCGGGACCGGAATTATATCCTTGAAAAGGATAAGAATGTCCTGTATAGTGCAATACACTATTCCAATAGTGCCGGTTTCCGCGAACGCCATATTGTGGAGTATAATCTATGTGGACAGGTACTCCTAAATCACGCATCACATATTGGACGCCATAGACATATTGAACACAATTCCAGTCTTTTGCATTTTGTGATATTAAAGGATGCCGAAATCCGTGAAATATTTGATTGGCGTAAACGGTTGATTTATAAAGTATATCATTTACAGCCTGGCATGCCTGGTAAGGAGAATATGCAAATTCATCTATATGTGAGAGCCAGTCTATGGTAGGGGAGAATTCCGGTGACAATGAATCTCTCCAATGGGATAAAGGTTCGATATCAACTCTATATGGAAGTAATGTCTCGCAAAACTCGTCAAACGTCAAATGCTTTCCCCAGGGACCTTCCCAATGGAGAAAAGCCTTGTCTATATTATCTATTAAATAATCAGCCTTGATAATCTTTATATCTTCCACCTTTTGGGGATGGGCTAATTTTAGCAAGCTTGCCTGATAAGGGTAAACATCAAACATGGCTCTTATATGTGCAGGAGCTTTAAGATATGCGTCATATTGCAAAAGATGTTGTTTGTAATTGCTTAATTCATCTGACAGAATGGAATAATGTCCCGGCATGTTTTCTATTAAAAACTTTGCTGCTTTTAATTTCAAACTATCGGATTGGTTTACGGAGTAGTGTAGCAAGACCTTTTCCAGTTCAATATGGTTGTCTCCACTTTGCGATATTGCTTGCTCTAACTGACTTTCTTGTTGGATACATGATGTCAGAATACTAAAAAGCATAAATGATATTATTGTTTTCATAAGTATTGGATATATCGTGTTATTGGCAATAAAGGAACGGATATAATATGTATCTTCTTTGTAATATTATCTCATATGTTTGAAGATATGGGAACGGATGGATTATTCTTATTTTCTGCGGATAAGATAAACTACACCTTAACAATATTAAATAAGTTTGTTTGTTTTGTATCGCTTTCGGATTTTGCATTATCTTTGCGCCTGATTAATAAACCCTTTGACATTGTAACTAGATGAAAGCAATTCACTTTGTATTTTGTCTTTTCGCGGTACTTATGCTGACGACTACGAATGGTCATGCTGCCGCAACTAATGAGGACTTCCAGACATTCCTCAAGAAATTTACTTCCAGTGCTTCTTTCCAGTATTCCCGTATCAAGTTTCCGTTGAAAACTCCCATAGCCTTGTTAGAGGAAGATGGTGAGACGGAGAAGACTTTTCCGTTTACACGTGATAAGTGGGCGTTGCTGGGTGAAGATGCGTTTAAAGAAGAACGCATCACAGACGAAGAGGGCGGAGTTTATGTCTCCCGGTTTACCGTGAACAACCCCAAGCATAAAGAGTTTGAGGCCGGCTATGATGAGTCGGAAGCTTCCCTTCGCGTAGTGTTCGAACTGATTGACGGGAAGTGGTACGTTACCGATTGCTATACTGACTGGTATAATTTCGATCTTCCTATCAGTGAACTGCCGGAAACCATCACTACAATAGAAGAGGAGAATAAAGCGTTTGAGGAGATGCATCCTTAAATAACTAAAATATACCTTTTCTGTACGATTTATGTGCCATTTTCTCTAAAAAGTACCGTTTCTTTGCAATGTGGAAATATTGTAAACGAAACTAATACCGGAAATGACACATTCATCTTTCATACAAATTCTGTGGAAATGTCTTTTTCTTTTCCTGCCCTGTACCGTATTGGCACAGGATCGGCTCTCATTGGGCCATTGGATAGCTGAAGACCAGTCGGGAATAATGGACTTCACCATTCGTGAAGATACTCTTGAATTGATTGTCCCCGAAGGACTTACTTTATGGTATAAAGATCGCCTGAGCGGTGATTACGAGATCAGTTACCATATCTGTATGGTAATGAATGGCGGCAAACACGACCGCCTGAGTGATATGAACTGCTTCTGGGCTGCAAACGACCCGAAACATCCCGGCAAACTCTTGGCCCGTTCCACTTGGCGAAACGGTGTCTTCCGCAACTATAATACATTGAACCTTTTTTATGTAGGCTATGGTGGTAATGATAATACCACTACCCGTTTTCGTCGTTACTACGGTCAGTTTTATGATGTAGACGAGGCCCGTATCAAACCTCTGATCAAAGAATATACCGACCCGGCTCATCTGTTGAAACCTAATCAATGGTATTATATTCAGATCCGCGTTCAGGACAATTGCACAACTTTTCTTGTAGATGGTGAGAAACTTTTCCGTCTGCCTCTCGAAGCCGGTGCAGGCGATGGACATTTTGGCTTACGCCTTCTTCAAAATCATGTCCGCTTCACGAATTTCCGTATCGAACACTTGAATTAACTCTATTAATATTCTCATACCATGATGACGAAACTTAATCTGATGAAACCTATTCTTGCCGCTGTATGCACTGCACTGTTTTCTTTTAGCCTGTCGGCACAGGTTGTAAAGAATGACCGGTTGCTCTCTTTTGAACAACCTGAACTTCCTGCCGGGCTGAGCGCTACGAA
This sequence comes from Bacteroides sp. MSB163, assembly GCF_036416795.1. NCBI lineage: Bacteria > Pseudomonadati > Bacteroidota > Bacteroidia > Bacteroidales > Bacteroidaceae > Bacteroides > Bacteroides maternus. The sequence goes on along the minus strand of NZ_CP143867.1, from coordinate 1,178,494 downwards.
GGCCACGCTTGGCATTAGCGACCAACATTATAAAGACGGTACGCACAGTTTACGTTGGAGATTTGACCCCGGTTCTGTACTAACCCTTCAGCGTGATCTGAAGTTTGAAGAGAAAGACCCTACCGGAAAAGATCTGTACCTTTCCGCCTTTATTGTTTGGGTGTACAATGCAAAAGCCCAGGACACCACTATTGAATTTGAATTCTTGAAAGACGGAAAGAAATGTACTTCTTTTCCTTTCGGCATTAACTTCACGGGTTGGCGTGCCGCGTGGGTCTGCTATGAGCGTGACATGCAAGGTACTCCTGAACCCGGTATGAATGAACTGCGTATCGTTGCGCCGAATGTGAAAGGAGAGTTGTTCATTGACCATCTGATAACTGCCAGTAAAGTCGATGCCCGTCAGCAAACAGCTGATGTGCAGGTACCCTTCGTTAATAAAGGAACCACCAATCATTGGCTGGTGATTTATGAACACTCCCTGTGGAAACCGGAAATAGCCCTTACTCCGGTTAGCGAGAAAGACAGACAAGATATGCAGTTGATGGAGAAACGTTTCCGCGATATGCTTTATACTCCTTCTAAGCTGACAGAAAAAGAGATGAAAAGTATCCGTAAGAAATATGATTTCTATGGGATTACTTATAAGAACGGTGTTGTAAGCGGACTGCCCATATTTATGGTACGCCAGGCTGAAGCTTACGAACGTATGTATCCCAACTGGGACAAAGGCATGTTCACCAAGTTAGGGATGGAGATGAGTGAATATTTCAATCTGATGCGCCGGATAGCCTATGCCTATAACGATGCTTCGGATGCTGTGACAAAGGATGAACTGAAACAGAAGTTCCTGGCCATGTATGACCACATCACTGATCAGGGAGTAGCCTATGGCAGTTGTTGGGGGAATATCCATCATTACGGATACAGTATGCGCGGTTTGTATGTGGCCTATTTCCTGATGAAAGATGTATTGAGAGAAGCCGGAAAGCTGAACGAAGCGGAACGCACCTTGCGTTGGTATGCCATCACCAATGAAGTATATCCTAAACCCACGGTCAATGGCATTGATATAGATACTTTCAATACGCAGACGCAGGGGCGCATGGCGAGTATCCTGATTATGGAAGATACTCCTGAGAAACTTCAATATCTCCGTTCTTTCTCTCGTTGGATAGATTATGGTTGCCGCCCGGCACTCGGATTGGCCGGTTCTTTCAAAAAAGACGGTGCTTGTTTCCATCATCGCAATAATTACCCGGCTTATGCAGTCGGCGGTTTGGATGGCGCCACAAATATGATTTATCTGTTGAGCGGAACAGGATTCAAAGTATCTGAAATAGCGCACGAAACAGTAAAGAATGTATTGCTCACCATGCGTTTCTATTGTAATACCAGGCAATGGGCTCTTTCCATGTCAGGGCGTCATCCCAATGGAAAGGGACAATTGATCCCCGTACAATATGCTACTTTGGCATTGGCCGGTACTCCTGATGGAAAGCAGGAGTACGATCCTGAATTGGCTGCTGCTTATCTGCGTCTGGTTTCTTATACGGAAACTCCTGATAAGAATGCTCCTGATTATCTGCCGAAAGCATCTACTGCCTATGAACAAAAGCTAAAACAGCTATTTGAAGCACAGGGATTCCGCCCCGAACCCGATCCGCAAGGCAATCTGGCGTTAGGGTATGGCTGCGTTTCAGTACAGCGCCGGGATAACTGGGCAGCTGTGGTACGCGGACATTCCCGCTACCTTTGGGCGGCGGAGCACTATCTGGATGCTAATTTCTTCGGTCGCTATCTGGCCCACGGCAGCATGCAGATATTAACCGGAAAGCCCGATGAAATGGTTACTTTTACAACCAGTGGCTGGCAGGAAGCAGGATTCGATTGGAACCGTTTCCCCGGTACGACAACTATTCATTTGCCATTCGATCAGCTTCGTGCTAAAGTGATGAATGTAGATACTTTCTCCGGTATGGAAGAAATGCTATATTCCGATGAGGCTTTTGCAGGTGGTTTGTCTCAAGCGAAATTGAATGGCAACTTCGGTATGAAGCTTCACGGGCATGACAAGTATAACGGTTCACATCGTGCCCGCAAGTCTTATCACTTCTTCAATGGAACAATTGTATGTCTGGGTACGGATATTGAAAATACAAATGAAGAGTTCCCGACAGAGACTACCGTTTTCCAACTGGCAGCCACTACTCCCGAAATGTATGATTACTGGGCGGCTTATAAAAGTGACGGACAGACTTATATCGATCCTAACGGAGTAGGTTATTATCTGTCGAAAAACTCGATGAAAGCGGCAAAATATGAAAAGAATTTCCCACAAGTTACCGTAGGTGAACGTAATCCGAAACCTACTTCCGGTGATTGGGTTTCATTGGTATTAGAGCATGGAAAAGCTCCGAAAGGTGCTTCCTATGAATATGCTGTCCTGCCCCGTACGGATGCAGCTTCCTTGAAAGCTTTCGCAAAGAAACCGTCTTACAAGGTACTGCAACAGGATCGCAACGCCCATATCGTTCGTTCACTGACTGATAAGCTGACCTCATACGTACTTTTTGAAACACCACAGGCATTGCCTGAGGAGGGCTTGTTACAGAAAGCTGATACTTCCTGCCTCGTCATGATATGTGAAGACAGAGATAAACTTTTATTGACCGTTTCTCAACCGGACCTGGCCCTGTATCGCGGTCCGAGCGATGAGGCTTTTGACAAGGATGGCAAACGCATAGAACGCAGCATCTATTCACGTCCCTGGATTGACAATGATAGTGGTGAAATACCTGTAACCGTTACTTTAAAGGGTGAATGGAAAGTTGCAGAAACTCCCTATTGCAAAGTGATTTCCAAAGATAAGCAGCAAACTGTTCTGCGTTTTACATGCAGAGATGCCGCCAGTTTTGATGTGGAGCTGAAGAAATAATGAGGTTAATCTTTAAAATAGAACTGTGATGAAAGTAAAGAATATAATGTTGTGTGCAACGGCTGTCGTTCCTTCTTTGGCTTGGGCGAAAGAGTTGCCTAATATCATCTACATTGTTACCGATCAGCAGACAGCCTCTGCGATGAGTTGCATGGGAAACGATGACTTGCATACTCCGAATATGGATAAACTGGCACAGGCAGGTGTCCTGTTCCGTAATGCCTATTGCTCTACGCCCCTGAGTGGACCTGCCAGGGCGGCAATGTTTACAGGCTATACTTCGCACGAAGTAGGACTTGCCCGAAACGGTACGCCGATACCGGATTCATTGCGTACCCGGACTTTGGGAACACTGATGCAGAATGCCGGTTATGATTGTATCTATGCCGGTAAATGGCATGTACATACTGCCTCCATGCCGGATAAAGAGTTTGGTTTTACTACTATCCATCCTCATAGTGATAAAGGGCTGGCGGAAGCCTGTGTCGGCTTTCTGGAACAAAAACATACCAAACCCTTCTTCCTGGTGGCAGGATTCGATAACCCGCATAATATTTGTGAGTACGCACGTAGCCAGAATTTGCCTTGGGGAAATATAGAAGACCTGCCGCAGAATAAGTGGCCGGGACTACCTCTTAATTTCGCTAAGAATCCCTATGACGCTGATGTTATCAGTTATGAGCAGAGTTTGAATTATTCGGCTTATCCTACCCGTAACTATACTCCGGATGATTGGCGCCGTTACCGGAGCCTTTATTACCGTCTGGTTGAAAAGGTGGATGCAGAAATCGGTAAGATTCTGAATGCTATGGACCAACAGGATTTATGGAAGAATACAGTCGTGATATTTACCAGTGATCATGGCGACGGAGTGGGAGCACACCATTGGAACCAGAAATCGGCTTTATATGAAGAGGTGGTAAATATCCCTCTGATTGTAACCTTACCGGGAAAAAAGAATGCCGGCAAGGAGATGCCGCAACTCGTGAATAATGGCGTGGATTTCTTTGCAGCAGTTTGCGACTGGGCAGGTATCCGGCTTCCTGAAGGGCTGCATGGTGTCTCTTTCAGATCGTTGGTAGAGAAAGCTGATCCGTCATTGAAGCATCAGGACTACATTGTAACCGAAACCACTTTCGATAAAGGTGGGAATACACGTGGCTGGGCTTTGCGTACCTCTCGCTATAAATATGTGTTGTATGACAAAGGCCGTTACCGTGAGCAACTTTTTGATATGGAAAAAGACCGTGGTGAAATGCGGAACCTCGCCATTGAGGAGAAGTACAAAAAGATCCTCCTACAACACCGTGAGTATCTGCACAATTGGATGAAACTGCATCATGTAGCGCAGATACGTAAAGATGTACATACGATTCCGGAAGTAAATCCGGAATAAGATCAATGATTATCCCAACAAGCTGCGGACTGCCGCCTGGTAAGTTTCCAGCTTGTTGGACTTATGAATCGCTTTTTTTGCCTTCCGGTCTCCGTCCGGCATCAGATATTCCCAGAAGTTTTTCATTTTCGTCAGCAGTTGTTTGTCTCCCCCTTCCAGAAGATTGCCATACTGGGCAAATATGTCAGCATGGAACAATCTGAGTCTCTCCTGCATATCCTTTTCGGAAAGCGGATGTCCCTGTTGATACTCCAAAGCTAAGGCGGGATTGGCAAGCAGTCCACGACCTATCATGATACCTGCCAGCTGTGGAAAGCGTTCGCTGATAGTCTGTATATCTTCTACTGTAAGTAAATCACCGTTATAAATAAGCGGATGACGGCATTCGTTGTAGAAGGCTTCAAAACCTTTAAAATCCACTTCCCCCTTATATTGCTGTTTTCCCAATCGGGGATGCATAATGATATGTGTCAGTGGCAGCTCATTCAGAAAGGGTAGCAAAACCAGACTTTCTTCCGGGTTCTCCCAACCCAACCTCATCTTGACAGAGAACTGAAGGTCGGGGTGATTCTTTATGGCAGCAGTGAGCAACTCCCGTACCTCTTCGGGATAAGGAAGCATTCCCGAACCATTGTGACGTTTAGTCAAAAGAGGGAAAGGACATCCCAGATTTATGTCTACATTCTTATATCCTTTTTCGATGAATAGGGCAATTATCTGCTCCATTTTGTCCACATCGGGAGCAATGAGTTGCGGAATAAGCTGCACGCCACGGTTGTTTTCCAGAGTAATCTCACGGATATCTTTTTTTCGGATTTCTCCGTGCTCCACACGTACGAAAGGGGTATAATAACTTTCTACACCGCCGAATATGCGGGCATGCGCTTGTCGGTAAATAGCCTCGGTGTAACCTTGCAGCGGGGCAAAATGAATGGGGAGGGTACTCTGCATATCAATCAGTTATTCAATATTTCTGCAAAGGTAATTATTTTAGCGGAATAACCATGTTCCAGGAACGTGTCCCGTTTTCAAATTCACCCGGCCCATCCATCGTTGCAAAGAATATGAATGTCGGCTTGCCATCCTCAAAAAGAATGAATGGACGTTCCAATTGTCCTTGTCTGGTTATTGTGCCGTTTTCCCACTCTACTGTTTTTGAGTATGCTTTCGGGTCTTTATCAACGGTCCAGTTAATGCCATCTTTGGAATGTGCTATAACACCACCTCCTTTTTCACCTGTAAATTTAGCTACATGATCCTTAAAGATGGCATGGTAGCCCTTGTCGTCTTTCCAAAGAAAAGGATCTTCCGCTTCTCCTTGTCCGTCTACCTGGAAAATGGGTTGCTCATTGTTTAATATCCGGTAAGGCCCTTCAATAGTCGGAGCATAGGCGATTCCTAAAGCCATATTTGAATATTTCCCGTCTTTCAGATGCTTACGCCCTTTGAAAATCATCATGATAGAGCCATCTTCCTGTACGACTGGCGAGGGATTGGAGGTCAGGAAACTAAAGAAAGTATTGGGTTTTGTTTTCAGAATAGGCTCATCCATCCGCTTCCATGGTCCGTATGGTGAATCGGCAACAGCCAGTCCGATGCGCTTGTTGGAGCGTGCTACCGTGCACCAAGGACTGTTGAGTGTTAACTGGTCGTATGTTGGATCTACGAAGGGGTGAGTGGAACCCATATAAATCAGATAATATTTATGATTGTATTTCAGTATTCGCGGATTGTGTGTAGAACGCCCGTCCCAATATTGTGCACCACGAGCCGGTAGTGCTACTTCACTAAACCGGTAAGGTCCTTGCGGTACATCCGATACGGCATGTACAATCTCTGAAGCCACCATCCAGCCGGGATGAAAGGGAAGCGATTTTGGAAAGCGGGATACGAACATATGGTACTTGCCATCGTCCCCTTTTACCACGGAACTTCCCCAACTCCAATAACCTTCACTCTCAAAGGCAGGTGTTTCTATTGCTTTGCCTAAGCGATGGAATAATAGGTTTTGTGATTTCTGCTTTAACTCTATCAGGTTATCAATCTTCTGTGCACGAAGTAGGTTGATTGAAGAGAAAAGTACCAGTGCAAATAAGAAATAATTCTTTTTCATGGTTGTATGCTTGTTTAATATTATAATTTAAGTTCTATTATCTGTGGATCTTATGAGTGTAACAAAGATAATCTTTATTTTATTTCTTGAAACTCTTTTCATGAACTCTTGTACAATAACATACGGTTTATTGTATGATTTAGATTGCTTCTTCTTTCTCTTTTTTAATCCATGTGTAAGAAACAGAAGGGAGAAGAACCTCACGATCCCTCTCCCTTCATACACATATCAAATTGATTAAGGTCTATTTGATTTATTTGATAATAAGGTTAGAAGTATGTGTAATTGTCTCCTGTTGATTAATATCCTGCATTGTTAGTCCAGCCAGTAAGCTTGATCTGAGTAGAAGGAATTGGAAAATAGTAATGGCTATTAGCTTTCATAAGCGATGAAGGATAATATTTAGATTTGAATTCACTCACCTTTTCACGACGTACCAAGTCGAACCAACGTTTGTATTCGGCTAAAAACTCGTAGCCACGTTCTGCAAATACGGCTTTGTCAAATTCCTCGCTATTAGTCGTTGTGGTCAATGTAGATACACCTGCGCGGGTTTGAATATCTTGTAGGCATTTTAAGGCTGTGGCGTTAACACTGCCTGTAGCTAAATTAGATGCTTCGGCATATCTTAATAATACGTCTGCATATCGGTAAATGGGAGTAATACCGTTAGATTGCGCACTGTTACCTGCTACTCCTTGATTGTAATCTTGGTATTTGGCAATACAAGGATATCCGTCTTGGCTGTCCTGCCATTTTACGGTTTTTCCGGCAGCTGTGGGCCATTCAGTCATGTAATTGAATTCTTTCCGTGCACCTTCCGGATAGGTTGCCATATAGTCAGGATTGGCATAATAGTCTGCCCAACCGGCTTTGACATAGTCTCGTGGGTAGAAAGATTTGCCATATTGGCTTGCAACTTTGTTAGCAACAGAATTGTGTATAGCGAATAAATGTTCATTAGCTTCTTCCTTTTTGGCTTCTTTCCATAAGTCACCATATACTGGTGTCAGGGAGAGTCCGGAATGTTCTATAATATCCAAAGAAACTTCTGCAGCTTTCGCATAATATTCTTTACCTAACTTTAAAGGCCAACCTGCCATAGTCATGTAAACATCGGAAAGGAGTGCTTTTGCTGCCCATTGTGAAGGTGTGGAACTAAATCCGCTACGACTCACTGTTGGTAATGATGCACATGCTTCAATCAGATCGGGAACGATAATTTTATTATAAATATCAGCTACAGCGGTACGTGGTTGATATTCGATGGCTTCGGAACTATTTGTGACATACGGAATGTCTCCGTACATACGTACTAAATAGAAATAACTCAAAGCGCGCATGAAACGAGCTTCTGCCACAACAGCTTTGTATCGTTTCGCTATTTTTTCGGAGGCTTCCTTTTCCTCAGCAGTTGCACCACTAATTTCGGGGATAGGAGTACCGGCAATCAGTGTATTGGCACCGGTGATAACATTCCAGAAATTAGCCCATGAAGTATCCCAGTCTGCAGTGTTGGAACTTATACTTGGATTTAACTGGATAATGTAATCTAAGACATTATTAGGTTTAGGGGAGCTTACCATCTGGTCTGCTGCACAATCAATACGCATCATGCGGCAACAGAAGCCATAATTACCATTCCATAAATTCTTATAGAGACCTGTTGCTGCAAGCTCTACTTTACTAATGTCTTGCTCTATACCATTATATTCTTCCTCTGTGATGAATGATTTGGGATATTGATCTAAATCAACGCATGCAGTAGTTAATGCTATGCAGCATCCTAATGTTATATATGCTAATTTTTTCATATGTTTTTTATATTATCGGTTAATATTAGAACGAGAAATTTACACCTAACAGAAAATTACGGCTATTAGGGTAGCAGCCCCAATCAACGCCGGATACTAATGGACTACCGAGAGTTGCTTCCGGGTCAAGACCGCTATAGCTTGTTATCATGAAAGGATTCTGTACAGAGAAGTAAAGTCTCAAATCATTGAGGAATACTTTATCACATGCTTTTTTAGGTAGGTTATATCCTAAAGTTATACTCTTGACTTTTATAAAATCGCCTTTTTCTACAAATCGACTATTAAATCCGGTAGTAGTCTGGTTGAGTTTGACAAATCCTGGAATATTGGTGTTTTCATTTTCTTTGGTCCAACGATTTAAAAGTGCACGTTTAGGAGTAATAACATCCGTATTGATACCTGATACTGCATTCCCGTAACCTGATTGATCTGTTACATTATAAATATCGAAGCCGTGGAAACCGATAATGAACAATGAGAGATCGAAGTCTTTATAACGGAGAGTATTATTCCACCCCCAGTTAAAACTGGGCTGTCCATTACCTATGATACTTTGATCATCATCATTGTAAGTACCGTCATTATTTGCGTCTAAGAGTTTTTCCTGGCCTGGCACTACTTTATAGATAGAAGCATAAGTACCTTTTGTTTCCACTCCATTCTTGACTACAGTGACCTCTTGATTTACTTCGTCACTTTTCCAGACTCCTAAGTTGGTATATCCCCAAAAAGTTCCCAGCTTTTCTCCTTCAATCATTTTGAATACTTTGTTCTCATATTGACCTGCTTGGATTTGAGTACGATCTAATGTAGGGATATTTTTGAAAGTCCCTTTGTTGTGAGATAGAGTCACGTCTGTATGCCAGTTCCAATCTTTACCACTTACTGGATCTGCACCAATTGTGATCTCAAAACCTCTGTTCTGAATTTCACAGGCATTTTTTAAAAGTTTATCCCAACCACTGTGGACAGGCTGTTGTACTTCTAATAAAACATCTTTAGATAATTTGTTGTACCAGTCGGCAGTTAATGTTAAGCGCCCATTGAAAAAACCTAAGTCTATACCTGCATTAATTTGATCATTACGTTCCCATTTTAAGTATTCAGCTGCCGGACGTCCGACTGTGTAAGAAGTTGAACCATCTGCGTTTTGGGTAGGCACCATTTGAGAGAAAATGCGGTAGGGCTCTATTGCTTGGTTGCCTACAGAACCATATCCGACGCGTAATTTTAACTGGCTAATAGCTTTTACATCTTGCATAAATGCTTCCTGCTTGATATTCCATGCTAATGCTGCAGAAGGGAAATAATCCCATTTATCCTTTAGGCGTGAGGAACCGTCAGCGCGGATGGAAGCTGTTACCATATACTTATCCATTAAAACATAGTTTACACGGAACATTCCGGAAAGTAGTGTATTGATGATACGCTCTGAACTTGCATTTTGGCTGTAAGAGTCTGCTAAGCTGTTAGCGCCGAGACGTTCAAAATACATGTTATTGGCTACTCCTTTTAAAGTGAAATTGTTGCTATAGGACTGTTCCAAAACAGCAGTTGCATTGATGCGATGATTTTTATTAAATTCTTTAGTATAATTCAAGGTATTGGTATTTAACCAGCTCCAATTAAAAGCACTGTTGGCTGTAGCCTGCGTTCTGGTATTTTTAAAGTAATAATAACTCTTGGCATTGTCAGAGCTTGTTGCTAATGAATTAGTAAATGTTACTCCTAACTGAGTACGGAAAGTTAATCCATCGATAATATTGAAATCCATATAACCTTGGAGGTTGTTTACTAGCCTGCGAGTATCTCCGTCAATTTCATTAATATATCCCATTGGATTATAGGCAGGATTTCCGCCAATAGCGTAAATGTTATTATATTCTCCTTTTTCATTTGTGGGAGAAGTAGTATTGGGGAAATTAATGGCAGAAACGAGTAAACCCTCATATTGAGTCATACGTGGTCCTGAGGATACATTTAGATTACCATAAATATTCATACCGACTTTCCACCATTTTTTTAGTTTGGTATCAACTTTTAAGCGCCAGTTGAATGCATCATTTTTAGAATTTTTGATAGCTCCTTCTACACTTTCATAACGGAGAGATGCCAAGAAGTTTGTTTTTTCACCACCGCCCGCTATTGAGACTTCGTAGTTTTGAGCTACTCCTGGAGAGTTGAAAATATGATCTATATAATTATATCCTGCTTTGCCACTTGAGAAAGCCGCTATTTGGTCGGGAGTATAATAAATATGAGCTTCTTTTCCTTGGCTTTCGTTATATTCTTTTCCGTATGCGTTGGCCAATTGAGCAAATTCTGCCGGAGAAAGGAGGTCAGGCTTGCTGATTACAGTTTTCAGATTTACAAATGCATTGACAGATACGGTTAAACGATCCTTGTTTGGAGTTTTTGTTGTCACTAAGATTACGCCATTGGCACCGCGAGAACCGTAGACAGCTGTAGCTGAAGCATCCTTTAAGACTTCAATGGATTGGATGTCAGCAGGGTTAAGAGCCTTTAAAGAGCCACCGATAAATCCGTCAACCACTACCAGAGGTTCACTGTCAGCAGTAATAGAGTTGATACCGCGGATACGAATTGTCTGATCGCTGGAAGGATCGCCTGCGCTGATAACTGATACACCTGCCATACGTCCCTGCAGGGCATCTGAAACATTACCGGAAGGTGTACTTTTCAATACGTCTCCTGCTTTTACAGAAGCAACCGCACCAGTTAAATCACTTTTACGTTGTACGCCATAACCTACAACTACTACTTCTTGAAGTAGTTGGGTATCTTCTGCTAATTTTACATTGATAGAGGATCTTCCGTTTACAGCGATTTTCTGTGCTTGATAGCCAATGTAGGAGAATGTGAGAGTCCCGTTAGAAGGGACATTAGTGAGACTGAATTTTCCGTCAAGGTCTGTAATACATCCGTTAGAGGTTCCATCTACAACTACTGAGGCACCAATTACGGGGCCAAAGTTGTCTGTCACTGTACCTGTTACTGTGATTTCCTGTGCATTTGCCTGCGTGGCAAATAGTACACAAAGTAACATAATACCAAATGCTTTTAGGAAGCAAGATTTTTTTTCCATAAATATTAAATTTATTAATTAGTAATAAGGTTTTTCTTCCGTGATGAAAGAGTCGAATCACATCGCAAAAATATGCGATTAAAACAGAGAAGACTTTCGTTTATAGTTCGTAAATGGTACGAATCTGTACATACTTATGTGCTAATCATTATTCTATGTTTTTTTAACCCTATTGTGGGAGATTAATTAGTGTTATTTCTACAGGTTGTCCATGTTGGCAGTAAACAGTGAGATTTGTACTGTTGGTTTTATAAGATATTTCCGTTTGTTTACTATCCTTTGCTGGTTTCCATAAGCCTTTTAACTCCAGTTGTTTCTTTATGATACGGCTGGGCTCTTTGGTTGTATAAGTCTTTTCGCTAATGTTCAGATTTGGGTCACAAACACTTAGAATGATCTTATCATTATCATTACGGTACATTACCATTGTTTCAGCAGGTATACTATGGAATAGTTTATCAGTCTGTGATTCGAATGATTCAAATAGTACATAAGCGGTAATGCCAGTTTTGTAATCATGAACAATGTGTGCATCATTATCGCGTTGTAATACTTCATAGCTTTGCAATACTTGCTTTTTTAATTCTTCATCAGTAGGTTGTATCCATATCATGTATTCGTAAGTTGCATTGTTTGGAGCTTTGCCGTGATCAATCCATGAGGATGCGAAAGTGCCATGGGTGACAGCACGTGTTTTCTCATGAAGTGATTTTTGTTCCGCTATCTGAACTTTTATTTCTCCATCCTTGACGAAATAATAATTATTATAACTGTCTTTGATGCAGGTGGGCTGCTCTGCTTTGCAATTAATTGTTTGATAGAATCCTACTTCTTTGTGTTCATCTCCATTGATATGAATGCTGCTTATGCCTTTGTGGAAGAGGCTCTGAAATAAAGTTGTTTCTGTAGAATAGTTGTTATTACTATTTTTAATCCCACTACCTAAACATATCATCCGGTTCTCAAAACAGAAGACTGATTTGCGGGCTACGAAGTCCGGAGTAAAGTTTTTCAATTCACGTTCCATCAGTTTTGTAGCAAATATGCCGTTTTTACCTTCGAGAGAACTACTGCCTGAAAAATTTTCTTTAGAATGAGCCATGGTGGTTCCTGGTAGTGGACTGTCGAGCAACTCGAATGGTAAATGGATGGTGGTAGTTCCTGGCAGGCGATTCCAATCCCAACCGTTCTCATCATAACCGCTGGCAAGGCGTGAAGGGTATCCCATAATTTGGATGGAACCATAGCTTTGGTAACGTCCATAACGGTTATCTTTTCGATAAATTTCTGATCCCCAGACGTCAGTGGTATAACCTTTTAAGGTCACCATCCAATCGCTTCTCCGGAAAATACCTGCCGCCCCATAGTTATATACAAAGAAACCTTGTGGAGCGGAAGCGGGAGCAATACCCTGCGCTTTGAAATAACGTGCTTCAGGGGTATCCTTTTCGCAAAGCCGTAGATAGTCTGCTGCCAGATGATGGTCGAAGGCATTGCCTTCTCCTGATAAGTCTCCTGATAGGGCAAGATAAGCAAAAGCAGCTATGTCATCCGCCTTCATCGAGCCGCCGAAAGGATGTCGTCCGCTAATACCAATTCCCCATTCATATTTATTGGAGTAGTTACGCATGGCAATAAAGGCAGATTTCAGAACTTGACGAGCCTCTTCGGTAGGTTCATAGGCGGTATTATTGGTTAAGGAAATAAATTGGCCTACCATGGCGAGTACGCCTGTGGTATAGGCTGGATAGAAACCACCATGGTGGAAAGTGGTTCCGTCTACTTTGATGCCTCCGATAGTGCCCGGAGTGTATTGAAGAGAAGAGGATACCCAACGGGAAAGGCCTTTCAGCGCGCGTACTCGTTCCCGTTTGTCAGTGAATAGTAGTGCTGAAACTGTTTTAGCCATTAAAAGAGTATGCCAACTGTCCAGTAATTCATCTCTTCCGTATTGGTAAGATTGCCGGGTTTCTTGTAAGGCAGACCAGAAAATGAGAGTGGCTAAAATATTCTCTCGGTTGGGAGCTTTCCAAATAGCGTCGCGCATTAACCAGGCTGTAGTATAAATTTTCCGTACCTGATATCCATAGTGATGATTGGTTCCCATCCCGCTACCGAAAGCGAATCCCTGGTCTATGGCGAAGTCCCAGACGGTGAAGTAATTCTGGTGGGAAGTTTCCGAATGATTGTAATAAGCATCGTAGGCAAATCCGGAGAGCATTGTTTCCAAGTCATTCCAGGACATTTCTCCTTTGGAACGGTTCAGTTCATCGGGGGGCAGGATAGGAGCGCCTGTGAATCCTGTCCCAGAGCGTTGAATATTGGCTTTCTGAAAAACATCGTATGCTTTGGATACAGCTTCTTTGGGTGCTTTCTGAATATCGAGGGCAGTGGTTAACCGCTGTTCTACAATACGGAGTTCGTTTTTTTCTGCTTGGTTGAGGGCGGAAGGTAATGGAATATCATACTTATATTGTTCCCATTGCCAAACCCGGCACCAATGCCACAGGTCGCGATACGATAGGGAGTTATTGTAAGGCATCTGTAAATCGGGGGTAGTACGGTCGTTCATCTTTTTTACAGGGAAAGTCAAACGGTCCAGAAATATACGGCCTTTTCGTTCAGGGGCTACCAGCCGATAGCTTGCTATTTCTTTATTTTGTTTATCTCCTTTCATGTGCTGGAAGCCAATCCAGCAAGCGCGCCAGCCAGCCGATGCCAATCGGAAACTGAACCAATAAGATATATCTCCTTGGGGAGAAAGAAACTCAAAACGAATAGAATCTTGCTGGGGAACTTCGTTATAAATCCATAAAGTTATTCCGTATGAATTTTCCATTCGCTCATCCAGGGTGAGAGGCTGTTCCAGAGAAACATTGAGTTTGGAACCGGAGCGGAAATCCCATTCCAGGCTTTGTTTCCCTTCTTTATAATATCGGGTGGACAGGGTGATTTTTCCCTTATCAGCTGTTTTAAACTCTTTGGGGATTTCTGTTTCAAAATCTATGAATTGAGCAAAAGATCCTTGGCTGCATAGCAGCGTAAGGATGAATAGCAAGTGTTTTCTGGTCATAAGGCATATTATTTTTTAAGTTTTATATAAAGAGGGAGAGGAACCTCACGGTCACTCTCCCCACACATATCAAATTGATTAAGGTCTATTTGAATTAATTTTAAGGTTAGAAGTTCTGTGCAACTAAATTATTATTTTTTGTCGAGCCAATACTTGTTTTGCACGAGTTTAGTATTTACGCCCAATTCCTTGGTGGGGATAGGAAGGAATTGGTGTTTATCAGATGTCCTTGCAGCATAAGTAGCTGCACCGATGAAATTGGCACCTGGAGCCCAGCGAGAATCTTTCGTTGCGGCACCTAAATCATCGTGGATTGCCTTTACATAAATTCCCCAGCGTACCAAGTCATATTTTCGTAAAGATTCAAAGCATAACTCACGGGCACGTTCGTCACGCACAGCTTGTTGAAAATCTCTATAAGATAGGCCTTTCAATGGGTCTATTCCGGCACGTTTGCGTACTTCATTGATAGCCTCATAAGCTAAAGTTGTAGGATTCTGGTTTGCTTCATTTTCAGCTTCAGCAAGCATTAGTAATACATCTGCATAACGCAATAACGGGTAATTTTCCGGTGTATAGTTTTTATGCTTTGTTGCCGCAGTTTCCCATTCACGGCGGAATTTTCCACAGGAACGTTGTACGATTTGTTTTGCTGTCCATGCAACTTTTTCTTCTTTGGCATTGATCTGATAAGTTGAGATGGAGAGATCACGTCGTTTGTCATTTTCATCAAACAAGTCCCAAAGAATTAATGTAGGGGCGTAGAAACCATAGGCATATCCATTACCTGGATTTGCTGTTCCTTTTTGAATATTTCCAATTACATTACCAATACGACCAGCAGTATAGCTACCATCATCGCGAGTTCCAATAAATTCTGCTTCCCAAATAGATTCATTGTATTCTGTATCGTAGGTATCTGACGCCATTGCTTTCCACATGGTATAAACATCAGGGTTTAAGTGGTGCTTGTTGGAAATCTTTACTTGGTTTGCCCAATAAGCTGCTTTTTCAAAATAAGCTTTTCCATCACTAGATATTTTTCCGTCAAATGGATAACAGGCGCGCCATAAGTAAACGCGGGCAAGCACACCCATTACTGTATTCTTTTTTACATATGATGGAGAAAAATCGTAATTTGTATTATCTACCATATCTACGCAGTCTTCCATTTCCTGGATAATCCAATTTAATGCTTCAACATGTGGCGTGGCTTCTTTGGATGAGTTATTCACATCCTTAAATGATTCAGGACGAAGAGGAACTTCATACCATCCTTGAACTAACAAGAAATGGTAGTATGCACGGAGGAATTTGGCTTCACCTTTGATTCTTGTTTTTATAGCATTATCCATATCGGCACCGTCTACATTTTCTATTAACATATTGGCATTATTTATCCCTTTGTATAGAGTTTCCCAAGCCCCCCAGACATATTGTTCGCTGGGACTGTGGTCGTTACCATATACATAGCTGGCCGTTTGAGCTTCAGGGCGTTGATAGTAACTTAGGTCATCTATATTGGAAATCATGCATGAGTAGTAGTTACCGTAGGTTTGTTCGTAAACCAGTGTATAATAAACTCCGGCTAAGGCCATTGTGCATTCCGATTCGTTTGTATAAAACGTTTGCGGCGCAACAAAGTCATAAGGTTTTGTATCCAGAAAGCTCTCGCAGGAACTAATGGTCATTACAGCACATAGAACCAGGCTGATATTTCTAAAGCTTTTATATATTGTTTTCATATTCTGTTTTATTATTAAATTAGAATGTTACATTTAATCCTACAGACATATTAAATGAACGTGGATAAGGAGACCAGTCGAATCCCGGAGTTAATATAGAGTTACGGGTTGACACTTCAGGGTCGTTACCGGAATATCCGGTGATTGTTGCAATGTTCTCTGCTGATACATAAAGACGTGCGTTACTAATGTGAAGTGGTCTTAATGTTTTTGGCAGGAAATTATATCCCAATGAGATATTCTTTAATTTCAGGAATGAACCATCTTCTACATATAATGAACTATATTCTGCAGCACCATTCGCTTTTGCACGAGGCATATTACTGTTCGGGTTGCTTTCACTCCAACGGTTAACGTAGCCTGCAAACATATTAGTATTCTTTTTACCTCCAGGATTTTCGAATACAAGGCGGTTAGCATTCAATATGTCATTTCCATAGCTCCATTGCA
Source organism: Bacteroides sp. MSB163 (assembly GCF_036416795.1). Classification (NCBI taxonomy): domain Bacteria; kingdom Pseudomonadati; phylum Bacteroidota; class Bacteroidia; order Bacteroidales; family Bacteroidaceae; genus Bacteroides; species Bacteroides maternus. The sequence continues at coordinate 1,161,856 of NZ_CP143867.1, read as the reverse complement.
AGAAGATATTTAAATCCCAGTTTTTATAGATGAAGTTATTGCTGAAACCACCAATATGCTTAGGTTGTCCGTTACCGATTGTTGTTTTATCTTTATCGGTAATCGTACCGCTGTTGTCCAAGTCTTTATATTTGGGATCACCTGGTTGAGTGTTGGCTACGTAATAGGGAATACCTTCTTTCAATGTATAAATTTTCTTGCCATTTTCTTCAGTAACATTGAAGTCCTCATATTTATAGGTTCCTTCGTAAATGAAACCATACATTTTTCCTGCGGCTTCACCTTTTTTACTAATGTATGCAGGTGTAGTGCGATATTTATTATCCCAGCTTATATAACTGGTGATATCATCTTGACCTGAGTTCAGAGCAATAATCTTGTTTTTATTAAATGCTATATTAAAGTTTGATGTCCAAGTAAAATCTTTAGTCTTGATATTCGTTGTTTCCAATGTTAGTTCAAAACCATTATTACGCAACTTACCTACATTCAAGGTAGCTGTTGAAAAACCGGAACTAGCTGCAATATTTGCATCAAGTAATAAATCCTTTGTGGTTTTAATATAATAATCCATTGTCAGATTAATACGTCCGTTCAAGAAGCCTAAATCAATACCGAAATCTAATTGTTCTGTTGTTTCCCATTTTAATTTCTCGTTTTCCATACTGCTTAATACATATCCTTGGTTGAATTGTCCATTCCAGGGATATTTATATACATCATCACTTGTAACAAGGTGGGCCATATATTCGTAGTTACCTATACGGTTATTACCTGTTTGTCCATAACTGAAACGTAATTTACCGTTTGATAACCAATTTACGTCTGACATAAAAGCTTCACGTTGGAATGCCCAAGCTAATGAACCGGAAGGGAAATATCCCCAGCGATTGTTTTTGGCAAATTTAGAAGAGCCGTCAGCACGCATAGTAGCAGTTAAGTAATAGCGTGAGTCATAGTTGTAATTAATACGTCCGAAATATGACATTAAGGTATTTTCTCCTTTTGAGGATGTCACAGAAGGAGTAGATGAACCTTTGTTTAAACCTGCCATTCCATAAGAATCTTTGGCTATATGCTCTGCTGTGATAGAGTAGATATAGCTTGTATTTTTTTGGAATGAAAGACCTGCCAATGCGTTAAAGTTATGTTTGTTCTTATTGAGTTGGTAGGTCAGAGTGTTTTCATTTAAGTAACTTCTTGATTCTGATTTATATAAATAAGCATTGATACCTTTACTTTGGGTATTTGAAGGGTGTGAGTTACCTGTACGAGTCATTGAACTGTTGAATTCTTCATTTGTATAGTCTCTTGAGGTATATCCACCTGCAATTTTCAGTTTTAGTCCTTTGATAAATTCATAATCTGCACTAACATTGAACTGTAGGTTATTAGTCGTTTTGTGACGATACTCGTTACGTGCTGAATGTACGGGATTAAAGCGGTAATCTTCCGTCATATTTACACCTTCATCGTACATTTGGTTAAGTAAATCGGTTCCGTTGGGGGATACGGGACGAAATGCCCATACACTGTACATGTAGGCTGTAGACATGGCAGTCGTAGCGGTTGAAGCAGTAGGACCATCTTGTACATTGCTGGCATAATTACCGGTGAAATCTACTTTTAATCTTTTATTTACCTTTTGGCTTAGATTTACGCGTCCTTGGTAACGTTTCAAGCCAGATCTAATGATAATACCCTGTTGGTCAGTATAGGACAATGAAGTGGAATATTTCAGGTCTCCTTGTGAACCTGTCATAGAAACATGATGGTTATGACTTAATGCAGTACGATAGATATAGTCTTGCCAGTCATATGTCGGAGCATGTCTATAATCTTCAAGAGAACCGTAAAGATCCGTGATATAGTTACTTGCGAAGTCTTCATCATCGAGAAGTTCACGTTGCAATTGAACAAACTCATATGCATTCATCATATCAGCAGTGTTCTTTACATTACCTACTGTCAGACTACCATTATACGTGATTGTAGGTTTACCAGCACCACCTTTTTTGGTAGTAATAATTACAACACCGTTAGCACCACGAGCACCGTAGATAGCTGTTGCGGATGCATCTTTCAGAATATCAATAGATTCGATATCGTTTTGGTTAAGTGCACTCATTGTAGATGTCTCCTGAGGGAATCCGTCAACTACATAAAGAGGTGCGGTACTTCCAGTTAATGAACCTGCTCCGCGAATAACAATGTTGAAGTTATCACCTAAACCACCATCAGAGGATGAAACTTGTACACCAGCGATACGACCACCTAAACTTTCGGCAATGTTGGTAACAGGAGCTTTAACCAGGTCATTCATATTAGCTGATCCGATAGAACCAGTCAAGTCGCGTCTTCTGACGTCACCATAACCAACAGCTACGACCACAACTTCATCTAATGCTTGAGCATCTTCCTGGAGTGTGACATCAAATTTCTTTTGATTTCCGACTTTCACATCCAGAGTTTTATATCCGATAAAAGAAAATTGTAGGACATCAGAGTTTTTTACGTTACCTAGCTTAAACTCACCATTTAGATCAGTAGTAGTTCCATTAGTGGTTCCTTTCACGACAACACTGACTCCGGGAAGTTCTCCCATAGCATCAACAACTTTACCTGTAACTTGGCTACCTGTCTGTGCTTGTACTCCTAATACGCAGCAAAGAAAAGCGGCCAATAGTATTAAGGTTACTTTCTGTTTCATAAATATTAAATTAATTAGTTATTAAAAAAAAGGTTGTTCTTTCTCGTTAAACGACTCGAATTCCAACGCAAATGTATGTGATTGAATAGAAGTCTACTTTCGTTAATAGTTCGCAAAAAGTACGAATTTGTACATTCTTGATAAAGAACCCCCGTTCTGTACGATTCTTTACTTTGTACCTTGGTGTTTTCCGGCCTTCACCTGTTCCAGTAGTGCTGAAAGCTCTTTTACCATCTCCGGATGTGCTGCTGCGACGTTATCTTTCTCCGACGGATCTATGGAAATATTGTACAGTTGGGGTTTGGGATCATTCCCTAACTCCATTTTAGTCCAATGTTCGATAGCGGGCTTATCACTTGGTTCGATGTACTTCCATGTTCCTTGAATAATCGATAAAGTATTGTTCAAATTCTGTTGCACTACATAGTCGCATCCGGTATTATCTTTCCCTAAGAAAGTGGCCAATTGATCACGGCTGTCAGGAGCAACAGTTGCAGGTGTAAGCGGATGATTCAGTAACGCGGCCAAAGAAGCGTACACATCGATCATAGAGAATAGAGCTTGCTGTTTGCAAGGCTGAATACCGGCAGGCCAACGTACAATGAATGGAATACGTGTTCCGGCTTCATAAGCACTGTACTTTCCACCACGGTATTGTTTCATGGGAGTGTGACCGTTCAGCAGTTCGAGAGCCTGATCCTGATAACCGTCGTCAATGACAGGGCCGTTATCACTACAGAATACAAAGATGGTGTTATCCGCAAGGTTCAGACTGTCCAGAGTGTTCATAATCTCGCCCACAGTCCAGTCCAGTTGCAGGATTACATCACCACGGGTTCCCATACCGCTCTTTCCGGCGAAACGGGCGTGGGGGACGCGTGGAACGTGTACATCTTGCGTACCCATGTACATAAAGAAAGGTTCGTCTTTATGCTTGATAATAAAATCTTTTGCTTTACCTGTGATGACATCTGCAATGTCCTCATCCACCCAAAGAGCAGATTTACCACCGGTCATCCAACCGATACGGGGAATACCATTTACAATCGTATTGTTATGTCCCTGACTGGGTTTCAGTTTTACAAGTTCCGGATTCTCCAATCCGGTAGGCCAGTCACCCACTTTGTGGTTATAGTTGACGGTAATGGGATCGTTGGGATCTAAACCTACTACATGTCCGTTTTCAACGAATACACAAGGTACACGGTCTACTGTGGCGGGAATGATGTATTCGTAATCAAACCCTATATCCTGGGTATTAGGTTTTATCAGATGATTGAAGTCCGTACCACCTTTGGGGCCGAGTCCCAAATGCCATTTTCCTACGGCACCGGTGGCATAGCCTTCTGCCTTGAACATGTCGGCCATAGTGACACAGGCTGTGTCGATAATCAGTTCAGAGTTACCCGGAGCGATTCCCGTATTCTCCTGTCGCCACGGATACATGCCCGTCAACAGACCGAAGCGGGAAGGTGTGCTGGTAGAGGAAGTGGCATAGGCATTGGTAAACTGTACACCTTGTCCGGCAAGACGGTCGATATTAGGAGTACTTATCTTGGTAGCACCATAGCAACTCAAATCGCCGATACCCAAATCGTCGGCAATTAAGTATATCACATTAGGTTTCTGACGGGTGTTGTCAGTGGTTTCCTTTTTCGATGGATTTCCGCATCCGGCTATCAGGGCTGCGCCTGGGAGGAGGGACCATAAAGGAGAAAATTGTTTCATAGTTCTTTGACTTTAGATTGTTATTTCTGAGGTCAAAGGTAATGGCTTTCTCCGGATTATGTGTATAATGAAGTACAGGAGAAGGGCGAAAATGTACAAAGTTCAGTGACACTTCTGTTCCACCGTATTGGAGCGTTTGTTTCTCAGGTAAGAAACTCTTGTTCCTTAGGCAAGGAAGTTTTGTTTCTCAGGAGAGAATCTTTTGTTTCAATTCGGTGGAACGGAGTGGAATATTTAAGCGGTTCGTCAGCCCTCTTCGTCTTCTTCGGTTTTCTCCTCTTTGTCGGCGTCTTCCCCTTTGCGGTAGGCAAGCGGGCTGACGTGATATACATCCTTGAAGCACTTTGAGAAGTAGCGCGAAGAACTGAAACCTATTTTGTCCGAGATCTCGGTAATGTTTAGTTCCGGGTTGTTCCGCAGCATCAAGGCGCCTTTTTTCAGGCGGATGGTCAGGATGAAGTCATTCGGTGTTTGTCCGGTGATGGCTTTCAGTTTGGTGAACAGGTTGGTGCGTGCCATAGCCATTTCGCGGGCGAAGATGTTGACATTAAATTCCGTATTATCCAGATTCTTTTCGATGATGCCGATGGCGCGGTCCAGAATTTCCTTGTCTATCGGGTTGGTAGCAAGCATCTGTGCATAAGCCTGTGGTTGTTTACTGAACTTTTCTTGCAAGAGAATGCGTGAATTTACCAGGTTGTTACAACGTGAAATCAACAGATTCGTATTGAATGGTTTGGTGATGTAATCGTCCGCGCCGATACGCAGTCCTTCAATGTTTTGTTCTACGGCAGTCCGTGCGGTAAGCAGTACTACCGGTATGTGGCAAGTATTGAAATCATTTTTAATCTGTTTGCAGAGTTCGGTACCGGACATTTTGGGCATAACGACGTCGCTAACCACAATATTCGGCATTTCCTTTTGTATCAGCTCCAGGCCTTCTTCACCGTCTGCGGCTGTCAGCACCTGATAGAATGGGCGGAAGATGTTTGCCAACATCTCACGAATGGAGGCATTGTCTTCCACGATAACCATCTTGACATCGGGCATGCGCTTAATCGGGGCATTTTCTTCCAATTCAGCTTTGAGTGAAGCATCTATTTCAGAAGTTTGCGGTTGTTCTATTTGCTGTACGTCTTCGCTCTTTTTGCTGATTTCCTCAGTATTAAAATGGGCGTTGCCCAGGTGGAGGCGGACGATGAAACTGCTGCCCTTGCCCAGTTCACTTTCTACCTTGATGGTGCCGTGGTGCAGTTCGACGATGCCTTTCGTCAGGGCCAGACCGATGCCGGTGCCTACACCGGTGGTGAGACTGTCCATCTGCTCTGTCTGATAGAAACGGTCGAATATCTTATCTACTTCTTTGGCATCGATACCGCTGCCTGTATCAGTCACGCGAATTACGGCTTCATTGCCTTCGGTGGTAATGCTGAGTGTGATGGTATCTTCGGCTTGGGTATGCTTGATGGCATTGGATAGCAGGTTGTTGATTACCTTCTGCATTTGCTTTTGGTCATACCATACTTCAAGACTTTCACAGTCTTTCTCGAAATTGAAATTGATCTGTTTGCTGCTTGCATATTCCATGAAGATGAGGTAATTCTCATAAAGGAAATGCACTATGTTGTGCGGACTGACTTTTACCTTCATGTGTCCTTGTTCCTGTTTGCGGAAGTCCAGGAGTTCGGTGATCAGTTCGCGCAGCTGGATGCTGTTCTGGTAAATGCTCAGTATCTTATTATAAATGGTGGGTGTAAAGTTTTGCAATTGCATCAGAGTTTCCACCTGCGATACGATGAGCGTAAGCGGCGTGCGGAACTCGTGCGAGATGTTGGTAAAGAAACGTAGTTTTGATTGGTTCAGCGCTTCTACGTCTTGTATATGCTTCTGTTCGTACTTCAACGATTCACGCAGCTTTATTCTCGATTTGTATGTCTTTACCAGATACCACAAAAGGATGCCGGTCACTATCAGATAGATAAGATAGGCGAGCGGAGTTTTATAATAAGGTGGCAGTACATGAATCGTAAGATGCACCTGCGGACAGATGGACTCTTCTTTTCCTTTAGGTTTAATCAGTAGATTGTATGTTCCAGCATTCAGGTTCGTGTAGGTGATGACAGGTTGACCGCGCGTGCTATTCCAGTCTTCGGAGAAGCCTTCCAGTTTGTAAATGATTTCATTCTTATTGGCTGCCACGTAGTTGGAGGTGGCGAATTCGATGCTGAACATGGTTTGGTTAGCATTCAGGGTGATTTCCCGTGTATGGCATAGGGATTGCGTTAAAATGCCCGTTTCATCGCTCACTTTTACTTCGGCGCCGTTTACGATGAGGCGGGAAAGGATGATCTTGTAAGGCTTCGGGGTGAAATTAAGTTCCAGTTCATTGAATGAGAGCATACCTTGCGTACCGCCAAGGAAGATTTCTCCGTCGCGTGTCACACAAAGGGCGTTTTCATTGACAGCTGTCAGTGGGAAACCATTCTCCACGCTGTAGTTCTGAAACTTTTCCACTTTCTGATCGAAGATGGAGAACCCCTGATTGGTAATCAGTATCAGTTTACCGCTGACGGGGGATTCTTGTGTATCGTAGATGCAATCGCTGACAAGTCCGTTTTTGCCCTTGTCGAAGTTTTCGAAATCGTTGGTAGCGGGACGGTACAGATCGAGGCCGCTTCCCGAAGTGGAGAACCACAAGTTACCCTTACTGTCCTGCATAATATTGTTCACATTATTGTTGCTGAGGCTATGTGCCTGCGTCCCGTCGTGACGATAATTGGTCAGCTTGTTGGTATCGAAGCGATAGGAGAAGATACCTTCGCCTGTGGCGGCAATCCAGAGCGTGCCGTTATTATCTACCTCTACATCTGCAACCATAGCTATCTTACGCCCTTCTTTGCTGTCTTTAAAGAGCTGTTGACATTTTCCGGTCTGAGGGTTGAACAGGCATACACCGTTTTGGGTAGCGACAATCAACTGGTTCTGATAGGGGGCTATGTCACGAACGATATTGGACGGAAGAGTTTCCGGATTCCCTTCTTCCATCAGATAATGCGTGAATGCGCCTGTGCGGATATCCAGTTTGTTCAGTCCGCCAAGATGGGTTCCTATCCAGATGATTTCCTTTGCAGGGTCATAATAAAGGGCTTTCACGTTGCTGTGGGAGATGCTGTTGCGTCCCTGTCTGGCAAGATACCATTTGAACTCACGTGTCCGGCGGTTGTAGAAGTTCAGTCCGCCTCCTTCCGTGCCAATCCACAGATTTCCGTTCTTATCTTCGATGGTGCGTCCAACTACGGGGCTACTTAATCCTTCTTCTTCATGGATGGAAGCTTTGTACCGGGTATAGATTTCATATTCGGGGTTGAAGTAATTGACACCGCCGAAGTAAGTACCCAGCCATAAGGTGCCCTGATTATCTTTTACGATGCACCAGATGGACGAGTGTGTAAGTCCTTCATTCTGCATTTCGTTGGAGGTATGGTTTTGGAAAAGTCCTGTTGTTTTGTTGTACCGGTTCAGACCGTTGAAAGTCCCTATCCAGATATTGCCAAGATTATCCTCACAGCAGGCTCTCACGAAATCGGAAGATATGCTGTGCGGGTTCTTCGGGTCGTTTCGCAGGTTCTCGATGCTTCCGTCAGTTTTTACCCGGAAGAGTCCCTTCTCCCAGCTTCCGATCCACAGTTCACCTGCATTGTCTTGGTAAATACTGGTGATATTTCCTTTCTCGATGGGGTGGGTTAGCACATGTCCGTCTAGTTTCAGATTGAACACACCTTCGCTGGTGGTTCCTATCCACATGTGTCCTTTGTCTTCGAACATACAGGATATTTCGATGTTTTCTCCTGCCATCTGGTAATAAAGATCGAAGTTGTCGGTTTGCTCATTGTAGCGGTATATTTCGTTCTTTTTTCCGATGAAAAGGCCGTTTTTATAATATATGCTATTGATATTTCCTTGCAGGAGGGTGGTGAAGCGTTGAGTAGTCAGGTCGAACTGGGCAACCCCTTCGGTACAGAGCAGGTAGATTTTCCCGTTCTGGTCGCCTGCCATACGGAGCACGGTGTTACAGAAGAGGCTGTAGGGATCGTTTTTGTTCAGTTTGTAAGTCTGTATGTCATTTCCATTGTAGCGGTTTAAACCTTCGCGCGTACCAATCCATAAGATACCATTTTCATCAATATACAAACTGTTGACACTAAACTGAGATAGGCCGTCGTCGGTGGTCAGATGATTGAAAGTGATATTCTGGCTGTGTACGTTTGCCGTAACTATGCTTACTAAAACAAGAAACAGCGTTCTGATAAACTTTTGCACTTTTCCTCCGGTATTTTAAGGTTTCAAACACAAATATAAGGCGTTTTGCTCAAAAGGGGGATGTTTATTGGCTGATTTTTATGGTTATGTCTGTCGAAATGTATATTTTTGGGCGTTTGTCGGACGAATTTTGACTTTTGCTTTCATTCGGAAGGCGTATATTTGCATACCAATTTTAAATCTATTATAAAATATCATGAATAACCTCCAATCCATTGTATCCCATTTCAATACGAAGGGTACAGTTAATGAAATTCAGCCTTTGGGCAGCGGACTGATCAATGACACGTACAAAGTGACTACTCTGGAAGCCGGCGCGCCCGACTATGTATTGCAACGTATCAACCACGCTATCTTCCAAAATGTGGAGATGTTGCAGGCAAACATTGAAGCCGTTACCCGGCATATCCGCAAGAAACTTACGGAACAGGGAGCGGATGATATCGATCGTAAGGTGCTTTCTTTTATTCCTGCCGATACGGGAAAAACGTATTGGTACGATGGAGAAAACTATTGGCGCATCATGACTTTCATCCCCAATGCAAAGACTTATGAAACGGTGGATGCGGAATATTCTTATTATGCCGGTGTAGCTTTTGGCAATTTCCAGGCGATGCTTGCGGATATTCCGGATACGCTGGGAGAGACGATCCCTGACTTCCATAATATGGAGTTTCGTCTGAAACAGCTTCGGGATGCCGTGGCTGCGGATGCGGTGGGCCGGGTGAAAGAAGTGCAATATTATCTGGATGAGATTGAAAAGCGTGCAGACGAAATGTGTAAAGGTGAACGTTTGTATCGTGAGGGTAAATTGCCTAAACGTGTATGTCACTGCGATACGAAGGTGAACAATATGATGTTCGATGAAGAAGGGAAAGTACTTTGTGTGATTGATCTTGATACCGTAATGCCCAATTTTATCTTTTCCGATTTTGGAGACTTCCTTCGTTCAGCAGCCAATACGGGCGCCGAGGATGATGAAAATCTGGATAATGTGAATTTCAATATGGAAATATTCAAGGCGTTTGCAAAAGGTTATCTGGAATCTGCGAAAGTCTTTTTGCTTCCGATAGAGATTGAGAACTTGCCGTATGCCGCTGCGTTGTTCCCCTATATGCAGTGTGTTCGTTTTTTGGCAGATTATATTAATGGTGATACTTATTATAAGATTAAATATCCGGAACACAACCTTGTACGTACAAAAGCGCAGTTCAAATTGCTTCAGAGTGCCGAGGAACATACACTGGAGATGAAGGAGCTTATAAAGGAATCATTGGTATGATAGTTACGAGCTACGAGTTACAAGCTACGAGTGCCTTTCGTTATTAGAGCGCAGCCACTTGTAGCTTGTGACTTGTAGCTTCTTTAATGCAATCAAAATATGAGTAAAAGAACCCCTGCATACTTGGTGTTGAAATCAGCAGTCTTGTTTTTATCTCTGCTCTGTTTTTATTCCTTGTCTGCAACTAACCTCCAAAAGAAAGAAATGAAAGAGTTGAATGTAAAGAAAGTGAGTCTGGCTAATGTGGCGGTGGAGAATGTTCCTGCTTTGCTGGACAAAGAAAAGGTCGATTTCCAGCCGATCAATACGGTGAATTGGGAAGCATTTCCTTATCAGCCGGAAGTGCAGTTCCGTATTGCCCATACAGACGATGCGATTTTGGTTCATTATAAAGTAAAGGAAGCTAGTGTGCGTGCTGTAGCAACGGGAGATAACGGTGCTGTATGGGAAGATGCTTGCGTAGAATTCTTTTCTATTCCTGCGGGAGACGGTATTTATTATAATGTAGAGTGTAACTGTGTGGGGACTTTGCTGATCGGTGCAGGTGCCGGACGTAGCAATCGCGAACATGCTCCGCAAGAAGTAATGGATAAGGTGCAGCGTTGGTCTTCTCTGGGACGCGAACCTTTTGAAGAACGGGTAGAAGCGTGCAGCTGGGAATTGGCATTAGTCATTCCTTATTCTGCTTTTTTTAAACATCAAATCACCAGTCTTGACGGAAAGACGGTTCGTGCCAATTTCTACAAATGCGGTGATAAATTACAAACACCTCATTTCCTCTCATGGAATCCTATTAATCTGGAAAAACCAAATTTCCACTGTCCCGAATTCTTCGGTATATTGAATTTTGAGTAACTATTTCCAGTCTTTCAAATTATAGCTTGCTTCTACCGCCTTTTCTATATCATCGGGAAGGGCGGGGAAGAAGTCTATCCCTGTGATCCGCTCCACTTCATCCACAGTGTTTACATAAGAGTCCAGTGGATTATTCCCTTCGTTGTTTTTATAGATAAATCCGATGGCTTTCGGCCTTTTGTGCAGAGAAAGTATCACTTTAAAGAAAGCATCCGGCACGGCCACTTTATGCTCGCCTATGGTCTGTGGCTTCCGGTCATAGAAGATAGGGCCGGCTACAATGTAAAGACAACTGTCTTTTTTCACCCACTTGCGGCATTTTTGTTCCAGTTCGTTCCAGTCGCCCCGGTTTAGATTATGGTGCTGGGGACAGATGTTGGTCATGTAGAAACTTTCTATCATGGCTTCACGGTCCCATTTGTTGTCACCTGCCGGACAAAGGTGCCCACGGTCCCAGCCACTACCTTTATAGTCTTGCGTGGTGACGGCTTTACTCTTAGGTAGGTCAGGGTCGGGACGGAAGCTATTGATTCGCTCGGTATTTTCCTTTAAACGTTCGGGAGTCAGTTTCCAGGCTACCCAGTTGGCTATGCGGGTGTTGGAGTTGTAGGATACGAGGTATCCGGTGCGTTGCAACAGTATTTCGGGGATACCTGGGGCAATGGTTTGCTTGATGTATATATCAGAATTCAGGGGAAGATTCTGAACGATGGTTTCTGTTTGTTCAATACCAGTAGCTTTTTCTTTAGAGTTCGTTGTTTGATAAGTGGTGACGATGCTGCATATGATCAGGATAATCAGGAGCGTCAGTTGTTTCTTGCTATTCGTTTGTTTTTTCTTCTTTCTCATAATTGAATGGGTAAGGTGGTGCAAAGATAACAAAAAAGGCGGACGAGTAAACCCGACCGCCTTCTGAATAAGGAGTATTCCTTTATTTTACAATGCCTTTGGAATCTCGCACGAAGTTGATGATATTGTGTATCTCATCACTCATCGGCACTTGGTCCTCAATCTTTTGCAAGGCATCGTGGATGCTGAAGTTACCTTGATAAATCAGTCGGTAAGCATTTACGATATGGCGTAGAATGCGTTCGGAAACCTGGTGCTTGTGCTGTAGCACAACAGCATTAATTCCGTGATAACTTGCCGGATTACCGTTCATGATAACATACGGTGGTACATCTTTCGCAATGCGGCATCCTGACTGTATCAGTACCCAACTTCCGATGTGGCATTTCTGTTGCAAGATGACGTTACTGCTTAGAATCGTAAAGTCGCTGATACGACAGTCACCGGCTACGATAGTCTTAAGTCCCAGTACACAATGGTTACCTATTTGCACGTCATGGCAAAGGTGTACGCTATCCATCAGAAAGTTCTCGTTTCCGATACGTGTAGCATCTCCTTCATGTGTAGCGCGGCTCACAACCACGTTCTCGCGAATGTCGTTCTGGTCGCCGATGATCAACATACTTTTCTCACCTGTATAGTGGAAATCTTGCGGGGTGGTACCAAGTACGGCTCCATGATGCACTTTATTCTTTTGCCCCATACGCGTACCGTCGAGGATACGCGCACCGGACATGATGATACAATCATCTCCAATTTCCACATCGCCTTCGATATATGCAAAAGGCTGGACCGTTACATTCTTGCCGAGCTTTGCGGCAGGATCTACAAATGCTAATGGACTTATCATAGTAATTAGTTTTTAGTTATTACTTTCTGCCTCCTCCGAGCGCCTGGTACAGGCTGATAACAGCTTGCATGCGGTCGAAAGTGTCGGATACCTCGGAGGTTTGTGCACTGAGGTAAGATTGCTCAGCAGACAGAACTTCCAGATACGTTGACGTGCCTAAGTTAAACAATTCTTTTGTATCTTCCGCAGCTTTACGGGCGGAATTTACCTGGATTTCACGAGAAACAGCCTTTTCGGAAGTCATCTGATATTGATATAAGGCGTTGCTCACTTCGTTTCCAGCTTTCAGCAAAGTGGTCTGGAACTGGATTTTGGATTGCTCTTCCTGTGCTTTGGCCTGTTTCAGACGGGCGATATTAGCGCCGCGATAGAACAACGGTTGTGTCAATGACCCTATGGCGGAAGCCAGTAACTTACCCGGATTCACAATTGCAGAACCTGCACTGTTAGTCCATCCTGCCGAACCACTCAATGTAATCTGCGGATAGAAAGCCGCACGTGCGCTGTTAGTATCGTAATAACTTGCAGCAAGAGACATCTCGGCAGCCTTTACATCGGGGCGGTTAGACAATAGTTGCAAAGGGATACCGGCTGAAAATTCTGTCGGTAATTGCTGGTTTTCCAATACACCGCGTTCTATTTCCTGTGCCGGTTGATTCAACATCAGGCAAAGAGCATTTTCTGTTTCACGAATGCTTTGGCGCATGCCTGGCAGAGATGCCAGCACCTGCGCGTAAGCTGCACGGGTTTGTTCTACTCCGGCAGAAGTCGTATTGTATATGCCTGCATCCTTCATAGCCTCTACGGTTTCCACATTCTTTTTCAGGATATCGGCTGTGGATTCTGTTATCTGCAACTGGCGGTCGAGCATCAACAATGTGTAGTATATATTGGCTACATTAGCGATTACCTGAGTTTGCACCGCTTGTTCATAGAACTGTGTCTGTTTCAGAGACACCTGTGCACCACGTTTCGGGTTCAGTATCTGACCGAACAGATCAATTTGCCAGCTTGCTGTAACAGGAAGCGAATAAGTTTGCGTAGCTTTTCCCTTATCCCAGCTGCTTACGGTTCCTTGCGGAGACAGTGCAAGCGTGGGAGCATAAGCCAGACGTGCAGACATAAGTGCAGCTTCTGCCTTCTTCACGTTCAGAGCGGCGCTGCGCAAATCTGGATTATTGGCAAGTGCTTGTTCGATGAGCGCTTGCAACTGAGGGTCGGTAAATACTTCCCTCCAAGGCAGGTTGCCGAAGTTTGCTGTATCCGCAGCCAGTGTATCGTTCACAGCTGTCGTGTCGCGATACAGTCCGGCAGCCGTAATATCTTCGGGTCTGTCGTATGATTTGTAGATATGGCAACTACTTAAAAGAGCAGTTGCACACATCAGAGTTATAATTTGTTTCTTCATATTCATTTGTTTTAATGAAGAATGATGAATGATGAATGAAGGATTTCCTCGGCGTCGTTTCTTTACTATCACGTTTCTAATTCTTCATTCCTCATTCCTCATTCTTAATTTATTTCGTGTATTGCTCAATTTCAGGTTCTGCATCAGAGTTATCCACATCAGCCCATTCCATCGGTTTAATCTTCTCTTGCAGATATTGGAATGCAACGAACAGGGCCGGTACGATAAAGATCTGAAGAATCATACCGATTAACATACCGCCGATGGCAGAGGTACCCAGCGTACGGTTACCATTGGCACCTGCACCGGATGCCATCATCAACGGAATCAAACCGACGATCATGGCCAGTGATGTCATCAAGATAGGACGCAGACGGGCTGCGGCACCCAGTACGGCTGCCCACGTAATACTCATACCCATCTTGCGACGGTCGAGGGCAAACTCAATAATTAAGATGGCATTCTTCGCCAACAGACCCATCAACATGATCAATGCAATCTGCATATAAATGTCGTTGGACATGGACCCCATTATCATTTTCAGAATGGAGATATTACCGATGGCGCTCATACCGTTGACGAACAGGAAGCTACCCAACAGACCAAACGGAATAGACAACAGTACGGCAAGCGGCAAGATGTAACTTTCATACTGTGCACTCAGCAACAGGTAAACGAATACGAAGCAGAGAACGAAGATCAATCCTGTGGTGCTACCACTGGTTTCGGCTTCTTCACGTGCCATACCTCCCAATTCGTAAGCGAAACCGGCAGGTAGGTTCTCTTTGGCAACCTCGGCGATAGCCGCCAGTGCCTGACCGGAAGTATATCCGGAAGCTGGGGCAACCATTACTTTCATAGAAGTATACAAGTTGAAGCGGCTGATAATATCGGGTCCGTATACCTTCTTGATGGAAACGAACTGAGTTATCGGGGCCATTTCATCGCCGTTGCGCACCTTGATGCTGGACAATGATTCCAGATTCTTGGTTGCTTCCGGCTCTGCCTGAACCATTACACGGTACATCTTACCGAAACTGTTAAAGTTAGAAGCATACAGACCGCCGAAGTACCCCTGCATAGTGCTGAGGATGTCGCTCGGACTGATACCCGCTTTCTTACAGGCAGCAGCGTCGATGTCCAGCATATACTGCGGGAAGCTCGGATTGAAGGTCGTCTTTGCCGAGTTGATTTCCGGGCGTGCTTCCAATGCGGCATTATAAGATTTCACTACATCGAAGAAGTGGTTCAGGTCACCACCGGTCTTATCCTGCATATTCAACTCGATGTCGCTGGATGCAGAGTAACCAGAAATCATAGGAGGAGCGAAGAACAGTACCTGCGCTTCTTTGATAATCTTCTGTGCACGCATAAAGAGCGTGATGTAGACGATGTTTGAATTCTGCATTGTGGAACGTTCGTCCCAGTTTTTCAGCTTGATGATGATAGAACCGTAAGAAGGTCCCTGTCCGCCGATGAAGCTATAACCGGAAATCACTGTACGGGATGCAACAGCCGGTTCGGCGGCCACAAGGCTGTCTACACGGTGCAGCACCTCTTGTGCGCGTTCCTGTGAAGTACCCGGAGGCAGAGTTACTACACCCATGATAGTACCCGTATCTTCGTTAGGCACCATACCCGTCGGAGTAATCTTCATGAAGAAAATCAGTAATACGATGGAACCGGCTACAAGACCGAAACTCAACCATTTCTTTTGGATGAAGAACAATACATTATTTTTGTATTTCTTCAGCATCTTGTCATAAGCTACATTGAAGCCTGTATGGAAACGGCTGATAAATGTCGATTTCTTTTCACCATGCTCATCATGCGGTTTCAGGAAGATGGCACACAATGCCGGACTCAACGTCAAAGCGTTCAATGCGGAGAAACCGATAGCGATAGCCATCGTCAGACCGAACTGCCGGTAAAATATACCTGCCGTACCACCCATGAAACTTACAGGGATAAATACAGACATCATGACCAGCGTAATAGAAACGATGGCACCACCCAGTTCACTCATGGCATCGATGGAAGCGGCACGGGCAGACTTATACCCCTGGTCCAACTTCGCATGGACACCCTCGACGACGACTATGGCATCGTCGACCACTATCGCAATGGCGAGCACCATGGCTGAAAGGGTCAGCAAGTTGATACTGAAGCCGATTAGTTTCAGTACGAAGAACGTTGCGATCAATGCTACCGGAATAGCGATGGCAGGAATCAATGTAGAACGGAAATCCTGCAGGAAGACATATACTACGATGAACACCAGGATAAAGGCCTCGATCAATGTCTTGATTACCTCATGAATAGAGGCGAACAAGAAGTCGTTGGCACTCTGTGCAATATTGATATGCAAGCCTGCGGGCAGTTTATCGGAATAGTCATTCAACAATGTCTCCAGGTCACTGATGGTTTGTGTAGCATTACTTCCGGCCATCTGGAATACAATACAGCTGACGGCCTTATGACCGTTTACGGTGTTATTGAAACTATAGGTCAGACGTCCCAACTCGATATCAGCAATATCTTTCAGACGGAGTACTTCTCCGTTTTCCATTGCTTTGATAACGATGTTCTCAAATTCTTCCGACTGTTGCAGACGTCCTTTGTAACGTATTGTATATTGGAATGTCTGGTTACCACGTTCACCAAACTGTCCGGGGGCAGCCTCGATATTCTGTTCTGCCAAAGCTGCCGCTACATCATTAGGTATCAATTTATACTGAGCCATTACGTCAGGCTTCAGCCAGATACGCATGGAGTAGTCAGTACCCAACACCATTGCGTCACCTACACCGGCCACACGTTTTACTTCAGGAATAAGGTTGATGTTGGCATAGTTTTCGAGGAATTCGATGTTGTATTGGTCCGTCTCATCATAAATAGAGAATACCATCAACATAGAAGTCTGTCTCTTTTGTGTCGTCACACCTACCTTGGTTACTTCAGCAGGCAGCAGACCTTGTGCCATAGATACACGGTTCTGTACGTTTACGGCAGCCATATCCGGATTGGTTCCCTGCTTGAAGTAAACGGAAATATCAGCGGAACCACTGTTGGTGGCATTGGAAGTCATGTACATCATGTTCTCTACACCGTTGATCTGGTCTTCCAGCGGTGCAATAACGGAGTTCAACACCGTTTGGGCGTTGGCACCCGTGTAGGTGGCGCGCACCGATACGGTTGGCGGTGCAATGTCCGGGTATTGGGTGATAGGCAAGGTTGCCAGACCAATAAGACCCAGGATCACTATCAGCACGGAGATTACCGTAGATAGTACCGGACGATTAATAAATCTATCTAATTTCATGTTATTTAGTGATTAGGAGGGGGTGATTCGTTAATTGAACGCAGTTTGGATATTACCTTCTTTTTGGTCTTTCAGTGCTTTCTGATATTCAGCCTCTTTTTCGGCAGGAGTGATAGGAGTGATAGATGCTCCGTCTCTCAGGTTCTGCACACCTTCCATTACTACTTTATCACCGGCTTTCAAACCTTCGGTTACGTAGTAATACTTACCATCATTCAGCTTGAACACCTGGATTTCCGTATTCTTCAGGGTGTTGTCAGGCTGCACTACGAATACGAACTTCTTATCCTGTATTTCTGTAGTGGCTGATTGAGGTATCATAATAACATTCGTCATCGGGTTGGGGAATACCACATTACCGGTACTTCCACTGCGCAGAACGTTACGCTGGTTGGGGAAGAGGGCACGCATGGTTACAGAGCCTGTCTTCTGTTCGATAACGCCACTGATTGTTTCCACACGTCCGCTGTCGGCATACATGGTTCCGTCGATGAGTTGCAACTGCACGTCAGGCATCTTCTCCAGGATTTCCTTGGTGCTGCCACCCTCGCGTATTTGTGAAAGTAATTGCCTTTCAGTCATGGAGAAGTAAGCGTACATTTCAGAAATATCGGCAACGGTAGTCAGCGGAGTGGCAACGGAAGGGCTCACCAAGCTACCTACACGGTAGGGGATGCTACCTACTACACCATCGCTGGGGCTGGTTACACTGGTATACGACAGATTGTTCTTGGCGTTTACTAATTGTGCTTCAGCTTGTGCTAATTGTGCTTTTGTTTGTGCCAGTTGATTCTCTGCCATCTGCAAATCGTAGTTGCTGATGATATTCTTTTTGTTCAACTCACGCTTGTTGTTTACGGTAAGTTCTTGCGTGTTTACGGCAGCTTTAGCTGTTTCAACAGCAGCTTTGGCTGAGTTCACGGCAGCTTGATACTGTACGGGGTCAATGCTGAACAACACTTGTCCCTTGCGTACTACTGAACCTTCGTCTACATGCAGTTTGGTGATAAAACCGCTTACCATGGGGCGGATTTCAACATCTTGTTTACCTCTGATTGTAGCCGGATAACTGTTCGTTAAGTTGGCAGTGGTTGTTTCCACTGTAATCACTGCAAATTCGGGTGCTTTACCCGCAGTTTTGTCACTTTGTCCGCAACTGAACAGTGACAGGCAACATGCCAATAAAATCAATCTACTCTTCATACTTGTAATTATTCTCTGTCTTTTGGTTTATTTTTTCATTTGGTAAATACAGGCTTCTTCTGTCTTGTCATAGTTTGGATAATACGGAGGACAAAGGGGAAAACTTAAAGCACTCTTCGGGTTTTCCGGCTGCAAAATTATCTATTTTTGAACAGATTAGTTCTATTTGCGTCTATTTTTAACTATGTTTCATACATATCTTATATATGTTGTTGGCAGAATTGATTCATTTCTTTCCGTTATGAATTAAATGGGTACGCGTTCATCCGCCTTATCGTTCGCATGCTTATTACTTCCACAAGATCTTACTGAAGTTCCTTCCTTTTCATTTTCCCGATTGAACCTTTCCTTTATTTTATCTGTTTTACTGTCTTCTTGCTCTTTTTTGATTAAAATACTGTAAAGCATTCTGTTTATTAAGGGATAACCTTTATTTTTGCAGCATATTACGTAATAAATATTTAGATATGAAGTCTCTTTTCAATCGTCTGGCAGGTGTTGCCGTTGTTGGTGTCGTGCTTTATTCTTGCGCCAGCATCGGTCGTCCGGAAGGTGGTGCTATTGATGAAACCCCTCCACGCTTCGTAGGTAGTACGCCTGCGCCGGGCGCCCTCAATAATAACCGGAAGAAAATTACGATTGAATTCGATGAATTCATCAAGCTCGATAAACCTGGGGAGAAGATCGTGATTTCTCCGCCCCAGGTGCAACAGCCAGAAATTAAGGCGAATGGAAAGAAGGTGGTGGTCACCTTAAAGGATACCCTAAAGCTGGATATGACTTATTCGATAGACTTCTCGGATGCTATTCAGGACAATAATGAAGGTAATCCGTTGCCCGATTTCGGGTTTACTTTCTCCACGGGTTCTGTTATCGACTCGATGGTGGTTTCCGGTACCGTGCTGAATGCAGCCAATCTGGAACCGGTGAAAGGCATGCTGGTAGGTATGCATTCCAATTTGGCTGACTCGGCCTTTACTACGATACCTTTTGAACGTGTAGGTCGTACCGACAGTCGCGGACGTTTCACAATTCGGGGTGTTGCTCCGGGCGAGTACCGCATCTACGGATTGCAAGATGCTGATCAAAACTTCTATTATAGTCAGCCCACTGAAATGATTGCTTTCGAAGACTCCCTGATTATTCCTGCTATGGATGAACGGATACGTCTTGATACACTCTGGAAAGATTCTCTGACGATAGATACGATCATGGAGAGAACTTATACTCATTACTCTCCGGATGATGTCATATTGCGCTGCTTCAAAGAACGGGTTTTGTCGCAACGTCTCATCAGGAGCGAACGTCCCGAATCCCGGAAATTCTCTTTCTATTTCTCTACCCAGGCTGACAGCCTGCCGTTGTTGAAGGGACTGAATTTCGATGAAACCAACGCTTTCATCGTGGAGAAGCCTACCGGACGCATTGATACGCTTCATTATTGGATAAGAGACTCTCTGATCTATAAGATGGATACTTTGAAGATGAGTCTCACTTACCTCTATACGGATACGCTCAACCAGTTGGTACCGCGTACGGATACTCTGAGACTTGTATCGAAGATTCGGCCTAAGTCCGAGAAAGAACTTGAGAAGGAACGTGAGAAGAAGGAAAAGGAACTGGAAAAAGCCAAAAAGAAAGCGGAGAAAGAGGGTAAGGAGTATGTAGAACCGACGGTATTCTTACCTGTAGATGTATATGCACCGGGTACGATGGATATCTACGACTATATCTCTCTTACGTTTACTGAACCGCTGGCAACTGTTGCTGATGGTGCCATTCATCTGAAACAGAAAGTAGACAGTTTGTGGAATGATGTTCCTTACGACTTTGTTCCGGACTCTCTGAACCTGATGCGCTATAATGTTTATGCAGATTGGGTGCCCGGTGAAAGCTATGCTTTTGAAGTTGACTCGACAGCTTTCCATGGAATATATGGCCTTTTCACCGATAAGATAAAGAAAGAATTTAAGGTGAAGAAACCTGAAGAGTACGGGCAGATTTTTTATAATGTGACGGGAGCGGATTCAATTGCTTTTGTAGAGTTGCTGGACGCACAGGACAAAGTGGTACGTACAGTGCCGGTTGTTGACGGTAAGGCGGATTTTTACTTTCTGAATCCCGGCAAATATAGTGCGCGCCTTATAAATGATACGAATGGAAACGGTGTGTGGGACGCCGGAAAATACGAAGACAAACGGCAACCGGAGAAAGTGTATTACTATCCTCAAGTGATAGAGCTGAAAGCTAATTTCGACCTGACCCAGGATTGGAACATACATGAGAAGCCGCTGGATAAACAGAAACCGGATGAACTCAAAAAACAAAAACCAGATGAAGACAAGAAAAAGAGAAACCAGAATAACCGCAATTCCGGCAATAACCGGTAAGCGCAGATGGGTGTTCTGCCTGTTGGGAGCACTGTTACTTACGATGATGCCCACGCCTGCCAAGGCACAATGTACAGCTCAAAACACCGCATTTCAGTCCGGCGAGCACGTGATGTACGATTTATATTTTAACTGGAAGTTTATCTGGAAGAAGGTGGGGCTGGCAAGTCTGACCACCTTCTCCACTACTTATCAGTCACAACCTGCCTACCGCTTCAACCTGCTTTCGGTAGGAAGTAAAAAGACCGATTTCTTCTTTAAGATGCGTGATACGCTGACTTGCTATGTCAGTGAAAAGCTGGAGCCGCTCTACTTCCGTAAAGCGGCCGAAGAGGGTGACCGTTATACGGTGGATGAGGCTTGGTTTTCATATAAGGATGGTGTATCCAACGTAAAGCAGAGGCGGGTCTGGCACAATCCGGTCCGCGATCCGCAAGAGATGGAATACAGTGATAACCGTTGCATCTTCGATATGTTGAGTATTTTGGCGCAGGCGCGTTCGTACGATCCGGCAGATTATAAAGTGGGCGACCGGATTCTGTTCCCTATGGCTACCGGACGTAAGGTAGAAGAACAAACGCTGATTTACCGGGGTAAAGAAGATGTGAAAGCCAATAACGATACGGTTTATCGCTGCCTTGTATTCTCTTTTGTAGAATATAAGAAAGGAAAAGAGAAAGAAGTGATTACTTTCTTTATCTCGGATGATAAGAACCATCTCCCGATCCGCCTGGATATGTATCTTAACTTCGGGTCGGCAAAGGCTTTCCTGAAGAGCGTACAGGGAAATCGTTATCCGATGACGTCGGTGGTAAAGAAGAAATGAGATAACTCATAACTCTATACCTTGAACGGCAGCGGATCCCCTTTTCTGAATACGCTGGACTCGAATGTGGCAATCAGCTTCCCGTCCTGGTTCGTGATATCTATCTGGTAATATCCGGTAGTACGTCCGATGTAACGTTCGCGTGCTTCGGCATACAGCGTATCACCCGGTCCGCTGGCGCGCAAAAAGGTGATATTGGAAGACAGGGAGAAAGCCAGTGCGCCATGTGAATTGGCAGCGGCGGCCAGTGCCAGGTCTGCAAGAGTGAAGATGGCTCCGCCTTGGGTGCGGTGTCCTGCATTAAGGTGATTCTCCGTGATAACGAGGCGTGCTTTACTATATCCTTCGCGTACTTCCAGTAGTTCTACGCCGGTTTGTTCTGCAAAGAGATCTTTCTTGAAAAATTCTTGTAGGGTCATGTTTATGATATGATTAAAAAGTTCAATCTGTGTGATTTATGTGCAAATGTAACAATTTTGCCCTTTTCCTGTATAATTTAGGAGGGTCTTTTCTGTAAACCTGCGCTACTTTTGCTGACGAAAGAATACGAAACTTTAATAAACAAATCATTATTATGAAAACAATCCTCACGACATTGGGAATATCCCTCCTTGTTTTGGCGGGTTGCACAAGTCAGAAGCAGACCGAGAGCAACTTTATCCAAGAGAATATTGATAATGCGGTGGCGCAGGAAACCATTCAGACCGACATTATCGAAAAGTCAGGGAAAATTCTGAATCCAAGAACTATCAACAAAGATGGTAGCATTGTTTATGTACCCATTGATGACTGGTGTTCTGGTTTCTTCCCCGGTAATATCTGGTATACGTATGAGTTGACCGGTGATAAGAAATGGTTGCCGCTGGCTGAGAAGTATACAGAAGCGCTGGATTCCGTGCAATACCTGACCTGGCATCATGATGTGGGCTTTATGATTGGTTGCAGCTATCTGAACGGGTATCGTTTTGCCGGTAAAGAAGAATACAAGCCTGTGATTATTCAGACAGCTAAGTCCCTTTCTACCCGTTTCCGTCCGGCGGCAGGCGTACTTCAATCTTGGGATGCTGATAAAGGCTGGCAGGCAGAACGCGGCTGGAAATGTCCGGTTATCATAGATAATATGATGAATCTGGAACTATTGTTCGAAGCTTCCAAGCTTTCAGGCGATTCTACTTATTATAATATTGCCGTGAAACATGCCGATGCCACCATGAAAAATCATTTCCGTGCCAATAACAGTTGTTATCATGTAGTGGATTATGATCCTGTGACCGGTGAGGTACGTAAGAAACAAACTGCACAGGGGTATGCTGACGAATCTGCCTGGGCACGCGGACAAGCATGGGCTATTTACGGATATACCATGTGCTATCGTTATACCCACGATCAGAAGTACCTTGATATGGCTGAGAAGATTTATAACTTTATTTTCAATAACCCGAACCTGCCGGAAGACCTTGTACCGTATTGGGATTTTGATGCTCCCAACATTCCGAACGAACCCCGTGATGCTTCGGCCGCTGCATGTACGGCATCTGCTTTGTACGAGTTGAGTACATACATTCCCGGCAAAAACTATAAGGAAACAGCAGATAAGATTATGGAAAATCTCGGCTCTCCGGCTTATCGTGCAGAAGTGGGCACAAACGGTAATTTCATTCTGATGCACTCTGTAGGAAGTATTCCTCATGGTGCTGAGATTGATGTTCCGTTGAATTATGCGGACTATTACTTCCTGGAAGGAATTATGCGTAAAAGAGATCTGGAATCGAACAAGAAGCTCTTCTAATAAACGAATAATAGTGAATGCAAGGGCGTGGTGATTCTGAAAAATCAGAGGAAAACGCCTGGTGTTCAAAGAAATTAAAAGATATGATGAATCGGTTTAGTTTGTTTTTGGGAGGCTTGGGCCTGTTTGCCCTGCAAGGCTGCAAAACTCAGCAGGAAGAGCAGGCACAACTTCCGAATGTTATTTATGTCTTTCCCGACCAGTACCGTAATCAGGCTATGGAGTTCTGGGGACAGGATGGGTTTCGCGACAAGGTGAACTTCCGCAATGATCCGGTGCATACCCCTAACTTGAATAGCTTTGCCCGTGAAGCGCTGGTGTTAAGTTCTGCCCAAAGTAACTGTCCGTTGAGTAGCCCTCATCGCGGTATGCTGCTGACGGGGATGTATCCCAATAAAAGTGGGATACCTTTGAACTGTAATTCAGACCGGCCTATCAGTTCCCTGCGTGCCGATGTGGATTGTATAGGTGATGTATTCAGTAAATCCGGATATGACTGCGCTTACTTTGGTAAGTTACATGCTGACTTTCCTACACCGAACGATCCGCAACGTCCCGGTCATTATGTAGAAGATCGCATACCTGCCTGGGATGCCTATACGCCGAAAGAACGCCGTCACGGCTTTAATTACTGGTACTCCTACGGTACTTTTGATGAACATAAGAATCCCCGTTACTGGGATACGGATGGAAATCGTCACGATCCGAAAGAATGGTCACCGTTGCATGAGTCCAAGATGGTGGTTTCCTATCTGAAGAACGAAGGGAATGTGCGTGATCCGAAGAAGCCTTTCTTTATAATGGTGGGTATGAATCCGCCCCACAGTCCGTACCGTTCATTGAATGATTGTATGGAAGAAGATTTCAATCTGTACAAAGATCAACCTCTGGACAGCCTTCTTATCCGTCCCAATGCAGATAAGAAGCGTGAAAAAGCAGAGAGCGTCCGCTACTACTTTGCCTCTGTTACCGGTGTAGACCGTGCCTTCGGACAGATCCTTGAAACACTGAAAGAGCAGGGTTTGGATAAGAATACGATTGTGATCTTTGCTTCCGACCATGGTGAAACAATGTGTAGCCAGTTTACGGATGATCCGAAGAATTCTCCTTATTCCGAATCTATGAATATACCGTTCCTGGTACGTTATCCCGGCCATATCCAACCGCGTGTAGACAATCTTCTGATGTCTGCGCCGGATATTATGCCCACTGTCCTGGGACTGTGTGGTTTGGGCGATTCCATTCCGTCTAATGTGCAGGGACGCAACTGGGCACCTCTTTTCTTCGATGAAAAGGCGGAAATTGAACGCCCCGGTGGTGTTTTGTATATCCAGAATCTGGACGGAGAAAAAGATGCGGACGGTAAAGTACAGACTTACTTCCCTTCTTCAAGAGGATATAAAACGGCGCGTTATACTTTGGCTTTCTATATTGATAAGAAAGATCATAAGCTGAAGAAAAGCCTGTTGTTTGATGATGAAAAGGATCCTTATCAGATGAATAACCTTCCGTTGGAAGAAAATAAAGAAATCGTTGCGGAGCTTTGCCGTGAGATGGGCAAGGAGCTGAAGGCGATAGACGATCCTTGGTATAAGGAACGTATTCTTTCCGATATGATACCTTACTAAAACTCTCTTTTCTAAATGAAACTGCCTCCCTCTCGATTCGCTTGAATCAGAGGGAGGCAGCTTTTTTATAGGGTAGTGGAGCTTATTTATTCAGCTTCCACTCGCAACCGTCTTTACCGTCTTTTATCTCAAAACCAAGTGCTGTCAGTTCATTGCGGATCTTATCACTGGTAGCCCAGTCTTTATTGGCTTTGGCCTTCATGCGCTCTTCCAGCAGCATATCTACTACTTTACCGAAAGCAACTTCACGCTCTTCGTTCGAATTGTTCTCTTCTTTCAACCCCAGAATATCGAAGCAGAAGAGATGGAAAGTTTCTTTCAGCTCTTTCAGATCATCGGCAGTGATGGTGTCGTTGCCTGCAATGATGTTGTTAATCATTCTGGCTCCGTCGAAAAGATGAGCAATGACTATTGGGGTATTTAAGTCGTCATTCATGGCTTCATAGCACTTCTCACGCACTGCTTTCACATCTACGCTGGAAGTGGCGGACGGAGTGATCTTTTCCAGTCCGTTCAAGGCATCCATCATTCGGGTTAATCCCTTCTCAGCTGCTTGCAAGGCTTCGTTACTGAAGTCTACCGTACTGCGATAGTGGGCTTGCAGGATGAAGAAGCGGATGGTCATCGGACTGTATGCTTGTGTCAGCAACTTATGTGTGCCGTTGAAGAACTCGTCCAGATTGATGAAGTTACCGTAAGACTTACCCATCTTCTGTCCGTTGATGGTAATCATATTGTTGTGCATCCAGTAATGTACCATGTCATTGCCTTGCGATGCAACCGATTGGGCGATTTCACATTCGTGGTGAGGGAAGATAAGGTCCATGCCGCCACCGTGGATATCGAAATGTTCGCCCAGGTATTTCTTACCCATGGCCGTACATTCGGCATGCCATCCCGGAAAACCGTCGCTCCATGGAGAAGGCCAACGCATGATATGCTCCGGTTGGGCGCATTTCCATAAGGCGAAGTCGGCGGGGTTATGCTTTTCAGCTTGTCCATCCAGTTCGCGGGTGGTGTTCAGTACGTCATCCAGATTGCGGCCGGAGAGTTTTCCGTAATGGTAATCCTTATTGTATTTCTCTACGTCAAAGTAGACAGAGCCTTCACTGACATAAGCATAGCCATTCTTCAGGATTTCTTTCACTAGCTCTATCTGCTCGATGATGTGTCCCGAAGCGTGCGGTTCGATACTGGGTGAAAGTACGTTCAGCGCTTCCATTGCCTTATGGTAACGGTTGATGTAGTATTGCGCTACTTCCATCGGCTCCAATTGTTCCAGTCGTGCTTTCTTGGCTATTTTATCTTCTCCGTCATCAGCGTCATGTTCCAGATGGCCTACATCGGTGATGTTACGGACATAACGTACCTTATATCCCAAGTGGGTGAGGTAGCGGAAAAGCAAGTCGAAAGTAATGGCAGGACGTGCATGTCCCAAGTGCGCGTCACCGTAAACGGTAGGACCGCAGACATACATACCTACATGTGGAGCGTGCAGTGGCACGAATAGCTCCTTTTTCCTATCTAAGGTGTTGTAAATTGTCAGTTGATGTTCCATAACGTTTGAGTTTTAGTTTTTTAAAGAGCACAAAGTTACAACATTTTCATAAGATAATAAGTTCTTTCATTCTTTTTCTTGATATGATCAGAGATATAGTAGCTCATTGGCATTGTTGTTTTTAAAGTAGCAAATGTAGTCATTTTCTTTTTCCTTTGTTACTTTTGCACTCATGAAATCAAAGAAGCGTGTATTGTTAGGTATGAGTGGAGGTACAGATAGTTCTGTTGCCGCCATGTTGTTGCAAGAGGCCGGTTATGAAGTAACCGGTGTGACGTTTCGTTTCTATGATTCGGAAAGCTTTGAAGAATCTTTGGATGATGCCCGTACTCTCGCTTCCCGCCTGAATATCCCGCACATGATCTATGATGCCCGCGAATTATTCCGTGAACGCATTATCCGCTATTTCGTAGATGAATATCTTTCCGCCCGTACCCCTGTTCCCTGTACGCTTTGTAACAATGAGTTGAAATGGCCGTTGCTGGCAAAGATTGCCGATGAAATGGGTATTTATTGGATTTCTACCGGACACTACGTACGTAAAGTTTTCTGTGATGGTTACTATTTTATAGCCCCGGCTGCCGACCGTGATAAGGATCAGACTTTTTTCCTCTGGGGACTGCAACAGAACGTTTTAGAACGTATGCTCCTTCCAATGGGTGACTGGACTAAAAGTGAAGTGCGTGCCTATGCTGTCAAGCGGGGCTTTGAACGGACGGCAACCAAAAAGGACAGTCTCGGTGTATGCTTCTGTCCGATGGATTACCGCTCTTTCTTGCAGCGTGAAGTTCCGCAGAATGCTTTGCCGGGAAAAGGACAATTTCTCGATGAAAGCGGGACTTTTTTAGGTTGGCACGAAGGATATCCCTTCTATACGATTGGTCAGCGCAGAGGACTGGGCATTCATCTGAATCGTCCTGTTTTCGTAAAAGAGATACATAAAGAGAGAAACGAAGTTATACTTGCTCCTCTCGCTTCTCTTTACAAAGAGGAAATGCTGTTGAAAGACTGGAATATTGTGGATACTTCCCGTTTACTGAATTCCGGGGATGTCATTGTCCGGATTCGCTATCGGAAGCAAGCTAATCATTGCACTGTCAGTATAACAGATGAGAATCTTTTGCATGTGCTATTGCGCGAACCGCTCGAATCCATTGCTTCCGGGCAGGCTGCAGCATTTTATGATGAGGCAGGTTTGTTGCTGGGAGGAGGTATCATACTGTAATTTCCGTACAATCATTCTTTTTATTTGTTTCTGAACAAAAAAATAGTTTACTCTGTTTGAAATACAAAGACGTCTTTGTTTTGCGGAACAATTAAAACGAATAACAGTATGAAACGTATATATTTAATGATACTATTTGCCACTTTGGCAACAATCGTCTCTGCTCAAACGGACGATAAGGGATATAAAGAAGGAGCTTGGGTACTGAAAGGTGTGACAGGTATAAATATGTCGCAAACTGCAATGACAAACTGGTCGGCCGGTGGTGAGAATTCTATTGCCGGAAATGCTTACCTGAATGGTTCACTGACACATAAGAATGGAAACTGGCTATGGGTGACGAACCTGGTGCTGGATTATGGTCTTTCGAAAACCAAATCGCAAGGGATGAGAAAGAGTTCCGATAAGATAGGATTATCTACCCAGTTGGGCTATGCAGCCACTAAAGTTTGGTATTATACGCTTATGGCTGACTTGAATACTCAATTTGCCAAAGGATATAATTATCCGGACAAGAGTCACTATATATCTAACTTCTTTGCTCCCGCCTATTCTAATGTGGCATTGGGTATGGAATATCGTCCGAAGAGTAATTATTCTATATTCCTTTCACCTGTCTCCACAAAGATGACCTTTGTGAGCGATGATTATCTTTCTGATTTAGGTTCTTTCGGTGTTGATCCGGGGGATCACTTTAAGATCGAAGCCGGAGCTTTCCTGAAAGCCCGTGCAGAGCTGCCTGTCATGGAAAATGTGAATCTGATTACTACAGCCGATTTCTTCACTCCTTATAATAAAGACTTTGGTAATGTGGATGTCAACTGGGATGTGCTCATCAGTATGAAGATCAATAAAGTACTGTCAGCAACCCTGAATATGACTCTGAAGTATGATAATGATGTGAAAACCTTTAATGATGAGGGTATTGAAAGAGGACCGAAGGTACAGTTCAAGGAGATACTGGGTATCGGATTAGCCTATAATTTCTGATAGCCTGGGGTGGCTGTTAGTTTCTCGGTGTGAAACTAACAGTTTCAAGGCATGAAACAAAAATGAAAAAGGCCGTATCGGTTTTGTCTGATGCGGCCTTTCTTATTTATTATCGTATTGTCCTATGTTATTGCAGGAATCAGTTGTTCAGTTCCAGCATTTCCTCGATATATTCCCTTGTATTGCTGAGACGCGGAACTTTGTGTTGTCCACCCAACTTTCCTTTTTGCGCCAGCCAGTCATGGAATAGGTCTTTGCGGGCAACAATCACCTCCAGAGGTTGCAGGGCAATGTTCTTCTGTCGTTTTGCTTCATAATCGGAATTCACTTCTTTCAGTGTATCATCCAGTATTTTGGCAAAATTCTCTATACTGTCCGGTGCTTGTACAAACTCAATCAACCATTGGTGACGGCATTTAGCATTGGCATCCATAAATACAGGAGCAGCCGAATAATCGGAAATCAATGCTCCGGTAGCCTCGCAAGCCTTTGCCAAACCTTTTTCCGCGTTATCCACAATCAATTCTTCACCGAAAGCATTGATGAAATGCTTGGTACGTCCGGTGATGACGAATTTATATGGATCCTTTTGCGTGAACTTCACGGTATCTCCAATCATATAGCGCCACAAACCCGCAGAGGTAGAGATGACCAATGCATAATTCTTGTCCACTTCCACTTCTTCCAGGCAGTAGATACGGGGATTCTCTTTACCTACATCTTCCAATGGGATGAATTCATAGAATATACCATAGTCGATCATCAACAGCATGGACGGATCATTCGGATCGTTTTGCGTACCGAAATACCCTTCGGAAGCATTGTACGTTTCTACATAATGCATTTTAGGTGACCGGATCACTTCTTTATATTGTTCACGATAAGGGGTGAAAGCAACGCCACCATGGAAGAAGACTTCCAGATTGGGCCATATTTCTTCCAGCGATTGTTTACCGGTCTTTTCAAGAATACGCTTAATGAGTACTAACATCCATGAAGGAACGCCCGAAAGGCTCGTTACATCTTTTGATACGGCACTGTTGGCGATTGCTTCTATCTTCTTTTCAAAGTCGCTCATAAGAGCGATTTTCTTGCCCGGAACACGGACGCAGTTCACTAACGGATGTATATTTTGTATCAGGATAGCAGAAAGATCGCCTACAAGTCCGTGCCTGGAGTTGAGGTTGGGGCTGTGGCTTCCACCTAAAATCAAACCTTGTCCGGAGAAAAAGCGGCTGTCAGGATTCTGCCCCAGATAGAGGGCAACCGCATCTTTACCGCCCTGATAATGTGTGTCATTCAATGCTTCTTTGCTGACGGGTAGGAACTTGCTTTTATCGTTCGTTGTACCCGAGGACTTGGCAAACCAGCGTATCTCCGAAGGCCAGAGCAGGTTTTGTTCTCCTGCACGCAAGCGTTCCACATACGGCTTTACCTCTTCGTAAGTCTGTATGGGGAGTCTGTTTCTAAAGTCTTCATAAGTATGAATGCTTTTATAATCATATTTCTTTCCCCATTCCGTATTTTCTGCCATGCGCACTAAGCGGTCAAGAACCCGGTGTTGAAGTTCTCCTGCGCGGTTAGCATAGAAGTCGATTTTTTTCAGGCGAGGGGCAAAATACACCTTATCCAGCAATGTTGTGATATTCATCTCTCTTAGTTAAAACTATTTTGTTGCGCAAAAATAATCTTATTTATCGGCTTCTCTATCTTTTTTCTCTTTTTTTTCTATCTTTACGGACCTAAAGAACAATAATTCAAACAAAAGTGTCATGAGAATCGGTATTTTGACTTCGGGGGGCGATTGTCCCGGCATCAATGCCACCATTCGTGGAGTGTGCAAAACTGCAATCAATCATTACGGGATGGAAGTTGTGGGCATTCATAGTGGCTTTCAGGGATTGCTTACCAAGGATGTGGAGTCGTTTACTGATAAATCTTTGTCCGGTTTGTTGAACCAGGGCGGCACAATGCTCGGTACTTCCCGCGAGAAACCTTTCAAGAAGAACGGTGTGATATCCGATGTCAATAAACCGGCATTGATAGAACAGAATATCAAGGAATTAGGATTGGATTGCGTGGTTTGTATCGGTGGTAACGGTACGCAGAAGACTGCTGCCAAACTGGCTGCCATGGGACTGAACATTGTATCTGTGCCTAAGACTATCGACAATGATATCTGGGGAACGGATTTCTCTTTCGGATTTGATTCGGCTGTAAGTATTGCTACGGATGCCATTGACCGCCTGCACTCTACTGCCAGTTCGCACAAACGGGTGATGGTGATCGAGGTTATGGGGCATAAGGCCGGCTGGATCGCGCTATATTCAGGTATGGCAGGTGGCGGTGACGTTATCTTGATACCCGAGATTCCTTATAATATCCATAATATTGGTGAGACTATTCTGAACCGGTTGAAGAAAGGAAAACCTTATTCCATCGTGGTGGTTGCCGAAGGCATACAGACGGATGGCCGGAAACGTGCCGCTGAGTACATTGCCCAGGAGATAGAGTACGAAACAGGTATTGAAACCCGCGAAACTGTGCTTGGCTATATCCAACGGGGAGGTTCGCCCACGCCTTTCGATCGGAATCTGTCTACCCGCATGGGTGGGCATGCTACAGAACTGATTGCAACAGAACAGTTTGGCCGGATGATTACGTTGAAAGGGGATGAGATTTCTTCTGCGCCACTGGAGGAAATTGCAGGGAAGTTGAAACTGGTAACGGAGGATAATGATCTGGTTGTTCAAGGGCGCCGGATGGGAATTTGTTTCGGCTGATGATGATGTGGGCGAAGATTATTCGCCCTTACATTCGTCCGTTTCAGGATTTTCTACAGACAGAATAGTTTCTTGATTTTCTTCAATCAAAGTCTCCTCTATAAGTTCCTCTGTCTCTTCTGTATTCTCAGGCAAATGATTCTGCGCTTTTGCGGCTTCTATTTGTTCTTTGAATGCAACATCATTCTTTATTTTCTTCAAGGCAGCCTGTGCGGCATTTTGCTGAGACTCCTTTTTAGAGTATCCGGTTCCTTTTCCGGCCGAAATACCTTCTATGCGGATTTCTGTATGAAACATGGGGTTGTAATCTTCATCAAGGAACTGCTCGATAAGCTCAAATGAGACTTCAACTTTGCTTTTCTGGCTCCATTCAATCAGCTTCGATTTGAAGTTGACCTCCTTGCGCGACATCTTGTCGAGGTCAATGTAATTCTTGAATATCTTTTCTTCTATGAACCGCTTACAGCGCTCGTAGCCTTGATCCAGATAGATGGCACCGATGAATGCTTCGAAAGCATTTCCGTACATATAACTGTTGTGCGAGGAAGAACGGGTGGAATATTTTACCAGCTTGTCCAGTCCTGTTGCTACTGCCAACTTATTCAGAGTTTCCCGCTGTACGATTTTGGAACGTGTATTTGTGAGAAAACCTTCGCGGCGGCCTTCGAAATGCTTGTAGACAATATCCCCCACGATGGCGTCAAGAATGGCGTCACCCAGGAACTCCAGGCGTTCATTATTCAAAGGGCGTCCCTTTTCTGAGCGGATGGAGGTGGATTTGTGCAACAAAGCCTGCTGGTAGAGCTGGATGTTGCGGGGATAGAACCCCAGGATCTTATAAAAACAAAAATAAGACTCTTTGTCCTTATGGAATAAGAGCCTTATTTTGTCTATTTGATTACGTAACACGACTGATTATTCTGCGTATTTCTTAAAAATAACACATGCATTATGACCTCCAAATCCAAATGTATTGGACAGGGCTACGTTCACTTCGCGTTTTTGAGCTTTGTTGAACGTAAGGTTAAGGTCATAGTCAATGTTTTCGTCGTTATCACCCTCTTCGTGGTTGATAGTCGGAGGTACGATGCCATTCTTGATCGCAAGAATACTTGCGATGGCTTCTACCGCACCGGCGGCGCCCAGCAAGTGACCAGTCATGGATTTAGTTGAACTGATGTTCAATTCAAATGCATGCTGACCAAATACTTCTTTAATAGCTTTAGCTTCCGATATATCACCTACAGGAGTAGAAGTACCGTGTACATTGATATAATCTACTTCCTCGGGGCTCATCTCGGCGTCTTCCAACGCATTTCTCATCACTAACTTGGCTCCAAGTCCTTCCGGATGAGAAGCGGTCAGATGGTGAGCGTCGGCAGACATTCCTACACCGGCAACTTCCGCATAAATCTTAGCACCACGTGCTTTGGCATGTTCCAGCTCTTCAAGAACCAAACAACCGCCGCCTTCACCCATCACGAAACCGTCACGGCTTGCGCTGAACGGACGAGATGCAGTTGTAGGAGATTCATTGCGTGTTGATAATGCATGCATGGCGTTGAAACCGCCTACACCGCCAACGGTGATTGCAGCTTCCGAACCACCACTTACGATAACATTAGCTTTGCCCAAACGAATCAGGTTGAAAGCATCAGCGATAGCGTTTGTGGAAGTAGCGCATGCAGAACATGTAGCGTAGTTAGGACCGTGGAAACCATACATTATAGAAATTTGTCCGGCAGCAATATCCGAAATCATCTTGGGGATGAAGAACGGATTGAACTTAGGACCGTTTTCTTTACCGGTCAAGGCATAGTTACTTACCTCTTCCTCGAATGTACGGATACCACCGATACCGGCGCCAAAGATGACACCGATTCTGTTTAAATCCTCATTTTCGATGTCAAGACCGGAATCTTCAACCGCTTCTTTTGCGACGGTGATGGCATATTGTGTATATAAGTCCATCTTGCGGGCTTCTTTGCGGTCGATATATTTGGTAACTTCGAAGTCTTTCACTTCGCAGGCAAATTGAGTCTTGAAAAGGGAAGCATCGAAATGAGTAATAGGTCCTGCTCCACTAACCCCATTCACAAGATTTTCCCAAAAGTCGGAAACATTGTTGCCAATCGGAGTAATGGCGCCGAGACCTGTTACTACAACTCTTTTTAATTCCATATTAAGTTGATGGATAGGATTACTTAGCGTGTTCTTCGATGTAAGAAACGGCGTCGCCTACAGTACCAATTTTTTCAGCTTGGTCATCCGGAATAGAGATACCGAATTCCTTTTCGAATTCCATGATAAGTTCTACAGTGTCAAGAGAATCAGCTCCTAAATCGTTAGTGAAGCTAGCTTCGTTAGTAACTTCTGATTCTTCAACGCCTAATTTGTCGACGATAATCGCTTTCACTCTTGATGCAATTTCAGACATAACTTTAAGTTTTTAATTAATAATTAGTTTTATTTCTTTAATTTTGCGGGGCAAAGGAATAAAGATTTATCGTCACTCGCAAATATTTGACGAATTAAATGCAATGTTTTGCACATTTTTCACGGTTTTGTGCACTAAAAAGAAGGAATATGAGGAAAAATATCGCAGTTTTAGCATCGGGAAGCGGCACGAATGCCGAAAATATCATCTGTTATTTCCGGGAAAAAAGTTCGGCTTGTGTGGCCTTGGTTTTAACTAATCGTCAGAATGCGTTCGTTTTAGAGCGTTCTCGTGGGCTGGAAGTGCCATGCTTTTATTTTCCGAAGAGTGACTGGGAGAATGGAGAGGCGATTTTATCGGTGTTGCGGGAGTATGATATTGATTTTGTAGTGCTGGCCGGTTTTCTGGCGCGCGTACCGGATCTTATTTTGCATGCTTATCCTAATAAAATGATAAATATACATCCTTCGTTGTTGCCGAAGTTCGGTGGAAAGGGTATGTATGGTGATCGCGTGCACGGAGCTGTGATTGCTGCGGGCGAGAAGGAAAGTGGTATCACTATACATTATACAAATGAACATTATGATGAAGGTGCTATTATTTGTCAGGTGAAATGCCCGGTGTTGTCGGAAGATACTCCTGATGATTTGGCACAACGTATTCATGCGCTGGAATATGGCACTTATCCCAAAGTGATAGAAAAATTGCTTGAATCCGAAGGCTAAATTTTATAGCTTTATTATACCCGGTTCTGTTCTGAGCCGTGTCTGCTCCGTGTTATCTCCGTGTCTTAGAGTATGGAGCTGGTACGGACTTGCTACGGAGGACTTACGGAGATGCTACGGAGAATGCCGTCTTTTCTCTCCGCAGCGGATAGTCTCCTCTTAACTTTTCAAACAATTCGGGATGAGCTCTCAACGCTTCGCAGTCTTGCCGCGGATCATACATTTTTAAATAGGCTTCTGTGGGGGTCGATGCTATGATAATCGGATTTTCCGGTTTGGGTGGATCGATGTGGTAGTCGGCTTGTATATTGAAATATCGGCAAAGGGAGTCCAGAGACATTCGTGTAGCATTTGCTTTTCCGTCTGCCGAGTATCCGGCGATATGGGGTGTGCCGATGAATACCTTATATAATAAGGAGAGATTAATGTTGGGTTCATTTTCCCATACGTCAATGACGGCATCGGAAATCAGGCCGGTTTGAAGAGCTTTCAATAAAGCTGCTGTTTCAATTACTTCTCCGCGGGAAGTATTGATGATGATGGGAGAACGTTTGAGGGAACGGAAGAATGCTTCATCGGCCAGATGGAAAGTTTTATATTTCCCTTCCTTATATAAAGGTACGTGGAAAGTGATGACATCACATGCTTCGGCAAGAAGTTGCAAAGAGCAGAAGTCAGTACTTCCTTCTTTCTCTTCTCGTGGTAAGTCGTTCAGCAATACCCGCATGCCTAATTCGCGGGCCACTTTAGCCACTTTGATGCCTACGTTGCCTACTCCGACAATGCCGATGGTCATTTCTGATAAGTTTTTTCCTTTCAGGAGATTTATTAATAAGAGTGTGGATTGCAAGTATTGTGCTACGGAGGCCGAGTTGCATCCCGGTGCATTGGTCCAGGTTATGCCCGCTTCGTGGCAATACTCCGTATCTATATGGTCGAAACCGATTGTGGCTGTAGCAATGAATCGCACCCGGCTTCCTTGCAGTAATTCGCGGTTGCATTGAGTGCGTGTGCGGATTATTAGTGCGTCCGCATCTTTCACTAAAGCAGGGGTGAAGTCTTTTCCGGGGACATATATTACTTCGTCGGCTATTTTCCCGATAGCTTCCTTTATAAAAGGTATTTTATTGTCAACAATAACTTTCATGGAATTCTGCATTTTTTGAATACAGGCAAATTTAGAAATTAATTATATGTATAGGGCTATGTTGTACTAATAAAGTATAGCTGGTTTCTATTTTCTTATGAAAGTTGCTTTGATTTGTTAACGTATTCTTCATGCGAATCCTTTCATTCTATCTTACTTGAAGGTGTTATGGGGTAGTAAAAATATGAAATAAATAAGGAAGAGGATGTTTTGCTTTTGGAGTAAGATGGGAATAAAAAGTGGGGAACGGTTGCTTGTGTGGGAAATATTGCATAACTTTGTATTATTGTATAACTGTAAAGTTCGTTAAGATTATGGCATTTAGTAACCTTTGCAACAGCATTTTTGAGAAGTCAGTCGCGGATTATCATGTAATGGATAGCGTGGATGCGCCGATGAACAATCCTTACGAGTTGAAGACGATTGAGTATTATCTGTATTTGAAGAATTGGATTGATGCCGTGCAATGGCATTTTGAAGATATTATACGTGATCCGCAGATTGAACCGAATGCGGCATTAACTTTGAAACGAAGAATAGACAAGTCTAATCAGGACAGAACAGACTTGGTAGAACTGATCGATAGCTATTTCCTGGATAAATATAAAGATGTGAAACCGATGGCAGAGGCTACCATTAATACGGAAAGTCCCGCATGGGCGATAGACCGTCTGTCTATTCTTGCATTAAAGATCTATCACATGCAAAAGGAGGTGGAACGTACGGATACTACTCCCGAACATCATGCTCAATGCAAGGCTAAACTGGACATTCTTCTGGAACAAAAGCAAGATCTTTCGTCGGCCATTGACCAATTGCTGGTTGATATTGAATCCGGAAAAAAATATATGAAAGTATATAAACAGATGAAGATGTATAATGACCCGGCTTTGAATCCGGTGCTTTATGCAAAAAGATGACGAATGGCACGTATCCTTATTATCCGTTTCTCTGCGCTTGGCGATGTAGCCATGACGGTTCCGGTAGTGCATTCGCTGGCAGCCGAATATCCTCAGCATGAAATCATAGTGCTGAGCCGTGCTGCGTTGCAACCTCTTTTCCTGAAGTTGCCGGAGAATGTAAGTTTTTACGGTGCCGATTTGTCGGGGAAACATAAAGGATTACGAGGATTAAACAGTTTGTATGCAGAACTAAAAGGGCTACATTTTGATTATGTGGCCGATTTTCATGATATACTTCGCGCGAAATACTTACGATGGCGTTTTCGGTTGGATGGCGTGCCTGTAGCTGCAATATGCAAGGGGCGGGCAGGTAAGAAGAAACTGGTTCGCCGTCATCATAAGGTTTTTGAAAAGCAGGAAAGCTCTTTCCGGCGCTATGCTGATGTGCTGGAAAAGCTGGGACTTCCGGTTCAATTGAAGTTCACCTCCATCTATGGAGAGGGAAAAGGTGATTTCTCGCAAATAGAACCGGTAGTAGGTCCGAAAGGGAATAATAAATGGATAGGTATTGCTCCTTTTGCTAAACACAAGGGTAAGATTTATCCGGTAGAGCAGCAGGAACGGGTTGTTGCCCATTTTGCCGCAATGCCGGATGTGAAAGTTTTCCTTTTGGGTGGAGGGAAGAGTGAAAAGGAGGTATTCGACCGCTGGACCGCTAAGTATCCTTCCGTCATATCGTTGATTGGTAAGCTGAAAATGGATACGGAATTGAATCTGATGAGTCATTTGGATGTGATTCTTTCCATGGACTCCGCTAATATGCATTTGGCGTCTCTGGTCAATGTGTCTGTTGTTTCCGTATGGGGTGCTACGCATCCTTATGCCGGATTCATGGGGTGGAAACAGTTACCGGCCAATACGGTGCAGCTTGACTTGTCCTGCCGTCCATGTTCGGTTTACGGGCAGAAGCCCTGCTGGCGTGGCGATTATGCTTGCCTGAGGGAGATAAAACCTGAAGAGATTATTGCGAAGATTGAAGAGAATATAAGGTAAATGATGGATAAATATTTTAGAATGACGGGACCGTCTAAAAAGGTGAAGGCAGAGTAAAATATGAAAATAATAGTAAATCCTGCATACGAACATTTGCGGAAATTTGTAGAAAGCATTCCTGATATCTTTGAAAGTGAGGGGAGGGTGATCTACTCTGGAAGAAACCTCATCAAAGTGATGACGGTGGACGATGGATTGGAGATCAATATAAAACGTTATGGAGTTCCGGCTTTGGTAAATCGGATTGCTTATTCTTTTTTTCGTGCCCCGAAAGGAAGGCGCGCCTTTTCATACCCCAATATATTGCTTCAGAGAGGCTTTGAGACCCCGGTTCCTATCGCTTATATCGAAGAGTGCAAGTGCGGTTTGATCAAGTACTCTTATTTTATCAGTCTTCAATCTTCCTATCGAAGAAACTTTTATGAATTCGGCAATGCCGATGTTAACGATTGCCGGGATGTTGTTATAGCCTTTGCCCGTTATACGGCTCGCCTGCATGAATCTGATATTATGCATCGGGATTATTCTCCCGGAAATATCCTGTTCGATAAGATAGACGGTGAGTATCATTTTATGTTAGTGGATATCAACCGCATGAGCTTCGGCAAGATCAGTATTGATATGGGGTGTGCCAATTTTGCCCGTTTATGGGGACAGAAAGCCTTTTTTGAATTACTTGCCAGAGAATATGCACGGGCACGCAATGCTGATGAACGATACTGCGTTGATAAAGTGCTTGCACACCGGAAGAAGTTCTGGATTTATTTTGCAAAGAAACATCAAGTGAAGTATAAACTGGAGCTATAGAGAGAAGTATGCGTATTGTCTTATTCTGTGAAAATAAGTATGCTGTTGATATATTATTGCCTATATATCAGGAAGCGGTAAAGTCGGAGGCGAATCATATCTTGTGGTATGTGCATCTTCCGAAGATCCCGGTTTTTCCACTGGATGGAAAAGTTGTTTATACACATTCGATGCAGGAGGTTTATGATTTTTCTCCGGAAGCTATATTTGTGCCGGGTAATATTGTTCCCTATTATTTACCGGGTGTGAAGATACAGGTTTTTCATGGCTATGCGGCAGAAAAGAAAGATCATTGGATCATCCGTCGCTATTTTGACACCTATTTCACCCAAGGTCCTTTTTTTACGAAAAAGTTTAAGGAATTAGCAGCCGAATATAAAGATTTTGAGGTCGTGGAGACCGGCTGGCCCAAGCAGGATTGGATAAAAAATCATTGGCATGATTTTGACCGGGAACGTGAAGAACTGTTGAAACTGCATGGAAAAAGTCAAATTGTATTATATGCGCCTACTTTTTCACCAAGTTTAACATCTCTTCCTGCATTAAAAGAGGCTTTGCTGCATTTAGTAAAGATGAGGGATGTCGTTCTGTTGTTGAAGTTGCATCCGTTGACTAAAAAAGAGTGGGTGGATGAATATAGACAACTGGCAGAACAAGAAGAACACATTATATGGGAAGACGGCTTTAATGTTACAAAGTATCAGTTAATGTCCGATGTCATGATAAGTGACACTTCCTCAACGGTATATGAATTCTTGCTTCTGGGACGTCCGGTAATCACTTATCGCACCATAGCGAAGGACATTTACTGGACTGACATAACGGATACATCCCAATTGGTGGACGCCTTTGAAAGTGTGCAGCATGATGAAAGCGCTATTGCGAAAAGACGATGGGTGGTTGATAACTACGATCCGTATCTGGATGGAAATGTAGCCAGGCGAATGCTGGAAGCGGCTGAAGATTATATTCGCCGTCATGGTGTTCCGAGAGAACGGAAGTTGAACCTCTGGAGAAAATATATGAGTATAAAGACGTTCGGAAGGATAAAGAAGTGATGAAAAGTAATGTAGAATTATTAAAAAGCAGGAATATGAAATCTTATGTTTTTCCGGGAAATATAGAAGAGCGGATTCTTCGAATCGCAGGAGAACCTTTTCCGTATATGCGCACTGCTTTGTTTTCTGAAATAGTGAATGATTCAGAGCGTATGTTGCTGGAACTGATACATTGTCCAGGCGGGCGTGTTATCTTCTATACAGCTTCAGGAACCGGTGCGATGGATGCTGTGGTTACCAATTATGTTTCCCTGAAAAAGAAAGCTTTTATTATAGCCGGCGGTTCATTCGGCTACCGTTGGAAGAGTCTCTGCAAGTACTATCAGGTTCAGAATGAAGTTTTTGAAGTTCCTTTTGCTCGTGATATCGATTATGCCCGGCTGGAAAATGCTGTGGCTGCTTCGCGTCCGGATGTGTTTTTATGTCAACATCATGAAACCTCTACCGGTCAACTGTTTGATTTAAAGAAAATTTCTGCTATTTGCAGGAAACATAATGTTTCGCTGGTTGTTGATGCTATTAGTTCTTTCTTGTCCGATGATTTGGATATGGAAGAGTTGAATATCGACATCTGTATTACCAGTAGTCAGAAGGGGCTGAATATAGCCCCGGGTTTGTCGTTTCTGTTTCTTTCGCCTAGAATCCTGCAGACTGATTTTTTGCATAAATCTTATTATTTTGATTTTGCTGAGAATCTGAAGAATCTGGAACGCGGTCAGACACCTTACAGTCCGGCCACCAGTTTGTTTATGCAATTGCATGCCCGTTTAAAGGAGAATATAGTCCTTGGGGTTGATAAAATCATTGCTTCCGTGCGTGCTAAAGCACTGTATTTTCGTGAGCTGTGCAGGCAGAATGGTTGGGAAGTTCCGGCGGAAGTGCCATCCAATTGCATTACGGGATTCTTTGTTCGCCGGAATGGAGATATTCTCTTTAATGAATTGTTGAAGCAAGACATATTCATTATGCCGGGCGGTACTCCTTGTTATTTCAGGGTTTCCCATTTGGGAGTTCAAAGTGAAGAGGATCTGGATGATCTGGCAAAGAGAATTAAAGAAATAGAATACCGATAAATCTATATAATATGGAAAAAAAGAAAATCAGAGTATTCACATCCGGTAGTTTTGACCTGTTTCATATCGGGCATCTGAACATATTGGAACGTTCGGCGGCATTGGGCGATGAACTTATAGTCGGCGTAAGCACAGATGAGCTGATACAGCATTACAAGGGAATGCCGCCTATTATTCCCTTTGAACAACGTTTCCGGATTATTTCGTCTTTGAAGTGTGTGACTAAAGCTGTGAAGCAAGTGAAGCTGACTGAGGTGGCGCAATTACAGAGAGAAGATATTGATATAGTAACCATTGGGGATGATTGGATAAATAAGTATCTGGAGGGGCTTGAGTGGATGAAGCAACAGCCCGGTAAGGAAGTGGTCTATTTTCCTTATACTCCCGATGTAAGCACTACAGGTATTAAGAAGAAAATAATAGAGAGTACAAGTGAGATTATCAGGGCAGCGCTACAACGTGAGGCTGAATTAGATTATAATTGGCCGGAAGATCAGAAAAAATGAAGTTGAATTAAAGAATTGATACATGTTAGTCTCATTAATGATATCTACATATAATTGGAAAGAGGCCTTGTCCCTATGTCTGTACAGCGCTTTCGCTCAGACCGTGAAGCCTTGTGAGATTCTGATTGCAGATGATGGCTCACGTGACGACACCAAGCAGCTGATTGATAAGATGCGGGCAAAGACCGATATTCCTATTGTGCATGTATGGCACGAGGACAAAGGTTTCCGTCTTTCCGCTATCCGTAATCGCTCCATTGAAAGGGCGAAAGGGGATTATATTATCCAGATTGATGGTGATATCCTTTTGGATAGGCACTTTATCGCTGACCATCTGGAATTGGCGGAGAAGGGATATTTTGTATGTGGCAGTCGGGTGCTTTTGGGGAGAATGGCTACTGCCCGGTTACTTAGAGGGGTGGAAACTCATCCTGCACTTTTTAAACAAGACCTTAGCTTTTTGTTGAACGCTTTCCGTTCACACACTTTACGTTTGTATTTGGCAAATCGTTATGCCAAGCGTAGTATGTTAAGAATCCGGGGGTGTAATATGGCTTTCTGGAAAGAAGATTTATTGCGCGTTAATGGTTATAATGAGTCTTTGGAGATGTGGGGGCAGGAAGATGTGGAAATTTCCTATCGGCTTATCCATGCAGGTATCCAAAAGAAACAATTGAAGATGGGAGGAGTACAATTTCATCTTTATCATAAATTTGCTTCACGGGAGAATTTGGAATATCACGAACAGGTATTGAGAAAGGTTATTGCAGAGAGGACGGTTTGGTGTGAGAATGGGATCGTGAAAGAAGGTTCGGATTCATAGAATTGTTTTTTGTAAACTTTGATATGTATTATAAATGATGGAAAATATTCCTTTGGTTAGTGTTATTATTCCAAACTATAATTATGCCCGTTTTCTGGAAAAACGTATAGAATCTGTGTTGTTACAAACTTGCACTGATTTTGAAATAATACTTTTAGATGATGCCTCGACTGATAATAGTGTTTTCATTTTGAATAAATATCAGACAAATGCTCATGTATCTTATGTGGATATAAATTCTGTTAATACAGGTAGCCCTTTTGCTCAATGGCAAAAAGGCATTGCCTTGTCACGTGGGAAATATATATGGATTGCAGAGAGTGATGATTTAGCAAGTCCTTCTTTTCTTGAAAAAGCGGTTTGTGTATTAGAACGGTATTCTCAAGCATCATATTGTTTTGTTGGTTCATATAGTATTGATGAATCAGGCGAACAGCTTTCGATAGATTTTGATAGATGGACTGCAAAGCAGAAGAAACGCTCAGATAATTTAGGGTTTTTTGCAGGGAAAGATTATATAATGCATAATTTGTATTGGGCTAACTATATTTATAATGCAAGTGGAGTTGTTTTTAGAAAAAAGTGCTTCGAACGAATAACTGATTATTCGTGTTTTTCCATGAGATACTGTGGTGACTGGCTTTTTTGGATTGAGATGGCACTCCAAGGGGATGTAGTCGAAATTTATGAAAAACTAAATTATTTTCGCCAGCATAAATGCAGTACTACAATGAAATCTATTATAACAGGAGATGGCTTGAAAGAAGATATATCTGTTATAAGATTTATAGAAAATCTGCTCCCCTCTATTTCTTCGTGGAGAAAAATATTGCGGCGTGGCATTTTTTATAAGAAAATAAGAAGGTTGAAGGTGGATTCTAAGGTAAAGAATGAGCTTTATCAAGAACTAGAAACACAATTAAAAGGAGGGGCTTTAGATTATTGCATTGAACGTTTGAATAAGAATCTAAGTTTTATGATACCTTGTTTGTTGACTCGAGATAAAGACCGATTATAATAATTATTATATTTTATAATGGAAAAAAGAACAATTGCATTCTATTTGCCTCAATATCATCCCTTTCAAGAAAATGATGAATGGTGGGGAAAGGGGTTTACTGAATGGCGAAATGTAGTGAAAGCTAAACCTCTTTATAGAGGGCACTATCAACCACATTTACCTGCAGATTTGGGCTTTTATGACTTGCGTCTTTCTGAGGTGCGTGAACTGCAAGCTGAGATGGCTCAAAAATATGGTTTGAGTGGTTTTTGTTATTATCATTACTGGTTTAATGGGCATCAATTGATGGAAAGACCTTTGAAGGAAGTATTAGATTCCGGCAAACCTAATTTCCCTTTTATGCTTTGTTGGGCCAATGAGAACTGGACAAGAGCATGGGATGGTGGTGAAAACCAAATTTTAATAGCTCAAAATCATTCTGAAAAAGATGATCGTATTCATATTCAGTATTTATTGGATAATGTATTTAACGATTCTCGTTATATTAAGGTAGACGGCAAACCTGTGTTTATGATTTATCGTTCAATGCTTTTCCCTAATATAAAGGAAACTATTAGAGTTTGGCGGGAAGAAGCTGCATTGAAGGGGCTTGGGTTATATCTTTGTAGGGTCGAAACAGAAGAATATTATGGTGAAAAATATCTGCAGGATGGATTTGATGCTGCAATAGAATTTCAACCTTTTACTCATCAGATGCGTGA
Source organism: Bacteroides sp. MSB163 (assembly GCF_036416795.1). NCBI lineage: Bacteria > Pseudomonadati > Bacteroidota > Bacteroidia > Bacteroidales > Bacteroidaceae > Bacteroides > Bacteroides maternus. The sequence continues at coordinate 1,117,887 of NZ_CP143867.1, read as the reverse complement.
GTTTATAAACAAAAGAAATCCTTTGAAGAAGTTTTGCTATAATGTGAATCGCCATTTGTTTAATACTTGTAAAAAAAGAAAGGTAGACTATCAGGAATATGTGGATTATTCTTCTGCTTTGCCCACTCCTGATTATAAAATGTTTCCGTGCGTAACTCCTATGTGGGATAATACTGCTCGTAGAAAGGAGAGAATGTTTATTTTGGATAAGAGTAGCCCGGAAATATATGGCAAATGGCTGAAATCGGTTACTAATAAGTTTGTCCCCTTTAGTAAAGAAGAAAATTTCATCTTTATTAATGCATGGAATGAGTGGGCAGAAGGAAACCATCTAGAACCTGATCAGAAATGGGGCTTTCGTTATCTAGAAGAGACTAAAAAAGCTCTACTGAGAAGTTCTCTACGATAATTCTTAATTGGGATCATTTTCCGCGTGCTCATAGCAAAAGTCTGGTTTTAAATCATGCAGAACCAGTCTATTTTGAACGACATGTGAAGGATGTAATGAAACATATTGAAAAAGCCTGTGGAACATCGGCTCGCTTTTGTGAAATCTTGGGATGAGTGAGGAGAAGGAAATTATCTGGAACCGGATTTGCGATATGGAAAGCGTTATTTAGAGGTGGTGAAAAAATGGGTTAATATTGTCTGATAATCAGTAGAGAGAATTTATTTGTTGTAAAAGAAAAAAATAAAATATTTATGCCTCAAGTTGCTATAATTATACCAGTACATAATACAGCTGCTTATTTGAAGCACTGTGTAGAATCTGTTCGTAATCAAACATTGAAGGATATTGAGATTATTTTAGTAGATAATCTTTCGAGTGATGGATCTGCTCAAATCTGTGATGATTATGCGTTAATGGATTCTCGTATAAAAACACTTCATTTAACTGTGGCTGGTCTTTCTATTGCTAGAAATGTTGGTATAGCCTCCAGTGTGGCTCCTTATATTGGTTTTGTTGATAGTGATGATTGGATTGAGCCGACGATGTATGAAAATTTGTTAGATGCATTGATTTCTTACGAAGCAGATATGTCCTATTGTAATTACTGTTGTGAATATGAGGATGGTCATAAAGAGCAGTTGTATCCGAATTCTGGTCGGATATATTCTTTAGTGCCTAAAGATGTTGTGATAGATATCTTGTTGGACAAAGTCAGTAGCTCTTCTTGTACGAAATTGTTTAGAAGGGAATTATTTGATATATTTACATTTCCTGAGGGGGTATATTATGAAGATCATTTGACTGTTTACAAGTGGGCGGCTCAATGCAATAGAATCAGTTGGGTAGATAAGACATATTATAATTATTTGCAGAGAGAAGGCAGTATTTGTCATAGCCCGGATTTGAAGAAGTTGTATGATTATTTTTTAGCAGAATATGACAGACTGTCTTTTATTGAGAATGCTGTTTTTTTCAATGAAAAAGAACGTGAGGTATTAACTGCAAGAGTAGTGAAGCATTGTTTGTGGATTTTTAATACGTTTATCCGAAAGCCAAATCATACTTTATATAAGCAAGAAATAAAAGCCATGAAACTACGGTTGCGTGAGTTTTTGTCTTTACCCAGAGAAGCTCTTGATCTTCAAAGTTATAGGCGTTTACGGAAAATATCCTATTTTTGGCCTATGTACTATTTAACCCATTGCTCAAGAAGGAATAAAGTTTAATTGTAAGAGATGTTTATTTTATCATGAAGTATCCGTTAGTATCTGTTGTGATACCTGTTTATAACAGTGAACAAACACTGGACAACTGTCTGCATAGTGTAATCACTCAGAGTTATGTAACCCTTGAAATTATAGTCGTGAACGATTGCAGTACTGATGATAGTTTGGCGATAATGAAGAAGTATGCCGAATTAGATTCTCGTATTGTTATTGTAGATAAGCATAAAAATGAAGGTCTTGTTTATGCCCGAAGAACAGGGATTGATGTAGCCAAGGGAAAGTATGTTCAGTATTTAGATAGTGATGATATGCTATGCGAGGGTGCCATAGCATGTTTGGTGGACAAGGCAGAAAAAACACAAGCGGATATGGTTGTGGCTCCTTTTTTCTTTAGCATTGAAGGTAGACTTGAGAATTCTTTGTTTTTTGATTTTGAGGAATTACAAGGAATAGATTATTTGAAGCATTTATTGTCATGGGAAGCGCATTGGTGTGTTTGGTCTAAGTTTCATCTGAGAGCTCTATATGAGCATGATATAGAGCGCCCTAACATTTCTTTGGGAGAAGACATCATTCTTTCAGCTCAATTGCTTTTTTATTCGAAGAAAGTAGTATGTATTCACAAAGAAATAGTTAATTATAATTTCACTCCTTCTTCAATGTCTCATCCGGAAAACTTTGATGATTTCAAGTATGAAGATTTTAATGGTTATGTGGATTGGATTAATAATTATGTGGCTAAAAAGGGATTATTGTCGAAATTGAGAAGGGAAATGGCCTGCTTCAATCTTAAAACAGTACTGATGCGTTTACATTGGAATAAAATAGAAGACGTAGATAAGAGGATGAAAGGGGTTATTGCTGATCTTAAACAGTTTCCAGACTTACAGGGTATATTGACTAGAAGAGAACGAAAAATTGTAGCTGTTTATAGATTCTCTAGCTGGCTGGGCTATTTGAATTTGAAGCGTTACAAAAAACAAGAGAAACTTTAATGATGTGAAAATGAGAATATTAAGAAAGTGGAAAAGAAGTATTTATAAAAGGTTACTGAAGTATGGAGTAGTATCTCCTAAGGTAATACTTCTCTTGGATGGAGGCATTTGCTCCCAAATGCATCAGTATTTGCTTGGACAATTGTACAAAGAACGTGGGTATAAGGTGGTATATGATTTGTCCTTTTATGATGAATGGGGGATGGATAAGGATCATAAATTTGTACGTAATTTTGATTTATTAAAAGCATTTCCCTATTTGAAAATGGAGATTGCATCCCCATTAGCTGTGAGTGTATATAAGCGGAAGTTCTACAATGAGGGAAATAATACGACAGAAAGAGTTGATGATTTTTCTTTTTTAGAAAAGGTACCTCCGCTTTATTTAGGTGGTTATTACCACCTTCCCGCTGATATTTGGCTACCCGCTTTTCGTTCTATATTTAGGTTATGTCCGGAAATTTTGGATGATGCCAATGCTCGGGTATGTGATGAAATAAGATTGGTTTCTTGTTCTGTTGCCGTGCATGTACGTCGTGGTGACTTGAAAGTGGAGATGTATGATTATGGAAAACCTGCTTCTTTTGATTATTTTAAGAAATCTGTTTCTTATTTTCAAGAAAGAAAATCTGCTCCTTATTTTTATTTTTTCTCAGATGAACCGGAATGGGTAATCAATGAACTTGCTCCGCAGCTTCAACTTACAGAACAAGATTGTAAAACAATAGATATAAATGGTTCGGATAAAGGGTATATGGATTTATATCTAATGGCTTATTGTAAGCATCAGATTACCAGTAAGGGTACTTTGGGTAAGTATAGTGCTTTGTTAGGAGATAATCCTGAAAAGTACGTGATACTTTGTGATGATGAGATAGAGTATTCTTGGAAAGAGTTATTGCATAACCCGATTTTTTTATAACTTTTGAGAAGGCGATTTATCCATTTTCTTGTCTTCTCAAAAGTGATGTGTAACGTTTATCATTGCCTGTTTTTTTCTGACCAATGAGTAGACTTCTTTAGGTGTGTAATATAATATTTTTCCTCTTCTGTCAAATTATGATTGTCTATATACCAAGGTAAGTGTCTTACTGAATAAGGAAATCCAGTACGCAAATATAGGTGTTGGATATCTATTGCTTCTCCCTTAAAGTAAGGCTTATATACAGCGAAGGTGGTATCTATAGGGGCTATGAAAACGTTAGTTTCTATTTCTTTCTGCCAAAATTGGCTTTCCCATTCTTGTACTTGATCTTTTAAGTTATAGCAATCAGGTAAGTCATCAATGCAGATTGAAAAACCAACCTTCAGTGCTTTAGGGTACTTCTTCAGTAAAAGAATGAATTTTTCCATAAAATCTTCTGGGCAATTTGGGTGAATTTCTAAGTCGGAGTCTGTGTATGCAAAATATGAATCAGTAAATTGTTTGTAAATTCCGGTTTCCCAAATAGCTAGGTGACCAATATTTTTGTTTAGCATATATACAGGATAAGTACACTTTTTATAATATTCCAGTAATGGAGGATAAGTGGAATTGTTATCAATAATATATATATTACTGTAGCCTCTTGATTCTAGTCCGTCGATTAGGGTTAATAGTGAATTGACGCGATTGAAATTATTAATAACAATAGGAACATTTTTATAAGAAATTTCTTTGGTATGACTAAAACGCCACTTTAATTCTGGAATCATCCATTTCTTAAATTTGTTATATTTTCGTATAAGTTTTCTTCTCATGATGCATATTTATAATGGTAGATAATAACTGCTTTCAGGTAAGGTCTTATGACTTTTTGAATAATCGGCTTATCCATGGACTCTTTTTGCGTAAATACTTGTGACCTCCATACTCTTTTTTACTTTTGTCCCGTATCATTATTTTTTCTTCAAAAGGTAAAGCCCAACCTTCAGGATATAAATAGGCAGGTGATAATGTCATTGGAGGATAATCCAGAAAATATCGATTGATATGGGATTCATCGTGCCATATTGCTACGAGATTATTAGATTCATCTATATCAACTTGTGATTTTATTGTTTCACAGAGTTGTATGTAGGCTTCTGTGCGACCTCCAGAGAATCCTCCCGCATAATAGTGCTTGCCACTTCCTATGGCAATGTAAGCGGTAGATTGTGGGTTCCGTTCGTAAGTGAAATCTATATTTGGAACATTATAAAAGCCTGGATGTAATGTGCCAACAAGTCCATTGCTATCATTGGGAGGTAAAATTTCATCGTTTACCAGCTGTTTGAACAGCAGATTAGCATTGCAAAAGAATAAATAATCAGTTTCTTGCAATAATCTTTCTTTAATGCGGAGAAATATGTGAAACCGTTTCAATGTATTATCAGGCCATCCCAGGTTTTCCTGTTCTATTCTATGTATATGTTGATTTTCCTTTTCTCCGAATAATGACGGGCTATCTGTAAATACATAATATTCACGTATCACATCAGGATTTTGCATGAAGTAAAGTTCTGCACTAAGATAGAAGTTTTTCCAAAATATATCATATTTGCCTGTACAGATGTATAATATGCCAATTCTCATGGTTTGTTTAAGTTTTGATAATTGCAGCAAAAGTATTAATAAGTTGCAATAATATCTATATTTCTTCTACTCTTTGTGCTCTTTTTTTAGCTATTTATATAAATTTGCGCTTGTTGATCTTTTCTTTTCATAATGGTGATGTGATATTTGTAATGTAAAAATGATTGGCCATGATATCGATAATAATTTGTAATAGGGCAACAGAGGTAGATAAGAATCTATTAATAAATATTAAAGAACATATTGGGGATGTTGTTTATGAAGTCATAAGTATTGATAATAGTAAGAATAGATATGATATATTTCAAGCATATAATATTGGAGTGCGGAAAGCGCAATACCCAATCATTTGTTTTATGCATGATGATATATTGTTTCATTCTTATAACTGGGGGATAAATGTTATAAATCATTTTAAGGATGATCAGCTTGGAATGTTAGGAGTAGGAGGTCCTCGTTTCTTAAGCAGTATTCCTTCTATATGGTGGGCTTCGAATGCACATAATAAATATTCTCCGTCTGCATGCCAATATAGCATAGATACTGAACGGAATACAAGAGTTTCAATACATCAGAAGATTCAACCGATTGATAAAAATCGAATTGAGGTAGTTGTTTTAGATGGTTTATTCTTTTGCATAAGAAAGTCATTGTTTAAAACTATCTCTTTCGATGAGATAACATATCATGGCTTTCATTTTTATGATTTGGATATATCTATGCAGGTAAGAAGTGCTGGCTTTAAAATCGGTGTTATATACGATGTGCTTTTGGAGCATATTTCAGCTGGTCAGTTAAATTCTGAATGGCTTCGCTCGGCAAGATTATTTTATAGAAAATGGAAAGAACAATTGCCAATATTCACATATGAGTTAACAGCTAAAGAAAGACGGTGCTTGGAGTACAGTAATCTAAAAGTTATGTCTGGTATTCTGTCATCTAATCATATTTCTATGATTTCATATTTTACTTGTAAGGAAATATTATATTTGTTGAAATGGTGTCCTAAAGGTTTTATTAAAGTAGTGAAATCTTGGGCTACAAGTTAAGACTCTTCTTTTGTTGTTTAATAAAAAAGTCTTGAGAATTTTGGCACTATTCTTTAAGGTGGCTAAAAGCATGGATTAATTAGGTAAAGAGTTAATATCCTGTTGTTGTACAATTTGTTCTTGTTGTAGAAGTAGAACCGTTTTAATATACTATGACTGCCTTGTTCGTAATGTCATTCTTTCTGTATAATTAGTTTCTGAATATAGAGATTCACCATAAAATGTTATAGAAATATAGCAATGATACTTAAGCATAAATAGTATAATAAGTTTGGGATATTTTTGCTTCATTGTTTCTTGTCGAGTAGTTCGTTTTTTAAGAAAAAGAGTGAGATGCTGATGGCTAAAGTAAAAAAAGAGACAGCCTCGTGCAAGGCAGTCTCAATTCGTTTGTAAGTATTCAAATTATAAATTATTGTAATGCTAATCTGAAATACCTGCCTTAATCGGCTGGATAGATATATCCGGCATTCGGACTGTTTAATCGTATCCAGCCTGAAAAGTTTCCGATTATATTGGTATTGGTGGAGGTATAATGGTTGAAATTGTCGTCGTGATAGTATTCTATTAAAGGTATTGCGCCAATAGTCGCATTTTTGTAAACATACCCCAAAAGGTTGAGCATTATATAATGAGTATATTTCTTATGTATATCTGGTATAGTTGTAACATAATGATCTCCACCTAATTCATTATAATATTCATATAGAGCAACAGTTCCAGGTAATTGTTTCTTCAAAATATACCCCTCTATGCAAAGGAACTTCCACCCTTTAAAACGTTCTACAATGTTTGACGCAGTTGTAACACAATGGTCTCCAATTACATCATGGTAGTATGTAAATAATGGCATTAACTCAAGTGTATTTATTTTGGATGCTGCAATATATTTCAATACAGCAGATTTTATAGCAGCTTTTTTGGTAGGGTCTGAAATAAAGTCATAAATGGGATGTGTTTCTTTCCATGTAATCTCTGTTAGACAAGAATTTTCTAATGAAACGGAATTTTCCCAACTTTGTATGTCTATATTGGTAGGGGTGCCTTTTTCTAAATCATATTTTAAATTTGTTCCTTTACCACCATAAAATAGTACATACAATTCTTTGTATTGGTTATTTTGAGCAAGGCTATTGTCAACTGTTTCACTATGTTCTAAATTGTATCCAAATCCTATTTTACCTAAGGATACTTTGAAGCCCGATTGAACAGTTTCTCTTTTTGTTGAGGCATCTTTAGTATTAGTAATAATAGATCTAAACATTAATTGGTAACGCCCGCCAATAAGAAAATCTGTTAAAACATGAGTTCCATATCTTTCAATGATTCTTTCTGGGGCTAATTTGTTTAAATCTTCTTTAAATTCAAGTGTTAGATATTTTGATAAATTGCTTACTTCATCGTTTATACGTATATACTTTCGGTTTCTTAAAGCGTCTAAACTTGCAAAAGAATATTTATCAGAATATGAATATTCAGTCTTTAAATATGAATTATTTGTTATGTTGGCTGTAAAAAAGGATGTGTCTTTTTCGCTACCATAATTCATTGTATATGTGGCTTTTGTTTCTGTAGTTATATTCTTCACGTAATCAGAAGAGGAATAACCATAATACATTCTATCATAGCCGAATGATGGTGTACCATAAACTAATCGTCCTTTAGAGTCATTTTCATATTTTGCTATATCCAAAACAGGGTTCTTCACTGACATTGGATGCAAATATTCACCTGTTACATCATAACCAAAACCTAGCACATCATACTTTTCATCACCAGCTAATCTCGTCATTACATCTGGTGATAAGGAGTTTACTTCTGGAAGCTCAGCTTCTAAGCAAGAATAAAGAATGGGTAATACTCCCAACAAGTAATAAAGTTTCTTCATCGCATTAATATTTAAAGTTTAACAATTTTCAAATATAAGAAACTTTATAGATATAACATATTTTAAAATGATGCTTATAAACATGATTCTGTGTTTTAATAATGTAGAAATAGTTCTGTATTGCATTATAGAAGAGTGATACCTTTTTTAAAATAAGATAAAAAGTGATTAGTGTGTAAGGTGTATATCATATCCTTTCATAATTGTTATCTTTTTAAAGGAGTATTTTGAGTGTAAAAAAGTACTTTCTTACAGTTTTTTCTCTAAACAAAGTATTTTCAATAGATCGTATTTTTTATTTGATATCAGGTCTTCTTGTATTCCTATTTCCCTAAACAATTAAAGTGTGTTATCAAGTCGGCTACATTATAGGTATCCTTAGCGAATTCTAAATCCTCGGCATTATATTTTTTCTCTTTTAATATTTATTTGTGATCCTGCGGTAAAATCTTTCTTTTGGGGGGTAAGGATACATTGACCAAGTCCAATCCGGCAATAATCGTGAAGTTGTAGCAGGGGGATGCATGTCTATTTGCCCCATTACTTTATCATAACGCATCCCCACGGGGGAGTTCGAATTCTATATATGATTGTTATGTTTATAAACATGCTTTTGAAATTAAATAGAATGATGATTTTTCTTACTTTTGGTAATTGTTAATCTTTTAATATTACTATTATGAAGAAGTCTTATTGTTTATTGTTTTTTTTGCTTCTTTTCTATTCTTGTTCAGAAATAGAGGATTTACCAAATGTTGAATCTTCAGTGTCAAATGTAACAACAAAGGCGGCCGGAGATGGAGTGTATGATGTATTAGGTTATGGCTATGATATAACCGATGAATACATGGGTGAGAATTCAACAAGGTTGAAAATCTTAGATGTAGAAGCATTTGTGAAAGCAAATCCTAATAGATTTGATAAGCAATTTTTAGGGGTAATTGATCAAAGATGTTTTGCAGGAGCAAATGCGCAATCTTTTTTATCTCAGATAATAACCGATACGAATTTTAGTGGTTCTGTAGGTTCTTTACCAGAGAAAAAGGATAAAGAAGGTTTTTTCTCAGGGACTATAACGACGGGATTCAAAACAAGTTCAAAATATTTTTATTCTTCAAAATACTCATTTGCTAGAGCGGAGGTTTTTAAAAAGCAAAGAAGATATTTGCTGAATACAGATATTGGAACCTTATCTAAATATTTGTTGTCTTCTTTTGTTGAAGATTTAAATAAGTATTCTGCGGATCGAATTGTGGAAATGTATGGAACGCATGTTTTGACTAATATAATAGTTGGAGGAAAATATACTGCATATTATAAATCAGCTATAATAGAAGAGAATAGTAGTACGGAAAAGACAGAGATTGTCAGTGCTGGGGCAAAATATAATCTAAGTAATATTGGACTTGATGCTCACGGTTCATGGAGCAAAACGGAAGTAGAGGAACGCAATAAGAAAAATTCTAATTGGGAATGCTATATTAAAGCTCTTGGTGGTTCTACTTCTGGTACTACTATTACGCTCGTACCCGAACAAGGACCAACTTTTACAATTAATTTGGGAGCATGGACAGAATCGGTTGATGACCAGCATTCTAGATTGTTTGATGTCAACTGGAATGCTACGTATCCTATTTATGATCTAATTTCTGATCCTATAAAGAAGCAGGAAATAAAGGAGGCTGTATTTAGGTATATTGATAGTAAAAAGATAGAAATATTGAATACATCATTTGTTTATCAAAGCTATAATGGCAAAGAGCATTACTATTGCACATTCTATAGCCCATCTTATGGTTCAGGTGATCTTATATATGAAGCCCCTGTTTTTAGTATATATACAGAACAGGTGCTAGAGACTGTGCCTCTTTATCAGTATTGGAATGGGGGAGATCATTTTTACTCAACAGATTATTATCCTGGTGGCATATCTGGATATAGTTTTGAGGGACCATTAGGATATGTATATACTAAGCCGCATCCGGAAGCTATCGCTTTATATAGATATTTTAATGGGGTGGATCATTTTTATACTACTATTCTCGGATATTACGAAAGTTATAAATTTGAGTCTATTGAATGTTATGTGTTGCCATTAGAATAAAAAATATTTCTAAGAATGCGGTTGCCGACTTATCCAAGTGTTGTATTTCCTAATGAGATGCAAGGACTTTCATATTGGCAGATGATATAGAAACCCCTTATCGGCATAAATTGCCAATCTGGATTGTTGGTTTTCTATATTGATTATACCTCTTCACATACAGGCATATCCATCCCTTTATACACCACTACAATTTTATGCAGCCTTGTGTTGCCGACAGCATTTCTCACCGTTTCCGTATCGGCATAGCGGTTGGCTTGGGCAATTGCTTCTTGACGCAACTCCTCCACACGGCTTTCGGGATCTTTATACTTGGCATACTTCAGTTCTACAATGTAACTGTGTTTCATGTCGGAATAGATTTCCAGCAACGGGCAGAGAAATATATCGACATAGCCGGCTTGTGTATCCTGCTCTGAAATGGGACGATAGAAACGATTCTGAGCCGTCATGGCAAGGGTGAAGCCGTGGACAAAGAATTCTCCTTTCTGTTTGTCACGCTGGGAGGCATAACGTTTCAGGCAGTCGGCAATGTAGCCGAAATAGGCTTGCCAGCTGCCGTCGTAAGCGAGGGAGCTGGACAGTTCATTCTTTTCGTAACTGCTGAAATTAAGGTCAGCTTCATCGTAGGTACTCAGCAGGTAGGCGTAGAGTTGCTCACGAACCACTTGGTTGGGAATGGTGAGTTTGGTTTTCCCTTTATATGTGCCACTGATAGTGAGCATACCGAAATAATAGAGTAGACTCACGAAGTTGTCGGGATTGGTGATGCTGGTGGCAGGAAAACTATCTTTTAAGTCTCCGGTAATATAACCCTGATTCACTAAAGTCTGAATGATGGAAGCATCGTGGGCGAACTCCTTGTCCTTGCGGATGAGCATGCGCAACTTCTCATAGTCGATACGGATGTTGCTCTCTATCATATTCTGCGGTGCTTTGCCGTCATTATCAAGGTAGTTTTTGACAAAATAGAGTACCATATTAGAGTTGTACATGGTGGTTTCACCGTAACGTCCCTGTGCGAAGCAATAGTTGTCGTACCATGGTTTCATTATGTCCAACAGCTCGTCCACAGTGTGGTTGAAGTGGCTGGTGGTGGAGTAATAGGTCAGCATTTGCCGTACTTCCTCCTCCGTGAATCCTATCATTTCATTGAATTTTGGAGAGAGCGAGTAGTTAGTGCCGATATTGAATCCGCTGGTGAGATCGTCCATCGTAACGGGGCTGACGCCTGTGATGAAACAACGCTCGATGCTGGAATAGGTCCCTGCTTTTACCTTGTTGAAAAAAGCACGCAGATAGCCTTCGCCATGTGTCTCGTTGGTGTAGTGGCGTAAACTCTCAGGATCGGCGAGGATGGCGTTGGTGAAGTGGTCGTATTCGTCGATGAAGAGATAAATTCTTTGACCTGCACGGGCACATACTTGATAGAGAAAATCCAGTTGCTCCACAGCTCCCTCCTTTGTATGCAGTTCTTCCACAGTATCCTTAGGCAGGTAGTTGGCGTATATTTTGCAAAAGTTCTCAAAAGTAGTACCGCAATGTGCATCCAGTCCTTTGCGATAGTTGTGCAGTTCACCTACAATTCCCGAGAAATTGAGATACAATACCAGATAACTGTTACGGTCACGCGTGGGATGTTTTCCGATATAAAGATCGCCAAACAAAGCATCAAACTTATCCTTGGCAGCTATGTCGTAATAATGTTGCAGCATGCTTACCGTCAGGCTTTTGCCGAAACGACGAGGACGGTTAAAGAAGAAAAACTTATCCGCGTTTTCTATTATGGGAATAAAGTGGGTTTTGTCTACATAATAACAATCGTCACGGCGAATCACGGCGAAGTTCATCATGCCGTAGGGGATGCGCTTCCTTCTGGGTGCTATATATTCTTTCATAGCTGATGCCCTTTTTAAAAGTTTGCTTTGAATGCAAACAAAGGTACGCCCTTTCTGCTATTTCTCCAAACAAAGATTCTTAAAAACACGGAACGCTTTCTTTATTATCTTACTTTCCTCCGAAATAATTAAACCGTATCATCTCATCCGAAATATCATATGCCTTCTTTGCAAACTCCACATCTTCCGGACTATACCCTTTCCCTTCCACGTTCATCTGTGAACCTACGGCGAATCCTTTCTTTTTAGGATTGAGAATACTTTCTCCCAGTCCGGTCCAATAATAATCGTCAAGTTGGAGTAAGTTCAGCAGGGTGGGATACATATCTATTTGCCCCATCACTTCATCGTAACGCATACCTATGGGAGAGTTGACAACGATGAAAGGAGTAAACTGCTTGTCGGACACGATCCCTTTGCCACCGGGACTTTCGCATAGCTCTGCACGATAAGACGCTAACCCTTCGTGATCTCCTGTAATTACAATCAGCGTTTCCTTATATTGAGGGAGCGTTTTCAGATACTCTACGAATTTACCGATAGCCTTATCCGTGTAGCGGGCAGTGATCATATAATTACCCATCTTTTCCGGAATGTTGGAGGAGAATGAAATCTCTCTCAAATATTCCGGTAATATGAATGGAGCATGACCGGAATAGGTAATAAGCTGCATATATGCATTTTCCCCTTCTTTCCAGATCTCCCCTTTTTCTATCTTTTCCTGGCATTGGGCAAAGAATGAGCCGTCTCCGGTACGTTTGTGCGTGCCGAAAGCTTCCGTCAGTTCGAAGTCGTGATAGGCGATAATGGTATCCATACCGAAACTTTGGGCTATGGGACCTTGATTCCAGGTGGATATCTTATCTATGGTGAGCAGATAGTTGCGCGAATGGTTCTTTTCGTGCATGGCTTTCTGCAACGAAGGATAGACATGATTGGGGTATTGGCTGCTGTACGTGCCACTGTTGATGGGCAGCAATCCGGTACAGAGCATGAGTTGGGCATCTATGGAGCGTCCGCCTTTTACCTGTGTCAGTACGTGTGGGGCATAGATGGTGGTGGAGTCTTTCAGAAGTTTGTTCAGGTAAGGGGTGATTTCTTGTCCTTCCACTTCTTTCTCCAATACCCAGCTTTCCAATGATTCTGCCAGAATGATGATACAATTGGTGCGGCGATTAGTACTACTGTCCGGCAGGGCAACTTCGTGTTTGGGCTTTTTACTTAACCATTCTTCTATCTTTGCTTCCAGCTCAGGGGTTAACCTTTGTTGCTGACCTACCAGATCATAGCAAAGGCTACCGAAAATGGTATAGAGAGAAGGTCCGCTTGAACAGAAATATGCTTTGTCGCGATACTCCTTGTATGCATTTGAAAATCCGCCTTTAATCAGGGTCATTGTGCCAAAGATACAGATGATGACTGCAAGTACCACCGAATAAGCAAGTACCGGTGCGGGACGCTTCTGGTGTGCCGTTTTTGTACGCCAATGAATGACGGCAGCCGCAAGGGTGGATAATGGGAAAAGTATATCATACCAGCGAAGAGAGTCGAAAACGCTTCCGGTGAAATCGGCTAAGTTTCCTGATAATCCGTAGCTGTTCAGAGGAATGGCGGTATAATAGGTTCTGAAGTACATAAGATTGGCTATCAGCAGGAGATCCAGCAGGAGCATGATGAACGCCTCTGTTTTCCACATACGGAAGAAGGCGTAAGGAATAAGTAATATAAGTGTGGCTATCAGTTTTGTTGTATAACATTCAACTGTAGAAAGAGAAGCGAAAGTAGTCGGGATACACCATAATATATCGAATAACATGAATTTCAGAAAAATAGTGATTCCGAATGTCAGCACGGACTTATCGATCTTTGTCATAATAAAGCGTTTGTTTTATATCCGGGTGCAAAGATACGATATATTTTTCCGATATCACTCCGTGTGCTATATAAATGAACTACAGAACTTATTTGCCGGGGCTTGTATGGATAAATCTCGTTAATATTGGATATATCTTCTTTAACTTAAAGATATTTCTTGTATCTTTGCACCCTTAATTCGTTAAATCCCAAGCAATGAAGGAATTCCTGCAATTGATGCGACGTTTTGTGTCGCCGTATAAGAAGTATATAGGATGGGCAATCGTGCTCAATGTTTTATCGGCTGTTTTCAATGTATTCTCATTCACTTTGTTGATTCCAATCCTGAATATCCTGTTCAAGACAGGTAGCGGGGAGAAAGTATACCATTATATGGAGTGGGGCAGCGATGATTTGAAAGATGTAGCAATAAATAACTTCTATTACTATGTTACTCGGTTGATAGAGGTGCATGGCCCGATAATGACGCTTCTGTTTATGGGGCTTTTCCTTGCTCTCATGACGATGCTGAAAACTTCCTGCTACTTCGGTTCTTCTGCGGTAATGATTCCTTTGCGTACGGGAGTTGTTCGTGATATACGTATCATGGTTTATTCTAAAGTAATGCACTTGCCGCTTGGCTTCTTCTCTCAGGAACGGAAAGGGGATATTATTGCCCGTATGAGTGGTGATGTGGGAGAAATAGAAAACTCCATTACCAGTTCGCTGGATATGTTGCTGAAAAATCCGATTTTGATTCTGTTCTATTTTACAACACTGATTATAACCAGTTGGCAGTTGACCCTGTTCACCATCGTAGTACTTCCCGGAATGGGCTGGTTGATGGGGAAGGTCGGCAAGAAGCTGAAACGCCAGTCTTTGGAAGCGCAGGGTAAATGGAGTGACACCATGTCACAGCTGGAAGAAACTCTGGGTGGCTTGCGTATCATTAAAGCCTTTATTGCAGAAGATAAAATGGTGGATCGCTTTACCAGATGTAGTAATGAACTGCGTGATGCGACCAATAAAGTGGCCGTTCGTCAGGCGTTGGCTCATCCGATGAGTGAGTTCCTGGGAACGCTTTTGATTGTATTGGTGCTTTGGTTCGGCGGTATGTTGATTCTGGGTGATGAGCATTCTTCGCTGGAAGCCCCGACGTTCATTTTCTATATGGTTATTCTGTATAGCATCATAAATCCGTTGAAGGATTTTGCAAAAGCAGGATACAACATTCCGAAAGGTCTGGCCTCCATGGAACGTGTGGATAAGATTCTGAAGGCTGAGAATCCTATTAAGGAACCCGTAAACCCGCTTCCTTTGCATGGCATGAATCGGCAAATCGAGTTTAAGGATGTTTCTTTCAGTTATGATGGGAAGAGGGAAGTTTTGAAGCATATCAATCTTGTTGTTCCGAAGGGACAGACGATTGCATTGGTTGGGCAGTCCGGGTCGGGGAAATCTACGCTGGTAGATTTGCTTCCGCGTTACCATGACATACATTTCGGTGAAATCATGATTGATGGCGTTAGTACCAAGAATTTCCGTATTCATGATTTGCGTGGCCTGATAGGAAATGTAAATCAGGAAGCGATCCTGTTTAATGATACATTCTTTAATAACATAGCATTTGGTGTGGAAAACGCCACACTGGAGCAGGTAATGGAGGCGGCGAAGATTGCCAATGCGCACGATTTCATTATGGAGACAGAGCATGGATACAACACAAATATCGGTGATCGTGGTGGCAAGCTTTCCGGAGGACAGCGCCAGCGTATCAGTATTGCCCGCGCTATTTTGAAGAATCCGCCTATTCTTATTCTTGATGAGGCTACTTCTGCTCTCGATACGGAATCCGAACGTCTGGTGCAGGAAGCTTTGGAGCGTTTGATGAAAACCCGTACTACAATTGCTATTGCCCACCGTCTTTCTACTATTAAAAATGCAGATGAAATCTGCGTACTCTATGAAGGAGAAATTGTGGAACGCGGCAGGCACGAGGCTTTGTTGGAAAAGAATGGATACTATAAGCGTTTGAATGATATGCAGTCTCTGTCTTAAACAGAACTGATACAACTATAAGTTTTTGTCAGTTTTACCTACACTACCTACACCCGGGAGGGTAAGATTTTCATTCATAGTATGTTATGTGGTGTAGGTAACGGTGTAGGTAGGTGTAGGCAATTGGTTTGCCTACACCGGCTTTTTTACTTTTCTTTATTTGGGGGGCGATAGGTGATTGCAACGACATTAGGGCTACTCCTTTCTTTATAATATAAACTAACATCTTGTTGGAATACAGTGTTTTACGACTATCTGGTGCTAGGGAACTTGCGTTCCTGCACTTGGAAACGAACGTTTCCCTTAATGGGAATTATCGTTTCCCTTAATGGGAACGCTCGTATCTCTTAATGGGAACTGTCGTTTCTCTTAATGGGAATGATGTGTACTGGTTTTAGTTGACAACTTCGTTTGTTATAACTGGATTAGTTTACTCAATATACTTTAATATCTAAAGAGGTTTACTTTTGTTTTTCTTATTCCTATTTTAGTTGTCTTTTGTTGGTGCTTGCAAATTTATGCATCTTCCTTTATTTACGCAAGCCTTCTTCAGGAAAATGTAATGTTGCCAACAAACAAGAACTCTTCGGTCGGGGATCGCCCTAGCGGCAAGGGGCGGGCCCCCCCCCGTCCCGACGAGCGGGTATTATGCTGTAAATCCTACCGTTTCTCTGAGCACTTCCATAGGTGTCCTCATGTTTATCCCTTGATGAGGCCGCACATGATTATATACATATACAGCATCTTCAATGCGCTTGCTTACTTGCTCGAAGCTCTCATCATCACAGTCGAATAGCCAACCGTTTTTAATGGTGTTGTTCATTCTTTCAGCCAATGCATTATGCAAAGGATCACCACACTGCGTCATACTGATGTTGATTTGATGCTCTTTAAGCCTCTCTACATATTTATTTGAGCAATATTGGACACCCCGGTCGGAATGATGAATAAGAGTGCTCATGTCTATGTGATACTTCTCATAGAATGATATTGCCATCTCCAAAGCTTTCAAGGGCCCCTCCGTCTCAAGAGTTTTGTAAAGCGCATATCCAACGATGGCACGACTTGCCGCATCGGTAAGCAACGAGAGGTAAGCCCAGCCCTGACCGGTGTTTACGTAGGTTATATCCGCCACTACCATAGCGCCCAATCGCGTAGCGACAAATTTGGGTGTAACATTCAACAGATCGGGGTAGATATAGTAATTATGGTTCGAATTCGTTGTTTTAGGACGCTTGCGACTTGTACGTTGACACAAACCATTGGAACGAAAAATGTCATAACAACGATCACGACCGATAACCATCTTTGGTCCAAACTTACTCACGCAGCAGGCGTATAACTCGCGCATACCAGCTTTGGGCATGAGTTCCAACAGTTCCTTGCAGTACAACACGATGCTTGTGGTAAGGATATCAACCTCCAAATGCCGGTTCACATGCTTGTAATAACCTTGTCGGGTTATGCCGAAGTAATCACAGAGGAACTTTATACAACCATGTTTGCGTCGGGTTGAGTGCCTCTGTGACAAGGTGTCGATTACTTGGCATCGGAGTTTTTTCGTACCTTGATATGATACGTGGATTCAGCAAGATTGATGAGTTCTTCGCACGCCTCATGACGTAAACTCTCATCAGCAAGAGCCCGATGAAGTTTACGGTTCTCAGCACGCAATAGCGATAGTTCTTTCTGGAGCTCAGAAATACTAGAATCAATAGCATCGCTATTTACCGGTTTAGGTGATATACCCATAGCTTTGTCTTCCATTTGATACTTGTTAAGCCAATAAGTAAGAAGCTTGGCACAAAAGCCGTTACGCTTACAAAACTGAGATTTGCTCTCGGGACTTGATAAATACTCACGAATATAAGACATTCGTTCATCATCACTGTAATAGTTGTACTTCTTTTTCGAATATTTCATCTTTATTTTCGATTTTTGAAGTGTCAACTTATTCAGTACACTACAGAATGCTCGTATCTCTTCGTGGAAACGCTCGTTTCCTCTGTTGGGAACGGATACCGAAGCTTGTTTTGTTGACCTTAATGAATAGAAGAAAGGGGAATGGAAAGGCTTATTTTCTTCCGAAATCGGCAGCTATTTCTCCCCACTGTTTAGTTTCCCACTTCATGATTTTGGTGGTGTAGGTGTTTTCGCGCAGCCACTTTTCGGCGCGCTCTATCAGCTTGAATAGCTCTTCTGTTTTGGGTTCACGTGGCAGTTTTGTCTTGCATTTTTTCTGTTTTATCCAGCTGATGGCATTCACACTGTCGCTGTAGATGGGCATATCGAAGCCTTTCTGTTTCAACAGGGCGAGTCCGTGGACGATAGCAAGAAACTCACCGATGTTGTTTGTGCCATATACCGGTCCGAAATGGAATATTTCTTGTCGGCTGGCTACGTGTACACCGCGATATTCCATAGCTCCGGGATTACCGCTACAGGCAGCGTCTACGGCGAGGCTATTCTCTACGACAGAAGAAGGAAGAGGGGCATTCACATCTTTCTTCTGGGCGGGAGCAGCCGGAGAGGAGCGCTTGATATACTCATACGGAGAAGATCCAAAGGCTTTTTCCGCTTCTTCGCGCGTCTCGAACGACTTGTATTTCGCTCCTTCGTAGCCTTTGATTTGTAACTGACAGTCCGTCCAGGAAGGATAAATGCCCGGATTGACGCCTGACCATACAACGTAAAACTTCTCTTTATTCATAATTGGGTGCAAAGGTACAAATATATTCTACAACTTCGAACAACTTCAGCCTTTCACTTGTTCCACTATATAAGACAAAAGTGATAATTACGAAAAGAAAGGATTAAATATGATCAGAGAACGGACATTTGCTGAGGCATTGGAACATCGCCGCAGCTATTATTCCATCAGTAACGACTCTCCGGTTCAGGACGAGGAAATTGTACACATCATCCGTACAGCAGTAAAGCATGTGCCTTCGGCATTTAACTCGCAGACTACGCGTATTGTGTTGTTGCTGGGGGACGAACATCAGAAATTATGGAGAATAGTGAAGGATCAGTTGGAAGAACGCCTGTCCGAAGAACAATATCGCCAGTCGGAGAAGAAGATCGATACCTCGTTCTCTTGCGGATATGGCACGATACTTTTCTTTGAAGACCGCTCCATTGTGGAAGGACTGCAAAAACAATTCCCTACTTATCGTGAGAATTTCCCGACGTGGTCGCAACATACCTCTGCCATGCATCAGCTGGCCATCTGGACTATGCTCGAAGATAAAGGCCTGGGCGCTTCCCTGCAACACTATAACCCGTTGATTGACGAAGATGTACGCAGCACATGGCATCTTCCCGAAACCTGGCAGTTGATTGCACAGATGCCTTTCGGTACTCCTGTTGCCGAACCGGGCGGGAAAGAATTTGATGATTTGAGCGAACGCATTAAAATTTTTATCTGATAGTAAATCTCTCAGAATAGAATTGCTTACCTTTGTACGCAAAGGTAAGCGCTTATGATACGTATTTTTTTAACCGGCTACATGGGAGCCGGTAAAACAACTTTAGGAAAGGCTTTTGCCCGCGAACTGAATATACCGTTCATAGATCTGGACTGGTATATCGAAGAACGTCTTCACAAATCCATACGTGAGCTGTTCACCGAGCGGGGAGAGGCCTCTTTTCGTGAACTGGAACGAACCATGCTGCATGAAGTGGCTGAGTTTGAAAACGTCATTATTTCGACCGGAGGCGGCACTCCTTGCTTCTTCGATAACATGGAGTATATGAACGAACACGGACAGACCGTTTTTCTGGATGTTCATCCTGACGTTTTGTTCCGCCGGCTGCGAGTGGCTACACAGCAGCGTCCCATTCTGCAAGGGAAAACGGACGAAGACTTGCGAGCTTTTATTGTAGAAGCCTTGGAAAAACGTGCGCCGCACTATGGCAAGGCAAGGTACCGTTTTGATGCCGGACAGTTGGAAAGCCGTCGGCAAATTGCGGACTCTGTGCAGCAATTACGTAACTTGCTGGGCATTTAACCGCTTGTAAATGTGTAATTTTAGGAGGAAAACGCAATAAATATCGAGAATTATCGTATTTTTGTCGCCCTATTAAAATCAAACAACAAACATCTGAGTTACAAAAAATGAGAAAATGGCGTATTGAAGATTCAGAAGAGCTTTACAACATTACAGGTTGGGGCACTTCGTACTTTGGTATCAATGACAAAGGTCATGTAGTGGTGACACCTCGTAAAAACGGTGTCGGCGTCGATTTGAAAGAATTGGTGGATGAGTTGCAATTGCGAGACGTGGCGGCTCCTATGCTGATACGTTTTCCCGATATTCTGGACAACCGGATTGAGAAGACTTCTTCATGTTTTAGGCAGGCCGCTGAGGAATACGGCTATAAAGCGCAGAACTTTATCATCTATCCTATCAAGGTTAATCAGATGCGCCCTGTGGTTGAAGAGATTATCAGCCATGGAAAGAAATTCAATCTCGGGTTGGAAGCCGGGTCGAAGCCTGAACTTCATGCCGTGATTGCTATTAACTCAGATTCTGACTCGTTGATTATCTGCAACGGCTATAAGGATGAGAGCTATATAGAGTTGGCTTTGCTTGCCCAGAAGATGGGAAAACGCATTTTTCTTGTAGTAGAAAAAATGAACGAGCTAAAGCTGATAGCCAAGATGGCGAAGCAGTTGAATGTTATGCCTAACATTGGTATTCGTATCAAGCTGGCTTCTTCAGGAAGCGGCAAATGGGAAGATTCAGGCGGTGATGCAAGCAAGTTCGGACTCAGTTCCAGTGAATTGCTCGAAGCACTCGACTTTTTAGACTCAAAAGGACTGAAAGATTGTCTGAAATTGATACATTTCCATATCGGAAGCCAGGTGACAAAAATCCGTCGCATTAAGACAGCCTTGCGCGAAGCGTCTCAATTCTATGTGCAGCTTCACTCTATGGGATTCAAAGTAGAATTCGTAGATATCGGTGGTGGCTTGGGCGTAGACTACGATGGAACACGCTCGTCTAGCAGCGAAAGCAGCGTCAATTATTCCATTCAGGAATATGTGAATGACTCTATTTCCACTTTGGTGGATGCCAGTGATAAAAATGATATTCCCCATCCCAATATTATTACGGAAAGTGGACGTGCACTGACTGCCCATCATTCCGTGCTTATTTTTGAAGTGTTGGAAACCACCACTTTGCCCGAATGGGACGATGATGAAGAAGTAACTGAGGAAGACCATGAACTGGTGCAGGAACTTTATGGCATCTGGGACACATTGAATCAAAATAAGATGCTGGAAGCCTGGCACGATGCACAGCAAATTCGTGAAGAAGCGCTCGACTTGTTCAGTCATGGAATCGTGGATTTGAAAACACGTGCGCAGATTGAGCGTCTTTACTGGTCTGTTATGCGTGAGGTGAACCAGATTGCAGGCGGCTTGAAGCATGCTCCCGATGAACTTCGCGGATTGCCGAAACTGTTGGCGGATAAATATTTCTGTAACTTCTCGCTGTTCCAGTCCTTGCCGGATTCCTGGGCCATCGACCAGATATTCCCGATTATGCCCATTCAGCGTCTGGACGAACGTCCCGACCGTGCGGCAACCTTGCAGGACATCACTTGTGACTCGGATGGAAAGATCGCTAACTTTATCTCGACTAAGAATGTGGCACACTATCTGCCCACTCATTCTTTAAAGAGTAAGGAACCTTATTATATGGGTGTGTTCCTGGTAGGTGCCTATCAGGAGATTCTGGGTGATATGCATAATCTTTTCGGTGATACGAATGCTGTGCATGTATCTGTTAATGAGAAAGGATATACCATCGAACAAGTGATTGATGGCGAAACTGTAGCGGAAGTGCTTGACTATGTTCAATATAGTCCTAAGAAACTGGTGCGTACACTGGAGACTTGGGTGACTCAATCAGTAAAAGAGGGACGTATTTCGTTGGAAGAAGGAAAAGAATTCCTTTCCAATTATCGTTCCGGTCTGTACGGATATACTTATTTGGAATAAGAATATGAGAGAAAAACTGACAGTAATAAAGGTGGGTGGCAAAATCGTGGAGGAAGAAGCTACCCTCCATAAGTTGTTGGATGACTTTGCAGCTATCGAGGGCTACAAAGTCTTGGTACACGGAGGTGGCCGTTCGGCCACAAAATTGGCTGCCCGACTGGGCATTGAAAGCCAGATGGTAAACGGGCGTCGTATCACGGATGCCGAAACGCTGAAAGTAGTGACGATGGTGTACGGCGGGCTGGTGAACAAGAATATTGTAGCCGGACTTCAGGCGCGTGGTGTCAATGCACTGGGATTGACAGGCGCGGATATGGATGTAATCCGTTCCGTAAAGCGCCCGGTGAAAGACGTTGACTATGGCTTTGTGGGTGATGTAAAGCAAGTGAATGCAGAGTTTCTGGGTGATTTGATCCATAAAGGAGTAGTGCCCGTAATGGCTCCGCTGACGCACGACGGTGCAGGCAATCTGTTGAATACAAATGCCGATACGATTGCAGGAGAGACTGCAAAAGCCCTTGCCGCTTTGTTCGATGTGACATTGGTATTCTGTTTTGAGAAGAAGGGTGTGCTTCGTGACGAGAACGATGACGATAGCGTGATACCCCAGATCACTCCTGCCGAATTCAAACAATACGTAGCGGACGGTGTTATCCAAGGAGGTATGATACCTAAGCTGGAGAATTCTTTTGAAGCTTTGAATGCGGGAGTAACTGAAGTGGTAATTACCTTAGCGTCAGCAATTAACGAGAATAGTGGAACCCGCATCAAAAAATAATTCAAAAAAAGTGGTGATCAACTGTAACTTTCCATATACTTAACCGTCATTATTAATAGAGATGCAAGAAATCAGTTTTCGGAATGACATTCTCCCTCTGAAAGACAAACTCTTTCGGTTGGCTCTCCGGATTACTTTCGACAGAGCAGAGGCAGAAGACGTTGTGCAGGAAACACTGATAAGAGTCTGGAACAAACGTGATGAGTGGACGCAATTCGGTTCTATCGAGGCTTATTGCCTGACAGTGGGAAAGAACCTGGCAATAGACCGTAGCGAAAGAAAAGACGCTCAGACCGTGGAACTGACACCTGAAATGGAACAGACTTCCGGAGCATCCAACCCTTACGATCACTTGGTGGATAAAGAGCAAATGACACTCATCCATCGTCTGGTCAATGAACTTCCCGATAAACAAAGGCTGATCATGCAGCTTCGGGATATAGAGGGTAAGAGTTATAAAGAAATTGCGGT
Source organism: Bacteroides sp. MSB163 (assembly GCF_036416795.1). Lineage (NCBI taxonomy): Bacteria > Pseudomonadati > Bacteroidota > Bacteroidia > Bacteroidales > Bacteroidaceae > Bacteroides > Bacteroides maternus. Next base: position 1,094,551 of record NZ_CP143867.1, on the reverse strand, counting down.
CGTCCTGCATTTGACGGAGGAACAGGTAAAAGTGAACCTCTTCAGGGCGAGGCAAAAAGTAAAACAACGGTATTTAGATATAGATGGTTATGGACTGTAAATATATAGAACAACTTTTAGAACGTTACTGGCAGTGTGAGACTTCCCTTGAGGAAGAAGCGCAGTTGCGTGCTTTCTTTAACGGAAGCGACGTTCCGGAGCATTTGCTTCGCTACAAAGACTTGTTCGTATATCAGCAACTGCAACAAGAAGTGGGGCTGGGAGCAGATTTCGACGCCCGCGTGCTTGCAGAAGTGGAGACTCCGGTGGTAAAGGCAAAACGCTTGACGCTTACCGCACGTTTCGTTCCGCTGTTCAAGGCCGCCGCAGTAGTGGCAGTGGTACTTTCATTAGGGAATGTGATGCAGCATTCATTCTATAGTGATGTAAAAGAAGTGGCCGCAGCCGATACGATAGGCAAACAAATTACCACACCTTCGGTAGCTCTCTCGGGAGACGTGACGATTACCCATGAACAACAGATTCTGGATAGTCTGCAACGGGTAGACAAGAAGGTGGAACTGAAGAAGTAACGTTTTCATTTGCTTTTAAGAATAACATTTTCATTTGCTTTAAACATAAATATAGTTAGTGTGCTTTATTAAAACAACAAATTGAGGCTGTGAAGTTTCAATTCTCTCAAATTCTTATAAAAACTAACTAAGATAGATGGGACGCCGCGAGATGCAGCGTCCCTTTTATGTATATATACTCTTCAAAGTTGAGGCGATTTATTAAAAACGAACCGGTAAGATGGTTATTATAGTAGGATTTTATATCTTTGTCCTGTTCGTAAACGTTTGTAAGCATGAAAGACCGGTACCTGCTTTTTGTAATTTCTTTGCTGTTCTGTTGCCTTCTGCAAGCGCAGGAGAAAATAGATTCTTTACTGGTGGTTCTGGACAGGACAATTGAGAACACCACTCAATACGAGCAAGCCAGGCTGAAACGCATTGATCAGATCAAAGAATATTTCCGGACTCGTAAGAGTACTTCTCCTTCCGAGGAATACCAAATCAATCAACAACTTTTTGATGAATATGAAGCGTATATTTGCGATTCAGCAAGACATTATATCAATCGCAATATCGAGATTGCCCTTCAGCACAACAATCAAGACTGGCTGGATGAAGCCAAACTGAAGAAGGCAAGCATCCTGGGAAAGACAGGTCTGTATGCAGAAGGCGTGGCCTTGTTGAAGTCTATAGATAGCAAGCAACTTTCCAGAGAACAACTCATTGAATATTACATCACTTTTGAGGATATTTATCTCTATCATGCAGAGTATGCGATGGACGACGAATATCAGATCGAATATCTGAATAACCTGTATACCTACCGCGACTCTGTATTGCAGATGGTAGAAGAAGGGTCTTATCAGTATGTCATAGCTTATACTCCCGAACTTCTGCAACAAGGAAGAGGAGAGGAAGCCATTGAAATGTTGGAAGCCTATCAGCAAAAGCTTTCACCGGATACACGGGACTATGCAGTGGTGACCTCTATTCTAGCTTTTATCTATCAGAGTACGGGACAGCGGGAAAAGCAAAAAGAATATTTGATAAAGAGTGCAATTGCCGATATTCGTGGTGTGGTGAAAGAGAATAATTCCTTGCGTGCATTGGCGGAACTGTTATATGAAGAGGGACAATTGCAACGGGCGGATGTTTATATGAAGCGCAGTATGGAAGATGCCAATTTCTACAATGCCCGTCTTCGGAATGTGCAGGCTTCAAGGATGCTCCCGGTCATAGACCATGCCTATCAGGTGGAGAAACAGAAGCATCAGCAGGTGTTACAGATCTTCCTGGTTGTTACCAGTTTACTGACGCTGTTTCTGGCATGTGCGGTCTGGTATGTAATTCGTCAGGTGAAGAAGCTGGCCCGTGCGCGACAGGATTTGCTGGCTATGAATGAAGAGCTGAAACTTCTGAATGAAAGATTAATCGAAGTAAATCAGAGACAGCACGAAACGAATAACTCGTTGACGGAGGCTAATCATATTAAAGAGGAGTATGTCGGTCGGTTTATGGGATTGTGTTCCACATACATTGACAAGTTGGAGGGATACCGCCGGATGCTTAACAAACAGGCTGCTTCGGGAAAGGTGGAGGAACTCTACAAAACGTTGAAATCGTCCCGTTTCATCGATGAGGAGCTGAAAGAATTCTATCAGAACTTTGATAATTCATTCCTTAGTATTTTCCCTGATTTCGTGAAACGCTTTAATGAGCTGTTACCGGAAGAAGAAAGAATTATTCCTAAACAGGATGAACGGCTGACAACAGAACTTCGTATATTCGCCTTAATTCGCCTGGGAATTACGGACAGTGCCAAGATTGCAGGTTTCCTGCGTTATTCCATTACTACTATTTATACCTACCGCTCCAAATTGAAGAATCGCTCTCTTTGCCGTGATAATTTTGAGGAAGAGGTGATGAAGATTGGGTCTTTTGCTGGTTAGTGAGGTGTGTTTTTCTTTGTTCTTATTTAGTTTTTTAACGCCTTTTATTTGCTTTATCTTGCTGATATATAATGTTTTGTTCCTTTTGTTAACCTAGATTTTCTTTAGTCCTCTTTTTCTTCCCCCTTCTTTTTACAGACATTTGCATTGTCGCCTCAACCTGTGGAGGTGAACAGAATGATTGCTAATCTAAAAACTAATAGTATGAATGTAAAAAGAACAAAGTTATGTTTGTGCCGGTCTCTACTTCTTATGGCCGGATTACTTTTTGCAGTGGCATCCTTTGCCCAGGATTTAACCGTGAAAGGAAAAGTAACGGATACCACGGGCGAAACTGTAATCGGTGCTAACGTAACCGTGAAAGGTACAACTAATGGTATCATTACCGATATTGACGGTAACTACACTTTGTCGGGCGTGAAGCCTTCTTCCGTCCTTGTTTTCTCCTTTATTGGCTACAAAACACAAGAAATCCCCTGTAGCGGACGCAAAGAAATCAATGTAGTGCTGTCGGAAGATGCCCAGGCACTGGATGAAGTTGTGGTAGTGGGCTACGGTTCATTGAGCAAGAAAGAACTTTCCAGTTCCATTGTGCAGGTAGACAGATCGAAGTTCCTGCAAGGTTCCATGAACAATCCGATGGAGATGCTGACCGGTAAAGTAGCCGGTTTGACCGTAAACAATACGGCGGCAGCCAATCCGAATGCAAGTTCCTCTCTTCAGATTCGTGGTGCAACCTCTATTTCGGCATCCAATGACCCGTTAGTGGTAATTGATGGTGTGGCAGGTGGCGATATCCGCAACCTGGCAGCACAGGACATTGAGTCGATGACCGTACTGAAAGATGCCGCTTCCGCCGCTATCTACGGAACACGTGGTGCCAATGGTGTAATCCTGATTACTACCCGTAAGGGAGCCGGAGAAGCCGGACGTGCCCAAGTGACTTACGACAGCTGGTTCGGTGTGAACCTGGCAAAGAGTGGCCCGGATATCTTGAGCGCAGACGAATTCCGTCGTTCCCGCCGTGCAACGGATTATGGGTATTCTACTGATTGGTATGACCTGTTGCTGCGCGACTTCTCGTATGATAACAACCAATATCTTTCTATCGACGGCAGTACCAAGAACGGATACTATGGCGCTTCTTTCAATTATAAGAAAGCAACCGGTCTCGATCTGAACAGCAGCCGCGAAGAATTTGGCGGACGCTTTGTCCTGAACCAGCGTATGATGGATGGAATCGTAGAACTGAACGGTTCACTCAACGCCCGTCGCGTGAATGAAGTATGGGGTAACGATGGTATGTTTGATACTGCCCTGAGCATGAATCCTACCATGCCTTTGTATAACGAGGACGGAACTTACTTCCAGCCTACGTCTCCTACCGGAGCACGTAACCCGGTGCAGGAACTGAAAGAGATTGACAATAACGGACAGCGCGTTTACCTGTTGGGTACTGCTGAGGTAAAAGTCAACCTGATCCGTTCGGAAAAGCAAATGCTGAATACTTCATTGAGCTACTCTTTGCACTACAACGATCTGAAACAGCACTATTATACCCCTTCCACCGCCGGTGAATCATACTGGAACGGTTATAACGGACGTGCAGAAGTGACTTACCAGAAATGGTATACTTCCCGCCTGGAGTGGTTGGGTAACTACTCGCTGGATCTGGGGGACCACAACATCAAAGCAATGGTAGGCTACAACTACGAGCAAACCACCTGGGAACGCCTGCAAGCCGGAAACAGTGACTTCAATTTCGATGATATTCTCTGGAATAACCTTGGAAGCGGTTCTTATCTTGCCAAAGGAAAAGCAAGCATGGGTACCGGTAAATCTCTTGCCAAACTGATCGGTGTCTTCGGACGTGTTAACTATAACTGGAAGAATCTGTTGATTGCTTCCGCTTCTATCCGTTACGAAGGCTCTACCAAATTCGGTGCAGATCATAAATGGGGCGCTTTCCCGTCTCTTTCCCTTGCCTGGGAAATGGCGAATATGGGTTTCCTGAAAGACCACCAAAACATTGTCCAGAGTTTGAAGCCCCGTGTCTCATACGGTGTAACAGGCCGTTCGGATTTCGATTGCTATCAATCATTGGCCACTTACGGCTCTCATAAAAATGCCCAGCTGAATGTTACGGATACCTATCTGATGGATGGTGCCTGGGTAACAGGTTATGCCCCTTCGGTGAATGCCAACTCTAAACTGGGCTGGGAGAAGAGTGTCAGTATGAATATTGGTGTTGACTTTGCCTTGTGGAACAGATTGCGCGGTTCTGTTGAATGGTTCGACCGCCAGTCACGCGACTTGCTCTACAACTATACGGCTCCGCAGCCTCCCTACATCTACTCCACAATTCTGGTAAACGTAGGAACCACCGTGAACCGTGGTATCGAAGTTTCTCTGGAAGGCGACGCTTTCAAAGGAACTCCCGTAGAATGGACAACGGGTATCAACTACTCCTATGGCACTACGAAACTGGATAAACTCTCCAACAGCCTGTACAAAGCTTCTTATGTGGAACTGTATCAGAAACCGGGTGTAGGTACCAGCGAATACTTCTTCCGCGTGGAAGAGGGCAGCAAGATCGGTCAGTTCTATGGCTACGAGTATGCCGGTGTAGAGAATGGCGATATGATGATTTATACCGATGAAGGCGAAAAGGTTCCCGTGTCCAAGGCAGATGTGAAGTACAAACGCCATATCGGTAATGGTACGCCGACCTCTTATCTTTCCTGGAGTAATACGCTCCGTTATAAGAACTTCGACCTGAGCCTGATGTTCAACGGTGCTTTCGGTTTTGAAATCTTCAACATGCGTCGTTACGGAATGGGGCTGAAAGGCTGCGGTACGGACAATGTGCTGCGCGATGCTTATGGAAAAGATGCGGATATTACAACCGGTGGCGGTGTTATCTCTTCTTTCTTCCTCGAAAAGGGCGATTACTTTAAGCTGGATAACCTGACTCTGGGATATACCATCACCCCGAAAGAAAACAAGTTCATCAAAGGTATGAGAGTTTATCTGACAGCTAAGAATCTGTTTACGCTGACCGGTTATTCCGGTAACGATCCTTCAGCTGTTGCCATCAACGGACTGACTCCGGGTGTAGATACAAACAGCGCCTATCCTTCGGCTACCCAGTTGAGCGTAGGCTTGAATATCCGTTTCAAATAAGGCTATCGTTTTAATCATTAATACAGAAAAGAATTATGAAATATCTGAAATATAAATGTCTGTTGGCAATCATTCTGGGTTGTTCATTGAGCGGTTGTTTCGACCTTACGGAAGAAGTGTTCGACCGTGTAGACTCCGGCGTCTATTATCAGGACGAGAATAGTGTGAAGAGTGCGGTAGCTACCATTTACTCCACAGGGGCTACCAGTTATGCCGAATACTTCTGGTACATGCAGGAATTTCCTGCCGATCAGGTGACCTGGCGTGTATGGAATGGCGGTCAGTGGGGATATGATGAAGGCGAAAAGTTTATCTTCTCCATTCAGAACTGGACTCCCGATGCCAAGATTATCCGCAGTGCCTGGGAGAATGCATGGACCACTATCGGCCTGTGTAACACTTTATTGGCTGATATGGGGAAGTTAACTTCTGCTGATCTGAAGATGACCGATGAAAAATTGAAAGCTTATGAAGGCGAAGTACGTACGCTCCGTGCCTGGGCTTATTACAATATCTTCGAAATCTGGGGTGGTGCATTGCCGCTGAATATTGAACCGGCCACCGTAGACGGTGAATTGCCACCCACTGCCGATCCGGACTTCGATACAAGTTGCAAGAAGATTTATAACTTCATTGCTACCGAGCTGGATGATTGCTACGAAGGAATGGTCGAAAATCAGGTGAACCGCATGAACAAGGCCGTGAACCGTATGATCAAAGCCCGTCTGTTGCTGAATGCCGAGGTGTTTATCAAAGAAAGCCACTATACCGAATGTGCCGAACTGTGCCGTGAAATAATCGGCGGTAAATATGGAAAATATGAGTTGGCAAAGGATTATCGCGATATTTACTCTATCAATAATACGGAATGTCCCGAAGTCATCATGGCTTTTGCCTGCGAAGACGGTAAGCTGAATATGGGATGGATGCGCATGACTTTCTATCCTTATAATATCTGGGATTATTTTGGAGGCACTTACAGTCAGAGTGGTTGGAACTGTACTTGTCTGGTTCCTTCGTATGACAATGCGGGAACGGTGAATGAATTGGGAGGTACACAGGGAGCTACCTGCTTCCTCGATGCGGCTTACGGTGATAAACTGGGTGCAGTCTACGAACGCTTCGACGACCGCGACATCCGTAAAAAGAATTATAGTTATGACAAAAAGAACGGCTACAGCGGTATCTTCCTGAAAGGTACCATAAAAGCTAACTATGGTAAGGGTGAAGCCTTGAAAGCCGATGCCGACCGTGACGGACAAGACTTGGCATATGTAGACCAGGTAGGTACGTTTATGAACCTCGGACGCAACTTGGAAACCGTCATGTCACCGCGTTGGGGAGAGACGAACTCCGGCCTTCGTCTGGTGAAGTATCCGGTATATCCTACTTCCGCCGCTATCGACTTCCAGAACATCGACGAAGTGGAATTCCGCCTGAGTGAAGTGTATTATATGCTGGCAGAATGTGAAATGCGTGCCGGACAAGCCGACAAGGCCAAAGAACTGGTGAACGAAGTACGTAAACGCTACTTCAGTGCCGGCGACTGGGCAGACGTGAAAGACAAACCGGGCCGTGGCTTCACCGCCTTCGATATGGACTGGATGTTGAGCCAGTGGGGTGTTGAGTTCCTGAATGAAGGTCGCCGCCGCCGTACAGATCTGCGTCGTTTCGACAAATTCACGCAAGGTCAGTGGTGGTTCTTCGGACGTGCCACGGACAATGGTCAACTTTATCCCGCCAAGCGTGATCGTAAATATGAGTGGTATCCGTTGCCTGCTTCTGCATTGCTTGTCAATTAAGGACTGATACAGAACCCGAATTATAAATAACTCAAAAACAGAAAATCCATGAAAAAGATAGTTTATTGGCTGTTTATGTTGCCGTTGTTTGCTCTGCTCAATGGGTGCGACGATACAGATACAATTATATTCGATGACGAACTGCCTCAGTTCGAAATCAAGGCGAACGCCATATTGCTGGAAGTCATCATGCCGAAAGGTAGTGCTGCCGATGACGAATACTACATTGTAGGCGACTTTAATGGAGGAGCCAAAGCTGCCGTTGGTAATCTGGAATGGCAGTTGGAGAAAGCTACCGGAAGTGAATCCAAGTGGGGAATCTATCTGTTACCTTCCACGTTTAAAGATGGAAAGACACTGGCGGATGGCTTCTACTTCGTATCGGCCTCGAAAGGTGAAGAACGTTCGGTGAAGAATGAGACCGTGGTGCATCGGCTGGATGTAAAGGTGGGAACCCGTACCAATGTATGGGTAGACCGCTGGGAGGCTTACTTTAATACGGAAGAAGAAGGACATGATGGCTTTGTGGTTTATGTGGCTGATAAGTCCGGTTGGGATAATCTGTACCTGTACGGTTGGGCCGGTGATGGTGATGTGACGCCTGCTTGGCCGGGACTTTCGGTGAAAGGTACGGAAGTGATCAATGGGGTTACTTATAAGTACTTCGATATGGGGAAATCTTTGGATGGCTATGAAGGGTTGAATCTGATATTCAATAATGTAGATGTGCAGGTGAACGGTCCGGCAGTGACGCTCAACAGAAACTTCTACTTTCGCATTACCGACAAAGGCTTTGAAGAGATAGATCCGGAAGCAAGCTATTGCATCTATGTAGACGACCAGTCCGGTTGGGAAGATCTGGCACTTTACATCTCCGGAGCTGGTGATAACAATGAAGACTGGCCGGGACTTGAACCTGCCGGAACAAAGGAAATCAACGGAGTGGTTTATAAATACTTTGAAACCGATGTGGAACTGATGAATCAAAGTCTGAAGCTGACATTTAATAATAACAAAAAGGAAGACGATCCGGGACTCGTGCTGTCTTTCGTTAAGAACATCACTTTCAGCCGCGATTTCTATTTCAGCATTACTCCAGAGAAGTGCGAGGAGATAGATCCCGCAAATCACGGTACGCGCTATTCTCTTTATGTGGAAGATAATACCGGTTGGGGTACGTTGGCACTTTACAGCTATGGAGATGTGGAACTTGGTGGCGGCTGGCCCGGCATACAAGTGTCGGAGACGAAAGAAATCAACGGTACGACGTATAAGTGTTTCCATCTGACACCGGATTGTACAAATAAGAATGTCAATCTGATATTCAATAATAACAATGGTGGAAGCCAGTTGAATGACTATAACCTGACGATAGCTCGTGATTACTACCTCCGCATCTCGGAAGCGGGTTGTAGTGAAATAAAAGATTGTACCGTGTATGTACAGGATAACTCAGGTTGGGATGCTTTGGCGCTCTATGGCTGGGGCGACGCTGCAATTGGTGACAGTTGGCCGGGCATACAAGTAACCGGAACGAGGGAAATCAATGGCGTTACTTATAAATACTTTGATTTATCGGAACATGTTGGTAAGTATTCGAATTTGATTTTCAATAATAATGGAGGTGGACAGCAAATAGAAGATGGCGGGCTGTATACAGCATTGATAGGAGATATCTACTTCTCCATCACAGCTACTTCTTATGAAAAACTGCCCAAGCCCTAAGATGCTAAGAGTTCCACCAGCTGAAACATAAGCTGAAACACTTTTATCAGATAATTAATAGGTATAACATTATAGATATGAGACTAAAAGATATCCTTAAGATTTTGTGCTCCAGCCTTTTGCTGTTGAGCTTTACCGGATGCAGTTCGGATGATGATCCTGATATGCCGCCTCCCGCAGATGACGTTACTACAGACGGAATGGTGATTTATGAAGCCAATCCGGCACTCTTCGGCGAAACGCAGGCGCTGAATGGACTGACTGCCCAACTGCCGCGTATCAAAAAGCTGGAAGCCAATGTTCTTTGGCTCATGCCCATTTTCCAGCAAGGTGAAAAGAATGCTGTCGGTTCTCCGTATTGTGTGAAAGACTACCGGGCTATTAATCCTGCCTATGGAACGCTGTCCGATCTGAAAGCATTAGTTACGAAGGCGCATGCTGAAGGTATACTGGTTATTCTGGACTGGGTAGCCAATCATACCGCCTGGGACCATGCCTGGACTACGGAACATAAGGACTGGTATACGCAGGACGCTAACGGTAATATTGTTTCTCCGCCGGGAATGGGTTGGGACGATGTGGCTGATCTGAACTATGACAACACTGCCATGCGTGTCGCCATGCAGGAGGCCATGCTTTACTGGCTGACCGAAGCTGACATAGACGGATTCCGTTGCGACCATGCCGAAGGGGTACCTAATGATTTTTGGAAGGAAACCATCACGAAGCTTCGTGCCGCCAAAAGTACCTTGCTGATGCTGGCCGAAGGCTCACAAACTTCACTCTACGATGCAGGTTTTGATATGCTGTATGCCTGGAACTTCGCTTATAAACTACAGGATGTATATGCAGGAAGCGCTTCTGTGGCTAATCTGTATGATACACATCGCAGTGAGCTTGCTTCGGTAACGGATAAACGGTTACTTATGCGTTATTCCACCAACCATGATATGGCTTCCGAGAAATCGCCCGTGCAGGCTTATCAAACCAAGGAAGGTGCTTTCTCGGCCTTTGTGGCCTCTATTTCTATGGGTGGCTGCCCAATGATTTATAGTTCGCAGGAACTGGCTTATGACAAGGCCCTCTCTTTCTTTGGCTATCAGGCGATGGACTGGGATTCTAATACCGATTATCAGGCGGATTATACCAAACTGATGCAGTTGTACCGTAACTCTCCCGCTTTACAGAATGGAGAAATCAAACTTTATCAGACGAGTAAAGCGATTTGCTCTTATCGTATCTCCAGTACGGAAAAGATACTGGTACTGATAAATACCAGCGGCAATCAGGAAAGATTGAATCTGCCTATGGAGCGGGTAGGGGATAGTGCGAAGAACCTCTGGACCGGTGAAAGCACCGTATTGCCGAGAACAGTAACACTGGAGCCCTACCAATATTACATTTGGAAAATAGAAGGATAATATGAAGAAATATATATTTATTGTAAGTCTGCTGTGCCTGCTTGCTGCCTGTACAGGTAAGCGGCAGGGCGAAGCGGCGGCGAAAGTTGCGGCATTGCCTGCTGTGGAAGATGTGGTGATGTATCAGGTCAATCCGCGTGTCTTTGCTTCTGAGAAGTCGTTCAAGGTGGTGGAACGTCGCTTGGATTCCATTCAGGCATTGGGAATCAACGTGGTGTGGTTTATGCCGATCAATGAAGTGGGGCAGGAGAAATCAGTGAATTCCCCCTATTGTGTGAAGGACTATAAAGGAGTGAATCCGGAGTTCGGTACTCTGGATGAGTTTAAGGCTTTGGTTGCCACTTGCCATCAGAAGGGGATGAATGTGATTATCGACTGGGTAGCCAATCATACTTCCTGGGACAATGCCTGGATTGTCAACAAAGAATGGTATACGCAGGATGAGGCCGGAAACATAATCTTTCCTGCCGGAACCGGTTGGAAGGATGTGGCTGACTTAAACTTTGATAATCAGGAGATGCGCCTGGCAATGATTGAAGCCATGAGGTTTTGGGTTACAGAAATCGGCATCGATGGCTTCCGTTGCGATGCGGCGGACTTTGTTCCCTTCGACTTCTGGAAACAGGCGCTCGACTCTTTGCGTGCCATCCCCGGGCGTTCGTTACTGATGCTGGCTGAAGGGAAAAGACGCGACCACTTTGATGCTGGTTTCGATATGAATTATTCCTGGGACTTTCTGGAGTCACTTCGCGATGTATTCGTAAAAGATGCTCCGGCACAGGAACTGTTTGCTACGGATAAAGCGGAGTATGACACTATCCCTGTAGGAAAAGTGAAACTGCGTTTTACCACCAATCATGATGAGTCGGCAAAGATGTCGCCTACTAAAGAATTCGGAGATGTGCGCGGCTCTATGGCAGCTTTCGTACTGACTACTTATCTGCATGGAGGAGCGTTGATTTATGGTTCACAAGAGGCGGGTTATCCCGAAGCTATCAACTTCTTTACGTATGTTCCGGTGGATTGGACGGGGAACAGTGAACTGTATCAGGAATACTGTCGTCTGATGGCTCTTTACAACGAGTATCCGGCTATCCGTAAAGGGGGATTGAAGACATATCCGCAACCCGATGTGCTGCTCTTTGAAAAACAGGATGGTAAAGACCGTGTGTTGGTTGCTGTAAATGTACGTAATCGTGAAGTAAATGTGACGCTTCCGCAAGAGTGGAACGGACATCCAAGTAAAGATATGTATAGCGGAACAGAAGAGAAGCTGGAAGCAGAACTGAGTCTGTGCCCTTATCAGTATCGAATCTTTAAGTATTGATGAGATGATATTAGTGTTTAAAAGTATCATACTAAAACCATAATAGAATATGAAACATTCTCTTTTTATTGCCTTTTTCCTTTGCCTCGGCTCGTTCGCCTCGGCCCAGCAACTCACTTCTCCTGACGGTAACCTGTCATTGGAGTTTATGGAGCAGGCAGACGGCGTTCCGGCATACCGGCTGGACTATAAAGGCAAACCCGTTTTAACTTCCGGTCGTTTAGGTCTCCTGACGGAAGAAGCCGACCTGACCCGAGGATTCAAACAAACAAACCTTGAACGTGCCTCTGTTGATAACTACTGGAATCCCGTCTGGGGTGAGTACAACCGGGTACGGAATCATTATAACGAAATGACCGTCACCTTGGAACAACCGGAAACAGGACGGATCCTAAATATCCGTTTCCGTCTGTTCAATGATGGTCTGGGCTTTCGCTACGAACTGCCTTTGCAACGCAAGATGAACTACCTCACCGTAAAAGATGAAGTAACCGAATTCAATCTCACGGGAAATCATAAGGCCTTTTGCATCCCCGGTGATTATGATACCAATGAGTTTGCCTATACCACCGCCCCTCTATCGGAAATAGCAGTGGATATGGAGAAAAGAATCGCCAAGAAATCTTATGAATCTAAAGCCGAAGGCGGCCTGACAGTGCAAACCCCGTTAATGATGAAAAGCGAAGACGGCATCTACCTGAATATCCATGAAGCCGCTTTAGTGGATTATGCCGGTATGTTGCTGAATGTAGATGATAAGCAGTTTAAACTGAGCGCCCACCTGACTCCTGATAAATTGGGTAAGAAAGGCTATTTGCAACTGCCCGTGCTGTCTCCCTGGCGTACTGTTATTGTCAGTGATGATGCCCGCGACATTCTTGCTTCTCAATTGATTTATAATCTGAACGAACCTTGCCAATATGAAGATACCTCCTGGATTCGTCCGATGAAATTCGTCGGCGTGTGGTGGGAAATGTTCACAGGCGAAGGAAAGACCTGGGCGTATAGTGATTTCTATCAGGCCAAACCCGGCATTACAGATTATGCAAAACTGAAACCCAACGGCCATCACCCCGCCAATACCGCCCATGTGAAGGAATATATTGACTTCGCCTCCGCCCATGGCATCGACGGAATACTGGTGGAAGGCTGGAACGAAGGTTGGGAAGACTGGGCTTCCTATCGGAAAGACCGTCAGTTCCTCTTCAACAAAGCCTATCCCGACTTCGACGTCAAAGAACTGCAACGTTATGCCAAAGAAAAAGGCGTACAAATGGTGATGCATCACGAAACAGCTGCCAATGCCGCCGACTACGAGCGCCAATTGGATGAGGCCTTCCAGTTCATGGTAGACAATGGCTATCATGCCGTGAAAACCGGTTACGTAGGTTACATCATCCCCCGTAATGAATATCACTCTTCCCAATGGATGAACAACCATTATATTCATGTAGCCCGTCGCGCTGCTGATTATAAAGTAATGGTTAATAGCCATGAGGCGGTACGCCCCACAGGTTTGTGCCGTACTTACCCCAACTGGCTGGCTCAGGAATCTGCCCGTGGCGGAGAGTTCGAAACAATGGGTGGCAATGATCCCGATCATACCTGTATACTGCCTTTTACCCGCCTGAAAGGTGGTCCGATGGACTATACCCCGGGTATTTTTGAGACAAGATTGTCTTATTACAACGGTGAGAAACCCAACGAACGTGTGCATACCACTTTGGTGAAGCAAATGGCACTTTACATGACTATGCCTTCTCCTATCCAGATGGTAGCCGACCTGCCTTCCAATTACGCCCGTTTCCCGGATGCCTTCCGCTTCATTGAAGACGTTGCGGTAGACTGGGACAACAGCTGGTACCTGGAAGCCGAACCGGGAGATTACATCACCGTAGCCCGCAAGGCAAAAGGTAAAAACGAATGGTTTGTTGGCGGCATTACCGATGAGAACAGTCGTACGGCAACGATTCCTTTCTCCTGGCTTCCGGAAGGAAAACAATATATCGCTACCATTTACGAAGATGGCAAAGATGCAGATTGGGATACCAATCCTCAGAGTTATCGTATACGTAAGGTAGTAGTGACACCCAAGAGTGTGCTGAAACAGAAATTAGCCGCCAGTGGCGGCGTTGCCATCAGCATCAAAGAAGCTGATAAAGCGGAGATGAAAGGTTTGAAAACTATCCGCTAAGGCATAAGGGCATTAAATGGAGATATACTCTGCATTTAATATTAAAGTTAACAATACGAATAGGGAGGCCGGGAGGTTTCCCTATTTTTTTGTGCTTTAGGGAAGCCTTTTGAGAAATTAATTCATTTTAGTATAGAAAAGAACAAAAGTGATTAGTGTTTGGTGATAAGTGATTAGCGCCATTCGGTATATTTTTTTTAGACGCGGATGACACGGATAACGCGAATTTAAAAGGCTGCACTATAAACGTGGATAAAAAAAAGATCCGCGTCATCCGTGTCATCCGCGTCTAAAAGATTATTTATCATTTAGCTCATAACCGTATAAAAACGAATCATCTTCATTTGAAATAACACCATTGGATAAAAACAACGAAGGGTTTCCTCCCGGAAACCCTTTCGCTTGAATTTTGTGTTAAACTATCCTTTTTATAGTAGTTATAAGAGAGAATCTTAAAGTTTGTACAGGCTCTTCTTCGGGTAATCCAGTTCAGGATTTCCTTTATAGCCTATCTTTCCGCTGCCGCTGGTGCGTGCTTTCAGGAACTCGGTAGCGAAACATTTGATGCTGCCGGAACCTGCTACGCTGGCAGTAACGCGTTGAGCCTCGTAACCTTCTGTAAGTAAATCACCTGATCCGGCTACGCTGTAAGTAGCTGTTTGGGTTGTACCGGTAATAGTTGCCGAGCCTGATCCGGCCACACTTGCTTCCGTGCCCGTAGCTGTTACATTTCTTAATACCATGTCACCCGATCCTGCAACGGATACTTTCAGGTTGTTACAAGTAATATTATCAGCATTGATATCGCCCGATCCTGCTACAGACACTTTCATATCATTGCATTTGATGCCGCTGCCTTTGATATCTCCTGAACCGGCAACATTGATTGATAAATTGTCATTAGTCTGAAGGCCGTTTTTCAGGAAGATATCTCCTGAACCGGCAACAGAAATCCCATTCAGAGTTTCGGCGGATACACGTACTTCGAGTTTCTTGTAAGACACATTGACGTTCTTCTTGAAGCCTATATATAAGGTGTTGTCCTTTACTTTAATATCCAGCAAGTCAACAATGTTGTCCGAGGTGTAGACTTCTACTTCGGGGCGTCCCGACTTTTGAGTAAACGTAACATCAGGACTACCGGCTACACTGATCTTTTTGAAGTTATCTACCTTGATATCCTTTGTTACGTATTTATTGCTGGCTATCACTTTTTTACTACCCCAGTTACCTGAACTGTAGTTTTTGCTTTGCGAACACGCTGTTGTACTAAGGATTAAACAGATACATGTGAGGAGGCTTGCTAACTTTTTCATAACTTTTTTAGTTTTATAATTATTCATTTATATTATTCCTGTTTATCTATAAGACGTAAGTTACTTAAAAAAGGTTGCATGTCTTTTTCTCTTTTTTCAGAAACTTTTTTATCAACGTCCGGTTGTATTCTATAGGTCAATATTCATGCCAATTTTATAAAGTGTTGATAATTAGTATGTATTCTTTTAGGGAAGGTGTTCGTTTTCGGACACTTGTCCGTTTTTGGGTATCCGGTCATTTGTATATTCGAACGATATTTTGTTTATTTGTCTGTTTATTCATTGGGAGGTTTTGTCGTTTTGGAAAATGTATTGGAAGATAATGAACTTGGACGCTTTCTTATTAAAGTGAATACCCGTGCGCGGCGTTTGACTTTCCGTACGCGGGAAGATGCTATCTATGTAACCATTCCACCGGGAACTACACTAAAAGAGATAAAGAATGCGATAGAAGAACTGCGTCCCCGTTTACGGGTAGCCCGGAAAAAACATATCCGTCCTCTGATAGACTTAAACTTTCGGATTGATACGGAGTTCTTCAAATTAAGTCTTGTAAGCGGACAGCGCGAACGTTTCCTTTCACGCTCCGAGTTGGGAGAGATGCAGATTATCTGTCCGCCGGGAGCCGATTTTGCTGATGCGGAATTACAAGCATGGCTACGTAAAGTTATCGAGGAGGCTCTGCGTCGTAATGCAAAGATCATTCTTCCACCCCGTCTGTATATGCTTTCACAGAAACACAATCTGCCTTACCAAAGTGTAAAAATCAATTCCAGCAGTGGACGCTGGGGGAGTTGTTCGGCACGGCGCACAATCAATCTGTCTTACTATCTGGTTTTGTTGCCGAAACATCTGATAGACTATGTACTTCTACACGAATTGTCTCATACTCGTGAGATGAATCACGGTGAGCGCTTCTGGACACTTCTCGATGAATTGACAGAAGGAAAAGCCCAAGCTTTGCGGAAAGAATTGAGGCAATATCGCACGGAGTTTTAACCACTTGAAGTCATATCGCATATTGCTTCTTTACTGTACACTTACCACGACTTACCAAGCTACTTACCCAGTCGCTTACCATACTAGGATTACCCTTAAACCGTATCTGAACCGTACTTGCTCCGTACCAACTCCGTAGTTCCTTCGGTCAGAGGTACCTCTGAGTGGAGAATGTACGGAGCAAGTACGGTGCAGATACGGTTCGGGTACGATGCAGACATGGTTCTGATACAATCAATACATGGTATAGGAGTTGTCACTGTTTTCCGTGATTGTATTTCTTTTTTGAGTTAATAAACGTAAACGCTCTTGCGGTTTGATAACAAATGTTTATTTTTGAAAAATTAAAGTAAGATACAAGTTCAGAAGTTTAAATTATATAATTCAAGAAGTTTATGAGAAAGATTGTACTCTTAGTGTTTTGTGTGGTATATTCACTTGCCGGTTATTGCCAGAACTTTGATGAGCCGAAGGGAAAGCCTACGGTATTCATTGACTATTTCAAACGCTCCGGCGATGCGCCGTTCTCGTGGGTAGAGGGCTTGCGTAATACGGTGATTGAGGGTATACAGAAGATGGAACGTGTGATTCTGATTGATGTGGATGCACAGGATGCCTTGCGTATTGAATCGCAACGTCGCTCATCTGCTAATATCTCTTCGGGTGACGATAATGAAATGGACCGCCTCTCGGTGATGGAAGAATTGGGGGCGCAGTTCATCATTACAGGTCAGGTATCTTCTATGACTGCCGCTTATAAGACAAGAGATGGAAAAGGATATTATGATGGCTCAGTATCTTATACACTGAAAGTTATCAATCCGAAGAACGGTACATTGATCGGTACCAAGACGTTTCAGCACAGCGGACTGACCGGAGGAACCGGTGGCAATAAGGAAGAAGCCATTGCCAACACTATCAAAAGTGCGGTATACAGCATGCGCGACTTTGTGGATGAATACTTCAAAATGGAAGGAACTATCCTTGAAGTAAATAGCGAGAAGAAAGGCAAGGCAGAGGAAGTGTACATTAACCTCGGCTCCATGAATGGTGTGAAAGAGGCCCAGAAATTTACTGTTTATGCCATACGTGAAGTTGCCGGACGCGAAGCCAAGAAGGAAATCGGCCGTTTGACCGTGAAGGCGGTTGAAGGAGATGATATCTCTTTGTGTAAGGTGCAGAAGGGTGGTGAAGAAATCATGAAAGCCATCCGTGATGAGCAACCGATAAAGATCGTTTCCCGCGAACAGACATTGATGGGCGGGATTTTCAACTAATAAAACCATACAGTTATTATGAAGCATTGTTTTATGTTTCTTTTGGGAATATTTCTGTCCGCCACTCTTTGCGGACAGAATTATTCCAGTGAAGTGGTCTTTCTGCAACAGCAGGGAAACACATTGACTGTCCGTGCCCTGGGTATCAGTGAGAAGAAGAAAGAGGCGGCAAATATGGCATTGAAGTCTGCCTTCTATACCTTATTTTATACGGGGGTGGATGGAGTCAATAAAGGAAATCCGATGATTTCTACTGCAAAACCTGACTATGACCGCCGCTTTTTCGATGAAAACCGTTATTCCGTGTTTGTTAAGGATTATACAATTACGGAGGGACCGGAAAAGCAAGGTAAGCAATACCGCTGCACGGTGGAAATGACTATTTTGTTCGATGCTTTGCAGAAAGATCTGAACCGGAATAAGGTGCAGACTAATCTTGGTATGGCAGTGGGTACCCCTGGCAGTCAGGTAAGTTTGCCTACGGTGACGGTGGTTCCTTATACCAGGGAAGATGAAGATATACGTGCTATTCTCGACCATAACCAGATGTTGAGTTATGCCGTGAGTAAGATGACCAGTGAGTTCAGTTCACGCGGATATAAGACGAAAGATTTCCTTGCCCAACTGAAACGGGCGAAACGGAATGA
Organism: Bacteroides sp. MSB163; assembly: GCF_036416795.1. Taxonomy (NCBI): domain Bacteria; kingdom Pseudomonadati; phylum Bacteroidota; class Bacteroidia; order Bacteroidales; family Bacteroidaceae; genus Bacteroides; species Bacteroides maternus. The sequence goes on along the minus strand of NZ_CP143867.1, from coordinate 1,076,157 downwards.
CGTGCTGACAGCCGGTACTCAGTCTGATGCCGTAACTAAGATGATTCAGAATATGGGTGCGGATATCATTGTGACTGCCAAAGTAATGACAACCACTGATGCAAGACGCCAAAGCGAAGTGTCGCTGGAACTGACGGCAACTGAATTTCAGACGGCAGGCAATCTGGCAAGCGCCACTTTCCAAAGTGGTAGGTATGTCACCACAGATACCATCAAGCTGACGGACTATGCTCTTAAAAAGGTAAAAGATGAGTTTTTCACCAAGTTGCAGGCTTCTTTCAATGACATTGTGAAGAACGGTCGTGAGATGGCTATCCAAATGGTACTGGCGAAATCCATCACCGACTGGGACTTTGACCAGCTGTTGCCCGATGGAAGCGCAAGTTTCAAGACCGTATTGGAAGACTGGTTGCAGGTTCACGCTTTGAATGGTGTTTACGATATGAGCCGCAGCAACGACAAGGTGATCGATATGTCTGTACAAGTGCCAATTTGGGATGAAGCGCAGGGACGCGCTTATACCATTTCCCGCTTCAGTACCGAACTGAAGAACTTCCTCGATGAGAAATTAGGGGGAGAATATGTTGCCTCTGTAGTTACAATGGGGCAAGGGCTGACTGTAATCATTAAATAAATCTGCATTTTATGAAGAAGAATAGATTTCTATGGGCTTTATTGTTGCTCGTTTCGCTGGGTGCGGCGGCGCAGGATAACATTCATTTTGTGGCGGGTACGCCCACGCAGAAGGGATTAAGCCAGAAGAACATGGATGCGCTGAAACTGAAAGTGGAGCAAATTATTGCCCGCAATAATGCCGGAACTGCTTCACTTTACAATGCGTTTGTCATTCAGCCCGAACTTGTTCTCGGAGAGACGAAGAAGACGGAAGGATTACTGCGGGATGTGACGCTGGTTACAGGTGAATTTTCATTGACCGCCCGTAATAAATATGACGACAGCGTATATGGAACAGCCGTTATCGAGGTACAGGGAGACGCTACCGGAAGTAAGGACGATGCAATTGCTTCGCTTATCTCCGGTATCAAGGTTACTGATCCGGCTTTTGTGCGTTTCATCCGCACTACACGTAAGCGTATTGCTGATTTCTACCAGCAGAATTGTTCTGTCATCATTAAGAAAGCGGAGGTGCTGATAGATGCCGGGTTGCTGAATGAAGCCGCGGATTATTTATCTATAGTTCCCGAAACGGTGCCTTGCTACGATGAAGTGTTGGGGCTATTGCAAAAAATAGGGAAGCAGGAGCCGCAGGAATCGCCTGTCGCTTCTGAACCTGCTCCCGAAGAACCGGCTTCCCCGGAACCTGCTCCAGAAGTGCAACCTACTCCCGTTGCAGAGCCTGTGAGGTCTCCCGAACCGGTTGCCGTGCAGCCTGAGAAGTCTTCTTTGCCCGAATGTAAGATCTCGGTATCCTGCAATGACCTTTCTTTTGAACTGGTGTCTTGTGAGGGTAATGAAACGGCTGAAAGTATTCGTGTCTATGCCCGTTTCACCAATACAGGTGTGACGAATAACAGTGCGACTATTCGTATGACTTCGGCGATTGATCCGGATGGTGCGACCTTTACTAATTTCTCTCAGATAGAGACGAATGGCTGTACTTCCTGGACTTATGGAAACAAGATGCCGAAAGGTGTCAGAATAGGTAAGGTGTTCGAAATCAAAGGTGTCAGTACTCCTTGTGTCACACTTTCGTATGTAGAAATGACGGTGGATAACTGTAAAGTGATTATCCATAATCTGCCCGTTGATTGGAAATAAAGAAAGGAAAACCGCTTATGAAGATGAAAAGAATAGGAATTACGGTTGCCTTGTTTTTCTGCATGGGAACAGCTTCATTGTTTGCCCAGGCATATAAAGTCGTTGAAAAGAGCGATAAGAAAGCTCCCGTCTGGTATGAGTCTGCGGAGTCTGGCTATATCGTGGCTTCTGCTGAGACTGGTTCGATGGAAGAGGCGCGTCAGCAATGCCTGGAAAGTGTGAAGCGCCAGATTATTCAGGCTGTGGCACAGAATATCGAGTTCTCGGATTCGCATACAGTGAAACAGACTTCCGGTAACGGTGATCGTATCACGGAGTTTGTCGATCAGTATATGGCCGAAGGCTCTACCCGTGCGGCTTCTTTGCCTTTTATCAAGGGGATCTCACTTTCTAAAGTCGATGGTTCGTATTGGGAGAAACGCCGTGATAAGAAGTCCGGTAAGATAACGTACGCTTATGCGATACGCTATCCCTTCCCTGAAAGTGAACATAAAGCGTTGGTTCGTCAGTTCGAAGAGCAGGATCGTGCGATGGAAGACTTGATAAAGAAGATGGAAGAGCGTATTTCTGATATCTCTTCGGTGGAAGAAATAGACCAGTGCATCACAAAAATGCGTCCCGCCGCAGAATATTTCTTCGATAAGACACGCCGCGAATGGGCGGAAGGTGTTGTTCAGAACTACCGGAAATTGCCAACCTTTATCACTGCCGAAGGAAGGTCGGACGGCAAGGATGCTTATATAGTCTCCTTATTTATAAAAGGAAAGAAGATAACTACGGCTGCTATGCCGAAACTTACTTCTAACTGTGCTTCCCAGCTGAAAGCTGTGCCATGTGGCGAAGACATTCTGATAACTTATAATAGCGAAGACTGTCTGGAAGACGAAGAGAACTTTGTGGAACTGACATTTAAGATGCCGGGAAAATCACTGAAGCATAAGTTCTATTTTCAAGTGAAATAAGTTTTCACCACAGAGTAACACAGAGTCTCACTGAGTTTAATCTATTGAAATAAAACTCAGTGAGACTCTGTGTTACTCTGTGGTGAATTATTTTTGCGCCAGCTGTTTTATTTCCCCATTTTCTTTTTCAAACCGGTAGTTACCACCTTTTTCACTCAGTTCGAATAGGGATAGTTGATCCGTTGCTTTATCCACAATCAACAATGCGCTCTGTTCGGCAAAACGTTTCACATCCATACTGAATGGTTCTTCGGTTATTTTCTTATCCACCAGTACGCTGTCATTAATCATTAGTGACAGGGAATCTCCAATAAATCCTTTTTCCAGGGTGATGGTGTACGTTTCGATAAAGTTCCGGTCTTCATCTTTCTGCTTCTGCAAACGCAGGCTCATGTAAACGAAGATGACGACAACGAAAATAACTGCAAAGGCCAGGATGCCGTTGCCTACCATAAACTGTTTGTTGGTATTCAAGTGGTGTGCCATAATTGTAAGAAATTGAATGCTTGCGCAAATGTAATGATTAAAATTGAACGTATAGACAATCTTTTCAACAATTAAGAAGCAGCTCTTTGAAATTATTTGCCTAATATTGCAGCTACAAACCTTTAAACAAATATGCCATGAAAAGGAAAGTGACACTTCTGTTGTTATTATTCTGTATGTTTACCCTGCATGCACAGGAAGTATATAAAACTGTAAAAGACCTGTCGTATATTGCCAAGTCCGAGACTGACGCTTACCGGAAGGAACGTTGCAAACTGGATGTCTACTATCCGGTGGACAAAAAAGATTTTCCTACTATCGTATGGTTTCATGGCGGTGGTCTGGAAGGCGGTGGGAAGCATATCCCCCAGGAATTGATGAACAGAGGCTTTGCTGTGGTGGCGGTGAACTACCGTCTAAGTCCCAAGGCCAAGAATCCCGCTTATATTGAAGATGCTGCGGCTGCCGTGGCATGGACATTCAACCATATAGAAGAATACGGCGGCAGTAAAGACAAGATATTTGTTTCCGGACATTCCGCAGGCGGCTACCTTACACTGATATTGGCTATGGATAAGAAGTACATGGAAGCTTATGGTGCGGATGCCGATAAAGTGGCTGCTTATCTTCCCGTCAGCGGACAGACGGTGACTCATTTCACGATTCGTAAAGAACGCGGGTTGCCAAACGGTATTCCTATTATAGATGAATATGCCCCGGTGAACTGTGTGCGTAAAGATACCCCTCCTGTCATACTGATTACCGGAGACCGCAATCTGGAAATGGCGGATCGATGGGAAGAGAACGCCTTATTCGCTTCCGTAGCGAAGAATATCGGCAATAAGAAGGTGGCTCTGTATGAGTTGCAAGGCTTCAATCACGGCACAGTACTTGAACCTGCCTGTTTCCTGATTATAAACTATATCCGTGAACATTGATATATACATACTTATGAAAAGATTAACAGCTTTGATCGTCGCCTTGCTGATTGGCGTGACGATGTTTGCACAACAAGCCCTTTGGGGAAGTGCTCCCGTGGTATCTCCCGAGATTCATGACAACAATACCGTAACCTTCCGCTTCAAAGCACCAAAAGCGGTGAGAGTACAGCTTACAGGAGACTTCCTGCCTGTACAAAAGAATGCTAAGTTTGAGGCTCCCGGAATTGTGGATATGAAGGAAGGGCAGGAGAGTGTATGGGAATATACTACTCCCGAACCTCTGAAACCGGAGCTTTACAGCTACTCTTTCATAGTAGATGGCTTGCGGATGAACGATCCCGCCAATGTCTACCTGATCCGTGATGTGTCCACCTTAACCAACGTATTTATCATTGGCGGCGACCGTGCCGATTTTTATAAAGTCAATCCGGTGCCTCACGGAACTGTCTCCCGAATATGGTATGATAGTCCGGCACTTGGCCTGGAACGTCGTATGACGGTCTATACTCCTGCCGGTTATGAAACCGGCGGCAAACGCTATCCCGTGCTTTATCTCCTTCACGGAATGGGTGGCGATGAAGAAGCATGGATTTCTTTGGGTCGTACTGCACAGATATTGGACAACCTGATTGCACAGGGTAAAGCAAAGCCCATGATTGTAGTAATGCCGAACGGTAATGCTTCACAGGAAGCTGCTCCCGGAGAGTCATCCCGTGGAATGGTTCCCCCGACAATGCAGTTGCCCAAGACGATGGAGGGATCTTATGAACAAGCGTTTCCCGAGATCGTGAAGTTCATCGATAAAAACTATCGTACGATAAAGAGTAAATCCGGTCGTGCCATTGCCGGTTTGTCTATGGGTGGTTTCCATTCTTTGCATATTTCCAAGCAATATCCTGATATGTTCAATTATGTCGGACTGTTTTCCGCTGCCATTATGCCTAACAAAGAGGTGTCTTCACCGATATACGAGAACATGGAAGGAAAACTGAAAGTGCAGTTTGACAAGAACCCTGCCCTTTACTGGATTGCCATCGGTAAGACGGATTTCCTCTACAAAGCCAATGAGGAGTACCGTAAACTGCTGGATGAAAAGGGATATAAATATACCTATTACGAATCGGATGAAGGACATATCTGGAGGAACTGGCGTATTTATCTGACGGAGTTCGTTCCGATGTTGTTCAGGTAAGAGAAATACAGGAAATAACAAAACAATACCTAAAAAGCATCCTGTTATACCCTTGAGGATAACAGGATGTTCTTATCTTTGCCTGCTGAAACCCAAAAACAATACCATGAATAGAAAATTAATCTTATCCGCAGCCCTCTCCGGGCTGATGTTAACCGCTACGGCGCAAACTACAGTGGCTCCTGCCATCCCAAGAGATGGGAAAATAGAAAAGAAGGTAGAAGCCTTGCTCAAGAAGATGACCCTTGAAGAGAAGATTGGGCAGATGACAGAGCTTACCATTGACGTCATTACCAAACGTGATAATTCGACCCAAGAGTTTCAGATAGATGATGCTTTGCTGGATACCGTTATCGGCAAGTACAAGGTCGGCTCTATCCTGAATGTGCCCCAGGGCGTTGCCCAATCCAAAGAGAAGTGGGAGGAAATCATCCGGAAGATACAGGACAAATCGATGAAAGTGATGGGTATTCCTTGTATTTATGGTGTAGACCAGATACACGGAACAACTTATACATTGGGTGGAACCTTCTTCCCCCAGGGTATCAATATGGCAGCTACCTTCAACCGCGAACTGGTGCGTGAAGGCGCCCGCATCTCTGCTTATGAAACCAAGGCCGGAAGTATCCCCTGGACCTATGCTCCGGTGCTCGACCTGGCACGTGATGCCCGCTGGCCCCGTCATTGGGAGAACTACGGTGAAGATTGCTACGTGAATGCCGAAATGGGACGCGAAGCTGTAGTCGGTTTCCAGGGCAGTGATCCTAACCATATAGGAAAACAACAAGTAGCCGCCTGCATCAAGCATTATATGGGTTACGGTGTCCCTGTTTCCGGTAAAGACCGTACCCCTTCGTCCATCACCGTGCAGGATATGCGCGAGAAACATTTCGCTCCGTTCCTTAAAGGTATCAAGGCAGGTGCTTTGTCTGTGATGGTGAACTCTGCCATGAACAACGGGCTTCCTTTTCATGCCAACTATGAACTGCTGACCGAGTGGCTGAAAGAGGACTTGAACTGGGATGGCATGATTGTGACCGACTGGGCGGATATCAATAACCTCTATACCCGCGATAAGATTGCAGGCAGCAAGAAAGAGGCTATCAAGATAGCTATCAATGCTGGTATCGATATGTCGATGGTGCCTTATGAATGGAGTTTCTGTACATACCTGAAAGAGTTGGTGGAAGAAGGCGAAGTGCCGATGAGCCGTATTGACGATGCTGTACGCCGCGTGCTGCGCATGAAGTATCGCTTGGGCTTGTTCGAAACGCCTGCTTATAATCATACGGATTTCCCCCTGTTCGGAGGTAAAGAGCATGCCGCCGCCGCTTTGCAGGCTGCCGAAGAGTCTCTAGTCTTATTGAAGAATACCGATCACATCTTGCCGTTGCCCAAAGATAAAAAACTGCTGATTACAGGTCCTAATGCCAACTCCATGCGTACGCTCAACGGTGGCTGGTCTTACACTTGGCAAGGGCACAGGGCGGATGAATTAGCAGCGGATTATAACACCATTCTTGAATCGTTCACTCAGAAGTTCGGTGCTTCCAATATCATCTATGAGCCGGGTGTCACTTATAAGGAAGGTGGCGCATGGTGGGAAGAAAATGCTCCAGAGATAGATAAAGCCGTAGCTGCCGCCGCCAATGCGGATTATATCATCGCTTGTGTGGGTGAGAACTCCTATTGCGAAACTCCGGGTAACCTGAACAATCTCTTCCTTTCCGAAAGCCAACTCAATCTGGTGAAAGCATTGGCTGCCACCGGAAAACCGGTTATTTTGGTTCTGAACGAAGGCCGTCCGCGCATCGTCAACGAAATAGAACCGTTGGCAAAGGCTGTTGTCAACACCATGCTTCCGGGTAACTATGGGGGCGATGCTTTGGCGAACCTCGTGGCAGGAGACGCCAACTTCAGCGGTAAGATGCCTTATACTTATCCGAAGGAAATCAATTCACTGTTCACTTACGACTACAAGCCGTGCGAAGACCTTGAAAAGATGTCGGGTGCTTATGATTACGATGCCGTGATGTCCGTGCAATGGGCATTTGGTTACGGATTGAGCTACACTACCTATGCTTACAGCAACCTCAAAGCGGATAAAACCAACTTTACGGCTGACGATGTACTTACTTTCACCGTTGATGTGAAGAACACCGGTAACTGTATTGGCAAGGAAAGCGTTCTGCTGTTCAGCAGCGATCTGATCGCTTCCCTGACTCCTGATATCCGCCGCCTGCGTGCTTTCGAGAAAGTAGAACTGCAACCGGGAGAAACGAAAACCGTTACGCTGAAAGTAAAAGGCTCAGACCTTGCTTTCGTGGGTTATGATGGCAAATGGATTCTGGAAAAAGGTGACTTTCGCATACAGACGGGTAATCAAACTTTGAATATTACTTGTACGGATACCAGGAAATGGGATACGCCGAATAAATAAAAATATATAAAAGTTCAGGTACGTTTTACCTCCTATGGATAGAGCCAATAGTTCCCTTATTTCGAACTATTGGCTTTCTTTGTATGCAAAAAGATAGTAAAATGCCTGTATTACTTACGCTCCGTTTTTATAAAAGAGTGGAAATAGTATCTTGTTCTGTCTTATAAAGGAATATAAATACGGAATATTGAATAATATACAGTCATTATACGGACTTTATACAAGATAACTATACATCTTATGCCTCAAAACTATATATCTAATGTCTACTATCTATATATCTAACGCTTACGATCTATATATCTAATACTTGCCATCTATATATGGAACGCCTACGATCCATATATCCAATGCAAACCAACAGTTTATGGGCTCCAAGCCGCATGCGTTTTATTTTTCAGCATTGTCCGTATTTATGTATCCATCTGTCAGTCTGCCGGATACACTTTTTTACTTGCGTATTTCCATCCAGACCGGCGGAAGGACGGATATACGGCATTCTCCTTATGCATAAAATACAAAATGTCAGAATCCACCTTGCCATATCGAAGCGGTTTTACAGAAGTCATTTGCATTACTTTCTTCTTTCAGGAGCGTTAAATCATTCTTTTTTTCTCTAATATTTTGTAGTCGAATAGATTATTTATATCTTTGCAACCGCAATGGATGAAAGGTGGAGGGGCAATTAAGCTCCTTTTTTTGTTCTTATATAGTTAATCAATGGTAGAAAAGAAAACTGTTTGTCAGATTGTTGACGAGTGGCTGGACGGAAAAGAGTACTTTCTGGTGGAAGTAGCTATCAGCCCGGACGACAAGATTGTGGTGGAAATTGACCACAAAGAAGGGGTTTGGATTGAAGATTGTGTGGAGTTGAGCCGATACATCGAATCCAAGTTGAACCGTGAGGATGAGGATTATGAGTTGGAGGTAGGTTCTGCCGGTATCGGACAGCCATTTAAAGTGTTGCAACAGTACACCAACCACATCGGAAAAGAAGTGGAAGTGCTGAGAAAAGATGGACGCAAGTTGTGCGGCGTGCTGAAGGCGGCCGATGAACAGCATTTTACTGTAACTGTAGAGAAGAAAGTGAAACCCGAAGGAGCCAAGCGCCCCCAGCTGGTGCAGGAAGACGAAATGCTTGCGTATGATGAAATAAAATATACTAAATACTTAATCAGTTTTAAATAAGACTATGGCCAAGAAAGTAGAAACTATCAGCCTGATAGATACATTTTCGGAATTTAAGGAACTGAAAAATATCGATAGAACCACCATGGTGAGCGTGCTCGAAGAGTCGTTCCGTAGTGTGATCGCGAAGATGTTCGGCACCGATGAGAATTACGACGTAATTGTGAACCCGGACAAGGGCGACTTCGAAATATGGCGCAACCGTGAAGTAGTGGCGGATGAAGACCTGGAAAATCCGAACTTGCAGATTGCATTATCGGAAGCACAGAAAATAGATGCTTCTTATGAAGTGGGCGAGGAAGTGACGGATGAAGTAATCTTCGCGAACTTCGGACGACGTGCCATCCTGAACCTGCGTCAGACGTTGGCCTCTAAAATATTGGAACTGGAAAAAGACAGTATCTATAATAAATATATTGATAAGGTGGGTAATATCATCAATGCAGAAGTATACCAGATATGGAAGAAGGAAATGCTGCTGCTCGACGATGAAGGAAACGAATTACTGCTGCCCAAGACGGAACAGATTCCGAGCGATTTCTATCGCAAGGGAGAAACGGCGCGTGCCGTGGTGGCCCGTGTGGACAACAAGAATAATAATCCGAAGATTATCCTTTCCCGTACATCGCCTGTATTTCTGCAGCGTCTGTTCGAGATGGAAGTACCCGAAATCAATGACGGACTGATTACCATTAAGAAGATTGCCCGTATCCCCGGTGAGCGTGCCAAGATTGCCGTTGAGTCGTACGACGACCGTATCGACCCGGTAGGTGCCTGCGTAGGTGTGAAGGGTAGCCGTATTCATGGCATTGTTCGTGAGTTGCGCAACGAGAATATTGACGTAATCAACTATACGTCCAATATCCAGTTGTTTATTCAGCGTGCCCTCAGCCCCGCGAAGATATCTTCTATTCGTCTGAATGAAGAGGAACGTAAGGCAGAAGTATTTCTGAGGCCTGAAGAGGTTTCGCTGGCTATTGGTAAAGGCGGTTTGAATATCAAACTTGCCAGTATGTTGACCGAGTACACCATTGACGTATTCCGTGAGTTGGATCAGGCTGTTGAGGATGAAGATATCTATCTGGATGAGTTCAGAGACGAAATCGACGGTTGGGTGATTGATGCCATCAAGTCGATTGGTATCGATACAGCGAAGGCCGTGTTGAACGCTCCGCGCGAGTTGTTGATTGAAAAGACTGACTTGGAAGAAGAAACGGTGGATGAGGTATTACGCATTTTAAGTTTGGAGTTTGAAGAAGGCGAACCCGAATTGGATCCGGCACCTGAGGTTATGCCTGAGACAGAGCCCGAGGTTGCCCCTGAGGCAGAGCCCGAGGCGGAATAAAGTGTCTGTTGACATCTGTTTCTGTTTGCACTAACTTCTTTCTCCACATTATTCATTAATTTTTTAGTATGACGATAAGGTTAAATAAAGTAACAAGAGATTTGAATGTAGGAATTTCAACGGTCGTTGAGTTCTTGCAGAAGAAAGGATTTGCCGTTGAGGCAAACCCCAACACAAAAATTAACGAGGAGCAATATGCCTTGCTCGTGAAAGAGTTCAGTACAGATAAGAATCTTAGACTTGAATCGGAACGTTTCATTCAGGAACGGCAGAATAAAGACCGTAACAAAGCATCGGTATCTATCGATGGTTACGAGGCTGAGACTACGGAGAAACCGAAAGTTGAAGAAATAAAGACAGTTGTCCCCGAAGATGCACGTCCGAAGTTTAAACCTGTCGGAAAAATAGACTTGGATAAACTGAACCGGAAACCGGTAGTAGAAAAAGTGGAAGAAAAGAAAGTGGAAACATCTGCGCCTGTGGTAAAGGAAGAACCTAAACCGCAGCCCAAACCGGAACCGAAGCCTGAGTTCAGACCGGAACCGAAACCGGAACCCAGACCGGAATTAAAGCCCGAACCGAAGCCAGCTCCGGCTCCCGAACCGGTTCCTGTGGTGAAAGAAGAACCGAAGCCGGCAGTCGTTGCAGAAAAACCTGCACCCAAACCCGCTCCGGCAGTAGCGAAAGAAGTAGTGAAAAAAGAAACACCTGCTCCCGCGGCACCTGTCCGGGAAGAGGAGAAACCGGCTGTGGCAGAAGAAGCGCCTGCAAAGAGTGGTGAAGCGGAAATCTTCACAATTCACAAGCCGGAGTTTGTTTCTAAGATCAATATCATCGGTCAGATTGATCTGGCGACATTGAACCAGTCTACACGCCCTAAGAAGAAATCCAAAGAGGAGAAACGTAAGGAGCGTGAAGAGAAGGAGAAGATTCGTCAGGATCAGAAGAAGCTGATGAAAGAGGCGATCATCAAAGAAATCCGTCGCGAAGACATCAAAGCGAAGGATGGCAAGGAGAAAGATGCCGATGCCAACGCCAACAAGAAGAAACGTCTCCGCATTAATAATAAGGAGAAGGTGGATATCAACAACGCATCCAACTTCCAGCGTGGAGGCGACAACCGTGGTGGAGGTAAAGGATCTCATGCCGGTGGTGGTCAGCAAGGTGCCGGTGGTGGTAATAATCACCAAGGTGGCAACAAGAACAATCGTAACAACAATAACAGGGATCGTTTCAAGAAACCGGTCATCAAGCAGGAGGTTAGCGAGGAAGATGTAGCTAAGCAGGTAAAAGAAACCTTGGCACGCCTCACTTCCAAAGGTAAGAGCAAGACTTCCAAATACCGTAAGGACAAGCGCGATATAGCGAACAGCCGTATGCAGGAGCAGGAAGACCGCGAAATGGCGGACAGCAGAGTGCTGAAGATAACGGAATTCGTGACTGCCAACGAGTTGGCAAGCATGATGGATATTTCCGTGACGCAGGTCATCGCTACTTGTATGAGTATCGGTATCATGGTGTCTATTAACCAGCGTCTGGATGCTGAAACCATCAATCTGGTGGCGGAAGAGTTCGGATACAAGACTGAATATGTCAGTGCGGAAGTGGCGCAGGCCATTGTAGAAGAGGAGGATTCTGAAGAGGATCTGGAACCGCGCGCACCGATTGTTACCGTCATGGGTCACGTAGACCACGGTAAGACATCATTGCTCGACTATATCCGTAAGGCGAACGTTATTGCCGGTGAAGCCGGTGGTATCACGCAGCACATCGGTGCTTACAACGTGAAACTGGAAGACGGACGTAAGATTACGTTCCTCGATACTCCGGGTCATGAGGCGTTTACCGCTATGCGTGCCCGTGGTGCGAAGGTGACGGACGTGGTTATCATTATTGTCGCTGCCGATGATAACGTGATGCCGCAAACGAAGGAAGCTATCAACCATGCTATGGCTGCCGGTGTACCTATCGTATTTGCAATTAACAAGATTGATAAACCGACTGCCAATGCTGACAAGATTAAGGAAGAACTGGCAGGTATGAACTATCTCGTTGAAGAATGGGGCGGCAAATATCAATCGCAAGATATCTCGGCCAAGAAAGGCTTGGGTGTGAAAGAACTGTTGGAGAAAGTATTGCTGGAAGCAGAAATGCTTGATCTGAAAGCAAACCCGAACCGTAAGGCGACAGGTTCCATCATCGAGTCTTCATTGGACAAAGGACGTGGTTACGTAGCTACCATGCTGGTATCAAACGGTACACTTCAGGTGGGAGACATTGTACTGGCAGGTACAGCATATGGTAAGGTGAAAGCTATGTTCAACGAACGCAACCAGCGTCTGAAAGAGGCCGGACCGTCTGAGCCGGTATTGATTCTGGGATTGAACGGTGCACCTGCTGCCGGTGATACGTTCCACGTAATCGATACGGAACAGGAAGCACGTGAAATCGCTAACAAACGTGAACAGTTGCAACGTGAACAAGGTCTGCGTACTCAGAAGATGCTTACTTTGGATGAAGTTGGCCGTCGTCTGGCACTGGGTGACTTCCATGAACTGAATGTTATCGTTAAGGGTGACGTGGACGGTTCTGTTGAGGCGTTGAGCGATTCACTGATCAAGCTGTCTACAGAGCAGGTACAGGTAAATGTAATCCATAAAGGCGTTGGAGCTATTTCCGAATCCGATGTTTCACTGGCTGCCGCTTCGGATGCTATCATCATCGGCTTCCAGGTGCGTCCGTCGAATGCCGCTGCAAAGATGGCAGAGAACGAAGGTGTGGATATCCGCAAGTACTCAGTGATTTACGACGCTATCGAAGAGGTGAAGGCCGCTATGGAAGGTATGTTGGCACCGCAGGTGAAGGAGCAGGTAACTGCAACCATCGAGGTACGCGAGGTGTTCAATATCACCAAGGTAGGTCTTGTAGCCGGTGCGGTAGTGAAGACCGGAAAGGTGAAACGCAGCGACAAGGCCCGTTTGATCCGCGACGGTATCGTAATCTTTACCGGTTCTATCAATGCTTTGAAACGTTTCAAGGACGACGTGAAGGAAGTAGGTACCAACTTCGAGTGCGGTATCAGCCTGACGAACTGCAATGATATCAAGGTAGGCGATATGATCGAATCTTACGAAGAAATAGAAGTAAAACAGACTCTTTGACAGTTGACAGTTGATAATTGACAATTGACAATTATCTGTAAAATGGACTTAGCAATGGATAGTTGGTAGTTGATAATAAAAGGAATTGTCAATTGTCAATTATCCATTGTCAATTTATATAGTTATGACAATAATAGATATCATCCTGTTGGTGGTGATTGGTGCGGGAGCGGTCATCGGTTTTATAAAAGGCTTCATCAAGCAACTGGCATCCATTCTCGGATTGATTGTTGGATTGCTGGCTGCAAAAGCACTGTATGTGTCGGTGGCGGAGAGAGTCTTTTCTAAGATAACGGACTCTATGACGTTTGCACAGATATTGGCGTTTGTTGTAATCTGGATAGTGGTTCCGTTGTTGTTCCTGCTGGTAGCGGCTTTGCTGACGAAGGCGATGGAAGCAGTCTCGCTCGGTTGGCTGAATCGCTGGCTGGGTGCCGGACTGGGCGCGTTGAAGTTTCTGCTGCTGGTGAGTCTGCTTATCTGTGTTGTCGAGTTTATCGACTCGGACAATACGATGATTGATAGAACAATGAAGGAGGAATCCGTGTTATATTATCCTATAGAGTCGTTTGCGGGAATGTTTTTCCCGGCTGCAAAAGAAGTTACAGAACAATATATACTTAATACATAATGCAACCCGAAGAACCCAATAAATATGTAAAGGAACTAACGCAGGAGAAGTACAAGTACGGCTTCACCACCGACGTACATACGGAAGTCATTGAGCGTGGGCTGAATGAAGATGTTGTACGGCTGATCTCTGCGAAGAAGAACGAGCCGGAATGGCTGTTGGAGTTCCGTCTGAAAGCATATCGTCACTGGTTGACGATGGAGATGCCTACATGGGCGCATCTCCGTATTCCTGAGATAGATTATCAGGCTATTTCCTACTATGCCGATCCGTTGGCGAAGAAGAAAGATGCGCCTAAGAGTATGGACGAAGTAGACCCAGAGTTGATAAAAACCTTCAATAAGCTGGGCATCCCCCTGGAAGAACAGATGGCGTTGAGTGGCATGGCAGTGGATGCCGTGATGGACTCCGTATCTGTGAAAACTACGTTTAAGGAAACGTTGATGGAGAAAGGAATTATTTTCTGTTCCATTAGTGAAGCCGTACGTGAGCATCCGGATTTGGTGCAGAAGTATCTTGGTTCCGTAGTGGGCTATCGTGACAACTTCTTTGCCGCACTGAACTCGGCGGTATTCTCCGACGGTTCGTTTGTATATATCCCGAAAGGGGTACGCTGCCCGATGGAGTTGTCCACGTATTTCCGTATCAATGCGCGTAATACAGGCCAGTTTGAGCGGACGCTGATTGTAGCGGATGATGATTCGTATGTTTCCTATCTGGAAGGTTGTACGGCTCCGATGCGTGATGAGAATCAGTTGCATGCCGCTATCGTGGAGATTGTGGTGCACGAGCGTGCCGAAGTGAAGTACAGCACCGTACAGAACTGGTATCCGGGTGATGCCGAAGGTAAAGGCGGTGTTTATAACTTTGTTACGAAACGTGGTAACTGCAAAGGTGCGAACAGTAAGCTCTCTTGGACACAGGTGGAGACAGGATCGGCTATTACGTGGAAATACCCTTCCTGCATTCTGACTGGAGATAACTCTTCGGCTGAATTCTACAGTGTGGCGGTGACGAACAACTACCAACAGGCGGATACGGGTACGAAGATGATTCATCTGGGTAAGAATACCAGCAGTACCATTGTCAGCAAAGGTATCTCTGCCGGACATAGTGAGAACTCTTACCGTGGTCTGGTGCGTGTAGCTCAAAAGGCGGATAATGCGCGTAACTATAGTCAGTGCGATTCTCTGTTGCTGGGTGATAAGTGTGGTGCGCATACCTTCCCGTATATGGATATCCATAATGAGACGGCGGTTGTGGAGCATGAGGCGACTACCAGTAAGATCAATGAAGACCAGATCTTCTATTGCAACCAGCGTGGTATTTCTACGGAGGACGCAGTTGGGCTGATTGTGAACGGTTATGCTAAGGAAGTGCTTAATAAGCTGCCTATGGAGTTTGCGGTAGAGGCTCAGAAGTTGTTGGCAATTTCGCTGGAAGGCAGCGTAGGATAAATGAAGAGTTAAGAATGAAGAATGAAGAATTAAAATAAAACGATGAAGAGTTAGGAGTGGAGAATGTTGCGATATTCTTCATTCTTAATTCTTCATTCTTAATTTAATAGATTATGTTAGAGATAAAAGACCTGCATGCCAGTGTAAATGGTAAAGAGATATTGAAAGGCATCAACCTGTCGGTAAGAGCAGGTGAGGTGCATGCTATTATGGGACCGAACGGTTCCGGAAAAAGTACTCTTTCGGCTGTATTGGTAGGTAATCCTGCCTTTGAGGTGACGAAGGGAAGCGTGACTTTCTGCGGTAAGAACCTGTTGGACTTTTCACCGGAAGACCGTAGTCACGAGGGTATCTTCCTCAGCTTCCAGTATCCGGTAGAAATTCCGGGTGTGAGTATGGTTAACTTTATGCGTGCAGCGGTGAATGAGCAACGTAAATACAATCATTTGCCCGCTCTCAGTGCAAGCGAGTTCCTGAAGTTGATGCGTGAAAAGCGTGCCATTGTGGAACTGGACAATAAACTGGCTAACCGTTCGGTGAATGAAGGTTTCTCCGGTGGAGAGAAGAAGCGGAATGAAATCTTCCAGATGGCGATGCTGGAACCGAAATTGAGTATTCTGGATGAAACGGATTCCGGGCTGGATATCGATGCTTTGCGTATCGTAGCCGAAGGTGTGAACAAGTTGAAAACACCGGAGAACAGCACCATTGTCATCACTCACTACCAACGCTTACTGGATTATATCAAACCTGACGTCGTACATGTGCTTTACAAAGGTCGTATCGTGAAGACGGCGGGACCGGAATTGGCGCTGGAACTGGAAGAGAAGGGGTATGATTGGATTAAGAAGGAGTTGGGAGAATAAATTATGAATGCAGAACAACAATACATAGATCTTTTCTCCCAGACGGAAGCTATGATATGCCAGCACAGTGCCGAGGTGCTGAATACCTCTCGTGCCACTGCGTTTGCCGACTTCGAGCGGCTTGGCTTTCCTACCCGTAAGCAGGAGAAATATAAATATACCGATGTCAGCAAGTTCTTTGAACCGGACTATGGGTTGAACCTGAACCGTCTGGATATTCCGGTAAATCCCTATGAAGTATTCAAATGCGATGTACCCAATATGAGTACGTCCCTCTACTTTGTAGTGAATGATGCTTTTTACAATAAAGCGCTACCTGCTTCACATCTGCCCGAAGGAGTCATCTTCGGTAGTTTGAAGGAGATGGCGGCGAAGCATCCGGAACTGGTAAAGAAGTACTATGGCAAGCTGGCAGACACTTCAAAAGACGGAGTGACAGCATTCAACACAGCTTTTGCACAAGACGGTGTGCTGTTGTATATACCTAAGAACGTCGCTTTGGAACGTCCCATTCAGTTGGTAAACATCCTGCGTGGTGACGTGAACTTCTTGGTGAACCGCCGGGTATTGATTGTATTGGAAGATGGCGCACAGGCACGCATGCTGGTGTGCGACCATGCCATGGATGCCGTGAATTTCCTGGCAACCCAGGTAATAGAAGTATTCGTAGGTGAGAATGCTGTCTTTGATCTTTACGAACTCGAAGAAACGCATACAAGTACCGTACGTATCAGTAATATGTATGTGAAGCAGGAAGCCAACAGCAATGTATTGCTGAATGGCATGACCTTGCATAACGGCACTTCCCGCAACACCACTGAAGTATTGCTGGCAGGTGAAGGCGCCGAAATCAACCTTTGCGGTATGGTCATTGCAGATAAGAATCAGCATGTAGACAACAATACAAGTATCGATCATGCCGTACCTAACTGTACCAGCAATGAGCTCTTCAAGTATGTGCTCGATGACCAGTCAGTCGGTGCATTTGCCGGTTTGGTATTGGTGCGCCCGGATGCGCAACATACCAATTCGCAACAAACGAACCGGAATCTTTGTGCTACCCGTGAAGCACGTATGTATACGCAGCCGCAACTGGAAATTTATGCCGATGATGTAAAGTGTAGTCATGGCGCTACCGTTGGTCAGTTGGACGAAAATGCACTCTTCTATATGCGCCAGCGCGGTATTCCGGCACGTGAAGCCCGCTTATTGCTGATGTTCGCCTTCGTAAACGAAGTAATCGATACCATCCGTCTGGATGTATTGAAAGATCGCTTACATCTCTTGGTAGAGAAACGTTTCCGTGGTGAACTGAATAAGTGCCAGGGCTGTGCGATATGCAAATAAATGAAGAATTAAGAATGAAGAATTACCATGCGGCATGACATGGCGCAGCCAATTCTTCATTCATCATTCATAATTCTAAGCTAATATGGATATTCAAAAGATAAGAGCCGATTTTCCGATACTATCCCGTGAAGTGTACGGCAAACCATTGGTCTATTTGGATAATGGGGCGACGACACAGAAGCCCCGCTGTGTAGTGGATGCCATAACGGATGAATATTATTCTGTCAATGCCAATGTGCATCGTGGCGTACACTTTCTGTCGCAACAGGCAACGGAACTGCACGAGGCAAGTCGAGAGACAGTGCGAAAGTTTATCAATGCCGGTTCTATAAATGAAATCGTATTTACACGGGGAACCACGGAAAGCATCAATCTGTTAGCCTCCAGCTTCGGTGAAGCATTCCTGCATCCGGGTGATGAAGTGATTGTTTCCGTAATGGAACATCATAGTAACATCGTCCCCTGGCAACTGCTGGCCGAACGGAAATGCATCAATCTGAAGGTTATTCCGATGAACGACCGCGGCGAACTCCTGATGGATGAATACGAGAAGCTTTTCACTGACCGGACGAAGATTGTGAGCGTAGTACATGTGTCCAATGTTCTGGGTACGTTCAATCCTATCAAGGAAATGATTAAGATTGCCCATAAGCATGATGTACCTTTTCTGGTAGATGCGGCACAATCCATTCCTCACATTGCAGTGGACGTGCAGGATCTGGATGCTGATTTCCTTGTATTCTCCGGTCATAAAGTGTATGGGCCTACCGGTGTGGGCGTGCTTTATGGTAAGGAAGAATGGCTGGATAAGTTACCTCCTTATCAAGGCGGCGGTGAGATGATAAAGCATGTATCTTTTGAACGTACTACCTTCAATGAATTGCCATTTAAGTTCGAAGCCGGTACTCCTGACTATATCGGTACTACGGGACTGGCGAAAGCTCTCGATTATGTTTCTGCCATTGGCATGGATCAGATTGCCGCTTATGAGCATGAATTGACGGAATATGCCACACAGCGATTGAAAACAATCCCTGGTATGCGCATCTTTGGTGAAGCAGCTGCGAAAGGGAGTGTCATCTCTTTCCTTGTGGGTGATATTCATCACTTCGATATGGGCACATTGCTCGATCGTCTCGGTATTGCCGTACGTACAGGACACCATTGCGCCCAACCGCTGATGCAACGCCTCGGCATAGAAGGAACAGTGCGTGCTTCCTTTGGAATCTATAATACAAAAGAAGAAATCGATGTCTTGGTGACAGGTATCGAACGTGTCGGTAAGATGTTTTGATTAGCGATTAGGGGGTAGTGATTAGTGATTGGCGCTATGCGGATGGTTATCACTAATCACTACCCCCTAATCGCTAATCATTAATTTTCGCCTCTGCCAGCTTCTTCTGCCACTTATCCCGTGCCAGTTTCTGCATATCCGTTACGGAGTCTTTTTCATCCACAATCTCAAAACCTAAGGCTGTTTCGATAATATCCTCCATTGTGACAATTCCCCAGAAGCAGCCATATTCATCAATCAAGATTGAAATATGCTCTTTCTTTTCAAGCATCTGTTCCCAAACCGTGGAAACAGGACTATTTTCCGGGAAGGAAAGGATAGGGCGGGCCACATCCTTCAGACACATATCGAATCTGTCTTCTGCTAACTTTTCGAGTACAGTCTGCCGCAACACATATCCTGTGATATAATCTTCGCTATCATTATAAATTGGAATACGAGAGTAAAACTTATACTTTCCATCCTGATAGAACTCTTTCAGAGACATACTTTCGGGAGCTGTTGCCACTACAGTACGGGGAGTCATAATGGATTGTGATTTTACTTTATCCAGTTTAATGAGGTTTTGTATCATCTTGTTTTCTTTCATCTGGAAAACACCTTCTTCTACCCCGATGGAAATCATAGCCGAAACCTCTTCGCGGCTTACGGATAATTCTTGTTTGCCAGAAGAAAACAGACGGGTAATCAGCTCGGACAACCACACCAGGGGATAACAGATAATAATAAGGAAATTAATGATACGGGCTGATGGAAGTGCCAGTGTGCGCCAGTAGCAGGCGCCTATCGTTTTAGGAATGATCTCTGAGAGAACGAGAATTAAGATAGTCAGTATGGCGGAGATTACACCGAAGTAAGCTTCTCCGAATATCTTTACTGCTTCGGCACCGACACCGGCCGCACCCACGGTGTGGGCAATGGTATTCAGAGATAATATGGCGGCAATAGGCCGGTCGATGTCTTGTTTGAACTTCTTTAATAAAATAGCGCTTTTCCCGTGTGTTTTCTCTTTGGTGGAGATGTACGACATTGGGGTAGATAATAAAACTGCTTCAAGGATGGAGCATAAAAATGATAATGATAATGCAATGGTTAAATATAATATAACAAGTCCCATATATAAGTTTATTAATTAGACATAGCGGAACGAATGTATGATTCGTCCCGGATAGAATATAAAAATACGGTAATAGAAGGACTTGTGCTAAAGCCGGTATATACAAAGTAGGGAGCGTTCGGGTGAATATACGCTCCTGAGGTTGCACGGTTGGCTACCGTCACTATATTGATATAAATTAGTATTCTCAGTAGAGAAAATATAAGTAGTCGTAGTCTCTGCACAGAGCTTACGCGCACGGTTTAAAGAAAGTGTACGTGAGATAACAGCTTCATCGTTAAACTCTTCAGGCGAATGATGCTCATTTTGTTCGATGCAAAGAAAGGGAGGTTCGTTCTCGGAAAAGGAATTATAATCTTCTGGTTGCAGAGCAAAAAGCACTACGACCAGATACATCATTATTTTAAATATAAAATGCTTTGTTTCCATTTCTTCGGCACAAAGATAGATAAATGCTGACTTTGCTCATATATAGGTGCTCTCTTTTTTGTTTTTTTATTATAATGAAGAGGTATAAAAGCTCTCGCTACTGCAACTTTTCGTTCTATTCGTGCGTCTAATAGGGTACAAATAACTTAAATAAATAGAGAAAGATTATGTTAGTAACAACAACCCCAACTATCGAGGGTGGACGTATCACCCGCTATTACGGTATCGTTTCAGGCGAGACGATTATCGGTGCCAATGTATTCCGTGACTTTTTTGCCAGCATCCGCGATGTAGTGGGCGGACGTAGCGGCTCTTATGAGGAAGTGCTGCGCGAAGCGAAAGATATCGCCCTGCGTGAAATGCAGGAACACGCCAGAGCTCTCGGAGCAAATGCCGTGATAGGCGTGGATTTGGACTATGAAACTGTAGGTGGAAGCGGTAGTATGCTGATGGTAACCGCTTGCGGTACGGCTGTGACAGTAGAATAGTAAATACAGGAGGAAGAACTTTCCGGCTCTTCCCCCTGTATATCAATGTTTGGGAGAATAATCGCTGATGATTACTTTTCCCTTTTTTTGTTCCAGTTTGGCTATTCCCAGATCATTAAGTGCTTGCACTACTTCTTCCAAGGAAGTTGTTCGCGGGAAGCGGAAATGAATGCGTTGTTTCAGCAAGTCGGGCGAATGAAAGATGATACTGGCATTATACCATGTGCCGACAGACTTCATAATCTCCGCCAGTTCGGCATCATCGAAGCTGAACTCTCCTTTGGTCCATCCTTCCGTTGCGGTGAGTTGTGCTTCGGCTATGGTGAAACCATTATCTTCAGACAATATAGCTTGCTGTCCGGGCAATATGTCTTTCTGCCGTGTTTGTTTTTTGTCGCTGACGCGGACGCGCCCCTGAAATAAAGTAACTGCCGCTACTTTTCCCGGATAGGCATTTACATCGAATACCGTGCCCAATACCTGTGTCTGCATCTTACCGGAAGAAACAATGAAAGGACGTGTACTATCTTTTGCCACTTCGAAACGTGCTTCTCCTGTCAGATGGACTTCACGGGTCCCCTCTGTGGGGAATTGTTTAGGATATTCCAGGCGGGAATTGGCGCTGAGTGTAACCTGTGTGCCATCGTCCAGAATGATTTGCGTGGTAGTGGCTGGGGGAGTTGAAAGAGTAATCCTGCCATTGCTTTCCGAGGTGATGATTGCTTCGGGAACATCCAGGGCCGCAAAGATTTCAATATCTTGTATTGTGTCTTCGCTGATAATGCGGGGCACGATAAGCGCTGCCAGCACTACGATGGCAGCTGCAATGCCGGAAGTCCACATCTGTATGATGCGTCTGCGTTTTTGGGCGTCTTGCCGGGAGGCAAAAGCATTCCATGCCGCGCGGGTTTCTTCTTCCGAAGGTAAGTCTCCGAGTGCTTCCCCGAAGGCATTCAGTAATCTGAGGTCTTCAGTATCCATCTTGAAATCATTTTCTTTTTTCTCTTCCATCATCGGTTTCCTCCTTTCTGAGTCATTGCTTCGCGCAAGGTACGCAAAGCTTTGGATATATGTTTCTTTACGGTGTCGGGACTGATGCCAAGTTGTTCGGCTACTTCCCGATAGGTTTTATGTTCATAATAGCAGAGCCGCAATACCGTGCAGGTCGGTTCCGGTAGGTTACGGGCAATGCTTTCCGCCTGTTGCAGTAGTCGCTCATGTTCCCGGTAGTCGGTTGCTACATCCATGCGGGTGGCTTCGTGTAATGCTTCCAGATTGGTGGCTTCTACTTGCAGATGCTTCAGACGGTTAAGGCAGGCATTACGTGCGGCAGTGTAAAGCCAGGCTCCCCGGTTTTCCGGTTTCAGCTTTTCGAATTGTTTCCACGCCTGCTCCATCACACTACCCACAATATCACGGGCTTCTTCTCCGTCGCCCAATAGTTGGGTGGCGTAGCGCACCAGACGGGGATATAGCTCCGTGAACATCTGTCCGAAAACTTCTCTTTTTGTGTCTTTTTTATGAAACAAGGACATTCTCTGATTCTTTTTTGGTCTGCAAAGGTAAGGATTATCCTTTATTTCCTTTATCAATCTCCTTAAACTGTCGCTGCACCGTTGTGGAAAGGGCATTGTACATATTGGGAAAGAGAGATACTGGAATGGTTAGTGTTCTCGCAATCAGTGGTTTGCATTTACAGGTCATTTACATCGCACGGTAAAAGCCTTTACCGCCGTATGTAACGACCTTTACCCCTTATTGTAACGGTCTTTACCTCGGTATGTAACGGTCTTTACCTCGGCGTGTAAACGGAGTTATCATTTGAGGTAAACAGAATCATCCTTTGAGGTAAACGGAATTTAAAGACGTCCTTTTTCACTTTCTCCGGCACCTTTACCTTTATATTTATTCTTGGTGGCATTGAACTGATAGTTGAGGCGTATGCCGAAACGTTGTTTGTCGGCATAATTTTCAAACTCGTTGTAGGTGCGGTCGCCATATACACGAAAGTGATAGGTACCTGTACGAAATATATCATTCGCTACCAGCGAGATGCGCAACGCACGGTCTTTCAGGAAAGATTTGGTAAGTTGCGCATCTACAGTCCCTTCTGTTTTTTTGATGGCATAGCTTTGCTTTGCACCAAATGCCAGTCTTCCTTTTATATTGAAAAACCAGCCACGAGGCAATGTAAAACTGTTATTCAGAATGAAATCCGGTTGCACCTCATTCCAAAGGGGCTGAATATTCAGTGAACGGGCGTTGGACTGAAACCAGGACACGCTGGCCGTAAATTGCGGTTGCCACCAGCCGAACTTTGGGGAGAGTACCAAGGCGCCTCCGTATGCATAGGAGTTGGGAATGCTTGCCATCGTCCACAATACTACGCCGGGATGCATTGTATCGTCGTATGGTTTAGCATAAGTGGTGTACATGTTTCGTACGTGGTTGAAGTACAAACTGGCATTGATCCATTTCCAGCCTCCTTCCAATGAGAAGAGGTTATGCTTTTGTGGTTCCAGTTCAGGATTTCCGTTGTGGTATTGGTACTTGCTTTGGTAACTGATGGTACTGGACAGCATACTGTAGCTGGGATTATGCTTTTTCATGCGATAAGACAGGCCGATATTCCAAGCGTCCTTTTTGTAGAAAATGCCCGCTACGGGAATCAGGTCATGATAAGCAGGACTTTTCTCTTCTTTATAGATATCTGATTCGTAATAATCCGTCTTTTGATATTCATAGCGTAACCCTGCCATGATGTCGAACTGTCCCAATTCTATGGAATAATCGACAAAGGCAGAGGCGATGGACTGTTTGATGCGGTTATCGGCATCATTGGAGAAACCGCTTTGCTTGAAGATGTCGTGGCGCTCGGTGAAAGTTTCTTCAGTACCGAAAGAGAGTTTGCCTTGCCCGAGCGGTGCTGTAATCACCAGTTTAGCGGCATACAAGCGGTTTTTTACTTCACTGTCGGATGAAGCGTCTGTTTCACCATTGTTGTCTACCTTCTGCCCACCTCCGGAGCGACCGTAGAGGTAGTCGGCATTGAAGTCGATGTTCCATTTTCCGAAAGTACCGTTATAATAGCCATTCACGGTATGATTCCAGTTGGTGTGCTTGCGACCGTGTGCGTCGGATGTGAGACGATCTACCTCTTCTCCGTCCCGCAGCATCACGGTTTCACCTTGCGAATAAAGCTCCTGATCGCCCAGTCCGGTTTTGGGTACATAGCGTATACCGAAAGACTGATGGTCATCCGGTTCGTAGTTGAAACCTACTTCGCCATTGAAGTTCGCGTCATGTGCACGATTGACGTTGTCAGAGATGCTTTTCCATTCGGAGGAAGTGTTCAGTTGCAGTTGGGTATGACTGGTGGAGTATGTGTCCGACTCATTGAAGTGCCCTTTGACAAAGATGTCCAGTCCGCCGGTACGATAATTTAGTGAGGCACCTTGTTTGCCTTTTGCCGAGTGTCCCTGAGTATAGTCTGCGTAGGCATTGGCACTTAAACCTTGCCCGCGCTTGCGGATGGTACGTAGCCGGATAACGGATGACACGCTGGAGGAATAACGTGCTCCGGGCGTGGTTACAATTTCAGCGGAGAGTATTTCGTTAGCCTGAAGTTGGTTTAGTTCGGAGGTGTCGCGCACTTTCCGGCCATTGATGTAGATATCCGATTTGCCTCGTCCGATAACGGTATAGTTACCGTCCGAGCCGGTGACAAAAGGGAGGTGACCGATCATATCGCTTGCGGAGCCCAGCATAGAAAGCGGTGTCCCAGCTACGTTGGCAACAAAAGCGCCATTCTTGCGTTCCACCAGCGGGCGGGAGGCAGTGACGGTCACTTCTTTCAGCATTTGTGCGTCTGGTTGCAGGCGGATGTCATTTTCCGGCTGGCAAGGAAGCGTCAAGGATTGATAGCCTATGTAGGTTACTTTCAGCAAATGATTTTTTTCATTGTTGCCGGGTAGGATAAAGCTACCGTCTTCCGCTGTGACGCATCCTGTGATAAAGGCGGAATCAGCTGCTGCCAGCAGGATGACGTTGGCATACGCTAACGGTTCATTCCGGTCTCCGTATATGGTTCCGCGTACCTGGGTAGTCTTGCCATCTTTTCCCTTCCGTTGAATCACGAAGTAATCGGTACGTTCGATACAGTTGAAAGGTTTTCCTTTCAGTACTGTGCGGATGGCTTCGCCTTGCGTCTGTTTACGGATACTTGCTGTTACGTGATAATTCTCCGTCTCTTCATAGGCAAAAAGGATATTCTTGCCGCCCATCTTCTCTATCTGTTTCAGTGCGACAGACAGCTTTTCGTTTTTTAGTTCCAGGCTGACCAGGCTGGCTGTTTGCTGTGCATTTGCGGTTGGGGTAAAGAGTAGAAGAAAATATACAGTGTATATCATCCATGCCTTTCTAAAAGTAAAATCTGTGCGTTTCATTATTCCTTTGTTTTTATTGATTTTACTTATACTACAACATGGGTGCTCAATCGGGTACGGTTTTCGACTGCAAATTTAGTGTAATTATTGAGCCGTCATTGAGCAAACGGAAGATTATGGCGGATTTTGATGGATAAATTGGGTAAATAGCTATTAAATGACTGGCTAATACTGACTTTCTATGTTGCGAGTAACCTATATTAACGATTATGTAACATATTACTGGTACTATGTTACGTGGAGGAAAATATGTGTATTATTTGTTTTCTTGCATTTGTTTTTTATTATATAGTTTTGTCTTCGAGAAGTTTTTTAATGCAAAAAACTATGTCGTGAATAGTAAAATATGTTTAACCTATAAATTAATGTGTATGAAGACATAAAAGACGAATCTTAATGCGTGAACTTGTATTTTTAATTAATGGTAATTTAAATCAAAAAAATGTTTTTATGAAAAACACTAATTCTTATTTTAAACCTTTGGTACTATTGTTCTTACTTAGTGTAATACCCTCGTGGGGTTTTGCACAAAGTATCCGGGTGCAAGGTGTAGTAAATGATAATGCGAGTGAATCGATTATCGGAGCTAATGTGACTGAAAAAGGTACTACAAACGGCGTGATTACTGATTTGGATGGTAAATTCTCGCTTTCAGTGCAGAAAGGAGCTACGCTCGTAATTTCTTATATAGGATATGTGACGCAGGAAATTCCGGTAGAAAATGAAACCGAACTTAAGGTTATACTGAAAGAAGACTCCAAAGCATTGGAAGAAGTTGTTGTAATTGGTTATGGTACGGCACGCAAGTCGGATGTAACGGGATCTATTGCATCTGTAGGCGGCGACAAATTGCGTGAAGTACCTGCCGCTGATGTATCTTATGCTCTGCAAAACCGTATTGCCGGCGTGGATATGTCACAGACATCTTCTCGTCCGGGTGCCACTATGCAGATACGTATTCGTGGTACACGTTCTTTGAGTGCTACTAACGACCCGTTGATTGTGTTGGATGGAATACCGTTTATGGGTAGCCTTACCGATATCAATCCCAGCGACATCAAGAGTATGGATATTTTAAAAGATGCTTCTTCAACGGCTATTTATGGTTCGCGCGGTGCCAATGGTGTTATCCTTATTACAACTCATAAAGGTGTGACCGGTGCTCCTGCCAAAGTATCATATAATGGTTATGTAGGTTTGAAAAAGGTATTCTCCAAATATCCTATGATGAACGGTGAAAAGTTTGCTGAAATGCGTAAATATGCAGGTAAATTTGAGAATTCTATGGATGAATCGGATGATGTCAATACCGATTGGCAGGATCTGATGTACCGTAATGGTTTTGTTACCAGCCATGATGTTAATATTTCAGGTGGTACGCAAGGTGGAAACTACAGTTTTGGTGGTGCATACTACAAAGATCAAGGTGTGATTCCTACACAGAATTATACCCGTTATTCATTGCGTGGTTCGTTCGATCAAGGTGTAGGTAAATACTTCCGTTTTGGCCTTACCACAAACAGCAATTACAATGTGACTAAAGGCAACAACATCGGTCTGTATGGCGTATTGTCTGTTTCTCCTATAGCCAATCCGTATAACGAAGACGGTACTTTGAAGCGTACTGTAAAATATAACAGTCAGGATGAGGCATTCGTGATGACTCGCGATGTTGTAGAGAATTTGGAAGAGAAATGGTTGAACGAAAGTAAAGGATTCGGTACTTATAACAACCTTTTTGCGGAAGTTCAATGTCCTTGGATAAAAGGATTGAAGTATCGTATGAACCTTGGTTTAAACTATCGTTCCACCAAGCAGGGTGAGTTTACCGGTTACGGCATTAACAATACGGCGCCCGATGCCCCCTCTACTGCAGCATTGGCACATTCGGAAACAACGAACTGGGCGGTTGAAAACTTGCTGACTTACGACCGCACTATCGGAAAACACCAATTCAACGTCATTGGAATGTATTCAGCCGAACAAACTGTTTATACGCGTTCTCATGTGGCAGGTCGGGATATTCCGGCAGAGTATTTCCAGTACTACAATATTGGTCGTGCTGAAGGTACTATTACTGTAAATCCGAGTAACTGGAATTATCAAAAGACAGGTTTGATGTCATGGATGGGGCGTGCGATGTACACTTATGATAATCGTTATATGTTGATGGCAACGGTTCGTTCGGATGCTTCTTCACGTTTGGCAAAAGGTCATCAATGGCATACTTATCCGGCTGTATCTGCCGGTTGGAATATTCGTAACGAAGCCTTTATGGATGGTATAGAGTGGCTGGATATATTGAAATTGCGTGTAGGTTATGGTGAGACTTCCAATCAGGCTGTAGATCCTTATAAGACATTGGGTAGACTGAATACACGTCCTTATAACTTCGGACCTACTAATTTTGCTACGGGATATTACGTATCAGAAATGCCCAATGCGATGTTGGGCTGGGAATATTCTTCCACATGGAACGTAGGTTTGGATTTCACTTTGTTCAATGGTCGCTTGTCCGGTACTTTCGAATACTACATCCAGAAGACACATGATTTGTTGCAGAACGTGAACTTACCTTCTACATCAGGTGTAGGTAGCTACATGGCCAATGTGGGTAAAACCGAGAATAAGGGCTTTGAGTTGACATTAAACGGTACGATTCTTGACAATCATAACGGATGGACATGGGATGCCAGTCTGAATCTTTCTGCCAACCGCAATAAACTGGTTGAGTTGGCATCAAAGAAAGACCGTGATGAAGGCAATGGCTGGTTTGTAGGCTATCCTATTGACGCTATTTTTGATTATGAATATGTCGGCTTGTGGCAAGAAGGGGATCCTTATCTCGATATTCTTGAACCGGGTGGTAATGT
This sequence comes from Bacteroides sp. MSB163, assembly GCF_036416795.1. Classification (NCBI taxonomy): domain Bacteria; kingdom Pseudomonadati; phylum Bacteroidota; class Bacteroidia; order Bacteroidales; family Bacteroidaceae; genus Bacteroides; species Bacteroides maternus. The sequence continues at coordinate 1,047,713 of NZ_CP143867.1, read as the reverse complement.
AGGTATGATCAAGGTGAAATATACCGACGATTACAATGCGGACGGTACTCCTGTACGTGCTATCGGACCGGAAGACCGTCAGATCATGAGTTTAGAGTCTAAATTCCAGGGAGGTTTTAGTACGCGTGTGGCTTATAAGAATTTTGACTTGAATGTGATTACTGCGTTCAAGTGTGGCGGTAAGTTGTTGAGTACGCTTCACCATTCCAGCGGTTATCTGAATATGTTGAGCGGCCGTCGTGGACAGGTAGATGTAGACTACTGGACAGAAGAGAATACCAATGCTAAATATCCGAAACCGGGTGGCATTCAAAGTGGTGATAATCCGAAGTATGGTTCTACGTTGGGATATTTTGACGCCTCATATTGGAAAGTACGCACCATTACATTGGGCTACAACATGGACAACCAACGTTGGCTGAAACAACTGGGAGTACAAGGATTGCGTGCATACGTAACGATCCAGAACCCGTTTGTAATCTGTTCTCCGTTCCATAAGGAAACCGGGCTTGATCCGGAGACAAACTCCTATGGTGATGAGAATGTAGCAGTGGTAGGTTTTCAGAGACGTTTCCTGACAGTAGGTACGAACTCACCCTCTACGCGTAACTATTTATTTGGTATTAACTTGACATTCTAAAGTATTATGAAGATGAAATCGATATATTCTCCTATAAGAGTTCTCGGAACCGCTGCTTTGGGTCTGCTTTTGGCAACTTCTTGTTCCGATATCCTAGACGAACAACCCCGTAGCAGCTATGATCCAACTTTCTTTAAAACGGAAAAAGGGGTGGAAGGCGGTATTACTTCCATGTATTCTTATTTGCGCGACATCTACGGACAGGCTTATTACTACAATTCCTGTCTTACGGGTACGGACGAGGCTACTTACGGGCAAAGCGCCGACGGCAACTTTAAGGATGCCGATCTTTCGGGAGTAGGAAACCTGACCTCTTCTACTTGCCGTGCGGATGCATTATGGGGTATGGCATTTACCAATATCAATACTTGCAACGGTGTGATTGCTAATGGCGGAGAAGTGGGTATATCAGAATCTTTGATATCCGAAGCGCGTTTCTTCCGTGCCATGTACTATTTCCTGCTGGCTCAGACTTTCGGTGGTGTGCCCTTGGACTTGGGCTCTGGTGAGTTGGCTTTCAACATTACTCCGTCACGCACGTCCGTGCGTAATACGGTACCGGAAGTTTATACTAAAGTCGTTTTCCCTGATTTGGTTACAGCTGTTCAGAATTTGCCGGACAATCCTCGTATGACGGGTGGTTTGACTAAAACAGTGGCTCGTCTTTATTTGTCAAAAGCTTATCTGACTTATGCATGGTGGTTGAAGAATCCGAACAATATTCCTACTTATCCGGAATGTCAGAGGACCGATCCTGATGGACATGATGCGGCTTGGTATTTCCAGCAAGCTTATAATATCGCTGTAGAAGCCATAGAGAATCCTGGTCCGTTCGGTTTGGAAGAAAGTTTCTGGAAAGTGAATGCAGGAGTTAATGATCGCAATAAGGAAATCTTGCTTTATGCTGACCATACTCAAGAAGATGAATATTATAATGGTGGTAGCTTGTCATACGGTGGTGGTGGCGCTCCCGATAACTTTGCCGGATGGATGATGAACTGGAATTATACGGATGCGCAATCTAAAGTGAACGGTGTCACTGTGGCTCCTGTCATTCGTGTGGCAGAGCAGGCTTATGGTCGCCCTTGGACTCGTATGGCTCCTCCTCATGGGGTGTTTACTCACACTTTCGCTGATAAAGTGAATGACTCTCGTTATGATGGAACTTTCACGACAGTATATCGTGGAAATTGGTCAACCAATGGTGCCAATTGGGATGCAGTGGAAAACGCCAACGGAATGATGGTAAAAGAAGGGGAACCAATTTTCTCTTTCTTGCTTGAAGAGGATCCTAACGTTGCCTATGGTTCCAATTTGGGTAATTTAGGCGCAGGTATTCTGCCCGGACGCGCCGATTGGGTAATGAATCCCAGTGGAATCAGCCGTCGTATATTTCCTGGACTGTGGAAATTAGGTCCGTATCGTACGGATAACGGTACAGGTACAGGCCAGCCGAATGCAGGTAGTACTCGTCCTTACAATATAGCTAAGTTTTCTGAACTTTATTTGGTGGCTGCTGAGGCTGCAGTAGAGGGTGCAACTACTAAGAGCGGAAAGAATGCGCGCGAACTGGTGAATGTTCTTCGTGCACGTGCCGGTAAATGGACATTCAGTAATGCTCTTAATGCAGAAGTATTGGAAGACCATAGTGCGGAAATGGTTGCCGCCACTCCGGTTACCATTGATATCGACTATATTCTTGATGAACGTTCACGCGAGTTCTTTGGTGAGGGTTATCGCTGGTTCGACCTTGTTCGTACACAAAAGTGGAATGAATATGCCGATGAGTATGTGATTTGTGGAAACGATAAGGGAGATCATACCCCGAAAACTTACCGTCGTACTATCGAAGCGTTCCATTATCTTCGTCCCATTCCGCAAGGACAATTGGACGGTATGGAAATGACCAAAGAAGAAAAGATGGCCTATCAGAATCCGGGATACAGAGATTGAACCGGAATGTATAGACTTTTGCGACAATTTATTAATGTACGTATGCAAGATTGACCTATAAGGGGTTAACAATTAGGTCGCTTAGTTTGATATTCTTACTTTTTGATCAAAAGGTAATTGTGGATTTTCTAAAATTCAAAAAGAGAATATAGAACTGAGCGACCTATTATTACCGGTAAACTTTCAGGCTATTGCTGTTAAACTATTGTGCTTATACTGATAAACCGACAGCTTGCTTTATTTCATTCCACTTTATTTTTCTCCATGGTATCCACGATATTGGACTTTGCGTTGTTGGCACTCTGTTCCATATAGGTAGTGGGCGAGATACCGAATAATTCCTTGAACGCTGTCGAAAAATGGGTGGTGTTGGCAAAACCTACCGCCTCTGCCACTTCCGTGATGTTATGGTGTTTCTGTGCAAGTAGGAGGGCAGCTTGTTTCAACCGGACATTGCGTATAAAGTTGCGTGGTGATTGGTTGGTAAATTCTTTTATTTTGCGATATAAGTGTACACGGCTGATTCCTGCTTCTGCTGCAATCATTTCCACGCTGAGATTTGGGTTTGCCATTTCCTTATTAATGATGGTCATTATGCGCGCTATCAGCTTTTCATCCGGTGATTGAACCTCAATCGGTTGTATCTTGTCAGTTTGTTCCATGCTTCCATTAAAGGTATTTTTTATCAGTTCATGCCTGTAGATGACATTTCGGATTGTTTTTTTCAGAACGTCTATATTGAACGGTTTTGTGATATAGGCATCCACTCCTCCTTCTAAAGCCTCCAGATTACTTTCTTCATTAATTTTGGCAGTCAGCAGGATGACCGGAATGTGGCTGACAAGAATGTTTTGTCTTATTTTCCGGCAGAGGGTCATTCCATCCATTTCCGGCATCATGACATCACTGATAAGGGCGTCGGGTGCATCCTTTATGATTTGCTCAAAAGCTTCTTGTCCATTGTTACATTCAGTTATGTGGTAGTCGGGGGTTAGTTCCTGACGTATGTATCTGCGTATCTCTTCATTATCATCTGCTATCAGTATGCGATATTTGGTTTTGGTGCGTATTCTTTCTTTTTCCTCATTTTCAGGTAAGAATATGGGTAACACCGGATTATTGTCAGATGCGATCTGTCCTTCAGTGTTAGTTTCTTCTATTTCCTCCGGTTTCAAGTGTTCTTTTCCTAATGGCAGGCGAATGATGAATCGGCAACCGGCTTTTTCTTTATTATTTTCGGCATGGATTGTTCCTTTATGTAATTCAACTAGCGATTTGGTCAAATGTAGACCGATTCCGGTACCTGAATTATTTAATCTGTTGGCAACTTGATAAAAACGGTCGAAAATACGTTCTATTTCTTTTTCGTCAATACCCGTACCGTTATCTTCTATTACAATCTTAAAATAAGCTGGTTTTGTTTCATACGCTTCATGTGTGTGCAGGTAGATATTGATTTCTCCTCCTGATTCGGTGAACTTAAATGCATTTGAGAGTACATTGAATATGGCCTTATCAAGATTTTCAGGATCTATCCAGGCACGTAGTTCTTTTGTATCGGGATGGAAGTTCAAGCTAATCTTTTTGGCATTTGCCTGATATTCGAAGCTACTGGATAGATTACGTATAAACTCTACTATTTCTACTTCTCTAAATTTCAGTTGCATCTGGCCTTTGTCAAGCTTGCGGATGTCCAGTAGCTGATTCACCAATTGGAGGAGACGTCCAGCGTTACGCGAGATGGTTTGGTAGTTTTTTTGGCGTTCTTCGTTTCTGTCCTTGCTCATTAGTTTTTGCAGGGGGCTGAGGATAAGGGTGACCGGGGTACGGATTTCGTGAGAGATGTTGATGAAGAATTGTAACTTGGCCTCGTTGATTTCTTCAGCATGTATGTGTTCTAATAATTTTCGGTGAACTTGATAGCGATGGCGTATCTGTGCGCCAATGATGTAAATTATGGTCAGTGCTATCAGCAGGTACACTCCTTTGGCCCAATTTGATGCATACCATGCGGGAGAGATATTGACAATGAAATTTTTAGGTTCGGAATAGAAAGTATAATCTTTGGCCTTGATACTGAACTTGTAAGTGCCGGGTGTCATGTCATTAAAAGATATCCGGTTAATACCTGATTGCATAGTCATCCATTGTCCGTTGTTGACTGAGTACATATAAGTAATGCGTTCAGGATTGAAGAATTCCATGACAGAAAACTCCATGCTGAAAGAATTATGTTTGTGCGACAGATTGAACTGTTGAGCATTCATAACGGAGGTTTCTATGATTCTTCTTCCTTCGGACAACGTATTACTGTTGACGCTTTGATTGTGTATATAGAAACCGGTGAGATGCACGGAAGGAGTGGTAGCTATATCTTTTATTTCTGCAGGATTAAAATAGGTAACCCCGTTAATTCCACCGAACAGAATATGTCCGTTATTGTCGGTACAGACGGCTCTTTTGCTGAACTCATTACCTTGCAGGCCATCATTGGCATAATAAGGGGTAAAGTTGCCTTTTTGTGGGTTGTAGCGTGCTATCCCGTGGTTGGTACTGAACCATAAAGCGCCATTGATATCTTGGGTGATGGCGCATATGATGTCACCAGGCAGTCCGTCTTTTTGTGTGTATTCACGTATTTTATATTCTTGGGGATGCATGGCTTTCAACCCCTCCGATGTGCCTATCCATATAGTGCCTTCTTTGTCTTCATAAAGGGAATGGATGACGGAATTTGGAAGGAGTGTATTGGTGTTGAAAGCGGTGGCAAGGTGCATGGTTTTCAGGTCAAGGCAACCCAGCCCGTCATAAGTGCCGATATAGAGTCTTTCGTCATGACTGTGTAACAGGCTGGTTATCCAGTAACCGGGCAAGAAGTTGCCGGTTGCATAGTATGTACTGTCTTCTTGTTCATAGCGATGCAAGGTTTCGGTGTTTAGATCTATGTAGTAAAGTCCGTTACCCATGGTGCCTATCCAGAGTCGGTCGTGTTTGTCTTCTGCAAAGCTGTATACACGCAGTTTCCCTTCTTTGCTGTCTGCATCGGTTTTTCTTTTGAAATATTGGCAATGGCCGGTTTCTTTGTCAATCTTAGCCATACTTTGCATGTATGAACCTATCCAAAGATTCTGACGCGAGTCTTCGTAGATACTCATGATGGTTGAAGGTACTGAGCCGGTTTCCTGTGTAGGAGGGAAGTGGACGGTATGTTTACCATTCTTTTCCACTTTGTATAAACCATCGTTGTCTGTACCTATCCATAATGTGCCGTCATGATCGTTACAGACAGACATAATACAATTGGAACCGATGATATTGTTTCGTACGGATTTGTATCCTATATATTGAAAACCATTGGCAATGGCAGGAATCAGCAATACCCCTTTTTGGAAGAATCCCAACCACAGATTGCCGAAACGGTCTTTCATAATGGAATGAATTTTTGACTTGTCAAGGTTGAAAGTGGTGATGTTTAACTGATTTTCTGTGATAGTGCGACTTTGAATGTTATATACTTTCAAACCGTATCCGTCAGTTCCAATGTATATTTCGTCCGGCGTGGCAAGAAGAAGACTTTTGACAGGTAATTCAGGGTGATTGGCATAGATGATGGGTTCAAATAAGTCGAGAGTTGGATTATATTTAAGTAGTCCTTTACCTAAGGAACCAATGTAAATCTGTTTGTCGGGGGTCTCACAAATACTACTAATGGTATATTCTGATTCGTTTGCCCCTTTCTGATAGCAGTGTAGTTGTTGGTTCCGGTCTATTCTGAAAATTCCATTTTCACCGGCACTTATCCATAGGTTACCATTACGGTCTTCGTGAAGCGCATTTACGATGGGGATAGGGATTCTTTTCTCCATGCTAATTCCGACCAGTCCTTTATGGGTGTTTGTAATCTTGAACAATCCTTGACCGGCGGTACCCACTAATAAATCTCCGTTACTCAGTTCTTCTATGGCGGCTACGTTAGGCTCTACTATTATACCATCTTGCAGAATCAGTGGGATATCGGTAAAGCGGTCGGCATCAGCACTGTAGTGTTGTAATCCACTTAATGTTCCTACAAAACACTCCTTCTTGCTGCTTTCAAAGACACAACGTACATAATTGTTTGCTAAGGAGTGTTCATCGTTTTTGTCGCTTTTGTAGATAGAGAATTTGGCACCGTCATATTTGTTTAGTCCATCTTCTGTGGCAATCCAGATAATTCCGTTATGGTCTTGATAGATAGAATTTATCATGCTGCTCGATAACTCCTGATCTGCTGTAAATAGGCGACCTGTTTGTCCGTAGCACAATATAGACATCCATGCATAGAAGATACATAGTATAATAGATTTTTTGTTCATAAGGTTCTTTTTTTATATAGCAAGCAAATGTAGTAATTATTTTGTTATTTATGTAACTAACTCTTCTTTTGTATGAAAATATAGGGTTGGGGCATAGTTTATGTGAGTTGTATGAGCTGTGATGAAAGTAGATCATATAGTTTAAAAGCAAATAATTCTATTTATTTTTTGTTTATTTCGTTTCAAATCAATACTTTTAGACTTTCAATCAACCTTTTAATACGAATAACACCATGGACAGTTTGCTTTTCTGGCTGATTCCGGCCGCTTCCGTTTTAGCTCTCTGCTTTGCTTACTATTTCCATAAGCAAATGATGAAAGAGAGTGAGGGTACTCCGCAAATGATAAAGATTGCCGCTGCTGTGCGTAAAGGCGCGATGTCTTATCTGAAACAACAGTATAAGATAGTTGGCTGGGTATTTCTGGGACTTGTGATCCTTTTCTCTATTATGGCATACGGTTTCGATGTACAAAATCACTGGGTACCGATTGCCTTCCTGACGGGTGGTTTCTTCTCCGGACTTTCCGGATTTCTCGGTATGAAGACGGCAACGTATGCTTCGGCACGTACGGCAAATGCTGCCCGTGATTCACTGAATGCAGGATTGCGTGTTGCTTTCCGTAGCGGTGCGGTAATGGGACTGGTTGTAGTGGGCTTGGGCTTGCTCGACATCTCTTTCTGGTACCTGTTATTGAATGCGGTTATACCGGAAGATGTTTTGACTCCGACTCATAAACTCTGTATCATCACTACCACCATGCTTACTTTCGGAATGGGTGCTTCTACACAAGCGCTCTTTGCCCGTGTAGGTGGAGGTATTTATACGAAAGCTGCCGATGTAGGCGCTGACCTGGTAGGTAAGGTTGAGGCCGGTATTCCCGAAGATGACCCTCGTAACCCTGCAACGATTGCCGATAATGTAGGTGACAACGTAGGCGATGTAGCCGGTATGGGTGCAGACCTCTATGAAAGCTATTGTGGCTCTATCCTGGCAACTGCCGCTCTGGGTGCCGCTGCCTTTATTCATACGGGAGATACGGCCATGCAATTCAAAGCTGTTATAGCTCCGATGCTGATTGCAGCCGTAGGTATTCTTCTTTCTATTATCGGTATCTTCGCAGTACGTACCAAGGAGAATGCGAAGATGAAAGACCTGCTCGCTTCGTTGGCTTTCGGTACGAACCTGAGTTCAGTGCTGATTGTAGTGGCTGCTTTCTTTATTCTTTGGCTATTGAAACTTGATAACTGGATGTGGATATCTTGTGCCGTTATAGTCGGTCTGGTAGTTGGCATCATCATCGGACGTTCTACAGAATACTATACCTCACAATCTTACCGTCCTACTCAGAAGTTGAGCGAAAGCGGAAAGACTGGCCCGGCTACGGTAATTATCTCCGGTATCGGTTTGGGTATGCTGTCTACTGCGATTCCTGTGATTGCTGTGGTAGTCGGTATCATTGCTTCCTACCTGTTTGCATCGGGGTTCGATTTCAATAATGTAGGCATGGGACTTTACGGTATCGGTATTGCTGCCGTAGGTATGCTTTCTACCTTGGGTATCACGCTTGCTACGGATGCTTACGGTCCTATTGCCGACAATGCCGGTGGTAACGCTGAGATGTCCGGTCTGGGTGCGGAAGTACGTAAACGTACGGATGCTCTCGACTCTTTGGGTAATACTACTGCCGCTACCGGAAAGGGGTTTGCCATTGGTTCGGCTGCACTTACGGGACTTGCCCTGCTTGCCTCTTATATTGAAGAAATCCGTATCGGACTGACTCGTTTGGGAACTACGGAATTAACACTTCCTCATGGGGATGCCGTGGGTCTCCAGGATGCCACTTTCTTTGACTTCATGCATCATTATGATGTGACGTTGATGAATCCGAAGGTTCTTTCGGGTATGTTCCTGGGTAGTATGATGGCATTCCTCTTCTGCGGATTGACAATGAACGCTGTTGGTCGTGCTGCTGCTCACATGGTGGACGAAGTGCGCCGTCAGTTCCGTGAAATCAAGGGTATTCTTACCGGTGAAACAGAACCGGATTACGAGCGTTGTGTGGCTATCTCTACAAAAGGGGCACAGCGTGAGATGGTGGTTCCTTCACTGATAGCCATTATTGCTCCGATTGCAACGGGACTTATCTTTGGCGTTCCCGGTGTTCTGGGTTTGCTGATCGGTGGGTTGAGTAGCGGCTTCGTCCTTGCCATCTTTATGGCGAATGCGGGCGGTGCATGGGATAATGCAAAGAAATATGTGGAAGAAGGTAACTTTGGCGGTAAGGGTAGCGAAGTACATAAAGCTACTGTGGTAGGCGATACGGTAGGTGACCCATTCAAAGATACTTCCGGTCCGAGTTTGAATATACTTATCAAGCTGATGAGTATGGTAGCTATTGTGATGGCCGGACTGACGGTTGCGTGGAGTCTCTTCTAAGGAAAGTTGCCTGAAAAACGGGGGTGAGGAAACTTAATAAATAAGCCATCTGTCAATGACTTCTTCTACATTGACAGATGGCTTTCTTTTTATCGAAGAAATTCATACCGTCCGGCAGTACCTTCAAAAGAAAGGATACCATCGTCTGTACGAACTTCCAGTGCGGGAATATATACCTTGCCGTCTTTCTTAATTTGCCAGGTTCCCGGAATAAGGTCGGTAATGACAAACTTCATAGTTTGGCCGCCACTTACCGTGAAATTAAATTTACCGGGCAGCGGCTGGCTGTTTTTGCTGAAGGTGACGACGCGGTCGGCTATCTGTACGCCTACTATTTTATCTGCGTCGATGCGTTTTACTTCATTCATTTGCAGACAGGTGTTGTCAGCTACTTGCATTACATTCAGAAAGTAATTTTCGGCAGTAGCGGTTGCAGGTGATATTTCTATACGCCATGCGCCTCTTTCGTTGGCGTCGTCGGGACGTCTCGGCATGGCATCGTTGGCATAATTGGTGCCGAATACCCAAAATTCTTTTCCTTTTCCACCGATTTTCTCTATCCGTGCATCTTGAATTTCGGGGAGCAACACTTGATTCTGTAACATGCCGGTGTCTTCGTTTTTGGTGCGTTTGACGGTGAAACGGTTACTTTCTATTATCGGCTCTTCTATACTGTGCAGTAGCCAGAACTTCTTGAACTGAGGGTCGGCAGAGACTACTTTATCAAACACAATTAAGGCGGCAGGCACTTCGGTAGCGTGCAGGTTGAGGAAAACAAAAGAGCGTTTCGCTTCTTTTACCTTGTCTGTATAGGCTTGCGTGATGTCACCTTTCAGATAAGAATAGTCAGGTTTATTGGCATCGGGGCCGAAACCATGTCCCAGGACTTTACCTGTAGTATATTCCTTGCTTAATAAATCTTTAAAAGAGCGGCAGGTTTCCCAGCGGTCGCCCGGCATGCGTTGTCCACCGTCATTATCGGCAAATTCCGTTTTATCTTGTCCGCCATAATTCCAGCTGGCAAATTTCTCGTTCGGGTTGTATACTAACAATGAGTTATGGGCAATGGTACGTTTGAAGAAATTTTTGTTGTGCGGGCTGTTATATCCGCCGGAACTTCCTTGGTAAGCTCCGGCATCTATTGCCAACGGGCCTTTATAATAAAGTTGAAACGAACCACCGTCCATGTGTTGATGGTTACCAAAGAATTGTTCATTGATTTTCATTTCGGCAATCACGCTGTTTTTGTCCCATCCTGTACGCGCTATCATCCACCCGAAAGGTGAGCCTGAGTATCGGGTCAGCGGCAAGTCATCAGGAGCCTTGGCTTTCAAATCAAAATCTCTCCACAGTATCTCGAAGATGAGGCAGTGGCTTTCTAACTTGGGTTTGAGTTCGTATTCGTAAGCCAGATAATTGTCTTTATAGAAACTGGAAGCGAGCATGGCGGGCAGGGAGTAAGAAGGAATGTTCCTTTTGTTAGGATTCGTATCGCCTGCGGGCATTACTTGTCCGTCCGGACGACGGCGGTACAGGAAGTCGTATGGTACGAATTGTTGCGCGGGATTGTAGATTGCGCCGGCTCCCATACGATCCAGAATCCATAAGGAGAACAGGTCATTGCTGAAACGCACATTGACATAACTTGTTCCCTGATGATAATTATGGCCGGAATAGATGTAATTTCTTACCGGCAAGTAATCCTTGTACAACATTCGGATGACATGGAGGTACATATCCGGATATTCGTCGTAGATAGCAATACCGGCTGAAAGCATGTCCCGCAAGATCATCCATTCGGAAGAGTGTCCGGCTATGGGTTCGTTATTTTTGGGTGGATAACCGCATTCCATGGTCTTGGAGATTCGGATGAACGATTCTATATATGCTTTCTTTTCCGATTCTTTCATCTGGTCGTAGCACCAGTCATATACCATTGCGCCGCACATCAGCATGACTCCGCTGGCGCGCGATAAGTCTTGTTTGGTTCCGAAATTGGTATGCTGTAATGAATCGAGCATGGAAGTGATGGCGCGTCTGGCTTGCTTCTTGTCACCATATACCAGATAGTCGAGAGCTTGTACTTGTACACGGCTGGTTACTCCCCGCATCTCGAAGTAGTAGCGGAAGCCTCTGTCGGTTACTTTTGCCTCTTCCTCTGCGGTGCGGTCTATGCCAAGTTTACGCAAGGTTGCCAGATTTGCTTTTACTTGCGGGTGATCCATCCGTTTCTTTAAATCCGGTAAATTGGCGGGACGTACATAGAGTCGGGGGTGAGTTGAGGGAGGAATGGGGATGGTGATGTCCTCGAATTTCTCCCAGGTTACTTCATCTCTTTTCTGAGCACCGGCTTCCAGACAAAAGATGAAGAAAAAACTCGCTGCTAAAAGAAAATTTTTCTTCATGGTTGCTGTTTTATAGATTAATAAAATACTGGTTCATGCATGATATACGGTGCGAAAACCATATACTCTGTTTACAAATGTAGAACATTCAACCATTACCTACATCATTATAAAACAACAAAATACTGCCGGTGCAGCATTCTGAGACATAAGTGACATTTTCCAAAACAATATTAGCGTAGCTATGAAATCATAGAGGGATAGATTTCCAAGGAAAGCTATCCCTCACGCAGGAATTACTTTCCGTAATCATCGTACATCATCAGCAGATGGGAGGAACTCCAACTAAAATGCGGTGCTTTTAGTCGCTCTCCGGTGTGAGTGCCGTAGTTCTCGTGGACGGGCGCTCCTTCTTTCAGTCCGTTCAGGCGGTCGAATACCTGCAAGGTATATTCATCGGCGAGCTTATGATAACCGTAGTTGCGGAGTCCGCGGATGGCAAAGTAAGTTTGATCCAGCCAGATAGGACCACGCCAGTAGCCGCGTGGGTTATACTTGGGATTATCCGCGGCAATGGTGGGGAAAGGAATATACGTTGAGAACTTTGCTGTATCTTGAAGCATGGGCAGCATCTTGTCTACCTGTTCTTGCGTGGCAATTTGTGTCCACAGCGGAGTATAGGCTTCGCATCCCGGTTCTTCAATAAATGAACCGTCTTTCAGGCGGCGGTCAAAGAAGAAGTTGAGTTTGGGATCAAAGAAATAATCGGCTACTTTGTCGCTATAGTCAGGACCGTCGAATGGGACATTCAGTAATCCGGCAAACTTCTTCAGCATTTTACATTCCAGTGCCAGGTAGGCGTTCAGGTCTACACTTTCCTGGTCCATACTCCAGGCATCTTCGCTTCCATCGTTTTTCAACATCATGGCATCGTCAAAACGGATGGCATTGTCCATTCCGCTTTCCCAAGCGGCTGCTTCCAGAGTACCGTCTGTGGAGCCGTATTCACACATACCGTTATGGTTATGGTCGCGTTTCTGATACCACCATTTATAATAAGAAAGCAGTTGCGGATACATCTCGGAAACGAAAGCCGTGTCGCCTGTATGCGTGAAAATCTTGTCTACAGCCCAACATACAAGGGGTGGCTTGCTGTCGCGCGCATTGTTTTCGGATGGATCAGTGTAGATACAGTCGATTACCATGCCGTCCGGTTGCTGATAATCGAACATGGCGCGGATGTTATTCTTTGCCAGTTCAGGATCGAACTTAGCAGTCCCCGCACTGAAACGCCAGGTGTCCCATGCCCAGAAACCTACGAAGTAGCTTGCTGCATGACTTGGAACGATTCCCTCGTGCAACAGACCGCCACGGTGGGTGCGCCAGTTGGAGATAAGAGTGGTTACGGCTTTCACGGCGATGCGGTCATATTCGGGTTTCATGTCGGTACGCAGTATCTTCGTCAGGTATCCTTCCCAACGTTCGGCATTGGCCTGCAATGCTTTCTCGGGATTATTGAGCAGGTTGGGGAGGTTCTGTAATCCGGCTGTCATTTCCTTTTCGGAGGTGAAGAAGGAAATGGCTACATTTACGGGATACTTAGAGGGGTGGATAAGGGCGGTATAATTGTTATCCGTTCCGGTAAGTGCCACATCGGGAGGGAACGTTACAGTTACGCTTTCTCCACTGGGATGGCGGGCTATTACAGAGTTCTGCTCTACGCTTACGGTTATATTCTTCCCCCATTGACTACCGGTCAGCATCAGTTCTTCCGCTTTGTCGGCTTCTATACGAAGCAATGCGGTGGAGGCACTTACGAAGTTAAGCCGTTGGGTGATAGTTCCGTTGCCGGAATGGGCGGACATATACAGTTCTCCGGGATAGTAACAGGTGGAGTCAGGCACAAAGGTATCTGAGATTTTCTGACTAAAACCTACCGTAACAGCGGATTGAGCCATCCACTGGCGGCGGAACATATCCAGACTGAACGGGCCGCAGAAACCGTTTACCCAATTCTCTTTCTCGGGAAGAGTGAAACCCATCCACGAGCCGGCATCTGTGAACCAGCCGTAACAGCGGTGCAAGGTATCGGGAGTGTAGGCGATATCCAATATATTGTTGAAGGTATACCGCTTCTCTGCAGTGTTTTTGTTGCCGGGAGTGCAGGCGGCGATACCTGCAACCAACAGAGTAAAACAAATGATGTGTATAAACTTGTGTCGCATGATCTAATTTATAATTAATGATTTCTTTTTAGGTGATAAATTATCATTTATCTCTCAGAACCAACATTTGTGAGCCTGTTCCGCTGCATCATCTTTTGCTTCGAGCGGTTGCAGTGTGAAACTGTATTTCCACTCTTGTGGCGTGATGGTGTATTCGGGATGTACCTGTGCTCCCCAGGTATTGTCACCCCCCACACCCATCTGCCGATGATCGATGTTCAGCCAAATTATATCCTTTTTCAGGATACTTCCTCCATGACGGCGTTCCACCTGCGAGGGACGATATTCAATGTCCTCCATCGGGAAGTTCCAGACGCTTACGCTCAGAGGCTCTTCTCCCGTAATCAGTAAACCCTCTCCGGCGGCATTGCGTAGGGCAGTCCAACGTACATCACAGTGATTGGCCGTTTCCTGGGCACGTACATACGGATGGAATTGTTCCCAAACCGTAGCATTATACAGGCCTATCAATGCTCCTGTCTTCCGGTCTGCATAGTTTTCCTGCGGACCGCGTCCTAGCCAGGACATCATTTCATATTCTGCCGGAAGTATCATGCGCATACCCAGACGAGGCATTTCACTCAGTGCCTGTTTGCCCGGGGTGAAGTGCATGCTCACCCGGACAGCACCGTCAGGATGAATATCATAGATCGTTTGCAATGTAGAGCCTTGCGCTTCCATCTTATAAGTAGCCGTTACGGTGGCAATCTGCTGTTTCTCCGTAACTTCCAGATTCTCCAGTTTAGCATCCTTTCCGGCAGTCTTCCAGGTGGCGCAGCGATTGAGGTGTCCATTAGGAATATCGTTGTCCGTCAACGGACGCCAGAAGTTGGGTTGTAATCCCTCTTTTATCAGATTCTTTCCATGGTAGATTAGTTCTGTTATCTCACCGTTTTGGGCAGAGAAGGCTATCTGGAAGTTATTTCCTTTCAGTGTGATTGCTTCGTTATTCCGGTCTATTGCCAATGTATTGTTGGCGGGCTGAACCTTTCCGGCGATTTGAGTCGTGGGGAGTATCCATTGCTCGATGGCCACTTCATGTCCTTTCGGTATCAGCGGAGCTTCATGCTTGGTGAATGCGCGCAGAGTCAGGAAGTATTCCTTACCGTCGGCAGGCAATGCTTTCAAGGGTAATTCTATATTGGCAGAGTTTCCCGGAGTGATTACGGGGAAGTCCATTTCACCTCCTTGTACCGCTTTTCCGTCGCACTCTACTGCCCAACGCAGGATATATCCTTCCAAGCCGATGAAATCATGTCGATTGCTGGCTTTTATCTTGTTCGGAGTAAAAGCTATCGGTTCGAAGTGAATGTATTGCAATACTTTCTTTACCTCATAGATGTGCGGATGGAGAGAACGGTCGGCGGCTACCAATCCGTTGGCACAGAAGTTAGAGTCGTTGACGATGCCTACAAAGCCCATGTCGCCTCCGAATGCCCAGATATCACGGTTGTTTTTATCTTTGATGGCGAATGTCTGGTCTACCCAGTCCCAGATAAATCCGCCCTGTAGCTGGTCATACTTATAAATCAAATCCCAGTAATCCTGGAAGTTTCCTATGCTGTTGCCCATCGCATGGGCGTATTCACACATAATCAAGGGGCGTTTGTCACGCTGATTGATGTGGCGGCGCAGTGACCAGATACGTGCATACATCGGACAGTAAATGTCGCTTTTTGCATCGTAGCCGCCTCCTTCGTATTGTACCGGACGAGTCGGATCTATTTTCTTAGTATAATCATACAGCGTTTCAAAATGTTTGCCATACCCGGATTCATTACCCATGGACCAGGTGACGATGGCTGAGTAGTTACGGTCGCGTGCAATCATGCGGCTCATGCGCTCCATGAAGGGGCGTTCCCAATCCGTATAATTAGCCAGCGTACCATCCTTATGATCCATCATGCCATGACTTTCGATGTTGGCTTCATCTACCACGTACAGACCGAATTCGGTGCAAAGCTCGTACCAGGCAGAATAGTTCGGATAGTGACAGTTGCGTACACCGTTCAGGTTGAATTGCTTCATCAACTGAATATCATGTATCATGGAAGCAACACTGATAGTGCGTCCTTTGTGCGGATCGTGCTCGTGACGGTTTACTCCTTTAAACAGTACTGCTTTCCCGTTGATCATCTGCATTCCGTTGCGCATTTCTACCGTGCGGAAACCAAAAAGGTGAGTGAAAGATTCCAGTGGTTTTCCCTGGGCGTCGAAGGTACTGACTACTAATGTGTAAGTATTTGGCGTTTCAGCATTCCATGCACGTATATTCGGGAAAATCTCCTGTTGGCTGAACAGAGTATCGGTGGTGGAAGTGATGGATTTCTTCCGGTTGTAAATCTCCTTGTCTCCATCCAATATCTTAACTTCGACGGTTTCTCCGACTTTCGGCTGGTGAAGTAATATATCGAGGTCTAGTTCCCCATCTTTGTAATCATTGACTAACTCGGCAGTCATACGGAAATCACGGACACGGCTTTGCGGACGGGCATAGAGATATACATCTCGCTCAATGCCACTGTATTTCCAGTAGTCCTGCCCTTCAAGATAGGAGCCGTCGCTGTAACGGAATACTTTCACGGCAAGTTTATTACTGCCTTTTTTCAACAACTTCGTAACGTTGAAGTGAGACGGCAGACGGCTGTCTTCGGCATATCCGGCAAGTTCACCGTTCACCCATACATAATAAGCGGATTCCACTCCTTCGAAGTCAAGGAAGATATCCATACCTTCCCAACCATTCGGGACGGTAAACTCACGGATGTAAGCTCCTACCGGATTGTAATCGGCAGGCACATACGGAGGATTGGCAGGAAATGGATAGCGGGTATCCGTATAGATAGGAGCATCGAATCCTTGCAGTTCCCAACTTCCGGGAACTTGTATTTTGCTCCACTTCCGGGTATTGTATCCGGGTTTATGAAAATCCTTGGGACAAAGATCGTTATTCTTTGAGAACAGGAATTTCCAGGTTCCATCCAGAGAAACTCGTCTTTCTGTCGCAGGATTCACGTCGAAACGCACATCGGCGGGGAGAGAGCGTTGTTTCAAAGCGTTGGTTTCATTCGTAAACGGAATGAAGTGCGCATACATCGGCTCTCTGTTTATCTCGTTGATTTGTGGGTTCTGCCAAGGTTCGTTATCAGCCAGGGCAGAAACACAAAGCAATGAGGAAAAGAGTAAGGTATAAACTTTGGCTTTCATGATAATTTGCTTTAAGTTCAAAACAATATTAAATTGAACAAAACAGTGTCACAAGGAACGGAACGCTGAAATCCACCACAAATCCGTGGAAGATGGAGACAACTACAAATTGTTGTCCGGCCGTTCGTGTAATAATGGGCAGTGTGGTGTCCATTGTAGTTGCCCCTCCGGCAGAGATAGGGGCGAGGTTACCGAACCAGCGTACCAGTAACGGTGCAGCCAGCAAGGTCAGAATCTCGCGGCTGATGTTGGCGAGCAGGGCAATTGTTCCTAATTCAGCTCCTTTATATTCGGTAATGAAGATACTGGAGAGTGAATAGTAACCGAAGCCCGAACCTACAGCCAGGCAATCTGTCAGGGAACGGTGTGTCAGTATCAGGCTGACTGCGGTAGAACCTGCCAACGTGCCCAGAATGGTCATGATAGGCAGGAATATCAACCGTGGATTGAGTGAACGGAAATTTTTCAACGTTTGTGGGTCATTGCCTACGCTTAGCCCTACACAGAACATCAGTGCGCAAAGTGCATAAAAGCTGACTTTACTATTTACTACGATGTCGATAGGTATCAGGTGAAAGACTCCGCAAAGTGTACCCAGCACAAAAAAGCCGACTATGATAAGACTTCCTTTCATGCTTGTCCTCCTTTCCGTTTGTATAAGGCTCTCCACAGTGCCCAAGCGGCAATCACACTTCCCAGAGTTCCACCTATGGTGAGTATGACGGCTTCAAAGCCAATGGTGTGCAGTCCTTTGATAATCTGCTCGTTTCCTCCCACTTCAATACCGAGAATGAAGAGCAGTACCCAGATCAGTACTGTGATAACCTTATGTATTTTACTTAAATTCCGTTTCCGTAAGAGGTAGCCCAGCAGCATTCCTGTGAGCATCAGTCCGATAATTGTAAACATATCTATGTCGTTTTTGAGGGCAAAGATAATTCATTTGAATATAACGAGGCGGTATCACTGTAAGTAAATACCGTCTCGTCAGGATGTCATATTGAATGAAGAGAGAATTTATTTGTTAATTTGGTCGTTCGAATTGATTTCAGTCAACGGAATAGGATAGAACGAATTCTTCTCTGCATTAAAGCCGGCGCGCCCTGCATCAGCCAGTGCTGAAGCTAATTTGCCCCAACGGCGTAAATCATACCAGCGCCAGTTTTCCAGCGGGAATTCAATCATGCGTTCATGTTCTATTTGCTCACGTACCTCCTGTTGTGAAGTTCCTTTCATAGCAGGCATGTCTCCATGCACATTTCTGATTTCATTAATCAGTGGAATGGCTTGTTCGGGATGTCCTTGCTCGTTCAATACTTCCGCCTTCATCAGTAGTACATTGGCATAACGCATCAAAGGAATGTTGATGGCACAATAATTATTGTATAAGCCATCATAGTCGGTGGGCATGAACTTGCGGAAAGAAGGACGGTTGTAACTTGTACCAGGAATAGGGTTATTCTTTTCATCGAAACTACAGAACCAGTTGTCATAATCGCCTCCGTAAACACGTCCGCTTCCATCATTGAAATAATCACATTGGAAGAATACACTCTCGTACAAGCGTGAGTCATAGCGTCCGGTTGTGGCAATCTCACCTTCTTTCATGTACGCTTCCATCAATACATTACTCGGAAGAATCTCATCCCATCCCCAAAGTTCGGATGTACCTATCCAACGGTGGAGTTGAGTGCGATAGTTAGCACCATTGGCGCTACTCATGGAAGTTTGCAACTCAAAGATAGATTCTTTGCTGTTTTTGTTGCTGGCGTCAAACATACTTGAAAACTTCTTTACCAGTTCGTAGCCCTTGACATTGTTTAGTGCTGTAAGTGCCTCATTCAAATATTCTGTCTTCTTGTCAGATTCTTCATAAGCGCGTGTCAGATAGGCAAAACCTAAATAGGCATTGGCTGCCCCACTGGTGGCACGACCGATGTTGTCGTTGTCATAAGAAGAAGGGAGAGCAGTGGCTCGCTTTAAATCTTCTATAATAAAATCCCAGGTATCGGGACGCGGTGAAAGTCCTTTGCTTAATTCTGCCTGGCTGGTGATATACTTATCACGGATGATAATTTCTTTCCAATTCAAAAGCAGTTTAAGGTGATAGTAAGCACGAAGAAAATAACCTTCGTTTATAATTTGTGTGCGGACAGTAGGGTCGATAGTTCCTTCTTCCATTTCTGTCACTTTCTCTATTACCTGATTGGCAAAGCTGGCTCCTTTGTAGTTGTTCCACCAATAATTGCTGAACTGTGAGTTACCGTTTGTGTAAGTGAAATTGTAGAGTTCCAACCAGTTGGGATAGTTACGTGCATCGTTACCCATATTGATAATGTCTTCACGGTAAGCTTCCACCGGCCATTTAACTTCGGCAAATTCCCAGGTGTCAATGTAGTATTCTAATTGCGAATATGCAGCCGATATTCCGGCTTGTGCATCACTTTCGTTACGCCAGAAACTTCCCGAAGTCAACTGGTCGGGAGATTCTAAGGTTAGATGATCATCGCAAGAGCTCACAAAGAGCGATGCAAAACAAAGGCTGGCTATATATATTACTTTTTTCATGTTTATACAATGTTAAATGAGTTAGAAAGTAAGTTGGGCACCCAAAGTGAATGAACGGGTAAACGGATAAATCAGTTTATCAATACCGGTATTCAATACACTTACACGTGAGAATTCGGGGTCGATGCCGTCGTATCCGGTGATTGTGAAGAGGTTTTCACCACTTACATAAAAACGCAATCTCTCGATGAATACTTTTTGCATCATTTTTTTCGGTAGGGTATAACCTAATTGTAATTGACGGAGGCGGACAAAGTCACCTTTCTCAATGAAGCGGTCAGACTCCTTCAAGTTACCGTTCGGATCGTTGAAGATGGCGCGAGGTATGTTTGTATTGGTATTTTGAGGTGTCCAGGCATTCAAGGATGATGTGAGGAAGTTGGAACCGGAGTTCATGCCTTCATAGAAGTACTTGTTACCATTATAAATCTTGTGTCCCCATGCACTACCCAATACAACAGAAAGGTCGAAGCCTTTATAGCCGGCAGAGAAATTCAGGTTAACTTCCAGTGTAGGTATACCCGATCCACAATAGACCTTATCGTCGTCATCAATAGAGCCGTCTCCATTTACATCTACAAAGCGGATATCACCGGCATCGGCGAAAGGCTGATACTCGTCTCCATCTGCATTTACATATTGGCGGGCTTCTTCATTGCTTTGGAACAAACCGTTGGTCTTATAAAGATAGAATGCACCAATGGGTTTGCCAACGCGCGTCTGGGTTGGGAAGTGTTCGGTTCCATATTTCAAACCTTCACCGTAAAGAACCTGTCCTTTGTCTGCCAGTTCTACAACTTTATTCTTGGTTGTACTGAAATTCATACCGATGTTATAATCGAAACCACCTTTTGAGTCAGCCCAGTTTATCTCAACTTCAACGCCGGAGTTGCGGATTTTACCCACATTCAGGATTGGGTTGTTCAAGCCGGCAGAAGGTGGAAGTGCTTTCGTAATCAAGAGTTCTTCGGTTTGATTGTAATAGTAGTTCATGGCACCGGTCAGTTTGTTGTTGAAGAAACCGAAGTCAAGACCAATATTCTTAGTATCTGTAGTTTCCCATTTCAACGAACGATTCTCCAGCCCGCGGGCAATACTTCCTGCCCATGCATTATCACCGTTACCTTTTACATATCCCTGGTATTTAGTGTTATAAGTAGAAATTAAAGCGAGGAAGTCGTAATATCCCAAGGCATTTTCGTTACCCAGACGTCCCCAACTGGCACGTAATTTCAAATTGTTCAGCGCAATACCTTTTGGGAAAAATTCTTCTTCACTGATTCTCCAGCCCACAGCTATTGATGGGAAGAAACCCCAACGGTTGTCAGCACCAAACTTGGAAGAACCGTCGGAACGTACAGTTGCCTGAATCAGATAACGATCGTTGTAGTTATAATTTACGCGACCGAAGAAGGATACGCGTCTGTAATCCCATTTAGTTCCATCACCGTCGTAAGTACCACCTGCACCTGCGCCGATTGTAGAGAAGCCCAGATCGAGGAAACCGCCTGCTTGTTCACCGATTACCAATTGCCCGTCCTCTACCTTATAAGTTGTTGATTTACCTTCTACGCCTACAGAATTCCATGTATATTTGCGAGCCATGGTTGAAGTACCGGCTATGGCATTGACAGAATGTTTACCGAATACTTTGTTGAAACTCAGTACATTCTCCCATACATGCTCTTCCCAGTAAGCGGTGGTTTCGCTATGATACGGATAGTCTCGCTTGGCTTTTACGTCGGAAATGTAAGCCGGTGTATGGTAAGTTTGGCGTTGATGCTCTCCACGGTAAGCATAACTTGTTTTGAAACTCAACCATTTAGTGAAGTTGGCAGTTAAAGCTACGTTGGCGGTGGTATGATACTTCTTATCTGTAGATTTCTCGTAGTGCTGGTCGGCCATGACATTACGATTGTTGGGCAGGTTATCGAAGTTTGTCAGACCGAAGCCATATTCTTCATTTTCATTGTAGATAGGTACCAGCGGAGAAATCATATACATTTCTTTCAGCTGATATTCGGGCTGTTTGCTATTTGTGAATTTGAAAGCCATGTTGGCGTCAATATCAAAGATATATTTGCTCATGTGCAGCTTTAGGCGTGCATTATCCTGACGGTAATCATTGCCAAGGAAAATACCTTTATCATCAGCGTGATTGTACGAAACGGAATATTGAGCATTTTCGCTACCACCTCTTACACTGAACATATAGTTCTGTGAAAGACCGGTACACATCATGGCATCCTGCCAGTCAGTGTCGATGCCAGTATTCTTGGTCATGTAAGGTTCTAGTTCCAATATTTGTTTTTCCCATGCACCGTTACCTTTCGGGTCGTATTGCGACTTATGATTCATTACATGAGCGTTCCAGTTCTCATACATTTGTGTATGTACTTTCTTATATTGCTCTGCATTCAGCAAGTCGAGCTTTTTCGCTACATTTGTCATACTTACGTACGCACTGAAATCTATTTTTGTTTCACCTTTCTTACCATTTTTAGTAGTTACGATGATTACACCATTGGCAGCAACCGAACCGTATATGGCAGCGGCAGCACCATCCTTCAGTACTTCCATGGCTTGAATATCCTGCGGGTTGACAGCATTTATATCACCCGGGAAACCATCGATGATATAAAGAGGTTCGTTATCTCCAAAAGTCTTTACGCCACGAATTTTTACTTGTACGCCGGCACCGGCGTTACCACCTGCTTTCATAATGTTTACACCGGCGATTTTACCTTGCAGCGCTTCGGCGGGGTTGGTGGTGGTACGTTTGGATAGTTCTTCGACGTCAACAGATGAAATGGCACCTGTCATATCACTTTTCTTCATGGTACCATAACCGATGACTACTACTTCTTCCAACATTTCAGTATCTTCTTTCAATACTACCTTAATGTTTTTTGCACCGTTAAGAGGAATTTCCTGAGTAGTGTATCCTACATAAGAAATAACGATAATTGCCTTAGGGGAAACGTTTAGTGAGAAGTTACCGTCTATATTGGAAATAACTCCGTTAGTAGTACCTTTTTCAAGTACACTTGCACCGATAACAGTTTCACCTGTTGTATCGGTTACTGTACCTGTCAGTTGAATGTTCTGTGCTAAAGAACTTAGTGGAATCAGGAAAGCAAAGAGTAAGGCTAACTTGACTACTCTCTTCATGGAACAATTCTTAATAATTCTACCCATGTGTGTGGTTTTTTAAGGTTAATAAAATGTGTTTCACACCACAAATAAGAATGTTATTTATCAAAGTTCACAATTTGGGAGTTCTATAATTAATCTACAAAAGGGCTTTTTAGAGGAAATATTTGTACTACAACGGAAACTTTAATTGTTTGATTTATAGTGATATAGTTCTAGAGTTATATCTACAAAATGCTATTGTGTGTAAGGATGGGGTTAAATACTTTGCAAATATGTAGTTAAGTCTTCTTCTGTGGATAAGTTGAGTGATTTGCGCAACCGGTAACGGTTCATGTTGATGGTTTTGGGAGTGCTTCCAGTAATCATTGAGATTTCTTTTGTAGAGAGATTCACCCGTAATAAGGTCGCGAGATATTTTTCGCCTTGTGTGAGGTTGGGGTGTTGCTTTACGAGTTTTTCGATAAACTCTTTATTTTTCTCTTCAACACTCAGCAGCAATGTATTATTGGTCTTATCTCCGCTTTGGTATTGGCTGATAAAAGCATTTACCTTCTTTAAATGGGGAACCAGTGC
The DNA here is from genome assembly GCF_036416795.1 of Bacteroides sp. MSB163. Lineage (NCBI taxonomy): Bacteria > Pseudomonadati > Bacteroidota > Bacteroidia > Bacteroidales > Bacteroidaceae > Bacteroides > Bacteroides maternus. The sequence goes on along the minus strand of NZ_CP143867.1, from coordinate 1,024,253 downwards.
TTGGTTGTCCATTCTATACCCTTCCTTAATCATCTCACGTATTTTGTCCAGCAACTCGTTACGGCTTCTAAGAAATACGGCAAAACTGGTTACTTCTTGTTGACTGTTGTCTAAGGCGTTTTGTACATTTTGCAGTTCCAATTCCTGTTGGTGCAGTTTCAATTCGGATATTTCCCGTTGTGACAGTTCCAGTTGATATCGGGCTTCTATTAGTTGAAGGCCTTTTCTGCGTTTATACCATTTATATAAGAATATACTGAAGGCTAAACCAAGAACAAGTATACTGCCCAAAAGCCATAGGTTGCGCTTTAGTAGTTCTATCTTATAAGTTTGTTCCTGCATTTCGGTAGCATATTTCTGATCCTGATATCTTTTATAAGAGATTTCCTGTTCAATGTTGCGCAACTTGTTGCTACTTTGTAGCTCCTTGCTTAAAGCATACATTTGACTGAGCCGTTTATAGGCCTGGTCATAATCACCTATGGCGGCATATACCCAGGATGAATATTCATAATAATCACAAATCAATTCCTTGGCACCGATATTATGGGCGTATTCATAGGCTTTCTGCAGAGCTTCCAAAGCTTTGGAGTATTGCTCGCCGAAGTAATATTGCTTGCCCATATTGTTGTAGTTCTCTCCCAATGACCATTGTGCATCCAGATTTTTATTGATGGCTATGGCTTCCTGAATAAAAGATAGTTTCTTGTCCGTATCTCCTTGATATAGACATAAATTATTCAGATTGGTAGCAATCTCTTTTAAGTTCCTTTGGGCACGGTTGATAGTCAATGCCCGTTGAAGAAATCTTTCTGCTACCAGAAATTCATCAAGCAGATAATGCATGACTCCACGCTCATTATAACATCCGGCCACTGAAGCTGAATCTCCTAAAGACTTGAAAATAGAGGTTGCCTTATCATTCAGTTCTATCCCTTTGTTATAATCGCCCAATTTACTATATACACGTCCCATGAGTGAATAAAGCTGAGCTGTTTGCCGTTTGTTTGCAGGGTTGATATATCTCTGTGTATCATACAAATTCTTGATACTCAAATCGAAGTTACCCAGCAGTTGCTCTGCTTGGCAATAGAGTATCATAGCTTGTGCACGGGTTTCATTGGGCTCGTCTTCGGGAAATAAGGCAGCTGCCTGAGCTGCATAGTATGAGGCCTGCTTGGGATTGCTGAACAAGGCATTTTGAGCTTGTTCTAATAAGGTCTGGGCTTGTTTGCTGTCTTGAGCCTGTAAGGGGATCGTGGTTAATAGAGAAACTGCAAATATTAGATACAGTACTTGCTTCATAGTATATTTGTTGTTTCTGCAAATGTAATTATTTTCCTTTAAAAGTCAGGTTTGCTCTCAAAAAGATTTATCTTTGTGCCTCTAAATTAATGCTGTATGCTATTGCCTTATTTGAATAAAGATCTGATTGAAGCCGGTTGCGATGAGGCCGGACGTGGTTGTCTGGCAGGAGCTGTATATGCTGCTGCCGTGATTTTTCCCAAAGATTTCAAGAACGAACTACTGAATGATTCCAAACAGTTGACGGAACATCAGCGCTATGCTTTGCGTGAAGTGATTGAGAAAGAAGCACTGGCATGGGCGGTTGGCATTGTATCTCCCGAAGAGATTGATAAGATTAACATCCTGAACGCTTCTTTCCTTGCCATGCATCGTGCCGTAGATCAATTAAAGATGCGTCCGCAGCATCTGCTTATAGATGGCAACCGCTTCAAAAAATATCAGGATCTTCCGCACACCACGGTGATTAAAGGCGACGGCAAATACCTTTCCATTGCGGCGGCTTCTGTGCTTGCCAAAACCTATCGTGATGATTATATGAACCGTCTTCACGAAGAATTTCCATATTATGATTGGGACCATAACAAAGGTTACCCCACAAAGAAGCATCGTGCAGCCATCGCCGAACGTGGAACTACGCCTTATCACCGCATGACATTCAATCTGTTGGGTGACGGGCAGTTAGCACTTGATTTCAAGTGATTATTCAATCGCTTCATCCAGATCGATAAACAGGAATTGGTTTTCATTGTTAAGTAGCAGCAGCTTATTATCAATCACCCGTCCCTTCTTGAAATCAGTTTGAAGATGGGCTACAGGCATTCCCATTTCATGAATGAACCAATAGTCTCCACGATTGCCGATACATAAATAATCTTTTAGTTGAATACTGGGACTGTAAATCCGTTCCCGTTCGTAGGTCTTACTGATATTCAAGTCTTTGTCTACTTCATAGATGACTCCCTGATCATTATATACCAGGCAATGTTCCCCATTGTAGGCGAGCGACTGGAAAGCTGTTGTATCTTTGTTGGCTGCATAGAGTGTACCGGGCAACATCGCTTCCAGCTTACCGTATTGCTTGGTATCCCAAGGTACAATATTTACGATGGAATCCGTCAGCTCCTGATAAGCCATTCCGTCATCAAACAGCATGTAGAGTGCGTCATCAGTCCGCAGGGCATCTTCAATCATATCTTTCTTTACACTTAGTTGGTTGAAGAAGATTTCTTCTCCGTTTAGCAAGTTATAACAGGCTATAAATGGGCGCCCATATTTCTTGCGATTTGCTCCTTCGCGTAATCCGTAGCCGTAATTCAGCATGAATAACTTACCATCTTGCACGAAAAGTTGAGAGCGGGAAGCTTTCACATCAGGAAACTCCGTTTGCCACACTACGTTGAAAGCCGTGTCCATACAGGAGATGTGTTGACGGTCTGCCCAGTAATAAAGTGAATCCTGAGACAGTATATTGGAAGTCAACCCCGTGATTGTATTATTGGCAATGGGAACATAGCTGTAATAATAGGCGCCGCCGGTTGCTACGCCACCGGCTACTCCGACTGCTACGGCGGCTAATCCTTGCAACAATGCCGCTTTTGTATCATGAGCTCCCGGTTTGCCCGGATAGGTCAGTAACTCTCCGGTCATGAAATCCAGCTTATGCAATGCATCCGCTACAATCAGGCGTTTATTTTGTTCCAGATCAAGAACTTCGTTCCAACCGTATTGATGAGGTATTTTGTTTTCCCACAAATCGTTACCGAATTTCAAGTTGACAGCGCGGAGTTTGTTGGAGGTAGGGGAGTTATAACCTAAGACCAATCCCAATGAATCGTCCACATATATCGGAAATAAATTGGCTTCCCATCTCTTTGCTCCCGTTTCTCTACTGAGCAATGATATCTTGCTGCCGATTTCAGTTATCAAGACCCCTTCCGAAAGACAAGTTATCCGTGATTTGCTGAAGTCAATCGGCTGTTTCCATAGGAGCTGACTGCTCTTTGTGTCATAGAAACCTATTTCTCCTTTATTCTTCAGATACTTGCCGCTTTTAGTGGTTTCCCTGAAACTGACGCAGAGGTAATCGCCTTTATCACTCATGGAGAAGGTTTCCACCCGCTGCGGAAAAGTGTAGCACTGTGCTTTTAAGTCCGTTCCGTCCGCTTTCTTTCCTACAACGATGGTTTCGGACTGCGCATAAGAGATTGATGCCATGAGGAGCAGGCATACAAGCATTAGATTCCTGTGCGTTTTCATGTTCATTGACCTATTTTGGCGCAAACATACGTATTATTTGCGAAATCTGGTCATAAAGGGGAAAATATTATTCTCATACTGAAGAATGACTATATCTGATTTCAATTAGTATATTTGGACGGAAGCGAAGTAAAGGAAATATACGAAGCGGAAAAACAAAACTGACGTTGCATTAGGCTAAGTGTCTTTCTTTGTATATCTTTGTACACAAAGAAAGACACTGCTATGAATTGCTACAAACATTTGAATGACTATGCTGTTGCCACGTGCGCATCTTGTGGAGCAGGGTTATGTCAGAACTGTCTGGATAGTTCTGTTTACTCTTATGACGGCAAACCTTTGTGCTACGACTGTAATTTGAAAGCCGCGGAAGATGAAATGTCTACATTAAGTAGGCGGAAAGTATGGGTGCTGATAAAGTTCATCTTTGTATTGGCTTTCATGATATTGGGGTTCGCTATCTGGCAATTTACCGGTGATGCTATGAACGCGTGGATATATGCAGGTATTGGCGGCATTCCATCTGCTTTTAAGTCTACGAAGTCTTCTGAAAGAGTGCGGGTAGTCAGTAATGACATTATTGACACTCTTTTTTACCCGTTTATAGCTTTGCTGATCCGGTTGGCGCTTATCATCGTTCTTGCTCCCATTGCGGCTATCTTTCTGGTGATCATGAATCTAGTTACTTTCTTCAAAACTTCGAGTGCTTTGAAGGATACGAAGAATATGTATGCTTTCCTGCTGAACGCTCCGAATCAGCCGGTACAGATGTTTTCCGCATCCCAATCTTCTGTACTTCAATCTTCAGCGGCTACGAATTCAAAGAATGTTGACGATGCTGACGACTCCTGGATGGACAGCTTTATGAAACCTTCCAGTACTAAACCTTCTGTTATGACAACGCGCCTTACCTGGAAAACCCAACCTACTGCTGCCGGAGCGGACAAGGTGGATAAAGTGGAAAAGGTGGAAGAAGAAATAAAAGAAGATGATGATAGTCACGAAACTGCGACTATACCATCTTCGATGCAAAAACAAATGCGGTAATGGTATTTTAGAACCACTTAATCTTCCTGAACCAAATGAATGTTCCTGCCGATAGAATAACGGAAATCAGGATAATCAATATGAAAGCATACGGGAAACCTTCCAAGTGAATATCCACGTTCATGCCGTAGAAACTGGCTATCAGTGTCGGTATCATGAGCGTGATGGAAAGGCTCGTCATGCGTTTCATGATAGCATTGACGTTGTTGGAAATAATGGAGGCAAAAGCATCCATCGTTCCTGTCAGGATGTCGCTGTAAATGTTTACGGTATTGTATGCCTGTTTTAGTTCAATGACTACATCCTCCAACAGCTCCATATCCAGATAGTCGGTATCCTGGAAGATATTCTTCAATCGCCCGATCATCACTTCATTTCCGCGGATGGAAGTGTTGAAGTAGACAAGGGTTTTTTGCAACTTCATCAGACGGAGCAAGTCTTCATTGCGGATACTTTTCTCCAACTCTTTTTCCGCATTGGCTACATCATTGTTTATCTGTTTCAGATACTTCAAAAACCAGACGGCAGAAGAATAAATCATCCGCAGGATCAAGTCCAGCTTATTGTTTACTACGATACCTTTGCGACGTGTATGTTGGATAAAATCTGAGATGAGTTCAGTCTTGTGGTAACATACCGATACGATAATTTCATTATTAGTAATGATGCCTATTGGCACGGTGATAAAGGGAATGCCATGCTGACTGCTCTGCATCGGGATACGCAGGATGGTGAGCAACCAGTTGCCTTCCGTTTCCGTACGCGGGCGTTCATCCGCATCGGCGATATCTTCCAAAAAAGATTCCGGAACTTTCAACTCTTGGGTGAGGAAATCAAAATCATTGTCATCGGGGCATTCAACGTTTACCCAGCTATTGGGCATCCATTGCGACTTTTCTATAAAGCCGGCTTCAGAATAAAGGTACGTTCTCATCGTAATGGCCTCCTTTCTTTAGGAACGAACTGAGGCATTGCGGGCAACGTCTCTGTTCGCTTTAATTATAAATACTATTGCACGTTCGTGGGTTTGAATCGTCCATATTTCTTGTTTTTTGTTTTTTAAAGCGCGACAAAAGTACATAAATCATTTGAAACAGTACGCTTTAACCGTGCTTTTTTGTACCTTTGCAGCCGGAAAAATCGTTCTCTCTATAAAGAACGTTTTTGCTAAGGTTAAAGATTGTACATTTAAAATCAATTAATATTATGAGTAAGAAAGCCCTTTTAATGATTCTTGATGGCTGGGGTATCGGCGATCAGGGGAAAGACGATGTGATTTTCAATACACCTACTCCGTACTGGGACAGTCTGCTGACAACATATCCTCACTCACAGCTTCAGGCAAGCGGTGAAAACGTAGGTTTGCCTGATGGTCAGATGGGTAACTCGGAAGTAGGACACCTTAATATTGGTGCCGGACGTATCGTATATCAGGATCTGGTAAAGATTAACCGTGCATGTGCCGACAATAGCATTCTAAAGAACCCGGGAATCGTTTCCGCCTTCACTTATGCCAAAGAAAACGGTAAGAATGTTCACTTCATGGGATTGACTTCCAACGGTGGCGTACATAGCTCATTCGACCACTTATTCAAACTTTGCGATATTGCCAAAGAATATGGTGTGGATAATACTTTTGTTCACTGCTTCATGGATGGACGCGATACCGATCCGAAGAGCGGTAAGGGCTTTATTGAAGAACTGACTGCACATTGCGAAAAGTCAGCAGGTAAGATTGCTTCTATCGTAGGTCGTTTCTATGCAATGGACCGTGACAAACGTTGGGAACGTGTGAAAGTGGCTTATGACTTGCTGGTAAACGGCGAAGGTAAAGTAGTTACCGATATGGTTCAGGCTATGCAGGAATCTTATGACGAAGGTGTGACGGACGAATTTATCAAGCCGATTGTAAATGGTAACTTCGACGGAACCATTAAGGAAGGTGATGTAGTTATCTTCTTCAACTATCGTAACGACCGTGCGAAAGAGTTGACCGTAGTGCTGACTCAACAAGATATGCCGGAACAGGGTATGCACATCATTCCGGGCCTGCAATACTACTGCATGACTCCGTATGATGCATCTTTCAAAGGCGTACATATTCTTTTCGATAAGGAAAATGTTCAGAATACATTGGGAGAATATCTGGCTGCTCAAGGCAAGACTCAATTGCACATTGCTGAAACGGAAAAGTATGCTCACGTAACTTTCTTCTTCAACGGTGGTCGTGAAACTCCGTATGACGCTGAAGAGCGCATCCTGGTTCCGTCTCCGAAAGTAGCTACTTACGATTTGAAGCCGGAGATGAGTGCTTACGAAGTAAAGGATAAATTGGTGGAAGCTATCAACACTCAGAAGTTCGATTTCATTGTTGTGAACTACGCTAACGGTGATATGGTAGGACATACCGGTATTTATAGCGCTATCGAGAAAGCTGTAAAAGCTATCGACGAATGTGTGAAAGATACGGTAGAAGCTGCCAAAGCCAACGATTATGAAGTAATCATCATCGCTGACCACGGTAATGCAGACCATGCATTGAATGAAGACGGCACTCCGAACACTGCTCACTCTCTGAATCCGGTTCCTTTTGTTTATGTAACCGAGAACAAGAACGCTAAGGTTGAGAATGGTGTTTTGGCAGATGTTGCTCCTTCTATCCTTCACATTCTGGGTATGGCGCAGCCGGCTGATATGACAGGAAAAGACTTGATTAAATAAACAGTAATGACTATATAAGTAAAGGCGGGGTGTACTCCGCCTTTATCTTTTCTAATTCTTTGGCTGAAGATGATACAAATAGGTGACGTAGTTGTCAGTTTTGATGTGCTGCGTGAAAAGTTTATATGCAATCTGGATGCCTGTAAGGGTGCTTGTTGCATTGAGGGAGATGCCGGGGCGCCGGTAGAACTGGATGAAATAGAAAAGCTGGAAGAAGTACTGCCTGTGATTTGGGAAGAACTTGCTCCCGAGGCACGTGCTGTTATAGAGAAACAAGGTGTAGTGTATACTGATTGTGAGGGTGATCTGGTGACTTCTATTGTCAACAACAAGGATTGTGTTTTTACTTGTTATGATGAGAAGGGTTGTTGTTATTGCGCTATTGAAAAGGCATATCGGGACGGAAAGATAGATTTCTACAAACCTGTTTCCTGTCATTTGTATCCGATCAGGGTAGGAAATTACGGAGTTTATAAGGCAGTGAATTATAATCGTTGGGATGTGTGTAAAGCCGCTGTATTGCTGGGACGGAAAGAGAATCTGCCGGTATACAGGTTTTTGAAAGAACCGTTGATACGTAAGTTCGGTGAGGATTGGTATGCTGAGCTGGAATTGGTGGCAGAAGAGATGAAGAAACAGAATCTATTGTAGGGATAGTACGGAACCATCTCACGGGGCGGATTTTTCTATTTCGTGAGCTGAAAAGAAAAACGCCGGATAACAGGATTTTCCTGTCCGTCCGGCGTTTCTTCGTTGTAAGATGTGAGGTTGGTTAATAAAAACGTGTTATTCAGTGACTAATCACTAATCGTAAATCATTAATCACTGTTTTTCTTACGCATCAATATTTGCATATGTTGCATTCTTCTCAATGAAATCGCGGCGTGGTCCAACGTCTTCACCCATCAGCATGGAAAAGACATAATCCACTTCGGCGGCATTCTCAATGCTTATCTGTTTCAACATACGGTTTTCAGGGTTCATGGTTGTACTCCACAACTGTTCCGGGTTCATTTCACCCAAACCTTTGTAGCGTTGTGTATGTACGGCATTTTCCGAACCGCCACCATAAGTGTCGATAAATTTCTGGCGTTGTTGATCTGTCCAGCAATATTCCTCCACTTTACCTTTTTTGCAGAGATAGAGGGGCGGAGTAGCGATATACAGGTATCCGTTGCGGATTACCTGCGGGAAGTAGCGGAAGAAGAGCGTCATGATCAGCGTGTCGATGTGAGAACCATCGACGTCGGCATCGGTCATGATAATCACTTTCTTATATCTCAACTTATCGATATTTGCTTCCTTGCTATCTTCGCCATCCACACCGAAACGTATACCCAACGCCTGAATAATATTGTTGACTTCATCACTCTCGAACGCCTTATGCCACATGGCTTTTTCCACGTTCAGAATCTTACCGCGAAGTGGCAGGATGGCCTGGAATCTACGGTCACGGCCTTGCTTGGCAGAACCACCTGCCGAGTCACCCTCGACGAGGAACAATTCACATTCATCAGGATCCTTGCTTGAACAGTCGGCCAGCTTACCAGGCATACCACCACCGGACATCGGTGATTTACGTTGCACGGATTCACGCGCCTTACGTGCGGCAACACGTGCCTGTGCGGCCAGAATCACTTTGTCTACCACCATCTTGGCTTCCTTCGGATGCTCTTCCAGATAATAGTTCAGTGCTTCACCTACAGCCTGGTCTACGGCTCCCATAACTTCGCTGTTTCCGAGCTTTGTCTTGGTTTGTCCTTCAAACTGTGGTTCGGCCACCTTGATAGAGATTACAGCCGTCAGACCTTCACGAAAGTCATCGCCTGCGATTTCTACTTTGGCTTTTTCCAGCATCTTGTTGTCTTCGGCATATTTCTTCAGCGTACGGGTCAGTGCGCGGCGGAAACCTGCAAGGTGCGTACCACCTTCGATGGTATTGATATTGTTTACGTAAGAGTGGATATTTTCGTTATAAGATGTATTGTACATGATAGCCACTTCCACCGGTGTGCCCTGTTTCTCTGTGTTGATGTAGATTACATCATTTACCAGATGTTCGCGGGAAGAGTCGATGTAGCGGACGAATTCCTTCAAACCTTCTTCCGAGTAGAAAACTTCCATCTTGGCGTTGTTTTCTTCATCTTTTACACGAAGGTCGGTCAGAGTGATCTTGATGCCTGCATTCAGGTAGGCCAACTCGCGCATACGGGTAGCAAGGATCTCGTAGTTATAAACAGTTTCCGTGAAGATCGTGTTATCTGGCCAGAATTGCTGACGTGTACCTGTAATATCGCTTGTTCCGATTTCCTTTACCGGATACAGCGGATGTCCGCATTCATATTCCTGCTGATAGATTTTTCCGTTACGGAAAACCTGCGTAGTCATGTGTGTGGACAGGGCGTTCACGCAAGATACACCTACACCGTGCAAACCTCCGGATACTTTGTAAGATCCCTTATCGAACTTACCGCCGGCATGCAATACGGTCATGACAACTTCCAAGGCTGATTTCTGCTCTTTTTCGTGAAAATCAACCGGAATACCACGTCCGTTATCCTGTACAGTGATGGAATTATCTGCGTTGATGGTTACTTCAATGTGGTCGCAATAGCCGGCGAGCGCTTCGTCGATAGAGTTATCCACAACTTCATAAACCAGGTGGTGAAGTCCTTTCATGCTAATGTCACCAATATACATCGCGGGACGCTTTCTAACAGCTTCCAAACCTTCCAGAACCTGGATGTTTTCGGCTGAATAGCTCCCGTTATTGGAGTTAATCTGTTCTTCAGTCATAATCTAATTTCCTTATTCAAATAACAGAGCAAATATAGTGAAAATTCGTGAGATACGAAACTAAACAGAGTGATAAATTTCGTTCGTTTACAGCTTTTTAGCTTCTTACGGAAGGTGTCCGGAACAGGGTGGGGCGATAGGTGCAGATGCGGAAAAAAGTCGGACTAAAAAGTCCGACTTTCCTTGTATATCTTTTGTATAATATTAATTAGCTTATCCTAGCTTATTAATGTAGAGAGCCAACTTTGACTTCAAGTTGTTAGCTTTGTTCTTATGGATTACATTGGTCTTAGCCAACTTATCCAATATCTTGGTTACGCCCGGATACATTGCAGCAGCTTCTGCTTTGTCGGTTGTAGAACGAAGCTTTCTAACAGCGTTTCTCATGGTTTTGCCATAATATCTGTTGTGAAGTCTTCTAGTCTCTTCTTGTCTGATTCTTTTCAGTGATGATTTGTGATTTGCCATCTCGACTAATCTTTTTTAATTCGTTTATTTTTTTAATTGTAGCCCGTGGGGGAATCGAACCCCCCTTTCAAGAATGAAAATCTTGCGTCCTAACCGATAGACGAACGGGCCATCCTTTGGTGAGCATTTCTGCTCTTGCAGAGAGATTATCTCTCGTTTGCGGTTGCAAATGTAGGGACTATTTTTGAATTGGCAAAATAATCTATAGAAAAAAATAGAGAGATTTGTAGAATTTATTCTATAGTTTTGTGTTTGTAGCCTGAATATCAGGAGAATAATATCTTTCATTTTTTTACTTCCCTACCTGCATTTTTTTATTTATCCTTGTTTTATTCCCGTTATTTCCGGCTTTTTTCGTAGTTTTGTTACCGGATTGAAACCAAAACTTGAAGCGCGAATGTTACAGAAAACGCTGGGGATTGTGCTGCATACCCTGAAATATAACGATACCTCTCTTATTGCGGACATCTATACGGAGACGGCCGGACGTGCTTCGTTCATTGTAAAGATACCCCGTTCGCGGAAGGCTGCGGTGAAATCGGTGCTGTTTCAGCCACTCGCCTTGGTGGAGTTGGAGGCGGATTTCCGTTCGAACGCCAGTATGTATAAGATAACGGAGGCGAAGTCTTACTATCCGTTTTCTTCTATTCCCTACGATCCGTACAAATCTTCCATAGCGCTTTTCCTAGCGGAGTTCCTGTATCGTGCGGTGCGCGAAGAGGCTGAGAACCGTCCGTTGTTTGCTTATCTGCAACATTCTATTATCTGGCTGGACGAGTGCCGCGATAGTTTTGCCAATTTCCATCTAGTGTTCCTGATGCGCTTATCCCGCTTCCTGGGGTTGTATCCTAATCTGGAGGATTATGAGAATGGTGATTACTTTGATCTGCTGAATGCCTGCTTCACTCCTTTGCGCCCGCAGCTTCATTCATTTTATATACTTCCTGCGGAGGCTTCACGGCTGACGATGCTGATGCGCATGAATTATGAAACAATGCACCTCTTTGCCATGAATCGCGCTGAACGTACCCGCTGCCTTACAATAATGAATGAATATTATCGCCTCCACTTGCCTGACTTTCCCGTATTAAAGTCTCTTGAGGTGCTGAAGGAGCTCTTTGATATGGATTAATAAGTCCTTTGAGGTAAAACAATAAACCTTTTCCTGTACATCTCACTGACCTTTGGCGCAAAAGATGCCATCTTTCGCTGTAAAAGATGCCATCTTTTGTAGCATAACATGCCACCTTTTGATGTAAAAGATGCCATCTTTTGCATGAGATTAAATAGGGATGTGATAGAGATGTATTAGGGATAGGGGGAAGAACTCCCGGACCGGATGTGTTGTATCAGCGGTGGAAAGTCGGATACTTGTTATTGAAACGGAAGCCGATACCCAGCATCAGATAGTTCGGATCGCTGAAATTCTTCAGATTGTAACCCACATGCAGGTAGGAGCTGCGGGTAAGTTCCACTTTGAGCGTCAGCACTTGGTAGATACCTTTGTGGTCGCCGCCACCATGCAGAACGTTGGCACCAATACCGACACCTACTGTGAAGTAGGGCATCACGTATTCCGCACGTCCTGAAATACCCAGGGCTAACTGCTTGTGAAGAGACGGCTTGTAACACTCATTTCCGCTTCCGGGGATCGTATAAACATTGGAGCTGGCGTCGTATACACCGTCCAGCGAAACACCGGTACGGAATTTATATCCGATGTTGTACATGGGGGCGAAGTTGAAACCAAGTACCGTATAAGCATCCGGTGAAGCGATCTGTCCGCTACCTACCCACACGCCTTTCCGCCTCCATGAGCCGAACAGGGTTAGGTCATAACTGACGTGGCGCGGAAATTTCGGTACTGGTGTGAAGTATGTGGGGCTGGTCAGCGCATCTTCCGGTCTGTTGAAGTTATAGACGACGCCTACTTTTAATCCCATGGTGTTCAGACCCGCATTAGGGAATTTGGTATTACCATTAGAGAAGTGGGTACCGGTTACTCCGGCAATCAGGTCGATCTGCCGTGAAACCATCCAGTTCAGTTGTACGCCGGCATTGATATAGGCATTGGCTTTCGAGCCGATTACACTGTTGTGCGGGTTGTAGCGTTCGTCATAAGGTTTCCAGCCGAAAGACACACCGAAGTTCCATTCGTAATTGAGTGACAACCGTTGGGTGATACGCGCGATGCGTGCCCCTTGATAGACGTAAACGGCAATCGGGTTTCCCAGTTCTTCTTTGCTTCCGAAGTCGTAGTAGCCTACGCCTATACCTTGGTAGGCGCTGCCGTAAATCCGGTCGGCACAAGTATTGGGTTTGAACTGGAATGAATATTTCAGGTGGGCGGAATAGCCCCATTCGAAAGGTTTCCATTGAGAATTGTCCCCTGCCAGGAATGAACTGGTAGGGAATATATATCCCGGGCGGTATTCTACGCCCAGTCTGTGAATAAAACGTTTGGCGAAGTATCCCGTATCCGGTTTATACCCCGGTACGCTGTCTTGTGTCCGGCTTTTGGCGTAAGCTATGTCAGACAAGAAAAGCATTGCCCCCGCAAGGACCATTAATTTCCACATCTTTATATTGCTTTTCATATGCTGTGCCAGAATTCTAGTTTTATTATTATGCGGGGATATTCCCTTGAAAATGCGTGGCAAATATAATGATAGTATTTGAAATAAAAATTATGATACTCAATAAAATGCGAAAAGAAGCCGTGTTTTCGGGCGATAGAAGTTAAATTACTTTCTTCTATCTTCCGGAAACACGGCTTATAACAGAAATAAAAGGGGAGTTTATCCCAGCAATTCTTTTACTTTGGCGGAGATGGCACGACCTTCGGCAAGTCCGGCAAGCTTCTTGGAAGCAACGCCCATTACTTTCCCCATATCTTTACCACTGGTAGCACCTGTTTCGGCAATGATTTCCTTCAGGGCAGCTTCCAGTTCTTCAGCGGACATCTGCTTCGGCAAGTAAACTTCAATCACCTTCACTTGTGCCAGTTCAGCATCTGCCAGGTCCTGACGACCTTGCTGGATGTATATTTCAGCGGCATCTTTGCCTTGTTTCATCAACTTCTGCATGATCTTTAATGCAGCGTCGTCGGTCAGAGTATCGTTGGCGCCCGGAGCGGTCTTTGCTTCCAGGAATACTTTCTTGATGTTTCTTAATGTTTCGAGTGCCACTTTGTCTTTGGCCTTCATCGCGGTTTTAATGTCTTCGCTGACTCTTTCAAATAAATCCATAAGTTTACTCTATTTTTGTTTATTACATATAGTGTGTACTAATCCTCCATCCGCGTAATCTGCGGATGAAAGATGTCTTAAGGCAGATTTAGAAGGTAATCACTCCTCCCATATCTTCACCGCCCTGTGCCTCTTCCGTCGCAAGCTGCCCTTCGGTAGCCGCTTTGGTTTTAATGGTGCTCAGGGTGCTCTTATCGCGCAGGTATGTCGGTGAACTTTCTACCATGCTGATAATATCGGCATTATCCAGATCCTCGGGGTTGAAGATATAGATATGTCGGCGTTTGCGGATGTTCTTGCTGCCGATGCCGCTGGCACTTTCGCCATAAGCCTTGCGTATACGCTCTTTGTTCTTTTCTTTTTCTTCTTCGAGCTGAAGCTGGCGTTCTTCCTCTTCCTGGCTGCGCTTTTCGAGCACACTGTCCATACCGGGGACATCTTCCATGCCGAAACCGGTGGCGAGTACGGTAATCTTTACTTTACCTTCCAGTGTGTTGTCCATAGCCACACCCCAGATTACCTCTACGCCTTCGCGGAACTTGCTCATGAATTCGTGGATCTCGTTCATTTCCTCCATCATCAGTTCCGAGCTTTCACAGAAGGATACGTTCAGCATCACCTTCTTGGCATTGAAGATATCGTTGTTGTTCAGCAACGGAGAATGCAGGGCATCGTCGATGGCTTTCGTCACACGGCTTTCACCTTCGCCGAAGCCGGTGCTCATGATGGCAACGCCACCGTCTTTGAGGATGGTCTTTACATCTGCAAAGTCCAGGTTCACCGTTCCACGCATGGTGATGATCTCTGCAATACTCTTGGCTGCGATAGACAACGTATCATCTGCCTTGCCGAAAGCATTCATAAACGTAAGGTCGGAATATATTTCGCGCAGGCGCTCGTTGTTGATAACCAGTAGGGCATCTACATGCTGGGCGATACGCTCCACGCCATCCAGCGCCTGGATAATCTTCTTTTCACCTTCGAAGATAAAAGGTATGGTGACGATACCGACGGTGAGGATGTCCATTTCCTTGGCTATGCGGGCAATGACGGGAGCAGCTCCCGTACCTGTTCCGCCCCCCATTCCAGCGGTGATAAACACCATTTTGGTACCGTCGTTCAACAGCGATTTGATTTCTTCGCTACTTTCTTCGGCGGCTTCTCGGGCACGTTCGGGACGGTTTCCGGCACCCAGTCCCTCGGTAATAGAACGCCCCAATTGTAGTTTTACGGGGACGGGAGACTCTTTCAACGCTTGGTTGTCCGTGTTACATAGAACGAACGTCACGTCGTGTATGCCTTCCCGGTACATGTGGTTCACGGCATTACCGCCACCACCACCTACTCCAATCACTTTAATGATCTTCGGTGAATCTGTCGGGAAATCGAATTGTACTATATCATCCATATATTTACGATTTTACGATTTACTATTTACGATTGGAGTTACTTCAGATCGTCATCCGAGAAAATCTCATTGGAAATCTTGTTGAAAGTCTTTTCAAACCAGCTGGGACCTTCTTTCTTCTTTTTCTTTTTCTCTTCTTTTTCTTTACGTTCTTTCTCCTTGCGTTCCCGTTCGCGACGTTCTTTCTCTTCCTTCTCGCGCTGTGCTTTGGCGGCACGGGCGGCGGCTTCCTGTTCTTTCAGGGCTTCGTCATCGCCAAACATATCGGCGGGTTTCGGTGGAGTAACATTGGAAGTGGCCGGAGCAGGTTTCACCTCTTGCAGACAGCAATTTTCGTTGCCGGCAGCAAGCAGGCCGAGCAGTGTGTTCTGCATGCCGTCTTTCTTCAGTACATCGTTGAAGCCATGGATGGTGTTGTGTACAAAGCGGGTGGTCTTTACCTTATCGACCTTGCTGCGTTTGCGGAATGCGTCCTCCATGTTTTTCAGGTTGGCACCGCCGCCGGTGAAGATGATGCCGGACAGCAATTTGTCTTCGTATCCGGAAAGTTGCAGTTGGTTCCATACATTGGCAAGGATTTCTTCGGCACGGGCGTCGATGATGTCGTTCAGTACGTTCAACTCGATGCTACGACCGTCCTCCAGTGTGCAGACTGCCGGTGTTTCCGCCTCTTCTTCTTCGTAAAGCATATCTCCGTATTTCAGCTTCAGCTGCTCGGCTTCGGCCTCTTCCATTTGCAGGGCGGTAATGTCACGGGTGATATTGTTTCCACCCAGCGGTAGTACGCTAAGGAAGCGGAGAATGTTATTCTTATATACTGATACGGTAGTCGTATCTGCCCCGAAGTCTACCAAGGCACATCCCGAGCGCATTTCGCTTTCCGTCAGCACGGCATTGGCCAGGGCTATCGGGGCGATGAGCAAGTCGGCAATTTCTACTTTGGCCTGTTCGAAACTGTGCTCCAGATTCTTCTTGAGGGAAGCGCGCGCTACGATATTCAGGAAGTTTCCTGTGATACGCTTGCCTGCCACACCCACCGGATCAGCCTGAAGATTGTTGTCTATCTTATATTCTTGCGGGGCTACATCCAGCACACTCATGTCCATCAGGGGAACTTCGAGGTTTTCATCGCTGATTGCATCTACCAACTCTTGCGAGATAATCCCTTCCTCTTCCAGCACACGGCTTACCGCATTCTTTACCGTGCGCAATGACTGTCCGCCGATGCCTACATATACTTTGGCAATGGAGTTGTTCAACTGGCTCTCCAGCTTGTTGATGATGGAAGTCAGAGCCTGTGCGGTCTTGTCTATGTTGTAGATGACTCCTTTGTGGATAAAAGAAGAGGCATCTTCACGCGCGTAGGCCAGCACTTGTATGCTTCCGTCGCTGTTCTTCTTGCCGGCGATACCGGAAATCTTGGAAGAACTCAACTCGATAGCGGCGATAAATTCTGTTGTTGCCATAGATATATTCCTAATTTATTTAATTTCCTCGTTTTGTACAGATAATCTGGTTACTAAATTCAACGTTAATACGTGAATATTTGTTCCATCCTACCTTATTTAATCCTTTTTCGTAGAAAGCTTTCACCCGTTCGAGCTTGCGCTCAAAGCCGTTCAGCTTACCGAGATAGATGATATGGTCGCCCACCCGGGGCACTAATTCCACATTCTTGTCCGGAAGCACATGTATCTGTTCGATTTGCGCGTCCCAGAACTTATTATTCTGCAAAAATACACCAAACTTATATAAATCCCTCATGGCAAACGACTTTTCTACTCTTCCGGTCACTATGGCAAGGTGAGCAACGCACTTTGCGTCGGGTGGCATTACGGTGCCTTTGTTGTCCAGATAGTAGTTTTCACCGTTTGCGCTCATTACTCGCAGGATAGGGATGCGCTGGCTGACTTCCACACAGAGCATTCCACTGGGAGTCTTATAGCACTCCACTTCGTCGATCAGCGGATGTTTGGCGAGTTCCCGCTCCAATGTTTTGCTACGAATGCGATCCATAGGTTTGCCAACGGGATAAATACCTTTCTTCTCCAGCATACCCGTTACTTCTTTCTTGGTGATGAAGCCAGCATAAACTGTATCCTTGATAACCAATTCCATGTCACGACACACCTGTCCGGCAGGCTTCCGATTGAAAGCCGTGATAGCTACCACCAGATAGGCGATGACGAGCAGCAGGACGATAGACAATAGAATTCGCTTTAGCATAATGTTTATATTAATGAAGAATTAAGAATTAAGAATGAGGAATTTAGCTACGCTGTGTAAGAATGATGCGCAGCCAAATTCTTCATTCTTCATTCCTCATTCTTAGTTTAAGTTGTTTCGTGATTTCGGGGACGTAGTTGTCTATGTCTCCTGCACCTAAAGTAATCAGAACCTCGGTCTTTTTCTGAGACAGCAGGTTCAGTATGTCTTCTTTCCTGCACATACATTTTTCAATGCCCGGACGCAGGTTGTCGTATATCAGCTGACTGGTGACACCGGGAATCGGTAGTTCACGTGCCGGATAGATATCTACGAGGATCACTTCATCGAGCAGGGACAAGCTGTCGGCAAATTCCTTGTAGAAGTCACGGGTACGTGTGTAAAGGTGCGGCTGAAAGATAGCCGTAATTTTCTTGTCCTGATATAGGTCGCGGATAGACTTTACGCTTTGTGCGATTTCGGCAGGATGATGGGCGTAGTCGCTCAGGAATACCACTTTATCATTCTTGATTTTGAAGTCGAAACGGCGGTCTACTCCGCGGAAACTTGCCATGCCGCGTTTGATTTCCTCGTCCGTGGCACCGTTGAGGTGGGCGAGCGCCATGGCTGCCACGCCATTCTCTATATTGATGCTCACGGGAACACCTAATTGGATATCATTGATACGTGTATCAGGTGCCACGAAGTCGATAAATATCTCACCGTTTCCGATGCGGATATTCTCAGCATGGAAATCACCTTGGGTACGAGCATAGGTATAAACTTTTACCCCGGATTGCACATCAGGTTTCAAAGCAATGTCTTTGTGAATGATCAATGCGCCGCCCGGTTGAATCAGGGTTGTATAATGACGGAAACTTTCCAGATAGGCTTCTTCCGTACCGTAGATATCCAGATGGTCGGGGTCGGTAGCTGTAATGACACTCATGTATGGTGATAACCAATGGAAAGAACGGTCGAACTCATCTGCTTCGATCACTGTATACGGACTGGACTGAGACAGCAGCAGGTTGGTTCCATAATTCTTGGAGATGCCTCCGAGGAATGCGGTGCAGCCTGCATGTGACTGATAAAGTAAATGTGCAGCCATTGTGCTGGTAGTGGTTTTACCATGCGTTCCGGCTACGCACAGACCTTTACTGCTGTGGGTGATTGTTCCCAGAACCTGAGCGCGTTTCTGTATTTCGAAACCGTTATTGCAGAAGTACACTAACTCGGCATGATCTTGCGGAACGGCCGGGGTATATACGACTAAAGTTGCTTCCTTGTCCTTGCAATCTTCGGGGATCAGGCTTACATTTTCTTCATAATGTATCTGTGCGCCTTCTGCGATAAGGTGTTCGGTCAGTTCGCTCGGAGTGCGGTCGTAACCAGCTACGAGTTTGCCCTTTGATAAGAAATAACGTATCAGGGCACTCATACCGATGCCGCCGGCACCGACGAAATATACGGATTTGATGTTTTCTATATTCATCTTCTTCTATTTTAATACTATCTCAATTCTCCTCCTGGGAGGAAGGGAATTGAGTTGCTACAGTTCATTTATTGAATTATTATGGTTTACTTATCAGTTTCAATACTTCTTTTGCAATTATAGTTGCTGAGTCGGGCAGAGCCAACTTGGCAATGTTCTCGCTCAACGTTTTTAGTTTCCCGACATCGGCAACCGTTTCGAGTGCTACTGGAATCAGATTCTTCATTGCATCTGCATCCTTCACGTAAATGGCAGCTTCCTTATTTACGAGGGCCAGTGCATTTTTAGTTTGGTGGTCTTCTGCCACATTGGGTGAAGGTACCAGAATAACCGGTTTATTCAGCAGGCAGAACTCAGAGATAGATCCTGCTCCCGCACGCGAAATGACCAGATCGGTAGCCGCATACGCACTTGCCATATCTTTGATGAAGTCCGTCACATAGAGGTTCGGGATAGCTGAAATGCGTGGATTGCGTACCGCTTCTCCGGTGGTGGTAGTGATGGCATCTTTCACTTGCTGAATGTATATCTTTCCGGTCTGCCAGATGAACTGAATGTCACCGTATGCTTTGATTGTATCCAGTGCGGCAATCAGCGTCTGGTTTATAGTACGCGCTCCAAGACTGCCACCCAGTATCAATATTGTTTTCTTCTCCGGATTGAAACCGAAAGAAGTCACGGCAGCTTCGCGACTCTGCTTATTGGCTAACAGATTCTGTCGAACCGGATTCCCTGTCATAATAATCTTATCCGCGGGAAAGAACTTTTCCATTCCGTCATACGCTACACAAATCTTGCAGGCTTTTTGTGCCAGCAGCTTATTTGTTACGCCTGCATAAGAGTTCTGTTCTTGTATCAAAGTAGGCACTCCCATCATACCTGCTACTTTTAACGTAGGGCCACTGGCATAACCACCTACACCTACCGCTACCTGAGGATGAAACTCTTTCAGTATGCGGCGTGCCTTCAACTGGCTACGGAGTAACTTTATAATCACTGCAAAGTTTTTCCATAAACGTTTACGGTCGAAACCTGCCACGGGTAAACCGATGATTTTGTATCCTGCATCGGGTACACGTTGCATTTCCATCCGTCCTTCCGCGCCTACAAAGAGGATTTCTGCATCGGGGCGTAGTTCCTTGATGGCATTGGCAATGGATACTGCGGGAAATATATGTCCCCCTGTACCTCCACCGCTTATGATAATGCGGGGAGCTTCTCCACTATGGCTCTTATTTATATCTTTATTCATACTCTTCTATGCTCTTACTCGAATTCTGCATCACTATTCAGCACCTTTGCTGTTGGTTCAGCCGCTGTTTGTATCTCGCTATATCCTTCTTCAACAGCAGCTTTCACTTGCATCGGTATCTGTGCGTCATGTTCTTTAATCTCTTCCAATTTGGCGGTATAGCGACTCACACTCAATATCATGCCGATGTAGGCGCAGTTGATAAGTGTGGAGGTACCACCTTTACTGATAAGTGGCAGCGGTTGCCCGGTGACCGGTGCCAATCCTACTGCTACCATCATGTTGAATACGGCTTGCGATACAAGCAGCAGCGCAATTCCTATGATAAGGAAGGCCGGAAACGTGCGGTCGCACTTCTTCGCTATACGCCCCACTCGTATCAGTAGGCAGACGTAGAGGAACACGACGAAAGCCCCGCCTATCAATCCCAATTCTTCCACAATGATGGCAAAGATAAAGTCAGAGAATGCCTGGCTCAGGAAGTCGCGCTGTACTGAGTTGCCCGGTCCTCTACCTACAACGTTGCTTGTGGCTACGGCGATACGGGCGTGGGCTATCTGGGCATCTTTGTCAATATCGAATTTGGCGGCAGGCACTTCTGTGTCATCTGTGAATTTCTCTATACGGGCACGCCATGTGTCAAAACGGTGCAGGAACGGTAAATCGCTATTCTTGGTCAGTACCAGAAATGCTACGCTTACGATTGCCACTCCTGCCAAGCCACCGAACAGTATCAACAGTTTTTTCATTGCCACCCGTCCGATGAACATCATCAGAAAAACCACTCCGAAAAGTAAAGCTGCTGTCGAAAGGTTCTCCGGTGCAATCAGCAGGCAGACAACTCCTGTGATAATCATGATACGCTTAAAGGCTTTCGGGCTGGCCCCGTCTTCATCCTGTCCCTTGGAGAGGATAAAGGCAGTGACGATGATCACGGCCATTTTTGCCACTTCCGAAGGCTGGAACTGGATACCCATGAAGGTCATCCAGCGTGCAGCGCCGTTGATGCGTTCCATCATCATAACGAGACCCAGTAATACTACGGACAAGGGAAGCAGGAACACAGGGAATACCTGAAACCACTTATAGGGAATATTGTGCATAAACACCACTACTACAGCGCCCACCATCAGGATGATGCTGTGCTGTGTAATAGGCCCCCAGTGGTCGCCGCTCTTGTACGTCAGTGTAGACGCGGCGCTGAACACCTCTACGATAGAAATGAGGCAAAGGAAAAGGAATATGATCCAGATTACCTTGTCACCTTTGAATATGCTTCTGAGTAAGTCCAATGCTTCGCAAATTAATAGTTAATAATTAAAGAATGAAAGCGCTCATATACGCTTGCTTTTCTCACGATGTGCGACCGTCTTTTTATCCCGGGTACGGTCATAATGCTCTTACGTATTCCTTGAACTGGTCGCCCCGGTCTTCATAACTGTTGAAGAGGTCAAAGCTCGCACAACAAGGACTCAGCAATACCGTTTCGCCTTTTTTCGCTAAACGGAAAGCGGCGTCTACGGCATCTTTCATACCGGTCTGTACATCGGCAACGGGCAATCCCATGCGGTCGAAGAAATCGTGCAACTTTTCGTTATGCAATCCCAGGTAAACCAGGGCGGAGCATTTCTCGCGCACCAGGTCTTCAATCTCTGTATAGTCGTTGCCTTTATCTTTTCCGCCCAGTATCAGGACCGTTTTCGTTTTCATGCTCTGCAAAGCATACCAGCAGGAATTTACGTTGGTAGCTTTAGAGTCGTTGATAAACTCTACACCGCGCACTGTGGCTACCTTTTCAAGGCGGTGTTCTACGCCTTTGAAGTCGGACAAAGCCCGGCGAATATATTCTTTCTCTATTCCGGCGAGGTTGGCGGAGATGCCTGCGGCGAGAGAATTGTATAAGTTATGTGTGCCTTGTAAAGCCAATTTTTCCTGTTCCATGTTGAAGGCGATGGGTTCGTTGATTTCCACTTCACCGTCTTCTACGTAGGCTATGGCTCCATCTTCTTTCACTGCGGAGAATGGATAAAGGTGGGCGCATAACCCGTGTTTGTCCAATTCGCGTTTGATGATGGGGTCGTCATTCCAGAAAATGAAAGCATCTTCCGGTGTCTGGTTCTGCGTGATACGGAACTTTGCATCCACATAGTTCTGCATGCAGTGATTGTAGCGGTCCAGGTGGTCGGGCGTAATATTCATCAGCACGGCAATATTAGCGCGGAACTTATACATGTTATCCAACTGGAAAGAACTGAGTTCAATCACGTAGTAATCATGTTGATCCGTGGCCACCTGCAAAGCTAGGCTCTTGCCAATGTTGCCTGCCAATCCTACATTCAGACCTGCACTCTTGAAAATGTGATAAATGAGTGAGGTAGTAGTGGTCTTACCGTTTGAACCGGTAATACATATCATTTTTGCATTGGTATAGCGTCCTGCAAACTCTATCTCAGAGATGACAGGCGTTCCTTGCGCTTTCAGTTTCAATATCATCGGAGCATCGTTGGGGATACCGGGACTTTTCACCACTTCATCGGCGCTTAAAATCAACTCTTCTGTGTGTTGTCCTTCTTCCCAGGAGATGTCGTACCTGTCCAGCACTTCTTTATATTTGTCTTTAATGGCGGACATGTCGGATACGAATGTGTCGAATCCCTTCACTTTGGCGAGTACGGCAGCACCTGCACCACTCTCTCCGGCTCCTAATACTACAATTCTACTCATGCTGTTTTAAATTAAGAATGAAGAATTAAGAATGAAGAATTGCTATGCGGCGCAATAGTGCGCAGCCTGATTCTTCATTCTTCATTCCTAATTCTTCATTCATTTGTTATCTTATCTTTAATGTAATAATCGTTATTGCGGCCAGTACAATTGTCACAATCCAGAAACGGACCGTAATTTTTGACTCATGGAACAGCTTGGTCGGCGTTGTAAACTTCACCGTACAGCCCGGTTCTATCAGGCTCATGGAGGTACGGAAGTGGTCGTGAATAGGTGTTCGTTTGAACAGCCTTTGTTTTACTCCTTTCCGTTTTCCGGCTTTGTAATAGAACCGTTGTAAAATGACGGATAGGTTTTCCAGCAGGAATACACCGCAAAGAATGGGTATCAGCAATTCTTTGTGTATGATGATGGCAAATACGGCGATGATACCGCCAATGGTTAAACTACCCGTATCACCCATGAATACCTGTGCCGGATACGCATTGTACCACAGAAAACCAATCAAGGCACCAATGAAGGCGCAGATGAAGATTACCAGTTCCTCCGATCCGGGAATATACATGATATTCAGATAACCGGCATATTCGATGTGGCTGGATACATAAGCTAAAATTCCCAGTGCCAAACCTATAATTGCCGAGTTTCCTGCCGCCATACCGTCCATTCCATCATTCAGATTGGCGCCATTGCTGACGGCTGTCACTACGAATATAGTGATAATCACAAACAGTACCCAACCTGCCGTTTGCGCATGTTTACCCATAAAACTTACGAAATCAGCATAATCCAGGTTATTGCTTTTGAAGAAGGGGATGGTAGTCTGCGTCGACTTAATGTCTTGTCCCGCATGAATAACCTCCACTTCCTGCCCGGGTTTCTGCACTTCAATGTTTTCGCGGATAACAGCTTGCGGGCTCAGGTATAAGGTAAGCCCCACGATTAATCCCAATCCTACCTGTCCGATAATCTTGAACTTTCCGTGCAGGCCTTCTTTGTCTTTCTTGAAAATCTTGATATAATCATCGGCAAATCCTAATGACCCCAGCCATACCGTGGTAATCAGCATCAATATCATATAGATATTACTCAACTTACCCAGTAGCAGACACGGAATGAGAATTGCTACAATGATAATGACTCCCCCCATGCTCGGTACACCTACCTTGTTCACCCCGAACGGATCGATGCTGGCATCACGTTGTGTTTCCGTAATCTGTTTCCGTTTCAGCAGGTTGATAAAACGATCTCCCCAGATGCTTGAAATGAGCAATGCAAGGATGATTGCCATCAAAGCCCGGAATGATGTATATCCAAACATACCCGCGCCGGGAATGTCATACTTGTCTAACCATTGAAATAAATAATACAACATAATTTGACTATTTGCTGTGATAAGGTGGTAAAGTAATATCACTCTATCACCCTATTACTCTAAAACATTATCGCTTTTAATTCTTCTTTATCATCGAAATGATGTTTCACTCCCTTAATCTCCTGATAGTTTTCATGGCCTTTTCCGGCTACGAGAATTACATCACCCGGCTGTGCCAGTAGGCAAGCGGTCTTGATGGCCTCGCGACGGTCGGCTATGCTGATGGTTTTCTGCATGTCCTCCTTGTCTAATCCGGCAAGCATATCGTTGATGATATCCTGGGGCTCTTCAAAACGCGGGTTGTCCGAGGTAATGATGACGCGATCGCTGGCTTTGGCTGCTTCCTTGGCCATGATGGGGCGTTTGCCTTTATCGCGATTACCGCCTGCGCCTACTACGGTGATCACCTTGCCTTTACCTTCAAGTACTCCGTGAATGGCGTTCAATACGTTGATGAGGGCGTCCGGAGTGTGTGCATAATCTACAATGGCGGTGATGCCTTTGGGTGAACGCACTGCATCGAAGCGTCCGGCTACCGGCTGCAAAGTGCTGAGGGCAACCAATACATCTTCCTCTTTTTTGCCGAGCAGTACAGCTGCACCAAATACCGCCAACAGGTTTGAAGCATTAAAACGGCCGATGAAATGCACGGCCAGTTCGTGGTTATTGAAGTCGAGTAACATACCTTCGAAATGAGACTCCAATATCTTGCCTTTGAAATCGCTGAGGCTGCGCAATGAGTAGGTGTATACCTTCGAGCGCGTGTTTTGCGTCATTACAAGCCCGTTCTTATCATCCAGGTTGGTCAGACTGAAGGCATTCTTCGGCATATCGTCGAAGAATTTCTTCTTAGCTTTGAGGTAATTCTCCACTGTCTTGTGATAGTCCAGATGGTCTCGCGTCAGGTTGGTGAAAATACCGCCTGCAAAACGAAGCCCGCTGATACGCTTCTGGTCGATAGAGTGCGAACTCACTTCCATGAAGACATACTTGCATCCGGAGTCTGCCATCTGTCCTAATAACTGGTTCAGAGTGATGGGGTC
Organism: Bacteroides sp. MSB163; assembly: GCF_036416795.1. Taxonomy (NCBI): domain Bacteria; kingdom Pseudomonadati; phylum Bacteroidota; class Bacteroidia; order Bacteroidales; family Bacteroidaceae; genus Bacteroides; species Bacteroides maternus. The sequence continues at coordinate 998,907 of NZ_CP143867.1, read as the reverse complement.
GGGGGTCGTATGCTCAGTGGGTATGGGTTGATCGTCTATGTAGTTGCAAACAGTAGAAATCAGTCCTACCTTATAGCCGAAATAACGGAATGTATTATATAATAAGGTGGCGATGGTCGTCTTTCCATTCGTTCCGGTTACACCTACCAGTTCCATCTTGGAAGTAGGATCGTCGTAGAATGTAGTGGCTACTTTGCCTACAGCGTCTTCGCTGTCTTTCACCTGAATGTAGGTGATGCCCTCCTGTTTAGCTTCGGGTACATCTTCGCAGAGCACGGCGACAGCGCCTTTCTCTATGGCCGCGGGAATATAGACATGTCCGTCAGTTTGGGTACCGCGCATAGCCATAAACAGATGTCCGGCTTGTACCAGGCGGGAGTCGATGTTTACCCCCGTTATCTCCGTCTCCGTACTTCCGATAATCTGTATCGGTTGTATTGCTTTCAGTAATTCACTTAATACCATACCTTATATATAATATATATTCTAAATTAGTAAATCTTTCGTCCGCACCTCTAATGAAGTGCTAACGTCACCGTCTGTCCTTTTACCACACGGTTGCCGCCCGGTATCGATTGATTTCTCACTTTTCCGATACCGTTTAGTTTGACTTTCAGACCTTTACTCTCCAATAGGTACACAGCATCCTTCGCTCCCATTCCAATAACACTGGGGACAAGATCCGGGTTGGCCCCGTCTTTACCTTGCAGAATAACTGCATTGGGAGCTGCTTGTGTATGTCCCCAAGCCTCTTGTCCTTTCTTGGACGTGAACTGTTTCTGTACCGGTACTTTCAAACTATTCAATACCTGGAAGGCTTCATTCATTTCTCCGGCTTTTACGGGAGGAATGACATTGCTTGTACTGTCTATTGCACTGCGGATATCAAACCGCAGATTCTTTGCATATACTCTTTCTGCAATTTTTCCGAATACACTACCTGCCATCAGACCACCTGATGCCGGAAGTCCCGGTTTCTGTATGGAAACGATACAGCTATACTTGGGAGCATCAGCCGGGAAATAGCCACAAAAGCTTACCAGATAATTCACTCGTCCGTTTTTATAGCCTGCTGTACCTTGTGATACCTGTGCTGTACCCGTCTTGCCGGCTACGGAAAATTGTTTGCTTCCGGCTGGTTTGGCTAATCCTTGTGATACCACTTTTTCCAGAATATCACGTATCTGAGTCAATGTCCGGTCAGAGCATATCTTCGGGTTAATCACTTCCGTAGGATATTCTTCTATAACTTCACCGTCTTTTACCGCAGCCTTTACGAATTTGGGTCGTATCATTACACCATTGTTGGCAATGGCATTATAGAAAGTCAGGATATTGAGTGGCGGAACCTGTGTTTCGTATCCGATACTCATCCAGGGCAGGGTTGTTTTTGCGAAGTATCTTTCCTTCGGTCCCTTGATGTTAGGCTTTCCTTCGCCGGAAATTTGTAGATGTAGCGGTTGGTCGATGCTCATGCGCTTTAAACCATCCACATATTTCTGCGGATTATCTTTGTAATGTTTGTCAATGAGATAGGAGACACCTACATTGGATGAGACTTCCAGAATACGTGTTACATTGATTTTCCCGTATCCTCCGCGATGCCAGTTATGATCTCTCATTTTGCTGCCATACATCATCATAATACCATTTCCGGTGTCTACTTCTGTTTCCGGTGTGATCTTTCCATCTTCAAGAGCCACCATGATGGAAGCTGTCTTGAAAGTCGAGCCCGGTTCCATCATGTCACTGATGGCATTGTTGCGCATTTCGTAATAGTTGCCATCGTTGGCTTTCATCATGTTGACGATGGCTTTCACTTCGCCGGTCTGTACTTCCATGAGTACTGCCACACCTACAGTGGCATTAATTTCCTTCAACTTGTCTACCAATGCTTTCTCGCAGATATCCTGCATGCCTACATCGAGGGTTGAGATAATGTCGCAACCGTCTACGGGGGCTATATCTACGATATTCAGGTACTTGTTCATCACCTTCTGGCGATGGGTGATGCCGTCGCGACCTTTCAATAAGGTGTCGAATGACAACTCGATACCATTTTTTGCACCTTGTGCAGTATCGGCATAAAGATCGCCCAATGTACGGGCTGCCAATGATCCGAATGGCTTCTTACGTTGATTATAAACCTGCTCGTGGAAGCCACCTTTGTACTTGTTCAGATTGAATACAGGCAAACGTTTTGCTTCTTTATACTGGATATACGAAATGCGTCTCGGATAAATCAGATAATTACGGCTGCCCTTCTTACGCCCTTTCTGTAAGTGTGACTTAAATTCAGCGGCACTTTTATCGGGGAATATCTTATGCAGTCCTTCGCAAATTTCGTTCATATGATTCACCAGCATGGTATCTTTGGTTACACCACCTGCCTTAAAGTCCATATAGATGCGATATTCCGGCAAGGAACTTGCCATTAGTTTGCCGTCGGATGAAAGAATATTACCACGATTAGGCTTTACCGTTACGTTCTCTTTTATGAAACGGTCGGCTACATCCTGCCAGTATTGTCGCTCTGCAAACATGATAATTGCGGCTTTTACGACAATAGCTATTCCCAGCAGCCCCATTACGAGGACTACAAAGAAGTAGCGGGTCATGATATTTTTCTTATTTACTGCCAAGTCTGTTTTCTGTTTAACGGTTCTACTGATTACTTAATCAAATACGGTGGATTGGTTGAGGTCTGTAAGTCACTCTCCTTGGTTGCAATGTATTCCTCAATGCGTGACTGGCGACTTTTTTCCATCAACTCCGAGCTACGGGTGAGGGCATCATATTTAATGTCAATCAGTTCTTTTTTCAGTTTATCAATCTCTATCATTTGTTGCTGACAAGCATAACGGTTGTGTATGTAAAACAGTATCAGCACCATTATCAGCACAAGCAATTTGGTCTGACGACGGAAAAAATCCGTTGCCAGAATATCACCACCAATGATGTTCTTCAGAGACGTGCGATTTTTAGCTTTCTTCGCCTTTTCCGCTTTCTCTGTTTTCTCATTTACCTGTTTTTCTTCCATTTCCTTCATCGCTCTATCACTCTACCGCTTTATCATTTTACCACTCTTGCTCTTTATCACTTCTTCTCCGCTATTCTCAGTTTTGCACTTCGCGATCTCGGATTTCGTTCTATCTCCGCTTCGTCCGGTACAATCACCTTATTGTTCACCAGCCGGAAAGGTGTCTGTACATTTCCAAAGAAATCTTTTTCCATCTTGCCTTCTACGTTTCCGGTTTTCATCATATTCTTCACCATTCTGTCTTCCAGCGAGTGATACGTGATTACTACCAGTCTTCCACCTGGTTTCAGCGCCTCGGTTGCTGCATACAACATCTCTTTCAGCGCTTCCATTTCCTGATTTACTTCGATACGCAATGCCTGGAAGACTTTTGCCAGTTCTTTTTTCTCCCGTTCCCGGCCGAAAAGTGGCTTGATGATTTCCAGAAACTCACCGATAGTTGTTACTTTTTGTCCGGCGCGTGCCTTTACGAGTACGGATGCCAATTTGCGGCTGTTTTTCAGTTCACCGTACAAATAGAAGATATCTGCCAAGCGCTCTTCATTATAAGTATTGATAATGTCCGCCGCAGTGTCTCCTGCACGTTTGTTCATACGCATATCCAGTGCCCCGTCAAAGCGGAATGAGAATCCCCGCTCGCTATCATCGAAGTGGTGTGAGGACACACCTAGATCGGCAAGTATCGCATCTACTTCTTCTATATCATGGTAGCGTAGGAAGTTATGCAGGTAGCGGAAATTGCTGCGTACAAAAATGAAATGCGGATTATCCACGATATTCTGTTCGGCATCTTCGTCCTGGTCAAATCCCAGTAACCGTCCGCCGTCTCCCAATCGTGACAGTATTTCGCGTGAATGTCCTCCTCCGCCGAAAGTGACGTCTACATACGTCCCATCCGGGCGGATATTCATTCCGTCCACACTCGGCATCAACAGCACCGGTACATGATATGTCAATTCTTCATTCATCACTAATCACTCATCACTAAACGTTAATCATTCTCTTCCTCTTCCTCCCAATCATCCTCATCTCCCAGAATGTCCTGCAATGCTTCGCTGAACTCTTCCGGACTGACGAATGGCTGTTCGGTTTTCTCTTTTGCCCAGATCTCTATTGTATTATCCATACCAATAAAACGTACATCGCTCTGTATGCCGGCCATTTGCAGGTAACGTTTGGGCAGAAGGATGCGTCCGTTCCCGTCGGGAATCATGATTTCCGCATCGCTCACAAATTGCCGGAAAATGTCTTGGTGTTTTGCGTTCCATTTGTTCAATCGCCTCCTTAATTGGTTTTGCGTCTTGAACCAAACGCTTTCTGGATAGAGTACCAGGCAATCTTGGAATACGTCTTTGCGCAGCACTAGCCTTTCTTCGGAAGCGGATTGCAGTTGCCTCCGAAAGCCGGCGGGGATAAATACACGTCCCTTTGCGTCGGTCTTCGCTTCTATATTGCCCAAAAAACGTATCATTGCTACCTTATTATAATAAGCGACGGTAAAAGTACACATTTCCCCACAATCCCCCACAAGTTTTAACTAAAAACTTTCAGAGAAGTTTTCAACACCCTGTTCATTGTTTATTTCGTTGATAATGAACATGGTGCCGAAAGGCTTTATTCGTGGGGAATTGAGGGGCAAAAACCTTGTTAGTTTTCTATTCGGACTGTACTTGTACCGTACCTGAGCCGTACTTGCTCCGTACCAACTCCGTAGTTTCTCCGTATAGAGGTACTTCTGACCGAAGAAGGTACGGAGCAAGTACGGTTCGGGTACGGTTGGAGTATGGTGGGGTTAAAAGATGGAAGACTTTGCATTTTTTATTTGATTTAGCGAAGTCATGGAGGAAAAAACTGCATGAGAAATTCCTGGTTGTTGTCTATAAACTTTTTATTTAGAGTAAAAACTGTAGAAAAAGGAGTAAAAATTGTATTGCCTCTAAATACATAATGCTGATAGCTTTTTTCTAAAAAAAGAGTGTCTATCTTTATTGCGTAATTAAATTATGAAAAACATGAAATTGAAATTTATTTTGCTCTTAATCAACTTAGGATTGGCCACTTCCATTTTCTCACAATCTTTTTCGTATTTGTATGATGCTGCCGGTAACAGGGTTACTCGAATGCAAGTAGCTACGCGTTCTTTTGTTCTTCAAAAAAACGAGGTAAATGTTGTTTTGTCGGAAGGACTGTTGGAACAGAAAGCAATTAAGCTCTTTCCTAATCCAATGCAAACGGAGTTGACTGTTCTGTTAAGTGAACTCTTTGAGCCGGGTTACGGCGAGGTTTTCCTGTACGATTTGCAAGGTCGACTATTGTTAAGACAGGATGTGACTTCTATACGAACTATCCTTCAGCTTGATAGCTTTGTGTCGGGTACATATTTGCTGAAGTTGGTCTTTGGTTCAAGGCAATCTATATGGAAAATTATTAAAGAATAGGGTTATACTGTTTGTAAACTAATTATTTATTATGAAAACACATCACTTATGGCTTATTCTTTTAGCCGTGACATTTACTTTTATAGTGACATTCCCATCTATGGGACAACAATCTTTTGATTTTATTTCATCCATAAAAAAACATCGGACAGTACCTACTGACACAATTTCTACTGGTGATTCCATTTATATAAAAAAGCTAGAGTGCAGGAGCAAAAGAGACTATTGTTAACCAAAATCCTATGTCTCAACAAGATTTAGTAAGAGGTTTTGCGAGTGGTTCTCATACGCATATCCCTACCTCAATATCTGTAAATACAAGTAAAGATGTTGGTGTTATACCAATAAATTCACAAGTTACGCCATCGGGAGGACTTGTTTACAATGTTCCTATTTCGTGTGTTCCGGTACGTAGTGGCATTACACCTTCTGTTTCCATTACTTATAATAGTCAAGGTGGAAATGACATAGTTGGTTATGGTTGGTCTATTGGCGGTCTATCATCTATAATTCGAGTACCACGTTCTATGTACTATGACGGTAAAACAGCACCGGTTGAAGTGAATGGTGATGATGCATTAATGCTTGATGGAGTTCGTCTGTTACCAACAACTGTTGTGAATGTTTTTGAGACAGAACAAGGGAATATTCGAGTGAAAGCGCAGAAAACGGCATCCGGAACGTTTAGTTATTTTATGGTATTATATCCGAATGGCACGGTAGCTGTGTTTGGTTCACAAACTAATGCGAGTGACTGCCTCGTTTACCCAATATCTAAAAGTACAGATGTTTTGGGGAATATGGTATCCTTTTCTTATGCTTATCAAAATAACAGATATCGTATTCTAAATATAGAATATGGAGCCCATACCTCTTCTGATACGCCATTGGCTAATATTACATTTACTTATAAAGACCGTGTGGACGTGTTGGGTGGTTTTGAAGGAGGGACAGAAGTAAAGTTATCCCATTTACTTGATAATATCAAGTGTTATCACGGAACAGAATTGCTTCATACCTATTCATTTGTTTATAAAACTAGTAATGTGTCTTTGTTGACAAGAATCGATTGCGATAATTTAAATCCTTTGTTGTTTTACTATGGATATGATAATAATATGAATGGATGGGAAAAACAAAAAGCTATATTAACGAGATATTTTAATCAGGATACCGATTTAGTAGTAAATAAGGTAAAGTTTGAGTCAGGGACAGAAGATGATGGACTTTTTTCGTATCCGGATTTTAATCCTTGTGCTATATCTTCGAAAGGGTATTATTCTGCTTTTGCTGAAAACCAAGAGTTGCTTGTATATCGAAATTTGGAAGGTAGTACTTTGGTACCTGCAACTTTGTATGCAGAGCGAGGCTTTCAGACTTTATTGTCGGCAGATGTAGATGGAGTATCTGGAGATGAACTATTGAAGATAAATGCTACGGTGCAGAGTGGTAAGGATCGTTTAACTGTAAAGGTTTATAAGCCTGGTCTGGGTTTGTCTTTGACACAGACTTCTACTTTTACATTTGACAGTGAGGCTCCCAATAGTTCTAGCATTTGGCCAAAAGTATATCTTCCGGGCGATTACAATGGAGATGGAAAAGCTGAGTTATTGGCTATATCTATGGATAGACCTTTGGATAAGGATATGAACTCTAAGTGCTATTTGTTTGATTTGAGCACAAATAAGGTGTTGTTTAATGCTCATGTTTTCAATTTCAATGTGAAACAAGGAATTTTGGTGGCTGTAGATATTGACGGAGATGGAAAGACGGATATTTGTCATATTAATTTTGGGATAACAAAAGTGTATTCGTTTTCTCAAGTGAACGGAGTATATAGCTTAAACTTGAAATGTAGTTTTGACTTATCCTATAATTATGTATTTCAAAGCAATAGAGACATGGCCATTGGAGATATAAATGGTGATGGCAAACCGGAATTCTTAGTAACTCCTGTCAAGTCATATACCAAAAAAGGTACGTATGAGATGCCTGTTACTTCACACGAATTTTGCCCGGAGTGTAATGCAGAATATCCGGAAGATTATGAATGTGTGCATTGTGGAGAATATATTGGGTATTCCAACAGGTGCTTGGTTTGTGGTGAGTGGCTGGATGGTAGTAGTTGTTCTGTGCATGGGGATGTCTGTCAAGTGGAATATTGGCGTAAATTTCATAATGGTACGTGGTGGGAGGTTTATTATCCGTTATCCAATATACGTAGATCGTTTAATTTAACGGAATATGTGGAACATGAAGCTGCCTGTATGCTACAGGATATAGATCAAGATGGGTATGTAGACTTGGTACTTAGGCAGAATACCAGTACGTGGGGGTATTTCAATCGTAATGGTGGGTTTAAAGAAGAGGATAGGTTTGGAACGTCACTTGGTGGTGGTATTACTTTACTTCCTTCTTCTATTTCTCAACCGAATTTTTATAGTTCCCTTATAGCTGTTATTGATGAAAATGTTTACAAGGTGAGCTTTACAAGGAATGAGCGTAAACAATATTTGCTAACAGGAGTAATTAATAGCTTCGGGGTGATAGATAAAAACTCCTATCAACTTCTCAATGCAAAGAACGGAGATTATATTGATTTTTATAGTTCCAATGCAATTGTTTCATTCCCTTATGAACGCTTTCAAGGGCCTTTGTGGGGGCTCGCTGCTAAAGAAACTGCTTTAAATGGTAGCATTTTAACCTCGGAAGAGTATCGCTATCAAGGAGGGGTTGTACATCGGCAGGGCCGTGGCTTTTGTGGCTTTACTAAAATAATAGCAGAGGATGTATTACGTAACAAAACCATAACAACGATATACGATCCTTTGAACTTTAATAATTTGGTTAGGGTCATTACTCCTGAAGCAGAAGGAAATTATACTTATTATTCAGCTGTTGCTTCTAATAAGAAAGCCACGGTACGACTGAACAACTCAGTAGAAAAGGATCTTTTGAAAAGTACCACAGTGACTAAAGATTATCTTTATGATACTTACAGTAATCCTACGCGTGAAACAGTTACTTATACGGATTATACATCTAACAATGTGATCAAAACAGTTACGAATCAAACTTATAGTAATACAAACACAACCGCGAAGTGGCTGATAGGTCTTCCCTGTTTGAAAACAATAACAGAATCGCGTGATGGGAGTTCGTGGGTAACTTCAGAAGAATTGGTTTATAAAACAGGAACAAATCTTCCAGAAAAGAAAATAATTAAAATTAATGGTAATAAAGTTGGAGAAACGCGATGCACTTATGATGTTTACGGCAATGTTTTAACAGAAGTAAGTGCCCCCCGTACATCGGTGGAATATTTAGGAGACACTTGTACTTATTTGAATAATTGCTATGTAAACACTCGTACTGATGCTTTAGGACGTATGACGGTATATTCTAATTATAATAAATATGGCCTACCAGAAAAAGTGGTAAATAATTTGGGTAAGATTGCTTTGTATAATTATGATGATTTGGGGAGAGTTAATACAACCACTTATGATGATGGTACAATAGAGAATATAAATTATAGATGGGATTTGAGTACAGGGGTATATTATATTGAGAAATTAGTAACGGGGATGCCGGAACAGCGTACATATTATGATGCTCTAGGGCGTGATATTCGTATTGGTAATAAACGCTTTGATGGAACTTGGCTGTATATAGATAAACAATATGATAACTGGGGACGCTTATGGAAGGTCTCTCTGCCTTATAAAGGAAATACAGCTTCGTTATGGAATGTATATAGTTATGATGATTTTGATCGAATAGTTTCGTTTTCAGAGCCATATGGCAAAACAACATCTTACAGTTATATTGGGAAAAGTGAAACAATAGTAAAAGAAGGTATTACAATTACCCGAACATACGATAAGAGTGGACTGTTGGCTTCCGCAACAGATCCAGGAGGAACAATTACTTATTCTTATCGTCCAGACAAACAGTTGAAAAAGGTTATTGCACCAGGAGGGGTTATAACAGAGTTTGACTATGATCCTGATTATGGACACCGAACTAAAATTGTAGATCCTAGTGCTGGGACAATGACTTTTACGGAGGGTTACTCGGGTAATATACGTACGGTAACACAAACTGATGCAAATAATAAAACTGTAGCTATTGTATATGATAAATATGGTCGTCCTAAAAGTAAAGTTCAACCAGAGTTTACTACTACTTATAAATATGATCCGGTAACAAAACAGATTGATAATGAGACTTCGACCAATGGCGTTTCTAAAGTCTATACTTATGATGAATATGCCCGATTGAACTCACGGACGGATAAGGTTTCGGATGATATCTGGTTGAAACGTGTTTTCGCTTATGCAAATGGCAATGTGTCTTCTGTTACATATAGTTCCTCTAAAGAGGCGGTGATTGGAACGGAGAATATGACCTATGTTAATGGACAATTAACAGAAGTAAAGTTGGGGACAACTTCTATATGGAAGTTGACAGCCGAGAATGGATTGGGGCAACCTACGAACGCTGTAACTGGACCATTAACGCGTACGTATGGATATAATAGCTATGGTATACTGACAGAAAGAAAAGCTGGAGTGATCCAACATTTTGCTTATACATTCGATATTCAGAAAGGAAACCTGACAAGTCGTGTAGATAAGAAGCGCAATCTGACGGAATCTTTTAGTTATGATAATCTGAATCGTTTAGCTAATTATGCAGGTAAGACGGTAGGGTATGATTCGAAAGGAAATATTACCTCAATGAGTGGTATTGGCACCATGTTTTATAGTCATGATACGAAGCCTTATGCAGTGACTAATGTGGAATTAAATGGAAATCAAATACCTATACGGAATCAAGATGTTACTTATACTTCTTTTCAGCGTCCGGCTACTATTGTAGAAAATGGTTATACAGCTACTTTTACGTATGATTCTTCTGGTGAACGTGCTAAAATGCTTTTAACTCATAAGGGGGCTGTACAAAATGCGACTTATTATCTCGGTAATTGTTATGAGACAAATAATGCGGAAACTCGCCTTTATTTGGCTGGTGATTATTATTCTTCGCCAATTGTTTATATGAAGAAGAATGGATCATGGGGAATTTATTATATTTGTCGTGATTACTTGGGTAGTATCACGCATATTACAAATTCTGCGGGTATTGTCCAACAGGAATTGAGTTATGATGCTTGGGGGCGTTTACGTAATCCTATTAACCATGTACTTTATGCTCCTGGTTTAGAACCGGCATTGCTTTTAGGCAGGGGGTATACGGGGCATGAACATCTGTCTGCCTTTGGCTTGGTTAATATGAATGCGCGTTTATATGATTCCGCATTGGGACGATTCTTGAGTCCGGATCCATATGTGCAGATGATGGATTTCACGCAAAACTTTAATCGATATAGTTATGTGCTAAATAATCCGTTGATGTATGTAGATAAAAGTGGAAAATCTGTTTGGTTAGCTGCTGTTATTGTGGGGGCTTGGATTGGGATGGGAACTGCTATGGTGATGAGTGATAATTCTGGTTGGGCTTTGGCTGGTGATATGTTGAAAGGGCTATTCATAGGTGGAGCATCTGGTGCTGCCGGGTATTTTGCAGGCGGAGCAATGGCTGGATTATTAGGAACGACTAGTTTTATCGGTGGGGCGGTTACTGGGTTTAGTGGAGGTTTTGCTGGCGGTTTTGTCGGAGGAGCTGGAAATGCTTGGTTGAATGGAGCAAATTTTAAGCAGGGGCTGAATGCAGGTTTAGCTGCTGGAGGGATAAGTGGTGCTATTGGTGGTGTTATTGGAGGAGTGCTGGGTGGTGTCTCAGCAATGAAGAATCATGGAAATTTCTTTACGGGAAAGGGAGCTCAATATTTTGATTATACTAATGGAGTGAATATGGCTGATGGAAACACGGTTCAGATTGGTGAGGGTATGGAGTATTCAAATGAGTATGCGGCTGAATTTTCATTAGAAAATTTTGAAAATGTACAAAATGTAGATAATTTGTATGCGGATGGGACTATTCCTAGAGGGCATATAAAATTGGGTGATTTAGTTAAATACAGAGGTCAGTATGTAAATGGAACAACTGTATCCAACGGAGTTGGTAAAGGATATAATGTTTTCTTGTATAAGTCAGCATTTATATGCAAAGAACAACTTTTTTTGACTATGGGACATGAATATTATCATGCAGGTTTTTATGGTATGGGATTAAATAATCCAACCTCACATCATGCTTATATAAGAGAGTGGGAGTATCAGCATGCATTGAAATGGAACTATAAAGTGGGATATTATCGAAATCTGAATAATATGACTTCTACTATTCCGACTAGATATCTGAAAGCAGCGAAAATATTAGGTTATTAAAATATTGGATATGAAAATAGTAGTAGTAAGTTGGGTTCTACTTATGCTTTTAAGCTGCTCATCGACTATCACGAGGAGGGAACTAACAGATATCAGTTGGATACGTAATGATAGTCTTTTGCTAGAGTATCAAAACTATGAAGATGGGAATACATTCGATGTGTCAGATACTTTAATGAATTCGTTACTCGTTTTTGTTCCTTTTAAAAATGATAGTATTTCTTTTGTTCAGAACTCTATATCGGGACTTTGTGACCGAGAGGATTACTCTATGGTTTACCCTAAGGTGGGAGGACGTTTTTATGAATGGTTGGTTAATCAAAGTGTCATAAATAGAACTAGGCATGACAGTATAGTATCATTGCACAAAAATATGCAGTGGGAGGGAAAAGAAGCAGCGGTAAAACTCTTCAGGAAAGTATCTGAGATTTTATATCTTGGTTGTCTTGAAGAGGATACCCCATATAAAAGTTTTCTGCTTCTTATCAAATATAATAGTGAAGAAGACGGAATGGATTCATCTTTTTTTCTGATGAATGATATTGTTCGTGTGGTTTGTAAAGATAATAAGGTGCGTTCTCTGATACGGATAGCTTCTTTGATGAGAGAACAGACTGAATTTGTAGCCGTTTGGACAGAAAAGAAGGAGGACCTTTTTTCTATAAAACGCTTAAGAGGTGATGTTTGGGAGCCCTTCCCTTCTGAAATCTTGAATGAAATGGCTCATACAGGTGAGCGATTTGAAGAGGAGTGGGAATATGAAATGTATAAGATAGATAGAAATGGATGGCTCAGAAATGATTTTTCTGATATGGAATTAGATAAGTATAGGGCTTTGTTTGGAATTAAATGAAATATTCTTATATTAATAGTTGATAATGATTCACTGAAAGTTTCTCATAGCATTCTGTATTTAGGGAGCCATGTTGTATAAATGGATAGTTAGACAAAATTGGATTAAAAATAGCGATTATTGTAACAGTGGTTTTCTGTTTTGCCCTATTTTTGCATCGGATGTTGTAAATGGCTATTACATCAAGTTATGTACACCTAAAATAATACTATTTTCATGAGAAAAATCATTCATTTAATACTAATTGTTTTATTGTTAGTTCCCTGCAGCGCATTGCAGGCGTCTCACCAACCAGAGTTTTCCACTGCCGGTTTCTTCGAGTTACCCAATTCCGGGCGTGAAGTGTTTTCAATGAATCCCGCCTGGCGCTTCCACAAAGGAGCGGTTGAGGGTGCTGAGGCCACGAACTTTGATGATGCAGAATGGGCGGTAGTCTCCCTTCCCAATGGCATTGAATATCTGCCTACGGAAGCCAGTGGCTGCATCAACTATCAGGGAGAAGTCTGGTATCGCAAGCACTTCACCCCCGCAGATGCTTTGAAAGGGAAGAAACTCTTCCTGCACTTCGAAGCCATCATGGGAAAGAGTAAGGTATTCGTCAACGGGAAGTTGCTGACCGAACATTTTGGCGGTTATCTGCCTGTGGTGGTCGATATCTCTGACGTATTGAACTGGGGAGAGGATAATGTGATAGCCGTGTGGGCGGATAACAGCGATGATACGAGCTATCCTCCCGGAAAGGCGCAGGATGTACTCGACTTTACCTATTTCGGCGGCATTTATCGTGATTGCTGGCTGATAGCACATAATCCGGTCTTTATCACCGACCCGAACTTTGAGAACGAAGTAGCAGGCGGTGGCTTGTTTGTGGCTTATGATAAGGTGTCGGATGCCTCAGCCGAAGTGTTACTGAAAGCGCATGTGCGCAATGACAGCCGTAAAGCCTTTACGGGCGTTGTAGAATATGAGTTGCAGCAACCGGATGGTACACAGGTTGCTTTCTTGAATGATAAGGTTCAGGTACGTCCGGGGAAAGCGTTTACCTCGAAAGATAAAATCACGGTGAAGACCCCGATGCTGTGGAGTCCGGAAACTCCCACCTTATATAATCTGATAGTACGCATCCGCGACCGCGAAGGCAATGTGGTGGACGGTTATCGCCGCCGTATCGGTATCCGTAGTGTAGAGTTTAAGGGCAAGGACGGTTTCTGGCTGAATGGCAAACCTTATGAAAGCCCGTTGATTGGCGCTAACCGTCATCAGGACTTTGCGGTGGTAGGCAATGCCGTTGCTAACAGTATTCATTGGCGTGATGCAAAGAAACTGCGTGATGCCGGAATGAAAGTAATCCGCAACGCCCATTGTCCGCAAGACCCGGCATTCATGGATGCATGCGACGAGCTTGGGCTGTTTGTCATTGTCAATACCCCCGGCTGGCAGTTCTGGAATGATGCTCCCGAATTTGCACAACGTGTATATAGCGATATCCGTAATCTTGTGCGGCGCGACCGCAACCATGCTTGTGTGTGGATGTGGGAACCTATCCTCAATGAAACCTGGTATCCGGAAGACTTCGCCAAGAACACCCGTGATATTGTAGACCAGGAGTATCCTTACCCATATTGTTATTCCGGTTGCGACAGCGGTGCACGTGGACGTGAGCATTTCCCGATACTCTTTACACATCCCTCTTACGATGGCAAGTCGTGGGGCGATAAGGATGCTGACCCAAAGATAACCTATTTTACCCGTGAATGGGGTGATAATGTGGATGACTGGAGTTCACATAACTCTCCCAGCCGTGTAGCCCGCAACTGGGGAGAACAGCCTATGCTTATCCAAGCGCAACATTATGCCAACCCCACTTATACATATACCTGTTACGATGCCCTTTACCGCACTCCCCGCCAACATGTGGGCGGCTGTCTGTGGCACTCGTTCGACCATCAGCGCGGTTATCATCCCGATCCGTTCTATGGCGGACTGATGGATGTGTTCCGCCAGCCCAAGTATTCTTATTATATGTTCAAGGCACAACGCTCACCCCAGAAGCAGGAACGTCTTTTTGAAACCGGTCCGATGGTTTATATTGCTCACGAGATGACACCGTTCTCCGGCAAGGATGTGACTGTTTTTTCCAATTGCGATGAAGTGCGCCTCACCTTCCTGAAAGATGGAAAGACTTATACTTATAATAAACCGGTAGTTAAAGAAGGTATGCCTTCGCCGGTTATCACTTTCCCCGATGTCTACGATTTCATGACTGATAAAGCAATGTCACGTAAGAAAAAGCAGGATGAAGTATTCCTGCGGGCAGAAGGCTTGATAGACGGTAAAGTGGTTGCTACGCACGAAGTGCATCCTGCCCGTCGTCCGGAAAAAGTGCTGCTTTGGGTGGATGATGAGAATGTGAACCTGAAAGCCGATGGTTCCGATTTTGTCACTGTAGTAGCTGCCATAGCCGATAAGAACGGGAATATCAAACGTTTGAACAACTACTATGTGAAGTTTCATGTGGAAGGCGAAGGACGTATTCTGGGTGATGCCGGAATATTGGCAAATCCCGCTCCGGTGAAGTGGGGGACGGCTCCGGTGCTGATACAGTCCACTTTGAGGCCGGGTAAGATAAAAATAACGGCAAGTGTGTTGTTCGAAGGTTCGCAGATGCCTGTAAGTGCTGTATTAGAATTAGAAAGCTATTCTGCCGCCCGTCCGTTGGTTTATTCGGAGAAAGATGCTGCGCTGATCGCCGGTTCATCTTCTTTGCAAACTGCCGGAACGTCTGCAAAATCGGCTGCGGAGTTGGAACAGGAACAGCTTTTGAAAGAGCAAAATGCTCAGAGGCTGAAGGAAGTGGAGCAGCAACAGGAAGACTTCGGGGAGAAGAACAAGTGAGTAAGTGACGAGCTACAAGCTACGGGCTACAAGTGGCTACGCTGTGTTGGCGGGCGAAAGATTTTTCGCCCCTACACGTATTGTGACAACGCTTGTAGGGGCGAATAATCATTCGCCCGGAATACATCGATATTTAATTTGAATATACAATTCAGTATGAAACAGACAGTTATAACTTTAGGAACAGGCCTGCTGGCTACTGTTGCTTTGTGTGCCAATGCGGCAAACAAGAATTCCAAACCTAACATTATCTTTATCCTCTGCGACGACATGGGATACGGGGATTTAGGATGTTACGGACAGAAATACATTGAAACGCCTAACATAGACCGTATGGCAGCCGAAGGCATGCTGTTTACCCAAGCCTATGCCGGTAGTCCGGTGAGCGCCCCTTCCCGTGCTTCGCTGATGACGGGACAACATACAGGACACACCCATGTGCGCGGAAATAAAGAGTATTGGCAGGGAGTTCCAACCGTGAAATACGGGATTAATGACGAATTTACCGTTGTCGGTCAGGAACCATACGATGAAAATCATATCATTCTTCCTGAGATTATGAAAAAGAACGGTTATACAACGGGAGTCTTCGGCAAGTGGGCAGGTGGTTATGAAGGCTCTTGTTCCACACCGGATAAGCGGGGTATCGATGAATTCTATGGTTATATATGCCAGTTCCAGGCTCATTTATACTACCCTAACTTTCTGAACAGGTACAGCACACAGGCAGGCGATACAGGCGTTATACGTATTCTGCTGGAAGATAATATCAACTACCCGATGTTTGGCGATGATTACAAGAAACGCACTCAATATTCGGCAGACCTGATTCACGGTAAGGCGCTGGAATGGCTGGACAAACAGGACGGAGAGCAGCCTTTCTATGGCTTTTTCACCTACACCTTGCCGCATGCGGAACTTGCGCAGCCGAATGATTCTATCCTGAAAAACTACAAGAAGAAGTTTTTTAGAGATAAAACCTGGGGCGGGTATGAGAAAGGACGTTATAATGTTTCGGAGCATACTCATGCCCAGTTTGCCGGTATGATTACCCGCCTGGACTGTTACGTGGGTGAAGTCTTGAAGAAGTTGAAAGAAAAGGGACTGGACGAGAACACCATCGTCATCTTCAGTAGCGACAACGGCCCTCACGAAGAAGGAGGAGCGGACCCGGAGTTCTTCGGACGGGATGGGAAACTGCGTGGTTTGAAACGGCAGTGTCATGAAGGTGGCATCCGGATTCCTTTCATTGTGCGCTGGCCGGAACGCATCTCCGCCGGTTCGGTAAACGACCACCAGCTGGCATTTTATGACATCATGCCTACTTTCTGCGAACTGGCGGGCGACAAAGGATTCCCGAAAAAGTACATCAACAAGAAGTTAGAAGGTGACTGTTTCGATGGCATCTCTTTTGCCCCGACTTTGTTAGGCAACGCTGGTGAACAGCAGAAACATGATTTCCTCTATTGGGAATTCCATGAAACCGACCAGTTCGGCGTTCGTATGGGCGATTGGAAACTGATAGTTAAGAAAGGAAAGCCCCATCTATACGACCTTGCAAAGGATATCCACGAAGATAACGATATAGCTGCGCAACATCCGGAAATCGTGAAACAGATGCTCGAAGTTATCCGTCGGGAGCACAGAGAAAACGATATGTTCCCGGTGACATTGCCGGAGTCCGCTTCGAATTATCCTTTACTTTCTAACATAGAAACCTTATAAAACTCAAAAGATACCTCAAGATGAAATTAATAAAGCTGTTCGTTTAAAAAGTGAGTATTATAATGAAAAAGAAAAGGAGAAAAAGAAATGAACAACATAGAGTCGCATTTATAACTTGAACTCAGCCCCTACATAGAGTTTATCCTCACTTTTACCTACACGCTTACACCCGTGCTCTGTATCTCCCTATTCATCGGTGATATAGCATGGTGTAAGCAAATAAAAACAGAGTGTAGGCAAATTTGCCTACACTACTCTTAATTAGATGTATGTTTTTGATTATCTTTTTGTTATCTTTCATATTCGTATAAAACCTTTGATTCCCTATCTTCTCATTTCCTGCTTTTTTTGATATAAAAGATACCGGATTACCTGTTTTTCATTAGATAGCACTCTGTTTCTTACCTACTTTTATCCATTCTAAATAGGGATTGTATATGTCAATCTCCTATGTTCATTGGGAAAACTATGTATGTTTATTTTGTTGATATCCAGTGTTTTAATGGTGATTACATCTGTGGAGCTCGTGCTTTACGATTGTGGAGCACGAGCCTCATAACTGTGAGGCAACTGAACTACATTTGTGGCCATTGCAAAATGAAGCACTCTGAAATAAGCAACTGCCTATGCGAAAGCAATGAACTGCCTATGTGAAAGCAATGATACAGCTGTGTTTACACTACATAACAGCCTTTTTACGTATGTTCCTCCTTGTATTGGGTCGGCGAACACCCCATATACTGTTTGAATACCGTACTGAAATAGCGTGATGTGGAGAACCCCGTCTGATCCGCTATCTCATTAATGTTGAGGGTGCTATGGGTAAGTAACCAGACCGCCCGTTCCACCCGGAGCTTGGTTATGTAATCATTGGCTCCCATACCTGTCACCACCTTTAGTTTATTATAGAGAGAAGCGCGGCTGATTCCCAGTTCCGTACAGAGGAAAGGCACCCCCATCTGTAGATTGTCCAGATTCTCGGTGATTGACTTATTCAACCGTTTCAGGAACTTCTCGTCTGCCGGGCTGAACGTACTTTCCTGTGGCTGAGGCAATGGTCCCGCTTCTGCATAGCGCGTCCGCATCCGCTCACGGTTCTTCAGTTGGCTCTGAATGATGGTATGAAGTATGCTGACCTCAAAAGGCTTCGTCAGATAAGCATCGGCTCCGTTCTTGTAACCGAAAATCTGGCTTTCCTCATCATTGCGGGCGGTCAGCAGAATAATAGGGATATGGCTGATTTCCAGGTCTTCCTTGATGTGCTTGCACAACTCATACCCATTCATGCGGGGCATTTGTATGTCACTGACAACTATATCTGGATATGATTCCCGACAAATGCGCAGCGCTTCTTCACCGTCATAAGCCACCCATATCTTCTTGAATTTGCCTTTCAGTGCTTCGGACAAATAGTCAGTCAAATCCTTGTTGTCATCTACTATGAGCAGCGTGTTGTTCGTGGTTTCCTCTTTTACGGCTGTTTCTTCCGGAATGCTTTCCACTTCCTGGGTAGGAGCTAACAACTCATTCAGATAAGGTTGGGGTTGCAGGGTTACTTTTCCGGGCTGCACGTTGCGGGGCAACTCAAACCAGAAGGTTGCTCCGGGGGCGGTTTCGTGGTCATAAGCACCGATGCTCCCGCCATGCTGTTCGGCCAGAATCTTGGAATAAGAAAGACCGATACCTGTGCCCGGACGGCTGTTGTTGCCTTGATAGAATCGGATAAAGAGATTGTTTATATCTATGTCCTTTAAACCGGGACCTTCGTCGGCTACAGAAATGCGCACGTTGCTCTGGTCTTCGGACAAACTTACGGATACACTGATTTGTCCGTTCTCAGAACTGTATTTCAGTGCATTGATAAGCAGGTTCGTCAGGATGGTGGTGCATTTCTCCTTGTCAAAACAGAGGGTGTCCACTTCCTTGTCCGAATTGTAAACAATGGAAATTCCTTTCATTGTTGCCTCCGGCCGGAAATCATCAATAAGTTGTTCCACCCACGGGTTCAACTCTACGTTCTCCACATGCAAGGTGCTTTGTCCCACTTCCATTTTCCGTACATTCAGCACCATGTTCAGAAGCTCTTTCATGCGTCCGGACTGCTTGCTGATGCTTTGTATAATAGGGTATTTTTCATCCTCCGGTGATAAGGTTGCCAAGAGTTGCTTTAGTGGGGCATGTATCAAGGTGAGTGGAGTGCGCAATTCATGGTTGATGTTGATAAGGAAGCGTACTTTTTCTTCATACACTTGTTGCTCGTGCTCTTTCATGGCCCATTTCAGCTTGTTTTCTTTGCGGCGCAGCAGGGAGAAGAATACGAGTACAATGCCGGAGAATGCCACTATGATGCAACTTATTGTGAACCAGCCGGATTTATACCAGGGCGGAAGCACTATTAATTCCAGTATTTGGTAATCTTCCGTCCATCCTCCACTGCGGGTGCTGCATGCAGCCATCACTTGATAAGTTCTTGCAGGCAACCCGCTGAGTGTCAGTTCCGGTTGATAAGAGTAGATGACTTGCCCCTCCATTCCCCGCAGGGTGTAGCGATACATGGGTTTGCGGAAGATATCTTTGTCGTGGGCGATAATCTTGATGGATATGGGCTTGCTTTGCTCCGGTACTTTCAGGCTTTGTCCGGTGTTAATCAGGGCGTTCATACGCTCTCCGCCTACCGATACGTCAGCCAGTTCCAGTATGGGCGGAGTTGTTGACTCGTCGGGAAGTTGCTTGTTGACACAGAGCAGGCCGTTGACACCACCCATGTAGATATCGCCTTGGGCAGATAACAACCGTGGCTTTTCCAGATACTCATTCAGAATCACTCCGTCAGATTCTCCGTAGAGGATGAACTCTCCTTCGTGAATGAGGTGGGCAAACAGTTTTCCGTCAGCCCCCAGCCATACGCGCCCCCGTTTATCACAAATCAGTGAATTGATTTCATGGATCAGGCTGTTGGGAATGTTGGTGTGTTCTCGCTTCTCGATGGAGTAACGGCTGAGGCCGTAATTGCTTCCTATCCAGAAAACCCCGCTTTCATCGATAGCTATGGAATTGAATATGGTGTCTCCCTGACAACTGAAGAGAGTTTCCAACATATTCTTCCGGGAGTCTATGCGGTAGATGCGTTTAAAATCGTGCAGGTAGGAGACAGGACCTTTGCTCTCTATCGGCAACATGGTACCAATAATCTCTTTAGTGTATTTATCCAGTGAAATAGGGGTGAATTCTTTCTTACTTATGTGGTAACTATAAGGCGATTCGGCAAGTAATAATATGGTTTCGGGTGTATTTTGGAATACGTTTACGGTTTTTCCACGCTTGCACATCAGTTCGTTGATGCTGTCATTTACGATAATGAGTGGCTGGTAATTTCCGGTTTTCCTGTCGAAGAAGAACAATCCTTTGCTAAACAGGGATACTAATAACCGTTGTTTGTCCACTCCTGTGATAGAAGATACTTTGTCTCCCCATGTAGATATGACGTGATGGAATTTCTTGTTGCCGGGATGAAGACTGTTGATTCCACCGCCGTCTGTCCCGATCCAGATTTCGTCATCTTCGTCCTGATAGATGCATAAGATTGATTTCTCACTTAATCCGTATTCCGTGCCGGGCAGGGCATCCGAGTAAATCTTCATCCCTACTTCCTTAATGCTGATTAGTCCTCCGCGTACACTGCCTGCCCACATACTATTGTTAGCGTCAGCGTACAGATAAAGAATGGAATTGACCGGAAAGGAGTAAGGATCACCGGGGGTATGGGACAGGACGGACATTGTGTCGTCTTCCGGATTTAAGATATAAATACCTGCACCATCTGTTCCAATCCAGATTTTCCCGTCATTTTCGGCCAGTGAGAGCACGACGTTGGTTTGCAAAGGGGAGTTCCCGCTGTGGTAGGAGTGTAGGAGTTTGCCATTCCGGTCGTAGCACCTCACTCCTTGATGATAAGGAGCTATCCATATATTCCCATCCTTGTCGATAAGAGTGGAGATTAATTCGTTACTTTCAAAAGGGACAGGCCGTGTCTGACCGGTAGGTACGTCAATGAGTAATGCGTGGTTCCAGCGGTTACTGCACAATAGGGTGTGGTCGTCCCACTTTTGTAAGTTGGTAATATTGTATTTATTATTAGGTGTCAGAGGATATAAGAATTTGATTTTCCGGTTGGCATAGTCATATTTATAGAGTCTTCCGTTACCACCGAACAACACGCCGTCGGTCCACGGGCAGATGGAAGTCACGGTCACCGGGTTGTTGTCTTCGTCGCGTGCCTGGAGGAATTTGTCTTCCTGATAATCGTAGTAGAATAAACCTTTGGGAGTAATGGTCCAGATGGTATGTTCTTTATCTTCAATAATATGGGTGATATTTCCCAATAGATATTTCCTTAGTTCGTAGCCGTCGAAACGTCCGATACCCAGCCTCGTTCCCATCCATACGTATCCCTTCTCCTGGCTCACAACTAGGCAGCGGACCGAAGAGGACAGGCCGTTTTGCGTACTTATCTGCTGGAAAGCGTATTGTTTATTGCCGACTGCTTTATCCGGAAAGAGCGATAATAGGAACAATACTAGTGTGGTTAACATGGTTTTTCTCATGGTATTGTGCAAAGATTGGAACAAAAATAAACTTTTGTATCGAACCATACAAAACAAAAGGCAGGAATCTGATGGGAAGAAACTCCAATTTTGTCTATTTTTAGCTCCAAATTTGGCTATACCACTGCAGGAAGGCTGTAGGTAGTCAATTTTGGATTTAGTAATAGTGATTATTGTACCGGTGCTCCTTCTGTTTCGCTTTACATTTGCATCGAAATCAATGTTAACAATAGTCTTTACTAATTTAAATTTAATTCTATGAGACAGAAGCTATTTAATGTTTTTCTAACATGTCTGCTCTGCTTGACAACTACTGCTGCCGCTTTTGCACAGCAATCCGTCAAAGTAACAGGTAAAGTGATTGACAGCACCAATGAAGGTGTACCGGGTGTCAATGTACAAGTAAAAGGAGGATCGCTTGGGACGATTACTGATATTGACGGTAATTATAAGATTGATGTCCCCAACTCTAAATCAGTATTAGTTTTTTCTTTCATCGGTTATGAGACGCAAGAGATTGCGGTAGGTAACAAGACGGTGATCAATGTGACCATGAAGGACGACACGCAGTTGTTGGACGAAGTGGTGGTGGTAGGTTACGGTTCGGCTCGTAAAGGCGACCTTACTGGAGCATTGACCAGTATACGTCCGGATGCCAATGATGCGGCCAAAGCAACTTCTATCGATAACCTGTTGTCGGGTAAAATTGCAGGTCTTGTGGTTAACTCCTCATCTTCGGCTGTCGGTTCTGCTTCTTCAGTAACTATTCGTGGTGCCAGTTCACTCCGTGGAGACAACCAGCCGCTTTACGTTATTGATAATGTACCGCAGGCGTCAACGGGTGAATTTGCTTCTTCAGGTATCAGTGGTGACTTCCAGATCAATCAGGACCCCTTGTCTTCTCTGAATCCTGCCGATATCGAGGATATCACAGTATTGAAAGATGCTTCTTCAACAGCTATTTATGGTTCTCGTGGTGCAAACGGTGTAATCCTCATCACAACAAAGAAAGGTAAGCAAGGAAAGACCAAAGTGAATGCTTCGGTCACTTTCACAATAGCCAATACTGCCAAACTGATGGATATGATTAATCTGGAAGAGTATGCAAGCTATGCAAACAGCAGAATCAAAGATAATTTGTATCCTTTTTATCTTGTAGGTGATGAGGTGAGATATGTATTCAACGGTTCTTATGACAAGTATAATCCGAACGATCCTGAAACGTATAATGTCGTAAATTATAAGAACTGGCAAAAAGAAATCTATTCTTCGGCCTTCTCGCAGAACTACTCTTTGTCTTTGAATGGTGGTTCGGATAAGGTTACCTACTATATATCTGCCAATTTCAAGGATATTAACGGTACGGTAAAACAAACTTCTTTGAAACAGGGTGACTTGCGTGCTAATTTGAGTGCCGAGATTTCAAAGGCTGTTAAGATAGACTTGTCCCTGAGCGGTGCTCTTCGTCAGAATGACATGATGGCGGGTGGTAATACATTGGGTGGTTCTACCGGAGCTATTTCTCGTACTGCATTGGATTATGCTCCGTTTGAAATGCCGGAAGATGACCCGAATTTCAATAATGAGAACAAGACGACTGTTTTCAGTTGGTTGAATGACTATGTGGACGTAACGGATGACAAGAGTTTCAAAGCCAGTATGGATTTGACTTGGAAGATCAATAAGTTTTTCCGTTATAATCTTCGTACCGGTGGTAATCTGAATATTAATGACCGCAAACGTTGGTATGGTCTGCAACTTTATCAAGGTATGAATAATCAGGGCTTGTTGTCACTGTCTAACCTGAACAAGAGTAATGTTTCTGTAGAAAACCTTTTGAACTATAATACGAAGATCAAGTCTATCGCAACGTTGGATGCTACAGCCGGTGTTACTTATGAAGATTATAATTTCCTGAATAAGAATACGACGGGTAATAACTTCACTTTTTTTGAAATGCGTGAGAACGGTCTTCACATGGCAAGCAATGTAACCAATGCACAACCTATCCAGAAAGACTACCAGTTGGTTTCTTACCTGGGACGTGTCAATGTGTCCTTCTTAGATAAATACTTGGTTACGGCTTCTTTCCGTGCCGATGGTTCCAGTAAGTTTGCCAAAGGCAGTCGTTGGGGATATTTCCCGTCTGCATCACTGGCATGGCGAATGGAACAAGAGGAGTTTATGAAAAATCTCACTTGGCTGAGTC
This sequence comes from Bacteroides sp. MSB163, assembly GCF_036416795.1. Lineage (NCBI taxonomy): Bacteria > Pseudomonadati > Bacteroidota > Bacteroidia > Bacteroidales > Bacteroidaceae > Bacteroides > Bacteroides maternus. Next base: position 974,787 of record NZ_CP143867.1, on the reverse strand, counting down.
AGTTGAAAGTTCGCGTGAGCTACGGTGTTACCGGTAACCAGTCTATCGATCCGTATTCTACATTCTCTATGTATGGCTCTAATTCGAATCTTTATTATGCTGATGGTTCAGGTAATCCGTTAACAGCTTTCTCCGTAACCAATCTGTCAAACAATAGTTTGAAATGGGAAAAGACAGCTTCCTGGAATGCAGGTGTGGACTTCGGAGTATTTAATTCACGCTTGAGCGGTACCGTTGATGTGTATCAAAAGAAGACTACGGACTTATTGATATCCAGATCATTACCCGGTTCTGCCGGTTTCGGTTCTACTTATTACAATCAGGGTTCTTTGACCAATAAGGGTGTTGAAATCTCCTTGAACGCACAGATCATTGATGGCAAAGAATGGAAATGGAGCGTAATGGGTAACATCGGCTTTAATAAAGGCGAAATTAGCGAGTTGGGACTTCTGCCGTCTGATTTTGGTTACTTGGGAGAGAATGTGGGTTATTATGGTAACTCTCTGGGCGACCACTTTGGTGTGGCTCATGTCTTCATGGAAGGTAAAGCTCCGGGCTTGTTCTTCGGTTACGTAACACAAGGCATTGTACAGCCGGAAGACATCACAGATCAAGGTGTGAAGTATACTAAGAAGGATGGTTCAATCGGATACTATAAGACGGTAAACGGTGCTATTCCGGTAGCGGGTGATATTAAGTATGTAAATAGTGATGAGGATAAGGATGGGGATATCAATGTAAATGACCGTGACATTATTGGTGACCCGAATCCGGACTTCACATACGGTTTTTCTACAACGGTTTCATGGAAAGACATTAGCTTGTCTGCGATATTTAATGGTGTACAGGGAAGAGACATTTTGAATACGAACAACCGTTATATCAATACTCCGGGTATCCGGTCTAATAACATTACCAGAGAGGCATTCCGGAATATGTGGACAGAAAGCAATCATTCTAACTTATATCCGAGTTCTGCATACACTGTGCCGAATGCTGTGCTGGACCGCTATGTAGAGGACGGCAGTTATCTGCGTTGCGCTGATATCACTTTAAGTTATGTGTTGCCTAAAGTATGGCTGAGTAAGATTGGTTTCCAGAATGCATCTGTTTATGCTTCTGTTAAGAATGCATTTATCATTACCAACTATAGTGGCTATGACCCGGAAGTGAGCTCTTTTACATTCGACGGACTTCGTCCGGGAGTTGATATGAGTTCTTACCCATCTCCACGTTCTTTTATATTTGGCTTAAACTTAACTTTTTAATCATTAATACTCTACGAATATGAAAAAATATAAATATTACATCCTGTCTTTGGTTGCACTGTGCAGCTTCTCGGCTTGCGATGCGCTACTTGATGAAGATCCCCTGTATTCTCAGAACAGCAATATTGTCTTCCAATCCGAGAGTAATGCAGAGTTGGCTTTGCTGGGATGCTACGGCTATATGGCTTCCACCAACGCTTATGGGCAGATGTGGCAGGAAGTTCCTATTGTTGCTTCCGGTCTTGCCTGGTCACAGCGTCCCGAAGATTTGAATGCCCTGAATACATTGGCTGCCAATAGTTTGGTTTCGCCCACTTGGAATGGCATGTACAAAGCGATATCCGAAATCAATGCTTTCCTTGAAAGTATTGAAAAAAGTTCTTTGAGTGAGAGTGTCAAAAATCAGAAGGGTGGAGAGGCTAAAATATTGAGAGCACTGGCTTATTATAACCTGGTTTCTTTGTTCGGTGATGTACCTTTGAAAACAATAGCTTCTTCTTCGGAAGGTATCTCAATCGCTCGTTCTCCTCGCGAAGAAGTCTTGAACCAGGTAGTGGCTGACTTGAAAGACGCTACTTCTATCTCCGAAACATCGGCAGTGGGTCGCGTTAACTCCTGGACCGCTAAGGCTCTCTTGGGTAAAGTATATTATAAGATGGCTGCCCTGGATATCAATGCTGCTGCCAACTGGCAGAATGCAAAGGAAATGTTTGATGCAGTGTATGCCAGCAAAGTTTATTCATTGGAACCTAAGTTCGCAGATCTGTTTGGCGAGTATGCTACTTCCAAAGAAGCCATTGTCATGATGAACTACTCAACCGGTAATGCCAGTGGCGTTTATAACCGTGCTAGTAATCGTTTTGCACCGCAAGCCTCTACGAGTGGTATCAATTGGAGCACGTATCGCGTTGCCAAGTTCGCTTATGACATGCACGAAGGCACTTATCCGGGAGATCCCCGCATAGAAGTTAATTTTCTGACAAGATGGAGAGACCGTAATGGTAACAATCAGGCTAATCCGAAGCCGCAGGTAGGTTCAATTCCTACCCCTAATGATTCCGTGTATACGTATCCTTACTGGAGATATACGTATGATGAAATAGTACCGGGAACAACAGATGTGAAATTGTACAATGTGGGCAAATTGCCTTATGCAGAGTTTGCTGACCCGAAGAATCCGAGTCTCAGTTTTATTGAGAACTATGAAACTACGCACGGTAACTCTCCATATGGTGAAACGCTCGTTAAAGCAACGGAAGAATTTGTGAAGGTGGGCAACGGAAATAAATGGCCGTATTTTGGTAAGCTTTATGACCAGAAACAAACAGGTACGATGGCTCACAAGAACCTGATGGTTTACCGTTATGCTGAGATGTTGCTGTTGATGGCGGACGTTTATAATGAACTGGGTGATACTCAGAAAGCTATCAGCCTGGCCAACGAAGTGCTTGCCCGTGCACGCAAGTCCGGAGCCGTAGCTTCGGCACAGCCGGCAGACTGGTCATCGTCTCTTACCAAGGATGAGGTCACGGAAAAACTGTATTTTGAACGCGTTATAGAACTCTGTGGTGAACCTGCTATCTACGACATGATACGTATTCGTGGCACAAAGTATTTTAAGAAACTGCTGGAGCTGAATGCCAATCATGAACTGACCATTAAGGGAGATAGCAATTATCCTGGCAGCAATAATAACTTTGCCGACCGGCTCATTAACGATGGCAACCTGACAGATGATTTCCTGAGAAAGAATCTCCTTCTGCCGATTCCTACCAGTGAAATAGATGCGAACCCGGGGCTTTCCAATAGCGATAATAACTTCGGCTATTAATAGCTATCAGTTGACCACCTTTTTTCAATAGGCTGATATAACCTAACATTTCGGAAGCAGACAGCGCATCTTGTCTGTTCTGCTTCCGGTTTTGTCTTCGCTGCTTTTAATTTTGTCTTTTTGTTGCTTTAGATATACCCGAAATGGTGAATTTTGGATATGATAAAGATATTCTTGAACATTGCTCTTATCCATTACGCGTACTTTTGGGCAATTAAACTACTAAAGATTTCCGACCATGAAAAACTTACAATCAGGATTACTCTATTCCCTGACCGGTGCCGCCGCTGTGGCATCCTTGGCCTCATGCTCTGCCCAAAAGAAGGCTGAAGAGCAGAAGCAATATAACATCGTATACATCATGACGGATGACCACACAGCCCAGATGATGAGCTGCTATGACCACCGTTATATGGAAACACCGAACCTGGACCGCATTGCTGCCGATGGAGTACGTTTCACCAACAGTTTTGTTGCCAACTCATTGAGCGGACCCAGCCGTGCCTGTATGATTACGGGCAAGCACAGTTGTGCCAATAAATTCTACGACAACACCACTTGCGTGTTCGATGCTTCGCAGCAAACTTTCCCTAAACTTTTGCAACAGGCCGGTTATCAGACTGCGTTGGTTGGTAAATGGCACCTGGAAAGTTTGCCTACGGGTTTTGATTACTGGGAGATCGTGCCCGGACAAGGTGATTACTATAATCCTGATTTTATCACTCAGGACAATGATACGATACAGAAGCACGGATATGTGACCAATATCATCACCGATGATGCTATCGATTGGATGGAAAATCAGCGGGATACAAATAAGCCGTTCTGTATTTTAATTCATCATAAAGCGATTCATCGTAACTGGTTGGCAGATACCTGCAACCTTGCACTTTATGAAGACAAGACCTTCCCGCTGCCGGACAATTTCTTTGACGATTACGAAGGACGTCCTGCCGCTGCCGCACAGGAAATGAGCATTGTGAAAGATATGGATATGATCTATGACCTCAAAATGCTACATCCGGACAAAGAAACTCGGTTGAAGTCTCTTTATGAGAAATATATTGGCCGGATGGATGAGGGGCAGCGTGCCGCATGGGATAAGTTCTATGGTCCTATCATCGATGATTTCTATAAAAAGAATCTTCAGGGTGAAGAACTTGCCAACTGGAAGTTCCAGCGCTATATCCGCGACTACATGAAGACTGTGAAATCTCTGGATGATAATGTAGGCCGTGTGCTGGATTACCTGAAAGAGAAAGGATTGCTGGATAACACATTAGTTGTTTATACTTCCGATCAAGGTTTCTATATGGGTGAGCACGGATGGTTCGACAAGCGTTTCATGTATGAAGAATCCATGCATACACCGCTGATTATGCGTTTGCCGAAAGGCTTCGACTGTAAAGGAGACATCGGAGAGTTGGTACAGAACATTGACTATGCACCCACATTCCTGGAACTGGCCGGTGTGAAGGTGCCCGAAGATATTCAGGGACTTTCCTTGGTTCCATTACTGAAAGGCGAAAAACCTGAAAACTGGCGGAAATCCCTGTACTATCACTTCTATGAATATCCTGCTGAACACATGGTGAAGCGTCATTACGGGGTACGTACAGAACGTTACAAGCTGATCCATTTCTATAATGACATCGATGAATGGGAATTGTACGATTTACAGGCCGATCCGACCGAAATGCGTAATATCTATGGACAGCCGGGTACGGAAGACATTGTGAAGGAATTGAAAACCGAACTTACGGCATTGCAGGAACAATACAATGATCCGGTACGCTTTTCCCCAGAGAGAGATAAAGAATAATTCATATTATCAAACGCAATGACCTTATGAAATATATATATACAGTACTGCTTTGTCTGTTCCTGGCAGTAACAAACATTCAGGCTGATAACTTGACACAACCTTTTTCATTAGTTCCCTGCCCGGTGAGTTTAGTACCGGGCACGGGTAACTTCCACTTCTCCGCTAAGACGAGTTTCGCAGTAGAGAATGAAGGACAAGCTGAGCAAGTGCGCCAGTTCACCGGGCTTCTTACCCGTGCGGCAGGTTTTACTCCCCGCATAAAGGTAGATAGCCGGAAAGGTGATGTCTGTCTGGTGACGGACGCTACCTTAAAAAGTGAAGCTTACAAACTGGAGATAACGGCTAAGAAGATAACCATCCGTGCCTCTGATCTGCAAGGTTTCTATTATGCCCTTCAAAGCATCCGTCAATTACTTCCCTCTGCGATTGAAAGTGAACAAGTGACGGAGAACGTCGATTGGACTGTTCCGGCATTGACTATCACCGACCAGCCCCGTTTCGGTTATCGGGGACTATTGGTAGATGTGGCACGTTTTTTCTCCCCCAAGGAAAACTTGTTGCGTATTATTGATTGCATGGCGATGCTGAAGTTGAACAAGTTACATCTGCATCTGGTAGATGACAATGGCTGGCGTATTGAGATCAAGAAATACCCCTTGCTCACAGAAATAGGATCATGCCGTGTAGACCGTCCGGGCAAGACATTCCCTGAACGCCGTAATCCCCGTCAGGGTGAACCTACTGTGGAAAAAGGATTCTATACGCAGGATGAAATCCGCGAGATTGTGCGCTATGCTCAGGAACGGCATATCGAAGTGATCCCGGAAATAGAAATGCCGGCACATAGTAATGCTGCATTGGCGGCTTACCCTTTGCTGTCCTGTCCGGTAGTGGATAAATTTATCGGTGTATTGCCCGGTTTAGGCGGGAATCATGCGGATATTATCTTTTGTGCAGGAAATGACAGTGTATTTACTTTCCTGCAAGATATTCTGGATGAAGTACTCGAATTGTTTCCCTCAAAATATATCCATTTAGGTGGTGATGAGGCGAGAAAGACACATTGGGAAGAATGTCCGTTGTGCCAGGCACGGATGAAAGCAGAGAATTTGGAGAATACGGAAGAATTACAAGGCTATTTCATGGCACGGGTAGCACGGTATGTGCAGAATAAGGGACGTGAAGTGATAGGATGGGATGAACTGACGAATGCCAGAATCCCCGAAGGGAGCATTATCCTTGGATGGCAAGGTTACGGACAGGCTGCACTGAAAGCTGCCGAATTGGGCCACCGCTTTATCATGACTCCTGCCCGGATATTGTACCTCATCCGCTATCAAGGTCCCCAATGGTTCGAACCTATTACATATTTTGGAAATAACACCCTGAAAGATGTCTATGACTATGAACCTGTACAGAAAGACTGGACACCGCAGGCTGTATCTCTGCTAATGGGGGTTCAGGCGTGTATGTGGACAGAGTTCTGTAACTCTCCGGCAGATGTGGACTACCTGCTTTTCCCCCGCCTGTCGGCATTGGCGGAAGTTGCTTGGACGAAGCCTGCACGCAAGAACTGGGCCTCTTACCTGAAAGCTATGGACCACTTTAATGAACACTTGGCTGCAAAAGGCATTGTCTATGCCCGTTCCATGTATAATATACAACAGACTGTAACTCCGAAAGAGGGTCGTCTGCAAGTTGAACTGGATTGTATTCGCCCTGATGCACAGGTGCGTTATACAATGGATGGCAGTGTGCCGACTGCGCAATCACCCCTTTATATAAAACCGTTGATGCTTACAGAGGCCAAAACAATTAAGGCAGTAACCTTTGCCGGAAACGAGCAATTGGGACAAATGCTGGAGTTGCCTGTCATCTGGAATAAAGCGACGGCAAAGCCTGTTAAGAGTGCCAGTACAGGAGATATTTATATGCTGACAAACGGGATACGGGGAAGTCAGAAATATACCGATCAGGAATGGTGCTCCTGGATGAAAAGCGATACGGTTACTTTCACCCTCGACCTGGAGAAATCGGAATTAGTGAATAAACTAACGTTAGGCTCTATTACGAATTATGGTATGGCAGTGCATAAACCAGCTGAAATAGAAGTTTGGATTTCGGGTGATGACAAGGAGTATCGCAAAGTGGGTGAGTGCAGCTACACAAAGAACGAAATCTTCCGTGAAGGTGTATTTAGAGAAGATATCCTGTTTGAAATAGGGACAGAGGCACGTTATGTTCGTGTAGTAGCCCGTGGAGCAGGAGACTGTCCTTTCACGCATGTACGTCCGGGACAGGAAGCGAGGATATACTTTGATGAGATAATAATAGAATAGAAAATTAGAAAAATGAGATATAGTACCATGAAAAAGACCCTGTTGAGCTTGTGTCTGACTTGCCTGCTTACCATCCCTGCTATAGCACAGGCTGTACAGCCGGAATGGCAGAGCCAATATGCTATCGGAAAAAACAAACTGGCACCACATACTTATATATGGCCTTATGCGAATGCTGATGCTGCGGGTGAAGGCAATTATGAGCAATCACCTTACTATATGAGTCTGAATGGTAAATGGAAATTCCATTGGGTGAAGAATCCCGATCATCGTCCGAAAGACTTCTATAAACCTTCGTTCTATACGGGCGGATGGGCAGATATCGATGTACCCGGTAACTGGGAGCGTCAGGGATATGGTACGGCTATTTATGTGAACGAAACTTATGAATTTGATGATCCTTTGTTCAACTTCAAGAAGAATCCACCGCTGGTACCTTATGCAGAGAACGAAGTAGGTTCTTATCGCCGTACGTTCACGGTTCCTGCTGACTGGAAAGACCGTCGCATCGTGATTTGTTGTGAAGGTGTGATCTCTTTCTATTATATCTGGGTGAACGGACATATGCTGGGTTATAATCAAGGTTCAAAGACTCCTGCCGAATGGGATATCACGGACTATGTACAGGAAGGAGAAAATACCGTGGCACTTGAAGTATATCGCTGGAGTGCAGGTTCCTATCTGGAGTGTCAGGATATGTGGCGGTTGAGTGGCATTGAACGGGATGTCTATCTTTACAGTACTCCACGCCAGTTTATAGCTGATTATAAAGTGACTTCTTCTTTGGATAAGAAAGAGTATAAGGAAGGAATTTTCGGCCTTAATGTAACAGTTGAAGGAAGTGCGACTGGTGTGTCTACTTTGGCATATAGTCTGAAAGATACTGCCGGAAAGACAATATTACAAAATGAAATACCGGTCAAGAACCGTGGTTTGAATAATTTTATTACCTTTGACGAACAGTCTCTTCCTGGTGTAAAACGTTGGAGTGCAGAACATCCGAATCTTTATACGTTAATATTGACGTTGAAAGATGATGCAGGACATATAACACACCTGACCGGTTGTAAAGTTGGTTTCCGTACTTCCGAAATCAAGGATGGCCGTTTCTGTATCAACGGGGTACCTATATTGATAAAAGGTGCTAACCGGCATGAACATTCACAGTTGGGACGTACTGTCAGCAAAGAACTGATGGAAGAAGACATTTGCCTGATGAAGCAACATAACCTGAATACTGTGCGTAACTCGCATTATCCGACACATCCGTACTGGTATCAACTCTGCGACCGTTACGGCCTTTATGTGATAGATGAAGCAAACATCGAATCGCATGGCATGGGGTATGGCCCGGCTTCATTGGCAAAGGATAGCACTTGGTTGCCTGCACACATGGACCGTACGCAACGTATGTACGAACGTGCCAAGAACCATCCGGGTATCGTGATCTGGTCGTTGGGCAACGAAGCGGGTAACGGAATCAATTTTGAACGAACATATGATTGGATGAAGTCCATTGAAACCACCCGCCCTATACAATACGAGCGTGCCGAACAGAATTATAATACGGATATCTACTGCCGTATGTACCGCAGTGTGGAAGAATTGCTGGCCTATGCCCGCCAGACAGAACCGAAAGTGTATCGTCCTTTCATCATGACTGAATATCTGCATGCTATGGGCAATAGCGGAGGCGGATTGAAGGAATACATGGATGTTTTCGAAACAGAACCTATAGTGCAGGGCGGTTGTATCTGGGATTGGGTAGATCAGTCTTTCCGTGAAATAGATGCCGATGGTCGTTGGTATTGGACTTACGGTGGCGATTATGGTCCGAAGAATGTACCCAGTTTCGGGAACTTTTGCTGCAATGGTCTGGTGAATGCTGTCCGCGAACCTCATCCGCATTTGCTGGAAGTGAAGAAAGCATATCAATATATAAAGGCTACATTGATTGATAAAAGCAACTTGACTTTAAGTATAAAGAATTGGTATGATTTTACGAATCTGAATGCTTATACCTTACACTGGCAGGTGGTAGGTGATCATGGGAAAGTGATTGCTGACGGTACTCGTCGGGTAGATGCCGCTCCGCACGCTACCATTGAAGTTACGCTGGGTGCTGTACGTTTACCTACTGATGTTCGTGAAGCTTATCTGAACTTAAGTTGGACGCCTGTGGATGTTGTTCCGTTTATTAATACGGATTACGAAGTAGCCTATGACCAGTTTGTTCTTTCGGGTAATAAGAACTACCGGACTCCGGAAACTAGACTTTCGGGTAAGGTGGAAATGAATATAGATCCGGCAACAGGGGCGCTTCGCTCTTATATTTATAATGGGAAAGAATTACTGTTTTCCCCTGTTACATTGAGCCTCTATCGTCCGGTGACGGATAATGACAACCGTGAAAAAGTAGGAGGGGCCAAAGCCTGGAAGAAAGCCGGGTTGGATCAGTTGACACAGCGTGCCCTTACCGTGAAGACCTCTACCCGTGGTGGACGTGCCAAAGTGGAATTATTAAATGTCCGTGGTGAAAAAGTGGGAACCGCTTCTTTCATCTATACATTAAAGAAAAACGGTGAATTGGATATACAGACACACTTCGTACCGGATACTACCGTTATCACTTCACTGGCGCGTGTAGGGCTTACTTTTGAAATGCCCGATGCTTACAGTCAGGTGTCTTATCTGGGGCGTGGAGAGCATGAAACTTATATGGATCGTAACCAATCCGGTAAAATAGATATTTATCACACCGATGTGGAGCGCATGTTTCACTATTATGTTCGTCCGCAAGCAACGGGTAATCGTACGGATGTCCGTTGGATGCAACTTGCTGATGAGGCAGGTGAGGGGCTGGCATTCTGTTCCGATGCCTCGTTCCAATTTAGTGTGATTCCTTTTACGGATGAGAATCTGGATGCGGCAACGCATATCAATCAACTACGGCGCGAAGGAGTGATAACTGTTCATCTGGATGCAGCACAAGCAGGAGTCGGTACGGCTACCTGTGGTCCTGGAGTATTGCCGCAGTATCGTGTACCTGTGCAGGATTACACATTCCGGTTTGCAATCCGTCCTTTGAAATAGATCGAAACCTATAATATACGATAGCATGAAAAACCTGATTTTAACTACAGTTCTCAGTCTTACAATCCTTTCCGGATTGCAGGCACAAGAAACTTATTATGAAAAGCACGTTGCTTTTCCCGCTGATGCTACAGCTGCGGAAAAGATAGAAATGGCTTCACGCCTTGTACCCACTCCGCAACAATTGGAGTGGCAGCGTATGGAACTGACCGCTTTCCTGCATTTTGGTGTAAATACTTTCACCGGACGAGAGTGGGGAGATGGTACTGAAGATCCTGTCATCTTTAATCCTACCTCGCTGGACTGCGAACAATGGGTGCGGACTCTTAAAGAATCCGGTTTCAAGATGGCTATCATCACTGCCAAACATCATGATGGCTTCTGTCTCTGGCCTACCAAAACTACTCGTCACTCCGTAGCCTCTTCTTCCTGGAAAGGTGGAAAGGGAGACGTGGTACGTGAATTGCGGGATGCTTGCAAGAAGTACGGTATCAAGTTTGGAGTTTATCTCTCCCCGTGGGATCGTAATGCCTCTTGCTATGGTGATTCTCCTGCCTACAACCAGTTCTTCATCGAGCAACTGACCGAATTGCTTACCAATTATGGTGAAGTCCATGAAGTGTGGTTTGACGGTGCTAATGGTGAAGGTCCCAATGGAAAGAAACAAATCTACGACTGGGATGCCATACTGAAAACTATCCGTCGCCTGCAACCTAAAGCAGTCACAGCCATTATGGGTGATGATGTTCGCTGGGTAGGCAATGAAAGAGGTATCGGTCGTGAAACAGAATGGAGTGCTACGGCGCTGACTCCGGGCATTTATCCCCGTTCCGGTGAACAGAACAAGAAACTGGGTATCTATGGAAAGGCAAAGGACTTAGGCGGGCGTGATATAGTGGCTCGCGCTACCGAACTTTTCTGGTATCCTTCTGAGGTAGATGTTTCCATCCGTCCGGGTTGGTTTTATCATGCCGATCAGGACAAGCAAGTGAAGTCTTTAAATCATCTGACGAATATTTATTTCAAATCAGTAGGCTATAATTCCGTTCTATTATTGAACATTCCGCCCGACCTTCGTGGGGTGATCAATGAAAATGATGTGCAGCGGCTGAAAGAATTTTCCAGTTATTTAAAGAAAACTTTTGCCCGTAATTTTGTGCTGAAAGGAAACGAGGCATGGCATGGAACTTCCGGTACAGTCCGTCAATATGATATACAGAAAGATGCGTTGGTAAATGCTTTCATGATTCAGGAAGATATATCCAAAGGACAACGTGTTGAAAGTTTCCTTGTAGAAGCGTATAAAGATGGTTCCTGGATTCATATGGCAGAAGGCACAACAGTAGGGTATAAACGTCTTGTACGTTTCTCTGATACTCGTCCGGAGCGCATTCGTGTAACCATTCGCTCTGCCCGTGGTGTGGCTAATGTTGCTGCGGTCGGTCTTTTCTATGCAGAACCTCTTGCAGATAAAAATGAAGAAGTACAACTCAGCGATGTACCTGTCGATGGATGGCAGGTGGTTGGTGGCAATGCAGATTCCCGTAAGGCTATTGATGGGGACCGGAAAACGGTTTGGCGTGCTTCCGCACTTACACCATTGGTAGTCGATATGGGACATGAAGTGAGTGTGAATGGTTTCAGTTATGCTCCCTCTCTGGAAGAAGATTTAACGGGAACTATCTATAAGTATGTTTTCTACGTCAGTCTTGATGGTCAGTCATGGACTAAATGTGAAGCAAGCGGTGAGTTCAGCAATATCATGCACAATCCTGTGCCTTACTTTGTACGGTTTGGCAAAACATATCCTGCACGTTATTTCAAGCTGGAACCATTGTCGGAGATAAATAATAAAAATGTTGTAACGGTCGGTGAAGTCGGTATCCTGACAAAGTAGTGTTATGAAGAATTCGATACTCTCTATAGCTGCTATGGCATTGCTTTCAGGTAATGCCATAGCTCAGCAGAAACCTAATATTATTCTTTTTCTGGTGGATGACATGGGATGGCAAGATACTTCCTTACCGTTTTGGAATGATACCACCGAACTGAATTATATTTATGAAACCCCTAATATGGAGCGTCTGGCAAAGAAAGGTGTCAGATTTACACACGCTTATGCATGCCCCATCAGTTCTCCTTCACGTGTCAGTTTATTTACGGGAGCAAATGCTGCCCAGCACAAAGTAACGAACTGGACGTTGAAGAAAGATACACCGACTGACCGGAAAAATGAAACGCTGGATTTTGAAGCATGGAATTATAATGGTCTGTGTCCTGAACCCGGGTTGGAACATTCTTTTTATGCAAAGTGCCTGCCACAATTGCTTCGTGAAAATGGATATACTACCATGATGGTAGGTAAAGCTCATTTCGGCTCGATAGATACACCGGCTGCCAATCCATTGGCAATCGGTTTTGATTATAACATAGCTGGTCATGCAGCCGGTGCTATGGGCAGTTATTTGGGAGAAGAAGGATATGGTGCTTCCGGTAAACCGGAATGGGCAATGATATGGGCTGTGCCCGATTTGGAAAAGTATCATGGAACAGATACTTTTCTTACTGAGGCTTTGACGTTGGAGGCAAAAGGGCTTATGGATAAGGCTCTTGACCAGTCCAAACCTTTTTTCCTCTATATGAGTCATTATGCCGTGCATGCGCCTTTCGGGACAGACAAGCGTTTCTATCAGAAGTATATGGATAAAGGGCTTCCGCATAAAGAGGCTCAGTATGCTGCCTTGGTGGAGGGTATGGACAAGAGCCTGGGAGATTTGATGGACTATGTAGACCAGAAAGGCATTGCAGATCATACAGTTATTCTTTTCATGTCGGATAATGGTGGCTATACAATAGGCCGTGCCGATAAAAATGCTCCATTGAGTGAAGGAAAAGGTTCCTTGAAAGAAGGAGGAGTTCGCGAACCGATGATCGTCTATTATCCGAATGTAACATCCCCCTCAACCATGAATGATACACCAGTCATTATTGAAGATTTCTTTCCGACTCTGTTGGAAATAGCTGGAGTACATGATTATCAGACACCACAGCAGATTGACGGGCAGAGCTTTATGGCGCAGATGAAAGGACAGACTGGAGAAAAAGAACGTGCTTTATTTTTCCATTATCCGAATAATTGGGGTGAGAGAATACAAACGATTGGTGCTCCGCAAAGTGCTGTTGTGAAAGGTGACTGGAAATTAATTCATTATTACGAAACCGGCAGCGATTGTCTATACAACTTGAGCGATGATATTTCCGAACAGCATGATTTGTCTGCATACTATCCGGATAAAGTGAAGGAGCTGGTCAAAGTTTTGAGTGACTATTTGCGAGCTCAACATGCCACTATGCCTATTCTGAAAACTACTGGCAAGTTTGTTCCCTATCCCGATGGAGAAGACGTAGAGAGGATATTGCCGAAAGATGATGAAACATTGGTGTATGACAATCCGGAGGATGTCCTGCACTTGAAGAAGGGCGATATGCATCCTAAAATGAAAGGATGGTCTTTTTATACAGCACATGAGTTTAATGATAAAGATACGAAAAAGGGACTGCCGCTTGGCTTTGTAGAACATAGAGGCTTGCATATGTCACGTACGGCAAAGGTTGATAACCGGAAATGTTCAAAAGTAGAGGATGGAGTTTTGCGCATCTGGAGTATAGAGGAGAAAGACTCGATAGACAACCGCTTCGGTAAGAAAGTGAAGTATTCCCACGGTTGCTATCGCACCTCACTTCCTGGCAGTAAGGAATTCTGGTGTAACTTTACTGAAAATATGCGTATTGAAATACGTTTCAAACGTACTCCTTATGTAGGTTTCAATGATGCCCTCTGGTTTATGGGAAACAATAACCGCCCCTGGCCGAAGAATGGTGAGATCGATCTTTTGGAGAATCCTAAGAAGACATTGAACGATTGTGCTCATTTCACGCTTCATTCCGAAAACCACTATGCCGGTGTCGTAGGCGGTGGTGGTAGTGTCACTTCTTCCATCAATCTTGCCAATATGTCTCAATGGAATATCTATTGGCTGGAGTGGTATCCCGACCGCATTGTAGGAGGTGTCAACGGACAAGCCTATTTTGAGCATCACAAAGGTGCTGATGGTAATACCGACTGGCCTTGGAGTGATCCGCTGGGCTTCTTCCTGATTTTCAGTACGGGTATTTCTACGAACCCGAATGCCTGGCCTGGTGCTATCATTCCTTCCGAATGGAAAAAAGATGCCAAACCTGCCATGTACATCGACTGGATACGCGTTTATACGAATCGAGATTATAAAGGTGAAAATCCTCCTGCTCCGAAATATTATTAGTCAAATATCTACCTACACCGTACCCGAGTCGTACTTGCTCCGTACCAAGTCCGTAGTTTCTCCGTACAGAGGTACTTCTGACCGAAGAATGTACGGAGAAACTACGGTTCGGATACGGTTCGGGTATGGAGCGAGGAGATATAAAGAAAGGGCAGACTGGATATTATCCCGGTCTGCCCATATTCTCTCTAACACAACTAAAAATTTATACTATATATTGGTTTTGCAGATTTTTCTCTTTTCTCTTAAACAAAATCCTTCAGTTCTTGTTGTAACTTCTGTCGGGTGAAGAAGATACGACTTTTCACTGTTCCGAGTGGTAATCCCAGCTTCTCTGCGATTTCACGGTATTTGAAACCGGATACGTGCATGGAGAATGGAATCTTGTATTCGCGGGGCAATGCATTTACTATGCGGTGCATCTCTTTCAAGTCGTATGCGCTTTCCGTACATTCAAAGCCGGAATCTTGCGGTAAGTTCAGATGATAGAGATTATCTGTCTGATCTACGAAAGTCTGGTCGCGAACCACCTTGCGGTAGTTGTTGATAAAGATATTGCGCATGATGGTATACATCCATCCTTTGAAATTAGTATCAGGTGCATATTTATCTTCGTTATCTAATGCCTTTAAAGAGGTTTCCTGGAGTAGGTCATTTGCTTCTTCGTGGTCGGAGGTTAATTTGTATGCAAAGCGTAATAGATCATCTTGTACTCCGAGCAATTCTTTTTGGAATGTAATACTGTTGTTCATAATCATTTCTCCTTTTCAATAGTTATTCTTTTGTTTTGCCTTTTGACTTTGCAATTTTACGAAAGTAACCTTACTCCGATAGACGGATTTCAGGTAATATTTAGGGGGTAAACTATCAATTGATAGTTTTTAGGTGGTATTTTGATAGTTTTCGGGTGGTCGGAAAGTGCTCATGCAAGTAGTCTCTGACCCCTTCATGAACACTTTTTCATATCTGAACGTTATCGGTTTAGGTTATATGAGGTAATAGCTGTTTTTATCCTGCAACACAGATTATCTGAAGTCTTTCAGTTCCTGTTGCAACTTCTGGCGTGTAAAGAATATGCGACTCTTTACTGTACCTAAGGGTAATCCCAGTTTTTCTGCAATCTCGCGGTATTTGAACCCGGATACATGCATAGAGAATGGAATCTTATATTCGCGTGGCAATGCATTTACAACACGGTGCATCTCTTTTAAGTCGTAAGCGCTTTCGGTGCTTTGGAATCCGGACTCTTGAGGTAGATTGAGGTGATAAAGATTATCAGTCTGATCTACGAAGGTCTGGTCGCGAACCACCTTCCGATAGTTGTTTATAAAGATATTGCGCATGATGGTGTACATCCATCCTTTGAAGTTGGTGTCGGGCATGTATTTATCTTCGTTATCTAATGCCTTTAAAGAGGTTTCCTGGAGTAAGTCGTTAGCTTCTTCACGGTCGGAGGTTAGTTTATATGCAAAACGTAATAAATCGTCTTGTACTCCGAGCAAATCCTTTTGAAATGTAATACTGTTCATATCGTTCTCCTTTTTTATTATAATTATTCGTTTGTTTGACTTTTGATGTTGCAATTTTACGAAAGTTCCCTAACTCTGACGGACGCATTTTGAGCAATCTTTAGGGCAAAAACTATCAATTGATAGTTTTTGGGTGCCTTTTGTTTGTTTTTGGGTGCAGTTTTCACCGATTTTATTGCGTATAATTAAAAAGATGAGTTAATTTTGCGCAATCATTTCATCTTAAAAAGAATGGCTGACGACTCTTTATTTTTGATTGATATTGATAAAGTGCTCCGGGAAAAGGCTCCGAAGTACTATAAATATATCCCTAAATTCGTGGTTTCTTATCTGAAAAGAATCGTTCATCAGGAAGAACTGAATGTTTTCCTGCGCGAATCGAAGGATAAGGTAGGTGTGGACTTCTTAAAAGCCTGCCTGGAATTTCTGGATGCCGATATTGTGGTGAAGGGAGAAGAGAATCTACCGACTGAAGGATTGTACACCTTTGTCTCCAATCATCCGTTGGGAGGCCAGGATGGTGTGGCTTTGGGATATGTGCTGGGTAGTTTCTATAAAGGTAAGGTGAAGTATATGGTGAATGACCTGCTGATGAATCTGCAAGGATTAGCTCCTCTTTGTATACCTATTAATAAAACTGGAAAACAGGCGAAAGATTTTCCGAGAATGGTGGAAGCGGGCTTTGCATCGAATGATCAGTTGATTATGTTCCCTGCCGGATTGTGCTCCCGGCGTCAGAATGGAGTGATCCGTGATCTGGATTGGAAGAAGACCTTTATCGTAAAGAGTGTGCAGGCACAACGCGACGTTGTCCCCATTCATTTTGAAGGCCGGAATTCGAACTTTTTTTATAATTTGGCTAACGTCTGCAAATTTTTGGGCATCAAAATTAACATAGCCATGCTCTACCTTGCCGATGAGATGCTGAAGAACCGTCATAAAACGTTTACTGTTACCATCGGAAAACCTATTTCCTGGCAGACTTTTGATAAGTCAAAGACTCCTGTCGAGTGGGCGGCTTATGTGAAAGACATTGTGTATAAGTTATAGGGTGGTAAAGTGACAAGGTGATAAAGTGAATTAAAGAACTACTAACAAAAAAATATGGAAGAGATTATTGAACCTATTAGTAAGGAACTTCTGAAAGCGGAACTGACCGAAGAGAAGCGTCTGCGTATGACGAATAAGAGCCATAATCAGATTTATATCATTACAGCTCAGGATTCTCCGAATATTATGAAAGAAATCGGGCGTTTACGCGAGATTGCTTTCCGTGCGGCAGGTGGAGGTACAGGACAACCGCTGGATATCGATGAATACGATATCATGGATAATCCCTACAAACAGCTGATTGTCTGGAACCCTGAAGCAGAAGAGATATTAGGTGGTTATCGTTATATCCTTGGTACGGACGTTCGGTTCGATGAACAGGGTGCCCCTATTCTGGCTACAGCCCACATGTTCAATTTCTCTGAAAAGTTCTTGAAGGAGTACCTTCCTACTACTATTGAGTTAGGACGTTCGTTTGTTACGGTAGAATATCAGTCCACCCGTGCCGGTAGCAAAGGCTTGTTTGCGCTGGATAACCTGTGGGATGGTTTGGGTGCGTTGACGGTAGTTATGCCGAATGTGAAGTATTTTTTCGGTAAAGTAACTATGTATCCAAGTTATCATCGCCAGGGGCGCGACATGATTCTTTATTTCTTGAAGAAGCACTTTGAGGATAAAGATAATCTGATTACTCCGATGAAACCGCTTGAAATGGAAGCTAAAGAGTCTGATTTGGCTGCCTTGTTTTGTAAGAAGACATTTAAGGAGGACTATAAGATACTGAATTGTGAGATACGTAAGTTAGGCTATAATATTCCGCCGTTGGTAAATGCTTATATGAGTTTGAGTCCGACGATGCGTATGTTCGGTACTGCCATTAACTATGGCTTCGGTGATGTGGAAGAAACGGGAATTCTGATTGCTGTGGATGAGATTCTGGCAGAAAAGCGTATCCGCCATATCCAGTCATTTATCGAGAATGAGCCGGAGGCTTGCAAACTTACCTCCGGGGCTAATAAAGTATTCTTTCCGAGTAGATGATAATTGTGTCTGAAGCACAACTTATACTGCCGGCAAACTGTTTCCGTTGATCTTTCTATAGAGATCGAGTGCATAGACATCTGTCATGCCGGAGATATAATCCAATACTGCCTGTATTCTTTCGTAGAGTACGGGCGCTTTTATATTGTATTGGCCGGATACCCGGTTGATGAGCAACTGTGAATAAGCTTTTTCCGGTGAGCAGACGGCATCGATCATCAGATCGAGCAAAGTACTGATGATACGGAAACCGGCAAGTTCGATGTCCAGTACATCACGCGAGCGATAGATTTTCTTTAACGAAATATCTGCACTGTGCTTATAAGCACCAGCTGGCAATTCAGAAATATGCTTGATGAGGCTTCCTTCAAATTCCCCTTCCAATATCTTCTCCTCATTATTCAGAAAGGCCTGGGTGCATTCCTGAATCAGCAGGCCGATGACGCAGGAACGCAAATAGGCAATCTGTTCGTTGACGTCGCTGACAAGCTTCAGTGTCTTGAGCATATGCGTTTTACGCTCTTCGGGAAAATAGGAAAGAAGTAAATCTTGTGTTTCCTGCGTGGTAAGTATCTTGAGTTTGTGTGCGTCTTCAATATCCATCATCTGGTAGCAGATGTCGTCCGCTGCCTCTACCAGATAGACCAATGGATGACGGGCATATTTCAGCGGAGCGTCATTCAGCTTTTTCATACCCAGTTCTTCGGCTATCCGGCGGAAACTATCTTCCTCTGTGGTGAAGAAGCCGAACTTCGATTTCTTACCCGCTAAACTCGATGAAAAGGGATATTTTACGATGCTGGCCAGGGTAGAATAGGTTAATACGAAGCCTCCTTTGCGTCTTCCCTCAAACTGATGGGTAAGTAACCTGAAAGCATTGGCATTTCCTTCGAAGTGTGTCAAATCCTCCCATTGCTCTGCGGGCAGTTGTCCTTTCAGAGTCATACCTTTTCCTTCAGAGAAGAAAGTGGAGATGGCTCGTTCTCCAGAGTGCCCGAAAGGCGGATTCCCCAGATCGTGTGCCAGGCAGGCTGCCGATACGATAGAACCTATTTCGGGTAAATAAGAATCTTTCAATTTCGGCTGATGGGTAAGAATGGCTTTAGCTACATCATTTCCCAACGAACGGCCTACGCAGGAAACTTCCAGGCTATGCGTCAGGCGGTTGTGTACGAAGATACTACCCGGTAAGGGGAAAACTTGTGTTTTGTTCTGCAAGCGGCGGAAAGGGGCGGAGAAGACGAGGCGGTCATAATCCCGCTGAAATTCTGAACGGTTTTCGTGACGCTCCTGGTGAAACTCTTCCAGCCCGAAACGTTTGGCAGATATGAGGGTATTCCAATTCATGGCGATAATTACGAATTATGAATTACAAATTATAAATGGCAAAAGATAGGGGGACATTTGCCCTTTGTTATTATTTAACTGCAAATGTATCACTATTTTGCTTTAAAAGCTGTATTTTCGCCCAATTAAAAAAAGAAGAACTGCTATTAAATACTGAATAGCGGCAGTTCGTAATTTATAATTCGTAATTTGTAATTATTGTCATGAACGTACAAATCATTAATAAATCGAAACATCCGCTTCCGGCTTATGCCACCGAATTGTCCGCAGGAATGGATATCCGCGCAAATCTTTCAGAACCTGTTTCTTTAGCTCCGATGCAGCGTTGTCTGGTACCTACGGGACTGTATATTGCCCTGCCACCGGGATTTGAGGCACAAGTGCGCCCTCGCAGTGGTCTGGCTATTAAGAAAGGTATCACGGTACTGAACTCTCCGGGAACGATTGATGCCGATTACCGTGGGGAGGTTTGTATCATTCTTGTAAATCTTTCGTCGGAGACTTTCGTGATAGAGGATGGAGAACGCATTGCGCAGATGGTGATAGCACGCCACGAACAAGCTACATGGCAGGAAGTGGAAGTGCTGGATGAAACGGAGCGTGGTGCAGGCGGCTTCGGCCATACAGGAAAGAGTTGAGGAGTTCAAAATCAAAGAATTAAAAGCTAAAAGGGGCTGAGTTCTACTAACAGACTGAATGAAAATGAAATTTAAAATAGTATCTCTTTTCGTGCTGTGCTTGATACTTATATCGTGTGGTACTTCCCGTCAGGGGAAGAAGCTACGGAAAGGAACCAAGGCGCAAGTTGTGCTTACGCCCGAACAACAGCGTAAATACGATTACTTCTTCCTTGAAGCTTCCCGCTTGAAGATGAAAGACGATTATAGTGCCGCCTTTGACTTATTGCAGCATTGTCTGACCATTAATCCGAATGCTTCATCGGCTTTGTACGAGATTTCGCAGTACTACATGTACCTTAAACAAGTTCCGCAAGGACAGGCGGCATTGGAAAAGGCTGTGGAAAATGATCCGGATAATTACTGGTATAGCCAGGGATTGGCCAGCTTGTATCAGCAACAGAATGAGATGCAGAAAGCTACGAATCTGCTGGAAAGCATGGCAACCCGTTTCTCGGATAGGATGGACCCTCTGTACAGCTTGCTGGATATATACAACCGTCTGGAAGAGTACGATAACGTGATTACCACCTTGAACCGTTTGGAAGAAAAGATGGGAAAGAACGAGCAACTCAGTATGGAGAAATTCCGTATCTATTTACAGAAGAAGGATAATCAGAGTGCTTTTCGTGAGATAGAGAGTCTGGTGGAAGAGTATCCGATGGATATGCGATATCAGGTGATATTGGGTGATGTCTATATGCAGAACGGCAAGAAGGACGAAGCCTATAATATATATAAGAAAGTGCTTGCCACCGAACCGGATAATGCCATGGCGATGTATTCATTGGCCTCTTATTACGAACAGACCGGACAGAAAGAACTCTACGAGCAACAACTGGATACCCTTTTACTAAATAAGAAGGTGCCCTCTGATACGAAGTTGAACGTGATGCGTCAGTTTGTGGTTGAAAATGAACGCGCAGGTAGAGACAGTACCCGTGTAATCAACCTTTTCGACCGTATTATGGAGCAAGACCAGGATGATGCGCAGATGCCGATGCTTTATGCCCAATATCTCCTTGCCAAGAAAATGAATAAAGAGACCATGCCCGTACTGGAACGAGTGCTGGACATTGATCCGACGAATACGGCTGCCCGCATGACACTTCTCGGTGAAGCAATACGGAAAGAAGATTATAAAGAAGTAATCCGTCTTTGCGAGGCCGGTATCGAGTCTAATCCCGATATGCTGGAGTTCTATTTCTATCTTTCCATAGCCTATAACCAGGCTGACCGCACAGATGATGCACTTGCCATTTGCAAGAAAGGATTGGAAAACATCCCGGAAAAGAGTGATAAAGAATTCGTTTCTAACTTTTATGCTATCATGGGTGATTTCTATCACACAAAGAAAATGAATACGGAAGCCTATGCGGCTTACGACTCTGCATTGGTTTATAATTCGGCAAATCTGGGAGCATTGAATAACTATGCCTATTACCTTTCGCTGGAACGTCGTGACCTGGACAAAGCGGAAGAGATGAGCTATAAAACGGTGAAAGCCGAACCCAAGAACTCCACTTATCTGGATACCTACGCTTGGATTCTGTTTGAGAAAGGTAACTATGCCGAAGCCCGCCTCTACATAGACGATGCAATAAAGAATGATGAGGACCAAAGTGATACCATTCTTGAACATGGGGGTGATATCTATTATATGACCGGTGATGTGGATGGTGCTTTGAAGTATTGGAAGCAGGCCCAGGAAATGGGCAGTGAGTCCAAGACGTTGAAAAAGAAGATCGAGAAAAAGAAATATATACCCGAATGAGAACGTTACACAGCAAATACAGAACGGTAGGCAGTATTCGTATGCTGCCTCTCTTGCTTATCCTGACCCTGGTAGTAGGTCTTTCCGGTTGTAAGACTTCCCGGAAAGCGACTTCTTCGTTGGGAGAACCGCGCTTTTTATCTTCTAAAGTACAGTTGACCATTCCTAACAAGGGAGGCACAATTACAGTGAACGGTACTATGAAGCTTATAAGCGGTGAACGTATGCAGCTTTCCCTTCTGATGCCTATCCTCCGCAGTGAAGTGGCACGATTGGAGATTACTCCCGACGATGTGTTGGTAGTGGACCGTATGGGAAAACGTTATGTACAGGCTACCCGTAAGGAATTGAAAGACGTTTTGCCCAAGAAGGCCGACTTTGCCCATTTGGAGAAGATGCTTTTTGAGGCAGCCAAACCCGGTGGCAAAGCTTCTTTGACAGGTAAGGAACTGGGTATTCCTTCTTTGGAAAAAGGAAAAATCGTTCTTACCGACTTTTCGGACAAAGAGATATCGCTGACTCCGACTCAGGTGTCTTCCAGATATACTAAGGTTGAATGGACTGAACTTTTAGAGATGCTGGCCAAGTTATGAGACAGTTTCTTTGTATTTTCATAGGTTGTTTCTGTCTGGCTCTGCCACTTTGCGCCCAATCCAACAAGATGATTAAGGAGTTGGAAAGTAAACGGGGCGCTTTGCAAAAGCAGATAGCCGAGTCGGAAACACTTCTGAACACTACAAAGAAAGATGTCGGTAGCCAGTTGAATGGACTTGCCGCCCTTACCGGGCAGATTGAAGAACGGAAACGGTATATCCTCGCCATTAATAATGATATGGAGACTATAGATCGTGAGCTTTCCAAACTGGAGCGCCAGTTAGTCCGCCTCGAAAATGACCTGAAGGATAAGAAGAAGAAATATGAGTCTTCTGTTCAATATCTGTATAAGAACCGTTCCGTTCAAGACAAACTTTTGTTTATTCTTTCCGCCAAGACATTATCGCAAACTTATCGCCGTTTGCGCTATGTGCGTGAGTATGCCGACTATCAGCGCCTACAAGGCGAAGAGATCCTGAAGAAACAAGAGCAGGTCAATCAAAAGAAGACGGAACTTCAACAGGTAAAGAAAGCCAAAGCCAGCTTGCTGAAAGAGCGTGAAGTGGAAAAAGAAAAGTTAGAAAACCAGGAGAAGGAGAAGAAAGCCTTGGTTGCCAATTTACAGAAGAAGCAGCGTGGGCTGCAAAATGAGCTGAACAAAAAACGCAAGGAAGCCAATCAACTGAATGCCCGTATCGACCGCCTGATAGCCGAAGAAATTGAGAAAGCCCGTAAACGTGCTGCGGAAGAGGCGCGTAAAGAAGCAGCTGCCCGCAAAAAAGCTGCTGCAAAAGAAACGAAACCGACTGCTACTTCTTCTTCCGAAGTGGTCACTGCCAAGAAAGCGGCACCTCTCGAAACCTATACGATGGATAAGGCAGACCGGGAATTGTCCGGTAGCTTTGCGGGTAACTGTGGTAAATTGCCAATACCTATTACCGGACCGTATATCATTACCAGCCGCTACGGTCAGTATTCCGTAGAGGGGCTTCGCAATGTGAAACTGGATAATAAAGGGATAGACATTCAAGGTAAGCCCGGTGCACAGGCGCGTGCTATTTTCGACGGAAAGGTAGCTGCCGTTTTCCAACTGAACGGACTTTTCAATATTCTTATCCGCCATGGAAACTATATTTCCGTTTATTGTAACCTGGCTTCTGCTTCAGTGAAGACGGGGGATACTGTTACTACCCGGCAAGCCCTCGGACAAGTATTCTCGGATGGTGCGGACAATGGACGTACGGTGCTGCACTTCCAGTTGCGCAAAGAAAAGGAGAAACTGAATCCGGAGCCGTGGCTGAATCGATGATTGTGAATTTCCTTTTGAAAGATTATTGCTTCACTTCACAGGCTCCATCTTGTATTCTTCCTTCTGCAAGAGGGTAGCTAGTCCATTCTTTCCCAGCAAATGTTGCACGTCTATACTGTGAAGGTGGGCTTGCTGCAATACTTGTCGTTGATATATGGCTGTTTGTTCTTTATGATTGTATTTGGATAAATTCTCCTATAAAAATGAAAAAAAATCCAAGTATAAATGGTTGTTATTCGCTATTCTTGCACCCCAAATAAAACGTTTCATCTAAATTTAATAACTATTAAAAACAGCATTATGGATTTTAGAAAGACTACTCAAAGGGTATTTGTACTTTTATTATTAAGTACAATCTGCTCAATTGCTTTTGCGCAGAGCCATCAACTAAAGGGAACGGTTCTTGACAATGCCGGAGAACCAATAATTGGTGCAAATATTTTAATTGTCGGTACAACAAATGGGGTTATTACAGACCTTGAAGGTAATTTCACTTTGCAAGATGTACCTTTAAATGCAAAAATGCAGATTTCTTTTATTGGGTATATTACTCAAGTTGTTACAGTTGGGGAACAATCCTATATCAAAGTTACTTTGAAAGAAGATGCCCAGGCTCTGGAAGAGGTTGTGGTAGTTGGCTATGGTGTGCAGAAGAAATCAGATTTAACAGGTGCTATTGGTAGTGTGGATAATACTAAACTGACATCCAAAGGAGCTACTACAGTTATGGAGTCTTTACAGGGGCAAGTTGCAGGGGTGGATATTAGCCAATCATCCAGCCGTGTAGGTGAGAGTTTCAATATTTCCATTCGCGGTAAAAGTACATTAGGAAGTAGTACCCAACCTTTATTTGTAGTAGATGGTATTATTTGTGATGATATTAATTTTCTCAATCCTTCAGATATTGAAAAAATAGACATATTGAAAGACGCCTCTTCCACAGCTATTTATGGTTCGCGTGCTACCAATGGTGTTGTCATTGTTACTACTAAGCAAGCCAAAGCAGGAGAAGACATGAAAGTGTCTGTCACATATGATGGCTATGCTGGATATAAAACTGTTGCGCGGATGCCTGACTTTATGGACCCGATTGAATGGATTAACTACCGTTATATGAGATATGCTACACCTGTTGAGAATGCAGCGATTATTAATGGACGGTTACCTCTTGAAATAACAACAACAAATATGAAAGCTTGTTGGAATAAAAATGCTCCTAAAATGCAAGAGCAGTTTTTGAACCATGATTTTACAGACTGGACTGATCTAATGCTTAAAGATGGTACACAGCAGAATCATTTCATCCAAGTGTCAGGTGCTGGAAAAAAAGTTTCCTATCGTGTAGGTACTGGTTATCAACAAGAGGATGGGGTAATGGGTGATGGATTGAGACGCTATAATCTGAAATTAGCAATTGATGGTAAGATAAATAGGCAATTGGCCATGGGGGCAACAGCTAATCTGGTCGCTTTTGAGTATAATTATGGTTCGAGAAGAGCAGTACAGACATCTTTTCGCTCTAATGGCTTTTGGCTTCCTTACAATACTGCAACTGGAGAACTGAATTATATGCCAGGTAAAGATTTGGTAGCTGGACAAGAGAAAAGTGAGGCGTATCCGGCAGGGTTTACTTCTACAGTTTCGCCTTTAGTTGATGCAATGAATTCCGAGGATAAAACTAAAGGATATCGCGTATTGACAACGATGTATTTGCAATATCAGCCGATAGAAGAAATATTGGTTAAAACAACATTCTCTCCAACAATGTCTACTAAACGAAGAGGAGAATACTATGGTGGGCTTTCTGAAGAACAAGCAGGGACTTACAATGCTAAAGACAATCCTACCGGTGATGCTAAAGCGACTATAACTAAAGATGAATATTTTTCTTATACATGGGATACACAAGTGAATTACATTAAGACATTCGGTGAAAGTCATACTTTGAATGCTATGGCTTTGATGAGTGTTTATAGCACAGAAGCTGAAAAATATGAGTTAACAGGAAATAATGTTACTTCTGAAACTTTGTGGTATAATTTGGGTTCGGCTGCTTCGGGCTATAGCGATGTGAAGAGTTCTTATGGGAAATCGACAATGCTTTCATATGCTTTACGTGTAAATTATGGTTATAAAGGGAAATATCTGGCTACTTTGTCTACTCGTTGGGATGGTTCTTCAAAATTCAAAGAAGGTCATCGCTGGGGAATGTTTCCTTCAGCGGCATTAGCGTGGCGTATTAGTGAAGAGAATTTTGTTAAAAGCAGTATGTCGTGGATTAATAATCTGAAATTACGTGTTAGCTATGGTGCTACGGGAAATAATGCTTCTGTAGGAAATTATGAAACTTCATTTCTTGCCAATCAGCTTTATTATTCTGGCTTCGGTAAAGGATTTGGTCCTGGTATTATGAATGAATTATTAAGTTGGGAAACTACCACGGAATTTAATACAGGTCTGGATTTTGCTTTCTTGGGAGGACGAGTTTCTGGTACATTTGATTGGTATACAAAAACATCCAAAGATCTGCTTATGGATATGAAATTATTATTAGAACAAGGTTCCTATAATGGAAGTATGACTGCGAATGTAGGTAAAGTGCGTAATAGCGGAGTGGAATTGATGTTGAAAGGAATATTATTTCAATCAAAGGATTTTTATTGGGATATAACGGCCTCATTCGCTAAGAATAAAAATGAAATTCTTGAACTACAAGGTAAGAAAGAAGACATGCGTGCCGAGCGTTGGTTTATCGGGCAACCCATTGATGTTGCTTATGATTTGAAACAATTGGGAATATGTACTCAAGCAAAAGCGAATGAGTTAGTAACGATTAATGGGGTGACAAAGACCAATTCTGAATGGTATGGCTATTTTGAAGGATGTATGACTTATGAAGACGCAAATAAAGATGGGAAACTGAATGATGATGATCGGCAGATATTGGGGCATGCTTTACCGAAATGGACTGGAAACTTGTCTACCACTTTGTCATATAAGAATTGGGATTTTTCTATGAGTATAAATACGAAGCAAGGGCATTTGTTATATAGTCCTTTTATGGAAGAATTTACAAATTATAGTGACCGTGGACGAACTAAATTGAATATGGATTTTTATATTCCAGAGGGTGCTCCAATATTCAATTATACGTGGGATGGAAAAACAACGACCTCACTTACATCCAATCCTAATATAGTGGCTGACCATACAACCGTAGGCTCTTATCCGTATCCGTTTGATGGGGCAGCTTATAATTATGGCGGTGGAAATGGTTGGTATACTAGTAAGAATAAAGAATTTGAATCTAATAATTATGTGGATGCTTCTTATTGGAAAATTAAAAATATAACAGTTGGATATACTTTTTCTAAAAAACTGATAAAGAAAATAGGTCTTGAGAATTTGCGTATTTACGCTAATATATTGAATCCTTTCACTTTCACAGATTATAAAGGATTTGATCCGGAATGGGCTGATGCTAAAATTTCAGATGGAACAGGAGGACCGAGTTCTGTTACTTATCAATTAGGATTAAATGTTAAATTTTAATAGTAGAAATATGATTATGAAAAAGTTATATACAGTTGTGACAGTCTTTTTATTTGCAATATTAGCTGGATGTTCTGATTTCTTGGAACAGGATAATAAATCGAATGTACCGGGAGCTGATTACTATAACACATCAGCTGGGTTTGAAAGTTTGTGTAATGCTGCTTATGGCTCATTAAGAACTATATATAGTGATGCTCCTTGGCTGTTTGAGGGAGGAACTGATCTTTTTGCAAGTGGACGTACTTCTGTGCAAGTTTGTAACTTGTATGGTCAGAACTATTCAAGTGCCGAAGAAAATGTGACAACATTTTATAAGGAACACTACAAGGCTATTTCTTTAGCGAATGAAGTGATTTATTGGGGAGGTGAAGATGATAGCCGTGCCGAGCGCATTGCTGAAGCACGTGGTTTACGTGCATTTTATTATTTGAATTTAGTACAGCAGTTCGGTGGAGTTCCTTTAGTGACCACACGTACTACTTCTCCTATTGCAAGTGTACAGCGAGAGAGTGCGGAATCTATTTTCCAATTTATTATTGATGAATTGACAGAGTTGGCTTCTTCTTCATCTGTGCTTGCTGAGAAATCAAGCGACGGTCGTTTTACAAAAGTCGCTGCTAAACATTATTTGGCAAAAGCTTATTTATGCAAAGGATACCTCACTCATGATGAGAAAGATTTTAATGCAGCCGTTACATCAGCTAAAAATGCAGGAGCTGGTGCTCCTTTGACCACGCCATTTACAACTTTGTTCAGTAACCAAGGGGAAAGGAATGAGGAGATTCTATTTTTTATTGATTACAATGTAGCAACTGTAGCTGATGTACAGAAAGATGGAAACAGACAACAAGCTGATTACGGACCTTATTTAAAAGGTGCAGAAGCTGGTCATAAATATACCTCCTCTACATTAACTCCCACATTATGGATGCATGAAGTATTTAATACAAATACGGATAATCCGGCTCAAGATGAACGATATGAAGGAACTTTTATGCTTGAGTTGCGTCAAAGTTATTGGGACTATTATGATGAGAAAAAGAAAAATACGAGTGAAGTGATTTATTATTATTGTCCTTCTTGGGAGATTGCAAACATAGCAAGTTGGCGCTCGGCTCTTGACAGTCGTAAAAATGCAATTATAGTGGAAATGCTTCCGGAAGGAAATAATATTAGCAATGAACAAACCTCTTATCAAGCTAAAATGTCTGCAGATATCTGTGGAGTAGCTCCATTTCGTAAGTTTGATGATATAGAGAATGGAAAACAGTATTTTAAGATTACTTCTTCTATGCGTGACATCTATTTAGCTCGTTTAGCAGAGACAAATCTGATAGCTGCGGAAGCTTATATTAAGTTGAATAAACCGGAAGAAGCGGTCTCTTATATTAATATTGTACGTAATCGTGCTAAAGCAACACCTGCGGTCGCATCTGAGATGAACATTGATTATATTTTGAATGAACGTGCCCGCGAATTGGCTGGGGAGTACCATCGTTGGACAGACCTGACTAGAACGGGGAAATTAGCAGAATATGTGGAAGCGCACAATCCGGATATTCCTGTGGGGAGGATTACCACCAAATTTTATCTGCGCCCTATACCTTTGGCTGCAATAGAATTGAATTTAGCGCTGAAGGGGTATCAAAATGAAGGTTGGGATTAACTTTTAATCGATATAGAATGAAAAATCAGTTATTAATTTTTCTATTTATAATTATGTCCTTTTCAAGTATGAAATTGCAAGCAAAGGATATGAAAGACATTTATCGTGATTTACCGTTTGAAATGCCTGTTATTGAGCGGCCTGTAATCCCTGATTTAAATATCTGCTTAACAGATTTTGGCGGTTCTGGTGATGGAGTGACACTCAATAGTGAAGCTTTTGAGAAAGCCATTCAATATCTTGCTTCAAAGGGAGGGGGACGTTTGATTGTGCCCCAAGGGGTGTGGCTGACCGGACCAATTGAATTGGAAAACAATGTGGAATTACATCTGTCAGACAATTCGATAGTGGTTTTCAGCCAAGACAAGTCTCTCTATCCCATTGTCGAAACCGTGTTTGAGGGGTGTAAGACGTTCCGTTGCAAGCCTCAGCTTTCGGCTGTGAGAAAGAGCAATGTAGCTGTTACTGGCAAGGGAATCATAGATGGTGCAGGTGATATTTGGCGCCTTGGAAAGAAGAATGAAATGCCACCTATGGTATGGAATGAATGTATACAAAGTGGAGGAATACTTAGTGAGGATGGTGAGTTGTGGTATCCTACGGAAAGTTACTATCGCGGTGCCAAAGATGCCATTCAAAACATTGTTCCCTGGGCTAAGACAATGGAGGATTTTGAAAGCGTTCGTGACTTTTTACGACCTGTAATGGTGAATTTCAGAGAATGTGATGGAGTTTTGCTGGAAGGAATTGTGTTCCAAAATTCTCCTTGTTGGAATGTACACCTCTCTCTTAGCCGTGATATTATTGTTCACAATATCGCTGTGCGTTGTCCGTGGTATGCCAAGAATGGTGATGGAATAGATATTGAGTCATGTACCAATTTGCTTCTTACCGACAGTTGGTTTGATGTAGGTGATGATGCTATCTGTATTAAAAGTGGCAAAGATGAAGAGGGACGTCGTCGTGGTATACCGGCTTCTAATATTATTGTGGACAACTGCGTTTGCTATCATGGACATGGAGGCTTTGTTGTGGGCAGCGAGATGAGTGGGGGAGTAAAGAACATTGCCGTATCCAATTGTCGCTTTTCGGGTACGGATGTAGGCCTGAGATTCAAGAGTAAACGTGGACGTGGAGGTGTTGTAGAGAACATTTACATTAAAAATATCATGATGAATGATATCGTTTCGGAAGCTTTACTATTTGACTTGTTCTATGGGAAACGGGTGAGCGTGAAACTACCGGAACAAGACGAGGACATGATTGCTTTTGATGCAGATGAGACTACGCCACAATTCAAGGATATATATATATCGCAGGTAACCTGTCACGGAGCAAAACGGGCAATGCTTTTCAACGGACTGCCGGAGATGAATGTCCGGAATGTATTTATAGAAGATTGTCACATATACGCTGACGAAGGTGCAAAGATACACGAAGCTACCAATGTAAACCTGCGTAATGTGATGGTTACTCCTAAAAGTGGTCCGGCATTGATGCTCAATAATGTGAAAGATTTAACTGTTATAGGTTTTCAATGTCGCCGGATAGATGGGAACGCTTTGATAGTAACGGGCAGTCGCAATCGGTTGATTTCAGTTTCTTCTTGTATATCGGAGAGAAACGCTTTTGTTTCAAATAAGGCGGAAGGGAGCGTTGTATATAAATAAGCTAAGATGAAAATATTTATATATTTTTTTTCTCGTTATTTTATCGGTAACGGATATTACAGCGAATGCAGGCGATTCACTTTATCAGGCAGATTTTGTCGTATCTGCTGATGGAAGTGGTAATTTTAAAACTTTAAGTGAGGCAATAGTGGCTGTTCCTGATTTTTGCGACCGTGAAACAGTTGTATTTTTAGAGGAAGGAATATATCAAGAGAAAGTTAATATACCTTCGTCAAAGAAAAATCTCAGGATTATTGGTAGGCCGGGAGGGCAAACGGTCATCACTTGGCATGATTCTGCCAGATTACCAGGAAAAACCGGAGTGCGCATTGGCACTCCGGGAACGGCAACTATCATTAATGCTGCTGATTCTTTTGTTGCAGAAAACATTACGATTGAGAATTCGTCGGAACCTGCTGTAGGGCAAACGGTAGCATTACTTTGTATGGGTGATAGGCAACGTTACATAAATTGCCATATAAAAGGCAATCATGATACGTTGTTCCTATATGGTATCGGAAATCTGAAAGAAGATGAATTATGTAGTCGAAACAAGTGCTATTTGTTTGTAAACTGTCTGATTGAAGGAACCACGGACTTCATTTTCGGAAGTGCGACAGCTTATTTTAAAGAATGCACTATTTTGAGTAAAAAGAACTCTTATATAACAGCTGCATCGACTTGTAAAGGACAACAATATGGATTTATTTTTGATAGCTGTTCCTTGATTGCAGCGAAGAATGTAGATCATGTTTTTCTGGGTCGCCCTTGGAGAATCCATGCTCAAACTGTCTTTTTTAATTGTTTTTTGGGTACTCATATATGTCCGGAAGGTTGGTCAGATTGGAAGAAAGCTATCGTACAGAGCGGAACTGCATTTTATGCCGAATATAATAATAAGGGACCTGGGGCTGGAACTGGCAAAAGAGTAGTATGGAGTCGGCAACTCACATCGGAAGAAATTGAAAAATATAAGCTGAAGGCTGTGTGGGGAGAAGAATAGTTTTATATTTGTTCCAATAAACCCTTTATTTATGAGGAAATTTCTACATATATTGTTTTTCTGCATTTGGATATCTCCAATGACGATATCAGCACAATCTTTACGAGGTACTTTTTCAACGTACACATCGTTAGATGGACTCGTGCATAATAACATTTTAGATATTTATACCGATTCAAGAGGTTTTGTCTGGATATGTACTTGGAATGGGATAAGCCGTTTTGACGGTTACCATTTTAAAAATTATTGCAATGATCCGGATAATCTTCCGGTACAGCATAATCGTTTCACTCAGGTCATGGAGGATGCGAACGGGCATTTATGGTTTCAGACTTACGATGGGCACCTCTATCGCTTTAATCGTTTTACAGAACAATTCGAGAGTATAGATCAACTTGTAGATCAACTTGCTGGGAAATCTTATCGTATAGGAAAAGTCTTATTTTGTCATAAAACAGGGACTGTATGGGTTGAGTTTCAAGATAATGGCGTGGTATGTTTCTCTGGTTCCAAAAACAGCTCCCCTCTGACGGCTCATAGTTTTATTGGAAATAGACAGATAGATTCCGCTGTTTCTTTTATGTGTGAAACAGTTGATGGTGCTGTTTGGCTGGTTTGCGATAGGGGGAGGCGTGTGATAACTATAACACCCGATTTTCAGATTGAGATGCGTATTAAAAGTGATGAACCGATTATTGCAGCAGCCGTTGTAGGTGAAGGAATTGCTTTCGCTACAAAATATTACTTGATTTCTCGGTTTTTGAAAGGCTACTCTCTACTTTGCTATGATGATATCAAAATAGATGGCATAACGACTCTGGCTAGTGCAGCAGATGGAAGTGAACTATATATCGGTACTTCCTTCAGTGGGGTTAAAGTGCTGAAGAAAAAGATGAATGCTTTGGAAGATAAAATGCCGTCAGGTATTGTGCCACAGCATATATGCCACATGACAGTTGATTCTCACAATACTGTGTGGATAACCGATTTGTGCCCGGGTATTACACGCTTTGATCCCTCAAGATGTGATTATAAACACTTCAGTCAAGAGTTGAATACTGTTGATTATTTTTCCGATACATTGAGCGTAGTACAAGAATGTAATGATGTTGTATGGATAAAAATGAAACAAGCAGGTTTTGGCTATTATAACCGGGAGAAAGACTTGGTAGAACCTTTCTTTAATGTACCTTCAACCGATTTCAGAATGACAAATGGAGTTACCGCTTTCGAAATAGATGATGATAATGTCATGTGGCTTTCGCCATATTATGAAAAAGGATTAGTGAAAATTGTTATAGAAGATGCCCGGTCGGATATTTTCCAACTTTCAAGTGGACAGGACACGAATTATCCAGATAATATACGCGCTCTCCAATTGGATAGAGATAGTAATCTATGGGTCGGAACAAAGAATGGTAGATTATATTGTTATGATAGTCAATACAATTTAAAACATCTCTATTCTCATTCTGATAATGGAAATCCATTAGGCAAGATATATGCTATTTTTGAGGATTCACTTCGAAATATTTGGGTTGGGACTAAAGGAAATGGGTTGTGGCGTCTTACCCCTGACGGGAAGGAATATAAATTTAATCATTATCTTCATGTAGAAGGAGATATTGGGTCACTTTCTGATAATCATGTTTATGCTATTGACCAGGATTGTTTTGGCAGAATATGGATTGCGACTTTTGAAGGAGGAGTAAATCTGTTGTCTGATATCGACTCTGATCGCTTTATAAATATTTATAATAATTTCCCCAATTATCCTAGGGGAGAGGGCAAGCGAGTCAGATATATACTTAGTGATACATTAGATAGAATGTTTATAGCTACGACTGAGGGATTGATGATATGTAATCCTTCAGAATCACCCGAAGAAATGCAATTTACTGTATGTAGACGCTATCCGGGCAGTAAGAATTCTATTGGAGGAAATGATGTCATACATATATTGAAAGATTCCTCCGGACAGATATGGCTATCAACTTATGGAGGAGGATTAAGTTTAATAAAAGGATATTCCGACAATGAGGTACCCATATTTGTGAATTATACGACAGTTAATGGCTTGCTTGACAATATCGTGTTGGCTGCAGCCGAAGATATTGACAAGAATATTTGGATTTCGACCGAGAAAGGAATCATGCGTTTTGAACCTCAGCAGAAAATATTCACTGATTATTCTCTATGGAGCAACTCTACTCCGATATCTTATAATGAAGCATCCGTTGCCACTGACGCTAAAGGCACTATCCTTTTTGGAGGGCTAAATAAACTACAGATGATAAATACTCATAAAGTGCAGTTCTCTCAATATGAATATCGTCTGTCATTCACGGATCTGGAAATACAGGATCAGAAGATCGCAAATCCTTTTTTGGAGACTGATATAACAAAGAATGAGATAGAATTACCATATAATTATTTACTCTTCCGGGTAGAGTTTGCATCACTTAATTTCCGATTGCAAGACAAAGTAAATTATATGTATTATTTGGAAGGGTATGATAATACTTGGACTATTTCGCGAAAAGTAAACAGTGCCTATTATTCAAAAGTTCCTCATGGGCATTATACTTTTCATGTCAAAGCTTTTGTTGGCAATGAGTTGATGAACAGTCCGGAGATTACGATGAAGATTCACATTGCTACTCCTCCATGGCTCAGCTGGTATGCTTATTGTATATATAGTATTCTGTTTTTAGCTGTATTATGGCTTGTAATGCGCACACTTTATATAATGACAAAGCTTCGTGCAGAAACAAGGATGGAACAACACATGTCGGAAATGAAGATAAGATTCTTTACTAATATTTCACATGAATTGCGCACTCCTTTGACCCTTATTATTGGAGGATTGGAGGATTTGCAAAAACGGGAAACATTGTCAAAAAGAGGACAAGACAGTTTAGGAATGTCATACAAGAATTCCAAACGGATGTTATCTTTAATAAACCAATTACTCGACTTCCGTAAAATAGTTAAAGACAAATTGGAACTTAAAGTACAGAATGCTGATATTATACCCATAGCTCAGAATGTACTTAAAGACTTCAGGGATATGGCTGATGAACGAAAAATCACTCTCTTATTGACAGTTTCTCATAGTTGTATTATGTTATGGATTGATACGGAGCGAATGGAGAGTGTGTTATACAATTTACTTTCCAATGCTTTTAAATTTACTCCGGATAATGGGAGGGTTTCTCTGTCTATAACATGTAAGGAGGCAGAAGATGAAAAGGACTGTGTTTATATATCTGTAGATGATTCCGGAGTGGGAATCTCCAAAGAACACCAGAAACAGATATTTGCCCGTTTCTCACAATTTCGGAAAGCGATAAGGAGAGATATACATGGAAGTGGAATAGGCTTAGCTTTGTGTCGGGAGATTGTGGAATTACATCATGGTACCATTAATGTGGAAAGTACGGTGGGGAAAGGCAGTACCTTCACAATAAAACTCTTGCGGGGTAATCAACATTTCAGTATGGAGCAGATTGATTTTGACACTGTAGCGGATGAAAATAATTATTCGGTGTCGACTGACATGAAAAATATATCAGCGACTTATTCAGAACAGGCTCTTCCAAAGGATGCGCCAACAATTTTGCTTGTTGACGATAATGCAGAGATACGTAAATTTATCTTTAATAACTTGATGGAGAGTTATAGAGTGATTGAAGCTGTGGATGGGGTGGATGCATTGGACAAAATCGCTGTCCATCAACCGGACGTTATCGTGACAGATTTAATCATGCCGCGGATGGATGGAATCGAATTGGTGGATAAGCTTCGCCATAACTTTGAGACCAGTCATGTTCCTATTATTATGCTTACGGCAAAACAAACTTCGGAAGATAAATTTAAAGCTATAAAGTATGGGGCAGATAGCTATATTACCAAACCATTTAGTGTGGAATTTTTGCTGGTTTGCATAGACAATCTCCTTACACGGCGCAGATTGCTTTTTGAACATTTCTCATCTCAGTCTGCCAATCATCGCATTGAAGAGTTTGTATCACAGGAGGATGTGGTGGTGACCAATCGTGATCAAGAGTTCATGAAGGAACTTATGGAATGGATAGATACTAATATACATGATACGGAATTGACGGTCAATGATCTGGCTGTTCATCTCAAGTTGGGAAGAACTACTATGTATAATAAAATAAAATCTTTGACCGGCAAATCTCCTATAGAGCTTATCAAAGAGTATCGTGTGATAAAAGCCGAATTGCTTATCAGAACCGGACAGTTCTCCATATCAGAAGTTGCCTATCAGTTGGGATTCTCAGATCCGGGTTATTTTAGTCGTTGTTTCAAGGAACAATATAAGGTGTCGCCCAAGGAATATATTCAACTGCATAAATTCAAGAATAAAGAAGATGAAATAAATAGTATTTGATAAAAAGTGAATGATAACTGATGATTTTTACAAATCTCCATTTTATAGATTGCTTACTTTTGTAACATCAAATTTTAAAAGAATACGTAATATGAGAAAGCTAGTTAAACTTATTATGCTTGTGTTCATAATATTGTTTGTTGTTTTTCCCTGTAAAGCGGAAGGATACGGTAAATACTATCAAGGTTTGCCTTTTGATATTCCAAAAGCGGTTACTCCTGCTATTCCTGAACTGGAAGTTTCTCTGGCTGAGTATGGTGGTATCGGTAATGGCATGATATTGAATACTCAGGCATTTGCGGCGGCTATAGCAGACTTGTCAGAACGTGGCGGAGGGCATTTAATTGTTCCGGAGGGGATATGGCTTACTGGTCCTATCGTTTTGAAAAGTAATATCGACTTGCATGTTTTGAAAAATGCAATTGTTTTATTTACACCTGATAAAACGCAATATCCTTTATTATCACCGGATGAGGGCACTTCTGGAAGCCGTTTCCAATCTCCTATCAGTGCTTATCATGAAAGTAATTTTTCAATTACCGGTGAAGGTGTATTTGATGGTAACGGAGAATTCTGGCGTCCGGTCAAGCGTTTTAAGGTTAGCAATGCAGAATGGAATAGTTTTATAAAAACAGGTGGGACTGTACAACAGGATGGAGCAATATGGTATCCTGAAACATCATCTGAGAAGTTAGCCAAGAAACGTCCACGTATGGTACGCTTTGTTCGTTGCGAGAGAGTACTGTTGCAAGGTGTCGTGTTCCAGAATTCTCCGAGTTTTCATGTAAATTTTATTTTAAGCGATAATATTGTGGTTGATGGAATTATGGTTCGTTGTCCTTGGAATGCTCAGAATGGTGATGGCATTGATTTGAGTTCATGTACAAATGCACTGATAGTGAATTGTGCGGTAGATGCGGGAGATGACGCCATCTGTCTGAAAAGTGGAATTGGTGATGTGGGACGTAGAAGAGGACCTTGTGCCAACATTATTATAGATAATTGTACCGTGTTTCATGGGCATGGCGGATTTGTCATCGGAAGTGATACGGGAGGTGGTATTGATAGAGTCTCTGTGAGGAACTGCCGTTTCATTGATACTGATACTGGATTTCGATTCAAAAGCAAACGAGGTCGTGGTGGAGTTGTGTCTAATGTATACGTAGACAATATCATGATGAATGATATAGCGAACTATGCTATTTGGTTTGACTCTTACTATCAAGAGAAAACTCCTGAACCGGATGGTATTCCGGAAGGAGGTGAAATGACTGATGTTCCCTTCATGCCGGTAACTGATGACACTCCGTGTTTTCAAGACATACATATTTCAAACATCACATGCCGTGATGCTGGTAGGGCAATGTTTTTCAATGGCCTTCCGGAAATGAATGTAAGTAATGTATCTCTTACTGACTGTATGATACATTCTGTTGCCGGAGCGCAGGTTGATGAGACATGTGGATTACGGATGGAAAATATACATTTGGATGTTGCAGAAGGGCCGGTACTTTCATTCAATAACTCAAAAGACATTGAGGTCAAAGATTTAGTTTATGCCGGAAACGGAGAGCAAAAAGTTCGGGTGTCCGGTAGTCGTAACCGGAATATTAAGATAAAGGGAGGAAAGTTTTGCATCGACGATGTATTATTTACTCCGAAAGCTAAAAAGGCAATAACGATAGATTGATAAATTTAATACTAAATTGATTTCAGATGGAAAAACAAAAATTATTTAGCATCTCTTGTGGAATCGCAGGAGCTATGGTTGCTTGTAGCTGTGCGCAGCAGCCGGAAGCGGAATGGAAACAAAGCCCCAATGTCATTTATATTTTGGCAGACGACCTTGGTATAGGTGATATTTCACCGTATGGGCAGAATTTAATAAAGACTCCTAATTTGCAACGGATGTCTGATGAAGGTATGCGGTTTACGCAGTGCTATTCCGGTACTTCCGTTTCGGCGCCTTCGCGTGCATCACTGATGACAGGGCAACATACGGGACATACATATATTCGCGGCAACATGCGTATGGATCCTGAAGGACAAGTAGCAATGCCTGCCGGTACATATACTATTGCAGAACTGTTCCATGAGGCTGGTTATGCAACCGGGTGTTTTGGAAAGTGGGGTTTGGGATATCCAGGTTCCGAATCAGATCCGACTAAAGTGGGCTTCGATGAGTTCTTGGGGTATAATTGTCAAACATTGGCTCATGATTATTATCCCGATCATCTGTGGGACGGTACAAAACGTGTAGAATTTCCCGAAAATTACAATCAGGCTGAGGGTACGTATTCAGCGGATTTAATCCATAATCGGGCTTTACAGTATATTCGCAGCCATGCGGGAGAAAAATTCTTTGCCTATTTATCATATACTCTTCCCCATGCAGAATTGGTTTTGCCGAAAGATTCGGTATATCAATCTTATTGTAATCTCATCCCGGCAAAAGATGATGAGGCTTGGGCAGAGCAAAACCCGAACCGCCGGGGAGCTTATGGTGCAGCAGAACGTCCTTTGGCTGCATTTGCTTCAATGGTAACTCGTTTGGACAAATATGTGGGTGAGATAATGGAACTGTTAGCTGAATTGGGAATTGATGATAACACTATTGTCGTATTTACTTCTGATAATGGACCTCATAGAGAAGGCGGGGCAAACCCTGATTATTTTAAAAGTTACGGACCTTATCGCGGAGTGAAGCGTGATCTCTATGAGGGGGGCATTCGTATGCCGATGATTATCCGTTGCCCGAATCATATTGAGGGTGGAGTTACGAATGACCATATTATGGCTTTCTGGGATATGATGCCAACCTTTGCCGAGTTAACAGGCACTACACGTGATATTCAAACTGACGGCATTTCGTTCTTGCCGACTTTGTTACGAAAAGGTAAGCAGAAGGAACACGAATATCTTTATTGGGAGTTTCATGAAAAAGGAGGTAGACAAGCTCTACGTTATGGCAATTGGAAAGGCGTGCGACTGTTTGTTGGTTGTCCGGAGAAAACAACATTTGAACTTTATGACTTATCCAAAGATATACATGAGGATAATAACGTTGCAGAGCAATATCCGGAGATGGTAAAGAAAATAGAAACATTGATGCAAGGTGCGCGTACAGAATCTGAATTGTTTGACTTTAGTCGTATGTAAGTCATGGTATTGATGACTTATTTAATGATTGTATTGATAATCTATTTGTTTTTTTCTTCTGCTTAGCAGAAGAAAAAAACAAATAGATTAATATGGCATGGAATAGTTTTCTATAGCATAACATCCGTTACTCTACAAGATAAATAGTAGGTAGATGCAATATGTTGATAATTAAAATACTAACGGGATATTGCTGAAGACAATTTATTTTCTACGGCTTGGAGTTAGCTCTTTATTTCATTCATAAAGTTGCTCCGTCCAGTAGCTCAATATACAATCCGATTGCCTCCTCTATCTCCTGAATGAAAATAAATTCGTCTGCCGTATGAGAACGGCTACTCTTTCCCGGTCCCATTTTGAGGGAAGGGAATGACATCAGGGCCTGGTCTGAAAGAGTGGGGGAGCCGAAGGGTACACGTCCCATGGCAACGGCACGTTGCACTATCGGGTGCTGTTCTTCCACGTGAGAAGAACTCAAACGGAAAGAACGCGCTTTTGCTTCGCAAGAAATATGTTTTTGTATTTCAGCAAACAGTTCCTGATTACTATAACATTCGTTACTGCGGATGTCTACCACAAAAGTGCAGCGGTCGGGAATGACATTGTGTTGCGTGCCTGCATTGATCTGCGTTACACTCATCTTTACAGGACCCAGTAGTGGGGATACTTTTTCAAATTTGTAGTCGTGGAACCAGGCGATATCTTCCAATACCTTATATATAGCATTGTCTCCTTCATTTCGTGCGGCATGTCCGGCTTTACCGTAAGCGGTCACGTCCAGTACCATTAATCCTTTTTCAGCAATAGCGGGCTGCATCTCGGTTGGTTCCCCGACAATAGCAAAACTGATAGGAGGTAGTTCGGGCAATACACACTCGATACCACCTTTCCCGGAAATTTCTTCTTCGCAGGAAGCCAGATAAATCAAATTATACTTCTGCGTCGTACGGCAGAGTTGCAGAAATACCTGCAACAGGCTGACTACACTTGCGCCTGCATCGTTGCTGCCCAATCCGTATAGTTTGCCGTTACTTTCTATTGTAGGGGTAAACGGGGCTTTTCGCCAGCCGTTTACGGCCTTTACGGTATCAATATGCGAGTTCAACAGTAGGGTTGGCTTGCTCAGGTCGAACATCGGACTGAGGCACCAGACATTATTACCCTTGCGGCCGGTTGCCATACCTTGTAGTTCAATATAATTCTGCAGGTAGTCTGCTGCTTTTTCTTCGTCGCGGCTAAGAGAAGGGATCGCAATCAGAGACTTGAGGACTCCGGTTGCTTCGGAAACCATTGTAGGTATATCGTAAGTCATATCTTTTTCAAATAAGTTATCAAAATGCAAATTTATGGATAAATCCTGATATATGCTTAATTTACGTTTGGCAAGTTTACAACTTGCCGTAGTTTTTCTTGTACATCGGAAACTCTGCTTTCCGGCGTTTCCACAAATCTTTCCGGCTTTTCTTCTCATGTTTTCCTTTATTTGCTCCGCCGTTATGGGTCTGCCGGAAGGCCTTCTTGACCTTTCCCCCGTAAAAAGCTTGCATATCTACTGAAGCATGATTACCTTTACTGCTCAAGATGGCATCTTGTGTTGTTCGAGATGGTATGTTGTGCTGTACAAGATGGCATCTTGAGCAGCAAAGCAAAGGGAGTTCCGGCTCTCAAGGTAATAAGTTCCAAGTGTCATGTCCCTATGCTGCTGACATTGAGAAGTATAGTTCCCTTTCTGCACAGTTATGAATCTGTTTCCACTCCTGATTCGCGTTAATAATAAACGTTTAATTAAACAATGCTCTTTAGTGTAGGTTGTTACATAAATCCGTATCTTGATGAAGATCGTATTTAACGATTAGAATCTTTTTTATTATTCATTTAAAATTATTATTCATGGCATCTAAAACAAAATTCAGATCCTCTTCTACAGAGAGTAAGCAAGTAAAAGGCAGTGCATTACCGGGCGCTTTTTTACAACCGTTCATGCAAGAGATCATCCATCGAATGCATATGCTGGGCAAAGAACGTACCGGAGAGACTTACACCAGTACGCTTAATAGTTTTATGCGTTTTCGCCAAGACAGAG
This sequence comes from Bacteroides sp. MSB163, assembly GCF_036416795.1. Lineage (NCBI taxonomy): Bacteria > Pseudomonadati > Bacteroidota > Bacteroidia > Bacteroidales > Bacteroidaceae > Bacteroides > Bacteroides maternus. The sequence continues at coordinate 933,235 of NZ_CP143867.1, read as the reverse complement.
ACATCCTTTGGGAAGAGTTTGATGCAGATTTGCTGGTCTCTTATGAAGCTTACCTTAAATCTACCGGAGTGGATATGAACACCATTTCCTTTTATAACCGGATTTTGCGTGCCGTATACAATCGGGCGGTAGAAAGAGGATTTACTACACAAAGGTATCCCTTTAAATATGTGTATACGGGAATCGGGAAGACTGTCAGACGAGGGCTTCCCTTAAAAGTGATCCGTAACATTAAATACATGGAGTTGTCGGCATTTCCTCTGTTGGATTATGCCCGTGACATGTTTCTCTTCAGTTTCTACACTCGTGGTATGTCATTTATTGATATGGCTTATCTGAAGAAGAGCGACCTGAAGAACGGAATTCTTACTTATTGTCGAAAAAAAACAGGACAACGTCTTTGGATAGGATGGGAGCATAATATGCAGGATATACTCGATAAGTATCCTGTAATACAAAGCTCTCCGTATTTGCTTCCTATAATTCGTGAGGCGGGAATAAAGGAGAGGGCGCAATACAACAATGCGCTTCATCTTGTCAATAGGAAGTTGAAATTTATTGGGGAAATGCTTGAGGTGTCCATTCCATTGACTATGTATGTTGCACGACACTCATGGGCAAGCGTAGCTAAAAGTAAGAATATTCCTCTTTCTGTCATTAGTGAAGGAATGGGACATGATTCTGAGAATACAACATTGATTTACCTGACTTCACTTGATACTGCAACAGTGGATAGAGCTAATAGGTTGATCTTGAAATCTATATAGGGGTATTTTCTTTGAACCGTCTCTTCCCAAGAGATGGATAGCAGGATAATGGGCTGGAAGAAAAAGGGAAAAGAAGCATATACAGAGTAATATTTCAATATACAAATCAATATACAATGATATTGATTGATGAAAAAAAATAAGGTGAGTGCTTGGATATTATTGCTGCAAATCATAACTTTGCAACCCAAATCCATCTCTTGGGAAGAGATGAATCCTAAAATGCAGTTTGAAGAAATTAGCTGTTAAAAATGTAGAACGATTAAACGCTATTGGGAATTGCGATTATATTAATAACAATGAGTAGTGATTTCAGTAATATCTATGTTTATTCTGAGTACTTATCATTGTTCACTACCAGCGGTATATAGGCTGGGCATACAGTATTTGGTTTGATCTCTTTTAAGAGATTTTATTGGTAGATTGATAAATCTTTCTCCACAACGTGCCGGGGAAATATATATTTGATATTAATAAATCTTATTATATGGGAAAGATGACTTTAAAACTTTATGTGATTTTGTTTTTAGGTCTTTTCAGCATGGGAGCCAGATGTCAGGAAGTGGTTCTGAAAAGTAATTTACTATACGATGCTTTCGCCACGTTGAACGCGGGGGTGGAGGTAGGTCTTGCGGACAGATGGACGTTGGACGTGTCTGCCAATTATAATGGCTGGACCTTCTCTCACGATCGAAAATGGAAACACTGGCTTCTGCAACCCGAGGCACGCTACTGGTTTTGTGACCGGTGGGCAGGTCATTTTGTGGGTGCGCATGCCCTTGGTGGACAATACAATGTGGGAAATCTGGATAATAACCTTTCTTTTCTCGGAACCGACTTCTCTGGAATCTCCGACAACCGCTATCAGGGTTGGTTCGGAGGGCTCGGATTGGTATATGGTCATTCGTGGATACTTAATAAACATTGGAATTTGGAAGCTTTGTTTGGTTTCGGGTGGGTTTATACCCGCTACGATGTCTATCCTTGTGCCCATTGTGGCACAAAAGTGGCTGAAGATAAATCGCATAACTACATAGGTCCCACGAAAGCGGCAATCAATCTGGTTTATACATTTTAAATTTTACGGTTATGGATGCAAGATATGGAATAGCGAAGATATTGATTTGCGCCCTGTTGCCCCTATGCACGGCACCGGTGCTGAAAGCCCAGTCATTGATGGACGGGCAGATGGAAGTGCGAAATCTGGCAGTGTCCAGACAAGAAGATAAACTGTTTGTCTCCTTGGATCTTGACGTTTCGGCACTCAAGGTTGGCACCAACCGCGAAGTGGTGTTTGCCCCTACACTCAGCAAAGGCGAGCACTTGATAGAGTTGCCGGCAGTGATGGTGGCGGGAAGGAATCGTTATTATCACCATCTGCGCAACAAATCTGCCGTGAGCCTTGACAGACTCTACCGTAGCGGTGAACGGGATGTGATAGAATACCGTTTGGTAGTGCCTTACGAGAAATGGATGACTAACGCTGCTCTGAACGTTTCCAATACTACCAACGGATGTTGTGGTACTCCCATCCTGAACGATATTTCTCTGTTGGAGAACGTACTTCCGGAAAAGAACGTGATGGCTTTCTTTCCCGAATACGTCTACATACGCCCGAAGGCTGAACAGAAAATCAATCAGATAGAAGGATCGGCCTATATCGATTTCCCTGTAAACCGCACGGAACTGTATCCCGAGTACCGCCGTAACCCGCAAGAGTTGAAGAAGATACTTGCCACAATAGATGCCGTGAGAGAAGATGCCGATACCCGCATCCTTGCTATCAGCATCAAGGGATACGCTTCGCCCGAAGGCTCGTACACCAACAATATACGCTTGGCGAAAGGACGTACGGCAACGTTGAAAGAATACGTGCGCAGACAATACCACTTCCCCGACTCACTGTTTACTACCAGCTACGAACCGGAAGACTGGGAAGGTCTGAGGCGTTTTGTGGAAGGTTCGCACCTGACTTATCGTGACGAGATTCTGCGCCTGATAGACAGTGACATGGAGCCAGATGCCAAAGACCGTAAGATTAAGGTGACTTATCGAGACGATTACGCTTATCTGCTGCGCGAAGTCTATCCCGGATTGCGCCACTCCGATTACGTGGTGCGTTATGAAGTGCGTGCCTACACTGATCCGGAAGAAATAAAGCGCCTGCTACGGACACAACCGCAGAAGTTGAGTTTGGAAGAGATGTACCTCGTGGCACAAGACATGGAACCAGGTAGTGAAGAGTATAACGAAACTTTCGAGATAGCTGTACGTATGTTCCCCGAAGATGCTACTGCAAATTTGAATGCTGCCAATACCGCCATGCGTTTAGGCAACTTGCCTTTGGCGGAAAAATATTTGGAAAAAGCTGGCGATACGTCCGAGGCGGCTTATGCCCGGGGCATTCACTCCGCTCTCTCCGGCAATTATGAAGCGGCCGAGATATTGTTGAAAGAGGCCGACCGGAAAGGACAGGAGAAAGCCAAAGAGATGCTGAAACGCCTGGAAGAGGTAAGAAAGAGTTTGGAATAAGATAAGAAAATAGAAGAATCAATCGGATAGAATAAACTTAATTATAGAACATTTAATTTGATTACGCTATGAAAAAGAAATTTTGGAGCAATTTTTTCATGGGAATCTTGGCAATGGGACTCATTGCCGGATGTAGCAGCGATGAATGGGAAGAGGGTGGAAGTACTCCGAATCCTGATTTGGAAGATGCTGTGTATATGAACGTGCAAGTGCAATTGCCGGTGGCAGGGGCAGGAACACGTAGTGAAACCAATACGCCAGAGGATGGTGATTATGGTACAAGTACAGACGGTGAAGAAGTTGGAAAAGATTATGAAAATGCCGTAAATAGAATCTTATTGGTATTGGCCGATAAGGAGGATAACTTAATTGGTTGTGGAACACAAGAAGGATTTAATACTCTGACGAATGGTAAAGTAAACACTGTCCAGGCAATTAAAAAATCCACATTAAAAGATTATTATGACAAAGCAGAAAAAGATGAGACTGATCCTACTCAATTGAAGGATAACACTATCCACGTCTATATTTTCTGTAACCCGACAAAACGTCTCACAAGTACTCTTTCAAATACTGCCATCGGTACCAAGGAATGGGTGAATAATGTTGCTACTCTAACGGAAAATCCTGATGGTACAGTAGGTGAAGGTGCAGATCAAGATGGCTCATCTATTTGGGGAGGTTCAGACCATAAAAGTGGTTTCTTGATGTCTACGGCTATTAAGTCGCATATAGAAAAGTTCATCCCTAAAAGTATGAATGATTGGAATAATTATAACTCTAAGGATAAAGCTTTTGATTTGACAGGAAAAAATGCCGGTGATGTAGACAATAGCAAAGCTGGCTCTGCGATTAAAGTAGAACGTTCCGTGGCTCGTTTCGACTTTAAAGACGGAAGTGGAAATGCTACCGGAGAGAATACGTATAATGTTGTGAAAGACGATGACGGTAATACCACAATGCAAATTCAATTGCAGAGAATGGGATTGGTCAATATGAGTAAAAGTTTTTATTATTTGCGTCGTGTTTCAGCTGATGGTTCTTCTAAAGGTTCTGTTCTTTGTGATACAGAGTTGGAGCATAATTATGTTGTTGATACAGATGTTGACTTCAAGAGAGGTGGTTTGGATGCATCAAGCGATTATGCAGGTCATTTCAATTTTTGCCTTGGTAATGTTACTGACAATGCATGGAGCATAAATGAGGCTGCACGCGAGCAATGGTATAACGTAGATATAAAAACAGTTCTTGGCTCAAGCGAGAATGATAATTATGGAAATAAAGAGTACAAGATTTGGCGCTATATTACCGAAAATACGATACCTGCAAAAGAAGATGGTACTAATGACATACAAAGAAATGGTATCTCTACAGGTATCGTGTTTAAAGGTAAAATGTTGTCAACTCCTAACACTCCACCTGAGTTGAAAAATGCTTTAGGGAATGTAACCGGACAATCTGACAAGGATCCAATCTTGTATAAATATAATAATAAATTGTATGTACGTTGGACCGAAGTACGTGCAGTTGCATTGACAAATAGGGAAACAATGCCCGAATTCTATAAACTTGTATTTGGTACTGCAGATCCTAAAGATATTGATTTGGGAAAAAAAGAGACTGTAAATGATAAAGAGGTAATAGTTAACGCAAAATATAGTACAGACGAAAAAAGTCCTGATTATTTATGGGGCCAGTGGCAAGATAACGATGACGAAACATTAAAAGATGAAAACGGTTTGGTTGACAAATTCCGTTTAGATTTCAAAAATGCTGCTACAAAGAGAGACGTGAGAGACGAAGTTGGATTTACTCTTTATCAATCCAGTAATGACGAAGGAAATAATCCTGGTTATTTCTGTTATTATTATTATTGGAACCGTCATAACGATAACGGTGACAACGGTTCGATGGGTCCGATGGAATTTGCCGTAGTACGTAACAACGTTTATAAACTTGCTGTGACCAGAATCGACGAGCTTGGACATCCGCGTGTATCAGAAAACGACCCGGATCCCAAAGATCCTGAGGATCCTGATGAAAAAGATGACGTTTATTTCAAGCTTGCTGTTGAAGTTCTCCCCTGGACCGTACGCGTAAACAATATCGAATTCTAAGAAAATCGACCGACATGCAAAGCAGAAAGCGGAATATAATTTCACAGTTTGCCGGCATGGTGCTCAGCGCCGTGCTGGCAACTGTTGCCTTGTCCTCGTGCGAGCGGATATTCGAAGACCTCGATCCATGTCCGCACGGTGTATCGTTGCGTTTCGTCTATGACTACAACATGGAGTTCGCTAACGCGTTCCCCAAGCAAGTGGACTGCCTGACGCTTTACATCTACGATGACAAGGACAATTACGTAGATACAAAGATAGTGACAGGGGCGGAATTGCAGGACGAAGATTACCGGATGACACTGGATCTTGAAAAGGGAAATTATCATTTCGTGGCATACGGCGGATTGGCCTGCGACAAAAGCTCTTTCTCGCTGTTGCAAGCACCTGCAGCGGGCAGCAAACGGACAGACTTGCGCGCCGCCATGGATGCTGACTGTCTCACCGTGCCCGAACGCCGCAACCTGCATGATATGTTTTGGGGACAACTTACCCTCGCCACTGCCGATCTTTACAGTGAAGGAACAGTGAAGATGATGAAGAACACCAACAGCATACGTATCGTATTGCAGCACGTGGACGGAACACCGGTCAAAGCCGATGACTTCGACTTCGAAATCATCGATGACAACACGCTCTTCAACTACGACAATGACCTGTTGCCCAACGGAAACATCACCTACATTCCCTGGGCTAAAGGACAAGCGCAGACGGGTGTCTCTATCGTAGGTCCCGATCAGGTAGTGCCCCAGCCTGTCGAAGTGGCCTATGCCGAGCTCAGCACCTCACGGCTGATGACCAAAAATTCTCCGCGTCTGCTTGTGAAGCGGCACGAAGATGGAGAAATCGTGATAGACTTTCCGCTCAATAATTATCTGTTGCTGATGCGAAGCGACCGTTACAGCAAGATGGGCGACCAAGAGTATCTGGATCGTGAAAGCCGCTGGACGCTCTACTTCTTCCTGCAAGCGGGTATTTGGTTGCAGACGCGTATCGTAGTGAACGACTGGGTGGTGAGGATCAACGACATCGAAATGTAAAGAAGAGAATAAGAACAAAGAGTAAGAGAACGGAAGCTAAAAACAAGTTTTTCAATCAGGAAAAAAGCGTTTCAAATGAAATTGCAGCATCGACATATCATCGGACTTTGCCTCTTGTGCGTTTTTTTGCTGGGGTTCGCTTCGTGCATCAACGAATCTTTCGACCTGCCCCATGAAGAGGAGGAAGAGAACAGCATATACCTCACTTTCCACACTGCCGTAGCAGGGGTTTCTACCCGTGCGGACGAAATACCTGATGATGTCCGTATCAACCAACTGCTTGTGGTGATTGTCTCGGAAAATGATGTCTCGGAAGAGGAAAACACTCCGGAAGGAGGAAGTGTCTCGGAAGGAGAAACCGGCAATGCCGGCAAGAGATGGGTGGTAGAACACAGTCGCTTGGTAAAAGGTGCTTCCAACATCGGGTTGCCGTTGACTGACGAATATACTTTCAAAGTGAGAGCCGGTTGCCGGAAAAGAATCTATCTCTTGGCAAATTGCGCCGGGCTGAAAGACGGTCGGGGAGAAAAACTTGACTTAGGCAACAGTTCTTTTATTCCGCAGACTTCTTCCGGTGCTTCAGGCAAGGAAACCGGCAATGCCCCGATAGATGACTTTGTATTCAATCTGAGCGATGCCGAAGGTGGTTACCAATACGATCCCGTCTCGGGCATTCCCATGACGGCCATGTACGAGATTGAGATACCCGATAGAAAGGACATAGGGAAGGATGAATTTTCTGTTCCAACTTCTCTTTATGTGGTACGTGCCGCCACTAAGTTTTCTTTCAATTTCACCAACCGTTCTTCAAGGCGAAACATCACGGTGACCGGATTTTCCCTCACCAAAGCCGTTGGGGACCGGATGTACCTGATGCCGCATGTGAACAAGAATAAAGAAGGCAGGTATTGGGTGGTGAATTCGGCGTGCAACAGTTCTATACCTTTACCTGAAACCGATACACCGGATGCGAACCATAAGGTGACGGAATGGGACTGGATACACTGGATGGTAGCGGAAGCGGGGAAAACTGAAAAAGGCGACAATATAGACCAATATCAATGGCTGACCGACTATGATATACCGGCTATAGACGTTTCGGGAGGAGAATCCGGTGAAGAAAGCTCTCGTGTCAAGGTAAACTTTAAGAATTCGGTGACGGTTCCCGCCAAATCAGCAGGCAGTACCGGAGAACCTGTTTCAGTTCCATCGGAATTCGCTTATCTGCCCGAAAGCCGTACGCTGAAAACTATCGGCACCGAAGAGGGCAGCACAGTGGGAAGCGGTACGGTTGCCTCCGATTTGAAATTGCAGGAATATGAACTGACCGTCTATACAAAAGAAACATTCCTGGATGAACCGGAATATGGCACTGCGCAGCAGAGAGAGGTCGAAAGAGAATATAGTGCCGCTTTGGAGCATCTTGCCTCCCTTTTCCGCAACACGCACGTAAAGGTAAATGTCTGTTTCAAGGATTATACGCTTGACTGGGAAGTGGATGTAGAACCTTATTGGGAAGTGGAGCTAGATCCTGTATTCGGACTGGACGAGCCGGAAAAGCCGGTTAATCCGGCGGAATAAGAAAATACTGAAGAATCAACCGTTCCTTTAGTATAGAAACATACTCGAAAAAAATGACAGAAGATATGAAACGCAACTTTTTGACATACATATTTTTATGCATATTGCTTCTTGGCACCGCCTCCTCCTGTAAGGACGACTTGCTGTATAGTGGCGGAATCATAGGCGAAGGGGAAAGCGTCATCAGTGGCACCGTGAAATTCAAGCCCCTTACTCCTGCGCTGAACGGAACCACGCGTACGCCCGGAAATGCGATAAAGAGTATCAACAGCCTTTGTGTGCTGTTGTATGATGAGGAAGGAAAGTTGGTGAAGAAATATCCGTTAAATCAGGCAAGTACCGGAACTCCCAATGAGGGGGAATACGTGCTTTCGGAAGAAGAGCGTACAGACCACAAAACCGAATCAATAGGTGGTGAAGACAAGAATCTTCCCCCCGCTGAATCCAAAACTCCCCATGCAGAATTCCAACTGACCGTTCCTTTCGGGTATTATTATATCTATGCGGTGGCAAACATGGACGACCTCTCCGAATACGAGGAGGCTATAAAGACAAAAGATGGATTGAAAAGTATTTCCCTTGAATGGAAAGCGTCGGAGATCGCTGCCAATAATCAAATGTTCGGATTCTTTAGCGATGCTTCAACAGATTCCGATGCACCCTTACTGACCATCAACCAAAGAGCAATACCATTGCATGCTTGGATACGTCGTGCAGCATCCAAAGTGACCATTGCATACGATGGCTCAATGCTTCATGAAAACGTATATATCTATCTCAAATCCGTAACAATCAAGGATATACCAAATCAGTGCTATTTAGGTAAGAAGAGTGCCGTCAACAAAGATCCTGATAATCCCGAAAAAAACTTCGGAGACCTTATTAAAGAGGGCGAAAGTATTACGTATGTTGAGGGGACTTCATACGATGAGCATTGGCCCGCACGTATCACGAAAGGTAGACCATATTATTATTATTATTATGACTCTGTGGATCAGCAAAATAAGGGAGTGTCTGTGTTGAGTACAGAATACAGTGATGATAATCTTGACAAGAAGAATGAACATATCCAGAAAGCTCATGGAGAAAAAAATGAGGCCCTCTTTTTCTATGAAAATATGCAGGGAGAAGGAAAAGACAAACGGCAAGATCATGACGGAAATGGTGAACTTGATGCTCCGGGACTGAATAACAGACCTGAAGATGAATTTTATAAAGATCAGAAGCCCTATGGCACTTATATTGAAGTAAAGGCCTATTATGTTTCTAATGCCGAGGGCCGGGTGGGCAGTGGCGATATCACTTACCGCTTCATGTTGGGTAAAAATGTCACTACCGACTATAATGCCGAACGTAATCACCATTATAAATTGACACTGAAATTCAACAAATATGCCAATGACGTGGACTGGCACATCGAATACGAAGAACCGAAACCCGGTATCGAAGTACCCAATCCTTACTACATCTCTTATCTGTATAACAGGACTATGGATCTTCCTATAAAGATAAATACAGGTGGGGGAGAACTCATCTCCTTGAAAGCCAAGATAATTACAAATAATTGGGCACCCAACGGTGCATATACAGAAGGTGACGGCCGGCTTGATTATGCTTATTGGTATGATTACGATGTGACGTCACAAAAGGATTATACAGCTCAAAACAAAGGAGGACAAAATCAGCCTTGGAATGGTTTTCTTTCACTACGCAGAACCACTGCAACCGTATTAACACAAAATAAAAGTCTGAATGACCCGGCAAACGGGGTCGTATGGTTAGGCGAAAAAGACGGTAAGGCCAAAGGAAATAAAGAGTATTATGAAGATTCCAAAAGAGGTGAAAGAGACTATGTGATAGAGGCAAAAGAAAACATCGAAGAAAATACGGAAGAACTTGGAAAATTTACTATTGGAAATCCTGTAGGAACTGGCAATGAGCAAAATATTACGGTCCATATTCCATTGTATACGCGTGCCAAACAGATGATTATAAGTACTGGATACACTGGAAATAATCCCTATGTAGCCTACAGGCGAAGAGCCACGGTAGAAATTCAGGCCGGAATTAGATTTGCTAATAGCGAAAAGATAACTATTTTGAAAGATACAGCCGAAATACTTCAGGTACGTCGTGTTGTTAATCCTAAGGGCATCTATCGAAGTTGGAATAATGATACTCCTTTTCACGTGACGCTCATGAGACTGCCTCGTGAAAATTCAACGACATTTGAGCCTTTTACATCAGAAGGTCCTTGGAAGGCAGAAGTGGTTGAAGGTGGTGATAATATGATTTCTCTGAGCCGGACAGCGGGTGAAACGGGAACACCTATTGATTTTAAGGTAATCTTTAATAGTAAATGCCCCAATAAGGATACATCTCGATTTGCAATTATACGGATTAACTATCATAATTACACTTGCCAACATCTGATATTTGTTCGTCAAGGTGATGCACCCATTCCATTGGTAGAAAATGGTGCTAAATGGCATACGTGTAATTTAGTCACGGCAAATAGAGAAGCTGAGTCGCCGTTGGATGAAGGTTCATTATTTAAGTATGGAAACTTGGAAGATGCAATCGCTGCCTCTAATCAGGTGAATTATAAAGATCCTTGGATTAATATAACACCTGAGTCTTTCCATGTTTGGTTTCCGCACAATAATCCAAACTTAACATTAGCCAACGGTAAGGGATTAAAACATTGGGCGGATATTTCTTCTGTAATACCTAGTGCAACTACCCAATGGAATTTATCACTATCTGATAATGTCCGTATTGCAGAATATAATGACTTTAAAGCCCTGTTTGACAATAAAGATACAGAACAAGGATATGGAGTATTGTATGGTGATGAATCTTCAACTACTGCCACAGATATCAGACAAGTGTATGGATATATGGCGGATGGTGAGAACAAAAATACGGAGGGATGTGGCATACGTGGTTGTTTTGTATATAATAAAACAAATAGTAGAAATCTTTTCTTTCCAATAGGTGCTTCTGGTTATGGACATCGCAAACGAGCCAATTCTCAAACAGGAGCCGAATCGCAAGGACGGTCTGGCATACTTCGATATGCAGCAGGTCGAGTTGATAGGTATCCAGACCCGGCGTTAGGAGATAGACCTTTGTTTTATGATTTGTATATGCGGTCAGGTGCTATTTATTGGTTATCAGATTATAGTGATGCAACAGATGCTAATGGAAATACAGACAAAACTATAGGTTGGGACATCAATTACTTTACTTTTGATTTCAACTTCATACATAAAGCTAATCTCTATAATAATAGTACTGATGGTAGTGACGCTTGTTTTATCCGTTGTGTAGAAGATTAATCCACTACCTGCTGAAGATGAATAACAATCTTCTTTTCTTCCTGATATACCTCATGCTCGCCGTTACTAGCGGCAGCATGAGCGCACAGCAGAATAAAACTCAAGATCAGCCTCTTTCTGTTGTCCCTTCTACCCTATGCATTCCCCATGAGCGTGCTGCCTGCCTTTTGGCACACTTCTGGGATGATATAGATTTTGCGGATACCTTGCGTAGTCGCCGTCCTGCCTTTGTAGAACAAAATCTCGTCAACTTTCTTTCTCTCTTCCCGCATGCTCAAGCCGAAGCCCGTATCATGGCTGTAAAGAGTTTGATGCAGCGCGCCGAAGTTGACGAAACCGCTTACCGACTATTGGCACAGTTGGCAGAAAAGTATCTCTATACTCCCGGTTCACCTATGCAGAATGAAGAGTACTTTATTCCCTTTTTGGAAGAAATTGTAGGTACCTCCCTACTGGATAAAACAGAAAATTCACGTTCTCGTTTTCTGCTTTCCGCTGCCTTGAAGAACCGTCCCGGCACAATGGCAACCGACTTTACTTATCTCACACCTAGCGGTGAATTGCAAACCTTATATACCGTCCCTGCTACCTATAGGTTATTGCTACTGTTCTACGATCCCGATTGTTTGCATTGTCGGGAAATCATTACCGCTTTGAGCACCGCTTCCTGTCTGCAACAACAGATAGAAAGTGGGCAACTTACCGTGCTTGCCATCTGCGTAGGAGAAGATCGAGACTTGTGGAACCGTTCTTTGAAAGATCTGCCCACCCAGTGGCTTACAGGTTTCGATATGGGTTGTATACGCCAGGAAGAACGCTATTTATTACCTGATATGCCGATGATGTATTTACTTGATGGAGAGAAACGGGTGGTGAAGAAAGAAGTATCGTTGCATCAACTGCTGTTGAAATTTCAAGAGTAATGCTATGGTAAGCCAATTAAAAATATATAGAAAAGGGCCCTTACGGTGCCCTCTTTCAATCATTCTATGTTGTTTTAGAACATAAATCCTAAAGAAATCATCAGGTTTCGATTCTTAGTTCCTGCATCTGAAGTTTCTGTTAAACCGAAATCGTAACCAATGGAAATCTGGTATTTTTGGCTGAACTCCATACCGGCTTTTAACCCCAGACCAAGGTCAAAACGTTTGAAACCGTCATCACCGAAAATATTTTCAGATGAAGTACCAACACTGGATTCAAGTTCATTCTTAATTTCGCCTGTTGTTTTTAACTTTCCGAATAATCCGATTCCAATATAAGGGCCTGCATTGGCAAATAAAGTGAAATTATCACTTACAGCATACTTATAACCGATATGTACAGGAATCTCTAAATAGCAAGGGTTCAGTTTGATACTGCCTAAGGCACCGCCATCTACTTTAGCTCCTTTTAAAGAAAGTAATGCGCCGAAATCCATATAAGCTCCTTCTGTTACTTGTGGTAATCCAAGCTCTGCCTTAACACCAGCATGGAAACCTACCCGGCTATCAAAGCCGCTAACTTTGATATTGCTTACATTCATACCTGCCGTGACACCCCATCTGAGGTTATCTTGTGCGTTGATACTCCCTAAACCTATCGCCAATATGGCGACTAATGCTAAAATCTTTTTCATGTTAGTTAAGTAATTGCGTTGATATTTAAAAAACTATCGGGTGCAAATATATACATATATTTGTATTTCTTTGGAAAAACGAACAAAAATGTAGGGTAACCACTCTTTTTTAGAGTCGGATAGTACTAATATTGCGGAAGTATATACTAAATATTTAATTCTCAATATAGAAATAGTTTCAAATGAAACCACTACCTTTGTACCGAATTTACCAATATATGAATAATATGACTTATTATCATTTATCTGTCCTCGTACATCGGCGGGCAGAGAAGTATGGCGACAAGGTGGCTCTGAAATACAGGGATTACGAAACGTCGCAGTGGATCCCCATCACTTGGAATCAATTCTCACAAACAGTTCGACAAGTTGCGAATGCACTCGTAGAGTTAGGAGTGCAGGAGGAAGAAAACATAGGAATCTTTTCTCAGAACAAGCCCGAATGCCTTTACGTGGATTTCGGGGCATTTGCTAACCGTGCGGTGACCATACCTCTGTATGCTACCAGTTCACCGGCACAAGCGCAGTACATTATCAATGATGCTCAGATACGTTATATATTTGTAGGCGAGCAATTCCAGTATGATGCGGCTTTCAGTGTCTTTGGCTTTTGCCAATCGTTGCAGCAATTGATCATTTTCGACCGTGCTGTAGTACGCGACCCTCGTGACATGACTTCCATTTATTTCGACGAATTCCTGGAAACGGGAAAAGGTTTGCCGAACAACGATATGGTGGAAGAACGTACTTCCCGTGCATCGGATGATGATCTTGCCAACATTCTTTATACATCCGGTACAACTGGTGAACCGAAGGGGGTAATGCTGCATCACTCTAACTATATGGAAGCTTTCCGTATCCATGATATCCGTCTGGTAGACATGACCGATCAGGATGTTTCCATGAACTTTCTCCCCTTGACACATGTCTTTGAGAAAGCATGGACGTATCTTTGTATTCATAAAGGCGTGCAGATTTGCATCAACCTGCGTCCGGTGGATATCCAGACTACCATTAAAGAAATTCGTCCGACATTGATGTGCAGCGTTCCCCGTTTCTGGGAAAAGGTGTATGCCGGAGTACAGGAAAAGATAGCTCAGGAAACCGGTTTGAAGAAAGCTATGATGCTGGATGCCATTAAAGTCGGCAAGATACATAACATTGATTATCTGCGTAAAGGCAAAACTCCGCCGTTGATGCTTCATCTGAAGTATAAGTTCTACGAAAAGACGGTTTATGCTTTACTGAAAAAGACGATTGGTATTGAGAACGGCAACTTCTTTCCTACTGCCGGAGCTGCCGTACCTGATGAAATTTGTGAATTTGTTCATTCAGTAGGTATTAATATGTTGGTTGGCTATGGTCTGACTGAATCAACCGCTACCGTTTCTTGTTTCCTTAACCAAGGTTACGAAATTGGTTCCGTAGGCACCGTAATGCCTGATGTAGAAGTGAAGATCGGTGACGAGAATGAAATACTTCTGCGTGGAAAGACTATCACGAAAGGCTATTATAAGAAAGCGGAAGCTACTGCCGCTGCTATTGATAAAGATGGTTGGTTCCATACCGGTGATGCCGGCTATCTGAAGGGTGACCAACTTTATCTGACTGAGCGTATCAAGGACTTATTCAAGACTTCCAATGGTAAGTATGTCAGTCCGCAAGCTTTAGAAACGAAACTGGCCATTGACCGTTACATCGATCAGATTGCCATTATTGCCGATCAGCGTAAATTTGTGTCTGCCCTTATTGTACCGGTCTATGGTTTTGTGAAAGATTATGCCAAGGAAAAAGGTATCGAATATAAGGATATGAACGACCTTCTGCAACATCCCAAGATTATGGGATTGTTCCGTGCACGCATAGACACTTTACAGCAACAGTTCGCACACTACGAACAAGTGAAACGTTTTACTCTCTTGCCGGAACCGTTCAGCATGGAACGTGGTGAACTGACTAATACTTTGAAGTTGAAGCGCCCTGTAGTTGCAAAGAACTACAAGAATGTGATAGATAGAATGTACGAAGAATAAAGATATAATAAACCTATTTACTGAAAATGAAAAACTCCCGGTTAAAAGCCAGAACTTTTAATCGGGAGCTTTTTATATATCCGTGTGCCTAAAAAGTACACGTATATTACCGGTTTGTCCCCTCTTGGCTGTCCTGTACCGCATATATTTGCATCCTCACTTTATCTTAATTTATGTAAGATGTATAACTTATCTATTACTACAGGAAAAATAGCGGATGGCTTTTCCGCATTGTTAATGCTTTGTTGCATACTCATGGTACAGTCGTGCGCTGTTCCCGTACAAACTACAGCTTCTTTGTCGTCTGACAATGGAGACGGTACTTATACCAATCCGGTGATTAATGCCGATTATCCCGATCCTGACATTATACGGGTAGGTGAAGACTTTTATATGGTCAGTTCCTCATTCGTTGCTATGCCGGGTATTCCTATCTGCCATTCTAAGGACCTTATAAATTGGCGTATCATAGGGCATGCCTACGACAGCATCACTTTCCGCCCTCAATATAGGATGGAGAATGAACAGACAGCGTATAGTCGTTTATGTTGGGCTCCTTCCATTAAATATCATGACGGTACCTATTATATAGGAGTTAATATTGCCGATGATGGCTTTGTAATGTTTAAGAGTAATAAACCGGAAGGTCCGTATTCAATGTATAAGTTTGACAAGCGTTTGTATGATCCGGGATTTTTCATTGATGATGATGGTAAGAAATATGTCACACATGGAAAGACGAAAATATACCTGACACGTTTGAAAGATGATGGAACCGGTGTACTGGATCCTGACGATGAGGGTACCTTGATTATAACAGCTCCCAAGGGATATGAATATCTTTTTGAAGGATGTCACACTTATAAAAGGAATGGTTGGTATTATATATTCAATCCGGCATTGGGATACAATGGGGTACAGATGATCAGCCGCTCCCGTAATCTTTACGGTCCGTATGAAACAAAGGTCCTTATTGATGATGATATCAACTATGCCGGTGCCGGTGTACATCAGGGCGGATATGTGGAGACGCTTGAAGGTGAATCATGGGCCTATACTTTCCAGGACAGGGATTATATGGGTAGGTGTGTGATGCTGTATCCGATGAAATGGGAAGAGGATTGGCCGGTGGTAGGTCCGGAAGGTAAACCGGGAAAAGGAGTAGTAACTTATAGAAAACCGGCAGTCAAGACCAAGCAAGAGATTACATTTCCCCAACATTCGGATGATTTCAGTTCTTCGAAACTGGCTCATGTATGGGAATTCAATCATGTACCCCGGAAAGATAAATGGAGTCTGACGGATCGTCCCGGTTATTTTAGAATTTATGCGCAGTATGCAAAGGGATTTGAATGGGCGCGTAATTCTCTGACACAGAAAGTGTCCGGACCTTATAGTACCGGAACTGTTTCATTAGATTTGACCGGACTCCGTGAGGGAGATTTTGCCGGAAATGGCATTATGGGGAGAGTCATGTACCAACTGGGAGTACGGAAGAAGGCGGATGGCTTTTGGCTTGAAATGAGGCAGGGAGGAAGAGAAGGAGAGACTGTTGTCGATAGTCTTCCTGTCAAAACTGATAAGATATACCTGCGCACTGAAGTGACAAAGCAAGGATCTTTACTGTTTTATTATAGTCTGGATAATCTTGAATATAACCGTTTGGGTCCGGAAGGAGTTTCTAACTTCTGGGGATTTCTGGGTATCCGTCATGCTTTATGCTGTTATAACTTAAATAAAGGTGCTACTGGCGGCTATGCCGATTTTGATTATTTTGAATTAGAAAGTAATCGCAGGGGAAATCATTACGATGCATTTACCGAGATAGACTTTTCTCAGTATGATGATCGTGAAGGAATGAAGTTAGTACGTCCGGTAGCAAAACGCCCTATGCAGTTTATTTCCGGAGTACGGGATGGAAACTGGCTCGTATTCAATAATATGTGCTTTAAGCCAACCCCTCAAAAAGTAACTATCGAACTTCAGGCGGAAACTCCCGGAACAGTGATTGAGATAAGGGAGGGAAGTCTCGATGGTAAGTTGATAGCTACTTGCCCGATAAATCAGAGCCAGACTCCGGGAGAATGGGAGAAGCAAACCTTTGAGGTCAGTGGAGCAGTAAAAGATAAGTCCAAAATTTATTTCCTGTTCCGCGGACAGAGTCAGGGACTTGCTATAAAGAACTTTATCTTTTACTGATCCGGATTATCCTCCTCGTTATTAATGGAGTTTTTATACTCACTTGGAGTAACTCCCATGTGTTTTTTGAAGCATCTGCTGAAATACTTCGGATCGCTAAAACCGGTCATATAAGCTATTTGAGAGAAGTTGTATACATCATTTCTGATCAACTGGGCAGCTCTTTTTACACGAATTTCCCTGATAAAATCTACCGGAGGCATTCCTACAATGGACTTAAGCTTCCGGTAGAAAATACTCCGGCTCAGCAGTAGCTTGTTGGCGAAATCGTCGATCACCAGATCCGGATTATCCATTTGATCTTCCAGGAAATCCATCACTTCTTTCATGAATAACTTATCATGCGGCATCACTTCGGGTTCCGAAGGAGTCCAGTCCTTGGAATTATCGGTTTCATTGTTTGCTGATAACTGCTTCATGAATATTTCCTGTAACTGCTTGCGCTTGGTAAACAGAGAAGCAATACGGGCTTTGAGGTACGAAGAACTGAATGGTTTCGTAATGTAATCATCGATACCTTGTTCCAAAGCGGTGATACGGTCATCCAATGATGCTTTTGCTGATAGGAGAATGATTGGAACATAGCAGATATCTTTGTTTTCCTTGATACGTTTAATCATTTCCAATCCATCCATGACAGGCATCATTACATCACTGATTATCATATCGGGTATAGCCTCCGATGCAAGTTTCAAACCTTCTTCTCCGTTTGCTGCTTCCAGGATAGTGTATTTCTTTGATAGTATATTTCTGAGCAGGCTTCTCAGCTCACGATTATCTTCTACGATTAAAATGGATAAAAAATCCTCTTCCGAACTGTTTTCAGATTCAGCTATACCGTTATCTACAGTTGCGGTAATATATTCTGTATTGTCCGAACTATCAGCAAGGATTAATTCGGCCTGTGCATCTTTCTCGAACACTTCACGTTCCAAAGGTAAAGTTACACTGAATTCGCTACCCGTTCCCGGTTGGCTCTTGACCTCTATATCCCCGTGATGCATATCCACCAATTCTTTGACGAGTGATAAGCCAATGCCTGATGAAGGTTGCAGAATATTGTTGTTCTTGCTTAGTGTCTCAAAGCGTTTGAAAAGAGAACCTATCTTATCAGGAGCAATACCGATACCTTCATCAATAATGGAAATGCGGATATGCTGATCCGATTTCTGTACTGTAATCTTTACGGTTTTTCCGGGTAGAGTATATTTGAATGCATTGGATAATAGATTGAATACTATTTTTTCCACTTTGTCCCTGTCTATCCATATATATACTTCTTCTTGATCAGCATTGAATGTGAAGTCTATTTGTTTCTCTTCAGCAATCAGACGGAAGTTTTCTGTAATTTTCATCAGGAAAGCAATCAATTCTGTTTGTTCAACCATTACTTTCATTTTCTTATTCTGTATCTTCCGGAAATCGAGTATCTGATTGACAAGACGCAACATACGTTCCGTATTCTTATGTACAACGGTCAGATGTTCCCGTACGGAAGGAGAAATGGTCTGGTCCTCCAGAACTTCACTGACCGGACTGGAGATAAGAGTCAATGGTGTGCGTAGCTCATGTGAAATATCGGTAAAGAATTTCAGTTTGATATTTGATAATTGCTGTTCCATATCCACTTGGTGACGCAGTCGATAGATGTAAGAGAAGATATACAGAATTAACCCTGTGAGAAGGATGAATGCTGCAAGATATGCCAGTAAAGCCCAAGGAGTCTCCCAAAAGGTAGGAATGACCTTGATGGAAAGTGTACGGATATTGTTTACCCATACTCCGTCACTATTTGTTGATTTCACATGAAGACGATATTCGCCTGCGGGCAGATTGATGTAGCTTGCTGATTTGTTTTTATCGCTATAATTCCATTCTTTTTCAAGACCTTCCAGGCGATAGGCATAGCGTATGTCATTCGGTCGCGTGAAGTCTAATGCTGAAAATTGTACATTAATATTTCGTTCCGAAGGGTGTAAAGCTATCTCTTTCAAGTCATCGGTGGAGACTGTTGATTTCTTTCCGTTAACTTTCAAATCAGTAAAGACGATGGGAGGTACATAATCACTCTTCTTCATTTGTTCCGGAACAATTTCCAAAAAGCCCATATCTGTGCCGAAAATCAATTGTTGCCGGGCGTTTATGGTGGGTATCGCTTCGCTAAAGTTCATCTTCTGTCTGAGGAATCCTGTACTATAGTTTTCGAATGCCTCTGTTTCCGGATTAAATTTGGACAAAGCGTTTTCTGATGCTATCCACAGTTTCTTTTGAGAATCTTCTATCATGGATAGGACCATATCGGATCCTAGCCCTTCCAGCTCGGTGTAATACTGAAATTCAATGTTTTCGCTAAGTAGGGTTCTGGATGTGATTTTGTTGACTCCTCCGGTGAATGTCAATACATAGATGTCTTTATGGCTATTTTCGTATATATGCATAATGTCGTTTCCGGTCAGGCTGAAAGGATTGCTCTTATTCTGTATATTTCTGTAGAACTTGATTTCTTCCGGTTGTGTAAAGTCATTTGAGAATGTAACCAAACCAAAGGTGGTTCCTACCAACAGGATACCATTTTCCGTACCTGTAATGTAGCGGATATTATGGCAGGTGCTGAACGGATAGTTTTGTAGCTTGTTCCTGTGATTAATAAAGTACACTTTCCCCTCAGGTGTTTGTTGTAGCAGATTTAATCCGCCACCGTAGCATCCTATCCAGATGTTGTCATGATTATCGGAATATATGCTGAATATGTCATTGTTGCTCAAACAATAAATGTCTTCGGAGGCATACATATAATTTTGTACGTCGTAATTCCCATCGGTTTTCTTTGCAAGTTGGAATAGTCCGTTTCCCTTGCTTCCTATCCAGATTGTTCCGTCCTTTCCTTCGCAGATGCTGTAAACACTGGCATTGAATGATACTTTATCTTTACCTATCTTTCCCTGTGGAGACAAGTAACC
The DNA here is from genome assembly GCF_036416795.1 of Bacteroides sp. MSB163. NCBI lineage: Bacteria > Pseudomonadati > Bacteroidota > Bacteroidia > Bacteroidales > Bacteroidaceae > Bacteroides > Bacteroides maternus. Next base: position 913,047 of record NZ_CP143867.1, on the reverse strand, counting down.
GGCCAGGCTACCATCGGGGCGGTATATCCTGACATATTCGCTTTTGGAAGCTACCCACAATCGTTGTGAACTGTCCAAAAGGAAGGCGCGGATTTCAAATCCCCTGTCTATTCCATTCAGATTATAAATTTGTGGATAGAAAGACATTTTCTTTACTCCTCTGGCACTGACAAGCCAGTGGTTTCCCTGTCTGTCCTGATAATGGTAGCGAACAAGCGGAGCAAATAGCGATTGAGGGTTGTCCGGATCAGTATAAAAGGCTTTCAGTTCTTTATTTTTCCTGTCATAGTAACAGAAGTTTCCATTATGGGGAATTAGCCATAATGTACCTTGTTTATCTTCAAATATGATGTTTTTGTTCTCCCGGCCATAATTCACGACCTCTTTTTCGGGTGTAAAGAGGTATTGTTTTTCACCTGTTGCCGGATTAAAGCGTATCACTCCGGGAGTAGTGGGGAATATCCATAGTTCTCCTTCTTTATCCTCATAAATGGAGATTGCTTCATTGGAGGGTTGCATAGGAGTACGGATATCTATTAACTGAGAAGTCTTATTTTCCGGATTGAACAGGATGACGCCGTTATCAGTGGCTATGGTGAGTAGCCCATGGTTGGTTATGTCTAAAGAGTTTATTTTGTTGATGGGGTAAGGAAGCTCTATAAATTTTATGCTTTCTGTTTGTTGGTTATAATAGGCTATCTTTTCAGAAGCGGAAGCAAGGTAGATTGTACCGTTGTATTCCTGAATAAACTGGAAAGGAAAATCGCTGCCGATCTTTTTGTTGCCTATTATGGATATACCTTTGTCTGTCAATATCCACTCATCCTTATCGGAATCCTGGAAGATAGTGTAGATGTGTTCACCTTTTAAAAAACCGTTGAATGTGCTATAGAGTGTAACTCCGTCTTTCTCTTTGTATCTCTTTTCATCGACTCTGTAACAATAACCCTTGTCGCATGTCACCCAGGCTATACCTTCTTTTAGGGGAAATATTTTCTGGACAAAGTTTCTTCTTTGCATATCTTTATCTACTGTTTGCAGGACATCGTAGAAGATTTCAAGATGAGTGTCGAATATATAAGCCTTGCTGTCATACGTCTGGCACCAGATATCGCCATATGCGGTTTCTGAAATAAAGGTTATCCGATTGTTGGATAGCGTATATTCTTTATGTGGCGCGGATTTGTAGTTCTTGAATGTATATCCGTCGAACTTATTGAGTCCGTTACGGGTACAGATCCAGAGAAAGCCTTTCTGATCTTGTAAAACAGCTGATGCGATATCTTGGGGTAGTCCGTTCTCAGCTGTAAAATCAGTAATCTGGCAGATGGGCTGTGCCGATGAAAACATCGGTATCATTAAGTATAAGAAGTAGATAATCAGTCGTCTCATAGTACTGTTTTGAATAGTGCAGAACAAATGTATAGAAAAAAGGGAATAAATGAAAAGTATAGGGCCTGTTTGACCGAAAAAGCCGATATTTCGCCCGAATAATCCACCTTCTTTTTGTTCCATTTTGAAAAAGTGCACTCTTGTTACCTGATTTTATTCCGTTGCTATGACACAGGTTGGCTACTTTTGCAGAGTGAATCATTTTTAATCATTAACTATTAAAAACACATTATTTATGAATTTTGAAAGACTTGTTCAAAGGACAGCTGCTACTCTCTTGATGAGTATGATCTGCCTTATCTCTCTTGCACAGAGTCGTACTGTTTCAGGTGTTGTGCTCGATAGCAGAGGTGATCCTGTTATTGGTGCTAATATCAGAGTAGTAAGTGACGCTTCTATCGGTACAATTACAGACCTGGATGGTAAATTCTCCCTTGCCGTGCCGGGTACAGCCAAACAATTGGAAATAAGCTTTATCGGAATGCAGACGCAAACTGTATCCATTGTTACAGGACAGCCGATTCATGTGACATTGGCTGAAGATGCTGAGATTCTGGATGAAGTTGTAGTAATCGGTTATCAGACGGTGAAACGTAAGGACCTTACCGGATCGGTAGCCTCTGTTTCGGGTGAGCAAATTGCAGCTATGCCTGTTGCCAATGCAGCCCAGGCTTTGCAGGGTAAGCTGGCCGGTGTAAATGTAACAACGCAGGATGGACGTCCCGATGCCGCTGTTTCTATTCGTGTACGTGGTGGCGGTTCTATCTCGCAGAGCAATGATCCGCTGGTACTGATTGATGGAGTCAGTGGTTCGTTGAGTGATATTCCGGGCGATCAAATTGAGTCGATTGACGTTTTGAAAGATGCCTCATCAACGGCTATTTATGGCGCCCGTGGTGCTAATGGTGTAATTCTTGTTACCACAAAGGGGGCTAAAGAAGGACGTGTTGTTGTCAGCTACAATGGTTATGCGAAGTTCAATACACCGACTAAGTATATGGATGCGCTCAATCCTTATGACTACCTGGCATATAGCTGGGCAAGTGCGGCTTCGGTTGGTGGTAACAGCTATATGGAGCCATTGGAGAAACTGTATGGAATAGGGCGTTATACGACTACCAACCTTGGCGGTATAGAAAGTTATCGCAATGTGAAGGTGGATAATATCCAGAAGAAGATTTATGGAGATTCTTTCTCTCATAATCATGACCTTTCTGTTACGGGTGGTACTGAAAAGACTAAAGTGCTGTTTGGCGTTAACTACATGGATGAGGATGGTATGAAACTCGCTTCTTATTATAGACGTGCCAATGTTTCGTTGAAAGTGAACCAAAAGATTGCCAAGAACCTTGATTTGAGTCTTGATACCCGTTATACCAATATTAAAAAGATGGGTGATGAGGGTGTTACGAATGGTAGCGGATCAGTCCTGTCATCTTCTTATCGTTTCCGCCCTATTGCAACAGATGATATTTTGGGTGATCTATCCGCAATGAATGAAGGTATGATTGAGAACTATGCCAAACAGAGCCAGTGGGACAGATATAATCCGGTAAACCGTATCAATGACAAGTATGCGCCGAATGCCCAGCAGTCATTGCGTGGTATTCTCTCGCTGAACTGGGGGATTGTGAAGGGATTGACCTATCATACTGACCTGTCTCTCAGCCAGACCTGGAATCAGAATAAAGAATGGACGGGAGCCATCATAAATAACTATCTGGATGATAGTACCGGTGAGGTTCTATATGCAGGTAATGCGAATCTGGAGAAAAAGAATAGCTGGGGACTCCGTTGGACAAATACCTTGAGCTATGACTTTACTTTTGCTAAGATACACCGCTTGAATATCCTGGCCGGTCATGAAGTTTCCAATTCGGGCGGTGACGGACTGAAAGCCTCAGGAACCTATTTTCCTGCAAACTTTACGAAAGAGAATGCATTTGCCATGATCAATCAATATGACAGTACTAAGGGAGTGGGAGAATTTTCTTCAAGTATTTCCACACCGAGCCGTATCCTTTCGTTCTTTGGCCGCTTGAATTATAATCTTATGGAACGCTATCTGTTGACGGTTACATTCCGTGCGGATGGTTCATCTAAATTTGCTCCCAGTAATCGTTGGGGATATTTCCCGGCAGCTGCTTTGGGCTGGCGTATGTCTGAAGAAGCATTCCTGAATGATGTGAACTGGCTAGATAACCTTAAACTCCGTGTTTCCTACGGTGAGGTAGGTAACGATGGTATAAATTCCAGTCTGTGGTCACAGAATTGGGAATCGACTAGTGACAAGAGATACCAGGGAGCCGTGAATGGCGCCTTCCTGCCTTCTTATTCACTTGGTGCAGATATGGCGAACAAGGATCTGAAGTGGGAAACTACGATAACCCGCAACATCGGTGTTGATTTTGGTTTCTTTAATAGCCGCCTGACCGGTACGATTGATGCCTATTGGAATACTACCAAGGATTTGCTGATGAAAACTGCCATACCGGGTATTACGGGTTTTACTACAACCTATGCCAATGTAGGCCAGACCAGCAATAAAGGTATTGAAATAGCTCTTCAATGTGTACTTGTGAAGACGAGGGACTGGAATGTAACGGCCGGTTTTAATATTAACTTCAATCGCGGTAAAGTGGATAAGCTGGCTGATAATGTTACCGGACTTTATGGTACGGAATGGGCTACTTCATCCACTTTCCCGAAATCAGATTATGTCTTGAAAGAAGGGCGTCCTGTAGGCTTGGTACGTGGCTTGACTGCTGATGGCTTCTATACTACCGACGATTTCACTTATGAAAATGGGGTGTATACCCTAAAAGAAGGAGTCGCGGATGTTTCTTCTGCTGTATTCCCCAACTATCACTTGCACAATGGTATAAACGAACGCCCTGCAGGACAGTTAGCTTACCCGGGTATGGCAAAGTTCAAAGACCTGAACGATGACGGTATTATCAATGATGATGACGTGGACGTTATCGGTGATATGACACCTGTCCATACCGGTGGTTTTAATATTAACGCTACTTATAAGAACTTTGATTTAGGTTTGTATTTTAACTGGAGCTATGGTAATGAAATTTATAATGTAAATAAGTTGGCAGCACTTTATGGTTATAAAGAAGGTGCCGTTTACGAGAATAAGCTCTCTATAGTAAAGGATTGCTATAAAATCTATGATGTAGTGAATGGCGAATTGGTTGCATTGACCACTCCTGAACAGCTGAATGCTGCCAATGCGAATGCTAAGTTACCACTGGCATACAGTGAGAATGGCTATGTGTCTACATTGGGTATTGAAGACGGCTCTTATCTGCGTTTGAATACACTGACTTTGGGGTATACTTTACCGAAGAGTATGCTTCAGAAGGCGGGTATCAGTAATCTGCGTGTTTACGGAAGTATCTATAATGTCTTTACGATTACAGGATATTCCGGAATTGATGCTGAGGTAAGTACGTCTACTTCTACAAAGACCTATCCTCAATTAGGTATGGACTGGGGTACTTATCCGCGTGCCCGTTCCTTCGTACTGGGTGTAAATCTTAGCTTCTAACCATTTAAATAAAAGATGAAATTATGAATAAGTATATAAAAATGGCATTTGCGTCAGCCTGTTGCGTCTTGTTTGCACAGTGCAGTGACTTTCTGGAAACTTCTTCTCCTTCTAATACAGATGACGAGTTTGTAACTTCCAGTCCCGCAGAAACTCTGAAGACTTTGTCAAGAGCTTATGCACTTTATCGTGAATCGTGTAATGGGGCATACGATTGGAACGACCATTACCGTTCGGATATCGAATATTTCCCCGAGAATAATACTTCCAATAATATCAATGCAAAGCTGGTTCCCGAACAGATTCCTTGTGATCACATGAAAGGTAGCTTCAATGCTCTGTACAATGTGATTTCCTATGCCGGAAAGACCGCTGACCTGATTGCTGCCAAAACAGCTTATCAGGATGATATCGCAGCAGGCAGGACTTCTGACTGGACACATCTGAAAGGTGAAGCTGAAGCATTACGTGCATTATGTTACTTTGACTTGATTAAACATTGTGGTGATGTACCGTATGGCTATGAGAATAATTATGTAGATGATTACGGGCTGACTTCACGTTTTGATATTTATGATGCATTGATTGAAAAATTGAAAGCAGCGGAACCGTATATGTATAAAGTAGGTGAAGGCGGTTTGAACGGTGAGCGTATTACGCGGACATTTGTAGATGGATTGATTGGCAAAATGGCTCTTTATGCCGGAGGCTATCAAACAATCCGTACTGATATGCCGGAACTTTATGGGAGTGTACAGTTTGAAACTCTCAGCACGGATGCTAAACGTAAATGCGCTTATGCCCGTCGTTCCGATTACAAGAACTATTACACTATAGCTGAAGACTATTTGCAGAAAGCTCTTTCAACCAATGCAGGAACCACCAAACTGGTTACTACGGATGAGCGTAGCTATGCAAACAATCCTTTCCAACGTCATTTCCAATATGGAATGGATCTTCAGATGAGTCCTGAAGCCATCTTTGAAATAGGTTGTGTACAGAATCAGGCTACAAGCCGTATGTATTGCTATGATTTCGGTCGTGGTTCTAACGGTGGTAACAATACTGCTCCGAATAAAGTATTTGCCGGTATACGTATGGTGCCGAGTTTCTATTACGGTGGTTATGACAACGCCGATAAACGTCGTGATGTCAGTGCAGTGGTTACCGGACTGGATGGTAAAGGTAATGAATTGGCATTTACTTTTAAGGCAGGTGCTAAGGTTGATGGAGGTATTTGCTTGAATAAATGGGATATTTGCCGCCAAAATCCTTACTTTGTCGGTCCTCAGATGGGGGCGGGTTTCAATATACCGATTATGCGTGTAGCTGATGTCATCTTGATGTTAGCGGAAGTGAAAGCAGGATTGGATGCAGATGCTGAAGCTATAGGCTTGGTTAATCAGATTCGTGAAAGAGCTTTTGGTGATGATTTGCATAATATTTCCGGTTTATCCGGTGAAGCTCTGAAAGAAGCTATTCTGATGGAACGTAAGTTTGAGCTTTTCGGTGAAGGGCATACCAGTTACGATCTGGTTCGGAGTGGTAAATTCTCACAAAAAGCAATGGAAGTACGTAATGAGATGTCAACCCTTGCTGAGAATCTGAAGACTAAAGGTTATCATGAATTTGAGAATGGCAACATATTACCCGCTTACATCTGGACAAAGCAGGTTGCAGGAGCCAAACTGACTTATGACTGTACGGATGAAAACGATCCTGTACTTTTCCCGGGATGGCGTGGTGTATTGGATTTTGCTCAGTTAGGATTGTCTGTTAATGGAACCAATCATAATACCGCTATCAAAGGGTTATTTGAATATATTGCTCCGGATAGTGAGACTGCGGCAGAATTAGAAGCGGAAGGATATGTAAAGACAGAGTGGGGAAGTACTCTTGCCGCCAATATTGATATATATCTGAGCAATATTCTTCCGGGCATTACATCGGAAGAGAGTGTTCCGTGTTATTACTGGCCTATTCCTTATGAGACAATCAGCCAATCCAAAGGAAAAGTGACAAATGGTTATGGACTGCCACAACAATAATAGACAATGATGAAAAGAAAACTTTTTTATTTATTGCCTTTCTTTGCTTTGACAGGTTGCGGAGAGCCATCCTACAAGGATGCTTCTTTATCTCCTGAAAGGCGGGCGGAACTTCTGGTGAAGGAACTTACACTGGAAGAGAAGGCGCAACTTATGATGGATGGTTCCCGCTCCGTGGAACGATTGGGTATTAAACCATATAACTGGTGGAATGAGGCGCTGCATGGCGTTGCCCGGGCAGGTTTGGCTACAGTCTTTCCTCAGCCAATAGGTATGGCAGCATCCTTCAACCCGGAAATGGTGTACGAAGTGTTCAATGCCGTGTCGGATGAAGCACGTGCGAAGAATACTTACTACGCATCTCAGGATAGCCGTGAACGCTATCAGGGTTTAACCATGTGGACTCCCACAGTGAATATCTACCGTGATCCGCGCTGGGGCAGGGGTATTGAGACCTATGGTGAAGACCCTTATCTGACAAGCCGGATGGGCGTGATGGTAGTAAAAGGTTTGCAAGGACCTGCCGATGGAAAATATGATAAACTGCATGCCTGCGCCAAGCACTTTGCCGTACATTCGGGACCGGAGTGGAATCGTCACTCTTTTAATGCGGAGAATATAAAGCCACGTGATTTGTATGAAACTTATCTGCCCCCCTTCGAAGCATTGGTGAAAGAAGGGAAAGTGGAAGAAGTGATGTGCGCTTACAACCGTTTTGAAGGTGATCCCTGCTGTGGGAGTGATCGTCTGCTGATGCAGATATTGCGTGGAGAATGGGGATTCGATGGTATAGTCGTATCTGATTGCGGTGCAATAGCCGACTTCTACAACGACCGTGGTCATCACACCCATCCTGATGCAGAGTCAGCCTCTGCCGCGGCGGTGATCAGTGGGACAGACTTGGAGTGTGGTTCCAGTTATAAGGCTTTGATAGAGAGCGTAAAAAAAGGATTAATTTCTGAAGAGACTGTGGATACGTCTGTCAAGCGACTGATGAAAGCTCGTTTTGCATTGGGGGAAATGGATGAACCGGAAAAAGTATCCTGGACCAAGATACCTTTCTCCGTGGTAGCTTCTGCAGCTCACGACTCTTTGGCATTGAATATGGCCCGTGAATCCATGACATTGTTGATGAATAAGGATCACTTCCTGCCGCTGAAACGTGGCGGACTGACGGTAGCCATTATGGGTCCGAATGCGAATGACTCAGTGATGCAATGGGGAAATTATAACGGAATGCCGCCTCACACCGTCACTATTCTTGATGGAGTGCGGAATTTGCTTGGCGCTGATGATAAACTGATCTATGAGCAAGGCTGCCCATGGGTGGAAAGAACTCTGATTCAGAGTGCATTCAGCCAGTGTAAGTCAGACAAAGGTCCCGGGTTTACGGCTCGTTACTGGAATAACCTGAAACGTGAAGGCGAACCGGTAACCACTGCACAGGTAACCACTCCTTTCCGCTTTTGTACTTCGGGGGCTACGGTGTTTGCTCCGGGAGTGAATCTGACGGATTTCTCCGCGACTTATAACAGCGTATTTACTCCTAAGGAATCAGGAGAAATCGTTCTTGAGGTTTATTGCTATGGTAGTGGAAGACTTCGTGTGAACGGAGAAGAAGTGAAAAGTTTCTCAAACAAGCACGGTGCAAGAAAATCTACTCATGCGATGAAGGTGCAGGCGGGTAAATCGTATGATCTGGAACTTGATTTTGAGTATCTGAGAAGTGATGCACAGCTGAACTTTGATCTTGGATTTAAGAAAGATGTGGATATAAGGAAATCTGTTGAGCGTGTAAAGGATGCAGATATCGTTATTTTTGCGAGCGGTATATCTCCCAGCCTTGAAGGAGAGGAGATGGGAGTAAATCTTCCCGGCTTCAAGAAGGGAGATCGTACGGATATTGAATTACCCGCTGTTCAGCGTGAACTGATTGATGCCCTGCATCGTGCAGGTAAGAAGATTATTCTGGTTAACTGTTCAGGATCGCCTGTCGGTCTGGAGCCTGAGACCCAGAAGTGCGAAGCTGTCTTGCAGGCATGGTATCCCGGTCAACAAGGTGGTACGGCTGTTGCCGAGGTATTGTTCGGTGATTATAATCCGGCGGGGAAATTACCGGTTACTTTCTATCGCAATGTGTCTCAGTTGCCCGATTTTGAGGATTATAACATGACCGGAAGAACTTACAGATATATGCAGGATGTACCTTTGTTCCCATTCGGTTATGGTCTTAGTTATACCACCTTCGGCTATGGTAAAACCGTACTTGACAAGAATGAACTTACAGCCGGACAGTCTTTGAAACTTACTGTACCCGTTACAAATACGGGCAAGCGTAACGGAGAAGAAGTGGTGCAGGTTTATCTTAGAAAACAAGGAGATGCGGAAGGGCCGGTTAAAACCCTGCGTGCTTTCAAGCGCGTGCACATCCCGGCTGGAAAGACCGTCAATGTGGAGTTCGATCTGAAAGATAAAGAATTGGAGTGGTGGGACGATCAATCCAATACAGTAAGAGTTTGTCCGGGTAGCTATGATATCATGGTAGGAGGAAGCTCTAAAGAGGAAGATTTGCAGCATACGACGGTTGCTATAAAATAGTTGTCGGAAAGTGAAAAAAAATCCCGAATACTTGACATCGCCTTTCTGATGTCGTATATTTGTATTCGTAAATCTATTTAAGATTCAATTTTAAATTAGCGCGAACGGAGAGGCATTGCTTCTCCGTTCTCTTTTTATCCCTATGGCTTGTCTTTTGAAATGCCACATGTCTGCTTCCCGAATACCACACCTTAGTAACCCGAATGCCACACTTCAACAGACTAAAGCCCAGCCACTTCACCTGTTGAAGTGTGGCATTCCAGTTATTCACTCCTGCGAAACGGATGATGCACCTGAGGCAAACGGATGATGCATCCGGGGCAAACGAATCATGTGTTTTGGGTAAACGGATCATGCGTTTGAGGTAAACAGACCGTCTGCTCTGAAAGCAAAAACGGGAGGTTTGTGCCTCCCGTCTGTTAATCTTATGTAAATCTGCTCTTGACAGAAAATGTCGGTTTTCTGCCAGAGGGGCGCATAAGTATAGGTTCCCTTAGCTTTGTTTTTAGTTTCTTGCCACCAGTGTCGAATCGCAATGGATAACCGTCACTTTCTCCACATCTTTTTCAATATTCACCACCGGCTGACCGGCTATCGGTTGCTTTGTCCGCACGTCATTCAGGAATATATCCTTGCATTGTCGGATGTTGAGTGAAGGTCCTTCTTCTACGGTGAAACTTACGTTGTTAAAACGGATATCGGTGGCTGTTTCCGCCTGAAATCCTTTTCCGGCCACTATATTCATGTTGGAGAAAGACAGTTCCGATATAGGCATTTCCTCAATACCTTTTATATAGCCTATCCGCTTGATATCATTCCCCGTAACATTACTTAAATGGATATTCCGGAAAATAGGAGTACGTTCGCTTACCGGTTCTACTTTCGATAAACGGTCATAAAATAAATCGAAAATAAAGGCATCTCCTTGTATATTCTTCATTACGATATTGTCTACCCGTATATCTTCTACTACACCACCGCGTCCGCGGGATGCTTTTAACCTGATACCGGCATTCGTTCCATCAAACACACAATTGGATATAGCTATCCTTTTTACACCACCCGACATTTCGCTGCCGATGACCACTCCACCGTGACCGGAAAGCATGATACAATTGGTGATTGTGATGTTCTCGCATGCTTTCCCATATTTACGTCCGTCGGCATCACGTCCGGACTTGATGGTAATACAATCGTCTCCAACACTGATAAAACAGTCGGAGATGCGTACATTCCGGCAGGAACTCGGATTGATACCGTCCGTATTCGGTCCTTTGGGATTGCTTGACGGGTTATTGATAGTTACTCCATGTATTGTAACGTTATCACAGAAGGCCGGATTGACAGTCCAGAAAGGAGAGTTGATGATCTTCACATTTTCAATGAGGATATTCGTACATTCGTAGAACTGAATAAAAGGCGGACGGAACATTTTACGTTCCAGCGAAGGCTTATAGTAATCGGATATTTCCAGGTCCTTATTGGCATCCACCCACATTTGCTGTAACTTATCCAGAGAAGATAGCTTACCACCGTTTTCCTTTATCACCTTACGTGTCTCAAATTCCCATAACCACCATTTCAGCCCGTTCCCATCCAGCGTTCCGCGCCCGGTAATGGTCAGATTATCTGCCGAATGTGCGTAAATCAGTGGGGATAAGGTTTGCATAACGGTTCCTTCCCAGCGCGCGGTTACAAAAGGCAGATAATCCTCGAATCTGTCTGAAAAGCGCACAATGGCACCTGATTCCAGATGCAATGTAATGTTACTTTTCATGTGGATAGTAGCAGTCAGATAAGTCCCGGCAGGAAAATAGATGGTTCCACCTCCTTCCGAAGCTGCTTTTTCAATAGTCTGGTTAATCAGTTTCGTACATGGCTTGATGCCTTTGGCATCAGCCCCCAATTGTTTCATGTCGAACGTGCGGGACGTGGCTACCACAGCCATCATTACTCCCATAATAAAGATGAATAAACGTTTCATGGTCTGTCTTATACTCTTTTAGATATGTGATACAAATTAGAATACGGGGCAAATGTACGTAATCACAGTGCGGGGAGGGTGGACTTTTTGTGTAATAAAGAGTATTTATAAATAGAACCGGTAGAAATTATAAAAAAAGAAAGGGTTACATGACAATGCAACCCTTTCCCTGTTTTACTGCTCAGATATATTAATATCCGAAGATATCTTCCTGTTTCAGTTCAATTACCGGACCTACTTTTTTCAAAGCATTTATATCCAGCTCTTTTTTGTCACCAAGGATACAGTATGTATAGGTGCGTCCCTTGATCCATTTATTCTGGTAGTCGATAACATCCTGTAACGTCATGTTCTGCACATCGTTATACAGCTTGATACGGCTATCTACGTTCTGTCCCAGATATTGAGCGCTGATATAATCCCAGATAACATCCATCTTGATGGTGCGGTCGGTACGCATACGGGCAATCATGCCGTCTTTGGCCAGTTTGAAGGCAGCTTCCGATTCAGGCATATTGTTGATGATGTCATTGAATGTATTGATGGCGTCTATCATCTTGTCATTCTGCGTAGCAATCTGTGTGCGTAGCATATAAGGATCTGTCAAATAGCTTGGCTTCAACATACCGGCCCATGCCGAGTAAGCCAAACCGCGGCTTTCGCGCATTTCCTGGAATACGATGGAATTCATGCCGCCACCGAAGTATTCGTTGTATAGTTGACGACCGGATTCAGCAGCAGGATCAAATTTCTCTCCTTTGTTGGAGATTTGCGACATATAGATTTGTTTGGCATCATACGGAGCAATGAAAATTTTCGTTTCCGGCGTCAATAGTGCTTCAAAGTTATTTCCTTCAGGAATTTCTTTCAAAGCCTCCGGTGCCTGATGCTCTTTATTAATGATGGCAAGCAGGTCATCCTGGTTGCTTGGTCCATAGTAAAGAATACGGTGCTTGAAGCTGCTCAGCTGTTTGATACGGTCCACAAGCTGTTGCGGATCCATAGAAGTCAGCTCAGCTTCGGTCAGCAGATTGGTTGCCGGAGATTTCGGACCATAAGTGGCATAAGACACCAGGCGCGAGAAGTTTTGCATCTGATTCAGCTTAGCGTCCTTGCGGGATTTCAGAATATCGTTAGCCATATTTGCATAAGCCTCTTTATTTACCTGGGCATTTGCCAACAGTTTTTCGAAGAGAGCCATGGCAGCAGGCATATTTTCGTTGAGGCCGGAGAGTACGACATAAGTACGTTTGCTACCCGGAGATACAAAGAATGAGCACGCAAGACGATAGAATTCGCTCTTAACCTCTTCCGGAGTCATGTCGGCAGTACCGAGGTATTCCAGATATTGGGCAGCGGTACCGAGTGCCTTGTCATTGTTGTTACCCATATCAAAGAGGTAAATCAACTGGAAAATATCATTCGTTGTATTCTGTTTGTAAAGTACAGGAATATCCGATTTTGCTTTCAGTTGGGTAAGATCTTTGGAATAGTCCAGGAATACCGGTTCGATAGGAGTCACTACGCTTGCCTGTATTTCTTTCAGGAAGGTACTGGCAGTGTCACGATTCATCACAATAGGAGTGATTTCGGGTTTCGGCATCTTCTTTTCATTCGGGTCTTTACCTTGTCTTTTGTAGATAACGGCATAGTTATCATCTTTCAGATATTTATTGACAAAGGTTACGATATCATTCTTGGTCAGTTTGGACATGCGGTTGAGGGCGGTAACTTCGTCTGCCCAGTCACTGCCGTTTACGAATGACTGTACAAACATGTCGGCACGCGCGTCATTGTTTTCCAACTGCTGCATCTGATACAGTTTGAAGTTGTTGATATTGGCTTCCAGCATCTTTTCATCGAAGTCGCCGTCGCGGAGTTTCTTCAGTTCACCCAGCATGAGGTCTTTCACTTCGTCCAGAGTCTGCCCTTGTTTAGGGCGTCCCTGCATCAACAGCGCGCTGTAATCGCTCATGGTCATAGGATAGCAATAAGAACTTAACGTCTTCTGTTGTTGTGTTAGGTCAAGGTCGAACAGGCCGGCTTGTCCGTTGTAGAGTATCTGGGAAACCACTTGTAGCGTTTCCACATCTTTGTCGGCTGCTCCGGGGAAGCGCCATGCAAGAGCAACGCTTTCGGCATCCGGACCGAGTACTTCACGAACAACAGGTGCTGTAATCGGGGTCTCTTTCGGCAGATCCAGTTTCGGCAGATCAGTATTCGGTTTCAAACCACCAAAATATTTATCAATGGTTGCAATCATCTGATCGGGATCGAAATCACCGGAAAGGCAGATAGCCATGTTGTTGGGTACGTACCATTTCTTATAATATTCTTTGATGTTGGTGATTGAAGGATTTTTCAGGTCTTCCTGGGTGCCAAGTACGGTTTGTGTTCCATACGGATGGTGTGGGAAAAGAGAAGAAAGCACTGCTTCGTAAACTTTGCGTGGGTCGCGGGTCAGCGACATGTTCTTTTCTTCGTAAACCGTTTCCAACTCAGTGTGGAAACCGCGGATCACGCAATTCTCAAAACGTTCTGCCTGAATTTTTGCCCAGTTGTCAATCTGATTGCTAGGGATGTCTTCCGTGTAGCAAGTAACGTCGAAACTGGTGTAGGCATTTGTTCCGTTGGCACCGATGGCAGCCATCAGTTTGTCATATTCGTTGGGGATGGCATATTTGGATGCTTCGTAGGAGATGCTATCGATTTTTGCATAAATAGCTTTACGTTCAAGGCTGTCCGTAGTCTTGCGATAAATTTCGAATTGTTCTTCGATCTGGTCAAGCAAAGGCTTTTCAATTTCATAGTTCTGAGTACCGAAGTTTGTGGTCCCTTTAAACATCAGGTGCTCGAAATAATGAGCCAATCCGGTAGTTTCTGCGGGGTCGTTTTTACCACCTACACGTACTGCAATGTACGTCTGTATGCGCGGCGTTTCCTTGTTTACAGTCATGTAGACTTTCAAACCGTTGTCCAGAGTGTAGATGCGCGCTTTCAGCGGATCGTTGGGCACTGTTTCGTAGCTGTACTTCGAAGTACAACTACCTAAGCTTATCGCTACCAGTAGGATAAACGTTAAACCAATTTGTCGGAATAGTTTGTTCATAAGCTGACTTATTAGATTGATAACTGCAAAAATATGCGTTTTTTTCATACCTTTGCACTCAAAATGAAAGTATTTTTATAATTAGAGACTAATTTCAATCGTAAATAGAACTTATGATTACCATAGAACAACTGAAAAGCATTAAAGAGCGCACCGAGGCACTCTACCGCTATCTGGACATCGAAGGAAAGAAGATCCAGGTAGAAGAAGAACAGTTGCGCACACAGGCTCCGGGTTTCTGGGATGACCAGAAGACGGCTGAGGCACAGATGAAGAAGGTGAAAGGTTTGCAACAGTGGATAGCCGGTTATAATGAAGTAAAGACATTATCGGATGAATTGCAACTGGCCTTTGACTTCTACAAGGATGAACTTGTAACCGAGGAAGAGATAGATGAAGCTTATGCCAAAGCCTCTGTTGCCATTGATGAACTTGAACTGAAAAATATGCTTCGTGATGAAGCCGACCAGATGGATTGTGTGTTGAAAATCAACTCCGGTGCAGGTGGCACGGAAAGTCAGGACTGGGCAAGCATGCTGATGCGTATGTATTTGCGCTATGCCGAAACCAATGGCTACAAGGCTGTCATTTCTAACTTGCAGGAAGGTGATGAAGCCGGTATCAAAACCTGTACTATCGAGATTTCAGGTGATTATGCCTATGGCTATCTGAAAGGGGAGAACGGTGTGCATCGTCTGGTGCGTGTATCTCCTTACAATGCGCAAGGCAAGCGTATGACTTCTTTTGCTTCTGTTTTTGTAACTCCGCTGGTTGATGATACCATTGAGGTAAACATCAATGTTGCTAATATCTCCTGGGATACTTTCCGTTCCAGTGGTGCCGGTGGGCAGAATGTGAACAAGGTGGAATCCGGAGTTCGTCTGCGTTATCAGTTCAAAGACCCGTATACGGGCGAGGAAGAGGAAATCCTGATTGAAAATACGGAAACCCGTGACCAACCCAAGAATCGCGAGAATGCAATGCGCCAGTTACGTTCCATTCTGTATGATAAGGAACTTCAGCACCGCATGGCCGAACAAGCCAAGGTGGAAGCCGGGAAGAAGAAGATCGAATGGGGTTCGCAGATACGAAGCTATGTATTCGATGACCGCCGTGTAAAAGACCACCGTACTAACTTCCAGACTTCGGATGTCAATGGAGTGATGGATGGTAAGATAGATGGCTTCATTAAGGCGTATCTGATGGAATTTGCGGGGCAAGAGGATTAAAATTTATTTCTATATAAAGAGAATGGGTGTCACTTGGTGAATGAAAGTGGCACCCATTTTTTCTTTTCTTATCTTTGTTCTTAACTCAATAATTGCTTTTGCATGGAAATAGCAGAATTCAACCCGTTTGGTGAATGCGGTTAGTTTGACGTACGTCTGTTAACTACATGATGCGATAGACTGGATTTCGCGAATGATTTGTGTAAAAGGTGCTTGTGGTGTAGGAAAAACAACCCTGATGTTGCAACGTGAAGTGCATCGTTACCCATATAATAACTGGATACAAGAATTGAAAAATATCTAATGATTCCTATCTTGGACTTCGAGTGGTGTTTACCGGTTCTTCTTTGTTGCAGATTGACTTTTCGGTGGCCGATTTGTCCCGCAGGTGTGTCTTTTACACGCTTCAGGGATTGTCTTTCAGAGAGTATCCGGAAAAAGTTTATTTGGACAATACGAACTTGATGTATGCTCTTTCTTCCTCTGCGGATATAGGAAATATTCGTGAAACATTCTTTGCCAATCAGTTGAAACAAAATCATCAGATAGCTTTTTCCGGGCAGGGAGATTTTTGGATAGATGATGTTTATACTTTTGAAGTGGGAGGAAAGAACAAGACGTTTGAGCAAATAAAGGATGTGCCGAACAGTTATCTGATCATAGACGGGATAGAATATGGAACAGGGAACAGAATTCCTCTTTGGCTGTTTGGATTTCTGTATTAGCCTACATTATTTATAGTAGGAGTTAAAGGATAACTCCTCTAAGTCCTAAAATATTCCCCCTCTCTTCTGTAGGCTCATAATTCTCATTAAAATGCAGCCCGGCTTCATCTTTGCATAGAGCGTCGGAAACCACCTATAGGTAGTTCAAGATACCTCTCTGCCATACCCGAACCGCACTTGCTCCGTACCAACTCCGTACATTCTTCGCTCAGAGGTACCTCTAACCGAAGAATGTACGGAGCAAGTACGGCTCAGATACGGTTCGGGTATTAGCTTGTTACAAATAAATTTTCTCTTTTCTTTTGGAATCTTCCCGAATTTCATGTTACTTTGTTATCAGTTGAACTTTAATACTAAGAACACATTATGGGAAAGAGTAAGAAAAAGGCTATGCATAGCCAAAAAGAAGAAGAACAAGCTAAGAAAGTGTTGTTGATTATTGGCGTATCTGCATTGATACTGGTGTTGGTGATGCTGATAGGATACTCATTCTTGGGGAAATAACGAATAGATGTCGCAAGAAATAGAACGGAAATTCCTCGTGACGGGGGAGTACAAATCTAGGGCGTATGAACAAAGCCGTATTGTACAAGGTTATATCAGTAGTGCAAGAGGCCGGACCGTGCGGGTGCGCATCCGTAACGGAAAGGGATATCTTACGATAAAAGGTGCTTCCGATGCCTCGGGACTCAGCCGATATGAGTGGGAAAAAGAGATTCCATTGAATGAAGCGGAGGAACTGATGAAACTTTGTGAACCGGGTGTTATTGATAAAACCCGTTATCTGGTGCACAGCGGACGGCATACGTTTGAGGTGGATGAGTTCTACGGTGAAAATGAAGGTTTGGTAGTTGCTGAAGTGGAATTGGCTTCGGAAGACGAGGCTTTCGAAAAGCCGGACTTCATAGGGCAGGAAGTAACAGGCGACGTCCGTTACTATAACTCGCAACTGATGAAGCATCCATACACTGTTTGGTAAGGCCTTAATACCTTGTCGACAAGAAGTTAAGAGTTTGTCAACAGGGAGTTAACTTCTTGTTGACAGGAAGTTAACTCCTTGCAAATGGTTGCTGATCAAGTATATTCAGAGGACGAAATGGAGAAACTTTATGAATACCTGCCTAGAGAACTGGTGACCTTTGTATTGGTGACTTTGTTTTCTTTATTAATAGGACTTTCACAGCGGAAAATCAGTTTGAAGCGTGAAGGGGAGACAACGTTGTTCGGTACGGACCGCACGTTCACTTTTATAGGTATTTTGGGGTATCTGCTTTATATTCTTGATCCGGTGGATTACCGCTTGTTTATGGGCGGTGGCGCTATATTGGGACTGCTGTTGGGATTGAACTATTACGTTAAACAATCTCAGTTCCATGTATTCGGGGTTACTACCATTATTATCGCACTCATCACTTATTGTATTGCTCCTATTGTAGCCACACAACCCTCCTGGTTTTACGTGATGGTGGTTGTGACGGTATTGCTCTTTACCGAATTGAAGCATACTTTTACAGAACTCGCACAGCGCATGAAGAATGACGAGATGATTACTCTTGCCAAGTTCCTCGCTATCAGTGGCATTATCTTACCGATGTTGCCGAATGAAAATCTGATACCCGACATTAATTTGACTCCTTATACCGTTTGGTTGGCTACGGTAGTTGTATCCGGTATCTCTTATCTGTCTTATCTGTTGAGGCGATATGTATTTCATGAGTCCGGTATTCTGGTATCTGGTATTATAGGTGGTTTGTATAGCAGTACGGCAACTATTTCTGTTCTGGCACGTAAGAGTCGCAAGGCACCTGCGCAGGAGGCGCCGGAATATGCCGCAGCAATGTTGTTGGCCGTGAGTATGATGTTTCTTCGTTTCCTTATACTAATAGGTATATTCAGTAAGGCGATTCTTGCGGAAATTTATCCATACCTGCTTATTATGTCCTTCGTTACGGCGGGCGTGGCCTGGTATCTGCATCGGAAGCGTAAGCCGATTCCGGTGACGGGCGAAGAAGCTGAAGAAGAAGATAGCAGTAACCCGTTGGAATTTAAAGTTGCATTGATTTTTGCCGTTCTGTTTGTGATATTCACCATTGTGACACATTATACTTTGATTTATACCGGTACGGGTGGATTGAATGTCTTGTCGTTCATTGCCGGGTTGAGTGATATCACTCCATTTATTCTGAACTTACTGCAAGGTTCGGGCATTGCCGTTGTGGTGGTGACAGCTTGTTGTATGCAGGCTATCGTGAGCAATATTGCCGTGAATATGTGCTATGCGTTGTTCTTTGCAGGCGGGAAGAGTCCGTTGCGCCGGTGGGTGCTGCGTGGTTTTGGATGTGTGATCGCGGTTAACGTTTGCATGCTGCTTTTTTTCTATTTGTTATAAGTCCTGCGAGAACGTTTACAAATGTTCTCTTTAATCCTTTCTCTTTGTGCTTTTTTAACTCCGAAAAACTCGTAGTTCAAGAAAAACAGCCTACTTTTGCCACTTTCATTGTGACAAAATAGGTACAAGTTACGTCTAATACAAAAACAGTCAACTAAATATTCATCAAACAAACAAAAACAGAAATGAAAATTAAATGCCCTTTGCTGCTCATTATGTTGGTAATATCCTCATTGGTAGCGGCACAGAATGCGGCACCTCCATTTCAGATTAAAGGAGTCTTACTGGATTCTTTGACTCAAGAGGGAGAACCTTATGCCACAATCAAAATCGTGAAAAAAGAAGCACCTGCCCATGCATTGAAAATGCTGGTAACGGACATGAAAGGTAAATTTCAGGAGAAAGTTCCCGGAACGGGTAATTTTGTGATGACTATTTCTTCTATTGGTAGAAATACTATTGTGAAGGATTTCACTGTGAAGGCGGGAGAAAAGGTTGTCGATTTTGGAACACTGTATATTACAGATGCTTCCAATGAACTTGGTCAAGTAGAGGTAGTAGCCCAAAAAACCACTGGTAAAGGCAGACATCGACAAGATAGAATATAATGTGCAGGATGATCCTGATTCAAAGTCAAACTCTGTATTGGAAATGCTTCGCAAAGTGCCTTTGGTAACTGTAGACGGCGAAGATAATATTAAGGTGAACGGTAGCAGTAGCTTTAAGGTGTATGTGAACGGTAAACCTAACAATATGATGAGCAATAATCCGACGGAAGTGCTGAAAAGTATGCCCGCCAATTCCATCAAACATATCGAGGTGATTACTAATCCCGGTCCTAAGTACGACGCTGAGGGTGTGGGCGGTATCCTGAATATTGTTACCGTAGGTAGCGGATTGGAAGGTTATACAGCTACATTTAGTGGAAACGTTAGTAACATGGGGGCCGGCGGCGGTCTGTTCGGTACGATTAAGAGCGGTAAGCTGACGGTGAGTGCCCGTTACAATTATAATTACAATGATCGTCCGCGCAGCTATTCCGGTGGTACCCGCCGTACAGTAGGCGACATAACCGATGGCTCTTCTGATTTGGATTATAGTGGTGACAGCAAAGGACATGGTAACTTTCAGTCCGGCAGCATGGAAGCCAGTTATGAGATTGATACTTTGCGTTTGATAACCATGTCGTTCGGACTTTGGGGTGGCGGAAATAACAGCAATGGACTGAGTAATACTTTTGCAACGATGCCCGGTACCGGTGATGATCTGTATCAATATGTATCGAACAATAGAAGCAAAAGTTCCTGGTATTCTATCGATGGTGGCATTGACTACCAACGTATGTTTCATGTAAAAGATCGTATGTTGACCTTCTCTTATAAAATCAATACCAGACCGGAAAGTTCGGATTCATACTCCACTTATGATTATGATATGGAGGATGTAGCTCCGGATTGGCAGGATTTTATGAAACGTATGAAAAATCAGCATAATGATGGATCCCAGAATACTACTGAACATACTTTCCAGGCTGATTATACGACGCCTATCGGCAAGATACATACTCTTGAAGCCGGTGCGAAATATATTCTCCGTGATAATTCTTCGGAAGATGACCGTTATGAACAAGCGTCAGCAACTCAAGCTGATTATGAGTTTGACAATGATCACAGTTCGCATTATAAACACCAGAATGACATTTTGGCTGCATACCTTGGATATGGGCTGAAAGTGAAGAAGATTTCCGGAAGACTTGGTGTGCGTTATGAGCATACGAAGCAGGAGGTGAAATATCTGTTGGGTAAGGGAGATAACTTTGATAAGAACTTTGATGATTTAGTTCCTTCTGCAAGTATTGGCTATAAGCTGACAGATATGTCTAATCTTCGTTTTGGTTATAATATGCGTATTTACCGTCCGGGGATCTGGTATTTAAATCCTTATCTGGACGATAGTAATCCGACAAATATAAATCAGGGTAACTCTCATTTGGATAGTGAGAAGAGTCATTCATTTAACTTGAGCTACAGCAATTTCACGCAGAAGTTTAACATCAACCTTTCAGCGCGTTATAGCTTTACCAATAACAGTATTGAACGAGTGACAGAACAGGTGAAGGATACAGAAATTTTCGGTCTGCAGAATCCTACCGGTAAGGAAGTGCTTTATTCTACCTATCAGAATATTGGTAAGAGCAGGAATGCCAGCCTGAGCGGTTATATCAACTGGAATGCAACTTCCAATACACGTATCTATGCAAATCTTTATGGTAACTATACTTATTTGGAAGGTGCCAATGGACTGAAGAATGACGGTTGGAATCTGTTTGCTTATGGCGGTGCTCAGCAGTCTTTGCCTCATGATTGGCGCATCAGTCTGAATATTTATGGTCAGACACCTTGGATCATGTTGCAGGGGAAAGGCAGCAGTTTCTTTGACTATGGATTGAGTGTAAACAAATCATTCTTGAAGAAACGTCTGACCTTGTCGGCATTTGCTAGTAACTTCTTTAAGAAATATCAGCATCCGACTTCAAGTATAGAAGGTGTAGGCTTTATACAGGATAGCTGGAATAAATATACTCGTCAGCGTTTTGGTGTAAGTGTTAGCTATCGCATTGGTGAATTGAGAGCCAGTGTCAAGAAAGCCGCACGTACCATCAGTAATGATGATGTGAAGAGTAGTGGTGGTGAAGGTGGTGGCGGTGGAGAATAATCTGCCCGTACTTTTCTGAATTATTTTTCATCCGCAGATGGCGCGGATAACGCAGATTTACGATTAAAGAAATCTGCGTTATTCGTGGGGTCTGCGGATGATTGTTTTCTATAAGGGATATTCCAGACAAGTCACTGTACCATCCATTGTCATGGCAATGATTTTCCCTTTTCCAGCATTCTTTAGTGAAGTTATTGCCGAATGGGAGATTTTATGTGACCAGGCAATGCCGCTTCCGTCTGTCCGCACGGCATGGAGAACACCAAATTCAGTAGGAATGAACACCAGTTGTTCGGTTGTTTCCATACGGGTGGGGATGAAGTTAGTTTCGTAGGGCATTGATGTATTCCAAAGACTGGTATAGGTGCCGTGAGATATATCTGCAGCGGTGATGTTGTTCTTGATTCCTTTCACATACATTGTTTTTCCATCCGGTGAGAAGCCGAGGGACTCGCGTCCTTTCGCTTCATCGGAAGCCCAAAGGATTTCTCCCGTCCCGGGATGGAATGAGCGGACAAAATAGTCGGAACTGAGAACTATG
Organism: Bacteroides sp. MSB163; assembly: GCF_036416795.1. Lineage (NCBI taxonomy): Bacteria > Pseudomonadati > Bacteroidota > Bacteroidia > Bacteroidales > Bacteroidaceae > Bacteroides > Bacteroides maternus. The sequence continues at coordinate 890,758 of NZ_CP143867.1, read as the reverse complement.
ACTTGCTCATTCGTCTCTCCTTGCCGCGTATACGGCAGCACTACCGGCCAGCAGGCACCCGGTGAGAAATATCTGCCTCGTTTGGTGTCGAACTCCCATATTTTCTTCCCACTCCTGCGGTCGATGGCATAGAACATCGCTCCCCAGGTGCCTATATATATGCGCTCCTTATCCACAGCCGGGCGTGATTCAATGTAGCCTTGCAAGCCATCACAAGTCCAGTTCAGTGTTCCGTCCGCCAGCTTTAAAGAGTAGAATTTGCCGTTGCTGCTGCCGATGTAGACTGTACCTTCGGTTACGACAGGGCACGCTACAATGGGGTAATCAGTATTGTATTTCCATCGCACTGTGCCCTGCTTCCTGTCAAGGGCATAGATGGAACCATCACAGGAAGAGACTATGACAAGTTTTGGGGTGATAAATGGGGCTGAAAATATCTTGTTTCCGGTGGTATAGGTCCACTGGGTTTTGCCGTTCTTGGCATTAAGGGCATGGACAACACCGGCTGTATTAGTGTAAACGTACAGGTTACCGTCTATGCTTCCCTGCGAAGCGATATCGGCCACATCCTTCAATTTCCAGGTTTCGCGTACCGAAGGATAAGTAGCATTGATGGCGAAATCCGGACGATAGTAAGTGGTATCCTTCTTCTCCTGCAAAGATGCCAGATGAATCGTATTCCATGCAGGTCGGGTTTCTGCTTTGATGATGCGTTCGTGGAATTCTAATGTATTGCCGCGATGTGTGACCAGATTATATCCGCCTATCGGATCTTTCCTGCGCAGGGACGAACGGCCGATTACGGCGGGAATACCTTCGGCATCATAAGCACGGTTCACGTGCAGGTGTCCGCCGAGTATTGCCTGGATATTGCGCGTTTTAAGGATGTCGACAACTTCGTACCAGTTACTCAGATCCTGATCGATAGGGAAGTGATTGATGAAAATAATGGGTTGTTCTGCCGGAGTGGCGCGAACGATAGAATCGAGCCACAGAATTTCTTCGCGGGGAATGTGAGGTGGTCCCATACGCAGACTTGGTCCGGCGCCACAGCCGATGAAACGTACTTCCTGCCAGTCGTAACAGAAATGTGAGGCCTGGAAAATCTTGTCGAACATAGTGCATCCGTTTTCACTCCAGTTTACATCATGGTTGCCGGGGATGAGAAAGTAGGGTTTCCGGAAGTTCTTCAGAATGTCCTGCAGCAGATAAAACTCCTTGGTATCACCGAATTCAGTGACATCGCCGCTGAGGATGGTGAAAGCAACTTCAGGATTGGCATTGATGTCTTCAATGGATTGCCGCAGGTCGTCTTCGGCATAGGCGAAAGAATTGAGGTGCACATCACTGAGCCATGCGAAAGTGAAGGCTCGTTCGTTACTGCCTTGTCCGTAGGAAAGGAGAGACAACGCTATCACACAGATAGCAAATAAAATTCTTTTCATGATTCTTTGGGGGTATTAGTAAGTGTTATACCCCCAAAGATAAAGAGTTTTAGTGGAATAACCAGCGCTCATAGTCCACCTTTTCGTAAAGTGGCGCAATGGTTACTTCTGTATTCGTGTCTTTCTTTCCAAGCAGGAACTTATCGACAAATGCTTCTACTTCAGGATACTGACTCTCGGGCAGTTGGCAGTGCCCATGTCCGCCTACGATGGAGAAGCCCATTCTGTCGGCAATGCCGAAGGTTTCCCATACTTTACGGGCAGCACGGCAGGAGACATAACCCGATTCATCTGCCAGCCATACATAGTCCGGGTTTCCGAGTACCAGCAGTGCACGCGGTGCTATCATGGCACACAGTTCGTGGTGGTCATACGGCAATTTCGATACATTATCTTCTTTATACTGGAACATACTTTCCTTAAACCAGGCATGACTGGTCCTTCCCAAAGTTTCCACTTCACCCAGTGTTTCGGAAACACGCCATGCTGCCGCACCGCCACCACCCGGTTCCTGAGCAATGGTCAGTGCAATACGCTCATCGAATGCTCCGGCAAAAAGAGCCATTTTCCCGGCGAAGGAACAACCGGATATGGCCAGTCGTTTGGTATCTATCTTGCTCTTTTTACCTACGATTTCCAATCCGTCAATGATACGGCTCACTCCCCAGGACCAGGCGCAATAGGCTCCCATGTCCATACGGTCAGGATAAAGTTTGTTGATAGGCTCGTTGCCGCGCTTTTGTGTGTGCGACATGACTTGTGTGAAGTTGAATGCGATTTGTGCTATATTGCGGCTCGTGAAGATGGCGGGGGGAAGACTACCCGTACCTCTGCCTATTCCAATGATAGCTGGGAAAGGGCCTTTACCTGCCGGATAAGTAATCTTTGCTTTCAGGGTGAGCGTTTGTCCGTTCACTGTTACATTTACTCTAAGGGTATCATCCACGATATCCGCAGTAATGTCTTTTTTCGACACTACGGGTTTCTCGCCGATTTCGTAGTGTTCTATTTCACGGGCTATCTCTGCACGCCGTCGGCTCCAGTCCTTGAAGTTGGTTGAACGGCCACTGCCATCGGACCATTGGAAGGGATCGGTCAGTGTTTTTACCACCGGCAGTTCATCGATACCCGGCAACACGGGTACAGGATTCTTTATTCCCGTATTTTCCACAGTGTAGACTAAGGGGATTTTCTGTGCAAATGTGGAAATGCCCATACCCATGTTCAGCAGAACAATCAGTACCCATAAACGTGTTTTCCAGTTTTTCATGTTTCTATCTTTTTAAGAGGTTTACATCTGTTGGCAAAGATAGACGATGTTTTTTTTAACCGGTTAGTAGGATGTTACAGATACTTTTCATGGTGTTACATGATTAGAGGAATAGATTTCGTTTTTATTAATCTATATTCAAAAAGTACTCATTCAGGTTCTGTGTAGGTTTCAGGTCAAGCTTCTTTCGCAATCGGTATCGGTTATTCTCTACTGCACGAACCGAAAGGTTCATTAATGAGGCAATATCCTTAGTTTCCATATTCAGCTTGAGGCAGGCACAGAGGCGCAAGTCATTGTTGGTTAGCTGCGGATGCGCCTCTTTCAACCGTTTGAAGAAGTTGCGGTGCTTCTGTTCGAACTTGATAAGGAACATTTTCCAGTCATCTTCCGTATCGAGGTTATTGGCAAGCAACGTATTTATTTTCTGATAAAGAGGTAATAAGGCTTTCTGCGTATTACGGGAACAAATCTCATCTATCATCTCTTTCAGTTTCAGGATGAGTTCGTTCTTGTGGATGATGAAAGAGGTCTGGGTAAAGATCTCGGCATCTTTTTCCTCGATTTCATTTTGCAGTTGCTCGTTCATCAAGCGCAGGCGTGTAGCTTCCTGAGATTTCATTCTACGCAAGTGTTTGGTTTGCAGACGTCGTTTCATCAGGTAGAAGGTGCCGAACAGAGCGGTGATAATGAGTAAGCAACAGGTAAGATACCACCAGACAGTATTGTACCAGGGAGGAAGTACGTCGAATTCCAGAAGAGTATCCGGTGAGTAATTGTTCAGTCCGTCCGTGGTACGCAGGCGAAGTGTGTATTTGCCTTGCGGCAAGCGGGCGTAGGAAATGCTGTTCAGTCGCTTTGGGGCACTCCAGGTACTGTCCATTTCTTCCAGTTGGTATTGAACGAAAAGATTTCCGGCAAAGGCAGCATTGACAGAGAAGCCGACAGTTACCGTATTGTCTTTATGGGGGATATGAACGGTTTTGTTGAGGTCCATGAAACCTGCATTCAGTTCTTTTCCGGCATGAATGAATTCCAGGTTAGGGGCGGAAAGTTCCACAGTTTGCCGTTTGCTGCGATGAGAGTCATGAAGGATAAAACCTGCATCCAGGCAAATAAGTGAGAGGGAGTCATTGAGAACGGAAATATTCTCATAAGCGGTGATGAGTGAAAGATTGTCAGCTTCCACCTTATATGCTTCGCGGATGCGGGCAATGTATCCGTCGTAGAAGAAACGGTAGACAGATGAGCCGGTGATGGCCCAGCTTTCTTCACTGTCGATGGGCACGATACGTTTCAGATCGTGTATCGTTTCGAAACACCGGTTCAGATGCTGCTCAAGTTGCAAGTTGTCGTTGACCTCATCATAGATATAAAATTGATCATTGCCTAAGAATAGGATGCGTCCGCCCGATTTGAATAATTGCAGGCGGGCAGGAAGTGAGCTGTCCTTCTCATGACCGTAATACGTATAGTATCGGAAGGCGCTCTGTTCGTCATTCAGACGGCATTTGTAGACACCGCGACTGCTGGTTTCCAGCCAGATGTTTCCTAAATGATCTACTTCGGCATTATATATCGGGTCGGAGATCTGGCGCATGGAATTTAGCTCTCCGGTAGTTCTGTTTAATATCAGGAGTTCATCGTAGGTAATGATAATCTGTATTTGTTTTCCATTGATGGTTGCCTCCAGGGTGCGGAAGACTCCTGTATTGACTCGATACGGGTGACGGATATGAAGATCGGGAAAAATTTCCAGCAGTCCGTTAGTATGTGCGCAAAATAACCGTCCGTCTATTTTACGGAAGGACCATACCTGCCCCTGAGTGCCCTCTATCAATTTGAGGGAAGAAAACATATCCAGATCATTGAGTTTGTCATGGCGGGTGTAGTAAATTCCCTGATTCGTTCCGATGAGCAGATTGTCGTGCCAGATAGTAGCATCGTATATGCCGCCGAAGCTACCGTCTGTGGAACGGTAGTAACTTAGCCCATCGGTATACCGGATGTAAGCGAGCCCACGGTCAAGGGCTACCCAGATGTTATTTTGATTATCTTCGTAAAGGGATAGAACAGTGTTATTCTGAAGAATGTTAGCAGTGGAGAAGTGATTGAGGATATTTCCATGGGTATCTACTTCATATATGCCACTGAGCTGTGTGCCCAGATAATAGGTGTTCCGTTTGGCGGAATAGATGGCGCAGTTCAGTTCCTGCCCTCTCAATTGCCGCGAGAGGGAGAGGTTCCAAGGGATAAAGTTCTTTTGATCGTAGATATAGATTGCACCGGTGGAGGTGCCTACCAGATAACGGTCGGTATCGTAGGGTAAGATGACACGAGTAGTGGTACCGTTCAGGAATTCGCTCCCGGGGATTTTGTTGAGTATGCCGTTATGCAACTGATAAAGTGCACCGTACATTTCTTGTACCCAGTATTCATTACGTACCTTCAGAAGAAGTAAAAAGGCGTTTGGCCCATCAATGGGGGTGATGGTGTGGTGATCGTATACGTAGATATGACTGAAAGACTGGAAATACACTTTGTCGCCTTCAATCCAGATACGCCAAAAACTTTGATTGTCGAGTGGGTTATCTCCATTGATTAATCCTTTTAGTGAAGTGTATTTCAGTTCTCCCGATTGGTCTCGATCCCAGCGTCCCAGGTCTTCGGAACCACCACTGTAAATGGTGTGGTGGGATTCTACGGCTATGGCGCGTACGAGACTGGCATCAGGTGTTTGAAAGAGTTTCCATTCCATGCCGTCGGATGCCAGCAGGCCGATGCTGTTGCCGAAGTACATGATGCCTTTCTCATCTTGCCCGATAGACCAGTTCTTATTGGCAGCGTGGTATTTGTCACGTGAGAGGTTGGTGACATAAGGTTTCTGGTTGGCGAGTATGGTGGCGCATACAAAAAGGGACACACAGGTTATGATAATGTTTTTTCGGATGTCCATAATAGGTTGAATAAAGATTAGAAAAGGTCATGACCTTATTGTTATTCTTCGGGGCAAAGATAATTAATTTAAGGTTAGAGTAAAAATATAGGGGATTTTCTTTATTCACCACAGAGTAACACAGAGTTTCACTATACGAATCAGCAGTTGAATCAGGCTCATTATTGATGGTTTTTAAAGTAAACTTTCATCATACCATCTCTTTAAGTTTTTTTATTGGCTACAGGCTGAATGTTGATAATTTTATACGCCTGTCTTTTTATATTTCTCTTCTTTTTCCCTATCTTCCGATTTCAGTGACTGAACAAGCCGAATTTTACTGACCCACGCTACAGCGTATTGTAGAGGGGGTAGTACCTCCCATTTTAGGGGGGTGTTAACTCCCAAGCTTAGGAGTGCGTTACTCCCAAGCTTAGGAGTGCATTACTCCCAAGCTTAGGAATGCGTTGCTCCCAAGCTTAGGAGTTAACGCCTATTTAACCGGAGAAATTTCATCTGTAAAGCGATGGTATCGGAGTATAGATGGTTGTAAATGATTTTTTATTATTATCTATACATATCTATCCCCTGATGAATCTATTTCAACTACTGATTCGCATTATTTATAGATTGAACTCTGTGGTGGGCTTATCTAAATCCCAGTTTCTTTAGCCCTGTCTGTACATCGGGATGGCTCATGAATAGTTTCCACAGCAAACCGGTACGGTAATTTTCTATCATTACAGCTATAGGCCCCTGGTCGATGGCAAGATAGCGTTTAGGATACCAATCTTCCGTTTCGCTGAAAGCGTCATAGAAGCCATAAGGTCCCAATACCTTGTCTCCCATTCCATAGAGATAGCGCATCACTTCCAGTGAGTATTCCGGAGTATAGACAATGGAAGAAAGAGCGGCAGTGGGAGAGATGACTCCGTGATCTGCCGACTCGTTCGGAGCATGGGCATAGTAGCCGTTGACAGAGTAACTGGCGGTCAGTCCCCAACAATCAGGACCAAAACCTTTCCACTGCTTCGGGTTGCGGATGCAATAGGCGCGGTTGATCAGAGTAAGATCGCGCATTTCATTGAAATAATCGGGACAATACTTATCGGATAAATTTGTCGGGTCCAGTCCGAGGAAAGAATAGTGTGCCCAAAAGAGGGGACCGGCATCACAACCTTGATAGCGCAGGTGAAGTTCGATATCTTCTACCTTGTGGGGATCGACAATGGCGCCTTTCTCTGCCCAACCTTCATGATAGACAGCTGCGGGAATGCTGTGCGTGGGGGAGGCAGCGGCAAGAATATACATAATGAGACACTCGTTGTAACCGTGTACGGGGAAATTCATTTCCCAGCCGTATTCGGGACTCCAATGCCAATAGAGTACATTCTGATCGTTCCGGCGATAGAAATCCCAGTCAACTTCACGCCACAGTGTGTCAATGCGCCCGGCAAGGGCTTGTTCTGCGGGGGAGCCGTTGATGTAATATTGGTGTACGGCAAGCAGACCCTGCATCAGGAAAGCGGTTTCCACGAGGTCACCGCCATTGTCTTTCTGCCCGAAAGGTTTTACCCGTCCGGTATCTCCGAACCACCAGTGCGGGTAGGCACCGTGGAAACGGTCGGCTGTTTCAAGAAAAGAGACGATGCGCTCCATGCGTGCCAGTCCTTCTGCACGGGTGACGTAACCGCGGTCGATGCCTGCCAGCACAGCCATGATTCCGAAGCCACTGCCACCGGTGGTCACTACATTCTGGTCATCTTCGGGATAGATACCATCTATATGGATACGTTCGCATGCCAGTCCGCTATTAGGTTCGGCTCCTTCCCAAAAGTAATTGAAGGTACGGCGTTGCAGGGTGTCCATCAGGGCTTCGTCGCTTATCCGGTCCGGTTTTGCTGCCGGGCTTTTACATTGTGTAAAGCCCAGCAACAACAGGAGCAATAATAAGCTATATTGTGTCTTCATACCTATTTCTATTGAAGGATTACATCAACAAGTACAGGATCGTGATCAGAAAGGAAGCCATTCTCCGGCCTGTCCTGAATGACACGATAACGGTTCGTTTTCATGCCGCCGCTCACGAACACATAGTCCAGCAAGACTCGTTCTTCCAGTGGTAGCCGACCGAAATCATGGAAAGACCAGGATGGACCGTACGTAACGGCTGCCACCTTCGACGCATTTTCCATTCCTCCTTTTTCGAGAGTCTGCAGAGGTATCTCATCGGGAGTACAATTGAAGTCGCCGGTGATGATGGCCGGCATGTGCGGGGCAATCTCTTTAATCTTGTCCAGAATGAGTTGTACGCCTTCTTTACGGGCTGTCTCTCCGTCGTTGTCCAGATGGGTGTTGAAGAATACCAGCTTTTTACCGTTACTCTTTTCTTGCAGTATGGCCCAGGTCGTGATACGGTTGTAGGAGGCATCCCAACCTTTGATACCGATGGTTTCGGGCTGTTCACTGAGAGAGAAATTGCCGTATTCCACCAGTGTGAACCGGTGGCTGTTGAAGAATATCGGGCAATATTCGCCTGCTTCCTTGCCATCGTCACGCCCTACGCCTAAAGCGGTGTATTGGGGAAGACCTTGTTTCAGGTCTTTCATTTGATTGTGACGTACTTCCTGCATACCCAGCAGGTCGGGCTGATAGTAGGTAATCATTTGGCAGACGTTATCTTTGCGATATTTCCAGTTATTGGCACTGTCCGAAGGAGCATCCAGGCGAACATTAAAGGTCATCACCTCCAGTGGCTGTTCATTCTGTGCAGACTGGTTTTTGCAACTGCCAAGAAGCATCAGGCCACACACGCAGGTCAGTAAAGCTATGTGTTTCATGTTTCCTTTGTTTTTATTCTGAATTATCACTTTAAGCTCAAACGGGCTGTCTTTACATGCTGGCTGTTACCGCCAATCATTACCTCAAAGTCTCCCGGTTCCGCTACATAGTTGAGATCATAGTCGTAGAAGTGCAACAATTCCGGGGTAATTCTGAAAGAGACCGTCTTACTCTCACCAGCTTTGAGGAAGATTTTTTCGAAGCCTTTCAACTCTTTCACCGGGCGGGTAATGCTTCCCACCAAGTCGCGGATATATAGTTGTACCACTTCCGCACCATCCCGCTTACCGGTATTGGTCACTGTTACTACAGCGGTTACAGAACCGTCCTGATTCATTGCAGGAGCGCTTAAAGTAATGTCTCCGTATTGGAATGTGGTGTATGACAAACCGTAACCGAACGGATACAGCGGATCATTGTCAACATCCAGATAGTTGCTGCGGAACTTCTCGAACCATTTCCCTTCTTTCAAAGGGCGGCCGGTGTTCTTATGATTATAGAATAAAGGGATCTGCCCTACATTCTTCGGGAATGTCATGGTCAGTTTGCCACTTGGATTTACGTCACCGAACAGTACATCGCCGATAGCATAGGCAGCCTCGCTTCCGCCGAACCATACATTCAGGATAGCGGGTACATTTTCCTGTTCCCAGGTCAGTGTCAATGGACGGCCAGTGAAGAGGGTCAATACAACCGGTTTTCCGGTCTTCAACAATGCTTCCAGTAATGTGCGTTGTACATCGGGAATATTCAGATCTGTCCGGCTTGAACTTTCTCCGCTCATTTCAGAAGATTCACCTAAAGCGGCAACGATGACATCTGCATTTGCCGCTACCTTCAACGCTTCTTCCAGCATTTCCTTGTCTGTGCGGTTGTCACGGTTCAGCGAACGTCCAAACATGGTGGCGCGTTCTTCGTAAGCGGCGTCACTACTGAGGTTGCTGCCCTTGGCATAAGTGATGTTCACCTTACCTGCCATCATCTCTTTCAACCCTTCATATACAGAAGGATAATCGTTGAGGCGTGCAGCTACACTCCATGTTCCCGGCATGTTGCTGCGGGTATTTGCCAATGGACCTATAACGGCAACCGTACCTTTCTTTGCCAATGGCAATACAGGAGCCTGACCGGTTTTTACCGGTTGATTCTTTAAAAGTACAAAGCTTTCACTTGCTATCTTGCGGGCAACATCACGGTGTTCTTTGGTGAAGATATCCCGTTTCGGGCGCTTCAGGTCACAATATTTGTAAGGGTTATCAAACAATCCCAGCTTATACTTGGCCTCAAGGATACGGCGACAAGCCTTGTCCAGTGTTTTCATGTCAACCTTTCCTTCGGCTATAGACTTTTTAATGGTACCAATGAAGCCTTCGCTCACCATGTCCATATCTACGCCTGCATTGAGCGCACGTGCCGAAACTGTCTGTAAGTCACCGATACCATGCGCAACCATTTCAGAAATTCCCGTGAAGTCCGTCACTACAAAACCGTCGAACCCCCATTGTTTGCGCAGTACGTCGGTCATCAACCACTTGTTGGCTGTGGCGGGCACACCGTCTATTTCATTGAAAGAAGCCATAACGCTACCTACACCAGCCTCTACAGCAGCCTGGTAAGGGTATAGGTATTCGTTGAACATGCGGTTGCGGCTCATATCCACAGTGTTGTAATCGCGTCCGGCTTCTCCGGCTCCGTACAGAGCGAAATGCTTTACGCATGCCATGATCTCATCGTTTCGTTTCAACTGATTGTTGAGGTCCACTCCCTGATACCCCGACACCATTGCTTTAGCGATGGCACCTCCCAGAAACGGGTCTTCACCGTTACCCTCGCTGACACGTCCCCAGCGCGGATCACGGCTGATATCTACCATCGGGCTGAATGTCCATGAGATGCCATCGGCACTGGCTTCGGTAGCAGCAATGCGGGCGGACTTTCTGATAGCGTCCATATCCCATGAGCAAGAGAGCCCCAATGGAATAGGGAAGATTGTTTCGTAGCCATGCACCACATCCATACCGAATATCAAGGGGATACCCAGGCGTGATTTCTCTATGGCAAGTTTCTGTACATCGCGGATTTTCTCCACTCCTTTCAGATTGAGAAGTCCGCCTACCCATCCTTGCTCAATCTTTTTGGCTACATCGCTGTTCTGTGCTTGTCCGGTCACGATTTCACCGGAAACGGGCAGGTTTAGCTGACCGATTTTCTCTTCTACAGTCATCTTCTTCATCAGTGCGTCGATGAAGCGATCCATGTCCTGCGGAGCTTTTTGTGCCTGCATACCGGTAACACCCATCAGGGCAGTAGCCAGCAATAAGCTTGTTTTTCTGAAAACTTTCTTCATGATATGTTTTGTTTGGGCATTTATTTAAGTTTCGCAAGTTAATGATAATCCGGTGCAATCTGTATGTTGTTATCATTAACTTGCGAAAACTAAATTAATTCATAAGGTTACTCATCCTTCGGGTCTTTCAGCAAATCGGGAATCTGAGTGTACTGATTGAAAGGAAGCGGCAAAAGTGCCTTATCCTCAGACCAGCCTTTCAATTCTGTTTTTGCCAGACCGGTGCGTACAAGGTCGTTATAACGTTCGCCCCATTCGCACATCAGTTCCATACGGCGTTCGTCAATAACTTGCTGGAAAGTTACATTGGTAAGTTCCGGCATCTTGGCACGTCTTCTTACTTCATTGAACGGAGCGTCACCATTCTTGCCATTTTTGATTTTAGCCTCGGCATTCATCAAGAGGACATCAGCATAGCGGAAAATACGCGCATTGTTGTTTGTACCGTATTTCGTACGTCCCGGTGTCAATTGGTTCAGCGGGGTGTATGCCTTACCGTTCCAGCAGTCGGTCTTTTTCGGATCTATCTGTGGCTGAATATAGTCACCGTCCGGTGTTGTTTCTCCTGCCAGCAGGAAGGAAGTGGTGGCACGTATTGTTTCTCCGCGTTCGTAAGCCCAGTCACGGAAAGATTTCAGGATGCCGCAGTCTCCCCAACCGCTGATGTCACTGCCGGAGTTGTTGGGGCCTTGACAAACAAACCATTGGTCACCGTCAATCAGATCACCGGAACCATTGCCGAAGTCAGTCATCTGACATTCGAACATAGACTCGTCACAGAGCTTTCCGGGAATCTTCCATAACTGGTAGAAGTCGGGGTAGAGTGAGAAATTACCATGCTCGATGATATCGTCTGTCAGTTCTTCTACCTTTGCATAGTTACCCATGTTCAGGTGAAACTTGGCCGCTAGCATTTCGGCAGAAAATGCTGTAACGGCTCCTTTGTGCTCACTTTGGTTCGGACGGATACGCGGCATATTATCAATGCCGTACTGCAAATCTTCCAATGCATATTTGTTTACTGCATTGGCAGTGGAGCGGCTCAAATCAACCTGATTATTGTCGCGGAGGATGGTAACCGGACCAAACGCCTGCACCAGACGATAGTAAGCATAAGCGCGCATAAACATCACTTCACCACGATATGCCTTATAGTTTTTCATGTCGCTGTCGTTGGTGATATTCTCAGCGTACAGGTCTAACGATTCAATAGCTGCATTGGCAGTTTTGATAATATTGTAATATTGCATCCACAATTCGTTGAAGCCCCAGAAAGAATCATTATACTTATATTCGCTCAGGTTGTAATAGTCGCTGCCATTCCACTGACCGCTGAATACGTCCTGGTCGCGAATCGTAGTAATTTCCCAGATCACCCAGTGCAAACCGCTGGTGCGAATCTTTGCATATACGCCTGATACCGGCTGGTACATATTGCTGATATTAGTATAATCCACCTTCTCTTCCGGCACCTTTCCTTCAGGCTCTTTGTCCAGAAAATCATTACAGGATGCGAACGATAATACCATCAAGGCGGACATTATATATATAAAAGGTCTTATTAATGTTTTCATTAGTTCTAAATTATTAATGGGTTATTTCTTAGAAATCAATTTTCAAACCTAAGGTGTAAGTCGATGTCAAAGGATATACTTCGGTATCCCAACCTTGGCTGTCGGACAATTCAGGAGTGAATGCGTTGGCCTTGAAAGTTGTGAACGGACGGTCGGCAGTCAGACTCAGGCGTAAGCCCGGCATGGTATAGTTACCAAACTTGAGGTTACGGAATGTATAACCAAGCGTAATATTCTGAATACGGAAGTAGTCGGCACTTTCTACAAAGTAAGAGCTATACTTTTGGTCGCTTACGTTCCAAGGTTTCAGCAGGGCGGCAGCCGACGGATTGGAGTTTGTGGAACCCGGGCCTGTCCAGCGTTTTTCATATTGGGCGCGGTCGAAGTTGTAATTTTGTGAAGAATAACGAAGCGCACGTTTACGGTTGAACATCTGGGCACCGGCCTGTCCGTAGGTAGTCAGCTGGAAGTCGAGGTTCTTGTAGTTAAGGCCGAGGTTGATACCGTAAGTAAAATTAGGAATATAAGAACCTAATGTAGTACGGTCGTTTCCGTCAAGGACATTGTTTCCATCGAGGTCGGCATACTTTAAGTCACCCGGTACACAACCGTTGGCCATTGCAATAGGATCAGCGGCAATTTCTTCCTCTGTCTGATAAACGCCTATCATTTTGAAGCCATAGAATGAGTTCATTTCTTTACCTACGATATTAACGGTCTTACCACCTCTGATGATGCTGTTGCCGTTCAGATCTTTCACACGGTTTCTCAAAGTAGAGATGTTTACACCGATATTGTATGAGAAGTCTCTACCGATTTTATCGTTCCAGTTGGCACTTACATCGATACCGGAGTTGAGAATCTTACCATAGTTTCCGGCAAGGGTGGTGGTGCTGAATGGGAGCAGCGGAGCGATTACAGCATTATTAGTCATACGGTGATAATAGTCAACGTCGATATTCAGACGGTTGTTGAGGGTAATGAAGTTGATGCCTGCATTCCATTCTTCAACAACTTCCCACTTTAACCAACTGAAGTATGTACTGTTCTGATAACCTGCAATGGTAGAATTACCAAATACACCGGATGCAGCGTTACCGGTTGCGATAGAAGCGAAACCATCGCTTGCTGCTACTTGGTCGTTACCCAGCTTACCCCAGCTTGCACGCAGTTTCAGGAAGTCAATCCATTTCTGATCTTTCAAGAATGATTCTTCGGACAGAACCCAGGCTGCACCTACTGAAGGGAAGTAACCCCAATGTTCCTGATATTTGCTGGAACCATCAGCACGCATTGTGAACATCAACAGATATTTGTCATCATAGTTGTAGTTCAGACGGGCGAAGTAAGAAACACCTCTATAGCAGTAACCGTCGTCTTTTACGGTAGCACCTGCTGCATCACCGTTCTTGATGTACCAGTATTCGTCTGCTCCATCGGGAACGTTGCTTGCTTTACCTTCGAACATACGCCATTGTTCCTGACGCATGGAGTAACCTGCCATGGCGCCAAATCTGTGTTTGCCCCATTGGTCATTATAAGTCAGGGTATTATCCCAGATATAGTTGTAATACTTGTTTTCGTTCTTTGTAAGCTGAGTGGTGGCTGATTGTTGCCAGCTGCTTACGTAGTATTTCGGAGTAAACTCACGACCTTGGGTAGAGAGGAAACTATAGGAATAGTTTGTCTTGAAATTCAATTTGCTGGGAATAAAATCAATCTGAGCGTAGAAGTTGCTCAATACCTGATAGTTTTCTTTGCTTGAATCGAAATACTTGGCAGTTGCGATAGGATTATAGAAGTTTGATGTATAACCGATTGCATCCGGAGAACCAAATTTGTCAGGGAAGGACTTTTCATTGTACTTATCATCATAAAGAGCTACGATGGGAGGACAGTTGAACGCTTTCTGCCATGCCTGATTGTTGGGCACTTGCTGGGTGGAGTTACTGAACACACCGTTAAAACCTACTTTCAGCCAATTCGTAGCATCATAATCGACAGATCCACGGAAGTTCAGACGTTTGTAGTTGTTGTCAACATCCATAATGCCGTCTTGATACAAATAGCTTACGCCGACAGCATACACCGCTTTTTCGGAACCACCGTTAATGTTTAAACTGTGGTTTGTGATAGCGGCAGTGCGCAGAAGCTGGTCGTACCAGTCATTGTCTGCTCCAAAGGTCCAATTATGGAAGTCGGGGTCATCATAGCTACCGCCGTATTTGTCGATGGACTGTATGAAGTGGGTCTTATAGGAGTCGAAGTTACCTTCGAGAAGCATGGTTGCATATTCGTGTGCATTACAGAGTTCGAGCACATTGGATGCTTTCTGGATACCTACATAACCGTCATAAGTGATCTTCGCTTTCTGGTTGCGCGAACCTTTTTTGGTGGTGATGAGAACTACACCGTTTGCAGCACGTACACCATAGATAGCGGCGGCCGAAGCATCTTTCAGGATAGACATTTCCTGAATATCCGCATTGTTCAGGAAGTTGATGTTGTCGTAGAACATGCCGTCTACAACGAACAACGGCTTACTGTTGGAGAATGAACCGATACCACGGATCTGTACGGTAGGACCTTCACCCGGGGCACCATTATTTACGATATTGACACCGGGAACTTTTCCTTGGAGGGCTGCCATAGGGGTAGTAGAAGGTACGGCAGTCAGGGCCTCACCTTTTACTACGGTAATGGGAGCCGTCAAGTCTTTGGCCTTTGCAGCACCATAACCTATTACGATAATTTCTTCCAATTGCTGTGAGTCCTCTTTCAATGTCACATTGATAGCCGAACGTCCGTTCACTTTTATATCTTGTGGCAACATACCTATATAACTAAAAGTGAGTGTTCCGTTTTCCGGAACGTTCGTTAATGTATATTTACCGTCTAAATCGGTAACTACACCGTTGCTGGTACCTTGCACGAGGATGGATACACCAATCAGTGCGTCACCCGATGTGTCGGTTACGGTACCTGTTACTGTTCTTGTCTGGGAGAGTACGGGCATTGCTACCAATATGAGGCACGCCGTCAAGAATAGATTCTTTAGCCATAAGGCTTTTTTCAGAAGATGTGTTTTACTCTTCATCGCATTAAATTTTTTTAGGTGGATAACTCTTTTTGTTTTCTTCTTAGCTCTGCGCAGTGCTCGAATTAAACTTCATCGCAAATGTAGAAATTTCGATGTGCGAACTGCAAAAAAGATATTCACCACCAATACATATCCCTGATTTTTAACAAATTGGGGACTACTCATTTACTACTCAAATCAATTTAATGCATTGTTTATTAGATGGATAAAGAATAAGGACGGTGTGAGTGACCTTGAGGAAAAGTAAAAGCCGGGAACAGGTTTGTGTACTGCTTCCGGCTTTTCTTATTTATTTATCTGTTGAGAATCCCAGTTTCCGCAATCCGTTTTGTACATCCGGATGGCTCATAAATAGTTTCCATAGCAGACCAGTACGGTAGTTCTCTATCATGACGGCAATAGGTCCCTGATCGATGGCAAGATATCGTTTGGGATACCAGTTCTCTGTTTCGGAGAAAGCATCGTAGAAACCATAAGGACCGAATAGCTTATCGCCCATATCATAGAGATGGCGCATCACAGCGAGCGAATAGTCCGGGGTATAGACGATGGACGAAAGAGCGGCGGTAGGAGAGATGACTCCCTGGTCATCCCGCTCGTTCGGCATGTGGGCGGCATATCCGTTGACGGAGTAGCTGGCAGTCAGTCCCCAACAGTCCGGACCGAAACCTTTGTAGTGCTTCGGATTTCGGATGCAATAAGCACGGTTCACGAGAGTCAGATTACGCATTTCATCGAAATAGCTGGCGCAGTATTCATCTTTTAGATGAGTCGGATCTAATCCGAGGAAGGAATAATGTGCCCAGAAGAGGGGACCTGCTTCACAACCCTGATAGCGCAGATGAAGTTCGATATCTTCTACTTTGTGGGGGGCGACGATGGCGCCGTTCTGTGCCCATCCCTCATGATAGACGGAGGCGGGAACGCCGTGCGTGGGTGAGGCAGCGGCAAGCAGGTACATGATGAGACATTCGTTGTAACCATGTACGGGGAAGTCCATTGCCCAGCCGTATTCGGGACTCCAATGCCAGTAGAGTACATTCTGATCGCCCTGGCGATAGAAATTCCAGTCGACATCACGCCAAAGGGTATCGATGCGTTTGGCAAGTGCCTGTTCTTGGGGAGAACCGTTGACGTAATATTGGTGTACGGCAAGCAATCCTTGTATAAGGAAAGCTGTTTCTACGAGGTCGCCACCGTTGTCTTTCTGTCCGAAAGGCTTTACCTTGCCGGTATCTCCATACCACCAGTGAGGATAGGCACCGTGGAAGCGGTCGGCTTTTTCAAGGAAAGAGACTATCTTTTCCATACGTGCCAGACCTTCTTCACGAGTGATGTAGTTGCGGTCGATACCTGAAAGTATCGCCATAATGCCAAAGCCGCTACCGCCGGAAGTAATGACGTTTTGGTCTTTTTCGGGGTAGATACCATCCATGTGGATACGCTCGGGGGCAAGACCGCTGTTAGGCTCCGCGCCTTCCCAGAAGTAATTGAAGGTTCGCCGTTGAACGGTGTCCATGAGGGCATCATCGGTAAGTTGGGCGGCACTTCCGGTCTTGGCATTCTTGCAGGCTCCGAGGAGAAGCAATAAGAGGAGGGGAAGGTAGGTTGTTAATTGTTTCATAATTAATAAGGGGTTAGGGATGATAAATAAGCTACGAGCTACAAGCTACAAGTGGCTGCGCTGTGTAGTCCGAAAGGCACTTGTAGCTCGTAGCTTGTCACTTGCTCAGCGTCAACTTCGCCGTCTTCACAGCCTGGCTGTTTCCACCGATCATGATATCAAAGTCACCTGGTTCGGCTACGTGGTTCAGGTCGTAATCATAGAAGCGAAGCAGATCACGCGTGATAGTGAATGATACTGTTTTGCTTTCTCCAGCGCGAAGGAAGATTTTATTGAAACCTTTCAACTCGCGTACAGGGCGGGTGATGCTTCCTACGAGGTCGCGGATATAGAGTTGAACTACTTCCGCACCGTCATGTTTGCCTGTATTGGTGACGGTGACTACGGCTGTAACGGAACCATCTTTTCCCAATGTCGGTGTGCTCAATGCAATGTCACTGTACTGGAAAGTGGTATATGACAATCCATAGCCGAAGGGATACAGCGGTTCGTTATCCACATCCAGATAATTTGAACGGAACTTTTCGAACCATTTGCCTGCCGCCAGTGGCCGACCGGTATTCTTATGATTGTAGAACAAAGGTATCTGGCCTACATTCTTCGGGAAAGTCATGGTTAGTTTTCCACTCGGATTGACGTCACCGAACAGAACATCGCCAATGGCATAAGCCGCTTCACTGCCTCCGAACCATACGTTCAGGATGGCAGGTACATGCTCCTGTTCCCAGTTCAGCGTCAACGGCCGACCGGTAAAGAGGGTTAGTACTACGGGTTTGCCTGTTTTCAGTAAGGCTTCCAATAAAGTATGCTGTACATCGGGCAAGCCGAGTTCGGTGCGGCTTGAACTTTCACCGCTCATTTCAGAAGACTCTCCCAGAGCAGCTACGATAACATCGGCACCGGCTGCAACTTTCAGTGCCTCGTCCAGTAACTCCTGGTCCGTGCGATTGTCGCGGTTCAATGAACGGCCGAACATGGTGGCACGTTCTTCGTAAGCTGCATCGCCGATGAGGTTACTACCTTTGGCATAGGTGATGTTAACTTTGCCTGCCATCATTTCTTTCAAGCCTTCGTATAAAGAAGGATAATCGTTGAGGCGTGCGGCTACGCTCCAGGTGCCCGGCATGTTGCTGCGGGTATTTCCGAGAGGGCCGATGACGGCAGCTGTACCTTGCTTCTTCAACGGAAGCACGGGTGAAGCAGCTACGGTTGACGAGTTATGAGCTACGAGTGGCTGTGCGGTGGCGGGGGTATTCTTCAGAAGAACAAAACTTTCGCCGGCAATCTTGCGGGCGGCGTCACGATGCTCTTTTGTGAAGATATCCCGTTTCGGACGGTTCACGTCGCAGTATTTATAAGGATTATCGAACAGTCCCAGCTTGTATTTCGCTTCCAATATCCGGCGACAGGCTGTATTCAACGTGCCCATTCTTACTTTTCCTTCTTTAATGGATTTCATCAGTGTACCGACGAAGCCTTCACTTACCATATCCATGTCCACCCCTGCATTAAGAGCGAGTGCACTGACGGTCTGCAAGTCGCCGACACCATGCTCTATCATCTCTGAAATGCCTGTGAAGTCCGTTACCACAAACCCTTCGAAGCCCCACTGACCACGCAGCAAATCACTCAGCAGCCACTTGTTTCCGGTGGCGGGAATACCGTCTATTTCATTGAATGACGCCATTACACTACCCACTCCGGCCTCTACGGCAGCCTCATACGGGTACATAAACTCATTGAACATCCGGTTGCGGCTCATATCTACTGTGTTATAGTCGCGTCCGGCTTCTCCGGCTCCATACAGTGCAAAGTGCTTTACGCAAGCCATGATTTCATCGTTGCGGTGCAACTGGTCTTGC
The DNA here is from genome assembly GCF_036416795.1 of Bacteroides sp. MSB163. Lineage (NCBI taxonomy): Bacteria > Pseudomonadati > Bacteroidota > Bacteroidia > Bacteroidales > Bacteroidaceae > Bacteroides > Bacteroides maternus. The sequence goes on along the minus strand of NZ_CP143867.1, from coordinate 871,760 downwards.
AGATTGGCACCCTGGTATCCGTATACCATTGCCTGTGCGATAGCTCCACCCAGGAACGGATCTTCTCCCGAGCCTTCACTGACACGTCCCCAACGTGGGTCGCGACTGATGTCTACCATCGGACTGAATGTCCAGGAAATGCCGTCGGCACTTGCTTCGATGGCTGCAATACGGGCGGATTTTTCAATATCTGCCATATCCCAGGTACAGGACAATCCCAATGGAATAGGGAAGATGGTTTCGTACCCGTGTATCACATCCATGCCGAACAGCAGGGGAATGCCGAGGCGTGATTTCTCTACTGCCAGCTTTTGCACTTCAAGAATACGGTCTACCCCTTTCAGGTTGAAGAGTCCGCCCACCAATCCTTTTTCAATCTTTGTGGCTACGTCGCTGCTCTTGGCCTGTCCCGTGGTGATGTCTCCCGTGACGGGTAGGTTCAATTGTCCGATTTTCTCTTCCACGGTCATCTTCTTCATCAGTGCGTCGATGAAGCGATCCATGTCTTGTGGAGACTTTTGCGCCTGTGCAGATGCTATGCCCATCAGGGCACCCATCAGCAACAGGCTTGCTTTTTTGAATATTGCTTTCATATATTTCTATGTTTTAAGATAATAAAATGAGTATGGCTTGCCGTAAGCAATCCGACCGCGGCATTTAAGGATTTTCTTACCTATTGCTAAGCCGGGAAGTGGCATCTGTTTATTCTTTCCATCATGAGGAACTTTTCTTTCCACCATGATGGAAAGAAACTTTCTCCACGGTAGAAAGAAAAGTTTCTCATGGTGGAAAGAAAAGAATCTTGCAGCTTAGCTTCTTAGCCTCCGCAGGCTTTTCTGATAAACTCTGCGGTTGCACGGCTTGTTGATGCTTGCGTAACTTGAGTTGTTTAATAGTCCGGATTCTGTACCAATACACCATTCGATTTGTCTATCTCTGTTTGCGGCAATGGCAACAGTGCATTTTTAGGCTGGTAGTTCTTTCCGGCAGCCTGAAGCACTTCTTGTGCGATACCCCAGCGTACGAGGTCATAGAAGCGGTCGGGCTCTAATCCAAGTTCTACGCGGCGTTCGTGACGGATAGCTTCACGCAATACATTCTGATCCAGAGACTCTACTTTGGGAAGTACATTGGTCAGTGTGCCGCGGGCATGCGCACGTACTTGCTCCAGATAACCGCTTGCTTCGCCCATCAAACCTTTTTCGTTGGCAGATTCGGCGGCCATCAGCAGCACGTCCGGGTAGCGGATCAGACGGATATTTACCCAAAAGCCCATGCGGGTATACTTGCGGCGTAATGCCGGGTCGGTATAGGCTTTCTTGTTGAAGTAAGCGCCCATGGCCGTAGATACGGGTGATTCACCGTAGGGTGTGTTTGTATTTTCCTCTGTGATAGGCTCGTCATCACTACGGCGGAAGTAAAGCAGTGTAGCATTCTTACGCGGATCGCCCGGTTCGTAAGCTTTGCCCATCAGGGTGGTGGCCATGTGCCAACCCCATCCTAAGTCCCAGTTGCCTGCTCCGCGCACACCCTGTACCTGGCAGAATTGGCTGCCGATGCTACCGTCTTCTTTCATGGCATCGGTGGCTTCGCATTGCAATTCGAAGATACTTTCGCCACAATTCTCGCCTTCTACGGTGAAGACTTTATCAACCGGAGTATTCAGGTTATAAATGCCGGAGTTGACGACTTCGGTAGAGGCTGTATACATATTGTCCCAGTCGTTACGCATCATGTAGGTCCGTGCGTGCAGGGAACGTGCGGCACCCCAGGTGAGCCGTCCCGTGTAGTCGCTGTCCCATCTCAAGGGCAGGCACTTTTCGGCTTCGGTCAGGTCTTTGTCAATCTGTTCGTATATCTTTTCGGCAGTGGTTTTGGGGACGTTGGCATCGGAGGCTTCCACTACTTTGATGGTCACTAGGGGGACTTCACCAAAGGCGCGTACCAGGTTGAAGTAGCAGTAAGCACGGAAGAAGAGGGCTTCGCCACGGTTGCGGATGGATTCGGTGTCGTCCTTATGGTCGCTGTTGGCAATGTCGTCTAAGATTTCATTACATTGGTAGATGATTTTGTAGTTCTGACCCCAGTAAGCGGCTAACGGGCCGTTGGAGGCTGTGTACTCGAAATCATCCCACATGGCAGCTTCGTTACCGCCGTCGCCGGCATCACTACCCTTTTCGGAATCCTCGCTGCGAACCATGTGTACCATGAAAGCGGGAATACCTGCGGTGATGTCATACGAACGCATCAGGTAGTAAACGTTGAATATCTTTCCGCCTACAAGGGCGTTGGGGGCGTCGTCTTCCGTGAATTGGCCTAACGGGTCACGGTCCAGAAAGTCATTACAGGAACTGAATGAGAGGGCGGTCGTGCCAATCAGCAGGGATAGGATATATTTCTTTATCTTCATAATCTTTTGTTGTTATGGTTATTATAATATGGAGTTACTCTTGTACGCCGCAAGGAAACCTTGCCGGGGCGCTACGCCCCTTTAGAACGTCAGATTAAACCCGAACGTATAAATCGCCGGCATCGGATAACTTCCGTCATCCACCCCGAAGGCAATGGCCGAGCCACCCAGTTCAGGTGTATATCCGGTGTTATGTTTCCACGTTTTCAGATTCTGAATATTCACATAGAGTTTCAGTGCCTGCATACCGATCTTGGAAATCAACGCCTTGTCGAAGTTGTAAGCCAATGATACGTTGCGGATGCGGAAGAACGAGCCGTCTTCTATATAGTATTCAGAATTCATATTGTTGATGCTGTGTTTCGTATTCAGCAATGGCTGGGTATTGCTGGTACCCTCTCCATGCCAACGGTCCATGCGTTGTGCCATGAAGTTGAACTGGCTCCAGTTATAGTTATCCCAGGTACGGTAAATCTGGTTACCGCTTTGTCCCATCATGTCTACTGCCAACTCCCAGTTTTTGTAACCTACTCCGAGAGTGAAACCATAAGTGACATTAGGTGTCGGGTCACCAATCATGGTACGGTCGGCAGTGGTGATTTCACCGTCACCGTTTACATCCTTAAACTTCAAGTCACCCGGAGTGACCGTTGCAAGCTTATTCTTCGGTGAATTATCAATCTCTTCCTGAGTCTGGTAAACACCTTCTACTTTGTAACCATAGAAGTAACCGATAGGATAACCTGCCATTGTATAACTTTGGCTCTTATCTCCGGCAATGATGGAGTATCCATCCTGTACAAGGCTTAATACCTTGTTCTTAATGGTAGTCAGGTTAGCTCCGACGTTATAATTCCAGTCGCCGATCTGGTCGCGCCAGCTCAGTGCAAGTTCCACACCCAGATTTTCGATAGATCCCAGGTTGCCGATGCCCGGCACGGTTCCTGAAATACCGGGAACTTCTGCCAGCAGGTCTTTTGTTTTCTTCTTGTAATATACACCTTCAAAGTGCAGGCGGTTGCGGAAGAAGTTGGCTTCGGCACCTACTTCCCATGCTTCTACTTTTTCCCAACGCAGGTTCGGGTTAGGCAGATAGGCAAGCTGATAGCCCGGATAAATGGCGGACGGAGTACCGAATACTGCGGAATAGGCATTGGTCAGCAAAGGCTCCGCCGGATAGGCTCTATCCAGGTTTTGGTTACCCAGCGTACCCCATGATCCTTTCAGTTTCAACATATCCAGCCATTCGATACCTTTCATCCATTCCTCTTCGCTCATCAGCCAACCCAGACCTACGGAGTAGAAATTCTGCCATTGGTTTCCTGTATAAGAGAAAGCGGAAGAACCGTCGCGGCGGTAGGAGCCGTTGAACAGGTACTTGCCTTTATAATTATAGAGAATACGTGCCGGTACAGATACTGTAGAACGTTCCCATTGTGTACTACCGTTGGTTGCAGTGGCGGCATCGCCGATACTTACATACCATTTGTCGGGATTGTCCGGAATGATCAGACCTACACCTTGCGTGCGTCCGGCATTCAGATTTTCGAGCTTATTATAATAGGTGGTAAAACCGGCGGTGGCTGTCAGGCTATGGTCGCCCCAGGAGTTGGTATAAGTCAACAGATAATCGCTCTGTACTTTCATCTCGGTCTCTTTGGCCTGAGTCACTCCGGTCTTGCCGGTGCCCAGTGTAGCTATATCACCTTCGGCACTGGCATCATACACTTTAATAATCGGCGTGTAAGTCCGTGTGCTGTTCGATGCATAATCCAGTGAGAACATGGCTTTGAACTGAAAGTGTTGCAGGAAGTCCCATTGCCCGTATATGTTACCCGAACCGCGGTAGTTCTCCGCCTTTGTGGTATTTGCCTTCAATTCAACGTCCACCATCGGGTTATTCATCTGCGCTTTTTGGAAGCCGGGGAGGGAGGTATACAATCCATATTCTTTGTTATACACCTCTGCTACCGGAGCCGCCCGCAGGGCAGTGGCAACACTCTTTGAATCAGCCGGCAACATACGTGCACCGTTGAACTGGAAACCTACTTTGAAGTTGTCCGTCACTTTATAATCATCGCTGATGCTCAGTGTGATTTTGCTGTACTTCTCATGCTTGATGTTTCCTTGCTCGTAGGCATAACCTGCGCCGAGGTAGAAGCTATGCCTGTCGGAAGCACCCGTAATGCTGATATTATTGTTCGTAATGAATCCGGTCTGGAAGATTTCGTCCTGCCAGTTGGTGTTACCTGTCCAGTCGGAGAAATTATATTCCGGATTGCCTTCATTTCTCAACTGTTCGTTATACAGTAGTTTGAAGCCATCGGCATCTACCATTGCAATCTTGTTGGTGATGGCTTTGAAGCCGAACGAACCGTTGATGTTTACCCGTGTCTGTCCTTCTTTCGCTTTCTTGGTGGTGATGATGATTACACCATTGGCACCACGCACACCGAAGATGGCAAGTGAGGAAGGGTCTTTCAGGATTTCCATTGACTCGATATCCTGTGGGTTCAGGAAGTTGATGTTGTCATTGAACAGGCCGTCCACTACATACAAGGGTTTGTAACCATTGATAGAGTTTGTACCGCGTACGCGGATTTCCGGATCGGCGCCTGCCTTACCGGAGTTGATGATTTGTACACCGGCCACTTTACCTTGCAGGGCAGACAGTGGGTTGGCAACAGGTTTGTTGGCAATTTCGTCACCTTTAATGTTGGTGATAGATCCTGTCAGGTCACGCTTTTTGGCGCTACCGTAACCGATAACCACTGTTTCGGCAAGCATCTGCGAGTCTTCTTTCATCTGTACATTGATGACGCTCTGGTTGCCTACTTTAATGCTTTGCTTCTCCATACCTACGTATGAGAAGTCGAGGGTGGCATTTGGCGGAACTTGGATCGAGTAATCACCATCCAGTCCGGTCACTACGCCGGTGTTGGTGCCTTGTACCACAATAGATACACCAATCAACGGTTCTTTAAATGAGTCGGTAACGACACCGGTTATGGTCCGTTCCTGAGAAAATGCGGCAGTGCCTATCAGTAGGAAACATACCGTCAAGAATAGATTTTTAAGCCTTAGGGCTCTCTTCATAGGAGGGTTCAGGTTTCTCTTCATTGCATTAAATTTTTATGTGAATGATATATTGCATCAGAACAATGCAAATGAAAAAAAGATTTCGAGGGCTTTTAAATCTTGGGTTTTTAACACAATTCCTTTAGATAACCAGGCTTAGAAAGATACCTGCATTTCTTTTGGGTGTAAGTACAAAAAATAATATCTATGCATTATCGCAACGGCTGTTACCGTAATGACTGTTACGATAATGACGGCTTATTTATTAAAAGCATAGTTTATTATGAAATTCTATGATCGTGAAGAAGAACGAGAACTATTAGAGAATATCCGTGAAGCTTCCCTGCAAGAGTCGCAAATGACTGTTCTATTCGGTCGGAGGCGTATTGGAATTTGTCACCGAATTAGTGTGTACTTTTTTCGAGGTGACAGCCTAAAAGCAACAAAAAACCCACTAAAATTGCAGTTTTAGTGGGTTTTTGACTGTAAATACCTTGTTAGTAGTGCGGGTGATAGGACTCGAACCTACACGCCTCTCGGCACCAGATCCTAAGTCTGGCGCGGCTGCCAATTACGCCACACCCGCAGTGGCTTTCTTGTTAAGCGGTGGCAAAGATAGAAAGTTTTTTCTTTCTGGCAAACAGTTTGGCATAGAAAGTGTTTATTGGACTACTTTTAAGAGTTCCCGTGCCCGTTCAATAATGGCATCGCTCTTGGTATCATTCTCATCCATATCTACTTTCTCATCCGGATCAATGCCGAATTCGATATGTTGTTTGTCTGCATCCAGGTGGGGACTGGCAGAGAAACGTACGCCCCAACCATTCGGAAGTTCTGAAGAGAAAGGTAATCCCGAACCGCCACCGGTTTTGTCACCTACCAGAGTAACATTAGGAAAATAGCGCATCGCATTTACGAAATCATTTGTTGCGCTATAAGAGTGACGGTTGATGAGAAGCATTACTGGCTTTTGCCAACGGATGCTATTGGAAGGCTCCAAATAAATGGGTATGGGATCAGAGAAGTCACTGTGTCCCTTTCCGGTCTTATGTTGGATATATCCCGTCAACACTTTCTCATTAGTGAAGCGAGCCGCTATACGCTCTGAATTAGTCAGATTTCCGCCACCATTGTTGCGAACATCCAGAATCAGGCCACTACATGGAGCAAGGTAAGAAAGTACCTCATCCAGATTGCCGTTACCGACACCACTGGAGAATGATTCATAATAGATATATCCGATATTGTCATCCAGAATCTTATATTTCATGCCGGCAGCGATGCGGTACGTCTTTCCGAGATATTGCCGTTCGATAATACCTTCGTTGAAGTTGCGGGGATAATCCAGATACCAGTCCCAGTAACGGGCCACATTTGAAGAACTGTACAGATTCACATGACCGTCTTTCAGTTCCGCCAGCATACTGTCAAGCACTTGGAACAATCCGTCATTACCCATGTTGGACGTAATGAGAGGTTGGTATTTATCGTGGATGGCATCCCAGTCTATTTGTTTGTAATCCAGGAAACAGTATTGCTCGTCAATGATCTTCCACAAAGCTTCGAAGTTTCCTTGTGGTGAATTGTTGAACTCTTCCTCCCGGATACAGCTGGATAGCAAAGGCAGTATCATGAGCGCTACTCCCAGCCATCTAAACTTACTATGATATATCTCTTTTATTCCCATTATTCTATTCCCTTATCACGATGTTATCGCTTTATCACTCTATTTTTTCTTCTTGTCACGAATGAGAAACAATTCTTTTACGAAACCTACCATAAACACATGCGAATAGGTATGCGTCTTTATATCATTTACTTTGGATTGTTGCGCATCCCAGAGATAGGCTAAGCGCATTTTGGCTCTTCCTACCGGGAAATCAACAGTCAGCATCTGCCGCAGGGATGGCTGGTTGTGTAGGGAAGTGAAATTAATCACTCCGTTCCAGTTGCCCAACGTAAATATTTCGTAGTACGACTGTCCGTAGTTGGGTGAGAACATAATGCCTGCAAAAGGCAAGTTAACCTGATAGCGCAGGCTAATCGGATAGTTTTTGATTCTTAAATCCCATATTGCCATTCCCGATGCATCCAGATTGACGTAAGCACGTGCCTGTGCCGGGTTGTTGCCATTGCGCAGATTGTAGACAAAACCGCCATTTAAGTCGATAAGTCCTCCGGCAAGTAATTTGAAGTTAGAAGTAATCGGAAAATTATAATGCAATCCGTAATTCCAGTTTGCCAGACCGGAGAACATATTGTTGTTGTCCACCCGGTTGTGTGTATAGCCTAAATCTGCCTGGAAGAAACTTTGCAGAGATACATTACCGTTCATCCACTTCGTCATACGCATACTTTCGCGGGAAATACGGAAGTCAACGCCTTTGTATTCCTGCGGTGACAGGTAGGTGTCGAATACATTCGTGAAGCCGACACCGTACATTGTGGCGCGGGTTATAAAGCGTGTCCTTGCAGAAGAGTCCGCCCTCAGCTCTTGCAGCGCCTTGTCTTCAACACTTTGCGCTTTTATACTTCCACCTGCCAAAAACAGGCATCCCACTATTACACCAATCTTATATAACTTCATTGATATAGTTGCTTATCGCTAATCACTAATCGTTAATCACTTAGAACAGCTTCATCTGCCCCGTTATTTCATCCCGGATATCATCTTCACTCTTTCCATGATCGGGGTCTAAATTTTCCGGCTCTTCTTCCTCCTGATCTTCTGTGTCCTGTGAAACCTCCGGTTGTCGTGTAGGTTCCAGTTCATTGACGGTTTCCATTGTGAACGTAGTGATACGTTTACCTTTTGCCTTGAACCCTTTCACGGCGATAAATTCATCAGCCTCTATAATCATAGGTTCACGGAAACTGTCGTGTCCGCCGAATATGATTTCCAGGCGAGGATAGCATTCATCCGTCAGTAAAATCAGGCGATTGTTCTTGTTTTCTCCCAGATAGTTCTGCTTGCGGTTGGTTGCTTCCATACAGAAACGTTTGATATATGGGAAATTCTGTTGATCCGCGTCATAAAGTACGGCTGTCCATACCTTGTTCGGGTCAAACTTCTCTAATATACGGATATTGGCTTCATAGTGGTTGCTGAGATCGAAGTTGGTGATGTAGAACTCTCCGTTATCATGTACCACCAAAATACTGTCGTCACTCTGGAATTCTCCCAGATATTCACCTCGTCCGTCATAGTTAAGGCGAAGTACGTCACGGTCGAACCAAACTTTTCGTCCGCCCAGAGTAGAACCGCCACGCTGTTTCAGGGCGATCTTGTGTACTGGAAGCTTGGTTAGAATGTTTCCCCTTGCCTGACGTCCCTTAATGCCGATAGCACTAAAATCTTCTTCGAAGATAATGCGTCGTACCCGTGGATTGGGTTTCAGGGTTACTTTGATGACTTCCGCTTCACCGTTGGGGTTGGCAGTGAAGTACATGATGCGTGAATCGGGTGTGCCTTGCGTCACATCATATTCGCGATCACGGATAATGCTTGTCACTGCAAAACGCTTGATGTAATGTGTACCCTCTTTTCCGTCTCGGTAAACTACATTGTAGATGGTACGCTTGTCATTTTTCTTGAATACATTGGCATAAAGAATATTTTTGCCCACAAATTTCTTATCAGAAACAGGAGTAACTATATATCGCCCGTCGCGGAAGAAGATAATGACATCGTCGAGGCTGGAACAGTTTGAGAGGAATTCATCTTTCTTCAGCCCTGTGCCGATGAAGCCTTCTTCGCGATTGATGTATAATTTTTCGTTGGCTTCCACTACCTTGCTTGCCTCGATGGTATCGAAGTTGCGCAATTCTGTACGGCGCGGGAAATTCTTGCCATATTTGTTTTTCAGCATCAAATACCAGTCTACCGTATATTCCACGATATTAGCCAGATGATGGTCTATTTCCTCTATGTCCGCCTTCATGCGGGCAATGAGTTCTTCCGCTTTGTCGGAGTTGAACTTGAGGATGCGCCCCATCTTTATTTCCATCAATTTGAGGATATCTTCCTTGGTTACTTCGCGTACGAATTGTGGATAATAAGGCGTCAGACGTTCGTCGATGTGTTCGCAAGCGGCATCCATATTTTTGGCCTGCTCAAATTCCTTGTCTTTATAGATGCGTTCTTCAATGAAGATCTTTTCCAGTGAGGCAAAGTGCAGACTTTCCAGTATTTCGTCTTTGCGTATTTCCAACTCCTGGCGCAACAGGGATAAGGTGTTATCTACTGATTTTCTCAGTATATTGCTCACGGTGAGGAAGTGGGGTTTCTGATCGTCGATGACACAACAGTTGGGCGAAATGCTAACTTCGCAATCAGTGAAAGCGTACAAGGCATCTATCGTCTTGTCCGAGGAAACACCAGGCGCCAGGTGAACCAATATCTCTACGTTGCCGGATGTCAGGTCTTCTACTTTTTTTATCTTGATTTTTCCTTTTTCGCTTGCCTTTACTATAGAGTCGCAAACACTGGCTACCGTTTTCCCGTAAGGAATTTCTTTGATGGCAAGTGTCTTATTATCAATCTTTTCAATTTTAGCGCGTATGCGTACCGCACCGCCACGTTCTCCGTCATTGTATTTAGAAACATCAATGCTGCCACCTGTCTGGAAATCCGGATACAGTTTGAACTCCTCTTCATGCAGATAGTGGATGGATGCATCGCAAAGTTCATTGAAGTTATGGGGAAGTATTTTGGATGAAAGACCTACCGCAATACCTTCTACTCCTTGTGCCAGCAGCAAAGGAAATTTAACAGGCAGGGTTACCGGTTCTTTGTTTCGTCCGTCATAGGAAAGTTTCCATTCGGTAGTTTTGGGATTGAACACTACATCGAGGGCGAATTTCGACAGGCGTGCTTCAATGTAACGGGGAGCAGCAGCACCGTCACCGGTGAGTATATTACCCCAGTTTCCCTGACAGTCTACGAGTAAATCCTTCTGTCCTAATTGCACCAGCGCATCCCCGATAGAAGCGTCACCGTGCGGGTGAAACTGCATGGTATGTCCTACGATGTTCGCTACCTTATTGTAACGTCCATCTTCCAAACGCCTCATGGAATGCAGAATGCGTCTCTGCACGGGCTTCAAACCATCATTTATATGGGGCACGGCACGCTCCAGAATAACGTATGAAGCATAATCCAGAAACCAGTTCTGGTACATACCGCTAAGTTGGTATTTTGCTTTTACGTCTTTCGCGTCAGCGGGTTTATAATCCGAATGTCCTTCGCTCCCTTCCGGGAGTCCGTTTTCCAAGTCGTCTTTTGGTGCTTCAAAGTCTTCGCTCATAATTTTTTGGAATAATGCGGTAATGCTTTTATTTGCAGTGCGTTAAAATGTTTTCTGTAAAAAGCTGGAATTCTTCATAGCTTTTCTTGACAGCGTATAAATGTGCTCCAATTGCCCCATCAGCAGGCTTAAGCAAAAAGATCGGTTTATGCGCTTCCATTGACATTGGGGCTAAACTTCTATAATGCTTTAATAAGCCTATGCAATTGGGATCGTCTTCTACCGTATAGTTGGTTGGTATATTATCATTTAATACGTATTCTTTAAATATCCGAGGGATACGGTTCGCCCATCTTAAATAGGATTGTACGGGCCTACTCTCTTTGGCCGAATATTGCATGACAATATAACCAGCGGGTTTTATGTTTCCATTTGGTATCGTAAATGTTGTTTTGGCAGGTTTTTGCTCCAGTCTTTTATCCCATTGTTGTTTCCATGTGTGTAGGGTCGCTCCTATATTCTTAATACCTTGTAACGAGAATAAATCAGAGGCTACAGGAATAATCATGTAGTCGGAACTTAGTAAAACCGCTCGATTGATAGCTCCCAAATTAGGACCTACATCTATTAAAATATATTTGGCGTGAAACCGCTGGGCGGCATCATTGATTATAGTATTAAATATACTCATAATTCGAAAGGAATAAGCATCTCCATCCAAACATTTCAGCCATGCATCACTCAACTTATCTTCAAAAGTAGATAATGCCAAATCTCCTAAAATAAGTCCCAATTTACTTGTAATAGGTTCTATATGGACGGGTTCATATGGATCGCCGGAAATAATTGGACTGATAGAGTTTAAAACAGTGTATGGCTCCTCTGATTCATAGATTGTTTCCAGTCTATCATCCGAAAGAAACATAGAAGTTAGGTTCGATTGGGGATCCAAATCTATTGCTATACTTTTTATGCCCATTTCTGATAGCATCCAAGCAACATGATAGACGGTTGTCGTTTTTCCAACGCCACCTTTGTTGTTAAAGAATGTGATAACTTTTATACTTCCCATTTTTTATTAATAGAAATCGTTACTTTAAATTTGGTGATTAGCTCTAAATCGAATACCGGTTCACCGTTCCCGTTTTTTTCTAATTCGCTGATAGCATTTTGCACTCCATAATTAAACCTGTTTACATAACCTAACAATTTCAAGGCTTCGGCTATAGCTACATTCCTATAATCGCTGGCGTAAGGAAAGTTGTTAGGGGTTACATCTCCATACAGCCCTCCTGAGTTTATAATTTCAATTCGGGATGCAAACTCATAAATGTATATCGGAGCATTCGAATCATAATTTCGATGCATGATAGCATTCATAGCCAACTCTCTTAATGCCCAGTATGAATAATTCTTTATGAGTACTTCCTGAAAGGAATCTGTTCTTATAGCTTTTTCTTTGATGATATTATTTTTAATAAAATCATCGATATTTTTTAATTCGCTAATGAGTGCTCCCGAAAATAGCTTTTCAAATTCAACTCCATCTGTCACCTGATCACCTTTGAACTTAATATACTGGATATATGCGCCCGGTAAAAAGAACAAAGGATTTAATCCAAACATTATTATACCTGCATTTGTCGGGCAGTCATTTTTGATATCGAAGAAACGCAAAGCTGCCATTTTTTGTTTAGTAGTCCTTCCGTTAAGTCGCAAGGTCTCTTCATTTATTGCCAGTGGTAGATAGGATAAGGCAAAATATTCTTCGCTGATATCATCTAAAGTGGCTCCCAAAGCTGGTACTAAATCAAAAGTTTTGGCATATGAGGCTCTTCGTTCAATAAGTATATTTTCTTCTGAAACATTGGCTATGGCCCTTCGTGGGCCAACTCGTATCCAGCATCTACCTTCAAATCTTACCGGAGGATACAATGATGGTTTTACTTCGACTGCTACTACATCCCCACCGTCAATATGAAAAACTTCACTTACAATTATTGAAGGTTGTGGTAAAACGTTTCCATTTGTTTTTACGCCGCCTATTTTTTTCAGTTCCTCATCTCCAATATTTATACCTGCAACTTTGCCATCATCTTTAACTCCTAGCAATATGTATCCGCTTCTTTTACTATTAGGGAAGTCGTTGGATAAAGCGCATACAGCCGGACCCAATTTATCTTCTCTAAAAGAAATGGTTCTTTCAATACGGTCTGATTCTAAATCGGCTATGAGCAGTCTTATTTCCTTTTCTTGCATATCTCTTGAATTAAAGATTGATTGTTGCCATATTGGCGTCGAACGCAAAAATACGAATTTTCTCGGGAAAACCTGCAAATGAAGACTTTTTAATTATCTGGAAAAGGAAGAGGCGAAGAAAAGGTTAAGTGGGCTGTGTGTTTCTGTAATATAATGAAAAAGGGTGCTGCGATATATTTTCAATATATGCACCACCCTTTTGGGAAAGCAAACAAAGATAATCATTGAGATGAAATGATTGTCTCTTCTAAATATATACTGGTTAATCGGCGATTATGACGACGACGCGGTTCCAGTCATTGGTCTGGAACGGCTGTCACTGTCTTGCATACTTGATATGGTGAGGCGGTCGCGGCTGATGCCATACTTTTCCGTCAGTTGCTTGGCTACGCTTTCCGCGCGTTGCTTGGCAAGGCGGAGGTTGATTTCACGGCTTCCCGTTCCGTTGTCGGCATATCCTGTGACGGTGGCTTTCGAATCGGGGAACTGCTTCATGTAGTCGGCAATGGCAAGCACGTTCATTTTCTGATTGGGGTCGACGTTGGTCTTTGCCAATCCGAAGGCAACATGGCTTTTGATGCCTTTTACTACTTTGGCGGGCGGACAGTCGGGCTTTATAAATACGGTGTCTGCCTTTTGCATCATTACTTCCTGCATTTCCTCCTTCACTTGTGCCCGCTGATCGTTGACGAGTTGGTTAACTTCTTCTTCAGTGTAAAGAACTTCCGGATATTCTTCGGAGATACAGGTGATACATTTGTATCCTGTTCTGAATTTCTAGGTAAGTCCCAGTGATAGGGTGAAGTAAGTGTCGAACGAGTGGTCATCGCGCCCGTTCCAGCGGTCGGATACACCGTTGGCCAAGGCTTCTATGTTGAAATCTAAGGTATCGTTCAGGCGGAAAGCGCCTTGCAGGCCAAGGCGCCCCATGAAGCTGCTGACGTTGTGGCTGTAAGTACGGTTGAAACCTACACCGGTGATAATGCTGAGATCGAATAGGCGTTCCGGATACTTCTTGATGAGTTGGCTGAAGTTCATCAGTCCGTCTACGGTGGCCGCACCATAATAAAAACCATGAGCTTGCTTGCTGATTTCCGAGCCTACACGTCCACGCCAGCCGCTGATTGCGAGTCTGGCTCCCCATACGGGTGAGAAGTATTTTTCGACGGCTATGGCGCCGGTAGGCGCTATCGGTTTTCCGAAAGCGGCGTCTCCGGTGGAGTAGGAGGCTCCCATTTGTCCCTGGATGAACCAAGGATTCGGATTTGTTTTCTTTTCTTGTGCATGGACACTTATACAAGCAGCCGTCAGTGCCATGACGGTAATGATAAATTTGAGTTTCATAGTAAACTGTTTTTAGTTTCCCATTTGTGCTTTTACCTGGGCTTTGTCATCTGTATTCAGGTGTATGCCATAATTCTGATAGATGTATTTTCCTACGGCATTATCTTTGTTAGACAGAATTTGTTGTTTGTAAAATTCGGAGAATACTTTGTCGATCTCTTCAGGTGTGATTCCTTGTTTTGTGCCAACTCCGTCTTTGCAATGTTGCAGGGCATCGAGGAATTCTTTGATCCGTGTATTCAGTGGAGTGCCGGATAGTTTGATGTATTCCCCTAACTCTACTTTTGCAATGCCTTTTTCGATGGCGACCGGCATATCCAACTGGTCGGTAGAGTCCAGCTCTGCCGTCATGTGTATGATGGCTACATACGGCTCGCCAATATTATTTTTCTTTTCAAGGTAGAAGCGGCCGTCTTTGACTTCGCAACTGTCTATCCGGATACCGGTATTATCTATCAGATACACTTTCTTGTATTCTTTGAAAGAAAGATACCCTTTGATGGTACATTCCGATTTACCGGAAGTTCCTGAGCAGGCTGCTAATCCCTTTGCTATGATGACAAGAGGTAAAAGCAATATATGTTTCTTCATTACGTTAACTGTTTTTTAGAATAAAGGCGGTTCGGCTAATTATGTTAGCAGAACCGCCTTTCCTGCATTACGTACGTTAATGTCTAACTTTAACGTAGTTTCTTTTTTAGAATCTGAAACCGAATTTCAATACAGGCATGTCGAACAACTTGATGTTATGATGTCCTATACTGTATTTATCGAAACCCTTTGGGCAGATTTGTATCACGTCGTAGCGGTAAGCTACCGGCTGGAGTTCCAGACCGACAATCATACCTTTGGCGAGACAGTATTCCAGTCCGGCTACGGCAGCACCTTTGATACCGAACATTTGTCCGGCTTTTCCGGCTGCCAGATATACGTGTTCCGGAAGTCCTTCTTCACTGTCTTCGTCTTCTCCGTCGCTATACGTTTTGCCTGTATAAGGTTCCGTGGTTTCAATGCGCGCCATCTGGAAACCGGCTACGGCTCCTATGTATGGGTGTATGCGTGGATTGCTCGTTTTGAAATAGCGGTTTGAACCTACCGATACGTACCAGTTATTGGTAACTTGCGCGTTTACATACTTTTGGGCTGGGATAATTATGTCGGGCACTGATTCATAGTCGCCCTCTAAATAGTCCTTCTTTGGGGTGATACTGATGTTCATTCCCAAAGAGAAGTTGATATCCCAACAGTCGCTTACGAAGTATTTGGCTTGCAGACCGGCGATGTTGATTAAGCTATTGTCATTGAGTCCGCTGATGTTCAGGTAGCCGTTCAGATTGCCCGATTCATCTGTTCCTCCGTTTGGAAGTCCTATCGAGCCTTCTGTGTTGGTGTATTTGGGTAAAAGGTAGCTGACGTTATCGTTGTACGATTGTCCGCTGTTGCCCAATACCAATGACACCTGCCACTGACCTTTGCGGGGAGCAAACACTACACCCTCTTTGTCGCCGCGGGTTTGTTGCGCCCATGCGGGCGCAACAAAGGCAGCTAACAATAAGATTGTGCAAAGTTTTCTAATCATCTTTTTGTTATTTAAATTTGGCATTGCCGATTATTCAGCAGTTTCCGCAGCGATAGCTGCAATCATCTTGTTCAGAGCTTCCAATGCATCGTTGTAAACCTCCTGTGCGGCTACCATGGCAGCTTCTGCATCTTCCAACGCTTCTTTTGCAGTCTGCAAAGCGGTGAGGTTGCCATTGTTGTAACCATCCAAATTGTGTTGAGCTGTTTCGATAGCATGATTTTGGTCTTCGATTGATGCTTCCAGTTGCTCGATTAGAGTTTTCAACTTCGTAACTTCTCTGTCGATAAGGTCTTGGCTCCATTCATCGAAACCTGCATCTCTATAGTCTTTGATAGCTTGCCAAACAGCTTCTTTCAAATCGTAAATAGGGCCAGAAGTAGCACGCAATTCGTTGAGTGCGTCAACGGCATCTTGAAGCTTTTTGTTAATAGCCAGAAGTTCTTTATCTAATGCTTCACCTTGTTCTTTATAGCTGAGTTCTTGTTCGTCATACTTGGCTTGCATGGTTTCAATAGCTTCTTCAGTTGCGCTAATCAACTTGTTAACAGAACTGTTCTTGTCAGCCAACCATGCTTCAGCAAATTTCACTTGAGCTTCAAAAGCAAATACTGAACCCATTCTACCAAATTGACGGCATGCAGTGATATAATCATTTCCGTACAAAGGCTCTTCACTGCTTTCAGCAATCAACTTTTCTACATCTTCAAAAGTCAAATCAAGCAAACGTGCATCAGGGTCACCGTATTCATTCTGTCCAAAGCCATAAGCATTACCGAACAGTGCTCGTGATCTGTACTGAATCAGCGTTTTGATGTTGTCTTTGCTGATTTCTGTTACGGCATCAGCGTCTACTTCATATGTGGAAACATTATTTGGGTAGTGAACCCATTCACTATTAATATAATTACCATCTGCATCATTCCATCCGCTAATATAGTAGCTATTGTCATAAGAACCTTGGTAAAGTCCTGCTGCTTCTGCGAAATTTGCGTGGTTATAGATTGTCTGATATGTAGTCCACTCATCAATACGAGAAGCGTTCGTATAGAAATTATCATATAACGGTGTTACAATGTCTACCTCTGCAGTAAGTGCATCCCTCTTGGCTTTATATGCTTCTACAGTAGTACGAACGGCAGCTTCAGCTTCCAAACGTTTTGTATCTTCTGCTTTAAGAGCAGCATCACGCTTCTCTTCAAGAGGTTTTGTCAATTCTGCTACGTAAGCATTGCTGTCAAAATCCGTATAAGCCTTCCAAGCTTCATCTTTTTTTGCCTGTTCGGCATCTGGGTTACTGTTTAAAGTGTTCCAAGCTTCGTATAGCTTTGTTCTTTCCTCTTCAGCCTTTGTGTATGGATCCAGTTTGTTATACTCCGCATTATATGTATAGTTGATATTATCCTTATTATTCCAAAATTCATTTGTTACTTTTTGATGAGCCTTGCGTGCATCCTCGAAAGCCTTCCATGCCTTTTGATAATCCGTTACGGCTGTATTAAACGGCTTAATAGCAGCAACAGCTTCTGTGTAACCGGTAATCTTACTCATATTGATAACTACATCAGCCGGAGTCCGATGATAAACATCTACTGCTTCTTTCCAGTCTTTTTTCATACCTTCGATAGCAGTATTTGCATCTTCAATATCTTTCTTCCACTCTGCAATGCGTTGTTGTGTCCACTCATTGTCGTTCTCATCGCGAGTCCATTGCTGAACCTGTGTTAATAACGTATTCAGTTCCTCTAATCTATAATTATAATAATATTGGTTCATCCATGTGTATGTCAGAGGCTCATATTCTTTATCTTTGATATTATTCCAAGCGAAGGGCAAGGCGTCACCTATTACCTCCGGATAAGTAAATGCGGGAATCTCAACATCTTTCTGCATACTTTCTGTCATAGCCTGAACTTTTTTGTTTAATTCAGCCAATTCCCCTTTCTGAATAGCACGTCTTTCTTCAGCAGCCTTTACGCTCTCATCTGCAATTTTCTTCTTCAGGGCATTGAGTTCCTGTTCCAGAGCTTCATACTTAGCGGCAAGTTCTGTAGGCTTCATGTTTTCGAATTCACCTAATCCTTCTTTAGCTTCCTTTAAAGCCGCTTCAAGACCTTCCAACTTCTTGTTTTCCAGTTTCAAAGTGCGTGCCAATTCGTATTGCCAGTATTCCTTGTCAGCTTCGGTTTCTTCCACCAACTGTGCAGCCTTATTCACAGCACGCTGTGCTAAGCGGACATCTTCCTTTTTCTCAGCTAAATCTTCTTTGGCAGTCTTTACATCATTGACGTAATCAGCCAACAAAAGCTGTTGCTGCTTTGTGAGTGAAGCTTTCTGTGCAGCGAGTTCCAACAGCACTTTTTCATATGCTACTTCTGCTTGCTTATATGCTAATTCCCAGCTTTTCACAGCTTGTTCTGCAGCAGCTATAGCACTATTTTTTTCAATTTCCCACATCTCTTTTTGGTGTTCCAATTCTGCGATTGGGGCTTGTAGTTTTTGTTTTTCCTGCTCGTTTTGAGTTTCAATCAACTTAACCTTTGCTTCTTCTTGCTTGGCGATAGCCTCTTTGATTTTTGCATTGGCGTTTTCTGTTGCAGCAAGAGCCTTTTGATATTCAGCTTGTGCCAGTAAATAAGCGGCTTTTGCCTTCACTTGCTCCGCTTTTGCAGTTTCTACGGTAGCTTTTGCCTTCAGCAGTTCAGCCTTTGCGCCACGCAATACGGTGATCCCTTCCGGCTCATCATTGTCAATACATCCGGTAAATACCGGCGTCGCTCCCAGCATTATGCCGGCTGCGACTAAGTAAGTCCACTTTTTCATAACAATAAAAATTTGATTAATTAATTACTAGATGGTTAATAAATTATCTATTTCCATATCTATTTTTTTTCTGATTTCTATGCTCATATAGTGTGCTCTGAAGTCCATTGGTGCTATATGCTCGTACTTCATGAAAGCGGCATAAAAAGAACTTCTGGAAGCAAAACCGCATCTTTTGGGTAGGGTTTTGAGGTCACAATGCTCCATCTTCAGCAATTCTTTGGCATATTCTATGCGATACTTATTTAATAAGGTTTTTAAATTACATTTAAAGAATATGTTTATTACTTTTGAAAGATAAGTCGTGTTAGTACACAATAAAAGACTGAATTTACTTAAATTAATCGTTGTGTCCAAGTAAATCATTTTATTCTCTATGCAGTATAAAATGTTCTCGTATATTTCTTTCATTCTGCAGGAAGCGTGAGTCTCCTCTTCTTTACCTGCATGAACTCTCCGTTCTGGGAGGATATCTTGGATGTCTCTCTCAAATAAGATTTTATCAGTGTTTTTTGTTAATAGCGTTTCCATCGTACGTTTTCTGTTGTTGACCCCACAAACTTATGTATTTATTTTATAAGAAAACCTCCTTTTGCGAAATATTCTTTAAATTAGTAGTAAAAAATTTAAAAAGCTGGACAAAGTAATGGTTTTCTGTTACGAAATTTAAAATGTATTTACTTTTTATTGGTTTTAGGACTGATATGTGATATTTGTTGCTTGAAAAAAAGAGAAAAAACAGGTTATTTGTTCTTGAAACTGGATATAATGACTTTTTGATGGATTATGTGGGAAAATCTCAGAACAAGGTTTTGATGTACAACAAAGAAAATGTTTCCCTGTCCCATTCCGTCGGATTTGCAATCATAAGTGGTCGAAAGATTTTATAATGAGGTTCAGTGACAGAACACCACATTTATAATAATTGTCGGGAAAGATTGCTGACTATCAAATCTATGCATTATTTTTGCATTAAAATTGTGCACAAAGAACTTGTTAAACTATAGAACTATAATCGCATGAGATACTTAGCCCCCAAGGCCGACCTGACGTTCAAGCGCGTCTTCGAGGAACACCCCGACCTTGTGAAGAGCCTGCTCAACGCACTGCTGCCGCTGGAGCCCGGTCAAGAAGTGGAAAAAATAGAATACCTCCCCGTGGAGCTTGTGCCGGACAACCCGCTGCGCAAATACAGCTCATTAAGCAATCAATGATTATTCTCATCAAGTAATGTACAAGTTACATATAACATATTCGTCTTATCAATCAGGAAGTGTAAGGAAACCGAAAAATCCGCTATTTCTCCTCTTACAAGAAATTGATGCTTTGTAGTATCTTGATAATCAGTGATAAACTCTCTTTTCATAAAAAGGATATTCGTACACATATATGACTTACCCTTACGCATGGGGAATGGGCGAGTGTCCCCAATCTGGATGGTGATGAAGCCTATGATGCGCAATGCAAAGCGGAAATGAATGCGCGCAATGTGCTGAGCTATGCACTGCCGATCACAGGAGCAAAAGGTATCCGGACAGTACCCGGAATGCACTTGCTCCGTACCAAGTCCGTGGTTTCTTCGCTCAGAGGTACTTCTGACCGAAGAACGTACGGAGCAAGTACGGCTCAGATACGTCTCGGGTACGGTGTTGTCTTTAGTTAATGGTGTCCCTTTTGAAGGCACCTTTGAACGTGTTTTTAAGAGTATTTTTCCGGATGAACTTGAACACTGCCTTCGTTCGTATGGACAATCCATCTTATCTGAACTATCGGAGAAACAAATAGTCATAGACGGTAAAAAACAACGTGACGTCTCCCCAATCACACGGGGTAACGGTGCTAAGAAAAATGGCTTTGCATATCATCTCAGAGCAGAAAGACAAGTTAAGTTTAAAGAAGAGGCTATATAAAGCGGCATTGGATATAGAATATCTGAAGAAAATATTGAAAATTTGATGCGGCTGCCCTGATAAAAACTAAGTTTAAACTGTTTATTAGTAATATGAAGATTTGAATATTACTAATACTTGGATTTGTTTATTAGCAATATATAAGCTACCTTTACTCTATAACAAATAAATAGACGTATGGTGATTTTCTGATATCAAAGAGGTTTATAATCAACAGCAGGAGTTCTTTAGGCATGATGAATCTCTTTCGCGCGAGTTATTGGCGACATTGCCTGTAGATAATACAAATCATGCTTTAGTGATTTCAGGGATACGTCAAAGTACGTTGATGCGGCAGCATGTAGGTTCAACTTGAAGAAGCTTATTTCATCAGTCGTATACCTAAGTTTTCATGGTCATTGAAAGCACAATATGTCAATCCTCTGAAAATATATTTCATTGATACAGCCCTTTCGCAAGCTGTTACCGTTTCCTTTACCGGAAATACGGGGCATATACTGGAAAATGTAGTTTATTGGGAGTTGCGCCGTCGTTATCGGCAACTTTATTATTTTAGTGAGAATAATAGTGAATGCGACTTTGTGGTATGTGAGAAGAATGTACCGATGCAGCTTATTCAGGTCTGTCTGGAGCTGCATCGGGAAAATGAATCACGTGAAGTGGGAGGATTGCGCGAAGCCATGCGTTTCTTTAAAATGGATAAGGGGATTCTCATAACTCTTAATCAGGAGGATAAAATTCGTACGGAAGAAGGTTGGATTGATGTTATTCCTGTGCGTCAGTTTGTGTAACAACGTGCAACGATAAGATAAATTAATACCCCGCCTGCCCGACTTATGATATAAATCCCTATCTTTGTGGCGCTTTTTAATAAGGAACAGGATTAAAATTAATAGATATAACAAAAAAATGGCACAAGAAGACGTTTTTAAGAAACTCGTATCACACTGTAAGGAATACGGTTTCGTATTCCCCTCCAGCGACATCTACGACGGATTGGGAGCAGTGTATGACTACGGTCAGATGGGTGTGGAACTGAAAAATAACATTAAACAATACTGGTGGCAGAGCATGGTGTTACTGCACGAAAACATTGTCGGTATCGACTCCGCTATCTTTATGCACCCCACCATCTGGAAGGCTTCCGGACACGTAGACGCATTCAATGACCCTTTGATTGACAACCGTGATTCCAAGAAACGTTATCGTGCTGATGTGCTGATTGAAGACCAACTTGCAAAGTACGACGATAAAATCAATAAAGAAGTTGCCAAAGCTGCCAAGCGTTTCGGAGAGGCTTTTGATGAAGCGCAGTTCCGTAGCACAAACGGCCGCGTGCTGGAACACCAGGCTAAACGCGACGCGTTGCACGAACGTTTTGCAAAGGCTCTGAATGATAATAACCTTGACGAGCTTCGCCAGATTATTCTGGATGAAGAAATCGTTTGCCCCATCAGCGGTACAAAGAACTGGACGGAAGTTCGTCAGTTCAACCTGATGTTCTCTACAGAGATGGGTTCTACTTCGGATGGTGCCATGAAGATTTACCTGCGTCCTGAAACAGCTCAGGGTATCTTTGTGAACTACCTGAATGTACAGAAGACCGGTCGCATGAAGATACCTTTCGGTATTGCACAGATTGGTAAGGCATTCCGTAACGAGATTGTTGCCCGTCAGTTCATTTTCCGTATGCGTGAGTTCGAACAGATGGAAATGCAGTTCTTCGTGAAGCCGGGTACTGAGCTGGAATGGTTCAAGAAATGGAAAGAAATCCGTTTGAAATGGCATAAGGCATTGGGATTCGGTGATGACCACTATCGTTATCATGATCATGATAAGTTGGCTCATTATGCGAATGCAGCTACAGATATCGAGTTCTTAATGCCGTTTGGCTTCAAGGAAGTGGAAGGTATCCATAGCCGTACGAATTTTGACTTGTCTCAGCATGAGAAGTTCTCAGGTAAGAATATTAAGTACTTCGATCCTGAGACAAATGAAAGTTATACTCCGTACGTTATCGAGACTTCTATCGGTGTGGACCGTATGTTCCTCAGTATCATGTCCGCTTCTTATTGCGAAGAACAACTGGAGAGTGGAGAAAGCCGCGTAGTACTGAGATTGCCTGCCGCACTTGCTCCTGTGAAATTGGCTGTAATGCCGTTGGTGAAGAAAGACGGTCTGCCTGAAAAGGCTCGTGAGATCATCGACTCATTGAAGTTCCATTTCCACTGCCAGTATGATGAAAAAGATAGTATTGGTAAACGTTACCGTCGTCAGGATGCCATTGGTACTCCGTACTGCGTGACTGTTGACCACCAAACTCTGGAAGATAACTGCGTGACGCTGCGTAATCGTGATACGATGCAACAGGAACGCGTGGCTATTGCTGAACTGAATAACATCATTGCAGACCGTGTTAGCATCACTTCATTGCTGAAGGGGTTGCAATAAGTAATACAATAAATTAATAGAATGAATAAAAGACTCTTAATATTTCTACCTTTCCTGTTACTCTTGGCAGGTGTATTTACTTCTTGTGAAGAAGTAGAGGAAGTAGGTAAGTATGATAACTGGCGAGAACGGAATGAAGCTTATATTGATTCATTGAATCTGATCATAGGTGGTCGGACTGATAGAATTATAGAAGGGGCGAAATATGAAGGTGATAACGGTGACTCTGTTAAGCTTAGCAAGATTCCTGTAGGTGAATTATTTGCTATTAAGGATAACTACAAGAGTACAACAGAGAATTCTTTGTATATTTATTGTAAGAAAATATCGCCAGATAATCCCGATGGGGAGCGTCCGCTTTATACGGAGTCAGTTACGACATACTATTATGGTACAATAATACTAGGGGATAGATTTGATGGTAATTTTGTTGGTTACAGCGCAATAGACCGGGGGGGACTGCTTTCTGAAGGCGAGGGCGCCAAGGTACCTACGGACTTCGATTCTCCATCTTCTTTTAGTGTGACAGGTGTCGTTTCTGGATGGACTACAGTATTGCAATATATGCATACGAAAGAACGCTGGATGTTGTATATCCCTTATCAATGTGGATATGGAGAAAGCGGATATGGCTCAATTCTTGGTTATTCAACTTTGACATTTGATATGCTGTTAGAGGCAGTAAAGTAGAGGCTCTTTATAAAATAGATAGAGAGGCTGCTCATTTATGGGCAGCCTCTTGTGTTTATAGAGGAGTCTACATCTTCTTTTTTAACGCTTTCACCCAAATTTTATATCCTTCTTCATTCAGGTGTAAGCCGTCACTGGTCAATTCTTTGCGAAGCACATTCGTACCTTTCTCTGTAAATAACGGGAAGAGATTGATGAATGTAATTTTGTGATCTTTAGCTAAGACTTCCAGTTGTGTATTGATTTCGGGAACCATGTCGGTTTTCCCGGTTAGTTTTTTGTAGTGTCCGAAACTCTCATCGAAAGGCAGGAGACTTTGCAGGTAGAGTTTCGTATCAGGCGATTCATGCTGAATACGCTCAACGGTCATGCGTATCATACTGACAATGCTGTCCGCAGTGAGGTCGTGTGAGATATCGTTGACACCGGCAAGGAGGAATAGTTTCTCTGGGTGTCCCGGAAGTATCTGGTGCAGGCGGTCGTAAATACCCATAACTTCGTCACCGATGATACCACGGTTACGGATATTTTTCTTGTTGAGGCGGGTGTTCCAGTTGCCGCCACCTTCTGTAAGGCTGTTGCCCACCATGACGATGTCTTTGGAGGTAATGGCAGGTTCATCCATGAATTGGAGGAAGCGCTTATAATAATGATCCGTATAAATACGTGGGGTGGGATAGATAGAAGCAGCAACAACATTGGCTATCAGAGAGCGCAGACGAACCATGCTGTGACCGTCTTCGGGATGCACGGCGTTGACGAGCAGGATGACCGAAGTATCGTTGTCCGGATCTATGATGATGGAAGTACCGGTGTATCCGGTGTGTCCGTAGGTATTCGGACCAAAATAATCTCCGTTATTGGAAGCGTAGGCGGTGAAATTATCCCATCCTAAAGTGCGTCCTAATGTTGCGGTGGCACGAGGGACGGTACGCATAGCTTTAACTCCCAATGGGCTGAGGATGCGGCGTCCGTTCCATTCTCCGCCGTTTTGCAGGGCGGCGCAGAGGATAGCTATGTCTTCGGCACAAGAGAATACGCCGGCATTGCCGGAAATACCGCCATTCATTACACGGGCGAGTGGATCGTGTACTTGTCCGCAGAGGACGCTCCCGTCAGATTGCTTCTCGGTAGGAGCGATGAGGCTGTGCCAGTCACCTTCGGTAGAGGTTGCCCAATGGGCATCTGCTGTATTGATCCATTTCCCATCCTTGTCGTGCTTGCAGGGGAGATAGTCGGTATGGGCCATACCTAATACATCAAATAGATTTTCGCGGGCGAAGTCACGTAAGGATTGTCTGCTGACGGTTTCGATGATGCGTTGCAGGGTGATGTAGTTAAGGCAACTGTATTGGAAGTCGGTCTGCGGCTTGAAGTCGCGGCGGCAGTTGGCTATGTACTCTATCATTCCGTCGGGGCTGGGGGAACCATATTGTTTTTCCAATTCACTGGTTGGGGCATAAGGGGGGAGACCGGAAGTGTGTGTCAACAGGTCGGCGATGCGGATGATTTTCTTATCTTTTCCGTCTTCGCTCACCCAGGGCTTAAAATCAGGTATGTAGAGGCTGACGGGATCCAGGAGGCGGAGCTTGCCACGTTCTGCCAGGATATGGGTACAGATGGCAGTGGACATGGGTTTACTGCATGAAGCCATATCGAAAATTGTGTTTACGGTCATAGGCTCGGTGTTAGGGTACACGCGCTTGTTGCCGTATGCTTTGAGGTAGGCCATCTTCCCGTTGCGTACTACAGCAAGTACGGCACCGGGAATGTCTTTATTGGCGATGGCGGTTTCTATCGCTTCGTCAGCGTACAACAAATGACGGGAATCCATGCCGACTTGTTCGGGGGCAACGCGTTGCAAGGATTGTGCATTGGCTTGCAAGGCAAGCAACACAAAGAAGAAAAAGGAAGGGAGGAGTTTCATAATGTTACCCCCCTGTAAGCATCTACTGCCTTTTTCACTGAACCATGCATTAGCAACAGTGCCTTTGCCTTTCCATAGTCCAATCCCAGTTCTTCTACGATCATGCGGGTGCCGCGGTCTACCAATTTCTGGTTACTCAGTTGCATGTTCACCATCTTATTACCTTTCACGCGGCCCAGTTGTATCATGACAGAAGTGGTAATCATGTTCAGTATCATTTTCTGTCCCGTACCCGATTTCATGCGTGAGCTTCCTGTTACATACTCCGGTCCTACAATCATTTCGATGGGAACATCTGCTTCGGCTGCCATCGGAGAGTCGGGGTTGCTGGTGATGCAGCCTGTAAGAATGCCGTGCTCGCGTGCTTGCTGCATGGCACCGATAACATAGGGAGTCGTGCCGGAAGCGGCAATGCCGATGACGGTATCTTTATCCGTAATATTACGTTCAACTAATTCTTCCCAACCGCGACGCATATCGTCCTCCGCATTTTCCACCGGATTACGCAAAGCTGTATCACCGCCTGCTATCAGTCCGATGACGAGCGTAGGAGGCATACCGAATGTTGGAGGAATTTCTGATGCATCCAGCACACCTAGGCGACCGCTGGTGCCTGCTCCCATATAAAAGATGCGTCCGCCTTGCTTCATGCGCGGAACGATTTGTGTTACCAGTTTCTCAATCTGTGGGATGGCTTTTTGAACAGCCAATGCCACTTTCCGGTCTTCTGTGTTGATGTCCTCCAATATTTCGTGGACAGATTTCTTTTCCAAGTCGTTGTAGAGCGAAGGTTGCTCTGATATCTTTACGAATGCCATGATGATGATGAGATTTATGATTTATAATTTATGATTTATGGGGGCTGGGATGATTAGCTATGGTAGCTAATCAGACCTTCCATGGGGCTCTGGAGGATGGTGCCTATTTGAACGCCCATTTCCTGTGCGGCCTCGGCAAGTACCTCCTTATAATGGAATGCTATGGAGCCGATGAAATGTACCTTGCTATGCTGATAATCGTATTGCATGACGTTCCTTTTCAGGAAAGCCTTGAAACTGTTCAGCACCAGCGTACGCACGCAAGGTTCGTCCAGATTCTGAGCGAGGAATGGAGACAGGCTTGCTAAGAAGCGGTTCGGAAATGGTTTACGGTATACGCGGTCGATGATGTCTGCCGGTTCCAGATTGAACTGCTTGAGGAACTTCTCTTTCAGTTCCGGAGTCATCTGGTTTTTCAGAATATCACCTACCAGCAACTTACCCAGGCAAGCACCGCTACCTTCGTCGCCAAGAATGAAACCCAGGGGAGAGACGTTGGCACCAATGTGTTTGCCGTCGTAGTAACACGAGTTGGAACCTGTGCCCATGATGCAGGCTATGCCCGGTTCGTGTCTGCAAAGTCCGCGAGCGGCGGCAAGCATGTCCGTATTTACTTCCACTTCGTCGCCCGAAACCTGAAGATGTCGGATAATGGCACGGTGTACCATGGCAATTTTGTCGGGGAAGCCACAGCCGGCACCATAAAAGTACACAGCGTCGAAGGCATGGGTCGTTAACTGGGGCAGCAGCGCTGTCGCAATTTCATTACTGATCTCCTCTTCCGACTGAAAGAAAGGGTTGGTACCTTTCGTAGAAATCTGCTGGATGAGTTTACCTTTCTCTACAACACACCAATCGGTTTTTGTAGAGCCACTGTCTGCTATTAATATCATATCGTTTTAAGTTTAATTATTTACTTGTTGTTTTAAGGAGTTAGAGGAGGTATCTCCTATATCTTGATATATATCTTCCGTTTATACAATTGATAGCCGATGCACCAGTTGATGGCTACAAAGAGCAGTGCGTAGGCCAGTGAACCGCTTGTCTCACCGAATATCGGCATAAGAACGATCTTGTATAAGAATCCGTGTATGCTGATGCTGCCATCACCCCAAGGGAAGCTGATGCTGCCGAGCAGGATACTTAGTACTCCACCCAGAACGTACATGAACAGGGGGTTGACACCGAAAGCCTCGAAGAAAGTACACCATTTCTTGTATCCTTTTACGTCGATGATCCAGATGAGCAGTGCCAGGAAACTGGAGGCCAGTCCGCAAGTGGTGAGAACGAAGGTGGGAGACCAGATTTTCTTGTTGATAGGACAACCGTAGCTCAGCAGGAAGCCTGCAAAAGTAAGAATGGCACCAACCAGGAATAATTTGATCAGGTGAGAGTTTAGTAACGCTTCGCGGCTCTCGGCTTTATTGCTGTCTAGCATCATGCGACCCACGCAGAAGCCCAGCAATACATGGGCAATGGATGGGATGGTGCTTAAAAGACCTTCGGGATCAATGCCGTTGTCCTTGTACATGTGTGCGGGGGTGAGGATGGCACGGTCCACTATGGAGAGGATATTGGTTTCGTTGTAAGCAAATCCGTTGCCACACATCAGCAGGATGAAGTAACCTACCAGTAATGTGGCAATGAGATAAGGGATATGACGGTGTTTCATGGTCAGCGCAATGATAGCGGTAGCACCGTAGCAAAGGGCCAGACGCTGCATGACACCCAGGATACGGATGCGGTCGAAAGTCCAGACGGATGCCCAGAGTTGTTCGCCGAAGCTGAGACCTTCATGGGAGCCTGCCCAGTAGTAACAGAATCTGGAGAACCAGCCGATGGCAAGTCCGATCAGGAAGATGATAATGGTACGCTTCAATATCTTTAGGGCGGCTGCATGGCTGAACTCGAAATTGTACTTCTTCAGGGAGATATAGGTAGAGATACCCATGATGAACATGAAGAAGGGGAAGACGAGGTCGGTGGGGGTGAGGCCATTCCACTCGGCGTGGCGCAGAGGGGCATATATATGTCCCCAAGTGCCGGGGTTGTTCACCATAATCATGCCCGCAATGGTGACACCGCGAAGGATGTCGAGGGCAAGAATGCGCTTGTTTGTCTTAGTCTGACTGTTCATTGTAATAAGTGTGTTAAGTTATTTATTCAATTGACAATTGACAGTTGATAATTGACAATTGGCTGCGCTGTCATGCTGCGTGGCATTGTCAATTCCTTTTGTGCATTGGTCTACGAGATAGGCGATAGAGACGTAGGGGATACCTGAGTTGGTAGTCAGTCCTATTTCGCAAGTACGACTGTTGGAGTAGCCGATGGTGATGCCGGATGCTTCTATCTGCGGACGGAGTTTGCGCAAGGCATAGGAGTTCAGTTCGGGATAGGTGAATCCGCGGTCGCCGGCAAAACCACAGCAGCCTACTTCTTCGGGTACGAAGACATGCGTAGAACAGAGTTTTGCCAGGGAGACAATTGTATCTGCCAGCCCCATTCGGCGCATGGAGCAGGTGATGTGTACTGCTACAGGGCGGTCGGTCTGCGTGAAGACCAGTTTGTCTCGCAGGAAAGTGTAGATGAATTCTGCGGGTTCGTAGAGTTTCATCTTTTGAATGGTTTCGCGCATGCGGTGCAGGCAGGGGCTTTGATCGCAGAGGACAGGGTATTTGCCTTGTTCGCTGGCTTCCCAAAGGGCGGCTTCGAGTTCGGCGGCTTTGCGGTCGGCAATGTCGAGCATACCTTTACTTTCCCAGATGGTGCCGCAGCAGAGCTTATCCATGTCCTTGGGGAAGATGACTTCGTAGCCGCCTTTTTGAAGGAGGGAGATCATCTTGTTTATCAAAGGTTGCTCCACAGGGGATTTCTTCGGGAGGCCCATGGTTTGGTTGATGCAGCTGGGGAAATAGACTACTTTCAATTGACAATTGACAGTTGACAATTGACAATTGGTTGCGCTATGTTGGGCTGTGCTGTTGGACTCTGCGCTATCATGCTGCATAGAATTGTCAATTGTCAGTTGTGAATTGTCAATTGGAAGTGGCATGGCAGGCGTCCACAAAGGTACGCCCAATACATTGTGCATTCCTTTCGTAATGCTGCTCATGGCTTTGGTTCCCAATACGGAGTGTCCGAAGTTGGCTAATGATAAAACGGGGCGCAGGCTACTCTTGACCCCGGCGAAGTGATTGGCTACGAAATTTCCTGCTTTATATCCGAGGCTACCTTTCGGCAGTGCTTCCTGGCGGATGATATGGGTCAGGTCTCCTGTATTGATATTCATCGGGCAAGACATGGAGCACAGTCCGTCTCCTGCGCAAGTTTGATTACCCGGGTAGCGGTATTGTTTTTCGAGTAGAGACAGACGTTCCGGGTCTGTACCGCTTTGTTTCAGACGTGATATTTCCCGTTGCAGTACAATGCGCTGGCGCGAAGAAAGGGTAAAGCCGCACGACAGGCAGTTCACTTCGCAGAAACCACATTCGATGCACTTGTTTAATTGACAATTGACAGTTGACAGTTGACAATTGGCTGCGCTGTGTTGCGTTACGCTATCATGCTGCATAGAACTGTCAATTGTCAATTGTGAATTGTCAATTGATAACAGCGTTAGCTGTTTCAGGTTTTTGATGTGGCATTGCGGGTCATCATTGAAGATAACTCCCGGATTGAGCAGCCCTTTCGGGTCGAACAACTGCTTGACTGCCTTCATGGCTTCAAAAGCTGCCTCTCCCCATTCATATTTCACGAAGGGGGCCATGTTACGTCCGGTGCCATGTTCGGCTTTCAGCGAACCGTCGTATTTATCGACTACCAGAGTCTTTACGTCATTCATCAGGTCCTCGTAACGCTTTACTTCGGCGTCGCTACTGAAGGATTGGTTTAGGATAAAGTGGTAGTTGCCTTCCAGAGCATGACCGTAGATGCAGGCATCATCGTAGCCGTGGCGGGCGATGAGCTGTTGCAGGTCTGCAGTGGCTTCGGGCAGGTCTTTGATGTGGAAAGCTACATCCTCGATGAGGCAGGTAGTGCCGGGTTGGCGTGTACCGCCTACGGATGGGAATATACCTGAGCGGATAGCCCAATACTTGGAATATTCTTCCGGCCGGTCAGTGAAGTGCACGGGGATGTAGGTGCTGAAAGGTTTCAGACATTCCTCAATTATTGAGATGTTCTGTTCCAGTTCCTCGCGGGTGCGGGCTTTGGTCTCGGTCAGCACAGCGGTGAGGCCGGAGGCATCGGAGACTTCCTGCTTATACCTTATATATATAGGGTCTTCTACCGAAGATAGGCTCTTGTAGTCCAGCAGTTCGGCGCCCTTCACAATAAATGAAGAATTAAGCTCCTTCATCGCCACCACTGCCCGGCAAGCATCCTTGATGCTGGTAAAATAGAGCATGGCGCTTGCCTTGTGCGGATAGTCGTACTCGGTGCGCATGGTGACTTGCGAAAGGAACGCGAGCGTGCCTTCCGAGCCTACCATCAGATGGGCGATAATATCGAACGGGTCGTCGAAGCGGACGAATGGCAGGAGGTTCAGTCCGGTTACGTTCTTGATGGAGTATTTGTAGCGGATGCGTGCGGCGAGTTCTTCGTTGGCACGTATCCGGTCGCGCAGTTCGCGGATGCGGTTAAGGAAATCAGGGTGGGTGACTTCGAAGGCGGCGCGCGAAATGTCGTCCCCTGTATCCAGTACGGTACCGTCCGCCAATACGATGCGGGCGGAGAGAAGTACCTTGTCACTATTGGCATGTGTGCCGCAATTCATGCCCGAGGCGTTGTTCATGACGATGCCGCCTACCATGGCCGATTTCACGCTTGCCGGGTCCGGAGCAAACTTACGTCCGTAGGGCGCGAGAATCTCGTTGACCCGCTGGCCGATGATGCCCGGTTGCAAGGTGATCTGTTCATGATCGGGAGAAATGCAGTACTTCTCCCAGTGCTTTCCGGCTACTATCAGGATAGAGTCGCTAATGGCTTGACCGGACAAACTGGTTCCTGCGGCACGAAACGTCACCGGCAGACCGTAACGGTCGGCAAGTTTCAACAGGTTGGAGATTTCCTCTTCGCTGCCCGAACGAATCACGATTTGTGGGATAAGACGGTAGAAACCCGCATCTGTTCCCCATGCCAACCGGCGCAGTTCGTCGGTGTATATCCTATCTTGCGGAATAAGTTCCCTTATTTCCCGCAAAAACGAAGTGTAGATACTTTTTACCATAGTGCTTTCGCCTTTCTTTTCCTATCATTCTTTTCCTCTTTTGCCTGTACCCCTGTCAGGGTGTGCTGTGGGGCTACTCTGATGTCGCCCCGATGTCACCTGTGGTGAGATGCGTATCTCACCACTCATGACATACGCATGTCTTTATGGCCTCTTCGGGTGTAAGAAGCGTTTACTATTCCCTACTTGTACAGGTAGTACTTCTTCGACAACCGGCGGAAGTCGTCAGCATCCTTATACCAATAGTCGCGCACATCTTCCCACCGGTTGCGCTGTGAGAACCGCTTGCGTATCTCTTCCGAGCCGCTTACCATGTCGAACATGCGGAAACGTCCCTTGTCGGCATGCTCAAATACGGCACGGTCGGGATAGAGCGCTGCGATTTCCTGCATCACCAGGAATTGGATGTCGCTCAGCGGGGCTTTCTGCACATCCATGATGTGTACCTGTACGCCTTGCAGCAATTCGCCCTTACCTACGGAATAGAAGGGTTTCAGATACATCGGCCTGAACTTAACACCCGGCACGTTCAATGCGTTCAGACGTTCCGCCAGTTTTTCTGCTTCTACCCATTGTGCGGCAAACATCTGGAACGGTATCGTATAGCCTACTCCGATGGATATGTATCCCAGTTCACCCAGAATGCCGCTTACGGGATAGAATATAGCCGAGTGCGGATGGGGAATATGCGGAGAAGAGGGTACCCATTGTAACCCCGTCTGTACATAGTCCATCTTGCGTTTCCAGCCTTTCATCTTCACAACGTGCAGGTTGCACGGTGCCGCCATCATCCGTTCTCCGTTCAGCATCAGTGCCAGCTCACCGCAAGTGAGCCCGTAAAGGTACGGAATCTTGAACTGACTGACAAAGGAAATGCAATCATCTTCTACCAGATTGCCTTCTATCTTGAGTCCGCCTACCGGGTTGGGGCGGTCCAATACGATAAATTCTTTACCGTTTTCGGCCGCTGCTTCCATAGCCAGCCCCATTGTACTGATATAGGTGAATGAGCGGCAACCGATGTCCTGGATATCGTAGACCAATACGTCAATGTCTTTCAGCATCTCCGGCGTAGCCTTGCGGGTTTTGCCGTAAAGGGAACGGACGGGCAGTCCGGTGCTGGCATCGCGGATGTCCGTCACGTGGTCGCCGGCATGCACGTCACCGCGAACCCCGTGCTCCGGGCCGAAGAGGGCGACCAGATTCACATTCGGTGCTTCGTGCAGAATGTCAATGGTGGATTTCATCTGATTATCCACTCCGGTGGGGTTGGTAATCAGACCTACACGTTTACCTTCCAGGCACTTGAAGTTCTGGTCTTTCAGGACTTCGATGCCTGTCTTTATCCGAATCTTTTGTGCCTGCGATGCACCACAGAGCACGCAGAGGACACAGAGGAGAATATACTTCTTCATAATCATTATTGGTTGTTGGAGGAGTTATGGGAGTTAACGCCTAATTTATATTTTAATATCACTTCTTCCCGTATGTTGGGTCAATCTTCCTGTCGGCAAACACCGTGACCACAATAGTGGCGGCACAGCAGAGTATTACGATCCAGAAGAAATTGACGTAACCGACCGCTTCCTGAAGGTAACCTGCGAACATGCCCGGAATCATCATGCTCAGTGCCATGAAAGCGGTACAGATGGCGTAGTGCGACGTCTTGAACTCTCCTTCGGAGAAGTACATCATATAAAGCATATAGGCCGTGAATCCGAATCCGTAGCCGAACTGCTCGATGGCGATGGCCGTTGAGATGGCAAACAGGTTATCGGGCTGGCCGATGGCGAGATAGACGAAGGTCAGACAGGGAAGTGTCATGCACGCCGCCATCCACCAGATGGATTTCTTCAGTCCGATGCGCGATGCGAATAATCCGCCCAGGATACCGCCTACGGTGAGGAATATTACTCCGATAGTGCCATATACAATACCTACTTCTGCCGTGGAAAGTTCCAGGCCTCCTGCCTCTTTAGAAGCTACCAGGAAAGGCATGCACATCTTGATGAGGAATGCTTCGGGAAGACGATAAAGCAGCATGAACGCGATGGCCAGCCATACGCCGGGTTTGGTGAAGTAAGTGGCGAACGTGCGTCCGAACTCTTGGAATATGGCTTTTGCATTGGCTGTTCCCGGTGTCAGTACAGACTTGTCGGAGGTAGGCTTGGGTATGGTAAAGAGGTGGTAGAAAGTCACCAGACTGAACATGACGGCTGTTACCAGCATTGTGATGGTCCATGACAGTGGAATGTCTTTGTACCTCAGCTCGATGGCGCCGGCTATGGCTACGAGTACTCCTTGTCCGAAGATGGATGCAAGGCGGTAGAAGGTGCTTCGGATGCCGACGAATGCTGCCTGGTCGCTTTGCTTCAATGCCAGCATATAGAAGCCGTCGGCGGCAATATCGTGCGTGGCCGAGGCGAACGCTGTAATGATAAACAGAATCAGCGTGATGGTGAACATGCTGATGGGAGTTGTTCCGGCAGCTATCGTCGCTTCATCCGGTTTCGGAATGGACAGTGTCAACAGAATGAATGCTATCGACATCAGGATTTGCATGGAGATGATCCACCATCGTTTGGTCTTGATGATGTCGATGAACGGGCTCCAGAAGGGCTTGATGGTCCAGGGCAGATACAGCAAACTCGTAAACAAAGCCATCTCTCCATTGGGAACACCCATCTTGGCAAACATTAGTACCGAGATGTTGTTGACTATGAAGTAGGGGATGCCTTGTGCAAAGTATAAGGTAGGTACCCATGCCCACGGTGATATTCTTTTTGTACTGTTCATGATATTGTTTATTGTTTTGTTAGATTAGTCATATAGCTTCTCGATACTTGCGCCTATGTAATAGTGCAACAGTATCGCGTCATACTTATAGCCTTGCTCGCCCATAACGGCGGCGCCGATCTGGCATAGTCCTACACCGTGTCCCCAGCCCGCTCCGGTGAGGATGAAACGGGCGGGGATACCTTCGGGAGAGATGTCTTCCTTATCTACTACGAATGCGGAACTGTACAGGTGGGAAGTGGACAGCGTGTGACGTATTTCCAGCTCTTTACCAATGGTGAGCGTCTTCTTGGTTCCTACGATTTTCAGTTTCCAGAGGCGACCTGAAGTTCCACGGGCGATAGGAACAAGATCAATGATTTGCCCGTAATCGATGCCCGAACGTTTCAGGATCAGTGCGGAAAGCTCTTCCTGGGTGTAAACTACTTTCCAGCGATAGAAGTCGGTGGTTTCCTGGTCGTAATTGTTCAGCACCTGCGAAAGGATTCTCTTATTTGTGGTGTTACAGAAGGCCGGTGGAGAGGTACGAATCCATGTTTCCGCTTCCTGTTCATCCGTCAGGTCGGGAAGGGGTGAATCAGCTATAAGTGACGAGCTACCAGCTTCCCCTCTCCAGTCGCGTTGTTTCCGGAGATACGGATGGGGCGTATCTTCCCAGCAATATTGGAATTCTTCGAATGCACCGCCGCAGCATTTGGAGAAACGGGCATCGCATATCTTACCGTCAGATGTCAATACTTGTCCGCGGGTGGCAGCGATGGCTTGCTTTACAATTTCAGTGGAGGCACGGGTAATGCCTTGATAACGCTGGCAATGATCGTCTGCACAGACGTCGAAACGGGTGTGGTCTTCGCGGTCGTACCACTTCAATTGACAATTGACAGTTGACAATTGACAATTGGCTGCGCTATTGGGTGCTGCGCTGTCATGCTGCATAGAATTGTCAATTGTGAATTGTGAATTGTCAATTGCAAGGAGCCAGCTTCGTGAAATCACGGCATGTGCCTCCAACAGCTCTAATGAAGCCGTTGCGCTCATCTCACTGGAGATTACGCTGGTCAGGTAATCTTCTACGTGAATGACATTGATAGCTGTCAGCTTCTGGTTCTCCACAATAATCTTCAGGGAACCCAGGAAGCGCTGGTCTTCTTTACGCTCCCAGTGGAAGTTGATGCCGATGGTGACGTCGAGCAGTTCGAAAGCGTCGGTGGCTTCGTTTACGGGTTCAAATAGAAGCTCGTCATAAAGGCGTCCGTTCCACAGTATCCTGTCTTCGTTGTAGGTCACAACCTGCTTACCACTGATTTCCATACCGTTGATGTGGTACGGATTCAGCAGGATAAACTCTATTTGCGGTTCGAACAATATGCCTACGTGTACTTTGGGCTCTTTCATATTATCTTATTAATTACTATCTTAATATCTTCTCTTTAATACGCTGACGCACCCGATGGAAGTCTTCGGCAGAAAGCGATACCTCACTCAGGATCTGGGCTATATCTTCAGCTGTGATCTTGAGAAAGTCTTTTTCGACCGGTGTGATAAACACTCCGCCGAGGTCTACGGATGCGGGACTACTCAATAAATTGGCATCTCCTTCGGCTGTATAGCAAGCCGGACGATGCTTCTCACGTGGAAATACGCATACGATCCATTTCTCATCTTCATACCATGCCAATACATTCATCATCGGTTCGTCATCTCCTGGTTTGATGTCCAGTGAGTGGTAAATGATATCGAACAGGGCGGCGGCATGTTTCTTATTGGTTGCTTCGATGACCAGCGTTGCACGGGGAGCGTCATTCAGGTACCAGAGGGTAGCTTCACCGTAATCTGCCACTTTGCCTGCTATCTGTCCGCGCCAGTCCTTCTCAATAGGCATGAAACCTTTGTTGCCTGCCTGGAAGTGAGCATGGTCGGGGGCGGAGGCACCGCACTTGGGACCATTATAGAATATCGTGTAATCCGTTAACGTCTGTGCCAATGCCAGCATATCCTTAAAACGGACGGCTATGCGCTGGTTCACGTGTGTCACTTCCGGTATCGTCAGGTGGCGGGGAAAGATAGGGAACGGATTGACCAGGATATTATAATGTCCTTCGAACGGAATCCCTTTCTGCACCGGCGGCAAGTTGGCCGGGCAGAGGAAACATTTGCGTTCCTTGATGGACCGGGCATCTACTTTAGCTCCCGAAGAGACGATACGTGCGGGATTGAACTGTACCTTATAAGGAATGCCGTTTACATCCAGTTCCTTCACCTGCACACCGCTGAGGGCAGCGTAGTTGTTACGTGCCGTTTCCCAGGAGGCAAGTTGCTCGATGAGTAGATTGTTTATGGTTTGGTTCATAGTTATCCTTTTTTATTCATGGCCACACGTGCCTGGAGCTCCCAGGTACGGATGCGGTCTTTATACAGATTATGACCATTCATTTTCACGATATCCAGTGAAGCATCCGAGTTGTCGTCCCAGCGGCGGCACAGGTAAACTACGTCATACACACGGCCGATCTGGTATTGGCGGGAGAAGTTCAATCCCAGTGCATAGTCTTCACCATAGCTGGTGTTCGGAACTTTCACTTCACGCAGTACCGGAGTATAGAAAGCACGCGGAGCGCCCAGACCGTTGATACGGAGTGCGTTGTTGCGTCCGTTCTCGGGTGTCCATTCTTTGTGGTCGATAATACCCGGAGCAATCATGTTCATATTGAAGTCTGTCATCATATAGGTACCTACCACCATGGCGCAATTCTGTTCATAGAAAGCGCGAACCATGATAGTCAGTGTATTTTCATCCTTGTATACATCGTCGCTGTCCAGTTGTACGGCGAACTTACCGCACTTGGGATGATGCACCCCCATATTCCAGCAACCGCCAATACCTAGGTCATTGCGTTCGGGGATGATATGGATGAGGCGTTCGTCGTTCTTGAATTCGTCAATAGCTTCTGTGGTCCCGTCCGTAGAGTGGTTGTCGATGATAATCAGGTTGAACTTAAAGTCGGTCTTCTGCTTCAATACCGAATGGATGGCATCGCGGATGGTACGGATACGATTGCGTACGGGGATGATAACCGAAGCTTCATATTCGAAGTTTCCCGCTGAGAATTCTATCTGTTTGAATTCAGGTACCAGATAGCCGCCGATTTCTTTCAGATGCGCGGTACAAGCCTGTTCCATTTCAATCTGGCGGTCGCGGTTTCTGGGATCCACGTAATCGAATATCTTCTCGCCGCTCTTGCGGGTATCATCTTCGATTTCGCTGTACAGATACTCATTGATGTGTACCAGGCTTTCGTTCTGGCTTACTTTCAGGCGAAGGTCATAAAGCCCGGCAAATTTATATTCGTCTTCATTCATGCGGGCGGCGGCTTCCTTGAATGCATCCGTACGGAATAACAGTACGGAACCGAAGTCGAAATCATCGCGCAATGAGCCGAATTGATAATCGATCACCGGGGCATTGGTTTGCTTGCCTTCCTTTACCTGGTAGCGGTCAGCATATACCATGCCTGCACCGCTGTCTTCAGCAATGTGTATCATACGCTCCAGGGCGAATAAACCCAGTTCGAGTGTCGTATATTTTGTATAGATCAGCGTATATTCTGCATCGCTATGTCCGGCTATGTCTCTTATGGCCGCACTGGACTGGATGGATTGCATGTGCAGGGTACTGCATCCGGGCAGGTTTTCTGTAACGTCCGGTAGGGCGAGCAGATAAATGTTATTCACTAAGCCGGTTTCTTGCAGGCCTTTTACTGTCTTTTCCGCTTGTGCAGCTCCCGCAAAGGGAATAAAACAATTGACAATTGACAATTGACAATTGACAATTGGGGATTTGGGATTGGCTGTAGTATTTTCTACCTTTTTGTTTTCCATATTCTATCTTTTGTTTTTAATGTTTTCTATTCTATCAAATAACTGTCAATTGTCAATTGCCAAAAGTCCCACTTCGCCACTGGTAGCTGTGAACAATACCTGTCGCCCGTTCAGCGGCACTACGGTACTGATCAGCGAGTTACCTATCTTATGTTTCCACAAGACTTTACCGGTTTGGGCTTCCAAAGCAAAGATCAGTCCTTCCTTGGTACTGCCGAACATTACGCTTCCCTTTTCCACTTGCATGGAGGGTGCATGTTCGTATCCGAAGCCGACGTTGCTTGCCCATAATTCGCGGGGTTGATCTCCTTGTGTGGCATAGCAGACAATACTGTCGTTCATGGTCTTGCTGAATACACGCGTTCCATCTTCCGACAGGCCAATCGTTTCACGTACCATAGACTGGAAAGTGCGCCACACTGTTTCTCCGTTTTCTATATTGATAGCCGTCATGGCCCGTTGCGGGTCAGTGATAAATACTTTGCCTTCTGCGGCTACCGGCCATACGGCTGCGGGTGAGAAGTGCATGCGCGTTAAACCGCCTGTCCACTTCCATAATTCCTTGCCGTCTGCCTTATTCAATGCATAGAGGGTATTGTCCCAGGCACCGAAGATCACTTTGTCGGCTGTTACCAGTGGCTTGGTTTCAATGTATCCTTTCACACCGGTATATGCCCAGACGACTTTGCCTGTATGGATATCAATAGCACGGAAAGTAGAATCGCTGGCACCAATGTAGGCAATTCCATTTTCAATGGTTACCGCACCCAGTACCGGGTCTTTTGCTTTTACAGTCCATAGCAGTTTTCCGTCTTTACTGTTCAGACCGTAGATGTTACGGTCGGCAGAACCGAATACTACTATACCATCTGCCGCAGCCGGAGTGCCTACAATGCGCTTACCGGACTGGAAATTCCACAGTTTCTTTCCATTCTTCAAGGCATAGCAAGTAAGGTACCCCATATCGTCTCCGACGAACACCTTGTCTTTTTCTACTGTAGGCGAACAATAGATGCCTGCACCGGTTTGCACTACCCACTGTTCTTTCACATTCGGGTATTCTGTGTTGACTGAAAAGTCGGGGTATTTCTCTGCTTTTCCATTACGATCATAATAGGGCTGAATCAGCGAGAAAGCAGCCCATTGCTTTTTCGGTTCGCCAATGCGTTGAGTGTAGACGAGGATCGAATCTTTCGTTATATCATAGATGCCATATCCCGGTTTTCCATCTTTATCACGCAGGTTGCTGCGCATCAAAATACCCGGAATGCCATCATAACGCAAATCCCGGTTACGGTGATAGTGCCCGCCGATGAACAAACGAATGTTATAGGGGCGCACTGCATCTGTTACTTCATACCAGTTATCAACATCTCCGTCCAGTAACGGATAGTGTGTGACGAGTATAACCGGTTTGTCTTTTCCAAACTTATCCATTTCTTCCGTCATCCAGCGGATGTCCTGCGGAACGACATGTCCGTAAGCCATACGCATCAACGGTCCGGAGTTGAAACCCAGAAACAGGATGCCTTTATGCTCGAATTCAAAGCGTTCGCCGCCGAAAATCTCACCGAAGGCAGTACAACCGGAGTCGCTCCATTTGGTTTCATGGTTGCCGAGGACCATGTAATACTTCGCTTTCAGTAAATCCAATGTCTCTTTTACTTTCAGCATGGTGGCACGGTCTCCCTCTTCGGTGATGTCGCCTGTAACCAAAACAAAGTCGATACTGTCTGTCGCATTTATTTGCGCGACGGAACGTAGTAAGTCTTCCGTCGGGTTGGGGTTGTTGGGGCTGAAATGGATGTCCGTAATTTGCGCAAAACGGAATGTGCCATGTTGTGCCTGTACCGCAAACGGTAGCAGGCACCCCAACAGGAACATTATTAAAAGTCTTCGCTTCATAGATGATGATTGGTTTTAGTATGTTATTGCTTGAATGAATCTGTTTTTTCATTGAAGAATGTCAGGATGGCACTCATCAACGCTTCTCTTTCAGCGGTGGTACGTAATGCTTCGAACGGGAAGCCCAGTATACAGGTCTTGTAGTCGCCTTTATAAGCTACTCCGGCGCTCAGGTTGTTTTCCGAATAGCGCATTACGGTGTATGTGTCTTTTGTTGCCGGTTCGATGGCATCCGGTGATTCTACCACATAGCTGTCTGCATTCAGTTCATTATGGTATGTATAGTTGCCTGAAAGGGCGGGGAACGGTGAAGCTACACATTTCACCTTACCCTCTGTAGCTGCCTGCCCCACGCGCCACTTATATTTCAGGACTTCTGTTGCAAATTTCTTATCGGACTCCTGAGCTGGGGCAAGACGATTGTCCCAAAGGTCGGTTCCTACATAAGCGCCCGAGACGAAGATGTTTCCGCCTTGTCCGCAATATGCGGTGATAGCTTCCTGCATAGGCTGGCTGAATGTTTTGAACTCTAACGGCTTCACACCGTCACGTCCCATTTTAGTCTGACACTCTTTACCCAATATCAGGTCTACATACTTATAGTCGTTCAGGTTCATTGTCTTATTTTCCACACTTTCATCGCTGCAAGATATGAAAGAATATCCGGCTTTCAAAATAGCGGCTCCATGAATAGCGGGATAATCGAATGTGTTTCCGGCGATTACTTTATCTTCGTAATTGCCATAGCTGTCGCCGAAGCCGGAAGCATCGTCGTCCATCCATGGAATGGAACGACGGTATTCTTTCATCTTACCGATGTAGCTGATATCTTTCAGATAAGGTACGCCGTGGTCCAGATCATCTAAGAAACCGGCAAGTAAAGTATCTCCGGGAACAGGTGCGACAAAATCTGCCGGAGCACTGATACGGTCGAAGCCGTTTACTACGAGTACTGTTCCTTTCTCGTTGAAAGCGCGTCCTGCAGAGAGTATTTCGGACGGGAAACTTTCTCCACCCTTGTTCACGGCGGTTACTTTATAACTGCATACCATGCCGGCAGGGAGGGGAGTGCGATAGGCATTCTTATCTACCAACACGCCATTGTCGAAATCGCCATCTCCGATGCGAGTATAAACAATGTATTTCTCAGCATTTGCCGTTGGTTCCAGTGGATCGGCCACAGGTTGCCAGGTCAGTTCTATTTCATTCTCGCCTACCATTTTCAATGCCATATTGTCGACAGGCAACGGCTGAACGATATAGTCCATGTGGTATTGCGAGCAAATGAATTGCAGCATACCTTTATAGATTGCACGGCTTACCGTAAAACGGAAGCGTGGATCTAAACCATAACGCATGTCTGCAAAGTTCTGGTGAGAAAGTAATTCCAGCAACATAGTGGGTACACGGGGCACACGTGCTTCGTAGTAGGATTGGTTCCACATACCGCGGCGTGTCCAATCCGGTTCGTATAGGCTGCGGATATCCCGTACGATATTTGACTGAATCAGGTCTGTCATGTCGTGTGCCAGATAGCGGGATGCTCCGTTAGCGTATTCTTCATTGTAAACGTTGGTATAGTAGATACCCAGTGTTCCGATGATGGAATCGTTTAGCGTAGTTCCTGCATCTGAATGGAAGGCGAAAGCCATATCTACCGGGATATTCAGTCCTTGTTCTGTCGGGTTAACCGTAGAACCACCGGCAAGGTAATTCACCCAGATACCGCGACATTTGTAATCATCCGTATAGTCATTCTTGCCCTGGCTGTCGGAATAAACACTGTCCGGAATACCTGCCCATTGAAGCCAGTAGCGTGCTGCCTCGCAGAAACGGGGATAACCGCTTATCTCGTATAGTGACGAACTGCGAGCTACGAGTGACGAGTTGGCTGCGCCGTCATGCTGCATGGCACTTGTAGCTTGTAGCTCGTAACTCGTAGCTCCTGTAGCTTGAGAACTTTTAATATTCTCTGTGGCACCTGCATCAGAGATACGGCGGGCCATATTTCCCATACCACCTCCGATTTTTACGGCATCAGCGGTAACGATACGTCCGGCTTTCTCAGAACGATTGCTTAAAACGACTTTTCCGGCATCGCTTTTTCCGGCATCAAAACCAAATGTACCCAGATAAATCCAGGTGCCGCCACCCATCTGTTGGTTCACTTTGAATTGGGATACTCCTCCTTTGTGATAAACGGTGTAAAGGGCATCATCCGTACTGTTTGGCAATGATTTATAGGATACATAAACGGCGTACTGTCCGGTTGAGGGGAGTTCAGGAATCCATTCGGCAGTACTTTCTTTCTCCTTCTTACCTTTCACCGTCTCGACAGTGCGGAAAGTTCCTTCACGGAATGGGTTCTCGAAATTGATATATTGATCGCGCAGATGGGCGAAACCTTCACCGGTACCTTGCATCCAGTTCTTATCGCCTATCTTTTCTGTATAAACGGAACGGGAGTGAAGACAACCGTCATTGTCTACGACAACTTCTGCCATTTGGCTATCCCGTTCACGGGGCATCAGCACATTAGCTCCTGCATTCTCCAACATGGGAACCAGGAAAGGCAGTACATAACTTTGCGTATATAAATCCTCCACCGTCTGGAAGATGCGGGCGCGTTGCCATTCCCAACGTGTCAGTTTGGGCTCATAATAGAAGCCGTGACTCTGCCACAAGGCAATGTGACGGTTCTTTAGGCCATTTGTAGGGGTATAGGGGGTAGAAAGGGCCGTTACTAAAGGTTTTGTCCCGGCAGGATTGAATGTTTTGGCTTTTTTGTCCTTTTTGCTGCGTAGTGCTTGGGGGATTAATTCTTCAATGCTACGCTTATTCGTGCGGATTTGCAGGTTGTATTTTGAAAACTCTGCCGGAAGCAGTGCCTGCACACCTTGATAAATCTCTGTCACATTATCTTCCCGGAAAGGAATATATGCACAGTTCATGTTAGCGAATAATTGCAACGT
Organism: Bacteroides sp. MSB163; assembly: GCF_036416795.1. NCBI lineage: Bacteria > Pseudomonadati > Bacteroidota > Bacteroidia > Bacteroidales > Bacteroidaceae > Bacteroides > Bacteroides maternus. The sequence goes on along the minus strand of NZ_CP143867.1, from coordinate 828,443 downwards.
ATTTTCTTCAATGGCGACAGAGTCAATCCGGATGCGCCCTACGGAAACCTCTTTCCGTGCGGTTGCGTCCAGAAACTTACCGATTTCCTGGCGGACATCCGTCGGAAGCTCTTGCGCGCCTCCCGTCTGGGGGATCAGGGAGGCGGTGAGCAAAGTGAACAAAAAATGAAGTCTTACATTCATGGATGATGTATTAAGTTAATTATTAGTTCTTATCTTTTCTGATCAATAGGCAGAGTCCGATAAACGTGAGCAGAGCGTTGAATATCAGTAGTTCGTAGCTGAACTGATATCCATTGAACCAGGCTTCCGAATTCTTTTGCAGGATGAAGCAAAGGATTGGGGAAAGGATGGCTACCAATGGGATATATTTGTCGCGAACCTGTTGCTTCATGAATATACCGAATGCGAATAATCCGAGAATGGGGCCGTATGTATAACTTGCCAGTATATATACGGCATCGATTACACTTGTGTTATTCAATAGGTTGAATACGAATATCGTGATACCCATAATTACAGCCATACCAATATGTACCCGCTTGCGTATCTTTACGATTTCTTCTTCCGTCCTGCCTTTTGTCCCGAGGATATCCACTGTAAAGGAAGTTGTTAAAGCTGTCAGTGCTGAGCCGGCGGCGGAATAAGCCGAAGAAATAAGTCCGATGATGAACAAGATACCTACAATTGCAGGAAAGTAGTTACCGGTGGCTATCAATGGGAAGAGTTCATCGCTCTTTTCTACCTGAATGCCTTGGTTACCAGCGAAGATATAAAGCAATACTCCCAGCATCAGGAACAACAGAATTACGAAGAACTGTGATATAACACTCGTAATCATATTTTTCTGTGAATCTTTGAAGTTCTTGCAGCTGAGGTTACGTTGCATCATGTCTTGATCCAGTCCTGTCATGGCGATCATAGTGAATGCCCCGGCAAAGAATTGTTTGAAGAAATATTGTTTACTGTTTACATCGTCAAAGAAGAAGATGCGTGACATGTCACTATCGGCTATTGTACTGATCATACTGTTAAGCGACAGATTGAGATCGGAAGCAATATAACTGATGCAGAGAACTACGGATACCACCAGGCAGAATGTTTTGAGTGAATCTGTCCAGATCAGAGATTTTACTCCACCCCGGAACGTATAGAGCCATACTAATGCTACGGTAATGGTCACATTCAAAATAAATGGTAATTCAAACGGTTCGAATACCAGCAGTTGAAGTGTCAGACATACGAGGAACAAACGTACCGCGGCTCCCAGCATCTTAGAGATGAAGAAGAACCATGCGCCTGTCCGGTAGGAAGACATACCAAAGCGATTTTCGAGATATTCATAGATGGATACCAGGTTCATCCGGTAGAACAGTGGCGTCAATACGAATGCTATAATGAACTGTCCCGCAACAAATCCCAATACCATTTGCAGGTAGCCGAAACTACTGGCAGCCACCATACCCGGTACTGATACATACGTCACTCCGGAGATGCTGGATCCAATCATGGCAAATGCCACAACATACCAGGCCGATTTACGGTTACCAACAAAAAAACCTTCATTGTCGGCTTTTCTGCCGGCTATATAAGATATAGTGAACAAGATCACGAAATAAGCGGCAATAGTAATGATTACAGATATCGGGCTCATAGGGTTGATTTATGATTTATAATAGTACATGAATTTATTCTTCGTAAAGCAGATATGGTTTGCGTTGCACCTTGAATTTCTCAACGTCATCTTTCCACATAGCTTTAATTTCATCGGCACTTTTTCCTTCTTTTATCATTTTCCGTACATAATCCCTTCCTACCAGCAATTCAAAGAATGGACGGAAGAAATGATCATCCAGATTCAGATTACGATATGCATCGATGACATAAGATAAATCTACACCTTGTTTCCAGATTTCTTCATCACTCATATTGCTTAGGTCTACTCCATGGCACAGTTTATTCAGCTGCGGCGGATTCTTTGCTCCGGGAATACTTCTTGGGGTGAAACTGTAGCTATATCCGGTCATATTGGGATGCCCATAAACCTGAAATGGGAGTGAAGTTCCTCTACCCAAGCTGACGGGAGTTGCCTCGAAAAAGCATGTAGCCGGATACAGATATATCGACTTCATGTTCGGTAAGTTAGGAGATGGGGGAATTGGCAACTGATATTTAGTCTGATGTGTATAATTCTTGCATTTGATCACTGCCAGATCACATTTGCGTGAACCAGGCAACCAACCTTCTCCATTAATCATTAGTGCAAGTTCCCCTAATGTCATTCCGTGTACAATAGGAATCGGCAACCATCCCACACCTGATTTATATTTCATATCCAGAATCGGTCCATCTACATAGTGCCCATTCGGATTAGGACGGTCTAATAACAAAACTTTCTTATTATATTCCGCACAGACATCCATTAGCCGGCACATCGTTATGTAATAGGTGTAAAAACGTAATCCTACGTCCTGTATATCTACTATCAGAATATCAAATTTCTGCATCGAAGCCTTACTTGGCTTTTTATCCTTCCCTTCATAAAGAGAAAGAATTGGCACCCCTGTTTTAGAGTCCACCGAACTGGATACATGCTCGCCTGCATCCGCATCTCCACGGAAACCATGTTCGGGCGAGAAAATGGCAACTACATTGAACTTGTTTTCTAAAAGGACATCCAATAGATGTTTATCCCCTATCATTCCTGTATGATTAGAGAAAATGCCAATCCGTTTATCTTTTAGGATGGGAAAATACTCGGAAGTTTGTTCGTCACCCAAAATAACCCGGTCTGTTTGTGCCTGACACCAGAAGGTACTGCACAATAAAAAGATCAGTAGCAGAAGTTTCTTCATAATAGTATTATTGTTAAGGGGGATATTCGTAGCAACAAAGATAGATTTTATTTTAATATCAAAAACACTTATTTTATTATTTTTAGCATTATAATTAATAATTTGCAAATAATCAGATATTCACCTTAATTATATAGAAGATATATTATCTTTGCTGTGAACCAAAAAAATCATCATCATGAAATTTACTTATTTATGTGCAGCATTTGCGTGCATTTTCAGTTTGGCTGTTCAGCCGTTATCAGCCGGTAAAAAAAAGAAAGTTCAAAACCAAGAACAAAAGGTTGCTTTGGGAGTTTGGGACGATGTGGATAAAAGTGCCACGGTGGAGTCTCTGATTCTCTGGATGAAGCCTCTCGATGAGGCCGGTATTAAGAATTATTATATGTGTGGCTCACCGGAAGAAGTGGCGCGTTATATTGAGGCTGCCAAGTCCTATCAGGGTGCAAAAGTGCATGCGTGGATGTTTACTGTGAATGCTCCCGGGGATTCTGCGGCGTTGGCGCATCCCGAATGGTTTGATGTAAACCGGATAGGTTATAACAGTCATGAATATGACCCTTATGTAAAGCATTATAAATGGCTGAGTCCTTCTGTGTCTGAGGCCCGACAGTATATGAAAGATAAGGCGGCTTCTTATGCGGCTTTGGAAGGACTGGCTTCTGTGCATCTGGATTTTATTCGTTATAATGATGCTGTACTGGGACGACGTCTACAAAAATACAAGTTTAAGATTCAGCAAGATACTTATCGTGCCGAGTATGATTTTGGCTATCATCCGGTGGCAATAGAAAAGTTTAAGAAACAGTTCGGTTATTCTCCGTTGGATTTGCAGGCTCCGTGGATGAGTCCGGAATGGTTGCAGTTCCGTTTGAATGAGGTCACTTCTTTGGTGAATGAGATTGTAGAAGCGACCCATTCTGAAGGTAAATTGGTTTCGGCGGCTGTTTTTCCTTATCCCACCCGTGCCCGCATGACAGTTTATCAGGACTGGCCTACCTGGAAAATAGATATTGTATGCCCGATGAATTATCAGTCGTTTTATTCGGAAAGCCTTGAATGGATACCGTTTAGTATAGAAAACGGTTTGCGCGAAACTTTCCATAAGAATAAGTATGTATCCGGTTTATTTGTTCCCGATATTACGGCTGAAGAGCTATATACGGCTGCAAAACTATCTATCGAAGCAGGAGCAGACGGCGTGAATTTCTTTAATGCACGTTCTTTGCTGAAGGATGGAAAGTTGCAAGTGGTCAGCAGGATTAATCAGGAATATAACTTGTAATTACCATTGGAACTGATTCATCACTGACAATTTGTATAGTACGGGGTCCTGTAGTAAGGCTTTCAAGGAATATAGTTTGCCTTCTACCAGGACCCTGAATCTTGCCGATACATGTCATAAACCTTTCTACCCATGAACTGATATCCCATTCCCTCGTATTTCGTGCCGGAGAATACTGACTGGATATAGCCATTTCGCTCTACCAGTATTGTATGGTAAATCTTTTGCTCCGGATTCTTTCGGGAGTAAAACTGAATCCGCCGGTTGTCTGCCGTGAAATGAATAATACTATCATTTTCGGTTTTATTCCATGACAGACGTTTCATTTTCTTTTTCAAATATCGTTGCATTAAATAGGTTCTGTACCAGGTCCCTCCTGTCTTTGAGATAAATGGCTTTCCATCCAGCAGAGCATTAGCATCATCATAACAAGCTACAAATAAGTGATTGTCGGGAGAAGCTTCCAGCCATTTTTGTAATTTATCTCCGTAACGTTCATTATCCCAGTTGTAATTGCTGTCAATGAAAGAGATTTTTTTCACATAATCTGGAATTTCAGAAACTGCATCCATAAAACCGAAAATGAAGTTTCCTCCTCCACTGTGGCTGTTCAGTTCGATATGTGGATTATACTTGGAAAAAAGAGAAAGAATATACTCTACGGTTTCTTTAATCTTTTGATCCCGTGTAGGTTCAGCTTTTCTCCAACTCCCCCAGCTTTTGGTGTCTGCTTCCAGGTAAACCGTAATGAAGTTACATTCCGGATCAGTAGCTCTGATATACCGTGTTTGAGCTCCTATGTGTTGTATATGATAATGCCAGTCATCACCTTCTGTCGGCATTTTCCCGATGGTCCAGTCTGTACTGTTGCCATTCGGTAGTGCATATAGTACAAGTTTTGTGGGTTTATCCTTTCCGAATTTAGTTTCTGCGGGAGCATTTATATGAACTTTGATTCCTGGAGTATGGATAAAGCTGATAACTTGTTCCTCAAAATAAGGACTGGTTACAAATCCGGGTAATTTGATTGCTTTACCGGATATTTCCGATGAAAGATTCATCTGTTCTTGTGCCCGATTGGACAGAGAAAGACAACATATAAGAATTAAGAGAAGAATATTTTTCATATTGTTTCAGATAAGAGGTTATATGTATAACAAAATGCGTAGCTGAATTACTCAACTACGCATTTCGTAAGAATCAGTTTTTAGTTAACATCCCACCATAGGTTATTTTGTATGCTGTTGCTTCCACCCATGCGTTTTTCGGCTTCTTTCACGTTAGCTTCGTTAACGGTATATTCCGAAGAAGGATAATAGATGCGCTTGATATAAGCGTTTGGAGTATTATTAGCCTGATCAGAAGGATTCATGTTGAAGACGCTTGAACTTACGCTTGCGAATGGCATAAGCGTAGGTTTGTGGAACTGGCGATGATCTGCCCAAGTTTCAAAAGAACATTCCTGGAACTGAGCAATGTATTTCTGGGTAAGAATCTTATCCATAGGTGTATTGTTAGTTCCTGTAATATCGTCATACTTGGCTGTGGTTCCATAATAGTTTGGAGAAGTTGAAGCCAGATAATTTGCGATTTTGCTTTCCGGAACTCCCAGTTCTGTCATACTTGAGCGTACGCCGGCTTCATATTCTGTTTTAGCATCCCCACTTGCAAGGCCAAGTTCGATGGCAATAGCTTTCAAGAAGCACAGTTCGCTGTACTTGAATAAAGGATACTTTCTGTCAATTGTTTCATAATACCAGGGACCGATTTTAGAGAAGTCGCTAACAAACTGTCCATTGTCCATTGCAGCACCTACACCCGAAGCTACGTGTCCCGGATCTGTGCCGTCCCAATTACCGTTCATGCTTGGAGTTGCAGGGCTTTCGATGATACCTGCGGGTTCAAAGTGGATCGGAGCGCGAGGATCGACAACTGCAGGAGCATTCTTGGCAGTAAGAATAACTTCGGTGATATTCTTATTGGCTTCGCGGTCGGCTGCGGTAGGCCATGTTTGTCCACCGATACCTTCTACAAGACGTTTGTAAGCCGTTGACATATGCAACACCGAAGAACCTTTATGATAATAAATAGGGTTCTGGGCAAATTTATCTTCTCCTTGCGTCAGGAAAGCGGCATCAGCGTCACTGCTGAATACACCTGCTGAAATGGCGGCTGCGGCTTCTGTTTTAGCCTTGGCGGCATCTACGTCGGAGATACGGACAGCCATGCGCAGGCGGATAGAGTTGGCGAATTTCTTCCATTTGGTGGCGTCACCACCATAAATAAGGTCATAAGAACCCACATTATTGGCTGCCGACTCATCCAGTTTACTTACGGCATTTTTCAATTCTTCGAATATGGTATAATATATGTCCTTCTGAGTGTCATACTTAGGCTGATCGATGTCGTTGGCAGCTTCAGAGTAAGGTACATCTCCCATACAATTCGTTAAACGCAACATAGCATACGCTTTCCAGATACGTGCCATCTGAACGACATTATTGTGAACAGGGTTGCTCTCATTGGCCCGGATTAATGAATTGGCATTGGTAAGCACGGTGTAAGTCAACTCCCAAATGTTGTCCACATATCGTGCGTCTATGTTATAGTCGGAAGCCGAGAGTCCGTCGTTAGCCGAATATTCACAGAAAGTACTGATCATCAGCTGGTCTATCTGTTGCCACTGATTGGCATACGGAATACCACGTCCCTGTATGAATATCAGCTGGAACTTAGGATCTACTGAACCCGGTGTCGGGTTGTTGGGATCGGTATTCATATCGTCAAAATCGCCTACACAGCTCGCGAAGGCCATTGAAAGACCAATAATGCTTATAATGGATTTAAATAACTTATTCATTTTATCTTCATTTTTAGAATGTAACATTGAGATTGAAACCAAATGAACGGGTAGACGGCAAAGCGGCTGTTTCTACACCCTGTCCGTTACCGGTAGAGTATGTACATTCAGGGTCGAATCCCGGAAGGTTATTGTACAGGAAGCATACGTTGTTGGCTACAGCACTGACTTTAATACCACTGATGATTGTCTTGTTGAACCATTTGTCCGGCAATATCCAAGAGAAATTAAGTTCGCGAAGGCGTACGTTGGTAGCATCATAAACGTAGTTTCCGATGTTGCCATAGAACTGTCCCCAATAAGCGGTAGGATTCAGCTCAACGGTGTTGGGAGCTCCTGTGTTTACATTAATACCCTGAGAAATCAATCCCTTACCGGTTGAATAGAATTCTTCACGTCCGGCAACAGTTTCTTTGGTCTGGCCATTGGATTGCAGACGCATCATAGATTGCAGATATACATCGCCACCATAGCGGACATCAATCAGGAATCCGAAAGAGAAGTTCTTCCATCTTAATGAAGAACCGATACCTGCTGTCCAATCCGGGTTCATATTGCCGGAAACACGGAGGGTAGGATCTACTATGTATTTGCCGTCATCACCCACAAGGCGGTTTCCTTTTTCGTCATATTTGAAACCATTCGTGTAAATCTGTCCGTAAGGTTCACCTGTTTTAGCCATGACATAACAGTTTTGTCCCATCGGGCGGGCTAATGTAATGGATTCCACTCCTTCGTAAAGTTCTACGACTTCAGAAGAGTTTTTGGCGAAGTTTACCCAAAGATTCCAGTTCCAGTCGCGTGTGCGAATCGGCGTGGCATTCATCTGAAGTTCCCATCCCCAATTGTCCACGCGTCCTGCATTGATATATTTGGCACTATATCCCGAAGTGATGGATGAAGGCATGGATATGATCTGGTTGTATGCACGTTTGTTGTAGTATGTAACGTCGAATCCCAAACGGTTATCGAAGAAGCGGATATCAGCACCGAACTCGGTAGATTTGATGATCTCCGGTTTAAGGTTAGAGTTTGCTTTCGTAGAAGGTTCTGCTACGCCCATCTGGCCACCTGCCATGTTAGAAACTGTAGATAATACAGACAACAGCTGATATGGATCGGTGTCATTTCCTGCTTCTGCATAAGATGCGCGTACTTTAGCGAAAGAAAGCCAGCTGGGAACATCTACTTTGAACTTGGTTAACATATCCGTCACTACCCAACCCAGAGAGAATGAGGGATAGAAGAATGAGCGGTTATCCTTCGGTAATGTGGAAGACCAGTCATTACGTACAGTTATATCGAGGAACAGGTAGTTATCCCATGACAATTGTCCCAGTGCATAGAGGGATTGAACTTCTTTTTCTGATTTGGAAGTCGAAGTAGTCTTGGACTGACCATTCTGAATGGTATACAGTTCAGGAATGTTCAAACCTTCGGCTGTGGCATAGAAACTATTGTACTGGCGGTTCATCAGGTTACCACCAACAGAAAGCATTCCGGAGATTTTGGAGTCTGCAATCTTATCCTTTTGTGCTGTAACCAGGAAATCTGCATTGTATTCAGCCATATTGTATTGACCGGTTGAGAAACGACCATCCTTATAACCTGCACTTGAAATCAAGTCATGGCGTATCCACTTTTCGGTCTTCTTGCCATAAGTGTCACCGCCGAAGCGAACCATAGCTTTCAGCCAGCTGCTAACCTCGTATGTCAATGAAGCGAAACCATTGATACGATTGGTTACGTCCTTGTTACCGCTGAGAGAAGTCAGTGCATACGGGTTATTTACCACCGTAAGCATACTGGGATACCAGTCGATAATCTTTCCGTCTTTATCAAAAACATCTTTCATCTCGTGCAGGTTGATGCTGCGCGGAGTATAAATAAGAGCGAATATCGGGTTGAAACCTGAAGCAGAGAATTCAGGACGTCCCTGACCTTTCTGATAAGTATAGTTCAATTTAGCATCGAGAGTCAGGTTCTTGATGATTTCGCCGCCTGCGCGAATAGAAAAGTTTGTTTTGTTTAACTCATTCTTCGGGATAACACCCTTACGCATTGTATTTGACATGCCTACACGATAGTTCATCTTACCAGCGGAACTTGTGATGTCAAGAGAATTGGTCCACGATGTACCGGTGTCCATGAAGTCGGAAAAATCGTTGTTTTTCGCTTCCAAAGGACGGGTCTGTCCTGTCCAGTCTGTAACAACCGTACCCATTTTGGGACCCCAGGAGTTACGTGAGGTAGCCACAAATGTTCCATCTGTACCCTGACCGTATTCATTCTGGAATTCCGGTTGAATCATTACATTTTCAAAAGTAAAGTTACTGTTGTATGACACTTTAGTTCTGCCGCCCTGTCCTTGTTTAGTTGTAACCAGGATCACACCGTTACCACCGCGTGAACCATAAAGGGCTGTAGCCGAAGGACCCTTCAGTACAGAAATAGATTCAACGTCATCAGGATTCAGCATAGACAATCCGTCACCGGTATCCGAATAACCTGCACCCCAAGAGTTTGTATTTACGTCGTCAACGCCTTGAGAATTGTCGAACGGCACTCCATCCACTACTACCAGCGGCATATTATTACCGGATATAGAGTTGTTACCACGGATGACGATACGGTTTGAACCGCCGGGAATAGAAGTTGAAGAAATATTCATACCGGCAATCTTACCATTCAGTGATGTGGCAATATTTGCAGTCCGGTTTTCAATAAGCGCGTCCCCTTTTACGTCTTGCACTGAATAGCCGAGCGCCTTCTTTTCACGCTTCATACCTAAAGCTGTAACAACTACCTCGTCCAGAGCATAGTCTGTTCCGCTTAACTGTATTTTGTACGTAGTATTATTTGTAACAGGAATTTCCTGTGCGTCGAATCCAATGAAAGATACTACCAAGGTTTTTCCATTCGACGGAATATCCAGAGAGAACTTGCCGTCGATATCTGTTGCTGTACCGATGCCTGTTCCTTTTACAAGTACAGTCGCTCCGATAATCGGTTCACCTTGGGTGTCTGTCACTACTCCGGAAATCTTTCTTGAGTTCTGTGTACTAGACGAAGTGGTATTTTGTGCACTTACACTCATTCCAGGGATGTAACCGCTACACATAAGCATCAGACCGGTTACTGATAGAATTAAAAGTTTTTGCATTAACATAGATTTAATAAGCAATAATGGTTAATAGTCCAGAATTATATCATCATATATGATTGGCCTTCTTTGAGTATTTGTAACTTGACTTGAATTTGAAGTCGTTATTCTTTTATACTCAAAGAATTACCAGAGGCTGTTGGGCAGCTGCACATTACCAATATCAACGAACAGTACACTTATAGTTACTACTGAGAGGAGTTTGCAGTTTGCGAATCCTTTTCTTTTGCGATCTTCATTCATAAAAAGTTGATGATTTTGTTGTTAACTAAAATAGTCTTCTCTGAAAGAGTAAGAATAGGTAATAGAGAATAGCTTTGAGGCTATTTCTGCTGTCAGGTGAGTTCTTGTTCCATAGGCTCTTTTTTGTTTTTAGGTTTAACTTATATTTTATCTCTCTTATTTTAATTATATGTTGGCTAAGTTCCAAGAGAACTTGGTAAATATATTATCGGTTAAAAATTAAAATACACTAAATACTGTTATTATTTAGTTGGTTGTTTTAAGAGATAAACTCGTTATTAACAAAGGCGACGAAACGTCATTTCTTCGTTTCTTCTTAGCAAAGATATATTATAATTTAATATCAAGAACATTCCTTTGCATTTATTTAACTTTATATTTATATATTTGCTCTTCGAGGAGATGTGTACCCCTATTGATATGCTTTATATACAAATATTAAGGTTCTTCAATATTTAGTGAGTGGAAGTCAATCAATCCATTCATGGGAGTTTCTTCAATCACATCCAGTTCAATGCCAAATTCACCGGCAACTTCTCTTAGAATCGGGGCATAACTATAGGCTAACGACCCTACAAAGCGGATTGGATAGTTCTTATAGTCATATTGGCATACATTCCTTGTGAAGAAGTTACGCAAATTAGTGGTTATTAGCTCGTATACATAATCATCACTCGTATAATCCGCCAGGAAATAAGAGATAGTGGATAGAAAGCGATTAGGAAACGGACGATTATAAACAGACTCCATTACTTCATTGGGGCTGATACGGAACTTCTCAAAGAAATCAGCCATCACATCTTTGGGTGCTAAACCTTTCAGCACATCTGAGAGAAAATGCTTGCCTAGTACAGCACCACTACCTTCATCGCCCAATATGTATCCACCTGCCCTGACATTTTTCACAATAATCTTTCCGTTGTAAAAGCAAGAATTAGATCCGGTACCTAAAATACAGGCAATTCCTGCTTCACATTTAAACAGGCCACGGGCAGCTGCAAGTAAGTCACTCTCTACTTGGATCGGGGTTTTGAACTGTGCTACTAATGAGGCACCCAATACATTCTTTTTCTCATAAGAAGTACATCCGGCTCCATAATAATATACTTGTTCCAGCTTTCTTTTGAAAAAAGTTTCGGGTAAACCTAAACGCACACTCCGGCTGATCTCTCTTCTGGTTTGGAAGAAAGGATTAAGTCCCTCTGTAAAAACACGTTGTATCAGGTGATTGTCTTCAACCAAAGCCCATTCAGTTCTTGTCGAACCACTCTCTGCAATCAGTTTCATACGCAGTTAGATTTAGAATTGGATACAAATATATAGTTTTTTTTAATATACCAAGACAAAAACTTCCAAAACTTCACTTTATCGTTTTGTTTTCATGCTTCGCATTACTTGCTAAAAAGAATATCTGAGGAATGCATGGTTAAAGTGTAAAAAACAGGTGAGCTACTGCATATCTCCTCAAATATATATGGAAGAATTGTAACCCGTTTTCTTGTGGATAAAGCATCTCTTCCACAGGGCTACACCCTTTATGGCAAAAGGTGTAGCCATCACGTCCAAAGGGTGTAGCCATCCGAAGTAAAGGGTGTAGCTATCCGAAACTGCCCTCACAGCTACTTCCTGAAGGGGGAAATCACTCTATTTCTGAAAGGCCATTCCTATAAGGAGTCAACTTTTATAAATTGGAACAAGCAACTTCTTTATCATTCTGATTATACCCGAGACGTACCTGAGCCGTAATTGCTCCGTACATTCTCCATGCAGAGGTACTTCTGACCGAAGAAAGTACGGCTTTGGTACGGAGCAAGTCCATCTCGGGTACGTTTCTAATAAGCACTGAGGAAATCAAATTTATGGAGAAACTGTCTTCCAAATATGTATTTACCAAGTTCTCTTGGAACGGTAAATGAAAACAAATAGAGATACTATAATAAGTTAAACCTATAAATTGAGAAAACGCCTATGGAACAGAAGCTTACCTAACAGAAGAAGTAGCCTTAGCTATTCCTAACTGACTATCCTTACCCTAAATTTTGAGAAAATTATTTTGATTAACAACAAAATCATCAATCTTTTATGAATGAAGATCGCAAAAAACGAGGATTAACGCATAGTAAACTCCTCATGGCAGTAGCTATTAGTACGCTGTTTTTAAACAGTGGAAATGTATTAGCTACTCAAGTTACCTCCGATAGCCCTTTGGAAGTGACAGAGCAACTACAAACTCAAACGATTAACGGCTTGGTTGTAGATGTTAACGGTGAACCTGTTATTGGAGCCAGTATTATAGAGAAAGGAACTACAAATGGCGGTATTACGGATATTAACGGTAAATTTACACTGACTGTAAAGCCAGGAGCTATTTTAAAGATTTCGTACATAGGCTACCAGACTCAGGAGGTGAAAGCTGCCCGGACTATGAAAATTATTCTGAAAGAGGATAGTGAATTACTGCAAGAAGTAGTAGTGGTAGGTTACGGTACGCAAAAGAAAGCTAACTTGACAGGAGCAGTAGCAACAGTTGATGTAAATAAGACATTAGACAGTCGTCCTATCGCCGATATTGGCCGTGGACTACAAGGTGCAGTAGCGGGAGTTAATATCACGATTCCAACCGGTGAAGTAGGATCAGACCCTTTGATTAAAATTCGTGGCCAGGTTGGTTCCATTTCAGGAAACAATACCCCACTCATCTTATTGGACAATGTGGAGATTCCAAGTATTCAGATGGTGAATCCTAATGATGTTCAATCCATTTCTGTTTTGAAAGATGCTGCTTCATCTTCTATTTACGGTTCAAAAGCTGCATTTGGCGTAATCCTGATAACCACAAAATCAGGAGCGCAAAGTGATAAATTTGAAGTAAGCTACTCGAACAACTTCTCTTGGCAAGACCCAGCTAAGAAAATCGAGATTGGTGGTATAGAAGCCTTACAATATACACTGGATGCGCAAACAAACAGAAGAGAACCAATGCCAGCCGGTGGTTTTTGGCGTATTAGTCCTGAAAGTTTGGAAAAGGCTATTGAATGGCAAAACCTATACGGTGGAAAAGTAAAATGGAATGATCCGGTAGTATATGGTCGCGACTGGTTTTATGACGGAAAAGATAAATACGGATACAGACTTTATGACGGTGCTAAAGCCATGATTAAAAATTGGACACCGACAATGACTCATAACCTGTCTGTTAATGGCAAGAGTGGTAAGACCAGCTACAATATCGGGTTAGGCTATCTGGATCAGAGTGGTATGTCGAAAACGGCTAAGAAAGATGACTTTAAACGATACAATGCCTCAGTTAGTGTCACTTCAGAAATCAATAAGTATATTACTGTAAGAGCAAGCTCAATCTATTCAGATCGTAACAAACGCTATCCGGGAATTGGAAATACAACTGCCGACCCATGGTTGTATCTTTATCGTTGGAGTCCGCTAATGCCTATGGGAGTAACTGAAAATGGTAACCCTTTGAAGGAGCCTACGTATGAAATGGCAGCTGCAAATACAGATAATTTACAAAATAAATACTACAACATTAATTTAGGTTTTACATTGAATTTAACCAAGAATTGGGATGTTAAGTTTGACTATACGTATGACAGGCAAACTACTGAAACTAATTCATCCGTCATGCAATATGAAGCGGGAGAAATGTGGTATGCTCCCACTGCCTGGATAGAGAATGGCAGTCAGGTGTATGTTAACGAACAAGGAGAAAGAGTAGATTCCGACGGTATGCCGGCATATTGCTTCCCTGTGAACAAATATTACAACAGTTCCGGTCCAAGTACCAGCCAGGTAGGCAATAACAGCAAATCTATTGACAACAATACTTTTAATATTTATACTACTTACAACTTGTTGTTGGGTCCGGAAAAGCAACATGCTTTCAAGTTTATGGCAGGTATGAACAGGGTTACCAATAAATGGAGTTCATATAAAGGGTGGAAAACAAATCTAATTGATTTGACAAATCCACAATTCCCATTGGCATCCGGAGATCAGTTTATTGAAGGAAACCGCAACTGGGAAGCACAGTTAGGCTTTTTCGGTCGTCTCAATTATTCTTTCGAAGACAGATATTTCATTGAAGCTAATATACGCCGGGATGGTTCATCTAAGTTCCCCGAGCATTTGCGTTGGAAGTGGTTCCCCTCTTTCTCTGCCGGTTGGGTATTTACCAACGAAAAATTTATGGCACCTATTAATAATATCTTAAGTTTCGGTAAATTTAGAGCTTCGTGGGGTAGTATTGGTGACCAATCCGTTTCAAACACTCTGTATAAATCCATATTGTCAGATGGTCAATCATCATGGCTGGATGGAAGTGGAAATAAAATACCTATGTTCGGTACTCCCTCATTGGTCGACAGCGATATCAGCTGGCAGCAAATCGAGACACTGGACTTCGGTATTGATCTCAGATTCTTCAATAACAAGTTCGGAGTAACTTTCGACTGGTTTCAACGTGATACGAAGAACATGATTATTCCTGGTGAAAGCCTACCGGTAACTCTTGGTGCAGCTGCTCCCAGTGGGAATTATGGCAGCCTGAGAACTAAAGGTTGGGAATTGTCAGCTGATTTCAATCATCGTTTTGCCAACGGATTAGGCATTAATGTAACGGCTTCTATATCAGACGCCTCAACTTTTATTACAAGAGGGGCCGATTACTTGACCCCGTGGGAAGATCGAAGTTTAGGAACTACCTACTCAACCGGAAGACGTTATGGTGATATTTATGGTTTTGTAACCGACAGGTTATTCCAAAAAGAAGACTTTGTATATGGAGCAGACGGCCAGATTGAAAAGATTATCGTTATTTATAACGGAACAGCCCGTACCACCTATAAGCAATCTTCAGAGTATCCGGTTTATCAGGTGCATTATGAAGATGGAAATAAGCTGATATTCTCTCCTGGTGATACCAAATTTGTAGATCTTGACGGTGATGGTTACATCACTCCGGGAACCAGTACAAATGGCAATCCGGGTGATCAGACTGTCATCGGTAATACTACTCCTCGTTATGAATACAGTTTCAGATTGGGCGCCGACTATAAAGGTTTTGACTTCTCCATCTATTTCCAAGGGATTGGAAAACGTAAAATATGGGGTAATGGCCAGTTGGCAATCCCGGGATATAACGCCAAGGAAGGTGCATTGCCTAAAACTTTTACAACCGACTATTGGACAGAAGAACGCACCAACGCTTTCTATCCCAGAGCATGGGACTTAGGTGGCAGCAATACTGGATTTGCTATGCAAAAACAATCCCGTTATTTACTGGATATGTCTTATTTAAGAATCAAGAATATTACATTGGGATACACTGTCCCGACAAATATCTTATCAAAGATATACATCAGCAAAGCAAGAGTCTATATGTCACTGGAGAACTTTTTTACATTTGACAACCTGAGAGGATTACCTATTGACCCGGAAGCCATATCAGGATATTCTATGTTCTCCACGAACTATAACCTTGGACGTACAGGTACCGGTACACCGGTATTCAAAAGCTTGTCATGTGGTGTTCAATTAACCTTCTAAAATAGAATTATTATGAAATTAAAAATATTTATAATTTTGGCCGGTTTCGTTTTATTGTTTACGAACTGTAATGATGTGCTCGACCGCCCGTCATTGACTACGGCTGAGGATGATGCATATTGGACCAATGAAGATAGAGTACGTCTATATGCTAACGCTTTTTACACAAACTTCTTTGTAGGGTATGGCTTAAAGTATACAACAACTTATGCTCCTAACGTCAATTATACGTTTAATGACGATGCGGTGAGAATGTCCACTCAAACGCAATTCGGTCGTACGGTTCCTACATCTAAGGGAAGTACAAGTCTGGATATGATGTGGCAAAGTGAATTTACCGGTCCTACATGGAATTTTGCCTGGGTTAGAAAAGCAAATGTTATGATTGATCGCATTACTAATCTGATGCCGGAAATACTGACAAACGAACAATACAACCATTGGATGGGCGTCGGACGCTTCTTCAGAGCATTGGAATATGCTCGTCTGGTAAATGTTTTCGGCGATGTTCCTTATTACGATACAGAAGTGCAGAATACGGATAAGGACGGTTTATACAAAGATCGTACTCCGAGAAACGAAGTTATGGATGCAGTTTATAATGATTTTGAGTATGCATTACAGAATGTTCGTTTAAATGATGGAGGGCAATATGTTAACCGTTATGTTGTAGCTGCCATGGTTTCAAGATGGGCTTTATTTGAGGCAAGCTGGCAGAAATATTATTACAAAAATAACGAACGGGCTAAAAAGTTCTTCGACCAAGCTGTTGCTGCTGCGGAAATGGTTATGAATAGTGGTAAATATGGTATTGTTGAAGATTTCCGCAAATTATTCGGTTCCACAGACTTAACCAACAGTAAGGATTGCATATTATATCGAAAATATGATGCAGGTCAAAACGTTACGCATTCCATCGCATCGACTTGTAATATGAATGATCCTACTGATGTTGGTCCAAACCTGGATTTGATTAAAGCGTTCATTTGCACAGATGGTAAAGATTGGCAAACTTCCTCTTTAGAAAATGTAGATGATTTCACTCTTAGCAATCTGATTAAAACAAGAGATTCTCGGTTTGAAGCCAGCTTCTATACCAAACCCACTCCAAGGGCCAAGAGTAGCTATTTATATGTAACGAAATTTATTCCACGAAGCGGACTGAGCTATATTGAAAGCGGTGGCTCTCCGGCTGCGGAATTCCAGAGTGAGAAAAATGTGACCGGTTATCCGGTGCTGCGCTATGCCGAAGTCCTGCTAAACTGGATTGAAGCAAAAGCTGAACTTGCAACATTGGGGGGTACAGAGGTTTCTCAATCTGATATAGATATATCTATCAATCAGATTCGCAAAAGACCAGTGGCAGAAGAAGCCAAAGCTTTAGGAGTAACTATGACAGCTGAAATGAAGCTGGATGCGCTCCCCCAAGATCCTCATAGAGATCCTACCGTATCGGCACTACTTTGGGAAATCAGACGGGAAAGAAGAATGGAATTTGCTTTTGAGTTCTCACGTATCATTGACCTGAGACGTTGGAAAAAACTGGAATACATGGACACCGATAAGAATGAAGATTTGCTGATTGGTACTTGGGTTAATTTCAACAATGAGGTAAAAAGCGAGTTGAAGGATGAGAATAAAGGAAAACTCAGAGTAATGGCCAAGGACGGAAGCTTTACGACATACGATGGAACTAATGCTGCCAAGATGAATGGTTTTTTCTATCCTACACAGAATCAGGGTAGACTGCCGTTCCTGAATGTTCCTAATGTTAATCCGTATCTTTCTCCTATTGGTACGAATCAAATTTCGGACTATAAGAATAAGGGATATACCTTGACTCAAACAGAAGGTTGGCCAACCGGCATCAACTGACAATATGGATCAGTGAAATCATGGAAATTATTTAAAACTAAAACATGAGATTATGCATAAATTAATAAGAAATATAGGATTTTTTGCTGTATTGCTGGGGCTTGGCTTGGCATCCTGTGATGAGGATTATCCGAAAAGCCATATAGCACCTTATGACACCGAACTTCTTTCCATTAAAATAACCAATGCAGGTGCAGATGGCAATACGGTTGTAGAAGGAACCATTGATGAAGACAACAAAATTATCAATTTCCCTCGTTTGGATATGACAACAAATTTCTCTGCTCTGAATTTAGATGCAAAACTTTCTGAAGGGGCGACTCTTCAAAACTCTGTATTGGACTTCTCTATGGATGAAGAAACAGCTTCTAAGACTTTGGTTCTTCGGATAGTAAATCAAAAGAGGTATAAAGAATATTTTATAAGAGTAAGGAAAAGAATTCCAGTATTCGGAGCTGATTTTGAAAAGCCGACTATATATGACTTTTCCGGAGATAATATTTATCCTGATTATGGAAGCCAGTTAACAAGATGCGCTTCTTATGATGGTGAACATGTATTGATTGTCAGTAGAAAAACTGCTCCTCATCTTCTTAAAGTATCTGACTTGAAGAAAGGAGAAACTAAACCGATGATGCTGGACCTTACAGGTGTAACAGGTGGTACTTTCTCTTATAATATGGGAGCATTGGCAAATGGACATGTATATATTGCATCCTTATCAGGTTCTCAAGCATCACCATTAAAGATTTATTATTGGGATACACCTACTTCTAAACCTGAAGTAATTGCTGATATCAAAGTATCGGATATTCCTGGAGCTGGTAACAGGCATGGAGATAATATATCAGTCAACATTGATAAAAATGGTAATGGATTTATCTTCTTTGGAGATAATGCATCTACTAAATTTTTGAGACTGACTGTAAGCAATCATAAAGCAATAGGCGAACCGAAAGTTTTGACTTCAAGTGCCGATGCTACTATGGTTACCAATGTATATAGGATAGAAGATACAGACCAGTATGTATGGGCAGGAGTAAGATTACCTGTTACATTGGTTGATGAATCTCTTGGAAGCAAATATGCTATGAACAAATCGAACTTAGAAACAGAAGCGGTTGCCCCCAGAATATTTACTTTTAATGAGGAACGTTATCTGATAGTTTGCAGTGCCGGACAAGGAAGTGCATCCAAAGCAACTCCTTCTTTAGTTGTTTACAATCTGACTAAGGGAAGTACAGTAGCTGAAGCAATGCAAAAGTTTGATGAAGGAGATAATCATAATCCTGATTATAAATTCATCTTGGGTGGAAGCGGTAACGGAGCAGCTCTTGCACAGACTGATTATCGTATAGAGAAAGATGAAAATGGAAAGGATGCCAAGCTCTGCATTTTCGGTTCGCGTACAGATTCAGGATTTGTAATCTGTGAATTTCCTATCAAACAAGAGGAAGAAGATTGATGATTGTCTTCGTTTTTTAATCAAATAAATTATAGTATTAACATAGGAGCCGTCTAATAAGTGAGAATTAGACGGCTTCATTATTCTGAATTTAAGAATGAAATATTTGAAATATCTAACCTTGATTATTTTCATCGCATTTGTCGCGTCTTGTAGTAAAGAGAATGACGATGATATTATACCACCCCCAGAAGAGAATACGCCTTCAGCCTTACCTAAGAAGGAATTGCGGGGAGTGTGGGTGACCACTGCCTGGGGTATCGACTGGCCGATGGAAGAGTATAATGCTGGTATTCAAAAGCAGAAGTATATCAATTATCTGGATTTATTGGTTGAGAATAAAATGAATGCAATATTCTTCCAAATTAGGGGAATGGCAGATGCATTTTATGATTCGCAATACGAGTCTTGGAGTAAGTATATCACAGGGACTGCCGGCACAAAGCCATCTTATGATGTCTTGGGATTTCTGGTTGAAGAAGCCCATAAACGAAATATCCAATTCCATGCTTGGCTAAATCCTTATCGTATTTCTACCCGAGCAAATAAAAATTCCTCATTTCCTCAGTTGGATCCTAAAATACCGGCAAAGCTGACTAAGGATTATGAGAAAATTCGGATTTACAATCCGGCTTTACCCGAAGTGCAGACTCGTATCACACAGATCGTTAAGGAAATCATTACTATGTATGATGTTGATGGTATCCATATGGATGATTATTTTTATCCATCGCTAGAAGCATCAGAAAAGATGAATGATGATGCGGAATACGA
Organism: Bacteroides sp. MSB163; assembly: GCF_036416795.1. Lineage (NCBI taxonomy): Bacteria > Pseudomonadati > Bacteroidota > Bacteroidia > Bacteroidales > Bacteroidaceae > Bacteroides > Bacteroides maternus. Next base: position 808,361 of record NZ_CP143867.1, on the reverse strand, counting down.
GCAATATGGAAAGAGCCAATTTAATAACATTGATGATTTCAGACGAAATAATGTGAATGTAGTGATACAGAATATTCAAAAGACTATTATTGAGACTCGCCCTGACGTTATCTTTTCAATCAGTCCTGCTGCCAATATGGATAGTAATTATAATACTCTATTTGCAGATGTAAAAAAGTGGTCAAAAGAAGGTTGGGTAGATGTTATTATTCCGCAACTATACTTTGCTACGGGTACAGATGTGAATAGTTTTAATCAAAGATTAGATTTGTGGTCGCAATATATTTACGAGAATCATTTTTTAGTAGGCTATGGCATTTACAAATTCGGAGATCCAAAATACGGTAGTATATTCCAGTCATCTGACGATCTGAAAAAACAATTTGATTTTGCAAATACAAAATCTAAAGTTAAAGGAAGTGTATTGTACAGCGTTAAATACTTGGTAGAAAACAAAGTCGGGATTATGAACGTAATCAGGAATGTGTATAAAACCCCTGTTTTACTTCCCTATTTAGGTAGAACTGTAGCCAAAAAGCCCGATACCCCTACTAATATCCATATAAATGGGAGTAATATGTCATGGAATGGAGTGCAGGCTGCTTATTACGCAATATATAAAGACAATGGAATCAACCAAATTGCCAGTTTAGTGGGAATCACTAAAGAAACTACATTTAAGTTGAATGAAAGAGGAACTTATTTTATTACAGCACTTAATAAGAAAAATGCAGAAAGTGATTTATCGGAATCAGTGACTTATTAAAATAAACTCATCCACTAAATATTGAGTAAAAAATATACAGTAAAAGGAATAGGAGAAAACACAAGTAGTTTTCTCCTATTCGATTATTAATTCCATATAATATTACTTCGTCATATCTTCCAATGAAAATCCTTTTTGACTCAAATTGTATTTTGCAAACTCTTTAGGCAAATTAGCTACCTTTTCTGTCAAAACAGCATAACTTATTTTATTCGAATTACGCTTTACCTCAGCAACAATACCACTCTTCTCGAAATCATTCAGTGCAATCAGGTCAATCTCATTTTCTCCTTTAGTATCCCAATAATTACCCACTTGAGTAACATTCATAGTTTCTGCAACTTTTTCCCGGAAATACTTTTCCAACATCCATCCACTATATTGTACGTAATGACTTTTGATATATTCGTTTAGCTGGCTGTACTTTTCCAGTTCGATGGCGGACTGATGAGGGTAAATAAAGCGGAACCAGAAATTTAGAAAGTTATCGGACATAAACCAGCGTAGATTTCTGGTTCCCGGTTTAGCTAAAAGAGGAAGCTGTCTCTGAATGAGTGAATAATCTTCGCTGAGGTTTTTCAAATAGGGACCGCTATTCTTTCCAATGATACTGTCTATTTCACTTTGGCGTGTACACCCGGAGGCAACCAGTTGTAAAATAGAAAAATAAGTACTGTAGTCGCGTCCAAATTCTTGAATCAGCATATCCTTACCTTCTGTCAGAAGCGGAGAATCCGATTGCGTCACAAAATCTATCATTGAATCCTTGGTGAAAGCACCGGCATCCATTAGCAAGCTTACGTATTTAGCCACTCCACCGGTCAATGTGTATAGGCATAACAAGTCTTCCGGCGTAAATACGGAGTTGTACTCCTGCATAATTTCAATAAGCACGGAAGTTTTAAATGGCTTCAATATAAACTTAGAGGTTAAACGTCCGAACAATGGCTCCTTGCGGTCTTCAAAGATGTGCTTCATTAAAGAATAAATAGAGCCACAGACTATAAAGTTAATTTTAGCCTGAGGGGAATATTTGTCCCAAAGGTTTTGTATATCGCTGAAAATGGATGGATTGACACGTTCGAAATCTTGAAACTCATCGATGATAAGAGTGAAGTGTTCTCTGGCAGCATGTTGCATCAGCAATTCAAACAGTTCAATAAAACGGGTTGGAGTACCATAAATAGGAACTGACAATTTATCCGTTATTTCTTTTTTAAAGGTATCACATAGTAAAGCTTCATTGGTGCGCGAGACAAACAAATAAATGTACCGCTTCCCTTCAAGAGCTTTACGCAACAAGGTGGTCTTTCCTACGCGTCGACGCCCCATAATGACTGTAAAGCAGGCAGATGAAAGTGACTTTTCTTCTGTCCGTCGGATTAATCTTATCTCTTCTTCTCGATTGTAGAATCTCATAATCTATATTATAACATTGCCAATTAGATCTTATCTAATTAAATGGCTATTAATTTAATGGCTATTTAATTATGCAAAGATAAGGATTAAGGGATAATGAGCAAATGATTATGAAATGAAAGATCTTATCTTTTTTGTCCAATCCGCTAAATATAAAGGAATATTAATCAGTGTCCCGTCTTGCTTCAGATTGTTTAATGAATAACGCAACTTGCATACCGGATGATAGGTTACATCATAAACAGATAAGCTTTTACCTCCCAAATGGGTTTGAGCTTTTACTTCAATAGGGATAATGTCACTATCGGATTGAATGATAAAATCGACTTCCGCTTTTCCTAAAGAAGTCCAATAGCGTGGAAGGATGTCATATTGAGGCGCTAAACTTTGCAAAACGTAGTTTTCGGCAACAGCACCTTTAAATTCCGTATAAGTCTCATTTCCTAAAAAGATAGCCTCCGGCGGAAGACCGGACAATTCGCGTAATAATCCGACATCAGATAAATAAACCTTAAATGCAGACAAATCATCGTAAGCTTTTAAAGGAAGAAAGGACTTAGTAGTACAAAACACCCGATAAATCAAACCTGCGCTTTCCAACCAAAGCAGAGCGTCTTCATAATCACGGGCACGAGCGCCGGGTTTGACCATTTTATAAACAAACTTCCGGTTCTCTTTGGCTAACTGGCTTGGGATAGAATTCCATATATGGATAATACGGGGAATATCCTTATTTTCAGCATGCTTTGAAAAATCTAAAATATAGGCGTTAAGTATTGCCTGTTGTTCCTTTTTGACTTTTTCCATGCCTTTGTTTTCAAGGAAACTGTTGATGACGGCAGGCATGCCACCTATTACCAAATACTGCTGGTACAACTCGCTAAGGCGGTCTGTAATAAATTGAGGTAAAGCCGATATCTCGGACAGTTCTTCCACGTAATTATATAGTTTCTCATTGGCTGTTTTCAGAAACTCTTTGAATGTGAGGGGGTATAGATCGAGAAAGTCAACTTTGCCTACCGGAAATGCTTCCCCTTTAGTTAAAGCTACGCCCAATAATGAACCGGCAGCTACTACAACATATTCGGGTGAATCTTCATAAAAGTACTTTAATGAATTTAAGGCAGAATTACATTCTTGAATTTCATCGAAAATGAGCAATGTCTCATTGGGTAAGATAGGGTAATCGGTCAGTAAGGACAATTGTGAGATAATCCATGTCTTGCCAGTTTGACGAGCCCCTTTTAAAATAAGAGGTTTTCTCTCTGGGTTGCGTTTCCATGTTTTCAAATCTTCGATTATACTACGATATCATTCCATGATAACTACTTTTATGTTTTGATTATTGGCAAAATATCACAAAACAGGTTCCGTTTATTGGCAAATATACCACAAATCGGAATATAGGCAAATAATAAAGAGCTAAATAACTTTTTTAATAAGAAAAACACAAAGAATGATTTGGCATTAGCTAATTAAATGGGCTTTAATTAAATGATCCTCTATTTAATACAAAAACAAGGCATAAAGGATAAGTGTATCGGACGTGTCGCATCTATATACCGGATGTGTAGTATCTATATGTCCAACGTCACCGATATATAGACGCTAAAAGAACAGGATGAAATCAGACTTGCCTGAAATTACATTGCTTGTTGTGGATAAGAACAAGCAATGTAATCATCCACAACATTACTTGTTCCAGATCACAACATTACTTGTTCCAGATCACAACATTGCTTGCTTTCAACAGAAAGCAGTGAACTATTTCTTCTTGCAGGCTTTCAGTTCTCTCCAAACGCTCTGTGCATCGGCATTCCGGCTGAAAGATGCCTGAAACAGTCATAAGGTTGGAAATTTCAGCCGTAACGCCGATGAACAAGGAATTCGCTGAGACCTGAAAGAACTGAAAGAATATTTTCAGATTAAATAGTGGGTATAGGATGATACTTCATTTAATTCATAACCCGAAAGAAAAAAAATAATTCTACCAACAGGTGTTATTATATTCTTTTTACCATAAAAAACTCAGCAATGTTCTCTTGGAACTTAGCAAATGTGTAATTAAAATAAGAGAGATGAAATATAAGTTAAACCTATAAATAGAGGAATGCCTATGGAGAAAAAAAATATCTGATCAGAAGAAATAGCTTCGGTTATTCCTAAACTTACTATCTTTTTACCTAGATTTCAAAGAAAATATTTTAGTTAATATCAAAATCATCAACCTTTTATGAATGAAGATTCAAAAAAAAGAGGATTAGCATACAGCAAACTCCTCACGGCAGTGGCTATTAGTTCACTGTTATTAAGTAGCGGTAATGTGCTGGCTACCCCAACAGTACCAAGCACTGTTGCAGGTGTGACGGAACAATTGCAGACTATCACTGCTACAGGCTTGGTAGTGGACGCCACGGGGGAACCGGTTATCGGTGCCAGCATAGTGGAAAAAGGGACTACTAATGGTATAGTTACAGATATTGACGGTAAATTTACATTAAATGTAAAACAAGAAGCGGTACTTCGCATTTCGTTCGTTGGTTATCAAACGTTAGACATTAAGGCAACTAAGAATATGAAAATAGTCTTGAAAGAGGATGCGGAAATGCTATCAGAAGTTGTTGTTGTAGGTTATGGTGCACAAAAGAGAACTAATCTGACAGGTGCCGTAGCTACAGTTGATGTAGGAAAGGCTTTGGATAGCCGCCCTATTGCAGATGTAGGACGTGGATTACAAGGCACTACTCCTGGTCTGACTATTACCATTCCAACGGGTGAAGTTGGTACAGACCCCAACATTAGGATTCGTGGTGCAATAGCCTCATTGGAAGGTAATTCTAAACCACTTATATTGATGGATAATGTAGAAATCCCCAGCATTAGTTTGGTAAATCCAGATGATATCGAATCAATCTCTGTATTGAAAGACGCGGCAGCCTCTTCAATTTATGGTTCAAAGGCTGCGTTTGGTGTTATCCTAATTACAACCAAAAAAGGTGCCACAGTGGATAAAGTAACCATTAATTACTCTGGAAACGTGGCTTTCCAAACCGTAGCTAAAGACAGTAATGTTGGGGGCATTAGTGGTATGGAGTATATTATGGATGCGGCAGAACGTACTGGTGGTACACTTGCCGGTGCATTTTTCTACATTACCCGTGAAGGTATTGAACGGTCCAAAGAGTGGGAAAAACTTTACGGCGGTACCGTGGGTAAGAATGATCCTACTGTCTATGGACGTGACTGGTATCTTGATGCCAACAACAGAAAAATCGGTGTACGCCATTATGACCCATATGATTACTTGGTTAAAGACGTAGCTGTAGCCCAAACCCATAATCTCTCGGTAAATGGGAAAAGCGGAAAAACGACTTTCAATATCGGTTTGGGATATTTGGATCAAGACGGTATGAATAAGGCTGCTAAAGAAGACAACTTTAAACGTTACAACGCTTCTATCAACCTAACTACTGAATTCAACAAATGGATTACTCTAAAAGCTGGTGCTATCTATTCAAAGCGTGAAAAAAGCTATCCTTATAATGCCACAGGTGTATTCGATCCTTGGTACTATTGTTACCGTTGGAGTGACATTTATCCGATGGGAATAGATGAAAACGGCAACGAGCTTCGTAGTCCAGCCTCTGAGTTTAGTCAAGCCAATACCGCCAAGATGACTCGTAACTATACCAATATTAATGTGGGACTTCATCTGAACATTTTGAAGGGATGGACGGCTGATTTTGATTATTCGCACGCTAACCAAGAATATATCTGGTTACGTCCTGGTACCCGCTTCACGGCAGCCAATACTTGGGGTGGCGCAACACCGCGCTTGGATGCCAATGGCAATCAAGTGACTGTAAATTACTATGGTCAGAATATGCCCGCCTATGATTTAGTAATGAGTACTTATACGGGCGCAGGTTCGGGAGTCGACCGTTTGGATCGATATACCGAGAACTCCATGCGTAACACCATCAACGCCTATACTACCTATGAATTGAATTTCTTGAAAGACCATAACATGAAGTTCATGCTTGGTATGAACCGCGTAACCTACGACATGGAGTACAGCCAAGCTCGCAGAATGCAGGTCAACGACGTAGAGAATCCTCAGTTCAACTTTGCTACCGGAGAGCAATATGTATATGGTGACAAAGACTGGAATGCTCAGTTAGGCTATTTCGGTCGTATCAACTATGACTATGCAGGTAGATACCTATTGGAAGCCAACCTACGTTATGACGGTACTTCCGTCTTTGGCGCAGATCAACGTTGGCGTTGGTATCCTTCATTCTCTGCAGGATGGCGCGTAAGCGAGGAAGCTTTTATGCAGTCCATCAAAGAAGCCGTGTCGGCTCTGAAACTGCGTGCATCCTGGGGTAAGATTGGTGACCAGTCCGTACCCAATTCACTGTATGTTTCCACCATATCTTCCGGCTCCACAGTCAGCTGGATTGGCGGAGACGGCAATCTCCTCAACTACGTAGGAACTCCCACTTCCGTAGCCCGTGATATCACTTGGCAGGACATCTCCACTTTCGATATCGGATTGGATGCCCGCTTCCTGAATGGAGAACTTGGAGTGACGTTTGATTGGTTCCGCCGCAAGACAGAAAACATGATTGTTCCGAACCAAGATTTAACTTTTTCTTACGGAACATCTTCATTAAAAGGAAATTATGGTAACCTGCATACCGATGGATGGGAAATCGGTCTTGACTATAGCCATCAATTTAAAAACGGTTTGCGCATCACAGCCAATGCCACATTAAGTGACTTTAAGACTATTATTGATAACTACGGTAATGTGACTGGTTTGGACAGCAACTATAAAGGCAAACGTTACGGTGACATATGGGGCTACAAAGTGGAGCGTCTTTATCAGAAAGATGACTTTGTTTATGATGCTGACGGTAATTTAGTTAAAGAGAAAATAACTACGGGCAAAGGCGCAGGAGTAGAAATCAATAAGCTGAAAGATCCGAATGCCCATAACCAAGCTTATTTACAGTCTGGAAGCCTTGTCTTCGGTCCGGGTGACGTAATGTACAAGGATCTTGACGGTGATGGTGAAATCACATCGGGTGACAATACTATCGACAGCCACGGTGATAAAGTGGTTATTGGTAACTCCACTCCGAGATACCAGTACAGTTTCCGCATAGGCGCAGACTGGAAGGGGGTTGACCTTTCACTATTCTTCCAAGGCGTGGGCAAATGTGACATGTGGGGATCTTCTTCACTGACACTGGCAGGTTTCAATACCGGTGATGGTGCCATCGCTAAACGATTCAGCACCGACTATTGGAGAGAAGATCGCACAGATGCCTTCTATCCGCGTGCAGTCAACATGGGTAATGAAACCAATTCATTTAACATGTGTTACTCCGATCGCTACTTGTTGAATATGGCTTACCTGCGTTTGAAGAACATCACCGTAGGCTATACGCTTCCCGCTCATCTGACCAAGAAAGCCCTTATCCAGAAAGCACGTATCTATGCTTCTTGCGAGAATCTTTTCACCTGGGATCACCTGGACGGTACTCCTGTTGACCCCGAAGCAGCCGTGTTAAAAACCGCAGACTATGAATATCTGACTAACAGCAGTACAAGCAATTATGCCGGTGGTCGTGTAGGCATTGGTACTCCTACTTTCCGCACAATCTCTATCGGTATTCAATTAACCTTCTAAATTCAGGAAACAATGAAAAAATATATTATAGCAGCATTTTCCATCGCATGCTTGGGGCTTTCTTCCTGTACCGACGTACTGGACAGACCAAGTGAAACGAAATATACCGACGATACCTATTGGACAAGTGAAGACCAATATCGTCTCTACTTCAACTACTATTATCCTTACTACTTTACAGGATATAACAGTGGCTATGGTACCAATTTTACTCCCGTAAGAGGTTATACGTTCAGTGATGACTTTGCCAATTCTGCCAAGCAAAGCAGTTTCACCGCTGTTGTCCCCGGAGACAATGGCAAGTATGATATGGATACATGGGCTGGAGCCGAGTATGGTGGTCGTCAATGGGACTTTGCATGGGTACGGAAGACAAATATTGCCATTGACCGTCTGGAGTCACATAAAGCTAATCTCTCCGAAGAGGCTTATAACCATTGGATGGGTATTGCCCGTTTCTTCCGTGCTTACGAATATTACCGTCTTGTAATGACTTTCGGTGACATCCCTTATTGGGATGCTCCCGTAGATGAAACCGATCTGGCTTCTATGTATAAAGACCGAGATGCACGTAGCACTGTGGCAGATGCAATCTACAATGATTTGAAGTATGCGTTGGAAAATGTACGTATAGATGACGGCTCTATGAACATTAATCGGTACGTAGTAGCCGCTGTCGCTTCCAATATCATGCTATTCGAGGGAACTTGGCAGCACTACCATAAAGACAATACGCTCGAATCCAGCTCTAAACTGAGTGATGAGAATGCTAAGAAGTACCTGCAACTTTGTATAGAGGCTTCAGAATTCGTAATGAACAGCAATAAGTGGTCTTGCACGAAAGACTTCCGCTCCATCTTTGGCAGCAACAGTCTGACCAGTCATCCGGAAGTCATCTTCTATCGCAGCTATGAGGCCGGTAAAGTAACCCACTGCTTGGCTTCCTATTCCAACGGTCAGGAGACATTGAGCTCTAATGCAAACCTGGCACTGCTCCGGTCATTCATCTGTACTGATGGAAAGCCTTATCAGGCATCCGATATCAAAAATGCCAAGAGTTTCTCCATGAAAGATTTGGCAAAAACCCGTGACTCGCGTCTAGAAGCTACTTTCTTGAACTTCTCTTGGAAAAACTCGTTTACTTATATTTATCAAGACAAGTTTATCAGCCGTGAAGGAGCTACTTATTATGCTGATAATGCTAATCGTCCAGATGAATTTGAGAGCAATGTCAATATCAATGCAGCTCCTTGCCTCCGTCTTTCAGAGGTTCTACTGAACTGGATTGAAGCGAAAGAAGTGATGGCTGAATTCTTAGGCGGTACAGCTGTTACTCAAGCCGATATAGATAAGTCTATCAATGCCATTCGCAACCGTCCGTTGGATGAGACTGCTATTGCTAATGGTGTACAAAAAACCGCACCGTTGCAAATCGCATCCATTGCCAATGACCCAGCACGTGATGCTGACGTCAGTCCTCTGATGTGGGAAATCCGTCGTGAACGTCGCATGGAATTTATCTTTGAGACACAACGTTTGAACGATATTCGCCGTTGGTTCAAGCTGGATTATATGGACAACAAAAAGTATCCTGAAACGATGTTAGGTGCATGGGTTGACTTGCCAAACGAATTTCCGGAACAGTTGGACGACGCAAATAAAGAAGCTGGTAAATCTGTCATGAAGGAAGACGGGACGGTAGTTGTATGGAATGGTAGCAATCAAGCAGACATGGTAGGTTATGCAATTCCTATTAACGCTGCTGCAAGAAATGATTTCTCAAACAAGAATTATTTGGCTCCTGTCGGATCCAGTATCATTGCAAGTTACAAAAATAAAGGCTTCACATTGACTCAAACTGGTGGCTGGTAACATCACAAGTAATATTTATATTAAGGTGTGTACTATTATGTAATAATTGCACACACCTTATTCACTTTTTGCATATGTAATTATTTTTGTATATGCATAAGGAAACTTTTAAATTCCAAGCTTATGAAAACTTTTTGGTTCACTCTTTTTGTATTTATGTTCGCTTTAGGTCAGATACTCACTGCATCTAATGCAAATATGCAAATTTGCAACCAAGCTGAAATGTCAACAAATGAACCCTACATTCGTATTTCTGACTATTATCCAGGAGCAGCCTCTATTTATGCTTATGTGGAGAACAAGCCGGAAGGTACAAATTTCAAATGGTTCATAGATGGTGAAGATTGGCAATGTCTTTATCAATACCCAGATGATGAAGGTGCTGCATTTGATTATATTGGTAGTGAGACCCCACCTTCACAGCCTAATTGGATTTGGTTAGAATATATTGATGTATGCGGACTAACCCAACGTATATTTTATCAATTGGGGCAATAGCATGTGTTTATTTCAATAACTCTACTCTCATTGCTTTCCGCTTTCCGAATTTACTTAGAGTTTAACCTTTTTCTTGTTGGGCTATAGGGGCATTGTTGGATATCACAAAATATTCTCTATCTTTGTAAAAAGCTGTCCGATACTAAAATAATAATTTTATCATTTGAACCATGCTTAAGCAAAGAATGTTGTCACAGGGTATTGCAGGGCCACGGTTTGAAAAGCCGGAGGAAGTTGTTGAATGGATGGGTGCCATGCAGGCACAAGACATCAGGGCTGCGAAATGGGCTGTAGGGTTGCGTATTGCAAGTCCCTCACTGACGGCTGTGCAAAAGGCGCTGGATACGGGCCGGATTTTGCGTCTTCATGTGATGCGTCCCACGTGGCATTACATTCCCGGTAGAGACATCAAATGGATGACGGGGTTATCCACTAAAGGTCTGCTGTCTAAATTTCGTTTTTATGCCAAGCATTTCAGTCTGACTGAAGAAGATTTCCTCCGCAGTAAGCCCCAGATAGAAGAAGTGTTGAGCGGACAACACCTGACGAGCCTGGAAGTTTATGAACAACTCCACTTGAAGGGCATCGCTCTTGATGAACCCATCGTGAAAATGTATCTGAGTTTTGGCGAGGCAGACGGTACTGTGTGTAGCGGCATCGAGAAGAACGGAAAGCATACCTATGCACTGACCTGTGAAAGAATTCCAGATGCCATCGAGCTCTCCCATGAGGAGGCTCTTGCAGAACTTACACGGCGATATTTCAGGAGTCACGGTCCGGCCACACTGGAAGATTTCGTTTGGTGGTCTGCATTGAGTATAGGCGAAGCGCGTAATGCCATCGCTTCACTTGGTACTGAAATGATAACAGAGCGGTATAACGACCGTGAAATGCTGATACATGCTTCTTCGCCTGGGCTTGCAGGAGAGGTGGAGATTGATGAAAGAAATGTCTTTCAGTTCCTTCCACCGTTTGATGAATATCTGGTAAGTTACAAAAATCGTTTAGACTGTATAAAGGAAGCGCATACGAAGTATGCTTATAATAATTTTGGTATATTTCAATCTGTAATTCTCCATCAAGGCCGTATCACCGGGAATTGGCGTAAAACTTCAAAAAAAGGGGTTTTTGATACATCCTTCTTCCCTGGGTGCAGGCCTGCTGCGAAGAAGCTTATCGAAAAAGCTATAAAGGAATGTGTATTGTTCCATGAAAGTTGAATTTTTCTTTATATTGTAATATGAAAAAAGAGGCTATCTCACATTCGAGACAGCCCCTTCTTCATTAATTACCATTTCTTTAATGGCTATATCTTTATCGGTAATGCTTAGAGAGCATTCTCTTTTACCAAATATTCTGCAATCTGTACAGCGTTCAGTGCAGCACCTTTCTTGATCTGGTCACCCACAATCCAGAAAGTCAGACCGTTTTCATTAGCCAGATCCTTACGGATACGACCTACATAAACGGGGTCTTTGCCTGCCAGGAACAAAGGCATTGGATATTCCTTTTCGGCAGGGTTATCCTGCAATACCAAGCCGTCGCCTTTTGCAAAAGCTTCACGAGCTTCTTCCACTGAAATAGGACGTTCTGTTTCTACCCAAATACTTTCAGAGTGAGAACGAAGAGCCGGAACGCGTACGCAAGTTGCACTTACTTTAATGTCAGAATGCATGATCTTGCGGGTTTCGTGGAACATCTTCATTTCTTCTTTGGTGTATCCGTTATCAGTGAATACATCAATCTGAGGAATGAGGTTGAATGCCAACTGGTATGCAAACTTTTCAACAGTAACAGATTCACCTGCTAACACCTGGCGGTATTGTGTGTATAATTCATCCATAGCGGCAGCACCTGCACCGCTGGCAGCCTGATACGTAGAAACGTGTACAGTCTTTATGTGAGAAAGCTGTTCGATGGCTTTCAGTGCCACTACCATCTGTATAGTGGTACAGTTAGGGTTGGCGATGATGCCACGTGGACGATCTTTTGCGTCGGCGGCATTTACCTCGGGAACTACCAAAGGTATGTCATTATCCATACGGAAAGCACTGGAGTTATCGATCATCACGGCACCATGTTTGGTGATGGTCTCGGCATACTCTTTAGAGGTACCAGCGCCTGCGGAAGTGAAAGCGATATCAACCCCTTTAAAGTCATCGTTGTGTTGCAAGAGTTTTACCTCGATCTGTTTACCGCGGAATGTGTATTTTGTTCCGGCACTGCGTTTAGACCCGAACAACACTAACTCATCCAACGGGAAATTTCTTTCATCGAGCACACGCAGGAACTCCTGTCCCACGGCTCCGCTTGCTCCAACAATAGCTACTTTCATTTTCTTTTGTTTTTTAATTAAGTTTATAAAAATGTTCTTCTATGCTTAAAAACGATAGAATTGGCTGCAAATTTATAACAATTTGCTGTATGACAACGTATAAAATGAAAACTTTTTTGTTATTTTGCAACGTAAAACCTAAAACTTGAAGCCCATGGACTTATTTGACTTCAGTCTGAAACTTCCGATTACTGATCCTACATGGATATTCCTCCTTGTACTGCTTATCATATTGTTTGCTCCCATTTTGTTGAATAGATTGCGTATTCCACATATCATTGGTATGATATTGGCGGGATTGGTTATTGGTGAGCATGGATTTAATATTCTGGCGCGGGATAGTAGTTTTGAACTGTTTGGTAAAGTGGGTTTATACTATATAATGTTTCTGGCCGGTCTGGAAATGAATATGGCGGATTTCAAGCAGAATCGGGGAAAGGCCGTAATGCTGGGATTATTAGCTTTTATTATTCCAATCATGATCGGTCTGGTGGTGAACATGACCTTCTTGAAGTATAGTTTGATCACTTCAGTCCTGTTGGCAAGTATGTATGCTTCACATACTCTGGTAGCATATCCCATTGTTATCCGATATGGTGTATCCCGACATCGAAGTGTCAGTATTGCCGTAGGTGGTACAGCGGTGACTGATACACTTACGCTGTTGGTGCTGGCCGTAGTAGGTGGTATGTTTAAGGGAGAATCCGGTGGATTGTTTTGGGTATGGCTGGTGGTCAAAGTCGTTTTCCTTGGCGGATTGATCATGTATTTTTTCCCCCGTATCGGTCGTTGGTTCTTCCGTAGGTACGATGATAATGTAATGCAGTTCATCTTTGTGCTTGCTATGGTATTCCTGGGGGCAGGGTTGATGGAATTTGTAGGAATGGAGGGTATCCTTGGTGCATTCCTTGCGGGGCTGGTGTTGAACCGGTTGATCCCCCATGTTTCCCCGTTAATGAATCATTTGGAATTTGTAGGTAATGCGCTTTTCATTCCTTACTTCCTGATTGGTGTGGGAATGATGATTGATATACATGTGATTTTTGGTCATGGTGATGCTCTGAAGGTGGCAGGAGTAATGATAGCGGTTGCTTTGACCGGTAAATGGATTGCCTGCTGGTTGACACAGAAAATCTATAAGATGGGAGCCATTGAGCGGGAATTGATGTACGGTTTAAGTAATGCCCAGGCTGCTGCAACACTGGCTGCCGTCTTGGTCGGATATAATATTATCTTGCCCAATGGTGAAAGATTGCTGAATGATGATGTGCTGAACGGTACTGTGTTGCTTATCCTTGTGACTTGCGTGGTGAGTTCGTTTATTACTGAACGCGCTGCCCGTAAAATAGCTATTGATGAGGCTCATTTGGAGGATGAAAAGCGTCCGGCAGAACTAGAGAAGATTTTGATACCGGTTGCAAATCCGGATACGATTGAAGACTTGGTAAATCTGTCATTGGTGATACGTGACCCGAAGCAGAGGGATAATCTGTTGGCACTGAACGTAATTAATGATAATAATGCATCGGAAACTCTGGAACTCCGTGGAAAACGTTATCTGGAGAAAGCGGCGATGATAACGGCTTCAGCGGATGTTCCGTTAAAGCTGATTAGCCGTTATGACTTGAATATTGCTTCGGGTATTATACACACGGCTAAGGAGCATGGAGTGACGGATGTAGTGATCGGTCTGCACCGTAAGGTAACTATTGTAGACTCTTTCTTTGGCATGCTGGCTGAGAATTTGCTGAAAGGCTTGCATCGGGAAGTAATGATTGCTAAGTTCCTGATGCCGATTAATACTTTACGGAGAATTAATATTGCCGTTCCGCCCAAAGCGGAATATGAAGCCGGTTTCCAAAAATGGGTGGAACACTTCTGCCGTATGGGAAATACATTGGGGTGCCGGGTGCATTTCTTCGCTAACGAAGAAACAACTACGCTTTTGCAAATTCTGGTGAAGAAAAGATTTAGCTCCACCATGACTGATTTTTCTCGTTTGGACGATTGGGGAGATTTGCTGTTGCTGACCGGGCAGGTGAATTATGATCATTTACTCGTGATTATCAGTGCCCGTCGTGGTTCTATCTCTTATGATCCTGCATTTGAGAGACTTCCCGCGCAATTAGGAAAGTATTTTGCTAATAATAGTTTGATAGTGCTGTATCCGGATCAATTGGGTGAGCCTCAAGATATGTTGTCATTCTCTAACCCGCGTGGCAATAATGAGGATCAGCATTATGAAAAGGTGGGTAAATGGTTCTATAAATGGTTTAGAAAGAGTGATAAGTGATAGGGGGATAAAGTGAGAATGGAAGATTGGCGGCAAAGAACACAACTCTTGTTGGGTGATGAAAAGATGGAACGGCTACGGCAGGCGCATGTGCTTGTAGTAGGCCTGGGTGGAGTAGGAGCGTATGCGGCGGAAATGATTTGTCGCGCGGGAGTAGGGCGTATGACGATTGTGGATGCAGATACGGTGCAACCAACGAATTTGAACCGTCAGCTTCCGGCTTTGCATTCTACGCTGGGGATGAGTAAGGCGGAAATTCTGGAGAAACGCTTCCGGGACATTAATCCGGAGATTGAACTGACCGTATTGCCCGTATTTCTGAAAGATGAAAATATTCCTGAACTGCTGGACGCGGCCTCCTATGATTTTGTAGTGGATGCTATTGATACATTGTCCCCAAAATGTCATTTGATTGCAGAGGCCATGAAGCGACATATTAAGATAGTCTCCAGCATGGGAGCCGGTGCAAAGAGTGATATAACCCAGGTTCGTTTTGCCGATATATGGGATACTTATCATTGCGGGCTGAGCAAAGCAGTCAGAAAACGACTCCAAAAAATGGGAATTAAGCGTAAACTGCCGGTAGTGTTCAGTACGGAGCAGGCAGATCCGAAAGCGGTACTGCTGACTGAGGATGAAATGAATAAGAAATCGACGTGTGGAACTGTTAGCTATATGCCGGCGGTATTCGGATGTTATCTGGCAGAATATGTATTAAAGAGATTATAAGATATATGATACAATTAGAGGGAATAACCAAAAGTTTCGGTTGCTTGCAAGTTCTGCGGGGGATTGATTTGAATATAAATGAAGGCGAGATAGTCAGTATTGTTGGGCCGAGCGGAGCTGGAAAAACGACTTTGCTTCAGATTATGGGAACATTGGATGCTCCTGACAACGGGACGGTAACTATTGACGGAACTTTAGTCAGTCGGATGAAAGAAAAGGAGTTATCCGCTTTTCGTAATAAGCATATCGGATTCGTATTCCAGTTTCATCAGTTATTGCCCGAATTTACAGCATTGGAGAATGTGATGATACCTGCTTTTATTGCCGGTGTCAGTCAAAAAGAAGCTACTGCATCTGCTTTGGAATTGCTCGAATTCATGGGCTTGGCAGATCGTGCCGGGCATAAACCCAATGAACTTTCCGGTGGAGAAAAACAACGTGTAGCCGTGGCCCGTGCCCTTATTAATCATCCGGCTGTGATACTGGCTGACGAGCCTTCGGGTAGCCTGGATACACATAATAAGGAAGAATTGCATCAGCTTTTCTTCGACCTTCGCAATCGTTTCGGACAAACATTTGTTATTGTCACTCACGATGAAGGACTGGCACAGATTACGGACCGTACGGTGCACATGGTGGATGGAGAGATCAGTAAAGGAATTATTTCTGTTTGATAAGTACGGAAATAATTTTCTTCATAACTTCGTTGTTTTCCATCACGCCTTTAAAATTATCAGAAGAAGGTCCATATGCAAAAATAGGAACCATAATTGGTGTATGTCCTTTACTGCTGAAATTTCCTTCTAAGGTTGATTGGGTGATATCTCCTTTTTTGATACTGAGTCCTCCCGTTTCATGGTCAGCGGTAACAATGACCAAAGTGTTTCTATCTTTGTCAGCAAAAGCAACGGCTTCTGCTACAGCTTTATCGAAATCTAATACTTCCTGTATTACACCTGCAAAATTATTCTCATGTGCCCTTTTATCTATTTGTGCCCCTTCTACCATAAGAAAAAAACCTGCTGCTTTCTTATTGTTCAGGAATTCTATTGCATTTTTGGTTGTTTCAGGTAAGAATTCACCTCTTCCATTATGTTTGCTGTCCACATCTTTTTGAAATGCTACTAATGCTATTTTTGCATTTTTCAGGTTGTGGCTTACTTTTTTATAATCGTTAAGGATGATAAAGTCCTGAGCCGCTAATATCTGCTTATACTGAGGACAAACTTTTGTGAAATGTTCATCTGAACCACCGGCAATAAAAGATAATTTACTTTTAGGTAAGTCTGCCAGAATTTCTTTGGACATACCTCTGTCTTTTTGGTGAGCGAAGAAGGCAGATGGGGTAGCACCGGAGATATTGTCAGTAGTTACCACTCCGGCAACAAATTTCGATTGGGTAACTATTTCTGGGATATTCTTTATTGAGGCATCATTCATGTCCACGCCAATAGCTCCATTATGTGTTTTTTGTCCAGTTGCATAGGCAGTTCCTGATGCAGCAGAATCCGTTGTGAATTTATCACCGGACTGTGTCTTTATTAGACCGATTGTTGGAATATTGGTAATAGATAGTTCATTGTGGTTGGCATACATGCCTGAAGCAAGATGGGCCAGTCCCATTCCATCTCCAATCATTAAAATTACGTTTTTTACCGGATTATTCTTAAGAACATCATCTCCTTTGGGAATATATGCTTGATGATAGTCTTGATTTTTATACTTGAGGTTATTTGTTTCTTGAGCATGAATTGCCAAGTTACATTGGATAAGTGTAAACAGTGTTACAAATAATAAATTTAGCTTTTTCATTTTTATATCTCCTTTAAATTAATATGTGTGGTTAAATGATTTGTTAAATAGTTGGTCTAATTCTGTCTGAGATGCCGGAATTTCTTCTATGGGAACATAAAGGTGACTTATTTCCTTATTTTTAATTTGTATGATGCGAATGCCTGAACGGGCGTTACCTAATTGTTTTCCTAATGCAGAAGTAGTTATGTACTTAATCCCATTGTTTTCGGCAGTTGCATTATTATGTAAATGTCCCGCAAAGTAATGCGATACATGGTACTTTAGGAAAAGGGCATTATAGATTGTACGTATTTTTATAGGCATATTCGAATAACTTTCCTTCTCGGATATGTTGGAGAGGAAAAACGGATGATGACCGAAAATAATACGTTGTTCTATTTTACATTCTTGTTTTAGCTCTTTGCAAAGCCATTGGAGCTGATGTTCCTGCTGAGGAGCATTGTCTTTAATAAGACAACTATTGATGCCTATTAATTGTATCCCTTTGTGAAGAATAGAGAAGTGATCTTCACCGTACTGAGCATTGTAAAATTCGACATTTTCTTTATTGCAACTATTTCCTATGTCATGATTGCCTGGTACTTTATATAGAAGTATCTCATGAGAAATAAGATGGCATAATTCTTTGAATCTTTTTATTTGTTCTATATTATGCGGGGAGTTAACGAAGTCTCCGGTAATGACAAGTATTTCTGGTTGTAAGGAATTGATTCTCTGTATAGTTTTTTTTAAGAGAATCGTTTCTTGTTCAATGGATTTGTTTTTTTCTATGAATCCCAGTTGTGGATCACTGATTTGTACAATATACCATGGGACCTGGTCATTGTTACTGGCGAGGCTCCAGGTATGAATCAGAATAAAGCAGATAGTTAGAAGTTCTTTCATTGGTATAATTGATTTATGATTGTACAATCAGAAGGTTCCTCAGTCAATCCGCGATAATAGCCGATTGTTAGTATTCCATTTCTTAATGATGCTATTCCATATCCGGAACTCTCTTCCTTGTAATAGGAACGAATGAATTTTGCTTCTTCTTTTAAAATTTTCACTCGTTTTCCCAATGTATGGTTTTGCCAGGTCTGATCCATATCCTTTATTGACGGAAAGCTAGTTGTGATTTTAGGTTGTGGAGGGATTCCAAAACCGTGAATGACACTATTGAACATGAATTGTACTATGGGACCTTTAGGGGTATCTCTGATTAGCTTAGAATATTGATGTAAATGCGCACAGAACACAATTACATGATATTCGGCAAGTAACTCCAAGAAAGTATTTCTTAATTCTATGTCTTTTACTGGTCTGCGGAGCCCGCTGAATAAGTGCCAGCAACGTTCTGTTACAGGTATCACTGGTTGATGGGTTAAGAGTATTTTGTACTTTGACTTCGACTTAGGGAGCTCTTTACTCAGAAAATCTATAATGCTCGTTTCTGGAAGTTCTTCATCGTTACTGAAGAACTGTTCGAGAATAAATAGTTGAATGTCGTCATTCACTTTATAAGTGTACATTCCATTGGTTAATGTCATTTGAACCTGTGCGGAGATGAATGGCAATATTGTATTGCGCCAAGCTTCTGATTGTCCCGGACTATTGCTCACATCATGATTGCCTTTGGTTAGTATCCAAGGAACATCTGATTGTATATTACTGAGTATATCAGTACACCCTTGCCCCATTTTTTCAGCAAGCTCCCTATTACCAGCCACCCCTTCCATTAAGTCTCCCAATTGAAGTATAGCCTTTATTTCAGGCTTGGTTTCTTTGGTTTGCTTTTGGATCAGTTTAAATAAATGAGGCATATATGTAGCTGTGTAAAAAGGATACTCTTTTGAGATTTGTGCAAAATCTTGTGGACGTGTATGTACATAATCCATGTCATGCCACTCGAACTTATCCAGATGCAGATCACCTAGAATTAAAAGTGAAGCATCTTGGGCAAGTAATTGGCTGGTTGCTCCAAATAGGATAGCAACCAACCAAGTAAACTTCTTTTTTTCTTTATATTGCATTCTATTTCAGAAGATCAGAGATACAAATTCTTTCATAAGGTTTGTCACCCATCGCTGCGTAATATTCAAAGTATATTTCTTCTTTGCTGCTGTCAGTTGTTAATATACCGTATCCGGGGAGGTCCTGTTGCTTGAAATAAGAAATATATGGTGTTTCTTCATCTAACCATTTGATACGTTCTTCTATAGAAGTTGGTTGCCAATTTGGACATTCTTTGGCCAAATTAGAACCGAATCGAGTGAGAACTTTATTGGTAGTAGTACGCTTCAAGTCTTTTACTACGCTATTACACATTAATTGGATAATGGGGCCATATTGTGTCTCTCTTTTTACTATTGAAAACAGGTGCATGTGGGCAGCTAATACGATTGCTTTGTTTTTGGCTATGATTTCAAGCAGGCGCTTCCTCTTCTCCGGATCTTTACGGAAAACATGCCAGCAACGCTCATTGATGGGAATTACAGGTTCGTGTAGCATGACAAACTTATATTTTGCATTAGATGTCTTTAGATTTTTTTCTAAAAGTTCTAATACATCAACTTTTCTCTCCCAAGGATCAAAACAGACAAATAGATTCTCACCAATTTGATGAGCATAGTTGGCGGAAGTGATGTCTGTACGATTCAGTTGTTTCCGAAACATTGGTATATAATGTTTTATAAAGGCTTCCTGTGCTCCGGGACCTGTTATGTCGTGATTCCCTTTTGTGATTATCCATGGTATAGACATGCCTACGGCATCTACTGCCTTCACTACAGATTGTGCCATTTGTTCGGCTTTCTGTTCGCTTCCTGCAAGTCCTTCTGAGATGTCTCCTAATTGTAAAATGGCTTTTATTTCGGGCTTATAGGATTTGACTTTATTTCTGAGTTGTTTACTAAATGCAGGCCAATTCTTTTTAGTGAATTGGGTATATTCTGTTGTTACCTGTCTAAGGTCATCGGGCTTTTTTCGAAGCCATTCCATATCGTGGTTCTCTAATAAATCATAGTGAATATCACCTAATATTAGAAAGCTTTGGCTTTGTGCATAGGTATTTATACATATTCCAAGACCAAGGAACAGTAAAAGGGTTAAAAATCTTTTTGTCATAATATAAATATTTTATTAGTTAACGGTAAATTGCTTTTTTAATATGTCTAGACTTACTGTGCCATATTCTTTGGCCGGTTCCAGTGCGTTTCCTTTGCCAAAATCATTCCATGAATTTACAATAACAAAGCGTTTACTGCCAAGATTCCTTTTGGCTACATTACAATAGTCTATGAAAAACTTTTCTGTTCTTTCTACAATAAGGTTTTTGGATTTTGGATTGGATACCAAATCATTATATGCAGGAAATATACATGGTATATAATCCATTTTCCAAGCCGAAGTGGAATCGCACCAGTTTTTCCAACTAATGTCATTGAAAGAGCAGAAAGCATAGCTGCGATCATAGTCGTTGGGTGCCCAACTAGTCAATGTGACGGCATCCATTGTAATGATACTTTTTTTATAAGTCTGAGGAGCCTTCCAACCTGTTGGGACTTCTCCGATAAAATAAGGGTTGACATTCATATTTGCAAATTCTTGCCGTATTGTGCTCATTACTGTATTGAAATCAATGGCATTCGGCTGTGAGGAACTGGGAATCAAAGAGGTTATCATAATGACCGGACGGTTGTCGATCTTGAAATAATGTTTTTTTGACATATGGTCGTTATATAGTTCTTTTAGTTCTGTAACCATCTGTGCTAATTTCTTTTCTGCAATAGGGGAAGCATTTGTTCCTTTCAGGTGTGCTATATTGTAACATATAACCATTTTAGGTGCTTGTGGGGTATAATATTGGGCATACTGGGTTAATAATTTCTGATCATTGTCAGCATTATCCCATTTAAGTATGAAATAATCTAATCCACCTTGGACAGCCCATTCGAACTGTCGGCTCATCAGTTGTGGATTGGAAAATATATCGTATTCTCCAAGTTCAGGCTCTTCCGGATATCCTTTGTTCCAGTCATTAGTTTTATAGGTGTAGTAATATGCACCTAAATTTACAGCCTCTTTTAAGGGGGTGTCCGGTATGGGATAGTAGAATTTACTCACGTCCGGCAGATGTTCATCGGTTGAGCATGCACATAACAGACAAATTATAGCTCCTAAATAGATGTATATTGATTTCATAAGTATAATATTTTAAGTTATTCATTTGGCAAATTTGGATTTTTCTTGGCTGGAAGCCCCCATGATAATGTTGTAAACAAATAGTCGCGTCCATTTAATGTTGCAGCGGCTTTATTTACTTCCGTGGTATTGGCTTGATATTCGTCACTTGGGTATAATAGACGGTCAGGCATGTATAAAGTGGTTCCTTCGTAAGAAGAAAACATCGGTTGGAATTCTAGTATCTGAGTCCGTCTTAATAACTCCCAAGCATCTGCGCATTGCATGGGTATGGCTAACCAATGCTGCATTATGATCTGACGAAGATAATCGCCTGAGGAGATAGCACTACTGCAAATATGTGCAAAATCTTGGAATTCGGTTTCACGCCCTTCTGTATCAGAAGCTGTTCCCCATTTAATACCTGGAGTGTCTTTGTAGGTGGTTGCATGCTCTGATAAACCGTATTTGGCAAAAGAAGCGTCAATACCCTCATAATAATATTGTTCTGCGGTTTTATCTCCCCCCCAGCCATAATAGGCTGCTTCAGCTTTTAAAAAAGCTGTCTCGGCATATGATATGAATACCCACTCTGCGTCCGGCTTTAAGAAACGGGCTCCAATGGCCGAATAATCTTTTTGTGACATTCCTTTATGTGGATTTTCTTCTGTTGGGAATCCTGTCGGGCTTCCTCCATAAGAAATATTCTGACCAAAATACTCTCCTTTATAAGGCCCTTGGGTAGCCGGTTGTCCATAGATAGTGATTCTGGGATCGTTATAAGGTTTAGTATGATAGACCATTGTTTCACATAAAACAGGTAGCGTAGCTAGATTGGCTTGCTCATTAAATACTACTCTATCGTATAATGGGCTCCAAGTCAGACTGGTAGTTCCCCAATGAGAAGTTGCAGATTCATCTTCTTTACAGATTGTATTTGTTTCATCTGCTAATACTTCTTTAGCTACAGTGGCTGCCTGAGTTTCATCGGCATTTTTGATACGTAGGGCTAAACGTAGACGAAGAGAATTCGCAAATTTTTTCCATTTAGTGATATCTCCTCCATATATGAAATCGTATGTTTTGCTGTATTGATCTCCTCCCTTTTCCAGATTATCAGCACACTCTTTTAATTCGTCAAACAGATATTTGTATATTGTCGCTTCTGAATCATAGGCGATATCAGGAGTGCCTTTCAGTGCTTGTGAAGCAGGTATAGGACCGTAAAAAGCAGTTGTTTGTGAGATGAGATAAGCTTTCCAGATCCTGGCAATTAATACTCTGTTTTTATAGTCAGGGTTATCTGAAAAGATTTCTGCGATCTTGTTTACCGGTTGCATACACAAAACATAAGCTGCTTTCCAATATGTATTATTTTCGCTATCGCTATAATTAAAGCGTTGCCAACTTCCATTGAAGCCTGAGAATTGTTGTGTGTAATTAAAGAATATAACCCGGTTCATCGCCCCGCCGTATAGGTTCATTGATTCTTTGATTGCTGTTGCAAAGAGGAAGTCAGGTTCTACTCTTGTGGGATTATTAGGATTTTCGTTAAGATCTCCAAAATCAGTAAAGGAGCATCCCCATAGGGATAAACTTACGATGAAGATCATTACAATATATAACTTTTTCATAATTGTACTAAGTTTTTTAGAATGTTAGTTTAATATCAAAACCATATACGGCATTAGGAGGCAGAGAACCGTTTTCTATCCCTTGCCCGTTGCCTGATGTCTGTGAAGCTTCCGGATCGAAGCCTTGTGGTGTTTTTTTGTGAATAGTCCAAAGGTTTCGTCCTACAAATGCTAATCTGAGTCTTTGTATTTTAATTTTGCTCATCCATTGTTTGGGGAATGTATATCCTAATGTTAGTTCTCTGAGTTTTACGTATGATGCATCATAAATCGTAAACTCGGCATAATTAGGTTTACAATATGCGTAGCTTTGAGGACTCATGAATTTGTTTGCTGGAGTACCATCTGAGTAGACAGCATCAAACCATGCACCTCCCGAAAGCTCTGAGTCGCTTTCTCCCCATATCTCTTTGCGGATATAATAGTCGTCACGTCCGAAAAGAGTTTCTGAGGTCATACCATTAGTGAGCATTTTACCAGTAGAGGCAGAGTAAATAATTCCTCCTTTTTTGACGTCGATGAGAAAACTGAAGTCAAAATTCTTGTAACGGAATGTATTAGTAATACCACCAACCCAATCCGGTGTAGAAGTTCCAAATTCTTTGTCCGGGTCTTTCATGAGTAATCCACCTCCGTCTTCCATAATCATTTTGCCGTTTTCATGACGTTTAACTCCAAGTCCCCGCATGTATCCATATGGCTTCCCTACTTCTGCATAAACGTAAATATAGCTGGAGTAATTACCTATCTGAAAACGATCTACACCTTCAATCAGACTTATTACTTTAGAGTTGTTTTTTGCCCAATTTAGATTAACTTCCCATGAGAAATTTTTGTTTTTAACCGGTGTTCCATATACCATTAATTCAATACCTTTGTTCTGAATTTCCCCAGCATTATAATAACGTTTTTGGTAACCGGATGAAGTCGGGAGTTGTGCATTGATAATTTGATTTTTAGTTGTGGTATTATAATAAGTGAAGTCAATGCCCAATCGGTTCTTGAAGAAACGTATATCAGCTCCTATTTCCCATGAATATGTTTTTTCTGGTTTAAGATCCGGATTATTCATGGTGGTAGATAATGATGCCAAAGTTGCATCATTAAATATCCCATTGAAAGAATAGCTGTCATATACTCTATAAGGGCTGGTGTCGCTACCTACGATAGCATATGAACCACGGATTTTTCCAAAAGAAACGATGCTCTTGTCCATTTTAAAAGCTTCTGAGAAGATAAAACTACTCCCAACAGAAGGATAAAAATATGAATTGTTTTTGGCAGGTAATGTACTGGACCAGTCATTACGACCAGTGATATCTAGATAAATGTAATCATTGAATCCAAGAGACACAGCTCCAAAGATAGAATTAATTTTCTTTTCACTTAGCTCCTGTGTATCTGTTGGGTACTCCGCTGAATTTGAAATATTAATTAATCCCGGCTGTAATAAGGAATTGATTTTTTGGGTATATCGGGTCTGATTAGTACTATACATGATGATACCGGCATTGGCCATCACAGAAAACCTCTTAAATCTTTTGTTATAAGTTAGTAGTCCTTCGATATTATAATTTTCTAGTTCACGTTGGAATGTTTGCATCTGTCCGTCTGCATCATTCATACTTCCTTTATTATTAAAGGTATATCCGTTCCAATTATACGTATCGATGCCTGCTTTGGCTTGGAGAGATAGGTCTTTGCTAAAATCAATTTTTAGCACAAATGATCCGATTACACGTTTTTTTGTATCTTTATTCTCATTCTCATTGATAATCCAATATGGATTACTGAAATTACGGTGTGTACCAATTTCGTTCCCATTTGCATCTTTCCATGTATATAATTCGGATAGAGACGTGCTCCGTGCCATATGGATATATGAATTCATTGGATTTTTATTGTCACTTTTAGAATATTGTCTGTTAGTTACTCTGTCATCTATATATGTAATTTTAGAATCTAAACTTAGCCAACTAGTGAACTGATTGTTAAGTCTTAAGTTGAATGTTGACTTATTATCAATATTGAAATTCTCGACAACGCTATTAGAATGATTATTTGTATAGGATATGCGATACTGATTTTTTTTGTTTCCACCTTCCACAGAAATAGAATTAGTCCACATTGTTGCTGTTTGATAGAAGTCTTTTACGTTATCTGGTTCCGGAAGGTATGCTTTTAACTTTCCATCCAAACCAATAACAGGTTGTCCCATCATTGGACTTCCCCAACTTCTATAATTTGTTTTAGATAGGGGAGGGTTGTTCTTATTGTCAATATAGAAGCTGGTTCCTACTCCATAGGCATTCTGATATTCTGGAAATTCTGTTAGAGTCTGGAACATGCAGTTGGAGTTTATGTTTACTTTGAATTTTTCACCGCCTTTTTTGGTAGTAATGAGTATTACTCCGTTTGCTGCTCTTGAACCATATAATGCAGATGCGTTGGCACCTTTTAAAACCTCGATATTTTCAATGTCATCAGGATTAATATCTGCAGCTCCGTTTCCATAATCCAGATTACCATTTTCGCCATCCGAATTGTCGATCGGCATGCCATCCACAACGAATAGTGGTTGGTTATTACCTGTGACAGAATTATTACCTCGGATAACAATACGTGCAGAACCATTGTTCATACCTGGAGGAGTGATTTGTACACCTGCAATTTTTCCAGAAAGAGATGATACAATGTTTGAACTTTTTGCATCATTTATTCCATCCATATTAACTCCTTGTGTAGAGTAGCTTAAAGCTTTGGCTTGGCGTTTAATCCCAAGAGCTGTAACAACCACTTCATCGGTTGTGATAGCATCTTCCTCCATAATCACATTAATGATTGTGCGGTTACCAATCTTTTCTGTGACATCTTTCATTCCAATAAAAGAAAATTTTAAGGTCGTAGCTCCTTCTGGAATTTGGATTGAGTAGTTTCCCTCCATGTCAGTTAAAACTCCATGTCTTGTCCCATTTTTATCAAATGTGGTGACAGTGACCGCAGGAATTGGCGAATTGTCAGCCTGATCGGTTACTTTCCCTTTTAGCGTACGCTGCTGTGCAAACAAACTTAGGCAAGCACAGAGATAGGCTGTCAGGATGATTAAGTGTTTTTTCATAAAATGATAGTTTTAATTTGATAACTTAATTGTTGTCTGATTGACTGGACAAATATCATTATGACGGATTAAAATCATCTTAAAAAACGATGAAAATAAGCCATTAAAATCATTTTAATGGGAAATGTTATGTAAATGTAATATTGGTTACGAATGAGTGAGTTATTGTAATAGCTATTGTGGCTATTTCTTTTCAATAATATCAGAAAATGATGTTTTGAATTCTGTGTTTAACAGTGCTAAATAGTTTTTGCAATAGGTGTCATAGGCATTTTTGGCTTGTCCCTTTCTTCCTAAAATATAGAGTGTCTTGCATTTCTCTATAAGAGCATCTTCGTCCAGCGAGTCGAGCATTAAAATCGTATTGCATATTTTGCATTTTAATTCATTGGAAATACTTACTATGTCTAATAGTAGTCTTAAGGATTCAATAGCTTGGTTCGTGTAATTAGATTTGTATTCGTCAATCCATTCATTTTGTATACTAGGTAATAAGATACCTAATGCTAATTGATTAAGTATCTGGTTTATTTGGTTTTCAGAAAAAGAATTTGGATTTTCTTGGATAGATTCCAGTGATTGGCTTACATTTTTGTAATCGCATGTGATAGAATCGGATAATTCAATTGTCCAATATCCGTTTGAATGAACTACTTGGATAGGTCCAACTTGTTCTAATAAGGAACGTAACCGCTTAATATTCACACTTAAGTTGTTGCGAGCACTGGACTCATTTTTATCATACCAGAAGCGCTCAATTAACATTTCAGAGGAGATCCCTTTCTTTTTGGTCATTGTGTTAAGCAGTATTAGTACCAGTAAATTCTTTAGGGTAGGCGTAAACGCGCCTGTAATATCATCTCCGTTAATGCCAATGACCTGAAATCCTCCAAGGAATGTAATGGAAGATTGTCTTTTTTTCAGGATGTGAGGTGTGTTTGTTTCCGTGTTAGTTTCTTCTATGTTGGAGGCAAACTCTTCTGTAATTGGATAAGTAGTTTTCTTTTGAGAATATCTCCTTTTCTTGTGTAGATAACAGAAAATCAATAATGTAATAGCGAAAAGTAAAAGGCTGATAAAGTAAATGACGCTATGATTAGAAGATGATGATTGAAGTTGATATATCTCAGAGTGTGTTATAGGAGGAAAATTTAAAGTGTAAATGCTTATCTCATATTGATTTTGTGTACTTAATACTTGGACTAAAGCAATAAGCTTATTCAATTTTTTATCAAAATAGAGGTCACACATGGATTCCGTATCATTGAACAGGAAAGGAATGGAATCTGCCAAGATTGTTCTAATTGGCTTTTCTAAAGAAAATTTATTTAGATAGATGTATGAGTGATATTTTTCACTGGGATAACAGAGGGTATAAAAGCATTTTTTTTCAGAATCGATGACCATTGAATTACCTTGAACGAAACTGTTCTCTAGGTTATCGTATTCCCATATCTTTTTTATTACATAATTTTGAGGATTCAATTCATATAAATCATAAAAATAGCGTGGTGATACTTGTTGTTCTCCAGTTTGGCTACCATATCCTCCGAAAATGTAGACTTTACCGAAAGATTGCCCTAATGCAGCAAGATATCTTGGAGTTATATATGAGCTTAAGTCTTTTTCTTGCCATTGTTTGGTTTTGAAAGAAAACTTCTTTAAGATACTTTTGTACAGATGATAACCGTATCCTCCAAAACAATATAATGAACTGTCTTGTGAAGAAATAAAATGATTATGATGCCAAAAACGAGGAGATGATGAAGTGGTATGTTTAGATTCCCATCTGTTCTGAACAAAATCGAAAGATTCTATATGTGTGGAATCTATTTCGTAAGATAATAACTTATTTTTTCCTGAATCAAATAGTAACCTGGCTGCATCACTATAGAAGCAAGAGCCATTCTTTGGTACAATCGTATCGGAAAACTGATTTAAGTTAAGGTCGTAAATATATAAATATTGAGGGCCTGCAATATATATTTTAGAGTCTTTTTCGTTAAAAGCCCAGAAATGCCGTTGGGTAGCTGAAACTGTGGCACATTTTTTCCAATGCGCTTTCTGGTCTATTAACCAAACGGGATGTGTTACAGTTGCTTTGGCATTATGGTACTTGTCTCGGATTTCATTTTTGCAGTGTTTACAAAGTTCCCATAAGAAGTGTTTTCCTCCGGTTTGCTTCAGTTCAATGTTTCTTAAAGTCATAGGAGCAACATCTGTTGTAGAATATATGTGGTGTTTAGTTTCTCCAAAGAAAAGCTTCACATTTGTAAATGAGGGAATAGCTCCGTTAAGTTTTGATTTTTGTACCGTGTCACCAATTTTTAGAGTGAGTTCGTCATTATCTTTAGTATAACAGATTGTTATGTGTGTCCATTCTAGATCGTCTTGTCTGTTATTCTCACAAGAATAAGTTAGCCTGTTTTCATTGCCAACAATGAGAAAATAGGAACGGCTAGGAGAAGAGGAACGAACAACCAAATCTAAATTTTGGTTATCATTGATTATCATACGAAATATATAACCGAAGTTATGTTTTCCCCGTCGTAACTTTAAATCAAAATCCATAGAAAAACCTTTTGCCAATGAAAGAGTTTCTTCTGGAGTGAGATTTAGAGTAGTTCGTAAGTCCTTATTCACTTCATAAGATTGAAAATAAAGTCCTTCTGCTTTTAAATCGAAGATGAAGATAAATAATGATAATATGTAGATAATTGTCTGTTTCACGATAATATCAATATGATTAACGGAAACAAAAATAGCAAAAAAAAGAGAGTGGGGAAAGGTTTCACTCTCTTTTTAAAGAGAAGATATTGAAAAGTCTGAAATACTATTTCATGGATGGTACATTTCGAAGGAAGGCGGGAT
This sequence comes from Bacteroides sp. MSB163, assembly GCF_036416795.1. NCBI lineage: Bacteria > Pseudomonadati > Bacteroidota > Bacteroidia > Bacteroidales > Bacteroidaceae > Bacteroides > Bacteroides maternus. The sequence goes on along the minus strand of NZ_CP143867.1, from coordinate 779,152 downwards.
ATCTTCATCTGCTGATGCCCAGTTTCGATTGGGTTTGTTGCCCATTGTTAATTCAAGAATTCCACCTTTTACCACATCTTTGTGAGAGATCCAGCTTTTATTCCATACTTTACCATTCAGCTTGGCCGACTGAATGTATTTGTTTGTTTTACTGTTATTGATTGCGATGACTTTAAAAGTTTTGCCATTGCCAAGATGAATGATTGCCTTTTCAAAGAAAGGACTTCCAATCACATACATCGGTAGTCCGGGAGTTACAGGATAGAATCCGAGAGTGGAGAATACTACAAAAGCAGACATCCCTCCGCCATCCTCATCGCCAGGTACTCCCATAAGATCGTTACGGAACCATTGATCAATTAAAGTTCTTATACTTTTCTGAGTTTTCCAAGGTTGGCCTGCATAATTGTATAGGTATGGGATATGAAGGCTAGGCTCGTTTGCCATCGAATACATGCCGACATTACCAGTGTGATCTGGTAGCTGTGCATAAAAAGTATATTTGCTTATGCCTAACGGAGTAGAGAATGTACTGTCTAATTCGTTTATAAATTCATTTTTTCCTCCCATTAAATTGACTAAATCAGCAATGTTATGTGGCACATCCCATCTATACACCCAGCCGTTGTTCTCTCCATATGCTTCACGTGCTCCTAATCCTCCGGAGGTTGTGTAATTGAAAGGAGTAATGAAGTTGCCCCTGTCGTCTTTGGGGTGAAAAAATTTAGTTTGAGGATTGAACAGTTTATGATAAGATAAAGATCGTTGGCTAAAGTATTTGTAGTCTTCTTTTTTGTTTAATTGAAAAGCAATTTGAGAGAGGCACCATTCATCATAAACGGTTCCTAAGGTAACTGCTACCGGTTGTCTTTTTTCGAAGCTGTGTACTTCCGGAACTATTTCTTTTTCTCCCGGTCGCAATGCGGGAATGTATCCATTTTCTTTATAAAATAGGTCTAATTTACCTGCTTTTTGAGCCGACCAGGGAGCCAGTGTTTTTTCTGTAATTGCATTTTTACAAGCATAATATGCTTTTTCTATATTGAAGTCTCTTAAACCTTTTACATAAGAGTCTATAATCGTTGCTACTCCGTGATTAGAGTTCATTCTTCGGCTGTCTCCTGTAATTTCGGGGAAAGTAGGCATCCAAAAATTATCCATTTGTTCAGCCATGCGAATGAATGAACGAATCATATCGGTTTCCATTTTGGGTTCTATTAATACCCGCAAAGGGTGACAGGCACGGTAAGTATCCCAAATCCAATCATCTGTATAAAATGGTACACCACTATCATTGTGTACGGAATTGTCAAAAGCACTCCAGTACTTGTTGTCTTCTGAAATACATACCATGCGTTCATAGGTTCTGTAAAGAGATGTATAAAATACATTTTTGGTTTCTTCACTTGTCCCTGATACTTCTATTTTGCCTAACTTTTCGTTCCATATTTTTTTTCCATATTCGGCAATTTGATTAAGGTCATAATTTTTGATTTCTCGATACAAGTTTTTCATTGCTTGTTCTGTACTGATAAAAGATATCCCGTAGCGGATAGATACGTATTTGGTGTCTTCTGGAAAGGCCATTCCTACTGTTGCATTGTAACCCTCTGCTGTCTGTTGCTTATAATCCATTTTCCCTTTGATGATAGCTCCTGCTATTTCTGGATTCTCTTGAACCTCCAGGTGAATAAAGACCTTTGTTGAAGAATTCTTTATCTGCTGGAATCCTGATATAGTGTTATCTTTTACTGTTAACTGCCCATTATTGGAACTTAATAATATATAAGGTGGTACTTTTTTCTCAAATTTTAGTTGGTATATACCAGATTGGTGAGAAGGAGCAAATTTGACATCTATTTCTTCATTTAAAAGGTGAGTTTGATATAGATAAGGTTTAATAACCTCATTGTCGTATTCATAATACATCACTTGGGGTATGGAATCATTGGTTTCTGTTTGTACTGCACTCAAATTAAATGCTGATTTACCTCTATGGCTAGTCATCATGATAGGTAGTCCTTTCATCTTTACGGAAGTGAAGTCTGCGCGTTCAGGATATACACGTAGCATACTGTTGGGTAATTGTATGGTTGGATACGTTGGGACTAATAAATGACTAATGTTTCCCATGTATGGGTTAACGTAATCAACCGGAGTTTTTTCAGATACGGAGCTTACCTGCTTACAAGAATATATTAGCAAAAGCGGTAAACAAAGGATGTAGAAATAATTTTTTATTTTCATAAGTATACGATTATTTTCGACAAATGTAGATTTGGAGGCTTAAAAACATATGAAATCTCTCTTAAAAGGCTGAATTAATATAGAAAAATATGTGGTTTACATGGATTTTTTTTATTAATCCATGTAAACCACATAATTTTTGTTCGAAAAGCTTTCTTATGATGGTTGTTTACAATATCTGTTATTTCCCCGTACTCATTACTCCCGAGTTATTGTCGCTATTGTTCACTTTCCTCTGTATTCCCTTGAATTTGCGTCCGAAAGAGAAGTTGTAGGACAGATTGACAAGAAGCATCTGTGCACTTTCCTTTATATAGCTTTTAGTTTTGTAGTAGGCGAACTGGTTCCAATTCTCATTCTGTACCTTATAGTTGTCTGAGAATGGGTTGAAAGCTCCAACTCCTAAGCGGAGATCTTTATATTTATAATACAATCCTAATATCTGAATATTCTCTCCACCCGACAAGGTTTCTCCCCAAAAGTTATTCCAGTTGGTATTAATCTGCCAGAACAGGGAGAAACGCTTGTAGTTGAAAGAAGCCTGTCCTTCGTAATACCAGTTGGTATAAGTGTGGGAGTAATTGTTTCCGTTACTCATATAATGATTCACTCCACCGGTAAAAGAGAGTTGCAACATGTCCCATATCGGACCTACCCGGAGCATCAGTCGTCCGGACAGTTTCTGCCAGTCTTTCTGATTGTCCCATGTCTGTACAATTTTATTGCCTTCCTGCCGTTTCTCATCCATAATGGCATTGGGGCGGTAATCATACGCTCCCCACAAGTTACTGTAGAAAATGCCTTTCTTCCATTCATAGGTCAGCTCCGTGCGATAGCACATATACGAGTTCAGATTTGGGTTGCCACGACGTATTTGGAAAGAGTCTACCGTTTGTTCTATGGCGCTTAGGTCACTCAATGAAGGAGTGGCGTTAAAAACTTCAGCTTTCCAGCGGAGATATGAATTCTCCGAGAAGGTATAATGTAATGTAGCTTTCGGATTCACATTGTACTTTTCAGAAGGTTTGTCATTACCACTTTGGTTGTAGTAGAAACGTGTCAGGCTGACTCCTAACCTATAATCCAGTTTATGAATCTTTCCGCGGTATTCACTGAATATGTAGCTGTTTCCCTGGTTCATCCGTGTATCATAATTATGTCCGTTTCTGTATTCGTTGTTGGAATAGGACTGGGTGTGCTGTAAGCCAAAACTCTACGCATTGCCTTTTGAAAATTGCTTTTCGTAAATGGCTTCTCCGATTAAGGAGTATTTGTCACCCGATACATCGTTGTTGATATCAGTCAGCATTTCGTTGTGCAGGCTTTCCTGATAGATACGGTGCGACTTCTCCCGGTTGTAAGTTCCTACCAGATTGAATACCAACGTCTGTTTGTTTTTCAGGTTTTGCTGATAGTAGAGGTCTAAAGAGGGACGAGTCCAGCTATTCTTGGTGCGGTCTATCATATTTACCATATCTGTCTCATCATTCACATTATAGAGCACTCCCTGGTAATCCCAATTGGGCTGATTATTTCCACGCAGGCGGAAGGTGGCACTGAAGAGAGAATTTTTGGATGCCTGAAGACTGTAACTGACATTCAGATTTTGCATGAATAACATGGCATGGCTGGGCTCTCCCTTTTCCACACGTTGAATGGTATTTCCATCTGCTAAGCGGAATGTTTCTTCATTATCCCGGTACATACCGTAGAAATCGCGAGGCCCCATGTAGTAAGAAAGACCGAACTCTGATTTTTTATGATTGACTTTACCGAATACGTTGTAGTTTCCCCACATTGCATTGACACCTTGACTGAGATCGGTGCCGAAGCTTCCTCCCGTATCGGGGCGGCGAACGATGTAATCGAGTACGATTTCCGCATTGCCATAACGTAATCCGGGATTGTCATGATATTCTATACGGATGATATCGGCGGGGCGCAGAGCTTTTATCTCATTGATATCTGCCTTGGCTCCGTTGATACGTATTTGCAATTCACCTCCACCGGATATTCCGATCTCATTATTCATCGGATTGACTTGGATACGTGGGAGCATCAGTTCTTGTAACAGATTGACTCCATTGGTGGAGACTTTCATCTGGCGTTCGGAAGGGAATACCAGTTTCCGGTCGGGACGGCTGATTTGACTGGAACCATTGATGGTTACACCCTCCAGGGCTACTGAGGCATCTTCCAGAAGAATATCTCCCAGATCTGTGTTACGTTTTACTCCGTTCAATGTGATGTATTGTGTGTTGTATCCAACACTGGAAAGAACCAATCGGTAATTGCCAGCTTCTACTTTATTGAAAATGAAACTTCCGTGATTGTTGGTAGACACGCCATTTACAAAGACGGAGTCGGTTGTTTGCAGCACGACGTTTACAAATTCTGTGGCTTCATTGTCTGTTGCATTGCGTACAGTACCTTTTATCTCTATTTTTTGAGCAAATACTCCCTGTACCATACTGACCATCAGTATGGCTATTAATAATCTTTTCATTGTGATTTTTTTATTTTAATTCCTAATTCCAGAATGGCCTGTCCTGTTTCAGGTTGTTTTCTATTGGTTAGACGAAGAAACGGAGATTAAAGTTGCATCAGAGGGGAAATATTTTATTTATTCAAAGCAGATATAGTGGCTGATTCTGTCCAAATCAGCTTTTGTAAATTCCTCGTAAAGGGAGAAAGGTTTAAGGCTTGTTAGCGAGCCTTTTTTCTTACGATATTCTACAATAGCTTTAGCCTGATAGAAGTTGATGTAAGGGTGGGAGCGCAATCTGTCTACACCGGTGCGGTTCAGGTTAATGCGGTGAACATTCGTCGGGTCGATACTGAACCATGCTTGCAGTTGCCGAGTATCCAGATTGATATCCTTTAATTGTTCTATTTGGTAGAATCCGCCAAGGCGTTGCCGATAACCCACAATCAGGCGGGCAATACCGCTTCCGATACCCGGAATCTTTTTTAATTCGGTTGTGTCAGCGCGATTAAGATCAAGAATAGTGCCGGTTTTATATTTTATATTTTCCACTGGTACAGTTTCTGTAATATACAGTTGTGGTGTATGACGTACTGTGTCTTCCGGTGGGATATGTATGTAAGGTGACAGAACAGAGTATTGATCTTCTGTCATTCCATATATCTTTTTAAAATCTTCCGTTTTACGGAATTTGCCACCCTTTGCCCGATAGTGCAGGATATTCTTTGTCATCCATGCTGGTAGTCCTAAGTGTCGGAATGTTATGGAGTCAGCTGTATTGGGATTGAAAGAAGCCAGGATGATGGGAATGCTTTCTTCTTTCTTTTGCTTATAACTCGTATATTGTTTTTCATCGGATTGCTCTTTTTCTTCCAGTGAGGCTATGAATTCTTCATATTCCTGTTGGGCGGTAGCTTGTATAGCCCTGTCATTCGGGGAGATTTGATTTCTTCGTTGCCAGGCGGATATAAGATACCCGGCGAGAAAGACGATACAGATAGTCGCTATGAGCATCAGGATACCCCGCTTTTCTCCCCGGGTAAAGTAAAAGAAATCTTTAAATAGATTCTGCATCTCCTACAATTTCAAGAATCCCAATTCCTTAATAAAGATGAGTGAAATTGCTATCGGAGCTATAAACTTCAATATGAAAATCAGCAATTTGTAGAACGTTACTTTCAGTGTTCCGTTGTTGCTGACTTCTTCCCAGACAATCTTTTTATTCAGATACCAACCGGTAAAGATAGAAATGCACAGACCACCTAACGGCAACATGATCTTAGCTGTGACAAAGTCGAACAGGTCGAATAAATTCAAGCCGAACAGAGTATATCCTTTACCTACTCCCAATGAAAGAGAACATAAGGTTCCCAAAAACATACAACCGCCCGTAACGAAGCTTGCCGCGCGTTTCCGGCTCAAGTGGAATTCCTCGTGTAGATAAGCCGTCACCACTTCGTGCATAGAGATGGTGGAAGTCAGTGCTGCAACTGCCAGAAGAATATAAAACATGACTGAAAATATATAAGCTAAAAAAGGTACTCCGCTAAATGCCTGTTGGAATACATTGGGTAGTGTAATGAAGATAAGACTCGGACCGGCATCCGGCTGAATACCCACCGAGAATGCAGCAGGAAAGATGATAAGTCCTGCCAATATGGCGACGAATGTATCGATAATACTGACGCTGAAAGCAGTTTTCGTCAGATTCGTGTCTTTTTTGAAATACGATGCATAGGTGCAAAGGCATCCCATTCCCAGACTCAGGGAGAAGAAGGCCTGTCCCATGGCACTCAGGAATACGTTGGTAGTTACCTTATCCCATTCCGGTTTTAGAAGAAATTCCAGACCGGCACCGGAGCCTGGTAATGCAATGGAACAGCCTGCCAGTATGATTAAGAGAATAAATAACATCGGCATCATAATTTTGGCAGACTTTTCAATACCTTTTTCCACCCCTTTCACGATGATGAAGTGGGTGGCAAGAAGAAAGAGTAACAGCCAGATAACGGGACGCCAAGGATTAGAAGAGAAGGAATTAAACGTATTAATATAATCGGCTGCCGTTTTTCCGGCAAAGTTATCGGTAACAGCTTCACCGATGAATTCCAGTGTCCAGCCAGCCACTACGGAATAGTAGCTCAAGATTAGAAAACCTGCCAGTACTCCCATACGACCTACCCAACGCCAGTGTGTACCCGGTGCCAGTTTTTGATAAGCACCGGCGGTGTTGGCGCGTGAATGACGTCCGATGAGAAATTCGGATACCATGATAGGAATTCCCAATATAAGTACACATGCTAAGTAGATGAGAATAAACGCAGCACCGCCGTGATTACCTGTCTCATAGGGAAATCGCCAGATGTTACCCAGACCGACCGCGGAACCTGCCGAAGCAAGTATGACACCTAATTTGCTTCCAAAATTGGCTCTGTCATTTTTAGTCATAAAAAAGTAGATTTTTCTTTCATTTCGTTATTATTCTCTACTAGAACATGCAAATATAGAAAATGTTCTGTACTTTTGCGCGCAAATCGTTCATAAATTGAGATATGCTATACTATATTAAGAAATATCCGGTATCATTACTGATTATACTGACGGTAATCTATTTGTCGTTCTTTAAACCGCCTACCACCGATTTGAGCAATATTCCTAATATTGATAAAATCGTACATGTTTGTATGTATTTAGGGATGTCCGGTATGTTGTGGCTGGAATTCCTGCGGGCGCATCAAAAAGGAGATTCTCCATTGTGGCATGCGTGGGTAGGAGCGTTTGTCTGTCCGGTATTATTTAGTGGAATGGTAGAATTGTTGCAGGAATACTGCACTACTTATCGTGGAGGCGATTGGCTGGACTTTGCTGCAAATACAACAGGAGCGCTGATTGCCTCGCTGATAGGATATTTTGTATTACGTCCGCGAATGGCAAAGAAACAGTAATGGTGATTGACTATAAATAATCAATCACCGTACTCAGTTTAATTCCGTTCGATCCTTTGATAAGGATTGTTTTTCCATGAGGCTTACTTTTCTGTAAAGCTTCGATGACCGCCGGGGCATCCGGATAGGTCGGAAAGTTATGCTTTGCGGCAGCGAACTGCTCTCCTACCAGCATTACATTCTTGAAACCACATTCTGTCAGGAAGTCTGCAATTTTCTGATGTTCTTCCGGACCATTCTTTCCCAATTCCCTCATATCCCCCAATATCAGCATTTTATTTTCAACTTTCATGTTATGGAAGTTGCTGATGGAAGCCTGCATGCTGGTGGGGTTAGCGTTGTATGCATCAATAATCAGCGTATTGTCTGCGGTTTGTTTCAACTGCGAACGATTATTCTGTGGAGCATATTCGGCTAAAGCAATATCTATTTTTTCTGGTTCCACATCAAAGAAACGACCGATGGTGATAGCAGCCAACGCATTCGGGAAGTTATATTCACCAATCAGTTGCGTCTTCACTTCATGGCGTTCACCGTCTTTGCCTGCTTTCCATTCAAAAGCGAGATAAGGGGAATTGCCGGTCACGTGTCCGCTGATGTATAGTCCGTCTTCGCTTCCATAAGAAATCAGGTTTAATCCTCCGGCAATCTTTTTCAGAAAAGCGTTGTCGTGATGAATGAAGACTGTAGGGTTTTCCCGCTCGCGGAGGTAATCGTACAGTTCGCCTTTGGTCTTGATAACTCCTTCAAAAGAACCGAAACCTTCCAGATGCGCCTTACCTACATTGGTGATGATGCCATAATCCGGTTCGGCTATATCTACTAATTCTTTGATATCTCCCGGATGGCTGGCACCCATTTCTATGATGCCGAGTTCATGTTCCGGTTTCAGGCGTAGCAAAGTGAGGGGGACGCCGATGTGGTTATTCAAGTTCCCCAGTGTATAAAGTATATTATATTTCTGCAACAGGACGGCAGCCATTAATTCTTTGGTGGTGGTTTTCCCATTGGTGCCCGTGATGCCGATGAGGCGCGTGCCCAGTTGGCGGCGATGGTAATTGGCAAGTTGTTGCAGCGTATGCAGGCAATTGTCTACTAATATATAATGTGAATCGCCTGCCGGGGCGTGTTCGGCTTCGTCTACTACTGCGTATGCACTTCCAGATTCCAATGCTTTGGCGGCGAAGGCATTCCCGTTGAAACTATCGCCTTTCAGGGCAATGAATAGAGAACCTTCAGGGCAGTTGCGGCTGTCGGTTGTCACACAGGTACATTCCAGATATATTTTGTAAAGGGTGGTGATATCCATAACTATCTCCTTTTTGAAACGTTGTTATATTCTGTTGTCTAAAACGTTGCAAAGATAGATATTCTCCGTTACGGTGGTACGCTTACAGTGGAAATGTTTTTATTCCTTCAACGGTAAAGTCAGGATAAAGCGGCATCCTTCGGTATATTTATCATCAAGCACCAGACTGCCGTCCATTTTTTCCATGATGAGGCGTCCAAGTGCTAATCCCAGTCCGGTTCCTGTGGAGAATGTATCTATTTTGGCAAAACGTTCGAATACAAAGTCCAGCTTGTCCTGGGGGATACCGATTCCGGTGTCTGTTACGGAAATCACCAATGACCGTTGTTTAGGATTGATATGCCAACTGAGTGTGATGCTGCCTTTTTCGGTGAATCGGGCTGAATTGTGAAGCAAGTGCGATACCACTTGAGTGAGGCGTCCGGGATTGGTGTACAGGTGGAGTTCATCCTGCCCCGGTTGGTAAACCAGATCTACTCCAGGTTTGAGTGAGTTTTTAGCCTTTTCCATCCATTGACGGCACAGTGCGTTTATCTCTACTTTAGTGTCGGTAGGGATGGAGGTACCGCTATCGAGGCTGGATAGTTCCAATACGTTGTCTACCAATTGAAGCAAATGATTACTGCCTTGCTCGATGATAGTCGTATATTCTTTCGATTCTTCGTCTTCTTCAGAAATCTTGCTACTGAGTATTTGTGAGAAACCAACTATGGAATTGAGTGGCGTGCGTATCTCATGGCTCATATTCTGTATGAATTCAGTTTTCATACGGCTGGCACTTTGTTCTGCATCTTTGGCACGTCGTAGAACTTTATTCAGTTGGGTTTCGCGGAAGAACATAATGCCGACAATTACTACTATGATGCATAATAGAATGATAATATGCCGGCGTGTCTCCAATTGTATTTCCTGGTTTTTCTGTATTAATTCTTTGTTTTCCAAGTTAAGATGTTCCATTCCCAAAATGGTTGCGAACTCTCCGACTGATATGTCTTCTTGGGCACTACTCAGCGAATCGCTGAGTTCAAAAGCTTTTTCATAACTTTCAATTGCTTTCTGATAGTCTTTTTTAGCAGTATAGATTGAACCACGTGTACGATATAGAGTCGGGGTGATAAAACCATTTTGGCTAATCTTTTCAAAGGCTTGCTGAAATACCTCCAGAGCTTTATCGTATTCACCGGTTTCTATATAGTAATTGGTTTCAATTTCCAGCAGATTAGTAGCACGCTTAATACGCAGTTCGGTATTCTTGCTGAAAAGTTGTGTGGTTTCTTTTAGTGTTTCCCGGGCTTTGACCATATCTTTGGTGTGAATATAATAACGAAGTAGTCCGCATAGATAAGCTCCTTGGTTTAGTTCATTGCCAATATACAATTTACTTTCTTCAAGAGCCTCCCAGGCCTTTGCTGGTTCGTTGGTACGGAGGTAGCAGTTACCTAATTCAAGATATTTGTTTGCTAGATTATATTTATTCAGGTTATATTTTAATGTGAGATCTATCAGTTTTTGTGCATATACAATGGCTTGCTTGTAGAGTTCTTTGCTCTGATAGATGCGCAACAACGCTTGATAGCAATTCTGCATGCCATCAATTTCTTCCCGACTTTCCGACTCTTGTTGCATCTTGTTGGCTTCATAGAGGGCCAGGTTTAATTTTTTCTGTTTGGTATAGTAAGTTATGAGACGGTTGGCCCAGGCAAAATAATAATATTGAGGTTGATTGGTTTTCCGGGCAAAGTCTTTGATGGTGTTGGTATACAATATCAGGCTGTCCTCTTGGCCTTCAAAGGACGGACCAAAATAGAAATGATCTGTTTTGCTGGATATGGCGACTGCCTGCATACGCAAATCTCCTTTTTCTTTGGCCATAAGGAATAACGTATCGAGCATCTGCATGACAGAAGGAGATTTTATTTCCGCCTTACAATGTTGATAATATACAAATAATGTACTGTCAACATGATACTTTTCTTGTTCGCTTGTCTGTTGCCCGTGGATATGTCCGGGAATAAGCAACCAGAAAAATAGTAGGAAAAAAGAGACCAGCCTGGTTGTTCTGCATGCTTTCATAGTTTTACTACTTCTATTGATCGGTTGTTAATCCTGAGCAAAGTTAACTTGTTTTTTTGTATTTAATGTATTTACGATAATCTTTTTTGGCTACATTTGCAAAGTATAAACGAAAAAGGATTATCCATGGAAACATTATCCTCTAAATATATTAACGTCAACGGTTCTTTGCTCGATCTGTCCGTTCCCTGCGTCATGGGAATATTAAATATTACTCCTGATTCTTTCTATGCCGGTTCACGTATGCAGACTGAGGCTGAAATAACTGCGCGGGCACAGCAGATCTTGGATGAAGGTGCCGGAATTATAGATATCGGCGCATATTCTTCCCGGCCGAATGCGGAGAATGTTTCTCCCCATGAAGAAATGGAACGTTTGCGTATGGGATTGGAAATCTTGCGCAAGACACACCCCGGAGCAGTTATTTCTGTCGATACTTTCAGGGCGGATGTGGCACGGATGTGTGTGGAGGAATATGGAGTGGCTATAATCAATGATATTGCTGCCGGAGAGATGGATGCGGATATGTTCCGTACAGTGGCCGAACTGAATGTACCTTATATCATGATGCACATGCAGGGAACCCCGCAGAATATGCAGCGACATCCGCACTATGATAATCTTTTGAAAGAGGTCTTCTTGTATTTTGCGCAGAAGGTGCAGCAATTACGTGACATGGGTATGAAGGATATTATTCTTGATCCCGGTTTTGGTTTCGGTAAGACGGTGGAACATAACTATGAGCTTCTGGCGCATCTCGAAGAGTTTCGTATTTTTGAGTTGCCTTTATTGGTAGGTGTTTCCCGTAAGTCGATGATTTATCGTCTGTTGGGGAATACTCCACAGGACGCATTGAACGGAACAACGGTACTCGATACTATTTGTCTGCTGAAGGGTGCTGATATTCTCCGGGTGCATGATGTACGGGAAGCTGTGGAAACGGTGAAGATTGTGGAGGCTATGCGGACAAACAGTGATAAGGTGATAGAGTGATAAGTGATAAAGGAAAGTCACTTGGCTCATAAATCATAATTCATAAATCATAAATCTTATGTTTTTTGATATTGGAGTAAAAGATATTATCGACGTTTTGCTGGTTGCATTTCTGCTTTACTATACGTATAAGCTGATGAAAGCTTCCGGTTCCATCAATGTGTTTACGGGTATCCTGATATTCATATTGATCTGGTTGGTAGTGTCGCAGGTATTGGAGATGAAGTTGCTCGGTTCCATCTTTGACAAGTTGGTGAGCGTGGGTGTGGTAGCGCTTATCATCCTTTTTCAGGATGAGATACGGCGTTTCTTACTGACGCTTGGTTCGCATCAGCATGCCAGTGCATTGGTACGCTTCTTCACCGGGAATAAGAAGGAGAATATGCAGCATGATGAAATCATGCCGGTGGTCATGGCATGTATCAGCATGGGCAAACAGAAAGTAGGAGCTTTGATTGTGATTGAGCATAATTTCCCGTTGGACGATGTGGTGCGCACGGGTGAAGTTATCAATGCTGATATTAACCAGCGTTTAATAGAGAATATCTTTTTCAAGAACAGCCCATTGCACGACGGTGCAATGGTTATCAGTAAGGGACGGATTAAGGCAGCGGGATGTATTTTGCCGGTATCGCACAATCTGGATATACCGAAGGAACTGGGACTGCGCCATCGTGCAGCGATGGGTATCTCTCAGGAATCCGATGCATTGGCTATTATCGTTTCCGAAGAGACCGGTTCCATTTCCGTAGCTTATAAAGGACAATTCCATTTGCGCTTGAATGCGGAAGAGTTAGAAAGTCTGTTGACGAAAGAAAATTAGTTTCAGTTGTGACAAAATGATATTAAATTGCGTCTTATATACTGAAAACATGTTTTATACAAAGAATATATACTTGATTATTAGCAATCTTAAAGAATAAAAAGATGGATAGACGGAATTTCTTACGGATGGGTAGTCTGGCGGTATTAGGTTCGCTGGCTGCACCGTCGCTTGCCTTGCCTGATACGGTACGGGGAGCTTTGGGAGGAACGGATAACAAATCTGCTGTAGCTGCGGCTATGAAGCATTTCGGTGTAACGGAGGCAGACCTGAAGAAGGTGCTGACTGCGGCGCTTGAAAAAGGTGGAGATTATGCGGACCTTTATTTTGAACACTCATTTAATAACGCTGTAGCCCTGATGGACGGTAAAGTGAACAATTGCAGTTCAAATATTGACTTCGGTATGGGGGTGCGTGTATTAGCCGGTGACCAAAGCGGTTATGCTTATGTGGAAGGTGTGACGTTGGAAGAAATGTTGCGTGCCGCACGTACGGCTGCCCGTATTGCTTCTTCCGGTAAGGCTGGAAAGCCTGTCGCATTTAAGGAGAAGACGATTGAAAGAGACCGTTACTCTGTAGTTACTCCCTGGGAAGAAGTGAGCCTGAAAGAGAAGATGCCTTATCTGCAAAAACTGAATGATAAAGTCTTTGCGCTGGATAATCGTGTACGTAAGGTGCAGGCTTCTTTGAGCGACAACACAACACATGTGCTGTTCTGTAATTCAGAAGGTGTGACTTACTATGATTACCGTCCGATGGTATCCTATATGGCTTTCTGTATTATGGAAGAGAACGGACGTATGGAAAATAACTATGCCACTCGTTCCTATCGTAAAGGATTTGAGTTTATGACGGATGATATTATCGAAGTGATAGCTCGCGAAGTTGTAGACAATACAGCAATCATGTTTAAAGCCATTAAGCCTAAAGGTGGTGAACTCCCTGTGGTGATGGCATCCGGCGGTTCGGGTATCTTGTTGCACGAAGCTATCGGACATGCGTTTGAAGCTGATTTCAACCGTAAGAATGTTTCTATCTTTGCCGATCAGTTGAACAAGAAAGTATGTAATGAACATATCAGTGTGGTAGATGACGGTACGATTCCTTTCAATCGTGGTTCTGTAAACTTCGATGATGAAGGTATAGAAGGACAGAAGACTTATATCGTGAAGGATGGCATATTGACCAGTTACCTGCACGACCGTATCAGTTCTAAACACTACGGTGTGGCTCCTACCGGAAACGGACGCCGCGATACTTTCCGTAATGTGCCTATTCCTCGTATGCGTGCCACGTATATGGAAGCCGGAGATATGAAGGAAGAAGATATCATCTCTACTGTAAAGAACGGTATCTATGCACAACAATTCACCAACGGACAGGTGCAGATTGGTGCAGGTGACTTTACGTTCTTCGTAAAATTCGGTTATATGATTGAAGACGGTAAGCTGACACAGCCTATCAAAGATATTAACATTATCGGTAACGGACCCAAAGCATTGGCAGACATCACGATGGTGGCAAGCAATGACCAGATCGATAATGGTACGTGGACATGCGGCAAGGACGGACAGTCTTGTCCGGTGACCTGCGGTATGCCTTCGGCTTTAGTAAGTAAATTAACTGTAGGAGGAGAAAACTGATGATAACAGATAATAATAAAAAACTGGCTCAATGGGCGATGGATTTCGCTCTGAAGAATGGTTGTCAGGCAGCCAAAGTTGTATTGTATGCCAATTCAAACACTTCTTTCGAATTGCGTGATGCTAAGATGGATCGTCTGCAACAGGCTTCTGAAAGTGGAATGGGAATCAACGTGTATGTAGACGGACGTTACGGTAATTATTCTACCAACCGTCTGGATAAGAAAGAACTTGAAACATTTATCAAGAATGGTATCGAGTCCACCCGTTATCTGGCTCCGGATGAGTTCCGTGTATTGGCAGATCCCGCCCGCTATTATACAGGTGGGAGACCCGATTTGCAGATGTTCGATGATAAGATCTTCGGTATCAATCCGGATGATAAAGTAGCTTTGGCCCGTGCTGCCGCTGGAGAAGTTATGGGTAAGAATGACCGTATCATCTCAGTAGAGACCTCATACAGTGATGGTGAGAATGCTTCTTACCGTCTGATGAGTAATGGTTTTGAGGGTGAGTCCAAATCAACCTGGTATTCAGTTTCTGCCAGTGTAGCCATCAAAGGTGAGGGTGAAGCCCGTCCGTCTGATTATTGGTATGGAAGCTCCCTATTCTATGATAAATTGCCTAAAACGGATATTGGCTCAGTGGCACTGGAACGTGTATTGCGTAAATTGGGACAGAAGAAAGCTAAGTCTGGTAAATACACAATGGTGGTTGATCCGATAAATTCGGGACGTATGCTAAGCCCGGTATTGAGTGCTCTTTATGGTTCCTCTTTGCAGCAAAAGAACTCTTTCCTTATTGATAAACTGGATCAGAAAGTATTCTCTGATAAGCTGACCGTAATAGATGATCCGCACGTGATAGGTGCCAATGGTTCACGTTATTTTGACAACGAAGGTGTGGCAACGGAACATCGTCCGATCTTTGAGAATGGTGTGTTGAAGACTTACTTCTTTGATACTTATAATGCCAAGAAGATGGGGGTAGCTCCTACTATTAGCGGTCCGTCGCGTCTGGTACTTACTCCGGGTGATAAAGATCTTAATGGTTTAATTGCTGATGTAGCGAATGGTATCCTTGTTACCGGTTTGAATGGTGGTAACAGCAATAGCAACACAGGTGACTTCTCTTACGGTATCGAAGGATTCCTTATTGAGAATGGTAAGTTGACGCAGCCTGTCAATGAAATGAATGTTACCGGAAACTTCCTGACGTTGTGGAACTCGTTGGCGGCTATCGGTAATGATGCTCGTACGGATCGTAGCTGGCTGGTTCCTTCATTAGTGTTTGAAGGAGTTGACTTCAGTGGACTTTAAGAGATTCTAAATAAAAGGAATCCCGCTTTTCTATGATGTTTATCACGGAAGAGCGGGATTGATTAATAATAATATATAGGTATGAAAGCAATTGACTGGATAAATTATCTGAATATGAGTCGCCATCCTGAAGGTGGATACTACAAAGAAATATTTTGTTCCGAGAAACTGATTGATAACGATAAATCAGCCATGACTTCCATTTATTACCTGTTGGAAAATGAGGATAAATCAGCTTTTCACAGACTGACTTCTCCCGAGGTGTGGTACTACCATGCGGGATACCCCCTGATGCTACATGTGATCCATCCCGATGGTAGATTAGTTACTCACTTGATGACTGCTGACTTTTCGGGTGAACAGCAGGTTGCCATTGAATCCGGATGTTGGTTTGCTGCTGAATTGCCTTCGCATTTCGGATATGCATTGGTCAGTTGCGCCGTTGCTCCCGGTTTTACCTTCGATGATTTTGAGTTGGGTACGTTCGATCGTTTATCAAAACTTTATCC
The DNA here is from genome assembly GCF_036416795.1 of Bacteroides sp. MSB163. Lineage (NCBI taxonomy): Bacteria > Pseudomonadati > Bacteroidota > Bacteroidia > Bacteroidales > Bacteroidaceae > Bacteroides > Bacteroides maternus. The sequence continues at coordinate 762,806 of NZ_CP143867.1, read as the reverse complement.
GGATCATGAAGATTTGCTAAAACGGTTGTGTCAATAAAGAATTTATGGAAGAAAGTATCATGCTTCTTTGATAATATCCAGTACCTTTATTGCAGCCGGAAAACCGATATAAGGCATACATTGTATGACAGCGGCAGTCAGCGTTTCCTTACTGTTCCCTACTTTCAGATTGGCTCGAAGATGTGATTGAAGTTGGGGTTCTGCACCAATTACAGTCAGTACGCAGAATGTCAATAATTCACGCGTTTGGGTATTCAGTCCGCTCCGGGTTTGGAAATCTCCGAAATGAACTTCCGTCAGGAAACGTGCTACGTCGGTTCCCATGCCGCCCGGAATGTCTTTCAGGAAGTCCTTCATAGCCTCTCTGTAAAGCGGCTTTTGAATAGCAAGGCCTTTTTCAAAACGATTTTCTTCTGTCACTGTTTCCTGTTTTTCCAAAGGTAACTTGATACCTCTTTCCGTGAATGTGGAGTTTATTGTGCCCAAGGCATTCAATACTTTGGGGAAACCGATAATGGGAGCGCACTGATAGATAGCCTCGCGCAGTTCTATAGGAGTTACCCCTATGTTTAGTGCAGCTCCGGCATGACTCTTAAGCTGTGGCAGTTGCTGCATGGCGGCTAATGATACGCAAGTAATCATCTCACGGGTTTTCATATCCAGATCACCTGTGCGGAACACTTCTCCAAAGATATATTTCTGAAGTATATCCATCATTTCCGGATCTGTTCCTTCTCCGGTCAAGGCTTCTCCACCGAATAGTTGGGTGTAGTTCTTGTTACATAATTCAATTCTATTCTCATCCTTTCCATTCTTACTGCTTCTGTCTTTTACAGCTTCCGCGTATTCTTCATCATTCACCACCTCAAGCCAGGTGTTCTGATTCGTTTGCGGATTGCACGCTATGGCAAGGTGTGAGAACCAACGGTCGGGTGCGGCACCATGCCAATGTTCTACGTTGGGAGCGATTTCTACCACATCGCCGGGTAACAGGCGGCGTGCAGCCTTTCCGCGTTCCTGATAATAGCCTACACCACCTACGGCAATCAGTAGTTGTCCGTCTGTGTGGCTGTGCCAGTTATTGCGACAACCGGGCTCAAACGTAACATTGGACATCGGTACATTTAATTCTTTACTGGTAGTCAAAGGTGCCAGCCAGGATTTACCTGTGAAATACTGTGCGTAACCAGTATTCTCTTCCCCTACCGGGAATTCACTGATTCTTGGAACTTCTGTTTTCATATCTTGTGCGTTTATATTGCCTGTACCGATTAAAACAACCGCCATGGCAATGATTATTTTTTTCAGATTCATAATGTTTTGTTTTTATGGTAATAGATTCTATTGCTTCGGTTGTTCTGTATCCGGTTCTTTAAAGCCGTTGCAAAAATTGCTGCATGCCGTTATTGTAAGGACAAACAATAACATTACCGGAAATAATGATCGCTTTTTCATATTACTTCTTTATTAAATCAAAATTTATTGGATTCTGTATGCTCCATTTACAATGCAAAATTACCGAAGATATTCCGTAAACGTTGTATACAGATTACAGATAAAAGTAACTAAATTACTGTTTTTATCGGTTGCGGGATTAGTTCATAACGGTATAGAAAAGAATAAAAGTGATTAGTGTTTGGTGATAAGTGATTAGCGCCATTCGGTATATTATTATTTAGACGCGGATGACACGGATAACGCGGATTTAAAAGGCTGCGCTATAAACGTGGATAAAAAAAAGATCCGCGTCATCCGTGTCATCCGCGTCTAAAAGATTATTTATCATTTAGCTCATAATCGAAAAGAAATGAATTAGTATTGCCAATGCGCTTAGATAGTTGTCTGACTGTCAATAGATCGCATTGGTAGGTTAGGGAAATGGAATTATCACGAAAGGAAATAACTATACGTTTATAAGCTAGAGTAAGATAACCCGTCAGTTTAGCATTAAACTCATGTATGCCTGTTCCGAAGCAAATATTTTTTCTGTTAATTGCCCGATGGTTAGTTGTTCATGTGCACCCGGAAGTCGTCTGTGGCTATACATACATTTTCCTTTATTCAGATAATAATAACCGTTATTGGCTGAAAGTTCATTATCAATGAGGTCAATGTTCATTTCCTCTTCAGGATGTGCGGCAGCATAAAGTTGCAGTACAGGTTTGGCTTGAATGATACGTATCATGCCCAGATCGAAAGCAGATTGATCTTTAACAGGGGGCATGATGATGTCGAGGCTTTTAGTCTGCATGTCTTGGCAAATGTGGGTGAGTAGCAAACGTTCTGCTTCGGGAGTATCTGCAAACAATTCATTTATAAACAGTTTAGAGGCTTCTTTATCGGGATATACAATGGCAAGAGCGGCGATTCCAAATTCATCCGAAAGAGTGAAAATACATCCGTGACTTAGGTTGAGGTCGGCCAGTATGACGTGGAAGTCCGCTTTTGTATGTTGCAGACAGCAAGGGCGTTCCTGCATTTTACGATTCATATATTGGTAGACATCTTCATCATAGTCTGTGTAAGCCTGAAAACACCAGCCTGTTTCGGCAGATGAAGTGAGAGAAGAAGTATCCGTTTCACTGGTTGGTAAATGAAATGTGCGTTTACCGTAACGGAAGGCAGTTGCGTAACCTACACGTGCGTAATAGCCAAATAACCAAGGTTCGGCAGGAATAAGGGTGGTAAATGCGATATTATTACGATACATGCGTCCGAATGCCTGAGATAGCAATTCTCGCATAACGCCCCGGCTACGATAGTCAGGGTGAGTGCATGCGCCCGAAATATATGCAGTCGGTACGCTATTGCCATGACAAGTGATCGGATAAGGAAGCATCTGTAAGGCGGCAATGACTTCATCACCACTTTCAATGGTAACATTCGCTTCGCTGTTGTAACGAAGGTTAAAGTACATATCCACAAACTCGTCATTATCATTAAAACAGAGCTTCCATAGCTTCTTTACCTTTTCACGCATTATTTCTATCTCCTATTCAAATGCTTACTATCTTTATTAACTATTTATCACTTGCTATTAACTGCTTTAAAGAATCTTACCATTTCACCGGATCTACAGGGATATCTTTCAGGCAAGCCATATATTTTTCCAGAATAATCACCGGCTGGTAGGACAGTTTGGCTTTGCGTAATCCTTCGATACCCAAATCTTCTTCCCGGTTGATATAAGTATATTGTTCGGGAATATGATTGGCAAATTCATAATTTATCATGGTGTAGGCACCATCAATTGTGGTATCTGCTTTTTCTACATGCACGCCGAAAGTATCCTGGTTGATGGGCATACCAAAAGTGAAAGCTACAATTTTACCATCTACATGAAGAATACCTCCTGTCAGACCAAGGGCATCGAAGTTATGCAGCGCATAGATAAGGGCACGGCGTTCGTTACCCGTACCTTCGTGTTGGTCGCAGTTGTTCACTTTGCACCATTCGGCTTCCAGATCGAGACATTCCTGTATACGGTTGGAAGTGAGAGGAACATATTCATAATTGGTATAGGTCCGGCGGAACTTATTGAGGTGGTTACGTTTAGCTTGGAATTTCTTACCGGCCAATGTGGCAAGGTCGGTCCGAAGATATAGGTAGTCGGCATAATCCCTGTCCGCTTCGAAATGAAATTTGTCAGGCATAATAGCTTCCAAGTCCGCCCGCATGCCTGCACATACTCCGAGCATACAGAAGCGTTCACCTTCCAGGTTGGCATCTTCTATCATGTCTTCCAGTACTTTCTTTAAATCTCCACTTCCGACGGGCATCATATATACCAGTTTCTCTCCTGCCCAGAATTTCAGTATCAGGAAACCGTCCTGCACGGCAAACTGGGTGTCGTAAAGGAAACGCCAGCTACAGAGGTTAGAGAATGAAAGGTCACAGTTACGCCGGGGACTCTGCTGTGTATAGGATGTAATGAGTTCTTTGTCTTTAAGTTCAATGTCTTTAAATGATATCATATCGTCGTTTTCGTTAGTTTCAATATAAAGAATAACAAAGATACGGAGAAATTGTTATAGCAATCCTAATAATCGCAAAATTGTTGGTGTGAACAGGGCGGTGAAGATGCCATTCAGCGTAAGTCCGAGACTGGCGTAGGCCCCGTATTTACTGCTGATATCCATAGCTGTGGAAGTCCCCACAGCATGGGCGGCAGCTCCCAGGGATAATCCTTGGGCAATGGGGCTCTTAATACGCGTTAGTTTTAGGGTCTTTATTCCGATGATACTACCCAGCAAGCCGACGCAAACCACTACGGCAGCCGTTAGTGCCGGAATACCGCCTAATGTATCTGCCACCTCCATAGCAATGGGAGTAGTGACGGATTTGGGAGCCAATGAATAGATTATCTCTTGTGGTGCTCCCATCAGTTTGGCAATCACCACTACGGAAACTACTCCGATAATGCAACCCGCCAGTTGTGAAAGCAGGATAGGGACCAATTGCTTTCTTATGGCCTCCAACTGTAAATATAGAGGTACTCCAAGAGCTACTACTGCCGGTTTTAGCCAGAATTCAATGAGATATCCGCCTTTGTTATAGGTTTCGTAACTGATATGCGCCATTTTCAGAAAGATAATCAGGATGGCGATAGTCAGCAAAATGGGACTAAGCAATAAAATACCAGTTTTCTTTTGCAACAGTTTTGAAAAGAAAAACACGCCGAAGGTGACGGCCAACAAGAAGAATTCGTTGTCTAAGTAACTCATTTGATTTTACGCGCTAATTGATGAACCCACCCTGTAACGATTAAAACCAGCAGGGTACTAACTAAAGAAGCTATGACTATCGGCCAGAACTGGGCAGCGATAATGTCAAAATAAAGCATGAGGGCTACACCGGGAGGAACAAAGAAAAATCCCAAATTAGCAACCAGGAAGTCGGACAATCCCTGCACCCATTGCAGTTTTATCCAACCCAATTTCAGGAAAAGGGTGAGCAACAGCATACCTATGATGCTGGACGGAAGCTTGATATCCGTAAGAAAAACAATCAATTCACCCAAAGCCAGGCATCCGAAAAGGATGGCGCATTGACGAATCATATTACTATTACCTATTTATTATTATTAAACTCAACTTTCCTTGGCTGAAAGGAATTAAAGGAACTGTCACTTCGCTGAAACTCTCCTAATAACTAATCAGAAGCTGAATTGTTTACTGAAAACGCTGCAAAGTTAGGCATTTTGTGGTTTGGCTGTCACTGTTTTCCGTGATATTTATTTCCATTTGTTTTAGGGCAATGAAAAAAAAAGACGTGATATGGATATTATTAGAAATATTTGCCTATTTTTGCGATAGCGATTGTATATAAAGTTTCAAGAGAAATATTAATCTTTTAAACAGGAAGAACATGAAAAAGAGTTTATTTATTAGCGCTTTAGTAGCGTTTGTTATGATGTTTTGTGTAAATGTGAATGCACAGGAAAAAGCTACTGGTAAGGCCTATAAAGACCTGAAAAAGCAGGAAAAAGTATTGGATAAGGATTTGCAGAAGAAAGCTATCAAAGAAGCTCGCAAAGAAGCCAAGAAACTGGAAAAAGAAGGTTTTAAGACTCCGGTAGGAAAACTGCCTCTGGCCAAGCAATTGGAAACAGCTTGGGAAAAACAAGCGGAATTGGATACTGAAGGTAATCCGTATTGGTACATCGCTTCTTCCAGAGCGGTAGGTGGAAACCAGTCGGCTGCTGCTTTACAAGCTACCAATGCTGCGAAAATAGACCTGGCAGGCCAGATTCAGACCAAAGTATCTCAATTGATCGAAGCGAAAGTTGCTAATGACGACATGGGACAGGAGGAAGCTGCCAGCTTGTCAAGCGTAGTTGCTTCCAGCAAGAGTGTAATTTCTGCTACACTGGGGCGTACGATTCCTTTGGTAGAAGTATACAAAACTTTACCTAACAAGAATGTGGAAGTAATGGTTACCATTGGTTACAGCATGCAATCTGCTAACCAGGCTGCTGTTAAGGCTATCCGTAAAGAACTGGCTGCCAAGTCAGAAGAACTGGCAAAACAGTTGGATAAATTGGGCTATTAATTCCATTTTCTTAAAAAACAGATGGTGAATGAATAGGAACAACCTGATTGGGTGGATATTCCTTGTGATATGTACAATAGCTGCTCCGCTGCACGCCCAGAATTCCGTAAAGGTGAAGGGCGCGCAGGGGCGCTGGCAAGTGAGTGAGGAAATCACGCTGAAAGAAGCGGAAGAACGCGCCTTTATGGAAGCGAAGAAAGAAGCCTTGCGCAAAGCCGGTGTCATGGAGAATGTGTGGTCCGTATTCGGACAGATTTCCCAGGAGAGCGGTACGGAGTTTCACGAGGCATATTCACAGATGAACGTACTTGCGATTGGGGGAATGGTGAATGTTACCAACAAGAAAGTAGAGGAGGTGTGGGATACGAATACCCGTAGCCTGTATAAAGTGGTAACTATCGATGCCGTTGTGCAGAAAGAAGAAAAAGTGGATAAGTCGTATGCGCTGGAGGTGAAGGGCGTAGCGAATTTATATAAAGAAGGAGATGTGTTTACCTGTACGCTGAAAGTGCACGGCACGGACTCCTATCTGAAGTTTTTCTGGTTTGACAGTACCGGCGGTGCATTGCTCTACCCTAATACTTACGAGCCCAACACCTTGTTGCAGGCCGAAAAGGAGTATAGTATTCCTTTCAGCAATGCGGTGGACTATCGCATGGAAAAGCAAGGAAAAGAGAGTGAGAAGATCAACATGATGATGGTGGCTACCAAGGAAAACATTCCTTTTACGGACGAGGTGACTTATCAGAATGTGTTGAAATGGGTATACTCCATTCCTAATGACAAGCGTTGTGCCTTCTATGACATGATATTTATCAAGTAATACATGTTTTTATTTTAACTTCTCTAAATCTATTGTACAGATGAATAAGATGAAGTGTTTTTCTGCTGTTTTAGTTGCTTTCTTTTTGTCGGCGGCACACTTGTGTGCGCAAGACATTGAGAAAGAATTCGATGATTTCGCAAAGCAGCAACAACAAGAGTTTGAAGATTTCAAGAATAAGGCGGACGCGGAGTTTGAAACCTTCTTGCGGGAAACGTGGCAGAAGTATGAAGCATTTGCTGCGATTCCGGCTCCTGAACGTCCCGAACCACCCAAACCGGTAGAGTTTGACAAGACAAAGCCGCCGATGCCGCCGGTGAATATTAAACCTGCTGCTCCGAAAGTGCCGGATGCTCCTGTGCCCAGTATGGGGGAGAAGGTTCCGGTGGATGTGAAACGTCCTGACCTGCCTGCCATTGAGGATAAACCTGCTCCGGGCGTATATGTGCCGGGTAAGCCTTATACTCCTGTGCTGGTTGAAGTACCTCCTGTAAAACCGGGGAGTACGGTGTATCGCACTCCTGTAGAATTTTACGGTACTTCTTTTGAAGTTGCTCTGGAAGCTGCGGACGATCTTTCTCTGAAAGGTAACCGTGAGTCCGATGTGGCGGATGCCTGGAAAGCTATTTGTAAGAGGGATTACGAGCAGATGGTGAAGGATTGTATGACCATCAAGAAGGAGAAGAACCTGAGCGACTGGGCCTATCTGTTGTTTACGAAACAGATTGGAACACAACTATACGGTGCCGGGAATGCGAATAACATTGTTTTCTTGCAGATGTTCCTTCTGAATAAATCCGGGTATAAGGTACGCCTTGCCAAGATTGACGACCAGTTGAAGCTGATGGTTGCACCAGCCGGTACTATTTACGGTACACCTTATCTTACTATAAGCGGCAATAAGTACTATGTGTTTGAACCTACACCGGGAGGCTCGATGGGGATTTATACCTATCGTCAGGACTTTGCCAATGCTAAGAATCTGGTATGCCTGAATATAGAAGGTGTTCCCGCTTTTTCCATGAATGGGCATGAAAAGAGCTTGACTTCTTCTACAGGTGCTGTGAAAGTACAGACACAGGTGAATAAGAATCTGATAGACTTTTACTATGATTACCCGCAGTGTGATGTCGTGATTCACTACAAAACACCGATGAGTGAGGAGTTGCGTGCTTCCCTTTATCCGCAACTGAAAACCGCTATTGCAGGTAAATCGCAGAAAGAGGCTGCCAATATTCTGCTCAACTTTGTGCAGACTGCTTTTGAGTACATGACGGACGGGGAACAATTCGGCTTTGAAAAGCCAAACTTCCCGGATGAAACATTCTATTATCCTTATTGTGACTGTGAAGATCGCGCAATGCTTTACTCTACTTTGGTGAGAGACTTGCTTGGTCTGGACACTATCTTGTTGGATTATCCTAACCATATTGCTTCGGCTGTCCGCTTTACCGAGGACATTTCGGGAGACTATGTGGTGCTGGATGACGGCAGCAAATATCTGATTTGCGATCCCACCTATATAGGAGCACCCATCGGTGCCTGCATGGACCAGTACAAACAAGTGGCTCCAGAAATCATCCGTTAGTGTTAAATATTATAATAATTGTAGTTCGGGGCATAAAAATGCCCCGAATTGCAATGTAGATATTGCAAAATTGTGTACTTTTGCGGCGTGAATAACACGTCTACTGGATTTTTATACACAATTTATATATATGCAGAGATTAATTAATGAAATCGTTGAGCGTGCGAAAGCCGACCGCCAACGTATTGTTCTTCCTGAAGGGACGGAAGAACGCACCTTGAAAGCTGCCAATCAAATTTTGACAGACGGAGTTGCTGACTTGATTCTTCTGGGTAATCCGGATGAAATTAATGCTTGTGCAACGGAATGGGGACTTGGAAACATCAGCAAGGCTACAATTATTGATCCGGAGAATCATCCGAAGAAAGAGGAGTATGCGCAATTGCTGTGTGAACTTCGCAAGAAAAAAGGTATGACTATCGAAGAAGCTCGTAAGCTGGTAGTTAATCCGCTCTATCTGGGTTGTCTGATTATTAAGAATGGTGATGCTGACGGTCAGTTGGCAGGTGCACGCAACACCACAGGCGATGTACTTCGTCCGGCATTGCAAATCATTAAGACCACTCCGGGCATTACTTGTGTATCCGGTGCGATGTTGTTGTTGACACATGCTCCCGAATATGGAAAGAACGGTATTTTGGTAATGGGTGATGTAGCCGTGACTCCGGTGCCCGATGCAGGACAGTTGGCGCAGATTGCTGTTTGTACAGCTCGCACGGCTAAGGCTGTAGTAGGTATGGAGCCGAAAGTGGCAATGCTCAGCTTCTCAACCAAAGGCTCTGCTAAACACGAAGTTGTGGATAAGGTTATTGAGGCTGTAAGGATTGCACATGAAATGGATCCCGACTTGGCTCTTGACGGCGAATTGCAAGCTGATGCCGCATTGGTTCCGGAAGTAGGTGCCAGCAAGGCTCCGGGTTCTGCAATTGCAGGAAATGCAAATGTACTGATTGTGCCGAGTCTTGAGGTTGGTAATATTTCCTATAAATTGGTACAGCGTTTAGGCCATGCAGATGCGGTAGGTCCCATCTTGCAGGGTATTGCCCGTCCGGTGAACGACCTGTCACGCGGTTGCTCCATCGAAGATGTTTATCGCATGATTGCAATTACTGCCAACCAGGCTATTGCAGCAAAGAATCAAAAATAACCATTAAATCTGAATATATAAAATGAAAGTCTTAGTATTGAACTGCGGTAGTTCGTCCATCAAATACAAGTTGTTTGATATGGATCATAAAGAAGTGATCGCACAGGGTGGTATCGAAAAAATAGGCCTTCAGGGGTCTTTCCTGAAGTTTACTTTACCTAACGGTGAAAAGAAAGTTCTGGAGAAAGATATTCCCGAACATACCGTAGGTGTGGAATTTATTCTGGATACACTGACCAGCCCTGAATTTGGCGCTATCAAATCTTTGAATGAAATCAACGCAGTAGGTCATCGTATGGTGCATGGTGGTGAGAAGTTCAGTGAATCTGTGTTGCTGACACAGGAAGTTCTGGATGCTTTCACGGCTTGCAATGACCTGGCTCCGCTTCATAATCCTGCTAATCTGAAAGGTGTAAACGCTATCTCTGCCATATTGCCGAATGTGCCGCAAATCGGTGTATTCGATACAGCGTTCCATCAAACTATGCCGGACTATGCATACCTCTATGCTATTCCTTACGAATTGTATAAGAAATATGGTGTACGTCGTTACGGTTTCCACGGAACTTCTCACCGTTATGTTTCACAACGCGTGTGTGAGTATCTGGGAGTGAGTCCGGAAGGAAAGAAGATTATCACTTGCCACATTGGCAACGGTGGCTCTATCACTGCCGTTAAAGATGGTAAAAGCATAGATACAAGCATGGGATTGACTCCGCTGGAAGGTCTGATGATGGGTACCCGTAGTGGTGACATTGATGCCGGTGCCGTGACTTTCATCATGGAAAAAGAGAATCTGACAGCTGCCGGTGTATCTGACTTGCTGAATAAGAAGAGCGGTGTAAAGGGTATCTTCGGTGTGTCCAGTGACATGCGCGAATTGGAGGCTGCCGTTGCTGCCGGTAACAATAAAATGGCCGACCTGACCGAAAAGATGTATTTCTACCGTATCAAAAAGTATATCGGCGCTTATGCTGCTGCTTTGGGTGGCGTAGACATCATCGTATTTACCGGTGGTGTAGGCGAAAACCAGGCTTCTTGCCGTTCCGGTGCATGCGAAGGTTTGGAATACATGGGCGTGAAGTTGGATCTGGAGAAGAACAAGGTACGTGGCGAAGAAGCTGTGATTTCTGCTGAAGATTCTAAGGTGAAAGTTGTGGTAATCCCGACTGATGAAGAGCTGATGATTGCTTCGGATACAATGGCTATCCTGAACAAGAAATAATCCTTTTTAGAGTAGATAGCATCGCAATTGCGATGTAACAATAATGCCGGAAGCAATGCGGATTGCCTTCCGGCTTTATTTTTTTAACAATATCTGCTCCGGTACTGAGTTAAATTCCTTATCTTTGTTTGTCATTTAAAAGAAAACGACATTTATTCAAACTACGTTAAATATACCAACTTATGAAACGATTCATGTATGTATTGCTCTTTGTCCTGTTGACAGGTGTGACGTATGCGCAACAGGCAAAGTATGTATTCTATTTCATTGGTGATGGAATGGGAGTAAACCAGGTAAACGGTACGGAAATGTACCTGGCTGAACAGGAGGGACGCATTGGCGTGACGCCGTTGCTGTTCACTCAGTTTCCGGCTGTAGGTGTTGCCACTACTTTCTCTGCCACTAATTCGGTTACGGACTCTTCCGCTGCCGGAACTGCATTGGCTACCGGAGTGAAGACGTATAACGGTGCCATCGGTATGGACGACCAGAAGAATGTGATTCAAACGGTTGCCGAAAAAGCTAAGAAAGCTGGGAAGAAAGTTGGTGTAACTACCAGTGTCAGTGTGGACCATGCTACTCCTGCCGCTTTCTATGCTCATCAGCCTAACCGTAACATGTATTACGAAATAGCCCTTGACTTACCGAAGGCTAACTTTGACTTCTATGCAGGTGGTGGTTTTCTGAAGCCTACTACTACCGCTGATAAGAAAGAAGCTCCGAGCATTTTCCCGATCATTGAGGAGGCCGGTTATACCATTGCGAAAGGTATTGATGACTTTAAGGTTAAATCCACCCAGGCTGATAAGATGATTCTTATTCAGAAAGACGGTGCTAATCCTTCTTGTCTGCCTTATTCCATTGACCGTAAAGACGGCGATATGACCCTCGCTGAAATCACAGAAAGCGCTGTTTCTTTCTTGACCAAAGGCAAGAACAAGGGCTTCTTCCTGATGGTGGAGGGTGGAAAGATCGACTGGGCTTGCCATAGCAACGACCCTGCCACAGTTTTCGAGGAAGTGATTGATATGGACAATGCCATTAAAGTGGCTTATGAGTTTTATAAAAAACATCCGAAAGAAACTCTGATTGTAGTAACTGCCGACCATGAAACCGGTGGCTTGGGACTGGGTACAGGCAAGTATGAATTACATTTGAAGGCTCTGAAGAACCAGAAACAATCTCAGGATTTACTTTCTACTGCTATCACGGATTTGCGCAAAGCCAAAGGTCATAATGTAACTTGGGAAGATGCCAAGGCTCTGTTGGTAGAAAAGATGAGCTTCTGGAAAGAATTGCCTTTGACTTGGGAACAGGAGAAGATGTTGCGTGATGAATTTGAGCAATCCTTCGTAAAGAATAAGGTTGTGTTCGAAGAAACTCTTTATTCGAAAACTGAACCGCTGGCTGCTACCGCAAAAAAAGTGATGAGCCAGGTTGCCATGATAGGCTGGACAAGTGGCAGTCACACAGCAGAGTATGTGCCGGTATATGCAGTAGGTGCAGGTTCTAAGGAATTTGCCGGTAAGTATGATAATACGGAAATCCCGAAACGTATAGCAAAAGTTGCGGGATATAAGTAAGTTACGAGTTACGAGTTACAAGCTACGAGCTACAAGTGGGTTGCGCGGTTATGCCGCATGGCACTTGTAGCTCGTAGCTTGTAACTACTTTATTTCTTCCTTGACTATTTCGTCCATTTCTTTGAGACGTTTCTTACGGTCCTTTGCGGACTTTACTTTCTGTTCCTTGTATCCAAGGTCCGTATGTTCGGAAACTTCTTCGCTGAATTCTTCAAATTCGTCCTTTGCCGGACGGCCATGCGGGTCGATATTCTCTTCGGCAATCGCATTGTTTCTGTAAATCAAATCATCCATGACTGTATATTTTAAATGGTTTATGGATATATTACAAGGTTATGGTGAAAAAGGTTTTGTACATTTCCCTTTTCTTGTGGTCATTTACAGAAGATTAAATAGACGAAGCATCTGTTTACAGTGCCGGAAGCAGGTATTTCCAGATTAGATCCGGTTCAGCCTGCATGTCTCCGATATGTGCTGTAACGGCAATAACGGCGTCTTTTTCAGGAATTACGAGGATATATTGTCCGTTGGCCCCATCGGCACGGGCGGAAGCTTCAGCAACCCATTCTTCCGACAGCACTTGCCGACCATTCCACTTCCCTTTTTGCAGGAAGAGTTGTCCCATCTTGGCAAGGTCTTCGGTTTTGAGGTATAGTCCCCAGCCGCCGCAATTGATTCCTTGCGGGCTTTCCTGCCACTTTACATTGACGATGCCCAGTGGACGGAACAGTCGTGGATATAAATAATCCACTAACTTTTCTCCGGTCACTTTCTGCGCAATGGCGGAAAGCATATAGGTTCCGAGACTGTTATAAGCAAAGAAAGTGCCCGGCTTATGTTCTACGGGATGAGCGAGGAACAGCTCCACCCAATCCTTGGCGGGAGTTTCAGTAGCCTGCTGGGTATTGACGCTCGGGGCTGTATCATATCCGCAAGTCATAGTCAGTAAGTCGCGGATAGTCATGGCTTTTAGGTTTTCACTGATGTTTGCGGGTAGCTTATCCGGGAAGAAAGAGATTACTTTATCCGTCAGATTTAGCCTTCCTTCTGAAATGAGGAGTCCTACAGCCGAGGCAGTAAATGTCTTACTGACAGAGTTCAGAATGTGCGGCTCATCTTCTTTCCCTTCACCTATCCACTTTTCGGCAAGCACGTAGCCATGTTGCACTATCATGATGCTGTGTAGGTCCTGGTTAGCTTTCTGCACTGCATCCAGATATTTCTCCATAGCTTTCTCCAGTTTTTTAGAGGCGGTGCTACGTGGAAGTCCTTTTGTCAACTGGTTGATGGAAATTAGTTTGATGCCTTTATCTTCAATGACTTGCTTTACGCGCGGGCTGGTGAGGAGGTCTGTCACTCCTTGCCGGTCGAGTGCTACTTGTTCGTAGCCGATATGAAAGACGGTTCTCATTTCTTCATTATCCAGTGCCGGATGGTCGAGGAACAGATATCGTTTACCTGCTTCCAGTTTGTTCAGGGAGCGGATGAAGCTCTCTTCCTTTTCAGCAGATGTCCGGCTCGGGCCATCATACCCGATATAGGTGAACCGATAATCTTCGGGTGAATCCATGCGATCAATAGAAGGGAGGTTGTACTCCTTTGCCAGTCGCAACACCAATTCGTTCACTTCTTTCGTGAATCCGGTGGACAGCATGTGCCCTGTCATGTGGCTGAGTTGGGGAATGTTCTTCAGTGCCATTTCTATCTGTGCACGGAATTCTTGCTCCACCTCTTTTATATCCCATTTGTTTTCCATAACCGACTGTCCCGGATAGGCCGGATTAGCCCCCATCATCGGATAAAAATATCCGTTCTCGTCCGTCAGGCTGGGACAATGCGTCAGGGGGCGCCATTTCACATTTTCCCATTCGCTGGTAATGACTAAATGCAGTCCGGCATCCAATCCCGGATTTTCTTTCAGCAGACGAACGGCTTCCGGATACCAGGCGGCTACAGGCATCACTTCTACTGAGCGGGCGATGCCCGACTGATAAGTTTGAATACAAGCTTCATTGACGGAATGGAAAGCTCCAAGGTCATCGATGCGGATAGCAAGGGTAGGGGCGGATTGTCCCCATGCCGGAAGGGTGCTTGCGGCAAGCAAACATCCGGCGAAATGGTGTTTCAGTCTTAAAAGGTTCATAGCAGATTGGGCGGTTGGTTGGTGCTTTAAGGGGGGCTTCCGGGATGGATTATAGTTTGGTTTCTCCTTCAATAAAGTTCTCAAGGAAGAGGTTCTCACCGTCGAATACGGCGTAGGAGAAATAATTAATCCAGTCTCCCAATATGGTGACACGGGCGGTGGCGCTCAACATCAGGTCCAGTTCGATGTGACGGTGTCCGTAGATGAAGTAATTGATATTCGGGTGGCTTTTCAGGTATTCCTTGGTGTAGAGCACCAGGAATTCTTTGTCTTCACCCATATAGTCGGGCTCCTTGCCGTCCACACGTTTCAGACGGCTATGCTTAGCCCAATTCAGTCCTAACTCCATACTCCAACGAGGGTGTATGGCGGAGAAAAGGGTTTGCAGAAATTCGCTGTGAAACATGGAGCGTAGAAATTTGAACTTCTTGTCGGGATCGCCCAAACCATCGCCGTGGGCCAGATAGAACTCCTTGCCGTATATTTCCGTGGTAAGTGGTTCGCGGTGCATGATGACGCCGCACTCACGGGTTAGATAGTCGCCGCACCAAATATCATGGTTACCTGTGAAGAAATGCACTTCCACTCCTATATCCGTCAGTTCGGACAGCTTTCCCAGAAAACGGGTATATCCTTTCGGCACAACGGTCTTGAATTCATACCAGAAGTCAAACATGTCTCCCAGTAAGTATACGGCAGAAGCCTTGTGCTTGATACTGTCGAGGAAATTAACGAGGCGGCGCTCTTGTGTACGCCCGTGTTCGATGGCACGTGAGCCGAGGTGTGCGTCCGAAAGGAAATATACATTCTTCATAACCGTGCTATTCTGTTGAATTACAAATTACTAGTTGCAAATTATGGGATGCAAGTAATCAGTAATTACTTGCAATGGGGTTGCTTACAGGAATCCCAGTTCCAGTTTGGCTTCCTCGCTCATCATATCCTTGTCCCATTCCGGTTCGAACACCAGATTGATGGTGGCGGCAGATACACCGTCCACTGATTCCACTTTCTGGCGCACATCTTCCATGATGAAGTCGGCTGCCGGACAGTTGGGTGCTGTCAAGGTCATATCAATATTTACTTCTCCACTGTCGGAGACATCTATTTTGTAGATAAGTCCCAGATCGTATACGTTTACCGGGATTTCCGGGTCGAATACGGTTTTGAGCATCGCTACTATTTTTTCTTCTATTTCAAACTTGGTCATATTCGTATCATTTTAGTTAGGCAAAGATAGTTGAAACCGGAAGCGGAAGCAAATTTATTTGCATTATGCTGATGCAACTCGTCTTCGTGAAGCAAAGCTAAAGAAATAAATTGAAACTACAAAGGAACGGGTTTTGAAAAAGCCTGTCACAGGCACTCTGCAACTCGAATATTAAGAGCTTTTATCAAGCACATTACTGGCTTGTATATCAAGCATTACTACCTTTCATCTGAATCTTCCTTACCTCTCATGCGCAAGATGCCATCTTGTGTTGTGTAAGATGCTACCTTGTGTTGTACGAGATGCCATCTTGTGCATGAGAGGTAAGGAAGATCCGGATGGCTTCCTTTCATGTTTTCTGTCTTATCTCTTAATGTTCAGGTTGTTGCTGGGCTATGGCGGTAAGCTACCGGGGCTACTTGCCACTTAAATCATTCCTTCATCGTTAAAGCTGTAATACTTTCCGTCTGTTACAATAACGTGGTCGATGAGGCGGATGTTCATTGTCTGAGCGCCTTTTTGGACAAGTTGCGTCAGGCGTTGATCGTCTGTGCTGGGGCGTGGGCTGCCGGAAGGATGGTTGTGTATCAAAGCTATTTGTGTGGCTCGTTGTATTAAGGCCTCGCGCAGGATGCTGCGTACGTCGGCGGTAGTCTGGTCGATGCCACCGCGGCTGATGCGGGATTTGTCGATGACGCGGGAGGCCTGGTTAAGGAGTAAAACCCAGAATTCTTCGTGTGCCAGGTCGCAAAGAAGCGGGTGAAAGATTTCGTAGATGTCCTTGGAAGAGCGGATGGTGGCACGTTCCGGACGTTCCTGTAGCTTGCGGCGTTTACCCAGTTCCAATGCTGCCATGATGGTGATGCTCTTGGCGGGACCGAAGCCTTTGAAGCGGGAAAAGTCCTGCACTTCCCATTTACCCAATTGATTGAGGTCGTTGCCGCAAGTGGAAAGTACCCGTTGCATAAGTGATACCGCGCTTTCTTCTGTGTTCCCCGAACCGATAAGGATGGCAAGTAATTCGGCATCGCTGAGGGCTTCCGCCCCCTTTAGCATCATCTTTTCCCGCGGACGGTCTTCTTCCGCCCACTGATTGATAGTCAGTTTCTCCATGTTGGTCACTAATCGCTAATCATTTATAAAAGTTTTTTTTGAAAGCCTCAAACTCGTCTTTGCCAAGTATGCAGCGATTCCACCATGCTCTCCAAAAGCCTGTGCCATATCCGATGAGTTGGATAAAGGAGGCGGCAATGGAATAGATGCCGATGCGCAGGCTTCGGTTCTGGATGGAAGAGTCTATGCATACCAGCAGTGCATACAAAGCAATGGGCGTCAGACTGTAAAGGCAGAAAGGAGCACCAAGCAGCAGTACCGCTACTCCCAGTGTGAATGCTGCGGGCAGGAGGTGGACGACTTTCAGTGATTCCGGATATTTCTTATATAGATTGATGCGCGCAATTCCTGAGTTATGCACTTGCTTGAAGAATTTCTTTAAGTCCGTGCGGCGTTTATGATACACCCATGCATCGGGGAATAACCGGCAGCGGTAACCGCTTTTGAATATCCGGATGCTGAAGTCTATGTCTTCTCCGAATCGCATCTTTGAAAAACCGCCCAATGCGGCATATACGTCTCGATTAACACCCATGTTGAAGCTGCGCGGATAGAACTTATCCATTTTCTTTTTTCCTCCCCGGATGCCTCCGGTAGTGAAGAAAGAGGTCATGGAGTAGTTGATGGCTTTTTGTATATCTGTAAAAGACTCGTGAGCCCGGTCCGGTCCGCCGAAAGCATCGGCAGGACTGGCTTGTAGTTCTTTTTCGGTGGCGGCAAGATAGCCTGCGGGCAGGATGCAGTCGGAATCCAGGATGATCAGGTATTCCCCCGCGCTTCGTTCGGCGCCATAGTTACGGGTTTGTCCGGGACCGGAATTCGGTTTGTTGTAATAGTGTATGTCCAGTTTATCCTGATATCTGTCCACTACTTCCTTGCAGGGAATGGAGGAGCCATCTTCCACAATCACGACTTCAAAGTCTTTGAAACTCTGTTCGGTCAGACTTTGCAACAGTTCGTCCACTTCGTCGGGACGGTTGTATACAGGAATAATGACGGAGTATCTCATAGGTCTTAATCTTTTAGTTCGTTTTCTATTTCTTCAATGCTGGGCAGGGTACTCTTGAAATCTTTGGGAAAGAGATGATTTAAGTCATATTCTGATATGCCGATGGGCAGGTTGGCTGTATCCAGCGTATATCGTGCCACTATGTTGTTCTTGCTTTTTTGACTTTATTTTAGCCCCAACTTGGGGCTGATTCTGTCCATAAAATAAATAGAATCTTTTTATGTAGCGTAGGTTTGTTTCAGAAAATCCTCCTAAGTTAGAGAATTCTTCTTTGAGGTCTAAGCTAATTTGAGACATTATGTTAGTTCCCCATTTTGCTTCCGCTTTTAACCGGACTATATCACCTCCTATACTCCAGTATAGTTTCAATAACTCCGTATTTACTTTTACCGCTGCCTTAATCTGACTCTGGCGGATACGCTGTTTCAGTTCGCCTATCCACTCTTTATATTCGTTGTCTGTCTTTATCAGTTTACTCATGTTGCAATTCTATTACTTATTGCTTACAAAGATAGATCATTATTTTCCGATAATCTCTCCCAGTTGTGTATTCTTTTACTGGCAATAGAAAAAAACTGCCTGTCGGGAGTGTTTAATTCTCCTGACAGGCAGCTTATATAATGTATGGTAACGAGAACGGGCTTATGCTTTCACACGGCTAACATAAGAACCGTCACGAGTATCAATTTCAATTGTTTCACCTTCATTGATGAACAACGGAACGCGTACAGTTGCACCGGACTCTACAGTGGCAGGTTTCAATGTATTTGTAGCTGTGTCACCCTTTACACCCGGTTCTGTATAAGTAACCTTCATCTGAACCTTTATGGGCATATCAGCATAAAGAACAGTTTCAGTAGAAGCATCAGATACTACGTCCAGCACAGCACCTTCCAGCAGGAAGTCAACACCGTTGATCAGGTCGTGTGCAATGGGGTGCTGATCGAAAGTTTCCTGGTTCATGAAGATATAATCTTCACCTTCTTTATATAAGAACTGATAGGGACGACGCTCTACGCGTACATCTTCCAGTTTTTCACCGATATTAAAGCGGCGTTCCAACACATAGCCATTTACTACGTCTTTCAGTTTAACACGCATGAAAGTGTTACCTTTTCCCGGCTTTACATGCAGGAAGTCAATACAAAAATACAACTTGTTGTCCATACGGATACAAGTTCCGATTTTAATGTCTTGGGCATTAATCATACTAATATTTTTTATTTTAGATGTTATATAATTGTCTCTACTGAGCTTTGCGGGTGCAAAAGTAATGGAAATCAGTAAAAATCGCAAAAAGTTTTGAGAGAAAAAGACTTAACTCTTGGTTATTTTGAAAAAAGTCCCTATTTTTGCAGCCCGATTACGTGAAATAATAACATAAAACAATATACAGTAATGAAAAGAACATTTCAACCCTCTAACAGAAAGAGAAAAAACAAACACGGTTTCCGTGAGAGAATGGCTTCCGCTAACGGTCGCAGAGTATTAGCTGCACGTCGTGCCAAAGGCCGCAAGAAACTGACTGTTTCTGACGAATACAACGGAGTGAAAGCATAAGTAAACTCTTTGTAATAAAGAATAAGAAAGCCGCAAAGGACTGATAACAGTGCTTTGCGGCTTTTCTTTATTATTCCTCTATTTCCTTTGCGGCTTTTTTCCATTCTTCGAAACCTTTGTCGAGGTCGTAAACCACGTATCCCTTTTCGCTGAGTATAGCGGCAGCCTTTTTACTGCGTTTACCACTACGGCAATACAAAGCAACGGGTTTATCTTTCTGTAGAGTGGAGTCGGCTATTTCCGCAAAAGTCTTATCAAGCACATTGATGTTGATGCTTTTGGGAATGTGTGACTCTGAGTATTCGGCTACGGTGCGTACATCCAGACGTTGTATCTCAGGATTGGCTATCAGCGTGGAGAAATCTTCCACGGATACAGACTTGAAATCTCCTTTCTGCTGACAGGAGAAAAGAGAGGAGAAGAATAGGCAGATGCCTGCAATCAAAGAATTTATTTTCATCTTACCGGGGATTATATTCAAATTCATAAGTTACTTCTTTGCCGGAATACGTGTTTAAGCTGAAATAGATTGTAACTTTATCAATTCCATCCTCTGCATATTGCCGTAACGGAACGGACGCATACGCACGTTTCGTGTATGCCTGCACATCTCCGCCATCATCATGATAGAGAGACAGACGTACCGTCCGGGTTCCCGCTTCTTTATCTGTGGTGACTTCGTCCTCAATGAAATGGAACGAGTGCTTTCCGTTCTGCGACTTGATTTCCAGCATTATGTTCAGATAATCAATCCCCATCCAGATACTCAGTATATCTGCCGGATCACGCTTGATTCCATCCTTAAATTTATCCGCAGACTGCGGCACAGGGGATATGGCACTCAATACTGCATACAATTTCACTCCGGGTGTCCCATCGGCAGCTTCCGCCTTGCCATAGTTGCTGACAATGCGGGCAGAGGCATTAGCGTCTATACGCGTTTTCGACGCGTCTTCCACTATTGCAAGTGTTTCGCCTTCATCCGTCAGCACGGATTGCAGGCTGCCGTCGGCACCGGCCTGTGCAGTCAGGAAATCCAGTTTTACGGACGGATAATGATAATCATCGTCATCGCCGCAGGAAACCAGCATGAATACCAGTATGGGGAGAAACCAGCGTAAAGAAACCGGAAATTGTAGCTTACCTTTCATATATTACTCTATTTCGGATTATCAGTTCTTGTAGCCAAATAATTCGTCAGTGGATTGGCATACATCAACAACATCTTTTCGCGCAGGAACGGGATGTCTTTATTGGGCAGTTCAATGCGTGCAAGTTGCTGGTCGATGTAGTCAGTGAAGTGTTTTTTCTCTTCGGCGGTATAATGACCGGCAAAGGCCTGAGTACCCGACAAATAATCGTGAGCTATGTAATTGCCGGGATACATACGATAGTTTGCATGGATTCTCCGGTCTATGAGGGCGGAGATCAGTGAAAACAGTTCGTGTTTGGAGAGAGAACGGTCCAGTTTTTCCAGCTCTTCATTGATGCACGATGCTACTTGGAAGTGTACGCGTCCTTTAGGTCCGAACAAGCCGGTCTGCATATTCTTCAGGTCGTCTTCCTGCGTCTTCTTGTAGTCCGGTATATCGCGTTTCAGTTGGAACTCCTGTGCTTTCAGGTAATCACAAGGATCGTATTCGTACGAAATGGCCAATGGAAGGATGTTCATTTCAATCAGGCGGTCGATGATGTCACCCTCGCCGCCCATAGCCAGCATCTTGAGAACGCTTTCCTGAGTACGGTCGTTGGAGTCTTTGGCACGCCCTTCACGTTGGGCTATCCAGATGGACTGGTTCTTATCCTTAATGGTGTGGTGCATATAGCGCGACATGCGTCCGGAAGATTCCAGCATTTGGCGCATGGTCAGGGCACGTTGTACTATGAATGATTTGTTGACACGCACGAACTTCTTAATCCAGGGATAGATCAGCAAGTTATCGCCGATGGCGATTTCCACTGTATCCATATCTTTGTCTATCAACTCTACGGACAGGAATCCGGAGTCGAGAATGATATCGCGGTGGTTGGAGATATAAGTATAAGCGGATGCCTTATCCGTCAGTGCCGTAAGGTCCAGAGTCACTCCCTGAGTTGTATCTCTGGCTAATCTTTTCAGAATTGTGTAACAGAATACTTTCTGAAACTCCAACTTCGTCCTGCATGTACGCATTTTCTGTGCAAGTACCTCAAAGGGAACTTCCGGGAAAACAGCAGACGCCACCTGCCGAAAAGCTGGATCAGCAATCAGTTCCTCGTAAATCTGAGGAAGCTCCTCGTCATGATAAGGGCGGATTTCATCAAATTCCATATTCATAATGATTAACGTTTAGTGATTAGTAGGTTAGTCACTAAAACTGGTTCTCAATTATATCAGTCATTACATCCTTAATGTCTAATCCTGCGGCACGTACCTGCTGGGGTATGAAGCTGGTAGCCGTCATTCCGGGCGTGGTGTTCACTTCCAGCAGATTGACTTTATCTCCGGCAGTGATGATGTAATCCACACGAATGATACCTGAAGCGCCCAGGATATCGTAAATGGCGGAAGTCAGTGTCTGTATCCGGTGCGTCAGGTCATCGGAGATACGGGCTGGGGTGATTTCGGAAACCTGTCCGTTGTACTTGGCGTCGTAGTCGAAGAACTCATTTTCGGTCACTACTTCGGTGATAGGGAATACGACTGACTTCTCTTTGGTCTTATAACAACCGCAGGTCACTTCGGTGCCTTCCATGTAAGCTTCTATCAGAACTTCTTGCGCTTCATCGAATGCCTTAACAATGGCAGGCTGTATTTGTTCTTTCGTCTTAACTTTCGTTACGCCAAAGCTGGAACCTCCCAGACTGGGTTTGATGAAACAGGGCAAACCTATCTTTTCAATCACATCTTCATCGGAAATGGATTGTCCCTGGCGAAGCACTAAGGACTCTGCTATGCGTACTCCAAAAACTTTGAGATATTGGTTGCAGGCAAACTTGTCATACGTAAGTGCAGCTGCCAGTACACCACAACATGAGTAGGGGATGTGAAGGAGGTCGAAATAGCCTTGCAAGCGTCCGTCCTCGCCCGGAGTGCCGTGAATGGTGATGTAGGCAAAGTCGAATGTTACCTTCCTGCCATTCATCTGAAAACTGAAGTCATTCCGGTCAATGGGTGCTTTGCCGCCGTCGGGCAGTTGTACGTGCCAGTCGAGTCCGTGCATCTCCACAATATATAATGTGTACTTTTCCTTATCGATAAAGGAGTAGATGCCCTGTGCGCTGCGCAGGGAAACCTGAAATTCGGAGGTATCGCCTCCGCAAACAATAGCAATCGTGCGTCTCATTCTAAATCTCTGTTACTGATGTAGCCTCTCCATTTGTCTATCAGCAAGGTCATGTCTTCGGGCATTTCGGAGGTGAAGTACATCTCTTCGCCGGTGGCGGGATGTATAAAACCCAGTGTCATGGCGTGTAATGCCTGCCGTGGACAAGTATCGAAGCAGTTATTTACAAATTGTTTGTATTTACTGAAATGGGTACCTTTCAGAATCTCGTGACCGCCATAGCGCTCATCATTGAAGAGTACATGGCCGATATGTTTCATGTGAACACGTATCTGATGGGTACGTCCCGTTTCAAGAATGCATTCTACAAGAGTGACATAGCCCAGACGCTCCAGAACCCGGTAATGGGTCACGGCATGCTTTCCCTGATCATCGGGCAGAACAGTCATCTGCATGCGGTCTCTGGGATTCCGGCCAATGTTTCCGGTGATGGTTCCCTCGTCCTGTTCAACGGTTCCCCACACCAGGGCGCGGTAGCGTCGTTTGGTGGTTTTGTTGAAGAACTGCATACCGAGGTTGGTTTTGGCATCCGGTGTTTTGGCTATGACGAGCAGCCCGGAAGTGTCTTTATCAATGCGATGAACCAGACCGACGTGCGGGTCGTTGGCATCGTAGTCGGGATTATCTTTCATGTGCCAGGCGATGGCGTTCACTAAAGTCCCCTGGTAATTTCCGTGTCCGGGGTGTACCACCAGTCCGGCAGGTTTGTTCACTACCATGAGGTATTTATCCTCGTAGACTATATTAAGTGGAATGTCTTCGGGAATGACTTCGTTTTCATAACGCGGACGGTCCATCATGATGGTGATGACATCCATCGGTTTCACCTTGTAGCTGCTCTTGACTGGTTTGTTGTTAGCCATTACGAAACCGGCTTCCGCTGATTTCTGTATGCGGTTGCGCGAAGCGTTTGTCAGGCGGTCGAACAGGTATTTGTCTACGCGCATCATTTCCTGTCCTCTATCCACTACCACACGGAAGTGTTCATAGAGTTGGGCTTCATCACCGACAGGTTCTATGTCGTCCAGATCATCCTCAGTCACTATGTCGTCCGGCAAATCTTCTATCATTCCTTGTTCTTTCTATGTGTTATTGTTATTATTCCCCGTATGATCAAGTTTAAAACCAGGACTCGTCTGCTGCGGAATCTTTAGAGGAGGTAGGGGCGGTAGCTTCTACTGCTGTAGAATCCCCTTCCTGAGGCACTTCTCCACCGTCTCCCACAATTAGTGTAAGTGTGGCACCTACAGGTACTTTTTCACCTTTGGTCAGTGTACGGCCTTTATATTTCACACCGTATACCCAGTCTTTTTCTCCGGCTATGCGTTCGTTCTCGGACAGTTTGAAGCCGGCCGCCAGCAGGCGTGCCTGCGCTTGGCGCATGGAACTGTTGTCCGCTACATCGGGAACGATTAGCAAAGGAGTACTCAGGGTGTTTATGGTCAGATAGATGGTGCGTCCTTCTTTCACTTTCTGTCCGGCGGCAGGATTGTGTTCGAGGATGCATCCGGCTGGTAAGTTTTTTACGTAGCTGGAGTCGGAAACGATGCAGGTAAGGCCTTGGTTACGGAACATTTTCTCGGCTTCTGCCACTCCCATACCTTTCACGTTGGGCACTACTACCGCTTCACCGTGACGGGTGTATATATCCAGTCCCTTCAGCACTCCAAACAGTACAAGGGCAACCACAATGACCATTGCGATCAGGTTTATCCAGAAAAACTTATTCTGTTTGAAAGAAAAAAACTCTTTTATAGTCATAATCCTTGGCGTTGTTTGGGGACAAAGATAATGCAAACCGAAAGCAGTACAAAATATGCTTGCTTATTTTTGATGCTGAGGAGCTTTTTAAAAGGAGAAAGAAGTTATCACTTCGCTCGGGAGTTAAAGAAGTTAGAACTCCTCTAACTCCTTATTCAGTTCAGAGTGACTCAAGCAATCTCTTTAATACTACCGTAGCTGATATTTCACGATTAGCCGCTTCGGGGATGACAATAGATTGCGGACTTTCGATGACATCATCTGTTACAATCATATTACGGCGCACGGGCAGGCAGTGCATGAAATAAGCATTGTTGGTTACTGCCATCTGGCGGTCGCTTACGGTCCATTCACGATCTTTGCTTAGGATCTGTCCGTAATTATCTCCGGCATAAGCCGCCCAGTTCTTGGCATAGACGAAGTCAGCGCCTTCGAAGGCTTTCATCTGATCATATTCCACACGGGCATTTCCTACGAATTGCGGAGCAAGTTCGTAACCTTCGGGGTGGGTGATGACAAAATCATAATCCGTGGCGTTCATCCATTCGGCAAAAGAATTAGGCACGGCTTGGGGCAATGGACGCGGATGCGGCGCCCAGGTCATTACCACTTTAGGGCGTGCCGTCTTCTTATATTCTTCAATTGTGATGAGGTCGGCAAAGCTTTGCAACGGATGGCGGGTGGCTGCTTCCATTGAGAACACCGGGCGACCGGAATGTTGGATGAACTGGTTTATGATTACCTCGTTATAGTCATCCTCTTTGTTCTCGAAGCGGGCGAACGAACGTACGCCGATGATGTCGCAGTAGCAACCCATCACAGGAATAGCCTCCAGTAGATGTTCGGGTTTGTCTCCATCCATGATGACACCGCGTTCCGTCTCCAATTTCCATGCTCCCTGGTTGATGTCCAGCACGATAACATTCATGCCCAGATTCGTAGCCGCTTTCTGCGTGCTGAGACGGGTACGTAAGCTGGAGTTGAAGAAAATCATCATCAACGTCTTGTTCCGTCCCAACTCTACGTATTTAAAACGGTCTTTCTTAATCTCAAATGCTTCATCCAGTGCAGCTTTCAGATTTCCGATGTCCTGCACACAAGTAAACTTCTTCATGTTGATATATTTTGTAATTTATAATTTCACTTCCTTACCTGTCCTTCTCCTTCGACAATCCACTTGTACGTGGTCAGTTCTTCCAGAGCCATGGGACCGCGGGCGTGCAGCTTCTGCGTGCTGATACCGATTTCGGCACCCAGACCGAACTGTGCCCCGTCTGTAAAGGAAGTCGGTACGTTGACGTATACGCAGGCGGCGTCCACATCACGACAGAACCACTCGGCACGGGCCTTATCTTCGGTTACAATACATTCGCTGTGTTTGGAACCGTATTTCTGAATATGTGCTATGGCTTCACGAATGGACTGAACGGTTTTAATGGACATCTTGTAGTCCAGGAATTCCGTACCGAAGTCTTCCTCCGTAGCCTCCTTCAGTAGCTCCGCAGGATAGCTTCCCTTCAGTGCGTTGTATGCGTACATATCCGCATAGATTGTCACATTGCTTTTTTGCAACGGCGCGCAAAGTGCCGGCAGATCGCCCGGGCGGTCACTGTCAATTAATAGACAGTCCAGAGCATTGCATACGCTGACGCGGCGCGTTTTGGCATTGTTGATGATAGCTGCGCCTTTCTCTACATCACCGTAGCGGTCGAAGAAAGTGTGGCAGATACCTGCGCCTGTTTCAATGACAGGTATGGTGGCATTCTGACGCACAAAGTTGATGAGACTGCTGCTGCCACGCGGAATAAGCAAGTCTACATAGCCTCGGGCATTCAGCAACTCGGCTGTAGCTTCCCGGTCGGCAGGCAGTAATTCTACGATGTGCCGGTTGATGTTGAAGTGTTCCAGTACTTCGTGTATCACGTTGATAATGGCACGGTTGGAAGAATCGGCGTCACTGCCGCCTTTCAGTATGCAGGCGTTTCCGCTTTTCAGGCAAAGGGAGAATACGTCGAAACTCACGTTGGGGCGTGCTTCGTATATAATGCCGATGACGCCAAACGGGACACTTACTTTCCGGAGTCTCATCCCCAGGGGATGTGTGTGCTCTTTCAGCGTGCGTCCCACGGGTGAGGGAAGGGTTGCTACATTGCGTGTATCGGCAGCGATGCCTTGCAGGCGTTCTACGGTCAGCTTCAGCCGGTCGTATTTCGGATCTTTCGGATCCATTCTTTCCAGATCCTTCTTGTTCTCGGCGAGGATGAAGTCTGATTTCGCCAGGGCAGCGTCCGCTACAGCCAATAGTATCTGATTGATTTCTTTATCGCTCAGTGATAACAATTCCCGACTGGCTTCCTGCACGGTGGCAAATACTTTGTTTAAGTCCATTTCTTTGTACTTCTTTTATCGATTACCCTGCAAATGTAATAATTATATCGGGAATGCCTGCTTTATCCCTTTGAAAAAGAATGATAACAGAAGAAAGAGCCGTGTGCCATTGTGACTTTGGTATAAGGCGTAGTGTATATCGACTATTGTTTGATTTATAACGGTGCAAGTAATGAGCTATATTCCCATTAGGACTGAACGTATTTCCCATTACGACTGAACCTACTTCCCACTACGACTGAAACCACTTCCCATTACGACTGAACGAGTGTCCCACTACGACTAATCTTTGTGGGACCCCAAGTACACTATCACACAGGAAGTTATGTTTCTCAGTTCACTCCTGTATAATGCATATCTGTGTAGAAATGAATTATTCACCACAGAGGACACAGAGAGCACAGAGGTTATAATTATCTATGAATTAGAAGCCTAAAAAACTCTGTTAACTCTGTGTCCTCTGTGGTGAAAAGATTCATAACCGTATAAAAATGAATTATTTTCGACATTAATCCTTATTAATTCTATTTTAAGTTGATATTAATGTCTTTTCATTGATATTATTAATGAGTCGCGCTTTTCTTTGCATTCGGAAAACATAAACTTATAAAAATCATGAAAAACCGTTTGATAGGTCTGTGCATTGTATGTGCTTGCTGCTTGATGGCTAAAGCTGATGATTTAAAACTCTGGTATCAGCAACCTGCCAAAGTATGGACCGAAGCGTTACCTTTGGGTAACTCACGTTTGGGCGCCATGGTTTATGGCGGAGTGGTTAACGAACAGATACAGTTGAATGAGGAGACTGTCTGGGGCGGTGGTCCTCACCGCAACGATAGTCCGAAGGCATTCGGTGTATGGTCTAAAGTCAGGGAACTTATTTTTGCAGGGCGTGAGAAAGAAGCCGAAAAGATAATGGCTGATAACTTCTTTACCGGGCAACATGGAATGCCTTTCCAGACGATTGGCAGCTTGATGCTGGAATTTGACGGACATGCCGGTTACTCCGATTATCGCAGGGATTTGGATCTGGAACGTGCAGTTGCATCCGTACGCTATAAGATAGGCGAAGTGAATTATACCCGTACCATATTTACTTCTTTGGTAGATAATGCTTTGATCATCCGTATCGAAGCGGATAAACCCGGTACAGTCAATTTTACAACCCGATATAGTACTCCGCATAAAGAGTACGAGATAAAGAAGAATGGTAAGAGTCTGCTGCTGTCCGGACATGGTTCGGCGCACGAAGGTATTCCGGGAGCTATTCGTTTTGAAACCCGCACGCAGATCAAGGCGGAGAAGGGTAAAGTTAATGTCGCCAATGATTGCATTGAAGTGAAAGGTGCAGATGCTGCTGTGATTTATGTGACGGCTGCAACCAACTTCGTCAATTATAAAGATGTAAGTGCCAATGAAACCCGTCGGGCAACGGAATTTCTGACAAAAGCCATGAAGCGTCCTTATGCTCAGGCTCTTACTGCTCATGAGGAAGCTTATCAAAAGCTTTTCGGGCGTGTCTCTCTGAACATTGGTCCCTCCAGTAAAGAAGAAACATCTTACCGTATCAAGCATTTCAATGAAAGGAAAGATCTGGGATTGGTGGCGTTAATGTTCCAGTTCGGGCGTTACCTGCTTATATCCTCTTCGCAACCCGGCGGACAGCCTGCCGGACTGCAAGGTATCTGGAACCAGGAACTATTGGCTCCGTGGGATGGAAAGTACACCATCAATATTAATACGGAGATGAACTACTGGCCGGCAGAAGTGACAAATCTTCCGGAAATGCATGAACCACTGTTTCAGATGGTGAAAGAATTGTCAGAGTCGGCACAAGGCACGGCGCGTACCTTGTATGAGTGCCGCGGATGGACTGTACATCATAACACCGACTTGTGGCGTATGGCCGGGCCTGTGGATGGCGCTTCGTATGTCTGGCCGTTGGGTGGCGCTTGGCTGAGCCAGCATCTGTGGCAACATTATCTTTATACAGGCGATCAGGCATTCCTGAAAACAGCTTATCCGGCCTTGAAGGGGGCAGCTGATTTCTTCCTTGATTTTCTGGTGGAACATCCTAAATATGGCTGGATGGTTTGTGCTCCTTCTATGTCTCCCGAACAGGGCCCTCCGGGAACCGGTACGATGATTACCGCCGGATGTACGATGGACACTCAGATTGTGCTGGATGCGTTGACTTCCGTACTGTCGGCTACTCAACTGTTGTATCCCGCTAATACTTCCTATCGGGATAGTCTGCAAAGTATGATTAAGCGTTTGCCACCTATGCAGATAGGCAAGCATAACCAGTTGCAGGAGTGGTTGGCGGATGTGGATGACCCGAATAATGACCATCGTCATGTTTCCCACTTATACGGACTTTATCCCAGTAACCAGATTTCCCCCTATGCGCATCCGCAACTTTTCCAGGCAGCTAAACGTTCACTTCTCTATCGGGGTGACATGGCTACGGGGTGGTCTATCGGCTGGAAAATCAATCTATGGGCACGTCTGCTCGACGGTGATCATGCTTATAAGATTATCAAGAATATGCTGAAGCTGGTGGAAAAGGATAATCCTGACGGACGTACTTACCCGAATATGTTTGACGCGCATCCGCCTTTCCAGATTGATGGAAACTTCGGTTTCACAGCCGGGGTAGCCGAGATGTTGCTTCAAAGTCATGACGAGGCCTTGCATCTATTACCCGCCTTGCCTCAGGATTGGAACAAGGGTAGCGTGAAAGGTCTGGTAGCCCGCGGTGCTTTTGAAGTGGACATGGACTGGGATGGCGGTGAATTGACTACAGCTACCGTAACCTCACGCATTGGCGGCAATCTGCGTATACGTTCGTATGTACCGTTGGAAGGTGCAGGTCTTAAGGAAGCGAAAGGCGATAATCCGAATCCGTTGATGAAGCGCGGAGATATTAAGGAACCGCTGGTTGCTGCCGGATTAAGGGCGCAATATCCTCTCTTGTATAAGATTTATGAGTATGATATACAGACACAACCGGGAGAAAAGTACACATTGCACAGAGCATTATGACAATCGATACAACGAATAAGAAATAGATTATGGTAAAAAGATTAAATTGGTTTATTGTATGCTTGTTATTTTCAATAGGTATTACGGCGCAGGCTGCCGGTAAACAGTACAATTCGTACAAAGGATTGGTGATGGCAGGTTATCAGGGGTGGTTTAATGCCCCTGATGATGGCGCCAATCGAGGGTGGTATCACTATACCGGACACGATGGCTTTCGCCCCGGTTCTTGTACGATTGATTTCTGGCCGGAAGTATCGGAGTATAAAAAACTGTATAAGACGGAGTTTAAGTTTGCAGACGGAACGCCCGCCTATACTTTCTCTTCACACGATGAGTCTACGGTAGATACTCATTTCAGATGGATGAAAGAATATGGATTGGATGGTGTGTTTATGCAGCGTTTTGTCGGGGAAATTCGTGGTAAGAGTGGTTTGAAACATTTCAATACTGTTTTGAACTCTGCCATGAAAGCAGCCAATAAATACGAACGTGCTATTTGTGTCATGTATGATTTAAGTGGTATGCGTCCCGGTGATGAGGATGTTTTACTGAAAGATATTACTGATGTGGCTAAACGTCATTCTCTGAAAGATCATGCCAAGAATCCCTCTTATCTGTATCATAATGGAAAACCGCTGGTTACAGTCTGGGGAGTAGGTTTCAATGATCGCCGCCGTTACGGTCTGGATGAAGCCGAAAAGATTATCAATGGTTTGAAGGCACAAGGCTTTAGTGTGATGCTGGGAGTGCCTACGCATTGGCGCGAATTGAGTGGGGATACCGAGTCGGACCCTCGTCTGCATGAGTTGATAAAGCGGTGTGATGTTGTGATGCCCTGGTTTGTAGGACGGTATAATGAAGATTCGTATCCCCGTTATCAGAGACTGATTAAGAGGGACATCGAGTGGGCGAAAAAGAATAAAGTGGATTATGCACCTTTGGCTTTTCCGGGATTTTCCTGGCGTAATATGAAGGGGCATGAGAACAGCGTGCAGATACTGCGTAACAAAGGTTCATTCCTTTGGAAGCAGTTGTCCGGAGCTCTGAAGGAAGGTGCGGAAATGCTTTATGTAGCTATGTTTGATGAGATAGATGAAGGTACGGCTATCTTTAAATGTGCTAAAAAGGTTCCCGTAGGTGCCAGTACATTTGTACCCATTGAGGAAGGCATTGGCAGTGATCATTACTTGTGGCTGGTAGGCCAGGCCGGTAAAATGTTGCGTAAGGAAATGCCGTTGGAGATGAAGCAACCGGTACGCAAGTAAATCAAAGTCGAATCCGGATATATAGTATAAGAAACGTCTGACTTGGGAGCATCCAGGTCAGACGTTTTTCTTTAGGGGCATTGTAATTGGTTTCAGTTCTGTTCGTCGATAATTTCCATTAAGGAGAACTTGTATTCTGTTCCCAGCGAAGCTGCATATTCTTTGCAGAAAGTATCATAGACAGTCTTGGCGAGCCCTTTCTTTCCTTGCTGACAAAGGATGCGGCATTTTACACAGAGGGCTTCCTCGTTGATATAGTCATGTTGGAATAGTGTATCTGCAATTTTTAGCTTTAATGTTTCCGAGAGGTCTTCCCGTTTCAGTAACCTGCAAAGCAGATCGATGGTGCTGTTTGAAAAATCATTCTTGAACGTATCAATCCAATCGATTTCCATATTAGGTAACATCATACCACGCAGCAATAACTCGAGCAGTTTCTCTAAGTTCTGACTATTATTCTCTTTATATAGATGAAGTGCTTCCAGATAGTCGCAAATAGTTCCTTCTTCAAACTGTATGCTCCAGAAGCCATTTTGATTCAATATTTTGATATCACCTACTTTTTCTAATAAACCGCGTAGTTTACTCATATATACATTACGGTTGTTTTTGGCAGATTCATCCGTCTTGTCATACCATAATAATTGAATTAGCTTATGGCCAATGATTCCTTTGGGGTCTCTTCCCGTATAGAGCACAAGCAATATCAACAAGGCCTTAAGGGTTGGAGTAAATGAGGCTGTAATGTTATTACCTTCTTTATCCATAACATGGAAACCGCCAAAGAAGCAAATACATCCCTTGGAGAAATCATAATTGTGGAATGTCGTAGCCTCTGTGTGTATGGGCATCTCTATTTTTATCTCAGATATATCATTCGTTTGAGAACCATTCGCGGATTCTGGTTGGAAGCTGTTCGCTTCTGTTTGCTTATTGTCTTCGGTAGCGGTCTTGATCCGGTTTATTTCGGCCTTTTTCTTTCTATAATAGAAAACTCCCGTTCCGGTAATAACCAGTATCCCGGCTATAATGTACAACCATATAGATGACTGGTTATTTTGACTGGTATTGCCTGCAACCACATCCGGTTGTTTAAAGGATGAAACGGGAATCGGAGGGAAGTTCAGTTCATAGATGTCTATATCAGCTTTACCACTTACTTCAGCTTGGTGAATCACTGTATATAACTTTTTTTGTTTGGGGGAATAGTATAAGTTAGTATACATGTATTGAGACTCTAATTTTACTCTGATAGGCAATGACATGAGTTCGAAATGTGGTGTTTGAGTATCGATTTTCATCAATGTACCACCTTGTTGCGTACTGAAGAAGTAGAAACATTTTTTTTCGGGATCATAAATCATGTTTTCACTGGGTTGAAAATCTCCTCCATCCGGAACTTCAGTGAGTTCCCATAGTTTATTGGCTTGCTGGGTTAGCAGGTTGACAGCGTATAAATCATAATAGTTACGGGGAGATAATTCCTGCCGTCCGGATGGACAACCGCGTCCTCCGAAGATATAAAGTGTGCTGTCAACTATGACAGAACTGGAAGAGTATCTGGGATGAATATTCGTCAGATTGAGGTGACGTTGCGTGGTGTTTTCATAGGGATAGCAAATTAATAGCTTGTTATTATAATGATAATGTCCATATCCACCGAAGCTGATCAGTGAAGAATTGGCCGGATTATAAACGAGTGTATTATTCCAGTAGTCGTGTTCTTGTACGGCTGCCTGTGTCCCTTTCCAGCTTTGTGAAACAGGATCAAAGAAAGAATATAGGTTTTCATTCAGGTTGTAGGATAACAACTGATGTTGTTCTGATAGGTATATCAACTGGTTGGGGTAGTTGGCTACAAACTCTCCGCCTTTTACCTGAATAGTGTCAGTAATCCTTTCATCCGTATGGAAAACATACAGTTTTTGTTTGTTGTTGGCTATATAGAAAGTACCGACAGTAGGATCGAATGCTACAGAGGGAGAAGATTTGAATTGCTGTGAATGAATCTTCTTCCAAGTGATATACTGGTCTATGATCCAACGGGTATTTTTGCCAGAAGCCGGACTGTGGGAAATCTCGTCATAACAGATATTCTTATTATGGCGTGCCATTTTCCACAAGCGTATTTCCTTTAATCCACGCTTGATGCTGATATCTCTTATATTAACGGAGGCCACATCGGCTAAAGAGAAACCTTCATATGGACAATAGCCGAAAGCAAAGCGTAGTTTCTGCGAACCTTTCAGGTCGGGGTAATTCACATTAATTTCCGTACTGTCATACAATACGGTAATATTTCCTTCTTTAACATCGAGGGTCAGGCTGGCTGAAGTCCAAGCCTCACGTCTCACTTCTTTTTGAATAGGGTATACTGCATCTCCGGTGACCAGAATCGGGAAGCGTCTGTCGTTTTCGCTGACACTGTACATCAAGTCAACATTCTTATTGTTTTCAGTAATGATACGGAATACGGTTCCGAATACATTATCAGGTCTGACCCATAGATTGAAACTCAGAGTTATCTTGTCTCCTTTAGTTTCTATAGGCTTTCCATCTTCTAATGCCATACTGGTAAACTCTGAATTCTGAAGTGGGTAGGATTGGATATGCAAACCGTACTCAGGAAGTTGAGCGACTGAATGCATACATATTAGCAGAAGAAAGATAATGAATAGTGTCTTTTTCATTTTGTATATCAATATAAGTATTAGCTCGTACAAAAATAGTGCTTTTTAGTGAAATCCGACTACTTATTCATACAATTCTTCCAGCTGTGCTTCGCTTTTACTTTAAAAGTTATTCATTAAGTGGATTTTAATGTTTCATTAATTATAGTTTTATCATTTTATTAAGCAAGTGAGGCTTACTTTGCAATATAAATAGATAAAAAGCTAATAATATGAATTTAAAAAGGCACTTGTTCTTATTTGCAGGAATATTATCCTGTTCTTTTCTAATGGCTCAGCAGCCAAGTGATATTTTGTCAGTTTCAGCATCAACTAATGTGGAAAAAGCTTCGTTAGCTTTTGATAAGGATCCAAAGACAATGTGGGAAGTTGGTGGGCAGGATTTGAAAACAGACCAATGGTTGATGTTCACTATCCACACCCCGGGTGATGTATGTGAGCTTGGAATTCAGATGCAAGGTGTATCTAAAGAGGATTTGAAACAGTTGATGAATATCTTCGTTACATATGATCCTATGAATCTGGGAGTACCTGTAGATTATCAGGTACAAGGTAATGCTAAAGAAATGCGGTTGAAGTTTTCACCTAAATATGGAGCTCATGTCCGGTTGGCTTTTAGGGGAGGCGATCGTGTTAAACCTTTTATGGTAAAGGAAGTATCTGTTCTTTTAGCTGATAAGGAATTGAAAGATCGAAAAGGAGAAAAAACTTCGCTCCGTTATATGGACCCTACGCTTCCGGTGGAAGAGCGTGTGGAGAGTTTGCTGTCTGTGATGACGCCGGAAGATAAAATGGAACTGATACGTGAGGGCTGGGGTATTCCTGGTATTCCTCATTTATATGTACCACCTATTACGAAAGTTGAGGCTGTACATGGTTTTTCGTATGGTAGTGGAGCTACTATCTTTCCCCAAGCTTTGGCAATGGGAGCAACCTGGAATAAGAAGTTGACGGAAGAAGTGGCGATGGCGATTGGGGATGAAACACTTTCGGCAGGAACTATGCAGGCATGGTCTCCGGTATTGGATGTAGCCCAAGATGCCCGTTGGGGACGTTGTGAAGAAACATTTGGAGAAGATCCGGTTTTGGTATCACAGATTGGTGGAGCTTGGATTAAAGGATACCAGTCTATGGGACTATATACTACTCCGAAACATTTTGGTGGTCATGGTGCTCCGTTGGGAGGACGCGATTCCCATGATATAGGGTTGTCTGAACGTGAAATGCGTGAAGTACATCTGGTTCCGTTCCGTCATGTTATTCGTAACTATGATTGCCAATCTTTGATGATGGCATATTCGGATTTTCTGGGTGTTCCTGTAGCGAAAAGTAGAGAATTGTTGCATAATATTTTGCGTGAGGAATGGGGATTCAGCGGTTTCATAGTTAGTGACTGCGGTGCTATAGCTAATTTGACTGCCCGTAAACATTATACAGCTAAAGATAAGATAGAAGCGGCTAACCAGGCCTTGGCAGCCGGGATTGCTACGAACTGTGGTGATACGTATAATGATAAGGAAGTGATACGGGCTGCAAAGGATGGACGTATCAATATGGAGAACCTTGATGAGGTGTGCCGCACAATGTTGCGTATGATGTTCCGTAATGAACTGTTTGAAAAAGCACCTAATAAACCATTGGACTGGAATAAGATATATCCGGGTTGGAATTCGGATAGTCATAAAGAAATGGCACGTCAGGCTGCTCGCGAATCTATTGTACTGTTGGAGAATAAGGATAATATTTTGCCTTTGTCTAAAGACATGCGTACGATTGCTGTGTTAGGTCCCGGTGCAGATGATCTTCAACCCGGTGATTATACTCCTAAACTTCAGCCTGGTCAGTTGAAATCTGTGTTGACAGGTATCAAACAAGCGGTAGGAAAGCAGACGAAAGTGATTTATGAACAAGGTTGTGATTTTACAAGTTTAGGCGAAGACAATATTACAAAGGCAGTAAAAGCGGCTTCACAATCAGATGTGGTGCTATTGGTTTTGGGAGATTGTTCAACCAGTGAGGCTACTACGGATGTATACAAGACATCCGGTGAAAATCATGATTATGCAACCCTGATTTTACCGGGCAAACAACAGGAATTATTAGAAGCTGTTTGCGCAACCGGAAAGCCTGTCATATTGATTCTTCAGGCGGGGCGTCCCTATAATCTGTCTAAAGCGTCGGAGTTATGTAAGGCTATCCTTGTGAACTGGTTGCCTGGACAAGAAGGTGGTCCGGCTACAGCGGATGTGTTGTTTGGTGATTACAATCCTGCCGGTCGTTTGCCGATGACTTTCCCACGACACGTAGGTCAGCTTCCTCTTTATTACAACTTTAAAACTTCCGGTCGCCGCTATGAATATTCGGATATGGAATACTATCCTCTTTACTATTTCGGATATGGTTTGAGTTATACTTCGTTTGAATATTCAGGCCTGAAAGTACAGGAAAAGGAAAATGGTAATATTACAGTGCAGGCCACAGTGAAGAATATAGGACAGCGTGCCGGTGATGAGGTGGTACAGTTATATGTAACGGATATGTATGCTAGTGTGAAGACACGTATTACAGAATTGAAAAACTTTACCCGTATTCACTTGAAACCAGGTGAGGCAAAAACGGTTTCTTTTGAATTGACGCCTTATGAATTATCATTACTCAATGATCATATGGACCGGGTTGTGGAGAAAGGTACGTTTAAAATCTTAGTTGGTGGTGTGAGTCCTCAGTATGTGGCTAATGACCGTATTAAGGATAGTGTGGGTTATAAGGATTCTAAGAAAGGTTTGTCAGGTATGCTTGAATATACCCATGAATTTGCAGCAGATTTCGGATTGACTTTATTCAAAGTAGAAGAAAATCTGGTAAAGAATCAGAAGACTATCTGGATCTCAGTCAAAAATAATGGGACTTTGATGGATACAGGAAAAGTTGAAATGTATGTCGGAGGTAAGAAAATGGGCGATAATGTTCATTATGAGTTGGCTCCGGGAGAAGAGAAACTGATACCTTTCAGTGTGGATAAGGAGAATATGGATTCAGTTGTATTTACTACTAAGTATAAAGTGTTATCTATATAATTTTGATACAACCTCTTGTATCAGTATACAGATTGTCCTGTCATGGGGCAATCTGTTAAGCTAAATGTAAAACTACCATGAAGAAATTAGCCCGGTTAGTTAGTATGGGGTTCGTTTTGGGACTGATGGTCAGTTGTGCCTCGGAACAAGCTCCGGTTAAGAATGATAGAATTGTGACTAATCCTATTGATCTGAATTATCGTTTTCAACCTGATGATGAGTCACGACGTGAAGCGGCCGATCCTGTACTGGAATATTTTAAAGGATATTATTATATGTTTGCCTCTAAATCAGGTGGATATTGGCGTTCAGAGGATTTGGCAAAATGGGAGTATATTCCTTGTACAACCATTCCAACTATGGAAGATTATGCACCGACCATCCTTGTTTATGGCGATACTCTTTATTTTACGGCATCCAGTGGGAACACCCGTATTTATAAAAACGCTCATCCAGAACAGGACACTTGGGAAGAAGTAGATACAAAATTGACTTATCGTCAGCATGATCCGGCTTTCTTTAAGGATGATGATGGAAGAGTGTATCTTTATTGGGGATGCTCGGATGTAGATCCGATCGTGGGAGTGGAAGTGGATCCTAAAGATGGTTTCCGGGCTATTGGAGAACCTAAAGTCTTGATTCAGCATAATTGTGATAAATATGGTTGGGAAGTACCAGGAAAGAACAATGAAGAACCACGGCAAGGTTGGAATGAGGGACCGTGTGTACTGAAACATAATGGTCGTTATTATTTGCAATATGCAGCTCCCGGTACTCAATACCGTATTTATGGTGATGGTAATTATGTGGGTGATAATCCGTTAGGCCCATTTGAATATGTAGAAGACAATCCATTCTCTTTCAAGCCCGGAGGTTTCATCGGTGGTGCTGGCCATGGTCATACATTCAAAGATAAGTATGGTAATTACTGGCATGTGGCATCTATGACTATTTCTGTTCGTCATTGGTTTGAACGCCGTTTAGGTTTATTCCCGGTAGTTGTTTCTGAGAAATATGGAATGTATGCGTTGACAACTTTTGCTGATTATCCTTTCTGTATTCCTGATCGGAAGGTCGATTTTGAAAAGGAAGATATCGGTATGGGGTGGAACTTGCTTTCATATAAGAAAAAAGTATCCTCGTCTTCACATCTTGAAGGCTATGAACCGGAATTGGCAAATGATGAACAGGTGGAAACTTGGTGGGCCGCTCAAACAGGCGATGCCGGTGAATGGCTGCAAATAGACCTTGGAGAAACAATGGAAGTGAATGCTATTCAGGTGAATTTTGCAGATCATAAATTCAATGTACATGCGCCCCATGCCCCTGTGGTTTACCAATATTATATAGAAGGTTCTACAAATGGCAAAGACTGGACTCGTTTGGCGGATGAAGAAAATAATCTGCAGGATGCTCCTCATAAACTGCATACTCTGCGTGTTCCTGCGAAAGTGCAATATTTAAGAATCTGCAACACTAAAGATATGGAAGGAAGTTTTTCTTTATTCGACTTACGTGTCTTTGGTCAAGGTAGTGGTAAGGTGCCTGCCAGCGTTACAGGATTTCAAGCTTCATGCGATAATAACGATAAACGTATCTATCGGTTTAGATGGAATCCGCAGGAAGATGTAACAGGATATATTTTGCGTTGGGGAACGCAAAAAGAGAAATTGACTCACTCTATGGTGGTTTACGGAAACCAATATGAGGCCCGTTATTTCAATAGAGACTCTGAATATTACTTTTCTATTAGTGCGTTTAATGAAAATGGTGTAGGTAAATGAATGCTGCATCCGACATTCTAAGAATACCGACTAAACCATCGAAAAAAAACAGCGGATTATTAAGTTGAAATTAAGAGCTTTGTTAATCAGTCAACTCTACTTTTGCTGGTATTAACAATAAAAACAATAAAAAAGCGTATGAAAAACTATTTGATTACCTTAGCTGCCTTGTCGTTGACATTGATGAGCTGCAATAACCAGAAGCAAGCTGAAACGATTACTTTAGGTCCGAATCCTTTCATTACTCACATGTACACAGCCGATCCTTCGGCCCATGTATGGGAAGACGGACGTTTGTATGTTTATGCTTCTCATGATGTTGATCCTCCGCGTGGGTGCGATTTGATGGACCGCTATCATGTATTCTCCACGGATGATATGGTGAACTGGACGGATCATGGTGAAATACTGAACTCTTCGCAGGTGTCTTGGGGACGTAAAGATGGTGGCTTCATGTGGGCACCCGATTGTGCATATAGGAATGGTATTTACTACTTTTACTTTCCGCATCCGAGTGGTGATGACTGGAACAATACCTGGAGAGTGGGTATAGCTACCAGTAAACATCCTGCCAAAGACTTTACTGTACAGGACAAGTATATTGAAATGATAGGAATGGAAGACGATTGCTTTGCTATGATAGACCCTTGTGTCTTTGTGGATGATGATGATCAGGCTTATTTCTATTATGGCGGTGGAGGCCGTTGTGTGGGTGCCAAAATGAAGGATAATATGATGGAATTGGCAGAACCGCTGCGTGCAATGGAAGGTCTGAAAGATTTTCATGAGGCTGCCTGGATACATAAGAAAGACGGTGTGTACTACCTGTCCTATGCTGATAACCATGCGGAGAATGGCAAGGGAGCTAATCGTTTGAATTATGCAACCAGTAATTCTCCGTTAGGACCGTGGACATATCAGGGCATTTATCTTGAACCTACAGGTTGCGATACAAGTCATGGCTCTGTTGCTGAATATAAAGGAGAATGGTTTGCTTTCTATCATAATAGCTCTATCTCAGGCAGAGGAAATCTTCGTTCTATCTGTGTAGATAAGCTCTATTATAATCCGGATGGTACCATACAAGTGGTGACACAAACTAAATAACCTTTTATGCGAACAAATTAACTGCTTTATTTAATTTTAATCGGCTATTAAGTCTTTTTTAATCGAAAGGGAAAGCGTCTGTCCATATATTTGCCTTTGCGAATAAATATAAATTAAAACTGTTATATTATGAAATTTACACATTGCTTAGCCTCAGTGGCCTTAGTCTCTGTTTTAGGTGCTTGTGGAGGAGTACAAAATCAAGTAACCGATGTAAAAGGTCCGGTTGACTATGTAAATCCCTACATGGGAAATATCAGCCATTTGCTGGTTCCTACTTTCCCCACTATCCATTTACCAAACAGCATGCTCCGTGTTTATCCGGAACGGGCAGATTACACAACGGATATGTTGAATGGGCTTCCTTTGATTGTGACCAGTCATCGTGGCAGTTCCGCTTTCAATCTGAGTCCGTATCAAGGGGATAAACTTCGTCCGGTTATAGCTTACAGTTATGATAATGAGATATTGAAACCTTATTACTATGAGGTGATTCTTGATGACGAAGAGATCAAAGTAAAGTATGCACCTTCCCACCAGTCTGCTCTCTATCAGATAGATTATAGCCAGCAGGATAAGCCTGTGTACATGATGATCAATTCACGTAACGGTGCTATCAAGGCAGGTGACGGAGTTGTGAGCGGTTACCAGCAATTGGAAAATAATACGCGGGTCTACCTGTATATAGAGTCGGACGTTGCCCCTATAGAAGCCGGTATTTTGGCTGATGGTAAAATAGATGTCGACAAGAAAGAAGCTGAAGGTCGTAATGCCTGTGCTGTTATGCACTTTGCAGATGGAACGAAAACAGTCAATCTGCGCTATGGGATTTCATTTATAAGCGAAGAACAAGCCAAGAAAAACCTGCAACGTGAATTGCCACACTATAATCTGCAGGATTTAGCGGAAAAAGGACGTCAAATCTGGGATAAAGCATTGAGCGATATTCTGGTAGAAGGCGGCAGCGAGACAGATAAACAAGTGCTTTATACCTCGCTTTATCGTGTATTCGAACGTCCGGTCTGCATCAGCGAAGACGGCCGTTATTTCAGTGCATTCGACGGAAAGATACATGATGATAATGGCGAGCCATTCTACACGGACGATTGGATTTGGGATACTTATCGTGCTGCCCATCCTTTGCGTCTGCTGATTGACGAAGGAACAGAAAAGAATGTGATTGATTCTTATCTGCGCATGGCGGAACAGATGGGAGATATGTGGATGCCTACTTTCCCCGAAATCACAGGTGACTCTCGCCGTATGAACTCCAACCATGCCGTAGCGACTGTGGCCGACGCGGCCTCTAAAGGATTACAATTCGATTT
The DNA here is from genome assembly GCF_036416795.1 of Bacteroides sp. MSB163. NCBI lineage: Bacteria > Pseudomonadati > Bacteroidota > Bacteroidia > Bacteroidales > Bacteroidaceae > Bacteroides > Bacteroides maternus. The sequence continues at coordinate 721,583 of NZ_CP143867.1, read as the reverse complement.
GGAGAAAGCCTATGAAGCTTGTCGCAAAGGTATAGAGGAAAAGACATTGGCACCGTGGTCGGGTGCCGCTGCCGGTTGGATAGACGATTTCTATAAGAAGAACGGATATATCCCGGCGCTCCAGGCAGGAGAGAAGGAGACGGATCCGAATGTACATCCGTTTGAGAAACGTCAACCTATTGCCGTTACTCTGGGAACTTCCTATGATCAATGGTGCTTATCGAGAATCGCCGATATGCTGGGAAAGAAAGATGATGCTGCCCATTATCTGAAATGTGCTCATAATTATCGCAATGTGTATAATGCTGAAACAGCTTTCTTTCATCCGAAGGATAAAAACGGCAAATGGATTGAACCGTTTGATTATCGTTTCTCCGGAGGTATGGGCGCCCGTGAATATTATGGCGAAAACAATGGTTGGGTGTATCGTTGGGATGTTCCCCACAATGTAGCTGACTTGATTGCCTTGATGGGAGGTAACGAACAGTTCATCGCCAATCTGGACCAGACTTTCCGTGAACCGCTGGGGCGTGGCAAGCATTCTTTCTATGCACAGATACCTGATCACACGGGTAATGTAGGTCAATTCTCGATGGCTAATGAACCGAGTTTGCATATCCCTTATCTCTACAACTATGCCGGTCAGCCTTGGAAGACACAAAAGCGTATCCGGCAGTTGTTGAAGACATGGTTCCGTAATGACCTGATGGGATTGCCGGGAGATGAAGACGGTGGCGGTATGTCGGCATTTGTCGTATTCTCTTCTTTAGGTTTCTATCCGGTGACTCCGGGCTCCCCGTCTTATAACATCGGCAGCCCTTTGTTTACTAAAGCTAAAGTGATGCTGAGCAATGGAAAAGTGTTTGAGGTAGAGGCGCAAGGCGCATCGGACGAAAACAAATATATCCAGTCCGCAACATTGAATGGCAAGGAATGGAATAAGCCCTGGTTCAGCCATGACGACATAAAAGATGGAGGAAAACTGGTATTGATAATGGGCGACAGACCCAATAAGGCATGGGGCAGTGCAGGTGATGTAGTTCCTCCATCGGCAGAAAAATAAATAAGATATAAGTCAATAGGAAAATATCATGAAAACATTTAAAAAGATTGTATTTACAGGATTATTGTTTCTGATAGCCTGTACCATTCCGGTACAGGCTCAAGAGTTGTATAAAGATGAAAACGCGCCGATGCACGAACGTATCATGGACTTATTGTCACGTCTGTCGGTTGAGGAAAAGATTAGTTTACTGCGTGCTACGTCACCGGGCATTTCCCGTCTGGATATTCCTAAATATTATCATGGTAACGAAGCGCTTCATGGAGTGGTTCGTCCGGGACGCTTCACTGTGTTTCCGCAGGCCATCGGACTGGCGGCTACTTGGAACCCTGTGTTGCAGGAACAAGTGGCTACGGTTATTTCTGATGAGGCCCGTGCCCGTTGGAATGAACTGGACCAGGGACGGGAGCAGAAGAACCAGTTCAGCGATTTGTTGACTTTTTGGTCACCTACAGTGAATATGGCGCGTGATCCGCGTTGGGGGCGTACTCCTGAGACATACGGTGAAGACCCGTATCTGAGTGGTATCATGGGTACTGCTTTTGTGAAAGGTTTACAAGGCAATGATAGTCGTTACTTGAAGATTGTATCGACTCCCAAACATTTTGCAGCCAATAATGAAGAACACAATCGTTTTGTATGTAATCCGCAAATATCAGAGAAGCAACTTCGCGAATACTATTTCCCGGCCTTTGAGGCTTGTGTGAAAGAGGGTAAGTCCGCATCTATCATGTCCGCTTATAATGCGTTGAATGATGTGCCATGTACGCTGAACGCTTGGCTGCTGACCAAAGTGCTGCGTAATGACTGGGGATTCAAGGGCTATGTGGTTTCCGATTGCGGAGGTCCTTCCTTACTGGTCAATGCGCATAAGTATGTGAAGACTAAAGAGGCTGCGGCTACTCTCTCCTTAAAAGCCGGTTTAGACTTGGAATGTGGCGATGATGTATATGATGAGCCTTTGTTGAGTGCCTACCGTCAGTATATGGTTACGGATGCTGACATAGATTCGGCTGCCTATCGTGTGTTGCGTGCACGTATGCAGTTAGGGTTATTCGATAGCGGAGAAAAGAATCCTTATACGAAGATATCTCCGGATGTGATAGGGTCGGCAGAGCATCAGGAAGTAGCTTTGAATGCGGCGCGTGAATGTATCGTGCTGCTTAAGAATCAGAAAAAGATGTTACCGCTCAATGTCAAAAAGGTAAAATCGATAGCTGTGGTGGGCATAAATGCCGGTAATTGTGAGTTTGGAGATTATAGTGGTTCGCCGGTGATTGCTCCGGTCTCGGTGTTACAGGGTATCAAAGATAGGGTAGGCGATGGCGTGAAAGTGGTATATGCCCCTTGGAAATCAGCCGTAGACGGCATGGAGCTTATACAGGGTACCAATTTCCCGGAAGGATTGAAAGCCGAATATTTTGATAATACGAAGTTGCAGGGGACTCCGAAGGTGCGCAAAGAAGAATGGATTAACTTTGAGCCTGCCAACCAGGCACCTGATCCTTTCTTACCTAAATCTCCTTTGTCAGTTCGCTGGACAGGAAAACTACGTCCCACGGTCACCGGACAATATACATTCAGTTTTACATCAGATGATGGTTGCCGCTTGAGCGTTGACGGCAAGATGCTGATTGATGCATGGCGGGGACATGCAGTCCGTACAGATACAGCTACTATTTATCTGGAAGCCGGAAAGGATTATCAGTTGAAGGCGGAATACTATGATAATCGTGATTATGCTGTGGCGAAACTGCAATGGCGGGTTCCTCAGGTTGGCAAAGTCACTCGTTTGGATTTGTATGGTGAGGCCGGAAAAGCGGTGCGTGAGTGTGAGACCGTAGTTGCTGTATTAGGCATCAATAAGTCGATAGAACGTGAAGGACAAGATAGGTATGATATTCAGCTTCCGGCAGACCAGAGGGAGTTTTTGCAGGAAGTTTACAAGGTGAATCCGAATATCATAGTTGTATTGGTTGCAGGCAGCTCGCTGGCTATCAACTGGATGGATGAGCATATTCCGGCTATAGTGAATGCTTGGTATCCGGGTGAGAGCGGAGGAAAAGCTGTGGCTGAGGTTTTGTTCGGTGATTATAATCCGGGAGGCCGTTTGCCGCTGACTTATTACAAGAGTCTGGATGAACTTCCTCCGTTTGATGATTATGATATCACTAAGGGACGTACCTATAAGTACTTCAAAGGGGATGTTTTATATCCTTTCGGTTATGGTTTGAGCTATACTTCATTCAAGTATTCCAATTTACAAGTGGAAGATGGTGAGGACGAAATAAATGTTTCTTTCCAATTGAAGAATACTGGTAAATGTGCAGGGGATGAAGTGGCACAGGTATATGTGAAACTGCCTGAACGGAATGAGGTAATGCCTGTTAAAGAGTTAAAAGGCTTTGAACGTGTTTCGTTGAAGGGAGGTGAGAGCAAGAAAGTTACTATCAAATTGCGGAAAGACTTGCTACGTTATTGGGATGAGGAGCAAAGTCAGTTTGTACATCCTTCCGGTGACTATATGATTATGTTAGGTGCATCTTCCGCTGATATCCGTTTGCAAAAAATAGTGCCGGTATTGCAAAAGGCTAATTGACTGATATCTCACCTTGAAAAATAAATAACAATGAAACGAAGTGTTCAAATTCAATGGATATTTTGTCTCTTATTGGGTTGTACTACTTCATTAGTAGCTCAGAATGTGGCAAATTGGGGATTGACTCATCCTCAGCCAAAAGAGACATTGCCGAAATCGAAAGTGCAAATCATGATGCCTTCTCCGAGAGCACAGATACCGGTGGAGGCGGTCGTAGAAAAAGTAAGCGAGAATGATTTCTTGTTGAACCGGGGCTGGAAACTGACGGATGGCAAGAACGGTTGGTATAATGCGACTGTCCCGGGTACAGTATTAACTACTTTAGTGGACCAGGGAGTATATCCTGATCCTTATTATGGACTGAATAATCTCGCAATTCCCGACACCCTTTGTAGGATGGATTGGTGGTATCGTTTGGAATTCAATTCACCTGTTCCTGTGGGAGGTAGAGAAGCTTGGTTAGTTTTTAAAGGTATAAATTATCAAGCCGAGATATGGCTGAATGACGTATGTCTGGGTACAATGAAAGGTGCCTTTATCCGGGGTGAATTTAATGCAACGGATCATTTGGTGGATGGTAAGAATACATTGGTTGTTCGTATTCTTCCACCACCTAACCCGGGAATTCCTCATGAACAGTCTCCATCTGCCGGCAATGGAATGAATGGCGGACAATTATGTTTGGATGGACCGACCTTTATCTCTTCAGAGGGTTGGGACTGGGTACCAGGCATTCGCGACCGGAATATAGGTATCTGGCAGGATGTACATTTACGTTTCACGAATGGCATTCGTCTGCATGATACGCAGGTGGTTACTCATTTGACACTACCGGATACTACGGTCGCTGAAGTTATTGTACGTACGGAAGTAGAAAACCTGCAATCGGTAGCCAAGCAAGTATCGGTTGACTTGAATCTTGAAGGTAAACAGATAACTCAGGAGGTAAGCCTCGCACCTGGGGAACGAAAGGTAGTAGTCTTTGTTCCGGATGTTTATGAAGCATTGGCGCTGAAATCTCCCCGCCTATGGTGGCCAAATAATTATGGTCGTCAGGAACTTTATACGATGGATGTGTCTGTAACGGAAAAGGGAGTACCATCGGATTCCAAGAAAGTGCGTTTCGGAGTCCGTGAACTTTCTTATGAATTGGAAATTTGTTTTCCTGACGATTCTATCCGTCGGATGGAATATCGCCCGACCGTAATGGGGCAGGGTGAACCTATTTTTGATAATATAAACCGTAAATATATTGAAGACGGCATGTGTATGCCTCGTCTGAAAAAGAATGTCTCTTCTGATATTCTTGTGCCGGCACCGGACAAAGCTATGCAGCATTACATGGTGATAAAAGTAAACGGCAAGCGTATCTTCTGTAAGGGAGGAAACTGGGGGATGGATGATGCTATGAAGCGTGTTTCGCGTGAACATCTCGAACCTTACTTCCGTTTGCACAAAGAAGCGAACTTTAATATGATCCGTAACTGGACAGGTGAGAGTACGGAAGAGGTTTTTTATGAATTATGTGATGAATATGGTATGCTGGTATTCAATGATTTCTGGTTGAGTACGCAAGGTTATAATATGCCGGTAAATGATGACAACCTATTCCTGCAGAATGCGGAAGATGTTGTGGTGCGTTTTCGTAATCATCCTTCCATTGCTGTTTGGAATCCCCGTAATGAAGGATTCGCTCCTGCTTATATTGAAGAACGGCTGGCAAAGATGATTGCAGAGAAAGACGGTACCCGTTATTATAGTCCGAACTCTACACATTGTAACCTAAGACCAAGCGGCCCATGGAACTATCATAAGAATCCGGTAGATTATTATCGTAACCGGGCACATGGATTCAATACGGAGCAAGGTTCGACTTCCATTCCTACGGAAGAATCTATTCTGGCTATGATGGATGTGAAAGATGCCTGGCCTATCAGTGATGTTTGGTATTACCATGATCTACATGGGGGACAGAGGGAATTTATGGAAGACATAGATCGGAAATATGGAAAGCCGACGGACTTGAAAGACTTTAGCCGAAAAGCACAGATTGCCAACTATGACAGTCATCGTGCCATGATGGAAGCATGGAACAGTAAAATGTGGAACAGTACAAGTGGCCTGTTGCTCTGGATGAGCCATCCGGCATGGCCCAGTATGGTCTGGCAAATCTATTCTTGGGATTATGAAACCTTCGGATCTTTCTATGGTTGCCGCAAGGCGTGTGAACCTGTCCATATTCAGAAGAATCTTGATGACCAGAAAATAATAGTAGTGAATACTACTTTAAAGGAAATGAAAGGAGCCAAAGCTATCTATGAAGCTTACTCTCTGGAAGGTAAATCTTTGTTCCGACGGGTCTTGAAAGTAAATGTAGCGGCCAATGGAACAACAGAATGTTTTGTGCAGGATAAGCCTCTTGACATTACCGGGGTATATCTGGAACGTCTGCTTTTGACTGATAAATATGGAAGGACAGTTTCTGTCAATGATTATTGGCAGGACAATGGTAAAGGAAACTTTCTGGATTTTAATTCATTGGAGGATGCCTCGGTAGCTTGTAAACTAATCAGTAGAAAGAATAATCGGGTACAAATTGAATTACGTAATACAGGCGCAAAGCCTGCCATTGCCTTGAAACTAAATGTACGTGAGCCGGATACAGACAAACGTATCCTGCCTGCTTATATCTCAGACGGTTATTTTAATTTATTATCGGGAGAAAAGAGAACTATTACAATAGAATATATGCCGCAAAGAGAGGCTGCGATTTCTATAGAAGGATATAATTTGAAGCGCGGCAGGTTGTTAACTCTGAATTAAGAAAGTAAATATATGTGGAATAAGAAGATACTATACTCTGCTTTGGTTTGTATAGCATCGTTGGGATTGTATGCCCAACCAGTTATACGTCAGGCTCATTCCAATCGTTTTCCTGCAACTTATGATAGGTGGCAGGAAGCCTTGCTAGCCGGCAATGGTAAGATGGGAATCATGGTTTTTGGAAATCCTCTGCATGAAACGGTTGTTTTCACCGACCGTTTCTTCAACTTCCCTGGTGCAAAGTCACGTACGTTTGCCGAAGTACCTCGTGATACACTTGATTTAATAAAGAAATATTGTGCTATCGGAAAGTTTAAGGAAGCGAATGATCTGGCTGTACGTACTTCCCATTGGCATGATGGAGGCGAAGGCGGTAGGCATCCCGGTTTTGTGCTCAAGATTGATATGGATGCGGATGGGGAAATAAAAGACTACCGCCGCATTAGTAATTACGAAACCGGAGAAATAATAGTTCGGTGGAGTGACGACCGCGGAGAATGGGAGCGTCGGTCATTTGTTTCTCGGGATGCCAATGTTTCGGTATTCGAACTGCAAGCACCAGCTTCCGGTGGTCTGAGTTGCGCAGTCAGTTTGCAAATGCTTGAAGAGATGAATTTCCCGAAAGGAATGAGAGTGAATAACCTGCATGCGAAGGATTATCTGAATATCCGTGTGAATTATGCTTCGCCAATGGATGCGGAAGGTTATGAAGGGGGGATTCGGGTAAAACAGTCGGGCGGTTCCAGTTTTTTACGTAATGACACTTTATATATACAGAATGCCTCGAAAGTACTTTTGCTGGCACGTACTGAAAAGTACGCTACGGATTGTATGGCGGAGTGGGATAAAGGTTTGTTGAAAGAAGCATTGAATAAGATAAAACCGGATTATAAATCCCTTGTGAAGGCTCATAAGGTTATACATACTGCAATCTTCAATCGTGTGGAGATGGACTTGGGTGCATCTCCTGCCGAACGATTGCTATCTAATGAAGAATTGTTGGAAAAACAGAAGCAAACGGATTCACCTGTATTGGCATTGTGGGAAAGGATTTTCTATGCAGGAAGATATCATTTCTTGTCTTCCGGTAATGAACTGACGCCTCCTGATTTATTAGGAATCTGGACAGGTGATTGTAATGCGGGATGGGGAGGTTATTATCATTTGGATGCAAACCTGAACTTGCAGGTCAGTGCTGGAAATATCGGTGCTATGCCCGAAGTGATGGAGGGGTATTTCCATCTGAATGAGGTTTGGCGGAAAGATTTTGAAATCAATGCTACTAAACTACTAGGCTGTCGCGGTATGCTGGCCTGTGGTAATACCCCCGGACTTTCCTCCGGATTGATGGCTTCTATCAATGATTTTTATCCATATCATTATGCTACGGGTGAGGAAGCCTGGCTGCTTTATCCTTTTTGGGAACACTACCTGATAACGGAAGATAAAGAGTTTCTGAAGGATCGCTTGTTTCCTTTACTGAAAAGTATGGGAGATTTCTACGAAGACTTCTTGAAGTATAAGGATGGGGAAGGGCATTACATTATTGCTGGTTCTGTTTCACCGGAAAATCAACCGTCAAACTTGCGGGTATCTTTGCTGAACAACTCCGCTTTTGATCTTTCCGGAGCTCGTTTTTTATTGTCTACCTTAGTTAAAGTATGCAATTTATTGAATGAAGAACAGGGCCTCAATGGTGGTAAGGCTCGTTGGCAAAGTCTGTTGGATGCACTGCCTCCTTACCAGATTAATGAAGATGGGGCTATCAAGGAGTGGAGCTGGCCGGGCTTGGCTGAGAGTTATAACCATCGGCATTCCAGCCATTTGATGATGGTGTGGCCTTATCGTGAATTTTCGGAAGGCAGGACTCCGGAACTTTATAAAGCAGCTCATAGGGCTTTGCAGATGCGCGACCGTCACAATTATGAGAATGCGGGACATGGATTCCTGCATGCGGCTTTGATTGCCGCAGGGTTGCATGATGATGCTTCTTTAAAAAACAAGTTGCTGACGCTGACTCAAAAAGACTTTTACTTTAATAGCCTGTCTACGGCACATTACCCGAATTTCGGAACTTTTTGTACAGATGTCTGCCATGCAGTACCGGGTGTGTTGATAGAGATGCTGGTGGGGTCGGATGAAGAAGGTATTGAATTGTTGCCTGCTTTGGTGGATGGTATTGAACGTGGCTGTATCAATGGAATAAAAGCACGATGCGGAGTGACAGTGGAACAACTCTCATGGAACCTTTCTGATAAAAAGGTATATGTCAAGCTCTGTTCTACAAAAGACCGGAAAATAAGATTGAAACTTGGGCAATGGTATGATGAAGTCATTTCATTGCGAGGTGGAAGAGTTGAGAAGGTTACAATCACTTACTGAGATCTATTAATTACTAATATCAAAACACATTACTTATGAAAAAGAAGTTTTATCCGATTTTTGCTTTGTTCCTGGCGGGATTTATGCTCTCCTGTCAATCTTCTAAAAGTAACTCAACGAAAGAGGAAGTTACCGGGATTGACAGTATGGCTCCGAATCCGTTTATCACGCACATGTATACAGCCGATCCTTCGGCACATGTATGGGCGGACGGACGTTTGTATGTATATGCTTCGCATGATATCGATCCTCCGCGTGGTTGCGACTTGATGGACCGTTACCATGTGTTCTCTACAGACGACATGATACATTGGAAAGATCATGGTGAGATATTGAATTCATCACAAGTTCCTTGGGGGCGCAAAGAAGGTGGATTCATGTGGGCTCCCGACTGTGCCTACAAAGATGGTACGTACTATTTTTACTTTCCGCACCCCAGTGAAACCAAAACAGACAAGAGTTGGAAAATTGGTGTGGCTACCAGTAAGGAACCGGCTGCTAACTTTACCGTGCAGGGCTATATAGAAGGGATGGATCCGTTGATAGATCCTTGTGTATTTGTGGATGATGACGGTCAGGCATACATTTACAACGGAGGCGGAGGAATTTGCAAAGGTGGTAAGCTGAAAGATAATATGGTTGAATTGGATGGTGAAATGAAAGATATGGAAGGTTTGGAAGATTTCCATGAAGCCACATGGATTCATAAATATAATGGAAAATATTATCTTTCTTATTCAGACAATCATGATGAAAACTGGAATGATGGTGTGAAAGGAGATAATCGTATGCGCTATGCCATCAGTGACAATCCGCTCGGCCCCTGGAAAGCTATGGGTATCTATATGGAGCCTACGGATAGCTATACTAATCATGGTTCCATCGTAAAGTATAAAGGTGAGTGGTTTGCATTCTATCACAACAGTGCTTTGTCCAATCATGATTGGCTACGTTCTATTTGTGTAGATAAACTATATTACAATGAGGACGGAACCATTCAAATGGTAAAACAGAGAAAATGAAATATTTTATGAGGTTTGTAAATATTATTTTATTGTTCCTGTTAGGTGGAACCGTTTCAGCGCAGAAAGTCGAGTGGTATGTTACCACTCAGACTTCTCCGTGGGTGAAGCAGAAGGTAAAATCAGAGCGGACAACTATCGGAGCAGAAATAGTGCTTGACCCGACTCAACGCTTACAGTTGATTACAGGTATAGGCGGCTGCTTCAATGAAATGGGCTGGGACGCACTGAATGTATTATTGGCCGGAGATCGTGAGGCTGTTCTTCAAGCTATATTTGGTAAAGAAGGGGCTTGTTTTGATTATTGTCGTCTTCCGATGGGAGCCAATGATTTTGCTATGAGTTTCTACTCTTCGGCTGATATTGCAGAGGACTTTAATCTGGTGAATTTCAATATTGACCGTGACCGATATATTCTGATTCCTTATATTAAGGCTGCCCGTCAGGTAAATCCTGACCTGCGTATTTGGGCTTCTCCCTGGTGCCCTCCGGTATGGATGAAGACAAATAATCATTATGCTTCCGCTGTTCGCCCGTCGGGAGAAAAAGATGTGAACGGGCTTTTGCCGAGAGAAACAGTCGCTGAATTTAGCACCGGTTTCCGGATGGAAGAAGGGTATCTGAAAACGTATGCAGATTATTTTGCACGCTTCATTAAAGCCTACGAGGCAGAAGGATTACCATTGGAATGTATCCATGTGCAGAATGAACCTTGTTCCAATCAGGTATTTCCCAGTTGTAAATGGCGTACGGAAGATTTGACATTCTTCTTGGGACATTATCTGGGACCGACTTTTGAAAGAGAAAACATCCAAACAGATATTTATTTCGGAACCATTAATACGGCCAATCCGGATTATGTGCGTGTTGCCTTGAAGGACGAGCAGGCAGCTAAATACATAAAGGGAGTGGGCTTTCAGTGGGATGGGAAAAAGGCTATTTCAACCATTCATCGTGAATATCCGGAATTAAGGCTGATGCAAACTGAAACAGAATGTGGTAACGGAGCAAATACATGGGATTATGCCGAATATACATGGAATTTGATGAAACATTATTTCAGTAATGGTATCAATTCTTATCATTATTGGAATATGATTCTTCCTACTCCGGGTATCAGTCCTTGGGGCTGGAATCAGAATTCGATGGTTTCCATCGACAAGAAGAAACAGACCGTGACGTATAATCCGGAGTTTTATCTGATGAAGCATTTAGGGTATTCTGTGCGTACGGGTGCCTATAGACTGGAAACACCGTCAGATAAAAATATGCTGGCTTTTATAAATCAGGATGGCACTGTCAGTGTTATTGCTGCTAATGTAACTGATACGGAAGAGACGATGAGTCTTGAAATGGAGGGACAGAAAGTTACATTAACTCTACCACCTCACTCTTTCCATACGGTAAGCTGGAAGAAATAATTATCTCAGCTGGTTTTCTGTAAGAATCTGTTTTAATAATGCTGAGTAAAATTTAATCGAGTTCTAATATATTAGAAAATAATTTTTTGTTTTAAATACTTTATTATACTTAGTTTGTAGTAAAAGTTGGTTATAATGAAGTCTTTATTTAATGACCTGTATATGAGAATGCTATGAATATAAAATATCTTTCTTATTTCTTCTGCTTGCTTTGGGGGCTGGCAGTATCCTTTTACTCAATTCCCGTTCAGGGAAAAAATGAAAATTGTATTTCTAAAAGCAAATGGTACGAAGGGGACCGTTATGATTTCAAATTCCAGGGACGTGATGCTACTGTTGTTGTACCCCAAAAAGCAGCTACCGGTAATCCGTGGATATGGCGTCCGGCTTTCTTCGATGCATTTCCATCTGTTGATAAAGCTCTGTTGGAAAGAGGCTTCCACGTAGTTTACTTGGATGTTACGAATGATTATGCCAGTCCATGGGCTATTGAATTAGGCAACTGTTTCTACAAGGAGATGGTGGAGAATTACGGGCTTTCTTCTAAAGTAGTAATGGAAGGATTTAGTCGCGGAGGACTCTATTCTATCGTTTGGGCTTCCCGAAATCCGGATAATGTTGCTTGCCTCTACCTTGATGCACCGCTCAGTGATGTATTTACTTGCTTGAAGAGACTCCATAAAGCGGCATGGAAAACTTTATTGAAAGAATGGAATCTGACAGAAGAAACCATTGACCGCTTCGACGGCAATCCTATAGACAATTTGGAGCCATTGGCTAAAGCGGGTGTGCCCATTATCAGTGTTTGTGGAGATAGCGATCGGAGCGTGCCGATTAAAGAGAACATGATGGTGATACGTAAACGTTACCTGGCATTGGGTGGAAATGTAGAATTGATAATAAAGCCGGGATGCGACCACCATCCGCATAGTCTTGAAGATCCTCAACCTGTGGTCGATTTTATAATGCGTCAACAGCCGGAGTATAAGAAATACCAGCACTACACCATTCGTGGTAGCTTGCACAACTCGTTCATTAAGTTTGAGCGGGAACGTCGGGGAAGGGTAGCTTTTATCGGTGGATCTATCACGGAAATGGTGGGGTGGAAAGATATGATGGAACAGCAGTTACAACAGCGTTTCCCTTTTACGGCTTTTGAGTTTGTAGAAGCTGGCATCAGTTCTACCGGGAGTACTCCCGGAGCCTTCCGATTGGATAATGATGTATTGTCGAAAGGTAAGATAGACTTGCTGTTCATTGATGGATCGGCAAACGATATGACAAACGTTTTTACGCCCGAGGAGCAGGTACGGGGAGTGGAAGGAGAAATCCGTCATGCTTTGGAAGTTAATCCGGAAACGGATATCGTGTTGACTCATTTTGCAACGGACGGCTTCCTGCCTATCATTGCTAAACGGCAGATGCCGGATGCTATTTTAAATCACGAGCGGGTGGCAAATCATTATCGGGTGTCATCCGTCAATCTGGCACAAGAGATTTCAGAACGATTGCAGGACGGGCAGTTTACCTGGAAAGATTTTGGATATGCACATCCTCATCCTTATGGGCAATCTATTTATACTGCTGCCATCAGTAATTTGCTGGATGGCATGCAGAGGGAAATAAATGCTGAAAGTATACGCCGGCCGCATGATGTTCCTGCCATGCAACTCGATCCATACAGTTACACCAAAGGGCATTTTATTCCTCTCAGCCGTGTGCGTATCGGTCGTGGTTGGAAGATTATAGACGATTGGAATCCGGACAATAAATATGAAAAGCGAAAAGGATTTGTACATGTTTCCATGCTGGAAGCAACACGTCCGGGCGATAGACTGACGCTTTTTTTCAAAGGAAGAGCTATCGGGATTTTTTGTGTTTGTGGACCGTCGGCAGGTATGCTGGAATATAGTGTGGATAATGCACCGTTCAAGAAACTGGATACTTATACAGCATGGAGTTCAGCCCTGTATATTCCGTGGGTATACATGTTGGAGACAGAGTTGAAGGACACTGAGCATACATTGCGCTTGCGTATCTCATCCGTCAAAAAATCCCCGTTCGTTGGGCACGGAATGTCAAATAAGGAACTTTGTGGTTAATAAATAAGAATTTTATGTAGTTATTATGTGATCTGTTAAGGACTCAGTTTTAACTTTACTCTTGCTATAATATACTGAAACAATGAAAAAGATATTTCTGTATCTCAGGTGGAAAAATCATTTATCTGAATACTATTATCGAAATTTGATATGGTTCTTTATTGAGTTTCATATATTTCGGATCGGTGTCAAGAATCAACAAAGAGAGAATGAAATGTCTTTTAGAAGTACTTAAAAATAAATTATATCATGAAAAGTTACACACTTACCCTATGTATTATAATGTTCCCATTGATTGTTTCTGGTCAAAATCCTACATTGAAAAATAAGAGTTTGTATGAATTGGAAGCCATAAGAGACAGCATGAATAAGGTATTATCCGAAGAAATCTTATTCCGTAAAGATAGTGTAAATCAAAAGCTGTATAGAGTAGCCTATATAGCTCCTACGGATAGTTTGGAAATAGCCGAATGGCCATATAATCGGACTGTTGGTACAAATACCTCCTTACATTCGATAGAAATAAGAGAAAACGATACAAAGGTTACCTTTCTGCAACCTATATACTGGGATTGGCAATGGCTCAACTATGGCAAAGGTTACACCATTGTAGATAGAGTAACAGGAGATAAGTATAAAGTACGTGGATATGATGGGGGAGGAGAGCTAGGCAGACTCATGATCATTCAAAATTGTAATGGAAAAGCCATCTATGTTAGCCTATTGTTCCCTAAATTAGGGAAAAATGTGAAAAAGATTGATATTATTGTATATCCTCATAAGGATGATATTCATCCGTCAAATCCTGCTCCTGGTGATGGAACGGCATATCTTAATATTAATATTGAGGACTATTTAGTTAAGTCTTCAAAAGCCCCCCAAATATATGACTAGTATATAAAGAATCTTTTAGTCTTGTATTTCTTCTATTTGAATGGCATAGCTTCAATAAAAGAAATACAGGGCTAAATACGAAGAATATTTTATTCCCTTTCAGATTTCTTCCTTTATTTTGTAAGGTTTTATATTCGTAGTTCTTTCCTTGCCCCCAGAATCTTTCAATTAAATTGAAGCTTAGCGAATAAGATGGCAGAAATATCTGCTGTATTTCGTTTCCTTTTATTCACTTATTTCGTTTCTTGTTTTCTGTAATAGTGCGTATTGTTGTGAATGATGTATATACAGGCGATTTTAGAGTGCTTATTAATGGCTTTCTGATATAATGTCTTCATAGATTGAATATTCCAATCTTCACGATCCGATATTATCATATCGGCAACAGTATAAGCATTAAGTAAGCTGTTCCTTGGCAATTTTATAAATCAATTGCTTTTAGCTATAGGAGTTCATACTAAAATTACTAGAAAGCCTAAAATTAATGTAATATTAATTGGTTTTTATGTAAATTTTATATGATTTATTAATGTTTTGCTTATAGTTTTGCTTTCGTTTTTAATATATCAAAAACAAAAATAATTGTTAATTAAATTACAAACAAAGAAAAGTGTATTATGAAAAAGCACCTTTTTAAGAAGAACAAAAGCGAGAAAGAACGGGTTCGGAGTTTTTCGTGTGTTCAGAAGCAACAGCGCCACTATCGGATAGCTGTGCCACTGGTATGTCTTGTATTTGGTCTCTGTGCCTGTGAGGAATACAAGTTTCCGGTGACAGATGTGCCGGGGCAGTTTGAGTTTATTCCGCCTAGTGATGTAGACAAGTTGGCTGCCGAGGGAGCTGATGGACAAATCAAATTGACATGGAATGTTGCCTTATCAGAGTCGTTGAAAGCAATCCATGTGACTAACCAGAACACTGGTCAAGAACAGGTAGTAGGAGGTACTGATACGGAAGTTGTCTTTACCGGCTTGACTAACTATGAGAAGTACACATTTATGGTTAAAACAGAGAATCAGAATGGTCAACTTGCTTATGGCGTTACGATTAGTGCCAAACCATGGGTACACGATAATGTGAGTCCTGGTGCGGTGATTGATTTGACCGGTTATAAAATGGGAGATGAAACAGCATTTGCTGTATGGAAAAGTCCTGAAGACAATGACGTGAAAGAGTTTAGAATTGAGTTGGGTACTTCGTCCATGACTGTAGATGCAGAAACTACTGTTGCTTCTATCATGGGTGATATCACTCAACCATTGAAAGTGTATGCCATTGACTATTCCGGTAACATTTCTGTAGCAGCAGAAACACTAGCCAATGCGCCTGTAGTGACTATTGATGGTTATGATGATGGAGCAGACTTTGTTGGATTGAATCCAGCTATCAACAGTAATGATATCCCGAACAAAACGACTGAGTATATTCGAATTCACAAAGATCCGGTTATTACAGGCATTGATGGTTATGTGCTTTATTATGAGGGCACTGAAATGGCTAAAACTGCTAGTGCAGTACCGGGTGAAATGGAGACGTTGACGATGCCTATGCAACAAGGGAAACGTCTTTGGGTAGATGATGCTAAAACAGACGGTTATTGGCTTGTGCCTGTACAGGTTGGAATCATATCTGGTGGCAAAGAAATCTCCAGATATGACTATCTGACTTACAACAATATACCTGGTACGTTACAGTTGACTACTGCAGACTTTATCAATAATGAAAATCGCGGTGATGGTGGAGCTATCAGACGTAACAATGATGGTAATCTCTATACCAGTTTGCTTGGTAACAATGATGGTCCTGAAGTGTGGTGTACGTATACCATTAATGTACTGGAAGATGGTGACTATGACGCATTCATGTTCTATTCTAATGAAGCAAACAAACCCTTCTGGCTTTCGGTAGATGGAGGTGAGAAAGTAGAGGGTAAAACAGGAGTAGGTGGAGTAGGTACAGGCAACTGGGATTTCTATGCGCCGGCAGACCCTGTCACTCTTTCTCTTACAAAGGGACAGCATGAATTACGTGTGGATATCACCCCTGGTGGTTGGAATTGTCAGAAAATTATTTTTAAGAAGAAATAAGCTATGAGAGCACTAACAAATATAAAAAGAAAAATTGGACGGTTTGTGGGCATAAGCGCATTGCTGCTTGTTGCTGGCGTAGCCCATGCGCAGCAGACCAAATCAATCCAAGGTTTGGTGTTGGATGAAACCAATCAACCATTGATTGGTGCCACAGTTCGAGTAACTAACGTTAATGGTGGAATCACCGATGTGGATGGGGTATTCAAATTGGATAATGTACGAACGGGAGATACATTGAAAGTATCTTATATCGGTTATCAGGATTATCGGCAGGTAGTTAAAGCAAACGATAATTTCTTCCGCATTTCCTTGTCGCCGGATGAGACACAATTGGAGGAAGTAGTAGTAGTAGGATATGGACAACAGAAGAAAGCTTCGGTGGTAGGTGCCATCGCAACAGTTTCAGTAAAGGAACTTAAGCAAAGTCCTGTGTCCAATGTATCTAATGCCTTAGCCGGACGATTACCTGGGTTGATTACTGTACAACGTTCCGGTGAGCCGGGGGCGGATCAGGCGACTTTGTATATTCGCGGTATCAGTACATTCGGTTCTGGACAAGACCCGCTCATCTTGATTGATGGTATTGATCGTGGTAAGGAAGGACTTGCCATGATGGAATCTTCGGAAATTGAGAATATCAGTATCTTGAAAGATGCCTCGGCTACAGCTGTATATGGTGTACGTGGTGCGAATGGTGTGGTACTTGTTACTACCAGACGCGGTGCAGTGGGTAAACCTGTCATTTCCTTCTCGGCCGACTTTGGTCTGCAATCGCCCTCTTCAATGCCCGAACTGGTAGGTGCGTATGATATGGCCGTGTTGACAAATGAAGCTTTGGTGAACAATGGTCAGTCTCCCAAATATTCACAAGATCAGTTGAACATATATAAGAGCGGAGGAGGAAATCCTTTCTTGTATCCTGATATTGATTGGTTTGATGAAGTGTTGAAGAAAAATGCTTATATGCAACAGTACAATGCCAGTATTACCGGGGGATCGGAGAAAATGCAATATTTTGTGTCTGCTAATGTGTTGAGACAAGAAGGTATATTCCGCCGTGGTGCTTACAATGATAATTATAGTACTAATGTAAGCTATACCAAGTATAACTTCAGAAGCAACCTTGACTTCCAGTTAAATAATGTCATTTCAGCTAAATTGACCTTGGCAGGTGTGATTGGCGATAAACGTCGTCCGTCGTCTGGAGTGAACTCTATCTTTGAACGAGCTCGTGTAGCCAGTCCAAATGTGACGCCTATTCGCAATCCGGATGGTACATGGGGAGCTCCTCCAACGACTAATCACAATGTGCTTGCCCATTTGGTATCTCATGGCTATTCTAAGGAAGCAGAATCGGCTATTACTGCTACATTGGGTGCTTCCGCCGACTTGTCGGAATGGGTAAAGGGATTGAGTGTGAATGTTGATTTCTCTTTCGACTTCGACAACTTATATACATACGATCACAGAAAAGATGATGATATGTTTACTTTTGGTCCTAATGTTGAAACCTATCCTCATATGGTAATCGGCAGCCCGTTAGGATTTGGAGGAAATATTAATTCCTACAATACCAGATACGTAATTGAGCCCTCTATCCGCTATAACAATACGTTTGGTAGTGACAAACAGCATGCCGTTTCCGGTTTGATATTGATGAATGCACAAGAGAATACCGTACGCGATCAGGAAGTTGCTTATCGCCGTTTAGGAATAGTAGGGCGTGTGACTTATGGTTACAGAGACAAATATTTGGCCGAGGTGAACGCCGGTTACAATGGTTCCGAGAACTTTGCTCCGGGCAATAGATTCGGTTTCTTTCCTTCCGCTTCCGTTGGATGGGTATTTACAGAAGAAGATTGGTTCAAATCAAACAAGGTGCTGGATTACATGAAACTGAGAGCTAGTTATGGTATGGTAGGTAATGATAATATTGGTGGCGAACGCTTCTTCTACGAAAGTCGTTGGGGCGGCGGTGGCGATGCTAAATTCGGTATCAATAAAGGCGGAACAGGAAACGGTGGTGGATTGAAAGAAGTCCGTAACGGAAATCCTGGCTTGACGTGGGAAACCGCTCATAAGTTCAATTTCGGTTTTGACTCCCGTTGGTTTAATAATCGCTTCGAGTGGACCACTGATGTGTTCTATGAAAAAAGAACCAATATCCTTACCAATATAGATATTGTTCCGGCCACCTATGGAGGACCTGCGATTACAGCCAATGCAGGAAAGGTAGAAAATAAAGGTATTGAGTTGGACGGAACATGGCACGAAAGGTTAAACAAAAACTTTGATTATTTTGTAGGTGGTATGTTCTCTTTTGCTCGCAATAAAATACTCGAAAGACCGGAAACTCCGAGAGCTTATCCATACTTGCAGCAGGTAGGCTACCGCGTAGGTCAGGCTAGAGGATTTATCGCTGAAGGATTGTTCCAGTCGGAAGAAGAAATTTTGAGAAGTCCCGCTCAGTTCGGACCTCTTTATCCGGGTAATATCAAGTATGCGGATATCAACGGTGATGGTGTCATAGACGATAATGACCAGCATCCGATAGGATTTACCAATGTTCCTGAAATAATGTACAGTGTGAAAATGGGCTTCAAGTACAAGAACTTTGACTTTAGCTGTCTGTTCCAGGGAGCAGCCAATGTGAACTATGATTTCAGAACCGGTGCCAATATGCCGTTCAATAACGAAAACAGTACACCTATCGTTGAATGGTTAGATCGCTGGACACCGGAGAATCGTGACGCGAGCTTGCCTCGTCTTATCCCTGCGATAGGATCGACAGGTAACGATGGAAACAGAAGCAGTACCTTCTGGCTGAAAAACGGTAACTACATCCGTTTGAAGAATATAGAGATCGGTTATACACTTCCTGATAGTTGGATGAAAGCCATTAGAGGAACTGATGCTCGTCTTTATGTCAATGGAATAAACCTGGTGACTTGGGATAAAGTTCCGGTATATGACCCGGAAAATACAAATGCCAGCTATCCTTTGATGAAAGTAGTCAATGTCGGAGTTAAAGTGTCATTCTAAAAAAGTGATGAAATGAAAAAGAAAAATTATTTATTGTTAGGGCTTACAATGCTCTTATGTTCATGTCAGGATTATCTGGATAAACCTGCAAGTAATGATATGGATATCGATAAAGCCTTTGCAACAGTGATAGAGGCGAAAAAAGTGATGAATGATATCTACTCTGAAATGTATGGTAACGCCTATAATGTGACTGCTCGCGGAGTGATATATGACTGTGCTGCAGATGATGGAATCGGTGGTTACGCCCCCTTGTGGACGGACAAAGTCCAGTTTGGTATGTGGACGCCGGATGACGGTGGTGGCGATGGTGAGGAAGGTTCCATCCCTACTATCGGTTACTGGAGAAATACCTATAGGAGAATTCGTAAGGCTAATTTGTTCTTGGAAAACATAGATAGAGCGCAGGGATCAGAAGAGGATAAAGTTCTGATGAAAGCGCAAGTCAGATTTTTACGCGCATTCTTCTATGAAGAGCTTATCAGACGTTTTGGAGGAGTTATCATCTTAGACCATTCTGTGGATCCTAACAACTATACAGAGCTGACCAATCAGCCTCGTAACACGTTTGAAGAGTCAGTAGAATGGGTGTGTAACGAGTTGGAAATGGCAGCCAGGGATCTTCCTTCGAATGTTGCGGCCACTCCTAATAAAGTAGGTATGGCTACCAGTGCAGCTTGTTATGCTTGTATAGCCCGTTTACGTCTTCAGGCTGCCAGCCCGTTATTTAATACAGATTCTCCTGTGTCATCCGAGTATACTGATATCCAGTGTTATATGAATTATGATAAATCAAGATGGAGAAAGGTTGTTGAGGCTTGTAAAAAGGTTATGGATGATCCCACTTACTCTTTGGAATCTCCACAGTCTGAACCTGACGATCCGGAGTTGGAACCGGGTACTTGGGAATATTATTATCGCAAATTTGTTGATAGGCAGTTTAAATATACGCCGGAAATCATTTGGCTTTCTCATCCTACTATTGACGGTCGCTGGGAAGGTATCAATGCACAGTGGAGAAATCGTACGGAAAATGGTTTCCACTGGATGAACGGTAGTTATCAGTTGGCTATGGAATTTGAGATGTATCCCAGCGGATTGATGCCTTCAGATCCGGAAAGTGGTTACGACTTTACTAACGCCAAGCAGGGCGAAGATCGTGATCCTCGTTTCAAGGCTACCCTCGCATTCCCTGGTGCCAAGTATGATAAATATACTTATCAACCATGGGCTGGCGGTTCGGATTCGAATAATCACGGTTGGGCGGAAGCTGTTCTCACTGGAATTTGTTTACAAAAGTACATCGATCCTATGTTCTCGGATTCAGATCCAAACAATGGAGGTCGTGGTAATTGCCGCAGAAACTTCACTCGTATTTTCGCCTTGAATGAACTGTTGTTGAATTTTGCAGAAGCACAGAATGAGCTTGATGCCACTCCTTCTCAAGCAGTTTATGATGCTGTCAACCGGATTCGCAACCGTGTAGGTATGCCTGATCTACCTACTGGGCTGACTCAAGCTGAGATGCGTCAGAAGATTTGGCACGAGCGTCGTGTAGAGTTGGCTTTTGAAGATTTCCGATTCTTCGACATCCGTCGCTGGAGAATAGCAGAAGAAGTGATGAATGGTAAATACATCCAAGGATATGATGTTCCTAAACCGCAAGATGGAGGTTTCTATAATATTGTGAATGTAAAAAGGCCGTTAATCTTTCTGAAGAAGGATTATCTGTTCCCGCTTGGTACATCAGAAATATTGATGAACCCTGCACTTCAGCAAAATCCGAACTGGCCTAAGTTATCAACAGCAGCTAATTAATAAATAGAATGAGAAATATGAAAAAATATATCTATCTGTTTATTATGCTTGTATGCATAATGAGCAGTTGCACAAGACCCGAAGACGGATTAGTGATTCCCCCCAGCATAAATGCCAATTTGACCCGCTTCCGAGTGTATCAGAATCAGAATATTTATTTTGATGCGACTATCGATCAGGAAGCTCACACAGTGTCACTTACCATTCCGGAAGGAATTGATAAAACGACTATTCGCCCCGAGATTATTGTGTCGGAAGGAGCGGTAGTAACACCGGCATCGGGCGCAATGCAAGATTTTACCAATCCGGTTGAATATACAGTTGTGTCTCCAAATGGTGAGACAACCAACGTCTATACAGTTACAGTAAATTATTAAAGAGTAAGCAATATGAAAAAATATTTTATAGCACTATTCTTTTTGCCGTTGTTATTGATTGCATGCGAAGAAGAAGGTCCGCTTCCACCGATGCCTCCATACATTTTTTTCAATAATGATGTAAATACGTATGTGATAGATCCGAGTGATTTCTCTCTGACCGATGATCCGGAAGCGAAGGTGGATACCATTGTTGGTAGAATATATGCCCAGCAAAAATTCCGGTCCTTTACCATGGGAGATTCTGTGATGACATCTGATATTTTAGGAGATAGTATCTCTCGGATATTCAAGTTAGCTGTGCCGCTTGAAGGTAAAACGGAGGATTTTGACGTTTCTTTTATGGTGACTGACCAAGTAGGTAATACAGTGTCTACTCCGTTTCACTATCTTATAGCTAAGCCCATTGATACCTATACCGTGACTTTGGGGGCGCAATATAATCCTTACTTAGGCTTTTTCTTCTCATTTGAGGACAAAAAAGTGTATACAGTGTCTGAAATGAAAGCAATGAAGAACCCTCAAGGATTCTGTTTCGGCTATAACATAGGTAAAAAAGAGATCCTGTTCGTTTCTCCGTCTGACTTGATTCTGCAGAATATTTTGCCCGATTACAAAGCAGGCTACATTACCAGTTTCGTGAGTGTACCGGCTGTAAAGGGAAAACCCATCACTAAGAGTGTGTTTGATAATATGACGAATGACGCGTTGATGCGCAATCTCAATATGATTGAATACGCTACCTTTAGTACGGCTACGGTGAATGAGGGCATGGCTTATCTGTTTAAGAATGAAGATAACTCTGTTCGAGGTATGATGTTTGTTGAATCATTAACGTCAGGTGTGGGTGGAAATGTTACACTGACCATTAAAATGATGCGATAAAAAGCAACAGAACATAGATCTCTAATTAGTTAACCTGCCATAAGTCCGATTAAAACTCGGCTTATGGCTGGTTTCGTTTATGAGAGTTAAACTGTCATGTACTATTAATTTGATATGATGAAAAAACTGATTTTTTCCCTGTTGTTTGCGTTGGGCATAAGTACCCATGTGGATGCGCAGAAGGCGTATAAGGCATACATGGTTTCCAACACCCATCTTGATACACAGTGGTTATGGACTGTACAGACAACCATTGACCATTATTTATACCGTACACTCACTCAGAATTTTTGGTTGATAGATCATTACCCCGGTTATATTTTCAATTTCGAAGGAGCGGTTCGTTACAAATGGACTAAAGAGTATTATCCGGTTGAATATGAACGGCTGAAAAATTATATAAAGGCAGGCCGTTGGAATATTTCGGGGAGTTCGTGGGATTCTACTGATCCTAATATACCTTCACCGGAATCATTCTTTCGTAATCTTCTTTACGGACAAGAATTTTTCAAGAAGGAATTTGGTAAAAAATCAAATGATATTTTTCTTCCCGATTGTTTTGGTTTCGGGTACACCTTGCCGACGATAGCTGCTCATTCTGGTATCATTGGTTTTTCCACGCAGAAGCTCCAGCATCGTAAACTGCCGTTTTATGGTAATCGCAAACTGCCGTTCATGCTCGGGTTGTGGGAAGGTATAGACGGTTCGCGCATAATGGCTGTGCCGCATGCCCAAGACTACGTTTCAAGATTTGATGGACAAGAGTTGAGCAACAATGGTAAACTGATAGATTTAGGTAAAAACGGTCTTAATAATACCGTCTACCATTATTATGGAGCCGGAGACCGTGGAGGTTCGCCTACAATCGCTTCCGTAAGATCGGTCGAAACAGGAATGAAGGGTGAGGGACCGGTGCAGGTGATAAGTGCACGTTCGGGACAGTTGTTTGATGATTATTATCCTTTTGAGAAGCATCCGGAACTGCCTGTTTTCAAGGGAGAGTTACTTATGGATGTGCATGCGACGGGCTGTTATACATCTCAAGCAGCCATGAAACTTTTCAACCGTCGCAACGAACAGTTGGCTGATGCTGCTGAAAGAGCCTCAGTGGTGGCTGAATGGTTGGGAGGGGCGGCATACCCCGAAGAGTCGTTACGTGAATCGTGGCAGAGGTTTTTGTGGCATCAATTCCATGATGACCTGACGGGTACAAGTATTCCGGCAGTTTATACTTTCTCATGGAATGATGAACTTATTTCCCAGTCGGAATTTGCGGAAATCACTGCAGGTGCGGTCGGTGCGGTAAGTAGGGCACTTGATACGCGGACAAGAGGCGCTTCGGTTGTGGTTTACAATCCTGTTGCCCAAAGCCGTTGTGATATAGTTACAGCCACAGTGGACATGGCTTCGAGACCGAAAGACATAATAGTTGGTACTCCCAATGGAAAAAAGGTTTCCGGGCAACTTCTTTTATGGGAGAACGGTAAAGCCACCGTGCTTTTTCCGGCAGATATGGATCCGGTAAGCTTTTCGGTCTACGATGTGCGTAGCGGAAAAATGTCCGGTACTAAGCGGTTGAAAGCCGAAGGCAATGTGGTGGAGAATTCGATTTATAAAGTTGTACTGGACAAGAACGGAGACATCGCTTCGATAACTGATAAACGCGACGGGCGTGAGTTGGTGGAATCTGGTAAGGCTTTCCGTCTTGCGCTTTTCACCCCCAGCGAATCGCGCACATGGCCGGCATGGGAGCTGTTCAAGAAAACGATTGACCAGACACCGTTGCCGGTAGATAGTAACGTTGAGATTTCCGTGGCGGAAAACGGACCGGTACGTGCTTCGCTCAAAGTGAAACGTACTTACGGCACTTCCAGCTTCGTACAATATATAAGTCTTACGGAAGGTGGACAGGATGACCGGATAGATATTCGTAACGAGATAGACTGGAACGAAAGGAATACCCTTCTTAAAGCCGAGTTTCCAATGAATGTGTCGAATGAAATGGCTACATACGACCTTGGCATAGGCTATATCGAACGCAACAACAATACTGATAACAAATATGAAGTGGTAGCCCAGCAATGGGCCGACATAACGTCTGCCGATGGTAGTTATGGTATTTCTGTGATGAACGACAGTAAATACGGATGGGACAAACCGGACAATCATACGTTGAGGCTTACTCTCTTGAACACTCCGGCAGTAGGCAAGGATCCCAATATGGCTCATCAAGAACATTTGGATATTGGTCATCATACTTTTAGCTATTCCATATATGGACATAAATCTGATATAACAGAAGCGGGGACTGCATGGAAAGCTGAAGCATTCAATCAGCCCTTGCTTTCTTTCACCACTCCGAAACATGCAGGAACGTTGGGACGCAAGTTCTCGTTCGTCAAGACCAATATGCCCGGTGTAGCGATAAAGGCTGTAAAGAAAGCGGAGGACGGTAAGAGTTACATTGTAAGGGTGAACGAAATTTATGGAAAGGATTTTGAAAATGCGGAAATTATTTTCGCAAGTACAGTGGAAAGTGCATGCGAGGTGAATGGTATTGAGGAGTATGTCGGTGAGACAAAATATGAGGATAATAAAGTCGTTTTTAGCGGAACAGCTTTCCAACCACGCACTTTCAGCGTGCGGCTTAAGGAAAATGCAAGTCTTGAGATGCCTGAAAATCATTCTATAGATATTGAATGTAATGCGAGTGCTCTTACAATGGACGAGTTCAGTATGTCGGGAGATTTTGACGGAGAGGGTAATTCTTTTGCTGCTGAATTGATGCCGGATGTGGTGGAAGCCGGGGGAATAACATTCCGAATGGAAAATAATCCTGCCGACTATAACTGTATCCGTTGCGACGGGCAAACGATAACCCTTCCTGAGAAACACGGATATACGAAATGTTACTTGCTGGTGACCTCGTCACACGGTGACCGCAAGGCTTCGTTTCAAGTAGATGGAAAAGATTACAGCTTCAATATACCTTTTTATTCAGGATTTATAGGTCAGTGGGGTTGGAAGGGTGAAAGTGAAGGTTATATGAAGGATGCTTCGATAGCTTATGTCGGAACCCATCGCCACAGTAGTCGGGCGGGTGGTAATGAGTCCTATATTTATACTTATTTGTATAAAATCTGCCTTGATATAACTTCGGATGCCAGGACTCTGATTTTACCGAAGGATGCGGGAGTAGCTCTTTTTGCAGTAACCCTTTCCGATAATTCGAACGATGACACAAGACCTGCGGCAGAGATACGTGCCTTGCCTCATGAAACTGTGAAAGTGGAATATACAACTGAACCTGTAACTGCTTCTCGTCATCGTTGAGATGGTAGAGGAGATGTCGAAAATATTTCATAACGGAAAAAAAAGGAGTTTTCACCACAGAGTAACACAGAGTATCACGGAGTTCTATTCTTTTGATTTCAAACTGATTAAACTCTGTGATACCCTGTGTTACTCTGTGGTGAATTAATTCATAACCGTTCCGGAAGGAGTTAAATTCAACTGCAGATTTGCGTTATTAATTAAAATGATTCAATTTTAATCAATGATTAAGTCTTTTTTATAGCTTATGTTAATCTTCAGCCGCTATCTTTAGCAAAAAATACTTGTACACATGAAAAAGATGTTTTCATTATTAGTTTCTATGGCGTTGATGCATTTTTTTACATTAGAAATACAGGCGCAAAGTGATAGTATCTCAGTTTGGAAGATGCAATTGAATGCTATTCAACAGAATGCACAGCAAATGGATGAATTAAATTATCCACTGCTTCAAAGTTATGAATATGTGGAAGAAATAAGGACCGCGGATGAGGTAGAAAAACTCAAAAATAAACTTTTCGCTCCGGATAGTTATGGCTTATTCGATGAAAGTGGCAAACGTAAATTTTTCAAATTGAAAGATATTCAACAATCGTATCCTGAGCAATATGACCGATCGGTGAAACCTTTGTTTGCTTATGTCAATGGTGTAATTGTGCCTCCTGTACAACTAATCAAACTGACTTGGGATTTTAATGCTAAAAAGTATGAAACCTTAATGGTCGCATCGGATCAAGGAATACTTTATGATCCCATTATAAGCAATATGCTATTGTTCAAGGAGAATAAACCTCAAGAAAGAATTAGAATAATAAGGAAATGAATATTAAATAGTTGGTTGATTATCAGTATGTAACGTTTACCGACTATTCACCTCACGATGTAAAAGCATTTACCTCAGTATGTAACGACCTTTACCACTTATTGTAACGCTCTTTACCACTTATTGTAACGACCTTTACCTCAGTATGTAAATGGAGTTACTGTGTGGGGTTAACAAAGTTACCATTTGGGGTATACGTCTTTGGCATTAGAATATTAACCAAATAATAACATTTTAATCATGAAAAAAGCATTCCTTTTCATCCTGCTCTGTGGGTGTCTTTCCCTATCGGGCACACTCAAAGCTGCCGAAGGACAGCTAATGGCCGGAACGGCTAAAATAAACATTACTCCGAAACAAAACATCCCTCTACACGACTCTGTGTATGCGCGTGCTCTTGTGATGGAGATAGGTGATATGCGTGTAGCGCAAGTATCTGTCGATTTGGCCAATTTTTATAGCGATCGCGTGGCCAATATCTGCAAAGAGAAATATGGTATCACGCAATTGTTGATCTGTGCTTCGCATACTCATGAAGACCCTAACATGGCTGATGCCAGGCCTCGTGAAAAGAAACCTGACAACACTCCGTTCTTTGAAGAGTGCATCATTAAGGTAGTGGGCGAAGCAATCGGTAATATGTTCCCTGCACGTATCTCGGCTGGTACGCGTACGTTTCCGCAATTGGGTTTCAATCGCCTCATTATCCGTAAAGACGGTAAGGCTCGCGAATCGTGGGTGGGCGATGAGCATTACAATGTAGAAAACCCCGAACGGATACCTTTCGGTCCGGTTGACCCCGAAGTAGGCGTAATCAAAGTAGAAGATATGCAAGGCAATGCCCGTGCCATTGTTATGAGCTATGCCATGCATGCAGACCTTGGTTGTTTTAGTTATGAAATTTCGGCCGACTATCCTGGATTTGCTTGTAAGAAGGTGGAAGAAGCGTTTGATAACAAAGCTATCTGTCTCTTTGTAGCCGGTGGCGGCGGTAATGTAGAAGGGTTGATGATTAGCCGGCGACGTTCCGGGCCCAATGATCCTATCAAAACAGATTACAAGCCCATTCAGCGCACAGGAGAACTGCTTGGCATCGAAGTGATTAAACTGGCCAACGCATTACATGCCTCCAGTGATAACACTTCTTTTAAAATGCGTACAGACTCGTTACAATTCTCTACTCGTGGAGACAAAAACCGTAAGGTAAATGTCCATATCGCCACATTCCTCATTAATGACTTTGCAATAGCCGTTTGCCCTGGTGAAATGTTCGTACAACTTCAATTGGAATGGAAGGCGAAAGCCAGGCTGGCCGATGTGACTCCTCTCTTTTTTGGTTATACGTATGTAAAAGGACGTTCACCTGGTTATGTAGCCGATGTACGTTCAGCGGCATTGGGAGGGTTTGGTGCCGAGGGTGGTAATCGTATACAAGTAGGAGGTGGCGAAGCCATCATCAACAAGCATTTAGAAAACTTGTATATACTCAATGACCAGCGTGCAAGCATATTCTTTAAGTAAAGTGTGGATATATTTAAATGAATGATCGACAAGAATAGATAATCCACAAATTATCTATTCTTATCACATATATTATATATTAAAAAAATGAGAACTGCAATAATTGTAATTGAGCTGTGCAGTATATTATTTTGCTGTACTTCTCTGTTTGCTTCCGGGAAGGATAAGGATAAAGTATTTATACAGTTTATTATGAATGGACAGAGCCTGTCAACGGGACATCAGTCCTATCCGGTTATTTCAACGGAACATTTCAAAGGTAATTACATGCTGGGCAACCAAGTGTGGATAAACTATGGAAATACCGGAGAACTTAAGTTTGAACCATTGGTGGGAACCGTTTCCGAAGTTTTCGCTCATGAAAAGCACTTCAAAAGCAGGCGAGCCGGCACTATAGCCGAATGTCCTTTACTGGGAGCTGTCAATCACCTTCGGTTGAAACAACCCAAGATGCCCCGTATTTTGGCTACTTCGGTAGGAGTGAGCGGAGCAAGTGTAGAAGAACTCTCCAAGGAGTCGGAGACACGTACAGCGTATAAAGAGTTTGTAACATCATTACAATCGGCAGCCCGGGTAGCTGCCCGGGAAGATGCGAAAATCTGTTGTCCTGCAATTTTCTGGATGCAAGGTGAGTTCAACTATGATCCGAATCCGGAAAAGGGACTACGCGCTAATGTGCCTAATACGACTGATAAACGGGAGTATAAGAAACTGCTTGTGAATATAAAGAATAATATGCAAAAAGACATACTGCAACAGTATGGCCAACTCCATAAGCCGGTATTTATCACTTATCAGACGGGAGCACAATATATGCGTGATACACTTTCAATTTCGATGGCTCAATTGGAAGCGGCTAACGAATATGATGATATTATCTGTGCGGGGCCTATTTATCCGATGACTGACCGAGGTGGGCATCTTGACGGCAATGGATATCGCTGGTTTGGCGAGATGTTGGGAAAAGTGTATTATCAATCTCAAGTGCAGGGCAAACCCTTTCAGCCGTTGCAACCTACGGCAATTGCGAGAGAAACACTTCCCACTCAAATACGTATCAAGTACCATGTGCCGGTTCGTCCATTGGTATTTGATACGTATTTGATACCTAAGATCAAGGATTATGGTTTTGAGGTATACTTGCGTGATTATCGTCAAGAAAACAAACAAATCATTAAACAGGTAGAGATAGATGGTGATGATGTGGTGTTAACCTGTGAGCAACCTTTAGTTGGAGATGTCATAGTGGTATATGCCGGTACCCGTTCATTTATAGAAGACCGTCCGAAGGGAAAAGATGGATTGCAAGGGCATGGAAATTTGCGCGATAGCGATCCGTACAAGGCTTTCTTTAAGTATGAAGATTTGGATGAGGTACAGAAAGATGGTACTTTTATTCATCCACGCGATAGTTTTGAGACAAGACTTCGTCCTGATTATGAGCCGAAAGACCAAAAAGGAAGAGTGATTTATGGAAAGAAATATCCACTATATAACTTTAGTGTAGGCTTTTATTATAAATTGCCTGCAGAGAATGATCAAATAAGCGTATTAGGAAACTAAGAGTGTAATTGGGGAGTGATTCTTCTCTCATCAACTCAGTATCAGAATTTCTCAAATCACTAAACAAGATGATTCCCTGTTCACATTCAATGATGTGAATAGGGAATCTCATATTTAATGGGTTTGTTTATTCTATATATAGATAATCATAGTGTACAACAGGTTTCTTCCCGTGCTTCCCCATCGCTTCCTTGGCTTGAACAGAGTTGCAGTTTGCTTTGCCTACTCCTACCGGATTTCCTTCGAAGTCAATGATCCGCACGATGTCATCTTTTTCAAATTCTCCTTCAATGGCAGTTATACCGACGGGCAGGATGCTGATTGCTTTATCTGAATTCAGCACTTCGGTAGCGCATTGGTTGATGTGCAACTCACCTTTGGCAAACCCTTCACTGTGAGCAATCCATTTTTTTATACTGGATACAGGTTCGGCAGAAGGCGTAAAGCGGGTGCAGAGAGTACTTTCGGGATGTTGGATCAAATCGACAAGGATATTATCGCATTTACCATTGGCAATGATTACGGTGATTCCTTCATCGGCTACTTTGCGGGCAATATTGGTTTTAGTCAGCATACCTCCACGTCCGAAACTGGATTTGGAAGTCTGAATATAGGAGGACAGATCTTTGCCCTGGTCTATCTCCCGTATCACTTCCGAGGCAGGATCGGTAGGAGAACCATTATAGATACCATTGATATTGCTGAGTATGATTAATGCCTGTGCATCCATCATAGAGGCAATCAGACCGGACAATTCATCATTATCCGTAAACATTAACTCGCTTACGGAAATCGTATCGTTTTCATTGACAATAGGAATGACTCCGTTTTCTAACATCACCGTCATACAGTTCTTTTGGTTAAGGTAATGCCTGCGGGTTGCGAAATTCTCTTTCATTGTCAGTACTTGTCCTACAGTAATGCCATGTTCACGAAAGAGTTCGTAGTAACGATTGATGAGTTTGGCTTGTCCTATGGCGGAGAATAGCTGGCGTTGATCTACGCTATCCAGTTTTTTGGTCGGATGCACTTCACTACGTCCGGAAGCAACGGCCCCGGAAGATACAAGTATAATTTCTACTCCTGTTTTATGCAGTTCGGCTATCTGATCAACTAAGGCAGACATACGTGTTACGTCCAGAGTACCGTCGCGGCGTGTCAAGACATTGCTGCCAACTTTAACAGCTATTCTCGAAAATTGTTGTTCCATGTGTTGTATATCGTTCTTATGTGGTTTCGGTAAGGGAGTGAAAAGGATTATTCTTCGTCTTTTCCTTTATCGCGCTCACGGATTATCTCCATGGCATCTTCATATCTTTCCTCACTGACGAGAATGGTTACATCCGGTGCTATGTAAGGTGCGATGGTGCTCATAAGCCCGTCTTTGATAATAGTTGCTATGCCATTGTTTTCGAGTAGACCTTTGACAAGTTCTGCTTCCCACGGTGATCCTTTGAACACTTCAACTGTGCGGCTATAGTCTGTTGATTTCATAATGGTAAGTATTAATAGGTTTAATATTACAAAGATAATGCAAATCGAATGCATAACTTTCATGTTTACATGAAAAAGTTATGCTGAGATGCAGCTTATCTTCTTCAAAGATAACAAGTATTTCGGAGAAAAAGTTTGTTTTCCGGTAAATATTAGTGATTATAGTTCTATTCGTTGTACGGTGACCGCCTCGTTCAGGAAGGTGGATGCTGATTCAATGAACTTTTCTTCTGCTTCCGTGGTGTAGTAAGTACAGTTTCCACCTTTCGTACATTTGATATCCATTTCCGGATGGCGGTGTAAATAGTCTTTCAAGCTTTCGGCTACCAGTTCGCCTTGCGCCACTGTAGTAATTCCTTCCGGCATGTACTTCTTAATTTTAGGCAGAAGTAAGGGATAATGGGTACAGCCAAGAATCACAGTATCAATCTGTGCGTCTTTCGTCAGAAGTTCATTGATATATTTACGAACGAAATAATCTGTCCCATCTCCTTCTGCTTCGTTGTTTTCTACGAGAGATACCCATAGAGGACAAGCTTCACCTTCTACCCGAATGTCCGGAAAAAGCTTGTGGATTTCTAACGGGTAGGATTCTGATTTAATGGTTCCTGCTGTGGCAAGAACACCGACATGACGACTCTGTGTTATGTGCCCTATACATTCAACAGTAGGACGGATGACACCCAATACACGGCGTGCCGGATCCATTCCGGGCAAATCGTTTATCTGTATACTGCGTAATGCTTTGGCAGATGCTGTATTGCAAGCCAGAATGACAAGATGACATCCCATCTCAAACAGTTTAGTGACTGCTTGCAGTGTGAATTCATATACGATTTCGAAAGATCGTGTACCATAGGGAGTGCGTGCATTATCTCCTAAATAAATATAGTCATATTGAGGCAGGGCCTCCCGTATCTTGCTTAGGATAGTCAGTCCGCCATATCCGGAGTCAAATACACCGATAGAGCCGGGGATAATGGGTAAATTTTGCTTCATAACAGAAAAACTTTGTACACGCTGCAAAGATAATGCAAATCGAATGCAGAACTTTCATGCTTGCATGAAAAAGTTATGCTGAGATGCCGCTTATCTTATTCAAAGATAGAAAAAGGCGTGGACTGCAAACAGTCCACGCCTTTTTCTATCTTTGAATAAGATATGTCTTTACTTAATTCCCAGTTGGGTTTTTACTTTAGTGGTAACATCTACACTCTCTGCACCTACATAAGGTATCGGTGTGCGAGCCAAATCAAAGATATAGACTACGCCTTCTGCTTTACCTACAGCCTGGATAGCGTCATCCAATTTCTTATAGATGGGAGCCAGTGCTTCTTGCTGTGCTTTCTGCATGCTTTGGTAGGCTTCCTGTTGGAATTCTTCTTGTCTTTGAGCCATCTCTTGCAATTCTTTCTGGCGTCTTTCAGCTATATTCCTCGGCAGAGAGTCTGCTTGCTGTTGGAATTCTTGCACTTTCTTGTTGAATTCTGATTGAGTGCGTTCCATTTCTTGAGAATACTTCTTTGACATAGCTTCCAGATCAGCTTGTGCCTTAGTATATTCCGGCATAACAACAATAACCTCCTGAGAGTTCATGTGAGCAAATTTTTGTGCCATCGCTCCCAAAGGAAGAGCGAACAGTACCACGAGTAGTGCGATTTTTTTAAGCATAATGTTTATTGTTTATTTTAATAATTAGTCGTTGAATAAATGCAAATATAGTGCAAACTGAACGCAATACAAAATAAGCTTGCTTATTTTTAATGTTGGAGTGTGGCCATATTCGCGAAGCAAATGTATGAAATTAATTTGAATATCCTAACTTAGCAAGCACTTCATTGCTGATATCAATACGCGGAGAAGCAAAAATGATGCTTGTTGCAGATGCCCGGTCAACGACTACAGAGTATCCTTTCTGCTCCGATATTTCCTTGACCGCATTATAAATCTCATCCTGAATAGGTTGCATCAGGCTTTCGCGTTTCTTGAATAATTCCCCTTCAGGACCGAAATATTTGCGGCGAAGTTCAGCTGCTTCTTTCTCTTTAGCGACAATCGCTTCCTCTTTCTTTCCTTTTTGTTCTTCAGAAAGAAAGACGGCTTCCGATTGATAGTTCTTGTACAACGTCTTGGCTTCCTCGGCAACTTTCTCTACTTCACTCTGCCATTTCTTGGAAACCTGGTTCAACTGTTCGTTTGCACGTTCGTAAGCCGGAATGTTTTTCAGAATATACTCCATATCAATCAAGGCAAACTTTTGCGCATTGGCTGTCATACCTACGGCAAACAGCAAGATCATTAATAAAACAGACTTTCTCATAACGTTTGGTTTTTGTGATACAATTAGAATTCTTGTCCTAAGATAAAGTGGAATTGACTGCCACCGTAATCTGAGGAACCACGTATTTTATCGAAACCATAAGCCCAGTCAATACCCATCATACCGATCATCGGCAGGAAGATACGGACACCGACACCTGCGGAACGTTTCAATTCGAATGGATTGAAATTCTTCACATCATGCCATGCATTACCGGCTTCTACAAAACCTAACGCATAAATACTGGTACTTGTTTCCAGCATCAGCGGATATCTTAACTCAAGTCCGAGACGGGTATAAGCGTAACCTTCGTAACCGTAAGGAGTCAATGAACTGTTTTCATAACCACGAAGGGCAATGCTTTCCGTTGCGTAGCTGGAGTAACCGGTCATACCGTCACCACCTACATCGAATGTTTCGAACGGAGATTTCTTATACTTGTTGTAGTGTCCCAGCAAACCGAATTCAACACGGCCCATCAATACCGGGGTACGTTTAACTGCTACCGGGTCCATCAACGGGATGTACACTTTGGATTTGAATTTCCATTTGTGATATTCAATCCATTTGTGCATCTTGTTCATGTCGTCCTGGCTGGTAGTACTGTACTTGCTGTAGTCAGTTCCATCAAACAGTGAGTACGGCGGAGTTAACTGTACTGACAATGAGAACTCTGAACCGGAACGGGGATAGATCGGATTGTCAATAGAACTACGAGACAATGTCAGGTTGATGCTAAGGTTGTTACACTTACCGTTTGTAACGGGGAAGTACTGCCAGTCGCTCAGGATATAGCGTTGGTAAGATAACTCAGCTGTAAACTGGAAGTAGTCATCCGGCCATTTCAAACGCTTACCGAACATGGCAGCCACACCGAACATCTTGATAGACTTGTCGGGGTCGTAATAGTTCTCATAGCTGTTGTAGTTGCCGTAATTATACATACCATAACCATACATGCCACTATACATACTGTTGTAATAGCTATTCATATATGCTGAGTTGTAGTAGCGGCTACTGATATCTGTCTGTACGGAATAGAAGGCCGACAGAGAGAATGCGTTCGGACGTTTACCGCCGAACCACGGGTCATAGAATGAAATGCTATAGGATTGGTAATACTTGGCATTAGTCTGTCCGCTGACGGTCAAGGTCTGGCCATCACCCTGCGGCAGGATACCACGGTAGTTTTCACCCGGATGCAACAAGTTGGCCAGTGAGAAGTTAGTGAACTTCAAACTCAGCTTACCGATGATACCGGTTTGTCCCCAACCGGCAGAGAATTCCACCTGGTCGTTAGCTTTGGATACCAGATCGTAACCTATATCTACGGTTCCGTCTTCCGGTCTTGGTTGAATATCCGGTTTGATTTGTTCCGGGTCGAAGTGTCCCATCTGCTGGATTTCACGCATAGAACGCATCAGGTCTTCACGGCTGAACAGGTCACCCGGACGGGTACGGAGTTCACGGCGTACTACGTTTTCATACAAACGGTCGTTACCATTGATGCTGATCTTATTAATGGTAGCCTGGCGGCCTTCGAAAATACGCATTTCCAGGTCGATGGAGTCTCCTACGATATTTACTTCTACGGGCTCGAGGCTGTAGAACAAATAGCCGTTGTTATAGTAGAGGTTACCGATAGCATCTTCGTCTGACATGGTACGTTCTTCCAGTAATTTCTGGTTGTATACATCACCTTTCTTCATGCGAAGCATAAAGTTCAACTGTTCGGAAGGATACAAGGTGTTACCTACCCACGTTACATTACGCAGATAATATTTTTCTCCTTCATCAATCTTCATGAAGATGTCTACGGTGCGGTCATCGTACGGTTTGATGCTGTCTTCTACGATCATAGCATCGCGATAGCCTAATTCGTTGTACTTATCGATGATCAACTGCTTATCTGCCTCGAAGTTTTCTTCCACGAACTTCTTGGTACGGAACAGATTGAGCAATTTATTCTTTTCGTTGGTCTTCTTCATGATGCGTTTCAACTTCTTAGTTGCAATCGCTTCATTGCCAACGATGGTGATTTCGTGTACTTTTACCTTCTCCTTTTTGTCAATGTCGATATCCACGATCACCTGGTTATCGTTGGATACATCGTCTTTCTGCGAGATGATAACTTCTGCATTCTTAAATCCTTTATCATCAAAGTAGCGCTTAATCAAAGTTTTGGCGCGGTCAATGACATTAGGAGTCACCTGTCCGCCCTTAATCATACCGATTCGGCTTTCTATATCCTCGCGTTCTGACTTCTTCACGCCGTGATAGCGGATATCGGATACACGCGGACGCTGAGTCAGATGAATCGTAAGCCAGACCTTATCGCCTTCTATCTTATCTGCGGTGATTTGAACATTGGAGAACAGACCATGCTTCCAGTAACGCTTACAAGCCTGAGTGACTTCGTCACCCGGTATGGTAATCGTTTGTCCTACAGACAAACCGGATAGTCCGATCAGTACGTAGTCCTCATAGTTCTTAACTCCTTCTACTTTAATTTCTGCAATTTCATACTTCTTGGGTGTTCCCGAATAGAGAATAACCGGTTTTGCTGCATCATTATCGATGCCATTGGCATCTTGAGCCGCACTTGTCAGTACACAACCGAAGAGGCAGATAAACGCTGTGAGTATAGAGAAAATACGATAGTGCATTTATGTTTTTGATTAAATATGTTTGAGTTTAACTGATTTGTTCACTGGTTTTGCCGAATCTGCGTTCCCGTCTCTGGTAGTCGCAAATGGCTTTGCAAAGTTCCTCTTCCCGAAAATCGGGCCAATAGGTTTCACAAAAATAAAGTTCCGAATACGCGCATTGCCAAAGAAGGTAATTACTCAGACGGATTTCTCCACCGGTGCGTATCAGCAAGTCGGGATCAGGCATGAAGTGGGTAGTCAGGTGCTTTGACATTAAATCGCAGTCGATCTGTTCGGGTGTCAATTCTCCTTTCTGCACCAAAGTGGCAATTTGCCGGCTGGCTTCTGTGATTTCCCAACGTGAAGAGTAGCTGAGTGCAAGTACCAGGCACATGCCTGTATTCTTAGAAGTATTTTCTACGCAATTGTATAAACGTGTCTGTACATTTGCGGGTAACTTTTCTATATCTCCGATGATCTGGAAACTGATGTTGTTCTTCATGAACGTGTCCTCTTCGATGGAGTCGAAAAGAAGGCTCATCAAGGCTGCCACTTCGTCTGTCGGGCGGTTCCAGTTTTCGGTTGAGAACGTATATAGGGTCAGATATCTGATGCCCAGTCTGGCTGCCTCTTCGGCTATTACATGGACGGTTTCTGCACCGACCTGATGTCCGTAGCTGCGCTCGTGTCCGCGCTGCTTCGCCCATCGTCCGTTGCCATCCATGATAATCGCCACATGCTGGGGTATCCGGCTCAAATCAATTTGTTCTTTATATTGCATCTTTTTTTAGTTGTTACATTCCTTACATCTTGGGAAGAGGTCGTAGGTGAGGAAAAAGACGGTGAATGCATAACTGTCTTTATTCTTCCAGCCTTTTCCTTTTATCTGGTATGGGTCTTCCAGTTGCAAACCTTCCCGTTGAGTAACATCCAACTGGTCGCTAAGGCTGAACCGCATCGTAAACTCGCATCCTATATTGATGCGTGGGGTTGCTTTGAATTTTATTCCCACTCCTATGGGGATGTTCATCGTAAAGACCGTCTTTACAGGCTTTGGTGCAAACGTAAAACCCAATCCACCCAATATATAAGGTGTAAACCGACGGTCCCCCCGGTACGTATTACCGATACCATATCCCAAAAAGTTATATTCAAACTGTGCTCCCAAATCGATTATAGTCCGTTTGAAAGTGGCATACTCTCCATTCGGATACACATTTTTGAAATCTCTCGTGTCGCCGGAAATCCTGCCGGCTGTCAGATTGCCTTTTATTGCCATGTGTGGATTCAGTAAGTACCGGGCTATAAAACCTCCCGCTATACCTGTGTCTTTAAACGGGGTGCTGTTATTTGCATCTCCCATATAAAAACTTCCTCCAATGGCTCCTCCCATCTCCCAAGTATATTCTTCCTGTGCCATGGCACAACAGAATGGGAACATGAGCAGGCAAAATACTATCTTTATATTTCTTGTAATAGTCATACCGTTTTCTTGTTACTCCTTTTATATATAAGGAAACGGAAATTTGACTATTTTATTATTGTTGCTTGAAACCCAGTTTGTTTAAACGTCCACGCCAAACAGAACCGTCGCTGCTCCATACAATCCAAATATAATGGTTTGAGTCAATGGTCAGAGAGTAATCTCCCTTGTCTTTGAATAAACTTATATACTTAATCGTATCTTTAGCATCTTCGCCTTCGCCCTTTTCTATTTCAATCTTTGTCGGGTACCGGAATTTCGTGGCAGCTTCGTTCCAAGCTATTCCTACGAGGGAGGAACGGATTATATTGAAATCTCCACCCATCATGTGGAATAAGCCTCCGTAGTACATGATTGACGGATTCTTCATGACCGGACAGAAAAAGTCTGAAGGCGTATTTATGTCAACCCAAGTAAGCCCGTCCATTGTGGACCAAGGTACTGTTGCTTTGGCTGTTTCTTCCGTATTGCCCACTATCATTGTTTGTTTGATGCCACTTGCATTTGTGAATACAGTGGAGTATATACCTTCCAGCGGGAAATCGGAAGGAACAATCTCTTCACTCGGTTGCCATTCCGTTTCTTCTGCATTTCTCGCGCAGAAGTAATGGTTACCATCCTTCGTGAAGATGCCGGCAAGTTTGTTCTTACTTCCCGTTACGGCGTCTTCCGGAATACCAGCTACGAATGTCACCATCTGCATTCCTTGCACATCCATTTCGGTCCAATCAATACCGTTGTCGGAATCGAACGCTTTCCCACTCTCTGTGGTAATGTATAATCGGTTGTTGAAATGAACGATAGAAGTTAATTTTGCATCTGAAGGTAGACCGTTGATTGTAATCGGGCTTCCCCATTGAAGGTTGGCAGGATTTTCTACGGAACTGCGATAGGCTGTCGTAGTAGAGGTATAAATAATTAAATTTTTATTTAGTACTACAGACTTTTGTTTTCCGGAAGCCGGAGAAACGGGTAGTGATGGCATTTCTCTCCAAATCAGTGAGTCCGGATCCTGTGTGT
Source organism: Bacteroides sp. MSB163 (assembly GCF_036416795.1). NCBI lineage: Bacteria > Pseudomonadati > Bacteroidota > Bacteroidia > Bacteroidales > Bacteroidaceae > Bacteroides > Bacteroides maternus. Next base: position 682,860 of record NZ_CP143867.1, on the reverse strand, counting down.
GAACATTTACCTTGATAGTATATTCGCGGGTAGTGATTCCGTCGGCTGCATGTACTTTTAGTTTGATCGGTTCTCTCAGGTCAACCGAGTCGTTCATGTTGAATACGGTATCATTCAGACCTGAAGTTACCCATCCTGTTACCGTCAGTGTGTCGATTAAGATACGTTTGATGATAGAATCGGCCCCCATAGGAAGCGAATCCACATTATAAATTTCTCTTTTCAACTGGTCAATCGTAAACTTATAATATACACCTTTTGTTATAGTATCAATACCAAAGGCACGTATCGTTGCGTCGGAACTATATTCATAATTATCATCTGAGTCAAGACACGAACTTATGGCAATTGACATAAGAAGAAAACTCAGGATTACGGATAAAAACTTTATTCTCATTTTCTAAAGATAGTGTTTATTTACAAGTTGCAAAAATAGGAACATTTTTTTCTATAATCAGCATCCTGGGGAAGTTTTATATAAAATTATAGATAATACCCCTGTTTTTCTCGATAAAAAAGCATCAAAATGAGGTGATTCAGACTATTTCGTTGCTGTGTAATGCCGTATACTTCTGCCGAAAGATTGCTCACTGGCATAACTAATTTTATCGTTCATTTCAGGAGCTTTAACACCGGATATCAGTGATCTGGGATTTTCTTCAACATACGCTTCATCCCAAAGCCCCGCATCGATGAAAGATTGTAGCAAGGTGCTTCCGCCCTCCACCAACAGAGATTGAATACCGCGCTCATACAATATCTGCATGATCTGAGGTAATATGTCCTGTTGGAAATCTATCGGGAGATATTCCACGTTGGGCAGAACATCATGAAAATGTTCGGTAAAGACGAGTGTCAGTACACTTCCGTCAAATAAATGAAGGGTAGGAGACAGACTCTGTTTCCGGTCGATGACGAGACGTATCGGAGAGCGCCCATACCAGTTGCGTACATTCAAAGATGGATTGTCCAGTTTAGCGGTACGTGTGCCTACAAGAATGGCAGAATGTTCTGCTCTCTTTTTATGTACCAGCATGGAAGTCAAGGGAGTGGACAGAATCACAGGATTTCCTTCGGTCCGGCATAAATCAATAAACCCGTCTGCTGATTCTGCCCATTTCAGTGTGATATATGGGCGGTACAGGGTGTGAAAGGTTATGAATCTTTTGATTAGGTGCCGACATTCGTCTTCCAGTACTCCTACGATTACTTCTCGTCCGGCATCTTTCAGTTTCTGTATGCCCCGTCCGGCAACCTTGGAAAAAGGATCCTGGCAGCCGATGACGATACGGGGGATTTGTTTTTCAATAATCAAATCTGCACAGGGAGGAGTTTTCCCGTGATGAGAGCAGGGCTCCAGACTTACATAAATGGTGGAACGCTTTAATAATGAGGCCTCTTTTACGGAACGAATAGCATTGACTTCAGCGTGTGCTTTTCCGCAACGTACATGATAGCCCTCGCCGATGATCTTCCCGTCGCATACAATTACCGCCCCCACCATCGGATTAGGTGCTGCATTACAAAGTCCGTTTCGCGCCAGTTGTATACAGCGGCGCATGTATTTTTCTTCTTCCATGTGTGTCATTTTTCTATGATAATTCTTACTTTTGCACCCCAAAACGGATTCTTCGTTATTCGGAGTGCGGACTAGTCAAGTCCATATCCGATCTGTATCCGGTTCATATCATCTTCGTGTCCTATAGCTTGGACTTATTACGGACCTGCTACGGACCAGCTACGGAGAACCTACGGAGAACTTATGGAGAATCTACGGAGATGCTACGGAGATGATCTGTGGAAAGCCCGTCAGTTGAACTGATAAAGAATCCCAAATATCCATTTATGAATATTACCGCCTCTTATATCCGCCGGAAACTGCAAGGTCGTTATACGACGCAGGAAGCCGGAAATTTGTCCAGATTAATCTGTTGTGAGATTCTGGGGCAGCAAACTGTGGATTATTATCTGGGCAAAGATATAATTTTATCCGTAAAAGAGGAACAGGAATTGGAAAGCATTCTTGCCCGTTTACGTAATTTTGAACCGATACAATATATTTTAGGGGAAGCCCGCTTCTTGGGAAGAACTTTTTGCGTGGCTCCGGGTGTACTCATTCCCCGTCCGGAAACTGAGGAGCTGGTAGAGATGATGTTAAAAGAACTTTCTCCCGTTTCTCGTGTTTTAGACGTTGGGACAGGTAGCGGTTGTATCGCCATTTCTTTGGCGAAAGAATTACCAGGGTCGCAAGTCACCGCTTGGGATGTATCGGGAGAAGCTTTATCTATTGCTGCTGCTAATAGTAAGGCTTTGCAGGCATCTGTACGGTTCGAACAGCGCGATGTGTTAACTTATGAACCTTGTGTGGCGGACTGTTATGATGTAATTGTGAGCAATCCGCCTTATATTACTGAAGCTGAGAAACAAGAGATGGAACATAATGTGCTGGACTGGGAGCCTTCGTTGGCATTGTTTGTACCCGATACAGATCCTTTGCGTTTTTATCGGCGCATAGCCGTGCTGGGACTTGAGATGCTTATGCCTGGTGGAAAACTTTATTTTGAAATTAACCGTGCTTTTGGAAAAGATACCGTAGCGATGTTGTGTGAAGCAGGATATCGTGCGGTCCGACTTCAAAAGGACATATCTCATAATGATCGATTTGTAATAGCCGAAAAATGACGAATATTACTGAAACAGAGGCGCTGAATAAGGTAGCTGCCTATTGCTCTACAGCGGAACATTGCCGTGCTGAGATTTCTGAAAAACTACAGCGTTGGGGATTGCCCTATGATGCCATTGACCGTATTCTCAAGCGGCTGGTAGATGAAAAATATATTGATGAAGAGCGCTTTTGCCGTGCCTTTGTGAATGATAAATATCGCTTTGCCAAATGGGGAAAAGTGAAAATTGCGCAGGCACTGCAATTAAAGAAAGTTTCTTATAATACATGCCGGCAGTTTTTGAATGAAATAGATGAAGAAGAATACTTGTCTATTTTAGATGGTTTGCTGGCTGCCAAAAGGAAAAGCATACATGCGGAGAATGAGTATGAACTGAATGGAAAATTGATGCGTTTTGCCCTGAGTCGGGGTTTTGAAATGAAAGATATTCGTCATTGTATACAACTTTCTGACGAAAATGACGACTTTGAGTGAAAAATCTCTTTATTCTTTTTTTTATTCTCGTTCTGTTTCTGTATTTTTGTGCCATATTTACTATAAATAGCTAATTTAGTTATGAGAACTTTAGAAAAACTATTCGCAGAGAAGTTGCTGAAGATAAAAGCGATTAAACTACAACCGGCAAATCCCTTTACATGGGCTTCCGGATGGAAATCCCCCTTTTACTGTGATAACCGCAAAACACTTTCTTATCCTTCTTTGCGTAATTTTGTAAAGATTGAGATTACCCGTTTGATATTGGAACGTTTCGGGCAGGTGGATGCAATTGCCGGCGTAGCAACAGGCGCTATCCCTCAGGGAGCTTTAGTTGCCGATGCGCTGAATTTGCCGTTTGTGTATGTACGTTCTACCCCGAAAGACCATGGATTGGAAAACCTGATTGAAGGAGAGCTTCGCCCGGGTATGAAGGTTGTGGTGGTTGAAGACTTGATTTCTACAGGTGGAAGCAGCTTGAAAGCCGTAGAAGCTATTCGTCGCGACGGATGTGAAGTAATCGGTATGGTTGCAGCTTATACCTATGGTTTCCCGATTGCAGAAAAAGCATTCAAGGATGCCAAAGTTCCTTTGGTGACACTGACGAATTATGAAGCGGTTCTGGATGTTGCACTTCGTACGGGTTACATCGAAGAAGATGATATTGCGACGCTGAACGAATGGCGTAAGGACCCTGCACATTGGGATGCTGGAAAGTAACGGCGGTTTATACTATAAAATAATTAATATGATAAAAGGGCCATTCGGATAGTTTCTGTCCGGATAGTTCTTTTTTTGTCTTTTAAAGAGAATCAAAATATGACAAAATTTGAAAGTGGTGTAAAAACTATACCTGCCTCACAGGAGGCTGTTTATGAGAAACTATCTGATTTGAATAATCTGGAGAAGTTTAAAGACAGCTTGCCGGAGGATAAAGTTAAGAATTTGAGTTTTGACTCGGAGAGTATGATGATAGAAGTAGCTCCCGTGGGTAAAATAGCGCTGAGCATAGTAGAGAAAGAACCATGCAAGTGTATTAAGTTTGCCACAACTACTTCACCACTGCCCTTCAATCTGTGGATACAGATTGTTCCCGTAACAGAAACAGAATGTAAACTGAAATTGACCATTGGCTTGGAACTGAATCCTTTCATGAAAGGTATGGTTCAGAAACCTTTGCAAGAAGGGGTGGAAAAGATGGCGGATATGCTGTCGATAATACCCTATTAATCACTAACTGTTAATCACTAAATAAATGGCTCAGAAACTTTGGGAGAAATCCGTTCAGGTAAATAAGGATATAGAACGCTTCACGGTAGGACCTGATCGCGAGATGGACCTTTATCTGGCTAAACATGATGTGGTAGGTTCTATGGCTCACATCACCATGCTCGAAAGTATCGGTCTGCTGACGAAGGAAGAGCTGGTTCTTTTGCTTGAAGAACTGAAAAATATCTATGCGACTGCCGAGAAAGGGGAGTTTGTGATAGAAGAAGGAGTGGAAGATGTACACTCGCAGGTAGAATTGATGCTGACGCGTAAATTGGGTGATATAGGTAAGAAGATACATAGTGGTCGTTCGCGCAACGATCAGGTGTTGCTCGATCTGAAACTTTTCACGCGTGCGCAGATTAAGGAGATTGCTGAAGCTGTGGAACAACTGTTTCATGTGCTGATATGCCAGAGTGAGCGTTTTAAAGATGTGCTGATGCCGGGTTATACTCATTTGCAGATAGCTATGCCGTCTTCTTTCGGATTGTGGTTTGGCGCTTATGCCGAGAGTCTGGTGGATGATATGCTCTTTTTGCAGGCAGCATTCAAGATGTGTAATCGCAATCCTTTGGGTTCGGCTGCCGGGTATGGTTCTTCATTCCCATTGAATCGTACGATGACAACATGTTTGTTGGGCTTTGACTCTTTAAACTATAATGTTGTTTATGCCCAGATGGGGCGTGGCAAGATGGAACGTAATGTAGCTTTTGCTTTGGCAAGCATTGCCGGAACTATCTCCAAACTGGCTTTTGATGCTTGTATGTTCAATAGTCAGAACTTCGGTTTCGTGAAGCTGCCTGATGATTGCACGACAGGTTCCAGCATTATGCCCCATAAGAAGAACCCGGATGTCTTTGAACTGACGCGTGCCAAATGCAATAAACTGCAATCATTGCCACAACAGATCATGATGATTGCCAATAATTTGCCGTCCGGCTATTTCCGTGATTTGCAGATTATTAAGGAAGTCTTTTTGCCTGCTTTCCAAGAGTTGAAAGACTGTTTGCAGATGACTACCTATATCATGAATGAAATAAAGGTGAACGAACATATCCTCGACGATGACAAATACCTGCTTATTTTCAGTGTGGAAGAAGTGAACCGCTTGGCACGCGAAGGTATGCCTTTCCGAGATGCTTATAAGAAAGTGGGATTGGACATTGAAGCCGGAAACTTCTCACACAGCAAGCAAGTGCATCACACACATGAGGGAAGTATCGGTAATCTCTGTAACGATGAAATTTCGGCGCTGATGCAGGAAGTGGTAGATGGTTTTAATTTTCATGGAATGGAAGTAGCTGAAAAAGCTTTGCTTGGTCGATAAATACGATATTGTATGCGGAAACTCTGTATAGTCATAGGAATGCTTTGGTTGTGTGTCACCAGTTGTGGTGATTCCTACGAATCGAGCATTCCTTCCGTTACTTTTAATTTTTCATGTAGTCTTTCACAGTCTCCTTATTATAAGATTACGACTCCCGGTCAGTTTCTGAAGATAGAGAAGAATGTAAATGGACTGCCGGTGGGCTATGCGGGATTGATTATCGGGCAGAGTGTTTTCTCAGAGGGGAATACTTATGTTGCTTATGATGCAGCTTGTCCGGTGGAGGCCAGTCGCAGTGTTTCGGTAGAGTTGGTGGAAGACGGACTGGGGACGGCAAAATGCCCCAAGTGTCATACTGAGTATAATTTGAGTAGTGGTGGATTTCCTAAAGGGGAAGGTACAGAGTATCTGAAACATTATAAAGTCACTGTGTCCGGCACTTCTTTGCAAGTGAGGAACTAATAAAACTGTAACATTTTCTATGTAAAAAATTTGGCTGTAACGGGGAAACTCCTTATCTTTGCACGCGTTCTACAAAAAAGACCTGCGGAAATAGCTCAGTTGGTAGAGCATAACCTTGCCAAGGTTAGGGTCGCGAGTTCGAGTCTCGTTTTCCGCTCTCCTTTATAGGATGCTCGAATGGTGGAATGGTAGACACGAAGGACTTAAAATCCTTTGGCCATTGCGGCTGTGCGGGTTCAAGTCCCGCTTCGAGTACTTGATTAAGCTCTGTAAATCAATGATTTGCGGAGCTTTTTCTTTTAGGTACTTTAGTTATTTCTAATGCTTAATTCTTATATTTTACTTGGTTTTTGATATGATTTATGTGATTCATGTAAACCAATATGTAAACCGAAAAATGAGATGAAAGCAACGGTTAATGTCTTGTGTTACAAGTCAAAGCCGATGAGTACTTTTCTTTTTCGTCAAAAAAGAGATTGGAAATCTTAAACATCTTGCTGCAAAAGGATTATATTTGCAATATAATATACATCATCATCTATGTACTTTAAGAAAATTATGGCTGCAACCCTTGCTGTAACTGCGCTTGCCGGACAGGCACAGGAGAAAACTTTTAGCATTATTCCCGAACCGGTGGAGATCACTATAACCGGACAGGGAGAGTATTTGATTCAACGTAATACGGTCATTCGTATGTCAGAACCGGTGTTGGCATTTTCGGCTACCTATCTGGCTGATTATATGGATCGTTATCTCGGCATACCTTTACAAACGGAAATCCCAAAGCCTGGAAAATCCCGAAAGAAAACTTTAACACTTCCAAAGTCAGGTGAACAACCTTGTATCGTTCTGATAAACCAAAAGAATAGAGGAATTTCAGGAGGCTATCAGTTGGAAATTACCCCTGGAGGTGGTGTACGTGTCGAAGGAAATGACAAGGCGGGTGTATTCTATGGTATTCAGACGCTTATACAATTATTACCCACTCGTGCAGGTGTACTGCCTATCCTTCCGACCGTGAAAATTATCGACTATCCACGTTTCTCTTATCGTGGTATGCATCTAGATGTGGTACGCCATTTCTTCCCCGTAGATTTCATCAAAAAGTATATCGATTATCTTGCTTTGCATAAACTTAATTACTTCCATTGGCATCTGACGGACGACCAGGCTTGGCGTGTTGAAATGAAATGCCGGCCGGAACTGACCGAGAAAGGCTCCGTTCGTGAAGGGGAAATCTTCGGACTTTATCCGGGAAAATATCAGCCGTTGCCTTATGGCGGATATTATACCCACGAAGATATACGTGAGATAGTGCGCTATGCCGCCGAACGTCACATCACGGTGATACCCGAAATAGATATCCCTGGTCATTGTATGGCAGTGCTTGCCACCTATCCGCAATTCAGTACTACGCCGGACGAACCGAAGAAGGCGGCTCTGACGTGGGGTATCTTCAATAAGTTCAATAACGTACTGGCGCCCAAACCGGAAGTTTTTGACTTTCTGAAAGATGTGTTTTCCGAATTGTGTGACTTGTTCCCCGGTCAATACATCCATGTGGGCGGTGACGAATGTGCCAAGCGTTGGTGGCAGGAGTCGGAAGAAACGCAGCAATTCATGCGCGAACATGAACTGAAAGATGAGAAAGCATTGCAAAGTTACTTCGTTCATTATGTGCAAGATGTGGTGAATGGTAAAGGAAAGACGCTTATCGGTTGGGATGAAATTCTTGAAGGAGGCATTTCGGAAGATTGCATCGTGATGAACTGGCGCCGTCCGGAATTCGGAAAGAAGGCGTTGAAGACGAATCACCGCACAATATCCACCTGCTCTGCCTGGTCGTACTTCAATCTGAAAGAGAGCCGTACCCAACCGGAAATTGGTCCGCGCGGTCCGTTGCCTTTGGAGAAAGTATATGCTTTTCAGATTGTGCCCGATTCGCTGACCGTGCAACAACAGAAACTTGTCTGGGGAGCACAGGGATGCTTATGGACTGAATACATTCCTACTACCTGGAAAGCGGAGTTTGCCGTTTTTCCACGCATGTCGGCACTGGCGGAAAATGTCTGGTCGCCTTTGGAGAAGAAGAACTGGGAAAACTTCGCCCGTAAAGTAGAGATGCAGTGTGAACGTTATGAACTTTGGGGAGCGCGCTATTCCGAAGCATTCTTCCGTACGCAAGACGTGGAACGAAAAAGATAACAGAAATAACGGTCGGTGTGCAGTACTTTTCATTTTTTTGCATTTAATAGAAAAAACACTATACAAATCATTATGAAGTACTTGCTTAGTTTCCTTGCAGGGGTGTTATTAACTACCTCTTTGTATGCCCAAAGTGCAGGTGATAAAAGATCCTCTTTTTCTGTTCATGCCGGACCGTCATGGTATTTGGGACAAATGATGGGAATCACCGACAGATCGGATGTCTATCGCAGTGATTTACGAAAAGGAGTGGCTTGGGATGTCAGCTATCTGGCGCAAGTTGCCGGACGGAAGTTGAAGTTCGGGGTGGGAGCCCTGTATCAGGGAAGTTCCTATAAGAATACGCACGACACCGGGGCGGACAAGATTCTGATGCACTATATGGCGCCGGAGGTATCTTTGACGATGGTGAAGAAGCATTATCAACTTCAGTTGGCAGGTGGAATAGGCTATCAGTTTTATAAGGATAAGAGTAAGGTGTATGGCAAGCCGCGGAATGTTTCGATGGATAAATTTGCAGGTAACCTGGCCCTCTCGGGCGAGTATTTCCTGACGAACCATTGGGGAGCTTCGGCCCGCCTGAACTGGTTGGCATTCAGTTCGGAAACTTACTCGGTGAAGTATCATGATGAGAAGTGGAATGTGGAAAATCCGAAAACCGGTACCGGTTATTTCGGTCAGTTATCTTTAGTCTTCGGTTTAAACTATCATTTTTGAGTGCTATGAAAAAGTTGTTATTTCTGTGCCTGCTGGTTCTCTGTTGTGCCTGCGAGGAAGATAAGTCGGTGGATCCGACACTGATGCCCGAAGCTACGACGACGGGGCAAAATACGTTAGGTTGTTTGATAGACGGCTGGGTGTATGCTTCCGGACGGTTTGGAAAGCCGGATGTCAGTACTTACGATGAAGAAGGTAATCACTATGTTACGATTGTTGCGGAAGTCGGTGTTTTCAGTTCTTTGCATTTTACGCTTGTGAATCCACGGCAGGGGGCTGTCTGTACTTATATCAATGCCAGTTTTGATAGCGAAAAACTGGAAAATGGCGAGGCATATATCACCCGTATGAATGGAACGATTATCAGTGGAACGTTCAGTGGCGGGAATGTAACAGAGGGACGCTTTGATATAAGATATAGTGAAGAGTCCGAAGGAGGAGAAGTTATCTATTAATAAAAAAACTGCCCGTTCGGAATTATCTTCCGGCGGGCAGTCTTTTTTCACTTCGTTTTCTTTTCAGTCTTATAAAGCCTTTCGGTTACTGATAACACGCATGGCGGCAGTGTACTGCTGACAAGGTACAGACACGTGAATGCCATTACCTTTGTCCTCTGTTGAAGCGGTGATGTAAGCTGACTTTAGCAATTGCTTCACACTTTCCACTTCCCAGGGGCTACCTGCGAAAACGTTAATTTGAGAAATCTTTCTACTTGTAATCATGTGCTTTAAACTTTTTAGTTGTACTTTCCGGTCGCAAATGTAAGTGGTTTGCGGGAAACCGAATAGCTCAAATCGATCAAAAAGTAACATAAAAGGTGCAAACGATTTAGAAGTAGCTTATTCCTCATATTTTTTTCTTATTTTGTATCGTTCTTCCGGATTTCCACACGACGGATCTTTCCACTGATGGTTTTCGGCAGTTCATCTACAAATTCAATCACACGCGGATATTTGTAAGGAGCTGTCACTTTCTTCACATGATTTTGCAATTCCTTGATAAGCTCTTCACTTTCTTTCCCTTTATATTCTTTAGCCAGTACGATGGTAGCTTTCACTACTTGACCGCGGATTTCATCAGGTACGCCTGTGATGGCACATTCTATTACGGCAGGGTGCGTCATCAGGGCACTTTCCACTTCGAAGGGACCGATACGGTAACCGGAACTCTTGATCACATCGTCGGCACGGCCTACAAACCAGAGATAGCCGTCCTCATCTTTCCAGGCAACGTCTCCCGTATAGTAGATATCGTTGTTCCAAGCTTCGTGTGTACGTTCCGGATCGCGGTAATACTCTTTGAACAATCCCAACGGTTTGCCTTTGTCCGTACGGATTACGATTTGTCCCTGTTCACCGGCTTCTACGGAACGGCCGTCATTGTCTATCAGGTCTACATCGTATTGTGGATTAGGCAATCCCATACTTCCCGGTTTCGGTTCCATCCAAGGCATGGTAGCGATGGTCAGTGTGGTTTCAGTCTGTCCGAATCCTTCCATCAGTTTAATGCCTGTCAGTTTCTTGAAGGTCTCAAATACAGCTGGGTTCAGAGCTTCGCCGGCGATGGTACAATATTGCAGTGATGAGAGATTGTACTTTGTCAGATCTTCGTGAATGAGGAAACGGAAGATGGTGGGAGGTGCACAGAGAGAAGTTACATGATAATCCTGTATCTTCTCCAGGATGGCGGCAGGGGTAAATTTCTCGTGATCATATACAAATATATTTGCTCCGGCAATCCATTGTCCGTAAAGTTTGCCCCACACAGCTTTCCCCCAACCGGTATCGGCGATGGTGAGATGCAGGCTGTTTTCCGTCAGGTTATGCCAGAAACTACCGGTAACGATATGTCCCAACGGATATGTAAAGTCATGGGCAACCATTTTCGGTTCACCGGTGGTTCCGCTGGTGAAGTACATCAGTGAGATATCTTCATTCGTATTCGGATGTTCCGGCTTCACGAAAGGTGCGGCATTTTCGATCCCTTTGTGGAAATCATCGAATCCTTCGGCTACTTCGGGACCTACACTGACTAGTTTCTTCACGCTGGGGGAATCCGGCATGGCAGCTACAATATGATCCGTGATAACCGATTCTCCTGCACAAACAATCATCTTGATGTCCGCAGCGTTACAGCGGTACACGATATCTTTCTTTGTCAGCAAGTGAGTGGCGGGAATGACGACGGCACCGAGTTTATGTAAAGCTATAATGCTGAACCAGAATTCAAAACGACGTTTCAATATTAACATTACCATGTCACCATGACCGATGCCGATGCTTTGGAAATACGAGGCGGTCATGTCCGTATAACGTTTCATGTCGGCAAACGTAAATTGCCGGTGTTCCCCCTTATCATTAGTCCATAACAATGCAGGTTTGTCGGGTTGTTCGGCAGCCCAGGCGTCTACTACATCGTATCCGAAGTTGAAGTCTTCCGGTACGTTTATTTTAAAGTTTTTGATAAAGTCCTCTTGTGTAGTGAAAGAGGTTTGTGATAAAAATCTTTCTACCATGATTTTAGGAATTAAGAATGAAGAATTTTGCTGCGCCGTACAAGTATGCCGCATGGCAATTCTTCATTCTTTATTTTTCATTCTTCATTTAATGATTACATTATTATTGCCAGGAATCGTACCGTTTTTCCGTCCAGTGCTTTCATGCCATGCGGCAATTTGGAATTGAAGTACAGGCTGTCTCCTTCGTTTAGTATAAGCTCTTTGCCATCGATGCTTATCATCATGCGCCCTTCAAGTACAAGGGTGAATTCTTGTCCGGCATGGCTGTTATAGTGTATCGGTTCGCTCTCCGGTTTCGGTTCTACGGTTACTACAAACGGATCAGCACTACGATTCATGAAGCCTGCGGCAAGTGATTGGTATTTGTAGGCTTTGGTACGTTCAATGCTGGTACCTTTTCCGGCACGGGTAAGGAAGTAAGAACTCATTTTCGGTTCTTCGCCAAACATCAGTGCATCTAATGAGACTCCGTATCTGCGTGCAATCTTTTGCAGCATGCTGACAGAAATATCAAATTCTCCAGACTCTGCGAGGCGGTATTCTTCAGCGGAGATGTCACATTCACGGGCAATGTCTTCAGCGGTCAGCTCCAGTACATCACGAAGCCCGCGAAGGCGTTCTGCTATTTGCTTAATTTGTTCGTCCATGTGGTTGTTTATTTAATGAATTAATTGTTAGTCTTATTGCTTACTCGCTTTGATAGCATTGATGATGGCGGATGTATAGCCGTCATGTTCCAGTTCATTGATACCTTTGATGGTAATACCGCCGGGGGTACATACTTTATCGATTTCTACGCTGGGATGCGTATCATTATTCAGTATCAGTTCGGCTGCTCCCTTTACGGATTGAGCCACCATTCTCATAGCATCTTTGGGATAAACACCCATTTCTATACCGGCTTGCATGGCAGCCTGGATGTATTTTAACACATAAGCGATTCCGCAGGAAGCCATGGAAGTGCAGGCTGCGAATTTTTCCTCGGGAATCAGCATGGCAAGTCCCATCTGATTGAAAATATCCAGCATCAGTTGTTCTTGTTCTTTGGTCGCATTACGACTGGCAATCAGTGTCATACTTTCCATCTCGCTGATGGCGGTGTTAGGAATAATGCGGAACATGGTCATTTCCGGTTCGGGTACGTAGTGAGCCAGCTCTTCAAAGTTGATGCCTGCAGCAACAGAAATGATAATTTGTTTGCTTTTCAGTTTCAGTTCGCGCAGCACACCTTTGATAAGCCACGGTTTTACAGCGAGTATGATGAATTCGGCGCCGATGATGGCTTCCTGATTGTCATGGGTGATTTGTAAAGCAGGAAACTCCGCTTGCAGTTCATCCAACTTTCCTTGTGAGGGATTAGACACTATGATATCCGAGGCGGGGATAATACTTCCCTTTGCCAATCCACGGGCTATAGAGCCGCCCATGTTTCCTGCTCCGATAATTGCTGTTCTCATATCATTCTGTTATTAAAAGGGTTGTCGATGGGCAAAGGTAGATATTTTTTAGTCGATATATGAAACAGTTTAAACGTTTTTTGCTGAATACTCTGCAAAATGCAAGCTTTATTTGTTTAATATAGAAGATAATGAGTATATTAGTTCAACTAAAGATGATAGATTATGTCTGAAAAAGAAATGAATTCCTATCAGGACAAATAGCTAAATCCTTTTGATATGACAGATATTGTGGATTGTAAATTACGGATACATTTTTTATCAATTTTTCCTTTTTAATATAAACCTTTTTTGTAATTTTGTGCTTGTTGAGAATGGAAAGCGTTGCATTCTGATTTATTTGTTAGATAAAAAATAAGAAGCGTTGTGCTTCATCTTGTAGTCGAAAACCTAGGAAATTTTCAAAACTACACAAGATGTTGGTGCAGTGGTTCTCTCGCTTATGCGTGGGATTGCTGTCTGTCGTCTGTGTAGTTGGGTTTTCCTAGGACCTTCGGCTACAGATGAAAGTATGCAGTTCCACGTTTCGTTGTATAATAAGCTTAGCAGTCTTAGGAGGAATTGGAGAAGACGCACTTGAAACATAATGAAAACATAGACATCTTTCTACAGAATACTTGCATTTTACAGGTGGAATAACCACCTAATATCGAGAATATCCATTTAAAAATATAAAAAGATGAGAACTAAATATATCCTTCTTCTGTCTATTACAGCGTTCATTTTTTGTTGTGCTTCTTGTAGAAGTAGTCAGAATATTCCACGGAAGATAGATAATCACTCAATCGTTCCAGACAGTCAAGTTGTAGTCTTATTAGGTGACACAATATGTCAGTTTGTTTACAGTCCAACAGAAGTGATAGGGTATAAGATGCGTCCCCAAAAAGCAGAACAGGATACATTGATTGCCCAGTACGCCATAGATTATAAAATTGGTGAGCTTGCTGCATCCTATTATTCTATCCTACAGTTTTTTTTGCAAGATATCTTGAATTATGATCTGAGTGGGAGTATAGTTAAAACTCCTTTTGAACCTAATATAGCGATAAAATTTGTCGATGAAAATAAGGAGGAGCTGTACTTGCTTGTAGCATTTAATGGTAATCAATTAGCTTTTGTGAAAGATGATAAGGTCTATTGTCGACAGCAGTATGTACATGCCCGCTATTTAGTGAAATTCGCTTTAGGACTTCTTCCTGACAATGAATATTTAAAAACTCTTTTAAAGCTCCCATGATTATGAAACTACAGAAAAATGTTTTTTTATTAATCTTATGTTTGGTTCTAGTTAATATTCCGCTCAGAGCACAGACATTTCATGCTATTCTTTTCGGTGACACTAATGATGAATCTATAGGTAATACTGTGAAGTTGGATATCGAACGGATAAGTTGTATGCTTGCAGAGGCTCAAGCAGCTTTGCAAAATAAAATTTCATTTGAATATGATGTTAATGTTGCTAATCGCTGTTCGCCTCAGAATTTACGCAATGTTTTGAGTCGTCTTCAATGTGGAAAAGATGATGTGGTTTTTCTTTATTATAGTGGTCATGGTGCCCGTTCTTTGCATGATACTTCAAAATATCCTCAAATGAGTTTGGGTGCCCATTATGAGAATGAACTTATTTCAGCAGAAGGTACGTTCAATGTTATTAAGAGAAAATGCCCGAGACTTTGTATCATGATAACGGATTGCTGCAATTCTTACAGTGAAAATCTTTCACCCAAACTGGAATTAAGTAAAAGTGCCCCCTGTATAAATAGAAAGGTTGAAACGAATTATGAAGATTTGTTTATGAAGAAATCAGGTGCCATGATTATCACAAGTAGTAAAGCGGGTGAAACATCAGCATGCAATTTAAAGATTGGCGGATTTCTGACGTATGGTTACTTGACTGTTATGGCTGAAGCTAATAAGCAAAATATTTCAGATTGGAATAATATATTGGAGGTTACTCGGGATGCCACCATTGAGTTGTCCGGAAACAAGCAGCATCCAGTCTTTGACGTTTCTGTGTCTGATGCAGTCGTGTCCCAAACGAGTGTGTCGGCAAATGAGTCTGTAGTAGATGAATCGACCAATACAACGGTGATTCATGGAGCGGATGTGTCGGCAAATACACAGAATCAGGTATTGGAAGGATTGCGGCAGTTAATAGATACGAATATAGCTGCCCCTCAACGTATCGCAATGGTCACCCCTATTCTAAACAAGTATTTTTCTAATGCAAATGCTATTGTAGAAATACTGGGTAGGAACTGTAAAACCATTGTAGCAAGAGAGACAGCCAGAAACTTTTTGGAAAGGTTGAGTACAGAATATTATTTGATAAATTTCAATGTACTATCTTTCACTCAAGACAATAATGGGAAGATTACTTCCTTGAGAATTAATGAGGTTTATAAGAAATAGATTTTATACGATTATGAAAAAGATTATATTAGTTACTATCGTTGCAATCTTTCAGATGTGCGTTTCGATGGGGTATGCACAAACCAATGATTTATCGGAAGAAGATTTGGAAATGTTTAAAGAGGAGGTGCGAAATCGAATTAATACTTATCAGATGTACTTGTCGTTCATCGGGAGCAAGAAGAATGATAATGCTACGAAGGCGGTTTATATGAAGCAGGCATTAAAACTATTTATGGGAGAGGGAAATAATTATCAGGATATTTATAATAATATTCAGCCTGCTGTACGTACTCAAGTTTCTTCAAAAGCGCGTAATACAAAGAAATGGATACAGACAAAGACTTATCTGAGGAACTTGACTAATCTAAGTTACTCAGAAGTACAGATAACCCAAGCTGACGTATGCTATGTCTCTGATTTCTACAAAGTCAGAGATGGCTTATACAAAGCTGCGGTGACAATCAAGCAGAAATTTGTAGGAATGAGGGATGAAAAAGTGATTTATGAAGACATCACGGAAAAGACAATTAATGTATATCTTCAGCAAGAAATCACGAGCGTTGGCAATCAATATGTGATATTGTTAGGCGACAGTGAAGTATTGGATACCTATTAATAAAAAGTGTATGAGACGAAAAATCGCATTATCAATTTGTATCTTGTTTGGTTGTCTGTATATGACGTATGGGCAATTGATGAATAACCAGTCTTTCAATGAAACATTTCGTTATCGTGTAAAACAGATGGATGAATTTATGAAACGTTTTAATGGAATGGAGAGTATCCCTCTGGCTTTGGAAGATTCTTTGATACGGCGTACAAATATGCTGTATCTTTTTGACAGTGAACTGTTCCTAAATACCTCGGATTCTATGAAAAATGCGGCTTTTGAGTTTATAGAGGCTGCTGTTAAGGATTCTATTTCTTTACATTATACAGATTCTACGTGGACGGCTGAGGTATTATGCCATTGCCACTATAAGGGCAAAGAAGAAAAAATAACTTTGCTTTTAAAGCCCGAGCGAGTGGAAGTATATGTATATCGCTGGGTGATTGTCGGTGCAAAAGGTAAAATCCTGGATTTGGAGCCATTGAAACGAAATCATGGGTTAGATATTCAACCGGATAATCATGAAGTGGGTTTTATTGACCTATCTAAAATAGCAGCAATAGGTAATGAGAATATTCTGAATTATTCAGAAAAGAATTATTTGCCGGACGCTTTGTCTGTCTTTTATGCTCTAATTTATTCCGGACAGTTCACATTGGATGTTGTAGAAAAAACGAAATTTCATCTATTGCAAGTTCCGGGATATACGTTTACTGTGGAGCGTGTTGAACGTGAGGGGAATAACACAGGATGGCTGATTTCGTCTTTTAAACGGGTAGACGGAAATAAGAGAAATAACTGTAGTAAGGAATTATATAGATAAGGTAGTTATGAGGAAATATTTAATCTTTATAGCCTGTCTGCTATTGACGAACGTGTTGATGGCGCAGAATGAATTAACTATTGAACAAAGAGAAAAAGCAGAAACGTGTGTTGAACGCTATTTCAAAATGTTAGCCCGCTATGCAAATCATCCGATGGGAGCAGAAGCGGCAGAATTGCGAACGGATATTATTATGATGTGTGAGAATAAATTCCAAACTCCGGTTTATAATGATTTGTATTCATTTAAAGATATTCTGAATAAATCCACAGCTTGCAATATTGATGATTATTTATTGCAATTTGGTATTCTGGAAGATAAGAACAGCTATACTTTCAAGATTAGCTATGACTCAATTATTTGTCATCCAGTGTCTGTTCCTACTTATACGGATAATTATGAGTACGATAATGTATTTGTCTATGTAAATAAGCGTATTGAAGGCGGTGGCAAGAATATAAAGATTAAAAATGTGATTCGGTTGAATCTTGAAAAAGAAGAAATCGCATATATTGAAAAAGCAGAATTTGACACTAATGATAAAGATATTGAGTTCTTGTTGAAACATTCCTTGGGTTACAGTCCTTCAAAACTTAATGAAGTTGCCAGTCGGTGTTATAAAGAGAAGAAGTATAAATCGGCTCTTTTGTTGTTTGAGCAGAGTGCTATTCGTGATGATATGAATTCTCAATATGCGTTAGCGAATATGTTGTTTTTGCGTCAAGGATGCGAAGAGTATGGAGGACGAGCTACGCATTATATGGCACAATTTTGGGCAAAGAAGATGTATTTTAAAAGAAATACCGGAGTACAAGATTCAGATTATGAACTCTTGAATGGACTTATGCAAAAACTATCTATGACAAAATTCTCATCAGATTCGGAAGAAGCTCCTTTTAATCATGGGCTCATGAAATATAAAGAGGGGGATAAATATGGGTTTATGCGTAAGGATGGAGAAATAGAAATACCGCCTCAATATACTTTTGCCTTTCCTTTTTCTGAAGGATTGGCTTGTGTTAAGCTGAATGGAAAATTTGGCTATATTGATATTAAGGGAAAGGTTGTAATCCCCTTTAAATTTGACGAAGCATCGTCTTTTGTAAATGGTGTGGCTTCGGTTTTCAATGAAAAGGAGGATAAGATGAAAGAAGCTTTCTTGATAAATAAGTCTGGGAAAATGGTCTCTGATATATATGACTATATTGGAATGTGGGATTCGAAAGGGCAATTGCTGACACCTGTTAAGCAAGGAGAAGGGTGGGGTTTTATGAATCATGACGGCATTGTGAAAGTCCCTTTTATTTATGAGAATTATACCAGATCAAGATCTGTATTGGTGAATTCTTTGGATTTGAATTATTGTTGGGTGAAGAAAGATGGTAAATATGGATTTTATAATATAACTTCAGAAAATGCCAAAATGGTTGTTCCATGCAAGTATTTATCTACCAGAAGTTTTAGCTTTGGACTGGCTGCTGTTACTGAAGATGGCCATAAATGGTTTTATATAGACTATAAAGGCAATAAGGTGTGTGGTGACTATGCTGCTGTTGGTAACTTTCGCAGTGATGGTATGGCATTTGTGAAATTAGACGGAAGTTCAAATATTGGCTATTTTATCAATTCCAAAGGTGAGATAATACTTGTATGTGAAGAACATGAACATAAAATTTATAACTTGCGAAGATATAATGGCAATCAGAAATAAAGAATCCGAGTGCATATCAAAGGTATGATAGTTGAAGAAGTTGGAAAATGGACAACCCTGTCGGTGAAAAATACTCATAGACAGGGTTGCATTTTCTTTTGCTGATTATTAATCTGTATGTCTTGCGGGTAGCAAGATGGTGAGAGTGCCTTATGCTAATGCTTTTCTGAAACGTTCGAGGAAGAGATTGGCTTCTTCCATGCTGAGGCAGAGGGGTGGAAGCAGGCGGAGTACATTTGTACCGCTGACACCGGTAAATACATGTTGCTCTTTTAACAGTTTCAGACGAAGTTCCTTTATCGGTTCTTCAAATTCAAGACCGATCATCAGACCACGTCCGCGCACTTCTTTGATCTGCGGGAACTTCTTCAACTCCGTCATCAGATACTCACCTACCTTGGCTGCATTTTCAATCAGATTCTCCTGACCTATTACGTCCAAGACAGCAAGCGCTGCGCTGCATGCCAGATGATTACCGCCGAAAGTAGTGCCCAACTGTCCGTAAACCGGAGTGAACATCGGACTGATAAGTACACCAGCCATTGGGAAACCGTTACCGATGCCTTTGGCTACAGTGATAATATCTGCTTTGATACCGTTGTATTGATGAGCGAAGAACTTACCGCTGCGGCCATAACCGCTTTGAATTTCGTCCAGAACCAATATCGTATTATGAGCTGTACAAGCTTCACGCAAAGCCTGCATGAATTCATCTGTCGGCAATTGAATACCGCCCACACCTTGAATTCCTTCGATAATCACTGCGCAAACATCATCTTTTGCCAGTTCGTTTTTCATAGCTTCAATATCGTTCAGCGGAAGGTAAGTGACATGTCCGCAGTCATTAATAGGAGCTATGATTTTGGGATTATTAGTCACTTCCACGGCAAGTGAAGTACGTCCGTGGAATGCCTTGTTGAAGGAAACCACACGTGTACGTCCGTTGTAGAACGAAGCGAGTTTCAAAGCATTTTCGTTGGCTTCTGCACCGCTGTTAATCAGGAATAAGGAGTAGTCATCATAACCACATGCTTTTCCCAGACGTTCAGCAACCTGTTCCTGTAGCTTGTTAATCACAGAGTTGGAATAAAATCCCAACGTGGCAACTTGGTTGCTGATCATCTCCACGTAATGCGGATGTGCATGACCGATGGAGATAACAGCATGTCCGCCGTAGAGATCGAGGTACTCAGTACCGTTCTCGTCCCACACGTGGCAGCCTTTTCCCTTGACAATGTTGATGTCAAAAAGGGGATATACGTCGAATAAGTTCATTTCTTTAATTCTAAATTACAAAATACAAATTACTTAGAAGGCGCTGGGCTTCAATCGTAAGCCGACGGTTTCTTCTAAATTGAACATCAGATTCATGTTGTGTACCGCCTGACCACTGGCACCTTTCAGCAGGTTATCGATGCAGGAGATGATAAGTAGCTTATCACCGTGCTTTTCCAAATGCAGAAGACATTTGTTGGTGTTCACTACTTGTTTCAGGTCGATGTTCTTTTCTACGATATGCACGAAAGAGTCTTTGGCATAATATTCTTCGTACATACGGACTATTTCATCCAGTGCAATTTTAGTTTTTACTACGATGGTAGCAAAAATACCACGTGCGAAATCACCGCGGTAAGGGATAAAGTCAATATCCGCATCAAAACTGTTCTGCAATTGCTTCAGGGATTGCTTGATTTCGGGTACATGCTGGTGATCGAATGCTTTGTAAACGCTCATGTTGTTGTTGCGCCAACTGAAGTGACTGGTTGATCCCGGTTTTACACCTGCTCCGGTGGAACCGGTAATGGCATTCACCATGATGTCATTGTTCAGCATCAGATGTTTGGCAAGGGGGAGCAATCCCAATTGGATACAAGTGGCAAAGCAGCCCGGATTAGCCACATGTTTTGCTTTGCAGGTAGCGCGGCGGTTCAATTCCGGCAAACCGTAGATAAAGTCATGTTCCGGAGAAGCGATGCGGTAGTCCATAGAAAGGTCGATAATCTTCAACTCCTCGGGAAGGTTGTGACTCTCCATGAACTTCTTCGTGTCGCCATGGGCGGTACAGAAGAATAACACGTCAATTTCGTCCAGAGGTAACTCGTCGGTGAAGACAAGGTCCGTTTCGCCGTACAATCCTTCATGTACGTCGGTAATTTTGTTTCCGGCGTTACTTGAGCTGTTGATGAATACGATTTCCGCTTCCGGATGATTGATCAGCAAACGAATTAATTCACCTGCCGTATATCCGGCTCCGCCGATGATTCCTACTTTAATCATGTTAGTTTATACTATATTCTTTTATCTGTTATACAAGTTCTTTTCCTCGGGAACAATAAGCCACATTATAAGGTATACGGGGATACCGGCAAATACGGTAAAAAACGTCAATAACGCATAGCCGATACGTACAAGTGAAGGGTCGAGTCCGAAATAAGCGGCCAATCCTCCGCAGACACCGGCAAGCATTCTGTCGCTGCGTGAGCGGGTAAGTTTTTTGTTATTATTATCCATAAATTCTTTTTTTAATGAAGAATGATGAATGAAGAATTTTGCTGCGCTGTGCAAGTATGCCGCATGGCAATTCTTCATTCTTCATTTTTAGTTCTTCATTTCATTAAATTTCTTCGTCTTTATGATTGTTATAATATACTCTCAGTGGAGTAGAAGTAACCTTGATGAAACCTTTCGCATCTTCTGCCGTCCAGCCTTTTTGCATTTCACCATATTCACCGAACTTCGTTTTCACAAGATCGTCTTCTGATTCTACACCTACCGTAGAGAAAGATAATGGGCGAAGTTCCAGAATAGCCGTACCGTTTACGTTACGCTGGCTTTCCTGTAGCATGGCTTCGATGTCGCGCATTACCGGTTCCAGATACTGGCTTTCGTGCAGGAACATACCGTACCAATTGGCAACCTGATCTTTCCAGTATTGCTGCCATTTACTCAGTGTATATTTTTCCAGGAATTTATGTGCACCGATAATCAGCATCGGAGCGGCAGCTTCGAAACCTACGCGGCCTTTGATACCGATAATTGTATCACCCACATGCATGTCACGACCAATGCCGTAAGCGGCGCCGATTTCTTCTACTTTCTGAATGGCTTTGATGGGATCATCAAATTTCTCATCATTCACAGCTTTCAACTCACCTTTTTCGAAAGTAAGACGGAGTTGTTCGCTGCCTTCCTTTACACAGTGTTTCAGATAAGCGCTTTCGGGTAATCCTTGTGCGGAATCCAGAATCTCACCACCGCAGATAGAGGTACCCCACAAACCTACATTATAAGAGTATTTCAGTTTGGTGAAGTCTGCCGAGAAACCATGTTTGTTCAGATAATCGATTTCTTCCTGACGGCTCAACGCCATATCACGGGTAAGTGTGATGATTTCCACGCCCGGAGCCAATACAAGGAATGTCATGTCAAAACGAATCTGGTCGTTGCCTGCACCGGTAGAACCATGAGCGATAGCGTCCGCACCGATCTCGTTGGCATAGCGTGCGATGGCAAGTGCCTGGAAAATACGCTCGGAGCTTACGGAAATAGGATAGGTACCATTACGCAGCACGTTACCAAATACCATGTATTTCAAGCTCTTTTCGTAATATTCCTGCGTCACGTCGATAGTGACATATTCTTTTGCGCCCAGTTTATAGGCGTTTTCCTCGTTTGTTTTCAGTTGTTCGGGGCTGAAACCACCGGTGTTTGCACAAGCTGCATATACTTCATACCCTTTTTCCTTGGCAAGGTACATTACCGTAAATGAAGTATCAAGACCGCCGCTGAATGCGACTACTACTTTTTTCTTTTCTTCCATAACTTTTGAATTAAGAATTAAGAATGATGAATTAAGAATCAAGCGGTACTATCATGCTGCATAGCAATTCTTCATTCATCACTCTTCATTTATTTATATTTTATCATCTTCATGCAGAGCCGGGTCGTAGAGCATTGCGGTGCAGATGCAGAATTTGCGGTTCTTGGCTACTAATATATCATGGTTGATGCAGCCTTCACAGCCTTTCCAGAAGGATTCGTCATCAGTCAGTTCATTGAAAGTAACGGGGACGTATCCCAGTTCCGTATTCATTTTCATGACGGCGGCTCCGCTGGTGAGACTGAATACTTTGGCGTTGGGCCATCGCAAGCGTGCCAGGCGGAAAGATGCCATTTTGATACGCTTAGCCAATCCTATACCGCGAAAGTCGGGATGCACAATCAAACCGGAAGTCGCAACGTATTGTTTGTTTCCCCAACTCTCGATGTAGCTGAAGCCTGCAAACACGTCTCCGCACAGGGCGATGATGGCTTTTCCTTCTTTCATTTTTGTCGCCACATATTCGTGTGTGCGTTCTGCGATGCCCGTTCCACGTACTTTGGCCGCTTCTCTGATGGTATCCAAAATCTTATCCACATAAACTTCGTGAGAGGCGTCAGCCACCATCACGTCCACTTTTTTGGTATCCATTTCGTATTTAATTAATAATTTTAGAATGAAGAATGAAGAATTTTGCTGCGCTATGCAAGTATGCCGCATGGTAATTCTTCATTCTTCATTTTTAGTTCTTCATTTATTCTATGTTAGGGATGATTTGCGACAGAAATTCGCGTACTTCGCCATGCGAAGCGGCTTCATGCACTACCAGCATGATGGTGTCGTCTCCGGCAATAGTGCCCAGAATGGCGGGACATTCACGGTTGTCGATGTCGTAGGCCATACTGCTGGCATAACCCGGTCGTGTACGGATAACGGCAATGTTACCGGAGAATTGCAGGGACACGAATCCGCTGGTCATCAGCATTTCGCTGGCACTCTGGTCATTGGAACGTTTGTACATGATGTTGTTGGGCAATACATATACGTATTTCCCGTTCATGTTTGCCGCTTTGGCAACTTTCAGTTGTTTCAAGTCGCGGGAGAGAGTGGCTTGTGTCAGTTCAAAGCCTTCTTTGCTCAGAGCTTGCAGCAGTTCTTCTTGAGAACTGACGTCCTTGCTTGAGATAATCATCTTGATAGCGTCTAACCGATTGGCTTTTTTCTTCATTGTTCTGTATAATTATTCTAAGAATGACGCAAAAGTAGCGATAATTTTGGAAAGAATATGCATTAATGAGAGAAATTTTGTACTTTTTATACTATGAATACTATGTTTTATGCATAAATCGGAGAATATATGCAAATAAGACGAGGGGATTGAAGGTGGAGTAAGTAGTACCCGAGATGCACTTGCTTCGTATCAAGTCCGTACCTTCTCCGTCCAGAGGTACTTCTGACCGGAGAAGGTACGGAGCAAGTACGGCTCAGACACGGTTGAGGTACGATCCGGCTTAGGGTTGTGCCTTTCAACTTCTTGTTTATATATTATTGTCTAAATGATGGTGAAATGTTCTTTTTATGAACTTAAGGATGCTGTTTGGTGGGTTTTGCTAACAGACGTTTGAGGCGGAACTCTTCTTCCAGCGTGATGAATCTTCTTTTTCCTTGAAATGGATCATTTGTTTAAGGCAAATGCATGGTCTGTTTGCTCCGAATAGATGATACATTTGCCCAAAACTAATGATGTAATTTGCAGGATGGCTACACCTTTTACCCTAAAGGGTGTAGCTATCTTGTTAAAAGGGTGATACTATTTGTACGAAAGGGTGTAGCCTTCATTTAAAATCTGCTTATTCTACTCTGGTTGAACGCTAAGTTTGATCATCTGCATTTTTGCTTTTTGCTGCTGTTTGGCTTGAATTGAAATCGTTTTGATGCATGAGGAGGTGTAGGGTATTCACATTGTTTCTTTACGAGATAAATAGGTGTTTGTATGTGGTTCCATAAAACGAAATCCTTGCGATTTTCTATTCAGCCTTCTCGTGTGGCTTGAAAGAAAGCATTCTCGTACAGTAGGATTATCAATTTGTCAGATTGATAGTTCGCATCGCTTTGTTTTTTTCTTTGCTGGTAAAGGAGCGTGGATAATGTTTTTATTTTATTTGATGTAATGTATTTATCAAACATGCGAGAGAATAGTTTACTTCTCAATTATCGGCTATTTCTATACTTTCTCCTAAAAGGGATCTTATTTCATCAGGGATTATGCTGTTTTCAAATGGAGATAATATGATGTGGAATTCGTCCTGGAAACCAGAATTTATAGATATTGAAATATCTATTTACGCTATACATTAACTTGAATCGTGCAGTCTTTTTTATTGCGTAACTTTTCTAACTGAGACATCTTTCTATCTCTCAGCTTGTTCATAAAGTCAACGAGAGCTTTAGAGGGTTTCTCGATAACTAATGCTTTTGGATTATGAGTGGAAGTTGACATGTTAAAAATGTATATGCAACCTATAATAAGACCATAATTATTTTGCAAATATAGTGAATATCTTTTTGAAGTATTGATGGATGAATAGGGTGCATTAACTATCTTTAGCATACTGTTCTACAATACTTAGATCGCGTTATTCCGGTCGGGAACATTATTTCTAAAATGTTGGTGAGTTGTTTGCTCTATCATAATGAGCTAAATGATAATTGCCGTATCTTATGATGTCTATTCCGATATTTTGTATATCTTTGTTGCATATTTCTTCAGTAGTGAAGAGATGTGTTTTGTGATTTGGAGATCATTTTATTATTCGTACTTTCGGAAATCTGGTAAATGTTGTAAGACATATACACTATATGCTGTATATCAACACAATAGATTTGTGTATATCTCATTAAGGAAACAAGACAGGAACAAAATCAATAATTTAAGCGATTCTGTGCTTTTCACATTTCACTTAGTTTCATCTCTTGCACTTGGTCGCATCCAAAATGCCTCTTAAAGTAGTTTTCCGACTATCGACCTCTCATCCGAAGAATATCGTTCGATGGCTCATCCATGAATCGTTGCAGCCAAAAGAAAAAAGACGGGCTGTGTGTGGTCTCTGCCTTACATCTTCATTGAAACTTGTATTTTCCACAAAAGTGGTTGTTTCTATAAAACCATAGGCATATGGAAAGGCAAATATGCCTATCTAAATATAGTTTACTTTGATTTAGCATATATAAGGCTAATGCACAAACTAAACTGAATTTTCAACGCATACACCATCTGACTATTCATAAAATATACAGCGAAAAGAGAAGAAAGTCCACTGCGTATTTTCTCTTTTCGCTGCAACTTCCTTTTCTAAACTGCAATCCGATCGTTTTTCTCTCCAGACGCGATTGAGCAGATGAAAAACATTTTCCAGTGGCAGGCAAATTTATTCAGTCTCTACTGATAGTTCCATATTCCCCGATATTAGGGCTGTGTGGCGGACAAGCGTGCATCGACCATCAAATGGCAGATAAAGTTAAATCATTGTAAGTGTGTCAAATTGCGTTAGCTAGTTCAAAGATTTATGAGTTGCAAGCAGTGAATGGACACACAGATTTAGAAACTCATTCTTTGGGTTATTGAATGATCCCTATATAACAATACTTTATGCAGGCAGCCTTTAATCCATAAAAAAGTTATCCAAATTATGATTTTCGTCATTTAATTTACTATCTTTGCAAGATAATTACAAATTCAGAAGATAAAATGGTACTTGAAATTCGTTTGAGCAACTTCTTTTCAATTAAAGATGAAGTGGTGCTGGATATGCAGGCAGCAAGCATACAGACCAAAAAGGCAAAGGAGCTTGAAGAAAATACATTTGTATGCGGTGATGAACGGCTGCTTAAAACTGTTGCCATTTATGGTGCAAATGCGTCAGGAAAAAGCAGCCTTATCAAGGCTATTCGCGCTTGTGTGGGAATGATATTCTCATCTCACAATTACAACGAGAATACGATATTTGCCTTTACTCCGTTCAAATTCGGGGGCATTGGCAAGCCAAGCACATTCTTCATTCGCTTTCTTCTTGAAGGTATCGAATATGAATATTCTTTTGAACTCAATAAAGTTGAGATACTAAAAGAGGTTCTTTATTATTATCCGAATGGCCGTCGTTCACTGGTATTTTCTCGTGATGAGACAAAGGGACCCGACAAAAAGGATATTTATGAATTCCGTTCGACAATTCGCCGTCCTATGGATGTTGCTGCCAATACGTCCAAGAAAACGCTTTTCGTGTCGCGTGCCAGCCAGATGGACCGAGATGTTGCAAAAGATGTTTTTCGATATTTCAATGAGCGTTTTATTCTAAATTATATAGGGTATAATACCTTTTCCATTGAACGGTTGCTGAATGAAAATAAAGAACAATTCCTCAATGTACTGCGAATTGCCGACAGCGATATTGTCAAAATCGACAGCCGGCACGAGAATAAAGTATTTTCGACTGCAGTGATTGACCCTGCAGACAATCAAATATTGTCGGTAGAAGATATTCAGAAACCACAGCTGATCATTACGACCTATCACAGAAATAATCCGGATGTTCCTTTCAATTTTTTTGCAGAAGAGTCATCCGGAACGTTGCGTCTTTTTGAAATGATGCTGACGATTCTTGATATCGTTAAGAATAATAAAATCTTGTTGATAGATGAAATTGAGACGCAGCTGCATATAAAACTGGTAGAGTATATCATCGGTTTGTTCAATAAAAGCGAATCGGCGCAGCTGATATATACGACGCATAATACATACCTGCTTAATACCAACAAGCTGCGTAAGGATCAGGTGTATTTTGTCAACAAACGGGATGACGGGTCCTCGGATTTGTATTCGCTGTTTGATTACAAAGATTTCCGCGACGGACTGGATGCAGAGAAGGCATATCTGCAAGGTCGTTTCGATGCCATCCCGTATATTGACGAACAGGCGGATAGTTTTATAAAATAGACACTGATATGGGACGACAAATAAGAAAATCCAAAGGCAAAACAATGAAGCCGAACTTCTTTGTTTTCTGTGAAGGAGAGTCTGAGGTTGCCTATATCAGTCACCTCCGTTCACAATACCGTGCGCCTATTCAGATTATCCCAAGAAAGAGCGATTCGAACATATCCGTTCGGTATATAGAGAATTGCAAGCGGGAATATATTGTGACCAAAAATGATAAAACATTTCTAATGTATGACCTTGATGTGGACGGCATGTTAGTACACCTGCAAAGTATTCCGGATGCGGTAATGCTGGTGTCAAATCCATGTATTGAGTTGTGGTATTTGCTGCACTTTGAGGAGTGTCATGCTGAACTAACTCAAAACGCCTGCATCAAGAAACTAAAAAGACATCTTGAACACTATGTAAAGGGAACTTTGGCATTGAATGAGAAACAGCAGCTGTCCGACAAGACATCAGAAGCAACGGCAAGAGCCAAGGTGTTGGAGACATATAATAATCCGTCAACTACCATCTATAAAATGATAGAACTGCTGGAAAGCTTGTAATTTAAAGATCATGGAGAATAGAGAAATAACATTAGCCGATATCTTTCTTGACGTCTTGTCAAAATCACAAGATAAAAGTGCAAAACTAATGGCAGAGCGAATAAAGGCAGCTATTAAATCGCCAGAGATATTGGAACTGGTAAACATATGTGTTATAAATGCATTGGGATTTAAATCCAAAATCAGCAGCAAAACCGTAGATGATGCAATCGATGGTATTATCAGTTTTGTACACGCTGAAATTGACAGCAGCTCTTTATCGGATGACGACAAAGAGAAAGAAAAGAATTCATACAAACAGTTTGCAAAAAGTCTCGGTAAAATATTAAAAGAGAATTTACGGGCGAGGCAACAGCTAATGTAGAAGACTAGCATTATTAAAGAATTTGTGAGAAATACAGTCTAAACAATAAGGAGATTTTGTATTTTACATTGGCAAATAAAGGCTTGTGAATTTTATTTTCCACATAATAGAGACTAATCAGTTGGACACAGATTGCGTCCCTGCTTGCAGATAAGGCGGCAAAGTTCCTGACATCGTAAGACTGTCGGGGTATTAGGCTCCCCCGAAAAGAATTTCGTGGACAACAGACACGCCAATTTGTTTCACATAAATGGCAAAGTTGAAACTCAGAACATACCGAACTGTTCCGCTTGGCGACCTTTTCAATTCCTGAACTGGATATTCAGACTGTCCTTTCCTCTTTCTTGCTTTTTCACAGCCAAAGATTCGAATCTAATTAGTTTCAGAAGGCAAACAAAAGCACTATGTACGGATTGACCAAACATAGTGCTTTCCCCTTTTGTGAGCGATTCTCGCTTTATATTTTCAGTTCCTTGATGACTCTTTTTATTCCGTAGGCAACTGATGTCATGTCCTTTCTGACAGCAGACAACGCTGACGAAAGATTGGATGCGGTAATAAACCGTCTGCCATCCTTCGATAGCAAGAACCATCCTTTGTCGAGAACGGACTGCCAGCGGGATTGGATGAGCGAGTTTTCGAGAAGTGCATCAAACAGGATTGCCACACGACGAATGTTGTTCACTCGTATATGAAAGCCCTCCTTGCAGGAAAAGAGAGCCTCCATATCCTCGATGCGGAGCGTAGAAACGCAAAACAGATGATAAGTATTGGCACAAGACACAATACCTGTCATCTGTTCTTGAGTGAAGTTGCAGCCGAAAGAAAGCGGCGGAGCTTTTACTAAAACATCAGTACGATGCACGACAGATGTCGGCAACGGTTCCGAACTGTCATACAGCCTTCGCAGTTCCATACATTTCTCGAATGAGAAATCTGATGCTGTAAAAAGAGGTTTGATAAAGTGAGCGCATTCTGTCAGCAGTCCCTTGACGATGTGGATGTTCATTTCGTGACAGTTCCGACAAACTACATTATCGCAGTTGATGTATCGGTGACTGTTGATGAAGTCATCCACATAGCGGCTGTACCGTTTGCCATCCACAATCACATTTTGAAGATAGAGTTCTCTCGCCTCGGAGAGTAACTCAAACAGTTCTTCTGCTACATCCTGTTCTGTAGCGAAGTGGGTCAGGTGTTGCTTCCCCTCAAAAAAAGAGAAGACTTTTCAATTTGTTCTTTCATACAAATTTGAGTTTATTAGTTGTTGATTATGATATATTGTCAATTAAAACTAACTGAAAACAAAGAGACTAAATTTCAACTATTTCATAAATGCATGGAAATCTTAATATCCTGATTAAATTTTGAGACATTGTTTTATAACCTAATTAAATTGCGTTTTTGAGATATAATGCAGATCGGGTTTTTCCGCCTCAGCATAATCCAAGCATATTCGGTTTAATATAAACGTTGCATTTCCTCTGTGCCGGCTCCCGTACCTTTATACTTGTTCTCCTTGTGGTTGAACCGATAGCTTACAGTTAATTTGATTTGACGCGTATTGTCTTTGCTGGCCCGATACTCCGAAGTTTTTCTGTCATAGAAATAAGAAGCGTCCCGCATGGTATGGAACAGGTCGTTGCCTTCGAGCAGAATATTCCATCTGCCTCCTGCAAACTCCTTGTTGAGACTGGCATTCATATACCAGGAAGATTTCATCTTTCTGTTTTGGACATAACCGTCGCTGTCCCAGCTGCCGTCGATACGAAGCAGAAAACCTGCCGGCAGTGTAATGGCATTCTCCCAACTCAAACGAAAGATCGTTCCGTCCATGTTTTTCGGCCTGCCAAGATATTCGATGTCTAACCATTGTGTGTTGCCGGCAACTGACCATCTGGGCTGCCACACACCGAAAGTAGGGGCATAAGCGGCTGAAAAAACTAACTCATTGCGTGATTTTTCGTTTCGGAATTTATTGACGGTAATTTTCGGATCGGTGTCCAACTGCTCGAATGCGAAAAAAATATCATCTTTGTAGTGGTTGTAGCCGACCTGAACTTGCAGGTTGTTTCGCCAGACAGCCCCGACGCTGACCGAATGGATATAAGTGGGTTGCAGATCGGGAGTTCCGCACAGATAAGTGAGACGGTTGCCGTAACCGACCGCACTGTTCAGCATTTCGTACATGGGACGTATCGTCTGAATACGATAGTCCAACGACAACTGCGTCCTGCCAACGGCAGCATTCAGTGAGACGGAGGGGAAGAAATTGTTGTACACCTTGCTCCGGTCGGCTTGAAACAGCCCGTTCTCATAAAAATCATACGTCACGTGTTCATAGCGGAACCCCGCATTGGCGTTTACCGGTCCGAAAGCTGCTTCATAACCCGTGAATACGGCCACGTTCCGGTCGGTTATCTTATCGTCGGAGGCTGCGATGATTTCTCCGAATCCGCTCGACTGCGACCGTCTGTACGTGTCGGTATATTCCGATCCCAGCGACAGTGTTCCTTTCCACACAGGATAGGAAAGCACGAGTTTTCCTGCAAACAGACGGTTGGTGTAATTGTCGCTCGTTCCTAAGCAATAATCCTCGTAATTCAGGCTTCGGTCTGCCACCTCGCTGTTCCCGTTGCCATCGCCCAAGAGCGCATCGGCGTTGAAATCGATCTTCATCTTGCCGGCCTCTCCCGCATAGTAGACATTAACGTGATGTGTCGATGATTTTTGCATTGCTGTTTCCGAGGTATTCCAACTGTCGAACATACGGTCATCGACAAATATGTCCGTCAAATTTCGGTTGGAGGTTTTATAGCGCGGCATCGAAGTCAGTTCGTACATGCCTCCGAACGAGTGTCGGGGATTGATTTCATAATTGGCTCCTATCTGTCCGAAATAACCTTGATTAGAACCTTTGTCTTCCGATGTCGCAGCTTGTATCCATCGTTCATCAACACGGGTTTCGATGTCGGTAACAGCCGTCTGGCGGGGATGTGTCAGGTCGTAACGGAACGAACCGAAAAGCGAAAGGCCGCCTTGTCGGTAATTCATGTCCAGTTGTTGGGACGTATTGAATTTATCGGCATAATCGACCGATGAATTCACATTGATTCCCAAACCGTCATCCGAATTTTTCTTTGTCTTGATTTTCAATACCGCTCCGACAGAAGCATCGTATTCCGGTCCCGGATTGGTAATGAGCTGTATATTCTGGATAGCATCCGACCGGAGCCTTTCGAGTTCCGATTGGTCGCGCACCATCCGATTGTTGATATAGACGACAGGGACACCTTTGCCGATGACCTCGAACGAGCCGTCGATTTTTTTACGGACGCCTGCCAGATGCCCGATTACGTCTTTAGCGGTTCCGGCTTTACCGAGCACGCTGTTTTCCACCTGTGTGGAGATACCTCCCGCAACGGCTTTGTATTTTGGACGATGGCCGATTACGGTCACATCCCCCAATTCCAAAATATCCGGCTTCAAGACGATTGTTCCCAAATCGCACGGCGCGGATTCGAGTGTACAAGTCTGAAAACCAACGAACGATATTTGTACCGTATATATTCCCGAATCGGCAGCTTTCAATGAAAAACGACCGTCTTCTCCGGTAATTCCTCCTTGAACCACAGAGGAATCGGCTTTATGGTACAAGGCAACGGTTGCATAGCCGACGGGGACGGCTTGATCGTCTACAACCTTACCCGTAAATATTTGGGCAGAAGCACCCAATGATAAGAACAGCATCCCTACGGATAGCCAAATGCGAATTGTTTTTTTTCTTGGTTTCATATTGTTGTATTTAAACTGTTTATAGACTATTTGGTCTAATTATCCCTATGCGAATTTTCGCCGAATACGATTCGACGAGTCTACGATAGGATTATTTTAATATGCATTATTGCGTTATCAGCGCATAAAGACTTTCCCAGTCGCGTTTGATGTATTTCAAAGTGTCTATGTTGCAAAGACTTTTCAATTGTTTAGAACTTACGCCTTCATATACGTCCATAAACAATGCGACAAGCTCTTCGTCGGGCAATTTCGCTGTTATCTCGCCTCGTTCCCGGCCGGCAGCAAGAGCCTTTCCCCACGCCTCGCGCTCTTTCTGTTCCTGATCCGAAATCATCTTTCCAAGTGCCGGAATGCGCATGGAGGCTTGTCCGATCAATATTTGCACTTTGAATTTTTCACCCAGTCCCGACATTTTGCGGGCTGCTTTTTCCCGTACATGAAACAGCGAATCGATAAAACTTCTCACCGATTCGTAGGACAAACGGCTATGATTGACCGTCATATAGTTTACTATCAGGTATCTGGCAGCTTCCTCGAACACGGTTTCCTTGTTCTTGAAGTGATAATAGAAAGTTCCTTTGGCCTGCCCCGAAGCATCCAGAATATCCTGCATGGTGATTTCCCGATACCCCTTTTGGAGGAACAGGCGCAAGGCAGCAAGGAGAATAATATTTCGCGTATCGTTCATATCGAATAATTTTATAGCATCGATTAGACTAATTGGTCTACAAAAGTAGGGTGAATATTTTTATTCTCAAAATAAAAAACGATTTTTTCTGAAATAAAGCTTACATGTAATGTTTGTAATGGTTCGAAGGCATCTTATGTTTTCCACGTTTTCATTTTAAGAGCATTACTATGCTTCCAGCCACAACCAGAATCCTCTGACTCTCCGAGCGGCAGTCTTTGAATATAGAAGAGACTCAACATTCCGGCAGCCACATCGGAAAACATCAGAAAAAATCAATGTCGGTGCATCTGTTATTTTTTGGGGGTTCACTTAAGCGGCCGCTTAAATGACGATACCCACCCATGTCATCAACAACATGATAGTGGTACGGGATTCCGTTGCCCAATCTTTCACTCCTATCTTGGTGAAATCGCTGTTAATGCATCGAATAGGGCTGATAATAGGGCATATATTTCCCACATGGCTAATTTATATTACGATTTTGCAAACATTAAACCTAAAAGCACTGGAGTTTGCATAGCAATAGATAAAGGACGCCGGACACGGAAAATGAGCAGTCCAAAATAATACGATACGCATAAATAATTGACACAATCAAATTTTTTCCATCGTTTGCTTGATGGATAATACAATTGATATATTTTATATCCATAATGTTCTTATAAAAAGTTTACTTTGTTTTTTTCCTATACGTACCCGAATTAAAGTAAACCTAAATCTGTTTATAATCCGCCTATATGCAGATATGAAAAACAGTTCGATTTTTACCGCTTTACAATGCTACGATTTACATCGGACTAATCGAACAATCCGTTTACCAAATTAACAGCATCATCCTTTTTCTGATTGATGATTTTGGCGTACACCTGCGTCATCTTCACATCGGCATGACCGAGCAACTTCGAGGTGGTATAGAGATCCGCTCCAAGTGTCAGCATCATCGTGGCAAAAGTATGGCGGGCGGTGTGAAATGTAAACCGTTTGTCGATTCCTGCAGCTTTCGCCCAAGGCTTGATGAGTATGTTCATCATCGACGGACTGGGCAAATCGAACACATGGTCGTCTGCTGTCTTATCTCCCCGTTCCGGCATCCACTTCAACGCTTCGGGCGAAAGAGGAAGGTAAATCGGTTCTTTGGTCTTTTGCATGGATACAGCCAAGCGATATTGTCCTCTATCGACGAATACATCTTTCCACTTCAATCCTACAATATCGCTCACGCGCAATCCGCAGAAACAGGAAAACAAATAAGCAGACTTCACCGCCTCATTATTCATCGGAGTGGAAATCAACGCCCGGACTTCTTCGATAGTCATATATGACCGTTTGCTCTCCGGCAGGCGAATCTTATCCGAATTATTGATTTTGGTAAACGGATTGACTTTGATAATCTCCGCACGAACGGCAGCATTCAAAGCTCCGTTCAGTATACGGTAATAGGTGTGGAGCGTAAAGTTCGACACACGTTTCCCTTTGGGACGATATTCCGTCATCAGATAATCGAGGTAGTCTTGGCAGAATGCCTTGTCGATTCGATCCATCGTCATCCGTTCTCCTGCATAGTCTTTCAGGATGCGAATAGTAACTGCGATTTGGTTTCCGTCCTTTTTGCCTCGCTTTGCCTGATTCTCTTTATATGTATTCATCCAATCGAGCAAGAACACCTTTTCCCTATTTTCGATACCTGCTTCCCCATTAGTCAGTTCGATGATGCGTTTCGATTTGATTGCATTGGCCGCATCCATTGTGGCTTGATTCCGTTTCCGGGCATTATTGTCCGTTTCCGGGATGATATACATTTTGAGATACTCATATGTCCGTTTTCCGTCGCGGTAAATATCGAGATACAAACTCTTGCTTCCGTCGCTCAACGGCTTCATCCGAAGACGGATCGGTTCTTTGACTTTCGTCGGCTTCTTCACTCGTGGCATATTCAATTCCTTTATTCGTTATTTCTGTTGCAAAGGTAGGAATAATAATCCGAATTGAGGAACAAACAAGAAACAAAAATGTACCGAATAAGAGCCAATAAACCGAAAACAATGAAAGCAACTGAAAAGAAACATACACGCTTAAATATCTATAAAACAGCGTGTTTATTTTTACTTATTTGGCTCTTGTTTTCTTTTTGTAGGCTTATTCTATAAATCTGGAAAATTTTTAAATAAGAGCGGATAATAAGTGAAGGTCTCCACGTCCGGATTGCATATAACTTTGTTATATATATTTTGTGGCGTGGGGCTATTGCTTATTATTTTCTTACCGGTTTACCAGAGCCTCGAAAGTGGATAATATGTTAATAGTTCCCATGCCACTTTAATTATAGAGGTATAGGGGCAACATCAACCTTTAAAACTTATAACACGATGGATGAACCTTTTACTTGCACTTGCCAGATGAAAACCGACTTAGAAAACTCAGCCGATGTATTTTCCTTTTTTAAAGAGAACTACCCTTTACCCGGTATTGTTGATAATCTGAATAAACTTTCCAATAAAGAGTTACGCTGTGCCTGTTGCTTGATGGGGGCTGCTTTACTTAGCATCTCCCGAAAGAAAACGATTTGGGGCTGGCTGAAGATAAAGGAATAGATAATATCAATTCTGTTTTTGTGAAACGACAAAAGCAATAAGAAAACTATCAAAATATAAAGAAGGGGTTTCGGTGGAAACCCCTATTTTTGTGCCGTCAGGTATTGACATGTTCTATAAAATAATCTATGTGAATCTATAAACTATTAAAGGCACATGAAAAAGCTTCTTGGATTTTCTATTTTTCTGGTATTCGTTTTGATTGCTTCTCTCACGGCAGAAGCAAAGGTGACACTTCCTGCTATTTTTTCAGACAACATGGTATTGCAGCAAAACACACAGGTGAATGTGTGGGGAAAAGCTGCGCCCGGAGAAAAAGTAACGGTTAAAGCATCATGGCTGGATAAAGCTGTGACTGCCAAGGCTGCGGCCAATGGTAAATGGACCGTGAAACTGAAGACACCGAAGGCAACAACCAACCAGTCCGTTACGGTGAGCGGTGAAAATGAGATTACCATTAATAATGTATTAATAGGTGAAGTCTGGCTTTGTACGGGACAGAGTAATATGGAGTTCCCCGTATCGCGCCATCCGGATGTGAAGTGGAACACCGGAATGCTGAATGAAGCGGAAGAACTGAAGGATGCCGATTATCCGGAAATCCGTCTGTTCCATGTGAAACATCAGTTGGCGCACGAGGGTGAGTTGGACGACTGTGAAGGGGAATGGTTGGTTTGCAATCCGAAGAACCTGTATGATTTCTCGGCTGTGGGCTTTGTCTTCGGACGTAAGTTATATAAAGAGCTGAAGATGCCCGTAGGGTTGATTCAGTCTACTTGGGGTGGAACACATGCGGAGTCATGGACAAAGTTGGATGTAATGAAGAAAAATCCGCTTTATGCCGATGTGCTGAAAGACTTTGCATTGGAAGGCGTGAAGCAACAGAAAAACTATTGTAAAGTACCCGCAACATTGTGGAATGGTATGATACATCCCATTCTGGGATATACGATAAAAGGAAATATCTGGTATCAGGGAGAGTCAAACTCTATCCGTGCCGATAAATACCAGCAGGTATTCACCAATATGATAAACAGTTGGCGTAAGGAATGGAAGCAGCCGGATATGCCATTCTATTTTGTGCAGATAGCTCCACACTACGGACAGCCGGCCACTATCCGCGAAGCTCAACTCCGGACTTGGCAAAGCGGACTCAAGAGTGTGGGTATGGCAGTTATCACTGATGCGGGCGATTCGCTCGATATCCATCCCCGCAATAAAACAGTGACGGGTGAACGCCTGGCAGCCTGGGCATTGGCAAAGCAATATGGTAAGGACGTACCTTATTCCGGTCCGTTGTTCAAGACTATGAAGGTGGAAGGGAATAAAGCCGTGCTGAGCTTTGACTATGCTGATGACGGACTGATGACTCCGGGCAATGAACCGGTGAAAGGCTTTATCATCGCCGGTGAAGATCACCGCTTTTATCCGGCTACAGCCGTAATCAAGGGAGGCAGACTGGAAGTTTCCGCTCCGCAGGTTTCCGTGCCGGTAGCTGTGCGTTATGCATATTGCAATTTCTTCCGTGTGAATCTTTATAATAAAGCCGGATTCCCGGCTACTCCTTTCCGTACAGATACGTGGGAGCCGGATTCGTATGCCCGTTGGTTTGCCGATTCTGAAATGGTACGTTTCCCGAAAGCCTATCAGCTGGATCATGGGAAGCGTCTGTTCTTTGGATATGCGCAGGGTGTAGGCTGCTGTGCGATGTTGCAAATGTGGAAGAAGACGGGAGAGCGCCGTTATTTCGACTATGTGGAGCAATGGGCGGATTCACTGATTAATGATAAAGGAGAAATCCACTTGTATCATGTGGAAACATACAATATAGATTATATCAATTCCGGTAAAGTCTTGTTCGATTTGTATCGTGAAACGGGCAAGGAGAAATATAAAACGGCTATGGATGCGCTCATTAAGCAACTCCGGAATCATCCCCGCACGTTGGAAGGCGCCTACTGGCATAAATTGATCTATCAGCATCAGATTTGGCTGGATGGTCTGTATATGGCTTCACCTTTTATGGCGCAATATGGCGCGGAGTTCAACAAACCCGAATGGATTGATGAGGCGGTAAAGCAGTTTACGCTTTGCCAGAAACATACGTATGATGCCAAAACCGGGCTTTATCATCATGCCTGGGATGAAAGCAAGAGCCAGCGTTGGGCAGATCCGGAAACTGGACATTCGCCCAACTTCTGGGGACGCAGTATCGGATGGTGGTTCATGGCAATGGTGGATGCGCTGGATTTTATTCCCGAAAATCACGAAGGACGTGCCCGGATGATTGGCTGGATACAGGGACTGGCTGAGGTGTTGCCCGCTTATCAGGACAAAAATGGTTTGTGGTATCAGGTACTCGATCAGCCGAAGCGGAAAGGAAATTTCCCGGAAGCATCTGTGACCACGC
This sequence comes from Bacteroides sp. MSB163, assembly GCF_036416795.1. Taxonomy (NCBI): domain Bacteria; kingdom Pseudomonadati; phylum Bacteroidota; class Bacteroidia; order Bacteroidales; family Bacteroidaceae; genus Bacteroides; species Bacteroides maternus. The sequence continues at coordinate 644,970 of NZ_CP143867.1, read as the reverse complement.
AATTCATGTATGCTTATGCAAAAGCTGTGAATAAAGGGTATATTGACCCGAAATATCGTGCTGTGGCTGAGAAGGCTTTCAACGGATTGAAGAGTAAACTGATGGTAGAACGCCAGGATGGTACGCTGACACTGACACGTTGCTGCCAGGTGGGTGGCTTGGGTGGACATCCGTATCGCGACGGCAGCTTCGAATATTATATCGGTGAGAAGATGCGGGATAATGATGCGAAAGCAACAGGACCGTTCATTATGGGCTGCCTGGAGCTGAATAAATAGTATATATCATGAAAAAGAATTTATTGGCAATAATCTTTGCTTCCTTCTGTGCAGGAAGCCTTTCCGCACAAAATATCGCATGGCCCGAAGTAACTACGGAAGCTAAACCGGGTGCTCGCTGGTGGTGGATGGGGAGTGCGGTAGATGCGGCTAACCTGACCCGCAATCTGGAAGCATATTCCAAAGCCGGGATGGGCACGATGGAAGTTACTCCTATCTATGGGGTGCAGGGTAATGACGCAAACGAAATTCAGTTCCTGACTCCCGGGTGGATGCAAATGTTGCGCCATACGGAAAGTGAAGCTGCACGCCTGGGTATGAAGATTGATATGAACACAGGTACAGGCTGGCCTTTCGGTGGCCCGGAGGTGGGTATAGACGATGCTGCCTGTAAATTGCTGATTGAAGAATATACACTGAAGGGTGGTGAACGCCTGAAAGAAAAGATAGAAGTGACGGATGAAAAACAACGTCCGTATGCCAAACTGTGTAAGCTGATGGCTTTCAGAGTACTGACTGACGCTTCTACTTCGAAAGAGCGGAAAGCAGTGCCTTTTTATGATCTGACATCTCAAGTGAAAGATGGAAGGCTGGTATGGAAGGCCCCGAAAGGGGAGTGGCGGCTGATTGCCGCTTTCGTTGGTAAAACATTTCAGAAAGTGAAGCGTGCTGCTCCCGGTGGTGAAGGATATGTGATGAACCACTTTTCGGCAAAAGCAGTATCCAATTATCTGAACCGGTTTGAGCGGGCTTTTGCCGGAAAGGCGACTGATGGTTCTGCCGGAACTCCAACAGAGTATCCGCATAATTTCTTCAATGACTCTTATGAAGTTTACGGTGCCGACTGGACAGACGACCTGTTTGAGCAGTTTGCCCGTCGTCGCGGCTATAAACTGGAACACTTTCTTCCGGATTTCCTTTCGAAAGACCGGACAGAGACTACCCGTCGCATTATCTCCGATTACCGCGAAACTCTTGCCGAACTGCTTCAGGAGAACTTCACCCGCCAGTGGACGGACTGGGCGCATAAACATGGTTCACGCACCCGTAACCAGGCACATGGTTCTCCCGGTAATCTGATAGATCTTTACGCGACGGTCGACGTACCCGAATGTGAGGGGTTCGGACTGTCCGACTTCGGTATCCGAGGCTTGCGTAAGGACTCGCTGACGCGTCCCAACGACTCTGATCTTTCCATGCTGAAATATGCTTCTTCGGCAGCGCATATTGCCGGAAAACCGTTCACTACTTCGGAAACATTCACCTGGCTGACAGAGCACTTCCGCACTTCACTTTCGCAGTGCAAGCCCGATATGGACCTGATGTTTATCTCGGGTGTGAATCACATGTATTTTCATGGAACCACTTATTCACCCGCTGAGGCTGCCTGGCCGGGTTGGAAGTTCTATGCTTCCATTGATATGAGTCCTACGAATACTATTTGGCGGGATGCCCCTGTATTTTTCGATTATGTCACCCGTTGCCAGAGTTTCCTGCAAATGGGACAACCGGATAATGACTTCCTGGTTTATCTGCCTGTATACGATATGTGGGATGAACAGGACGGACGTCTGTTACTTTTCGATATTCATAAGATGGCAAGACGTGCGCCACGTTTCATAGAGGCGGTGCATCGTATTTATAGTGCGGGATATGATATGGACTATATTTCTGATAACTTCATCCGCAATGCCATGTGTCAGGACGGCAAGATATTGACTTCCGGCGGTGTCTCTTATAAAGCGCTGGTAGTTCCCGGTGTCCGCCTGATGCCTGCCGATGTACTGGAGAAACTGCTTCGTCTGGCAGATGAAGGTGCTACGATTGTCTTTCTGGAGCAATATCCGGAGGATGTGCCGGGGCTGAATGCTTTGGAAGGACGCCGTACTGAGTTCAATAAGGCGCTGGCACAGATAAAGGATCGGGAAGGAAAGGGGAATATTCTCTTTGGAACAGACTATACCCGTACGCTGGCTGCCACTGCTGCTGTTCCCGAAGAGATGAAAACAACTTTCGGATTAAGCGGCATTCGCCGCTCGCATCCTGAAGGACATCACTATTTCATCTCTGCTTTGAAAACAGAAGATATCGAAAACTGGATACCTTTGGCCGTGCAGGCACGTTCGGCAATGCTTTATAATCCGATGAACGGAACCTCCGGTAAGGCACGGTTGCGCCAGAATAACGGCAGGACGGAAGTGTTCCTGCAATTGGCATCCGGTGAATCTGTTATCCTGAAGACGTTCGCGGATCAGGAAGTTTCTGCACCCGAATATGGATACTGGACGCCTGTAGTTCAGAACGATGTGATGAAGACGTCTCCGGTAACTTATTCTTTTGCCGGTAAATGGGGATTCCACTTTGTAGAGGCAAACCCTGCGGTTGCTGCCACTCCGGACAGTGTATCTCTTGGCTCATGGACGGAAATTCCTACTGAAGGTGCAAAGAATGCGATGGGAGCTGCCTGCTATACCACTACGTTTACACTGAAGAGTCCTGCCGATGCCGGAGAGTGGATGCTTGACCTTGGAGATGTTCGTGAGAGTGCCCGTGTACGCATCAACGGACAGGCGGTAGCTACGCTTATTGCAGTTCCTTATCGTTGTTTGGTAGGTAAGTATCTTCGTCCGGGCGTGAATACATTGGAGGTGGAAGTAACCAATCTGCCCGCTAACCGTATTGCTGATATGGATCGGCGCGATGTTCCCTGGCGTATTTATAAGGATGCTAATATTGTGAATATCCATTATAAAAAGGATAATTATGGCAAATGGGAACCGGTTCCAAGCGGTTTGCTGGGACCTGTGCGCTTGATTCCTATGCAGACTTTGAAATAGTATTTATAATGCCCTTGAACAACACTTGCGTGGCATAAATGTAATGCAAGTGTTACTCAAATTAAAGCAATAATCAATGAAATCGAATCTAATTATGCTCTGCTTGCTTGGATTGGCAAGTACTCTGAATGCCCAGGATCCTCGCGAGAGGCATTACTACTACGAAATTCTTGATCCGAGGCACGAACCGAAACCCTTAGTGGAAGGTTTTGCCCGGGAACGGGTGACCGAGAATCTGAGTCGTGGACTGACAGTAACTCCTGCCCGTGATGGCAAAGGTGTTTATTTCAGCTGGCGGTTATTGGCATCGGATGCCCCCGGCACTGCTTTTCATGTCTATCGGGAAGCTGACGGTAAAGTGCGTCGCCTGACTAAAAAGCCACTTACGCAGACTTGTGACTTTATAGATGCTACTCCTGCCGAAAAGGCGTCTTATTGGGTGGAAGCCCTGGTGAAAGGAAAGAAGCCCGCCCTGTCAGAGAAACGGGAAGTGATCCTTTCCGAATTGAAACCTTATACTTCTATTCCATTGAAAGAGAATGTGAAAGCCGGGAAGATCGCTTTAGCAGATTTGAACGGTGACGGTATTTATGACTATATCATCCGTACTCCCGAAACGAATGTTGACCCCGGTATGCCCGGAGATACGACCGGAAAAACATATAAAATATCCGCTTACCTGAGTGACGGAACCTATCTCTGGACTTATGATATGGGACCGGGTATCGAACCGGGAATCTGGTATTCTCCTTTCATTGTATACGATTTCAATGGAGATGGGAAAGCAGAAGTTGCCATCAAGACCGCTGCTGATGACTATGTGAAGAATGAGAAAGGCCGTGTTTGTGGTGGCAGTGAATACCTCTCCGTGCTGGATGGCATGACCGGTAAAGAGATAGATCGCGTGGACTGGCCTGAACGGAACGACCGCTATGGAAATCTGATTCGCCAGAACCGCAACCAAATGGGGGTTGCCTATCTGGATGGAAAGACACCTCATATATTGGCTGCCCGCGGCACTTACAAACTGATGGTGGTAGATGCCTGGATGCTGAAAGACGGAAAACTGCAACGTGCCTGGCGTTGGGATGGAGATGAAGAAAATCCCATTGTGCGCAGTATGGGTGCGCACAGCATGGTGACGGCTGATGTGGACGGTGACGGACGGGATGAGATTCTGTTAGGCTCGTGTATGCTCGATGATAATGGTACGTTACTTTGGTCTTCCGGCTTGGGACATAGTGACAAGGCTTATCTCTGCAAACTTCAGCCGGATATGGAAGGTATGCAGGTGTTTATGGTGAGTGAACCGAAGAAAGAGGACGGTCGCGGTGTTTCCGTGGTGGATGCAGCCACCGGCAAATTGATCTGGAAAATCGGGCAGACCACCTATCATGTAGGTGATGGTATGGTGGCCGATTTTGATTCTTCACATCCCGGTATGGAATGTTTTGCCAGTGAAGACCGTAAAGGTGGCAGTACGGATAAATACCTGCTCACTGCCGATGGCAAGAAAATTAATACTACGAATGCAGAAGTACCCGGTTGCCGTAACTGGATATGGTGGGATGCGGACTTGTTGCGTGAGACTTTTAAAGGAGATGATAACCGCTGGGGAGCTTCTTCATCTTCCGGTGGGCGCAAACAAAGCATCTGGAAATGGCAGGGAGAAGTGCTGACCGAAGGAATTGAAGGCGATATCTTGATGATAGCCGACCTGGAAGGGGATTGGCGTGAAGAACTGATTACTGCTTTGCCGGGAGAGTTGCGTATCTATCATACCAATATTCCGGCTCGCGACCGCCGCGTAACGCTGATGCAGGACCCGCTTTATCGTAGCTATGTGGCGCATCGCAGCATGGGGTATCCGCAGGCGCCCGTACCTTCCTTCTATCTGGGAGAATAGAAATAAATATCTGATTATAAATAAAAAAGAACTAAGAATGACGAAACAATTGTATGTGATTGCAGCCGTTTGTCTGTGGTTGCTCAGTGCTTGCCAATCTTCAACGTATAAGTATGAAGCGGTATATAAAGACCTGCCTTTTGATATGCCAAGGGTAGAAGCACCGAAGTTCCCTGATCGCAAGGTGAACCTCGCTGACTTCGGTGCAATAGGTAATGGCGAAGAACTTTGTACGGCGGCTTTTGCCAAAGCTATTGATGCTTTGGCGGAAAAGGGGGGCGGACATTTGATTGTTCCTGCTGGTGTCTGGTTTACAGGCCCTATTGTACTGAAAAGTAATATTGACCTGCACTTGGAAAAGGGTGCTGTTATTCTCTTTTCACCTGATGTAGACCTTTATCCACTGGTAGATACTGTATTTGAAGGATTGGATACCCGTCGTTGCCAATCGCCTGTTTCCGGACACAATCTGGAAAATGTAGCGATAACCGGAGAAGGTGCCATTGATGGTAACGGACATTATTGGCGTCCTCTGAAACGGGAGAAAGTAACAGAAGGTGTATGGAAACAGACTATCGCCCGGGGTGGGGTATATAAACGTCCCACCTATTGGTTCCCTTATCCGCAGACGTTGAAAGGGGATACTATCAGTAATATGAATGTGCCTCAGAATCTGAAAACCGAGGAAGAGTGGCAGAGCGTGCGTCATTTTCTTCGTCCGGTGATGGTGAGCCTGATAGAGTGTAAGAATGTATGGTTGCAGGGTGTGATTTTCCAGAATTCACCGGCATGGAACCTGCATCCGTTGATGTGTGAGAATGTGCTGATAGAAGAAGTACAGGTTCGTAATCCGAGTTATGCGCAGAATGGTGATGGTCTGGATCTGGAATCTTGCAAGAATGCACTGATTGTGAACTCTACATTTGATGTGGGCGATGATGGTATTTGTCTGAAGAGTGGTAAAGACGAAGACGGTCGCCGCCGGGGACGTGTTTGTGAGAATGTGGTGGTAGATGGTTGTACAGTATTCAAAGGCCACGGTGGTTTTGTGGTTGGCAGTGAAATGAGTGGCGGTGTACGCAATGTCTCTGTCAGCAATTGTCAGTTCCTGGGGACGGATGTCGGTTTGCGTTTTAAGAGCAAGCGTGGGCGCGGAGGAGTTGTTGAGAATATCTGGATACGTAATATTGCCATGATGGATATCCCGACGGAGCCGATTACATTCAATCTTTATTATGGTGGCAAATCGGCTGTTGAAGTGTTGGAAAGTGGTGAGAAGGTACCTGCTAAAGTAGATCCGCTGCCGGTGGATGAAACTACGCCTTGTTTCCGTAATATTCATGTGAAGAACCTGGTTTGTGCCGGAGCCCGCCGTGCCTTATTCTTCAATGGTATCCCTGAAATGCCGATTGACGGTATTGTGTTGGAAGATATAGATATTACTTCTAAATTGGGAGCTGAATTTATATATAGTAAGAATATCAGTATGAAGAATGTGAATATTCGCAATACGGAAGGGGAAAAGATAGTGACCCGTTATTGTGAAGGGGTGGAGGAGTAATTCGCTCTCTGTGCACTTTCTGGTAAGAATATCAGAAACAGCACTTTTTCAATCAAAACTAATACAAAGTATAGGGGAGGTTTCCCCTATTTTTGTATCGTCAAATTATATTTAATATCATGAAACATTGCTTTTTTGCGGTTGATTTGGGAGCTACCAGCGGCCGTACCATATTGGGAACATTTACTCCGCAGGGATTGGAATTGCAGGATGTAAACCGCTTTCCCAACCATCTGATCGAAGTCGGCGGACATTACTACTGGGATATTTACGAATTGTATCGTCACATTCTGGAAGGCTTGAAACTGGCTGCCCGCATGGATGATGTACAGATAACTTCTATCGGAATTGATACTTGGGGAGTGGATTTTGTATGCGTAGGTAAAGACGGGGGATTGCTTCGTCAGCCTTATTCTTATCGTGATTCGCATACTAAGGGTGCTCCTGAGGCATTCTTCACCCGTGTTCCTCGTAAGCAAGTTTATGGATGGACAGGCATCCAGGTCATGAATTTCAATTCACTTTTTCAATTAGATACCTTACGTCGTAATAAAGATAGTGCACTGGAAGCAGCTGATAAGATACTTTTCATGCCGGATGCACTCAGTTACTTATTGACGGGGGAGATGGTGACAGAATATACCATTGCCACCACAGCGCAACTGGTGAATGCGGAAACACGTCGTCTGGAACCGGTATTGTTAAAAGAAATCGGATTAACGGAAGAGCATTTCGGCCGTTTTGTTTATCCGGGTGAAAAGGTAGGTGTATTGACTAAAGAAATACAAACGATAACCGGGTTGGGAGCAATTCCGGTGATTGCTGTTGCCGGGCATGATACGGCTTCGGCTGTGGCGGCTGTGCCGGCATTGGATCGTAACTTTGCTTATCTGAGTAGCGGCACATGGTCATTGATGGGTGTAGAGACGGATGCACCGGTTATTAATAAAGAAACCGAAACTTTAAATTTTACGAATGAGGGCGGTGTTGCCGGAACCATTCGTCTACTCAAGAATATTTGTGGAATGTGGTTACTGGAACGCTGCCGTTGCGATTGGGAAGAAATCTCTTATCCCGAACTGATCGCCGAAGCGGAAGCCAGTGAACCGTTCCGTAGCCTGATAAATCCGGATGATGCTCTGTTTGCCAATCCGATGAATATGGAACAGGCAATCCGTACTTATTGTGCTGACCATCATCAGCCGATACCGGAGACCCGAGGGCAAGTGGTACGGTGTATCTTCGAAAGTCTGGCACTGCGCTATCGTCAGGTGCTGGAGAACCTGCGCGGTCTTTCTCCCCGTCCGGTAGAGGCCTTGCATGTTATCGGAGGTGGCAGTCGTAATGATTTATTAAATCAGTGGACAGCCAATGCAGTAGGTATACCAGTAGTGGCCGGTCCGTCAGAAGCGACAGCAATTGGTAATGTCATGATACAAGCCCTTACAGCGGGTGCGGCGAGTGATGTTGTTTCCATGCGTCAGCTCATCAACCGTTCCATTCCGTTGAAAACCTTCACCCCGGAAAATGTGGAAGTATGGAATGCTGCTTATCTGCACTTTCTGCAGCTAGCCTGAGTTCCCTTACCGCTTGAATAGAAAATACTTAATGTTTAAAACTTTATAATTAAAACTAGTACCATCATGAAAGAAGAATTAATCCAGAGAGCCTATGAATTGGCAAAAGAACGTTATGCGGCTATTGGCGTAGATGTAGAAAAAGCAATGGATGCTTTGCAAAAGATTTCCCTCTCCCTGCACTGTTGGCAGGCAGATGATGTAGCCGGATTTGAAGCGCAGGGTGCGCTGACAGGAGGTATCCAGGCTACCGGAAACTATCCCGGCAAAGCTCGCAATATGGAAGAATTGAGACAAGACGTCTTGAAAGCGGCCAGCTATATCCCCGGAACTCATCGTTTGAATCTGCATGAAATCTATGGTGACTTTGGCGGTAAGTTCGTTGACCGTGATCAGGTGGAGCCGGCTCATTTTGAAAGCTGGATACAATGGGCGGCCGAAAATAATATGAAGCTGGACTTCAACTCTACCTCTTTCTCTCATCCGAAGAGTGGTAATCTTTCACTTGCTAATCCTGATAAAGGAATCCGTGATTTCTGGGTAGAACATACAAAACGTTGCCGTGCTATTGCCGAAGAAATGGGTAAGCGTCAGGGCGATCCTTGTATCATGAACTTGTGGGTACATGATGGAAGTAAGGATATTACTGTAAACCGTATGTTATATCGCGAGTTACTGAAGGATTCTTTGGATCGTATCTTCGAGGTGGAATACAAGAATATGAAGGACTGTGTGGAATCTAAGGTATTCGGTATCGGTCTGGAGAGTTATACGGTAGGTTCCAATGATTTTTATATCGGTTATGGTGTGAGCCGTAATAAGATTGTTACGCTGGATACAGGTCACTTCCATCCGACAGAAAGCGTTGCCGACAAGTTGTCTTCATTGTTACTGTTTATTCCGGAAATCATGCTGCACGTGAGCCGTCCGGTACGTTGGGATTCTGACCATGTAACGATAATGAATGATGAGACGATGGACCTCTGCAAAGAAATCGTACGTTGTAATGCGTTAGATCGCGTGCATATCGGTTTGGACTATTTTGATGCTTCTATCAATCGTATCGGTGCGTATGTAGTGGGTAGCCGTGCTACACAGAAATGTATGTTGCAAGCTCTGCTGGAACCGCTGGATACATTGCGTAAATACGAGGCGAACGATCAGCTGTTTGAACGCCTTGCTTTGCTCGAAGAAGGAAAATCTCTGCCTTGGAATGCTGTTTGGGATATGTTCTGTCTGAAGAACGGTGTACCTGTAGGTGAGGATTTCATTACTGAGATACAGAAATACGAAGCAGACGTTACGTCGAAACGTAATTAAGGGATTAATGATTAGTAATGAGTGTTTAGCGGAGAAAGCTGTATCTTTGTACGGTTCTTTGTGTTAAACACTCATCACTTATCACTAAACGTTATTATCATGAATACACTGATAGGATTGTTGATTATAGCTATCGGGAGCTTCGGGCAGAGTAGTTCGTATGTACCCATTAACAAGGTGAAAAACTGGTCGTGGGAGAGTTTCTGGCTTGTACAGGGAATCTTTGCGTGGCTTGTTTTCCCATTGTTAGGTGCGTTGCTTGCCATTCCGGCGGGAAGTTCGCTGATTGAACTCTGGGGCGCAGGAGGCGCTTTGCCCGCAATGGTTTACGGTGTTCTGTGGGGCGTGGGCGGACTAACATTCGGATTGAGCATGCGCTATTTGGGTGTAGCACTCGGACAGAGTATTGCCCTCGGTACGTGCGCCGGTTTCGGAACACTTTTCCCGGCTTTGTTTGCCGGAAAAGACTTGCTTCATGGTGAAGGACTGATGTTGCTCATCGGCGTATGTATCACGTTGGCAGGTATTGCTATTATCGGATATGCCGGTAGTCTTCGTTCCAAGAATATGACGGAAGAAGAAAAACGCGCTGCCGTTAAGGATTTTGCTCTGACAAAAGGGCTGCTTGTGGCTCTGTTGGCAGGTGTGATGAGCGCTTGTTTCGCTCTCGGTCTGGATGCGGGAACACCGATAAAAGAGGCTGCTTTGGTTGGTGGAGTAGAAGCACTCTATGCCGGATTACCTGTAATTTTCCTGGTAACTCTTGGAGGTTTCTGTACGAATGCCGCTTACTGTATTTGGCAGAATATCAAGAATAAGACGGGTAAGGAATATCTTTCTGTGAAAGGTTCGGTACTGACGAACAATCTGTTGTTCTGTGCGCTTGCAGGCGTATTGTGGTATTCTCAGTTCTTCGGTCTTGAAATGGGTAAGAGCTTCCTGACAGACAGTCCTGTACTGCTTGCTTTCTCCTGGAGTATCCTGATGTCATTGAACGTAACGTTCAGCAATGTCTGGGGAATTCTGTTGAAGGAATGGAAAGGTGTCAGCAATACTACGATTACGGTTCTTATTCTGGGTTTGGTAGTTCTGATATCTTCTATTATTGTGGTGGCAATGGCGCAAGTATAATAGTATATATAGCTAAGAGCTACGAGTTACAAGTGCCTTTCGGTATGATAGCGCAGCAACTCGTAGTTTGTAACTCGTAATTTGTAACTTAATTTATTATAATGAAATCAATTCTCGAAAACCGTCCGGCATTGACTTATGCAGTCAATCAAGTGGCAGAAGTTGCCGGATATCTCTGGCAAAAAGGGTGGGCCGAACGTAATGGCGGTAATATCACCCTGAATATTACTGAATTTGTAGACGATGAAATAAAAGCATTGCCTGCCATCAGCGAAGTGAAACAAATCGGCGCTACTCTTCCGTATCTGAAAGATTGCTATTTCTATTGCAAGGGCACCAATAAGCGCATGCGCGATCTGGCCCGTTGGCCGATGGAGCACGGTTCTGTGATTCGTATTCTGGATGACTGTGCCAGCTATGTTATCATTGCCGATCATCCGGTGATGCCTACTTCTGAACTTCCTGCCCATCTTAGTGTGCACAATCGCTTGATAGAGAAAGGATCTCCCTATAAAGCTTCATTGCATACCCATCCTATCGAACTGATTGCTATGACGCATTGCAAGAAATTCCTGGAGAAGGATGTGGCTACCAATTTGCTTTGGAGTATGATTCCTGAGACAAAGGCTTTCTGTCCGCGTGGTTTAGGCATCATTCCTTACGAACTGCCAAGCTCCGTGAAACTGGCGGAAGCAACTATTGAACAACTTGAAGATTATGACGTGGCTATGTGGGAAAAACATGGTGTTTTTGCTGTAGATGTGGATGTTATGTCAGCTTTCGATCAGGTAGATGTATTGAATAAATCTGCCTTGATTTATATTGCTGCCAAAAACATGGGCTTTGAACCTGATGGTATGAGTCAGGAGCAAATGCAGGAAATGACTCGCGCATTTAATCTTCCTAAATAACTTTAAAGCGGATAGTAGTAGTTTCCGTCTGCTACTATCCGCTTGCTACTAACTACTTAAAACTATAATCATGAAACGAACATTCTTTTCCCTCGCCCTGCTGTTGGCAGTGGCAACCCTTACCGCCCAAACAAAGATGACGGCAAGAGAAGCTGCCGTAAAGATTGCAGACCGCATTCTTGCCAGCACTACATATGAGTTCAAGAATACGAAGACTGGTGAGACGTATAAATCCGTCAAGAAATTGCCTCTTGATATGGATGTGAAGGTAGCATGCAAGTACAATAACTGGCACTATACCAATGGGGTAACAAACATGGCTTTGATGGAACTGGGTGATAAACTCGGTGATAAGAAGTATGAGAAATATGTTTTGAAGAATATGAACTTCGTGTTCAATGAAGGTAATCTTGATTTCTTCCGTAAACAATATGACGAGGCTTTCAAGCAGGATGGTTGGAATGCTGTCCGCAAATTGAGTTGGCACATGATCTTTCGAGGCAAACGTCTGGACGATAATGGACCGATGGGAGCCAGTCTGATAGAATTGCAGCTGAAGTATCCCAATGATTCATTTTTGGGTTACATTAATGAGACTGCCGAACATCTGAATTATGGTGAACCTCGTTTGGTTGATGGCACTATTGCGCGTATCTGGCCACACGTCAATACTATTTGGGCGGATGATGCCTTCATGGCCATCTCTTTCCTTGCCCGCATGGGTAAGATAACCGGTGATGAAAAGTATTTCAATGATGCTGCCAATCAGGTATTGAATTATAATCGCTATCTCTGGTGCCCTGAAAAGCAGATTTATTATCACTGTTATCATACAGACAATAAGGAACACGGAGTGGCTCATTGGAGCCGTGCCAACGGCTGGGTGTTTATGGCACAAGCTGATTTGCTCAGTATGATGCCGAAAGATCATCCAATGCGTGAGGCGGTTATTGAGAACTTCCGTCAGCAAGCCAGTGGTGTAGCACGCTATCAAGGTAAGAACGGACTTTGGCATCAATTGCTGGATAAAGAAGATTCTTATGAGGAAATTACAGGTACAGCAATGTTTGTATTCGGTATTGCCCGTGGTGTAAAGGAAGGTTGGCTACATCCGGACTTTATCTATGTGGCCGAACAAGGTCTGAAAGGTATGATGAAAAAAATCTCTGATGATGGTGATGTAACCTCTATTTGTGTAGGAACGGGTATCATGCCTTCTGTAGCATACTATTACAACCGTCCCACCCAGGAGAACGATCCTATGGGTGAAGGTCCTGTACTTCGTGCACTTATCGAGATGATAGATGCACCGAAGTATACGGAAATCAAGGCAGAGCAGCAATATGATAAGATTGTTGTGAAGAAATAGTATTTCCTTTCTTTAATAATATTTATAGGTCCGTTCCGGGGATATTTTACAATTAACCCGGAACGGACGTTTTTTTATTCACAAATAATTCCTATTTTTGTCCGAACCTATCATGCAAAACACGTATTATGACTAAAAACTATAATGATTTAGGAGTTGAATTCAAGTATCTGATTGTGAATGATATGGACCAGAAATTTGGTCTGTGGGTAAATACTGTAGGCTTTCAGTCTATCCAGCCTAATTCTCCTTATCCCTTAAAAGATCATCCTTCCGGCTACTTTTTCAACGCAAAGAAAGGGCGTGTTTTGCGTGAGTATCAGTTGGTATACATCACAAAAGGACGCGGACTGTTTACTTCTGATACTACTCCCGAGAAACAAGTATGCAAAGGACGGCTCATGGTGCTCTTCCCTGGACAATGGCATACCTATCATCCTTATCAGCAGACAGGTTGGAATGAATATTACATCGGTTTTGAAGGGCCAGTCATTGATGACATGATACGTGGCGGTTTTCTTTCTAAAGATAATCAGGTCCTGGAAGTTGGATTGAATGAGGAATTGGTAACACTTTTCTCACGTGCTTTGGAAATAGCAGAGGCAGATAAAATCTCTTCCCAGCAGTATCTTTCCGGTATTGTTCTGCACATGATAGGAATGATTCTCTCTATTTCTAAGAATAAGATTTTTGAGGTGGGAGATGTGGACCAGAAGATTGAACAGGCGAAAATTATAATGAATGAGAATGTATTTAAGGATATTGATCCGGAAGAACTAGCAATGAAATTGAATATCAGTTATTCGTGGTTTCGCAAAGTATTCAAGGATTATACAGGGTATGCGCCTGCCAAATATTTTCAGGAACTTAAGTTACGTAAAGCAAAACAATTATTGGTCGGTACTTCTCAATCAGTCAAGGAAATCTCCTTTATGCTTGATTATAAATCAACAGAACATTTCTTTTCTCTTTTTAAAAAACGTACAGGCTTTACTCCACTAGAATATAGGTCTTTTGGCCGTGAAACAGACGTGGAAGAAGAGAACTTATTATAAAATCAAAATGCTCAGTTTAAGATCAAAATGATTATTAATTGCTTGTGATTTAGGCGTTTCTACGAACTGAATGCTTTTTAGTTCATGAAGAAAATCAAAAAAGGAAGTCTTTCGGTCAAAACTCTCAATTTTACCCCTTGCTGGATTCTCTATATTTGCCAACACAAGTTCTGTGCTCGATAACGGGTACTTGCCTTGTTAGGCTTGAATTTATTTATTAATCAATTATATTAATAATCTATGAGAATCTTACACAAAAACCTCTGCTTGTTAATGCTCCTATTAATAGGTAGTTCTCTAAGTATTTTTGCTCAGAACAAAACAATCACCGGTACAGTTCGCGATGCGATAGATGTGGTGATTGGTGCTTCTGTAACAGTGAAAAGTAATAATTCAATCGGCACGATTACCGATATGGATGGTAACTTTAAACTTTCTGTACCGTCTTCTGCAAAGGAGTTGGTTGTTTCATTTATTGGTTATGATAATCAAACTGTAGTAATTGGTAACAAAACTCATTTTGATGTTACATTAAAAGAGTCTTCTGTGATGTTGGAAGAAGTTGTTGCCATTGGTTATGCGAAGGTGAAACGTAAAGATCTGACGGGAGCAACTTCTTCGGTGTCAAGCAACGATTTGGCAGCAGTTCCGGCTATGACTGCTGCACAGGCTTTGCAAGGTAAGGCTGCCGGTGTAAATATTGTTACTGCCAGTGGTGCTCCGGGTGCAGGAGCTAATATCACTATTCGTGGAGGTATGTCTATTACTCAAAGTACTGCACCACTCTATATTGTGGACGGATTTGAAATGAGTGATGCGCTCAGCAATATTGATGTGAATGATATAGAAAGTATTGATGTGTTGAAGGATGCTTCATCTACGGCAATTTATGGTGCACGTGGTTCTAACGGTATCATTTTGATTACAACTAAATCGGGTAAGAAAGGTAAGACTCAAGTAAATTATAATACTTATTTTTCATTCGATGTACTCAGTAAAAAGCTGGATATGATGTCTGATGCTGAAGAGTATGTGAAATATCAGTATGAATTTGCTAATTTGCAGGGGGTGCCGGGTAACTGGAGCAGTGTTTTTGATAATAATCTAGCTACGGATGTCTCCGATTTCTATACAGGTGCTTACAGCCGTATTCATGATCGCTATGCCGGTGCTTCCACACTTGATTGGCAGGACGAAGTATTTGGAGGTTCTGCTTTAACACAAAGTCATAATGTCAATGTTACTACGGGTACCGATAAGACACAAGTGATGTTGACTTACAATTATAATGGGCAAGATGGTTTGCTGGCTAATCATAGTTCTAATAGAAGTTCATTCCGTACAAAGATCAATACAGAACTCTATAAGGGGGTTCGCTTGGATGTAAATGCTATGTTTTCTAATAAGAAAACGATGGGTGGTGGTGCTTATTCTGGTATGAAGAACGTTTTGCTTCAGCCAATCAATGGAGGTACTATGTTTACACAAGATGAATTGTTGAATACTCAGACCTATCCGAATTATTCTTCTCTGAACAGTAATTATGATACGGCTAATCCACTAGTTCAGAATGAGGCTTCTACCTCTAAAAAACGTTCACGTATGTATTCGGTTAATGCCGGGATAGAATTTGATCTCTTTAAATATTTTACTTGGCGTACAGCTGGAAGTTATACATGGTCTAGTTCTAAATCAGATTCATTTGCTGACCATAATTCTACTTCTTATTTGATGGATCCGAAAAATACAGGTATTAATGGTAGTATTGGTAATGATGAGTCTTACAAATGGCAAATCACTAATACTCTTAACTATCATCAGACTTTTGCTAAAAAACATAAGTTGAATGTTTTGTTAGGACATGAAGCTTCTTATAGCGAATCGGAAGGAAATTCAATGAAGCTTAGACAATTCCCGTATCCTAACTTCGGGCTTGATAATATAGCTAATGCTACGGTTTATGAGAAGAGTGTTTCTCATAAGCATAGCGGTATTGTTTCTGCTTTTGCACGTGCTAACTATAATTTTGACGAACGATATCTGTTTACAGCTACTGTCCGTGCCGATGGTTCTTCTAAATTTGCAGACGGTAACAGATGGGGTGTCTTCCCTTCTGCATCAGCTGCATGGCGTATTTCTGAAGAAAGTTTCTTTAAAGAAAGTAGTCTGATGAATTATGTTAATAGTTTGAAATTGCGTGTGGGATACGGAACGACGGGTAATTGTAATATCGGTGATTACTTATACACAACTTCGATTAAGGAGTCTGATTATCCGATGAATAATAATACCGGTACATTGGCTTATGTACTGGATACCACTTTAGGAAATAAGAATTTAAAATGGGAGACATTGCGTTCCACTAATGTTGGTTTGGATGTTGCTTTGTTTAATAGTCGCGTGAATCTGACAGCAGAATGGTATAACAATGAAGTAAGTGATATGTTGATGAAATGTGTTATCCCATCTTCAACTGGTTATACAGCGCAATATCAAAATGTGGGAAAAATGCGTAACCGGGGTTTTGAATTGACTCTCAATACGGTGAATATAAGAACAAAGGACTTTAGTTGGACTTCAGACCTGAATTTGGCATTCAATCGCTCCAAAGTGATTTCGTTGGAAACTGGACAGAATGAAAAAACTTTTGCTGTTGGCGGTAATCGTTCCGGTACAGTAACTTATTATGCTGTAGTTGGCCAGAAGCTAGGTGACATGTATGGTTATATATATGATGGAGTCTATACTACTGATGATTTTATGCAGGACGATAAAGGTAATTTCTCCTTGCGTGAAGGCGTTGTTGTTCCTGTAAATTCAAAGGGAGAAGCTAAACCTGTGCAACCTGGTGATATTAAATTTGCAGCAAATCAAACCGGTGAAGATGGTACAGCACAATTCTCTGAAGCTCATAAGGTAAAGATTGGTAATGGTACTCCGGATTGTATCGGCGGTTTTAATAATACTTTTACTTTCCGTGGTTTTGATTTGAGTGTATTTATGAAATTCTCTATCGGAAACGATATTTATAACGCAACTAAGCATAGTATGAGCCCTTATGGACAATTCCAAAATGTACCTGCTGAGTTTGGAAGTAACTACTATCGTCTGATAGATCCTGTAACGGGACAGAAAGCTACAACATTAGCACGCATCAAAGAATTGAACCCTGATGAATCTTCTCGTTTGTGGAATTTGGGTAGTACGAATTCAAGTTATATCACTTATCCTTCTTCTTATTATGTAGAGGATGGCTCCTATCTGCGTATTGCACAGGTAACGGTAGGTTATACATTCCCCAAGAGATGGTTACAGAAAGCTATGATTTCTAATGCGCGTATTTACTTCACGGCTAATAATCTGGCTACGATTACCGGCTATTCTGGTTATGACCCTGAAGTTTCTGCTGGTAGTAGTGATTATGTGGCTTGTACGCCTGGATATGACAGTTCTATGTATCCTCGCTCCAGAAGCTATGTAATCGGTCTTAACTTAACATTCTAATCTAAAACGTTTATTAATCATGAAAAAAGTATCAATAATATTGTCTGGGTTGAAGAAGACGTTGTTCGCAACAGCTATCTCTTCCTTCCTTTTAAGTATGACTTCGTGTCAGGATTGGCTTGATATGCCATCCTACACAGACCCTGACTCCGAAACGGTGTTTCAAGATGAGGATATGGCGGAATTGTTTATTCTGGGTTGTTATCGTGGTTTGATTCATCAGGAAATGTATTACCATTTAGGTATGGGTGAGACTGTGATGCACTCCAGTGAAGACGGTTCTACTAATAATTCAAAATATAGAATTTGTAATTATAGTTATGATCCAATGGTACCTGCTACAGTGACTACAATCTTCAAAGAGGGGTATCGTATCATTGAGTCTACCAATCTTGCAATTTCTAAATTGAAGAAGATGAGTGAAACTACTAAACGTAATGCTCTATTAGGTGAAGCTCTTTCTATTCGTGCTTTTTGTTATTTGAACTTAATACGTATTTATGGTGATGTTCCGGCAGTATGGACTCCGATGGAAGAACTGGATCCGAATGATGAAAATACATTCTATCCTAAACGTTCATCACGTGATGAAATATATGATCAGATAATTGCAGATTTGCAGCAAGCTAAAGATTGGGTACCTTGGTTCAAGGAAAGTGGATACGCCACAGCGGAACGTTTGTCTAAGCAAGGTGTTTATGCTCTGCTGGCTCGTACAGCTCTTTATGCAGGTGGTTACTCATTACGTTGGAATCTGCAGACGAATGACCCTGCCAGTTTGAAATTGGCACGCCGTGATGATGAAGCACGCGTTCGTGAACTTTATCAGATTGCTAACGATGCTTGTAAAGCTATTATCGATAAGAACGAAAATTCTTTAATTCAAGCGCAAAGTGGCATGAGTGGATTCCAATATTTGTGGTACAACTTCTGTCAGCGTAATTTCACTGCCACAGATGCTGAAATGATTTGGGATTTGGCACAATATGGTCCGAATACAAACTCTAATTTTGGGGTTTTGGCGCAACCGGGATCTCGTGGTGGTACTTATGGTTCACGTAAAGCTATGCAGTTTATGCTACCAACGTATTATTTGTCGTTTGATGATAATGACACGCGTCGTGACGTTACTTGTACATCTTATAGTATCTACTTCTTGAATAAAGGTGCAGCGGATGATACATTTGTTGATGTAGGTACTACTTACTCTTGCATTATGCACGGAAAATTCCGTATTCCTTGGTGCGTGGAGCCGCAAGAGGCTGCAAAGCGTAACTTAAACATTCCTGTAATGCGTTATGCCGATGTATTATTGATGTATGCTGAAACTCAAAACTATCTGAATAACGGTCCTACACAAGCTGCTAAAGATGCTTTGAAGCAAGTGCGTGACCGTGCCGGAGTAGGTGCGCTTTCCATACCATCTGATCAACAAGCTTTTGAAGATGCTTTACTCCAGGAACGTAAATGGGAGTTTGCTGGCGAGTTTATGCTTCGTACGGATATGATTCGTATGAATCGCTTGTCCGAACAACTGGAAGAAGCTAAGAAGGATATGAAAGATCTTTCTAAGCGAGAAGGCAAGTATGCTAATATGCCGATTTACCGTTTGTATAAGTTCCAGGTAGATGGACAGCAGTATGGTGATAAATTCCTTGCTTTGGATTATATTGACTTGACAGATGAGGCTGAAATTGTAGTTATAAAAGAGATTCCGACAGAACAAGGAAAATATAATGAATATCAAGCGAAGTTAGCCGAAATTGTGAGAGCTCATGGAGTTGTGGTAGAAGATGGAGACAAATGGTATCCGACTAATATGTTTGAAGCTTATACAAGTACATTCAATGGCAATGCACGTAAAGCTGTCGGTTTTACCGGTGGATTTAATGCTTTGCAAATTGGTGCCATCATTTATAAAAATCCTACAGGCTATGCCGAAAACGGTGGTAAATTCCCTAATTGGATTGAAGCTTCTGATGGAAGTGACGGTTTGTACTATGGTTTCCAAAAGAACTGCTGCGAATTGTTACCTTTTGCTGCAAAGGATCCCGGACATCCGATGGTAGATAACCCGAATCTGACTCAGCATCCGGCTTACGCCAAATAATCTTGCTTCATTCTGAAAGCAGATAATACATAGCCTTAAATTTGCATAAAACAAATATTTATAGATTTTTTATGTGGGTTTAAGGCTATCTTTTTAATTCAATTATTTATTCCTAAAATGTCTATTATTAAAAGATAGGCTTTTGTCCGTCCGGACAGAGGCATGGATTCTTATTGCTTTTAGCGAACAACAAATGTTTACCTGTATAAATCAACCTAAAATGAAAACTACTCTATTAAACTTCTTTAAGAGTGCCGGAGTTTTACTCCTTATTGCAACGTTTGGAATGAGTTGCAGCGATAATGATATTGAGATTGTTTTGAAGAAAGGTACCGACGGCCCTTTTCCCGACTATGGTAAAGTTCTGGCTTTTCCCGGTGCGGAAGGTTATGGGGCTAATGCTACCGGTGGTCGTGGCGGAGAAATATATCATGTGACGACTTTGGAAGATAATGATGAAGAAGGCTCATTACGTTCTGCCGTGAGTAAGCCCGACCGTATTATTGTGTTTGATGTAGCGGGCGTAATCCATCTGAAAGAGGCGCTTGTATTCTCTAAAAATCTGACTGTTGCAGCTCAGACTGCTCCCGGAGATGGTATTGTGCTTTATGGCAATCGTGTATCGTTTACCGGGGCTAGCAATCTTATTTGTCGTCATTTGCGCATCCGTATGGGAATAGAAGGTCCTGATGGAAAAGATGCTGCCGGAATAGCAAATGGTGAGAATATGATTTTTGACCATCTATCTGTTACCTGGGGGCGTGACGAAAACTTCTCTATCAATTGGGATAGTAAAGGGACATTTCCACGCAATATCACTATTCAGAATTCAATTCTTGGCCAGGGACTGCAAAATCATTCCTGTGGAGGGCTGATTCAGACTGATACCGAATCAGGTATCACCCTTTTTCGCAATCTTTATACTGATAATAAAACACGTAATCCGAAAGTGAAAGGTTTGAATCAGTTTGTGAACAATGTGGTTTATAACTGGGGAAGTGGTGCCGCTTATAATATGGGTGGTGATTCGTCCGGCCAGTCGGAAACAACTATTGAGGATAACTACTTTATTGTAGGTCCTGTAGACAACTGGCAGAATGTAAGACAAGAAGATAACTCTATTAAGGTGGAAAAAGTTCCGATGAGTCCTACTCCGCCGTTTCTGGGAGGCAATGCCGACTTTAGAACTTATTATAAAGGAAATTATTATGATAATGATAAAGGTGGTTCGCTTAATGGCTTTGAATTGACACAAAGCAACTGGACTGAGTATTGTAAAGGAGAGCCGACCTTCCTGAGTGCACCTTCTGACAAACATCCTGTTATTAGCCAGCAAACATCTGCAACGGAGGCCTATCATTGGATTGTGAAATATGTAGGTGCCAGCCTTCCGGTTCGTGACGAAGTAGACCAATATCTGATTGATGAGTTGACTTCATTGGGTAAAAAGGGAACGATTATTCAGAATGAACAAGATGTACAGCAGTTTTCATTGGGAGGTATAGGCACTATTCAAAACGGAGAGAAACCTTTGGATAGCGACAATGACGGCATACCCGATGAATTTGAAGACAAATATGGTTTGGATAAGAATGATCCCTCTGATGCTGCAAAGATAGCAAATAACGGTTATACGAATATCGAAAACTATATCTTTACACTTGATGCTAAACTTAATAATTAACTCTTAAACATAAGGAGAAGAAACAGTATGAAAACACTGATAAAATATCTCGTTGCTGCATTAGTGGTAATTATGGTTAGTTGTGACGATACCGAACAATTAATTTATGAACAGCCCAATTCGTTTACTTTGACCCTTAATCAGGAAGATGAATTGAAGGTAGAAATCCAGACTGGAGAAAAAATAGGCATCAATGGAACGGAATACTCTGTATTGTCGAATGCATGCGTTAGTATGTACGTTGTTCCTGTTGCCAATCAATATCTGATTTATTATCCTGCTAATGCCCAATTTTCGGGCAATAATCTGGATTATTCTTTACCGACAGTTCAGACTTATACACAAGGTGCGATAGACCAGTCCGCTTGTCCGCTTTATTGCCTGACAGATAATGACGGGTTGAATAATATGCAAATGAATGCAGTCTGTGGAGGATTGAAACTGATAGTTCCGGCTAATGAAGATTTTGCGTCTCTTACCTCCGTCACTTTTGAGTCTAAGAATGATATACTCACAGGAGATATAAGTTTGGATACAATGACGGGGCAGGTTACTTTCCGGGAGAATACTTCGAAGACACTTGTGCTGAAAGGTGATATAAACATATCCGAAGGACAGGAGTTATATCTTGCTCTTCCGCCAATGGCATTGAGTAGCGCGTTGGATATAACTTTGGTTTCTCCCAAAGGAATGGGGACTTGCTCTGTAGACTTGAACGGAAAGAGCATTGAACGCGGTAAAGTACTTTCTGTTGCTTTAGAGAGCATTGAATGGGTATCGGTGACCAATTATTATGGTAAGGCCAACTCAATCATGGTGGCTCCCGGTACAACTTCAGTAACCGTTGATTGTACTCCTTACTATACTACCAGTCTGAAGTACACTTATGAGAATCATGCTTCGGACGATAGCAGATTAGCTCGTTCTGCCAAATTACTTTGGAATGATGTTTCTACCGATTTTATAAGCAATGTGTCATTATCTTCCGACCGTAAATCTTTCACAGCTACTTTGAATGGGCAACCAGGTAATGCGGTTGTCGCTATTTATGATATGGAAGATCCTGATGCAGAGGATGCTATTATCCTTTGGTCTTATCATATTTGGATTACTGATGTTGTAGATCAACCTTTCGGAGTAAATAGCAAAGGCAATAGTTATACAGTTATGGATCGTAATCTGGGTGCTGTTTCTGCTACTCCGGGTGATGCGGGATCCATAGGGTTACTTTATCAATGGGGGCGTAAAGACCCGTTTGTAACAACCAGTGAAATAGGAAAGAATACTGAAGCTGAGATGTATGACCAGAGTGGGGTAGTTAGCCTGAAAATAGAAAGTGGTAGTGAAGAAAGAGGTACGGTGGCCTATTCTGTCCAGAATCCGGCTACATATATTAAGTATTCACGTTCCAAGAGCAATGTTTCCGCCCCACCTTACTATTATTCATATGACTGGCTCTATTGGGGTGATAATGCTCTCTGGGGAAATCCCGAAGGATATGATTATCCGTCAGTTGCTTCAATTCAGAAATCTGTATACGATCCTTGTCCTGAAGGTTACATGGTTGCACCGCGTGATACATGGTTGAATTCATCTTCTTCTACATCCGGCATTGAGGCGAGTGTTTTTCTCTCTACCTCTAATTGGGATGCAGAGAATTTAGGTTACTCTTTAAATTATAATGGACAGGAGTTGTGGTATCCGCTTGGTGGTTTACGTAATCGTAAAACAGGAAAACTTCAGGATGCGGAGAAATCTGGTTACTATTGGCAAAGTACAGCTTCCGCATCCAATGGGGCAGATGCAAGTTACATGAACGTGGGCAAGGATAAAGTAGATACGGCAGGGAAGAATAGCCGTGCCAATGCTTTCTCCGTGCGTTGTGTAAAAGTAGATTAATTTTATATATAGAAAAACATGAGAGTAAATCAGAGAATATTTTCTTTTAATTCAAGCTTTGGAAGAAGTCTCCTTCTTTTGGTAAATTGTTTGTTTTCCTGTTGGGCATTTGCTCAGAAAGATATATATATTGCACCGCAAGAACAAATAGAGTGGGCTAAACAGTTCTCTGGCGTTAGCGGACCGGGAATGCCTGTAGAGAGAGATGGTCGTGGAGGTTGGAGAAGTGGTACTGAAGGAGTTGTATACTGTGGCAATTATCCCCGTCCGGAATATCAGGAAGGAAATCTCCGGATGTGTACGGGGTCAGCTGTGGAAAAAGGATTGGTACCTCCCATTAAGCCTGCGTGGGAACTGCATTTGCGTGATGGAGTTGTAACTTTGGGTGGCGATGGAAATTACTATCTTACAGGTTCCTCCGGTGATAATATCTGGGCTTGGGCTGAGGGTATAGAACTGTGGAAATCTGCGGATTTGCATAATTGGGAGTATTTAGGTCTGGTTTGGGATATTGATAAGGAAGCGGACGAATGGGTGAAAACATGGCGTAAGCACCCAAAACGTGCAGTTCGTGCTGTTTGGGCACCTGAAATTCATTACATCAAAGGAAATTATTTCATCTGCTTCAGTATGTGTCCGGATGGGATTGGAATATTGAAAAGTAGTACAGGCAAACCGGAAGGGCCTTACGTAAACGCTTTTACTATTGATCGTCCCATTGTTGAGGGAATTGACGCCACTTTATTCGAGGATGAGGATGGTAAAGTATATTTCACATACGGGCAGGCAACTGAGATTGCTCTGTTGAAAGATGATATGAGCGGCCTGGCTGAACCCTTTCGTCGGGTTGTCCTGACTGAACCGGATCATAATCCGGACCATCATGCTAAGAAGTGTGTAGGTCGTGGTATGAATGATCTGGGACATGAGGGTGCGGTACTGTTCAAACGGAATGGGAAATACTATCTGGGAGCGGCTGACAATTATGAAGGAAGATATTCTACTTGTTTGGCAATTTCTGATAATGTTTACGGACCCTATCAAAAACGCCATGAATCGATACCTTGCGGTGGTGGCACCGGATTCTTTAAAGATAAAGAAGATAATTGGTGGTGCAGCTATTTCGGCAATGACAGTCAGTCTCATTTTCGGGAGAAAGTAGGCTTTGTTCGTGCAAGTTTCACCGCTGATGGTCTGGTTTATCCGGCGAAGGAACAGCCTTTTGTTGGTGAGAAAGATCGGGAACTTTGGGAACAGAAATGGACAGAAGTATGGAACAAAGAATAAATTGAGGTTTATAAAAGGTTAGTGAGTAAAGAAGGCGGTAGCTCTGTGGAGTTTATCGCCTCTTTTTTATGAAATTACCGGATGCTAGAGACCATAAAGTAATAGAAGAAAATCTAATATATTCTCCAAATGTAATGGCTATATTGACAGCAGTGGCTAATGCAACGGATAAGTGATCTCAATAACTGAATGGTATAAATATCTTGCCTTTATTCTATGGTAAACAGATGAATGCGGACAATCATCTGCTATATTGGAAATTTTCCGGTAAGCAATGTGCGGAACGTAAGAGTGACTGGAAAGTAGTTATTATTAAAAAGGATACTCCTTTGGAATTGTATATATAAAGAGGATATGACCGAATCTGTAAATCTGACTGATAAATATCCTGAAATGGTGATTACATTTGAGAAATGAAAAAACACGTGTACCTACTCTTAACTGGTCGTTACTTGGTTAGTTCTGATTTTTCTTGGGAACTAACTTTTTCAATAAAGTATGTATGCTTCAATACATCTTTTATTATCGCATTTTTAGTTTGGTTATATGTATGAATCATTAAGAATACTGGTACGAATATTGTCTTTTTGTCTAAAAAATAAGCCTTTTTATTAAGGAAAGTCAAAAGAGAAAGTGTTTCAGTCAAAATATATATAATGTAAGTTGGCTGTATATTTTATTTTTGCAGCCGGAATAATGTGTACGATAACGGTAGCGTATTCTATTAATCTTAAATTTATTTATTAATCAATTATATTAATAATCTATGAGAATCTTACACACAAAAATGTGCTTATTAATGCTTCTATTGATAGGCTGTCCTTTAGGTATCTTTGCCCAGAACAAGACGCTTTCCGGTACGGTTCGCGATGCGATTGATGTGGTGATTGGAGCTTCTGTAACGGTGAAAGGTGACAAATCCATTGGTACTATTACTGATATGGATGGTAATTTTAAACTCTCTGTACCAGCTTCTGCTAAAGAATTGGTAGTTTCGTTTATTGGTTATGAAGACCAAACTGTAGTCATTGGCAGTAAAACTCATTTTGCCGTTACTCTCAAAGAATCTTCAGTAATGTTGGAAGAAGTCGTTGCTATTGGGTATGCGAAGGTGAAGCGTAAAGAATTGACGGGTTCTTCTGTTTCAGTGGGTAGTAAAGATTTGGCTATTGCTCCTGTGACTACTGCAGCACAAGCATTGGCGGGTAAAGCGGCTGGTGTGAATATCGTACAGCAGAGTGGTGCTCCGGGTGCTGATATCAATATTACGGTACGTGGTGGTACATCTATCACGCAAGGAACAGAACCACTTTATATTGTTGATGGTTTCCAAATGGAAAATGGTTTGCAGAATGTAGATATTAATGATATCGAAACTATTGATGTAATGAAGGATGCTTCTGCAACGGCTATTTATGGTGCTCGTGGTTCCAATGGTGTTATATTGATTACTACGAAATCCGGTAAGGCAGGTAAGACTGAAGTTTCTTATAATGGTTTTGTTAGTTTTGACCGATTAGGTAAGAAACTGGATTTGATGGGAGTTGAAGACTATGTAAAGTATCAGTATGAGTTCCAGTTACTTCGTGGAAATGAAGATAACTTTTCAAGTATTTTCGGCGGTAATATAAATTCTGGTGATTTTTATACCGGTGCATACGGTCGTATTGCT
Organism: Bacteroides sp. MSB163; assembly: GCF_036416795.1. Taxonomy (NCBI): domain Bacteria; kingdom Pseudomonadati; phylum Bacteroidota; class Bacteroidia; order Bacteroidales; family Bacteroidaceae; genus Bacteroides; species Bacteroides maternus. The sequence continues at coordinate 618,869 of NZ_CP143867.1, read as the reverse complement.
AATGAGTATGGTAATCGTGCCGGTATTGATTGGCAGGATGAGGTGTTCGGTAATACGGGTATCACACAGAATCATAATGTGAATATCAGTGGTGGTAGTGAGAAGACTAAATATATGTTGAGCTACAATTACACTGGCGAGGATGGCATAATGGATAAACATGGTTATCAAAAGAATAGTATCCGTGCTAAGATTAATCATGAATTATGGAAAGGTGTGCGCTTTGACTTTTCTTCTAGCTTGCAAATGACTAAAATTGATGGTGGAGGTTCGCTGGGTGGTACATTGAAACAGACTATTTTGCAGCCGGTAACAGGTGGTGTGAAGTGGACTAATGAACAATTGTTAGGTTCTGATTTAGCTGACCTCTTTTCTGAAATGTATGGTGGTGATAATTATGATGCTAATAATCCAATCATCAATAACCAATCTATTACGAACGAGAAATATACCCGTATGGCAACAGTGAATGCCGGGTTGGAAATAGATATATTGAAAGATTTGACTTTCCGTACTTCCGGGAGTTATATGTGGCAGCAAGTGCGTAAGGATTATTGGGATAATGGTAATACGAAGACAGCTTCTTCCAATCAAAGTCCTTATGGCTATGGGTGTCGCAATAATAGCGAAAAGTTCTCTTGGCAGATTACAAATACATTGAATTATGCATTTAACGTGAAAGAGGTTCATCGTTTTAATGTTTTGCTTGGACAGGAAACTTGGTATCAGGAATCCATGAATTTGGATAATGAATATCGTAAATTCTCAGATGGTAATTTTGGATTGAATGATGTCAGTATGGGTACTCCACAAACATGGAAATCCGGAAAAAGTAGAGTTGGTCTTGTTTCTTTTTTTGGTCGTCTTTCTTATAACTATAGTGATCGTTACTTGTTTACTGGAACGTTACGTGCTGATGGTTCTTCTAAATTTGCTCGTGGCCAACAGTGGGGCTATTTCCCTTCAGCTTCTGCTGCATGGCGTATTTCTGAAGAGGGTTTCATGAAAGATTTTGATTTCTTCCAAAATCTGAAATTACGTGTAGGTTATGGAACCTCAGGTAATAATAATGTCGATAATAATATGTATGCTACAGATTATGGCTCAGGTCACTATGGCTATAATGGCAGTGATTACATAACACTGGTACCTGGTACAACACTTGGAAATCCCAAATTGAAGTGGGAAAAGACTACCACTACTAATATTGGTTTGGATATATCGATTCTTAACAGTCGTGTTAATCTGTCAGTAGACTGGTATAATAACGAATCTTCAAATCTATTGATTAAGAATAATATTCCGACTTCTACCGGTTATACCCATCAATTCCAGAATATTGGTTCTATCCGTAATCGTGGTGTAGAATTAGTTTTGAATACCACTAATATCCGTACGAAGGATTTTACCTGGACAATGGATTTCAATATTGCTTTCAACCGTTCAAAAGTATTGGATATTTATGGTGATAGTGAAACTGATAATTTCATAACAGAATATGAATCTCGCATGGGTTTCAAAATTGAAAAAGGAAAACCGTTGGGGCAATTCTTTGGTTTAATTTATGATGGTATTTATACGACGGATGATTTTACACAGAATGCTGATGGTAGCTATACATTGAATGCTGGTGTTCCTTATTTGAAAGGTTCTAATCGTGAAAATGTAAAGCCGGGTGATGCTAAATATAGACCGACGGCGGGTGAGGTAGATGCAGATGGAAATCCGGTATGGGGTACTAATGACCGTACTATGATTGGTAATGCGGCTCCTGATTTTGTAGGAGGTTGGAATAATACGTTTACCTATAAAGGATTTGATTTGACTGTTTTCATGAATTTTGTAGTAGGTAATGATGTGTTCAACATGAGTACTCAGCGCTTTATTGGCCCGTATCTGGCTAATCAGAATACACTTGAAAAAATGAAGAACCGTTTCACATTGATTGATCCTTCAACGGGTAAAGAAAGTTCTGATTTGGCTCGTTTGGCTGCACTGAATCCACACCAATATGATGGCAATGCTTTGTGGAATATTTCAGGGAATAACAAAACTGCCATTAGTGAACGCAGTAGCTATTACTTGGAAGATGGCTCTTATTTACGCTTAAATACGATCACTTTGGGATATACTTTACCAAAGAAATTAGTGCAACGCGCTAAAATCAGTAATGCCCGTGTGTATTGTACCTTGAATAACATTCATACTTTTACCGGTTATACGGGGTATGATCCTGAAGTGTCCGCATCAAGTAGTGCTTTGACACCGGGTATCGATAATTCTTCCTATCCTCGTTCTAAAAGTTGGGTAGTAGGCGTAAACTTAACATTCTAAATTAGACAATGAATATGAAAAAGATAATAAATATTTTAGGTGTATCCGCTGCTATGTTATTGGTTTTTACTTCTTGTGAAGACTGGTTGGATATGCCTTCCGAATCAAAAGCGGATAGTTCCACTGTTTTTGAAACAGTAGGAAGAGCAGAGATGGCTGTGATGGGTGGCTATTCATGGTTACACACTCAAGAATTGGGATATCAATTATTGATGGGTACGGATGAGTCGGCTTCAACAGAGTCTAATTCCAAATACAATGTGGCCAACTATGACTATACCAATACTTCCAGTATGTTAAGTTCTACTTATACTAATATGTATAAGGCTATTGAATATGCCAATGTGTGCGTCAAGAATCTTCCGCAAATGAGTGTCAGTGACAGTGAGAAGAAAAAAGTAGATGCGTTGCTGGGTGAGGCCTTGGCGATAAGGGCTTATGCTTATTGGAATATTGTTCGTTTTTATGGCGATGTACCATACACTAATGTGCCGACAGCAGAATTGGCTACATTTTCTTCTTCGCGCGTCAGTCGTGATATAATTTATGATAATTGTATCGAAGATTTGCAACGTGCCATAGAACTGTTACCTTGGAAAAGTGAAGGTATGGTTGCTACTCCCGAACGTTTTACAAAGAATTCGGCATATGGTATATTGGCTCGTGTTGCGCTCTATGCTGCCGGTTATTCTTTACGTTGGGATCTGAATACGGTACCGTATACTCAGAGTTCTTTAAAGATTGCGCAACGTAGTGATGCTGCTCGCATAAAGGAACTCTATCAGATAGCAGCGGATGCTTGTAAAGCGGTTATAACTAAGGGAGAGAATAAATTGCTGGAAGACTATGACCAGGTTTTCAGGGATTTGGGAAATCAGCAATATAATAATGAGACCATGCTTGAGTATGGTTGGTACAGTACTAATGGGCCGGATGTCCGTACCGGTTATACGAATGGTATACCTACAAGCGGTACCGATAATGAAGGCTTAGGTAAGGGTGGTAGCCAAATGATAGCTATGCCGACATTCTATTTTGAGTTTGAAGAGGACGATCAACGGCGTGATGTTTCGGTATGTAATTATGGACTTAAATTGTCTACCGGTAATAATGCTTACCAAATGAATACTTTTGCAGGTATGGGAGTAGGTAAATATCGCATTAACTGGAAAAAGGTTAGAGGATCTTCTGATAGTAAACGGGATTTTAATTGGCCTATATTGCGTTACTCTGATATCTTGCTAATGTATGCTGAGGCTTTGAATGAACTGAACAACGGTGCCACTTCCGAAGCCAAGAAGGCTGTAGAAGATGTACGCTTGCGTGCATTCAGAAATGATGCTGCCAAAGTGGGGACGATTCCTTCCGACTATGGGGATTTCAGGGATTACATTATACAGGAGCGTAAACTGGAGTTATCCAATGAAGGACTTCGCAAAAGTGATTTGGCTCGTTGGGGTATATTAGTTGATTATCTGACGGCTGAAAAGGAAAAGCTGGTTCAATTGGCCAAGCGTGAGGGCAGATATGCTGATGTGGATGTATATCGTGCTTATAAGCTGGCTTCAACGCCGTCTTTTGCAGATCCGACGATAGCGTTGCCTTACATTTCAATGACTGAACAGGATTTGGTGAATATGGGACTCTCTAAAGATGCATTGACTACTTTGCATACATTAAATTCAGGCTCTAAAGGTGCCTTGAAGACTAACTTCTTTGAAGCGGATGGAAAGGTTTATTTTAAGAAAGAAGATGTGCCCGTTGATGCAAAGAAGGTGGAAGAAGTGGAATATACGATTCTGAACATGTTCAGTGTCAATTCTATTAAACAGAAAGGAAACCTTTGCGTGGAAGATGTTGAGGGACTTTCTGCTAATAATGCATGGATTACGGGTAAGACCGGTGTCTTTTATGGTATGAAAAAGAATATGGTGGAGATACTGCCATTCAATACTACGAATATTATTGATGTGAATCCGGGACTTGCCGGTCAGCAGCATCCGTGTTATTAATAAATGCTTTAAGGTAGGAAAAGGCGGATCTCCTGAGAGAGGTACCGCCTTTTTCTTCAGTAGCATACTTTTATTGAATGACAATCTACGTTTCAGAATACAAAATCAAAACAGTAAAATAGTGTAATCATGAAGAATACTTTTCTTATCACTTGCCTGCTTTTTGCAGTTACTTGTATGCAAGCGCAACAAATAGCTTTTCCCGGAGCTGAGGGTTATGGTAAATGGACTGTTGGCGGACGTGGTGGTCGTGTACTTACCGTGACTAATCTGAATGACAGTGGTGAAGGCAGTTTCCGTGATGCGGTGGAGCAAATAGGCGCTCGTATAGTGATCTTTGCTGTGGATGGAACCATTGAGTTAAAGTCGCCGCTTCGTATAAATAATGATAGTATTACTATCGCGGGACAATCTGCGCCGGGTGACGGTATTTGTCTGAAGGATTATCCGCTAGTGGTGAATGCCAGCAATGTTATCATACGTTATATCCGTGTACGTGTGGGCGATCGATACCGTTTGGACAGTGACGGTGTGGGTGGTGGACGTTACGGACAGAAGAATGTGATTCTCGACCATCTCTCTGTTAGTTGGAGCATTGATGAGTGTCTCTCTATCTATAAAACCGAGAATCTTACCGTACAGTGGTGCTTGGTTGCTCATAGTCTGAACACCTCGGTTCATACAAAAGGAAGTCATGGCTTTGGAGGTATTTGGGGAGGATATAAGGCTACTTTCCATCATAATCTGTTAGCCAATCATGCAAGCCGCAATCCTCGTTTCTCTTCTGTAGATGGTACGAAATGGGTGGATTACCGTAATAATGTTGTGTATAATTGGGGATTCAAGACCGCTTATGGAGGTGGACATCATGCTGAGATTAATATGGTGAATAATTATTATAAGCCGGGACCGGCTTCTCAGCACCACCGTTTGCTTGATGTTGCAGAGGATGGGACAGGACGTTATTATGTGGCTGGTAACGTGATGGAAGGTGATGATACTGTGACACATGATAATCACAGTGCTATAACTGATTGCGCCGGGAAATGTTATATACCCGGCAGAAAAAGTGCCGGACCGGATTCCGGGATTTCTCTCGAAGCTATTCCGACTTCGGGTGAAGAATGTGCATCCTGTTTGGTCGGCTCTCCTTTTCCGAATGAACCGATCCATGAAGATACCCCTGTTGTTGCTTATCAGCGGATTTTGGAATCTGTGGGATGTAGTTTCTCACAGGATAGCTATGATCGTGAGGTCTTACGTCAAGTAAGAGAGGGGATTGGTACATTCGGTACAGACGGTATTATCAACTCACAGGAAGATGTAGGCGGTTGGCCTGTTTTAAAATCAGGGAAAGCGTTGAAAGACAGTGATGGAGACGGTATGCCCGATGCTTGGGAAAGTAAGCATGGCTTAAATCCGGAAAGTGCTTCAGATGCATCTGCTTATACATTAAATGAGAGTTATACTAATATTGAAGTTTATTTAAATAGTTTGTGCCGATAATATCTGTTTTTGTTTACTGTAGAGTTTGCATTCAGTAGCAAGCCTTTTAATGACTTATTGTTTAATTATTAATCAAAAAAATCACTATGAAGATTTACTTTGTCCGGATTGTCCTGGTTCTGTTGATGACCTGTTTGAGTACAAATATTCAAAGTAAGGGAATACCGGATTTTTCTTGGATGAAACAGGTTGGTGCTGTATCTTATCCTGCACAACAAACTGTATATAATGTTGTGGATTATGTTGCTAAAGGTGATGCTATATGTATGAATACCAAGACTATTCAGAAAGCAATTGATACAGCTGAACAAGCTGGAGGTGGAATGGTCGTATTTCCTCCTGGTATTTATCTTACCGGTTCTTTGTTTGTGGGCAATAATGTAAATCTTCATATTTCCAAGGGAGTCACTTTGGTGGGTTCTCAAGATATAGTTGATTATAAAAAGATCGATACCCGTGTAGCAGGTATAGAGATGGAGTGGCCTTCTGCACTGATAAATATCATTGGCAAGAAAAATGCTGCTATTTCTGGTGATGGAGTAATTAATGGACGTAGTAAGATTTTTGGGGATAAATATTCGAATATGCGTAAAGATTACGAGATGAAAGGTTTGCATGTTTTGTATAGTAAACATATAACTATTGATGGCATTATAATCAGTAATAATATTGAGGGACATGGGCCGAGCACGGATGGTATTGATATTGATTCGTCAGAATACGTTTTGGTCCAGAATTCTAATATAAATTGCAATGATGACAACTTTTGTCTGAAGGCCGGACGTGATAGTGACGGGCTTCAGGTCAATCGTCCTTGTCAATATGTGGTAATTCGTGATTGTATAGCAGGTTCGGGGAGGAGGAATGTTTACTTGTGGTAGTGAGACTTCGGGAGGAATTCGCAATATTGTGGCATACAGGATGAAAGGTATAGGTACAAAATGTGGGTTACAAATTTCCGGAAGGATATGATATAAAGAAACTTCCAGCGCATTGGCTTAAAATGTTAGAACCTGTGAGTTTTGCACAGGGTACTCCTGTGTTTCGGAATATATCTCTTGATAAGGTAACTGCTTCTAATGCGCAATCTTGTATAAATGTAGTTGGAATTGCTAATAGCAGAATTGAAAATTTCGTGTTTCGCAGCGTCTGCCTTAAAGGTAACAAGGCCGGGAAAATAGTTTGGGCTAAGGACTGGCGTTTGAATGATGTCCGCATTGAAGCAAGTAATGATTTGATTTTGGAGTGCAATGAGAATGTGGTTATCCCATAATTGTATGTTGCTCATTGTGATTGTATGATAAATGTGATAAATGAACTTTTCTAATAATATTATAGTATGGTCAAGAAGAATTTTTTAGGAGGATTTTGTGCTGTAGGTATGTTGGTGCTTCCTCAAATAGTTGTAAGGGGGCAACAGGTAACCTCACCGAATACTGAAAAGACTAATATCATTTTTATACTAGCCGATGATATGGGGTATTGTGATTTGGCTTGTTATGGAAACAAGTATATTGAAACTCCTAATATAGATAAATTGGCGGCTATGGGCACCTCTTTTACTCAGTGTTATGCCGGTTCGGGAATAAGTTCTCCTTCCCGTTGTGCATTAATGACTGGAAGGAATACTGGAAATACCACTATTCGTGATAACTTTTGCACAGCGGGGGGAATTGAGGGATTGAAGGGTACGAAAACTATACGGAGAATGCATTTGCTACCAAATGATACGACTATTGCTACTGTGTTGAGTAGTGCCGGTTATAGGACATGTTTGGTAAATAAATGGCATTTGGATGGTTTTAATCCTGAAGCAACTCCTTTAAATCGAGGATTTGATGAGTTTTATGGTTGGCTTATTAGTACTACATACTCCAATGATCCATATTATTACCCTTATTGGCGTTTTAATAATGAGAAACTGGAAAATGTGAAAGAGAATGAAGGAGATAAACACATCAAACATAATACAGATCTTTCAACGGAGGATGCAATTAAGTTTATAAATAGAAATAAGGAGAATCCTTTCTTTCTGTATTTGGCTTATGATGCGCCACATGAACCTTATATAATTGATGAAACAGTTTGGTATGAAGATGAGACGTGGGATATGAATACTAAACGATATGCTGCTCTTATCACACACATGGACCGGGCTATCGGGCGTTTGTTGGCGGAACTTGACAGATTGGGGTTACGTGAGAATACAATGGTTATCTTTGCTTCGGATAATGGAGCTGCCAAGCAAGCGCCATTGGCGGAATTAGGATGTAAAGGCTCGCTTAGGGGGATGAAGGGACAGCTTTATGAGGGTGGAATTCGTGTACCTTTTATTGTTAATCAGCCTGGTAAAGTTCCGGTTCAGACACTGAATAATATTATTTATTTTCCAGATGTACTGCCTACACTGGCAGCGGTGGCTAATGCAACGGATAAGTTGCCCCAAACACTAAATGGTATAAATATCTTGCCTTTATTCTATGGTAAACAGATGAATACGGACAATCGTTTGTTATATTGGGAATTTCCCGGCAAGCAACGTGCAGCACGTAGAGGTGACTGGAAAGTGGTTACTATTAACAAAAATGCTCCTTTGGAATTGTATAATATAAAAGAAGATATGACTGAATCTGTGAATCTAGCTGATAAATATCCTGAAATGGTGGCTGCGTTTGAGAAAGAGATGAGAAGAATGCGTGTGCCTACTCCTAACTGGCCGTTGCCTGGTGAATTTTGATTATTCAGTGAAGATTGACTTTTTAAGAAAGGGTATGCTTCAGAACATCATTTCTTGTGATATTTTCAGTTTGGCTATATGTATGAATCATTAAGAATGTCGGTACGAAATTTTTCTTTAATGATAAAAGATAAGTTTTCTTATTAAGGAAAGTCAAAAGAGAAAGTGTTTCAGTCAAAATGGATATAACGCAGATTAATTCTATATTCTATTTTTGTAATTAGAATGATGTGCTCGATAACGGTTGTACATTCTGTTAAACTTAAATTTATTAATTAATTAATTATATTAATAATCTATGAGAATCATACACACAAAAATGTGCTTATTAATGCTTCTATTAATAAGCTGTCCTTTAGGGGTTTGGGCTCAAAGCAAAACTATTACAGGAGTAGTGGTTGATGTGCAGGGCGAATCAATTATTGGTGCTAACGTCCTTGTCAAAGGGACGGTAAATGGAGTAATTACCGATATCAATGGTAAATTCACACTAAATCAAGTAGCTGCTGATGCTACTCTTCAAATCAGTTTCATTGGATATAAAGAACAAACGATTTCTTTGAAAGGCAAGTCGAACATTAGAGTTGTGATGCAGGAAGATACGGAAATGTTGGATGAAGTTGTAGTAGTCGGATATGGCGTTCAAAAGAAATCGGATGTTACGGGTGCCATGATTAGTGTTAGTGCAGAAGAACTAACTTCTCGTCCTGTTTCAAATGCTTTTGAAGCTATGCAAGGAAAGGCAGCCGGAGTAGATATTACAAGTAATGAACGACCTGGTGAAATTGGTACTATTAATATACGAGGTGTGCGTTCACTGAGTGCAAGCAATACTCCTTTGTATGTAGTAGATGGAATTCCTTTGATGTCTACAAGTGGTATTGAGACCTTGAATCCTAATGATATAGAGTCTATTGATATATTGAAAGATGCATCTGCGACAGCTATTTATGGTTCACGTGGTGCCAATGGTGTAATTTTAGTAACAACCAAACAGGGTAAAGAAGGTAAGATGACCCTCAATTATTCGGGTACGGTCACTGCAGAAACATTACAGGATCATTCGAAGATGATGAACTCTGCGGAGTATATCGATTGGCGTCGTTGGTCTTATTATTACTTGAACCCGTCTAAATATCCTAGAGCTGACCAGCCTACTAAGGAAAATGATTATGAGATATTTTTGGGAGCTACTGACCCCACTGCTTGGAAAAATATAGAAAAGGGCTGGGCCGGAGGAAGTTGGGACGGTTCCAAAGTGGCTACAACCGACTGGTGTGATATGGTATCCCAAACCGGTATAACGCATGAGCATACACTTAGTGCTAGTGGAGGTACTGATAAGATAAAAGGATATGCATCCATTGGTTATTTGGATAATGAAGGTACAGTAAAAGGGCAATCTTATACTCGTTATACAACTAAAATAAGTTTGGATTTGAAACCGACTGCCTGGTTTAGTATGGGATTGAATGTTAATGGTACATTTAGTGAGCAGCAATACGGTTCGTCTGCTACTACAACAGGTTCTTTGTTGAAGAATCTTCCGGGAACATTGTATGCAGGTGCCACAAGTATGTTTCCTTATGCAGTTCCTTTTGATGAAGAAGGCAATCGTATTGAATATCCGGGTGGTGATGATAAGGTGAAGAATGTGGCGGATGAGTGGAACCACAGCCAAAATGAACGTCGTATGTTTCGTGTCATCGGTAGTTTGTTTGCACAGCTTGATTTAGGAGAAATCTATTTTCCATTCAAAGGACTGAAATATCGCTTTAGCTTCGGACCTGATTTTCGACACTATAGAAATGGTACTTTCCGCGATGAAGAGTCTTTAAGTAGTGAAGGTAAGAACCGTGCTTCTTTAAGCAATCAGTCTGATTTCTCATGGACATTGGACAACCTGTTATATTATGATAAAGAAATCGGCAAGCACTCTTTCGGGGTAACCTTGCTTCAAAGTGCTACCAAGTATCATTATGAATCATCATCTATGGCAGCGGAGGGTATTCCTTTGAATAGTGCCAAATGGAATGCGCTGTCAAAAGAAAACATATCTTTATTGGATGATTGGAATAGTTCGTTGACTGAAAAGCAGCTACTTTCTTATATGTTTCGTCTGAATTATGACTATCACAATCGATATTTATTGACCATTTCGGGTCGTTGGGACGGTGCGTCTCAGTTGGCTGATGGTAATAAGTGGGCATTTTTTCCCAGTGCAGCTTTAGGTTGGCGTATTGATCAGGAAGCATTTATGGAAAATATTAATTGGATTAATCAGTTGAAATTACGCATAGGTTTCGGTACTACAGGTAACTCCGCTATCTCTCCTTATCAGACCAAAGGGGCAATTGTGCCTTTCTATTATCCATTTGGTAGCAGTCTTGCTCCGGGATTTGCCGCTTCCGAGCCGTTAACCGGGAAGACGGTGACCTTGGCCAATCAAGATTTGGGTTGGGAGAAGACCACTCAATATAATATAGGAATTGATTACTCTTTATTGAAGGGCAGAATTTCCGGAGTACTTGATTTTTATACTTCTCATACAACAGACTTGTTAATGAATATGAGTATTCCTTCATTGAATGGCTATACACAATCTTATGCTAATGTTGGTGAGACTTCAAATGTCGGTGTTGATATTACACTGAACACGGTGAATATTAAGACTCGTAATTTTGAATGGAGGACCTCGCTTAATGCTGCCTGGCAGAAAGATAAGGTTGAAGAACTGGCAAACGGTAAAGAAGATGATATCGTAAATAATTGGTTTATTGGTCAAGCGCTGGGAGTAATTTATGGATATGAGTCAGGCGGGCTGTGGAAAGAGGAAGATGTAGAATTGATGGAAGAATATAACAAAAAAGGGCATTCTTTCCAGGTTGGTATGGCTAGACCGGTCGATCAGAATGGGGATAAAAAGATAGATCCGAATGATGACCGTGTAGTTATCGGTCATACTCGTCCGCGGTGGACATTGGGTATGAACAATACATTTTATTACAAAAACTTTGAGCTTTCTGTTATGCTGTATGGGCGCTTCGATTATATGGTTGACACGGGCGGAGAATGGCAAGGAGGCCGTTATATGCAAAGGTCTATAAACTACTATAACGAAAACAATAAGAATGCCGATTATCAGAAACCCATCTACAATATTGGTGGTGGTGATCCCTACTATCGTATTCTGGGCTATAAAAAAGGGTCGTTTCTAAAAGTACGTAATATATCTTTGGGATATACATTCCCGCAATCTCTTATCAAGAAATGGAATCTTTCCAACTTAAAAGTCTTTGTGCAGGCCAAGAATCCCGGGCAAATATTCTCTACGATTGATTTTCTTGAGCTGGATGCTTCACAGTCGTATACATCTACCTGGAATCGTGGTTTTACGGTGGGGCTGAATGTTGGATTTTAAATTACTAAGAAAGGAATATAATTATGAAATTAGATAGAAAAATATTATTAGGATTATCATTCTTAGCATTAGGAATGTCAGGTATTTCTTGTGCAGGTTTCTTGGATGAGAAGCTTACCACACAGCAAAATACGGATTATTTTGATACTCCGGAAGGTATTGATAGGCTGGAAGTAAGTCTTTACTATAATTTGCGGTTTCATTTTGCTAAGGAGTATGCTTGTGCAACAACAAACTCCGGAACTGATGAATTTCGTGTAGGAGGTGATGGCTCTAATGCTTCTTGGAATAATTATGATGGAAATTTGCAGTCTCAAGTAGTCAGTAATTCCACCAAGATGGAGGAAGTATGGGATGGGATGTACAATGGGATAAATAATGCAAATCTTCTACTTAGTAAAGTAACGCTGGATAGTTATAAAGGTAGCAATAAAAGCCTTTACATCGGTGAAGCTCATTTCTTGCGTGGTTTAAATTATTTTAAACTGGTTTCTCAATATGGTGGGGTACCGTTGAAGTTGACACCCAGCGTTTCTCCTGAACGTGAATTTACCCGTGCTACAGCTGAAGCTACTTATTTACAGGTTATTGATGACTTAAAAACGGCTTATGACTATCTGCCGTCCACTGCATCTGCTGTTGGAAAGATGACAAAAGATGCTGCTGCGCATTTCCTGGCTAAAGCTTACTTGTCTCGTGCTAGCGAAATCAATGACAGTTGGAATGGGGCGACGAAAACAGCTGATCTTGCTGAGGCTTTGAGGTTGGCGCAAGAAGTGATTGCTCATCGTCAGTTGGCTGCCAATTACGCTGATTTGTGGAATTATACAGAACCTAATGGTGCAAATGAACAATTGGATGAGATATTGTTGGCAGCCCAGTTCTCTTCAGATAAATCAACAGAAGGTGCTAGCGGGAATCAGTGCCATCTCTATTATGTTTCAGTATATAAGGATCTGCCTTATATGCAGCGTGATATAGCTGGGGAAAGAGAATATCAACGCCTGAGAACAACATATTATATGTATAATATTTATGATATGGTGAATGATTCTCGTTTTTGGAAGAGCTTTAAAACAAAGTATGCAGTCAATAATCCGGGGAAGGATGGTAAGTATGTACATGGAGATTTAGGTATCATGTATATTATCAATCGTCCGGGCGATACTCGTTTTGAAAATGTTCAGTTGAAGGAACAGGTTGTTTATGAAAAAACAGGGAAAACGGTTCCTACTGTGTTTGTTGCTTATCCGAAAAGCCAGAATGGTAAAGATGATGTGGCATTGTATGATTATACTACCCGTTATTGCACACTCAATAAATTCATTGACGGTTCAAGAGATGCTCGGGATAGTAGGGTAGGGTATCGGGACGGTATTCTTGCCCGATTGGGTGAAACTTACCTGATTGCGGCGGAAGTTTTGATACGTCAGGAAAAATATGGTGATGCTTTAATATACATCAATAAACTTCGCCAGCGTGCAGCCTACAAGAGTGGGGAAGACCGTTCAGCTTATTGTGATGGCGGTGCGGCTTATAAAGAAGGTTCCCTAGGTTTTGTTGACAATGGCGTTAATTCATATTTTGCCGAAAACTCATATTATGAATCTAATAACATAGCTAAGACTACATCTGCCACAGTTCTTGATATTGAAGATATACGCAACTTGCCGGCCGAAGATGAGGCGGTTATTCAGAAGCTGGGATATTCTTCTGATTACGACCGTATGTTGTGTCTTTTGTTGAATGAACGTTCACGCGAACTATGCGGGGAATTTTATCGTTGGGAAGACCTGTCGAGAACTAAAACATTGCTTGCACGTGCCAGAGCATACAATCCGGATGCTACCTCAAATATTAACGAACGACATTATTTGCGTCCGATCCCTCAAACTTATTTGGATGCAATTCAAAAGAATGGGCATTCATTGACTAATGAAGAGAAGAAAGCCCAGCAGAATCCCGGATATTGATAAATGAATATTTTTTAAACAAGAAAGGCGTATATTCTTTAGAATGTGCGCCTTTCTTGTCATATTAATGGGAGACTGCTAATACAATATACCTATTAATAGCGATTGCGGCGTATACCCCTATCGAATACTCCGGTAAGATATTTACCTGCATATAGCGATTGTTTTGCTTTGAGTTTATAGAGACCTTTGCAGTGATTTATTAACTGTATAAAACTCTTTGTAAATTGAAAGCAAATATGGAAGGACTTACCTTATTTCTTGTCTTATTATTTTCTTCATTATCTGTCTATTCGCAAGGCAGGGCTATGATTTCCGGTAAGATACTGTCTACCGAGAAAGAAATCGTTGACTTTGCGACTGTTTACCTGAAAGGAACCGGCTATGGAGGTACTACCAACCAAGAAGGTATTTATCATATAAAGGCCCCCGCAGGCAATTATACCCTGGTAGTGTCTGCCGTGGGGTATAAGACGATAGAGAAGCAAGTGAAACTGGTGGCAGGAGAGCGGGTGAGACAGAATCTCACAATCACTCCGGAAACGCAGCAACTGGATGAAGTAACGATTGTCTCTACGGGGGTGACCCGTTTGAAACGCTCCGCATTCAATGCAGTGGCGGTAGACACGAAGGAGCTACAGAACACAACGAAGAACCTGAGTGATGCCTTAACCAAGGCACCGGGTATGAAACTTCGTGAATCGGGTGGTGTGGGTTCAGATATGCAACTTATGCTGGATGGATTCAGTGGAAAGCACGTCAAGGTATTCATTGATGGTGTACCGCAGGAAGGCGTAGGAAATTCTTTCGGACTGAATAATATTCCTGTGAACTTTGCCGATCGGATTGAGGTCTATAAAGGAGTGGTACCTGTGGGATTCGGTACCGATGCTATCGGTGGGGTCATCAATATTGTAACTAACAAGAAACGTCGCCGCTGGTTTCTGGATGCCTCCTATTCTTATGGCTCATTTAATACACATAAATCATACGTCAACTTCGGACAAACCTTCAAGAATGGTTTTACTTATGAAATCAATGCCTTCCAGAATTATTCGGATAACGACTATCATGTAGAGGCACCGGTAGAAGATTTCGAAACCGGCAGTATTGACAGGGATAAGAAGGTGCGTGTAAAGCGCTTCAACGATACATACCATAACGAAGCCATTATCGGAAAGATTGGTTTTGTAGATAAGGAATGGGCGGATCGTCTGTTGTTGGGTTTCACCTATTCGCACATGTATAAGGATATACAGACCGGTGTCCGTCAGGAAATTGTATACGGTCAGAAGCATCGTAAAGGCCATTCGTTGATGCCTTCGATAGAGTACTATAAGCGTGACCTGCTCACTAAAGGTCTGGATATGGCACTGACCGTCAATTACAATAAGAATGAAACTACTAATGTGGATACTGCCTCATATAAGTACAATTGGTATGGGCAGAAAGCGCTGATGAATTCTCCCGGTGAACAGTCTTATCAATATTCACGGGCGGACAATAACAACTGGAATGGTACGCTGACTGTGAACTACCGCATCAATAGGGCACAGATGCTGACTTTCAACCATGTGATGAACGCTTTCCACCGTTCCAACACCTCGTTGCTTGCCAAGGAAGAGCAAAAAGAGGCTATCGCTAAGGAGACCCGCAAGAATATTTCCGGCCTGTCCTATCGCCTGATGCTGTCTGAAAACTGGAACTTCTCCGTATTCGGCAAATATTACCACCAGTTTGTAGGAGGTCCGATGGCTACATCCAGTAATCAGAGTGAGTATGTGCGCACTACCCGCGATGTGAGTTCCATGGGATATGGCGCAGCGGGGACTTATTTCATATTGCCCGGCCTTCAGGTCAAATTATCCTATGAGAAAGCTTATCGACTGCCTACTATTGAAGAAATGTTCGGTGATGAAGACCTGGAAATGGGAGATATAGGCATCAAGCCTGAGAATAGCGACAACCTGAACCTTAACCTCAGCTATACCCGGACATTCGGGAAACACTCCGTATATGTGGAAGGAGGTCTGATATACCGTAATACAAAAGACTATATTCAGCGTAACATTGCCGACCTGAGCGGAGGCAGATCAGCAGCTACCTATATAAATTATGGTAAGGTGCTGACGAAAGGCTTTAATGTTTCCGCCCGATATGGTTTCGGAAGATGGCTGAGTGTTGGAGGAAATTTTACGCAGATGAACGTGCGTGACAACATGAAGACCTCGATCTCCAGCAGTGCGGCCAATCTTGCCTATAAAGAGCGTATGCCCAATCTGCCGTATATGTTTGCCGATTCGGATGTGACATTCTATTGGCGCAACCTTTGGAAGAAAGGCAATACGTTGACGGTTTCCTACGACAATCAGTATCTGCATAGTTTTACTTATTATTCATCTAATATCGGATCGAATAAGAACGATTATGTGGTGCCTAATCAGTTCTCGCACAATCTGGCGCTTTCTTATAGTTTGCACAACGGACGGTATAATTTGTCGTTTGAGTGCCGCAACTTTACGAACGAGAAACTGTATGACAACTTTAGTCTTCAGAAGCCCGGACGGGCATTCTACGGGAAAGTGAGGGTATACTTTGGAAATTAAAGATTCATAGAGTCATAAGTACTCAATCAAAATTAATTCGTACTATAAATGATAATTTAGCGACGTAGCGCTGGAGTAAGGTTTAGCTTCGTTGACCGTTGGTTTCCTGCGGCTTACAAGTAATTTTTCAGACGCGGATAACGCGGATCTCTTTTTTTACCATCCGGATAAGATATAGTAAACATAGCGCAGCCTTTAAAATCCGCGTCATCCGCGTTATCCGCGTCTGAAAAATTATTTGTACGCCGCAAGGAAATCTTAATCCGCATTCGTCCGTCTTATCCGCATCGTCCGCGTACCAATTCTCGCCGCTAAATTATCATTTAGTTATCTATTATTATATAAACTAATTATAAACATTCACTTATTAATAAGGTAAAAGCAAGATGAAAAAGAACTTTTTAACCGGACTTTTTGCAACAGCAATAACCGGACTGGCGCTGACAGCGTGTACTGACAATGAGCCGAGCCTTGGTGGTGGCACCGAAGGTAGAGGTGAGTATGTGATAGCATCCTCAGTTACGGCTTCGGGAAATACTACAAACGTTCTGCTGACTTCCGAAACATTGGATAAAGGAACGGTTTCTGCCATAAACAATGGCCTTGTGAATGACGGTGCATCACAGTGGATCTTTTATAAAGATCAATATCTGTATGGTTTGACCTACAATCAGGGTAATGCCGGTACTACCCGTTCATTCGTCATGAACTCAAATTATGAAATGGTGGCACGCTCGGGCGAATATGCAGTGAAGCGGTTTACCAGCTATGGTATTTACGAGGGATATATCATCACTTCTTCTACAGGTGACGGATATACAGGGTATGCCGATGATAACGGTTACTTGCCTAAAACATTCCTGCTTTCTTATCTGGATGTGGCGGCTGAAACCTATAAGACCAATGACACTCAAAATAAGGCCTATCTCTCAGAGAATTTCCTGGGAAATGGTGAGTTTGTGACGCTGGCGGGTATTTTGCAACACGGCAACAAGATTTACAGCGCAGCTGTTCCGATGGGGCTGAGCCAGTATGGCGCAGCGTACAATAATGGCGAATGGGTGTTGCCGGGTAATCAAGACCTGATAAAGACGGAAGACGGTGGTTCAAACAGCAGCAGCTATAAGAAAGGAGAGTTGCAATGGACACAATATCCCAATGAGTGTTGGGTAGCCATCTTCGATGATGAGACTCTTACCAGCAAGAAACTGATCAGTACAGATCGGATCAGCTATGCTTGCGGACGCAATAAATCTCAGTATTACCAGACAATCTGGGAAGCAGACAATGGTGATATCTACGTTTTCTCTCCCAGTTTTGCAAAGACGATGGATGATGTACGCCAGCAGACCACTCTGCCTGCCGGTGTAGTGCGTATTCCTAACGGCGCGGAAGACTTTGATGATTACTATTGTGATCTGGAAGCTCAAAGTGGTGGAAAATCTTTCCTCCGTTGCTGGCACATTACGGGCGACTACTTCCTGATGCTGATGTATGACCGTCCTTTGACTGAAGACGATTTTACCGCTAATCAACTGGCCATCTTCAAGGCAGGCGATAAGAAGCTGACTTATGTAACCGGCTTGCCTGAGACTAATTTGATTTCCGGTTTCGGCAACGCACCTTATACCGAAAATGGCAATGTTTATCTGACTGTAACGACAACCGAAGGTTATCCTGCCATTTACAAGATCAATCCGTCGAACGCCACTGCAACAAAGGGAGTTACCATTGAAGCTACTCAGATCAGCGGTGTGGGCCGGTTGACACCTACTAAATAAGCGCAAAACCATTCATTGATTATAATTAGGGATAAAGAGCCTGCTGGTATGTGCCGGGCAGGCTCTTTTTCCGAGCTTCATAAACTGATATAATGAGAAAGATATTCCGTAATATACACTTATGGCTTTCCGTTCCTTTCGGGATACTGATCACGTTGATCTGCTTTTCGGGTGCAGCACTGGTATTCGAGAAAGAAGTAATGGAACTTTACCACCGTGAGCTCTACTTTGTGAAAAAGGTTGAGGCTGCTCCGTTACCCACGGAGCAATTGATGACTAAAGTGGCGGCAACCTTGCCCGATAGCGTATCAGTAACCGGCGTTACTATTTCGTCTGATCCTGAACGGGCTTACCAAGTCACGCTTTCCAAACCCCGTCGTGCATCTATGTATGTGGATCAGTATACGGGTGAGATTACGGGTAAGTATGAACGGGCGCCCTTTTTCAACTTTATGTTCCGGATGCACCGTTGGTTGCTGGACAGCATAAAGCAGGATGGAGGCATCTTCTGGGGGAAGATGATTGTCGGTACCAGTACATTGATGTTTGTGTTTGTACTGATATCAGGTATAGTCGTCTGGTGGCCGCGTACGCGCAAGGCGTTGAAGAACAGTCTGAAGATTGTAGCGAATAAAGGTTGGCGTCGCTTTTGGTACGACCTGCATGTGGCAGGTGGAATGTATGCGCTTGTCTTCTTACTGGCTATGGCTCTTACAGGATTGACGTGGTCCTTTCAGTGGTACAGGACAGGATTTTATAAAACCTTTGGCGTGGAAGTGCAGCCCGGTATGGGGCACGGAAACGCGGCAGCTAATGTGACGGCCAAAGGCGGTAAGCGGAAGGGGAGTCCCGAAGGCAGAAAACATTCTCCTTATACTAATTGGCAACAGGTATACGAACAGTTGGCCGAGGCAAATCCAGACTACAAACTAATCAGCGTATCCGATGGTTCTGCCAGTGTTGCTCTCCCTCGTTTCGGCAACCAGCAGGGAACAGACCATTATAAGTTCGATCCTCGTAATGGAGAGATTACCGAGACAACGCTCTATAAGGATCTGGATAACTCCGGTAAAATCCGTGGCTGGATTTACTCCGTGCATGTGGGCAGTTGGGGAGGTATGCTGACGCGGATATTGACGTTTATTGCCGCCTTAGTAGGTGCAAGTCTGCCATTGACAGGATATTACCTATGGATACGTCGGTTAATGAAGCGAAAAATAAAAAGAGAAGCAATACATTAGGAAAGTAGATATGCGGATGGATGATTATCCAAGAGGATTTTCATCCAATCCGCCACCGCTATCTCCACCCGAAGGCTTGTCGGAACCGGAGCCACCTCCACTGATTCCTTTGGCACGGCGATAGTCGGAAAGGGAAGCATATTTCACTTCGTCTTCAGTTACACAGTTTACTGTAAACTGAAGATTATTGATAACTTCCGAACGGAAAAGTTTACTAGGTTGAAACACGATACGGGCATCCTTAATCATTGAGTTTGCATTAAACTCATTGATATCTTCTACGCCTTCACTTCTGAAAGCGATGCGGAAGTTTCCATACCGACCCGCGCGTACGGAATTTCCATTCAATAACTCCTTTATAGCTTCTCTGAAGAACAACTCAATGGATGAATCCATTTCAGTAGGTGCAGTCGAAGTGTTTTCAGAGGCATTGCGGGTAATGACATACGTATTTTCCGCCTTGCCTGTATTGGAGACTCCATACCATTTGGCAGGTTTATCCTTTTGTAAATGGTTAACTCTCTTTATAAGATTAATCTTTATCATATTTTCTCTTGTTTTTAAAGTAGTCTTTCGTCATGCCATCTTATGAAGGTTTTATTGGCGATCGGCTGATTGTTTATAATTTTGTATGCCTCTCTTTTTATATTTCTCTTCTTTTTCTCTATCTTCCGATTTCAGTGACTGAATAAGCTGAATTTTACCGACCCGTGCTACAGCGTATTGTAGAGGGGGTAATACCTCCCATTTTAGGGGGGTGTTAACTCCCCGGTTGGGGAGTGCGTTATTCCCCAGTTGGGGAGTGCATTGTTCCCCAGTTGGGGAATGCGTTACTCCCCAGTTGGGGAGTTAGCACCTATTTAACTGGGGAAATTTCATCTGTAAAGCAATGATGTCAGCACCTAAATATCTGTAAACACTTTTTGTTGTTATCTCTCTATATATAAGGTCATCATCAGGATAAAAGATGAATGGTCAGTCACCAATATGACAAAGGTAAGTAATATATATAATAAATAAGAAGATATAGGGAGTTATTTTTAAAATGAGATAGTAAAGAATTAAATGATAAGTAATACGATCTCAATTCTCCTCTTTCTGGGAGGTTGCTCTCCCCCCGATAACGGGGGAGCCGGAGGGGGTGAGTACCCGTAGGGGGAGGTGGTAGGTAAAATAATAAATACCTATTAACCACAAGACTAAGGAATTCTTTTCTCACCTACCACCCCGCCCTTTGGGCACCTCTCCTCCAACTGGAGGAGGGGAATTGAGATACTCTATATTGGAATGATCACTTTGCCTCATAATGGAAAAGAAATGAGTTTTCACCACAGAGGAACACAGAGTATCACGGAGTTCTATTCTTTTGATTTCAAATTGATTAAACTCAGTGAGACTCTGTGTTACTCTGTGGTGAATTAATTCATAACCCTTACAGAAAGGAATAAAGTTACAGCTACATGCTACAAGTACCTTTCAGAATATAGCGTAGCCACTTGTAACTTGTAGCTCGTAGCTTATGTAGCTTACATCATTTTGTACAGCCAGAAAATCATTCTATTTATTTCCTGTTTGCCTGAGAATACCTTCCTTTGTAAAATCGAATAATAAAGCCAAATACTATGAGCAGAAAGCACTTTCTCGGAACCATCCTCTTCTTACTGACCACTTGGGTTATACAAGCCCAGGAAACGGAACGGCAATATCTTTCCGGCACCGGACTGGGTAACACGGTGACCTGGCAATTCCGCGTCTCCGAAGGCCGGAACAGCGGACGCTGGAGTAAAATAGAAGTCCCCTCACAATGGGAATTGCAAGGCTTTGGCGAATACACCTACGGTCGCTGGTACAAAAAGCCGGGCGTAAAGAACCCTTCCATGGAAGAAGGCACATACAAACGCTCCTTCCGCATACCCCGCAACTGGCAGGGGCGGAACATACGTCTCTGGTTCGATGGTGTCATGACCGATACTGAGGTTCTCGTTAACGGACAGTCAGCGGGTCCGGTGCATCAGGGCGGTTTCTATCGCTTCTCTTATGACGTAACGGAACTGCTGAAATACGGAAGTTCCAACCAAATAGAAGTACGCGTGAAGAAACACTCCGACAACCGTACGGTAAATGCCGCCGAACGTAAAGCGGACTGGTGGCTGTTCGGTGGAATATACCGCCCGGTATGGCTGGAAGCAAAACCGGCAACACACATAGAACGTCTGGCCGTGGACGCCCGTGCCGATGGGGAACTGAAGGTTGAAGTACATCTGCAAGGTGCTACCGGAGAGGAAAGCCTCTCTATGGAAGTGGCGCCGATATCTGCAAAGGATACCGAGCACCGCCCCGTGAAGGTTACTAAAGACCCCGTTCAGCTGTTGACCGCTCATTTTGACGGTATTTCTCCATGGACTCCTGAGTCTCCTGTACTTTACCGGCTTACAGTCTCTTTGCTCAGTAAGGAAGGAAACGTCATTCATTCCATGGATACCCGCATCGGCTTCCGCACCATTGATTTTCGCCCTCGCGACGGGCTCTACCTTAACGGTACGAAGCTGGTTATGAAGGGGATCAACCGCCACTCCTTCCATCCCGATGGCGGACGGACCACGAATAAAGAACTAAGTATAGAGGACGTGAAGCTTATCAAGGAAATGAATATGAACGCCGTCCGTTCCCATTATCCGCCCGATGAGCATTTCCTCGATGCCTGCGACTCGCTAGGCTTGCTTTATATTGATGAACTGGCAGGCTGGCAGAATGCTTACGATACTCCCACCGGTACCCGGCTTGTCCGCGAAATGCTGACGCGCGATGTGAATCATCCGTGTATCGTGTTGTGGAGCAATGGCAACGAAGGCGGATGGAATACTGCCATCGACAGCCTGTTCCATACATACGATCCCCAGAAACGCCACGTCATCCATCCCTGGGCGGACTTCGACGAACTGGATACCCATCACTATCCCGCTTATCTCACGGGGGTAGCCCGTTTCACCAATGGCTATAAGGTTTTTATGCCTGCCGAGTTCATGCATGGCCAGTACGACCAGGGGCATGGTGCCGGACTGGAAGATTTCTGGGCGCGCTACACTGCTCATCCGCTCTTTGCCGGAGGTTTCATGTGGGCGTATAGTGATGAGGCGGTGCGTCGTTCGGATCGCGGCGGAACACTGGACAGTGAAGATTATAATGCACCGGATGGTATTCTGGGGCCTTTCCGGGAAAAGGAGGGCAGTTATTATTCAGTTCGTGAAGTCTGGTCGCCGATACATGTAGAACCATTAATGATTACTCCTTCATTCCGTGGGGATTTCCGGGTATCGAACAGATATCTGTTTACAAACCTGGGTGCATGCTCCATGCACTGGCGCGTGCTTCGTTGCACGTCACCACTGAATAGTGATGGAGAAGGGGAAGTTGTGACAGTAGCTGACGGAGGCGCGCGGGCATGGCGTCAGGTGCTGGACAGTGGAATGGTACAGTTGCCGTCATTGGTTCCCGGAGAAACGGGGTTTGCACGCATCAATCTGCCCGATAATTTCTTCAACGGAGATATTCTGGAACTCGAAGCATACGGAGCAGATGGCGAGAGTGTCTGCACGCGTACATTCCCGATACATTACGCGAAAGACTATCTGAAAGGTGAGTTACGGCCGAAGGGGGCAGATACTTATTCGTCCGGTTCACAAAGTACATCAGTAAGTACAGACTCGCAGAATATAACTGCAAGTAATTGCCATGTTGAGGAAACCGATACTCTGATTACGTTATGTTCTTCTGCCGTCACTGTCTCTTTCCGAAAGAGCGATGCCACCATCGCTTCCGTGACAAGGAATGCTGACGGACGAATCATCCCATTGAAAGATGGCCCTGTTGCCGTTGGGATGAAGATGGTGTTGGCTGATCTGTCTGCTCGTACGGAAAATG
Organism: Bacteroides sp. MSB163; assembly: GCF_036416795.1. Classification (NCBI taxonomy): domain Bacteria; kingdom Pseudomonadati; phylum Bacteroidota; class Bacteroidia; order Bacteroidales; family Bacteroidaceae; genus Bacteroides; species Bacteroides maternus. The sequence continues at coordinate 595,337 of NZ_CP143867.1, read as the reverse complement.
GAGATGCGGTTCTTTGTGCCCGCTATCGTGGTGCGGCAGACTCTATCGTCTGGCGTCTGACGCCGGACGGATTGCTTTCGATGGATGCTGTATTGCTGAACCGTGCTTCCGGTGGTGGTGGTTTCGACGATGCTTTCACGGACACGGAAGTACTGAATCTTGGCCTTACCTTCTCTTATCCGGAATCCGAGTGTTCCGATATGCGTTGGATGGGACGCGGTCCGTATCGTGTATGGAAGAATCGTATTCCGGGCGCAAATTATGGCATCTGGCAGAAAGATTATAATAATACAATCACCGGTGAAAGTACCGGACGTCTGGTTTATCCGGAGTTCAAAGGTTATCATGCCAATCTTTACTGGGCAACTTTGCAAAGTCCTACCGCTCCCTTCACGGTTTATGCGGCAAGTGACGGAATCTTCCTTCGGGTATTCACCCCCGAAGAACCTCACGGGCGCCAGGATGGCCTGAACACCATGCCCGACTTTCCTGCCGGAGATATTTCCTTCCTGCTGGATATACCTGCGATTCGTTGCTTCAAACCTATTAGTCAGCACGGACCACAGAGCCAGCCGGGAATTATCCGTATCAAGAAGGGGGATGAGGGGTTACGCCTCAATCTGATGTTTGATTTCAAGTAAATGATAATTTAGCGGCGAGAATTGGTACGCGGACGATGCGGATAAGACGGACGAATGCGGATTAAGATTTCCTTGCGGCGTACAAATAATTTTTCAGACGCGGATAACGCGGATGACGCGGATTTTAAAGGCTGCGCTATGTTTACTATATCTTATCCGGATGGTAAAAAAAGAGATCCGCGTTATCCGCGTCTGAAAAATTACTTGTAAGCCGCAGGAAACCAACGGTCAACGAAGCTAAACCTTGCTCCAGCGCTACGTCGCTAAATTATCATTTACCTTATCATTTCTGACAAACTATATATAGTCCTCCACCTTAGGAACTACTATCTTTGTGCCCAGCTATTAATCTAACTATCTGTTATAAAGAATACCATGAAAAAAGTATTTTATTCCCTTCTTGCCGCTTTCGTGCTGACGGCTTGTGGTTCGGAGAAACAAGCTCCGATAGACCGTGAAGCATTGGTGACCCGTAACAATCCCCAAGTATCCTCATTCGATTCGTTGGCTTCGCTCAGTGTTGGTAACGGTGAATTTGCATTCACGGTAGATGCTACCGGTTTGCAGACATTTCCCGCCATGTATAGTAAAGGTGTACCCTTGGGCACACAGAGTCAGTGGGGCTGGCATTCATTCGCCAATCCTAAAGGATATAAGCATGAGGAAACACTGAAGTCCTATGATTTCGGTCGTGGTCACGAAGAACTCTATGCCTGCCAGTTCAAGGAACCGGGACGCCAGAAAGAATCTTCCGATTGGTTTCGTGTGAATCCGCATCGCCTGCATCTGGGCATTATAGGCCTCGAACTGGGCGAGGGAGTGAAAGCTTCTGATATTACTGAGATCCGGCAGACGCTGAATATGTGGAAAGGTGAAATCACCAGCCACTTCATGTTGAATGGCAATGCTTTCGATGTGCAGACAGTCTGCCATCCTAACCAGGATATGATTTCCGCTTGTGTTACCAGTCGTGCGCATGCGGGTGTTAATCTGCGTTTCCCTTATCCCACAGGCGGACATGCCGATGATGCCTGCAACTGGAATGCGAACGACAAACATTCCACAACTATCGTTCGCCAGGATGCTCAAAGCGCTTTGTTGAAGCGTGTGCTCGACGAAACAACTTATTACGTAACCCTCCGTTGGGAAGGCAAGGCCCGTCTGGCTGAGAAGTCGAAGAACTACTTCGTACTGACCCCTGAAGAAGATATGCTGGCCTTTTCCTGCCTGTTTACACCGAATTTTCAGGGAACCGTATTCGAAAGTGAACCTGCTGTCTATGTCGATGACAAAGCATTGCCCGCTTTCACCGAAACCGCTGCCGCCAGTGCTACATACTGGACGGATTTCTGGAAGAATGGTGCTGCCGTCGACTTCTCTCACTGTACGGATCCGCGTGCCAAAGAATTGGAACGTCGCGTATTGTTGAGTCAATATCTGCTTGCTATCCAGTCGGCAGGAAGTGTACCTCCGCAGGAAACAGGCTTGACTTATAACTCTTGGTTTGGTAAATTCCATCTCGAAATGATCTGGTGGCATCAGGCGTGGCAACCTCTTTGGGGACATGCCAATCTGTTGGACCGTACACTGGGTTGGTACGAAACTGTAGAGCCTGTTGCCCGTGAAATAGCCCGTCGTCAAGGTTTCCCCGGTGTACGCTGGATGAAAATGACTGATCCCACCGGTACGGAAGCTCCCTCGAATGTAGGTTCTTTCCTGATCTGGCAACAACCGCACTTTATCTATCTGGCAGAACTTGTCTACCGTGCCAATCCTTCGGATGAAGTGATTAAGAAATACAATCGTCTGGTGCAGGAAACTGCCGAGTTCATGTACGCTTTTGCTACATACGATGAATTCCACGGACGTTTCATCTTGAAGGGAGCTATCCCGGCGCAAGAGACGCTGCGCGCGGCTACTACTATCAACCCGCCTTTCGAATTGTCTTACTGGCACTTTGCCATGCAGACTGCGCAGAAGTGGCGCGAGCGTGCCGGAGAAAAGCGTAATCTGGAGTGGGATGAGATGATTGATAAACTTTCTCCGCTTGCCTATAATGAGGATCATCTTTACCTTGCTTCCGAAGATGCTGTTGATACATACAAAGATATTCGTTTCACCAGTGATCACATGGCTGTATTGGGGTCTGTAGGTATCCTTCCGATGAACAAACTCATCCGTGACGACTACATGAAGAATACCCTGCACTGGGTGTGGGACAACTGGAACTGGGGTAAGACCTGGGGTTGGGATTATCCGATGACCGCCATGAATGCCACTCGTCTGGGCGAACCGGAAAAAGCTGTCGGTGCCCTGCTGATGGATAAGCGCACGAATACGTATTTGCAGAACGGACATAACTATCAGGATGGCCGTCTGCGCTGTTACCTGCCCGGTAATGGAGGCTTGCTGACTGCCGTAGCGCTGATGTGTGCCGGTTGGGATGGCTGCCAGGTGAAGAATCCGGGCTTCCCGCAGGACGGAACATGGGATGTCCGTTGGGAAGGTTTGAAACCGATGCCGTAACCGTTCAGAAATGAGTTTTCACCACAGAGTAACACAGAGTATCACGGAGTTCTATTCTTTTGATTTCAAATTGATTAAACTCTGTGAGACTCTGTGTTACTCTGTGGTGAATTAATTCATAACACTCCTAAAAAGAATTAACTCATAACATGTAATGAAACAACTATTTTTCTATACTCTCATCTCCTTGTTGCCGGCTTTCGCCTATGCACAATATACCACCGGTAATAAACCTCAAAGTGCCGGCGACCGCATCGAATCCACCTCTTACAATGATCATAAGCGGGGTGCTGCCCGTACCCTGCAATATCGTCCGGACGGTGAAGATTTTGTAAGTGTCAATGGAAAGAACCGCTATACCCGTGCCCTTTATGGCAGTCATACCGCTTTCCGTCTGGAAACGAGTGACCGTCCTATTTTTGCTGTCTACGAAAAGCGCAACAGTAAGAATATACATTTCCATCTCGTACTGGCTGATAGTTCAGTGACTCCATTGGAAGAAACCGCTTGGTGTGAGTCTCGCTACACCCCCGGACGGCGTTCCTATCGTTTGAAGCACCCTTCCTGGGGAACGGATGCCGAACTGCAAATCTCTGCTCTTGCTTTGCCGGATGAAGATGCTGCCATTTGGAAGATTACTCCTGTAAATATGCCTGTAGGTGCAGTCTTGCGCCCTATGTTAAGTGAAATCCGCCTGAACAGATTGAGCCGTAACGGTGATATGGGGGCCGATCCTCCCGGTTGTTTTGATGCGCTCGAGCAACCTCATCAATTACAATCATTGGGTATCTCCCTTTTCGACCGACAGGATGCTTATGTACTTGTACGTGACTATTCCTTGGTAGTACCTTCACTGGAAGAAGGCATTTCCCTTTATAATAAGTCTGAACAAGCCCGTGCCGATCTTGCCTCACGCATCAGGATCACAACCCCCGATCCATACTTTAATACTCTGGGTGGTGCCCTTGCCGTAGCTGCTGATGGTATTTGGGATGGTGAAGTCTGGTTGCATGGTGCTATTGGCTGGCGCATGCCTCTCAGTGGCTGGCGTGCTGCTTATATCGGTGATGCTTTAGGTTGGCACGACCGTGCCCGTACGCACTTCAATGCTTATGCCGCCAGTCAGGTGACAGAGGTGCCGAACACGATTCCACACCCTGCACAGGATTCAACTCTTGCTTTGGCACGCTCCGAAAAGAAGTGGGGAACACCCCAATATAGTAACGGTTATATCTGCCGTAACCCCCGTCGGAACGATCAGATGCATCATTATGACATGAATCTTTGTTATATTGATGAACTCTTGTGGCATTTCAACTGGACCGGTGATTTGGAATACGCCCGCCGTATGTGGCCTGTCCTGACCCGTCACCTTGCCTGGGAAAAGCGAAACTATGATCCCGATAATGACGGACTTTATGATGCCTATGCCTGCATCTGGGCAAGTGATGCCCTTTATTATAATAGTGGTGCGGTCACTCATTCTTCTGCCTATAACTATCGTTCCAATCGCCTCGCAGCTATGATTGCCGAGAAGATTGGAGAAGACCCTGCACCCTATCGTGAAGAAGCTGATAGAATACTGAAAGCTCTGAATACCCGCCTTTGGATGCCCGAACGTGGACATTGGGCTGAGTTTCAGGATTTCATGGGGCATAAACGTCTGCATACCAGTCCCGGTGTATGGACTATTTATCATGCATTGGATAGTGACATCGCTGATCCTTTCCAAGCTTATCTTGCCACCAGTTATGTGGATCGCGAGATACCACATATCCCCGTTCGTGGCGATGGCTTGAAAGATGAAGGTTATGCTACTATCTCCACTACGAACTGGTTGCCTTATTCCTGGAGTATCAACAACGTTGCTTTTGCCGAAGTGATGCATACTGCTCTTGCTTATTTTCAGGCAGGACGTGCGGATGCAGGTTTCCATCTGCTCAAGAGTTCTGTCCTCGATGGCATGTATCTGGGGGAAAGTCCCGGTAACTTCGGGCAAATCAGTTTTTATGATGCTGCCCGTGGAGAATGTTACCGTGATTTCGGGGATCCTATAGGTGTAGCTTCCCGTGTCTTGATACAAGGACTCTATGGTATCCTTCCTGATGCCATGAACGGACGCCTGTTGGTAAAACCCGGCTTACCCTCCTCCTGGCCTTTTGCATCTCTGCATACTCCGGATATTGATTTTGACTTTAAGCATACTAATGAAGCGGTAACATCCTATACAATCATCCACCGATTACCTGCGGTGCGTACATTGGAACTTCAGTTTCCGGCACAGCGCTCGGAAGTGGCGAAGCTTACAGTCAATGGAAAGCCTGCAACATGGACATTGGTAGAGAACTCCATCACCCGTCCGGTACTTTCCGTTATGGTCCCTGCTTCTTCGGATGAAAAAGTGGAAATTAATATTGAATGGGGTGGGGAAGTGCTTGGTAGTCCGGCAAAGTCTCAGATAGAAGCTGCTTCTGCTGAAGCTCCTGTTCGTTTCGTTCCGATGCAACAAGGGGATATGAAATGGTGGGCTCCTGTAGATAATCCGATGGCCGCAGATAAGGGTAATTCTACTCAGTTCTCCGCCTTTGCTAAAGTCAATTCTTCTAAGTGTGAACCGGTTGTGATGGATAAGCAATTCAATTCTGGGGTTACAGATATATTCCGTAATGAGTATCTTTCACCCCGTTCTCCATATACCACTTTGCAGATACCCAAGCAAGGCATCGGTGAATGGTGCCATCCTTTGCATACGGTGGATATTGATGATTCCGGGCTTCGCTCTTCCGTTCAGAAGGGAGTGTTGAATACTAAGCTGGGAGTTCCTTTCCGTACTCCTGCTGAGGGCCAAAATATAGCTTTCACATCCTTGTGGGATAATTATCCGGATAGTTTGACGGTCTCTCTCAAAGGAAAGGCATCCCGTGCCTATTTACTCATGGCAGGTAGTACCAATCACATGCAGTGCCATATTGACAATGGGCTGATCCGTGTTTATTACAAAGATGGTACTTGCGATAAGATGGCTCTGCGTAATCCCGATAACTGGGCGCCCATTGAGCATATTTTCTTTGAAGATGGTCTGGCTTTCAACCGGCATGCTCCGGCACTTTATCGCCTACGTCTTAAAACGGGCGAGATCAGCAATAACTTTGGAGAAGAATTAGGCTTTCCCGGTGCCTCCCGTGAATTGGATGGTGGTGCTGCCATATTGCTTGAAATGCCCTTGAATCCTGATAAGAAACTTTCCCACCTCGTTCTTGAAACTCTTTCTAATGATGTGGTGATTGGGTTGATGGGAATTACATTGCAACGATAATAGTATAATCACCACAGAGTGACACAGAGTCCCACAGAGTTCTGATTTCAAATTAAACTCTGTGTCACTCTGTGGTGAAATCATATCAATGCCTTTACGAAACACCATACGAAGTACCCGCAAACTACTACCTTAAACACCGTCCCCACCAGAAAACCAATCAGTGCCCCGATACCTGATTTTAGGGCATCCCTTGCACTTCTGTCTCCCAAGAGTTCTCCGATGAAAGCACCTCCAAAAGGACCGATAACAATTCCCCACGGGCCGAGAAAGATGATTCCGAGGATTGAACCTATCAGGCAGCCCCAGCTTCCCCATTTACTTCCTCCGCTGTACTTGCTTCCAATCATAGGAGTGAAATAGTCCAATACTTGTACTATTACTACCAGAAACAGCCAAATCAGTAATTGAAATGTGGAAAATTGCGCCTTATCTGTAATGTGGAGTAATAATAAACCGGCGTATGAAATGGGTGGTCCGGGAATTATAGGGAGGATACATCCCAATAAGCCTACTATAAGGCATAGACTTCCTAATATGATCAGTATGATGTCAAGCATAATAGAATCGGATTAGAATTAGAATAATGTTGTTTGGGGGATTGAGAATGTAACAAAAAAGGTCTAACTCCTTTTGAGAATCAGACCTTCTTTGTGTCGGAATGAGGCGACTCGAACGCCCGACCCCTACGTCCCGAACGTAGTGCGCTACCAACTGCGCTACATTCCGATACTTTGCTTACGAGTGGTGCCACCAGGAATCGAACCGGGGACACAAGGATTTTCAGTCCTTTGCTCTACCAACTGAGCTATGGCACCTTCTTCGTTTGCGGGTGCAAAGATAAATAGTTTTTTTAATACAGCCAAAGGATTTCTGAAAAAATAAAAGAAAATTCCCCCTGCGCTCGGTTTGTGTGAGCGCAAGAGGGAAAGTCTAAACAGGAGTTCTCGAAGGTATCCCCTTATATCTATAATTTAGTCAATGTTCGGGTTGATGCTTTTCCAATCCTTAATAGCAGGAAGTACTCCCATCCCAATCACTTCGTCACGCAATTTGCAGAGGTGGGCATAACTTTCTTTCAGCTTGGCTTCTTCTTCCGGAGTGCCTTTCAACTCTTTGTAGTGTACGCCGTCTTTGGTGATTTCAGTTTCCATTGCCATCATGATGTGGTCGAAGCCGTGACTGTGTACATACGTACCTGCCGGCCAACGGAACGGTTTACCACCCATGGCGGCAGCAATCATTTCTATGGAAACGTATGCCGGGCTTTGGAAAGAAGAACGTTCGCGAAGGTTGATGATGTTGGCACCGCCTTTGGTTACCTTACTTTGGATTTCAGCCCATTGTTCAGCAGTAAGAGCAGACGTACCGATAATTTCCGGCAAAGGTTTACCATCTACTTTGGCTGTTGAGGCATAAACAGCCATCTGTTCTCCGTGGCCGCCATACGTACGGCAATTTTCTACCTTATCAGGAGAAATGTGGAAATGCTTGGCGAGTTCACTACGCAAACGGGTACTGTCGAGAGCTGCGAGAGTAGTTACCTGTGAAGGTTTCAGGCCGGAATATAACAGAGTGATCAATCCGGTTATGTCGGCGGGATTGAAGATAACTACTACATGTTTCACGTCCGGGCAGTAAGCTTTTACATTTTTACCGAACTCTTCAGCAATGGCAGCATTACCTTTCAGCAGGTCTTCACGTGTCATGCCTGCTTTGCGGGCAGCACCACCTGAAGATACAATGTATTTGGCTCCGGTCAACGCTTCTTTGATGTCGGAAGTATACGTAAGGTTCAGTCCTTCGAAACCGCAGTGAAACATTTCTTCCGCTACACCTTCCAGTCCCGGTCCATACGGATCGTACAGGCAAATATTGGGTGTCAAATGCATCATAATGGCAGTCTGTGCCATGTTAGAGCCGATCATTCCGGCAGCTCCTACAATCGTAAGCTTTTCGTTTGTTAGAAATTCCATAACTTTTATGTATTTAATTAGGTGAATATAATTTTCCTTATCTTTAGTTTCCCGATACAAAAATAACTGTTTTCCAAGAGATTTGTTCATAGAAAAAAGTTATGGCTTAGATTGAAAAGTTATGCCTTATGCTTAATCTTTGCTTAAAAGCGAAGATAAGCTGCATCTTAGCATTAAAAATAATCAAGCTTATTTTGTACTGCCTTTGGTTTGCATTATCTTTGCTTAAAAGCGAAGATAAGCTGCACCTCAGCATTAAAAATAATCAAGCTTATTTTGTACTGCCTTTGGTTTGCATTATCTTTGCCCCAAACGAAAGAAATTATGAGCATCGAATTAGGTAAATTCAATATCTTGCAGGTCGTCAAGGAAGTGGAGTTCGGCATGTATCTGGATGGTGGTGAGGATGGAGAAATCTTGCTTCCTCTGCGTTATGTGCCCGAAGGTTGCCAGCCGGGAGACGAATTGAATGTATTTATATATCTGGATAGCGAGGAACGCCTTGTTGCCACAACATTGACACCGTTGGTGCAGGTAGGCGAGTTTGCCTGTTTGGAAGTAGCATGGGTAAATGAGTATGGAGCATTCTTGAACTGGGGATTGATGAAAGACCTTTTCGTGCCTTTCCGTGAACAGAAGATGAAGATGCAGGTAGGAAAGGAATACGTTATTCATGCTCATTTGGATGATGAAAGTTACCGTATCGTAGCTTCGGCCAAAGTAGATCGCTATCTTTCTAAAGAAGAAGCGCCTTATAAAGCTGGAGATGAGGTGAATATCCTTATCTGGCAAAAAACGGATTTAGGTTTCAAGGCGATTATTGAGAATAAGTATGGTGGTTTGTTGTATGATAGTGAGATATTTCAGCCTTTGCATACCGGCGATCAGGTGAAAGCTTTCATCAAGCAAGTACGTGAGGATGGTAAGATAGACTTGATACTTCAGAAGCCAGGCTTTGAAAAAGTGGATGACTTTTCGAAAACCCTGTTGCAATATATAAAGGATAATGGCGGGCAGATATCTTTGAATGATAAAAGTCCGGCAGATGACATTTATGCCACTTTTGGCGTTAGCAAGAAAACTTTCAAGAAAGGTGTAGGCGACCTTTATAAGAAACATCTCATCCTTTTGAAAGAGGATGGCATCATGTTGGCAAAATCCCCGAAGTCCTAAACAGATTAGGGAAATCCCTATGTAAGAATAGAGAGAAACAAATGAATAGGGGATAATCTTCCCCTATTTTTGTTTCCAGCAAAGAAAAGACAATTCATAAACTAAGTAAAAAAACGCTATCATGAAACGAATATTATTTATCCTGCTTGCCACTTTGAGTACTGCTGTTTGCAGCGCAGGCACGAATGCTATGAGTAATAGCAAAGTACGTAAGGAGACTCGTTTCCTCACAGATAAAATGGCTTACGAGCTGAACCTGAGCACCGAACAATACAATGATGTATATGAAATCAATTATGACTTCATTTCCGGTGTACGTTATGTAATGGATGATGTGCTATATGGTAATGAGTGGGCGCTCAACCGATATTATGACTATCTGGATGTACGTAATGACGATCTCCGCTGGGTGCTTAGTAGCCGACAGTATGCCCGCTTTATGCAGGCGGAGTATTTTTACCGTCCCATCTATACCAGTGGAAACCGTTGGTACTTCCGTGTTTATGTCACGTATACCAACCACAATCATTTCTATTTCCCCCGTCCGTATCACTACCGCACGTATGTAGGCGGACACTATCGCACGCATCATAATAATGTGAGCTATTATCGCGGACGCTACAAACATCCATTTTATAATGGTTCGTATCGTATTCGTGATACCAAGTCCTATACAACACATCGCCGTTCGGATTTTGGCTCTGTAACTGTACGTCCCGGCTCTGACCGTGCGCCGTCGAGAGATGATGTGTACACTACCCGTCGCAGTAGTTCAAGTAGTAATCGCACTACCACTCCAAGCACTACCCGCAGGGAAAGTACGAACAGCAATGCAACTACTAATACCAGCAGCAGTTCACGCAACAATAATAGTAGTTCACGTCGTACCAACAGTAGTACGAAGAGTAATACAAGCTCTTCTCGCCGTAGCAGCAGTACTACACCGAGTACCGAACGTAAGGAAAGCAGTTCTTCCAGTGTACGGAGTTCTTCCGGAAGCAGTACCCGCAGCAGCGGTTCTTCTTCAACAAGAAGAAGCAGTTCCGGTAGTTCCAGCCGTTCTTCAGGCGATCGTCGCTAAGCAAAAAACGAGCGAATTATTTGTGTATCTGCCGAATAATTCGTTCCTTTGCACCGCTTTCGCGCAATCGCTGTCAGGACCTACGAGAGAAGCCTGGTATGTTGCGTTGTAACGATCAAACAATTTAAGAATAATAACAATGGATTTAATTAAAATTGCAGAAGAAGCATTTGCTACCGGTAAACAACACCCGAGCTTCAAAGCAGGTGACACTGTTACAGTAGCATATCGTATCATCGAAGGTAACAAAGAACGTGTACAGCTGTATCGTGGTGTTGTTATCAAGATTTCCGGTCATGGAGACAAAAAGCGTTTCACTGTACGCAAAATGTCTGGTACCGTAGGTGTAGAACGTATTTTCCCAATCGAATCACCGGCTATCGACAGTATCGAAGTGAACAAGGTAGGTAAGGTTCGTCGCGCTAAATTGTACTATCTGCGTGCTCTTACCGGTAAGAAAGCAAGAATTAAAGAAAAAAGAGTTAATGGTTAATCAGCCATACTCTAATTTCGAGATAAAAAAGGGGGACCGATTCGTTGGTTTCCCTTTTTTATTTCTATAAAATAACTCTTGATTGATTGTGAATTGCAATCGGTTAGCTTGCTGTATATAAGGAGCTGAAGGAGAACAAGTATGCTTTTCGGAACTGGAGTTTGCTTGTGTTTCTATTTCAGTCTTGGTTGATTTAACTATAGAAACCGACAGGCGAATACTATTGGCTATAGTATTTCCATCGGTACTGCAAAAACTAAGATAGGCTATCAGCTCATCGTCCTGCCACTCTTCCGGAAGCTGTAGCCAGGCATGACAGTCAGAGCGTAAAGCGGCTTCTGTATTGTAAACGGCTGTCTCTTTGTCTTTGTTGTATACCAGTAACATAGCAATGTCTGTATCTTCTGCATTCCCCATACCGCTATTGTCCTGCCAGTTGAAGTGCATCTTATTTCCGTTTTGCGTAGCTGTACCTTCAAATATCGGCATTAGAGTTCCCATAGAAACCAATGCCCGGTCAAAGTCAATCCTGATCTCTTTTACACTGCCAGTCACGGCTCTTTTCAGAGTATAGGACATAGCGGCGTTGAAGGCGGATTTATCTTGTGTAAATTCCTTGTAACCAATACGTATGAAAGGTTTTATAGCTTTCAGAAAACTGAATGCCGTGGCAAATTTGCCGCGTTGCTCCTGTTGCTTCGGTGTACGCGGATTGCTGACTTTGGCAGCCCGTGCGCGTATATAGTAGTTTGATTTCCAGTGGAATCCTACTATCGGTCCCACTTTACCGGAGAAGCCTCCGAGAATGCCCTGGTTGATAATTCCCATGATATTGTGTTTTTAATTACTTGTTTCTGTTACTGTGCAAATCTATGGAAAATAAATCTCTTCAACCTGCTTTCTGTGATTTTTGCGTTCATTTGCGTCATTTTGCGTAGTTAATTCTTTGATCTTCTCCATTGTATTATGACCTGTCTCCGTTACACCCGGAATGCACTTGCTCCGTATCAAGGCCGTACTTTCTTCGGTCAGAGGTACCTGTGAGTGGAGAAGATACGGAGCAAGTGCGTCTCGGGTATAGTCTATATCAGTAGTTGTATGATGATTAATTCATGCTTGTTACTGACGGATAATTCTTTATTGTTACTTTTTTTATATCAAAATAAAGCTAAGCACTGGAGAGAGCAGGTATCTGCTATATTTGGGCAGGCACTGGAATTGGAATTGCAAAAGTGCGATATGGTTTTGGTATTTTAGGAGCGTACGTCAGTTGCTCATTCAAAATATATTTTTGAAATAAAAAATCCCCCTTCCCCGTTTTACCGGTAAAAGGAGGATTTCACTTAAAATTATGATGGACTTTTTTATTTCAGGTCTCTCAGTTCCCAGCCCAGTGCACTGGCACCTAAAACAGCTGCATCAGAGTTCTTCAACTCAGACATCAACAATTTGGCTTTACCTTTATAGATATTCAGCACATTGTCATCGATAGCTTTCTGGATAGGTTTGAAGATATAATCTCCGGATTTGGCCAATCCACCAAATAGGATAATAGCTTCGGGGCTTGAGAAAGCGATAGCATCAGCAATAGCTTCACCCAGAATGTTGCCTGTGAAGTCGAAAATATCTTGTGCCAGCTTGTCACCTTGAACCGCTGCATCGTATACGTCCTTAGAAGTGATATTCTCAGCAGGGATAGAGCGAAGCAAACTTGGTTCGGTACGTGCAGTCAGGAATTCGCGGGCTGTACGTGCTACACCGGTAGCCGAGCAGTAAGTTTCCAGACAGCCGTGACGTCCGCATCCGCAAAGACGACCATTTTCGCGGCGTATGATAACGTGACCCAATTCTCCGGCAAAACCGTCGTGGCCATAAACCATCTGACCATTGATAACGATACCGCTACCTACACCTGTACCCAGAGTAATCATGATAAAATCTTTCATACCACGTGCAGCACCATAAGTCATTTCACCGATAGCTGCGGCGTTAGCGTCGTTAGTCAATGCAGTAGGTATACCCAGACGCTCCTCGAACATGGCTGCCAAAGGTATTACACCTTTCCAGGGCAAGTTGGGGGCAAATTCGATAGTACCGCTGTAGTAGTTACCATTGGGAGCACCGATACCGATACCTTTGATTTTATCTACACCGCCATTAGCGATAATCAAAGGCAACAGATTCTTGCAGACTGCGTCTACATAATCATCTGCCTGATCGTGAGCGCCGGTTTTGATGGAACCGCTTGCAATAATAGTTCCGCGTGCATCCACAATACCAAAGACGGTGTTTGTTCCGCCTATGTCAATACCTACTACGTAGGGTTTTTCCATGCTTGAATTCATGATATTAATGTTTTGTTTAAAGGGTTAGTTAATTAGTATTATGGTTACAAATTACACAAAGAAAAACGACACTTCAAAATCTTTTTGAAAAAAAGTTCACCCTATTTGCAACTTTTCGTAACATAGCTGCGTCTAATAGTGAAAATTAATAAGAAAACAGACTAAAACAGAGGTATACGTGATACAACTAAAAGACATTAACAAGACCTACAACAATGGAGCACCCCTACATGTGCTCAAAGGCATCAACCTCGATATCAAGCGGGGGGAGTTTGTTTCCATCATGGGAGCTTCGGGTTCCGGTAAATCCACCTTACTTAATATATTGGGTATTTTGGATAACTATGATACCGGTGAGTATTATCTGAACGGCACGCTGATCAAAAATCTCAGTGAGACTAAAGCGGCTGAATATCGGAACCGTATGATTGGATTCATCTTCCAGTCGTTTAACTTGATTTCCTTTAAAGATGCAGTAGAGAATGTGGCGCTTCCGCTTTTCTATCAGGGAGTGAGTCGCCGCAAGCGCAATGCCCTGGCGCTGGAATATCTGGACCGCCTGGGATTGAAGGACTGGGCGCATCACATGCCGAATGAAATGTCCGGCGGACAGAAACAGCGTGTTGCCATTGCCCGTGCTCTTATAACGCAGCCTCAGATTATCTTGGCTGATGAGCCGACCGGCGCTCTTGATAGTAAGACTTCTGTGGAAGTTATGCAGATCCTTAAAGATTTGCACAGGACAGGTATGACGATTGTTGTGGTTACCCATGAAAGTGGTGTAGCTAATCAAACGGATAAGATTATTCATATCAAGGATGGTATTATCGGCAGCATTGAAGAAAATCTGAATCATGACGCTTCTCCGTTTGGAAAAGACGGAATCATGAAATAATGGAAGAATCCTTAATTTTTTAATTAATCCAACTATGTTTGATATTTGGCAAGAAATATACGGAACCATCAAGCGGAATAAGTTGCGTACATTCCTCACAGGGTTTGCCGTGGCATGGGGCATCTTTATGCTGATAGTGCTGCTGGGTGCCGGAAACGGTATCATCCATGCTTTCGACCAGTCGTCCTCAGAACGTGCATTGAACTCTATCCGCATTTTCCCGGGATGGACTTCCAAGCCTTATGCAGGGTTGAAAGAAGGACGCCGCGTTCGTCTGGAGAACAATGACCTGGAAGCTACTGAAAAGTATTTCCCTGATTATGTAATTAGTGCCGGCGCTACTGTGCGGCAGAGCAATGTAAACGTAAGTTTCGGGCAGGAATATGTAAATATCTCCCTGATGGGAGTGCATCCTAACTATACGGAGGTGGAAACTGTGAAAACTGCGGACGGGCGTTTTATTAATCAGAATGACTTGAAAGAACGCCGGAAGGTTATAGTTATACATAAGAAGACTGCTGAAATTCTATTCGACAAAACTCATACCGAGCCTATCGGGCAGTTTGTCAATGCAAGTGGTGTAGCATATCAGGTGGTAGGTATTTATAATGACCAGGGAGATCGTGAAGCCAGTGAGGCTTACATCCCGTTTTCCACTTTACAGACTATCTATAATAAAGGCGAACAGCTGAATAATATCATTTTCACTACTAAGAATCTGGAAACAATAGAGAGTAATGAGCTTTTTGAGGCTAATTATCGCAAGGTGATCGGCGCCAACCGTCGTTTTGATCCTCAGGATAACAGTGCTATTTGGATTTGGAACCGTTTCACTGATTATATGCGGACACAAAATGCAATGGGAATGCTTCGCACAGCTATCTGGGTGATTGGTATTTTCACATTGTTGAGCGGAATAGTCGGGGTTTCGAACATCATGTTGATTACGGTGAAAGAACGTACTCGCGAGTTTGGCATCCGCAAGGCACTTGGAGCGAAGCCATTGTCTATTCTCTGGCTGATTATTGTGGAGAGTGTCACTATTACTACTTTGTTCGGATACATAGGTATGGTGGCCGGTATTGCCGTCACGGAGTGGATGAATTCAGCCTTCGGCAACCAGACTATGGATGCGGGTATGTTCCAGCAAACCATGTTCTCGAATCCGACCGTAGATTTGGGGATTGCCATTCAGGCTACGCTTACCTTGATTATCGCAGGCACGTTGGCAGGATTCTTTCCTGCAAAAAAAGCGGTGAGTATCAGTCCGATAGAAGCATTGAGAGCGGATTAAGTCGAACGTAAATCGTAAATAGAAATTATGAGAATAGATATAGACTCTTGTGAGGAAATCCTCATCACGATTACAAGAAACAAGACGCGAAGTTTGCTGACGGCATTCGGTGTATTCTGGGGTATCTTCATGTTGGTGGCACTCATCGGTGGCGGACAGGGGATGCAGCAGGCTATGAGTTCCCAGTTTGAAGGCTTTGCCACGAACTCGGCTTTTCTGGTTTCGCAGAAGACGGGAGAAGCGTATAAAGGTTTCCGGAAAGGACGCTGGTGGGACCTGGAACTTTCTGATATAGAGCGTTTGCGTCATGGAGTGGATGAAATAGATGTCATCACCCCTTCCATCGCTTATTGGGGAAGAACGGCTATACACGGAGATAAGAAATATGATTGTAGTGTAAAGGGATTGTATCCTGAGTATGAGCATATAGAACATCAGGAAATGGCTTATGGACGCTTCATCAATGATGTGGATATTAAGGAAGCACGCAAAGTTTGCGTAATCGGTAAGCGTGTGTATGAAAGTTTATTCCGTCCGGGAGAGGATCCTTGTGGAAAGTATATCCGGGTAGATGGCATTTACTATCAGGTTATCGGCATGTGCTCGTCCGAGGGTAACATGAATATCCAGGGACAAGCTTCGGAGGCTGTTACTTTGCCTTATACTACCATGAAGCAGGCCTATAATCTGGGTAACCGGATACATGTGGTGTGTTTCACTGTGAAACCGGGTATTAAGGTGACGGATATTCAGGACAAAGTGGAACGCATTGTAAAGGCGGCTCATTACATATCTCCGGATGATAAGCAGGCGGTGATGATGCTGAATGCGGAAGCCATGTTCTCTATGGTGGATAATCTGATGTCTGGGACTCGTATTCTGATTTGGATGGTGGGTTTGGGAACTTTGTTTGCCGGAGCTATCGGAGTATCGAATATTATGATGGTGACAGTGCGTGAACGTACTACGGAAATTGGTATTCGCCGTGCCATTGGTGCACGCCCGAGGGACATTTTACAGCAGATTCTTTCGGAGAGTATGGTGCTGACGACCATTGCTGGTATGGCAGGTATTTCTTTTGCCGTGCTCGTGTTGCAAGTGTTGGAAGCGGCTGCTAATGATCCGGGGCATATAACTACTCATTATCAGGTCTCATTCGGACTGGCTATAGGTACATGTGCATTGCTGATTGCTTTAGGAGTACTTGCTGGTCTGGCTCCGGCTTATCGCGCTATGGCAATCAAACCTATTGAGGCAATCAGGGACGAATAAATAATTAATAATTAAAAGAGGCTTGCAGTGTGTGGGCGTGATATAAAACAGAAATAAAAAAACAATAATATAATAATAGTATGAAAAAGTATCTGAAAATCGCATTATTGGTAGTTGTAGCTGCCATTTTCATCTTTACGTTTGTGTTCCTGTATCAGAAGTCAAAGCCGAAGATTACGGTGTATGAAACGATAACTCCGGTAGTGGCCGACTTGGAAAAAACAACGGTGGCAACTGGAAAGGTGGAACCGAGAGACGAGATTCTTATCAAGCCCCAGATTTCGGGTATCATTGACGAGTTGTATAAAGAAGCTGGACAGAGTATACGCAAGGGAGAAGTGATCGCTAAGGTGAAGGTGATTCCCGAACTGGGTACGCTGAACTCTGCCGAGAGCCGTGTGCGTCTGGCGGAACTTAATGCGAAACAGGGCGAAACGGACTTTGCCCGCATAGAGAAGTTGTTTGAAGACAAGCTGATCAGTCGTGAAGAATATGAAAAAGCCGAGGTCAGTGTAAAGCAGGTGCGTGAAGAGTTGCAGACAGCTAAGGATAACCTGGAAATTGTGAAGGAAGGCATAACAAAGAGCAGTGCTTCTTTCTCAAGTACATTGATCCGTTCCACAATTGATGGTTTGATACTGGATGTACCGGTAAAAGCCGGTAACTCGGTGATCATGAGTAACACGTTCAATGATGGTACGACAATCGCTACGGTTGCCAATATGAATGATTTGATTTTCAGAGGTAAAATTGATGAAACGGAAGTCGGTCGTGTTCATGAAGGTATGCCTGTGAAGTTGACAATTGGTGCTTTGCAGAATCTTTCATTTGACGCTATATTGGAATATATCTCTCCGAAGGGGGTAGAAGAAAACGGTGCCAATCAATTTGAGATAAAGGCAGCTATACAGGTGCCGGATACGGTGATGATTCGTTCGGGGTATTCTGCTAATGCGGAAATTGTACTGGAACGTGCACAAAAGGCGCTTACTTTACCTGAAAGTACTATTGAGTTCAGTGGAGACAGTACATTTGTATATGTGATGACGGATAGTGTGCCTGCCCAGAAGTTCGAGCGTAAAGAGGTGAAAGTAGGTATGAGTGACGGTATCAAGATTGTTATCAAAGACGGTGTGGACGGCAAAGCCAAAGTGCGCGGTGCAGAGAAGAAGGATAAATAAATGCCGGTGAAGTAACCTTGTATAATTCAATAATAACAGATTATGAAGAAGAACTTAATAATAGGATGTATGGCTGTCTTTGCTGTCTCGGTGCAGGCACAGGAGGGCTGGACATTACGCCAATGCATCGACTATGCTATAGAACATAATATCAGTATCCGTCAGAGTGCTAATACAGTGGAACAAAGTGCCGTGAGTGTGAATACTGCCAAATGGGCGCGACTCCCGAACCTGAACGGTAGTGCAGGGCAAAGTTGGAACTGGGGACGTACGCAGACGGCCGTAAAAGATAAAGATACAGGTGATTATTCTACTGTTTATGTGAATACGAGCAGCAATAGTACCGATATGTCCTTATCGACTAATATACCTATATTTACAGGGTTGGAGATTCCCAACCAATACGCATTGGCTAAATTGAATCTTAAAGCGGCTATGGCCGACTTGGAGAAGGCGAAAGAAGATATTTCCATTAATATAGCTTCTGCTTATTTACAGGTGCTGTTTAATCAGGAGTTGCATACGGTTGCTCTTGGGCAAGTGAAACTGAGTAAAGAGCAGTTTGCTCGCATTTCCCGCCTTGCAGAGTTGGGCAAAGCGTCTCCTGCGGAAGTTGCTGAGGCCAAGGCCCGTGTGGCTCAGGATGAGATGAGTGCTGTGCAGGCTGATAACAACTACCAACTTGCTCTATTGGATCTTAGTCAGCTCATAGAACTGGAAACTCCGGAAGGATTTACATTATCAGCTCCGGCTGTAACGCTGGATTTGATTCCTCTGACTCCTCCGGATGAGGTTTATCAAACGGCTTTAACGAATAAGGCTTCTGTAAAGGCAGCGCAATATCGTTTGGCGGGTGCCAAGCATAGCATTCGTATTGCCCAGAGTGATTTTTATCCCCAATTGAGTCTTGGTGGTAGTCTTGGAACAAGATATTATTCTACTATTGACCGTAATTTCAGTCAGCAGTTGCGGGATAATTTCAGTAAGTATGTAGGGTTTAGTCTGAGTGTTCCTCTCTTTAATCGCTTCGCTACCCGTAACCGTGTACGTACGGCACGATTACAGCAAGAGAACTACTCCTTGCAATTGGACAACACCAAGAAAGTGCTTTATAAGGAAATTCAGCAAGCCTGGTACACTGCACTGGCTTCCGAAAGCAAGTATACCAGTAGTAGTACGGCAGCCAATGCCAGTATGGAATCTTTCAAGCTGATGAGTGAGAAGTATGATAATGGCAAAGCTAATGCCGTAGAGTATAACGAAGCGAAACAGAATTTGATGAAAGCCCAGTCTGATGAGCTGCAGGCCAAATATGAATATCTGTTCCGTACAAAGATATTGGACTTCTATAAAGGAATACCGATTGAATAACTTTTTTAGTGTCTTTCTCTTGAAAATCCTTCTTTGGCTGCGAGGCTGGGGGAGGATTTTCTGTATATTTGCCACATGACTCCTTTTATCAGTATAATTATTCCTTTTTATGGTACGGCAGACCCGGTATTGCTGCAACGCTGTATTACTTCTATCCGTGAACAGGGGATGGAAGAGGGGAGTTATGAAATCATTGTGGCGGACGATGGGAGTCAGACTACGGGGGGAGCACGTAATAGTGGAATGCAACAAGCGCATGGTGAATATCTTTTTTTTGTAGATGCTGATGATATTTTAGTACCGAATACACTTCTTTCTTGTTTATCTTTGTTGAAACTATACTCTCCTGATATTCTGAGGTTTGGTTTTAAGGAGTTTACTTGTACCTCTTCGTTGGAGAAGCAGAATCCGACCAATCAACTGCCGTCTTATGTAGAATACTCATCCGGTGCCCACTTCATGGCATTAAATAATTTTACGGGAGTTGTTTGGGCGCATTTCTTCCGTCGAAGTTTATTGGAGACGTCTTCTCTTTATTTCAGTAAGACGAGCCTTTTTGAAGATGAAGAGTTTGTTGCCAAAGCTTACTTCTTCGCCCGAAAAATGTTGGTGACTTCTTATAAAGTGTATGGTTATTACTGTTCATCTTCTTCTTTAACGAGAATGATTGCTGAAGATGAATGTCGGAGGAGGGTATTTGATTTTAAAGAAATGCTTTTTCGGTTGAAAGCGTTTAGGCTGGCCTGTCAGTCTGACGCCTCTGTCGAGCGTTTGGAGGCATTGAATAGACGAATCCATTTTCTTGTTATCGACTATATCCGTCAGATGTGGCGGAATAAATGTAGTATAAATGAGATGAACCGGCAATTAGCTATCTTGAAACGAGAGGGATTAGTACCTTTGCCCTATAAAAAGTATTCTTGGAAGTATCGTTTGGTTTGTCCTGTCATTAATGTTTATATTCGTTTTGTTATATGAAGATATTGTTACTTGGAGAGTTTAGCGGGCTGCATTGGAATCTTGCGGAAGGGCTTCGGGCATTGGGGCACGATGTCTGTGTTGCTTCCGATGGTTGTGGTTGGAGGAACTATCCGCGTGATATAGCTCTTGACCGGCCGACGGATAGTTTGCGTGATGGTATCTGTTGCCTTTTCCGTATATTGCGTCATTTGCCGGGTTTTCGGGGATATGATGTTGTGCAGATTATCAGTCCTTATTTTTTGCGTTTACGCAGTGAACGTACTTTGCCTGTTTACCGTTATTTGCAACGGCACAATGGCAAGGTCTTTTTGGGAGCTTTCGGGACCGACTATTATTATATTCGTACTTGTATGGAAACAAGTACTTTTCACTATTCGGATTTTAAGATCGGAGACCGGTATCGTGATACGGCTTTTAATCAGATTACTCTTCAGGATTGGTATTATGGTGGGGCAGCTCGTGCTACTCGGGCTATAGCCGAAACTTGTAATGGCATTATTGCCTGTTTGTGGGAGTATTACGCTTCCTATCAACCTTGCTTCTCAGATAAGACAACTTTCATTCCTTTACCTATCGATTTGCGTGAGGTAACGTCCCGTGTTCGCGGTGTACCGGAGAAACTGAATTTCTTCATCGGCATTCAGTCTGCCCGCAGTAATTTGAAGGGGACTGATGTTATGCTGCCCGTTCTGCAAGAAGTGCGGCGCAAGTATCCTGAGCTTTGCCGCATCACTGAAGTGCATGATGTGCCTTATGCCCGCTATCAACAGTTGATGGATGATGCTGATGTCCAGTTAGATCAGTTGTATTCGTATACTCCTTCCATGAATTCACTATTGGCTATGGCAAAAGGAGTAACGGTAGTGGGAGGCGGTGAGCCGGAGAACTATGAGATATTGAATGAAACAGAACTTCGTCCCATTATCAATGTTCTGCCCGACGAGCAAGATATTTATCAAAAATTGGAAGATATAGTCCTTCATAAAGAGCGTATTCCGGAATTATCGAAGCAAAGCATTGAATATGTAGCCAAGTATCACGATCATGTGAAGGTGGCTCGCCAATATCTGGACTTCTGGGAAAAACATTAATCATTTCTTCTTGTATTTTGCCCTTGCAATAACTAAGTATTGTAAGGGCAAAATTTTATTAGGCAAAGTAATCGTTCTCCTTTGTCAAAGTAACTCATATTATGCCTTCTAAGTACTTATAGATGCCCGATGTAACGTGAGTGAAAGATTATGAAACATACATCGGTAAAGATGTAATATCAGCGAAAGAATGTGTAAAATGATTATAGGTATCTCTTGGACTCGATACTGTATATTTGCTGTCGGTAAATTTTCTCTTTTCAAAAACAATAATAAAAAAGGATATAACTATGCGAAAACATTTTTGTCTTTTTCTGCTGGCATCTATTTTCTACAGTTATGCGACTCTTGCGCAAAACGCTTCTGCTAAAAATCCGGTGATTCATGCCGATGTACCCGATATGTCAATGATCCGGGTGGGAGATACTTATTACATGAGTAGTACTACCATGCACATGGCTCCGGGAGTGCCCATTATGAAATCTAAGGATCTTGTGAACTGGGAGTTGGTGAGTTATTGTTACGATATACTGGCCGATGTGGATGCACTGAACTTGAATAATGGTAAGAATGCTTATGGCAGTGGTACGTGGGCAAGCTGCATTCGTTATCATAATAATATGTTTTATGTGTCGACGTTCTCCAGTACTACCGGGAAGACCTATATATATACTACGAAAGATATAGAGAAAGGTTCTTGGAAAGCTATTTCTTTTAATCCTTCCTATCATGATCATACTGTTTTCTTTGACGATGATGGTCGTATTTATATCATCTGGGGAGGTGGCAAACTGCATATAGCGGAACTGAAATCCGATTTATCCGGGATCAAAGAAGGTACCGAACGTATCTTTATAGAGAATGCCAGTGCTCCGTCAGGAGATAATGTCGGATTACCTGCCGAGGGTTCACAGTTATTTAAAGTAAATGGGAAGTATTATTTATTTAATATTACTTGGCCGAAAGGAGGAATGCGTACAGTGGTTATTCACCGCGCTGATAATATAAATGGCCCTTGGGAAGGTAGAGTAGCTTTGCAGGATAAAGGTGTTGCCCAAGGCGGCTTGATAGATACGCCTGATGGCAGATGGTTTGCTTATCTTTTCCGTGATAATGGTTCTGTAGGCCGTATCCCTTACCTTGTTCCGGTGAAATGGGAAGATGGCTGGCCGGTTCTCGGAATAAATGGAAAGGTTCCGGAAACATTAGATCTGCCGGCAAGTAAGGGCCTGATACCGGGTATTGTTGCCTCGGATGAGTTTACACGGAAGAAGAAAGATGAGGCTTTGCCGCTGGTTTGGCAGTGGAATCACAATCCGGATAATTCTCTCTGGTCAGTTAGTGAACGGAAGGGATATCTGCGACTCAAAACCGGACGGATAGATACTGATTTCCTGTCAGCAAGAAACACGTTGACACAGCGGACGATTGGTCCGGTATGTTCAGGAACTACTTCTATAGATGTGTCTGATATGAAAGAAGGTGATTTTGCAGGGCTTGCACTTCTTCAGAAGAAATATGGATTGGTAGGTGTGAAATATGAAAACGGGGTAAAGAAGATTGTAATGGTAAGTGCGCAGACTGACAAACCGGAAGAGGTGGAAAGTCTGCCACTGAACCAGAATACAGTATTCCTGAAAGCCGAATGTGACTTCACGGATAGGAAAGATATAGCGGATTTCTACTATAGCCTGGATGGCAAGAAGTGGACAAAAATAGGAAGCCGGCTCAAGATGGCTTATACTCTCCCGCATTTTATGGGATACCGTTTCGGACTATTCAATTATGCTACCAAGACTCCCGGAGGGTATGTGGACTTTGATTATTTCCGTATAAGTGACAGTAAATGAGATAGCGAGTAATTATAAATCAAAATTGATATTAGACATGAAAAAGGTGAAATCGACGCTTTCCGTGGGTAAGCGCGTCATTTTGTTGTCACTTTGTATGACAATGTTTTCAGTGGCAGGTTTTAGCCAAGGGGCTAAAGGTAAAAAGGTGAAGGGTGCTCCGGTATTTTTGCAGGCGGTTTATCAGGGGAATGATCAGGTGTACAACGAGAATCCGTTGCAGGCCGGTGAGTTTTATAATCCCATTTTGCAAGGTTGTTACCCCGATCCGTCCATAACCCGCAAAGGGGATGACTATTTCCTGGTGTGTTCATCATTCGCCATGTTCCCCGGTGTGCCTATCTTCCATTCAAAGGATTTAGTGAACTGGACGCAGATAGGCCATGTGCTGGACCGTACTTCACAGCTGAAAGTACATGATACGGGTATCAGTGCCGGTGTGTATGCTCCCGCCATCAAGTATAACCCCAATAATGATACTTTCTATATGATCACCACTCAGTTTGCAGGGGGATTCGGGAATATCGTTGTAAAGTCAAAAGATCCTTTCAAAGGATGGAGTGATCCTATCAAGTTGAATTTTGACGGTATCGACCCCTCTATCTTTTTTGATGATAATGGCAAGGCGTATGTGGTTCATAACGATGGACCGAAGCGTGGTGAAGAACTCTATAACGGACACCGTGTGATTAAAATCTGGGAGTATGATGTGGAAAACGATCAGGTGATTCCCGGTTCGGATCAGGTAATTGTGAATGGTGGTGTGGATTTATCCAAGAAACCTATCTGGATTGAAGCTCCGCATATCTATAAGAAGAACGGACGTTACTATCTGATGTGTGCCGAAGGCGGTACCGGCGACTGGCATAGTGAAGTAATCTTTGTGAGCGACAGCCCGAAAGGACCCTTTATTCCTGCTCCCAATAATCCTATCCTGAGCCAGAGATACTTGAATCAGAAGCGGAAGAATATGGTGGACTGGGCCGGACATGCCGATTTAGTGGAAGGTCCTGACGGCAAATATTATGGTGTATTCCTGGCTATTCGTCCGAATGAGAAGGGCAGAGTGAACATTGGCCGTGAAACGTTTATCCTGCCGGTTGACTGGTCGGGAGAATTCCCTGTCTTTGAAAACGGATTGATCCCGATGGAGCCGAAGTTGAAAACACCTAAAGGAGTGGAGAATAAAACCGGAAAAGACGGTTACTTCCCCAATGGCAATTTTACGTTCACTGAAAACTTCACATCTCCGCAACTGGATTACCGCTGGATTGGTCTGAGAGGTCCTCGTGAAGAGTTCATCTCAGTACTGAAAGACGGAGGATTGCAGATTATTCCTTTCCCGGTGAACATAAAAGAGGTGAAGCCTACTTCAACCCTCTTCTACAGACAGCAACATAATAACTTCTCGTTTACTACCACATTGCAGTATGCTCCGAAGACAGAGAAAGATCTGGCAGGCATCACTTGCGTGCAGAGTGAGAAATTCAATTATGTCTTTGGCTTGACAAAGAAGGATAAAGATTTCTATATGGTGCTGGAGAGAACGGCAAGAGGTAAATCCGGACTTGTTGCAAGTGCAAAAGTAGATGTGAAGAATCCCATTCAACTGCGGGTAAAGGGTGAAGGAGATGGCTATGGCTTTTATTATTCAACGGATGGAACCAACTTCGTACAGCTGGGAAATACCGTGCCCGGTGATATTCTTTCAACGAACGTGGCAGGCGGTTTCACCGGCTGTCTGATAGGTTTGTATGCTACTTCTGCGAACGATATTGTGGTGAACAACCTGAAAGATGCGTATGCTGATTATTTCACTGTGGGCTGTGCCATAAATATGGCAAATCTGAATTCACCTCAACAGGTGGCACTGATAACTTCCAACTTTAACAGTATCACTGCCGAGAACGATATGAAACCTCAGCCTACAGAGCCTGTAGAAGGACAGTGGAACTGGGAGAACGCTGATAAGATAGCCAACTTTGCCCGTGCCAATAAAATAGGGCTTCGCGGTCATTGCCTTGTCTGGCATGCCCAGACTCCGGACTGGATGTTCCATGATGAAAAGGGAAATTTGGTTTCTAAAGAGGTACTGTTTGAGAGAATGAGGAAGCATATTCATACGATTGTAAATAGATATAAGGATGTTGTCTATGCTTGGGACGTAGTGAACGAAGCAATGACGGATGATCCGAAAGCGGAAGTGCCTTATCGTCAGTCTCTTTATTATAAGATTGCAGGGGATGAGTTCATAAAGAAGGCTTTTGAATATGCTCATGAGGCAGATCCCAAAGCATTGCTTTTCTACAATGATTATAATGAGACCAACCCGGCGAAGCGTGACCGCATTTATAATATGGTTAAAAGCATGAAGGCTGAGGGAATACCCATCTCCGGAATCGGAATGCAGGGACATTATAATACCCTTTCTCCTACGGAGGATGAGTTCAGAAAGGCTATCGAGCTTTATTCGCAGGTGGTTGATAATATCCATATCACTGAACTGGACGTTCGTATAAATACGAGAGAGCAGGGAGGACAGTTGAGTGTGAATCAGGATAACAGGACGTTGGAATTGACTCCTGAAGCAGATGCGGCACAGGTAGCCCAGTATGATATGCTGTTCCGGGTGCTGCGCGAATATAAGAATGTGGTTAGCAATGTTACTTTCTGGAATGTATATGATGGTGATTCATGGCTGGATCGCCGTCGTGGTAACCGTCAGCGTAACTATCCGCTTCTGTTTGACGAAAACTTACTGCCGAAATCTTCGTATTATAAAGTGATGAGTTTCTAAATAAAGGTGTTTGCACAGTCAATGATCCGCTCTATATCTTCATTCGTCAGTAATGGAGATATAGGGAGGCTTAACTCCTCATTATGGATGCGTTCCGTAATGGGGAGTTGTTGCATTCCATATTCTTTTTTCAACGCTTCCTGGCGATGGGGAGGGATGGGGTAATGAATTTGAGTACAAATGCCATGACTGTTGAGATAACGTTGCCATTCATCCCTGCGGGGAGAAAAGACGGGGAAGATATGAAAAACATTGGCTTCATTGATATCATTCGTATGGACAGTACTCTGTAATTCCAGACGCTGCCAGTCAATCCCTTCTTTATATAATTGCGCTATTTCCCTTCTACGGGCATTATCCTGATCCAAACGAGGGAGCTTCACGGAAAGGACTGCCGCCTGCAACTCGTCCAGACGGCTGTTTATTCCTTGATACCGATGGACATATTTCTCCGTGGAGCCATAATTGGCAATGGAACGCACTGTGGCGGCAAGTCTTGCATCGTGAGTGGTTATAGCGCCGCCATCCCCTAATGCCCCTAAATTCTTGGCAGGATAAAAACTGAAAGCAGCGGCATCTCCCAGATTACCGGCACGCAGAGGCTGATTTTCTTTCCCCGGTAAACCTTTGTTCCAGACAGCTCCATGTGCTTGTGCAGCGTCTTCTATGACTTTCAGTCCGTAGCGGTTGGCTAACTTACATATCTCTTTCATGTTAGCTAAACGTCCATACAGGTGGACGGGCAGTATGGCACACGTGCGGGGAGTAATCAGTGTTTCGGCATAGTCGGCATCTATATTGCATGTTTCGAAAGAAGGTTCACAAAGCATTGGTTTCAGATCGGCACGAAGAATGGAAAGCAGGGTGGCAATGTATGTATTGGCAGGAACAATAACTTCATCTCCTGCATTCATCACTCCCAATTCCCGGTAAGCCAGAAATATCAAAGTAAGAGCATCCAGACCATTTCCAGTGCCAACACAATACGCTGTGCCGCAATAAGCTGCAAACTCCTCTTCAAAACGGGCTGTAGCTTCCCCGTGCAGATACCATCCGGAATGGGAAACACGCAACAGAGCATCCGACAGTCCGGGTTCGAAGGAGGCATTGATCTTTTGCAGGTCTAAATACTTTATCATAAGCGTAATTCGTAAACGTCATACATAATTGCTCTTGCACCGAAACCTTCTTTTTGGAAGAGTAATCCCTCGTTCAACATTTGTCCGCCGTGTTCGGTAGATATGCCAAAGTCGAAGTATCGCTTCCGCGCATAACGGTCGTATATTAATTGGTGGAAAAGCAGGTCGAGCGCACCGCATTTCTTTCCGCGTGGGGAAGCTGCGATGTATTGCACGTGGGCTACCTCGTCAGTCTCATACACAATGCATCCACCCAACGTTTCGGCTCCGTCGCATACACGGAAGAGGGAGATCTGGCGGGGGAAGTTGCTGTGCAGGCGGGTAATCTCCTCCAGCGAATGTACGGGAGAGACACCGTATCGTTCGTGCAGGTTTTCTTCCAGTATCGGCCAGAAAGAAGCAAAGTCTTCATCTTCTGCAATCGTCAGTGAGGATGCCAGAGCTTTCTTCAGTTGGCGACGGCGGAGAGTACGGAAAGGTAGGCGGTCGTCCAGTGGAATGACGGATGAGATGCTCCGTGCCACAAGGGTTGCACCCAGCCGGGTGAGGGCGTAAAGGTCTTCTTCTGCAGGATAACGGTGATAGATATGTGGGATAGCACGATAGACTATCGACTGTACACGGCATTCCGTATGCAGATAGTCGAGTGCGGCACGGAATACGTTTTCCACTTGTTGCAGGGTGATGGAAGGAGAAAGGAGCATTCCGCCATACGTCAGTCCCTGATGAGAATAGAAACAACTGCCGGAAAGATTACCGGGAAGCAAGGCTGTTAACTTCCGGTTACAGAAGATCAGCAGGGAACAGTCCCGGAAACGGTCGGCATGATAATCCATATAGTCACGCTGCATGAGGAACGTACCGTTTTTGGAACGGCGTACAAAGCGGTCCCAGCGCTCTTTATCTCCTGCCGAATAGCGGATTATATGCCATTCCTGATCAGTTGCCACACTTGTTTCCATGTATCTGCCTGTCTTTTATATTACTTTCGGAATTCAAATATAGGTATATTTTTAAAGTTTCGCATATAGGTTAGCCTGAAAGGCTATATGCAGAACTTACATATATTTAAATAACGTGAGTTTAGGCGGTTTATTATTTATGCGAATCATCAGGAGTTGAATTGGAATCATAACAGTACAGTAAGGAAACTATGCTTCTCAATGTCAGTAGCATAGGGACATGACACTTGGAACTTATTACCTTGAGAACCGGAACTCCCTTTGCTTTGCTGCTCAAGATGCCATCTTGTGTTGTTCAAGATGGTATGTTGTGCTGCATAAGATGGCATCTTGAGCAGTAAAGGTAGTTATGCTTCAGCAGATATGCAAGCTTTTTATGGGGGAAAGGTAATAGTGATGTACGTGCATTTTTATTGGATTGTATCGAAACAGTATTATCTCTGTGATTATAACTGTGCAGAGAGGAGTTAAAAGCTGATACTACGCTTTGTACCTTCCTTGGGGCTATGAGTAGCAGCACTATCATCCCGGAACTTAAAAATGTGCCTGAAAACGAAGAAGTTCATCTTTTTTCTTTCCGTCAGGACGGAATAAGAAAGACAATTCGTTATATTTGTAGCAATTTAAAAACCCGAACAAAATGAAAAGAATAACTTTGAAATTTATTTCCGGAGTGCTTTTGGCGGTTGTATTTCTGCTAAGCTCTTGTAACTCTGTATATAAGGTGACGAGGTCAGGAGGGACAATGGTAGCGATTGATTCTACTTGGGATGTGAACCCGGATGCTGAAGCAGTGGCACTGCTTGCTCCTTATAAGGCAAAAGTTGACAGTATCATGTATCGCGTGGTAGGTACTGCCGAAATGAGTATGGATAAAGGCGCTCCGGAGAGCTTGCTTTCCAATCTGGTAGCGGATGTATTGCGTGATGCTGCCGCACAAGTGCTGGGCAAGTCTGCCGATATGGGGCTGATAAATATGGGTGGTTTGCGGAATGTGCTGACAGAAGGCCCTATCACTACCGAAAATATCTATGAGATATTACCTTTCGAAAATTCCCTTTGTGTATTGACTATGAAGGGAGTCTATCTGAAAGAACTGTTTAATAATATTGCCGTGCGTCATGGCGAAGGTGTCAGTGGAGTACAACTTCTGATTACAAAAGACGGGAAACTGTTGCAGGGTACGGTTGGCGGGCGTCCGATAGAAGACGATCAACTTTATACAATTGCTACAATCGACTATCTGGCTGACGGAAACGACGGGATGACTGCCTTGCCCCAGGCTGAGAAACGGGAATGTCCGGACGGAGCTACTTTGCGCGGCCTGTTCATGGACTATGTGGAACGTCAAACTGCTGCCGGAAAGAAGATCACTTCGCGTCTGGAAGGTAGAGTAACTGTGAAAGATGAGTAATCCTGCTCATCGAGAAAATAAATCATAATTCATAAATCAGAAATCATGAAACGATATATTCTTTTAATGTTGGCAGTCTGCTGCCTTCTTCCGGCATCAGCACAACAACCTACCCGGAAAATCTCCGAGGAACCTCTTTGTCTGCTGGCTCCTGACTCTGCACAGAAAACCAAACAATTGGTGATTCTGCAAACAAGTGATACACATAGCCGTATTGAGCCTATTGCTGTAAATGCTGCTGACCGCTATGCCGGTATGGGCGGAACCGTGCGCCGGGCTACCTTTATTAAAGAGGCACGCAAGGTGAACCCTGATCTGTTGTTATTTGACTGTGGAGATATCTCCCAGGGAACTCCTTACTATAATCTGTTCCAGGGGGAAGTAGAAGTCAAGATGATGAACCTTATGGGCTACGATGCCATGACGATTGGTAATCATGAGTTTGATTTCGGTCTGGAGAATATGGCACGTCTGTTCCGTATGGCAAACTTCCCGGTGGTATGTGCCAACTATGATGTAACAGGTACGGTACTGGAAGGACTGGTGAAACCTTATACTACTTTCAGCCGCAACGGATTGAAGATCGGTGTCTTCGGTCTTGCTCCGAAGATGGAAGGATTGGTGCAGGCAGATAAATGTGAAGGTGTGGTTTATAATGATCCGATAGAAGCGGCACAGAAGACGACAGATCTGCTGAAGAACCAGGAAGGTTGCGATGTCGTTATTTGCTTGTCGCATCTGGGTTATCAGCTTAAAGGTGCTCCTTGCGACGGAGAACTGGCGCAGAAAACAAATAATATTGATGCCATATTGGGCGGGCATACCCATACTTTCATGAAAGAGCCTGCTATTTATTTGAATAAAGACGGTAAGAATGTACCTGTGATGCACACAGGAAGAAGTGGAATTTATGTGGGAATGTTGAAACTGACACTTACAGAAGAAGAATCCCAACCATCATTATAGATAATACCGCCAACGAACTACAAAGAAATGAAAAGAATAATTCTTTTGTTGTTAGCTATCCTTTTATGGGGTGGCACATCCTTGCTTCATGCCCAGGCGGAAGCCCCTTTTCTACCTTCAGCGGCAGATGCACGTTGCAAGCAGTGGGTAGATTCCGTATTTTCCGGTTTGAACCTGCAAGAGAAAGTCGGGCAGTTGATTGTCACCACCTTCCCGGCTAAGGCGGATAAGCAGAAAAAAAAGCAGATACGTGATCTTGTGAAGAAGTATAAGATCGGAGGTCTGCTCTTTGCCGAAGGTACGCCGGAAGAACAGGCAATACTGACGAATATTGCGCAGAAGAACTCCAAAGTTCCCGTTATGATCACTTTTGACGGTGAGTGGGGGCTCTCCATGCGTCTGGAAGGTACACCTTATTTCCCAAAGAATGCGGCTCTGGGCTGCATTGAAGACAATCAGCTGATTTATGAATACGGACGTGAGGTGGCACGGGAATTTCGTGAATTGGGTGTGCACGTCAATTTTGCACCTGATGCGGATGTGAATACCAATCCTTTGAATCCGGTGATTCATGTACGTTCGTTCGGTGAAGATCCGAAGAAAGTAGCGGAAAAGGTGCTGGCTTACAGTCGTGGATTGGAAAGCGGTGGTGTGCTATCCGTAAGCAAACACTTTCCCGGTCATGGAGATACGGACGTGGACTCGCATAAGGGCCTGCCGGTGCTCTACTATAATCGTGAACGTTTGGATAGTGTCGAGCTGTATCCGTTCCGCGAAATGGTGCGTGCCGGATTGGGCGGTGTGATGGTAGGCCATTTGCAGGTGCCGGCTTTGGAACCGGACGCCAAAACGGCATCTTCACTTTCCAGAAATGTAGTAACGGGGTTACTGAAAGATGAGATGGGCTTTCAGGGCTTGGTATTTACGGATGCGCTGGATATGAGAGGTGTTTCGTCTGTGCCCCAGCTTACTACAAAAGCCTTACTTGCCGGAAATGATATGCTACTGGTGCAGTACAACACCGAAAACGCTGTACGGGAAGTGCTGAGTGCTGTGAAGGAAGGTATTCTTTCTGAAAAAGAAGTGGAAGCGAAATGCCGTAAGATACTTACTTATAAATACCTGTTGGGCTTGCGCCAACCGCGCCCGCAGTTGCAAGTTAGCGGAAAGAGCTATCGTATCCATACGGATGAAGCGAAGGCGCTAGTAACCAGATTGCGCCAGGCTGCTGTTACGGTGCTTGGCAATCATTTCGGGATATTGCCTTTGACACCAGTCGGTGGGGCTCCTATTGCTCTTCTGAGTATAGGCGAAGGTAAGGATAGTGTTTTTGTGGATGAGATGAAGAAATTGTCTCCTGTCCCGATGGAGTGTTTCCGTTTGACAAGAGAAACACCGGAAGATGGCCGCCGTGAACTGGCGCGTAAGTTGGCGGACTATCGGCGTATAGTGGTCAGCGTATCGGGAAAAGATGCCGATGTGGTTGCTTATGCCGATTTCCTGGCGGGATTGGACTTGTCCGTGCCGCTGGTATATGCTTTCTTTACGTCTTATCGTGGAATGCAACCGCTAGAGCCTGCTTTGAACCAAGCCAGTGCCGTAGTGTTGGGACATTCTTCCGAAGCGGATATCCAACAGTATGTGGCAGGTGTCATCTTTGCTAAAGTGCCTGCCCAAGGCAAACTTTCCATGAGTATCGGAAGTCTTTATCAGGCCGGTGAGGGAAGTGTGATCACTCCGGGGATGAAGCCGGGAAGCATTATTCCCGAGGATTTTGGGATGAAGTCCAATGAGTTGCATCGCATTGATGCTATCGTTCGGGCGGGATTGGTTGCCGGAGCTTATCCCGGTTGCCAGGTGCTGGTGCTGAAAGACGGTCAGACGGTGTATGATAAATGCTTCGGCATACATTCCGATAAGGATACCACTGCTGTACGTCCTACGGATCTGTTCGACCTGGCTTCCCTGACAAAGACTACCGCGACGCTGCTTGCCGTGACGAAACTTTATGACGGCGGTAAGTTGAAACTGACAGATAAGGCTTCCCAATACTTACCTTTCCTGCGAAGTACGAATAAGAAGAATATTACGATTAAGGACTTGCTTCTTCACGAGTCCGGACTGCCGCCTTATATTCGTTTCTATCTGGAGGCTATCGACCCGAACTCCGTGCATGGACCGTATGCCCAAAGTTGGGTGGATGAATGGCATCGCACTCGGGTAAGCGAACATAGCTATTATTGTTCGGACTTCAAGTTCAAGAAAGGACTGGTGTCGGAGAAGGAATCATCGGTTTACAACTTGCATGTAGCTGATAAGATGTGGCTGAATAAGAGCTTTAAGAATACCATCCTGCAAAAGATTGCCCGTTGCGAAATGGACAGTAAGCGGTATGTATACAGTGATCTCGGCTTTATCCTGCTGCAACAGGTGGTAGAGTCAATAGTCAAGTTGCCGATGGACCTCTATCTGGCTAAGGAGTTCTATGCGCCTATGGGCTTGCAGCGTACCATGTACCTGCCTTTGCAGAAATACTCCAAAGAAGAGATAATGCCTACGGCTGCAAACGACTTCCTGCGTCGTCAGGATTTGTGTGGCTATGTGCATGATGAGGCTGCTGCCTGTATGGGTGGCATATCCGGTAATGCCGGTCTCTTCTCCACCGCCTCCGAAGTGGCTAAAATCTATCAGATGATATTGAACGGTGGCGAATGGAACGGTAAACGCTATCTGAGCGAAGCGACCTGCCGCCTGTTCACTACGGAAACTTCCGCTATCAGCCGCCGGGGATTGGGCTTCGACAAACCTAATCTGAAGGATTTGAAGAACAGTCCTTGTGCTGCCTCTGCTACCGCTACCGTTTATGGGCATACCGGTTTCACGGGGACTTGCGCCTGGGTGGATCCAGAACACGGGACGGTGTATGTCTTCCTCAGTAACCGCCTGTGTCCCAATGTGTGGAATACGAAACTGGGTGAAATGAATATTCGCACGGATATACAGGAGGTGATTTATAAAAGTCTGAAATAGCCGGAACATAGAAATACGGGAGACACGGGAAATACAGCGTTTTTTACTAATTAGTCGAAAAAACTCTGTGTTTTCCGTGTCTTTGTGTTTGAAATACTATAACTTTGGTAGCCTTAATGTATAGATAATAATGAAGAAACTATTCCTATTCCTCTTGATATTATTTAGTTGTTGCGCCCGTTTTGATGCTCAGACACATCGCTTGCCGGCACCGCAATCTCCTGTTGCGCCTGTTGAACCTATCCTGATACGTCCCTTTACCAATGATGCCCGCTGCCGGCAGTGGGTGGACTCAGTGCTCAACAAGATGAGTCTGAAAGAACGTATCGGACAGCTATTCATTTATACCATTGCCCCCCAACAGAATAAAGCGAACCGCGACCTGTTGCGCAAAGTAGTGGACGACTACAAAGTGGGTGGCCTGCTTTTTTCCGGTGGTTTAATGGAAAACCAGGTGGCACTGACTAATGAAGCGCAGAAAATGGCAGATATTCCGTTGATGATTACCTTTGACGGTGAGTGGGGACTTTCCATGCGTTTGCGGGGTACACCGGTGTTTCCGCGAAATATGGTTCTGGGCTGTATACAAAACGACAGCCTGCTCTATGAGTACGGGCGCGAGATGGCCCGGCAGTGCCGTGAGCTTGGCGTGCAAGTCAACTTTGCTCCCGTGGCAGATGTGAATATCAATCCGAAGAATCCCGTTATCAATACCCGCTCTTTTGGAGAAAGTCCGGTAAATGTGGCGGATAAAGTGATAGCTTATGCACGTGGACTGGAAGATGGCGGTGTACTTTCCGTAAGCAAGCATTTTCCCGGTCATGGAGATACGGATGTGGATTCGCATCATTCATTGCCGAAGCTGTCGTTTTCGCGTGCACGTCTGGACAGCGTGGAGCTTTATCCATTCAGAAAGGCGATTCAGGCCGGACTGTCCGGTATGATGGTGGGACATTTGGAAGTGCCGGTGCTTGAGCCGAAACGGGGAGTGCCTTCTTCGCTTTCGCGCAAAGTGGTGCATGATTTGTTGACGCAGGAGATGAAGTTCAAAGGGTTGGTGTTTACGGATGCACTTGCCATGAAGGGAGTATCTGCCAATAACGCGAGTATTTGCTTGCAGGCGTTGCAGGCGGGGCACGACCTGCTGCTTGTTCCCCGGCGGATAAAGGAGGAGGTGGAAGCTATACTGGATGCCGTGAAGAGCGGTGAGTTGACAGAAGCGGAAATCGAAGCGAAGTGCCGGAAAGTACTTACCTATAAATATGCTCTCGGATTGTCGAAGAAACCTTTTGTCCGTCTTTCCGGTTTGGGAAACCGTATCAATACGGCACATACGCGTGATCTGATACGGCGTCTGAATCAGGAGGCGATCACTGTGCTGAGAAATAAAAACAATGTGCTTCCATTGGATGCGGATACCCGTGAAGTGGCGGTGCTCAATGTGGGGGATGCGAAAGAGGTACAGCCGTTCCTGAAAGAACTCTCCGGATATATAAATTCCACCGGGACGGAAGGAAGTCCCACCGTCTTTCAACTGAAGAAAGACTTGCAGCCTGCTGCACGCAAGCTGTTGCGTGATTCATTGTCACAATATAAACGTATTCTTGTCTGCGTCACGGAACATCGCCTGGCACCCTACCAACCCTTCTTTGCCGAGTTTACTCACGATGTGCCGGTGGTTTATCTGCTTTTTATTCCCGGTAAACAGATGTTGCAGATACGCCGGGCAGTGTCGGCTGCGGACGCCGTAGTATTGGCACATTCTTCGATAGATGATGTGCAGTGCCGGACAGCCAAAATACTTTATGGAGATGCAACAGCCGACGGACGCCTTTCGGCAAGTATCAGCAATTTGTTTGCCACAGGTACGGGGCAGGTTATTACTCCGAAGACACCGCTCCACTTTGTGCCCGATGAGTATGGAGTGAACTCTCGTCTGCTGTCCCGTATCGATGAGATTGCGAAAGAAGGGATTAAGGAAGGTGCCTATCCCGGTTGCCAGATCGTGATATTGAAAGATGGAAAGGAAATGTATAATAAGGCATTCGGAATACATACCTGGCCGGGTGCTTCTGCCAATGGACTTTCTGCATCCGTTATTCCGGGTGCTACCTTGCCGGTATCCCCGACGGATGTTTATGATCTTGCTTCGCTGACAAAGACTACGGCAACGTTGCTTGCCGTCATGAAGCTGTACGATAAAGGGCGTCTGAATCTTACTGACCGTGTGTCGGACTATCTGCCTTGGCTTCAGGATACGGATAAAAAGGATATTACTGTCCGGCAATTACTGTTGCATGAGTCCGGATTGCCTTCCACGTTGTTGTTCTATCTGGAAGCTATCGATAAGGAAAGTTATGAAGGAACTCTTTTCAAGGCAAAGCCCGATGCCGCACATTCCGCACAGATTGGTGTACGTACCTGGGCAAACCCGAAGTTCAAGTTCCAGAAGGGGCTGATGTCTAAGGTACGGACGGCAGAGCACACATTGCAGGTCTCTGATAGCTTGTGGCTGAATCGCTCCTTCAAGGAGGCATATCGGCAGAAGATTATAGAAACTCCGTTGCGTGACCGCCGCTATAGGTATAGTTGTGTCGGCTTCATCCTGTTGCAGCAGTTGGTGGAAGCGCGTACGGGAATGTCGATGGATGCTTTTCTGGAGCAGGAGTTCTATGCTCCGATGGGACTGAAACGTACCGGATACCTGCCGCTGCGAGGTGCAGCTACTGCGGGAACGGTTTATGCCGGCATTGTGTCCGGTAGCCATGCTCCTCTGTCGAAAGCCGAAATCATACCTTCTTCCTTTGATCCATTCTTGCGGAAGACTGTTCTTCAAGGCTTTGTACATGATGAGTCGGCAGCCTTCCAGGGTGGTGTATCGGGTAATGCCGGACTATTCTCTAATGCAACGGAAGTAGCGCGAATTTATCAGATGTTGCTGAATGGTGGTGAACTGGATGGCAAGCGTTATCTGAGTCCGGAAACTTGCCG
Source organism: Bacteroides sp. MSB163 (assembly GCF_036416795.1). Classification (NCBI taxonomy): domain Bacteria; kingdom Pseudomonadati; phylum Bacteroidota; class Bacteroidia; order Bacteroidales; family Bacteroidaceae; genus Bacteroides; species Bacteroides maternus. The sequence goes on along the minus strand of NZ_CP143867.1, from coordinate 558,552 downwards.
TGTATTTACTACTACGGTTTCGCGCATCAGCCGCCGTGGTCTGGGATTTGATAAGCCCGACCGTCAGAATCCGGCAAAGAGCCCATGCGCTGCCGCTACCCCTTCTACTGTTTATGGTCATACCGGCTTTACGGGTACTTGTGCCTGGGTAGATCCGACGAACGGCCTTGTTTACGTCTTCCTGTGTAATCGCATTTATCCCAATGTATGGAATACGAAACTGATGAAGATGGATATTCGTACACGAATACAGGAGGTGATGTATCAGGCGGTGAAATAGTTACGAGCTACACGAGTTACAAGCTACAAAAGGGAATAGCCCCCCGCTCACGCGGCCGGTTATTCCCTTTTTTCACGTCTTGAAACAATCAATTAATACCAGTCAAACTTATTGTGTTGCAATGCAAATTATGTTAGAATGCAATACCCAGGCGTAGACCGAAGTTGCTCAAACCATCTACACTGTATGTGAACAGGTCACCCTTGTTTGTGCCGTAGCTATAGTAAGCGGCAACGTGCAGACCCGGACCATAAGCCCATGGGTAGATGTTGATACCAATTTCCGGTGATACGTAGAAGCCCCAGGTGCTCTTGTTAGCTTCGTACACATTGAAAGTAGATTTGATTTCGGCATATTGAGGACCTACTTTCACACCAACGTAAGGTTGGAAAGCGCTACCGCGGTCGAAAGTATAGCGTCCGGCAAGGCCGAAAGGCAATTGGAACAATGTGTGCTGTTGGTCAGTATTGATGCTACCGCCTTCGCCTACGGGAAGTGTCTGGCGACCGAAGTATTCATGGTTGCTGTGGTAGGCCAGGAAGGCACCAAGAGCAATATTCGGAGTCACATAGTAACCGCCTTCAAAGCTCATACCCCATCCGCTGGCTTTATCAGCGAAGTGGTTGCTCAAGGGGAAGTTGAATTGCCAATCGATGTTGGCATAACCGTTATCGGTTAGTTGTGCCTTTGCCGGCATGGCGAAGACGAGAGCCAGGGCAGTGATTGCCAGTACTCTCATAGAAAGATATTTTATTGTTTTCATACTTGTTATTGTTTTTAGTTATGAGATACTTCAGGCTGTACCTCTCTACTTAACTATTTACTACTAATATAAATCAGGAGTGAAAGGTTGATAGTTTATTATGGTATCTCCTGTTTCTCATTACTTATTAGTAAGATAGGAAGATTGAGCGTAGGCTTGGTTCACACCTTCAACGGCCAGTTTGGTGTTTACAGCTGTAGAACCGCTAAGCAATCCACTCATATAGCTTGTCCAGAGTATGGGCAATTTTTCCTTTTCGCCTTGAGTGGCTTCCAGGTTGAGGAGCTCGGTGATGAACGAACCGGTGCTATATGTATAAGTCACGGCATACGGGTAGTACCATCCGCCCCAGTTACCCCAGTAAGGTGCATCCCAGTAGCCCGGATAGTTCCACCACCATTCGGGACGTCCGTAATCATTAAAGTAGTAAGTGCTCTTGATGTAGCTGACCTGCAAACCGAGGTTGGCTTCTTCGCGATCGTCTACACGGACATAGCCGCGATTGTTCATATTGGTAGCGTAGGCTTGCAATATTTCCTGGGCGCTCTCATCTTTCCAGTATTCAGCTTCTTTCTTATCACCGATGATAAGGATGCTGTCCGGCATGTAGTACGTTTGGAAAGCTTTGAAATCAGCTTTCGTGTCATAGTTAGTATAAACCAGATACTTGTTGTCCAGCTTATCCGTGTCAGGGTCTTTTTCGCAGGCTGCGAAAGTCAAGACCACCAATAATAGGGGAATTAATTTCTTCATACTTTTATAATGTTTAGGTTAAATATAAAAATCCTGCCCTGGTACCTCAGGCTTTTGGTACATGAACAAGATAAAAAATAAAAGGTTCAGAAGGGGGTATGTTAAAATTGTATTCTTGGTGAAAAAAGTCTTAAGAAAGGGAATGCTTGTTGTACTAAATCCCGCATACATATAGCTAAACTTTAGCTAAAACGTATGCGGGATTTAGTACAACGCTCGTTACTCTTAAAAGGAACCGATTTACCTGTCTGCAGATGATAAAACAAGTCCTTGTTATCAGTTTATTTCAGACTATCTATCTGATTGATCTTTTCTAATTCTTCCGCCGTGAATTTCGTATTTTTGATACTTTGCAGATTGTCATTTAACTGTGCTACAGAGCTTGCTCCGATAATGACTGAAGTAATCATATCATCTTTCAGTAACCATGCCAGGGCCATCTCAGCAAGAGTTTGTCCGCGTTGTGTGGCAATTTCGTTTAGGGCTTTTATCTTCTTCAATGTCTCGTCAGTCAATGCTTCTTTTTTCAGGAAACCGCCTTTGGCGATGCGTGAGTCTTCGGGAATACCTTTCAGATAACGGTTCGTCAGCAGTCCTTGTGCCAACGGTGAGAAGGCGATGAAACCTGTTCCGTTCTCTTTGGCCTGTTGCAGAATACCTTCTTCCTCCGGTTCCCGGTTGAACATATTATATCTTCCTTGATAAAGCAAGCAATGCACATCTCTCTCTTCCAGATAGCGGTAAGCAAATTCGGCAGCTTCTTTCGGATATTTGGAGATACCCACGTATAAGGCTTTGCCTTGTCGGACAATGTCAACAAGAGCTTGCAGTGTTTCTTCCAATGGAGTTACCGGATCATAGCGGTGCGAGTAGAAGATGTCTACATAGTCCAGATTCATCCGTTTCAGACTTTGGTTGAGGCTGTTCATCAGATACTTTCTGGACCCCCATTCACCGTATGGGCCGGGCCACATGTCATGACCGGCTTTGGTTGAAATGAACAGTTCGTCCCGGTAGGGCATGAACGATTTCTTCATAATCATTCCGAAGGTTTCTTCGGCAGAACCGTAGGATGGGCCGTAGTTGTTGGCAAGGTCGAAATGAGTGATACCTTGGGCGAAAGCGTAATGTGCCATCGCCTGGGAATTGGCCAGCGTGTTTACGTCGCCGAAGTTGTGCCATAAGCCTAAGGATATTTCGGGCAGCAGGATGCCGCTTCGTCCGCACCGGCGGTACTTCATACCATTGTCATACCGGTTGCTGTCGGGAGAGTAAATGGGGTTTATCATGTTATTGGGTTTAAGAGATTGTTCGGATACAAAAGTATACATTTCTTCCGGAAAAGACTTGTTTTGTTCATCAAAAGTATGAGGAATACAACTGATACCTCGATTTGAAACAAATTGTACTACATTTGGATAAGAAACTGTTGCCGGAAATTCATGGAGAGCACTATCTTTGCGGTGTAACAGAAAAGAAATGAGGTAAATGATTTTAGCCTATGTATTCAATCTCTTAGACGCAGATGACACGGATGACACGGATTTAAAGGCTGCGCTGTCACATCAATAAATAAAAAATCTGCGTCATCCGTGTCATCCGCGTCTAAAAAATAAATCATCACTTCATTCAAAACCTAATAATAATGAAGAAAATAATCGCAATTATGGCAATCGGAGCTTGTTTGTGTTCCTGCGGCGGAAGCCGGGAGGAAGTGTATAAAGACTCTACCGCACCCGTAAAGGACAGGGTAGAAGATCTCTTGAAAAGAATGACTCTGGAGGAGAAAGTAGGTCAGATGAATCAGTTCGTCGGTGTGGAACATATCAAGGCAAACAGTGCTGTGATGACCGAAGAAGAATTGAAGAATAATACCGCAAATGCTTTCTATCCAGGCTTTACGGAAAAAGATATAGAGAAGTGGACGGAAGAAGGACTGATTGGTTCTTTTCTGCATGTATTGACCATTGAAGAAGCCAACTATCTGCAATCTCTCGCAATGAAGAGCCGCTTGCAGATACCTATTATATTCGGTATCGATGCCATCCATGGCAATGCTAATGCGCCGGATAATACGGTATACCCCACCAACATCAACCTTGCTTGTTCCTTTGATACGCTGATGGCTTATAAGATAGCCCGGCAGACTGCAAAGGAAATGCGTGCGATGAACATGCACTGGACGTTTAATCCGAATGTGGAAGTAGCCCGTGATGCCCGTTGGGGACGTGTTGGCGAAACGTATGGTGAAGATCCTTATCTGGTTACTTTGCTGGGCGTACAGTCCGTGAAAGGTTATCAAGGCGATTTGAATGGCAACGAAGATGTACTGGCTTGTATCAAGCATTTCGTCGGTGGCAGTGAACCCATCAACGGAACGAACGGTTCTCCCACTGATTTGTCAGAGCGTACACTTCGTGAAGTTTTCTTTCCTCCCTTTGAGGCAGGAGTGAAGGTGGGAGCCATGTCTCTGATGACTGCCCACAATGAACTGAACGGTATCCCTTGTCATAGCAATGAGTGGCTGATGCAGGATATTCTGCGTGGTGAATGGAACTTCCCCGGATTCGTAGTCAGCGATTGGATGGATATTGAACATATCCATGACCTCCATGCTACTGCCGAAAATCTGAAGGAAGCTTTTTATCAGTCTATTATGGGAGGTATGGACATGCACATGCATGGTATTCACTGGAATGAGATGGTAGTGGAGTTGGTGAAGGAAGGACGTATCCCCGAATCCCGTATTGACGAATCTGTACGTCGCATACTGGATATCAAATTCCGTCTCGGTCTTTTCGAACAACCTTATGCCGATGAGGCCGAAACCATGAAAGTACGCCTTTGCGATGAGCATCGTGCAACGGCTCTTGAGTCTGCCCGCAATGGCATTGTATTATTGAAGAATGACGGTGTACTCCCTCTGGATGCTTCCAGATATAAGAAGATCATGGTGACCGGTATCAATGCCGACGACCAGAATATCTTGGGTGACTGGAGTGCTCCTGAGAAAGATGAAAACGTAACTACCATCCTGGAAGGTCTGAAGATGATTGCTCCCGATACTCAGTTTGATTTTGTAGACCAAGGTTGGGACCCTCGCAACATGGATCCGAAGAAAGTGGCTGAAGCTGCTGTACGTGCCAAGAGTGCTGATCTCAATATAGTAGTGGCAGGTGAATATATGATGCGCTTCCGTTGGAATGACCGTACAGACGGTGAAGATACCGACCGGTCGGATCTCGACCTGGTAGGTTTGCAGAACGAGTTGATAGAGAAAGTGGCTGCTTCCGGTAAGCCGACTATTCTTATTTTGGTGAACGGACGTCCTCTCGGTGTGCAGTGGGCGGCCGAAAATCTTCCCGCTATCGTAGAAGCATGGGCACCAGGAATGTACGGAGGGCAGGCAGTAGCCGAAATTCTGTATGGTAAGGTGAATCCGTCAGCCAAGTTGGCTATTACGATTCCTCATAGCGTAGGTCAGTTGCAGATGATATATAACCATAAGCCGTCACAATACTTCCATCCTTATGCGGCAGGCAAGCCAAGCACTCCGCTTTATCCGTTTGGTCACGGTCTTTCTTATACTACATATAAATATGATGACCTGAAATTGGCACAGAAAGAAATCACTAAGGATGGCACGGTGGATGTAAGTGTAAAAGTAACGAATACGGGCGACCGTGATGGAGTGGAGATCGTGCAATTGTATATACGTGATAAATTCAGTAGCGTCACCCGTCCGGTGAAGGAACTGAAAGACTTTGCCCGCGTATCGCTGAAAGCCGGTGAAAGTCAGGTCGTGAACTTTAAGATCACACCCGATAAACTGGCTTTCTATGATAAAAAGATGAAGAAGATTGTAGAACCGGGTGAGTTTATTGTGATGGTAGGCGCATCTTCTGATGATAAGGATCTGCTGAAAGACTCTTTCTTTGTGAAATAAAATACAGTTATTACTTTTTTCTTTTTAAGGTTATACCTTTCCGATGGCTAGGTATAACCTTTCTTTCTTTTTATAACAAATCTTACCCCATAATAAAACAAATTCTACCATTCGGGATTAAAAAGAATGGTTATTTTTGTGACATGATACTATTTTAACCAATCAATATGGAAAACTCAAACTACATTATGAGGGAGATTACTCCCTTGTCCGACCGCGATTGTTTTTATATCGCCGACCGTCGCAAGACGGAGTTTACTTATCCTATCCACTGTCATGCCGAATTCGAATTGAACTTTACGGAACATGCAGCCGGTGTCCGCCGGGTAGTGGGAGACTCTGCCGAGGTTATCAGCGACTATGACTTGGTACTGATTACCGGCAAAGAACTGGAGCATGTGTGGGAGCAACACGAATGTACTTCGAAGGAGATACGGGAAATCACGATTCAGTTTTCATCCGACCTGTTTTTCAAGAACTTCATGAACAAGAACCAGTTCGACAGCATCCGGCGTATGCTGGAAAAGGCGCAATGCGGCATTAGTTTCCCCATGCAAGCCATCATGAAAGTGTATAACTGGCTGGATAAACTGGCTTCCGAAGAACAGGGATTCTATGCGGTGATGCATTTTCTGCGCATTCTTTATGAATTGTCTTTGTATGATGATGCAAAGGTGCTGTCCAGCTCTTCCTTTGCTAAGATCGAGACGTTCTCTGACAGTCGCCGGGTGCAGAAGGTGCAGAAATATATTGCCGACCACTATCAGGAAGACATCCGTTTGAATACTCTGGCGGATATGGTGGGTATGACACCGGTTTCGTTCAGCCGTTTCTTCCGGTTGCGTACGGGAAAGACGCTTTCCGACTATATTATAGATATTCGTCTGGGGTTTGCTACACGCCTGTTGGTGGACTCGGCGCATACCATTGCCGAAATCTGCTATGATTGCGGCTTCAATAATCTGTCCAACTTCAACCGAATGTTTAAGCGTAAAAAAGATTGTTCACCGAAGGAGTTCAGGGAAAACTATAGAAAGAAGAAGATTGTGATATGATAATATTGTATCATTCTTCTTCTTCGAAACCACGTACATTTGCAACAACGAACAAATCTTAGTTTTCTACCATGAGAAAAATATCACTTCTTTTTGGATGCCTGTTGTGTATGCTTGCCGCAACGGCGCAGATACGCGGTAATGAAATCCGTGTAATGGTTTCTCCTGATCGTACCGATTGGAATTATCGTTTGAATGACAAATGTACATTTACCGTGCGGGTGCTGAAAGCTCAGAATCTTTTGCAGAATGTGACGGTGGATTATGAGCTGGGGCCGGAGATGTATCCTACTGAAGTCAAGAAAGGCGTATTGTTGAAGAATGGTGAATTGAAGTTGCAGGGGACGATGAAGACATCCGGATTTCTGCGTTGTAAAGTGACGGCACATGTAGGTAACCGTAAATACGAAGGACTGGCGACCGCTGCTTATTCTCCCGAACAACTGCAACCCATTACGGAACTTCCCGGAGACTTTCGTGAATTTTGGGCGAAAGAGCTGGAAGGCGCCCGCCGGACATCGCTTCAACCCTTGATGACTCTGCTTCCCGAGCGATGTACTGCGACAGTCAATGTCTATCATGTCAGCTTTCAAACAGATCGTTGGGGTTCCCGTTTCTACGGTATCCTTTGTGTGCCGAAAAAAGAAGGTAAGTATCCGGCTCTGTTGCGTGTGCCCGGTGCAGGTATCCGTCCGTATGCCGGAGATGTTTATACAGCGGAACAAGGTGCAATCACATTGGAAGTTGGCATCCACGGTATTCCCGTCACTATGGAGCAATCTTTTTATGATAATCTGATGAATGGTGCATTGAATGGTTACTGGACTTTCTGCCGGAATGATTTGAGGAATTTCTATTATCACCGGGTGATTATCGGTGCTTTACGTTCGGTTGATTTCATCTGTGAATTGCCGCAATATAACGGGCAGGCACTTGGTGTAACAGGCTCCAGTCAGGGTGGGGCACTTTCTGTGATGACGGCGGCCCTTGATCCGCGCGTCACTTTCTTTGCTGCCGTTCATCCGGCACTGTGCGACCATGAAGCCTTTATGAAGAAACGTGCTTGTGGCTGGCCGCATTATTTCTATTATTATGGTGCTCCCGATGCTAAAGAACTGGAAGTGGTGCGTTATTATGATACGGCTAACTTTGCCCGTTGTCTTACAGTACCCGGTTGGTTCAGTTGGGGATATAATGATGATGTTTGTCCGCCGACTTCCATGTATGCCGCTTATAATGTGGTGACTTCTCCCAAAGAACTCCATCCATATCTTGAAACTGGTCATTATTGGTATCAGGAACAATGGGACGAATGGCTGGCATGGCTGTGGAAACAGTTGGGAATAGGTGCGCCGGGTGCATGTACTCCTAAACCTGTTGAAAGCTCATTCGTTCATGTGAATGCGAACGGACAGTTCATCCGTAATGGAAACCCCTATTATTATGTAGGTACCAATTTCTGGTACGGTGCCATTCTTGGTTCTGAAGGTGAAGGAGGTGATCGTGAACGCCTGCATAAAGAATTGGATTTTCTGAAAAGTATCGGCATTAATAATTTGCGTGTATTGGTAGGTGCGGACGGTGAAAATGGTGTGAAAACCCGTGTGCAACCTTCTCTGCAAGTAGCTCCCGGTGTGTATAATGATACTATTTTAGCCGGATTGGATTACTTTATGAATGAATTGCGCAAGCGGGACATGACCGCCGTACTCTATTTGAATAACTCCTGGGAGTGGAGTGGTGGTTATTCTGTATATCTGCAATGGTCGGGACACGGTAAGGCTGTAGTGCCTGCAATAGACGGTTGGCCTGCCTATATGGAATATGTGAAACAATTTCATCAATCGGATAGCGCGAAGGTGTTGTTTGCCAATTATGTCAAAGACATCGTCACAAGAACAAATAGGTATAATCAGATAAAATATGTGGATGATCCAACGCTTATGTCTTGGCAGATAGGCAATGAGCCTCGCGCTTTTTCCGATGAAAACAAAGAGCCTTTCGCTAAATGGATGGCAGATGTTGCCGCCCTTATAAAGTCGCTCGACCCCAATCATCTGGTTTCTTCCGGAAGTGAGGGCTCCTGGGGATGCGAGGGGGACATTGCATTATATGAAAGAGTGCATGCAGATCCGAATATTGACTATCTGAATATCCATATTTGGCCTTATAACTGGGGATGGGTAAAAGCTGATAGTTTGAAAGAACTTCTTCCGCGAGCTAAGGAGAATACGAAGAAATATATTAATGATCACATGGTGGTTGCGCAGAAATATAAGAAGCCTGTGGTACTTGAAGAATTTGGCTTCCCTCGTGATGGTTTTCGTTTTTCTAAAAGCACTTCGACAGAAGTTCGTGATGAGTATTATCAATATGTATTTGATTTGATTCGTCAGGACCGGGAGAACGGCGGGCTTTTTGCCGGATGTAATTTTTGGGCATGGGGTGGTTTTGCTGAACAGAATCCCGAACATATCTATTGGGAAAAGGGAGATGATTACACCGGAGATCCGGCTCAGGAAGAGCAGGGGCTGAATTCTGTTTTCGCAACGGATACTACTGTTGAGATTATAAAAACTGAAAATGCAAAATTGAAATAATATGATGAATATTTGGAAAAGTTTGTTGGCTGTTTGTCTGCTGACCGCAATGTTTGGATGTGGAGCGGGTACGTCTGAAAAAGCAAATCAGGAAGGTACTGCAAAGCAGTTGCCCCGTCTGTGTGTGACTGGTACGCAATTGGTGAATGAACAGGGTGATACGGTTGTACTGAAAGGTGTCAGTTATGGGTGGCATCAGTTTTGGCCTCGTTTCTATAATGCTTCTACCGTAGCTTATCTTTCTGGAGATTGGGGTGCGAAGGTGCTTCGAGCTTCTATGGGAGTGGACTTGGATAGTGCCTGCTATGTGTACAAGCCGGAGTTTGGCATTAAGTGTGTCACGACAGTAGTGGATGCGGCTATTGAAAATAATGTTTATGCAATCATTGACTGGCATAGCCATAATCTGCGTCAGGAAGAGGCCAAGGAATTCTTTGCACAAATGGCAACTCGTTATAAGGGTGTCCCTAATGTGATTTATGAAGTGTTTAATGAACCGGTGGAAGATAGTTGGGAACAAGTGAAAGCATACTCTGTCGAAATTATCAAAACCATCCGTGCCATAGAACCGGAGGCTGTTATTCTGGTAGGTTGTCCGCATTGGGATCAGGATATTCACCTAGCGGCAGATGATCCTATTATCGGTTATAATAATATAATGTATACTGTTCACTTTTATGCCAATACTCACGGACAATGGTTGCGTGACCGTACAGACTATGCTTTGAGCAAAGGGCTTCCGGTATTTATATCCGAATGTGCCGGTATGGAGGCCAGTGGCGATGGTGCAGTAAATAAAGAAGAGTGGCAAAACTGGCTTGACTGGATGCAGCGACGTTCCATAAGTTGGGTAGCGTGGTCTGTTTCGGATAAGAATGAGACTTGCTCAATGCTTCTCCCCTCAGCTTTTTCTGACGGCAATTGGGCTGATCAGGATATGAAGGAATGGGGGCAGATAGTACGCAATGAACTACAGACAAAATAGAATCATATAATCAATTCAGGCATTAAAGCAAGGGTATGGGGCTGATACTGTTATTTTGTAAATATAGTATTAGTTCCAGATAAAATTGTACTTGTTTGCGTTACTGATATCATCTACCTTTGTCGTGAAAGATTTGTGACATATTAAATCTAATAATTATAGTATGAAGAACTTTATGTTGTTTCTGATGACGCTCTTCCTGAGCTGTCATGTGATGGCCCAACAGACCACAGTTACCGGTACAATTACTGACGGTACGGATGGTTCTCCTCTGATTGGCGCCAATGTTCTGGTAAAAGGAACCGGTACCGGTTCTATAGCGGACGTAAATGGGAAATTTAGTGTGAGTGTTCCGACCGGTAAAGACGTGCTGGTAATTTCCTGTATTGGATATAAGCAGCAGGAAATTACCTTGAAGCCGGGACAAAAAGTTGTGAATGTGGTAATGAAAGAAGACTCGGAACTTCTGGATGAAGTGGTCGTTGTAGGCTATGGTACAATGAAAAAGAGTGACCTTTCAGGTGCGTCGGTATCTATGGGTGAAGATAAAATTAAAGGCTCGATTATTACGAATCTTGACCAGTCTTTGCAGGGACGTGCAGCCGGTGTGACGGCAGTGCAGACTTCGGGTGCTCCAGGTTCAGCTTCCTCTATTCGTGTACGCGGACAGGCCACAATCAATTCTAATGCCGAACCACTTTATGTGATAGATGGCGTGATTGTGCAAGGTGGAAGTACAAGCGGTTCTTCTTTAGGCTTTGGTGATGCGCTGGACAATGGTACTACGTCCACTATTTCCCCATTGTCAACCATTAACCCCGCTGACATCTTAAGTATGGAGATTCTGAAAGATGCTTCTGCTACAGCTATCTATGGTGCACAAGGTGCGAACGGTGTGGTTCTAATTACTACTAAGAGAGGTAGAGCTGGTGAAGCCAAGTTCTCTTATGATGGTATGATGGCTGTAAGTCGTCAAACCAAACGTTTGGATATGCTCAATCTCCGGGGCTTTGGAGGCTATTATAATGATTTTGTGGCTTCGGGCTTCGGTGGTGTGAAAGAAGATCCTTATTATAGTGATGTTTCTCTGTTGGGAGTAGGTACCAACTGGCAGGATGCCATTTTTTAAACAGCTTTCCAACAGCAACATCAAGTATCAGCACAAGGTGGTACAGAGAAAATCCAGTACTATGTATCGGCCGGTTATATGGATCAGGAAGGTACTATCATCGGTTCTGATTTCAATCGTTTGTCGTTGCGCGTAAATTTAGATGCGCAGTTGAAGAAATGGCTGAAGTTGGGCTTGAGTGCTACGTTTGCTGATTCGAATGATGACATAAAGTTGGCTGATGGTGCCGAAGGTATTGTCGGTTTCGCTCTGACTTCTTTACCTGAGGCTCCTATTTATGACATTGATGGAAACTATGCCTCTTTTGCCCGCGAGAATTACAGCATTCATAACCCTATTGCCAAGGCTATGGAGCACAACAATATGTTGAATCGCAAGAAGCTTTCTGGTAATATTTACGCAGAACTTACACCAGTCAAAAATTTGACATGGCATGCGGAACTGGGTTATGATATTGGTTACAGTAAGGCAGAAGTGTATAACAACGCTATAGATTTGCCTAACTGGAAAGAAGCTAATGAAAGTAGCATTCAGAAAAATAACAATACTTTCTGGCAGTTGAAGAACTACGTGACTTATAATAATACGTTTGCTGAGAAGCATTCTGTAAGTGCAATGGTAGGTCAGGAATGCTGGGAAAGTAAATATGACTATACTAAAGTCGCTAATTCCAATCTGCCTTCCGACGCTGTACATAACCCGATGCTGGGTACCAATACTCCGACCATCGGTGCTGGTTTTGGCAGCAGTTCCATGGCTTCGTTCTTTACCCGCTGGACCTATAGCTATGACAACCGTTACAATGCTACCTATACTTATCGCTACGACGGTTCCTCAAACTTTGGTCCAAACAATCGTTGGGCAGGATTTCACTCTTTCGCTCTGTCCTGGCGCTTTACTAATGAGAAGTTCATGAAGAATATTAAATGGATCAGCAATGGTAAATTCCGTGCCGGTTGGGGACAGACAGGTAATTCCAGTATTAATTCTTATGTGTGGGGTGTGAATATGCAACAGGTGTATACCTCGCTTGGAGCTGGTTACCGTCCGCAGAATATTCCTAATCTGGATGTGAAATGGGAGAAACAAGAACAGATAAATCTGGGACTTGACCTCGGTTTCCTTAATGATAGAATTAATGTAACTCTCGATTGGTATCAAAAGGAATCCAAGGATATGCTGATGGATTTGCAGATGCCTACTTACATGGGTACCTCGGGCAATGATAACTCTAAACTGCGAGCACCGATGGGTAACTACGGACACATCCGTAATACCGGATTAGAGCTGACGCTGAATACTCACCCGTTGGTTGGCGATTTCCAGTGGGACTCGGAATTCCAGATCTCTTGGAATAAGAATAAGTTGATAGCCTTGAACGGTACAGCCAGTTCGGCCATTATGGGTTATGCGCAATGGGGAAGTACATTGGTAAGCCTTTCTGATACAGGCGAAAGCCTCTACTCTTTTTATGGATATGTGACAGATGGTATTTATCAGGATCTTGCCGATTTGCAAACCTCACCCAAACCTGTGAAATATCCGGCAAATGGAGTGTTTGATGGTGCTAATACTGTATATGTGGGTGATATTAAATACAAAGACCTGAATGGTGATGGTGTGATAAACGAGAATGACCGTACCAATATCGGTTCACCCATGCCTAAGTTCACATTCGGGTGGAACAATACGTTCCGCTATAAAGGCTTCGACCTGAGTATTTTTATCAACGGAAGTTATGGCAATAAAGTGATGAATCTTACTAAACGCAATCTGACTACCATGAGTTCTCCTTGGGCCAATCAACATGCTGATGTTTTGAAACGTGCCCAATTGGAACCGATTGATCCTTCCATTGTATATACCGACGGTACGAAGTGGTACAATCATGTGGAGAATGTACGTGTAGCCAATCCGAATGCTTCTTTACCGCGTGCTATTATCGGTGATCCTAACGATAACGACCGTATCAGTGACCGTTATGTGGAAGACGGTTCTTACATTCGTCTGAAGAATATTTCGTTGGGTTATACATTCCCTAAAAAGTGGATGAGCAAGTGCGGTGTAGAGAATCTGCGTGTTTACTGTAACATTCAGAATCTGCTGACCATTACAGGCTATGACGGCTATGACCCCGAGATAGGTGTCAGTACAATGTCGCCGAATGTATATGGTGTGGACTTTGGACGTTATCCTTCACCTACTACTTATTCCTTTGGTTTGAATCTCTCTTTTTAACCGTTTAAATAGAATAACACATGAAAGTATCAAAACTTAAATATATAGCAATGGGAGCGATACTGGGATTATCCTTCGTATCGTGCGAGGATTTCCTTGACAGACCCAATGAGGATAGTTACAACGATGGCAACTATTTCCAGAATGATGCCCAGACCAAAGTAAGTGTCAATACACTTTACAATTCACCGTGGTACGATTTTTTGAGTCGTGGATATTATAAAATTCCTGAGGCTTTGTCGGGTAACTTGCTTTTGGGAGGAAGCCCTTATGCCAATTTTACGGTAAACGGCAGTGACGAAGATATGAAAAGTACATCTAACTCATTGTGGGCTGTCAATGCGCAGGCCAATACCATTTATAACCGATTGAAAACGGCCAATGCTTCTGAAAGTGTGAAGAATACCGCTATGGGCGAATGTCTGGCCTGGAAGGCGATGGCTTATTTTTATCTGGTACGTATTTTCGGTGAAGTGCCAATCGTTCATGATAACAGTTCGGAAATAGCGGCAGGCAACTACAATGAAAAATATAAAGTGAAAGCTGCCGACATTTATGAATATATCATTATGACCTTGGAAAAGGCCATTGAATTACTGCCGGAGGAAAATCAAGCTGGGCGTATAGACCGATGGGCTGCCAAAGGATTGCTGGCCAAAGTTTACCTGACAAAATCCGGAATCAACGCCAACGGAAACGGACAACGGGATGCAGATGACCTGGCTAAGGCTGCCAGTTATGCTAAAGATGTCATCAATAATTCAGGTAAACAGCTGATGGCTAATTATGAGGATATTTTCAAAGGAGAAAATGATTTTTGTGATGAGAGTTTGTTTGGCTGGCGCTGGACTGCTGAACAAAATAATTATACCTGTGGAAACTGTCTGACTTCGGAACTTGCCATGAAGGGCTTTGAAACTTATAATTGTTGGGGTGATTGGACTGCACCTTCTGTTGACTTGCAGGATGCGTTCAGTGTTTCTCCGCTTGATAATCCTACTCAGCGGAACCAGAGTGATGCCCGCCGCAAAGCCACAATGATGATGGCTGGTGATAAGTATAGTTATTGGTGGCAGGACAAGGGAGGATTCAATTATCTGGATTTTCTTTATGATAAGGAATATGCACCCGGTTCTAATGACGGTTTGCAGTCGGGCACCGGTGCCAATATCGCTAAGCATCTTTATGGAAATACAAACGACCATATCAAGACGTTCGGTATCAGTCCGGGACAACAATGCAGCTCGTTGAGTACTCATGTGCTCCGTCTGGCGGATATATATCTGGTTTATGCCGAGGCTGTAATCGGTAACAACAATTCTACTACGGATGCAAGTGCCATTGACGCTTTTTATAAAGTTCGCCAGCGTGCTGTATCTGCTTACGAAAGACCTTCCAGTATCACTCTTGACCAGGTTTTGAAGGAACGTCGTTTAGAAATGGCCTTTGAAGGTGACTATTGGTTCGACCTTGTTCGTATGTCTTATTACGATGTAAATAAAGCAATGGATATCATTAAAGCGCAACGCCGTAACGGTTACTATGGATTACCCGATCTCTATAAAGAATATAAGATGAACAATGTATGGAACGTAGATGAATCTACCATGTACTATGAGACTAATACTCCGAAACCTAATGTGACGGCATCTATTTTCAAACTCCCCCTTCCTGACGAAGATGTGGTGTATAATCCCCATTTGCTGGATGAGGCTCAACACGTGGATGTAAGAACGGAGTTTGTTTATTAATCAGTTAAACAGTAATGAATATGAAAATGAATATATATTTCAAAGGGTTGGTAGTAAGTCTGCTGCTGATTGCGGGAATGTTTACTTCATGTGAGGACCAGCCTGATAAGTTTGAGCTTACCGGTGGTCTGCCCCAGGTGAGTTATATACGTATGCCTTATTTGGCACAGTCGGATTCGCTTATTGTGGAGGCAAGTCTGAAATCTGTTATTTGCCTGGTGGGTGATAACCTTACAAGTATCAAGGAACTCTATTTTAATGATCAAAAGGCACAGTTGAATACCAGTTATATCACATCTCATACTATGATTGTACAGATACCTGACAATATACCTGAAGAAGTGAGTGACAAAATTTATATGGTGACTGCCGCGCAGGATACGGTAGAATATGCTTTCCATGTGATCGTTCCCAAGCCAATGATAGCTTCTATGTCATGTGAATACGCTACTGCCGGAAGTGAAGTGACTCTTTATGGAAATTACTTCATTGATGATCCTAATGTGCCGCTTACTGTAACTCTTCCTGATGGAAAGCAACTTACTACGTTTACAAAGCTCACTAATAGTACTATCACTTTCAGAATGCCCGAATGTGATACAGAGGGTTCTATTCGTGTAGCGTCTATTTATGGTGAAAGCACTTCTACGTTCCACTATCTTGATTCGCGTGGCCTTATGTTCGACTTTGACGGAAAGACTGGTTTGGGTAATCACGGTTGGCACGAAAGAGAAATCAAGACGGATGAAACCTCACTTACGGGCAACTTTGTCCAGTTGGGTGACGGTACATCAAAAATGAGTGTGGACGGTGGTTGGAACGACGGTGTATTTGCATTCGAATATTGGTGTGGTTCGTGGGATAGTCCGCAGAATGTGACATCGGGTGATGGTATTGCATTGCATAATCTGGTAGATTTTACAGATTTTGCTAATATGGCCTTGAAGTTCGAGATGTATATTCCTACGTCTAATCCGTGGAGTGCGGGTGCTATGCAGATTTGTTTTGCAGGTTATGACAAGGTGACGCTGAGTGGTAATCCTATAGAAGGATTTGACGGGGTTGTTGCAGGAGCCAATGCCAAGGTCTTTAATGGAGAAGATGGTTTAGGGGCATATGGTCGTGCGTTGTACCGCCCTTGGATGGATACCGGCTCTTACGATACCGGTGATAAATGGGTAACTGTAACCGTACCTATTTCCAACTTTACTCTCGACCGTTTAGGTGCAGCGGCTGAAAGTGTTCCCAGTTCACCGGGAGATTTTGCCAGTCTGACATTCTTCGTTGTAGGCGGAGGAGTGAATGGAACAGAGTGTACGCCGATTATCAAGCTTGATAATATCCGTGCGGTTCCCAATAAATAACCTTTAAAGATACTATAGATATGAACAAGACATATAAACTTTCGGCACTTTGGATGATGTGCCTCATACTCTTGGGTTGCTTGTCATTTTCGGCCTGCGATGATGGAGATGAAGAAGATACTAATCAATATAAAGGTGGTATCAGCTTGAATGTGTTTGGTCCCAGTCCTGTAGCCCGTGGCGGTGTACTCCGCTTCCTGGGTAGCGGAATGGATAAGATACAATCTGTATCTATTCCCGGATGCGGGGAGATTACTGATATAGAAGTAATCAGTGCGAATGAGATACGTGTAACCGTTCCTCAAACGGCTGAAGTAGGGTATGTTACTCTGAAAACACCTACGGGAGAGATTACTACAAAGACTAAGATTACTTATACCGAGCCTATCGGTGTGGAGACGATTACACCTAATCCGGTGAAACCTGGCGATGTACTCACCATCAAGGGTGAATATCTGAATCTTATTAAAGAAGTAATCTTTTTTGAAGAGTTACCGGTAGGTGAGGCTGATTTCATCGCACACTCACGCCAGGAAATTCAGGTGAAAGTTCCAATGGAAGCAAAGACAGGTGACGTGACTTTGGCTGATGCTTCTTCCGATGATCCCGATGCTTTGCGTAACCTGATCCATGTGAAGGGGCTTGTTATTATTCTGCCTTCTGTGGAAGCCCCGCTTGACCTGACTGCAAAGAAACCGGGTGATGAAATTGTAGTGAAAGGTAAAGACCTTGATTTGGTAAATACGGTGAAGATGCCAAATGGTGAAGAAGTGGAATTTGCATACGATAAATCTGAAGGAGGTGAAGAAACCATCACATTTATATTACCTGAAAATGCAACGGATGGAGCTGTTGTGATGATTCCCGCTTCGGGTGTGGAAGTAGCTATTGCCAACATTGGCATGGCACTGCCTGAAAAGGTAGTAGCAACTCCGGCTGACGGATTGCGCGGCGGTGATGTGATTACATTGACGGGTGTCAATATGGAACTGGTGACTACCATTACTTTCCCGGGTATGGAAGAGGCTGTAGAGCCTGCTTCGAAGAGTGCTACCGAAGTGAAAGTAGCGATGCCTGCTGCTGCCATCAGTGGTGAGTTGCTGCTGAACACGGCAAGTGGTACTTCCGTACCGGTGACTATTGCTACTCTGAAACCGGAATTCATGTCATTTGCCAATGATGCCGTTTCTTTGGGTGGTGATGTAACTATTCAAGGTAAGAATCTTGACTTGGTAGCTAAGGTGGTCTATACCGGTGGTGCCGAAGTGGAAGTAACCCCCGTTTCTACAACAGAACTGACTGTAGAGATGCCTACTATGGGCACGGAATCCGGTGTATTGACATTGGTGATGGCAAATGGAGAGAGTGTTGAAACGGGAAAACTTACTATTAATGCTCCCGAGTTCTGCTACATCCCTGTATTGCCGGGTGAAGAAACGGAGTTGAAAGGTGGCGAGATATTCGAGATTGGGGTCGCAAATGGTGATAAACTGACAGGTGTTCAGGTAAATAGCCAGAATGTTCAGTATATCATCAACGGTGATAAACTCTATATAAGTATTCCGCAGGCAGCTGGTAAAGGGACTAAGGTAACATTGATTTCTTCTAACGGCACGATTGATTATAGCATTGATTTCGTTCCGGCGACTGAGATTACAACCGTCATCTGGACGGGTATTGGTGATGTAGGTTCTTGGGGAGGCATGTCCGACCTGTCCTGGGGTGGCTATGACTGGTCTACGGTGACTGCCGGAACAGACTTAACAGTTCATTTTGCTGAATATGAGACTGCTGATTATTGGAAAATCCGTTTTGGCAATGGGTCTTGGGCTGCATTGCCTGGCAGTGGTGGAGATATTTCACTTGAAGCCGGTGCTAAAAGCTATACGCTTACGTTGACTCAGGAAATGATTGATGAATTGGTTAATAATGGTGGGCTGGTTATGACCGGTTGCAATTACATCATTGGCAAGATTACCTTAACAGAACATATCAGCTTGGAAACTGCTGTGTGGAAAGGTAGCCTTGATATGGCAGCTTGGTCAGTGAATCATGAGATGAAACCTAACACCATGTTTGTAGATGCCGGACTGAAGGCAGGTATGACGTTGAGGCTCTATTTCGATGTGTATGATGCTGACAGTAAAGTGAAATTGTTCGATGGTCATTGGGGTGGTTTGTTTGATGGCGCGGAACTGGTACCCGATGCCAGTGGAGTGATTGCTATTTCTGTAGATGATGACTTGGCTACCAAATTGACGACTCTTATAGACTGGGGATATAGTTTTATTGTGCAAGGTACGGGTTGTACACTTACAAAAGTTACCATTGAATAGAATGCAATTCTTAAAGGGAGGAAAAGATGTCTCTTTCTGATACCCCTCTTCCTCTCTCAAACATAAAAATGTAGTAGATTATGAAAATGAATAAGATATGTGCTGCCCTGTTTGCGGCAGCAACTTTCGGACTTGTAGCCTGCACCGATACCGATGCGAAATATATCATTCCCGAAGTGGAGGCACCAGTACTGGTGTCCACCACTCCGGAGGCGAATGCCGCCAAGGTAAAGAGGGGCGAAATCACCATTGAGGTGAAGTATGACAAGAACGTGTTTTTTGCTACGAAAGATTTGGAAAAGATTTCGTTTACGGGTGGTACACTGATTAGTGCTGACGTGTATGGGTCGAGCAATGTACTGACACTGAATGTAGAAGTACCCGGACGCGAAACCTTATGTACGCTTTCCATTCCCGAGGGCGTGGTGTTAGGCCCGAACAAGGTGCCTGCTCCGGCAGTGTCTCTTCAGTTTACTACCGTTGCTTTGGATAAGACACCGGTAATGGCTACTTCGGCCAAAGCTATGAAGCTCTATGACTATCTGCTTGCCAACTACGAAACCAAATCGCTCTCAGGCATGATGGCCAAAGAGTCGTGGAATACAGACATGTCCGAACGCGTCTATCAATGGACGGGCAAATATCCTGCCATCAATACCTTCGACTATGGTCATCTGGCATGGTCGGTGGCAGGTGCCAACTGGATAAACTATGGCGACATCACTCCCGTAAAGGAATGGGCGGACAAAAATGGTATCGTGTCGTGTATGTGGCACTGGAACGTGCCCAAGGAAGCTCCTGCCGACTACATCACATTATGGAGCGGCGAACAGGATATGCCTGCCGACTGGAGTCAATCTGTGCAACTGAATAATGATGCCGCCAAAGCTATCTTTGCCATTGCCAAAGTGGGTGACGTGGTGCGTGTGGCTGTGAAAGATGTAGAAGAGGGTGCACAAGCTGCCTTTAAGCATGGAAGCACATGGGCAGGAATCACTCCCGAATACGAATACTTCGACATTACGGGTGATTTCACCATGCCCATTACCGAGGACATCCTTACGGTACTGAAGGAAAACGGCTTGATTGTAGGCGGTCACCACTACGTGGCTACTGGCATCTATCTGGAAGGCGAAGGTATCACTGGCGTTCCTGACCTTGGAACCGGATATGCTTTCTATAAAGATGAAACCAACTTTGATGCATCCAATGCCTTGATAGAAGGTACTTGGGAAAATAAATTTTTTGTGCAAGACCTTGCCAGTGTGGCAGGTTATCTGAAACTGCTAAAAGAAGCCGGCATACCTGTACTGTGGCGTCCGCTTCATGAAGCGGCGGGCAAGTGGTTCTGGTGGGGAAAAGACGCTGCTAGCTTCAAGGCCATCTGGATTGCTATGTTCGATTACTTCAAGGCGCAGGGATTGGACAACCTCATCTGGGTATGGACCGCTGAAACCGGTGATGAAGATTGGTACCCGGGCGACCAGTATGTGGATATTATCGGAAGTGATATCTACTCGAAGGATGTGGAAACTTGCGCATCGCGATATGTGGCTATTTCGGCTACATACGGCAACAAGATGATTACGCTGAGTGAGTGTGGTTCGGTAGGTAAAATCTCCGAGCAATGGGCTGCCGGTGCACGCTGGTCTTGGTTTATGCCTTGGTATGATGGTGAGGAAGAAGATGGAACCCCGATAGTACATGCCGATGAAGCCTGGTGGAAGGATGTTATGGGACAGAGTTATGTGATTACTCGTGAAGAAGTGCCTTCTATGGAATAATTTTTCCTTCTTGTTATTTAGAATGAATTGAAATGTGGTAAGCAATAGAGCCTTTTTTCTGTTATCTTACCACATTTTTATTAATACATGAAATTTTATATGAAAATAAAGAACTTGTTACTGCTCATAATTGCGTTAATGCCAATGGAATTAATGGCTCAATCGGACATCGGTCTTAGTGTTTCTTATTTGCCATCCGATACTACGATATTAATTCATATAGCCAACAATGCCGATAAGACGATGCGAATACGAAATGACGATGGTTCCGGTTCCGGTAGTCTTGTACAATTTCATCTTAAAGATAAAGCAGGCAAGGAAATTTCATTGTATGATGCCGCTTTTTTTGAAGGCATAGACTATCAACGCTTTATAGATATTAATCCGCATTCGACTAAAACGTTTAGATACCGTTTGAAATTTTTGTGTCCTTCAAGTCATAGTGCTACAGATATCTATTCAGTTGATGCAAGTTGCTTCATGGACTATTCAATTCCGGAAGAAGAAAGGTTTGAATTTGTTCATAAAGTTTTGCCTGTCAAGACAAAGTAGGGTCGGAAGATTCACTCAATATGAGGCCGGTCTTTAGAATATGAAATTAATATAGCAAAGGGATAAAATCGTATCACTATCTATTCTATTCATCAGCTATCTTTGTGCTGTGAATTTGGATAGTATTTATGGAAAAAAATCACTATATGAAACTTGAATTTATAGCTATTACTTTAGCGGTGAGTACCTTGGTGGCTTGCAACCCTTCAAAGAAAGAAAAGGTGGCGGATGACGGAGCCATTTCTATGCGTACCCCCGAGACCGAGAACCTGCTCGCCCATCTTAAAAAAGTATCATCCCGCGGCTTTATGTTCGGCCATCATGACGACACCAACTATGGCATCGGCTGGGAAGGCGATGAAGGGCGTTCCGATGTAAAGAGCGTCTGTGGAGACTATCCCGCAGTCATCAGTTTCGACCTGGGACATTTGGAACTGGGCGATACGTTGAGCCTGGACAAAGTGCCGTTCAGCAAAATCAGAAGAGAGATATTGAACCAATATAAAAGAGGAGGGCTGTCCTCTCTTAGCTGGCACCTGCGCAATCCGCTGACAGGGGGAGACTCCTGGGATGTGTCAGATACGACGGTGGTGAAGTCCATTCTGCCCGGCGGAGCCAATCATGAGAAGTTTGCAGGCTGGGTAAGTAAAGTATCGGCTTTCATCAACTCCCTGCAAACGGAAGACGGAGTGAAAGTTCCGGTACTCTTCCGCCCGTGGCACGAACATACGGGCAGCTGGTTCTGGTGGGGAGAGAAGCTCTGTACGCCTGAAGAATACAAAGCCCTCTGGCACATGACGGTGGACATCCTCCGCAGCGATGGAGTGGACAATGCCCTGTATGCCTATTCCCCCGGCAGTGAACCGCAAGATACGGCACAATATCTGAAACGCTATCCCGGTGACGACCTGATAGATGTAATCGGTTTCGACACCTATCAGTTCGACCGCCCTTCTTATCTGGCGAATGTGGGCAAGAGTCTGGCTATCGTAGACAGTATAGGTCGGACGCACGATAAAGTGATAGCCATCACCGAGACGGGCTACGAAGGCGTCCCCGATCCGAAATGGTGGACTGAAACCCTGTTGCCGGCCATTGGAGAGTATCCGATAGCCTACGTCCTGGTGTGGCGCAATGCCCGCGAACGTGTCACGCATTTCTATGCCCCCTATCCCGGACAGGCATCAGCTGAAGATTTCGTAACATTCTATAATCATCCCAAGACCCTTTTTGCGACAGACGTAAACTCTTTGTATAAATAAGATAAACAACGAATATGGAAACTTTTAATGATAAGGTATCAAGACTCTTTCAGGAACACGAGGAGTTGATCACGAGAAAGAATGAACCGGTGGAAGGTGGCAACGGCATATTTACACGTTATAAATATCCGGTGGTGACGGCTGCTCACACGCCCGTTTTCTGGCGCTACGACCTGGATGAAAAGTCCAATCCCCACCTGATGGAACGTATTGGCATGAATGCCGCGCTCAACTCCGGCGCCATCAAGTGGAATGGTAAATACTTGCTGTTGCTGCGCATGGAGGGGGCCGACCGCAAATCGTTCTTTGCCGTGGCGGAAAGTCCTAACGGTGTGGATAACTTCCGCTTTTGGGATTATCCCGTCACGATGCCCGAAGATGTGATACCGGCTACCAATGTCTATGATATGCGCCTCACCGCCCATGAAGACGGATGGATTTATGGTATCTTCTGTGCCGAGCGTCATGATGATAATGCCCCCGCGGGCGATTTATCCTCGGCTACGGCTACGGCAGGCATTGCGCGTACCCGGGATTTGAAAACCTGGGAGCGTCTGCCGGACCTGAAGACTAAGAGCCAGCAACGTAATGTGGTGCTTCATCCCGAATTTGTAGATGGCAAATATGCCCTTTACACCCGTCCGCAGGATGGATTTATTGATGCCGGAAGCGGTGGCGGCATAGGCTGGGCCTTGGTAGACGACATGACACATGCGGAGGTGAAAGAGGAAACCATCATCGACCAACGCTACTACCACACCATCAAGGAGGTAAAGAACGGTGAGGGCCCGCATCCGATAAAGACTGAGAAAGGCTGGTTGCACCTGGCTCATGGCGTGCGTGCCTGCGCTGCCGGACTGCGTTATGTGCTCTATATGTATATGACCGCCCTGGACGATCCTACGCGCCTGATAGCCACCCCCGGAGGTTACTTCATGGCTCCTGAGGGAGAAGAACGTATCGGCGACGTAAGCAATGTGCTCTTTACCAATGGCTGGATTGCGGATGAAGACGGCAAGGTATTCATCTATTATGCCTCGTCGGACACGCGGATGCACGTAGCCACTTCTACGGTGGACAAGCTGGTGGATTACTGCATGAATACGCCGGTGGACGGATTGTCCTCTTCGGCTTCGGTGGAGACGCTGAAGAAACTTATTAGTAATAATTTGCAACTCATGCGGAAATAAATATCTTTGTGCCTTTATCAGCCCGTCAGTGAATGGCATTCAGTGACGGACTGAAATAGGTTCAGTGATGGACTGAATTCTATTCAAGTCGTCACTGATTATCCCCCCGCTCAGAAGGGTGTGTGGGCGCGGTGGTAAAGTTTGCGCATCGATGGTTATAAATCTTTAATTTAATAGTATGGCAACACTGAAAGAGAAAATTGGTTATGGCTTTGGTGATATGTCTTCCTCTATGTTCTGGAAGATATTCTCCTATTATCTGCCTATATTCTATTCTAATATATACGGTCTGAGTCTGGCGGATACGGGCGTCCTGTTGTTGGTAACGCGCATTTGGGATGCGGTGTCCGACCCGATGATGGGCATCATTGCCGACCGAACCCATACGCGATGGGGAAAATACCGTCCTTATCTGCTGTGGATTTCTCTTCCGTTTGCCGTCTGCGGTATATTGATGTTTACCACGCCCGACTTCGGGCCTACGGGGAAACTCATCTGGGCATACGTCACTTACATTCTGATGATGACGGTTTATACAGCTATCAATGTGCCATACGGGGCTATGCTGGGAGTGATGACGGATGACTCGGACACGAAGACGGTGTTCTCTTCCTACCGGATGTTCTTTGCATACGGTGGTAGTTTCATAGCCTTGTTTGCCTGGGAGCCGCTTTGCACGTGGTTCAGGGAGATGACCGGTTCGGTGACCGTCAGTTGGCAATATTCCATGATTGTGATTGCTGCGTTGTGCTTCGTCGTGTTCCTGCTATGTTTCAGCATGACGAGGGAGTACGTGAAGAGCGTATCTACGGTTTCTGTCGGTAAGGACTTCAAGTCGTTGCTTGCCAACGGGCCTTGGTGGTTGCTTATCGGAGCGGCATTGGGTTCCAACCTGTTCAATACGGTGCGTGGCGCTACGGCTGCTTATTTCTTCAAAGACTACATAGGCGACAGTATATTCCTGAGCCTGGGTGATTTCACAATCCTGTTTTATGCCGGACTGTTCCTGGGTGTGGGAGAGGTTTCCAATATGATAGGCGTGGTGCTGGCAGTTCCCCTTTCGCGCGGACTGGGCAAGAAATCCACCTATATCGCCACGATGGCGGCACTGGCGGTATTGAGCATTCTGTTCTTCTATCTGCCTTGCACACCGGCGGGCTTCTGGATGATGCTGATTATGCAAATCGTCATATCTATTTGTACGGGTATCGTTTCACCGTTGATATGGAGTATGTATGCCGACGTTTCGGACTATGCCGAACTGAAAGACGGGACGGCTTCGACCGGGCTTATATTCTCATCTTCGTCGATGGCGCAGAAGTTTGGCGGCGCTATGGGCGGGGCGGCTGTGATGTGGATATTGGCATCTTTCGGTTATAATACGGCTGAGGGTGCCGTGCAAACGGAGGAGGCGCTGACCGGTCTGAACCTGCTTATGAGCTGGATACCGGCTGCCGTGGCAGTGCTGGCTATGGTGGTCGTGTACTTCTATCCGTTGACGAAGAAGCGCGTGGAGGAGATTAACGAGAAGCTGAAACCCATACGGGCGAAGGGTATGTCTTGACTTTCATTTCCCAAATGGGTTCAAAATATAAACTAATACGATTTTTTATGGACGTCAAGAATATGCGAAAAGAGATGGAAGAAGAGTTGACAGCCAACATTCTTCCCTTCTGGATGAACCGGATGACGGATGAAGCGAACGGTGGTTTCTATGGCCGCATCACGGGAACCGGAATCCTGATGCCGGAAACAGAAAAGGGTGCTGTATTGAATGCCCGTATTCTCTGGACTTTCTCGGCAGCCTACCGTTTGCTGAAGAAGGAAGAATACTTGTCTGCGGCAACGCGTGCCAAACGCTATGTGATAGATCATTTCTATGACCGCGAGTTCGGCGGCGTCTACTGGTCGCTTGATTACGAAGGCCGCCCGTTAGATACGAAGAAACAAATCTATGCCATAGGCTTTGCCATCTACGGGCTGAGCGAATATCATCGTGCCACGGGTGATGCTGAGGCTTTGGAATATGCCGTCCGCCTGTTCGAGGATATCGAAAAGCATAGCTTCGACCCTGTGAAGAATGGCTATTGTGAGGCTCTTACCCGCCAGTGGGGAGAGATTGCCGATATGCGTCTTAGCGATAAAGACGAGAACGAACGTAAGACCATGAACACCCATTTGCATATCCTGGAGCCTTATACCAATCTGTACCGTGTATGGAAGGACGATCGCCTCAAGAAGCAACTCCGCAATCTGATAGAACTATTCACGGACCGGATTCTTGATCCTGAGACTGGACATCTGGAATTGTTCTTCGATGATAATTGGCGGAGTAAGTATCGCATTGTTTCTTACGGACATGATATAGAAGCTTCCTGGCTGATACATGAAGCCGCTTTGATACTGGATGATAAGACTTTACTGGAAAAGGTAGAACCTTTGGTTGAGTTTATTGCCGCTGCCGCTGATGAAGGACTGACGTCTGACGGTGCCATGATTTATGAGACTTTCCTGGATAGACAGAAAACCGATACCGACCGCCATTGGTGGGTACAGGCAGAGAATGTGGTGGGACATGTTAACCTTTACCAACATTTTGAAGATGAAGTGGCGTTGCGGAAAGCATTCCGTTGCTGGGATTTCATCAAGAAGCATCTGGTAGATTACCGGAATGGCGAGTGGCATTGGAGTGTGCGTGCCGACGGCACGGTGAATACTGAGGATGACAAGGCCGGATTTTGGAAATGCCCGTATCATAACGGACGTATGTGCATGGAGATAATGGAACGTTTTTCATAAGTGGTTTAGAGGTTATTTCATAAGTATTTTAGAAGTTAGAATGGGAAGATTGATTGGATTTTGTGTTGTGTTGTGGATAGGGATTGCTTTACAGGCGCAGTCCCTTTATCCTGATTTCAGTAAGATGAATTTCGGTTGTGATGGGAACAGCATCACGGCGGGTAAACAATGGTCGAAGACGGTGGCCGATCTACTTGGATTTGCCACCCATCATAATGTAGCGGTAGGTTCTGCAACCTGGGCCTGTCATCCCGATACACAGGATTATGGAAGTGCAGGTTTTGCCGGAATATCCAATGGCTGGCAGCCTACTGAAGATAAGCGTGAATTACAAATGCGCCACAACAATGTCTCTAAAGTCCATGTCCAGAAGTTCATAGCCGAGGTAGAGAGCGGGCAATATCCGGCTCCCGATGTCTTTGTCTTCTCTATGGGGACAAATGACAAGAACCTTGGCTCTGCCGAGGAAGCTCTGAAAGGTAAGACTCTTGCGGAAGTGGACGTTACCACTATGGCGGGTGGTGCCCGCTGGGCTATACAGACCATTCTGGAACATTATCCCAAATGTCGTGTTTATGTTTGTACTCCTATTCAAACCGGTGATGTAACCCGCAATGAACGTAACCTAGAGAAGATTGCCATTCTGCGTGACATCTGCCGTGCTCTCTCCGTACAACTGATAGATTGCTACTCCAATAGTGGTATAACCGAGAAATTCGAACAACCTTCGGGCAGGGGACGCTATCTGCGCGATGGCTTACATCCCGATAAAAAAGGGCAGGAGTTGATGGGGCGCTATATTGCGAAAGAAATACGGAATAATTTCTTTTAGGCGCGGATTACGCGCCTAAAAGCTTCCTCAGGACGCTTTCTTAAACCATTCCTTCTTCAGTAACTTCTCATTTAGTAGTCGGAGTACTTCTGCCTTATCCGTTCCTCTGACCACCATAGATACGTCATTTTCATCACTTCCATAGGAAATCATCCGTAGAGGAATATCTTTCAACGCATTGATGATTTGTGCTTCAGTTGCTATATTTGACGACTTCAGGTTGCCCACGACGGAGACGATACTCATCCGGTCTTCCACCCATATCCGGGCGTATTTGTTCAGTTCGCGCAGGATAGAAGGCAGATGCTCTTTATTATCCGTTGCTACGGATAGATTATCATTGGATGAAGTTAGCAGACAAGGCATAGTCTTATATTTTGCAAAAACATCGAATATCTTGCTGATAAACATATAAGGTCGCAATGTATTGTTCGATTCAAATCGGATATAAACAATGGAGTCTTTTGCGGCAACTGCCTTTATTGTCTTGTCATTTTGGAAGTTGCCGGATATATAGGTTCCTTCAGCCAATGGTTTCATTGGATTGAGCAGGTGGATAGGCACATTCCCTTTCCATGCGACGGCTAGACAAAGAGGATTGAGTATCTGTGGATTGAAGTAAATGAGCCTTTCTGCCTCACTGAAACTCAGGTGTTTGACCGTATCGGCATCGCGGATCACCACAGTGTCATTGTTGAGGATAGGAATATCCGTCCATATCAGTATCTCTTCCGCATGCAGGGCACTTCCGATGAGGGCGGCGGTGTAATCGCTGCCACCAGGTTTCAGGTAATCTGTTTCACCGAAGGCGTTCTTGCAGATACTTCCCTGTGTTAGGAACAAACGTGTGTCCGGATATAATTTGCAGGTTTCTTCCAGCTTTCGGGCGATATATTCATCATCCGGTTCTGCATTCATGCCCGTGCGCAAGAAATCGAAAGCACAGATGACGCTGTTTTTTATTCCCAGTTCCTGGAGATAATATCCCATCAAGGTGGATGTCAATAACTCGCCTTGTGCCAAGATCTCTTTCTCATCGGCGGAGCAGAATGGTCCTAAAGTGTATTTCCAAATAGCTTGAAAGCAATCCAATATTTCCCGTATGGCTTTGTGCTTCAGGACGTCGTCCGAAAGTAACTCGTTGACGAAATCGATGAACTGGAATTCCAGTTTGGTTATTTTGTCGTGTGCTTCTTCGGTATTGCGGCTGAAGAAGCAGGCGGCTATTTCATCTAAATGCTTCGTTACATCTCCAGCTGCAGACAATACGACAATCTTCTTTTCCTCGTTGCGAATTAGTTTTGCCACATGTTGCATCCCTTTTACGGATGCGGTGGAATTTCCATTGAATTTGTAAATCTTCATATCTATGTTTTTTTAATTGTTTATCGAAATCTATTTCGGACGATTGTTTCCATTCTTTCCATTTTAGTATGTTTTTCCAAAATGAAAGGGAAAAAAGTCCTGTCGTTTCCAGCTCTTTATGCACTCTATTCCTTTGTATTATTGGAACTAAGCTTATTTGTGCATTTTATAGCTTTCTGTTTCTATACTATAAAAGTTCAAAAGATGTGCCGTGGCATTTCAGGAAAAACTTTATATTTGCACACCCTGTTTTTTTATCATTATCAGTTTAATACTTATCCGAAGAGATATGAGTAAGATTTTAATTGTTGACGACGAGGTACAAATCCGTACTCTGTTGGCACGTATGATAGAGTTAGAAGGATATGAAGTATGTCAGGCTGGTGATTGCAGGACTGCCTTGCGGCAGTTGGAACTCCAGAGTCCCGATGTGGCTTTGTGTGACGTATTCCTGCCTGATGGGAATGGGGTGGATCTGGTTTTATCCATTAAAAAAGTTGCACCTAATGTGGAGGTTATTCTACTGACGGCCCATGGCAATATTCCCGATGGGGTGCAGGCCATCAAGAACGGTGCTTTCGACTATATCACCAAAGGAGATGACAACAACAAGATTATTCCCCTTATCAGCCGTGCGGTAGAGAAGGCTGGGATGAATGTCCGCTTGGAGAAGTTGGAGAAGAAGGTAGGACAAACGTATTCTTTTGAATCTATTCTGGGAGAATCCAAGTCTCTGAAAGAAGCCGTCCTGCTGGCACAAAAGGTAGCGGTAACTGATGTACCTGTGTTATTGACCGGAGAAACGGGAACCGGCAAGGAAGTGTTTGCGCAAGCCATCCATTACAGTAGTAAGCGTGTCCGACAGAATTTTGTTGCGGTGAACTGTTCATCGTTCAGCAAAGAGTTGTTGGAGAGTGAGATGTTCGGGCATAAGGCGGGTTCATTTACCGGGGCATTGAAGGATAAGAAAGGACTGTTTGAAGAGGCGAATAACGGAACCATCTTTCTGGATGAAATCGGTGAGATGGCTTTTGAGTTGCAAGCTAAGTTGCTGCGTATTCTTGAAACAGGAGAATATATTAAGATAGGAGATACGAAGCCGACACGCGTCAATGTGCGTATCATTGCAGCGACCAATCGTAATTTGCCGGAAGAGATAGCCAAGGGGCGTTTCCGTGAAGATTTGTTCTACCGTCTCAGTGTCTTTCAGGTGCATTTGCCTCCGTTGCGTGAGCGTGCCGGAGATATTCGTTTGTTGGCAAAAGCTTTTATAAAGAACTTCTCGGCACAATTGTCCCGTTCGATAAATGAGATTACTCCTGAGTTTCTTACTACGCTGGAGTTGCAACCTTGGAAAGGAAATATCCGTGAACTTCGTAATGTGATTGAACGCAGCATTATTGTCTGTGAGGGAGAGCGGCTGGACATAACAGATCTTCCGCTTGATATTCAGAATGCCCATTATGAACAGTCGGATGAAGAGACACCCGGCAGTTTTGAACTTTCGGCAATGGAAAGACGGCATATCGCCCGTGTGTTGGAGTACACAAAGGGAAACAAGACGGAAGCAGCGCGGTTACTGAAAATCGGATTGACGACACTGTACAGGAAGATTGAGGAGTATAAGATTTGAGTTGTATTTTTAATTTTCCTTTTATATGTATCTGTATTCTATCTGAGTTGTGTTTTGGATAGAGTGCAGGGAAAAAATTATCTTGCCCTATTTTGATAAGCACCCTTTCAAAATGAAAGGGTGCTTCTGCTTTATACTTTTCTGTTTATATCTCTCAGAGTATTGAATATTAGCTTTTTATGACTGTTGTTGCACGTTTGGCACACAATTGGCATACACAGACACAACGAAATAATAGTATCAATTTAAAAAAAAAAAGTAAAAGACATGGGTATAACGATTTCATTTATTTTCTGCCTGTTGAGTGGGTTACTCGCTTTCTGGCTATTCTGGAAATGCGTGGATTGGTTTGAAAAGATTTAAGAAGGAGAGAAAGATTATGTACACAGCATTATTTGTATTAGGCATTGCGGTTTTCGGGTACTTGATGTATGTACTTGTGAAGCCGGAGAAGTTTTAAATGTAGGAGTTAAAGAATAACAGGAGTAAGTAAGACGATAACTTCTTTAGCTCCCTTAAAGCAATTAAAGAAAATGAATACAGAAATTTTAGGTGTAGCCCTGCAAATAGTCCTATTGGTAGTACTGTCTTACCCGTTGGGACGATATATTGCAAAGGTCTATAAAGGAGAAAAGACATGGTCGGACTTCATGAAGCCGATTGAGAGACTTATTTTTAAAGTGTGTGGCATCAACCCTACCGAGGAGATGAACTGGAAACAGTTTCTGAAAGCGCTTCTGATATTAAATGCTTTTTGGTTTGTGTGGGGCATGGTGCTGCTGGTTACTCAACACTGGTTGCCTCTGAATCCCGACGGTAACGGGCCGCAGACACCGGATCAGGCATTCAACACCTGCATCAGCTTCATGGTGAACTGTAACTTGCAGCACTATTCCGGCGAGAGCGGGCTGACTTACTTCACGCAGTTGTTTGTCATCATGCTCTTCCAGTTTATTACGGCTGCAACGGGTATGGCGGCTATGGCAGGTATCATGAAGTCTATTTCCGTGAAGACAACGAAGACAATAGGTAACTTCTGGAACTTCCTTGTATTGAGTAGTACACGTATTTTGTTGCCGCTTTCGCTGATTGTGGGTTTCATCCTTATTATAGAAGGCACCCCGATGGGCTTTGACGGCAAAATGGAGGTGACCACGCTCGAAGGACAGGAACAACTGGTATCGCAGGGGCCTGCGGCTGCCATCGTGCCCATCAAACAACTGGGTACCAATGGCGGCGGTTATTTCGGTGTGAACTCTTCGCATCCGTTGGAGAATCCTACGTATCTGACGAATATGGTGGAATGTTGGTCTATCCTTATCATCCCGATGGCAATGGTTTTCGCACTCGGCTTCTATTCCAACCGTAAGAAACTGGCTTATAGTATATTCGGCGTAATGCTCTTTGCCTATCTGGCGGGTGTCGGCATCAATGTCTATCAGGAGATGAACGGTAATCCGCGTATTGACGAACTGGATATTGCGCAGGATGGCGGAGCGATGGAAGGAAAGGAGGTGAGGCTTGGTGCTGCTGCAACAGCCTTGTGGAGTATTACGACCACCGTCACTTCCAATGGCTCGGTGAATGGTATGCACGACTCTACGATGCCGCTCAGCGGACTGATGGAGATGCTGAATATGCAGATTAATACTTGGTTCGGTGGTGTCGGGGTAGGTTGGATGAACTACTATACGTTCATAGTCATAGCTGTGTTTATCAGCGGATTGATGGTAGGGCGTACACCGGAATTCCTCGGAAAGAAAGTGGAGGCACGGGAAATGAAGATTGCTACGATTGTGGCGCTGTTGCATCCGTTTGTGATTTTGGTAGGTACGGCATTGTCCAGTTACCTGTTTGCCCATCATCCCGACTTTGTAGCGAGTGAGGGCGGATGGTTGAATAATCCGGGCTTCCACGGGCTGAGCGAGCAATTATATGAGTTTACTTCGTGTGCAGCTAATAACGGTTCCGGCTTCGAGGGACTGGGTGATAATACTTACTTCTGGAACTACTCATGTGGTTGGGTATTGATTCTGAGTCGTTTTATCCCGATTGTGGGGCAGGTTGCCATTGCCGGTTTGCTGGCTCAGAAGAAGTTTATCCCTGAGAGTGCCGGTACATTGAAGACAGATACACTGACGTTTGGTGTGATGACGTTCGCAGTTATTTTCATCGTGGCTGCACTGTCATTCTTCCCGGTACATGCGTTGAGTACAATTGCTGAACATTTTAGTTTGTAATTCATAATTAGTAATTAGTAATTTCATAAAATGAAAGATAAGAAATCAGCTTCTTTGTTTCAAAAGGAGCAAGTAATGGAGAGCCTGAAGCAATCATTCGTGAAGCTGAATCCGCGAATGATGATAAAGAATCCGATTATGTTTACGGTGGAGATTGTGACACTGGTCATGCTGGTGGTCTGCATCCTCTCCCTGATAACTCCGGAGTACGGAACATTCGGATATAACTTCCTGGTATTTGTCATCCTGTTCGTCACCCTGTTGTTTGCCAATTTTGCCGAGGCTATTGCCGAAGCACGTGGCAAGGCACAGGCGGACAGCTTGCGTAAGACGCGTGAAGAAACTCCCGCTAAAATGTTGATTGATGGTAAAGTGCGCACTATCAGCAGTTCACGTCTGAAGAAAGGAGATTACTTTATTTGTGAAGCCGGAGATACCATCCCGGCTGACGGTGAGATTGTGGAAGGCTTGGCATCCATTGATGAAAGTGCCATCACAGGTGAGTCCGCCCCGGTGATCCGCGAAGCAGGTGGTGATAAAAGCTCCGTAACAGGTGGTACGAAGGTATTGTCTGATAAAATTAAGGTACTGGTAACCCAGCAACCGGGCGAGAGCTTCCTTGACAAGATGATTGCGCTGGTAGAAGGCGCTACCCGGCAGAAGACACCGAATGAGATTGCGCTGACCATCCTTCTGGCAGGTTTCACATTGGTATTCGTGATTGTCTGCGTGACATTGATCCCATTTGCGGACTATACAAATGTGGATCATCCGGGAACGTATATTTCTATTGCTGCCATCCTCTCTCTGTTTGTCTGCCTGATACCGACTACTATCGGAGGTTTACTTTCCGCTATCGGTATTGCAGGTATGGACCGTGCGCTTCGTGCCAATGTAATCACCAAGTCAGGTAAAGCCGTGGAAACGGCTGGTGATATTGATACCCTGCTGCTGGATAAGACGGGTACCATCACTATCGGCAATCGTAAGGCAACGAAATTCCATGTTGCCCCGGGTGTGGATGAATATGATTTTATTGAGGCCTGCCTGTTGTCTTCCCTTTCTGATGAGACACCGGAAGGTAAGTCCATCATCGAACTGGGACGTGAAACAGGGCGTCGTATGCGCGATCTGGATACCGCCGGAGCCCGTATGATTAAGTTTACTGCCGAAACTAAATGTTCCGGTGTGGATTTGCAGGAAGGTACTCAGATTCGTAAAGGTGCTTTCGATGCTATCCGTAAGATTGTGGAGAGTGCCGGTAATCATTTCCCGAAGGAAGTGGAAGATACAATTGCTGCAATCTCAAGTAATGGCGGTACTCCACTGGTGGTGTGTGTCGACCGGAAGGTGGCCGGCGTTATTGAGTTGCAGGATATCATCAAGCCGGGCATTCAGGAACGTTTCGAGCGATTGCGCAAGATGGGTGTGAAGACAGTAATGGTGACCGGTGATAATCCGCTGACAGCTAAGTATATTGCCGAAAAAGCCGGTGTGGATGACTTCATTGCCGAGGCTAAACCCGAAGATAAGATGGAGTACATCAAGAAAGAACAACAGTCCGGTAAGCTGGTGGCCATGATGGGTGACGGTACGAACGATGCTCCGGCGCTGGCACAGGCAAACGTGGGTGTTGCCATGAACAGCGGTACGCAGGCAGCCAAGGAAGCCGGTAATATGGTGGACCTGGATAACGACCCGACCAAGCTGATTGAAATTGTAGAGATTGGTAAACAACTGTTGATGACGCGCGGTACGCTGACCACCTTCTCAATTGCAAATGATGTGGCTAAATACTTTGCCATTATTCCGGCTCTGTTTATGGTTGCCATACCGCAGTTGGCTCCATTGAATATCATGGGGCTGCATAGTCCGGAGTCGGCTATCCTTTCGGCTATCATCTTCAACGCCATCATCATTCCTATCCTGATTCCGTTGGCACTGCGTGGTGTACAATATAAACCGATTGGTGCCAGTGCATTGCTCCGTCGCAACCTGCTCATATATGGTTTGGGTGGTGTCATTGCTCCGTTCGTCGGTATTAAGTTGATAGATATGATTGTCAGTTTGTTTTTCTAAGTAATTAAAAAAAGAAGAAAATGAAAACTTTATTCAAATCCCTCAAAATAACACTTGCATTTTGCATATTCTTTTCCTTGTTCTACATCCTCATCCTGTGGATATTCGCCCAGGTGGCAGGACCTAACAAGGGTAATGCGGAGGTTGCCGTATTGGACGGCAAGGTAGTGGGGGCTGCCAATGTAGGCCAGATGTTTACTAAGGATATCTACTTTTGGGGACGTCCTTCCAATGCCGGAGACGGCTACGATGCTTCCAGTTCTTCCGGTAGCAACAAGGGACCCACAAACGAAGAATATCTGGCGGAGGTAGAAGCTCGTATCGATACATTCCTGCTTCATCATCCCTATTTGCAACGCAAGGATGTCCCTGCCGAAATGGTGACAGCCAGCGGTTCCGGTCTCGACCCGGATATTACCCCCGCCAGCGCTTACGTGCAGGTGAAACGTGTGGCACAGGCACGCGGCATGGATGAGGCTCAGGTGAGAAGTATTGTGGACAAGACGATACAAAAGCCTTTTCTCGACCTTTTCGGTACGGAAAGAGTAAATGTGTTGAAATTAAATATCGCGCTTGAAGAAGCGGGAAAATGAGTGATTAGAACATAACTTTAGGTTGGTAGAGGAGAGGTGGGCAGGCTCCGTTCATATTTTGCCATGGTGATGTCTGAAAACAGGGTGGATGGAGACGCGCCTCTCTTTTTTTTAAATTAAAAGAATTATGAAATTAAGAGGAAAAAAGATTTTTGCAACAGTGGCTGTTGCAGCCGCAAGTATTTTTTGGATAACAAGTACAAAAGCACAGGAATTTACAGTGCAAGGTGATTTGGTAAGCTCATACATTTGGCGTGGAGTCTATCAGACAGGTGCGAGTTTCCAGCCCACACTGGGTTTCGGTATCGGAGACTTCTCTCTGACCGCATGGGGTTCTACAGACTTCGACGGCAATAAATCTACCGAAGGTCTGGCCAGCAAGGAAATAGACCTGACGGCAGCTTATACCTTCGGTGAATCGGGACTCACGCTGTCTGTGGCAAGTCTTTGGTGGGCAGGACAGGGTGCAGGTAAGTACTTCAACTTCGAGAGCCATAAAACTGCCCATTATTTTGAAGGCGGACTGGCCTATGCCTTGCCTTGTGAGAGACTGCCCTTGTCCATAGCCTGGTACACCATGTTTGCCGGTGCCGACAAGAACGCTGAGGGAGGGCAGAACTATTCATCTTATGTTGAGCTGAACTGTCCGTTCAGTGTGAAATCGGTGGATTTGAACGCAACGCTGGGATTTGTGCCCTATGAAACATATACCGTAGGGTATGGTAATTCCGGTTTTGCAGTTACCAACGTGGCTCTGAAGGCTACTACCGCCATTAAGATAACGGATTCATTCTCATTGCCTATATTTGCACAGGCTATCTGGAATCCTTGTCTGGAAGATACCCATTTGGTCTTTGGTATAACCTTAAGGCCTTAATGTGAATAACAGAGGCATGTTGTCCCTATGGCTTAGTCTATCATCAATACTATTGATAGTATCCATCATCCGCATTGATGGTAGTCATCATCCGTATTGATGATAGTTATCATCCGTATTGATGATACGTGTCATCCGTATTGATAGTATGCCGATCTACTTACTAATCCCGGTTACCCCATAACAACAACCACTCAAAGGTATGGACAGAGAAGAGAACGTGCAACATTTCCTCGACCTGATAAAGAAATCCCGTCGGGGCAAGTTCAAGATTTACATCGGCATGATAGCCGGTGTGGGCAAGTCGTACCGTATGCTTCAGGAGGCTCACGACCTGCTGGATAATGGGGTAGATGTACAAATCGGCTACATCGAAACCCACGGACGTGCCGGAACCGAAGCACAGCTGGCTGGTCTGCCCATCATTCCCCGGCGCCGTATATTTTACAAAGGAAAGGAACTGGAAGAAATGGATTTGGAAGGAATCATCCGCATCCATCCCGAAATAGTCATAGTGGACGAACTGGCGCATACCAACGTAGAAGGCAGCCGCAACGAAAAGCGTTGGCAGGACGTGATGGATCTTTTGGACGAAGGCATCAACGTGATTTCCGCTGTCAACATCCAGCACATCGAGAGCGTGAATGAAGAGGTGCAGGGAATTTCCGGTATCGAGGTTAAGGAACGCATTCCCGACAGTGTCCTGCAAGAAGCGGACGAAGTGGTGAACATCGACTTGACTGCCGAAGAATTAATTGCCCGTCTGAAGGCAGGTAAGATTTATCGTCCGGAGAAAATACAGACAGCACTGAATAATTTCTTTAAAACAGAGAATATCCTTCAGTTGCGTGAGCTGGCCCTGAAGGAAGTAGCCTTGCGCGTGGAGAAGAAGGTGGAGAACGAAGTCGTTGTTTCGAGCGTGGGTGTACGACACGAGAGGTTTCTTGCCTGCATCAGTAGTCATGAGAAGACTCCGCGGCGCATCATCCGTAAGGCGGCACGGCTGGCCACCCGCTACAATACTTCTTTCATCGCTCTATACGTGCAGACGCCCGCTGAGAGTGCCGACCGTATCGATCTGGCACGGCAGCGCTATTTGCTGAATCACTTTAAGTTAGTGACTGAACTGGATGGTGAAGTTCTTCAGATACAGTCCCGTGATGTGCTGGACGCCATTATACAAGCCTGTAAGGAGAAGCAGATAACGACTGTCTGTATGGGTAGTCCCTCTTTCCGTCTTCCCCAATCCTTGTTCATGCTGCTGAAATACAGAAAATTTGTGAGCGAATTGGCGCAAGCAAACATAGATTTGATTATACTTGCATAAAATTTAATTCTTAGGAGCGTTATGAATATTCGTACTAAACTAATACTCAGTGTGGGCATCCTTTCCGGTATGATTATCCTGCTGGTTGCTCTCTCGGTCGTCAATCTTCAGATATTGACGGCTACCGAGCCGGATAGCCCTGCGGCTGTACCCGGTTTGCAACGTGCCTTGCTGTGGATTTCTGTTATAGGAGGTGTTTGTATTCTTGCCAGCATCGTACTGCTTGTCTGGTTGCCCCGTTCCATCAGTAAACCCATTCGGGAACTGACACAGGGCATTCTGGAGATAGCCAATCATAATTATGAGAAACGTCTCGATATGAGTGGACATGAGGAATTCAGCGCAGTGGCCGACGGTTTTAACCGCATGGCCGAACGGTTGACTGAGTATCGCACCAGTACGCTGAATGACATCCTTGCTGCCAAGAAGTTTTTGGAAGCCATCGTGAACAGTATTCATGACCCTATCATCGGCCTGAACCGTGCGCATGAAATACTCTTCATCAATAAGGAAGCCCTGACTGTACTGAATCTGAAGCGGGATGAAGTAATCCGCCGTTCCGCCGAAGAGCTTTCGTTGAAGAATGATCTTCTCCGCCGGTTGGTGCGCGAGCTTGTCACTCCCAGTGAGAAGAAAGAAGCGTTAAAGATTTATGCAGATAACAAAGAGAGTTATTTCCAGGCATCTTATATCACAATTATGAATACAGAGACCGATACGGACGAGCCGCAGAACCTGGGTGATGTCATTTTACTGAAGAATATTACCGAATTTAAGGAACTGGACTCTGCCAAGACAACATTTATCTCCACCATCTCCCATGAGTTGAAAACACCTATTTCTGCCATTCTCATGAGTCTTCAGTTGTTGGAGGATAAGCGTGTGGGTGCCTTGAATGATGAGCAGGAACAGTTGTCGAAGAGTATCAAGGAGAATGCCGACCGCCTGTTGAGCATCACCGGCGAGCTTCTGAACATGACACAGGTGGAAGCTGGCAAGCTCCAGATGATGCCGAAGATTACGAAGCCTATCGAGCTTATAGAGTATGCCATCAAGGCCAATCAGGTGCAGGCTGATAAATTCGGAATTCAGATAGAGGTGGACTATCCTGATGAGAAGATGCCGAAATTGTTTGTGGACAGTGAAAAGATAGCTTGGGTGCTGACGAATCTTCTGAGCAACGCCATCCGTTACTCCAAAGAAAACGGGCGTGTGGTGATTGGTGCCAAGCATGAAGACGGAATCATTGAGATGTACGTGCAGGACTTTGGCAAGGGCATCGACCCGCGCTATCATCAAAGTATTTTCGACCGTTATTTCCGTGTGCCGGGTACGAAGGTGCAAGGCAGTGGTCTGGGCTTGTCCATCTCAAAGGACTTTGTGGAGGCTCATGGCGGAACGTTGACGGTGGAAAGTGAATTGGGAAAGGGAAGTAGGTTCGTGATACGGTTGAAGGGGTAGGGGAGAGTGATAAGGTGATAGAGTGCTTATCACTTTACCACCTTATCACTCCATCGCTCTATCACTTCTTCACCTCGTCCCACTTAGGCGGGTTTTCTCCCATCAAATGGCGTACAAAGAAATCATAGCGTTTATGTTCCCCGAAGTCTTCGCCCATTGTGTGGTGTGCGCCGGGGATGACTACCAGTTCAAAATCCTTGTTCGCTTTAATCAAAGCGTTTACTACTTGCATGGTTGAAGCAGGGTCTACGTTGTCGTCCAGTTCACCGACTACCAGCATCAGGGGGCGGCTCAACAAATGGGCATTCTCCACGTTCGAACCTTCTTTGTACTGGTCGTCTACGGGATATCCGAGCCAGAGCTCGTTCCAC
This sequence comes from Bacteroides sp. MSB163, assembly GCF_036416795.1. Lineage (NCBI taxonomy): Bacteria > Pseudomonadati > Bacteroidota > Bacteroidia > Bacteroidales > Bacteroidaceae > Bacteroides > Bacteroides maternus. The sequence goes on along the minus strand of NZ_CP143867.1, from coordinate 518,987 downwards.
CAGATTTTATCCATGCGGTTGTCGTGGCAGCCACAGGCGGAATAAGCGGCTTTGTAGAATTCGGGATGCAGCAGCACGGCAGTGGTGGATTCCTGGCCTCCGGCGGAACAGCCATAGATGCCTACGCGGTCCATATCCATATACGGATACTTCTCTCCGGCAGCTTTAATCCAGGCGATGTGGTCGGGCAGACCGGCATCTTTCAGATTCTTATAACATACATTTTCAAATTCGCGTGAACGGAAAGAAGTTCCCATTCCATCCACCATGACAACGATAAAGCCGAGTTCGGCAAGGGAAGTCATGTACCAGTTGTACGGAATGAAAGTCTTGGGTACATACTGGTCGCCGGGACCTTGGTAAATGTACTCGATAACCGGATACTTCTTGTTCGGGGCGAAATTAGTGGGACGGACAATCAGTCCCCACATATCCGTTTTGCCGTCACGCCCTTTGGCGGTAAACACTTCCGGTGCTTTCCAGCCTTCGGCTATCAGGCGGCTGATGTCGGCAGTTTCCAATGGCATTACTACTTTGCCATCCTTGGCGCTGCGCAGCACGGCTACAGGAGCTTTGTCTACCATAGAGTAAACGTCTACCAGATAATTCATATCTCCCGAGAACCAGGCACGGTGCATTCCTTCTTCCGGAGTAAGGCAAACCAGGCCTTTCCCGTCGAAGCCGATGCGGTAATAGCGGATGAGATAAGGGTCTTCACCGGGTTGTACACCATTTGCGGAGAAGTAAATCTGCTGGTTGTCTTCATCTACACGAAGCACTTCGCGCACATACCATTCGCCTTTGGTGATTTGGTGGACGGGCTGCCCAGTGGTGCGGTCGTACATATACAGATGGTTCCAGTTGTCGCGTTCGCTCATCCAGATGATATGCTTGTTGTCCCTCAGGTCATGGCGGAAATGGCGGGTGTAGTTTACGTATTTATCACTGCTTTCCTCTATCAGTGGACGTACCTTGCCGGTTTCTGCCGAAAGTTCCAATACCCTGTACACCTGATGCCCGCGCTGATTGTATTCGAAGGTTACGGCACGGCTGTCCGGGTTCCATTCGGGGCCGTATATCTCATACTGTTGGGCAAACAAATCAGTGGAAGGGATAATACTGCGTCCTGTCTCCACTTCGTAGATGCAAGGCACCTTAAACGGAAGCTCATCTCCCGGTTTGGCATACTCCTGCTTGTGGAGCTTAGGTTGCAGTTGGTCCGTTGGCGAAGACTCCACGTAATATACATAACGCTTCTCAACCGGACGTATCTTGCAGGAAGCCACCTTCTTGCTGTCCGGTGACCAACGGATATAGGCTGAATAATAATTGCTCAGTGTGCCGTCTATACTCAACTGTTTTTCTTTCCCCGTGGCAACCTCTTTCACGTATACATTATGATTCTTGATGAATGCTGTGTACTTGCCGTCAGGCGAAGGAACAGGATTGGCAGTCTTCTCATCATCCCGTTCCATCCAGTGTTTCTGCTTTTGGGGAGCGGGGAGGCTGCCTTCGTTTGCCAACTGGTTTTTCCGGGTGACATACATCCATCGCTGGTTATTGAAAACAAAGCGGAGTGTGTCCAGACTTTTGTTTACATGCAGTCGCTCCAGATTGATGGCGGAAGATTTCACTTCTTTGCCGGATGCCTTGGTTAGTGCGTCAGCCAGGCGGCTATGGTCGAACAACTCTTTTCTTCCTTTCTTGTCTGCATTCACCGATACATACATACGTCCTTCCGGTGTATTGCGCACATACCAGAACTGATGTGTACCCTCTATCCACGCCGGCGTGACATTGGAGTAGAATACCTTGTTTGCGCTGAACTTCTCTCTCAATGAATAGGCACGGTTATAGTCCTCTACCGTACCTTGGGCAATAGCCATGCCCCCGCAAAGGAGCATGGCTACTGACAAACCTAATCTAACCATTTTCATATACCTAATCTTTACTTAACTTCCCATTCAAATAAGCCTGATGAATATTTATCCGGCTGTCTGATTTCCAGTTTGACGGCTTTTGTCTTTACCGGGTCAAAGTTAACTACATTTCCCGTACCTTTTTCAACTCCGTATTTGTCGGCACCGGTAACGGGTTGCCATTCGCCTTGTGCATCTTTATAATAAATCTTCCAGCTCTTCGGTACGCGGCAACCACCCCAGGGAGCATCGTCAAACCAATATACGGTAGCACTGCTGACGGTTGCTTCTGCCGGGAATTCGTATGAAATCCATTCGGTGCTTCCCTGTTTTGGCCACCAGTGATAGTAAGGCATGGAGCGGTCGTTCTCATCTTTCGGTACCAGGCGGTCGTTGATGGCGGAGATAGATTTTACTTTGTGTGAAGCATCAATCTTGCTTTCCGAAGCCAGCGTGGCAGGCATGGTGGGGCGGGATGCGCTTAATTCCTGCGGTAGCCATACGAGCATGGCTCCCGAACCACGGTGTGCCCATGCATAATAAGGAATCAGGGTCAAATCCACGTCAGTGGTAGTCAGGCGTCCCTGGTCATCGTATCCAAGAATCTGCGCCCCTGTCTTCAGTTGGTTGATGCCATACAGTAAATCGGGCTTTTCCACTACTTCAAACTTCGGGTTGCGGTTCATGAATACACTGAAAATATCGAAGTTGTTATCCGGCCATTCAGCGCAATACACAATCGGGCCGCGTTCCACGGCAATGCGTCCACGGTCGGCTTCCACTTTATTGTTGGCTTTCACGGTGCGTGGTTCCATGTCGAAGTGTATTTCCACTTTGTCACCCTTCTTCCAACGGCGGTCGATGCAGAAGTAGCCGTCTTTCAGTTCGCTTTGTACGGGTTCTCCGTTCACGGCTACCGTATATTTCAGATGCTTGCCGTCGCTGTAGGTGTAAAGGTCGCTCGGAACTACCTGACCCCGTACCCATCCCGGGATGCGTACTTTCATAGTGAACTGTCCGGCATTGTTCTTCTGAATGCCGATGGCGATGTCTCCGTTCCAGGGATATTTCGTTGTTTGTTCGATAGAAACAGCCTTACCGCCTACTTTCAGGTCCGAAGTATTGGACATGAAGAGGTTAACATAGACATCTTTATCCTTCACCGCATAGATATATCCCGGCAATGACGGAATGAAACGGCAGATATTAGAGGGGCAGCAAGCGCAGCCGAACCAAGGCTGGCGTTGATGTTGTCCCATGCTCTCCAACGGATTCGGGTAGAAGAAACCGCCACCGTCCAGTGATACGCCCGAAATCAAACCGTTATATAAGGTACGTTCCAATACATCATAATACTTTGATTCGCCGTGGAGCAAGAACAGACGGTAGTTGACATATACATTGCCGATAGCTGCGCAAGTCTCGCAATAAGCTGACATGTTGGGCAACTCGTAGTTCTTGCCGAAAGCCTCTCCGGCAGCCGTGGCTCCGATACCGCCGGTGATGTAATACTTCTTACCGACGATATTGTCCCAGATGCGGTCGATGGCATGAATGTAGGCGGTATCTCCGGTGAGAGCTGCCACGTCGGCCATACCTGCATACATATAAGCGGCGCGAACGGCATGTCCCACGGCTTCATCCTGCTGGACAACGGGTTTGTGTGCCTGACTGTATTCGTCCGTGCGGCTGGTGTAACCGCGCTGGTCGAGGAAGAATTTAGCCTGGTCGAGGTATTTCTTGTCTCCGGTGACCAGATAAAGTTTGGCAAGTGCCATTTCAGCAATCTGATGTCCGGGAACACGGATTTGCTGCCCTTCGCCTGTACCTATCTCACGACATACGCAATCGGCGTACTTGATGGCGATGTTGAGGAAGTTTTTCTTCCCGGTTGCCTGATAGTGGGCGATGGCGCCTTCCACCATGTGTCCCAGATTATAGAACTCGTGGCTCAGCTCTTCTACTTTTTCCCAGCGCTTGCTTCCCGCCCATTCGTGCGGATGCTTCGGGTTCATGGTGCGGCTGGTGTAGAGGTATCCGTCGGGTTCCTGTGCGGCGGCTACAATCACCAGTACACTGTCGATGTACTTAGCCAGTTTCTTGTCCGGATAAGTCTGCAACAGGTAGCTGGCACCTTCAATGGTTTTATAGACGTCTGTATCATCAAAGGCCAGTCCGCCGACTTTTATCGTATCGCTGGGATGCGCTGCGTTGACGAAGTTCTGATATCTTCCTGTTTCCTCGCATTTGCTGAAAGCAAGAGGAATGGTTACTTCACGGCTTGCGTTGAGGCGCTGCCCCCAAAAGGAGTCGGTTACTTTCACCGAAGTGAAGGGCACAGGGGCAATGGGGTAGCCGTGCGACTGATTTTTCACTTGTGCCTGACCGCCTATTGCAGTGGCAAGCATCAGAGTGCTTACTAAAAGTTTCTTCATGGTTATCATTCTATTTATGGTGTTATTTTTTCATCGGAATATATTCGTCCCAGAGTTTCAGTGAATGCAGGTAACCCGTGAACGACCAGTTGCGTTCTGCATTCCGCCCCAAAGTTACGTATTGTGACGGTTTTATCAGCAATTGAATATCTTTTTCACTGATTAGTTGTCCATTTATATAGACCTGCTCCATCCGGCCGTCAAAGCATATATAGACGTGTTGCCATTTGCCTTCCAGCGTTTTCATATCCTTATAACCGGCGTCTTCGTACCAACCGTAGTGGTTGATGACTCCGCAACGTGGCTCTGTGCCACTTACCAGCATAATCTTCTCCAATTCGTCATGCGAAGTTGTGAAATCGGCCACACATTCGTTTTCTGCGATGGAGTCGTTCAATATCCAGGCTTCCAATGTATAGGGGGCATTGTCCAGCAATGTTGCAGGCAGGGAGAAGCTGGATTGGAATACCTGATGACCATCAAAGCTGAAACTTTTCTTTCCTTTCATTTCCTTGATGATGGAGGGGGCTTTGTGAGCCTCGAAGTATCCTTCTATTCCATGATTGGAAAGATAATGTACGGTGTCTCCTGTGGCGAAGTCATCGGCGGTAATGCTTATTACCAAGCCATGCTTTTGCTGATTGGCAGCCGGTAAGCGGACGATATCCGTAGTGGTGTCATATTCCTGTTCGGCAGGTGCCTGTTTCCAGTTATAGTAGCGCAGATTAGTGATGATTAAGGGTTCGGCTCCGCTTTGAAGCGAAATCACACCGGATGAAAGGGCGGACTCCGCTTCGTAGCTTTGCCACCTACCTAATCTATAAACTAACCCGCTAATTGTATGTTCTTTGGAAGGAGAAATCAACGGATGACGGAATTCCAATGTAGTGCCTGGTTCAAGTATCAAAGCATCACGTCCGCTCATACGTCCGGTGCGGGCTGCGCCTTCTTTGAGAGTGAAAGATCCTCCCAACATCCCTTCGTTGTTTTGCCATTCGCGACCGTTCCAGTCGGCGGCAGTCAGTCCGAGCCATTGCTGCGGGGCGGAGGCTTCGATGCCGGAGAATACTTTGATATTCCAGATGGCACCACCGAAACCATTCTTTTGCCCACCGGTATAGGTGAGGCGGACGTAGCGGGCTTTGGCTTTTCCGAAGTCCACCATCGGGCTGCCTGCCAGATGATTGTTCCGTTTATCGGCAAAGATATTCCAGCGTTTTCCATCAGTGGAAGTTTCAATCAGATATTGATAGAACTGCGTGCCGTATTCAAATTGTGTCCAGATGGTTTGTATCGGTTGGCTACGTCCCAGGTCTATTTCAATCCATTCCTGTCCCATGCCGCGTGGACGCCACAAGGTTCCGTTGTTATCATCTACAGCATATTCGGGACGGAAATTATCGTCATAAAAAGAAGAGGCGCGAACGCTCTTGCCAAAGGCCAGATTGGTTGACTTGACTACGGTGGGAGCCAGTGCGCCTACACCGTCGTGGGTGGGAGTAATCTTCCGGATGCTTCCGTCTTCGGCAAACTCCATGCGGTCGATGCAAAGCTGGCGATGGAAGCCACGGTTGGAGTGTGGATTGTCGTGGCGGTGGTAGACGATATAGTAATCATTGCCTTCCTGGAGGATGCTGTGATGTCCGGGGCCGTGAATGGTGCCGTCAGTATTGGTTTCGAGGATGCAACCGCCATATTTATAAGGACCTAAAGGCTGGTCCGAAGTGGCATATTGCACACGGTAGGTATGGTCGTGGCAGGAACCGGAAGAATACATGAAGTAGTAAGTTCCATTCCGCTTGATGACAAAGGGAGCTTCGAAGAAATCCGTTGCTTCGGTATTGGGGATGAGGCGGGTTTCGGTGAAACTTTTCAAGTCGGGTGCCAGTTTTCCGGCACCACAACCGAAACCTTTGTATATCCCCCAGGTACCCCAGTACATATAGACTGATCCGTCATCATCTACAAATGTTTGTCCATCCAGAGTGATGGCATTTGTTACGAAACGGTCGGGGATGAGGACGGCTTCGCTATCACCCAGAATATTCTTCCACGGACCGCGAGGGGTTTCACTTACGCCGCAATGGATGATGCAGGGCTGGCAATAGAAATAGTAATACTTGCCATTGGTGTGCCGCATCACGTCGGGAGCCCATATCCAGTGGCTGTCGGGCCAGTTCATGGGCATCAGGGTCCAGTTTACGAAGTCTTTGCTTGTCCACACTTGGGCAGGGCCGAAGCCTGCACCACTACCATCGGTTGTGGCGTACATATAATAAGTATCACCAAACTTTTTGATAGTAGGGTCGGCGAAATATCCGGGGATGACGGGATTACCCGCGCCCGGAGTATTGAAATCAGTCTGCGCAAAGGCAGAGACAACTCCTATTAAAAAGGAAGTGATTAAAAGGATGGTTCTATTCATATTGTTACTTAATTGTTTTATAAATGATAATTTAGCGGCGAGGGAATGGGTATGCGGACTACACGGATAATGAGGACGAACGCGGACTTTAATCTTTTAGACGCGGATGACACGGATGACGCGGATTTTTAAAGCTGCGCTATACATACCGGCATATCACACCGAAGGAAAAAAGAATCCGCGTCATCCGTGTCATCCGTGTCTGAAAGATTACTTGCACGCCGAAGGAGAACCTTGCTCCAGCGCTACGCTGGTAAATTATCATTTATGTATTTCATTATTAATCGGTATCTCTATCTCATAAAAATATTCTTTCAACAGCTTGTACATATCCGGATCGTATGCTTTCAGCTTTATGCGACGGTTCATGGAATTGTGCACTCCATTGGCAGGCTCGGCATAGCGATTACAGTTAAAGAAAGACTGTACACATTCGGCAAAATATTCCTCTTTATTGCTTAAGGCATAAGTATTTGCCCATAATCCTTTTTCGCCTGCGCTTTTCCATAAAGCCTCCAGCCGGTCATTGAAATCAGGCTCTACGCCAACTATCCCTACCATGTGTATCAAGTGTGCAAATTCATGAATCAGGATATTCTCGCCCGTATATTTATCCTGAGGCAAACCCAATAGGTTCTCTTCTCCGCAACTGGCGGAGAATTCATCTTCCGGTGCACCTCCGAAACCTCGGGCACGCCAGTTCCAATAAGCGATGCTGTCAGGAGAATTGCAGATATGGGCAAACTCCGGTAAGTCGCAAGTCGCTTCATCTTTTCCTATTACCATCACGTGGCAACCCTTCTTCACCATGTGTGCTTTTACGTCAGGACGTTTGGCCAGCATCAGACTGATAATATCACAGGCTTTCAGCAATGCCTCGTCGCTCACCCGCTCAGATGAAGTGACATATAAACCTTCCGTTTCAATGTATTTCTTGTAGAAAGAAGGAATATTCTTGCCTTCGGGTATTGTCGTCACCGTTCCGCGTACCGGACAGGCTTCGAGCTTCATTGCAAATCCTCCTCCCGAAGCTAAATGCAATTTCATCCGGCTGTTTTTATCTATTGTGAGCGTTTCTGTGCGGTAATCTTCCGCCTGTTTGTTGGCGTTGATGCCGTCAGTGAATAATGTGGCGGTGTAACGGGCATCTGTTGGCAGGAAAGAGAAGTCTATTTCCACATCTCGTTCATCCCAGTTTGTCATTCCGCCGATGTACCAGTTGATGTCTTTCTTACGGACAGTCACAATGTATTCTCCTAATTTGCCTGCGGCGATAAAAGTAGAATCAGTTTCTACAGGAATGGAAGTGATGAAATCTACACATTTCTGTTCATTCAGATAATTTGTCGGTGCATCGCACAGCATGGTGAGGGGGGAATCATGCACGATATAGGCAGCCAGTTGATGGCAACGGGTTCCCATGCTCATTGGCGTATAGTAAACGGCACGCCAGTCTGCTTTTGTGGCATTACGCATAGCTCCCGGGGTGTAGTCTACCGGACCTGCCATCATCCGGATGTAGGGGAAAGTGACATCATAAAGCGGCATGTTATTTTTAATGTCCGTCCATTTCACTTCTTCCATGCCGAAGAGACTTTCGAAGTTGATGATGTTCGGATAAGTACGGTTGATGCCTGTCGGTTTATAGATGCCGTGCAGGTCGAGCGTCAGTTTATGCTTGGCGGTGGCTTCGGCAATGCGGTATACCATTTCAACGGCTGTCTGGTCGTCGCGGTCGAGGAAGTCGACTTTAAAACCTTTGATGCCCATGGCGGAGTACTTCTTGCAAGCAACTTCCAGTTGGCTGTCGAGTACGTTGAATACTGTCCAGAGTATGAGTTCCACTCCCTTCTCCTTTCCGTAAGCAATCAGTTCCGGGAGGTTCAGCTCGGGAATGACGGTCAGCATATCACCGCTTTTGGGGTCGTACCAGCCTTCGTCGAGCACAATAAACTCGATACCGTTGCGGCTGGCGAAATCTATATAATATTTGTAGGTATCCATATTGATGCCTGCCTTGAAGGGGACACCTTTCAGGTTCCAGTCATTCCACCAGTCCCAGGCCACTTTCCCAGTTTTTATCCAGGAAGTGTCGCCTATGCGGTTGGAGGATGCCAGTGCATAAACCAGATTGTTGACGGGCATATCCGTATCTTTTTCCGTCACAGCCAGCACACGCCAGGGATAAGGACGGGCACCTTTGCTGCGGGCTATGAAATCGGTTGTCTCTGTCACATACTCCTGTCTGCGCCAGGGATAGAAATCTGTCTTGGTGGGGTAGGGGGCAAATACTCCTTTCAGGGAGTAAGTTGACGAGGAGACAACCTTCTCCACAAACATACCCGGATAAGCTTCGAGGTCAGACTCCAATATCGTCAGCTTGGCTTTACCACAGTCCACGGTTACGGGCAGGAAAGCCAGTTTCGACTGTGCCTTCGATAGTGGGGTGATGTCGTAGACATTCTGGAAAGCCATTGCCATTGGCTTCTTATCGTTGGTTGTATAAGGAAGATAGGCTGTGTAATCCTGATTGAAGTTAAATTCTGCCACTTCCTCTTTGATGGTTACTTCTGTCTTTTGTGTTGTGTAAAAACGATAAGCCACTCCTTCGTCATAGGCGCGGAAGGTAATGCCGAAATCACCTTTCAGCTTCAAGTTAAGTTCATTGCATGTGGCTATGAACTCCTTGAAGCGATAGAAAGGAGACTCTACATTATCCCTGACCTTTTTCCTTTTAATACCCGTTACCTGAGAATTGTTTCCTATTGTAGTTCCGTCTGCCAGAACTAATCCTATGTTAGAATGAGAGAGAATTGTATCGTTTTCGTGCATCACCTGATAAGACAGTTCGTTTCCGGCAGTAACCTCCACCTTTAACTTTCCATCAGGAGAGAAGAGCGTATATTTCTTTCCGGGAGCTGCCCCGAGTGGATTATTTCCGAAGTATAAAAATAAGGAAATAACGGCTAATTTGAGGGATGTGCAGTTTTTCATAATCGATTAGCTCTTTATTTGGTTCGTGTGCAAAGTAAGTGAAAAAGGAGTGAACGGAATGACTGAATAATATAATGTGATAAAAGAATAGTCCAAGAATCACCCTTTTATGGTATTCTTGGACTATGTTTGGATTATTTTTTTAGTCTTTGGACTATTTTTGCATAGGAGTCGATTAGGTATTACATCTCATAATCAGTTCCTTTAAGAGGGTACTTTTATAACATTGCTGTAATTTGCTTTTCTAATGCTTGCTTGATAAAAGCATTGATTGAGATTCCGGCACGTTGTGCCAGCATTGCCACACGACTATGTATTTCAGGGGTTAGACGAACGTTTAATAATCCTGAGTAACTTTTATGTGGCTGTATTCCTTCCTCTTCGCAATATGCCAGATAATCATTGACCGCTTCATGGAAGGCTTCTGTTAATTCCTGAACGCTTCGTTTATCTTCATTTTTAAAGATAACTCTCGAACCGTTCGATAAGTTTTTCTTTTGTACCCATTCATTTATAAGTTTTTGCAAATGTAACTACAAAATGGTTACAATCCAATGGGGGGTAGGTATAAAGTATACAAAAAATATTCATAATTACTTCAAAATGAATCTATACTCTGTTCCCTTCCTGGAATGTACTTGCTCCGTACCTTCTCCGTACTTTCTCCGTGTAGAGGTACTTCTGAACGAAGAATGTACGGAGCAAGTGCATCCCGGATACGTTTCGGGTATAATATCTATAGCCATGAAAAAATAATCCAAGCCAATACAATAATAATCTAAATATCCTCCAGAGCCTTTATAGCCCGACTATTTTTGCATTCATATGGACTTTCGTTTTATTCAGTTTAAGATAAATCCTTTTCCTTTGCCGTACACTTTTGGTAACGAACTAAAAATACATATATGATATTATGAAGAAACGAATCCAATTCCTTTTCGGTAGCATCGCCCTCCTGGGCATGAGTGCTTGCAGCGAACCCTACGTTCAGCCTGATGCTCCGATTAAAGAAGTTCCTTTTACACAAGTTCATCTGAACGATAACTTCTGGACTCCGCGTATTGAAACCAATCGTACAGTCTCCATACCTTCCGCATTTAAAGAATGTGAGAAGAACGGACGCTTCGATAATTTTGCCATTGCCGGAGGATTAATGAAGGGTGAACACCGTGGTGATTTCTCTTTTGACGATACCGATCCTTATAAGATAATAGAAGGAGCCTCCTACTCGCTGGCTGTGAAGTATGACAAAGCACTGGATGCTTATCTGGATAGTGTCATCTCCCTTATCGCAGCCGCTCAGGAACCGGACGGCTACCTCACTACGTGCGTAACTAATAAATGCTACCGTCTTTCCGGCTGGTGGGGAAAGAATCGTTGGGAAAAGATTAATAGTCATGAACTTTATAATAGCGGTCACTTGTATGAAGCTGCCGTTGCACACTATCGCGCAACAGGTAAACGCTCCTTGCTTGATGTAGCTATCAAAAATGCCGACCTTGTTTGTCAGGTGTTTGGCCCCGATGAAGGGCAAAAGCATGTTCCTTCCGGACATCCCATTGCCGAAATGGCGCTTGCTAAATTATATAAAGTGACAGGTGATGAGAAATATCTGAAAATGGCTAAATACTTCGTGGAGGAGACCGGACGCGGAACAGACGGTCATCGTCTCAGCGAATACAGTCAGGATCATAAACCCATTTTGCTGCAAGATGAGATTGTGGGGCATGCCGTGCGTGCCGGATATCTTTATTCTGGTGTTGCCGATGTGGCTGCCCTAACCCAGGACACAGCTTATTTCAACGCACTGAGTCGTATTTGGGAGAATATGGCAAGCAAGAAGCTTTTTATTACCGGAGGTATCGGTTCCCGTCCGCAGGGTGAAGGTTTCGGACCTAACTATGAACTGAACAATCATACCGCATATTGCGAAACTTGTGCAGCCATCGCCAATGTTTATTGGAATCACCGCATGTTTCTGGCTACGGGAAACGCCAAATATGCCGATGTGTTGGAACGTGCACTTTATAATGGTGTGATTTCGGGTGTTTCCCTTAGCGGTGATAAGTTCTTCTATGATAATCCGCTCGAATCTATGGGGCAGCACGAACGCCAGCATTGGTTTGGTTGTGCTTGCTGTCCGGGTAATGTAACCCGCTTCATGGCTTCCGTACCTTATTATATGTACGCCACCCAGGGCAATGATATTTATGTCAATCTTTATATCCAAAGTAAAGCTGACCTTAATACGGACAGCAATAATATAGCTTTGGAACAGACTACTGAATATCCTTGGGAAGGAACGGTTTCCATCTTAGTTACTCCCGAGAAAGAGCAGGAATTTGCTTTGCGTTTCCGTATTCCGGGTTGGGCGCAGGATGCTCCCGTACCAACGGATCTTTACTCATTTACTGATAAGGCAGGTGCTTACAGCATCTCTGTTAACGGTAAGAAAGTAAATGCTAAACAATATGATGGCTACGCTACTATTTCACGTACCTGGAAAGCGGGTGATGTGGTAGAAATCAGTCTTCCGATGGATGTGCGCCGTATTAAAGCCAATGATAATGTGGAAGATGATCGTGGTAAACTGGCTATCGAACGTGGTCCTATCATGTTTTGTCTGGAAGGCAAAGATCAGGCTGACAGCACTGTTTTCAACAAGTTTATTCCTGATGCCACTCCAATGGAAGCAGCTTATGACGCTAATCTGTTGAACGGTGTTGTAGTGCTGACCGGTAATGCGAAAGAAGTGGGTAAAGATGGTAGTGTGAAAGAGGTTCCTTTTAAAGCCATTCCTTATTCAACCTGGAATAATCGCGGTGCAGACCAAATGGCAGTTTGGATTCCTGAAGCTGCCGAATATGCCCGTCCTATTCCCGAGCCGACAATTGCCAGCAAGGCACGGACTCTGATGATACAGGCTCCTATCCAGAAAGACGCTCCTGAATCAGCCTCAGTAGAAAGCTGGGCATGGGGGGTGAATGACCAATGGGAACCGAAACGTTCATCGGATATTTCTAAGCCTTATCACTATTGGTGGTTGAGAAATGGAACGCTGGAAACGCTGGCTTACCAATTTGATCAACCGTACACCGTTTCGAATGTACAGGTTTATTGGCTGGATTTCGATCATTACGATGGAAACTTCCGCGTGCCGGAAAGCTGGAAACTCTATTATAAAGATGGTAAAACTTGGAAAGAAGTAGAGGCATTGAATGACTATGTGGTGAAGAAGGACTGCTACAATAGTCTTGATTTTAAACCGGTAAAGACGACAGGATTGAAAATTGCCGCTCAGTTGCAGAAAGGTGCTTCGGGTGGGGTGATTGAATGGAAAGTAAACTAATCCGTTTTAAGAAATTATAATAATATAACTTGTAATTGAATATTAACCTTTTAAGTTAAGATGTAATATGAAGACACATGAAAATCGGGCCTTGTTCAGCAAAGCTGTTTTAAAGGCTACAACCTGTCTTTTCCTTGCAGCAGGTGCCAGTGTGAGTCCGGCATTTGCGTTTCCGGAAATGGCAGAGTCTATGGGAATTGAGGTTGTGCAGCAATCTGGCACTATAACAGGTAAAGTAGCCGATTCAAGCGGTGAAGCAATAATTGGCGCCAGTGTAGTAGTGAAAGGTACTACAAATGGAACGATAACCGATATTGATGGAAATTTTACTCTGGATGTTCCCGCAAAAGCGACTCTGGTGATTTCATACATAGGTTACACAACTGTTGAACTTCCGGTAGATGGAAAGCAAACGCTCAGCATTACTTTGAAAGAAGATACAGAGATGCTGGATGAGGTGGTGGTAGTAGGTTACGGTACCCAGAAAAAGGCAACCTTGACTGGTTCCATCTCGCAGGTAGGCGGGGATGAACTGAGAAAGCTAGCTGCCGTAAACCTCACAAATACTCTTGCTGGTAAGACGGCGGGTGTCATTGCCAATACACGTTCCGGTGAGCCGGGTGAAGATAATGCCGATATCCTGATTCGCGGTAAGGGAACTTTGGGAAGTACTGCCCCGCTGATTGTAGTAGATGGTATTGCCGACCGCTCGTTCAGCCGACTAAATCCTGAAGATATCGAATCCATTTCCGTATTGAAGGATGCTTCCGCTGCTATCTATGGTGCACGTGCGGCTAATGGCGTTATCCTAGTCACCACCAAGCGCGGTGCCGAAGGCAAAGTGAAGGTGAATTATAGCGGCAATGTCTCTTTCTCCCAACCTACACGCATTCCCGAAATGCTGAGTTCTTATCAGTATGCCACTTACGTCAATGAATTCGATGCCGCGCAAGGCAATACCTTGACTTATCCGGAAACGGCCATGTCCAAGATTCAGGACGGAAGCGACCCTATCAGCTTCCCCAATACTGACTGGTGGGGAGCAGTGGCTAAGAATTGGGCTACCAATACCCAGCATAGCCTCTCCATTAGTGGTGGTAACGACAAACTGTCATTCTACTCTTCGGCACAATACATGTATCAGGATGCCATTTACAAAAATACTCCACAGGACTACAATCAATATCAGTTCACTACCAATATTGATGCGCAGATTAATAAATCCATCAAGTTCAGTATGGACATCTTGGGGAGGCAGGAAGTGCGTAACCGAGGCATATACTCTACCGAAGACCTTTTCGGGTACTTTCTCACCACCAATCCGATGTCAGCTCCTTACTTCCCGAACGGATTATTAAGGATAGGATATGACGGTATCACTAACAATGCCCTTCTGATGGTGTCCGACACTCCGGGAACCAACAAGACGAATAATCATATCCTGAACCTGAAACCTAGAATCCGCATTGACCTGGATATAATAACTCCGGGATTGTATGCTGAAGGCTACGCTGCGCTGGACTATGCATTCAATGACGGCAAGAGTATGAATACACCTTATGATATCTATTCCTATAGTTCTGCTACCGATGAATATACCAATCATCGCGACGCCACGGGTGCCATCAGCGTAAGTTCTTGGTCTAATAAAAGCAATACTGCAACACTGAATGCCCGTATCGGCTACAACCGCACCTTTAAGGAAGCCCATCGGATAGATGCTTTCGTGTCCTACGAACAGAGTAAATATACGTATAGCGGCTTAAGCGGTTATCGTACCAATTATCTTTCTTCCGCATTGCCTGATTTGGACTTCGGCAGTAAGGTGGATGCAGATAAAGACAATGGTGGAAACTCTAATGAAACAGCACGTCAGAATTGGTTCGGACGTATCAATTATGGTTATAAGGATAAATATCTGGCTGAGTTTACTCTCCGTTATGATGGTTCCATGAACTTCGCGCAAGGACACCGTTGGGGACTTTTCCCATCCATATCTGCAGGATGGGTTATCTCTCAGGAAGATTTTTTTGCCCCATTGCTGGACGCCATCAGCTTCCTAAAGATTAAAGGTTCTTGGGGTATGATGGGTAACGATAACATTACGGCTTATCAATATCTGTCTATGTATTCTTTTAATAGTGGTAAATCGTATGCTTTCGGTACAGACCCCAGCTATGTGCAAGGTATTTATGAAACGCGTACTGCGAATCCGTTGGTGACTTGGGAAAAGGCTAAAACATGGAATATTGGTTTTTCTGCACAATTCCTGCATGGTAAGTTGGGCTTGGACGTTGACTATTTTCAGTCACACCGTAATGATATTTTGATTACCCGCAACGCTTCCGTTCCCACTTACTCCGGACTTTCGCTGCCGGCAGAGAATCTGGGTAAGGTAAAGAATCATGGTATTGAACTTGTTGCCAGTTATCGCGATAAATCAGGTGACTTTGAATGGGGAGCAACCGGTAATCTCACTTATGCCAACAATGAAGTGGTTTATATGGACGAAGCCATCAAAACTCCTGAATGGCAACGCGCTACAGGTCATCCCATTGATGGTATCACCGTATATAAAGCTTTAGGCATCTATCAGACACAAGAACAGATTGACGCCACTCCACATCTTCCGGGAACCAAACCGGGTGACCTGATCTATCAGGATACTAATGGCGATAAGAGTATCACTTGGGATGATGCTGTTCGCATTGACAAATCCACCACTCCGAAATGGATATTCGGTCTAACGTTAAACGGTGCCTGGAAGGGAATCGACGTGAATGTATTCTTTCAAGGTCAGGCAGATGCCGAGCAACTGGTGATGCCTGCAATGAATATGCCGACCGACTTCTACGAAGGTCGTTGGATTGAAACCAATACTGCGGAACAGAATGCAAACGCCAAATGGCCGCGTGCTTTCATGAAGGCGGCTGCGGTAGATAACCGCAACTCACTTTCATCCACCTGGTGGCTGCGCGACGCTTCGTTTGTACGCCTGAAATCAGCGGAGATAGGATATACTTTCCCGAAAATGATGATTAAAAAGCTCGGTCTTGAAAAGTTACGTATCTACGCCAACGGAAACAATCTCTTTACCATTGACAGCATGGGCATCTTCGACCCTGAAATGACTGCCGGCATCAAGGGATATCCTATTCAGCGTACGTTGACTTTCGGAGCAAATGTTACATTCTAATTTATGAACCTTTAATGAAAAACGATATGAGAAGAAATATATTGAAAGGAGTCATTTGGGCTTTGCTGAGCATTAGTACTGTGTCATGCTCAGACTTCTTGGACCTGAATCCACACGATTCAATCAGTGATGCGGCAGTATGGGAAAACATGGACTTGGCAGAAGCATTCCTGAACAATTGCTACACATACATAGAAGGTGAAAATGAGAACGGTGTGCCTTTCTGTAGCTATACGGATGAGTTGTTTCATCGTACTGGTTACGCAACTGAAGTCTATACATTGGGCAATGTTTCATGCGATAATTACAACGTAGGTTTCTCGGACGCCAGAGGTGATACGTGGAATTTCTATTATAGTGCTATTAAGAAAGTTAACCAGTTACTTGAGAATATAGACAAAGTGCCCGTTAATGTAAGTAATGAAAGCCGGAAGACATATATCATCGGGCAGGCTTATTTCTTGCGTGCTTTCTTCTATCATCAACTTTACTCGCTCTACGGACGAGTGCCTTTGATAGACTGCACTTTTGATATTGATTCCGACTGGGCGGAGACTCGTGCCGAGATGGACGATGTGGCGGATTTTATTGTAAAAGATTGTGAACTTGCCATTGAAAAGCTACCTTTACAATACGAAAGTAGTAATGACTTTGGACGTGCTACTCGTGGGGCGGCTATGGCTGTTAAGGCTCGTACATTGCTCTATAAGGCGAGCCCGTTGTTCGGAACACCTTCTACTGAGAAGTGGAAAGAGGCCGCTAAGGCAAGTAAGGATATCATAGACCTGAGTATATACAGTCTGCCGTCTGTAAATAGTAGCGAAGAGTATGCTGCTTTGTTCTACAATACGCAGAATCCGGAAATCATTTTCCAGAAACTATATAACAATAAAGGTACTTACGGAAGTGCTCTGCACTACCTTTTTCAGTCACCTAATGGCCCTTACAATGGGTATAATGGTTGGGGTGTATGGTTACCCACTTATGACATCGTCAATGCTTTCCAAAAGGAAGATGGTAGTGAATACACCGTCGAGGGCTTAGCTTCCTACAATATCTCCTTGCCGAGTATAGATCCGGAAACCAATCAGATTATCTATAAGGATGCAACGATTGAAGCTACAGAAATCCAGCCATGGAAAGGTCGTGAACTGCGTTTTTATGCCAATATTCTGTATGATGGAGCCATGTGGGGATATGGTGACGATAACCATGCTATTGCCATCTACGAACCAGGTGAGGAAGGTGTGCTTCCGGGGGAACAATCTCCCAGTTATACTGATGGAGAATACTGGAATGCTACTCAGACGGGTTACTATATGCGTAAATTTTTAGACCCGAACTATGACCAATATAGTGAAACCATTATGGACACCACTCCCTGGATTTTTTTCCGTTTAGCTGAATTCTATCTGAATTATGCTGAATGTCAGATTGAACTTGGAAATAACGCTGAGGCTTTGAAGTATATCAACTACATTCGAAATCGCGCTCTTCTGCCCGATGCTCCGGGAACGGATATTCGTGCTGAATACGAATATGAGCGCAAGATAGAGTTAATGTTTGAAGGACAGCGTTTCTTCGACCTTCGCCGTTGGAAAAGAATGGAAGAGACTTATGCTAAAGACAACTGGCCTACCGGTTTGAAGATTTATAAATTGAAAGACGGGACATTACTCTATCAGCATAATACGACTCCATTACAACAGCGCAAGTTCATTGCTCCACAGATGTACTGGATGCCTGTTCCACGTTATGAGTTGAATAAGTGCCCGAATCTTGACGGAAAGCCTTACGAGGATTAACAGAAAGTATGAATAATGAATAGTATAAAGGGAGATGGCAGAAGCCATCACCCTTTACTTAATTAAAGAATACAATGAGAAAATATATCTTACTACTGTCGGTCTTTTTACTAATAAGCTGTAGTTCTGAAGCTCAGAATACTCCGGTACCTGTTGGCAAAGCCTTTTATATTCCCAAAGACCTTCAGGGAATGGACTTACAAAATCCTGAAAGTAAATGGAGTTATCACCGTATGGCTTGTACAGAGAACTTTGTCATCTTCTGGGAAAAAGGGTTTGGGAATGATTTATCCAATCCGCCTCAGTTGGAAGGGCACGATATGCAGGTCGATTTACCGAATCTGATGGAAAAGTTGGAGACCTTTTACCGTTTCTTCCGTGATACATTGGAGTTCTCGCGTCCCGGTTCCAAGTGCGACAAGTATCGCATGATGGTGATGCTGAACTATTCCCTGGAAGGCACAGCCTATGGTGGAGATTATGACGGAGAAATTGGTGCTTTATGGATTGCCCCCAACCGTGTGCAAGATAAGAAATTGAACTGCATCGCCCATGAATTGGGACATAGTTTTCAGGCACAGATCAGTTGCGATGGGCAGGGCGAAGCCTGGGGAGGATGCGGTTTCTTTGAAATGACTTCGCAATGGATGCTGTGGCAGGTTAATCCCGAATGGATTACTGATGAAAAATATCATTGGGATGCTTTCATGAAACTGACTCACAAGGCCTATCTCCACATGGAGAATATTTATCATTCACCTTACGTTTTGGAATATTGGGGCATGAAACGGGGACTTCCCATCATAGCCGAACTTTACCGTCAGGGAAAGCGGGGAGAAGACCCGGTTATCACCTACAAACGTTTGGCTGCTTTGAATCAGAAACAATTCTGTGACGAGATGTTTGATACTTATCGCCACTTTATCAATTGGGATTTTCCGCGCGTCTGGAAAGAAACACGCCCGTATGCCAATAAATATACTTCTCAGCTAATAGCTCAGCCGGATGGTTGGTATGGGATAGCACCGGAGAATTGTCCTGAAAATTATGGATTCAATGCTATTCCTTTGGCTATTCCTCAGCCGGGAGAGAAATTGAAAGTGGACTTTTGTGGAGAAGCGGGAAAGGAAGGATATACTGCAATCCATACAGATAAGGCAGGTTGGCGTTATGGTTTTGTTGCTGTAACAGCAGAAGGTAAATCTATTTATGGCGAAATGGGCGATAATAGCGGGAAAAGTATTATTTTTACAGCTCCAAAAAATCAAACTCTGACCCACTTGTGGTTGGTTGTGATGGGAGCGCCGACGGAGCATTGGATGAATCCCGCTCCGGGAGAGAAAGATGCTCAATGGCCATATCGCATCAGGGTTACGGGAAGCAATCCTTTATAAACATACAGATAAATACGATGTCTGCAAAAGAAACATATATGAACCGATGAAAAACAGTACAAGTGCCGTTGTTTATGCCTGCATTGCAGTGCTTAGTTGGTCTACTGTAGCCACTGCCTTTAAGATAGCTTTAACGCATCTAACTCATTTTGAGATGCTACTGATAGCCAGTTGTACTTCATTAGTCATATTTGCCCTTTTGCTGACTTTCCAGAAGAAGTGGAGACTGGTGTCGGAACTTTCCGGTCGCCAATGGGGATATTTTGCATTGTTGGGATTGCTGAACCCTGTCGCTTATTATCTGGTGTTGTTCAAGGCTTATGATCTGCTACCTGCACAAGTAGCGCAGCCCATCAACTATGCATGGCCTATTGTGCTGCTTATTCTGTTGGCCTTGTTTGCCCATCAGCCCATACCCCCGAAGAAATATATTGGCATGTTCATTTCGCTGGGCGGAGTGGTACTTATTTCAGTTGGTACAGGGCAGTCGGGAGGTATGGATATACCTGTGCATGGTTTGCTGTTGGCGGCATTGAGTGCTTTGCTGTGGGCCATGTATTGGATGATAAACAATAAGTTCAAAGATAAAACAGATGGTAGTATCGCTCTGTTTATGAGTTTCCTGTTCGGCACGGTTTATTTGTTGATAGGAGCTGTGAGAGTGGGGGTGCACCTTAATACATTGCCCGGTATCTTGTCGGGTATATATGTCGGCGGGTTTGAAATGGGTATTCCTTTCATCTTTTTCAGCCTTGCCATGCGGAAAACATCCAATCCGGCACTGGTCAACCAGCTTTGTTACTTATCTCCCTTCTTGTCTTTATTCTTCATTGCAATCATATTGGGTGAACAGATTGTGTTTACAACTTACATCGGTCTTGCATTGATTGTAATGGGAATTATGTTCAATCAATATCTGGTGGAGAAATGAAAAAGATTGTCCTTGCTATAATAGCCGGTATTATTCCGTTGGTGCTTCCGGCAGCTTCTACTGATTTTGGGTTCCGCCATTTTTCCGTGGAAGATGGATTATCCTCCAACTCTGTGCGTGCTATTATGCAGGATAAATATGGCTTTATGTGGCTCGGTACGGATGACGGCTTGAACCGTTACGACGGCACCACTATAAAGGTTTATAATCTGAATCCGCAAGGGTCTAATGATTATATCTCTTCTCTTTACGATACTACAGACAATATCTGGGTAGGGACAGAAGACGGGGTTTATATTTTTGATTATGAAACGGAAAGTTTTGAATTATTCAAAGTATTGACAGCCCAAGGTGACAGCATTAAGAGTAATGTGAATCATATTGCAGAAGACAGAGACGGCAACTTGTGGTTCTCGACAGTAGGGCAAGGTATTTTCAAGTATAATATATCCAAGCACTATCTGGAACATTATGAATTTAAAGATGCCAATGGATTAATGGCGAGTGTGCTGATTGATAGTGAAAATCAGATCTGGGCGGTCACTAATTGGGGAAGTCCCACTGTGTCCAAGCTGAATAAGGCGGAGAATAAATTCGAGCCTTTCCCTATCACTTACGAAGCGGGGCAATATGACTCAAATTCTCTGGTCATGCTCGAAGACTCTGAACATGCACTGTGGTTGGGAACCTGGGAATGCGGTTTGCAGAAGATAGACAGATATACAGGTAAGGCAATCACTTATTTGCATCCGTCGGAAGGTAAGTGGGCTACACATATCCACTCTTTGATGGAATATGCTCCCCACCAACTATTGATAGGTTCGGATGACGGACTTTTGCTGTTTAATACCCTTACATGCGAACATCAACTGTTCACGGAAGATGAAACAAACCCTTATTCATTATCCAATCGTTTTGTCTATCCTATCGTAAAAGACCGTGAAGGCGGAATCTGGGTCGGGACTTATTACGGTGGGGTGAATTATCTTTCGCCTAATACCGGGCAGTTTGAATGCTTTGCCCATTCGCGCTTTTACAATTCGGTGAACGGAACCGTTATCGGGCGTTTTTGTGAAGACTCTTCTGGATATATCTGGATAGCCTCTGACGATGGAGGGCTGAGCCGCTTCTCTCCCAAGGATAAACAATTCAATCATTATATGCCCGATGAGCACAGAAACAGTCTTTCTTACCATAATGTGCATGCTCTTTGTATGGATGATGACGATTTATGGATTGGCACCTATACGGGAGGAGTCAACGTGCTGAATACGAAAACAGGCGCGTTCAGGGTATATACCACCAGAGGAGGAGACTTGACCACACTTGACGGCACCAGTTCTTACGCCATCTTCCGTGACCGGGAGAAGCGGATATGGGTGACTTCTATGGCAGGAATAAACTTGTATAACCGTGAAGAAGACAATTTTATCCGCGTCAAAGACTTGGAATCGCTGACCATCGATATCGATCAGGATGCCGACGGTAATATCTGGTTTGCTACGCAGGGGAAGGGTTTGTTTAAGCATAATCCGGATAAAAAGACTTGGAAGAACTACCTGCACAGCAATGCTCCCGGTGCATTGGTTAACGATCAGGTGAATTGCGTGCTGATAGATGGCAACGGGAATATGTGGGTGGGAATGATGAATGGGCTTTGCAAGTATAATGCTGAAGAAGACCGGTTTGAAGCGATACCTCTGGATATTCCCAGCCGTAATATTTGCGGCATTGTTGAAGACCAGCGTGTGCTGTGGCTGACCACGACGAAGGGACTGGTTCGTTATGCTCCCGGCGAGAGTTGTCAGGTTTTTACGCGCAGCGACGGGTTGCAGAGCGAACAATTCCTGCCTAATGCAGCTTTGAAGGCTTCCGACGGGAAGATATATGTCGGTTCGGTAAATGGTTTCAATGCTTTCTACCCTTATCAGATAAAAACGAATAAAGTGCTTCCACCGGTCATTATCGCTGGATTGGAAATCTTCAACAAGGAAATCCGGATAGGAGATAAACAGTTACCAAAGGCTCTGAATCAGATGACGGAACTGGATTTGTCTTATAAAGACCATGTATTCAGCCTTCTTTATGCTTCATTGAGCTATTGCACACCCGAAAAGAACCAGTATGCTTATAAGCTGGAAGGTTTCGATAAAGACTGGAATTATGTAGGTTCGCAGAATAAAGCTACTTATACCAATCTGCCTGCCGGAACATATGTTTTTAAGGTGAAAGCCACGAATAATGATGGGATTTGGAGCGACCAGGAAGCAAATTTAAAGATAACCATTCATCCTCCTTTCTACTGGAGCACGGCTTCCAAAATACTTTATTTCATATTGGTGTGTATAGCGCTGACCTTCTTTATCCGTTTCCTGTTGAAGCGGACGGAGAAGAAGCATACTGCGGAAATCAATCAGTTGAATGTGAGCAAGGAGAAGGAAGTGCATGAAGCTAAGATTAAGTTCTTCACGATGATAGCTCACGAAATCCGCACCCCGGTTTCGCTTATCATTGGGCCTTTGGAGAAAATTATGAAATCGTCCATACCGATGCCGGCAGTGTTGCGGGACGATCTGAATATTATCGACCGCAATAGTCAGCGACTGCTGTTCCTGGTCAATCAACTGCTGGATTTCCGTAAGGTGGAGCAGGAAGGTATAACCATGAAATATGCTTCGCAGAATATTCGCCAGTTGCTACAGGCGGTTTGCGAGCGGTTCAAACCGTTTATCACCCAGCATGGTGCGCATTTGGAAGTGGAATATCCCGATGCTGATTTTACGGCTATGGTGGATAGTGAGGCGATCACCAAACTGATAAGTAACCTGCTGACGAATGCGAGCAAATATACCAAGGATAGAGTTGTACTCTCATGTGTTGTTCAGCCGGAACAACATACGTTTGTGGTGAAAGTAACAGATAATGGAATTGGTATCAGTAAAGAAGACCGGAAGAGAATCTTTAAGCCTTTCTTTCAGGCAATGGATAATAAACCCGGTACGGGTATCGGACTCAGTATTGTGAAGAGCATTGTGGAGTCGCATAACGGTTGCATAGAGGTGGAATCCGAAATCAATAAAGGTTCCTCTTTTATAGTGACATTGCCTATTGAACAAGTCGGGGTGACGGCTCAGGAAGGGGAGGCAGGCGTACTCAATCCGGCAATACCCGAGGATATCTTGTCGGAAACCTTGCCGGTGGTGTCTTCTAAGGACAAACCGTTGATGCTGATTGTGGATGATAACGAAGAGATGCTGAATTTCCTTTCAAGCAGTTTCTCCGCTCAATATTCCATTCTGACGGCAGAAGATGGGGTGGAAGCGTTGGAAAAACTGAAGGAGCATGAGGTCACCTTGATTGTGAGTGACTGGATGATGCCACGCATGAACGGAGTGGAATTCTGCAAGGCTTTACGGGTGGATCAGGCTATCAGCCATATCCCGTTCATATTGCTGACGGCAAAAACTGATACGAACTCTAAGATAGAGGGTATGGACTGCGGTGCGGATGCTTATATTGAGAAACCTTTCTCTGTACAATATCTGGAGGCATGTATCAAGAATCTTCTTGACTTGCGTAATCTGTTACGCCAGAAGTTCTCCAAAATGCCAATGGTTCCTTTGAACAGCATAGCCAGCAACTCGGTGGACAATAAATTCCTGACCCGTATCAATGAGATTATCGAACAAAACTTCTCTGAACCGGAACTGACAATTGACTTCCTGGCTGAACAGCTTGGTATCAGCCGTTCCGGTCTGTTTTCCAAAATAAAGACACTGGCTAATGTCACTCCGAATGAATTGATACAGATAGTGCGGTTGAAGAAGGCGGCAGCCCTGCTTGCGGAAAATAAATACCGTATTAATGAAATATGCTATATGGTAGGATTTAATAGTCCGTCGTATTTTGCAAAGTGTTTCCAGAAACAATTTGGCATAAAGCCGGGGGAGTTTGTTAATAATCCGGGGGGATCGTTGCAATAATTCTTATTCTTTTCTTACTTTTGTAAGTTGACTAAATTCAAATAACATGAATAAGAAATTACTTTTATCCCTATTTGCCCTTGTAGGTGTATCTGTCTGTCTTTCGGCAGCAGATGAAGCGCGTTTATTGCGTTTTCCGGCAACGAACGGGAACGAGATTGTTTTCTCGTATGCAGGCGATTTGTATAGAGTGCCTGTCACAGGAGGAGAGGCGCAGCGCCTGACTTCGCATGTGGGTTACGAAATGTTCCCTCGTTTTTCACCCGATGGCAAAACGATTGCTTTTACCGGTCAGTATGATGGAAATACGGAAGTATATACCATCCCGGCAACCGGTGGAGAACCGCAACGTCTGACGTATACTGCGACAAATTCCCGCGATGACCTGGGTGATCGTATGGGACCTAATAATATTGTGATGACCTGGACACCGGATGGCAAACAGATCATTTATCGTAACCGTATCAGTGACGGTTTTTCCGGTAAGCTTTATTCTGTCAATCAGGAAGGTGGTATGCCTGAAATTATTCCTTTGCCCGAAGGCGGTTTCTGTAGCTATTCTCCCGATGGCAAGCGACTGGCTTACAATCGTACCATGCGTGAATTCCGTACTTGGAAGTATTATAAAGGCGGTATGGCGGATGATGTCTGGATATACGATCCGGCAAAGAAATCAGTGGAGAATATAACGAATAATGTTGCTCAGGATATCTTCCCCATGTGGATAGGCGATGATATATTTTTTCTTTCCGACCGTGACCGCACTATGAATATCTTTGTTTATAATACGAAGACAAAACAGACGTCGAAGGTTACTGACTTTACCGGATATGATGTGAAGTTCCCGAGTGCTTCCGGCAATACCATTGTGTTTGAGAACGGCGGTTATATCTATAAGATGGATGCCGCCACCCGTCAGCCCGAGAAAGTCAATATCAGTCTTGCTTCGGATAATATCTATGCACGCAGCGCCATAAAGAATGGAGCCAAATATCTGACAGCTGCCAGTGCATCTCCCGATGGAGAACGGGTGGTGGTAACTGCCCGCGGAGAGGTCTTTAATCTGCCCTCAACTAAGGGTGTGACGAAAAATATAACCCGCACTCCGGGTGCCCACGAACGTGATGCGCAATGGTCTCCTGATGGAAAATACATTGCTTATATTTCGGATGCTACCGGAGAGACAGAACTTTATCTTCAGGATGCAGTAGAAGGTAATCCGGTGCAGCTGACCAAGAATAATGATACGTATATCCGCTCTTTCGAATGGAGTCCGGACAGTAAAAAGATTGTTTATACCGACCGCCAGAATCGGATCAATCTGCTGGATGTAGCTTCACGACAGGTGACTATGCTATTGCAGGACCCGATGGGGGAACCGCAGGATGTGACTTTTTCACCGGATAGCAAATGGCTGACCTATACCCGTGATGCAGATAATGAAATAACAGTTGTATATGTCTATGATATTGCTGGAAAGAAGGAATATCCGGTGACGGACAAGTGGTATAATTCTTCATCACCGGTATTCAGTACGGATGGTAAGTATCTGATTTTCTCATCTGCCCGCGATTTCAATCCTACATACGGCTGGTTGGAATGGAACCATGTCTATAATAATATGTATGGAGTTTATCTTGCTTTGCTCTCGAAAGATACCCCGTCACCTTTCATACAGAAAGATGCCGGAGTGAAGAGTGACAGTGAGGCCCCGAAGGCTGCTGAAAAGACTGCCGGAAAGAAAGACGCGAAACAGGAAACAGCTTCTGCGTCACTCGTCAAGTTTGATCCGGAAGGTATCACCGACCGTATCGTCAAGCTTCCATTGTCGGCTTCTTATTATACTAATTTCTATTCAAACGGAAAGAAGGTATATTACTGGGGCAATGGCGGAACGAAGTTTTTCGATCTTGAAGGTCAGAAAGAAGAAACGGTTGCCGATGGTGCTATGATGACGGTTATTCCGGGTAGTCAAAAGGCTTTGTTCTATAAGGACAACAAGCTTTATGTAACCGCTATACCGGAAGGAGCGGCTAATCTGAGTACGCCTGTCAATATGGATAATATGTCCATTACGATAGATTACCCCAAGGAATGGGCACAAATCTTCGATGAGGCCTGGCGTGCTTATCGTGATGGTTTTTATCTGGAGAATATGCATGGTGTGGATTGGAAAGCAATCAAACAGAAATATTCTGTTCTGCTGCCTTATGCAAAGACGCGTCTTGACCTGAACTATATCATTGGAGAGATGATTGGTGAGCTTAACTGCGGGCACGCATACGTCAATCCGGGTGAAACGGATAAACCGGCACGTATCAAGACTGGTTTGCTGGGTGCTGAGGTATCGGCAGATAAGAGTGGTTTCTTCCGTTTGGAAAAGATACTTCCCGGTGCTTCCTGGAGTAAGGAACTGCGCTCTCCGCTTACTGAACCGGGTATTGAGGCTAAGGCCGGGGAATACATTGTCGCCATTGACGGTATACCGACGAATACGGTGAAGAATATCTATGCTTTACTGGTAGGAAAGGCTGATGTGCCGACAGAAATCTCGCTGAACAGCAATCCGCAATTGGCAGGTGCAAGAAAGATTGTCATCAGTCCGCTGGAAAATGAATATCCTCTTTATCATTATAACTGGGTACAGAATAACCTGAAGAAGGTGGACAAGGCATCCAATGGACGTATTGGTTATATCTATATTCCTGATATGGGTCCGGAAGGTCTGAACGAGTTCTCCCGTTATTTCTATCCGCAGCTCGACAAGGAAGGTCTGATTATAGACGATCGTGCTAATGGTGGCGGTAATGTATCTCCTATGATTCTGGAACGTTTGTCTCGCGAACCTTACCGCTTGACGATGGGACGTGGTACGAAGCGTGTCGGCACTATACCCGATGCTGTGCAAGTGGGGCCGAAGGTTTGTTTGATTAATAAATATTCCGCTTCTGATGGTGATCTCTTCCCGTGGGGCTTCCGTGCATTGGGGCTTGGTAAACTAATCGGTACCCGTACCTGGGGTGGTATTGTAGGTATCAGCGGACCGTTGCCTTATATGGATGGTACGGATATCCGTGTTCCTTTCTTCACCAGCTATGATGCGAAAACAGGCCAGTGGATTATTGAAAATCATGGTGTCGATCCGGATATCTTGATTGATAACGATCCTGTGAAGGAATGGAACGGTGAAGATGAACAGCTCAATAAAGCTATTGAAGAAGTAATGAAGGAGTTGCAGAACCGTAAACCATTGCCGCCTGTTCCGGCTCCAAGAGATTTCAGTAAGTAATTATATACTTTACTATACTGTTATAAATATGCCATTCTATAAGGAAAGATCAAAGCTCTCCTTATAGAATGGCATATTCTGTTTATCTTTGTGGCTCAGATTTCGTAATTATAGAATTAAGTAGATGAAGAATACTCAGATTATTATGTTAGGTACAGGTAATGCAGGTGTTACCAGATGTTATAATACTTGCTTTGCAATCCGGACAGCTGAAAATGTGCTGCTTGTGGATGCCGGTGGAGGAAATGGAATATTGGCTCAGTTGGAGAAAGCCGGTATCGCCATTGAACGTATTCATGATATGTTTGTGACACATGCTCATACGGATCATATATTGGGTGCGGTATGGGTAATCCGGATGGTAGCACAACGGATGCAAAGTGGGAAATATGCAGGAGTCTTCCGGGTGTATGGACATGATAAAGTATTACAAGTTCTGGATTGGATCTGCCGGATGACGTTGCCTAAGAAAATAGTACAGTATTTGGGAAATGGTATTGAACTTTGTGAGGTTAAGGACGGAGAGATATTTAAAGCAGGAGAGTTAAAACTACAATCTTTTGATATAGGATCGACTAAAGAGAAACAATATGGTTTTCGTACCACATTGCCGAATGGCCAATCGCTGGTTTGTCTTGGAGATGAACCTTATAATGAGAAGAATCGTCCCTATGTGGAAGGGGCTGACTGGTTGTTGTGCGAGGCTTTCTGTCTGTATAAAGACCGTGATATATTCAAACCTTATGAGAAACACCATAGTACGGCACTGGATGCCGGGAAGCTGGCGAAAGAACTGAAAGTGAAGAATCTGTTGTTATATCATACGGAAGATAAGATGCTGAATATGCGTAAAGCGTGTTATACGGAAGAAGCAGCTCAGGAATTTTTCGGTGTGGTACACGTGCCGGATGATTTGGAAATAATAGACATTATTGTTAATTAACAATATGTTATGCAGTCTTTTTTCTAATTTGTTATTTCTCTAATACAAAGAAGTTATTTTGAACATTTAATTAGAGGAAGTACATTATGAAAATTAATTCAGTATTTAGTAAAGCACTTGCCGTGGCAACAGTAATAGCCACTTCTATAGGTTTTCAGTCCTGCCTGGACGACGACGACAATAACGCTTATTACCTGAGGTATCCTAATGCTCTTGTGACAGTGAAGGAAGCTGCTGATGGAGTATTTTTCTTGCAGTTGGATGATAAGACGACCTTATTACCGACCAATGTGAAAACCTCTCCTTTTGGAGACAAAGAGGTCAGAGCATTGATGAATTACAGTGAAGTGGACGAAGCCAGTGGTGAATACACGAAAGTCGTGCATATAAACTGGATAGACAGTATCCTGACAAAGCCTATTGCACCGGATTTGGGAGAAGAAAATGATGAAATATATGGCACAGATCCTGTGGAAATAGTAAATGACTGGGTGACTCTCGCAGAGGATGGCTATCTGACACTTCGTTTCAGGACTGTATGGGGAGGTAACAAAAAGCATTTTGTAAACTTACTGTTGGGGCAGAATCCGGAGAATCCTTATGAAGTGGAATTCCGCCACAATGCGTATGGCGATACGTATGGGGAAACGGGTGATGGTCTGGTTGCCTTTAAGTTGGACGAATTGCCTGATACGGAAGGTAAAACCGTTAAGTTGAAACTGAAATGGAAGTCATTCAGCGGTGATAAATCAGCAGAATTTGATTATTGTACCCGGAAATCCGTTACACCAAGTGAGCCCGCTGCTGCGGCTGTAAGAAGTAATTTAAAGTTGAAATAGTTTCATCAGCTGTTTTATTTATGTTGGAACTTCCATTTCTGACTCGATGTGACAATAGGATAGCCAGATAGGGTGTTTTGTTGCATTATGTCTGCTTTTTCTCATTATTGGTAATAAGGCTTTCGGCCAGAAAGGTGTTTCCAGAAGATTGAAACCTTAGTTTGTCAGAATCAGACCATCTGTTTGCATGCAACAGATGGTCTATCTTATATAATTACATGATCTTTTTCACCCAAACAGACTATCTTTTCTGCGAAAATAAATACTCTTTCATATATTAAGGCTACACCCTTTACTTCACAGGGCTACACCTTATTCATAACAAGGTGACGCCATCACTGAAAAAGGGTGTAGCCCCTCCGAAAGACAGGTGATATTTCTCTATTTTGAAGAGGATAAGCAACGGAGCCCAATAATCATTTTTTTAGAAATCTGTCCAATTTATGATTAATAAGGATGAGGCAGATTGAGTTTTCTTCCGAAAAGACGCTTTATGATATTATTATGCATCATGTAGTATTTACTTAATAGAAAATCCTTGCGTTTTCCTGCATCACAGCAGCATTGATGCGAAAGAAAGAAACGTAAGACGATACTATTGACATTTTGTCATTTTGGACTAGTCGTTCTATCAATCATGCGGTGTAAGGAAACCGGAGTATTCGCTATTTCCCCTTTTGCAGGAAGTTAGGAGTTTGTCGACAAGAAATTGATACTTTGTAGTGCCTTGATAATCAGCGATAAATTTTCCTTGTACAAAAAGGGAATTTATACACATATATTACTTGCTTTTTTACAGACCTCTTACGTATTCCGTTAACGGAATCGGGTACCCCCAACGGGGGGATAATTAGCGTCACCTATAGCGTCACCTGCTACCAATTGAGGCAAAAAAACAAAAAAGACCGCCAAGAGTGGAAGCCTCCTAACAGTCTAAATTTTCTTTGTAGCGGGACCCGGGATTGAACCGGGGACCTCATGATTATGAATCTGCGTCTTCCAAAGGCTCACGCCTTTGAAAGCTACCGACAGAGCTATCCCTTTTAATTGATAATCAGTGATATATATGGATTCATGAAATATTGCGGTTTGATAGAAAAGAGATTTATTATGAGGAAAATGATAAAATAGCGTCACCTATAGCGTCACCTGAAATACTGTTCATAACTTTCTGATTATGAGCGTAAATATTAGTGTGGTATGTTTTAAATCAAAAACTTTATCAAATGGTGAACACCCTTTATTTGTAAAGGTGAGTGAGGGTAAAAAGAGAGCAACTAAGAGTTTAGGATTATCTATTAGAGCCCAGTTTTGGAATTTTGAGAAGAACGAACCTAAAAAGATTTGTCCTAATAGAGAGGCTTTGATAAAGATGATAGAATCTAAAAAGCAACAGTATTTGGAGCAAGTTATTGATTTTAAAAGTGAAGATAAAAACTTTACTCCACAGTCATTAGTTGATAAAATGGAGAATTCCAGTAATACCATAGGTATTCGATTTCGAGAATTACGGGCTTTGTATAATAAGGCAATAGAGGATAATCTTGTGCATGAGAAGAATTATCCTTTTAAACGTTTTAAGGTTGCACGATTTAGCAAAAAAACTTCCAAACGAGCAATAAAGAAAGAAGATATAAAAAGGATAATGAATGTGGATTTACGGTTAATCACCAAATATCATAGTCCATTACTTTATTTGAGTAAAGATTTGTTTTTGTTTAGTTATTTGGGGTGTGGCATTAATTTGATTGACATTGCATATTTGAGATACGAAAACATAATAGAGAATCGTTTACGTTTTAACCGTCATAAAACGGGGCAGCCTATTAATTTTGCTCTGCAAGGACAGTTACGAGAAATTATTCTGAAGTATGCTAAAGAAGGTTGTAGCCCTAAGGATTTTATTTTTCCTATTCTTGATAGAAGAATTCATAAAACACAGCAACAACAAGATGATAGAATAATAAAGGTAACTAAGGGCATTAATAAGAATCTTAAAAAGATTGGTCAATTCCTGAATCTTTCTATTCCTATAACGACCTATGTTGCACGCCATTCTTTTGCGACAGTATTAAAACGCTCTGGAGTGAATATTTCGATTATTAGTGAAGCATTAGGACATACAAATTTGTCAACGACACAATATTATTTAGATAGCTTTGATAATGAACAGATAGATGCCGCCATGCAGAACCTTCTTTAAAAAAAATGCCATTTCATTTTTACAGTGAAGTGGCATTTTTATATCTTTACACACAAAAACAGAAATAATGGAATATCAGATAATACCAATCACCACAATAAAACGAATAGAATCATGGCTGACTGATGAAGCAGGTTTCAGCCGTTCAATGCTGCATAGTGAACTGGACTACATTTCTGATGTGTATCTTCTTGGCAAGAAGTTTCCAACAGAAGTACAAGACCTGTACTTATCCATAAAGAAAGAAGAACAGAACATTCCATATCCCAACAACGGGACAGATAATGACAGGTATGAATTCAGCATGACCGTTGGAAAGAATTTAGTTCTTGAAAGTGGTAATTTTAAGGCTGAATATATTGAAGCATTGTGGAATACATACAATAAAAATGAAGCCCCTGTCTATGAACAGCAAGACCAAGATGTCTTCTACGGAATTCTCCTAATCGTCTGTATATACTATAAGCATATACAAACAAACGGCTATTTTGACTTTGAGGATTACATTGCTGACCCTATGCAAGTAAAGTACAGCTATTCCATTCGTCCAGACATGTTGAATCTGTACAAGATGTTCCATGAGAGGAAGAAAAATAAGAATAACACCATCACAATTGAATACAACAAGCAGAAGATAGAGCTTACAAACGATGATGGCTGGTTTCTCAACATGATAACTCCCTATCTTGATAAATACTTGGGCACACCTTCTTTGGAGGAAGCAGAAAGAGAACTTAATAAGGATTATCCCAGCATTGGCAAAAGGGGTAGAAAGCGGGAAAATGCAATTCTTGATACAGTAACCCTCAGCGTCTATAACCTGTTGCGCCATTCGTCATTCGCAGCCAAAGGTAAAGCTCTGACAGATAATGAAGGGAAGTTCATGCTGGAGCTTCTTATATATCTTGGGTTGATTGATGAAGACAGCAACAAAAACGACATACTGAATCTACGTGCCACAATCAGAAATTTGCAGAAATATGAAGTCCGTCCAAACTGGTGGAAAATCCCCATGTGTAAAATGTCCCCCAATAATCCAGTTGAACATCTGAAATCCTATTGGTAAAACACATAAGATAAAAAAAGGGAATAGCCTTGCATTAATTTGCGAGGCTATTTTTTGTATCTATATATAATTAATAAACAAGGTATTACATCTTTATTTTCCACATAAAGAATTAAACATAAAAAAAGGAAATTCTTTATGTTTTTTTCTTCTTTTCATAGGCTTATCCCTCCATATATCTTTGCGCCGTAATCAAAAACGATAAGGCGCCAAGTTGATGATTACAGAGTAAATAAAAACAATAAAAAAGAAAGAAAATGGAAAAAGAAGAAAAAAAAACTATTGAGAATGCACAAGAAGTAATTAACAATCAAAAAGAAATGAACATGAAAAGATTAAACTTATTATTTATTGAAGGAAATCGCCAGAATATTGATAAAGAAAATGTTAAGGCTTGCTATAACAAAATCAAAAGTCTTGGCTTCATTAAGACAATGCCTATCGAATATATTCCAATGGATGAAGCCATTGAGAAGATTGATGAAAGGAGATTGTTCAAAGTAACAGTTGAGCGTAATACGGGTAAGGGAGAGGCTACTATCAGTAACTTCAAAATTCATTTGGAAGTAGTTGCTTCAGAAGACTATTTTAATTATGACGGAGTATGTGAAGATGGGCAGCATAGAAGTTTGGCTCTTCAATTTTCAGAATTAAGTGAAATAGAGCCCACTTATACAGAAGTACACATTCCAGAAGATATGGATGTGCTTAGTTACATTGCATTACGTAATAATGGCAAGGTCTGGGGCAATGCTGATTTTTATAATTCTGGAATCTCGACTAATGATGAAGAAATGGACTACATTCTTTCATTGTGTAAAGAATATAAGGCTGCCTTTATCTTTGCATTATATACTTTCGGTACGGCGAATCTAACTTCCAGTCAAATAAAAGCGATACAGTTAGGCTATAAAAAGCCATCAGACTTTGGTAAATTACAATTGAACAAATTCACTCGTGAAATTGGTGACAAGATTCTAAAAGCCTTGAAAGATAATGAGTTCCTTTCTGTGGATAGATTTACAGGACGGTTTGCAAACGGATTGAAACAGTATTATAAAGAAGTAAAAGATGAGCAGAAGATTATTGATACTATAAATCTGATTGATAAGGAAACATGGAATAAACATTTTATCCCAAACAATGGGCAGTCTATGGAAGCCAAATCCTACGTTGAAGCATTTAATGTTTTATATGCTGAATACGAGAGAAGAGAAGTTCAAAAAACGGAATAATGTATTTATAAGGTGAGAATATCAGAGTAGGTAGAATTTTGAAAAGCGGCTATATACAAGCAAAAAAAATCAATTTTCTACCTACTCTAAAAACAAGTAAAACATCATTTTATAAAAAGAATTAGTTATGAAGATTATAGAAACTATCATAAAAAAAGGAGAATGGTTATTGGATGCACTAAAACGCATTGGTTATGACATGATACCGACAAATACCATTTTGGACAAGACTTTAACGGGATTAGGTGCTACACACAGCGAGATACATTCAGAGCGCAACTCCATAATCATTGAACCTAATGTTCCTGTAATACTTGGTAAGCTGAATGACAATGAACATTTGGAAGCCGTTTATGAAAAATGCGAGCCTTATAATATCAAGAAGTACTTACAAATGAATGTGCCATATAAGAAGATACTTTGCACTCCTGAAAGTTTCTGCAAAATACGAAAAGCAGCAATAGAGTTGAATATCAACATCTATAAGGACTTCTTTTGTCTGTTTGATGAATGCGAGAAAATAACGCAGGATATTGATTACAGACACAAGATAGCACAGCCTATCTATGACTTCTTCCAATTTGAGGGTAAAGCATTTGTTTCCGCTACACCTCTACCCATGTCGCACAATGAGTTTGAGCGGCAAAGCTTTCAAAAGATAAAGATTATGCCTAATTATGATTATAAGAAAGACTTAGACCTCATAGTCACCAACAGCTATTATAAGAGATTGAGGAAAGTACTTGATGGGATGAAAGACAGCAAGCATATCTGCATATTCTTTAATGTGACAAACGGAATCAACGAAATTATAGAAAATCTTAGTATTACTGATTATAAGATATTCTGTTCGCAAAAGAGTGTGAATAAATTAGCTGAAAGAGGAATCAAGAATGCTTATTCACATATAGATTACCCTTTGGCTAAATATAACTTTTTTACTTGCCGTTTCTATTCCGGCTTAGACATAGTGCTTAGAAAGTATAAAACCGACATTATAATATTGACGGATTTTAGTAGTGCAAATTGGACAATGATAGACCCTTTCACGGAAGCCATACAGATACAAGGCAGATTCAGAAAGACCCAAAAAGATGATGATATGACTTACACTTCTCTAACCCATATCTCAACTATCAATCCAAACATGAAAGTGAGAAGTATAGCGGAATTAAATATAAGAATCAATCAGTTTATAGTAGATTACAATATGCTGAAAGAACGGCATGATAATGAAGCGAACAACATTAGGCAGGAAGCCATATTTGATGACATGAAA
The DNA here is from genome assembly GCF_036416795.1 of Bacteroides sp. MSB163. Classification (NCBI taxonomy): domain Bacteria; kingdom Pseudomonadati; phylum Bacteroidota; class Bacteroidia; order Bacteroidales; family Bacteroidaceae; genus Bacteroides; species Bacteroides maternus. Next base: position 483,702 of record NZ_CP143867.1, on the reverse strand, counting down.
GGCTTGAAATATCAAGAATTAATAGATGAGCAGGGAGAAATCAACTCTTTTTCAGTTGATAATCTTTATAACGAGGAACGGGTCAAGTCTTATTATTTGTCTGCAAATACTTTGTATCAAGCCTATAAAGATACTGGATTCTTTAACGTTACTCTGCATGATGTAACAGAATGTGTTGGCGAGGATGATATTAAGAAACTTAATAATACCAAACAAGCCATAGAGAAAAGAAAGATAATTGTGCAACTCTTAGGTAAGATATACAATGATTTTGAACAAGGCAGAATCAATTTTGAGGAAAAGAATAACTTTATCAATCTTTTAATAGGATTAAAGGAAGCGCAATATATAGTCGATGCTTATATGAAAATAGGAAAGACTGGAATAGAGAATGCTAAGTATCAAAAAGGTTTGATTGATAAAGCTGTGAAGCGATACGATAAGGAACAAGCTGAAAAACGTCGATTTTCTCCAGAAGTATTAAAGGATATAAAGGAAGAATTTGAACGGTATGTTTACATTGGGAAGAATGATATTAAAAACAGATTGCAGCAAATATACATTGAACATTCCATTGATTATAAGGTGATACAAAATACTATTAAAGACTACTATTTTCTGAAAGAGAGTAATTCAATAGGAATTGCTTCTTTTAAACTTGAAACTTTCAAATGGGAATAAGAGTACTATATTTTTAAGCAATCATTCATTACCTCCGTTTTTATTAAGGATAAAAAACAAAAAAATAGCCGCAAGCGAGCACAGTCTGAAAGTGCCCACTTACGGCTTTTTGTATTGACATATTATTTCTTTTTTTTGTAAGAGGGTGGCAGCTTTATTTTTGCCAATCGCTCGTATAGTTCTGCATATTTGTTTTTTAAAGAATCTCTGTCTATTTTGATTGTTACCTTGCGATTAACAATGTGTTCTGTTGTTTCATCTGTAAGGGTGGTACTTGTGTCAGGTGCTATTGGGATTCTTGTCTCAATCATGGGATTTTAAATAAAATGTTTTTCTAATGTGGTTAATCTGTATTCTTTGCTTCTGATAGCCTTGTGTCTGTAACCATACACCGATATGGACTTTATTATCCCTTATACCGTTCTGCAAGGCTATTTTACGCAGTTCTTGATAGGTATATACTTCTACGTGGGTCATATAGGAATGAAAATTAATAAGCGGCAGGAAGCGGGGCACACGTCTAAATACCCCACTTTTAACCGCTATTGTACAAAACGAAAAAAGCCCTATAAGTTAGTTGCTTATAGTGTGGCTCATTTTTTATCTGATGGCATGAATTTATCTATGGAAGATTACAAGAGAAAAATTAGTTATCCTCAATATTAGTCATAATTGGAAGATGTGGACTATTTGAAGATATGTCATTTTCGTTTTCTAAAGTACTACAAATTTACAAAGAAAAAATTAGGTAAAAAAGTAAATGGAGTATATTCCTTAAATAATGGTTCTATGGTGATGCCAGTCCTGAAATGGCTGTAACTATCTCCACATATATGATACAGAGCAATAATACACACGATAAAGTACAGGTACTTATATATAAATCCCCCTCTCCCCCATCTTTAAAGGCTAAGGTATATATAGAGCTAATTCTCATAGGTTTATAAACTGAATAGTCACAAGAAAGTGTGCTGAGCTAGTTATAAGCGCAAGAATCCAGTACTTGCTAACACCCCCCTAGAGTACTTGAAGAAAAATGAAATATCTATTTCTTCATTCCATCAATTTATAAACCATTAAAAAATTAATTCATTATGAGAAATTTAGTAATTGGCAATTTGCCACAGAACAGAAGAACATTGAATTTGGGTGAGTATGCAGAAGATGCCACTTTAGTAATGGAAGAACAGTCCACAAGGGAAAAGAGACCGTTATTCATTGAAGCCAATACTATGGAGGCTACTTTGGAACATCTAAAGAGTGACTGTATTATTCCTGTATTCGCAAAGGATAATGAGGCTACATTATCACATGTTTCATTCATTGAAACGGTGCAAGACGCTGCAAGTACATTCTTTCAAGGTGAACAGATTGAACTACCTGATATTCGTGTGTCTCATGTTATTAAAGGCAGAATACCCGAAGCAATCCATAAACCAGCCAATCAATTATTAGAGAGTGACAAGACTATCTATTACGAAAGATGTGCTTTTGTGATTGAAATTCCTACTATTTACGAGACTGTGAACGGCAATAAGTTAACTCTTACCATAGGTGGAGTTAGAGCTTATAACCATACGAACTTATATAGTAAGAAGACAGCAGAACGGTTTAAGGTATTCATAGGCTTTACCTGTAAGGTATGTACCAACTTATGTATATCAACAGACGGTTATCTTACCTGTTTGGAAGTAACCAACACCAATGAGTTATACCGTGCCGTATTGGAAATGTTCCATAGGTATGACCCAGCCAAGCACATACACTTGATGCAGTCTTTTGGTAATACCAGTATGACAGAACATCAATTCTGCCAACTATTAGGCAAAATGCGGCTTTATCAATCATTGCCGCAAGGTTTTCAAAAGTCACTGCCTCGTATGTTACTGACAGATACACAGATAAACAGTGTTGCTAAAGCATATATAAGTGATGATAACTTTGGCAGTTTTGGTAATGAATTATCTATGTGGAAATTCTACAATTTACTCACAGGTGCTAACAAGAACAGCTATATAGATAGTTTCCTTGACAGGTCGCTAAATGCCACAGAAATGGCAATAGGTATAAATGCGGCTTTGCATGGAGACGAAAAATATAGATGGTTTATTGATTGATTGTGATGGAGAATATTCTTAAAAGGAGTATTCTCCTTTTTATTAACCACTTAAAAACAAAGAAGATGTTCTTTATAAAATTTTTAGTTTGGCTGTTCTTTGTAATAGTCACTATGTTTACAGGCTGTGTTCCGCTTTTTGCAATTGTACTTTTACTGCCATTACTAAAAAGGCATGGAAAGTAAGCTGAATAGTTATCAAAAAGAAGTTGTGTTCAAATAAATCTATTTAAGTGGTTTGAACACGCTTCTTTCTGTTATCATTTTAATCAAAGAATAAGATGGAAACAAAAGCGGTAATTTATGCCCGTGTCTCGTCAAATAATGACAGACAGGACACAACAAGACAGATAGAGGATTTAAGGAAGTATGCCGTTGCTCAGAATATAGAAATCGTGAACGTATTCCAAGAACATATAAGTGGTGCAAAGAAGAATGAGGAAAGGCAGGTTCTAACGGACTGTTTGGAATATTGCACCCAACATTCAGTTGATTACTTATTGCTATCTGAACTCTCACGTTTGGGAAGAAGTACTTTGCAGGTGCTTCGCTCTTTAGAAATACTGCATGAGGCAAAGGTATCTGTATATATTCAGAATTTAGGGCTTTACACATTACAGACAGATGGCAAGGTCAACCCTATTGTTTCAATGCTCACAACTTTATTGGCAGAGATGGGAAACATAGAGCGGGCAAACATACAATACCGCTTAAATAGTGGTAGGGCTAACTACATTGCCAAAGGTGGTAAGTTGGGAAGAAGGAAAGGCAGTATTAAAACGGAAGATAGAAAGAAAGAGGAATACAGAGACACCATAGCTTTATTAAAGAAAGGCTATTCAATTAGGAATGTTGCCAAGCTGCAAGGTATTGGAATCTCTACAGTCCAACGGATAAAGAATCAGTTCATCAAATCATAAACTATAGAATTTTAGTTAGGTGGAATTATTCAAAAATTTGCTTTTATATGGGCAGGACTGAATTTTCTACCTACCTAAAGTTATGAAGAATAAATAGCCACCAACTTTTTAATAAACAATAGTTCTTGCCATTATAAACACTTTTCGTAACTTTGCAGCAATTTCAGAGGTCTAATGAGTTAGCACTGAAAGGACTTATTAGTTAACGAAGAGCGTTTTAAATATTATCCTGTTATGAAATCTGGACAATTTCAATCTCCAAGGATAGTAGGCAAGAACGCTCACGCTTATGTGTTGTTATATACTTCTCATGTTTATGGGAAGATTATATAATTTCATAGGGCGTGGGCTATTGTTTATTACTTGGAGATGGGCAGTCCAGAGCCTCATAACGGTAATATTCGATAGTTCCCACGCTTTCTTATTGTATAACAGTCAGTAGGGAACACTGGCTACTAATACATATTTTCAAAAACACAGAAATTCTATCTCTGACGTCGCAGTCAATTTAAACGGTGTGCAGCTTCATGCTGTGTTCCTCACATCCGTATTATTTATTAATGCTATCCCATTGGGAACATGGAAGCACAAATAGATTTATTCAAATGAAAACATTAAGATTTATTGGAATGGCAATTATTGCCGTAATTATGAGTGTGAACTTTATGGCTTGCAGTGACGATGATGAAGATACCCCACCTACATCAGAGAATATTGCAGGACAATGGACTTTAGTTTATGAAGAAGTATGGGAGAAATTCGTCAATCATCCAGAAGAAAATTATGAATGGGCAGGTAAGCCAATGGAAGAATGTTATTTCTTTGGGCATTTGACCTTAAGGGCAGAAGGTACATTTACCGAATATGAGATGGATAATTCTACTCTTGGAACAGGAGAATGGGAATTAAAAAATCAGGCAATTACTCTTATATATGACGGTGATGAAGAATATCCCATAACTTTAAAGGTATTAGAACTCACTTCAAATAAGTTGGTTCTTGAATACTATGATAAACAAGATGATGGAGATGAAGAATATTGTAAGATGACTTATCAACGAAAGTGATTCTTATGCCCTCAGAAGAACAGCATTTGAAGCAATTCATTTGCTGTTTTTTAATTGTTTTCTATACATTAAGAAATAGATTATTCGTATTTTTGTGATGATAACTTAATGTCAAATCAGAACAGGTAATTAGGAAGTCGTTAATTAGCGTCACCTATAGCGTCACCTGCTACCAATTGAGGTAAAAAACAAAAAAGACCGCCAAGAGTGGAAGCCTCTCAACAGTCTAAATCTTCTTTGTAGCGGGACCCGGGATTGAACCGGGGACCTCATGATTATGAATCATGCGCTCTAACCAGCTGAGCTATCCCGCCATCATTTCTTGTTTGCGGGTGCAAAGATATAGCTTTTCTTTAAATCGCCAAAATATTTGTGAAGATTTTCTGCGAAATAATTTATTGAATAGAAACGATACAAAGAAAAATAACCTTTCTATATACCTCTTTTAAGAACAGTATCAGGGAGTTATGTGGTAAAAGGACAAGCCGGATGAATAAATTTGGAGAAATATATTCCGTAATTAGAAAAAAGTCTCTATCTTGCCGCCGCAATAAAAAGCAAATATGAACTATGGAAAGACAAAAGATTCATCGGGAATACCTCTTGAATGCAACTTCTAAAAGCATTCTTTGGTCCGCGATAAGTACCCCCACCGGTTTGGAGGGCTGGTTTGCAGACAGGGTACAGTCGGACGATAAGATTGTCACCTTCTTCTGGGGAAAGACGGAACGTCGTGACGCAGAGATTATCGCTGTGCGGGCTTTCTCTTTTATTCGCTTCCGTTGGCTGGATGATGAATATGAGCGGGAATATTTTGAATTAAAGATGACAAACAATGAACTGACTAACGATTTCGTGCTAGAAGTTACTGATTTCGCTGCGGCGGATGAGGTGAAAGATTTGCGCGAGTTATGGGACTCTCAGGTAGATACTCTGCGGAGAACGTGCGGTTTTTAGTTAACTTTGATATAAAAATTTTCCACACTCCCTTTTTTATGCTAATTTTGTGTCTTCATTGCATGAAACGAGTAAAATGCTGCGCATAAAAAAGTTAGATATATTTATATTGAAGAGCTTCTGTATGCTCTTTATGGGTACTTTTTTCATTTGCCTTTTCATCTTCATGATGCAGTTCCTATGGAAGTACGTTGATGAAATGGTGGGAAAAGGATTAGAAATGAGTGTCCTTGCACAATTTTTCTTTTATTCCGCCCTGACATTGGTGCCGGCTTCATTGCCGTTGGCTATTCTGCTGGCGGCACTTATTACTTTTGGTAATTTTGGTGAACGTTTTGAGCTGTTGGCCATGAAGGCGGCAGGTATCTCACTACTTAAGATTATGCGCCCGTTGATTGTGTTTATCATTTTCATCTGTGGCGTTTCTTTTTATTTCCAAAATGTAATAGGACCGAAGGCGCAGACTAAGCTGTGGACATTGCTGATTTCCATGAAGCAGAAATCTCCGGAATTGGATATACCGGAAGGTGTTTTCTATGACGAGATTGATGGCTATAATCTTTATGTAAAGCATAAGAACCGTAAAACGGGTATGCTTTACGATGTGCTGATTTATAATTTTGAAAAAGGGTTTGAGAATGCTCAGATTATCAAGTCTGATTCTGGAAGGTTGGAAATGACGGCTGATAAGCAGCATTTGTATTTGCATCTTTATAGTGGTGAGCAGTTTGAAAACCTGAAATCACAGAATATGAATCAGAAGAATGTGCCTTATCGTCGGGAAGCGTTTCGGGAGAAGCATGCTATTATTGAGTTCAATTCCGATTTTAATATGGTGGATGCCGGCATCATGAGCAATCAATCCAACAGCAAGGATATGGCGATGCTGCAAGCGGGCATTGACTCCATGAGGGTGCAGAATGACAGTGTGGGACGTGTCTATTTCAAGGAAGCGATGAATGGCACTTACAAGATTTCAGCTGACTTGAAGAAAGCTGATACGCTGAAGATAGAGCAGGCACATTTGGGAGAATACAATGTGGATAGTCTTTTCAATGTGGCTACCTTGTCGCAGAAGCAGAAGATTATCTCTACTGCTGTGAACCGTGCAGAGAGTGCGGGGAGTGATTGGAGTATTAAGAGTTATAGTATGTCGCAGACAGATACCAGCCTTCGTCGTCACATGACGTCCTGGCATGAGAAATTAACACTTTCGGTGGCATGCCTTATCTTCTTTTTTATCGGTGCTCCGCTGGGTGGAATTATCCGTAAAGGCGGTTTAGGTATGCCGGTTGTGGTATCTGTTCTTATTTTTATTATTTATTACATTATTAATAATACGGGCTATAAAATGGCACGTGATGGACAGTGGGTTGTCTGGATGGGTATGTGGACCAGCACGGCTATCTTGGCTCCATTGGGTGCATTCCTTACTTATAAGTCCAATAATGACTCTGTGGTATTGAATGCCGATGCCTATGTAGGGTGGTTTAAGAAGATCGTCGGTATACGCAGTGTGCGCCATCTGTTCCGTAAAGAGGTGATCATACACGATCCTGATTATACTCATTTACCTGCCGACTTGCAGGCGCTGTCCGCTGATTGTCGTGCGTATGCTGAAAGGAAAGCGTTGAAGCGTGCTCCCAACTATTTCAAGTTGTGGATGGCAGATTCAATCGATGAAGAAATTGAAGATATAAATGAGCGTCTTGAGAAATTAGTAGAAGAGATGTCCAATACTAAATCTGTTCATTTGCTGAATGCATTGAATAACTATCCTATTATCCCGGTTCATGCTCACTTGCGTCCTTTCCGTAATTATTGGCTGAATATGGCCTGTGGATTGTTGGTGCCGATAGGATTGTTCTTCTACTTCCGCATCTGGGCATTCCGTATCCGGTTGAATAAGGATATGGAACGGATTATCAAGACTAATGGAGACATTCAAAAGATAATAGAAACTAATCTGAAATAACCTAAATAAATAAAGGAGAATACAGAATGGAAAAAGTGAAATTAGATACAATAGAAGAGGCGATTGAAGACTTCAAGGCCGGTAACTTTGTGATTGTAGTGGATGATGAAGACCGCGAAAACGAGGGCGACTTGATTATCGCTGCGGAGAAAATAACTCCTGAGAAGGTAAACTTTATGCTGAAGCATGCACGTGGCGTGCTTTGTGCACCGGTTACCGTGTCACGCTGTAAAGAATTGGACTTGCCTCACCAGGTCAGTGACAATACTTCCGTATTGGGCACCCCTTTTACGGTGACTATCGATAAGCTGGAAGGTTGTACTACCGGTGTTTCTGCTGCCGACCGTGCCGCTACCATTCAGGCACTTGCTGATCCGGCTTCTACTCCGGCAACCTTCGGACGTCCGGGACACATCAACCCCTTGTATGCTCAGGAAAAAGGTGTATTACGTCGTGCCGGGCATACAGAAGCTACAATTGATATGGCTCGTATGGCAGGTCTTTATCCTGCGGGTGCACTTATGGAAATCATGAATGAAGATGGATCAATGGCTCGTCTGCCCGAATTGCGTAAGATGGCTGACGAATTTAACCTGAAGTTGATTTCTATTCGTGACATGATTGCCTATCGTCTGAAACAAGAATCCATTGTGGAAGAAGGTGTAGAAGTAGATATGCCTACCGAACACGGACATTTCCGATTGATCCCTTTCCGTCAGAAATCTAATGGTCTGGAGCACGTGGCTCTGTTCAGAGGTACGTGGGAGCAAGATGAGCCGATTCTGGTACGTGTGCATTCCTCTTGTGCCACAGGAGATATATTCGGCTCCAAGCGTTGCGACTGCGGCGAACAACTGCATAAGGCTATGGAAATGATTAATAAAGCCGGTAAAGGAGTAGTTGTTTATCTGAACCAGGAAGGGCGTGGTATTGGCTTGATGGAGAAGATGAAAGCGTATAAGTTGCAGGAAGACGGACTAGATACGGTGGATGCCAACATCTGTCTGGGACACCTGGCTGATGAGCGTGATTATGGTGTAGGTGCTCAGATTCTGCGTGAATTGGGTGTACACAAAATGAGACTGATGACAAATAATCCTGTGAAGCGTGTGGGGCTGGAGGCTTATGGATTGGAGATTACAGAGATTGTTCCTATTGAAACGACCCCGAATCAGTACAATGAACGTTACCTGCGTACAAAGAAGGAACGCATGGGACATACGTTACATTTTAATAAGTAATTTGCTGTTTTGTTTTCTAATATCAAAGAAAATAGCTTAATTTGCAGCCAAATTTATGCAACAACCATAAAATAGATAGAAAAATGAATCAATTATCAGATCGTTTGAACAGTTTGTCGCCCTCGGCGACGCTGGCTATGTCGCAAAAGAGCGCCGAGTTGAAGGCACAAGGCGTTGACGTAATTAACCTGAGTGTGGGAGAGCCTGACTTTAATACTCCTGACCACATCAAAGAGGCTGCGAAAAAAGCGATAGACGACAACTTCTCTCGCTATTCTCCTGTTCCGGGATATCCGGCTTTGCGTAATGCAATCGTGGAGAAACTGAAAAAGGAAAACGGTCTGGAATATACAGCCGCACAAATTTCGTGTGCCAATGGTGCTAAACAATCAGTTTGTAATGCAGTATTGGTGTTGGTGAACCCAGGTGATGAAGTGATTGTGCCTGCTCCTTACTGGGTAAGTTATCCGGAAATGGTGAAGTTGGCTGAGGGCACTCCGGTGATTGTTACCGCAGGTATTGAACAGGATTTCAAGATTACTCCTGCACAGTTGGAAGCTGCTATCACTCCGAAGACTAAAGCATTGATTCTTTGTTCACCTTCTAATCCGACCGGTTCAGTTTACTCCCAGGAGGAATTGAAAGGTTTGGCTGACGTGTTGGTAAAACATCCGCAAGTTATTGTTATTGCTGATGAAATTTACGAGCATATCAATTATATTGGCAAGCACCAGAGTATTGCTCAGTTCCCCGAAATGAAAGATCGTACGGTAATCGTAAATGGTGTATCTAAAGCATATGCCATGACTGGTTGGCGTATAGGCTTCATTGCCGGACCGGAATGGCTTGTAAAAGCTTGTAATAAGTTGCAGGGGCAATATACTTCAGGTCCTTGTTCAGTATCTCAGAAAGCAGCTGAAGCTGCTTACACTGGAACACAGGCTCCTGTAGAAGAAATGCGTAAGGCTTTCGAACGTCGTCGTGATTTAATTGTGAAGTTGGCAAAAGAAGTTCCGGGATTTGAAGTAAACGTACCGCAGGGTGCTTTCTATCTGTTCCCGAAATGTGATTCTTTCTTTGGAAAATCTGCTGGTGACCGTAAGATTGAAAATTCGGATGATTTGGCAATGTACTTGTTGGAAGTAGCTCATGTAGCTTGTGTAGGTGGTGCTTCATTCGGTGCGCCTGAATGTATCCGTATGAGTTATGCGACCAGCGATGAGAATATTGTGGAATCTATCCGCCGCATTAAGGAAGCATTGGCTGAACTGAAATAAATGACAGTATATAAAAATGAGAAAGCCCGGTTTCATAATTGAAACCGGGCTTTTCTTTTTTGGGGTGTTGTTATTATTCTGCCGGGTGAATTGCTTCAGACGGACAAACATCAGCACAAGTACCGCACTCAGTGCAAGTTTCAGGGTCGATAGAGTAGATATCGCCTTCAGAGATAGCTCCTACCGGACATTCGTCAATACAAGTACCACAAGCAACACAACTGTCATTAATTACGTAAGCCATTTTCTTTAGATTTTAAATTATTAGTACTAATTAGTTCGGCAAAAATAATGGTTTTCTTGATTAGTTGTTATCAAACCTGTTTAAATTCCCTTAATTTGTACCTTGTCTAAATAATAGTGCGGAGAAAACCGGAGGAAAATGCAATAAAATGTCATTTTGGACGTTTTAAGGATGTGAAGCGCATTTGTCTGATAATCCTTACTTTACTCCTTGCTTTCGGTGCTTCGGCACAGAAACGGAAGGTACAGAACCGCCCGTATATCGATCAGCGGAGGTGGCACTATGGTTTTTTGGCAGGTATCCATGTGCAGGATTATAAATTGGTGAACACCGGATATGTGACGGAAGATGGTCAGAGTTGGTTTGCCGATGTGCCTGAATATTCTCCCGGATTTACGGTCGGAGTACTAGGCGAACTTTATTTGAATCAGTTTCTTTCCTTGCGTCTCGTCCCGACATTACATTTTGGGGATAAGAAAGTAGTATTCCGCGAGCAAGCCAGTGGTGAAGAATATTCGCAGTCGATGAAATCCGCCTATCTTTCTGTACCGGTAGATTTGAAGTTTTCTGCTGAACGTTTTAATAATTACCGTCCTTATTTGATGGCGGGTATTGCTCCTACGTATGATTTCAGTGTGAAGAAGCAGGGTGCTTTGTTGGTAAAGCCTTTCGATTGTTATGTAGAAGTAGGATTGGGATGCGATTTCTATCTGCCTTATTTCAAGTTAATCCCGGAACTGAAGTTCTGTTTCGGACTGGCAAACCTTATTAAGAAAGACCGTAAAGATCTTACGGACCAATCATTGTTGAAATTCACGCAGTCAGTCGACAAAATTACTTCCCGAATGATTGTACTCACTTTTTATTTTGAATAGTTTTATTCTTTGTAGGAGATACTAAAAGTGATGGGATAGCCATCCTCAGCACTTTCACTTACCATAAAGCTACCACCAAAATGTTCAAATAACAATTGATTGATTTTTAGTCGTATGGAAACTTGCTGGGAGGCAAATGCAGGATCAACTAGCGGACTGTTTGTGATACGGAATATCAGTAATTGATTTTCTTCATCTTTGCTCAGCTGCATCTTCACTTCACGATCGGTATCGTTGGGTACAGGATAAATTAGCATACTCAATACAGCTTGGTTGAAGCGGTTGGCGTCCATTCTAAGCATCTGGTGTTCCACGTCACTTTCCAGTTTGGCATGTATATGTCCGTTACTGTCTCTACGGGCCATATATATCAGGTCGTTGCATATTTCCCGCATTTCGCAATCCAGTATCTGAAATTTCATCATTTTAGCTTCCAGTCGTGAGAGATCAAGTACATCGTTCACCAGTTGAATCAAATCAGCAGAATTTGCCTGAATGATTTCAGAATACTCCAGTTTTTCTTTATCATCCAATCCCATATCTGTAGAGAGCAATTGTGAGAAACCTACCACATTATTCAGTGGAATACGGATATTGTAACTCATGTTTGCAAGGAAGCGGCTTTTTACTTCATTCGCTTCCTCAGCTATTTCACTCAGACGGGCTACTTCTTTCTCGTCTTTCTGCAATCTTTTTCTGCTGAAGTACATGTGGATAACGAAAGCAATCAGTGCCAGCAGGGCAATCCCGATAACGATCAATACAAAATAATGTATCTTTTCTTGTTGCTGTTCTCGTTTCAGCACCAGCTTATCCATATTGTACAAGCTCTGTATTTGCTCCATTTGCGCATTAGACAATCCTCGGTATAGAGAGTCCTTATCACGCATTACTTTCTTGTAGATGTTGATAGCAACCTCCGGATGCCCCATATCCACTAGAATATCTGCTTTCATAGCCATATATAGTATGGCATCCGGGAAAGACATCTGAAGTGTCAGGGTAATGGCATTATCCAATGATTCCAAGGCTTTTTCGTATTCTTTTCGGGCACGATAATATTCTGCATAAGCTTGCAGACGGGATACTCTATACGGCAGGAAGGTGTTAGGGGTATCATATTCATCTGCTTTTTGCAGGTGTTCCCAGGCTTTCTTGAGGTTTCCCGTGCGGACATAGTAAAGGGCGTATTGAGTTTCCATTCCCATATATAGGGCTGAGTATGCATTCTTGAGTGCCGGTGTGGCGGTTATTAAGTCTTGTATCGCTACTTTCATCTGTTCCAGCGAAGCATACATTTTTTCATTATTATGCAGGAATGAATAAGCCAGCACAGCCTTCGACAACAGATTTATTTTATCCATAGGTCTGTCTTGCGGACTCATTAGATGGAATGCCTCTTCCAAGGCCTTTGCACCATCTTCGTAACGTAGTGTGGCAATGTAGCTGGTCATGAGGCATAGACAGGCTTCCCGCATACCATTGCTGTCATTCAGTTTTTTAGCTTTATCATACATGATGTTCGCTTCATGGATGGCAAGTTCTATCTGCTGGTTGATTGTATACATTTCAATCTGTAACTTCTTGGCTTTGAAGTAATCATTGTAATAATTATGTTTCTCTGCCAAAACTTCCATTCTGTTCATCCACTGCGTTACACGTTTCAGATCCAGTTTATTGAAAAAGTAGATGATATGCTCATAGGTGGCAAGACTCTGATAACGCAGGTTGTTTTGCTCCGTAGCCTCTTGCAGCAATTTATTCTCATAATAGAGGAATACCGGTGTCTGTTGGTCCAGGCGGGCAATGTCATGCAGTACATCCAGACGCATAGAGTCGTGCGGCGCAGTGACGTAAATGCGCAATAGGCTGTCTTTAACGGCGCTATTTTGGGCATTGGCGGTGAATAAAATTCCAGTGCCTAATGCCAGTGCTATAATCAGACGCTTTATCATGTGCGACCCTCCTTTTTTTGTGTGCCTTTTGTCTGGCGTATGGGGTGTGTAAATAAGAAACGGGAACCTTCGTCATAGTCCGGATCAATCCATATCCTGCCTCCTATGTGCTCTATAATTAGTTGGCAGATAGACAATCCGAGTCCGCTTCCTTGTGCGTTCTCATCCAACTTCTCGAAACGTTGAAATATATGAGCTTGTTTTTCTTTCGGGATACCGCAACCGGTGTCTGTAACGGAGAATAGAGCCATGTCATCCGATTTTTTTTCCAGTTTCAGTGTGATGGCACCTTCTGCTGTGAACTTAGTTGCATTGATCAGCAGGTTTATCAACACTTGCTGTAACCGGGAATCATCTGTTTCTATTTTCAGTTCTTCCAGTGAGGTTACAAACAGCAGTTCCGCTTGTGTTTGTTTCACTTTACCCACTGTGTCAGTAACATTTCTACAGATAGCTACTGCATCATGTTCTCCAATAGAGAACTGCATCTTACCGAATTCCAGGCTCGACAGGTCAATCACATCATTTATCAGCTTTAATAGAAGTTCAGAGTTCTGTTGAATAATCTCAGTACATTGTAGTCGAGTGGCATCATCCAGTCCTTCTTCGGTCAGCAGTGCAGAAAAACCGGATAAAGCATTGAGAGGGGTACGTATCTCATGGCTCATATTCGACAAGAATACACTTTTTGCGCGCGTTGCACTCTCTGCGTTCCATCGGGACTGTTCCAGATTTCTCTTGGATAGTGCCACTTTCTTTTTCTGTTTTCTTTGCCATACGGCTAACATGGAGATGAAAGCCAATAATCCAAGTCCTATGAAGATGGAAGCAAGTACAATTCTGTTTTCCTGTGCTTTATTCCCCAGTTTCAGTTCATCTATCTGATAGGTTGCTTTCAATGCATTTATTTGGCGGATGTAACTTTTCGAAGCGAGGGTGTCAGTAACGGTATATAACTCCTGATATATCCGGCAAGCCTCATCAAAGCGCCCCAGTAATTTATACAAATATATCTTTTCGGCAGAAATGGAGCGATACTCCAGGGAACGTTTGTTGCCGGAAACCAATTCGAGCAGTTTATTGTAAAGGGCAAGTGCTTCGTCTGCTTTTTGCTTGTCATGATCATCTGCTGCCAATGCACGGTAGCAGGCTGCTGTATAATAGTCGATGGAGAACCCATGGACCGGTTCGTGAGTATGGTTTTGGTATATGGAATCTGCCTTTTGCAGATATCGGAGCGCAGTTTGCTGATCTCCCGAGGAAATATAGTAAGTAGCATTTTCTATGAGTATGGGAATGGCGAGCGGATGTTCGGGCTGCTGTTCCAGAAGCTGGTTCAGGGGATTTACATACGTCATGGCCTCTTCCAGTCGGTTCATCTGTTGCAAAAGAGTGGAGATTTTCACCAGGAGCCGATAAGTTTGCGGATTATTCGGGGATAAGTGGTGCAAGGCATCCAGATAGGAACTTAACGCCTTGTCCTGTATGTAAGAGGCAGTATATGCCTGACCGATGGCTTGATTGGCAAGGGCAATACCGAAGTTGGAGTTCATATCTTTGGCACTTTCGTACATATACCGTGCCCGGTCTACTGCCAGACTGAGGTCGCCTCGCATGATGTATGCACTTACTTGCCATAAGAGTAAGGTGAAATAGGATTCTTCTGTCCGGGGAAATTTCAGAGTAGGAGCCAGTTGATTTGTCCAGGAGATAATGCTGTCTATCGGTGTGTTGGCATCGTAAGGAATTTCTCTGCTGATAAGTGATTGCAATGCAGACAAATGTTCATTGTCTGTACGAGTAGCGTATGTTCTCGTCGCAAAGGAAAAGAGCAAAATAGTAGCCACTGTCGATATAATAGCAATCTTTCTCAAAGTAGAAGATATTTTATTAGTTTATTCGCAAATGTAGTGATAAAACTAAAAAAACAAAATTATTTATTGAATAAATAATGCAATCTTTTACTTATGATTATCAATAAAGCTCCAGACCGAACTCATCTTTCAGTTGTAACAGTGCATTGTTCTTTTGAGCCATCAGTTGAAATTTCTCTACACGACTGTAAGCACGTACCTTTTCAGTGGGGGCACTGACACGGACGGTCATGGTGGCCTTACTGTTTTTCAGCCGTTTACGTAAGTAACCTTGTAAGGTAGGAATCAGGTCGGTAAACTCTTTGGCTGCAATGTCATTTTCTACAACAACTTCGAAAGTAGTCGCATCCAGCATGGTCAGGCGGATTACTTGCATACGTTTGGCAAGAGCAGTCTGCTCCTGTGGCAAGCGACCGGCATATTCCTGCCAATAGTAGTTCACGTCCTTCTCGTTGAAGATGAAATCTTCTTCGGGTTGTACATTCTGCTGAACGGTGGAAACAGTACGTTTCTGTTGCTCTTCGTCTGCCCGCGGATGCTTGATGGAAACACCCAGACCGGACATTTTCATGACCGGTATTTTCTTTTCCTCTTTTCCTTGCGCCATCAATACGGCAGTAGGAGTGGGGCGCATGGTCGTCTGCGAGCTAAAAGCTTGCTGAACTTCCGGCGAGAGAGGGGCAGCCTGGGCTGCGGGAGCTTGTTGTACAGGTCGGGGCTGTGCCGGAGCAGCGGTTGTAGCCGGCTGTTGGGGCATAGCATTTGCGGCCTGTGGCTGCTGAGCGGCGGCAGACTGCGAGAATATGGGTTTGATAGATTGTTTAGGGCCACGCCCACCGCCTGCATCGTCCCCCTCGGCGGTAAGCTGGGCTACCTGAATCAGAGTCAGTTCCACCAGCAAGCGCTTATTTTTGCTGGCACGGTAGTTCAGATCACAATCGTTGCAGAGTTTCATAGCCCGGTAAAGGAAGGGCAACGGACACTTCTGTGCCTGAGACTGGTAACGTTCGCGAATGCTGGCACCTACTTCGAGCAATGCCAGTGTGGCGGGGTCTTTGCTTACCAACAGGTCGCGGAAGTGAGAAGACAGTCCTGTTACAAAGTGACTGGCATCGAATCCTTTATTCAGCACATCATTCAGCAGCAGTAAAGCATCGCTGACCTGGTTTGCCAGAAAATGATCTGTTAGCCGGAAATAATATTCGTAGTCTAGTACATTCAAGTTCTCGATTACGCTCTTATAGCTGATGTGTCCGCCGGTAAAGCTGACCACTTGGTCGAAGATAGACAAGGCATCACGCATACCACCGTCAGCTTTCAGGGCAATCACATTCAGTGCTTCCGGTTCGGCGGTAATTCCTTCCTTCGACGCTACGTATGCCAGATGGGCAACGGTGTCTTCCACACCGATACGGTTAAAATCATAGATTTGGCAGCGGGAAAGGATGGTTGGCAAAATCTTATGCTTCTCCGTAGTAGCCAGAATGAAGATGGCGTGGCGAGGCGGTTCTTCCAGCGTTTTCAGGAAAGCATTGAAAGCCGAGGCAGACAACATGTGTACCTCATCGATGATATATACCTTATATTTACCTATCTGGGGCGGAATGCGTACCTGCTCTACCAGCTGGCGGATATCGTCTACGGAGTTGTTGGACGCGGCATCCAGTTCATGAATATTGTATGAACGCTGTTCGTTGAATGCCGTACATGATTCGCATTGGTTACACGCTTCTCCATCAGCCGTGGGAGTCATACAGTTGATGGTCTTGGCGAAAATACGGGCGCAAGTGGTTTTTCCCACGCCGCGCGGACCGCAGAACAGGTAAGCATGTGCCAGTTTGCCGGTGGCAATGGCATTCTTCAGCGTAGTGGTCAGGGCACGTTGTCCCACTACCGACTCAAAGGTGGTAGGGCGGTATTTTCGTGCCGATACGATATAGTTTTCCATGATTTGGGATATTCTTGTCCGTTACAATTTGTGCAAATGTACACAAAAAAAAGGAATTTCTCAGTTATTCCTCTTATCTTTGTGGGCGAAGAATCTCTCCCGGGCTTCTTTAATAATTAATTCTTTCATTCTTTAATTTGTTTATCAATGGATAAATTAGCGACACTTTGGGCCTTTGTCTGCAGGCGTAAATATCTGATTACGCTTGTGGTGTTTGTGGTTATTGTCGGTTTTCTGGACGAGAACAGCATTGTGCGCCGCATGGGCTATGCGAATGAAATCAGCCGTTTGAATAATGAGATAGAGAAATACCGGGCAGAATATGAAGAGAACACAGAGCGGTTGAATGAACTGGCTGTGGACTCCGGTGCCATCGAACGCATAGCGCGTGAGAAGTACCTGATGAAGAAACCGAATGAGGATATTTACGTATTTGAAGAAGACATCGAAAAATGAAATCCCTGATACCTGCTTTGTTTACTGTAGGCGCTTTGATGGTGCTGTTTGGTGCTGCCGTCTATATTACCGGTTGGGAGCCTGCTCCCTATGTTTATACGATTGGTGCCACTATGGTGGCGTTGGCACAGATCAATTCACCTTCCAAGAGCAATAGAGCCACTGTGAAGCGTCTTCGGCGCCAACAAATATTCGGCGCGTTGCTGCTGGTACTTACGGGTGCATTCATGTTCTTTACTCATGGAAACGAATGGATTGTATGTCTGACGGTTGCTGCTGTACTGGAGCTGTACACAGCTATCCGCATTCCACAGGAGGAGGCGAAAGAATAACGTTAAAACGTAAATCCCACTCCAATATAATATCCCAACTTCTTTGATTGATTGGAATAGTTGAGTTCCGCCTCGATAGGCCCTATGATACTATTGTAGCAATACCCTATACTGCCGCCTGCCAATCCATGTGTATTTGTTCCGCCAAATAGATTCTCTATCTTGTTGGCTATCCGCCCGTAACTGCCCCGAACTATGATATATTGATTCTTGTAAGTTCTTGCCCTGACTCCCAACATTCCTGTCAAGATGGCATCCGGACTTATTTCGATGTGATTGATACCTGTAAAAGGAATCTGTTGTTCCATATACCGTCCCGGTACATTACCGCCCACGAAGTTGGATATGGCCAATGACTGCGTATTCTTCCCAACTACCCTTCCATACACCGATGGTATTATGGTGAACACCCGGTTCGGTGAGAAATATCCGCTCCAATGAGTTTGGAATACGGACACGGGACTGTTCGAACCATACGTCACCATGTTATCTGTATAGAGTCTGTACGCTGCTTCCCATTCCATTCCTTGAGTAGAGAATCGCTGATTATTCAGACTATTGTACATGATACTCGCCTGATAACTGAGCAAAGCCTTGTCACTGGATCTCGTAATGGAAACGTCCGGTCCCGAGGGCCAGTCATGGTAATTGAACTTCTCGAAGTGGATTCCCGCCTTAACAAGCATTTTATACCAGCTCTTCGTGAATCCGACCCAAGCCATGTGATGCACGTAGGTCAGGTTCATCAGTCGCTTACCTTCTTCGTAAAGATTAAAATCATTGTATCCTATCTGATATCCTGTATTTATATTCCAGCTTTTTTGTGGTGAGTAAGTATATTCAAGCCTTCCAAAGGTCCGCTTTCCCAACCGGGTAGTGAGGCTTAATTGCGATTTCTTCTGTACTCCGAAATAACCCCTCGCATTCAATAACAATACTGCCAGTTCTTCATTATCAAACCGTCCTCCAATATTTATCGTATTGACTGGCTTTTCATGGGGAGTGATTTGTGCTACGGAAGGTATCGTATCCAGTATAGCCTGTGTTGGTATTTTGAACGGCCCGGGATATTCCGGCCGGTAATTCGCACGGATACCTATTTCTTTTTTCAGTGCAATCAGCTTACCCCAGTCTTTCATGGCGGCTTCTTTACCTCTGCGCATCAGGGTATCCAATGCCTCGTGGTTGAAGCTTGCCGCTGAATAACCGTCTACATCTACCTGAATATGGATATTGCTGTCCTTTACATTTTTCCTGTAACTCTCTTCTCCCACCAGATTCAGAATTTGCCCGAGTACATTCGACATACTTGTCAGCTCATCCGCTTTCATCAACGGATTTTGTACATCGACTCCGATAATAATTTCCGCTCCCATCTGCCGGGCAATGTCTACGGGATAATTATCCGTCAGTCCGCCGTCCACCAATACCATGCCATTGAGATAAACAGGGGCGAATACTCCCGGAATGGACATACTGGCGCGCATGGCAGTTGCCAGAATACCGTTGTGGAAAACGACTTTGCTGCCATTCACGATGTTGTCCGATACACAGGCGAATGGAATAGGCATCCGGTTGAAAGAAATTGAGTCGTGATATCCCACTGTCAGTTCGGAGAGTAGCCGGGAGATATTTCTTCCTTTAATAATTCCGGCATCGGATACATGTGCCGATTTCCCTGCAATTGGTACAGACAACAGATATTGTTCTTCTCTTAGCTTTTCGCTCAGCAGTGTGGTTTCCGGATCAAGGGCATCGGAAAGCAGATATTTCCAGTCTTGTGCATTGACAATGCTGTCCAGTTGTTGCGGGGTGTAGCCTATGGAGTACAGGCCGCCCACGATGGCGCCCATACTGGTGCCCACTACATAGTCTATCGGAATACCGGCTTCCTCTATCACTTTCAGTGCTCCAATGTGCGCTACTCCTTTGGCGCCGCCGCCACTCAATACTATTCCTACTTTCTTACGATTCTGTGCTCCGAGCGTACAGGCAGAAAACAATACTATAATTAATAAGGACAAGGATTTATATTTCATAATCGGGGATTGTTACTAATTGTTCAGATAAGTAACAAATAAAGTGGGCAAATAGATTCAATAAAAGCTGTTTTACTTCATAACGGAAAAAGCTCTTATTCGTTTCTTTTAGGAGTGTTATGAATTAATCCACCACAGAGTCTCACAGAGTTTAATCAAATTGAAATCAAAAGAATAGAACTCCGTGATACTCTGTGTTACTCTGTGGTGAAAACTCATTTCTTTTCGGTTTTGAGGTAAATATTTATTTAGTGAGTCGTATCCAAGTCCGCATCGGGGGATGCTCCCATAATAACAGAGGTACATTCCCATAACGACTGAACCTATTTCCCATAACGACAGAAAGCATTTCCCATAACGACTGAATGAGCGTTCCACTACGACTGAGCAAGGTGGAACACCAACCATTCATCCAGTCAGCGACTTACGTATTCCTTCATGAGGCTGACTTAGCTCTGGTTTTACGCGTTTCTGACGGGTTTTGAATGAAGTGCTGATTTATTTTTTAGACGCGGATGACGCGGATGACGCAGATTTTTTATTTATTGATGTGACAGCGCAGCCTTTAAATCCGTGTCATTTGCGTCTAAGAGATTGAATACATAGGCTAAAATCATTTATCTCATTTCTATACCGAAATGAAAATTATTCCTCTTTTGTGCTCCGATAGCGAATGGGTGATGTCCCCAAGTGTCCTTTAACGTATTTCCCGAAGAAAGATTGATTTGGGAAGTTGAATTCTTCCGCAATCTCTTTGATAGACTTGTCCGAATGCTTCAGTCGGTATTTGATGTGCTCTATCGCAGTCTCATTTATCAAATCCAGAGGAGCCCTCCCGCATGCCTGCTTGATGACTTTCGAAAAGTGTTTGGGCGTATAGCAAAGTGCATCGGCAAAGTAAGTTACTGAGCGGTGCATACCATTGTCTTTCGACAGCAGTTCCATGAACTTCCGTAGAATATGGTCGGCCTGCTTGATGCCCTCTTTCGATAGTTTGGCTTTCTCCGAATCGGCGATTTCTTTGTTGAGGTAACCCATCATTTCGCAAAAGATAGCGGCAAACAGATGCTGCACCACCGCTTTATGATAACAATGGGGTTCATCGTTAATTTTCGCCAGGATTAAGTCTCCATAGTGTTTAAAAATGGTGTTATTACTTTCCCTGTTCACAGATTTCACCGGATTGTTGTGGATATGGATGGCAGTATCCCACGTATCTTTTTCTATTTTGAGGATACGTTGCAGGAATCGGGTGGAGAATCCCGCAAGCCTTATCTTATATTTAGGACTCATCAATGTGTGTCCGATAATGGTGTTGGGAAGGCCAAGCAGTAAGTCGCCCGGCTGTAGCTGGTAAGTCCGGTTATTGACATCCAGTTGTATGCACCCCTCTATACAAACGGCAATAAGGAAACATTCCAGTCTGACAACCTCATTACTATAAGGTATTCCATCCAGACTGTTGACTATAGCAAAGTCATCATCTATATAGTCAAGAATATGCTGACTGTTCTTAAAGTCTTCTATGGTTACGGTCTTAATGTTCTCTTTTTCCATATTATTTCATTTTTCTTTTTGCAAAGTTGGTAAATTATGGGGAAAACAGGATGTCCTATTATCCTTTAATATTGTTCTATATGATGCTTATTGATAATTAGTTAGCTTTAAAAGTGACAAATAATGAAAATGGGACATTCTTGGGGGAAAATTGATCACTATGGCTTTGTTCCTTTCTCCTACATTTGTCCCAGTTTTAATAAAAAGACAATTAGAGTAAGTATGATTACAGTGAACAAAAAATGGTTACGGCTGATAGGGATTGTCGGTTGTACAGTGTGGATGGCATCTTGCAAACAGGCAACGGATGCGGGAGTGAAACCTTCTTATGCAATAATGGAAGTAAAAGCGGCGGATAAAGAGCTTTCCACTTCGTATTCGGCCACTATCCGTGGACGGCAGGACATTGACATCTATCCGCAAGTGTCGGGTACTATCGAAAAACTGTGCGTGACTGAAGGGCAGACGGTGCGCCGTGGACAGTTGCTTTTCGTTATCGATCAGATTCCCTACAGGGCTGCGCTCAAGACTGCCGTTGCTAATGTGGAAGCCGCACGTGCTGCAATGGCGACTGCCGAACTCACCTACAACAGCAATAAAGAGTTGTATGCACAGAAAGTGGTTTCAGAGTTCAGTCTGAAAACGGCTGAGAATACCTATCTCACCGCCAAAGCACAGCTGACGCAGGCCGAAGCCCAGGAAGTGAACGCACGCAACAATCTTTCCTATACTGAGGTGAAAAGCCCCAGTGACGGAGTAGTGGGTGCATTACCCTATCGCGTGGGTGCATTGGTAGGTGCCAACCTGCCGTATCCATTGACTACGGTCAGTGACAATTCGGACATGTATGTCTATTTTTCCATGACTGAGAATCAGTTACTTGCCCTTACACGCCAGTATGGTAGCATGGATGAAGCTCTGAAGAACATGCCGGAAGTGGAACTGATACTGAATGATAATTCGGTATATAATAAGAAAGGTGTCATAGAATCCATTAGTGGAGTTATCGACCGTCAGACGGGCACTGTAATGGCACGCGTGGTATTTCCTAACGAATCACGCCTGCTTCATAGCGGAGCATCCGGTACGGTAGTGGTGCCCAGCATCTATAAGGATTGCATTGCCATTCCGCAGGGAGCCACTGTGCAGATGCAGGACAAAGTTGTGGTATATAAGGTAGTGGACGGCAAAGCAGTCTCTACACTGATCACTGTAGCCGGAATAAGCGACGGGCGCGAATATGTGGTGCTCAGCGGATTACAATCCGGTGATGAAATTATATCGGAAGGTGCCGGATTAATGCGCGAGGGCACACAAGTAAAATAAGAAGGGAGACAAATTATGAAAGGAAATGTATTTATAAAGCGGCCGGTGATGGCTATCTCCATCTCCGTGCTGATTCTGGTCATAGGGCTTATTTCGCTCCTTACGCTGCCGGTAGAGCAGTATCCGGACATTGCACCTCCCACAGTATATGTAAGTGCCCAGTATACGGGTGCCGATGCCGAGGCGGTAATGAATAGCGTCATCATGCCGCTGGAAGAGAGTATCAATGGTGTGGAGAATATGATGTATATCACTTCTACGGCATCCAACTCCGGCCTTGCTATTATACAGGTCTACTTCAAGCAAGGTACGGACCCGGACATGGCGGCAGTGAATGTGCAGAACCGTGTAGCTAAGGCACAGGGTTTACTGCCGGCCGAGGTAACCAAAATCGGTGTAAGTACGCAGAAGCGTCAGACCAGTTTCCTCCAGATTGGTGCTTTGGTCTGCAACGACGGGCGTTATGATCAGACGTTCCTTGCCAATTATCTGGACATCAATGTACTGCCTCAAATCAAACGTGTAGAGGGGGTAGGGGATGTAATGGAATTGGGTGATACGTACAGTATGCGTATCTGGTTGAAGCCGGAACGGATGGCACAATACGCACTGGTTCCTTCGGATATTACTGCCGTGCTGGGTGAGCAGAACATTGAAGCTCCTACCGGTTCGCTGGGTGAGAGTTCGAAGAATGTCTTCCAGTTCACCATGAAGTATCGCGGACGGTTGAAGAGTGTGGAAGAGTTCCAGAATACGGTGATCCGTTCGCAGAAAGACGGCTCTGTACTCCGCCTGAAAGATGTGGCCGACGTACAATTGGGTACGATGACTTATAGCTTCCGCAGTGAGATGGATAGCAAACCGGCGGTTCTTTACATGGTATTCCAGACGGCAGGTTCCAATGCAACCGCTGTGAATAAGGAAATTACTGCCCAGATGAAGCAGATGGAAAAGAGTCTGCCGGAGGGAACAGAGTTCGTCACGATGATGAGCTCCAACGACTTCCTTTTCGCATCTATCCACAATGTGGTAGAAACATTAATCATCGCTATTATCCTGGTTATCTTGGTGGTGTATTTCTTCTTGCAGGACTTGAAGAGTACACTCATCCCGTCCATATCCATCATAGTGTCGCTGGTAGGTACGTTTGCCTGCCTGGTGGCTGCGGGATTCAGTCTGAACATCCTGACACTGTTTGCACTGGTGCTTGCCATTGGTACGGTGGTAGACGATGCCATTGTGGTGGTGGAAGCGGTGCAGTCCAAATTTGATGCCGGATACAAATCTTCTTATCTCGCTACCAAAGATGCGATGGGCGATGTGACGATGGCTATCATTTCCTGTACCTGTGTATTCATGGCAGTGTTTATTCCTGTAACATTTATGGGAGGAACTTCCGGTGTATTCTATACACAGTTCGGTATCACGATGGCAACTGCTGTCGGTATTTCCATGATTTCGGCTTTGACGCTATGCCCGGCTTTGTGTGCTATCATGATGCGCCCGTCGGACGGGACCAAGAGTGCCAAGAGTATTAATGGACGGGTACGCGCAGCTTACAATGCCTCGTTCAATGCCGTGCTGGGTAAATATAAGAAAGGTGTGATGTTCTTCATCCGCCACCGCTGGATGGTATGGACTTCATTGATAGCCGCTATCGCGTTGTTGGTTTATCTGATGAGCACTACCAAAACGGGACTTGTTCCTCAGGAAGACCAGGGTGTCATCATGGTGAACGTCAGTATCTCACCGGGAAGCACGCTTGATGAAACAACGAAGGTAATGGATAAACTGGAAGATATCCTCCGGGATACGCCCGAAATAGAACATTATGCCCGCGTAGCAGGCTATGGACTTATATCCGGTCAGGGAACCTCTTATGGTACAATCATTGTGCGTTTAAAGGACTGGAGCGAACGAAAAGGAAAGGATCACAGTTCGGATGCTGTGGTTACCCGCCTCAATGGACAGTTCTATGGTATTAAGGAAGCGCAGATATTCAGTTTCCAGCCTGCTATGATTCCGGGGTATGGTATGGGTAACTCCCTCGAACTGAACCTTCAGGACAAGACGGGTGGCGATATGGAAACATTCTACCAGTCGGTAATGCAGTTCCTCGGTGCGTTGAATCAGCGTCCGGAAGTAGCTATGGCTTACACGGCATATGCCATTAATTTCCCGCAGGTATCAGTAGAAGTGGATGCGGCTAAATGTAAGCGTGCCGGTATTTCTCCGGGAGCAGTGCTCGATGCATTGGGCAGCTATTGCGGTGGTGCGTACATTTCCAACTATAACCAGTTCGGTAAAGTATACCGCGTGATGATGCAGGCTTCGCCTGAATACCGCTTGGACGAGCAGTCTCTGGACAATATGTTTGTACGGAATGGTACGGAAATGGCTCCGGTGAGTCAGTTCGTAACACTGAAGAAAGTGTTGGGACCGGAAACTACCAATCGTTTCAACCTGTATAGCTCTATCTCTGCCAATGTAAATCCTGCCGAAGGTTACTCGTCCGGTGAAGTGCAGAAGGTGATTGAAGAGGTAGCCGAACAGACTTTGCCTACGGGCTACGGATATGAATATGGTGGTATGGCACGTGAAGAAGCAAGTAGCGGTGGCGCACAGACTATTTTCATCTATGCCATTTGTGTATTCCTTATCTATCTGATTCTGGCATGTCTTTACGAAAGTTTCCTTGTGCCGTTTGCCGTTATTTTCTCCGTACCGTTCGGATTGATGGGATCGTTCCTGTTTGCCAAGTTGCTCGGGCTGGAGAATAACATTTACCTGCAAACAGGTGTGATTATGTTGATTGGCTTGCTGGCCAAGACGGCTATCCTGATTACGGAATACGCCATAGAGCGTCGCCGTAAAGGAATGGGTATCGTGGAATCTGCTTATTCTGCCGCGCAGGTCCGCTTGCGTCCTATCCTGATGACAGTATTGACAATGATTTTTGGTATGCTTCCGTTGATGTTCTCTTCCGGTGCGGGTGCCAATGGTAACAGTTCGCTGGGTGCGGGTGTTGTAGGAGGTATGCTTGTAGGTACACTGGCATTGCTGTTCGTAGTACCTGTCTTTTATATCATCTTTGAATTCTTGCAGGAGAAGATTCGTCCACCGATGGAGGAAGAAGCAGACGTACAAGTGTTGCTTGAGAAGGAGAAGAGCGAAGCTGAACGGGGTAATAAATAAAAGGAGGAATGATGTATCAAGGATATATATTTTGGGTAGAGCAATTGATAGCATATTGCATTGCCGCTATTTTATGGTGCATTATTGATAAAATCAATTCTAGGAAACATATTAAAGATACTGAAGAATGAAAAAGCAAATCATCACATTAGTTGTCACCGGCCTGCTGCTGAGCAGTTGTGGCATCTATACTAAATACGAGCCCGTTACTTCCGTCCCCGACCAGCTTTATGGCGGGGAAGTAGTGGCCGAAGACACCGCCAGTCTGGGCAATATGGATTGGCGGGAACTCTTCACTGATCCTTATCTGCAATCCCTCATTGAACTGGGATTGCAGGCCAATACTGATTATCAGTCTGCCCAGCTTCGTGTAGAGGAAGCACAGGCAACACTGATGTCTGCCAAACTTGCTTTCCTGCCTGCCTTTGCTCTTGCTCCGCAGGGAACCGTGAGTAGCTTTGATACGCAAAAGGCAACGCAAACTTATTCGTTGCCCGTCACTGCCAGTTGGGAGTTGGATGTCTTCGGCCGTATGCGCAATGCCAAGAAACAGGCGCAAGCTCTTTATGCTCAAAGTGAGGATTATCGTCAGGCTGTCCGTACCCAACTGATAGCTGGGATAGCCAATACCTATTATACGCTGCTGATGCTCGACGAGCAACTTGCCATTTCCCGGCAAACGGAAGAAGCGTGGAAAGAAACCGTGGCGTCTACTCGTGCCCTGATGAATGCCGGAATGGCGAATGAATCGGCCGTATCGCAGATGGAGGCGACGTACTATCAGGTACAGGGTTCCGTGCTCGACTTGAGGAAGCAAATTAACCAGGCAGAGAACAGTCTTGCCCTTCTGTTGGCTGAAACACCCCGTCATTATGAACGTGGTAGTCTGGCACAGCAGCAGTTCCCCGCCGACTTTTCGGTAGGTATTCCGGTGCAGATGCTTTCCGGTCGTCCCGATGTCCGCAGTGCCGAGCGTTCACTCGAAACAGCGTTCTATGGTACCAATAAGGCCCGTTCGGCTTTCTATCCCTCCATTACTTTAAGTGGAAGTGCCGGCTGGACGAACTCTGCCGGTGTGATGATACTCAATCCGGGCAAGTTTCTGGCATCTGCTGTGGGATCGTTGACGCAACCGCTCTTCAACCGCGGACAGGTAGTTGCCCAGTATCGCATTGCCCGTGCACAGCAGGAAGAAGCCGCACTTGGCTTCCAGCAAACCTTGCTCAATGCAGGCAGCGAGGTGAACGATGCTTTAACGGCTTATCAGACCAGTCAGGGCAAGAAACTTCTGTTGGATAAACAGGTCGCTTCTTTACAAACCGCCCTGAGAAGTACTTCCTTGTTGATGGAGCATGGCAATACCACTTATCTGGAAGTACTCACAGCCCGGCAGACATTACTTAGCGCACAATTGTCGCAGACTGCTAATCATTTTACCGAAATACAAAGCTTAATTAACCTATTCCAAGCGTTGGGAGGCGGACAGAATTAAAACTGTATCATACTCTCTTTCTGTTACTTTACTTCAATGAAAGGAGAGCTGCCCGGGAGGTGTTCCGTGGCAGCTCTTTTCTTGTACTAGTGATGAAATCTCGCTTTTGGTTCAGTTCTTTTACCTCCTGGAAATTCATCAGCTTTTCTTTGATACACCCTCCATTCCATAGGTATTCGAGTTCGATACACACATTCTTTCTTCATTTTCTAAGGTTATATACGCAGTGAAATCTTCTTTTTGCCACTCATCCGGTAAAGAAAATTTG
This sequence comes from Bacteroides sp. MSB163, assembly GCF_036416795.1. Lineage (NCBI taxonomy): Bacteria > Pseudomonadati > Bacteroidota > Bacteroidia > Bacteroidales > Bacteroidaceae > Bacteroides > Bacteroides maternus. The sequence goes on along the minus strand of NZ_CP143867.1, from coordinate 455,907 downwards.
CAATGGCTATCCTTTCTCATTTCTTTTCGATTTCCGTTTTGTCGTGTTCATCTGGATAGTATGGAGTCAACCAGTAATTTAGTAGACGTATTCTATCTGTCATGCAGAGGTATCTGCATACTAATGGGAATAGTAGTGGGACATCGGGATGAATCTAAATGATTTCTGCTTCTGTACTTCCTGTGAATTCCATAGCATCAGCCTTTCATCAAAGTATAATCCGCAGGTAGCCGAAAAGTTATTCAGCAATGCGCTGACAACCTGACACAACGATGTGCATATAAGTACCGCCTTCCATCTGGCCGAACTGTGCGGTATAAAAGATCAAGCCGAAATTCCATCCGACGTTGGTACACTTGGTACAGCCCTTCTTTCGTCTCACACACGCGCGTAAGGTGGACGCTCAAGAGGAAAATGTGGCAAATGACAGTAATCCGCTGTCATGGGCGGAGCTTTCACGCTTCGCCTCACCGAGGAGCAGAAGAAGGAATTCAAGCCCTATGGGATCTCGCCATTACCTCCGCTTCCATTTGGCTGAAGCACTTGCGAAATACGGTCTGTTGGAAAGCGCAGATGGAAATGGAACTTATACAAAGTCGGATAAGCGGTGAGGAATGATCGGTGGTGGTGGCTGAGTGGTGGGGATTCACACCTTAATTATACGCGCACGTGTGTGTGAGGAAAAGGAGCCGGTGAACCTCTGTACCAAGTGTACCAACTTCATCATTACAAAACCATACCTCAACTCCGCAAAAATGAATCTCAACTTTACCTCGCTAAACCTCAGCTCTAGGTTCTCAAACCTTAGCTTTATACCTCCAATCCTCAGCTTTAAGGTTCTCCCTGTGCTTTTTCCCGCCTCTGTTCACGCGCACATTTCGCGCACGTATATATAATAATGTATCCTCTTCCCCTTCTTTCATCCTTTCTTTCAGAATTATGTTCTACAACATCCTTATCAATCAGCCATTTACGAAATTGTTTCAGAAATATGGTGAAAAAGTGATAGATATATTTGGATTGAATCGTAATATGCCCTACTTTTGCATCCGCTTTCCAAGAGACGGTAAGCCTTGCAATTGACATTCTGACAGAAACGGCGTAGGAACTCCACCGTTTTTCTTTTCTTTGGGCTTAATTCCAACCAAGAATACAGCATTTTAAAAGAAAAAAGAAAAAAAACTTCCGGAAACATTTGGAAGATATGTGATAAAGTTCTTACCTTTGCGCCCGCTTTCCAAACGAAGGCAATCGATAATTGACTTGCTGATTAGGAAACCGGTGTTGCTAAGAACTCCTTTCTCTTTCCTCTTTTATCTCCCTTTCGCAAAGAGAGACGACGAGAAAAAGAAAAAAGAAAAAAAACTTCTGAAATTATTTGGAAGATATGCTTAAAAGTTCTTACCTTTGCATCCGCTTTCTGAAAAGAAAAGCAGTTTTGAAAAGAAGCGATCTTTGAAGAATTTACATAAACAATACAAGTAGTACAAGAGCAGAATGCTACAATGGTTAGTAATGAATAATTAATAACCAAGCGTACATTCTGGGTATAAAAAAAAGAACCGTCAAGTAACTTATATATATAGGTAATTTGAAGACTTTTAATAAACCGAGCGTCCTGAACAGAGCAAAATCACTAGTATTCTTACTAGTAATAACAATACTTTTACAATGAAGAGTTTGATCCTGGCTCAGGATGAACGCTAGCTACAGGCTTAACACATGCAAGTCGAGGGGCAGCATGGTCTAGCAATAGACTGATGGCGACCGGCGCACGGGTGAGTAACACGTATCCAACCTACCGGTTATTCTGGGATAGCCTTTCGAAAGAAAGATTAATACCGGATAGTATAACGAGAAGGCATCTTCTTGTTATTAAAGAATTTCGATAACCGATGGGGATGCGTTCCATTAGTTTGTTGGCGGGGTAACGGCCCACCAAGACATCGATGGATAGGGGTTCTGAGAGGAAGGTCCCCCACATTGGAACTGAGACACGGTCCAAACTCCTACGGGAGGCAGCAGTGAGGAATATTGGTCAATGGACGAGAGTCTGAACCAGCCAAGTAGCGTGAAGGATGACTGCCCTATGGGTTGTAAACTTCTTTTATATGGGAATAAAGTGCAGTATGTATACTGTTTTGTATGTACCATACGAATAAGGATCGGCTAACTCCGTGCCAGCAGCCGCGGTAATACGGAGGATCCGAGCGTTATCCGGATTTATTGGGTTTAAAGGGAGCGTAGGCGGAAGCTTAAGTCAGTTGTGAAAGTTTGCGGCTCAACCGTAAAATTGCAGTTGATACTGGGTTTCTTGAGTGCAGTAGAGGTAGGCGGAATTCGTGGTGTAGCGGTGAAATGCTTAGATATCACGAAGAACTCCGATTGCGAAGGCAGCTTACTGGACTGTAACTGACGCTGATGCTCGAAAGTGTGGGTATCAAACAGGATTAGATACCCTGGTAGTCCACACAGTAAACGATGAATACTCGCTGTTTGCGATATAATGCAAGCGGCCAAGCGAAAGCATTAAGTATTCCACCTGGGGAGTACGCCGGCAACGGTGAAACTCAAAGGAATTGACGGGGGCCCGCACAAGCGGAGGAACATGTGGTTTAATTCGATGATACGCGAGGAACCTTACCCGGGCTTAAATTGCAACTGACGGATTTGGAAACAGATCTTCCTTCGGGCAGTTGTGAAGGTGCTGCATGGTTGTCGTCAGCTCGTGCCGTGAGGTGTCGGCTTAAGTGCCATAACGAGCGCAACCCTTATCTTTAGTTACTAACAGGTCATGCTGAGGACTCTAGAGAGACTGCCGTCGTAAGATGTGAGGAAGGTGGGGATGACGTCAAATCAGCACGGCCCTTACGTCCGGGGCTACACACGTGTTACAATGGGGGGTACAGAAGGCAGCTACACAGCGATGTGATGCTAATCCCAAAAGCCTCTCTCAGTTCGGATTGGAGTCTGCAACCCGACTCCATGAAGCTGGATTCGCTAGTAATCGCGCATCAGCCACGGCGCGGTGAATACGTTCCCGGGCCTTGTACACACCGCCCGTCAAGCCATGAAAGCCGGGGGTACCTGAAGTCCGTAACCGTAAGGAGCGGCCTAGGGTAAAACTGGTAATTGGGGCTAAGTCGTAACAAGGTAGCCGTACCGGAAGGTGCGGCTGGAACACCTCCTTTCTGGAGCGGCGCTCAAATTCAATTAAACGATTGAAACAAATATTAGAGGTTGGTTCTTTTGTGATACTTCCATTAGAACCTCTTGGACTACGCGTAGTTGTTTATATAATATAAGAGAAAGAAGAAGCCGAGCCGCAAGGCGAGGGTTTGACTGACAGTCCTATAGCTCAGTTGGTTAGAGCGCTACACTGATAATGTAGAGGTCGGCAGTTCAACTCTGCCTGGGACTACTCTTTAAGTAATTACAAATTATGAATAAAAATTACTCCGTTCGGACTTGTAGTTGTTATTTAGTAATTCGTAATTAAAAGGGGGGGATTAGCTCAGCTGGCTAGAGCACCTGCTTTGCACGCAGGGGGTCAACGGTTCGAATCCGTTATTCTCCACTCTACCTTTTCTAGGTAATCGATCTTTGACATGATGTACAAAAAAAAGTAAAGTTATAACAAGCTGAAAGTATATATCGAGCCATACGGCTAGGTAAGACTAAAAGTAAGTAAGGGCGCATGGCGGATGCCTTGGCTCTCGGAGGCGATGAAGGACGTGATAAGCTGCGATAAGCCGCGGGTAGGTGCAAATAACCTTTGATCCGCGGATTTCCGAATGGGACAACCCAATATCTTGAAGAGATATTATCCATCTAATGATGGAGGCGAACGCAGGGAACTGAAACATCTTAGTACCTGTAGGAATAGAAAATAAATAATGATTCCCCTAGTAGTGGCGAGCGAACGGGGAACAGCCCAAACCATATGTGTTACGGCATGTATGGGGTTGTAGGACCACGTCGTGGGACGACAGTTAGTGAGTAGAATGATCTGGAAAGTTCAGTCATAGACGGTGATAACCCGGTATACTAAGCTAACTTAACCCTAGTGGTATCCTGAGTAGCGCGGGACACGAGGAATCTTGCGTGAATCTGCCGGGACCATCCGGTAAGGCTAAATACTCCCGAGAGACCGATAGCGAACCAGTACTGTGAAGGAAAGGTGAAAAGCACTTCGAACAGAAGAGTGAAATAGTCCCTGAAACCATGCGCCTACAAGCGGTCGGAGCAGCTTTTAGCTGTGACGGCGTGCCTTTTGCATAATGAACCTACGAGTTACTTTTTCCGGCAAGGTTAAGGATCTTGAGATCTGCAGCCGAAGCGAAAGCGAGTCTTAATAGGGCGGATAGTCGGAAGGAGTAGACGCGAAACCAAGTGATCTACCCTTGGCCAGGTTGAAGGACAGGTAACACTGTCTGGAGGACCGAACCGATAAGCGTTGAAAAGCTTCCGGATGAGCTGAGGGTGGGGGTGAAAGGCTAATCAAACTTGGAGATAGCTCGTACTCCCCGAAATGCATTTAGGTGCAGCCTTGATTTATACTAATATGAGGTAGAGCGACTGATAAGATGCGAGGGCTTCGCCGCCTATCAAGTCTTGACAAACTCCGAATGCGTATTAGTTCTATATCAGGAGTGAGGGCATGGGTGCTAAGGTCCATGTCCTAAAGGAGAACAATCCGGACCATCAGCTAAGGTCCCGAAATAATTGCTAAGTTGATCTAACGAAGTCAGATTGCTAAGACAGCTAGGATGTTGGCTTGGAAGCAGCCATTCATTTAAAGAGTGCGTAACAGCTCACTAGTCGAGGAGTTTGGCGTGGATAATAATCGGGCATAAGCAATTTACCGAAGCTATGGGATGTTTATACATCGGTAGGGGAGCATTCCACTCCGCGTTGAAGGTGAAGCGTGAGCTTTGCTGGAGCGTGTGGAAAAGCAAATGTAGGTATAAGTAACGATAAAGGGGGTGAGAAACCCCCTCGCCGAAAGACTAAGGTTTCCTGATCAACGCTAATCGGATCAGGGTTAGTCGGGTCCTAAGGCTCAGCCGAACGGTGAGGCCGATGGCAGAACAGGTTAATATTCCTGTACTACCTTAAGGAGTGACGTGGAGACGGAGGCGTGACAGTGCCGCGGACTGACGGAATAGTCCGTTGAAGGGTGTAGATGTTGATCGGGGTAGGCAAATCCGCTCCGAGAGTCGAACCTGATAGTATGGAGCGTTCTTCGGAACAATCCAATAGCGCATGTAAACATACTCCCAAGAAAATCCGCTAAACTTAATCTTTAAGGTACCCGTACCGCAAACGGACACACGTAGTCGGGTTGAATATACTAAGGCGCTTGAGTGATTCACGGTTAAGGAACTAGGCAAATTGACCCTGTAACTTCGGGATAAAGGGTCCCCGCTGCGAGGCGGGGCGCAGAGAATCGGTCCAGGCAACTGTTTAACAAAAACACAGGGCTGTGCCAAATTGAAAGATGAAGTATACAGCCTGACACCTGCCCGGTGCTGGAAGGTTAAGAGGAGATGTCATCGCAAGAGAAGCATTGAATTGAAGCCCCAGTAAACGGCGGCCGTAACTATAACGGTCCTAAGGTAGCGAAATTCCTTGTCGGGTAAGTTCCGACCTGCACGAATGGTGTAATGATCTGGACACTGTCTCAACCGTGAGCTCAGTGAAATTGTAGTATCGGTGAAGATGCCGATTACCCGCGATGGGACGAAAAGACCCCGTGAACCTTTACTATAGCTTAACATTGAATTTGGGTAATTGATGTGTAGGATAGGCCGGAGGCTTTGAAACAGGTACGCCAGTATTTGTGGAGCCGCTGTTGAAATACGGCCCTTTGGTTATTTGAGTTCTAACTCGCGCTGCGAGGACACTGTTTGGTGGGTAGTTTGACTGGGGTGGTCGCCTCCAAAAACGTAACGGAGGCTTCTAAAGGTGCCCTCACGACGATTGGTAACCGTCGGCAGAGTGTAATGGCATAAGGGCGCTTGACTGGGAGACTCACAAGTCGATCAGGTAGGAAACTAGAGCATAGTGATCCGGTGTTTCTGTATGGAAAGGACATCGCTCAAAGGATAAAAGGTACTCCGGGGATAACAGGCTGATCCCTCCCAAGAGCTCATATCGACGGAGGGGTTTGGCACCTCGATGTCGGCTCGTCACATCCTGGGGCTGGAGAAGGTCCCAAGGGTTGGGCTGTTCGCCCATTAAAGTGGCACGCGAGCTGGGTTCAGAACGTCGTGAGACAGTTCGGTCTCTATCTATCGTGGGCGTATGAAATTTGCGTGGCTCTGACACTAGTACGAGAGGACCGTGTTGGACTGACCTCTGGTTTACCAGTTGTGCCGCCAGGTGCATTGCTGGGTATCTAAGTCGGGATTGGATAAGTGCTGAAAGCATCTAAGTACGAAGCCAGCCACAAGATTAGATTTCTTAGGGTCGTTGAAGACTACAACGTTGATAGGATGCAGGTGTACAGGTGGTAACATCATAGCCGAGCATTACTAATTGCCCGTTGACTTTTGGTCCTTGCCTTGTATGGCGGATATATACGTTCAGTTTTCTAACTTTGCTTTTTACATCGTGTCTAACTTATTTCAGGTGACTATAGCATCAGGGTTCCACCTCTTCCCATTCCGAACAGAGAAGTTAAGCCTGGTCACGCCGATGGTACTGCGTCAAGTGGGAGAGTAGGTAGTCGCCGTTTTTGAAGGAAAGCCTCCATATCGAAATGATATGGAGGCTTTTTGTGTTTATAGGTATAATATTTCTTTGGCATTTACGTTTATATACCGTAAGTTTACATCTTATTTATATATAATGCGCTTTATAAAGGAAATCCATCCGATAAAATTCTGGTTGGTATTAGCTGCCATGGTGATAGCTGTTGCCTCTCTTTATGTCTCACATTCTCTGATAAGCGATTTATCTGCTGAAGAACGAGTACGTATGGAAGTGTGGGCGGAAGCAATGAAGAATTTGCAAACTGCAGATGGAAATACGGATTTGACTATGGTCTTGAAAGTTCTGAATGCCAATCATACTATTCCGGTAATCGTGGTTGATCAGAATGAGGATGTACAGACATATAGGAATATAAAACTGTCTTCGGCTGATACAATAGCCTCCTTAAAGAGAAAACTGAGTGATTTTAACCGTGAAAGTAACTGTATTCGCATAGATCTTAATGGCGATGGCGATTATCTGAGTGTATATTATGGACCTTCCCTTATGCTTACCCGGTTGGCTGTTTATCCTTATGTTCAATTAACGGTAGTACTTATTTTTGTTCTTATTGCTATCTTTGCTTTGTTGAGTTCTAAAAAGGCGGAACAGAATAAAGTATGGGTTGGGTTATCCAAGGAAACTGCCCATCAACTGGGAACTCCGATCTCTTCACTAATGGCATGGACGGAATTACTGAAGACACAATATCCACAGGATGATTTGATTCCTGCTATGGCGGAAGATGTGGAGCGTTTACAGATGATTGCTAATCGTTTCTCTAAAATCGGTTCTATCCCTGAGCTGGAGGATGCTGATTTAAAAGCTCTGTTGGAACGGGTGACGGATTATATAGCCCATCGTACTTCAGACAAAGTGAAAATCAGTACCCATGTACCCGATTCACTTTCCCCCGTGCGGCTGAATGTTGCTCTGTTTGAATGGGTGATAGAAAATCTTTGTAAGAATGCTGTTGATGCAATGGGTGGAGTAGGAGTATTGGTTATTTCGGTGCAGGAAACGTCAAGATATTGGTGTGTTGATGTGGCAGATACGGGGAAAGGAATTGACAAACGATATTTTGAAACGGTCTTTGCTCCTGGATATACCACTAAGAAAAGGGGATGGGGATTGGGCCTTTCATTAGCACGAAGGATTGTGGTTGAGTATCATTCTGGATCCATTTTTGTGAAGCAATCGGAGATCAATAAGGGGACGATATTCAGAATAGAGCTTAAAAAATGAATATTTCGTTGCTAATTTCTACATTATGAGGATAATTATTTGTATCTTTGTCGCCCGAATAAATAAAAGAAGCTTTGGGAAAGTTTGATAAATACAAAATTGATTTGAAAGGCATGCAGGCAGACTCTTGTAAGTATGAGTTTGTACTGGATAACCTTTTCTTTGCTAACATTGATGGACCAGAAGTACAAAAGGGTAAGGTTAATGTTACGCTGGTTGTAAAGAAAACATCTCGTGCTTTCGAATTGAACTTCCAGACGGATGGAATGGTATGGGTACCGTGTGACCGCTGCCTGGATGATATGGAACAACCGGTAAGCTCTACAGATAAGCTGATGGTGAAGTTCGGTCATGAGTATGCTGAAGAAGGTGATAACCTCATTGTGATTCCCGAAGAAGAAGGAGAGATCAATGTGGCATGGTTTATGTATGAGTTTATTGCATTGGCTATTCCGATGAAGCATGTACATGCTCCCGGAAAGTGTAACAAGGCAGTGAGCAGTAAGTTGCATAAGCATTTGCGGACGAAAGCGGACGAAGATGATGCGGAAGATGAAATCTTTATTGAAGGTGAAGATGCAATGCCGGGAGGTGATGTAGAGGAAACTCAGATTGATCCGCGCTGGAACGAATTAAAGAAAATATTAGATAACAATTAAAGATTAAAAAAAATGGCACATCCTAAGAGAAGACAGTCTAAAACAAGAACTGCAAAGAGAAGAACTCATGATAAGGCAGTAGCTCCTACATTGGCAATTTGCCCGAACTGTGGTGAATGGCATGTATATCACACTGTATGTGGTGCTTGCGGATATTACAGAGGCAAGCTTGCTATTGAGAAAGAAGCTGCTGTTTAATTTGCAGCCTGATAAAGAATATACTTGAATGCCGGATGTCTAAAAAGATTTGTAAGCACAAACCTTTTTAGACTACCGTTGTTTAGGTATTCATTAACTTAAGCAGGATTAATGGAAAAAATAAATGCAGTAATTACAGGAGTCGGCGGATATGTACCCGATTATATCTTGACGAATGAAGAGATATCAAGAATGGTGGATACCAATGATGAATGGATTATGACCCGTATCGGAGTAAAGGAAAGACATATCTTGAATGAAGAAGGGTTGGGAACTTCGTACATGGCTCGTAAAGCCGCAAAGCAGTTGATGCAGCGTACAGGTTCTAATCCTGATGATATTGATCTGGTGATTGTCGCTACTACTACTCCTGATTATCATTTCCCTTCTACAGCTTCTATCCTATGTGATAAGCTTGGATTAAAACATGCTTTTGCTTTTGACTTACAGGCTGCTTGTAGTGGTTTCTTGTACTTGTTGGAAACGGGAGCTAATTTTATCCGTTCGGGGAGATATAAGAAAATTATTTTAGTGGGTGGTGACAAAATGTCGTCTATGGTGGATTATACCGAACGTGCTACTTGCCCGATCTTTGGTGACGGGGCAGCTGCGGTTATGATGGAACCGACTACTGAGGATGTTGGTGTCATGGACGCTATTTTAAGAACAGACGGTAAAGGGTTACCTTTCTTGCATATGAAGGCCGGTGGTTCTGTATGTCCTCCTTCTTATTTCACAGTGGATAATCACATGCACTTTCTTTATCAGGAAGGTCGTACAGTATTTAAGTATGCCGTATCCAATATGTCGGACGCTTGTGTGGCTATTGCGGAAAGAAATAATCTCACTAAGGATAATATCGACTGGATTATTCCTCATCAGGCGAACTTGCGCATCATTGATGCAGTAGCTCACCGCTTGGAAGTTCCTCGCGAAAAGGTAATGATTAATATAGAACGTTATGGTAATACAAGTGCCGGTACGCTTCCGCTTTGCCTGTGGGATTTCGAGGATAAACTTAAAAAAGGCGATAACTTGATCTTTACGGCATTCGGTGCAGGATTTACTTGGGGAGCCGTTTATGTGAAGTGGGGATATGATGGAAAAAAACAGTAACAACGTTACGTTAATAAATAAGAAAAAACGCATCCTATTTTCGATGCGTTTTTTTGTCTCAACTAAAATAGAGGAATGTGATGCATAAAGCTGGTTTTGTAAACATCGTGGGAAATCCGAATGTAGGTAAGTCTACGCTGATGAACGCCTTAGTGGGTGAGCGGATTTCGATTGCTACTTTTAAGGCGCAGACAACTCGCCACCGCATTATGGGTATCTATAATACGGACGATATGCAGATTGTATTCTCGGATACTCCGGGCGTGCTGAAGCCACAGTATAAGTTGCAGGAGTCTATGCTGAATTTTTCTACCTCGGCATTGGCGGACGCGGATGTTTTGCTATATGTGACGGATGTGGTTGAGACGCCTGATAAGCATAATGAGTTTATAGAAAAGGTGGCACGTATGGAAATACCTGTCCTGCTGCTTATCAATAAGATCGATTTGTCGAATCAGGAGAAATTGGTGGAGCTGGTGGAAGCATGGAAAGCATTGTTGCCTAATGCAGAAATTATTCCGATTTCCGCAACTACGAAATTCAATGTGGAATATGTGATGAAGCGGGTGAAGGAATTATTGCCGGATTCGCCGCCTTATTTCGACAAGGATCAATGGACGGATAAACCGGCGCGTTTCTTTGTGAATGAGATTATCCGCGAGAAAATTCTATTATATTATGACAAAGAGATACCCTATTCGGTAGAGGTAGTGGTGGAACAATTTAAGGAGGATGCGAAGAAGATACATATCAATGCTGTGATTTATGTAGAGCGTGATTCGCAGAAAGGAATTATTATCGGTAAGCAGGGCAAGGCACTGAAAAAAGTGGCTACTGAGGCGCGCCGTGATTTGGAAAGGTTCTTCGGAAAGACTATTTTCTTGGAGACATTTGTGAAAGTGGATAAGGATTGGCGTAGTTCGGACAAAGAGTTGCGCAATTTTGGTTATCAACTGGATTAGAATATTCATACGACTGGGATAGTCGCAAAAACAATGAGAGTGAACTATGGGAAATTTAGTTGCAATCGTAGGACGCCCCAATGTGGGAAAGTCTACTTTATTTAACCGCTTGACTAAAACACGTCAGGCGATTGTGAACGAAGAAGCAGGAACAACACGCGACCGCCAGTATGGTAAATCGGAATGGCTGGGGAAGGAGTTCTCCGTGGTAGATACCGGTGGATGGGTGGTGAACTCTGACGATATTTTCGAAGAAGAGATACGCAAACAAGTATTGATGGCTGTGGATGAAGCAGACGTAATATTGTTTGTGGTAGATGTAATGAATGGAGTAACTGACCTTGATATGCAGGTGGCTGCTATTCTGCGCCGTACTCAAAAGCCGGTATTGTTGATTGCCAATAAGACCGATAACGGAGAACTGCAATACAATGCTCCCGAATTTTATAAGCTGGGATTGGGTGATCCTTACTGTATCTCGGCTATGACGGGTAGTGGAACGGGTGATATGATGGACTTGATTGTTGGTACATTCAAGAAAGAAGCTGACGAAATACTGGATGAAGATATTCCCCGCTTTGCAGTGGTGGGACGTCCGAATGCAGGTAAGTCTTCTATTGTGAATGCTTTTATAGGTGAAGATCGTAATATTGTGACGGAGATTGCCGGTACAACACGTGATTCTATCTATACACGTTACAATAAATTTGGTTTTGATTTTTATCTGGTAGATACTGCTGGTATCCGTAAGAAGAGCAAGGTGAATGAAGATTTGGAGTATTATTCCGTAATCCGTTCTATCCGTTCTATTGAGAACGCTGATGTGTGTATCCTTATGTTGGATGCTACCCGTGGTATTGAGAGTCAAGACTTGAATATATTCTCACTGATACAGAAAAATGCCAAAGGTTTGGTAGTGGTAGTAAATAAATGGGATTTAGTACAGGACAAAACTGTGAAGGTAATGAAGACTTTCGAAGATACTATCCGTAGTCGTTTTGCTCCGTTTGTTGATTTCCCTATTATCTTCGGTTCGGCATTGACCAAACAACGCATTCTGAAGGTATTGGAAGAAGCGCGTATAGTGTATGATAATCGTATGACGCGTATTCCTACTGCCCGGTTGAATGAAGAAATGCTTCCTTTGATTGAGGCGTATCCACCTCCTGCAACCAAAGGCAAGTATATCAAGATTAAGTATATTACGCAGTTGCCTAATACGCAGGTACCTTCTTTTGTGTATTTCGCTAACTTGCCGCAGTATGTAAAGGAACCCTATAAACGTTTCCTGGAAAATAAGATGCGTGAGAAGTGGAGTTTGACCGGAACTCCGATAAACATCTATATCCGTCAGAAGTAGGATTGTCAGGGCTTTAAGATATTGAAATGAAACCGCTTGATTTAGTTATAAATCGGGCGGTTTTTTGTGTTTTATCAGTGAAATGCAAACAAAAAATAGGTTAGTATGAATATAATATTTATTTTTGCTTAGGTAACAGAAAAAAAGGATTAGATGAAACGCTACGGGTGGTTATTGGGATGTTGCTTGTTCCTGTCCATAGGTATGCTATGGGCTGCGGATGAGTCGGATTTACGTGTACTTCAACAAAAGGCTGCCCAAAGCAGAGATATGGAGGGCTATGTCGGAGTTTGTAAATATCTCTACCAAACGGAAGAAAATCCTGAATTACTTCTTTTATATGCAGATTCTATTCATCAGTTGGCTACGAAAAGCAAGAAGCCGGAACAACTCGTAGAATATTATATTTGGGCAAGTGAGGGACACTTCATCAAGGGAGATTTCCAGCGGGGATATGCCTTAAAGCGGAGAGCTATTGCTCTGGCTGAAAAAGCGGGGTTGAAATTTGCAATAAGCCAGTCTTGTTGTGATATGGGGTATTATTATAATGTGGATGCTCGTTATGATTCCGCACGTTACTATTTTCGTAAAGGGTTGGAAGCCGGAGAGGATTTATCGGAGGCAGGAGAGGCATGCCGTACCATGTTGACAAATTATGCCAGCTCGTTTCTTTTTGAAGGGAAGACGGATTCTGCTCTAGTTTATACTATCCGTGCCAGCGAGCGTTCTGCTGCTGATAAAGATACAGTCATGTTAATTGAAAATTTGAATCAGTTAGGTACTATCTATCGTCGGAAAAAGGATTTAGAGAATTGCATTGCCAACTTTGAACAGGCACTCCATTTATGTGAGTTACGTGGAAATCATAATGCAGTTGCTTTTATATATGGAAATATAGCAACGGCTTATTGTGATTGGAATCGTCCGGGAGATGCGATTCCTTTTTCTGAGAAAGCCGTGGAATATGCTTTGAAGACAGGTAATAAACGAAGGATAGGTACATGTTATGTCAATTTGGGAGCTATTCAGACCCGATTGGTGCAAATGCGTGCGGAGGGAATTGTTACATTATTGAAAGCCATACCTATTTTGGAAGAAGTGAATGACAGACGACTATTGTGCGATGCTTATAATTATTTGGTGAATGCCTATCGGATGGATGGAAATCTGAACCAGGCAATGCGTTATTTGCAAAAGCTTGATAAGCTGGCACATGAAATGCAAACTGATACGGAACGGTTCCGATATTATCAGGCGAAGGCGGGTTTATTGCAAGAGAGTAAAAATTATGCGGAAGCCATTGTTTATTATCGGAGAATAATCGATATGCTCCGTAGTGGCTACAAGGATACCCGTGATTATGAACATTATAAGCGGTTGGCAGATTGCTATCTGGCTACGAACAACTCATCTCAGGCCTATGAGTATCTGACCCAAGCCTATGCGCTGCGTGATTCAGCCTTTCATACTGAACAGACCGAACAGCTATCTGAGTATTCAGTAAAATATCAGACGAAAGAGAAAGAACTGGAGATCGTTACTTTGAGGCGGGAACAGTTGGAGCAGGAGACGTATATGTTGCGTCACCGTATCATTGTAGGATCAGTAATTTCACTGTTGGGAATTCTATTATTAGGTTCTCTCTATGCACGTCAACGCCAAAGGGCAAGGATCGCTGTGTTGGCTAATGCCGCTAATGAAAAAGAACGTGAGTTTCTGGAACTTCAGAAAGAGACTGAGCAGCGCTTGACACGAAAATACATTGATGGTTTGGAGAGTGAGCGTGAACGTATGGCGACTGAATTACACGATGATGTGTGTAACAGTTTGCTTGCGCTTGAAATGAATATTCGTACTATTTCCGGTGAGGAAAGTTCGGATTTGAGTGAACAGTTGGGACTATTGAGCAATACGCGCGAGAGGTTGAGAACTCTTTCGCATGAGTTGATGCCACCCGCTTTCCAGTATGCTACGCTCGACGAGATGTTGGGAGACTATGTGCTGCATTTGGCATTACCGGAGGATATATATGCGGAGTATCACTCTACAGAAAATGTCGACTGGAACATAATTCCTAAAGCTGTTGGATTTGAATGTTATCGTATTGTTCAGGAAGCGGTGAGCAATGCAGTGAAATATGCCAGCTCTGCCCGTATACAGGTGAAGTTAGCACTGGAAAACAAGAACCTTTCCATACTTGTTACAGACGACGGAAAAGGGTTTGATATGAGCAAGAAAACCAAAGGTATTGGCTTGCATACCATCTGGCAACGGGCTGAAACGATTGGTGCTAAAGTTGAACTGACTTCTGCTCCGGGTGAAGGAACCCGGCTGAGAGTAAATGTAATAATCTAATCGAGCAATGGAAAAGAATGTGAAAGCGGAATTATTGGTAGTGGATGACCATAGCCTGATTTTAGAAGGTATTTGCAAAATTGTGAATAAGATGCCGGAAGTAATAGTAGCAGATGCAGTGACTTCTGGAAAGCAGGCTATAAAGTTGATTGAAGAGCGTGATTATGATGTATATATTCTGGATATCAGTATTCCCGATATTTCAGGTTTTGAATTGATTGCCAAAATTCGTGAGTTGAATGACCAGGCAAGGATTGTTGTAAATACGATGCATGAGGAGATATGGATGGTGAACCGATTAGTGCAATGCGGAGTAAATGCGGTTATTCTGAAATCTTCAGCTCATGCAGAACTGGTGGTAGCTATTCGCAGTGTGCTGAGGGGAGAGAGCTATACTTGTCCTCGTTTTGCTTCTATATTGCAAAAGTTAAATTCTTCATCATCAGGTTTACAACCCAAAGATGCTCCGACACGGCGCGAACGCGATGTTCTGGAAGCTGTAGCCAAAGGAATGAATACGCATGAGATTGCTGTGCTATTAAAAATTTCAGAAAATACTGTAGAAACATTTCGCAAGAGGCTTATTAGTAAATTTGGGGCGAAAAATGCAATAGATATGGTAGTCAAGGCTGTTTCACAAGGATGGATAAAGCTGGATTGATTTATAGAAAATTCAATAAGTAACGGTTTTCCGTGATTTTTTATTGATATATTTTGGTTATCTTTGTTGCGTAATTGAAATTGTTCTTCATGTTTTCTCATGAAGATATAGGGACAATCAAAGTATGTCGTGAGGATATATGTCAATTCTATTAACTGGTTTTATGAGAAAAAAGCGTCCGGGGATATCTCCGGACGCTCTTATTTATGACAGATGGATGAGATTAAGCGGCTTATCCCTCTATGTTTTGTACTTCCAATTCCTTTACTTTACGGAAGAGATCGGATGCAAAGATGAAGTCATTCAATTTCTTGTTGCTAGAGGTGAAGATATCATCCTTACTGCCTTCCCATTCTTTATATCCGTCGTAGATATAGATAATTTTCTCACCTATTCCCATAACAGAGTTCATATCATGAGTATTGATGAGGGTGGTCATATTATATTCATGCGTGATGTCGTGTACCAGTTCGTCAATGACGAGCGACGTCTTTGGGTCCAGACCAGAGTTTGGTTCGTCGCAGAACAGGTATTGAGGATTCAGAGCAATGGCACGGGCAATGGCGACGCGCTTTTGCATACCACCACTGATCTCTCCCGGAAATTTGTCCTTTGCTTCTGCCAGATTCACGCGGTCCAGGCAGAACATAGCACGGCGGGTACGGTCGCGGAATGTATCGTTACTGAACATGTTTAATGGAAACATCACATTATCCAATACAGTCATGGAATCGAACAATGCTGCACTTTGGAAAATCATTCCCATTTCTCGGCGCAATGCTTTCTTTTCCTTCTTGCCCATGGCGAGGAAATTTCGGTTATCGTATAATAATTCACCACGTTCCGGCGTCAGTAGTCCGACAATACATTTCATCAGTACTGTTTTCCCTGAACCACTTTGTCCGATGATGAGATTCGTTTTTCCGTTCTCAAAAGTGGCGTTGATATCCTTCAATACATCCCTGCCTTCAAATGATTTCCAAAGTCCTTTCAGTTCAATCATCCCATTAAGAGTTTAGTTAATATTAAGTCGGCAAATAAGATAAGTACGCTGCTGCATACCACAGAGTCCGTAGAGGCTTTGCCTACCTCTATAGAACCGCCTTCGACGGTATAACCGAAAAAGGCCGATACACTGGCAATGATAAAAGCGAAAAACAATGATTTGATAATACCGCACCAGATGAACCATTCCACAAACATGTATTGTAAACCGTATTCCAGATCTACCGCCGACATGATGCCACCGAACCAACATGTGGCAAAGGCTCCGATGATACCGGCAAAGATACTGAACGTCACCAGGAAAGGGATGGTGGTGACCATGGCAAAAATTTTGGGTAATATCAGGTAATTGGCTGAATTAACTCCCATGATCTCCAGTGCGTCGATCTGTTGTGTCACTCGCATGGTTCCCAGCTCTGAAGCGATATTGGAACCTACTTTTCCCGCTAATATCAGGCACATGATGGAGGAAGAGAATTCCAATAGCATGATTTCACGCGTCACATAGCCTACCGTCCAACGCGGCATAAACGGGCTTTCGATATTTAGCTTGATTTGTATGGTGATAACAGCGCCGATAAAGAACGAAATCAGCAACACAATGCCGATAGAGTTCACGCCGAGTTGCCCCATTTCGTTAATGTATTGACGGAAGAACATACGCATACGCTCTGGTCGGGCAAAAGTACGCCCCATCAACATGATGTATCTTCCGACAGTTTTAAGTGCTTTTATCATGACTCTTAACTATTTTGTCTGCAAATATAGCCCATTTTCAGCTGATAATTGCTACATTTGCCGCAAAATGTGTGAGTGACAAGCTTGTCACTTGTGGTTTTGACAGTTTGTAACTGAAAGAATATGGAAGAAAGTAAAATGGTGCTTCGCACCGAAGACTTGGTGAAAAAGTACGGTAAACGTACAGTAGTGAGCCACGTCTCCATAGATGTGAAGCAGGGAGAGATTGTAGGTTTGCTGGGACCGAACGGTGCCGGTAAAACGACTTCATTCTATATGACCGTTGGATTGATTACGCCGAATGAGGGACGTATCTTTCTGGATGATCTGGATATTACGAAATATCCGGTGTACAAGCGTGCGCAAACCGGAATCGGATATCTGGCACAGGAAGCATCCGTATTCCGCCAAATGAGTGTGGAAGATAATATTGCTTCGGTACTTGAAATGACAGATAAGCCTTTGGAATATCAGAAAGAAAAACTGGAAAGTCTGATTGCGGAGTTTCGTTTGCAGAAAGTGCGTAAGAATAAGGGTAATCAACTTTCGGGTGGTGAGCGCCGCCGTACGGAGATTGCTCGCTGTCTTGCTATTGATCCTAAGTTTATCATGCTCGATGAACCTTTTGCAGGAGTTGATCCGATTGCGGTAGAGGATATTCAGCAGATTGTGTGGAAGCTGAAAGATAAAAATATTGGTATTTTGATTACTGACCATAACGTGCAGGAAACATTAAGTATTACTGACCGTGCTTATTTGTTGTTTGAAGGTAAAATCTTGTTCCAGGGGACACCGGAAGAATTAGCAGAAAATAAAATTGTGCGTGAAAAATACCTGAGTAATAGCTTTGTGCTGCGTCGCAAAGACTTTATGAAATAGTGATTAGGGGTAAGTGATTAGTGCAACATTAATCATCTATTCCTAATCACTAAAAACAAAGTCCGCCTGCTCTCTTTCTGAAAGGGTGCAGGCGGACTTGTTTTCTTTTCTCCTGTATAATTAGTATTTCGGAGGTCTTGCTTCTTTAACTACCATGTTACGGCCAAAATATTCGGCTCCATCGAGTTCTTCAATAGCTTTAGCTGCAGCTGCTGCATCTTCCATTTCTACAAATGCGATACCTCTGAAACGACCGGTTTCGCGATCTTTAATAAATTTGACTGCGGTTACAGCACCGTAATCTTCCATGACCTTTTGGAGGTCTGATTCCCTAACTTTGTAGTTAAGGTTTCCTACGTAAATGTTCATAATGAAAATGTAAAATAAATAAATGAATAAAACTCTCTTGGAAGGGTAACTATAATAAAAGGATCACAACAACAGAGAGTTTACAAAAGCGTTTCATGAAAAACGGAAGTAAAAACCATGTACTGAAAATCTAAGAACTAATGTATTACCATTCCGCAACAAAGAAACATAATTATTTCGGATTTTCCATATTTTCTTTCTGTTTTTTTGCTTTTTATTCCGATTCTGAAGCTAAATGCCTAATATAATTACGATCTGTAGTTTATGGGGAATAATCATAATTATGTTTTCATTAAACAATACAGGGAGTATGATTTAGTGATAACTAATCTCTCCTTTTGTTATAAAGAAATAATTCAGCAATGTTTTTTTGATAATTGAAAGAATAACGCTAATTTTGCACCCTCATTTGAGATTGGAACAAAGTATAAATCAAATAAATAATTGTCAGAATGAACGTTTCATTACAAAACATTGACAAAGTAAGCGCTCTGCTTACTGTGAAGCTTGAGAAAGCCGATTATCAGGAAAAAGTTGATAAATCATTGAAAAATCTTCGTCAGAAAGCTCAGGTTCCGGGATTCCGTCCGGGGATGGTGCCAATGAGTCTGGTGAAGAAAATGTATGGCAAATCTGTTATTGCTGAAGAAGTAAACAAGGCACTTTCAGAAGCTGTATATAAGTATATTCAAGATAATAATGTATCTATTCTCGGCGAACCGCTGCCAAATGAAGATAAGCAACCGGATATTGACTTCGATACTATGGAAGAATTCGAATTCCTTTTCGATATTGCTCTGGCACCTGAATTCAAAGCTGAAGTAAGCGCTAAAGATAAAGTTGAGTATTATTTGATTGACGTTACCGAAGATATGGTAAACAATCAGGTGAAGGCTTACACACAACGTAATGGTAAGTACGAACAAGTGGACGTTTACGAAGATAACGATATGCTGAAGGGATTGCTGGCTGAATTGGATGAAAACGGCAATACTAAAGAAGGTGGCATTCAGGTAGAAGCAGCTGTAATGATGCCGTCTTACATGAAGAATGATGAGCAAAAAGCTATCTTTGCCAATGCAAAAGTAAATGATGTACTCGTATTCAATCCTTATACTGCATGGGATGGTAATGCAGCTGAACTGTCTTCTTTGTTGAAGATCGATAAAGAAGAAGCCGCTGAGATGAAATCTAACTTCAGTTATCAGGTAGAAGAAGTGACTCGTTTTGTAGCAGGTGAACTGACTCAGGAAATTTTCGACCAGGTATGTGGTAAAGATGTTGTGAAGACTGAAGAAGAATTCCGTGCTAAAGTAAAAGAAGTAATTGCTAATCAGTTTGTAGCAGACACTGATTATAAATTTCTGATCGACGCTCGTAAGATGTTGATGGAGAAAGTTGGCAAGTTGGAATTCCCTGATGCATTGCTGAAACGCATCATGCGCATGAATAACCAGGACAAAGACGAGAAATTTGTAGAAGACAACTATGATAAGAGTATCGAAGAACTGACATGGCACCTGATCAAGGAACAGTTGGTGAAAGCTAACGATATCAAGGTTGAACAGGAAGATGTAGTCAATATGGCTAAGGAAGCTACCCGTGCACAGTTCGCACAATATGGTATGATGAGTGTTCCTGAAGATCTTCTGGAAAACTATGCAAAAGAAATGCTGAAGAAGAAAGAAAGCGTTGAAGGTTTGGTAAACCGTGTTGTTGAAACTAAATTGGCTTCTGCTTTGAAGTCTCAGGTGACGCTGGAAAACAAAACAATTTCTGCAGAAGAATTCAATAAGATGTTTGAATAAGCTTTTTTATTCTGAAAACAGTTTAAAAACATTAAGAAACACAGAGTCTTATATCATATAACTCTGTGTTTTTTTGTGTCTCTGTGTTCTTTTTTGTTTCTTTGCATTTCAATTTACTAAACCTAAAAAAGAAAGTAATATGGATGATTTTAGAAAATACGCTACCAAGCATTTAGGTATGAATAGCTTGGTGTTGGACGATGTGATTAAATCACAAGCCGGGTATTTAAATCCTTATATCCTGGAAGAACGTCAACTCAATGTAACCCAGTTGGACGTTTTCTCCCGCTTGATGATGGATCGCATCATTTTCCTTGGTACACAGGTTGACGATTATACCGCTAATACTTTACAGGCGCAGTTACTGTATCTGGATTCGGTAGAACCGGGTAAAGATATTTCTATTTATATTAATTCACCGGGTGGTTCCGTATATGCGGGATTGGGTATCTATGATACAATGCAGTTTATCACGAGCGATGTGGCTACTATCTGTACAGGTATGGCAGCAAGTATGGCTGCAGTGTTGCTGGTGGCAGGTGCAGAAGGCAAGCGTTCGGCGCTGACCCACTCTCGTGTAATGATACATCAGCCAATGGGTGGTGCACAGGGACAGGCTTCGGATATTGAAATCACGGCACGTGAAATTCAGAAGCTGAAAAAGGAACTGTATACTATTATTGCTGACCACTCTCATACTCCTTTCGATAAAGTTTGGGCAGACTCTGATCGTGACTACTGGATGACGGCGCAGGAAGCCAAAGAGTATGGCATGGTAGATGAAGTGTTGATTAAAAAATAAATATGGCAGACTCAAAAAGAAACAAAAATAGGTGTAGTTTCTGTGGGCGTACGGAAGATGAAGTCGGATTTCTGATTACGGGAATGAACGGCTACATTTGTGATAGTTGTGCCACTCAGGCCTATGAGATCACTCAGGAGGCGCTGGGTGGAGCAAAAAGGAGTGGCGCTGCAACGAAACTGAACCTGAGGGAACTTCCGAAACCTTTAGAAATAAAAGAATTCCTTGATCAATACGTCATTGGACAGGATGATGCAAAACGTTTCCTTTCCGTGTCGGTATACAATCACTATAAACGCCTGTTGCAAAAAGACGGCGGTGATGATGTGGAAATTGAAAAGTCTAATATCATCATGGTAGGTAGTACCGGAACGGGAAAGACGCTGCTTGCACGTACCATTGCTAAATTGCTTCACGTACCTTTTACTATTGTAGATGCTACAGTGCTTACTGAGGCTGGATATGTGGGCGAAGACATTGAAAGTATTCTGACCCGCCTGCTTCAGGTGGCAGATTACAATGTTCCCGAAGCTGAGCAGGGTATTGTGTTCATTGATGAAATTGATAAGATTGCCCGTAAGGGAGATAATCCTTCCATTACACGTGATGTAAGTGGAGAGGGTGTTCAACAAGGTTTACTGAAATTGCTGGAAGGTTCTGTTGTGAACGTTCCGCCCCAGGGTGGACGCAAGCATCCCGATCAGAAGATGATTCCGGTGAACACAAAGAATATTCTTTTTATTTGCGGTGGAGCATTCGATGGCATTGAGAAGAAGATTGCTCAGCGTCTGAATACACATGT
Source organism: Bacteroides sp. MSB163 (assembly GCF_036416795.1). Taxonomy (NCBI): domain Bacteria; kingdom Pseudomonadati; phylum Bacteroidota; class Bacteroidia; order Bacteroidales; family Bacteroidaceae; genus Bacteroides; species Bacteroides maternus. The sequence continues at coordinate 434,192 of NZ_CP143867.1, read as the reverse complement.
GGTGGGCTATAGTGCAGTGCGTAACACAGCGGTAATTGATAAAAGCAATATGATGCAATATATTGCTCCTCAGGATTTAAAGTCATTCGGTCTGATACCCGAAATCATCGGTCGTCTGCCGGTGCTGACTTATTTGAATCCGTTGGATCGTGCCGCTTTGCGCTCTATCCTGACCGAACCTAAGAACTCCATTATAAAACAATATGTTAAACTGTTTGAGATGGATAATGTGGAACTGACATTCGAGGCGACTGTCTTTGAGTACATCGTAGATAAAGCTGTAGAATACAAGTTGGGAGCTCGTGGATTGCGATCCATTGTGGAAACCATTATGATGGATGCTATGTTCGAAATCCCGTCCGAACACAAGGATCACTTTGAAGTGACGTTGGATTATGCTAAACACCAGCTTGAAAAAGCAAACATTGCAAAACTGCAAACTGCTTAAAATCAAATGGTAAGGGTACACGAAACCGACTATTTTGTTTTTTATTGAAAAATATTCATTGGATTATGCTTGAAATTTAAGAAGTTGTTTATAACTTTGTTAGAGTTCTTACAAAAAGAATAGCTAACCGAGATGTTAAACAATCACTCAAAAAACAACCTAATGAATCATGGCAGGGAAGAAGATTAATTTGACAGACCAGCTGAAGAAGTACTTCGGATTTGACACATTTAAAGGAAATCAGGAGGCTATCATACAAAATCTGTTGGCAGGTAACGATACATTTGTGCTGATGCCTACAGGTGGAGGAAAATCACTATGCTACCAGTTACCGTCATTAATGATGGAAGGTACGGGTATTGTGATTTCTCCGTTGATTGCCCTAATGAAGAACCAAGTCGATGCGATGCGTAACTTCAGTGAAGAAGATGGTATTGCCCATTTTATCAACTCTTCTCTTAATAAAGGTGCGATAGATCAGGTGAAGTCTGACATCCTCAGCGGTAAGACAAAGTTACTGTATGTAGCTCCCGAATCGCTGACGAAAGAGGAAAATGTAGAGTTTCTGAAGACAGTGAAGATTTCCTTCTATGCTGTAGACGAGGCCCACTGTATCTCTGAATGGGGACATGACTTCCGCCCGGAATATCGTCGTATCCGCCCTATTATCAATGAAATCGGAAAAGCTCCGGTGATTGCTCTAACTGCGACTGCGACCCCTAAAGTGCAACATGATATCCAGAAGAATCTGGGTATGATTGATGCCGAAGTGTTCAAGTCGTCGTTCAATCGTCCAAACCTCTATTATGAGGTACGTCCCAAGACCAATAACATAGATAGAGATATCATCAAGTTCATCAAGAATAATTCGGAAAAGTCGGGCATTATTTATTGCTTGAGCCGGAAAAAGGTGGAGGAGCTTGCTGAGATTCTACAGGCGAATGGTATTAATGCCCGCGCATACCATGCAGGAATGGATTCTGCAACACGCACGCAAAATCAAGACGACTTCTTGATGGAGAAAATAGATGTGATTGTAGCTACCATTGCTTTTGGTATGGGTATTGACAAGCCTGATGTGCGTTATGTTATTCATTATGATATCCCGAAAAGTCTGGAAGGATATTATCAGGAAACAGGACGTGCCGGAAGAGATGGGGGCGAAGGACAGTGTATTACTTTTTATACCAATAAAGACTTGCAGAAACTTGAAAAGTTCATGCAAGGTAAACCTGTGGCAGAGCAGGAAATCGGTAAACAGCTTCTGCTGGAAACCGCTGCTTATGCCGAATCTTCCGTATGTCGTCGAAAGACGCTGTTGCATTACTTCGGTGAAGAGTATATGGAAGAGAACTGTGGAAATTGTGACAACTGTTTAAACCCGAAAAAACAAGTGGAGGCTCAAGAATTATTGTGTACCGTGATAGAGGCTATTCTCGCGGTGAAAGAAAATTTTAAGGCAGATTATATCATCGATATTATACAAGGACGTGAAACTACCGAAGTGCAGGCGCATCTGCATGAAGACCTGGAGGCTTTCGGCTCCGGCATGGGAGAAGAAGACAGAACATGGAATGCTGTCATTCGCCAGGCGCTCATTGCTGGTTACTTGAGTAAAGATGTGGAAAATTACGGTTTGCTGAAAGTAACGGATGAAGGAAAGAAGTTCCTGAAACATCCTAAATCGTTCAAGATAACCGAAGATAATGATTTCGAAGAAGTGGAAGAAGAAGCTCCGGCAAGGGGTGGTGGCTCTTGTGCTGTCGATCCGGCTCTTTATTCCATGCTGAAGGATTTACGTAAGAAGCTTTCCAAGAAACTGGAAGTACCGCCTTATGTAATTTTCCAGGATCCTTCATTGGAAGCCATGGCAACCATTTATCCGGTGACACTGGATGAATTGCAAAACATTCCTGGGGTAGGTGCAGGTAAGGCTAAACGCTACGGTGAGGAGTTTTGCAAGCTGATAAAACGTCACTGTGAAGAGAATGAAATCGAACGCCCTGAAGACTTACGTGTTCGTACGGTTGCTAATAAATCCAAGATGAAAGTGGCTATTATTCAGGCTGTAGACCGTAAGGTGGCATTGGATGATATCGCACTTTCCAAAGGCATTGAGTTTGGTGATTTACTGGACGAAATCGAGGCGATTGTTTATTCTGGTACGAAGTTGAATATTGATTACTTCCTGGATGAGATTATGGACGAAGACCACATGTTGGATATCTATGATTATTTCAAGGAATCTACTACTGACAAGATAGATGACGCACTTGATGAACTGGGTGATGATTTCACGGAAGAAGAAGTAAGGTTGGTTCGTATTAAGTTTATTTCTGAGATGGCGAATTAAAGATAAGAATACATTTTTGTTAAAACCGGGCTTATGTTTCATGAGTCCGGTTTTTAAGTTATATATTTGTCTGGTTAATAAATAAGTAACTACATGACAAGGAAATGATAATGAGATATATAGGATCTTTCATATTGCTACTTTGTTTTTTATGCTTGCGAGCTAATGCTCAAGGTCTTGAATTTAATACTTATGAATCTGAAACTATACAAAAGACAAGCTATTCTGTTTTTGATGAAAATCCTTTGACCTTTAAAGGTCATTTCTCTATATCTTATGATTTGGCTATTCAGGATTATGGATCTTTCGGTTATATATTCCGATTAAAAGATCTGAAGCGTGAAAATGCAGATATTTACAGTTTTGTTTTCTCTTATGACAATGACGAACGGAGTTATCTAAAGTTTAATATTGAGGCAAAAGAATGTCTTATTATAGATACTCTATGTAATAAAACACTTGGCCCTTGGCGTTGGATACCCATAGAAATCTCCTTTTTTTTAAAAGAAGATTCTGTATGCCTTACTATTGATAAGCGACAATATCAATCAGGAAAATTAGGCTTATCCGGAGAATTGACTCCTACCATCATGTTCGGAAGTAGTAAGTTTTCTGAAGAAATTCCTTCTTTTGCAATACGGAATTTAGTAATTTCCGACATGGATCAACAAATCAATTTTCCTTTGAATGAAAGTTCCGGTATTCTTGTTCATGATAAACAAGGAAAGATCAGAGGAAAAGCAATTAACCCAATCTGGTTAATAAATAAATCTTATTATTGGAATCTGCTTCATTCGCAGGCTTCTGAAAGTACGGCGGGGTATAATTATGATTCCAAATCTGGCAATTTTGTCTATTTTAATAGTGACTCTCTGTATACCCTGGATATCCGCCGTAATATCTGGGAAGGGTATAAGCATCAACCCCTACCGATGAAGATGTATTTGGGAACAAACTTTTTCTATCCGGATTCTCATTCTGTTTATATCTATGAAGTGGATAATCATGCGGATGTTTGTACCATTTGTGCTTTGAATGTACTTACAGGAGAAGTGGAAAAGGTTGATGATAAATTTTTGCCTTCACAGCGACACCACCATTCTTCTTATCTGGATACTATTCATAATAAGTTCTATATTTTTGGAGGTTTTGGTTCACGGAAATATACCAATACATTAGAAGTATATGATTTGGATCAAAAGTCATGGAATACTATTAAATTGAAAGGTGATTTTGTAGCCCCTCGTTTTTTCTCTTCTATGGGAGCGTTGAATGCTAATGAGTTGCTTTTGTTTGGTGGCACTGGGAATAGTAGTGGGGATCAGAGTATCGGGAAAATATACTATTATGATCTTTATAAGATAAATCTGAAAGATTCGACCGTGCAGAAAGTGAGGGACTTCTCTTATGATGGAACTCAGATTGTTCCGGTAAGAAACCTTCTTTTATCTGATGATGGAGCTTCTTTTTATACGTTGTGTTATCCTATGCAGGAAGCTTCTTCCCATTTGCAGCTTTATAAGTTCTCGTTGCAGAATGATTCCTATGAAGTATTAGGTAATTCTATTCCTATGGAGTCGAAGGCCATTTTATCTAATGCAAACCTTTATTATAATAAAGAAACAAAGGAGTTTTATTGTTGTACGCAAGAATTTAATGAACGTGGCGGAGAATCTTCGGTGACGCGTTTTTATTCATTGTCGGCACCTGCCATTGCAGAGAGCGCATTGTTTTTATATGCTGTTGAAGAAGGACTTTCTTTGCGTGCTGTTATTTTTGTAATGATTGTTGTACTGGTATTGATTATTGGCATTGCGTATTATTTGAAAAGGAAGAAGGAGAAACAACTGATGCCTAAAGCCACACCTATTCGTGAAACTTTCACTCAGGTTGAAAATAGAAAGTCATCACAGGCAAATGCTTTGTATCTGTTTGGGGAATTCACTATAATAGATAAAAAAGGAAGAGATATCACTCATCTATTTAGTTCCAAGATAAAGCAGCTGTTCTTACTTACTTTCCTGAATGGTTTAGGTAATAAGGAAGGCATTACCTCGAATTATATTTATGGGCTGTTATGGCCTGAAAAAGAATTGAGTAGTGCCAAAAATTTGAAGGGCGTAACAATAAATCGATTAAGAAAAATACTGGATGATTTAGAAGGTATTGAATTGGTGTATACTAATAGTCGCTATTCTATCCAATTGTCAGAGGCTTTCTATTGCGATTATCAACAATATCTTGAACAAATGAATAAAATCCGGCAAAGTGATGCATCTCAGGAAGTCAGCCAATCACTGATCGGAATTTTGTCGCGAGGGAAATTCTTAAAGTCTATTGACGACTCTATGTTTGATTCCTTTAAGAGCGAACAAGAATATGAATTGCATGAGATGTTGACGATTGAGTTGAATAATCTATATATGAAAGCTGCGTATGAGCAGGTTGTTCAATTGGCTGAAATCTGGCTGAGAGTAGATTCATTGAATGATACGGCTTTGTGGTATATGCTGAATGCCTGCCATAAGCTGAAGAAGGAAGATCAGGCAATGAAGAAATATTATCTGTATATTGCAGAATATAATAAAAGTATGGGTAATAACTATTCATATTCTTACTCTGATATCATACACAATGACTTAAGGACAAGTTTTCAATAATCAGAAAAAAAGGACTGTTTCCAATTTATAAGTTTCTATATTTAGAGGCAATCTTTTTATGTCTGTAACTTTATGCCATAGAGCATAGATTTTCTTAAATTAATCGGGTAATTAATAAAATACCTCTCAAAATTAACCCTCGATTAACCCTAATGTAACCGCTATTGTAATCTATCAGCATCTATTTTTGCACTCGAACGCTAACGAAAGCAGAAGTAGATTCATAACTTCTATTATTAATCTTAAAAAACACATGTATGAGTAAAAGAACCTTTGTCTCTTTAGCCTTTTGCCTTGCAGGAATGTTTGCACTGTATGGACAAGAAGAAAATCAGAACAATTATGGTGTCGATGAAGCCAATACCAAGTTCAGTCTTCAAAGTGGAGTTTTAGGTGGAGAAACCAACTATACTTACCTTTCATTAAAAGATCATGAAGACGTAAGCGGAGTGCCCTTGGGTGGTATTGGAGTAGGCAATATAAATTTCGCTCCAAGTGGCAAATTCACCAGGATAGGAATGAATAATATTCATACTCCTATTAAACGTTCGGAGCATTCATTCTTCTCTTTATGGACACGGAAGGGAAATGAAAAAGAAGCTGTTCGTCTGGTTAGGGATAATCATGTTTTGTATGGAATGAAGGGAGTAGAACATACTCAATATAGAGGATTATTTCCTACAGCAGAATTAAGTTATGCGGATAATAATTTGAAAGTAACCCCTGTAATTCGTGCCTATTCAGGATTGGTGCCGCACAATGTGAAAGATTCCTCTTTGCCGGTAGTATGGTTTGAGGTTGATCTCATATTTCAGGAGGACATGGAAGCTGCATTAGCCTTTTCCTGGGAAGATTTTATCGGGTTGTTTAATGATCCGAAGAGCTTGGAAGGTTTTGATAATGGTCAGTTATTGAGCGAAGGTAGAGCTAATATAAATAATGGAGAAAACTGGCCGTTGCGTGAGAAAGCTAAAACCTATGTAGAACCTTATCAGATGGGGAGTCTGAAAGGACTGATACAATATGCTGCAGATAACTTACAACCTCGCAAATTGACTTTTCAGAACTATGTGAATCAAGTGGTGATTGCAGTGGAAGAAGAAAAGAATGTATTTTATCTTCCAGCTTATCGTTCGAATTCTGAAGCATGGGATCAGTTTAGAAATAATGGAGAATTCACTTCTTCACTAACCAAAAATGTACTGACGGAGCAATCTCAAACTTCTTCTGCTTCTGCACTGGCTGTTAAGACACAGTTGAAAGCGGGTCAAAAGAAAACAATTCGTTTTATGCTGGCATGGTATGCTCCTGAACTGCAGATTGATGCGGCAGCCCTTCCTATCGGTAGCTACTGGCCTTGTGGGGCTGACTACAATAAATACTATCATAATTATTTTAATAGTATGAATTCTCTGGTGAGCTATGCTGTATCCAATAGGGCAAGAATTGCCCGACAGACTACGGAGTGGCAGATCCCGGTTCTTGAGAGTAGCCTTCCTGACTGGTATAAGTTTAAGCTTATTAATAGTGGATATGTCATTTACACCAATATGGTACTTACTAAAGGAGGTGATGTTATGGTTAATGAGGGAGCTATGGGTGGTTTTGCCGGAACAATGGATCAACGTCTGAGTTCACATCCTTTTTACCAGAAATTTTTCACTCAACTGGATCGTTCGGAGATGGATATTTTTGCAGATGCAATGGATCCGGAAGGTTATATACTTCATTTCATCGGACATTACTATGTAGGTATGGGTACTGTAGGTGGTCGTGTGCCAACGGAAAAGGGTTGGATGTTGGACAATACTTCCGGCTGGATCATACAACTTGTTAAAGACTATGAGCAGACTGGTGATACAGAGTACTTGAAAGCGCATCTTACGGGAGTTAAAAGAGCCATGAAGTTCTTATATAGTCGTATGCCCCAAGGCAGTACAATACCTGTAGGTCCTACTACGTACGATGATTTTACTCATCCTCCTTTGTATTCTTACTATGCAGGTGTATGGCTGACTACACTCAAGGCTTACGAAGCTATAGGAAAAGCTATTGGAGATGAAAGCATCGTGAAACAGGCGCAACAACAGTTTGCTACCTCTCAGAAAGAGGTTCTTGAGAAGTTGTGGAACGGACGTTTCTTTGCCTACGGCTGTGAACCGGATGGCTCCAAAAGACTAGATAATGTATTGTTTACGGGCCAGTTGGCAGGTCAGTTCCTGAGCCGTTACTGCGGATGGGGAGACGTGTATCCTATGGATATAGTGAAGGCATCTATGATATCTCAATGCAAGATTTCCCTTTCCAAGTCTCCTGATTATTACGCTAATAAAGTGTGGGATATCAATCAGAACCGGGGCATTGATAATAGGGGATCACAATGCTGGCCCTTCTATCTGGAAAGTTATACTGCTTTGGCCGGTATGCAGGCGGGATTTTATGAAGATGCCATGGACATTATGAAACACATCCAATTAGTACATCTGCGTAAAGGATGGACATGGACTCAAAACTTGTGGAACCCCAGTGACATTACTTATATGACAGCTCCGGTAACTTGGTTCTCTACAGATGTATTGGCTGGTGCAGGCGTTAACATTCCCCGAAAAGAATTGCGTCTGGCTCCTGTAGTGGCCGATGATAAAGTAATCAGCATCCCTTTGTTTTATCCTAACTTTTGGGGAGTAGTAACTGCTGATCCTCAGAAGAAATCCATTACTTTCAAAATAACGAAGAAATATGGTAAAGAGCGGATCAGTTTCAATAAAGTGATATCGGAGCCTGCGGGACTTCCTACTTCCGAAAAGAGAGAAATCGAAATTAAAGAGTTTGTGGTGGAAGAGGGAAAAACGTTGGATCTGAGTCCGTATTGGGATCGCATTATTGACAATCGTTTGGAAGCCCCGGTACTTTCGGAGGCGGATAAACATGACTTTCGTTACGTAACAATAAAATAAGAATGTTAACCCCTAAAAGAAAATGCCTATGTTAAAAGAAAAGATTAAATGACCCCAAGAATGTATCCACTGAGAAAAGTTGGAAACGTAACATTTAGAAATCTTTTATGTAATTGTAAAGTTAGAAATCTTTTTTTATATGATAAAACACATGAATCATTTAGCACGTACCTTGTTGGGATGTATCATGTTACTCTGTACCACAATGGTATATGCGCAACATGCACAGTTTAAAGGACAGGTGATAGACCAGGAAGGGAATCCGCTGGTTGGTGCGACTGTTGTAGTGAAAGGAGACAATAATAAGAATGCCGTGGCAGATATGTCGGGTGAATTTGTACTACAAAATCTTGAGAAGAACGCTGTTCTTCAGATATCCTATATTGGTTTTCAGACTCAGGAAGTCAGAGTAGGAGCCGAAAACTCAGTAAGAGTGGTGTTAAAGGAAGATGAAGCCGTTTTGGGCGAAGTTGTAGTTGTGGGATATGGTACCCAGAAGAAACAGACACTGACTGGGGCTATTTCTACTCTTAGTGGTGACAAAGTGCTGACGACCAAAAGCACGAGTGTGGCTCAGAGCTTGCAGGGAAAGATTGCCGGTGTGCAGATCCGTCAGCAGGACGGTCAACCTGGTTCGTTCAGCTCTATGGTACAAATTCGTGGTTTTGGTAGTCCGCTGTATGTAATCGATGGCGTTGTCCGCGATAGTGGTGACGGTGGTTCTGAATTTCAGCGCTTGAATCCGGAAGATATTGAAAACATTTCTGTACTAAAAGATGGTGCTGCGGCAATCTATGGTATGAATGCAGCTAATGGAGTTGTGATTATTACCACTAAAAAAGGAAGAAAAGGTAAAGCTCGCTTTAATTACAACGGTTCATTCACGGCTATTTTCCCCACTTCCATGATGAAGGTTATGAATGCTGCCCAATATGCGGAGATTTCCAATGAATTGTCAATGAATGCAGGTACCGGACCTACTACCACTCCTGAAGAACTAGCCAAATGGCAAGCCGGTGATCCTGGCTATGAAAGTACTGACTGGTTGGATGCTGTATTCAAAAAAAGTGCAGGTAGCCAGCAACATACTCTTTCTATCGAAGGTGGTAGTGATAAGATGACCTATTATGCTAGTTTCGGTTATGCTCACGATGGTGACTTGACACGAGGAGGCGATTTCAATTACGAAAGATATACTATGCGTAGTAATTTTACAGCCCAGTTGTCTAAGTATCTTAAAGCGGAAGTTAATGTTTCCGGAAGATATGACGTGACGAATACCCCTATTCAGGGAGTCTTTGACTTACTGTTTAAATCTACATTGATGAGACCGACATCCGGAGTGTATGCCAATAACAATTCCGAATACTACAATGCAGCTTATCCTTTCCTGGACAATCCAGTGGCAGCAATGAATGGTGATCTCACCGGTATGAATACCAGTAGAGGACGTAGTTTACAGTCAACTGCCACATTGACCTATGATGTTCCTTGGGTAAAGGGATTAAAAGCTAAATTAATGACTTCGTATGATGCCAGTGATAACCGTACTTCGCATGAGAGAAAGCTCTACCAGTTGTACAGTTATAATTCGCAGAATGAATCGTATGATGTATCAAAGACAATTAATGACCCGAGCAGTTTGTATGTGAATATGAATAATGGTAATAATCTCAATATTCAAGCACAATTGTCTTATAGTACTACTATTGCGCGCGACCATAACATTTCTTTGATGGCTATGTACGAAATGAATCATGGCTGGAATGATAATGTTTCTGCTACCCGCGAGTATGAGATTTACTCTAAACCTATTCTTGACTTAGGCTCTCAAACGAACATCCAGAATTCTGGCGGCTATGGAGAGACGGCAAACATCTCTTATCTAGGGCGCCTGAATTATGACTACCAAGGCAAATATCTGTTGGAAGGTGCTTTCCGTTATAATGGTTCTTATCGTTATGCTCCGGGGAGTCGTTGGGGATTTTTCCCGGTTGTCAGTGCAGGCTGGAGAATGTCCGAGGAATCTTTTATTAAGGATAATATACCGTTTGTCAGTAACTTGAAGATAAGAGCCAGTTATGGAGAAACCGGTATTGATGCCGGTAATGAATTCCAGTTCATAGAAGGCTTTACAATGGGATCAAAGGGGTATGAGTTCGTTGACGGTACACAAACCAATGGAGTACTGACTCCGTCACTTATCAATAAGAACCTGACCTGGATTACGACACGTACTTATGACCTTGGTGTGGATATAACCTTGTGGGACGGCTTGTTGGACTTCACATTTGATGTCTATCGTCGTGACAGAGATGGGCTGCTGGCTACCAGAGGCAGCCAACTGACCAACACATTCGGAGCTTCCCTGCCGGAAGAGAATCTGAATGCCGACCGCACCGAAGGTATTGAGTTTACCTTGGGGCACCGGAACAAGATCGGTCAGGTTTCATACGGTGTACAAGGAAACTTCAACTTTGCCCGCAGTAAGATGACCCGCCAGATACATGGTGAATACGAAAGTAGTTGGGATGTTTGGAAATCCGCTACCGAAGGACGTTGGAGTGGCATCGGCTGGGGGTATACAACAGCTGGGCAATTCCAGAACTATGATCAGATTTATAATGCGCCTGTGCAAAGCGGTGATAGAGGTAACACCATGATTCTTCCAGGAGACTATTATCTGCAAGATGTAAATGGTGATGGATACATCGATGGCAATGACATGAAGCCTAAGTATTATGGATTGAATATGCCGGCTCTGAATTATGGCGTCACTCTGACAGCTGAATGGAAATGGTTCGATTTCATGGCTTTATTCCAGGGAGCAGCCTGTTATTCTATCCAGATCCCCGACAACCTGCACAATTATGCACCTTGGGAAGGTAATTCATCTGCTTATCTGTATGACAGATGGCATCGTGAAGATCCGTTTGATGCAAACGGCAACTGGATTCCGGGAAGATTCCCGGCAGCCCGTGTGGCCAACTACAATCCGATGGGGAACAATGCACAGGAGACAGACCGCAATACGGTGGATGGAAGCTATCTTCGTCTGAAGAGTCTTGAAGTCGGTTATACGTTACCTCAACGTTGGGCCAGTCATGTAGGCTTGCAAAACCTGCGTGTTTATGTAAATGCTTATAACATCTTCACATTCTGTGACTCTTATTTGAAGAAGGATTTGAAGCTGGATCCGGAGAAAACAGCCGGTCAGGATAATCGTATGATGAATTATCCGTTATCGTCTTCTATCAACTTCGGTGTAAATGTTAGCTTCTAATATAAAAAACGTTAGATATGAAAAATATAAAATATTATTTGGTTATCGGTCTATCAGCTGTGTTTACGGCATGTACGGACTTGCTGGACATTGAGCCTAATAACAAGATCACCCCCAATGAGCTGTTTAATAACCCTAATGGGGCAAAAGCTTTTATGGCAACTATTTATCGCGATTTGCCTATTGAGGATTACATGTTTATGCCGGGTACCAGCGGAGCAGGAGGTTTCAATAATCCGACAGGAAATATCGGTTTATTATGGTATGCCAACATCTGTGAGGAAGCTGTACAAAGCCAGTGGGGTGAGCAATCACCGGGATACGTTATTCGTGCGGATTATTTTAATCATGGCTATGAAACGCTTCGTAGTATCAATTTGCTGAAAAGCATCATCCCTACACTGGATATTCGTGACAGTGAAAAGAAAGAACTGGAAGGGGAGGCTGCTTTCATGACTGCTTATGTATATTTCTACCTGGCAGAAAAATTCGGTGGAGTACCGCTGATCAAGGAATTGCAGGAGTATGATCCGGCCAATCCGGGAGCTTTGGTGGTTCCACGCAGCACAGAGTATGATACATGGGATTATGTAATGCAGCAATGTGATCTTGCAGCAGCACAACTTCCCAAAGAGCGTTCGGACAGACGGGCAACCAGATGGGCAGCATTGGCTTTAAAATCTCGTGCCGCTTTGTATGCTGCTTCTATTGCCAAATTCGGAGAACTGGCGCCGATGGAAGGAGAGGCTGTGACAAAAGGCTTAGCCGGAATGAAACCCGAAAATGCAGCCTATTTCTATCAACATTGCATTGATGCTTCCCTGGCCATTATGACAGAATCGGACCATAAACTGTATAAACCGAATCCTGCCAATCCGAAGGAAGCGGAGGAGAACTATCGTAGTATCTTTGTTAATCCGAACCAAACAGACGGAGAGGCTATTTTTATTAAAGGTATTGTAAAAGAAGGATCTGAGTTTGCCAGTAGTTTAAATTACTTTATCGAGCCTTACCAGACACAGGGACAGGGCAAAATGTCTCCAGCTCTTAATTTGGTAGATGCTTATGAAGATTATACGGACCTGCCAGGTATCCGTTCGGATGCAAAGGTCAAGACTCGTGTCAATGACAATTATTCCAATGCAGGTTTTGATACTGGCTATACTGATTATATCAAAGTAAATAGGGATACCCCTTATGATTTGTTTAATGGCATCGCTTATGGAGATGAGAAAAAAGCGAAAGATGCTCGTCTGTGGGCTTCCATCATACTTCCCGGTACCGAATGGAAAGGGACTAAGATTGTGATGCAAGGCGGTGTGATTCAACCGGATGGAACAGAACTGTATCGTGTTCCGACTACAGTGACTGGAAAAGACGGTAAGACTTACTATTCTTTAGGAGGTGAAAAGCATCAGGTGTCCGGTTTCTGGTCGGGAGACGGAACTCATTCCATGTCTGGTTTCCTCATGAGAAAGATGATCAGTGAAAGCATGCCGGCGCAATATCATAAGACGACGTTGGATTATATTGTATTCCGCTATGCGGAAGTGTTGCTGAATTATGCAGAAGCAGTCTGCGAAAGCGAGTTGGGGGATAAGACTATTGCAGCAAAAGCGTTGAACGATATTCGTAAGAGAGCCGCACATACCAATGAAATAGAATTAACGAGAGAGAATGTGAGAAACGAACGCTTTGTGGAGCTCGCTTTTGAGAATATCCGTATCTGGGATTTGCGTCGTTGGAGAGTGCTGCATACATTGATGAATAATTTCTCTCATGACATTTTGGTGCCTATGCTTGATTTGCGTGATACGAATCCTTCCCTGATATTTGTGCGTAAAACCACTATGGGAGCAAGTCTGAATGGTCCCAATAGCTATTCAATCTCCGAATACTATGAAGATGTACCACGCAATGCCATTAACCAGATGATTCAGAATCCTTAACTTTTAAATTAGTACAGAATATGAGAAAGATTAAATATATAATAGCCGGAATCAGTGCGGCGGTCTTCATGGTAAGCTGCGAACTGGATAATTTTGATGGTCCGGATGCACAAGTATATGGTGCGGTAATTGATGCCGAAACAGAAGAGTTGATTCAGCAGGAAATAGGTACCAGTGGTGATGCAGCTTGTGTGCAGGTTATAGAGTATGGATATGCTATCCGCAAGGTGCAGCAATGGAAGCTCATGCTGAATGGGGAATACAGAAATAATCTTGTTTTCTCCGGTACTTATGATGTCATTATGAATAATGGCAACTTTGTGAAGCTGGATACGATTAAAGGATATCGTTTCGACAAAGGAGAAAATAAGCTTGATTTCAGGGTGATTCCGAATATCCGTATCAAAGAGCCCGTTGTGAAGAAAGAGAATAACGCTATTGTTGCCACCTTTAAATTACAGTATGGTCACAGAACAGGTAAAGCCGAAAAGGTGGCCCTGTTTGCTCAATCGGATCAGAATCCGTCCAACTCTTTCAATCTGGCACATGTAACGGCTAATATTGAAGGCGATGATATCAATTTTGAGAATAATAGCCGGAATGCGAATAAAGTCTTTACATTGACATTAGACTTGAACTCTGACGAAGGTAAGAAGTTGAAAGCCGGACAGAAGTACTTCTTCCGTATCGGTGCACTGCCCAAAGATCTGGGTGAAGGTATACAGGCTAAGTATAATTATTCTCCGGTTTTTGAGATACAGTTATAGTTAGTAGGTAGGATAACAGTTTTCAATAGGTATTTTTTTAGTTGAATCATGAAGTTTATTATTGGTTTCCTGTTGCTTTTTGCTGGGCTGAAAGCGATTGGCAGTGTTCCTTATCGTTTCTCTGAAAGTCCATGGATATCTGAATCTGTGGCAGATGAGGGAAAATATCACATGCCCGGAATGAAGGCTAAGCCGAAGAAGTACTGGAGTTGTGTGGGTGTAATCCCTGTGGATAGCCGTAATAGTGTAGACGAAACAGATGAGATGCGCGGATTGCAATACCATCTCTTGTGTCAGTCCTTGGCGGGACTGACGAACCGTGCGGTAGAAAAAGGCAAGAGCGAAATAGCGGTCTGGTTGTGCGACCACGGTGGAAAGACTTCTTATAAACTTTCCAGACAGGCTTTGGAAGATATGGGGATACATGAACAAGGCATGCAGAATGGTCTTGAACTGGCATGCAATGAATACTCCTCTGTGGATGGTGTAAAAGTCCAGTTAAAAGGAATGTTCGATGGATATGTATTGACCGATGTGAAGAATAATCCGGAAAGTGGTGTAGTGGCATCTGTCGCTTCTCATGTGTACAATTCCATTATTGTGGATATTCGTGATAAGGAGTATTTTGAGAAAGCGGGGTATAAGATGAAATATGATGCCACCCGAAAGACTACAGTGGATGCCTGGCGTGAATTCAGAAATAAATGTAGTAAAAAGGCGCTGGTCATAATGCCGGTGCAAACCGGAGAATTGCGCGAATTTGCCATCAAGAACAATCTGTTTGTATTGAACCTGAACAAGGAACTGGGAGACGCTGAGGCCGGACAAAACATTTCATTACTCGAAGAAGTGCTTGCCTGGCTGGAACCCAATGCTCCGGTATACGGCTGGGAGCAAGGAATGAGTGAAGATCAATTTGTAGCCCGTGTATCCAAAAGCGGACATCCGATGATTCCCTGTGATTGGAGCTATAATCATTCGTTACTGTCCCTGCTTTATGAAAAAGGCCGGGAACAGGTGTTGCCCCGGATTTTCGATCCCCGGTCTATCGATTTCAAGAAAAAGAAAAACTTTGTTTCTTTTTTCCTTTCCGATGGTGATAACATTCAGTGGATGATGCAGGATTTTGCTTCCCGGTATTATGATGTTCCGGAGGCTGAAGATGTGAAGATGACTTTTGGATTGCCGGTTGCTACGTTGGCGATGATGGCTCCTGTACAGTTCAACAATCTGATGGGCTTGCAGAAACAGAATTGCTCGCTTATGGAAATGCTGGGCGGAGGCTATTATTATGTAGATACGTACAGTCAGGATAATAACCGGAAAACCAATCTGAGAGTGGCGGCAAAACGCCTGGCGGTTTCTATGCGTCAATATCAGATCAAGTTATTGGGAATAATGGCTATGGATGTGAAGTCGGAAGCGGCCAAAGAAGCCTATCAAGTTTATGTGGACGCTAATGACCAGTTGGAAGGTATCATTGTTTTGCAATATTCTCCGTATGCCGGAGGTGAGGGAGAAGTCTTCTGGGTGACTAATAAGGCCGGATATGATATTCCGGTTATTACGGTGAAATATTCTCTCTGGGACAGAATACATGAACGTGAAGGTTCTCCCGACTTTATAGCTTCGAAGCTGAAAGAGGAAGCGCAGGAAGAAAGCTTTTCAGTGGTATGTGTGCACGCCTGGAGTCGTTTTGAAGGCGATACTTATGGAGCCTCGGCTGCCAAACGGTGTGCCGAACGGTTGGACGACCGTTTTGAGGCGGTTAATATGCAGGAATTGGTTTGGCGTTTACGTATGAGTCGACGTCCTGAACAAACTCTGGACTATTTGAATAAAATCTATTAATGCTTATGAAGAAATTGATTTGCTTTTTCAACCTTTGCCTTCTGCTCGTTTCGTGCGGACAGAAGTCTCAGGTATCTTTAGTATCTCTGGTGAATCCACTGATGGGAACTGAGTCGACTTTCGAGTTTTCACATGGCAATACTTATCCGGCAGTGGCTGTACCCTGGGGGATGAATTTCTGGAGTCCGCAGACAGGAGAAAATGGAAGTGGCTGGATGTACACATATAAGGATAGCTTGATAAGAGGCTTTCGCCAGACACACCAGCCCAGTCCGTGGATCAATGATTATGGAACATTCTCCATTATGCCCGTATGGGGTGAACTGACTATGGATAATCAGAAACGTGGAATGCGTTTTTCACATGAAAATGAGAAAGCGGCTCCCGATTGTTATCAGGTAAAGTTCGATAATGGAGTCAGTACAGCATTGTCCGCTACTTCACGCGGAGCTGTTTTTGAGATTACATATCCTTCGGAACAAGGGCAGTATATCGTGGTGGATGCTTATCAGCACGGTGGAAGTGTGGTATGGGACAAAGAAGAGAACTGCATCTATGGTATCACTCATTATAATAATGGTGGAGTGCCCGAAAACTTTGCTAATTACTTTATTATCGAATTTGATAAACCCGTTGTCGAGTCCGGTATCGATGAAAATTCTTGTGCGTACGTTAAGTTTCAACTGGAAGCTGGCGAGAAAATGACTGTCCGTACAGCTTCCTCCTTTATTAGTCACGATCAGGCACGTCTGAATTTCAATCGTGAAGTGGCCGGGCGCTCACTGGCAGAAGTCTCAGCAGAAGCGAAAAAGAGATGGAATGACCAATTGGGACGTATCCAGGTGGAAGGCGGAACACATGAGCAGCAGAAAACATTCTATTCATGCTTATACCGTACCCTTTTATTTCCACGTGAGTTCTATGAATTTGATTCGGACAACAAACCTGTTTATTACAGTCCTTATGACGGACAATTGCATGACGGATATATGTATACTGATAACGGATTCTGGGATACTTTCCGTGCGGTACATCCATTGTTTACTCTGGCATATCCCGAGGTTAGCGGACGAATCATGCAGTCCATAGTGAATGCATACGATGAAAGTGGATTTATGCCAGAGTGGGCCAGTCCCGGACATCGTGGCTGTATGATCGGAAACAATTCAATTTCTTTGCTTACCGATGCCTGGATGAAAGGGATACGGACATTTGATAAAGAAAAAGCTTTGGAAGCCATGTTACATCAGACGCAGGCACGCGGAGAAATAGCATCGGTAGGACGTGACGGATATGAGGAATACGACCGTTTAGGCTATGTGCCTTATCCTGAAGTGCCCGAGGCCACAGCCAAAACTCTGGAGTATGCTTATGCTGACTGGTGTCTGGCACGTTTTGCAGAAGCTACTGGAAATCAGGAAATCGCGAAAGCCTATTATAAAAAGGCACAGAACTATCGCAATTTGTTTTATCCCGAAAAAGGTTTCATGTGGGCAAGGGATACCAATGGCAAGTGGCGTGACAACTTTGACGCCACCGAGTGGGGAGGACCTTTCACTGAAGGCTGTTCCTGGCATTGGACCTGGAGCGTATTCCATGATCCGGAAGGTTTGTCTACGCTTCTGGGTGGTCATGAACAAATGGCAGAACGACTTGATTCCATGTTTACGGCTCCTAACACGTTTAATTATGGTACTTATGGTTTCGTTATCCATGAAATAGCTGAGATGGTGGCACTCAATATGGGGCAGTATGCCCATGGAAATCAACCCGTGCAACATGCTATCTATTTGTATAATTATATAGGTCAGCCCTGGAAAGCGCAATACCATACCCGCAATGTGCTGAACAAACTGTATAACTCCGGTCCGCAAGGTTATTGCGGAGATGAAGATAACGGTCAGACCTCGGCGTGGTATGTATTCACTGCATTGGGATTTTATCCCGTATGCCCCGGTGCTTCCGAATATGTACTGGGAAGTCCGTTGTTCAATAAGACAACTCTTTCCTTGCCCGGAGGAAAACAGTTTGTAATTCATGTAGAAAACGCTTCAGAGGATAATTGCTATATTCGTTCGGCAACTCTGAATGGGAAGAATTTCTCCCATAATTTCCTAAAACATGAGGAACTGACGCAAGGCGGTGAACTTAAACTGATCATGGATTGCGTTCCTGATAAAGAAAGAGGAGTAAAGCCTGAAGATGCTCCGTATTCTTATAGTAAATAAGCAAAAGGATATTCTTTTTGTGGAGCTAAATAGTACCTGGGACGTACTTGTTCCGTACCAAGTCCGTACTTTCTCCGTGCAGAGGTACTTCTGACCGAAGAATGTACGGAGCAAGTACGGTTCTGATACGTCCCGGATACGGACCAGGTATATATTGAGTACGTTTCGGGTACAGTCCGGCTACTGTCCGTTTGAAAAGGAAATAAAAGGATTTTGAGGCTATACGGTTTAAAAAAAGTGAACTGTTATAAGCTTTTTATGCAGACATAGTGTGGTTAAACAAGAAAAACCGTATATTTGCACGCAATAAATTTTAAACGCATAGCCCTATGTCATTTATTGCTGATAAGATTGTAATGGATGGATTAACTTATGACGACGTTTTGTTAATCCCCGCTTACTCTGAAGTGCTTCCTAAAACTGTCGAACTCTCGACAAAGTTTTCTAAAAACATTGAGTTGAAAATTCCGTTTGTAACGGCCGCTATGGATACGGTTACCGAAGCGAAAATGGCAATTGCCATTGCACGTGAAGGTGGTATCGGTGTTATCCATAAGAATATGTCTATCGAAGAACAGGCACGTCAGGTAGCCATCGTGAAGCGTGCCGAAAACGGTATGATTTATGATCCTGTAACCATTAAGAGAGGTTCTACCGTAGGCGATGCATTGGCATTGATGGCGGAATACAGAATTGGTGGTATACCGGTAGTGGATGATGAAAGATATTTGGTGGGAATTGTAACAAACCGTGACCTTCGTTTCGTAAGAGATATGAATAAGCATATCGACGAAGTGATGACAAAAGAAAATATTATCACTACTAATCCGACTACTGATATGGAGGCTGTTTCTCAAATTTTGCAGGAACACAGAATTGAGAAGTTGCCGGTTGTAGATAAGGAGGGTAAGCTGGTAGGCCTCATTACTTATAAAGATATAACGAAAGCTAAGGATAAACCGATGGCTTGCAAAGACTCGAAAGGTCGTTTGCGTGTAGCGGCCGGTGTAGGTGTAACGGCTGATACCCTCGACCGTATGCAGGCTTTGGTGGATGCCGGTGCTGATGCGATTGTTATCGACACGGCTCACGGACATTCTATCTATGTAATAGAAAAATTGAAGGAAGCTAAGAAGCGTTTTCCGAACATTGATATTGTGGTAGGTAACATTGCTACCGGAGAAGCTGCTAAAGCATTGGTGGAAGCCGGTGCTGATGGAGTGAAAGTTGGTATCGGACCAGGTTCTATCTGTACCACTCGTGTTGTGGCAGGTGTGGGAGTTCCTCAGTTGTCTGCTGTATATGATGTGGCTAAGGCGTTGAAGGGTACAGGTGTTCCTTTGATTGCTGACGGTGGTTTGCGCTACTCGGGTGATGTTGTGAAAGCTTTGGCTGCCGGAGGATATAGCGTAATGATCGGTTCGCTGGTTGCCGGAACGGAAGAGTCTCCCGGTGATACAATTATCTTCAACGGACGTAAGTTCAAATCTTATCGCGGTATGGGTTCGCTGGAAGCAATGGAGAATGGTTCAAAAGACCGTTATTTCCAGAGTGGTACCAATGACGTTAAGAAATTGGTGCCGGAAGGTATCGCTGCCCGTGTACCTTATAAGGGAACTTTATACGAAGTGATCTTCCAGTTGGTAGGTGGTTTGCGTGCCGGTATGGGGTATTGCGGTGCAGGTAGCATAGAGCAGTTGCACGATGCCAAGTTCACCCGCATCACTAATGCAGGCGTGCTTGAAAGCCACCCGCACGATGTGGCAATTACAAGCGAGGCTCCGAATTACAGTCGTCCCGAATAAAATATAGGTAATTTATATAGAAATACCCGGGGAGTAACCAATACTTTTCCGGGTATTTTTCGTTTAAAGAAAAGGCATCATCTGTTTGGTGTTGAGGCAATATAAAAGATGTTTCCCCGTTATTACATTATTCTTTTCTAAGATAATAGTTATGATAAGAAGTGGATTGACAATAATTCTCCTTTGCCTGGGATTGGCGGTTTTTGCTCAGCAAGATCCGGTGTTGATGCGTATTAACGGGGAAGAAATTCTCCGTTCGGAGTTCGAATATATCTATAATAAGAATAATGCCCTTGCTGGTATCGAACAGAAAACATTGAGTGAATATGTTGATTTGTTTGTGAATTTTAAGCTGAAAGTCGCTGCAGCCGAAGCTGCCGGATTGGATACTACCCGGGCTTTTCGTGAAGAACTGGAGGGATACCGTCGCCAGTTGGCAAAAGCTTATTTGACGGATGAGTCTGTATCAGAGCTTGCAGCCCGTCAAGTATATGATAAAATGAAAGCTAATAATCGTGCCGGACAGATACGGGTAAGTCATATCTTTAAATCTCTTCCCCAAACAGTAACCAGTCATGTGCTGCGTTCTGTGGAAGCTCGGATGGATTCTCTTTATGCCGCATTGCAGAATGGGCAGGCGGACTTTGATGAGTGTGTACGTAATTTCTCCGATGAAAAAAAATCTTTTTGGGTAAGTTGGTTACAAATGCCTGTCGAGTTTGAAGATATTGTATTTGCATTAAAACAAGGAGAGATATCCCGACCTTTTTTTACACCGCAAGGCATTCATATTGTCAAGGTGATTGAACGGAAAGACATCCTGCCCTTTGAAAAAGTGAAGGATGAAATCATGCGTCGCCAGAGCCGTCGTAACGGAATGGACAGAGGGACGGAAGCTCTGGTGGAAAAGCTGAAAAAGGAATATCAATATACGGAAGATAAGACTGGAGTGGATGAATTGCTATCAAAAGGGCAGACGGATAAGAGACTGTTTACACTTGACGGCAGGGAATATACAGGAAAGATGTTTGCCGGTTTTGTAGCTTCCCACCCTCAGGGTGTGCAACGCCAGCTGAAAGGATTTATCATGAAGTCCGTACTGGATTATGAGTATAGTCGTCTGGAAGATAAATATCCGGAATTCCGTATGCTCATGCAAGAGTATCGGAATGGAATGTTACTGTTTGAAATCAGTAACCGGGAGATTTGGGAACGTGTACCTTCAGATGAGGTCGGACTGGCGGCCTATTTTGAAAAGCATCATTCGGATTATCATTGGAAAGTCCCCCGTTATAAAGGAATTGTGTTACATACTACAACGAAAAAGCTTGGAAAGCAAGCCCGTAAATTCCTGAAATCTCTGCCGGAAGAGGAGTGGCAGAATGCCATCCGGCTGACGTTTAATGCAAAGACGCGGCAAGTGCAGGCAGAACAAGGCTTATTTGCTCCCGGAGATAATGCTTATGTAGATGAAGAAATCTTCAAAAAGGGGAAAGCTGAACCTATGACGTCATTTCCTTTTACCACTTTTCTGGGTGAAAAGGTGAAGGGGCCGGAGACTTATCAAGAGGTGCGTGTACTGCTTGTAGGCGATTATCAGAACTATTTGGAGGAGCGTTGGATTGCACAATTACGGAGCACCGCTAAGGTTGAAATAAACCAAGAGGTTTTAAAAACCGTTAATAAGCACTGATGCAACCGATTAAACCGTTATCTTCGTACCTTGAAATAAAGTAAATATCAATCGGTAATGCGAATATTTTTCCTGGCACTCCTCTCCATCCTTTTGTGTGTGGCCTGTAGCGAGCAACACGACCATAAAGGAAAGACACCACTGGTGGAATTGGACGGCAATTTCCTTTACCGGGAAGACTTGCAATCTGCGCTTCCGGCGAGATTGTCGAAAGATGATAGTTTACTGTTCGCAGAACATTATATCCGCAATTGGGTGGAAGATGTCTTATTATATGAGAAAGCGCAGAGTAATATTCCCGATAACGGGGAGATTGAGAAACTTGTGGAGAATTATCGCAAGGCGCTGATTATGCACACCTATCAGCAGGCATTGATTCACCAAAGACTCTCGAATGAAATTTCAGAGGGAGAGTTGGCGGACTATTATGAAAAGAATAAAGAGCTTTTCAGGTTGGAACGGCCGCTGATGCAGGGGTTGTTCATCAAAGTCCCCCTCACCGCACCACAACTAAACAATGTACGTCGTTGGTATAAAGCAGCTACGCAAGATGCAGTGGAACATCTGGAAAAGTATAGCTTGCAGAATGCCGTGAAGTACGAGTACTTTTATGATAAATGGGTACCGATGGCAGATGTGCTTGATCTGATACCATTGAAAGTACCCGAAGTAGAAGATTATGTGAATAAGAACCGTCATATCGAATTGAAAGATACGGCGTTTTATTATTTCCTGAATGTGAGTGATTTTCGTTCGGTGGGTGAGCAGGAGCCTTATGAGTTTGCGCGCCCTAAAGTGAAAGATATGATGCTGAACCTGAAACAAGTGGAGTTTATGAAAAAAGTGAAGGATGACTTGTATCAGCAGGCAGTGAAGAAGAATGAGATTAAATATAATTAGTTTAGATACACAGAATGAAAAATTTTATGAACTTTAAGTTTGTAGTTTTATGTGCCTTGGCGCTGATGACCGGTTCTGCCGTTTATGGACAAGACAACGTGATTGACGAAGTAGTTTGGGTAGTGGGCGACGAGGCTATATTGAAGTCTGAAGTAGAAGAAGCTCGGATGAGTGCTCTGTACGAAGGGCGTAAATTTGACGGTGATCCCTACTGTGTGATTCCTGAAGAAATAGCAGTACAAAAGCTGTTTTTGCATCAGGCTGCTCTCGATAGTATTGAAGTTTCTGAAAGTGAGGTGATCCAACGTGTGGACCAGATGACGAATATGTATATCGCCAATATCGGTTCGCGTGAAAAGATGGAGGAATACTTCAATAAGACATCCAGTCAGATTCGCGAAGCTTTGCGCGACAATGCCCGTGAAGGATTGAAAGTGCAGAGAATGCAGCAGAAACTGGTAGGAGAGATTAAAATCACTCCGGCAGAGGTGCGCCGTCACTTCAAGGATTTGCCGCAGGACAGTATTCCTTATATCCCTACTCAGGTAGAGGTGCAGATCATCACACAGCAACCGAAAATTCCTTTGGAGGAAATTGAAGATGTAAAAAGTCGTCTGCGCGAATATACGGATCGTGTGAATAAGGGAGAAAGCTTCTCTATGTTGGCACGTTTGTATTCCGATGACCGTGGTACGGCTATCAATGGTGGCGAAATGCCATTTACGGGACGTGGTTATCTGGATCCAGCATTTGCTAATGTGGCTTTCAATCTGCAAGACCCCAATAAGGTTTCCAAGATTGTAGAGTCTGAATATGGCTTCCACATTATCCAGTTGATGGAAAAACGTGGTGACCGTATCAAAGTACGCCATATCTTGTTGAAGCCACACGTACCGGAAGAAGCACTGATGGCAGGTACTGCCCGTCTGGACTCTATTGCCGATGACATCCGTAATGGTAAGTTTACTTTTGAAGAAGCAGCTTCCGTACTTTCACAGGATAAGGATACACGTAACAATCACGGTCTGTTACCTAACCCTCAAACCAATACATCAAAGTTTGAGATGCAGGAACTTCCGCCCGAGATTGCTAAAGTGGTGGATAAGATGAAAGTAGGAGAAATCTCCGAGGCATTCACTATGATTCCGCAGAAGACCGGTAAAGAAGAATGTGTAATCGTGAAACTAAAAAGCCGCATCAACGGACACAAAGCAACTATTTCGGAAGACTATCAGAACCTGAAGGAAATTGTATTGGAGAAACGTCGTGACGAGATGCTGGATAAATGGATTCGCGAAAAACAAAAGCATACGTACGTGCGTATCAACGAAAATTGGAAGAACTGTACATTTAAGTATCCGGGGTGGATTAAAGACTGATCCCGGGTGATACACTAACTTTTTGTATGCAGAAGAAAAATACAAGAAATAATTTTCTGAACAGGCATAGATTCCTTCTCACAGGCCTTCTATGCCTGTTTGGCATCTGTTTGCTGAGTGCCCAGGATAAGCAGAAACAGCCGGAAAAGAAGAAAACCCGGGTTGATTTGCTTCACGCTGAGGAGGCGCAGGCGGATAAAATCCTGCTTCCGGATGTTCAGATTCTGATCCGGTCGGTAAAGCTGCGCCATGACAGTATGTATATGTACTGTGACAGTGCGTTGATTTACGAGAAGACAAATTCGGTGGAAGCTTTCGGTAATGTCCGTATGGAACAGGGGGATACGCTCTTTATTTATGGAGATTATCTGTATTATGACGGTATGTCGCAGTTGGCAATGCTTCGTGAGAATGTCCGCATGATTAACCGGAATACGGTATTGACAACGGATAGTTTAAACTACGACCGTCTGTATAATTTGGGCTATTACTTCGATGGCGGCACATTGACCGATGAAGAGAATGTGCTGACTTCCGAGTGGGGAGAATATAGTCCGGCTACGAAGATTTCCGTATTCAATCATGATGTGAAGCTGGTAAATCCGAAATTCGTATTGACTTCGGATACCCTGAAATATAGCACCGATACGAAGATTGCTACGATTCTGGGTCCTTCGGATATTGTGAGTGATAAGAACCACATCTATTCCGAACGAGGTATTTATAACACCACTACAGAGCAGGCTGAACTGCTGGATCGTTCCGTGCTGACCAACGAAGGCAAGAAACTGACGGGTGACAGTATTTTCTATGATCGTGTTTTGGGATATGGTGAAGCGTTTGACAATGTGCAGATGAATGATACCATTAACAGGAATATGCTCACGGGTAACTATTGCTTCTACAATGAGATTACGGGAAGTGCACTTGCCACTCAACGTGCGGTTGCCATTGATTATTCACAAGGTGACAGTTTGTTTATGCACGGTGATACACTGCGGTTGATTACCTATCATATAAATACGGACTCCATGTTTCGTGAGATGAGGGTGTATCATAAAGTACGTGCTTACCGTACGGATGTTCAGGCAGTATGCGATTCTTTGGTATATAATTCTAAAGACTCTTGTATGACGATGTATACTGATCCTATCTTGTGGCATGGCTCACAGCAACTGTTGGGTGAGGAAATTAAAGTCTATATGAATGACAGTACCATAGACTGGGCGCACATCATTAATCAGGCTTTGGCTGTGGAGCAGAAAGACTCTGTTCACTACAACCAGGTGACGGGCAAAGAGATGAAAGGCTTTTTTGTCGGCGGAGATATGCGTCAGGTGGATGTGAACGGTAATGTGCTGGTTGTCTTCTATCCGATAGATGATAAAGACAGTACCATGATAGGATTGAACTATTCTGAGGGCAGTTTCCTGCGTATGTTGCTGAAGGAAAGGCGTATGGAGCAAGGAGCCTTTATAGGGAAAGCGAATGGTACGCTCTATCCGATGGACCAGATTCCGGCTGATAAATATAAGCTGCCGCCTTTTGTCTGGTTCGACTATATCCGACCGAGGAATAAGGAAGATATATTTGAGTGGAGAGGTAAAAAGGCTGGCGAACAATTGCAGAAATCAGACCGTAAGCCTATAGTTTCACCAAGGAATATGAATATAAAAAGAAATAAATAAGCGCTATGGGAATGTTCACAATGAGAAAGCCTCGTGGCTTTAATCATCCATATATATATGTGGATGAGCGGAAAGAAAAGTTGGCGAAGATGGAAGAAAACGCCAAACGTGAATTGGGAATGTTGCCTGAGAAGGAATTTTCACCGGAAGATATCCGGGGAAAATTCGTAGAAGGCACTACCCACTTGAAACGACGCAAGGAAAGCGGGCGTAAACCGGTACACTTGGGGGTAATACTGGTGATTATTGCTTTGCTGATATACTTGTGGTATGCCATAAGCACCGGAATCATTTAATTTAATTACGAATTACAAATTACGAATTGCAATGTAGCATCATGGAACCTGTTGTTATTCGTTATTTGTAATTCATAATTCATAATTCATAATTTGTAATTATCATGAGCGACATAATTCATCTGCTGCCCGATTCGGTTGCCAATCAGATTGCTGCCGGAGAGGTGATTCAGCGTCCGGCATCCGTCATTAAGGAATTGGTAGAGAATGCGATTGATGCCGAAGCACAAGAAATACACGTATTGGTGACAGATGCAGGGAAAACCTGCATACAGGTGATTGACGATGGCAAAGGTATGTCCGAAACGGATGCGCGCCTTGCTTTCGAACGCCATGCCACGTCTAAGATAAGGCAGGCCGCCGATTTATTTGCCTTGCGCACGATGGGATTCCGTGGAGAGGCGTTGGCTTCTGTTGCTGCGGTGGCGGAAGTAGAACTCAAAACCCGTATGGCAAATGAGGAACTGGGTACACGGATTGTGATAGCCGGCTCTAAAGTAGAGAGTCAGGAAGCCGTTTCGTGTCCTAAAGGAAGTAACTTTTCCATTAAGAACTTATTCTTTAATATACCTGCCCGCCGCAAGTTCCTGAAGGCGAACTCAACAGAATTGAGCAATATCCTTACTGAATTTGAACGCATAGCTCTGGTACATCCCGAAGTGGCTTTCTACTTATATAGTAATGATACCGAATTATTCAACCTGCCTGCGATGCCGCTTCGCCAACGCATTCTTGCCGTATTTGGCAAGAAGTTGAACCAGCATCTGCTGTCGGTAGATGTGGATACTACTATGGTGAAGGTCTCCGGCTTTGTTGCCAAACCGGAGACGGCGCGTAAGAAAGGAGCTCATCAGTATTTCTTTGTGAACGGGCGTTATATGCGTCATCCGTATTTCCATAAAGCGGTGATGGATGCTTATGAACAATTGATTCCGGCAGGCGAACAGATTTCCTATTTCATTTACTTTGATGTGGATCCGGCCAACATTGATGTGAACATACATCCTACCAAGACCGAGATTAAGTTTGAAAACGAGCAGGCAATTTGGCAGATTGTTTCCGCAGCGGTAAAAGAGTCATTGGGTAAATTCAATGCTGTGCCGTCCATTGATTTTGATACGGAAGGTATGCCGGATATTCCCGCGTTCGATCAGACTCGTCCGATAGAGCCTCCGAAAGTGCATTATAATTCAGACTTCAACCCGTTCAAGACTTCTTCCGCTTCTTCTTATAGTGGTGGCAGCTATTCCCGGCCGAAAGTGGACTGGGAGGGACTGTATGATGGTCTGGAGAAAGCCAGTAAGATGAATACGCCTATGGAAGAAGGACCTTTTGTAGACGAAACGGACTGGACTTCTGCGCCTGTATCGGTTGATATGTCCGAAGAACGTACTCCGTATGTTCAGGAGACGGAAACTGTATCCTCTCCATCTGCATCGTTATATACCAACGAACCGGCAGTGGAGAAAGGTGCGCAGCATTTTCAATTCAAAGGGCGCTTTATCCTGACTTCGGTAAAATCCGGTTTGATGCTGATAGATCAGCACCGGGCACATATCCGGGTGTTGTTTGAACGCTATATGAATCAAATACGCCAGAAACAAGGTGTTTCTCAGGGAGTTTTGTTCCCTGAAATCGTGCAATTGCCCGCTTCGGAAGCTGCGGTATTGGAAAGCATCATGGAAGACTTCTCGGCAGTTGGGTTTGAACTGACGCCTTTGGGAGGAGGAAGTTATGCGATCAATGGTATTCCGTCCGGCATTGAAGGGTTAAATCCGGTGGAGCTGGTGCGCAATATGGTGCATACGGCTATGGAAAAGGGAAATGACGTGAAGGAAGAAGTGCAAACGATGTTGGCTCTGACACTGGCAAAGGCTGCTGCCATTGTTTACGGTCAGGTGTTGAGTAATGAAGAAATGGTTAATCTGGTAGATAATCTGTTTGCTTGTCCTACTCCGAATTATACACCGGACGGGCGTACCGTATTGTCAACGATTAAAGAAGAAGATATTGAAAAACTATTTGTTCGTTAAAGTAGTATAATCTATTTGTTAAAACTATTTTGCACATACGTGTGAATGATATTCGCCCCTACAGGACTTTTAAAGGCACTTGTAGGGGCGAATCATCATTTATTTATCTGTATATAAGCCTTTCTGCCCTGCCGGTGGAGCGGTTGGAACAAAAAAAACTCTCTTCGTAAAACCTTTTAGTTCGGATGGTGTTATTTAAACAGTTACAATAATGAATTTAAATTAACCACTTAACTATTTAAGGTATATGAAAAAGATTCTAATGTTACTGGCTTTGGCCGGTTTGTCTTCTGCGGCTATGGCGCAACAGAAGACTGAAGTAGTCGAATACGAAATTATCCAGGTACAGGATAAATATCAGGTAATCACCAATCCTTTCTGGAGCAATTGGTTCTTCTCTATCGGCGGCGGTGCTGAAGCAACTTTTGGTGATAATGATAGTGCGGGAAGTTTTGGTAAGCGTATCAGTCCTACATTAAATATCTCTGTCGGTAAATGGTTTACTCCCGGTTTGGGATTGCGTCTGCAATATAGCGGCTTACAGGCAAGAGGCTTTACTTATGATAAAGGTGCCGACTATGTGAAAGGTGCCGAACTGAAAGATGGTTACTATAAACAACGTTTTGACTATATGAACTTGCATGGTGACGTGATGTTCAATCTGAATGCTCTTTTCGGAGGTTATAATCAGCATCGTGTTTATGAGATTATTCCTTATGTAGGTGCTGGTTTCACTCACAATTACTCCAAACCTCATCGCGAAGCTTTGTCTGTGAATGCGGGTATTATCAATAAATTCCGTATTTCGAATGCGGTAGATATTAATCTGGAATTGAGTGCAATGGCTGCTGAAGATAAATTTGATGGTGAAGTTGGTGGTGATCACGGATATGATGGCGTATTGAGCGCTACGGTTGGTTTGACTTATCGTTTCCCGGCCCGTGGTTTCCGTCGTCCGATGCCGCAGTTGATCTCTCAGATCGAACTGGCTGCCATGCAGGATAAGTTGGCTATGATGGGTGCACAGAATGCAGAATTGAAGAATGCATTGGTACAGGCTGAAAACCAACCGGTAGCTGAAGTGACAGAAACTCAGGTGATTGTTCCGGATCCGGATATCGCACCGCGTACTGTATTCTTCCAAATCGGTTCTGCTGAATTGTCCCCGCGTGAAATCATGAACCTGTCTTATCTGGCAGAACAAATGAAACAGTTCCCGAATGCAACGTACACCGTAAACGGTTATGCTGACTCTGCAACCGGTACTCCGGCATTCAACAAGGAGTTGAGCTTGAAACGTGCACAGGCTGTTAAGAATGCATTGGTCAAGAATTACGGTATTGCTGCCGACCGCTTGAATGTGGAAGCCGGTGGTGGTGTAGACAAGTTTGGTCAACCGATTCTGAACCGTGTGGTATTAGTGAAATCTGCTAACTAAATATAGTCTTTTCATTAAAAAGGGAACGCCCTGTTCTCTCGTAGATTCTACGGGAGGTCAGGGCGTTACTCGTTACAGGGGATATTGTTTTTATTCTCCGCTGAATTTCTTCACTTGTTCTGCTATCAGTTCCGCATCGTCGAAGTAGTTAATCTTCATCGCTTTGCGTACATCATCCAATGTAGCGGCGGCAACTTCGCGTGCAGCGTCGCAACCTTTTTTCAGCATATCATAGATGGCAGGAATGTCTTTTTCAAATTCTTTGCGACGATTGCGGATCGGTTCCAGCGTCTCCTGCATGATGGAGTTAAGGAATCCTTTCACCTTCATATCGCCCAGACCGCCACGCTGATAATGTGCTTTCAGTTCATCGAGGTTCGGATATTCGGGCAGGTAAAGACCGAAGTGTTCGGGACGGCAGAAAGCGTCCAGATAAGTAAATACAGGATTGCCTTCTACTTTACCCGGGTCTTGTACACGCAAGTGGTCGGGATCGGTATACATACCTTTCACTTTTTTCTGTACTTCGTCGGCAGAGTCGGAGAGGTAGATGCAGTTTCCCAGGCTCTTACTCATCTTGGCTTTTCCATCTGTTCCGGGCAGGCGCAGGCAGGCGGCGTTGTCGGGCAGAAGGATTTCCGGCTCAACCAATGTTTCACCATAAATATAGTTGAAGCGGCGAACTATTTCGCGTGCCTGTTCCAGCATTGGTTCCTGGTCTTCGCCCACAGGGACAGTTGTTGCCTTAAAAGCGGCAATGTCCGCAGTCTGGCTGATGGGGTAGGTGAAGAAACCTACCGGGATGCTGGCATCGAAGTTGCGCAACTGAATTTCCGCTTTTACTGTGGGATTGCGTTGCAGGCGGCTTACGGTCACCATATTCATGAAGTAAAAACTCAATTCGCACAGTTCGGCAATCTGAGATTGGATGAAGATGGTGCTTTTTGCCGGATCCAGTCCGCATGCCAGATAGTCAAGCGCCACTTCGATAACATTCTGACGTACCTTTTCCGGGTTGTCCACATTGTCCGTCAATGCTTGTGCATCGGCTATGAAAACAAATATCTTGTCATACAAACCGGAGTTCTGCAACTCTACTCTTCTTCTTAATGAGCCTACATAATGTCCTATATGCAGGCGTCCTGTAGGGCGGTCGCCCGTGAGGATGATTTTCTCTTTGGTCATATATCGTTTCTCTTTAGTCTGTTAATACCAATTTTTTCGCAGAGATGCTGGATTTTTTTTCTTTTGCAACGTAGTCACGATGTACTTCCGTCATTTTTCGGTTAAAGGCATCCATAGCCTGATAATCTTCTTTAATGGAGAACCTCCTTATAGTTATATCCTGCAATATTGAAAAAGTTTACAAAAGTAGATATAATAATTGAAAGTCTGATCAATTTCCTTCACTTTTCACATACACTTTATGATTGCCTCTTCCGCTGGTCTCGATGCCAGTGCCCGATGTATGCGCCCATTTGCGCAGTTCGGTGGTGGCAGCGGTTTGTAGCAATCCCGTCAGTTGGCGGTAGTCCGATACGGTGAGGTAAGGATGTTCTTCCAGATAAGCTTTCGCCAGTGCCAGGCGTTGTTCGGCGGTATATTTCCGCGAGGAGCGTACGGGCTTCCAGGGAGCGCGTTTAAGGTCGCACCAACCGTTGGTTTCTCTTATCAGGTCTTTGTCTACGCGGAAGTTCACTCCACCCACACGAATGCTTTGTGCGTTTCGTTTCGTTGCATTTTCTCCCATCCCTTCCCGTTCCTTGTCCGGGCGCAGGGTCAGTGCCGGGGTAAATATACCCAGACCTTCTATTTTTACGGAGCGTCCCATGCCCATTTCGTGGGCAAGTGCTTCGCCCAGTTCGCAGATTACTCCCTCAGTCACTCCTTTGGAGAAGGCGCATTTCATGGCGATGTATTCGGCTAGTTCTCGTGTACTGGTCTGTCCTGTCATCACCATTTGCGGGTAGGTGGTCTGTTCGCCTGTGTCTTGCATATCGGGCATTTCTTTCATTATGTAGTGGGGCATTGTTGGGCTCTCCTTTCTTGTTTGATGATTAATCCGGTTGCTTAGTTGCCTTCCTGCGGTGGAAAGGTGTTTGTCTTACAGTGCAAACTTCCTTTTATGGCAGGAAAGACTTGAAACGAAGTCTTCATTTTTAAGAGTGAAATCTTCGTTTTTAAGAATAAGGCTTTCGTTTTTAAGAATGAAAGTCTTGCTCTGAGTCTTGGCAGGCACAAAGATAACTATCTGCAACTGGGAAAGCAAGTTTTTATTGGGAGAATCGTTCTTTGTTTTTTATAGCTCCAACGAATTGTCCTTCAATAAGAAATCATATATGCTTATGATTGGTCAGGGCACCGATGCCGGAAGCCATAATATTGATGAGCTCTTCCAAATCATCGCCCTTGCGTATCTCATGGCGGTCTTTGATGTCCTTGATATAAGTTTCATCGAACAAGGTTTTCAGGAAACGTACTTTCTGCTCTTCAGTGCCATACGACAATATCTGCGGAAGTCCGCCATAGAGCATATATTCATTGAATCTGGCCTGTACCGTACCGGAATATGCGAAATTTATGTCACTGGATGACGGCGTTTTCGATTAGTGGATTCTTTTCACGCATCAGCCTTGTCCGATTGTCCCTGCCACCTTTTGAAAGCCGAAAATGCAGTTGGTGTAAAAACGGATACTGAATGATATTGATAATCTTTTCTTGTGTGGTTGCAATACTTGTAAGAATATTGTGGACGATAATTTGTTTATTATCGAAATAAGTCGTTACTTTGCACAAATTTTAGAGAAACGATGCAACAACACGGGAAAAGAGATACATATAATCTGCATTCGAATGTATTTCATTCGTTAGTCGATGATTTCTCTTTCTCTGAGAAGATATTGTTAGTTCTTTGGTAATGCGTTAATCCTTTGTTGGGTAACGCATTTTTTTTGTGCCCGAATGTATAGGAAGAAACTTAATAGACAACAAGAGAATATATGGAAAAGAATTTGAAGAAAGTGTTGGTCTTGGGCTCAGGTGCACTCAAGATCGGTCAGGCCGGGGAGTTCGACTATTCCGGTTCGCAGGCATTGAAGGCTCTGCGTGAAGAAGGTATCAGTTCAGTGTTGGTGAACCCAAATATTGCTACTATCCAAACATCGGAAGGTATTGCAGATCAGGTTTATTTCTTGCCTGTAACCACTTATTTCGTAGAAGAAATCATCAAGAAAGAACGTCCTGATGGTATTCTGTTGGCTTTCGGTGGCCAGACGGCTCTGAACTGCGGTGCCGAGTTGTACACAAGCGGTGTGTTGGCTAAGTACGGTGTGCGCGTATTAGGAACTTCGGTAGAAGCTATCATGTATACGGAAGACCGTGATCTCTTCGTGAAGAAGCTGGACGAGATCAATATGAAAACTCCCGTCAGCCAGGCTGTAGAAAGTATGGAAGATGCAATTGCAGCTGCTGAACGTATCGGTTTCCCGATTATGGTTCGTTCCGCTTATGCACTGGGCGGTTTGGGTAGCGGTATCTGCCAGGATAAAGAAGAGTTCCTGAAGCTGGCCGAAAGCTCTTTCGCTTTCTCTAAACAAATTCTTGTAGAAGAGTCTCTGAAAGGTTGGAAAGAAATTGAGTTCGAGGTTATCCGCGATGCTAACGACCACTGCTTCACGGTGGCAAGCATGGAAAACTTCGACCCGCTGGGTATCCATACGGGAGAGTCAATCGTAGTGGCTCCGACTTGTTCGCTGACTGACGAGCAGGTGAAGATGTTGCAAGATCTTTCTACGAAGTGTATCCGTCATCTGGGCATCGTGGGCGAATGTAACATTCAGTATGCATTTAATGCGGAAACTAATGACTACCGTGTGATTGAGGTGAATGCTCGTCTGTCGCGTTCTTCTGCTTTGGCTTCTAAGGCTACGGGTTATCCGTTGGCATTCGTTGCCGCTAAGATTGCATTAGGCTATACGCTCGATCAGATTGGCGAAATGGGTACTCCGTATTCAGCGTATGTAGCTCCGCAACTGGATTATCTGATTTGTAAGATTCCTCGTTGGGACTTGACGAAGTTCGTAGGTGTATCCCGTGAAATCGGTTCCAGCATGAAGTCTGTAGGTGAAATCATGTCTATCGGACGTTCTTTCGAGGAAATCATCCAGAAAGGTCTGCGTATGATCGGTCAGGGTATGCACGGATTTGTAGGCAACGACTTGCACTTCGATGATTTGGATCGTGAGCTCTCACGTCCTACTGACTTGCGCGTGTTCGCTATCGCTGAGGCCTTGGAGAATGGCTATACGATAGACCGCATCTTCGAACTGACCAAGATTGATCCCTGGTTCCTTGGCAAGTTGAAGAACATTGTTGACTATAAGTTGAAACTTTCCCAATATAATAAGGTGGAAGATATTCCGGCCGACGTATTGCGTCAGGCAAAAGTATTGGGCTTCTCTGACTTCCAGATTGCGCGTTTCGTGCTCGAACCGCAAGGCAATATGGAGAAAGAAAATCTGATGGTGCGTGCACGTCGTAAAGAATTGGGTATCCTGCCGGCTGTAAAACGCATCAATACGATTGCTTCCGAGCATCCTGAACTGACTAACTACCTGTACATGACGTACGCCGTTGAGGGTTATGACGTGAACTATTACAAGAATGAAAAGTCAGTGGTTGTACTGGGTTCCGGCGCTTACCGTATCGGGTCTTCCGTAGAGTTCGACTGGTGTTCGGTAAATGCTGTGCAAACTGCACGTAGGCTGGGTTACAAGTCCATCATGATTAACTACAATCCCGAAACCGTATCTACGGACTATGATATGTGCGACCGTCTTTACTTCGATGAGCTGTCTTTTGAGCGTGTACTCGATGTTATTGACCTGGAACAGCCGCGCGGTGTAATCGTATCTGTAGGCGGACAGATCCCGAACAATCTGGCAATGAAACTGCATCGTCAGTCAGTGCCCATCCTGGGAACTTCTCCTCTTTCTATCGACCGTGCTGAAAACCGTAATAAGTTCTCCGCTATGCTCGACCAACTGGGTATCGACCAGCCGGCTTGGCAAGAGCTTACCAGCCTGGAAGATGTGAAAGGTTTCGTTGAGAAAGTGGGTTATCCGGTACTGGTTCGTCCGTCTTATGTACTTTCGGGTGCTGCGATGAACGTATGTTACGATGAAGAAGAATTGGAGAACTTCCTGAAAATGGCTGCCGAAGTTTCTAAAGAATATCCGGTGGTGATTTCTCAGTTCTTGCAGAATACAAAGGAAATCGAATTTGATGCTGTTGCTCAGAATGGTGAAGTAGTGGAATATGCAATTTCCGAGCACGTGGAGTTTGCCGGTGTACACTCCGGTGACGCTACATTGGTATTCCCTGCACAGAAGATTTACTTTGCTACGGCACGTCGTATCAAGAAGATCAGCCGTCAGATTGCAAAGGAACTCAATATCTCCGGTCCGTTCAATATTCAGTTCCTGGCACGTAACAATGAGGTGAAGGTAATCGAATGTAACCTTCGTGCTTCACGTAGTTTTCCGTTCGTGTCTAAGGTGCTGAAGCGTAACTTTATTGAAACTGCTACCCGCATCATGCTGGATGCTCCTTATACCCGTCCTGACAAGTCGGCATTCGATATCGACTGGATTGGTGTGAAAGCTTCTCAGTTCTCTTTCTCCCGTTTGCACAAGGCAGACCCGGTACTGGGTGTAGATATGTCTTCTACCGGTGAAGTAGGCTGTATCGGTGATGACTTCTCCGAAGCATTGCTGAGTGCCATGATTGCTACCGGCTTCCAGATTCCTCAAAAGGGAGTGATGTTTTCTTCCGGTGCCATGAAATCGAAAGTAGATTTGCTGGAGTCCAGCCGCATGCTCTTCAATAAAGGATATAAGATTTATGCAACGGCAGGCACAGCCGCTTTCCTGAATGCTCATGGAGTGGGCACTGAAGCTGTTTACTGGCCCGATGAACGTCCTGATGCAGAGAACAACGTGATGAAGATGATTGCCGAACACAAGTTCGATTTGATTGTCAACATTCCGAAGAATCATACGAAGCGTGAATTGACGAACGGTTACCGTATCCGTCGTGGTGCTATCGACCATAATATTCCGTTGATAACGAATGCTCGTTTGGCAAGTGCTTTCATCGAAGCATTCTGCGAACTGAAGTTGGAGGATATTGCTATCAAGAATTGGCAGGAATATAAGTAACTGAAGAGGAAATAAAAAGGAGGATGCTCGAAAGTGTCCTCCTTTTTTTATCTTTAGTTTTTTTCTGGCGCTATCACTGACTATAAGGCTTATTATTGGGGCTCTTGTGCCCACCAATAGTATATATAATTTAATTTTTTGCCCTCTTCAGTAGGGATATACCAGACCTTTTCTTTCAAATCTGTTTCGATTTTACGGTAAACAGAGATAGGGATTGTGGCATAAGTACCGAAGTTCATGAAAGAAAATTCGACCTCATCAACCTTGCCGGTATCTGAATTTATGCACATTGTTATTATGAGTTCGTGGCCTTTTACTCTTTGCTTTTCACTAGCGGAAAATGCAGCATTTACAATGGAAAGGCGCTCTGCTCGTGTCCATGCGTCATATTGGAGTAAAACGATACCTTCATCTGTTTGTGAGAAAGTTTCTCCTGTATTTTTGTAACTTTGAGTGGTAAAGAGTAATTTGTTACTCTTGTTATAGAGTGTGACTGTCTTTGACGCTGCCACATCGCATTGGTAGGTGTAACCATTTTCATTGAATGTTTTAGTTACAGCATAATAATTTGTCTGTGCATATATATATGTACTACAAAGTGATATGCATATAAAAAAGAATATAGTTTTCATAATCAGCAATTTATTGTTAGCTTGTTTATACATTTAAAATTCTCTAATCCCGGTCGGTTATATTCGAAGGGGTATTTATCCGCTGTGTAGTGATACTTATGGAAAGTAGGGACGATATCATCTTTTATTTTATTTTCTAAATCGGTACGATTCACTCCGGGAAGTAAATTCCCTTTATTATCAATGTAATTCGTTAAACTTTTTATTCTTCTGCGACGGGGGTCTGTATTGTCCCTGTCTTCCCACTTACTGTCTTTATATTCTGGTAAGTTGCTCGTGTAAAGATATTGTGCGTACCATGCTTCTATTTCTCCATTCAGAGTTGATTCTTTGTATGACGCAGTGGTTTCTTGATAAGCTCGGTAAGCATGCATCATTTCATGAAAAAGCTGATTGCTTTCCATCTGCCTGCCAAGACATATTCCTGTTGATTCTCCTTGGTAACCGAAAGAACCCGTCGTACTTGCTCCAAATTGAATGCTTAAGGTTTTTCCATTGAGCAAATTTGTTAATTCATTATATAATGCTTCTCCCATACAGTCTTCTACAATCTTATCAAGCATATTCTCTATTATTATCCAATTTTCTTCTGTCATGTTAGAGTTACGGAATATTGCCTTGGCTCTAGGGGTGTCCTTCTTGCTGGAGTTGTTGCTGCCTCCATCACCCCAGTCTAAATCTCCTCCCTCGCCATTGCCATCTCCATCAATTAATTCATCAGTGTCACGATCTTCACGCAATCTTTCCTCAGTCCAGCAGTAATAAGTATCATATTCATAGGGACCACATTCAGCGGTATAGATAAGTTCGCAATTTTCTTCCGAATCCCAATCCCAGCTTCGTGTATTTATGGTCGCCTTATTGTTTATAAAAGTAAGTCCACTTACTGGTTGCTTATGTAGAGCATATTGAGTAAAGTAATCAAACATCCAAGTTTGCTCAACTTCATTTCCTATTTGGCGGGTTATGACATCTGCCATTTTACGAGTATAGATGTGGTAATGGGTACGTATCCTGCCAATTGAAAAATACCAGATTGCTTCAATTTCTTTGTTAGAATTTAAATTCTTCACCGGAATTGCGTATACTTTACGCCCGTTTTCACGGAAAGATCGAGCATTCTCCCACATTGGGTAACCATAAGCATTAATAAACTTAGAGGTAAATTCCACTGAATCATTTTTTTGTTTTAGCAGGAAAACAATTTGCTGAATGTCTGGGTTGGCAGCGGAAACTTTGAAGAAGTGATCAGATGCATCTGTAATAGGTACTTCTTCGCTAATACATGAAGCCACTAGTAGTGGTACAGCAGATAAATAAATTAGTTTCGTCATTTTCATAATACAAAATTTGAAGGTAATACACTGTACTGTCAGTTCTCAGAGCAGTATTATTATGATTCTTTCTTCTTGATAAAAGAAAAAAGTGCGGGAACTTCCCAGTTTGTCTTTAAAATAGTTTTATTGCGAATGCTTGTTTCTGTTTAAATTGCAATAAATATACGAATATTTTTTGTATATAAAATAGTATAGCTGCGATTCTTTTGAAAACATTTACTGTTTCTTTTTATCAGTATGGTTGGCTGTTTGGAATAAATATCTATTTTTGTGGAAAGTGTAATGGCGAAAGGGTGAATAATTACGCTTTTGAGAGTATAATCTGGTAATTGAAATATATGAATGAAGTAGAGAAAATGCGTAGTTCGCAACTGGCGGATATGTCTGCCCCGGAAGTACAGGCAAAGTTTGAATATGCCAAGAAGTTGCTGGCAAGAATGCGGAAACTGAGTACTTACGATGAGGCTTACAGAGGATTGTTGGAAGACCTGATACCGGGAATACCGGAGACATCCGTTGTGTGCCCGCCTTTCCATTGCGATCATGGGGATGGTATCCGTCTGGGTGAACACGTATTTGTGAATGCAAATTGTACTTTTCTGGACGGAGGTTATATCACGATTGGTGCCCATACATTAGTGGGACCTTGTGTACAGATTTATACTCCACAACATCCGATGGATTATATAGAACGTCGTACTCCGAAGGAATATGCCTATCCGGTGACGATAGGAGAGGATTGCTGGATTGGCGGTGGTACTGTAATTTGTCCCGGCGTAACAATTGGTGATCGCTGTATTATTGGGGCCGGAAGTGTGGTGACGAAAAATATACCCGATGATAGTGTGGCGGTAGGAAATCCGGCGAAGGTGATCAGAAGGAATATATCGGAATGACGGTGTGCTTCTATATCACCGGTTCGTAGATGATGAAAAAAAGTTTCTTTGTTAAATTGCTGAATTTCAATCAGTATATATCTTTCTGTATATTTTTCTTAGAAAATAGTTCGCAATTGTTTTGGTAATTTCAAAATAAGCTGTACCTTTGCATCGCTTTTGAAACGAAAGTGTACGGGCGCTTAGCTCAGCTGGTTCAGAGCATCTGGTTTACACCCAGAGGGTCGGGGGTTCGAATCCCTCAGCGCCCACACTAAAAACCGCACACTTTCGGACAAAAGGGCGCTTAGCTCAGCTGGTTCAGAGCATCTGGTTTACACCCAGAGGGTCGGGGGTTCGAATCCCTCAGCGCCCACATTTGATTTTTATGATGAGTGGTCTTGCAAGCTATTGTGAGGCTATTTTTTTATCTGTTAACTTCCTTACTTAACTTTCTTTCCCCTTTATGGCTTATTACTCAGAAAAAAAAGCTAATTTTGCGGCTCGATAATTATCTAATATACACGTATGGAACTTGATTTACTTACTGCTATCTCTCCGATTGATGGTCGATACAGAGGAAAAACAGATGCTTTGGCAGCTTACTTCTCGGAATTTGCCTTGATAAAATACCGTGTGCAAGTGGAAGTGGAATACTTCATTACCTTGTGCGAATTGCCTTTGCCGCAATTAAAAGGCGTAGACAAAAACGTATTTGAAACATTAAGAAATATCTATCGTAACTTCTCTGAAGCTGACGCGCAGCGTATCAAAGATATTGAGGGCGTAACGAACCATGATGTAAAAGCCGTAGAATACTTCCTGAAAGAAGAGTTTGATAAAATGGGTGGAATGGATGACTACAAAGAGTTTATTCATTTCGGACTGACTTCACAGGATATCAATAATACTTCCGTTCCTTTGTCTATCAAAGAGGCTTTGGAACAGGTTTATTATCCGCAAATAGAGGAACTGATTGCGCAGCTTCGTACGTATGCGGAAGAATGGACGGCTATTCCTATGCTTGCCAAGACACACGGTCAACCGGCTTCACCCACTCGCTTGGGAAAAGAGGTAATGGTATTTGTATATCGTCTTGAACGCCAGCTGGCTATTTTGAAGTCTTGTCCGCTTACTGCCAAGTTCGGTGGTGCTACCGGAAATTACAATGCGCATCATGTGGCTTATCCGGAGTTCGACTGGAAAGCATTTGGTAACCGGTTTGTTGCTGAAAAACTGGGTTTGGAACGTGAAGAATATACTACGCAGATTTCTAATTATGATAATCTGTCTGCTGTATTTGATGCTATGAAGCGTATAAATACGGTAATGATCGATATGAACCGTGACTTCTGGCAATATATTTCCATGGAATATTTCAAGCAGAAGATTAAAGCCGGTGAAGTAGGTTCCAGCGCCATGCCGCACAAAGTGAATCCGATTGACTTTGAAAATGCGGAAGGTAATCTGGGTGTGGCAAGTGCCATCCTGGAACATCTGTCGGTGAAACTGCCTGTGTCCCGCTTACAACGTGACCTGACGGATTCTACCGTATTGCGTAACGTAGGCGTTCCCTTCGGGCATATCGTAATTGCCATTCAGAGCTCATTGAAAGGCTTGCGTAAATTGTTGCTGAACGAAACGGCTATCTATCGCGATCTGGATAATTGCTGGAGCGTGGTAGCTGAGGCTATTCAGACAATTCTGCGCCGTGAAGCATATCCGCATCCGTACGAGGCGTTGAAGGCCTTGACCCGCACTAATCAGGCTATTACGGAGGCTTCTATAAAGGAATTTATTGAAGGATTGAATGTAGATGAGGAAATAAAGAAAGAATTACGTGTGATTACTCCTCATACATATACAGGAATCTAAGATAGAAACATTAAATTTAGCTGTATAATGAAGGCAACATTTTAAATCCGGCGATTGTTAATATAGTATACATATATAATAAAGGTATAAGAGTGATAATAGAATGGCCGTGAGGCCAACGTTTAATTTTATTCGAATAAAACAATGAGTACAGAAAACGAAAATTGGCGTGACGATTCTTCCAGTGAGGAGAATTCAGGCAACAGATTTGAAAGAGAAAACAATTACAGCCGTCCGTCTTACAACCGTGAAGGTGGTGACCGACCCTATCGTCCGCGTTTTAACAGCGAGAGTGGCGAACGCCCACAGCGTGCTTACAGCAGTGATCGCCCGTATCGCCCGCGCTTTAACCCTAATGCTGAAGGTGGTGACCGTCCGCAACGTTCTTATGGTGACCGTCCGTCTTACAATCGTGAGGGTGGCGATCGTCCGCAACGTTCTTATGGTGATCGTCCGTCCTATAATCGTGAAGGCGGCGATCGTCCGCAGCGTCCTTCTTATGGAAATAACAGTGGTGGTGACCGTCCTTATCGTCCTCGCTATAATAGCGGTGATGGTGGTGATCGTCCGCAGCGTCCTTCTTATGGAGGCTCTTCTTTTGGTGACCGTCCCCAACGCCCGCGTTTCAATAGTGGTGACGGACAGCGTTCTTATAACAACGACCGTCCTTATCGTCCTCGCTATAATAGCGGTGATGGTGGTGATCGTCCACAACGTCCTTATGGTGGCTCTTCTTATGGAGGTTCTTCTTATGGCGACCGCCCGCAGCGTCCACGCTTCAATCCAGATGGTGGAAGAGGCGGATATGGTCGTCCCCAACAGCGCCGTACGCCGGATTATGATCCGAATGCAAAGTACAGCCGTAAGAAACAGATAGAATATAAGGAACAGTTTACGGATCCTAATGAGCCGATCCGTTTGAACAAGTTCTTGGCTAATGCAGGTGTCTGCTCTCGTCGTGAGGCAGATGAGTTCATCACGGCAGGTGTGGTTTCAGTAAATGGAGTAGTGGTTACAGAACTCGGAACTAAGATCAAACGTGCTGACGAAGTGAAGTTCCACGATCAGATGGTGAGCATTGAACGTAAGATTTATATCTTGCTGAATAAGCCGAAAGATACTGTGACTACCTCGGATGATCCACAGGCACGTCGTACAGTGATGGATTTGGTGAAAGGGGCTTGCAATGAGCGTATTTATCCGGTAGGTCGTCTGGACCGTAATACTACAGGTGTGTTGTTGCTGACGAACGACGGTGACCTGGCTTCCAAACTGACACATCCGAAGTTCCTGAAGAAGAAGATTTATCACGTACATACAGATAAAAATGTGACGAAAGCTGATATGGAGCAGATTGCAGCCGGTATTCAGTTGGATGACGGTGAAATCCATGCAGATGCTATCAGTTATACGGATGATGTTAGACGGGATGAAGTGGGTATTGAAATCCACTCAGGTAAGAACCGTATTGTTCGTCGTATATTTGAGTCACTAGGTTACAAAGTAGTAAAACTCGACCGCGTATTCTTTGCCGGACTGACTAAGAAAGGCTTACGTCGTGGTGAATGGCGCTATTTGAGCGAACAGGAAGTAAACTACCTGCGCATGGGCTCTTTTGAGTAATTATATAATATAGGTTTAACACAAATTTATGGAAAAGATTAGTAGAACAAAGATTGTTGACGTGTTGAAGCGCGAAGATTTCGGCGCTATGGTCAACGTGAAAGGCTGGGTTCGTACCCGCAGAGGTAGTAAACAAGTTAATTTTATCGCCCTGAATGACGGTTCTACAATAAATAATGTGCAGGTCGTAGTAGATTTGGCAAACTTTGATGAAGAGATGCTGAAAGATATTACCACCGGTGCCTGTCTGAGTGTGAACGGTGAATTGACGGAGTCAGTAGGCTCCGGTCAGAAGGCTGAGATTCAGGCTCGTGAGATTGAAGTGCTGGGTACTTGTGATAATACATATCCTTTGCAGAAGAAAGGTCATACGCTGGAGTTCCTGCGTGAGATTGCTCACCTGCGTCCCCGTACGAATACTTTCGGTGCAGTGTTCCGCATTCGTCATAACATGGCGATAGCTATCCATACTTTCTTTCATCAGAAAGGTTTCGTTTATTTCCATACACCTATCATCACGGCTTCTGACTGTGAAGGTGCCGGACAGATGTTCCAGGTAACGACGAAGAACCTTTATGATTTGAAGAAGGATGAAGCCGGTTCCATCATTTATGATGACGACTT
Organism: Bacteroides sp. MSB163; assembly: GCF_036416795.1. Classification (NCBI taxonomy): domain Bacteria; kingdom Pseudomonadati; phylum Bacteroidota; class Bacteroidia; order Bacteroidales; family Bacteroidaceae; genus Bacteroides; species Bacteroides maternus. The sequence continues at coordinate 391,280 of NZ_CP143867.1, read as the reverse complement.
CTTTGGTAAGCAAGCCAGTCTGACGGTTTCCGGACAGTTGGAAGGTGAACTTGCTGCTACGGCGCTGGGCGCTATTTATACGTTTGGTCCTACATTTCGTGCAGAAAACTCCAATACTCCACGCCATTTGGCTGAGTTCTGGATGGTGGAACCGGAAGTTGCGTTCAACGACATTACGGACAACATGGATCTGGCAGAAGAGTTTATCAAATTCTGTGTGAAGTGGGCTTTGGATAACTGTGCTGACGACGTGAAGTTCCTTAACGATATGTTTGACAAAGGCTTGATTGAACGTCTGCAAAGTGTATTGAAAGAATCCTTCGTACGTTTGTCTTATACGGATGGCATCAAGATACTGGAAGAGGCTGTTGCCAAAGGTCATAAGTTTGAATTCCCGGTATACTGGGGTGTGGACCTGGCTTCCGAGCACGAACGTTATCTCGTGGAAGAACACTTCAAACGTCCGGTTATCCTGACTGACTATCCGAAGGAAATCAAAGCGTTCTACATGAAGCAGAACGAAGATGGTAAAACTGTACGTGCAATGGACGTATTATTTCCGAAGATTGGTGAGATTATCGGTGGCTCCGAACGTGAAGCGGACTACAACAAGTTGTTGACGCGTATTGACGAAATGCATATTCCGATGAAGGATATGTGGTGGTATCTTGATACCCGTAAGTTCGGTACGTGCCCTCACTCTGGTTTTGGTCTGGGCTTTGAACGCTTGCTTTTGTTTGTGACGGGTATGGCGAATATTCGTGACGTAATACCTTTTCCGCGTACGCCACGTAATGCAGAGTTCTAGCTTTTAAAATAAATAAGTGAAGTAGCCCGCACAATCTTCTTGTGCGGGCTCTTTTTTTACTAATAAATTGTTATAATATTAAAATAATTACTTATATTTGTGACAGCCAGATGCCTATACGTTAACCAAATATATACGAACATGAAGAAGAAGTATTTCATTACCATGTTGGCAGCAGTGCTGTTGGCGGTAACAGGAGCGACAGCGCAGAAGAAGGCGAGTTTCAAACCTGCGGATTTGAAAGGTATCTGGCAGCTGTGTCACTATGTATCCGAAATTCCGGATGTTCCCGGTACTTTGAAGCCCAGTAATACATTCAAGGTATTGAGCGATGACGGGCGTATCGTCAATTTCACTCTTATTCCCGGCAAAGATGCTATAATCACCGGATATGGTACCTATATCCAGCTGACGGACAATAGCTATCGGGAAAGTATTGAGAAGAATATTCACCTGCCCATGCTGGATAATAAAGATAATGTCCTGGAGTTTGAGATGGGAGAAGGCGGGCTTATGCATCTGAAATATTTTATTTCTAAAGATTTGAACGGCAATGAATTGAACTGTTGGTATCATGAAACCTGGAAGCGGGTAACGATGCCGTCTGTATTCCCTGAAGATATTGTTCGTTAAAACGGGCTTTCCGGATATAAAGTAAATCCAGGCATAGTCATAATAAGCAATGTTCCGATGCAAAGCAAGCAATCTTTTGCATGGGAACATTGCTTGTTTTGTGTCCTAACATTGCTTGTGATTGATAGTCAGCTTCTTTAAAAAAAAGAAGAAAACGTTTGCCAGTTTTGGGAAAATCCGTACCTTTGCAAGCCGATTATTATCTAATAAGGATAAGCAATTAATTCAGAGCGAGTTAATCCACCTTTGTCCGGGGTGGCTAATCCGTAATGAAGATTTTTTTTAGTAGTAACATTTAAAAAACAAATCAAGAGTGGATACTTTAAGTTACAAGACCATTTCTGCAAACAAAGCTACGGTAACCAAAGAATGGGTTATTGTTGACGCTACAGACCAAGTATTAGGTCGTCTGGGCGCAAAAGTTGCGAAACTGTTGAGAGGGAAGTATAAACCAAACTTTACTCCTCACGTAGATTGCGGTGATAATGTAATCATTATCAATGCCGACAAAGTTAAAATGACAGGTAATAAGTGGACTGACAAAGTGTATTTGTCATACACAGGTTATCCCGGTGGTCAGAGAGAAATGACTCCTGCTCGTCTGCAGGCTAAACCGAACGGTGATGACAGACTGTTGAGAAAAGTAGTAAAGGGTATGTTGCCTAAGAACAAATTGGGCGCTAAATTGCTGGGCAATATGTACGTATATGCCGGCAGCGAGCACAAACATGATGCTCAGAACCCGAAATCAATTGATATAAACTTACTTAAATAATAGATATGGAAGTAGTAAATGCATTAGGCAGACGTAAAAGTGCAATTGCACGCATTTTCGTAACCGAAGGTACAGGAAAGATTACTATTAACAAGAGAGACCTTGCAGAGTACTTTCCATCAACTATTCTTCAGTATGTAGTTAAACAACCGCTGAGCAAGCTGGGTGTTGCTGAAAAATATGATATTAAAGTAAATCTTTGCGGTGGTGGTTTTACCGGTCAATCTCAGGCTTTGCGTCTGGCTATCGCCCGCGCATTGGTGAAGATGAATGCTGAAGACAAGGCTGCTCTCCGCGCTGAAGGCTTCATGACTCGTGACCCGCGTTCTGTTGAACGTAAGAAACCGGGACAACCGAAAGCACGTAGAAGATTCCAGTTCAGTAAACGTTAAGAGTTGCAGAAACGTTGGGGCGGACAAGTTGCTTAATTCTCAACTTTTATCTCTCAACTCTCAACTGAAAGAGCGTTTAGTATCTAAACTACCGGGACTCTGGATTGATAGACTACCCGGCGGTTGGTTTAGAAAAAACAAAAAAGAAAGTAAACGATTTAAAGAAAAAACAAGATGTCAAGAACAAATTTTGATACATTATTGGAAGCCGGTTGCCACTTTGGTCACCTCAAAAGAAAGTGGAATCCTGCAATGGCTCCTTATATTTTCATGGAACGCAATGGTATCCACATCATTGACCTCCACAAAACAGTTGCTAAAGTAGACGAAGCTGCTGAAGCTTTGAAGCAAATTGCTAAATCAGGAAAGAAAGTCCTGTTCGTTGCTACTAAAAAACAAGCTAAACAAGTGGTTGCTGACAAAGCATCTGCTGTAAATATGCCTTATGTAATCGAGCGCTGGCCGGGCGGTATGTTAACTAATTTCCCTACAATCCGCAAGGCTGTTAAGAAGATGGCTACCATCGATAAATTGACGAATGACGGTACGTATTCTAATCTGTCTAAGAGAGAAATTCTGCAGATTTCACGTCAACGTGCTAAGTTGGACAAGACTTTGGGTTCTATTGCTGACCTGACTCGTCTGCCGTCTGCACTGTTCGTTATTGATGTTATGAAAGAAAATATTGCAGTTCGCGAAGCTAACCGTTTGGGTATACCTGTATTCGGTATCGTTGATACGAACTCTGATCCTTCTAATATCGACTTCGTAATTCCGGCTAATGACGATGCTACTAAATCAATAGAAGTAATTCTGGATGCTTGCTGCGCTGCTATGCAGGAAGGTTTGGAAGAAAGAAAAGCTGAAAAAGTAGATATGGAAGCTGCTGGTGAAGCTCCTGCCAATAAAGGCAAAAAGAAAGCTACAAAAGCAAGACTCGACAAATCTGACGAGGAAGCAATCAATGCAGCTAAAGCTGCTGCTTTCCTGAAGGAAGACGAAGAGGCTTAATCATAATTGAATGGTAAGATGGTAAAATGATAAGATGATAATATCGTCTTACCATCCTATCATCTTACCATTTTATCATTTAGAATATTAATTATAAAAAGAAAATATATTATGGCTGTAACAATGGCTGATATTACCAAACTCCGTAAAATGACCGGAGCAGGTATGATGGACTGTAAGAATGCATTGACGGAAGCTGAAGGCGATTTCGACAAGGCAATAGAAATAATCCGCAAGAAGGGACAGGCTGTTGCCGCTAAGCGTTCAGACCGCGAAGCTTCTGAAGGTTGTGTTTTGGCTAAAACTACCGGTAACTTTGCCGTAATCATTGCGTTGAAGTGTGAAACTGACTTCGTAGCTCAGAATGCTGATTTCATAAAATTGACTCAGGATGTTCTTGATCTTGCTGTAGCTAACAACTGCAAAACTTTGGATGAAGTGAAAGCATTGCCGATGGGTAACGGTACTGTACAGGATGCAGTGACTGACCGTAGCGGTATTACAGGCGAGAAAATGGAACTTGACGGCTACATGACTGTAGAGGGTGCAAGTACTGTTGTTTACAATCATATGAATAGAAATGGTCTCTGCACTATCGTTGCTTTCAATAAAGAAGTTGACGAGCAGTTGGCTAAGGAAGTGGCTATGCAGATTGCTGCCATGAACCCGATTGCAATTGACGAGGATGGTGTTTCTGAAGAAGTGAAGCAGAAAGAGATTGAAGTTGCTATCGAGAAGACCAAAGCAGAACAGGTACAGAAAGCTGTTGAGGCTGCTTTGAAGAAAGCCGGTATCAATCCGGCTCACGTGGACAGCGAAGACCATATGGAAAGCAATATGGCTAAAGGTTGGATTACAGCTGAAGATGTAGCAAAAGCAAAAGAAATCATTGCTACTGTTTCTGTTGAAAAGGCTGCACACCTGCCTGAACAAATGATCCAGAATATCGCTAAAGGTCGTCTGGCTAAGTTCTTGAAAGAAGTTTGCTTGCTGAATCAGGAAAATATTATGGATTCTAAGAAGACTGTAAGAGAAGTATTGGCAGCAGCTGACCCTGAATTGAAGATTGTAGATTTCAAGCGTTTCACTTTGAAAGCTGAATAAATCAACTCAATATATAAAAAACGACCGCACGGGAATTTCCGTTGCGGTCGTTTTTTATGCATATTTTCCTCCTTTGGAAGAAGTGATATACTTACTGATAGACCGTCTGTTTCGGTGAACCGAATTATCCGACCGGCTTGGTCTGCGTATATCCCTCTTTTTTAAGTAGTTCCAGCACTTTCTGTTTGAAATCTCCCTGTACGATGATTTCTCCGTCTTTGGCACTTCCGCCTACGCCACATTTGGACTTCAGCAATTTACCTAACTCCTTCAGGTCATTTTCCGTACCTATGAAGCCTGTGACAAGTGTGACTACTTTTCCTCCTCGATTCTTGCGATCCAACTGAACACGCAACTTCTGCCTGGAAGCTTCCGGGGTAACTTGTTCCCCATCATCTTCCATTTCATAGTTATAGTCCGGATTGGTAGAATAAACAACATTCAACCGTTCTTTCCAATCATTATTCTTCATATTCGTTTTGTTTTAAGAATCAAAAGTAATATTTTGCATGGAACTTTGCAATCTTTTGGGACTTTTGTCGTCTAATAGAAAACGCTAATTAGCTTCAAATATACGAAATATGAAAAGAATCATCTGGCTATTCCTATTGTCTTTGGTTACTATACTATCTTTTGCACAATCTTTCAAGGGTACTGTTACGGATACTGACGGAAAGCCGGTTCCTTATGCCGCTCTCTATCTGAGAGAAATGAAGTCAGGTTTAACTACCGATGAGCATGGGCGGTTTCAAACGAAATTATTAGCCGGACAATATACCTGTGAGGTCTCTTCTTTAGGATTCATATCCCAGACCTTTACTTTTCAAATGCTGAATCGTGATTATGAGAAAGATATAGTGCTTGCCGAACGTACTTATAGCCTGCCGGAAGTAAACATCACCAAGGGAAATGAAGATCCGGCTTATGCAGTGATGCGTAAAGCGATAGCACGTGCTCCTTATTATCGCACTCAGATAAAAAGCTACACTGCCGGCACGTATTTGAAGGGAACCGGTAAAGGGACCGCTATTCCCGCTGTCCTGAAACTATCCAAAGAGGTGCGGAAAGATGCAAAAGAATGGCTTGGAAAGCTGTTTGTCTTGGAGCAACAGCAGATCGTGAATTTTACTGCCCCCAATGTCTGGAATAATAAGGTATTAGCCAATAAGAACTCTTTTCCAGAAGAAATAGGGGTGGACATGGGTATAACTACGATTAATCTCTATACCCCCGAGCTTTTCGGTAAAGTTTCCCCGTTAAATAAAAATGCTTTCTCGTACTATCGTTTCAAACTTGACGCTTGCTTTGTGGAAGAAGGACAAATGATAAATAAGATCCGTGTGATTCCCAAGAAAGACGATAACCGTTTGCTGGAAGGAGACCTGTTCATTGTAGAAGATTTGTGGTGCATATCGGCTGCTGATGTCAATGTTCGTGCTACCGGGGTGAAAGCAAAGATTAAAATCACTTGCAAGGAAGTACAGTCATCTGTTTTTCTGCCGGTTTCTATTACGACCTCTTCTACCATTGATATAATGGGTTTCAAGGCAGAGGCTTCTTATCTGGCAGCAATACACTATAGAGAGGTAAAAACGGATATCCAGCCGGAGACCAATACAGATAAAACGGCAAAACTTGTAACTGCCACTGTAGTAGCGCAGCCAAAGAAACATAAATTTGAACGTCCGGTACGGATCGGACGCAAAGATACTCAGGTTGATTCGCTTGCCGATAAGCGGGATTCTCTTTATTGGACCACTATCCGTAGTGTGCCGTTGCGATTGGAAGAAGTGCAGAGTTATCAATATAAGGAAGAAAAGATTGCGCTGAACGACTTATCACCCGGAGAAAAATCCGAGAAGAGAACAGCGGTCGGGCAAGTACTGAATACCATTATGTGGGGAAAGACTTTTAGGACTTCCAATAAAAATGCATGGTTAACTTTACCTGGTCTTTCCGCTTATATTCCCGAATATAATTTTGTGGATGGCTTCTGGTTAGGAGTTAAGCTAAAGACGGGAGTGAAGTTATCAGAATCTTCTACACTTCGTTTTGTGCCTTCTTTCTATTATACCACTGCCCGTAAAAACTGGATTGGACAAGGAGAACTGACGCTGGATTATGCTCCCCGGAACCGTGGTTATTTATCTTTTTCCGGAGGTCTTCTGTCCGCCGATTATAATTCGGAAAGCGGAGAATCCCGTTTGATTAACGGTATGTCAAGCTCCCTGTTCGGTCATAACCATCTGAAGCTTTATGAGAATACCTTCTTCACTGTTGACCATGCAATAGAGCCGGCTAACGGATTACTTTTTTCTTCCTCACTTTCCTGGCAACGCAGGAAGATGCTGGATAACCATATCCGTAAAAGTTGGTTTAAAAGAGATGCCGAACCGAATATTCCGGAAAACACAGCTTTTCGACCAATGCCGGAGAATGATATCCTGAAAGCTTCTTTTGAGTTGGAGTACACTCCGGCTCACTACTATCACATGTCGCAAGGTAAGAAAGTGTATGAAGCTTCCCGTTATCCTACATTTGCCTTGAAATATGACAGAGCTTTCCCTATGAGCGGAAGCCGTTATCTTACTTCGTACCACCTGATGCAATTCTCAGCTAAACAGAAAATCGAATTCGGTATGTTCAATCGCCTGCATTGGTCAGTGAATGCAGGCTCATTCTTTGATGCAAAGAATCTTCAGTTCCCCGACTTTAAGCATTTCGCTTCTACCCGCATATTGGTTACGGAACGTTCTTTCGATACCGGGTTTAGTTTACTGGATAACTACGTTTTGTCCACTAATACCCGCTGGGCACAGGCTAATGTCTCTTGGTATACTCCATATCTGCTTTTGAAATATCTTCCTTTTCTGTCAAGAAAAGCATTTGATGAAGCCTTGCATCTTCGTTCCATCGTGATATATGGTCGGCGCCCTTATACGGAGATTGGATATTCGATCGGGTTTTCCGATAAGGCACGGATAGGAGTCTTTGCCGGTTTCGATTGCCTGAAGTTCCATTCGGTGGGAGTTTCCCTTAGTTTGCCGTTATCCCTCTTTGCTGACAAGTAAAACTTTTGTGGAAATTATGTTAACTTTCTTCTGTTGGAGTATTCTTTTCCAAAAAAAGCGTATTTTTGTCCACCTGTAACCGAAAGAAATGAAGAAAATGACCACGAACCAGGCAATTCAATATAAGGATAGCATGAAAGTGCCGGAGCCTACTTTGCGCAGGTTGCCGTGGTACTTGTCGAATGTTAAGCTGCTCAAGCAGCGGGGCGAACGGTACGTCTCTTCTACACAGATATCCAAAGAAATCAATATAGACGCTTCACAGATAGCCAAGGATTTGTCGTATGTCAACATCTCCGGGCGTACGCGTGTAGGCTACGAAGTCGATACGCTGATAGCCGTACTGGAAGACTTCCTCGGATTTACCGATATGCATAAAGCATTTCTATTTGGAGTAGGTAGCTTGGGTGGTGCATTGTTGCGCGACTCCGGTTTGAAGCATTTCGGGCTGGAAATTGTAGCGGCATTTGATGTGACCCCAGAATTGGTAGGCACTACATTGAACGGAATTCCGATCTTCCATTCCAGTGAATTCGAGCAGAAGATGCGCGAATATGATGTGAACATCGGTGTGCTGACTGTACCTATCGAGATAGCCCAATGCATTACGGATACCATGATAGCCGGTGGTATCAAAGCTGTATGGAACTTTACCCCGTTCCGTATTCGTGTGCCGGAAAATATCGTTGTTCAGAATACTTCTCTATATGCTCATTTGGCGGTGATGTTCAACCGCCTGAATTTTAACGAAATCGAATAATGAAGATTATTGCTGTCGGAATGAACTATGCACTGCACAATAAAGAGCTGGGGCATACGTTAGTTAATAAAGAGCCGGTTATCTTCATGAAGCCCGACTCGGCTATATTGAAAGACGGAAAGCCTTTCTTTATTCCCGATTTTTCGGATGAGGTTCATTACGAAACTGAGGTGGTGGTACGTATTTGCCGTTTAGGAAAAAACATTGCGCCGCGCTTTGCCAATCGTTATTATGACGCAGTGACTGTAGGCATTGACTTTACGGCACGCGACTTGCAGCGTAAGTTCCGTGAAGCGGGTAATCCTTGGGAACTTTGCAAAGGGTTCGACCATTCGGCAGCTATCGGAACTTTTGTTCCTTTGGAGCAGGCAGGAGGCGATTTGCAGCAGCTTGATTTCCGTCTGGAAATAGACGGCAAGGAAGTGCAGCATGGTAATACCTCGGATATGCTTTTCAAAGTGGATGAGATCATTGCATACGTCAGCCGCTTTATGACGCTGAAAATAGGCGACCTGTTGTTTACGGGAACTCCCGCAGGCGTAGGTCCGGTACAGATAGGACAGCATTTGGAAGGATACCTCGGAGAAGATAAGTTGCTCGACTTTTATATTCGTTGAGTCAATTTATTACGATATGTTTATCAAACGTTGCTGGTTGCTTTGTTGCTTTATCGCTTTTCTTCTTCCGGTTTCAGCGCAAGAATTCATTACGCTGAACTGGCAGGAATTGTCTCCTGCACAGACGCTTCCCGTAGTGACGCGTGAACTCCCTTTGGGGAAAGACTTTCGTTACTTCACCTATCAGGTGGAAATAGAGTTTCCGGAATATCAGAAGTTAAACCGGAGTGAGGCGGCAGCATTAGAGATGCGACTCGATAGTTTACGTCAGCTACCCAATGAAAATGTTGCTTTCCGGGAAGGCCTGCCGGCATCTCCACAGATAAACTCTTCCATCAAGGTCTCCACACACCGCGGTTTTCTCTCCATAAGTTTTGTTCCTGTTGTTTTTCGTGAAGGAAGTTATCAACGGCTGAATTCTTTCAAACTATCCGTGAATTCTTTTCCTAAGAAAGATAAAATAGGAGAGGAGACAGCTGCCCGAAATCTAAAAACAACTTTATCCGAAGTATCTCTAAAAGATTGTACAACATCACTTCTTGCTTCCGGCCGTTGGACGAAGATAAGTGTGAGAAATACCGGAGTTTTTAAAATCACGAATGCCGAATTAAAAAAGATGGGATTCTCAAGACCCGAAAAAGTCCGCGTATTTGGTTATGGCGGTTATTTGCTGTCCCAACGTTTCAATGAACATCCGGCAGCTGACTTACCCGAAGTGCCTTTGTTGCGTTTGTCAGATGGTGTGTTATTTTATGGTCGTGGCACTGTATCCTGGGCTCCGGATAGTCAAAATACTTACTTTGTCCGCGAGCGCAATTTCTACTCCGATGAAGGGTATTACTTCCTGACTGACCGGGAGGATATTCCGGTAATGGAAACTGAAATTTTCTTTTCGTTGAAAGAGACTTCGGCCAACAGACTGACGACTTTTAATTCCTTTGCTATCTATGAAAAAGATGCATATAGTTGGGCTGGTACCGGCAGGCAGCTTTATGAAGATTATGACTATGTGGCCGGAAATACGAAAAGTTATACGCTGAATTTGCCGGGCATTGTGCCGGAAGCTGCCGGATGGTTGACTACTGTCTTTGCCGCCCGCTCCATTGATGCGTCTACCAGCTACTCTGTTTCAGTGAACGGTGAACAGAAAGGAAACATTGCGCTGGCATCCATCGATTCCGATAATCAATATTATACCAGAGCTACTTCTGCAACGATGAATGGCTCCTGGCAAGGGACTAAGTCGGAAAATACGGTTGTAACCATCACCCATACCCGCCCTTCGGGTACATCGGGGCGTCTGGATTACATCGCCTTGAACTATATGCGTGCACTTACGTTGAACACTCCTTATCTCACTTTTCGCTCTTTGGCTTCCATTCATAAGGAGACAACGTTCGTTCTTTCCGGTGCCACTGCTTCTACTGTTGTGTGGGATGTCACTAATCCTGCAAACATTGGTAGGATAGAAGGCAGTTTTGCCGATGGCACCTATACATTTACCATCCCCGCAGGAGAGTTGCGTGAGTTTGTTGCCGTCACTCCCGAAGCGGTAGGTTTCGATACAGTGGAAAACGTAGGTGGGGTTGCAAACCAGAATCTGCATTCTCTGGAAGCTACGGATATGATTATCATTGCTCCTGACCGGAAAGACCTGCTGGCACAGGCGGAACGACTGGCACAAGCCCATCGTGAGAAAGACGGATTGTCCGTCCTTGTCCTTACCGCTCCACAAATCTACAATGAGTTTTCCTCCGGCACACCGGATGGAACGGCTTATCGCCGTCTGATGAAGATGTTGTATGATCGTTTCCCGAATGAAGCTGAACGTCCCAAATATTTGTTATTCTTCGGAGATTGCAGTTACGATAATCGTATGTTGACTTCTTCCTGGAAGAGTTACCGGCCCGAAAATTTTCTGCTGTCTTACCAATCGGAAACTTCTCTGGAAGAGACTTCTTCCTATGTAACTGACGATTATTTCGGTTTTCTTGATGATGAGGAAGGTGATGATCTTACGGCCGGTATGTTGGATATTGGTATCGGACGTTTCCCCGTTCGTACAGCGGCTGAGGCAAAAGCTGCTGTAGATAAGACAATTGCTTATATGGAAAATAAACAGGCGGGTCCGTGGAAACATACAGTTTGCTATGTAGCTGATGACGGAGATAAGAATCTGCATGCTTCTCAATCTGAATTATTGGCAAGTTACACCGAGAGAAATTATCCTTCCCTGCTTGTCAACCGGATCTATGCCGATGCTTTCCAACGTGAATCTTCCGCTACCGGAGAAACTTATCCTGATGCTACGAAACGCCTCTTGCAGTTATTTAACAGGGGAATGTTAGTAGTCAACTATACAGGTCATGGAAGTACTTCCGCATGGGCGGCAGAGAATCTGCTGACGATGGCTGACATTACTAAAATGACGTCTCCCCGCCTTCCTCTATGGATTACCGCCACCTGTGACTTTACCCGTTTTGATGATATACAAACTTCCGCCGGAGAGCAGGCTTTCCTGAATACTAAAGGTGGCGCTATAGCTTTACTCACTACATCGCGGGTGGTATATGCTTCGCAAAACTCCACGTTGAATCAGGCTTTCCTCCGCCATATTTTTTCGCGTCCCGAAGGTAAACGTTTGCGTCTTGGAGACATCATGCGGTTTTCCAAGTGCGATGAATCTTTGGCTAACGATAGGAATAAACTGAACTTCTCTCTGATTGGCGACCCTGCCCTGACTTTGGCATATCCCGATTACCAGATGCAGGTAGACGAATTTGCAGGTGTGAATGTGGCAGAAGAAATGAGCGTTTGTCCGCAGGTGAAAGCCGGTAGCAAGATTACAGTAAAAGGACGTATTCTGACTCCCGAAGGAGCTTTGGCTGAAGACTTTACCGGTACAGTGCACCCTACTGTGTTGGATAGCAAGGAAGAAGTGACGACTCTTGATAATCGTGATGAGGGAGCTTTCACTTATACCGAGCGCAGCAAAACTCTTTTCTCCGGCAGTGACTCGGTTCGTCAGGGACGGTTTGAATTTACTTTCCCCGTGCCGTTGGATATCAACTACTCCGATGAGGAAGGTTTATTGAGCCTTTATGCTCTGGATGCCGTTCATTCTCATGAAGCCGGCGGAGCTTTCGACCGCTTTCTGGTAGGTGGAACGGATGATGATGTTTCTCTGACGGACACATTAGGACCTAAGATAACTGTTTATCTGAATACGCCGGGCTTTAGTTCCGGTGGACAAACCAATACCACCCCGTTGTTTGTGGCGGAGTTGGAAGATGCGGATGGTATCAATACGGTTGGTAATGGCATCGGGCATGATCTTTCGCTTTGTATCGACGGCAGTGTGGTGCTGACTTATAATCTGAATGATTATTATACTCCGGTAGCGGGAGACTATACCCGGGGAACGGTATACTTTTCTGTGCCCGAACTCACTGAGGGCAAACATACGTTGTCGTTCCGTGCCTGGGATTTGCTGAATAATTCCTCTACAAAGACTTTGGAGTTTGAGGTGGTTCGCGGACTGCGTCCCGGTCTGTTCTCTGTTATTTGTACACAGAGCCCTGCCCGTGAAAGTACTACATTTGTTCTTTCTCACAATCGCCCCGGTTCCACGCTTGCGGTCCGTATGTCCGTATACGATTTTGCCGGGCGGGAAATGTGGACACATCTGGAGAGGGGAGTATCCGAAGGACAAACTTATTATGTGGAATGGGATTTGTGCAGTAATGGCGGGCAACGTCTGGCACCGGGTGTTTATCTGTATCGTGCATCTATTGTCTCCGACGGTAGCCGCGAAAGTACGAAATCACAGAAAATCATTATCCTGTCACAATAAACAGGGGAATTCTCTGTTTTATTAGTATAAAAGATATTTTTCATCCACAGATGACGCAGATTACGCGGATATTCTTTTGCATAGCTTTTAAATCTGTGTTATCTGCGTCATCTGCGGATGAGAAATTAAATGATATTGTATGAAGAAATATATCTTACTCTTACTCATAGCCTTCTTGTCCGCAAGCCTTCTTGCCCAGGACAAGAATCAGTTTAATCCCGTTAATACCGGTGTTAACTCTTTGGGTATTGCCCCTGACTCCCGTGGCGGTGGTATGGGAGATGTGGGTGCGGCTACAGATCCGGACGTAAACTCTCAATACTGGAATCCGGCTAAGTATCCGTTTACAATCAGCCGTGCCGGAGTAGCGGTTTCCTATACACCTTGGTTGCGTAAGTTGGTGAATGATATTGATCTGGCATATCTGGCAGGCTATTACCGTATCGGAGATTATCAGGCTGTCAGCGGCTCTTTGCGTTATTTCTCTTTGGGTGAAGTGCCCGTAGCATATCAGGATGAGAATTCTCCCGGATATACCATTAAACCTTATGAAATGGCGGTAGATGTGGCGTACTCCCGCATGCTTTCCGAACATTTCTCTGCTGCGGTTGCCTTGCGATACATTTACTCCGACCTGGCGTACAGGGAAGATGAAGAAGTTTCCGCCAGCTCTGCTTTTGCTGCCGATATTGCCTTCTATTATACGAATTACGTCATACTTGCCCAACGGGAGTGTATGCTTTCTTTCGGACTGAATGCTTCCAATATCGGTACGAAGATTTCTTATGATAGTGGAAATACCAGTCAGTTCCTGCCTACCAACTTACGTTTGGGTGCTTCCCTGTTATTCCCGATAGATGATTATAATACAATCGGAGTTAGTTTTGACGCCAATAAATATATGGTTCCTACCCGTCCTGTTCGTGGAGAAGATGAGTCGCAGGAAGAGTATGAAGAACGTTTGGACCGTGATTACAATGATATCTCTCCCATTAAAGGGATCTTCAAGTCTTTCAGTGATGCTCCCGGCGGCTTCAAGGAAGAATTGCAGGAGATACAGTGGTCTTTGGGATTGGAATATACTTATCACGAACAGTTTTCCATTCGTGGCGGTTATCACTGGGAACATGAGAACAAAGGAAACCGCAAGTATTTTTCTTTTGGTGCAGGATTCAAGATGAGCGTATTCTCGCTGGATGCTGCTTATCTGGTATCTACGGCACAAAGTAATCCCCTCGACCAGACGCTTCGTTTTACGTTAGGTTTTGATCTGGATGGGATAAAGGACTTGTTCGGACGTCGCAGAAGATGAATCAGCTACGAGCTACGGGCTATAAGTGCCTTTCGGCAGAAAGGGGGAGTTGTGTGTAGAGTATTTAGCGATGCTGGTTCCAGTAGTCCAGATATACATTCGCTATCCCCAATAATATATCCGTTATATTCAGTTTGTCTTCCGGTAGTTTTAAGCGTAGCTTTTCGCTATCGTAGATCATTGCGTTTCTCTCTTGTTTTTTCGGAGTGGTTTTTACGAACATATCCTTCAGATTAATCGTAATAGTGTTGAAGCTCCGGAAGAAATCCATTCCTGCTACTCCGTCTCCAACAAAGTGAAGAGCATCTTCTCCGGGTGTTGCCACTACACTCAAACTATCAATGCATCCCGTATATTCTCCTATCTGGAAGCATCCTCCACCGGGTATCTTGTAGACACAAACTCGTGTCGTTCCGCCGAAACCTGCCATTCTCATGGAATCCTTTTCCGCTATTTGTTCAATACGATCTTTATGTCGCTTGAAATAATCGTAGTTCAGTTGGCTGACGCCGGAACCACTGTCGAAGTTCATACGTAACAGTTCTTGGTTATACACTACTTCCAAATCAAGAATATTTTTCCCTGTATGGCAGATATTCGGTGCAAACGTCGGTGCGGGAGTCAGGACTTTGGGAATAGTCAGCCGGTTCGTAAGGAAATCCAGTCTGATTTCCTGGAGCTGATTAAGTAAAGGCAATCCGATGATAGCTTCCAAATGCTTCATATAGCGGTCTGCTTTTTCTTCTCCGGTCTTCATATCCAGTACATAGAAAGGTACGTTCCGGACCACGAGATCACCTATTCTTACTTCCTCTGCCAAGGCAAGATGCCCGCTTCCCACTCGTATTCCATGTGCCGTAATTTCCACATCCAGCATCTTCATGCCGCAGGCTTCCGCTACTTCGGGTGTCACTACATTGACTCCGGCACCGGTATCCAGTGTATAGTTTCGTTTCTTTCCGTTTAGTTCTCCTGGCAGGGTAATAGCGGTAGAACCTTTGGTTCCTATACTGTCTATGCGGAAGGGGAGGATGAGATCGTTATCTGCTTTGTTCCATTGGTATAGGTCGTATTTCGCCAGTGCCCAGTATTGATATTCCCTTGTCCGGTAGTCGGCAAGGAAGGCGCTGTCCACCTGACCTTCCAGTTGGTCACAAAAACTTTTCAGCGTTTCGGCAGCTTGGTCGTTAGCTCCCAGCTTACTCAGGTTTTCGGATAAGAAGTAAATCATGGAAGCTGTATTTTCAAATCCCATATTATTTTGTTGTTCGTTCAGTAATTTGCCTATGGATTCGCAGGCCGCTTCAGGGCGGTTGAAGAAATTATCCAATAGTGCCTGACCGAATTCTTGCAGGAAAGGATGTAGGGAGTCTTTGTTAATAGCGAATTCGCGTTGCAGACTGAACCAGTCTGCCTGATTCATGTAAGTTCCGGCACGTTCATCGGCTGTTTGGGCAGATGTGCTGAGGCTTATGCAGAGAAGTAAAAAAAGCAATATTGTCTTCATATCTACAGATTGTTTTAGGGTTAGACAATCTTCTGGGTGATTCATTTTTCAAATATACGCAATATTCCATTTGGGTGGGCTAAGAGATAACGTGAAAGTTTTATTTGTTCTGATTTCTATCGTATTGTCTAAAAGTAGTTCATTTAGATATGGAAATACGTATGTCTTTCCTCCGTGGAAATATGAAATAATTATAATAAGTAAATATTACGACTCAGTTTATTTCTGAATTGTTATTATATTTGTGAACCTATAACGATAAAACTAGCTATTATGAAGAAGTTCTTGCCTTTTTTCTTATTGACAATAATACCACTATTTTATTCATGCAGGAATAACTCTCATCTTGCTAATTCTATTTTACTGTCAGCTGATTCTTTGATGCAATCGCATCCTGACAGTTCACTTTATCTGCTTGAACAAATATCCGATCCGCAGAAAATGAAGAAAGGAAATCGGGCTTTGTATTGTTTGTTGTTAACGCAGGCGAGGTATAAGAATTATATATTGTTACAGAATGATTCATTAATAAGGATAGCAATAGAATATTATAGAAACAGTAAGAATCAGGAGCGACTTGCGAAGTCTTATTTCTATCTGGGTTGTGTTTATTTGGAACAAAGAAAGCTTCCGGCAGCTATTGATTTTTATTTGAAGGCTGTAAATATAATGCCTAAAGAAAAAGACTCAGTGTTTTTATCTATGATATATAGTCATTTAGGCGATTGCTATAGTGAGCAGGATCTGAATAAGACGGCCTTATCTATGTATAAAGAAGCGTATGCTCTGTGTATAGGACGAGATTCTTTGCGTACATGTTATAATCTGAAGAATATAGCAAATGCTTTTTTATTGGAACAACAATGGGACAGTACGTACTATTATTACAAAAAGGCATTACCCATAGCTCTTTCTTTGAATAATTCGGCTATGGTGTCGGCTGTATATAAAAATATGGCTACTCTTTATAATGAACAAAATAAATTCGTAGATGCTGATACCTGTATATCGAAAGCTTTGGTTTATTTATCCGAAGGTGAGGGCTATACCGCGGCTTGCTCTGTTAAGGGGGATATAATGAATCATCTGAATAAGAAAGATTCTGCTGCCTATTATTGGAATATAGGAGCAAGGTCATCTAATATATACACTAAAACATCATCTTATCATTCTCTCTTTCAAGAGAGTAAAAGAATGAGAGATTGGGAGAAATCTACCTTGTATGCTGATTCCTTTATAATTTTCTATGATTCTATTCAGATAATGAATGACCGTGCAGAGCTTGATGAACTGATGGACAATCATTTGGTTGAATTGCATAAATATAAACTGTCTGTTAAAAATCAGCAGGTAGTTGTAATCCTAGTTGTTGTATTCTTATGTCTGGTATTTATTTTGGTTGTACTATACTTGTGGCGTGATAGGATCCGACAAAAGAAATATGTATCCTTGCAACAGCAATTAATTAAGAACCGTACTGAGGTCATGTTATTAAATGAAGAGCCTGATACTACAGCTGAAGATAAGGGGGTAGAATTATGCAAGTTGGAAGAAGAACGATTAGAGATTTGCATATCTCTGTTCAAAACGACTAACGGTTATAAAAAACTATATGAACTTGAGAACTCATCTCCTAAAAAACGTATTTCGTTAGTTGCTAATTATAGGATGAAGATTATCAATGATATTCGAAGAACCTTTATAGATGTTATGACCGGGTTTAAGGAGCGTTGCACGGCTTTGACTAATGACGATTTATTATATTGTATTTTAACTCTTCTGAATACCTCCAAAGATGTTATTTGGGATATAATGGACTCTACTCCGGATGCGATAAAAATGAGAAAAAGCCGTATTAAGACAAAAATGGATATTGAACTGTTTGAACAAATCTTTGGTTGCTGAAAATTAGTGGTTTAGAACGCTATTTGTTACCATTGTTACTGCTGTTTTATATTTATTGTTACCATTGTTACTTCATGTTTTTTTGTTCTTATATAAATGATTAAGTTATTTGCGACAATAATTTATATCACATACCTATGAGAGCAAAAACTTTATTACTGTTTTTATTTCTATTATCATTTGTAAATGGAGGTGCAACTGTACAAGAGTCTGGAAAGAGTATTGTACTGAAGAAAAGTACTACTTCTGATGGAACATTACGCTCTGCCGGTTTATTTGCTTCCGCCTATTTAGATCTCAGCAATGAATTGCTATTACTTAATTTTGAGAACTGCTCAGATGATGCTTTTATTTCCGTGACTAATCTTTCAACCAATGACGTAATTTATTCAGGACTATATGGAGCTTCGGATAATATTGTACTGAATATGGCAGGACTATTGCAAGGAGGAGAAAATTACCGTTTGGAGATGACTATTGGAAAGGTGATTCTATACGGAGATTTCACTATTTGACTTACTTAATTTAGGCTTATGGTGTTGCTTAACCATTCAAAGACGTGAAAAAACATTTATTATTCACTCTTTTAGGAGTGTTGACGTGCTACTCATGCAGTAACAGTTATGATTTATTAGAGAATGATATGGAGTTGGCTAAAGCCGCTGCGGATTATGAAGTATCAACCAGGTCAATGGAAGAAAACGCTGATACTCTCAAGATTGAAACAGTTGCGGATGAAGAGACTATTCAGAAGCTTATGGATGATTATGTGACTGAGTTGATGAATCGTACCTCTATTGCAAAAGAGAAAGTGATGCGAACTGTTTACAGTGCTTCTAATGATGTCGTAGGAGTTTTTAAGATTGGTTCGTGTGGTGTCTATACGGAGTTGGAAGTTAATATTGACGCGGAAGATACAAAGCAGAATTCTAAATCAGAGGGTGTGATAGGAGATTCATACATTGATAGCAATGGTAATGTCCGTTTGAAATTTTGTTTAACGGAAGCAAGTCAATATTATCCGGGAGGTGTATTCCTTGTTAATCATATAAACTATTACAGACCGGGGTTTAGTTTTAACCATCCTTGGATGAAAATAGTAGCTCGTTATCATGACTGTGATGATAAACATACTGATAATAGGGTGGTAAGTCTAAATCCTGATTATGATGAAAAAAGCGATATTTCTAAAGGATATACAAAGATAGATGATAACGCCGTTTTAGCTTGGGCCTTCCCTGATGCATTGGGAGTGCCGAGTACAATTGCAAGTGGGAATTTTGGACCTAGAAGTCGGATAAATTATGGAGTAATTTGTGGTTCTCCTCTTGCGACAATGGGAAAAATCCATTTTGATGATGAAGACTCAAGTAATAAAAACTGGGCTAAATTATATACCGGAAATACCTTTACTAAAGATTTATTATCAGATCATTTCTATGGAGAATATGGTTTGAATACCGGAAAGAATACATGGTATAGCTTGACATTCAATACAGATCTCTCTTATTTTAAAAATAAGAATAGGTATCATCCTGGGAGGGTTATGGCTAATTAAATGAAACATGTATTATTAGTGCTGACTGTGTTACTCTGCTCTTGTTCTAAAGGTAATAAGGAAGTTGTAGCAGAAATAAACGGGCATAAGCTTTATGCATCCGAATTGTCTCAGGTGACAACCCAAGAGACCTTCGATTTATTGAATATGGCTTATGAAATAAAGTCAAGAGCCTTGGACGACTTAATCAAACAAAAATTGATAGAGTATGAGGCAATTGATCGGGGAGTACTCACTGATGAGTTTCTGAATGCTTATATTGATAGTATTATGGTCGATCCAACAAAGGAATATATGGAGGATTTGTTAGCTAAAAACAGAGTACGGAGTGTTTTAATCCGGCATTTGGCAGATTCACTATTTAATAGAGCACAAATCAAGCGGTATATCTATCCTCCTAAACAGCCCAATTGTGTTGTAGCCGATTTATGCGTTCAATATAGAGGAAATCTTGATGCTGCTACTCATTTGATAGTAGCATCAGATTTCAATTGCAAACGTTGTGCTGAATTTGAGAAAACGTTGAAACGTATTTATGATAAATACCATGACCGGGTGAAATTTGGCTTTATTAATTTTGCCGACGAACCGAATCTTGCGTCATTGGCTTGTGAAGCGGCTGGTAAATATGGTAAATTCTGGGAGTTTCATGATGCCATATTCTCCTATGATGCGTTGCCGGACTCTGCATATATCTTTGACCTTGCCCGGGCTTTAGGATTGGACGTTGGCGCATATAAGCAAGATGTGCTGTCCGCCGAAACTTATGATAAGGTAAACCATACTATTGATAAACTGATGGAACGGGGACTTTTTGCCACTCCTACCATTATAATTAATAATCGCTTGGTTTATATTACGAATTCTTATGAAGAACTGACTAAACTTTTAGATAAAGAACTACAAAACGAATGAAAGTCTTATCTGTCTATTTGTTTCTCCTCTGTTTCTGTCTGCACACTGCCTTTGCTCAAAAAGTGATAGTACGAGGACGTGTGACGGATGCGAAAACAGGGGAGACTCTCTCGGATGCCAATGTACTGGAAAAGAATTCGAGTACAGGTATGGCTACAAATGCATACGGACTCTATTCCATTACCCTCCATACGGGGAGGTGTGTACTTCAGTGTTCTATGTTGGGCTATACCACCTGGTCGGATACATTGCAACTATCGGGCAATGCGGTGGTCGATATAGCTTTGCAGCCTAATGACTATTTGCTGAAAGGGGTTGAAGTACTGGGAGCCCGAAAACATAGCGGACAATTTATGTTGGATGCACAGAAGATACAAGCTCTGCCTGTTGTGGGAGGAGAGCCCGATTTGATAAAGACTTTACAATTTTTGCCGGGAGTGCAGAGTGGCAATGAAGGGGCTAACAATATTTCTGTGAGAGGAAGTAATCAATGGGGGAATCTGGTCTTACTGGATGAGGCTGTGGTCTATAATCCTACTCATGTTTTATCTTTTTTCTCTGTATTTAATAATGATGCCATTCAAAAGGTGGACCTGTATAAGTCCTATTTTCCACTGAAATATGGAGGACGGTCTTCATCGGTTATCGATGTCCGTATGCGCGAAGGCAATAGTAAAGAGCGCAAGCGGAGTGCAAGTCTGGGATTGATTGCCTCTAAAGTATTGCTGGAAGGTCCTTTGAAGAAAGGCTCTTATCTGGTTTCCGGCAGATTCGGTTATCCGGGAGTCACACTCAGTTTATTAGGTGGTGATCTGGCCTCTAAGCCACAGATGTGGTTTTATGATGTCAATGCTAAGGTGAATACGGCATTGGATGACCGTAACCGTCTTTTCTTTTCGTTGTATAGCGGAGGCGACCATACTGTTTTCAATAAATTGATCAAGGGATATGGTATGGACTGGGGAAATGCCACTGCTACAGTGAGATGGAACCATATTCTGAATGATAGAACTAATATAAATACAAGTGCTGTTTTCAGTAATTATTATTATAGGTATAAATCTTTGGCAGACGGATTACAATATCTTTGGAAATCGGATATGCAGTCTTATCAGTTGAAGTCTGACTGGGAAACACACTTGAATAACTCCTTGAGCCTGAAGACGGGAGCAAGCGTACACTTCTTTACCACTATGCCCGGTTCGGTAGAAAAGTATGGCGATGAATCGAATGTGGTACCTTCCCGTTTGCCCAAAAAGACCTTGTGGGATATAGCTCTCTATGCAGAGGGTGAATATAAGTTCCTTTCCCGTTTCCAGCTGAATGCCGGAGTCCGTTTATCCGTTTTGTATGCTCCGTCCTCTTCTTCGTATGGGGCAAAAACGTATGTTGTTCCCGAACCGCGGGCAGAGTTATCCTATACTCTTAATCCTTCCAATCGTATAGCTGTCTCTTATACACAGGCGGCGCAAAGCATACATATGCTCTCAAATTCCTCAGTAGGAATACCTTCGGATATGTGGATACCTGCCAATGCGTTATTGGAGCCATCTGTTATGCGGCAAGTGGCACTTGGCTATGAATATAACTTTCCGCACAGAGAGTATACTTTGTCAGTAGAAGCTTACATCCGGAAAATGCGCCATGTGGTGGACTATGTGGAAAATGCCAATATATTCCAGAATGACCGGATTGAAAAGGAAGTAGAGAGCGGCACTGCTGATGGGACTGGACTGGAGTTGTACTTTTCAAAGAATCAGGGAGCCCTGACCGGATGGCTTAGTTATACACTTTCGCGTGCAAGAAATAATATCAATGGCGAGAAATATAAACCGATATATGACCGTCCGCATAATTTAAAACTGTTTCTGAACTGGAACATCGGTTCTCATTGGTCGCTGTCATCTACTTTTTCTTATGCTTCGGGAATGAATCTGACGTTGCCGGTAGGAAAATATTATTTCCATCACTCTGTATTCTATATCTATTCCGGTAGAAACGGGTATCGTGCTCCGGCATTTCACCAATTGGATTTCTCCACAACATATAAGTGGAAGAATCGGAGTCTTTCCCTTTCAATCATTAATGCATATAACAGGGAAAATGTTTTTTCCATTTATGCGGGGCGTAATGGAAACTTTTCCATTGCACAGCCTCTTATGTATAAATTATATCTTTACGGCATTGTGCCTTCTTTAACTTATACATTTAAATTCTGATAGTTATGATAAAGTCGGCTTCTTATATCTCGTGTGTTCTTTTAGTCTTGCTTATGTCGGGCTGTGAGAAAGTGTTTGATGTGGATTTGTCGGGCTATGTTTCGGATGCACTTGTTTTTGAAGGGACTGTAACTAATGAACGTCCGCCCTATTTCTTTCATCTTACCAAGCCTGCTGCAATTACAGGGGGTGATTATTATAATTATGAAGGAATAGATGATGCGGTAATTGTGATTACAGATATTACGGAGGGTATCAAGGATACGCTTCAATATGTGAAACCTCGTTTTGAAAATCATGTGTATTATGACTATTATAATTATGATAAGAAGCGGAAGGAAGAGGCTAGTGTGAATGGGATATATAGGAATTCTGCTGGTGGGGTGTATGTGACAACTAAGCTATATGGTATTGAAGGTCATTCCTATTCATTGGATATATATTATGCTGGTAAGCATTTTGAATCGGATGTACAGAAAATGGAGCCAGCTTTTGTTATTACTGATCTCAAGGTAACTAAAGTGGATCTTGGTGAAAAGGGGGAGACCTTTGCACCTTGTATTAGTTTCATTAATCCTCCGGGAGAAAATTATTATTTGCTTTCTTTCTTTCCTGCGTCATATATTTATTTTACCTTCTCGAAACCTAGTGCTTTATTTGGCGCGAATTCACGTTGGCGATATTCCGTTTTAAGTGATGAACACTTGCAGGAGAATGTAGTAGACTTTGCCGTAGATGACGGAGAGAATGCTTTTGGTTATCCTAATGGCTGGGGTTATGACCATTCGAGCGATTCTGTATATGTGTGGGCGCAAACCATTTCCAAGAGTTGTTATGATGTTTTTGATCAGATGTTGAAGCAGTTCCGTACGGATGGCGGTGCATATACTCCGGCTCCATCGTCAATAACCGGGAATATAAGTGGTGGCGTATATGGCTGTTTTCGGGTAAGTGCTGCTTCTGAAAAAGGGATATATGTAGGGGAAAGAAATTAATAATTAACTTATATCTTTGAACTTGTACACTATGATAAAGTCAGCTTCTTATATCTCATGTGTTCTCTCAATCTTGCTTATGTCGGGCTGTGAGAAAGTGTTTGATGTGGATTTGTCAGGCTATGTTTCAGATGCACTTGTTTTTGAAGGAACTGTAACTAATGAGCGTCCGCCCTATTTCTTTCATCTTACCAAGCCTGCTGCAATTACAGGGGGTGATTATTATAATTATGAAGGAATAGATGATGCGGTAATTGTGATTACAGATATTACGGAGGGTATCAGGGATACGCTTCAATATGTGAAACCTCGTCGTGAAAACTTTGTGTATTATGACTATTATAATTATGATAAGAAGCGGAATGAAACGGAGCATATAAACAGTGTATCTGAAGATGCAGCTGATGGGGTGTATGTGACAACGAAGCTATATGGTATTGAAGGTCATTCCTATTTATTGGATATATATTATGCTGGTAAGCATTTTGAATCGGATGTACAGAAAATGGAACCGGCTCTTGTTATTACTGATCTCAAGGTAACTAAAGTGGATCTTGGTGAAAAGGGAGAGACCTTTGCACCTTGTATTAGTTTCATTAATCCTCCGGGAGAAAATTATTATTTACTTTCCTTCTTTCCATGGTCGTATACTCACTCTACGTTCTCTAAGCCTAATGCCCTATTTGGTGCGGGTTCACATTGGCGATATTCCGTTTTAAGTGATGAACACTTACAGGAGAATGTAGTAGACTTTGCCGTAGATGACGGAGAGAATGCTTTTGGTTATCCTAATGGCTGGGGTTATGACCATTCAAGCGATTCTGTATATGTGTGGGCGCAAACCATTTCCAAGAGTTGTTATGAAGTTTTTGATCAGATGCTGAAGCAGTTCCGTACGGATGGCGGCGCATACACCCCGACTCCGTCGTCAATAACCGGGAATATAAGTGGTGGCGTATATGGCTGTTTTCGGGTAAGTGCTGCTTCTGAAAAAGGGATATATGTAGGGGAAAGAAATTAATAATTAACTTATATCTTTGAACTTGTACACTATGATAAAGTCAGCTTCTTATATCTCATGTGTTCTCTCAGTCTTGCTTATATTTATTTTGATTTTAATTTGATTAAACTCTGTGATACTCTATGCTCCGTGTGTTCCGTGATCAGAATATATTCATAACGGAAAAGAAATGTACATATTCCGCCTATAGTTGTATTACACTCTTTTTAGTCTGTTTCTCCTGCTTCCCCCGTACCCGAATCGTATCAGGTCCGTATTATCTCCGTATCCTAACGCTTGGACTTGACACGGCCTTGGTACGGTTTTGATACGGACCGGGTACGGGGAAGGGCATGAGATTGGTTTATAAGTCGGAAAAAGAGGGCATCTATTTGGTTTACAGATGAGAAGTAATGAAATAAATTATTGCTTCCGGACATGTTGGAAACAGAATTTATGCTTACCTTTGTGCTAATTAGAAGACAAAAACAAAAGTTATGGAACAGAAAGATAAATATATACGTTTTGATTGGGCAGTGAAGCGTTTGCTGCGCAATAAGGCTAACTTCGGCGTGCTCGAAGGTTTCCTCACTGTATTGCTGGGTGAGCCTATCCGCATCGTCGAGATACTGGAAAGCGAGGGCAACCAGCAACGTGAAAGCGAGAAGTTCAACCGGGTGGACATCAAGGCGCGCAATAGCAAGGATGAAATCATCATCGTTGAGGTGCAGAACACGCGCGAGATATACTATCTGGAGCGCATCCTCTTCGGCGTTGCCAAGGCCATCACGGAGCATATCGAATTGGGAGAACTTTACTCTCAAGTGAAGAAAGTGTACTCCATCAGTATTCTCTATTTCGACATCGGCAAGGGAAACGATTACCTGTACCACGGTCAGAACTCCTTTGTGGGCGTGCATACGGGCGATTTTCTGGAAGTTACCACCAAAGAGAAGGACGCTATTGTGCGTAAGCTACCTGCCGAAATCTTCCCCGAATACTTCCTGATTCGTGTGAATGAGTTCAACAAGGTGGCCGTCACCCCGCTTGAGGAGTGGATAGAGTATCTGAAAACCGGTATCATCCGCCCCGATACGAAAGCTCCCGGACTGGAAGAGGCACGCCGCAAACTGATTTATTACAATATGGACAGGTCGGAACAACTGGCGTATGACGAGCATATCAATGCCGTGATGATTCAGAATGATGTGCTGAGTACGGCGGCGGAGGAAGGAAGACAGGAAGGCAGACAGGAAGGGCTGGCAGAAGGACTGGCAGAAGGGTTTGAACAAGGAAAGCAAGAGAAAAACATAGAGAATGCCCGTACGATGAAAGCCTTGAATATCTCCTCCGAGGTCATCCACCAAGTGACGGGTTTAGCCATCAAAGACATAGAAGAATTATAAATAGCAAGATACTATTCATTTTCGTCTCGCCCGATTTTCGTTTTTTGAGAAGCAGGCGGGACGTTCTGTTTTCCGGTGTAGTTTTTTACAGATACCCTGGGTAGGTTCATGCCTCTGTCTCTAGGATGCAAGTCTTACAGGCTTAGGAAATACACGTTGACAAATCATCATTTCATTCAAAACCGAAAAGAAACGAATATAATTACTGGTCATCAGTTCGTCTCCTTTCTTTTGTTTTGTTTTCATTTCAACAAAGGTAACATGAACATGTTGAATGTCAAAATGCCGGGTACGGATTTATTTTAAGCGCCCGTTCACTTTTCTTTTTTTGCTTTCAAATAAAAGTTGAGCTCATTTTACTCTCACTCCTCTCACTTTTCGGACAGCTTTGGGGGGGAGGAATGCTGATTCGCCGCATGAACAAAGCGTTTGTCTCGGCAAGATGACGAAGTGATTGAAAAAAAAGGAATATGACGGCAAAAAGTCAGAGGAATAGATTATAAGCTAACAACCGCTGTTTTCGAAAAGTATAAAATAGAGGCTTTCCCAAACGGATTACCGCATATACATGCAGTATATTCGCATTTTTCCTGTCGAATATGGAGAATTGAGCCGCCTGATCTATATCTCCAGCAAGTCCGATCTCTATTTCCTGCGTGTCGGATCTATATTTCGGGCACATTGGATATAGAGATCGGGCACATTACTTGTTAATCCCCGGCACATAGTATCTTAATCCGCGGCACATTGCTTGTTCCGGTGCGGCACATTGCTTGTTATTTTCTGTAGAATAATTGTACGTATTTCTGTATCTGGTTGTAATACAGTAGAATGCGGTTTTTCCTTTCGGTATTTCCTCTGCAACGCACTCCCGGACGCAAAGAAACGATTCTCGGAGCGTTGATAATACAAAATGTCAGAATGATACTTAGCGCCCGGCCGGAACGGTTTTGAATGAACGGGAAACAGTCCGTTTTTCGGTCTTATTTACAGCCTTATTTATGTACCGAAGGCGAAAACCAGCACATATCTGACGATATTAGGGCTGTTTAGTGCCGTAAATACGGAATGAATCAAATAATGAAACATACTGTCTCAACCTCTTTGTCAAAGGCAAGTAGTAACACATTCATGTTACATTTTCGGCTTTTCAGCCGTCCGGCCTCCACATTTGCCCGATTTGACTTGCCTTTGAGGTTAAAAGAGTTTTTACTGCTTCTGCCTAATGTTGTAATCTGGTAAGCATAAAAAAAGCGGTAAGGCATTTGCCTATCCGCCAGAGAGGGAGTCGAAGCCCTTACGCACAAACAGGAAACGCCTACCGCATAAACGGTGAGGCGTATAGTCTGTTCTATGTGCGTATAGATTATTTTCGACTTTTCTCTGGCACAAGAATCAGCTAAACGCTTTTTCTTTAATATGTAAAATCATAGTCGTGTTTACGACTGCACAAATATAATAAATAATCGAATCATTGAGTACAGAATTCTTTATTTTTTTCAGCAAAGCTTATTTTTTTCCTTTATGAAACCGTACGTCAACGTTTCCGGTGAATTCCTGCCAAAAGACTCATGAAACTTTCCATTTCAGATATTTATTCCGTACTTTTGTCCGTGAAGATTTATTGTTAAACCGTGAAAGAAATCCATATGAGGCAACTGAAAGTAATTTTGGCAGTCTTCTTTGTATCCCTGTCCCTGTATTCTTATGCCACTGAAACAGACTCTTTGCTTCGGGTACTTGATATGTCTATCAGGAGCCGCCCTCAATATACATTAGAACGCCAGGAGCAGATAGATGCTTTGCAACGGAAACTCCGTTTGCTTCATTCGGATCAGGAACGCTTTGATGTCTATCGCGAATTGTTCGGCAAATACCGTTCTTATCGCATGGACTCCGCCTTGTGGGTTGCCAACCAGCGTGTGGAGCTTGCCAAGCGCATGAAGAATCCTCTTCATATTTATTCCGCGGAACTGAATGTGGCCGAAGTCATGATCGGAGTGGCCATGTATAAGGAAGGGCTGGAGATACTGGACGGCATTAAATCCAGCGACTTGGATGCTTCCGGCATTTCTTACTATTATTATCAGTATCATCAGGTTTACACGTTAATGGCGGATTATGCTTTTTCCGATAAGATGAAAGATCACTACCGGAGCCTTGCTTATCAGTATAAAGATTCTATTCTCAATATCCGGAAGTCAGGTTCGCAGGGCTATCTGTTGATGAAAAGTGAGAAACTACTGTACGAGGAAAAATACGATGAAGCCATCGAGATACTGAACAGTTGCTACGAGACGCATAAACAGAAAGGATATAGCGTTGCCATTCCTTCCATCGGGCTGGCGAATGCTTATGGCGTGATGGGAAAGACGGAACTACAGAAGAAGTATCTGATTATTTCCGCTATCGCTGACATTCAGGCAGCGACGAAGGAATATATTTCTCTTTGGAAACTGGCAAACCTCTTGTTTCAGGAAGGGGATATTAACCGTGCTTATACCTATATAGAATGTTCCATGCAGGATGCCACATTCTGTAATGCCCGCTACCGTACACAGGAGATTTCAGAAATGCTACCTATTATTAGCCGGACTTATGAGAACAAGTTGCGGCAGGAAAAGACACAGATGGTTGCTTTGTTCGTCTTGACTTCTGCTCTGCTGATAATCCTGCTGATTGCCCTGATTTTCATTTTCTATCAGATGAAACGGCTGAACGTTGCCCGGAAGGCAGTGAGCGATATGAACGAGGAGCTCAAGCATATCAATGCAAACCTGCATACATTGAATGATAAGTTGCAGGAGTCCAACCAGGTGAAGGAAGAATACATCGGTTACGTCTTCAATATGTGTTCGCTCTACATCAACAAGCAGGAGGAACAACGGAAAATGCTTGCCCGTAAAATCAAGACCGGGCAATTGGATGATTTGTATAAGACTGTCAATTCCTCTTCTTTTGTTGCCAATGAGTTAAAAGAATTCTTCTACACGTTCGATAGTGTGTTCCTGAAACTCTATCCTAAGTTCATAGAACAGTTCAATACTTTGCTTCAGGAAGATGAGCGTATCTGTCCGAAGGAGGGTGAACTGCTGACACCCGAGTTGCGCGTCTTTGCTCTGATCAGATTGGGTATTACAGATAGTGGGAAGATTGCTAACTTCCTTCATTATTCTGCCCAGACGGTGTATAACTATCGTCTGAAAGTGCGGAATAAATCTTTGCTTTCCAAGGATGAATTTATGGAAGCGGTGCAGCAAATTGGATGAAAGATCATGCATATTCGGTGAATTATAGTAAAATGACGAATAATTTATTTAGTACTATTCATATTATTACTATATTTGTATGCTAATTAAGTCCCCTTTGTTTTCATGATTTAAAAATAGGAGGTAATATGAAAACAGTAGAAGTTATCGTCGAACATGCAGGAAAGAATTTCAGTGCTTATATCGAAGGTGCCCCGGTTATCACTGTGGGTAATGATATGCGGGAAATTGAGGATAATATGAAGGAGGCTATTGAGCTGTATCTGGAGGACAATCCTGATCCTTGCGAATTGTTATCCGGGGAGTTTGATTTGAAGTTCAAGATTGATGCTGCTACCTTTATTAACTATTATAGTAATATCTTTACCAAAGCTGCGCTAAGTCGTATCACGGGAATCAATGAACGTCAGTTATGGCATTATGCAGCTGGAGTTCATAAACCTCGCAGGCAGCAATTGGAAAAAATACAGAAAGGTATTCAAGCGTTGACGAAAGAGTTATCTGCCATTAATTTGCTTTAGGATACAGACTACCTAAAATATCAAGAAACACTATATTGCATTGATGAAATCTTGCAGAATGGTGTGTTATCGAAGTGAGGAGGCTATCTTTTGCCTCCTTTTATTTTCCTCAAACATCTCCTCTCATCTACTTTTCTTGTCTATACCAAGGAGAAGTCTATCTTCAGAATATCAGTTGCTTATCTCTTTTTTATTTCTGTTTTCGTCTACTTTGCCCATCTACTCAGATCACTTCCCCTGAAAGTTATGCTTTAACTTTGGCGTAGAAAATAAAGTTAACAATAGGTCTTCTTTAGGTATTAGTTTTTATTGGGTAAAATGTAGAGAGAATTATTTTTTTATTAATTTATAATAATAACCTTATGAAAAACATTTTTAGACTTGTCAAGGGACTTCTCCCTTTGTTGGGATTACTACTATCCCTGTCGCTTTCAGCACAAGACATCATGGTGAAAGGGCATGTGAAGGACGCCACCGGTGAATCGGTTATCGGAGCTAACATTCTTATTAAAGGTACTTCTATAGGTACTATTTCCGATGTGGACGGCAATTTTACACTGAAGGTGGCTATCGGAAATGTACTTACCGTCACCTGTATCGGCTATAAAGGGCAGGAAATCACCGTGACAAACAAACCTCTCATTGTAGTTACCATGCAGGAAGACAGCGAGTTGCTGGACGAAGTAGTAGTCATCGGTTACGGACAGGTGAAGAAAGGCGATGTGACCGGATCTTTGCTGACCGTGAAACCGGATGAGCTGAACAAAGGTAAGCAATTGACTGCTGAAGATGCTCTGGTGGGTAAAGTTGCCGGTGTGAATATCGTGCCGGGTAATGGTGCGCCGGGTAGCGGCGGTACCATCCGTATCCGTATGGGAGCCTCTTTGTCGGCAGATAATGATCCGCTGATTGTTATTGATGGAGTACCCGTGAGCAATACTTCTATCAGTGCCATCAATCCGAATGACATTGCTTCCTTTACGGTATTGAAGGATGCTTCTGCCACAGCTATCTACGGTTCGCGTGCCTCCAATGGTGTCATCATCATCACTACCAAGAAGGGAAGTGCCGACGGTACCTCTCGTCCCTCCTTCAACTACAACGGAAACATGACAGTGAGCAATGTATATCAGTATATGGATGTACTTTCTACCGAAGAATTCCGTCAGGCTTTTGCTGGGCATGCCAATGCTCCGGAGACTTTCAAGCTAGGCAATGCAGATGTAGACTGGCAGAAAGAAATCTACCGCGTGGCACTGGGTACGGATCATAACTTGTCCATGACCGGAGCTTTGAAGAATATGCCTTACCGTGTATCCGTAGGATATACTAACCAAAATGGTACATTGAAGAATAATAACTACGAGCGTATCAACGCCAGTGTAGGTCTGTCTCCGAAGTTCTTTGATAAACATCTTTCTGTAGATATCAACGTCAAGGGAAGTATTGAGAATAATAAACCGGTTTCAACAGGTGTGATTGGCAGTGCCATCTCTTTTGATCCTACCCGTCCCGTTTACGAAGACTATGAAGGTAATGTAGGTCTGGGATATTATACATGGATGAATGGCGGTAAACCCATCACGCTGGCCGCTGCGAATCCGGTTGCCGATTTGGAACTGGCTGACAAACTCGAAAAGACAAAACGTTCTATCGGTAACATTGCCCTTGACTACAAGGTGCACGGATTGGAAGACTTGCGCTTCAATCTGAATATGGGCTATGACATCCAGAAGAATGACAATCGTGAAAATGTACCCGATCTTGCTCCCTCCATGTACACTGGTAATCAAAATGACGGTACGGGCAAGCGCTATAAATACCATCAGACCAAGCGCAACACCTTGCTCGATTTCTATGCCAATTACGACAAAGAACTTAAAGATCATCACATCAATGTCATGGGTGGTTACGGCTGGCAACGTTTCTGGTATAAGAATAATAGCGTTACCACCGATACCGAAGGCAAAGAACTGGCTACTCCTCAGCATGCCGAAGCCGAACTTTATCTGCTTTCTTTCTATGGACGTGTAAACTACTCCTGGAAACAACGCTATATGCTGACGGCTACTCTGCGTGCAGATGCTTCTTCACGTTTCTCTCCTGATAACCGTTGGGGGTATTTCCCTTCAGTTGCGGCAGCCTGGCGTGTGAACGAAGAGGCTTTCCTCTCGAACTTCAAAGCCCTGTCCGATTTGAAACTCCGTTTGAGCTACGGGCAGACCGGTCAGCAATCCATCGGTTCTTACTATCAGCACCTGCCGACTTATACGGCATCTTATGACGAATCCCGCTATTACTTCGGTGATCAATGGTACACTACTTACCGTCCCAATGGCTACGATGCCAACATCAAGTGGG
Organism: Bacteroides sp. MSB163; assembly: GCF_036416795.1. NCBI lineage: Bacteria > Pseudomonadati > Bacteroidota > Bacteroidia > Bacteroidales > Bacteroidaceae > Bacteroides > Bacteroides maternus. Next base: position 359,288 of record NZ_CP143867.1, on the reverse strand, counting down.
AGACTACCGAAACTTATAATATCGGTATCGACTATGGTTTCCTGAACAACCGCATCTCCGGTACGATTGATTATTACTGGCGTACTACCAAAGACCTGCTGAATAAGATATTCGTTCCTGCCGGAAGCAACTTTACCAATATGATTGAAACTAATATCGGTAATATGAAGAGTAAAGGTCTGGAAATCGGTATCAATGTGATTCCCGTGAAGAATAAGGATTGGGAATGGACAGTCGGCTGTAACTTTACCTGGAATACTTCCGAAATAACAAAGCTGAACACCATCGACCGTGAAGATAACTATGTGAAGACTGGTAATGCCGGTGGTACGGGTAAATATCTGCAAGTCCACATGGTAGGCGAAACTCCGAATACTTTTTACCTGTTGCAACAGGCTTATGATGATAATGGTAAGCCGCTGGATGGCAAGTATATCGCAAAAGATGGTTCTACCACCAGCAGCGAAGAAGATGCCAACAAGTACGTGACCGGCAAAAGCTCCAAAGCTCCTTACTACTGCGGTCTTTCTACCCGTCTGACATATAAGAACTGGGATTTGGGTATCAACGGACATGGAAGCTTCGGTGCTTATGTTTATAACTATGTGAAAGCCTCCGATTCTTTGGACGGACTTTATGGTGGAACCGGCGTTTCCAGCAATATTCTGCGTTCTACTCTTGAAACCGGATTTACGCAGGATCGCATCTATACCGATTATTTCCTGGAGAAAGGCGATTTCTTCCGTATCGATAACATCACGTTGGGGCATACCTTCGATAAGTTGTGGAACGAAAAGACCTCTCTTCGTCTCTCTTTCACAGTACAGAACGTATGTACGTTGACAGGTTACAGTGGTCTTGATCCGGAAATCTACAGTGGCATCGATAAGAACATCTATCAGCGCCCGCGTATGTTCATGCTGGGAGTAAATCTTAATTTTTAATTCATGAAAAATCAGAAAACAATGAAAACGAAATATTTCAAGTTAGCAAGTATATGTCTGGTATCTCTCTTCCTTCTTTCTTCTTGTCTGGGAGATTTGGATACATTGCCTTTGGACGACAATGAGTTGGTGGGCGAGAAGGTTTATTCTACGCCTGAGGGATACATCGGAGTATTGGCAAAGTGTTATGCCAGCCTTATCCAGACCGGACAAAAGGGTGGTGATGGCGGAAACGGTGACGTGCCGGGTATTGATGAAGGTTATAGTGGTTATACACGTGCTCTGTTCTATTTGCAAGAGGCTTGTACGGATGAGATCGTTTTCCATTCCGGTGGCAGTCATGGAAGTTTGTCACTGTTGTATATGAACTGGGACCCTTCGACAAAGATTATTTGCTATTCATATTATCGTCTGTATATGGCCATTAACTACTGTAATGAGTTCTTGCGCGAAAGTGCGGAAGGGAAGCTGAAAGCCCGTGGTGTATATGATGCTTTGCAGGCTGAAATGCCTTATTACCGTGCCGAAGCACGCTTCATCCGTGCTTATTGCTACAGCATGATTTGCGACTTGTACGGTTCGGGTCCCTTCATTGATGAAACGATGGATGTAGGTACGATTCCCCATCAGAAGACCCGCCAGGAAATCTATGACTATGTGGTTTCTGAAACGGAAGAACTGACAACCTTGCTGAAAGAACCGAAGCGGAATGAGTATGGCCGTGTGGATCGTGTGTCGGCTTGGTTTCTTCTGGCACGTGTCTATCTGAATGCCGAAACATGGGTAGGCAAGAATGAATATACCAATGCTTATAAATATGCCAGGAAAGTGATTACGGAAGGTAATTATCCGTTGGCTTCCGATTATCGTCACATCTTCCTGGCAGATAACAATACTTGCTCCGAAATCATCTGGCCCTTGGTGCAGGATGCTGACTATGCGCAGAGCAGTGCCGGAACCAACTTCCTGATTAAAGCATTGATGAATGGTCCGATGGATAGCTATGTAAAAACCGGAGTAGGTAGCCGTGGCTGGGGTAATGCCCGTGTGAAGGTGGCGCTTGTAGATAAGTTTGATGAGGCTGACCAAACCTTCTATGAAAATGATCCCTGGGGAGATAATAAGAAGGATAAGCGTGCACAGTTCTTTACCATCGGTCATACAAAGGAAACCTGGGTAGAAGGTAAGGCTTTCCAGAAGACTTTTGAGAATGGTTATGCGTGCATCAAATGGAGAAATGTAACCAGGGACCGTAAGGAATTGGTAGATGGCGGTACTAAGTATTCGTCTGTAGACCTCCCGATGTTCCGTACGGCAGATGCTTACCTGATGGCGGCTGAGGCTATTCTTCGCGGGGCTGCGGAAGGTACGCGTGCTGAGGCGCTGGGTTATGTAAATGAAATCAGAGACCGTGCTTATATGTCCGGCAACTATGGTGACGGGGTATCCGGTCGTATTACCGACGGTCAGTTGAATCTGGATTTCATTCTGGATGAAAGAGCCCGTGAGATGAATATGGAGTTGGTGCGTCGCACAGACCTGATCCGCTTCGGCAAATTCACAAAAGGATATAACTGGGATTGGAAAGGCAGCAGTGACGGTGAAGTTGGTACGTATGTGGGTAAAGATGTGAACGATAAGTACAAATTGTATCCCATTCCGCAGGATGAGTTTACCACGAACCCGTATCTGACGCAGAATCCGGATTATCAGAAATAAGGATGAAGGTTGATTCATTACTTTCCCTTTTTACTAATACAATAATAAATACATTAAAAATAATAACTTATTTATGAGAATGAAACGAACTCTTTTTTCAATCGTCCTGTTAGCAGCTTTTGTTGTTCAAGGTTTATATGCACAAGCCACACGCGAAGAAATCTTCAATGATATTGCAACGACAGGTGGTGTATATTACGCTTATCCCGGTCCTTCGGGTGTCCAGACCAAGGCTCCGAAAGGTTATGAACCCTTCTATATCAGTCACTATGGCCGTCATGGTTCCCGCTGGCTGATTGCGGATGAAGACTACGTCCGCGTGATGGAAGTCTTTGAGAAAGCCCATGCAGCCGGAGTATTAACCGATTTTGGCGAAGATGTCCGTAAACGTCTGGACATTGTCTGGGCAGATGCCAAAGGACATGGCGGCGACCTCAGTCCGGTAGGAGTGAAGCAACAACGAGGCATTGCCGAACGTATGTATCAGGCATTCCCTGAAGTATTTAAAGGTGAACCGCAGATGTCTGCCCGCTCTACCGTAGTTATCCGTTGCGTGCTCAGCATGGATGCATTCTGCGAACGCCTGAAGGAATTCAACCCGAAGATGCAGATTGAGCGCGAATCCAGCAATAAATATATGGATTACCTGAATTTCCATACACAAGAAGCTATGAAGTTTACTTCACGCAAAGGGCCTTGGTATGAGGAATTCCGTAAGTTCGAAGAAGAACATGTCCGTCCGGAACGTCTGATGAATACACTGTTCAATAGCAAAGAGTATATTCGTAAGAATGTGAATCCTGAAGAACTGATGCGCGGTCTGTATTGGGTTGCTTCTGATATGCAGAACGTGGAACCGGAGGTTTGTTTTTATGATATCTTTGAGAAGCAGGAATTGTTTGATATCTGGCAGATACATAACTATAAGAACTATGTATGCGACGGTCCTTCGCCCATGACGAACGGACTGATGCTGGCAAACGCCAAATCTCTGGTCGAGAATATCATGGACTCGGCAGACGCGGCGATTGCCTCCGGTACAAACTCGGCCACTTTCCGCTTCGGACACGACGGTAATGTTATTCCTCTGGTGGGCTTGCTGAGACTGGAGAACTGCTATAATGAAGAGTCCGATCCGGCCAAATTCTATCAGGCATGGTGTAACTTCAAAATGGTGCCTATGGCTGCCAATGTGCAGATTGTTTTCTTCCGTAAGAAAGGCAGCGCAGACGATATCATCGTGAAGTTCATGCTGAACGAGAAAGAAGTGAGTATTCCGGTGAAGACCGACATCGCTCCTTTCTATCACTGGAAGGACGTCAGGGCATTCTACAAAGACCTGCTGTCCCAACTGCCGGATAGACCGTAAATCATAAGGAATACGGAATAGAACGCAAATTACACAGGTTACGCAATTTCTTTCAGGCCTCCTATCGGTTGCCTTATATAAGACGAAAAATTGCGTAATTTGTGTAATTTGCGTTCTGTCTTTATTCCCCACTTGCTTTTTTTCCGTACTTTCGTGCATTCATCCAATAAAATTAAAAGAAGAACGATATGAAAATACGTGTAGGCTTTGGCTTCGATGTACACCAGTTGGTGGCAGAACGTGAACTCTGGTTAGGCGGTATCCGCCTGGAACATGAGAAAGGATTACTCGGACATTCAGATGCCGACGTGCTGATTCATACCATTTGCGATGCCTTGCTGGGAGCCGCCAATATGCGTGATATCGGTTACCATTTTCCCGATACCGCAGGAGAGTTCAAGGACATAGACAGCAAAATATTACTGAAGAAAACCGTAGAACTGATTGCAACCAAAGGCTATTCCGTGGGCAACATTGATGCAACCATCTGTGCGGAACGCCCCAAACTGAAATCCCATATTCCCGCCATGCAGCAGACGCTTGCCAAAGTAATGGGAATAGATGAAGACGACATCTCCATCAAAGCCACTACTACGGAAAAGCTTGGTTTTACCGGTCGCGAAGAAGGTATCTCAGCTTATGCAACAGTTTTGATAACCAAAGAATAATACTGATTTCAACCTAATAAACTACCTAAAAACTAATTACTGACAACATGAAGAGAATTTCTTTAACCCTTTGTCTGGCTTTTCTGACAGTTCTGTTCTGCCAGGCACAGGTTGCCCCCTTAAAGTTTAACAAGAACGGAGAGTTTAAAATCGTCCAGTTTACCGACATCCATTTTCAGTATCACAATCCTGCTTCAGCCATTGCCTTGAAGCGTATCAACGAAGTTCTGGATGCCGAACGTCCCGATTTGATTGTTTTTACCGGAGATGTAGTTTATGCACCGCCTGCTGATACAGCCATGCGGGCCGTACTTGATTGTGCTTCCTCCCGTAAGATACCTTTTGTTGTGACTTTCGGTAACCATGATAACGAACAAGGCAAAACGCGTGCCGAATTATACGATATTATCCGTTCCATGCCTTACAACATCCAGCCCGACCGCGGTAGTGTTGAGTCTCCCGACTACGTCCTCACCGTGAAATCTTCGGATGGTAGGAAAGATGCTTCAGTACTCTATTGCCTGGATTCTCACTCGTACTCCAAATTGCCGGATGTGAAAGGGTATGACTGGCTTACATTCGATCAGGTGAACTGGTATCGTCAACAAAGTGCGGCTTTTACCGCTAAGAATAACGGAAAGCCATTGCCTGCTTTGGCATTCTTCCATATTCCTCTGCCCGAATACAACGAGGCAGCTGCTGATGAGAACGCCATCCTTTATGGTACACGTATGGAAAAAGCCTGTTCGGCTGCCATTAATACCGGTATGTTTGCCGCTATGAAGGAAGCAGGTGATGTAATGGGTACTTTTGTCGGACATGACCATGATAATGATTATTCAGTCATGTGGAAAGGTATCGTACTGGCTTATGGACGTTTCACAGGTGGTAATACGGAATATAACCATCTATCTAACGGTGCACGCGTAATTGTGTTGAAGGAGGGGGAACGTACCTTTACTTCCTGGATACGCCTGAAAGGTGGTGAGTTAAAAGATAAAACAGTCTATCCCGATAGCTATGTGAAGGATGACTGGCGTAAACGTCCGTTGGTTACGGAGTAATACTGCAAGGAAAGTATATATTCAAATAGTTGAGGCTGAATCAAAAATCCTAGTTTGATTCAGCCTTTATATGTTATGACAATCTTATAAAGAATGATGTCATTTTGTGAAAGAGGATTACTTTACTTTTACAATAATCTGTGTGAATGATCGCGGAGCAAATGAATATGTTATTTTCTCACCGGAAGTTTTTATTTCTTCTTTCTTTATATCAATGTTCTGTTCGTTTACAGAGTTTGTAATATTTGCATTTGCTCCTGATACAATATTGGCTGTCGCTTTTTTATCGAAAGAGCCGGTTTGAGAAAGGATATCAGCTGTAATAGCTTTGTCTTTATTACGGTTAACGACATTGATCACTACTTCGTTCCGTGAAGGTTCGTAAGTGGATGAAACGTCCAGATAAGGAACTTCTTTATATTTATCAGTAGAATACGCCGGACTTTTTATATATATGTCCAGTGCTTTTCCACGGCAGTTATTGGCAAAAAGATAGAGTGGGTAATAAGTGGTTTGCTTCCATAATTTATCATTGTCAACACGCATCGGAGCAATGACATTTACTAATTGTGCCATATTGGCCATCTTGACAATGTCACAAGTGCGTAAGAATATATTGAGGTATTGAGCTACAATAAGAGCGTCCTGTAAATCATATATTTCCGATAGGGTATTGTCAGTACCTCCGAATGTCCGAGTCCATGCATTCCATTCGTCGAAAGCTATAAAAACATCTTTGGAAGAACGATTCTTCATTTTTGCTTCCTTTATCTGTTGTTCTACAATACGGATGTAATTCTCTACTTCAATAGTATTTGTCAGATATGTGTAGTAGTCTGAGGTATTGTGCGAATAATGATGAAGAGAGATGTAATCGATGTAGTTATACATTTCGTCCAGTATTGTCCGGTTCCATTTATTCCAGTCGGCATCGTAATTGCTTGAACCGCTGGCAATGAGCTTGATGTCTTTGTCAATCCAGCGCATTAATTTTGCTGTTTCTATTGCTATTTTAGAATAATCTTCGGGTGATTTGTGTCCCATTTGCCACGGACCGTCTACTTCATTGCCTAACCCCCAATACGTTACTTTATGCGGTTTTTCAAATCCATTTTTACGGCGAAGGTCTGAGTAGTATGTTCCTTTCTCCACATTGCAGTATTCCACCCAATTTCGTGCTTCATCCAATGAACCGGTTCCCAGATTGACACAGAAATAAGGTTCCACTTTTGCTTTGCGGGCAAATTGAATGAATTCATCTGTTCCTATCATATTACTTTCTTTACCTCCCCAAGCCAGGTCAATCCGAGTAGGGCGTTTGCTACGATCTCCAATACCATCTTCCCAATGGTAACCTGAAACGAAATTCCCTCCGGGCCATCGTAAGATGGAAACTTTTAACTCTTTTGTCTGTTCGATGACGTCTTTGCGAAAGCCATCTTCATCTGCCTGAATAGACTTCGGATCATAAATACCTCCATATATACCTTGTCCCAGATGTTCCGAAAAATTTCCGTATAGATGAGGATTAATCTGGTCAATTATGCGATCTGTGTCTATTTTTATAATTGCTCTTTCTTGAGCAATCGTCTCATTGGGAAATAGAAATAAGAGAGAAGCAAATAATAAATTATACTTTTTCATAATGGTTGAATTAATAGATTTATAATAATACGGGAGTGTTGTTAACCGCTGCAAACATACATATAACACTCAAAAGTAATCATTCAAAAAATACTAGAAATCATTCAAACGCCTCAAATAACAGATTATTGATACTTAATGACGGCTTATTTTTACTTGTATTTGAATGAGGGGGATATCTTTGCATTACGATGTTGTTAACCCTCGTTAATGTTTTTATTGAACCTGTTTTATTAATCTTTAAAACTAATAAGATGATGAACGATTTCTTTAATAACAAGCTTAGCTTGTTGAAATTTATTCTCTTATCAATAGCCTTTGGAAGTTTCTTCGTATCAGAAGGCTATGCAATGACAAAGTCTGTTGTTATTGCTCAGCAAGAGAAAACTGTAAAAGGGAAAGTTACCGATGACAATGATGAACCTTTAATAGGGGTATCAGTACGGGTTGCCGGTACGAGTGTAGGTACTGTTACTGACTCTGATGGAATATTTCAGTTGAATGTTGCTGGTTCCGGTGTTTTGGAGTTTTCTTATGTAGGCTATAAAACTGTAAAAGTTACAGCTGGAAATAAACCATTTCTTTCTGTCATATTGAAAGAAGATCAGGAAATCCTGGATGAGATTGTTGTGGTGGGATATGGGACTAAACGTAAAGGGAGTATTGCTGCGGCAGTTACTACTATTGGTACAGAAGATATCGCCCGTACTACTTCTTCGACTGTTTCAGGAGCATTGGTGGGTAAAATAGCCGGTATTACTACCCGACAGAAGTCGGGACAGCCGGGTAGCGGTACTTCTATTCAGATCAGAAATATGGGTACTCCTCTCTTTGTGATAGATGGTATTATAAAAGATGAGGCGCAGTTCAACAATCTGGATGTAAATGATATTGAGAACATTTCTATATTGAAAGACGGGGCTGCTGCCATCTATGGAGTAAAAGCGGCCAATGGAGTCGTACTGGTTACTACAAAAAATGGTTCTAAGAACCAAAAGGCAGCCGTAACTTTGGATTTCAATTACAGTTGGCAATCATGGACTTCTTATCCCAGAATGTTGAATGCGTATGAATGGCAATATGCTAATTATATGAAGGAGGCTAATCTGGGTACCCTGTCAGTTTCTCCGGATGTGGCTAGAGCTGAATTGGAAAAATGGCGTACGGGATATTATAATCCTGAAACCGGTGAAGACTATCGTGGATTTGATTGGAGAGATAACTATGTTAGTAATGCAGCACCGCAATCTTACATACATGCAAACCTGAGTGGCGGTGGAAATAAGACAACCTATTATTTATCAATCAGCAATATTGACCAGGATGCAGTTTTCAAGGACTATAATTTTCAGCGTACTAATATTCAGTCTAATTTCAATATTGATATCAGTGAAAAACTGAAGTTGGGTTTCCGGTTGAACGGACGTTTGGAGAATCGTACTAATCCAGCTCTTCCGGGTAGTGATGATTATGCAAATGCCCGTCAGGCGGTTTTTAATCTTCCGCCCATTTACCGTCCTTATGCAAATGATAATCCCAACTATTTGAATAATGTACCCGGTGCTTCTGGTCTTAACCTGGCTGCACTAACTATTGATAATGCAGGTAAATCAGATAACAATACTACCGTGGTACAGATTGATTGGGATATGGAGTGGAAAACACCCATTAAGGGGTTGACGGGAAAAGGCATTTTTTCCTATTGGACCTCTCAGAATAAGGTGAATAATCTGGAGAAAGGTTGGAAAGAGTATACTTATGACAGGGCTGCGGATGAATATATTGTGGCCTATGATAAGTCAGCTGCTAATGAAACTTGGATGGAAAGATTTAATACGACTATCAAAGAATTTTCCGGGCAGTTTCTGCTAAACTATGACAATATGTTTGGTAAACATCATGTAACTGGTGTAGGTGGTTTTGAGTTTACCAAACGGGATTATCATTCGCTAAATGTACAGCAACATCCGGTTGAGAATGAATTTATAGATCTTATTTCAACTAATGATAACAACTTGGTAAGCGAGAATAAAGCTATAACTTCTACAGCCAGCTGGGTATTCCGTGCAGGTTATGATTATGAAAACCGTTATATTCTTGATTTATCGGCCCGTTATGATGGTTCATGGAAATTCCCGAAAGGCAACCGATGGGGCTTTTTCCCCTCAGTTAGTGCGGCATGGCGTATTTCGGAAGAGAACTTTTTTAAGAACTCATCTATAAGTAGCTGGTTTTCGAATTTGAAGTTGAGAGCGTCGTATGGTATGATGGGAGATGATAATCTGGGCGGTTTATATCCTGACTTTGCATACCTTTCCGGATATACTTATTACAAAGGTCAGTCACTTATGCCTGATGACCCGTTCAGTTCTGTGAAAAGTAAAAAAGTAATAGGCTCGGCACCTAAGGGAATTCCTGTAACCACCATTTCATGGATGAAAATTAAATTGATGAATGTCGGTATTGACTTTGGTTTCTTTGATAATCGACTTACAGGAGAGTTTGACCTCTTTAAACGTATGCGTGATGGTATTCCGGGCACACCGAGTGATATTATGTTTCCGTTGGAGACAGGTTTGAGTGCTTTGCCTGAGAATATGAATTCTGATATGACGGTAGGATTCGATGCATTTGTGAAATGGAATGATAAAGTTGGAGATTTAAAGTATAGTGTTGGGGCTAATATAACATTTGCCCGACAGAAAAATGGTAAACGCCATGGAGAAATATTCGGTAATGCATGGGATAAATATCGTTGGGCACAATCCAATCGCTGGTCCAATGTAGTGCTCAATACGGATCAGGGTAATGCCGGAGGTGTATGGATGTGGGAAGTAATCGGTCGTTTTGAAACACAGGAACAGATTGATAGTTATCCGGTTGATCAGGACGGTCAAAACAATGCTACTGTTCGTCCAGGTGACGTAATACTTCGTGACGTCAATGGTGATGGAATTATCAATGATTTTGACGAACGTCCTCAAGCCTATGCATCGGCTGACTGGCCCTGGGATTCAAGTACATCCAATAAGAATCCGTTGATTTCAATGGGTATTAATTTAGGATTTGAATGGAAGGGGGTTGATGTGGCTGCTGACTTTGCCGGTGGTTTTAAAAATACATTTGTTGCTGACTGGGATTTGAAGTGGGGTGTAACGCGCAGCGTGAATGGATATTACTATAACAATATTGACGTATGGAGGCATGAAGATATTTTTGATCCGAAGTCTCCTTGGATTCCAGGGAAATTCCCGGCCTTGCGTGGACAGGAAAGTCATTCGGGGCGTTGGTGGAATAGTTTCTATACGAGAGAAGTTAATTACCTGCGTCTCCGTAATCTTGTAGTTGGCTATTCTTTACCCAAAAACTGGATAAGAAAGGTAGGTATGGAACAATGCCGCATATATTTCCAAGGAACCAATCTTTTCTGTCTGAGTTCGTTGCATGATTATGGTTTTGATCCTGAAATTTCAACAGTGAATGGTCAGGACTATCCGCAACATAAGGTATTGACATTAGGTGTTAACGTTAAATTTTAAAAGAAGAGCATAAATATGAAAACAAAAATATTAGTATATGCATGTGTCGCTTTGTTGAGCTTTACCTCGTGTGAAGACTGGTTGAGTCAGAACGATCCCAAAGAATTATCCGAGGATCAAGCATATTCATCTGTTGCCAGTATCAGTAGTATTGCTGCAAATTTATACGGGCGCATCAAGTTGGACCAGAACTTCGCTTCGGATAATGAATCTTATGATATATGCAGGTGGGATGAAGCTACCAGTAATAGTTATTATTGGCAATTTTCGAGTAATGTTGGTCGTACCTATCGTAATTACTATGATTATAATCTGATACGGGACATCAATATTCATATCAGGAATTTGTCAGAGAAAACCTCACATTTGCCTGAAAATCAACGCGCTTATTTTCTCGGTGAAGCACGTTTTCTAAGAGCATTTACTTACTTCAATATGGTGAAAAATCTGGGAGGCGTACCTTTAATTACAGAAGTGTACGATTATAGTACTACTCCGATAGAATATGCTAAACCCCGTGATACAGAGGCAGCCGTATATGAGTTTGTTGCGACAGAAATGGATGAAGTGAAAGAGGCGCTTGATATTGCTCCGCAGGGAAGTAGCTTACTTACACGTGCCACTAAGGCTTCTGCATTGGCACTCAAGTCACGTGCAATGTTATATGCAGGTACTTTAGCCTATAATGAGGATAAAAGTAAAACAATGGGATTGACCTTGACAAGCGGAGCAGTCGGAATCTCTAAGAATAAAGCAACAGAATATCTGCAAAGTTGTATTGACGCCTATCTGGAGCTAAAGGAGATAGGGCGGTATTCTTTGCTAAAGGGTACTGGAAGCAGTCTGGGTGAGAACTTTAATAATGTGTTTGTATCCAAGACGGATAATCCGGAACTTATTCTCATTCGTGATTATGATGGAAGTACTGATTTCCCAAACAATTTTACAGTGTGGAATATTCCTCGTTCTCAACGTTCAACTGCTAATTTTGGTGGTCATGTGAACCCGACGTTAAACTTAGTCGAGAGTTTTGAAACTATAAATTCCGGTTCATCACAGCTGAATGCTTATGTTGGTAATGAGATTATCGAATCAATGGGAAATGAAACTTCCGCTTATAACTATGTTCTTTATGATTCTCCGATGGGTATTTTCGAAGGACGTGATCCGCGTTTGTGGGGAACCGTAATTCTGCCTGGTGCGGATTTCAGGGGAAAAGAGATTCAATTACAGGCAGGGCTGGCTGTGAAAACAGCTTCCGGTTATGATTTGAAAATGCTGGATTTAATCGAGAATGTATACGATCCGGACAAAAACTTTTATAATGGGCAGCAACTGACCAGCATTGACGGTCCTATCCGTAATAGTTATTATACCAGCCATACAGGTTTCTTGTTGCGTAAATATATAGATCCGGTTACTGGTTCCGAAGCATCAGGAAAGAGCGCAGTACCATATATCATTTTCCGATATGGAGAGATTCTGCTTAATGCGGCTGAGGCTGCTTATTATCTTAATCAACTTGGTGTTGCTAATTATAAAGGCAGCAATACATTACAGTTGTCTTCTGATTGTCTGAATGAAGTAAGAGAACGTGCCGGAGGTACTGCTTTCCGTATTGAAAGTTCGGATTTGACACTTGCACTTTTGCAGAATGAGCGTAAGATAGAGTTGGCATTTGAGGATCATCGTTTTTATGATCTGAAGAGGTGGCGTATTGCTGATCAGATATGGTCGGGTGACTGGAATACTTCGACAGCCCGGATGACTGGCTTGTGGCCTTATAAAGTGTATGCTCCGGGACAGCCGGAAGATGGAAAGTGGCTTTTCCGAAGGGTGTATATTGAGCATCGTGGTAATGATAATGAGAAGGGATTACCTATCCGGTTCGGACAAGATATGTATTATGCAGAATATCCGATGACAGAAGGTAATCCGCATATTGAGAAGAATCCGAAACACTAAAACCTATTAATAGTAAATTGATTATGAAGAAGATTATTATATTATTATTAGCTACGATATTGTTTACTGCTTGTGAGTATGATAATTATGATGCGCCGAGCGTAACTTTCTCTGGGCAATTACTCTATAATGATAAACCATTTCTATGTGATGGTAATGATGCGCGTGATATATTTCTCTTTTTCCAGGAAGGGTTTGGTAAGGTAGACTGGGGAACGAAAATGCACACTTTGGCTGATGGTTCATACCAGCAATTGCTACATTCCGGAGAATATAAACTAACTTTAGGGAATGTAAAGTATCCGTTTGAAATAAATGAGTTTCCAGCTGGGACAGTAGGATATGATTCTATTTATTATGATCTGAAAAAGGATGTACGTCAGGATTTTCACATCACACCTTATTATGAGATATCTGATTTGGATGCAAAATTGGAAGGCATTAACATTGTTGCCAAGTTTAAGGTAAAGAAAGTTTCCGGAACGAGTAAGCCTGCTCCACGTATAGTGAAAGCTCGTATTTATTTAGGTATTAACCACTTTGTAAACAGTAAAAGTCCGGTTGTTGCCGAACAGGAAGTGGATGCTAATTTTAGCGGTGACGGAGAACTGACGGTGTCTATAGATGCGATAAAATATCGTACCGGCTATAAAGAGAATTACAGGGACAATGCTTTTTATCGTGTGGCACTTGAGTTGGAGAATATTCCTGATTATTATCTTTTCTCAGAAACGAAAGAAATTACTGGGATTCCGGAAGAGTTTGATGATATTACGAATCAATATCTAAAGAATTATAAACAGCCGTTTAATGTTGTTTCCTATTTCCCGGATTCTCGCCGTGGCATCCTTTCAGACTGGTTAACATCTAACGCAGCCGTACAGTATACAATGTATGACGGTTGGAGTGACCGCTTGTTTATGTGTGCTGAGAACTGGGGGAATCCTACTGCCTTACAGGGAGCTGTTTATCAGACATTCACTTTGCCTGCAGGAAAATACCTGTTTATAGCTACCCGTGGTTTCAATTGGTGGGATATTGAAAATGAAGGTGGAAAAGACCGTGCTTTCTTTGTTGTAGCAAAAGGTAAAGGAATTGAATGGAAAAGTCCGAGTATTATAGCCCAGAGTGATTGTGGAGATCCTGCAAGTCGTGTTTCCATGCCACTTAATATAACTTTGGAACAAGAAACGGAAGTTAGTATGGGATATGTAGTCAATTTCCCGGGTGGAGAAACGAATGCATTATCATTTACAGCATTTACTATCTATGCAATTTAGAATATGGACAATAAAATAATGAAAATTATAGCAGTTGTTTTTTGCCTGATGCTGAATGCAGGATGTTCAGATAATGATGATTTAACAGAGGAGCCTCCAGGCCCGGTTCATAATGAAAATATTAGTATAGGTTCCGGTAATCCGGAACTTATGCTCGCCTGGAAAGAGAATACGGGTTATACAGTAACAATAGCAGGATGGGGGCAGAAATATATACCTGTCGATGAAGCGATTGTGTGTTTAGAGGTATTCCCAGTAGGTGTACAGTCGTCTAAATGGTACAGGGCAGCGTATCAGGAAGCAGAAAAACAAAATGATCGATTGGTTTGTAAAGCCAGGATAATCACGGACTCCGGTTCTGATTTTGAAGTGACAGATGTATATACGGTGGCGGAGAATGAAGATAAATTACGCTTGTCGAGAGTAGTAGATGTCATGAAAGCTTCCGGTAAGGATCATGCGTTTAACTCTTACTTTATGGTACGGAATGAAGTACAGCAAGCTATTACCGGATGCGAATATTTCATACCTTCTCTCATATATAAAGATGAATCTAATTTAAGTGAATCCTCCATAGGCGCAGATTTTACTCATGATTGGATACTAGCTCGTGAGGAACGTATGGGATTACCTCTGGCCATGTTCAGAAATAAAAGTTCGGAGGTATCTGTTGCTTTGGCAGACTATAATCTCAATCCGGTTACTTTTAAGGAAGAGGTGGGAATGGATCATCTGGTAAATGCGGATATGCATTTCGGCTCATTGGGTTTTTATTTGGCAAGCCAAAGTCCTGCATTAGTATATTGCTTTCCTGGTTCTGAAGGTGAGCATACTTATGCAGACGGAGGTGGAACTCGTGAAAGACGGTGGGCGCGTCGGAGTCATCCTGTACGGGTTGGTGTAGAACATGCCTATATGCTGGAATTGCAATTTAAGAAAGAAGTAGCTTTTCCAAAAGCGCTTGAGGAACACTGGAAAGCGACGTTCAATCTGTACAATCCTGAAGTATTGGAGGTGGATAACGAAGATGTAATGAATTACGGCCTGGAGGTTTTAGATCATTATTGGCTGAAAGATAATGATGCCCCCGGTTTTCCTTTCTCCGTACATCTTCCAAGTGGGGAAGTGAATGAGATTTCCTATTCTATGGGATTTGTGGGGATGCAGATTCCTTGCGCATATTATCTTTACCGGAAAGGCTTGGAAACCAATAATTCCATCTATACGGATAAGGGAGAGCAGATACTTGATTTCTGGGCGGAGAACAGTTCGGCACCTAATGGGATGCCACGGATATGGTGGGATATATCTCCTTGGAATTTCTTTCGTAATCATAATGACTTACGTAATATGCAAGGTGGATTGGAGGCTATGATTTTAGCATGGTCGCATGCTGAAAAACATTTTCCCGGAAGTAAAACTAATTGGTTGGATTATTGCCGGCGGTCAGCTGACTGGATGGTGAGCCGACAACATGCCGATGGTAGCTGGGACAAAGCTTTTGACAATGGCGGGACTTCTATAGATTCGGGTAAACTACTTACTTCCAATCTGATCCGTTTTCTTACTTACATGTATATAGTTACTAAGGAAGAATGCTATAAGACAGCTGCTGTTAAAGCCGGAGAATTTTGCTATCGCGAGATTCATGAACCCTATAAATATGTGGGAAGTGTAATTGATAATCCGTATGTAAAAGACCGTGAGTCCGGGCAAAAGATTATTGAGGCTTTCCTTTGTTTGTACGATTTAACCAAAGATAAAAAATGGCTTGAAGGAGCATCCCAAGCGGCTTATTACACTGTAACCTATATGTATGCCTGGAATATTCCGGCGGCTGGAGGAAATAACCTCATGGCTTGGGATAGCAAAAAGACTACTGTTGGAATTACAATCATTTCCACCGGACATTCCGGAGCAGATTGTGGGCTTTCATATAATTCTTTTGAATACCTGAGACTCTATGTTTTGACAGGCGATGAGTATTTCCTGCATATTGCCCGGTTATTGGAGAAAAATACGAAACAGACTATGGATTATGATGGTACGTTGGGGTATGCTTATCGAGGATTGCAGACGGAAGCCTTAAGATTGGTCACCCGTTGGGGAGATGGAGTAAATTTGTGGCTACCCTGGGTTACTGCATCTGCTTTAGATCCATTGTTCAAGATACGGGATGCTTATGGAGATATGGATATAGAACGTATAGGAACAGAATCTTTATCTACATTGAGACAGAAAGATGCGGTATATGCTGCACATCAGGGAATAATATATTAATTCAGGAGCTTATGGAAAAAGATAGAAGAATAAGAAAGGTTGTATTCCGGATACTGATGATATCAGGATTTTGTCTATTGGGCATATCCTGCCATTATCATGCCATGATCGGGAAAAGTGATTTGAAAACTATTTCTCAGGAATGTATAGAAGAAAGTGATACAGAGAAAATCATTAAAAATGGTGATTATTTCCTTATACTAAGAGAAGGGGATGAAGGTTTTGCTGTATTTTTACAGAATGGTAAAGAGATAGTGGGAAGCCAAGAACTGCCTGCATGGATCACTGTCCGGGGAAGTGATACTTTACCAACGGGGGAATATATCGAAACAGATTATAAGCAACCTTATCATCAGGTCATAAGAAAGAAATATGGCTTTTGTGCTACAGCCAGTGTCCACACGGAAAAAGGGTCTGTATTTATTGTAGAAGATAAGTATACTTTATTAAAGGATGGGGTATTTGGGATATATAGAGATGTGAAGGTGAAAGAAGCGCAGGCAGAGGATGTCGGATTTGCCAGTACAATTTCATTTCAAACCGGGCTTCGTTCGTCTGATAACAATGATTTCGAGTATTTTATTCCTTCTGTTTTATATAGAAATACCTCTGAAGTAAGAGAGGATGCGATTGCTGCTGACCTGAATACTGACCGGATGTATGTAAAAGAAACGCGTACGGGACTGCCGCTGGCTATGCTTCGGGAAAAGGTAACAGGAGCTACTTTAACCCTCATGCATTATAATCCCAGGATAGATGTCGGACAAAATCCTGGTGGTGGAACATTCTATGAGGTGAATGATGCGTTACAATATGGTTCAATAGGTTACTCTATATATCCTTCATTGTCGGTGGATTTTCATTATCCGTGTGCAGAAGGGCCTAGAACATATGAAGCTGCCGGAAGAAAAAGGGATGCAAAGACTATATGGTCCAAAAGATACCATTCGGTGAAAGAGGGTAATATACATAGCTATTCTGTAGCCTTGATTCCTGATAAAAAGGATAATTATAATGAAGCTATGATGTATGCGTTTGGCATGGGCTATAAAACGGAAGAACCGACAATCGTGGATATGAATATGGATGAAATCTACCGGCAGAATATAGAACTTTTTAAAGCTGAATATCGGATGTTTGGAAAGGGAAACATAAAAGCGGCAGGTTTACCATGGTCACTTGATTTACCTGATGGTACAAACACTGAAGGGATATCTTTTCAAATGGGTTTTGTGGGACAACAAATAGCCGTTGGATATCACATGTATCGTTATGGTCTGGATCATCATGATTCAGAGAATAAGAGGAAAGGTAAATCAATGGTTGATTTCTGGGTTTCTGATGCCATCATGAAAACTTATTTCCCCACTGTATGGTGGGATCCTGCTGATAATGCCACAGCTGGACAAAGGCGGGAATATCCAAGTTTTCTTCGATGTTTTGTAGATGGTATGGAGGGATTACTGGATGCCTATCGTATTTCTGTAGCTCACAATGAACCTCAGGAAGCGTGGAATCAAGCTCTTAAAAGGGTTGCTTCTAATTTGGTGAAGAAACAAAATGAAGACGGTTCTTTTTATAGAGCATATAAGACGAATGGTGATGTTGAGACAGGAGGGGATAGGAATACTCATGGGACTTCTAAATTGAATACTCCGGTGGCTATTAGATTCCTGGTGAAGATGTTTGAACATACCGGAGAGACTAAATATAAAGAAGCTGCAATCAAAGCTGCTGATTTCTCTTACAATGAACTGTATTTGAAATTAGGGAAATATGTAGGTGGAACTCCGGACAATCCTAATACTGTTGATAAAGAGGCAGCCATATTTGCTCTCTACGGATTCAATGCTATACATGAACTGACAGGGGATCTGAAATATCTGAAAGCGGCAGAACATGCTGCAAACTGTGCTATGAGCTGGACGTATTGTTATGATTTTGCCATTCCTAACCGAGATGCAATGGATACCAAAAAGAATCCTTTTGTTAAAGGAGGTATTACAGGGTTTTCTATTATTGCTACAGGACATTCGGGTGCTGATAATTTTATAGCTTATGTGTTTTATGAAATGTATAAATTGTATATCAAAACCGGAAATGAACTCTATTTATATATGGCAAAATTCTTACAGAATAATACGAAACTGAATACAGACTTTGACGGTAGAATGAATTATAAGTATCGTGCATTTATGCCGGAAGCAACTAATGTTGCTGATTTGGCTTTCAGGTCTGTATCCTTGTGGCTTCCATGGGCAAGCATTGCGAACATTGAGCCGATTGTTAATCTGGAAGAAGCTTTCGGAAAAAAAGATCTATCTCAGATTGATATGAGTTTACCTGAACTTCGCAGTAGATTGACAATCTATGGAGTAGGTGGAAAGCCTCTCCATAGATAGAATGGCTTTGGTTTGATATATGATCGGAAAAGAACCATCTGTTGCTGGGGGAGTAGCCTGTTTTTATTATATTTGTAGATCACTTTCAATGAATCATATTGTATAGTTATGCTCATAAAGAAAAAAGAAATAGCGTTATTACTAATTTTTCTCTCTTTGGTAGTAACTAACCTTTTTGCCGAAAACTATTATTTTAAGCGATATGACAAAGAGAATGGGCTTTCTCAGCAAACTGTTTTCTGTGCAGTTCAAGATCGTAGAGGTTTCTTGTGGTTTGGTACGAAAGTTGGTCTGAACCGGTTCGATGGTACAAAGTTTAAGAACTATGTGGCCGATCCGGAACAGCCCAATTCTCTTCCCAACAATACAGTTCTTGCTCTGGCGGAAGCACCGGATGGTTCTCTCTGGTTAGGGACTTCAGATGGTTTATGTACTTACAATCCGGAGAAGGATACTTTTGCTCCGTTTGTCAGTGTTGACCTGACAATTGAAGGTTTAATAGATAATTTAGTTTTTGACAAGCAGGGAAATCTTTGGGTTATAAATTCTAAGGGCATATACTGCTTGGATGTAAAAAATGGAAATCATAAGTTTTTTCCTGCATCTGATTTCTTTGTGCCTACAGGGATAACAGTGACTCAGTCCGGTAGTGTATGGGTATTAGGTCTGGATGGTAATATCTATTTGTTTAACCCTCAACGCATGGAGTTTTCGTCTTATCCTATATTGACAAAAGAAGAGAAAACAAAACATATTCTACTTTATCGGATTCTGGAATGTAGTAATGGAGACTTGGTTGTGACTACAGATCGTATTGGGGCCAGGCGTTTTTCCCCTAACAATGGTGAAGTTAAAGTCTTGTTTTGCAATGATTCTCAGAATAATCCTATTTATATCCATACGGCTATTCAGCGGAATAAAGATGAATTCTGGTTTGGTACAGAGTCAGGTATTCATATCTATCAATTGGATTTGGGATTTATTGATCATTTACAGAAGTCGTATAATGATGCTTATTCGCTTTCTGATAATGCTGTTCATATGTTGTTGAAAGACCGTGAAGAAGGTATTTGGGTAGGGACTTTTTTTGGTGGTGTGAATTACTTGTCGAGTAATAATACATTGTTTGATAAGTATTTGCCGAAAGATGAAAAAGGAAGTATAAAGGCAAATGTTATTCGTGAAATTCATCCGGATGTGGAAGGAAATTTATGGGTAGGAACTGAAGATGGAGGGTTATGCTATTTTGATACCAAGACAAAAGTATTCAGGGCATTGACTAATCTGAAATGGGACGGACGTCCCATATCCAAAAATATACAATGCTTGCTGGTTGATAAAAATATGATATGGATTGGAACTTTTGATAGTGGTATCTACCTGTTTGATTTGAAGTCGCAAAATATAATCAATCATTTCTGTAGTGAGAATACTGGTTCCGGATTATTGGTTAATGGGATCGTTTGTTTCAGGAAGACTTCTTTTAATGAAATATTGGTTGGTACAATGGGAGGATTATACCGCTATGTAGAGTCAAAGAATAGATTTGAAATTGTTCCGCAACTGGATTGGGGACTTGTACATTCCATTTATGAGGATTTAGATCATACTTTATGGGTTGTTACAATGGGGAGAGGATTGTTTACATTCAAATATAATGGGATACATGAGAAGATAACAGTTAAGACAATGCCATTCATCAGTAACTATATCACTACTATCTTCGAAGATTCCCGGAAGCGTTTATGGATTGGTACTGAAGGAAACGGGCTTTTTCTTTATGACAGGATAGATGGGACATTTACTCAGACTTTATCTAAACTGGATTATTCCGGACAAATTATTTATCAGATTATAGAGGATGCCACAGGAATGTTATGGGTAACTACTTCGAATGGCTTATTGCATTATGATCCTGAGCAGAAAGCTTTAAGCAGGTTTACAACGTTGAATGGATTGCCGATAGATCAATTTAATTATAATTCCGGCTATCAGGATCGAATAGGCAATATTTATTTTGGCTCATTGAAAGGAATGATAGCTTTCTCGCCTGAGAATTTTATAAAGGCATCAGAACCATTAAAAGTATTCTTTACAGGTTTTCAGTTATTTAATAAAGAAATAGAGACCTGTCAACCGGATTCTCCTTTGAAACAATCGATTATTTTTACAGATAAAATAACATTGCGTTATGATCAGTCTACTTTTAGTATTGATTTTGCTATACCTACTTATTCTATTTCTCAGGACGTATGGTATAGATATAAGCTTGAAGGGTTAGATCATGAATGGATTGTTAGTCAAGGACCTAAGAAATTGTATTATACAAAGTTACCACAGGGGAGATACACTCTTCGTGTACAAGCTTCAAGAGAAAGCGGAACATGGACTGGCGAAGCTTCTTCATTGGTTATCATTGTAAAACCTCCATTCTGGAGTATGCCATTTGCGTATTTCTTGTATGTTCTTATTATCTTTACTACATTTACTTGGTTTTTCATCAGATACAAAAGAAAACTCAAAGAGAAGGAACGACACCAGATAGAAATGTTACAGAACGAGAAGTATAAGGAAATTCTTCAGGCTAAGATTAGTTTCTTTACAAATATTACTCATGAAATAAGAACCCCTTTGACATTGATAATGGGGTCATTGAACCGTATAATAAAGTCGGGAGAAAAGAAACTTGCTGAGAATGAAAATATAGCTGTCATGAGTAAGAATACTCAGCGTTTGCTCGATCTGGTAAATCAGCTACTTGATTTCAGAAAGATAGAATCTTCTACCTTCTTGATGAGTTTTGTAAAACTGGATATCAAACAACTACTTGAAGAGACTTATAGCCGTTTTACTCCGATAGCTCAAACCAGATGCATTGATTTTCATTTTTCCATGCCTGATGAGGGATGTGAAATAATAGCTGATAAAGAGGCTTTAATAAAGATATTAAGTAATATGTTGAACAATGCGATTAAATTCTGTGACCATATTGTTGAGGTATCTTTAGTGAGTATACAGAAAGAAGACAATTCGATTGTTCGGATTAGGGTGAACAATGATGGAGAAAGAATCCCTAAAGATGTGACAACAGACATCTTTAAACCTTTTTTCCAGTATTTCGGAGAAGATGCAAGAGTATCGGCAAAAGGTTCCGGATTAGGGTTGCCTTTAGCTAAATCACTGGCCGAGATGCATAATGGCGCTTTTTATCTTGATAATTCCATTACTGAGATGAATTCCTTTGTGCTTGATCTACCCTTGGAACAGCATGATGTTGCAGAGCCGGGACATTCTCCTTTTTATAAGGAAACCTCTTCTGTAGAAGGAAATAAAGACTATATGCATAAGAGCATGTATAATGTACTGGTGGTTGATGATGAAGTAGAATTGCGTCAGTTTGTTTGTGAAGAACTAACCCCACAATATAATGTGTTGGTTGCCGATAATGGGAAACAAGCATTGGAAATCTTGGAAAGTCATGTAGTATCGCTGATTATTAGTGATTTGATGATGCCGGTGATGGATGGAATTGAATTGTGTAAGTCTGTCAAAACAAATATAAAATATTGTCATATTCCTATTATTGTATTAACAGCTAAAGTTTCTTTACAGGCCCATATTGATGTACTGGAATCGAAAGCTGATGCTTATATAGAGAAGCCGTTCTCTACAGAGCATTTACTGGCTCAGGTTTCAAATCTTTTAGCTAACAGAGAGCTTATCCGTTCTACATTTGTTCGCTCACCTCATGCACATCTCATAAGTGTTGCGTCTAACAATATAGATGAGAAATTTATTGGAAAGATGAATGATTACGTGATGAATAATTTGTCTGATTCCTGTTTGTCGGTTGAAAGCCTGGCTGAATATATGAATATGAGCGTATCGACACTTTATAGAAAAGTGAAAGCTATCACTTCTTTGGCGCCTAATGACTTTATTCGTTTATGCCGATTAAAGAAGGCTGCTGAAATGTTGGCTAAAGGTGATCTTCGGATCAATGAAGTTGCTGAGAGTTTAGGATTTTCTACCACTTCATATTTTACCTCATGTTTCATGAAGCAGTTTGGAATTACTCCGAGTGAGTTTATTAAGTTGAACAAGAATAAATGAAATATCCCCATGTTCCAGACATGGGGATATAATCCTTTCTGCTGTTAATCAGTTTGCTCAGTGGAAGTAATCTGCCTTCCGTTCACCTCTACGTTTTCGAGTGTTAAGTTCACCACATTATCCATCTGTATGGCTTTCGGTGCCTGTTTTACCTTTATGTTCCGCAGGGTGATATTATAAAGTTTAGCTTCCGGCAATCCGTTTGCCATGAGTGCTACGCTGTCCACGCGGTTGCAGGTTACATCTTCTATGCAGATATTGCGGAAGAGTGTCGGATGATTTCCACCGCGGTATCCGTGGTAATTCGTACGGAAATTAATCACTCCCCACAGGCAGACGTCCGCTTCTATCCGGCGCATGTTCAGGTTTTCAAAGTATCCGCCACGGTCCAGATTTGATTTGAAGTAAATACCGTTGCGGCAACTGTCTATCTTGCAATCCTCGATAAAAATGTTCCGTACGCCACCGGACATTTCACTACCGACGGTAATGGCCCACCGGGCGAAGTGGCAGTTGCGGATAATCACATTTTCCGTGGCTTGGCCGATGCGCCAGCCGTCCTGGTCGCGTCCTGATTTTATGGCGATACCATCATCTCCCACATTGAAGTCCATGTTCTCAATCAGTACGTTCGTACTTGATTCCGGGTCACAACCATCGTTGTTGTAGTTGTTACTGTCTATATATACATTGCGTACGGTGACATTGTCGCAGAATACAGGATGGATAATCCAGAACGGAGAATCGTAGATCTGTACATCTTCTACAAGTACATTCTTGCAGCCGTAGAATTGTATCATGCATGGGCGCAGGTAATATCCCTCTCCGAATACGCGTTCGTATACCGGGATGGAATCGATACCCATCTGGCGCAAGCGATCCAGGGCGGGACCTTGCAGGGCGTGCCAACCATTGAAGGTTACAGTTCCGTTACCGTCAATCGTGCCTTTGCCGGTCAGGGCGACATTGGTGCACTGGTAGGCATAGATGAAAGGGGAGTAGTTGAAACATTCCGTTCCTTCCCATTTGGTCAATACCATGGGGAGATAGTCAGAGGCCACGGTTGAGAATTCCAGACGTGCGCCTTCCGCAACGTGCAGGTTTACGTTACTTTTCAGCAGGATGGCGCCTTTGCTGAAATAGTTTCCGGCAGGGATGAGAACGGTGCCGCCACCATTTGTATTACATTGATTGATGGCTTCCAATATGGCAGGTCGGCTGTCAAAACTCGTATCGCTTTTTGCCCCGTAGGCAGTTACGTCATATATACTGTCCGGAAAAGTTGGCGGAACAATGTTCTTCAGGATTTCGGGGACTTTTGCCCATTCACCGGATTCTTTGCGGGTAGTTGCAGTACCGCTACATGCTGCCCACAGAATGGGAAGCAGACAGGATAAAAAAGCTAATTTCTTCATGGTATTCAATCTAAATAATGCATGTGGCAAAAATACCTGTTTCCAGTCGAAGTATATAGGCAGAATTGATTTTTGGATTGGAGATTTTGATATTATCGTTGCTTCATGAAGCAAATAATGATAAATTCATTAGTTTTGCCGAAAGAAAAAATGAAAGATATGGATAAGATAAGAACCGGATTGGCTGCCTTTGGAATGTCGGGACAAGTGTTTCATGCTCCTTTTATTTCCACAAATCCTCATTTTGAGTTGACTGCTGTCACTGAGCGTAGTAAAGAATTGTCACGGGCGAAGTATCCGCAATCCCGTATTGTGCGTAGTTTTGATGAGTTGATAGGAATGGAAGAACTGGAGTTAGTGGTAGTGAACACCCCTGACAGCTCCCATTACGAATATGCCCGTCGTGCTCTCGAAGCCGGAAAACATGTTATCGTAGAAAAACCTTTCACCACTACTGTAGAGGAAGGTGAAGAACTCGTAGCCCTTGCTGCGGAAAAAGAACTGACCTTAAGTGTTTACCAGAATCGTCGTTGGGATTGTGATTTCCTGACTGTGAAAGAAATATTGGCTCAGGGATTGTTAGGCCGTCTGGTAGAATTTGAATCAACCTTTCCCCGCTACCGGAATTTCATCAAGCCGAACACCTGGAAAGAAACCGGCGAGAATGGTGGTGGCCTGACTTATAATTTGGGTGCCCATGTCATCGACCAGGCTGTTCAACTGTTTGGCATGCCCGAAGCTGTATTTGCTGATATTGCAACTTTGCGTACCGGTGGTAAAGTAGATGATTATTTTATCATCCATTTGATGAAATCTGCCCGGATGCCGGAAGTGAAAATCACCCTGAAAGCCAGCTACCTGATGTGTGAGAATGAGCCTCGCTTTGTTCTTCATGGAACGGAAGGCTCTTATGTGAAGTATGGTTTTGATCCTCAGGAAGCGGATTTGACTAAAGGTATGTTGCCGGATACCCCGCATTGGGGAGAAGAGGATGAATCCCAATGGGGAGTGCTCCATACGGAAAAAGATGGTAATGTGGTGCGGAAACCTTATCCGACCCTTCCCGGAAACTACGCTGCTTTTTATGAGAATATTTATCAGCATATCCGGAATGGAGAAGTGTTGCAAAGTGATGCGTGCGGAGTGCTTGGTGTTATCCGCCTGATTGAGGCGGCATGGGAGAGTAGTCGTACAGGAAATGTTATAAAGTTGTAACTTGGTTTATGGATAAGAAAGCAATCGTCCTTTCCGTTGCCGGTTCCGACAGTTCCGGTGGCGCGGGTATACAGGCAGATATAAAAGCTATCTCGGCACTTGGAGGTTATGCAGCTACTGCTATCACAGCTATTACAGTGCAGAATACATTGGGTGTGCAAGCTGTTCATCCTGTTGCGGCAGAGCTGGTAGGCCAACAGATGCAGGCCGTGATGGAAGACTTGCAACCGGATGCCATTAAAATAGGTATGACCGGAAACGTAGAAATTATCCATGAAATAGTACGGATACTGCGTCGCTATTCTCCCCGGAAAGTGGTTTTCGATCCGGTGATGGTTTCTACCAGCGGGCATAGCCTGATGACGGATGAAGCATTGGAAGCCATTCGTACTAAGTTGATTCCGAAAGTAACTCTCGTAACTCCTAATCTGCACGAAACAGAAGTATTGTTGCAACAACCGGTTCAGACGATTGATGAAATGGAGGATGCCGCATGCCGGTTATTCGAAAAATATCACTGTGCTTTTCTTATTAAAGGAGGTCATCTGACCGGTCATGAAATGTGCGATGTACTTTATGACGGAAAAGAACTGAATATCTTTGGTGGCAGGCGCATTCATTCCGCCAACCTGCATGGTACGGGATGTACGCTTTCGTCCGCCATTGCCACTTTTCTAGCGCAAGGATCATCCTTGTATGAAGCAGTGGAGCAGGCTAAAGAATACATTTCCTGTGCTATTGAAGCCGGGAAGAATTTACGTATAGGGCAGGGGAATGGTCCTTTGTGGCATTTTCCGTTTCCGACATATCCGGTAAATGAAGGATAGAAAAATGAAACTGATTATTATCACCTCTCCGGATTTTATTCCGGATGAGGTACGCGTCGTCACTGAGTTATTTAAAGCCGGACTGGACTTGCTGCATGTACGCAAACCGGATGCGGATGTTCGTGCGGTAGAAAATCTGCTGCAAGGTATTGCTCTGGAATATAGAACCCGGATTGTCATTCATGATTTCTTTTCTTTGAAAGATAAGTATCTTCTAGGCGGAATTCACTTGAATTCCCGTCATCCGGAGGCACCTGCGAATTATGAGGGAATACTGAGTCGTGCCTGCCATAGCTTGGAAGAAGTGGAAAGTACAGTTTCCCTGTTCAATTATGTGCTTATGAGTCCTGTTTACGATAGCATTTCCAAACAGGGATATCGCTCGGGATATTCAAAGGATGAGTTGAAACAAGCACAGGAAAGCGGAGTCATCCATGAAAAAGTAGTAGCTTTAGGCGGAATAAGTGAGATGAACCTTGCGGAAATAAAGTCTCTTGGCTTTGGCGGCGCAGCGCTATTAGGAGATATCTGGAACCGTTACCATACGTGGAAAGATGCCGAAGCGTTGCTTGCTCATTTCAGGAGGCTGAAAAAGATTGCAGGATAAGTCTATACAAGAGTATGCTGAAAATCACCACATATTACACTGATTTTTGCAGATTACAAATATAGAGAATCAATCGTTTCCCCTTTTATCTGTGCAAATTCGTGTAATATGTGGTGAACAAATTGCCTACCTTGGTAAATAGTGGCTTCTGAGAAGTTACTTCTTCAGTTTCGCGATAATTTCCTCAGCTACCTTTTTACCGGACATCAACATTCCTCCAAAGATCGGTCCCATACGCGGAGTGCCCGAAACGGCGGAAGCAGCCATACCGCAAACATAGAGTCCCGGATAGATTTCCTTCGTGCCGTTTACAACCTCTTCCTCTCCTGCAATTACATCCAGTGAACGTTCACCAATTACACCACCGGTTTCGGTAGCCAGGCGACTGCCATTCTTGCGGGCTACGGTAGCGGCTATTTCGCTGTCATGGCCTGTTCCGTCTATTACTATCTTTGCAAGGATGTTCAGCGGATCCACGTGCATGCCTTCGCGCAATACGGGAGTCCAGTTTACCACTACTCCGCTTACCGTATTATTCTTGAAGATGACATCTTCTACGGAATAGCAGTTGAATATGGTGGCTCCGGCATGTACGGCATGATAAAGCAATGCAGAGGTACTCTCTACGGAGTCCATCACATATAAGCCGTCCTCATATTTCTCGTGGTTGATATTGAATTCCTTTACAATGTCAATCGCTTCTTCCTGAATCACAATCTGGTTGAACATCATGGCACCGCCCCACATTCCGCCGCCGGG
This sequence comes from Bacteroides sp. MSB163, assembly GCF_036416795.1. Taxonomy (NCBI): domain Bacteria; kingdom Pseudomonadati; phylum Bacteroidota; class Bacteroidia; order Bacteroidales; family Bacteroidaceae; genus Bacteroides; species Bacteroides maternus. The sequence goes on along the minus strand of NZ_CP143867.1, from coordinate 331,478 downwards.
AGCAAGCTTACGGTCGAACTGCGCTACTTTCAACCCGGCCTTTGCCAGATAATAAGCGGCTACTATGCCCGACGGACCACCACCTACAATGGCGACGTCCAGATCAAGATTTCTCTCTAATTTCTCAAAATAGGTACTGATGATACCTTTGGATACTTTTGTTTCAATCATTTTCTTATAAGTTTAAAAAGTAATATGTTGCAAGCTACGAGCTCATTCATTGCAATCCTTCAACTGCTGACTGATGCGCATGGCACAGAAGTTGGGCCCGCACATGGTGCAATACCTCCCGTTCAGGTGGTTGGCTTCCTTGTAATATTGCAAGGCGCGTTCCGGATCAAGACTCAGATTGAACTGGTCCTTCCAGCGGAATTCATAGCGGGCTTTGCTTAAGGCATCGTCGCGTACTTCGGCACCCGGATGGCCTTTGGCAAGGTCTGCGGCGTGTGCGGCGATTTTGTAAGTTACCACTCCTACGCGTACATCTTCTTTCTGCGGTAATGCAAGATGTTCTTTGGGTGTCACATAGCAAAGCATCGCTGTTCCGTACCAACCGATTTGTGCTGCGCCAATGGCACTTGTGATGTGATCATATCCCGGTGCAATATCTGTAACCAGCGGACCGAGAGTATAGAACGGTGCTCCGTGGCATTTCTCAATCTGCCGGTCCATATTTTCCCTAATCTTATGCATGGGTACGTGTCCCGGACCTTCGATGAATGCCTGTACATTTTTTGCCCAGGCGCGTTCTACCAGTTCTCCCATCGTATCCAGTTCCGCAAACTGTGCCCGATCGTTCGCATCGCGGATAGCTCCCGGACGCAAACCGTCACCTAATGAAAGTGCCACATCATATTGTGCGCATATATCGCATATATCATCGAAATGCTCATACAGGAAACTCTCTTTCTGATGGATTTTACACCATTGGGAGATAATGCTTCCTCCCCGGCTCACCATCCCGCAAAGGCGGTCATTGGCATAATGAATATTCTTCAGTCGGATGCCACAGTGGATTGTAAAATAATCCACCCCTTGTTCGCACTGTTCAATCAGTGTATCCTTAAATAGCTCCCAGGTAAGGTCTTCCGCCTTCCCGTGTACTTTCTCCATTGCCTGATACATGGGAACCGTACCTACCGGAACAGGACAATTCCGGATAATCCATTCCCGTGTCTCGTGAATATTCTCTCCTGTAGATAAGTCCATCAGCGTATCTCCACCCCATTTGCAACTCCAGACGGCCTTTTCCACTTCTTCTTCAATCGTGGAAGAGGTAGCTGAATTTCCGATGTTCGTATTAATCTTTACGAGGAACTTCGAACCGATAATCATGGGTTCTGCTTCAGGATGGTTGATGTTGGCGGGTAAGGCGGCACGTCCTGCCGCAATTTCATCACGCACAAACTCCGGTGTGATGTAAGTTTCTATACCCAACTCTTGGCAGTTCATATTCTCACGGATGGCTACATATTCCATTTCAGGTGTTATGATACCCTGTTTGGCATAGTACATCTGCGTAATCTGCTTGCCTGCTTTGGCACGATAGGGCAAGGTGATATGATCAAAACGCAGAGAGTCAAGACTTTTGTCTGCCAGACGCATCTTGCCATATTCGGAGCTGATTTCCGACAATCGCTCTACATCCCGCTCCTGTATCCACGGTTCGCGGAGGCGGGGCAGACCTTTCTTTAAATCTACCTTCTGTTCCGGATCACTGTATGCGCCGCTTGTATCATATATGTAGACGGGCGCATTCTCCGTCATAACTTTTTTCCCGTTTTCCACTACTACGGTAGGGGTAAGGTTCACTTTGCGCATCCCAACTTTCAGATAAGGATGGAGTTGCCCCTGCATATAGACTTTCTCGGATTCGGGATAAGTAATTTTTGTTTTATCTTCCATGGTTCACTAATTGATTGCTATTGGGTCAGTCGTATAATTGTTTCCATTTCACGTACCGGATTCTCAGCTTTTAGAATACTGCCGCTCAATGCTATTCCGCTCAGTCCTGATGCTTTCAGGGATGGGATGTCCTCACGTGTGATTCCACCGATGGCAACGACAGGAATTGTTATTCCTTCTTCGTGCATTTGCGTCAGGATGGAATGATAACCGTCCAGCGCCAGAATGGGTGATAACTTTTGTTTGGTAGTTGTGAAGCGGAAAGGGCCGCAACCGATGTAGTCGGCGCCATCAGCGGCATGTTGCCGGATGTCCTCGAATGTGTTGGCTGTTCCGCCAATAATGAAATCTTTGCCCAGCCTTTCCCTTGCTTCTTTTATCGGCATATCCAGTTTTCCTAAGTGGACACCGTCCGCGCCAATCTGTTTCACCAGTTCCACGTGGTCATCAATGATGAACGTGGCTCCGTATTGGCGGCAGAGTTCCTGCACTTGCATGGCTGTGGCTTTCAGTTCTTCTGAAGAAGCATCCTTCATCCGAAGCTGAACCCAGCGGCATCCCCCTTCAAGGGCTATGCGTGCGGAGTCCGAATAAGAAATGGATGCCGTAAAATGCGTAATGAATTGTACGTCAAACATTCAAACTCTGAATTTAGAAATTATACTTACAGAAAGGGATAGTAGTATAAACGAATAGTAGAATATAGAAAGAAAATTCCCTTCGACGGTACTAACCGTATCAGGTTCATTGGGTATAATCTCAGCTATTTTTATAGCACCCCCTTTTCTGCCGGTAAAGTAAGGACGAATGTTTTTAATAGGAATAATACCGCTCTATCTTTTAAGTTTATTTAAACTTGACATAATTGAGGCGGGTGTATTGTTTGTTTCCCGAAGTAAAGGTACAAGAGATGCGTGCCGAAGCAATATATACCGATTCTCCGGGCTTGAAAGCGTGCTCCGTAGCAGGTACCTGACAAGATTCCCGGCTTGCCGTACGCGAGCTGGTCCTGAAAGTGACGAGATTGCCGATAGGGTCTTCCAAGGTAAGTATCTGCCGGACATAGAAATAAGGAGTCGTTCCTTTCACGGTGGTTTTGTAAGGATCGTCTTCCAGTCGGACACGGAGCACTTTCAGTGTCAGTTCTTTCACTTTATCTCCTTCTTTCCCCAGAAAACGGCTGGTAGAGTATTTCTGATGCGCCTGTCGCTTCTGAATATCCAGATGGACGGAATGATATACTTGTGCTATTTGTACGAAGCGTTCCTGTTTAGGTATACGTGGAGTAAACTTATAAGCAATCCAACTCACATATGCCGGATCGATACGGAAGATTTCGTGCAGGAAATGTCCATGATACTTTCCGAAAGAGATAATGTCGTCTCCCTTACTCTGCATGCGTTTGGCGTTGTATTCTACCAACAGAATGCAACGTGGAGAATAATAACAGAGGCTGCTTGCCGTTCGCAGACTTTCATGGATGTCTGTGGAAAGGTCTTGGACGTAAAAGATGGACTGTCGTTCGGGAAGAGGGGAATACACCCATAGGGAGTAGCGGGGAGATTCCGGACGGGGCAGTACAACCAGATAAGCACCTGCCTCTTTGTAAGAGGTTCTTCCCTGATTGTATTCGTTTAGTTTCTTGTACAACAGTTCTTGTTCAGCTTCTGATATACCAGGAAGAATCGGATTTGCCATAAGCTCTGAGTTATTTACTCAAATATATGATTTTTCGGGCAAATAATCAAGTTTTGTATGGAAAAGTTTAGGAAGAACTCATAGATATAAAGAAATATTCGCTACTCTAACAATAATCTTATAAATTTGTCGCATATTTGTATGCAGAGATTAAAAATTGGGAATATGAGTAATCTTCGAATTTTATTGTATGTATTTATCCTTTCTTTGGTTGCATGTCATCCGGAGGGGACTAATGTGAAACAAGGATTGGACAAAGCCGCCCAATTAATAGAGCAAGATCCGGATACGGCATCCATTATTCTTGAAACTATTCGGATGAACCAAATGAATGAGGCGCAACTTGTAGAATATAATTTGCTTTGTACTCAATTCAATGAAGATAAGAATATACCTCATTCTTCTGATAATCAGATTCGTCAGGCCGTATCTTATTATGAGCAATATGGAAATGAACTTCAAAAGTCGAGAGCCTATTATTATCTGGCATGCGTAGAGAGTGATTTGAATCAGGAAAAAGATGCCGAAGCTCATTTCAAAGAAGCAATAAAATTAGCTGCACATGCAGAAGAATATGAGCAAATGACTAAGATTTGCAAGAGATGTAGCCTGTATTATCAGAAATATAAAAACTTTGACGAGGCGCTGGAAATGGAAAGAAAAGCATACGCCAGCCAGTTGATGCTGATTGATAGTAAAGATAACTCTACTGTCATTCTATCTTCTGCCTTAGGCTTGTTAGGTGTTATGTCTCTCTTGCTCGGATTACTTTGGAAGAAACATTTGTCTGTACATTCGCAACTGGATACCTTTAAGGAAGAAATGCATATGAAAGAGGTTGAATCTGACAAACTGGTGATGCAATGTAATTATCTCGAAGAAAAATATCAATCTCTCCAACAACATATTTATGAGAGTTCTCCGGTTGTCTCAAAAGTCCGTCAGCTGAAGGAACGAACGGCTTTATCTTCTAAAATATCTTTTTTCTCTGAGAAAGACTGGACAGAACTTTTGCGACTTCAGGAAAGTGTTTACGGACTTGTATCCAAATTGAGAGAGATAAGTCCGAAACTTACGGAAGAGGATTTAAGGGTATGTGCTTTTTTACGCGAAGGCGTTCAGCCCGCTTGTTTTGCTGATTTAATGAAACTGACTGTTGAGACTCTGACCCGGAGAATTTCCAGGATAAAAACGGAGAAACTGATGTTGGCAAACTCTAAAAAATCGTTGGAAGATATTGTAAAATCATTGTAGGTCTGAATTTGTCTGTAATTGGTAATGTGATATTGTTGGTTATCAGTTGACTATCTCTTCGGGATGTCCGTGCTCGTCCGGTAAATTTCTTCTCTTTTATAGGCCTGTTCTATAACTTTGCAAACAAAAAAGTTATAGAACAATGAGCAACTTATTATTTAAAAAGTGGAATGATTTTAGTGGGTGGATTGTCTTTGTGATAGCAGCTTTTGTATATGGAATGACGATTGAACCTACTGTCAGTTTTTGGGACTGTCCCGAATTTATCTCGTGTGCCGAAAAGTTACAAGTGGGGCATCCACCGGGGGCGCCTTTCTATATGCTTGTTGGAAACTTGTTTACTCAGTTTGCTTCCGACCCGTCACAAGTGTCCTGGATGGTTAATTTTCTGAATGCGTTGCTGAGTGCCGGTTGTATCTTATTTCTTTTCTGGAGTATCACCCGGTTACTAAGATTCCTGATAATAAATGATGGGCAGAATTTATCAACGGCGGATGTTATCATCATTTTGGGGGCAGGCTTTGTTGGAGCCTTGGCATATACATTCAGTGACACATTCTGGTTCAGTGCGGTAGAAGGTGAAGTCTATGCCTTTTCTTCTTTCCTTACGGCACTGGTATTTTGGATGATTCTTCGCTGGCAAGATGAATCGGATTCGGTATATGGCGACCGTTGGCTTATCCTGATAGCTTATATCATCGGGCTGTCAATCGGAGTGCATTTGCTTAATTTGCTCTGTATCCCGGCCATTGTGTTGGTTTTCTATTATCAGAAATATCGGACGATATCGCTTAAAGGAGTAGCTGCGGCAATTGCCATATCAGGTCTTCTCATTATATTTATTCTTTTTGTTTATATTCCGGGCATGGCTGACATAGGAGGCTGGTTCGAGTTGCTTTTTGTCAATGTATTCGGGCTTCCTTTCCACACAGGGCTGATAAGCTTTTTAGCTTTAACATTTTTCGTACTGGCGGGAGCCATTTATCGTTTCCGAAAACGTATGTTGCATACTTCTTTATGGTGCTTGCTTATGCTCACCGTAGGCTATACCACCTATGCGGTGATACTGATTCGTGCCAACGCCAATACTCCGCTTAATGAGAATGCGCCGGACAATATTTTTACGCTCAAAAGTTATCTGAACCGCGAGCAGTATGAAAGTGCTCCTCTGCTTTATGGAAAAACCTACGCTTCCGAACCGGAATATGTGCCCGAGGGTGACTATTACAGAGTAAAAACCACAAAGGGGAGTGCTGTATATCGCCCGGATAAAGAAGAAGGCAAATATAAAATAATCCGGCATAAAGAAGATGTGTGCTACACTCAGAATATGCTGTTTCCCCGGATGTGGAGTGAGCGCATGGCTTCTTCTTACAAAAATTGGACAGGAGGAAACGAGGCCACTCCCACACAAAAAGAAAACCTGACTTATTTCATTACCTATCAACTCAACTATATGTATTGGCGCTATTTCTTGTGGAACTTTGTAGGACGGCAGAACGATGTGCAAGGAAGTGGCGAACCGGAACATGGGAACTGGATAACAGGAATTTCATGGTTGGATAATTTAAGATTGGGAGACCAGAGCTTGTTGCCGGAATCCCTGCGCCAGAACAAAGGGCACAATGTATTTTATGGATTGCCACTATTATTAGGACTGTTCGGTATCTATTGGCAATGGAACCGCAGTAAGAAAGGCAAACAACAATTTAGTGTACTGTTTTTCCTCTTCTTTATGACAGGACTGGCTATTGTGCTTTATCTGAATCAAACACCCGGTCAGCCGCGCGAACGGGACTATGCATACGCCGGTTCGTTCTATGCTTTTGCTATCTGGATAGGGATAGGTGCTGCCGGATTGTGTGATGCGCTTCGCCGGAAAACGACTTCTACGGTACAAGTCAGTGTATTAATGACAATCTGTTTATTGATTCCGGTGCAAATGGCCACTCAGACGTGGGATGACCATGACCGGAGTGCCCGTTTCACTTGTCGCGACTTTGGGGCTAACTATCTGATGACTCTTCCCGATGCGGGAAATCCGATTATCTTTTGTAACGGGGATAATGATACTTTCCCATTGTGGTATAATCAGGATACGGAGGAAGTGCGCAGGGATGCACGTGTCTGTAACCTGAGTTACGCGCAGACAGATTGGTATATTTATCAGCAGCAATGTCCGTTGTATGATGCTCCCGGACTGCCTATAAGTTGGAATAAGAATCAGTATCAGGAAGGTAAAAACGAATATGTGGTCGTACGCCCGGAACTGAAAAAACAAATAGAGGAATTGTACCGGAAACATCCGGAGGAAGCACGTGACAGCTTTGGAGAAGACCCGTTTGAAGTAAAAAATATCTTGAAATATTGGATATTCTCAGAGAGACAGGAATTTAATGTAATTCCTACGGATACGATAAATATCCACATTGATAAGGATGCGCTGCTCCGTTCGGGAATCATGCTTCCTGAAGCAATCCGGCGTTTGAAAGGGGAAGAACTGAAAGATGCGATACCGGACAAACTTTATATTCCTTTAAAAGATATACGTATGCTGAACAAAGTAGATTTACTGATGCTGGAGATACTGGCTAACTGTAATTGGGAACGTCCGCTTTACCTTGCAATCTCCGTAGGGAGTGTTAGTAAACTGAAGTTTGACAATTACTTTGTGCAGGAAGGATTAGCATTCCGCTTTACACCTTTTGACTATAAGAAGTGGGGGGATGCCGACGAAAACAGGCTTTATGCAGTAGATGTGGAAAGGCTTTATGACAATGTAATGAACAGATATAAATATGGCGGGCTGAATACTCCGGGACTCTATCTGGATGAAACAACCCTGCGTACGTGTTGGTATCATCGCAGGCTTTTCGCGCAACTGGCTAAAGAACTAATAATACAAGGAGACCCTGCGCGTGCAAAGAAAGTACTTGCCTATGCGGAACAGGCTGTTCCGGGATATAATGTTCCCGAAACGTATGAAAGCGGTTCTTATAGCATAGCAACAGCCTATGCCGCATTGGGCGAAAAGATGAAAGCGATAACACTGACAGAGCATTTGATAGCCGAAGCGGAAGATTATATCAACTGGGCTTTTTCATTAAAGGGGAACCGTATGGAAATGGTCCACAACGATTGTATCTATAAATTTTGGCAATGGAGCCAATGCAATGAACTCCTGAAGAAGGTCGATGAAAAGAGATATAAAGAGAGTAACAGTCGGTTTGAAGATAAATATGCACTATTTGCTCCAAACATGAGTTACAAGAACTAAAAATAAAACAGAATATGGGATTGAAAATAATGAAGCGGAAAGAGAAAGAAACGGTATTTGGCAGGAGAAATTATGTGATTCTGCTAATTGGTTCGGTCATAATCATAGTGGGATATCTGTTCATGAGCGGCGAGGGGAGTACCTCCGCCGCCTACAACCCTGATATATTCAGTGGATTGCGTATAAGGGTAGCTCCCATCGTATGCCTGACAGGGTATTTGATTAATATATTCGGTATCCTGTACCGAACCGGACGGAATTAATTATTTTCACTATCCGTCATCCTGAACGTAGTATAAATTAATTAGGGTGATGTACTTATCAGCTACAATACACATTTTTATTAAAAGAAGTAACATAAGCGAAAGAACTTGTAACACAGATATGAGGATCCTCTCTAAAAAAAGCATTCTTTTGTAGCCATTTCCAATTAGTAAGCGATATGCAATGAAAAACCTTTTAATTAATTATCAAATGAAACACTTATTCAAATTTTCCTTTTGTGCATTGGCGATTGCCATGAACGTGAATATCGGGTTTGCACAAAACAGCGAAACGGGACTGAAGGATGCCTATAAGGATTACTTCTCAATCGGTGTGGCTGTGAATATGCGTAACATCGCAAATCCCGAACAGATTGCCATCATCAAAAAAGACTTCAACAGTATTACGGCGGAAAACGACATGAAGCCCCAACCCACCGAGCCCGCCAACGGAAAGTTCAACTGGGAGAATGCCGACAAAATCGCCGACTTCTGCCGCACCAACGGAATCAAGCTCCGCGGACACTGCTTGATGTGGCATGCGCAAATAGGAGAGTGGATGTACCGTGACGATAAAGGAGAACTGGTATCCAAAGAAACCTTGTACAAAAACATGAAACAGCATATCACCGCCATTGTGCAGCGCTATAAAGATATCATTTATGCCTGGGATGTGGTGAATGAAGCCATCTCTGACGGAGGTTGGCAGGGCGGACGCAGAGGCGAGGGACAGAAACCGAGTCCCTACCGTAATTCAGCCCTCTACCAGATAGCGGGTGACGAGTTCATTAAGAAGGCCTTCATTTATGCCCGGGAGGCCGATCCCGATGTCCTCCTTTTCTATAATGACTACAATGCCGCCGATCCAGCCAAGCGCGATCGCATTTACAATATGGTGAAATCAATGAAGGAAGAAGGCGTGCCCATTGATGGTATCGGCATGCAGGGACACTATAATATCTACGGTCCGAGTATGGAAGATGTAGATGCCGCTCTTACCAAATACTCCACCATCGTGAAGCACATCCACATTACCGAGCTGGACATTCGCGCCAACGAGGAAATGGGAGGTCAACTCAACTTCAGCCGTGACGGCGCCGATATCAGTCAGGTGGTGAAAACACTTCAGGAAGACCAGTACACACGCCTCTTCCGGGTGCTTCGCAAGCATAAGGACGTGGTAGACAACGTCACCTTTTGGAATCTCTCCGATCATGATTCATGGCTTGGCGCACGTAACTATCCGTTGCCATACGATGAAAACTACAAGGCGAAACGCGTCTACAACCTCATTAAAGACTTTGATCCTGCATTAGACAATGCCGTGGTGAAAGAAGATTTCCGCCCTTCCGTTCTCAATCAGCCCGGACAGCAGTATCCGATGGTCAACTCGCAGGGATACGCCCGTTTCCGTGTGGTGGCTCCTCAAGCTAAGTCCGTCATTGTCAGCCTCGGACTGGGCGGCCGTGGCGGTACGGTGCTTCGTAAAGATAAAGAAGGCGTATGGACAGGTACTACGGATGGTCCCATGGATGAGGGATTCCATTATTACCATCTGACTATAGACGGTGGTGTGTTCAATGACCCGGGCGCCAAGAATTATTACGGCTCTTGCCGATGGGAAAGCGGTATTGAGATTCCGGCTCATGATGAGGATTTCTATGCCATGAAGCAAGTGCCCCATGGAAATGTTCAACAGGTTTATTTTTATTCCAAGAGTACGGATACCCATCGTCGTGCATTTGTTTATACACCGCCTGCTTATGGAAAGGATAAGAAGAAATATCCGGTTCTCTATCTACAACACGGATGGGGAGAAGATGAGACGGCATGGTCCAACCAGGGACATGCGAATCTGATTATGGATAACCTGATTGCCGAAGGCAAGATTGAACCGTTCATCATCGTAATGACGTATGGCATGACGAATGATGTGAAATTCGGACGTATCAGAGAATTTACGGCCAAGGAGTTTGAAACGGTATTGGTGGACGAACTGATACCTTATATCGATAGCAATTTCCGTACGCAGGCCGACAAGAAGCACCGCGCAATGGCGGGACTATCGATGGGCGGCTTTGAGACGAAACTGATTACCCTGCGCCGTCCGGAGGTATTCAATTACTATGGACTGTTGAGCGGTGGTACCTATACGCCGGGAGACATCAAGGATAAAAAGCAGGTGGAATCCATCTTTATCAGTTGTGGAAGTAAGGAAAATCCTGCCGGCGTGACCAAAGCTGTGGATGAGCTTAAGGCTGCCGGATTCAATGCAACCTCTTTCGTATCTCCTGATACGGCTCACGAATTCCTGACTTGGCGCAGAAGCCTGTATCACATGGTGCAATTGCTTTTCAAGTAGGAACAGAATTGTTGAAACTGTTTTTATCCCGTTCAACATTTAGATGCGGAATTTCACGGATTTTCTTTTGTTTGTTGCGTGAAATTCCGCGTAATTAAATTATAAAAGTATGAAGCTGATTGAAGAAAGAGGTGCTATGACGGCACCCCGGGATTTCGTTCGATATGTTTAGAACCGCACCATCAGTTCCAACACAATTTTATCCTGCTCTGACTCTTTGGCAATGCTGTTTTTGGCATAAAAGTATTTCTCGAAATTCAGTCGGAGGTCTGTGCGGAATGCTTTGCTGAGGCTAAAAGTGATACCGCCGGTTATGCGATGTCGCTTATAGTCAGTAGTGGTTAAGGCACCGGTTCCTTCATCAATGGTCTTTCCGTCGCTTTGGCTGGTCATCATGTCATAGCGTACCAGGAAAGACATTTTGTTGAATACTTTTCGCAGTGGTAAGTCGTAGTTGATGAAACTGTTTACGGCATGCACATTATCGTAAGCATTGTCCGCGTATGTTTTGTACAGGTACTCCCCTTCAATGTGGAAGCGGCCGAATTCATAGAAAGCACCGATGTCATAAGAGTTTATCCGTACATCTTGCGGCTGAATGCTCTGTATGCTTAAAGCCAGGTTTAGCTTCTTGGCAAGCAGGAACTGTGCTTTGGCTGAATAATTTACTTCTTTGTGCCATTCCTTTTGGTTGGTCAGTCCCGAACCATTGTAGAGACCGCCCTCTAATGTAACGGGTATTTCGGTTCCGAATTTATATCCCAATGTGACGCCAACGTCACGAACATTACCGACTTGTTTCGCTATAAATGAACGGTTGGCGAAATATTGCTGATGCGGCGAACGGTGTGCGTCGATGGTGAACGGCACACGCATTTGCCCTGCGGTTACAGTTACGTCTTTTACGGGGAAGAGGCGGGCGTAAGCATCCAGCATCTTGATTTGTCCTTCATCCGAAAGGTCGATTTCGGCTTTATATGCTACTATGGGTAAGACGTTACCCGTAATGCTGATACGCGCGTTGCGTACTTCGAAACGGCTGGCGGCCATTTCTGTCTGATACTCAAACTTAGTGCGGATAGTACCATGTATTTCCGGCAGGTAATCCTTTGTTTCCAGTTTTTCTTTGTCGATCTTCTTTCCGTCCTCGTTGCGATACGGATTTTGGGATTTTGCTGCCAGTGGCAGCAGAACAATGAGCAACATGAGTGCGCTTTTCTTCATAACCATTAGTTGTAGCCGATTAATTTATGGCGGCAAAGGTCGGACATACGTGTTATGTTTCTGTTTCATGTGTATTGCATTTTTGTTACATGGCTGTTTGCGAAGATACGTTTGTTTACAACTCGTAAATTTTTCGTAGCTATAAAAGTACGGAGAGGTAGGGAGAAACAAAGAGAATGATGTGAAGTCATGTGAAAAAGGTATGCCTTTTCTGTTTCTTCTCCCCGAAATCATCTATTTTTGTAAGCTAATTGAATGAACATCCTAAAATGAACAGACCGGAGAAGCGAGTATTGGTAGGCATGAGCGGCGGTATAGACAGCACCGCCACTTGTCTGATGTTGAAAGAACAAGGATATGAGATAGTTGGACTAACCATGTGGGTGTGGGGAGACGAACCTGTGGAAGCCCGGCAACTTGCCGACAGTATGGGTATCGAACACCATGTGGTTGATGAACGTGAGGCTTTTCGCAAAGTAATTGTGCAGAACTTTATTGATGAATATTGCCAGGGGCGGACACCCAATCCGTGCGTGATGTGTAATCCTACGTTTAAATTCCGCATACTCACAGAGTGGGCGGACAAACTAGGTTGCGCATTTATCTCTACCGGACATTACAGCCGTCTGGAAGAAAAAAATGGGAATATATATATAGTGGCCGGAGACGATGATAAGAAAGACCAGTCTTATTTCCTTTGGCGACTGGGGCAGGATGTGCTGAGACGTTGCATTTTTCCGCTGGGCATCTATACGAAGTTGCAAGTACGGGAGTATTTGCGCGGGAGAGGCTATCAGTTGAAGGCGGAAGAAGGAGAGAGCATGGAGGTATGTTTCATCAAGGGTAATTATCGGGACTTCCTGCGCGAACATTCTCCTGAAATAGACCGTGAAATCGGTTCCGGATGGTTTGTCAATTCCGAAGGGGTGAAGTTGGGCGAACATAAAGGTTTTCCTTATTATACCATCGGACAGCGGAAAGGTCTGGAAATAGCTTTGGGCAAACCGGCTTATGTGCTGAAGATAAATCCGCAGAAGAATACAGTGATGCTGGGCGATGCCGAACAATTGCGGACTGAATATATGCTGGCCGAACAGGATAACATCATCGATGAACAGGAATTCTTCTTGGCTCCTGACTTGACGGTACGTATCCGCTATCGCAGCAAACCGATTCCCTGCACGGTGAAAAGGCTGGAAGACGGGCGGCTGTTCGTACATTTCTTGTCCGAAGCATCGGCTATTGCACCCGGGCAGTCTGCGGTGTTTTATGTAGGTAGGCGGGTAGTGGGCGGTTCGTTTATTGCTTCGCAGCGGGGAATTGGGCTGGTGATTGCAGAAAATAATTAGAATTATGGCAGAAAGTCAGAACATAGAATATAAGCAAAGTTGGCGTGACGAATATCTGAAATGGATATGTGGCTTTGCCAATGCTTCGGGAGGGAAAATCTATATAGGGGTCTCCGATAGTGGTCAGGTGGTTGGAACGTCTGATACAAAAAGGTTATTGGAGGATATTCCCAATAAAATTGTGAATTTTCTGGGGAATGTTGCTGATGTGAATCTATTGCGTAAGGATGAGCTGGAATACATAGAAATATCGGTTTATCCGTCGAATGTTCCTATTTCTTATAAAGGTACTTATCATTATCGTAGTGGTAGTACAAAACAAGAGTTGAAGGGATATGCTTTGCAGAACTTCTTATTGAAGCGCTTAGGGCGCACATGGGATGACTTTCCTTGTGATTGGGCTACATTTGAGGATATAAATAGAGAGGCGGTTGACTATTTTTTTAAAAAGGCTTCGGTATCCGGGCGCCTTCCGGGTAATTTAGAGTATGATGATATTCATTCTACTTTCTTAAATCTGGGATTATTGGCTGATAATGGGAGACTAAAGAATGCGGCGTTATTGCTTTTTGCAAAGACACCTTCCCGCTTTTTTCCAATGGTGCAATTTAAAATAGGGAGATTTGGAGAGGATGATTCTGAATTGTTATTTCAGGATATTGTAGAAGGAAATATTCTGCAAATGGGTGATAAAGTCATGTCTTTATTGAAGTCTAAATATTTACGTTCTTATATCCGGTATGAAGGGTTGCAAAGGATTGAAGAGTTAGAAATACCGGAAGAAGCATTGTGCGAAGCTATTTTTAACGCAATCATTCATAAAGACTATACGGGTGCTCCTATACAATTAAGTGTATATGAAGATAAACTTATGCTGTGGAATGAAGGCTGCCTTCCCGAAGACTTGACGATAGAAATGTTCTTGGAAAAGCATCCGTCGCGACCTTACAACAAGAACATTGCTGATATCTTTTTTAAGGCGGGTTTTATAGAAGCATGGGGAAGAGGTATAAACAAAATAGTAACAGGGTTTCAGTTGGCAGAGCTTGAGCAACCTTCGTTTGACTTTTCTATGGGCGGGCTTTGGGTTACGATGCCAAGGAAACAAGCTACCACTCAAGCTGCCACTCAAGCTACCACTCAAGCTCTTCAGGTTTTCAAAACCCAAGACCTTATGGAAACATTCTATTCATTGTATACGAAGGCTGATGAATATACGGCAATTTCCTTGCAGGAAGAACTTGGTTTTAAAAATAGGGTACATTTCAGAAAAGCCTATCTGCTACCATTGCTGGAACAAGGAATTCTAAAACTGAAATATCCGCAGAAGCCCAATCACCCGGAACAAAAATATTTGTTAGTCAAATAAAGTCAAAAATGAAATAATAGACATAAGTGATAATGAGAAAACTGTTTTCCTTTTTAGCTTTCGCCCTCTTAGTGGCAGGAGTATCGGCGCAGCAAGATACCTTGAAGTATCGTATTAGCCTGAAAGACAAGGCCGCCACAGAGTATTCATTGAAACAGCCGGAAAAATTCCTGTCTGAAAAAGCGATTGAACGTCGCAAGAAGCAGAATCTTCCCATTGATTCTACAGATCTCCCGGTTTGCCACAAATATATAGATGAGATTCGTAAGCAGGGGGTTAATATTGTGGTGGTCGGAAAATGGAACAATTTTGTAACGGTGTCATGTAACGATACGACTCTGATTGATCGCATAGCGGCACTGCCTTTTGTGCTTTCAACAGAGAAGGTCTGGATTTCTCCCGGTGCTGGCAAACCATCAATGGCAACGGAACGTGATTCTGTACTAAATCAACCAACGATACATCCGGATAGCATTTACGGACGTGCTATCACTCAGATTCAGATGAGCAACGGTGACAAATTACACGAAGCGGGTTTCAAAGGGCAGGGTATGACAATTGCGGTTATTGATGCCGGATTCCATAATGTCGATAAGATTACTGCTATGCAGAATATCCGTATTCTCGGTACAAAGGATTTTGTAAACCAACAGGCTGATATCTTTGCGGAAAGCAGCCATGGGATGAGCGTACTGTCCTGTATAGGTATGAACCGACCTGATATTATGACGGGTACGGCGCCCGAAGCTTCTTTCTGGTTGCTTCGCAGTGAGGATGAATATTCGGAACACCTGGTAGAACAGGATTATTGGTCGGCTGCGGTTGAATTTGCCGATAGTGTGGGAGTGGATGTAATCAATACATCTTTGGGATACTACTCGTTTGATGATAAATCGAAGAATTATAAATATCGCGATCTGGATGGACGTCATGCATTGATGTCACGCCAGGCTTCCCATATTGCAGATAAAGGAATGATACTGGTGTGCAGTGCCGGCAACTCCGGTGCGGGTTCCTGGAAAAAGATCACTCCTCCGGGAGATGCTGATAATGTGTTGACGGTAGGAGCGATTGACAAGAGAGCTGTGCTGGCTACTTTTTCTTCCGTAGGTAATACAGCGGATCATCGTGTGAAGCCGGATGTGGTTGCGGTAGGGGTTGGATCGGATGTGATCCGTACGGATGGTAATCAGGGACGGGCTAACGGTACTTCTTTTTCTTCACCTATCATGTGCGGTATGGTGACTTGTTTGTGGCAGGCTTGCCCGACGTTGACGGCAAAAGAAGTGATTGAGTTGGTGCGCCGATCCGGTGACCGTGCCGGTTTCCCGGATAATATCTACGGATATGGAGTACCTGATATGTGGAAGGCATACAATGATTATAAATCAAATAATAAATAACTGATTACAAGCTGCTACTCGTAGTTCGTCACTTGTAGCTGGTGGCTTGTCACTCGTAGCTGAACAATATGGAAGCGTTATCTTTACTGGAACTTAATGCTTTGGTGCGCCGCAGTCTTGAACAATGCCTGCCTGATGAATATTGGGTACAGGCAGAGTTGAGTGATGTGCGAACGAACAGTACCGGGCATTGCTATCTGGAATTTATTCAGAAAGACCCCCGTAGCAATGGTTTGGTTGCAAAGGCTCGCGGTACTATCTGGTCGAATGTCTATCGGCTGCTGAAACCTTATTTCGAAGAAGCAACAGGGCAGGCTTTTGTTTCCGGTATTAAGGTGCTGGTTCAGGTTACTGTTAGCTTTCACGAGCTTTATGGCTATAGTCTGACTGTGCAGGATATCGATCCTACTTATACGTTAGGAGATATGGCACGTCGTCGTCGGGAAATACTGAAGCAACTGGAAGAAGAAGGTGTGCTTACTTTGAATAAAGAGTTGGATATGCCCGATTTACCGCAACGTATTGCCGTAATTTCTTCCCCTACGGCTGCCGGTTATGGTGATTTTTGCCATCAGTTGCAGAATAATCCCCGTGGCTTTTTCTTCTATACGGAGCTATTTCCTGCTTTGATGCAAGGCGACCGTGTAGAAGAGTCCGTATTGTCAGCTTTGGATCTTATTTTAAATCGTCAGAATGATTTTGATGCCGTAGTCATCATCCGTGGAGGTGGAGCTACTTCCGATCTTTCCGGTTTTGATACGTATTTGCTTGCTGCCGCGTGTGCCCAATTCCCGCTGCCCATAATTACCGGAATAGGACATGAAAGAGATGATACAGTGCTCGATTCCGTGGCGCACACTCGTGTGAAAACTCCGACAGCCGCTGCCGAATATCTTATTGATTGTATGGATCTTGCTGCCGATGGGCTGGAAGTTCTTGCCAGCCGTTTACACGAAAGCGTCCTTTCCCGTCTGACGGAAGAGCATCGTAAATTGAATTTATACAGGAACCGTATTCCCTCTGCCGTTGTACGCCGTATCTCTGATGCTAAGTTGACTCTGCTGGCTGCCCGGAGAGATATTTCCCAGGCAGTTACGTCTTCCCTTTCGCGCCAACGTCATCGTCTGGAACTGTTACAGCAACGCTTGACTGATGCTTCACCCGAAAAGATGCTTGCCCGTGGCTATAGCATCACTCTGAAAGATGGAAAAGCTGTAAAAGATGCCGCTTCTCTGAATGAGAATGATGAAATACTCACCCGTTTTTACCGGGGCGAAGCAACCTCAATCGTAATTCATAAATCA
Organism: Bacteroides sp. MSB163; assembly: GCF_036416795.1. NCBI lineage: Bacteria > Pseudomonadati > Bacteroidota > Bacteroidia > Bacteroidales > Bacteroidaceae > Bacteroides > Bacteroides maternus. The sequence continues at coordinate 314,070 of NZ_CP143867.1, read as the reverse complement.
TAAATACTCCTATGCCTACTTCAAAGAAAAAAGAAACCTATTCCCAAGCCATGGAGCGCTTGGAGAAGATTGTCCGTCAAATAGACAATAATGAATTGGAAATTGATGCGCTTGCCGAAAAAATAAAGGAAGCGAATGAGATTATTGCGTTTTGCAGCGATAAATTGACCAAAGCTGACAAGGAAATCGAAAAATTACTGTCGGAGAAGCGGGAAAGTGAAGAATAAAGACTAAATTTGTTGCAGAATGTACGTAATGAGATTACTAATACTTTGAGATATGAAAGAAATAGATTGGTCTAATCTGTCATTCGGATACATGAAGACAGATTACAATGTGAGAATTAATTTCCGCGAAGGTGAGTGGGGAAAACTTGAAATCAGCAGTAGCGAACTTATCAATCTGCACATGGCAGCTACCTGTCTGCATTATGGACAGGAAGCGTTTGAAGGCTTAAAGGCATTCCGTGGCAAAGATGGTAAGGTGCGTATTTTCCGTTTGGAAGAGAATGCTGCCCGCTTGCAGTCTACGTGTCGTGGCATCATGATGGCAGAACTGCCGACAGAACGTTTCAAAGAAGCTGTGCTGACAGCGGTGAAAATGAACGAACGCTTTATCCCGCCTTATGAGAGCGGTGCTTCCCTTTATATCCGTCCGTTGCTGATTGGAACCGGAGCACAGGTGGGGGTACGTCCTTCCAATGAATATATGTTCCTGATATTTGTTACTCCGGTAGGTCCGTACTTTAAAGGCGGTTTTGCTGCTACTCCCTATGTCATTACACGTAAGTATGACCGTGCTGCTCCGCTTGGAACTGGTATTTATAAGGTTGGCGGTAATTATGCTGCCAGTTTGCGTGCCAGTCAGGAAGCTCATGCTGCCGGTTATTCTGCAGAATTCTATCTGGATGCAAAGGAGAAGAAATACATTGACGAGTGTGGCGCTGCCAACTTCTTTGGAATAAAAGATAATACTTATATTACACCTCTGTCTACTTCCATTCTGCCATCCATTACCAATAAGAGCTTGATGCAGTTGGCCGAAGACATGGGTATGAAGGTAGAACGCCGTCCGGTGGCTGAAGAAGAACTTACGACTTTTGAAGAAGCCGGTGCTTGCGGAACTGCTGCTGTTATCAGCCCGATTGAACGCATTGATGACCCTGAGAATGGACATTCTTATGTGATAGCCAAAGATGGTAAACCGGGACCTATCTGCACTAAGTTGTACAACAAGCTGCGTGGAATCCAATATGGTGACGAACCTGACACGCATGGCTGGGTAACCATTGTGGAATAACGCATGAGCAAAGGTAAGTTAGCGAAGTTTGCCGATATGGCAAGTTATCCGCATGTGTTCGAATATCCTTATTCAGCAGTAGATAACGTGCCCTTTGAGATGAAAGGAAAATGGAACGAGTCATTCTTCGGGAATGACCGTCCCATTGTTTTGGAATTAGGTTGCGGACGTGGTGAATATACCGTCGGGCTGGGACGATTGTTTCCTGATAAGAATTTTATCGGAGTGGATATTAAAGGTTCCCGTATGTGGTCCGGTGCTACGGAGTCATTACAGGCAGGCATGAAGAATGTTGCCTTTTTGCGTACGAACATTGAAATAATCGACCGCTTTTTCTCGGAAAATGAAGTGAGTGAAATCTGGTTGACTTTCTCCGATCCACAGATGAAGAAAGCTACCAAGCGCCTTACTTCTACTTATTTCATGGAACGTTATCGTAAATTCCTAAGACCGGATGGTATTGTTCATCTCAAGACAGATAGTAACTTTATGTTCACTTATACCCGTTGCATGATCGAGGAAAATCATCTTCCGGTGGATGTGCTGACAGAAGATCTGTATCACTCCGGCATGGCTGATGAAATTCTCAGCATCAAAACCTATTACGAGCAACAGTGGTTGGACCGTGGATTGAACATCAAGTATATCAAGTTCCATCTGCCGAAGGAAGGTGAACTGCACGAACCCGATGTGGAAATAGAGTTAGATGAGTATCGCAGTTATAACCGCAGTAAGCGGAGCGGGCTGCAAACTTCAAAATAAAAAAAAGTAATGACACTTTATCCTAAACTAATTTTAGATGCACTGGCCACAGTGCGATATCCCGGTACCGGAAAGAATCTGGTTGAGGCGGAAATGGTTGCCGATAATTTACGTATTGATGGGATGAAAGTTAGTTTCTCACTGATATTTGAGAAACCGACCGATCCTTTCATGAAATCTGTAATAAAGGCGGCGGAAACGGCTATTCATACGTATGTATCTGATGAGGTAGAAATAGCCATTACTACGGAAAGCAAACAAGCGGCACGTCCCGAACCAGGCAAGCTGCTGTCTCAGGTGAAGAATATTATCGGTGTTTCTTCCGGTAAGGGTGGCGTAGGTAAGTCAACGGTAGCTGCTAACCTCGCGGTATCTTTGGCGAAGTTAGGCTATAAGGTTGGTTTGTTGGATGCCGATATTTTCGGACCATCCATGCCGAAGATGTTTCAGGTGGAGGATGCGCGTCCTTATGCTGAGCATGTAGACGGTCGTGATTTGATTGTACCAGTTGAGAAGTATGGTATCAAATTGCTTTCTATTGGTTTCTTCGTTGATCCTGACCAGGCTACGTTGTGGCGTGGCGGTATGGCAAGCAATGCCTTGAAACAGCTGATAGGGGATGCGAATTGGGGAGAGCTTGACTATTTCTTAATCGACCTTCCTCCCGGAACGAGTGATATTCACCTGACAGTGGTTCAGACATTGGCACTGACAGGAGCTATCGTGGTCAGCACACCGCAGGCTGTGGCGTTGGCAGATGCCCGCAAAGGTATCAACATGTTTATCAATGATAAGGTGAATGTGCCTATTCTCGGTTTGGTAGAGAATATGGCCTGGTTTACACCTGCCGAACTTCCGGAGAATAAATACTATATCTTTGGAAAGGAAGGTGCAAAGAATCTGGCGGAAGAAATGAATGTGCCTTTGTTGGGGCAAATTCCTATCGTACAAAGCATTTGCGAAAGTGGAGATAAGGGTACTCCGGTAGCACTTGACGAGAATACCGTGACCGGACGCGCTTTCCTGCAATTAGCGGCAAGCGTGGTTCGCCAGGTAGATAAGCGGAATGTGGAGATGGCACCAACGGAAGTAGTGAAGATGCATAAATAAATGGTTATCTGCATCCTACTCCTGATTGTGCTGTTAAAAATCAGGAGTAGGACATTGCAGATAATCTTTATGTGAGAGAGAATTAATGTTGAAAAGAGATTGTTTTATTGCAATCTGAATACGATAGGGAATGTATATTTTACATTGACCGGCATTCCTCTTTGTGTACCGGGTTTCCATTTAGGCATACTTGCGGTGACGCGAATTGCTTCTGTATCCAATAAGGGGTCTACGGGCTGGGTAACTTTAGGATTGGTTACATTGCCGTTCTTATCAATGATGACTTGCATTATAACTCGTCCTTGGATTCCTGCTTTTTGTGCCTCTACCGGATATTTGATATTCTTAGACAGATATTGCATCAGTCCTCCCATACCACCGGGAAATTCAGGCATGTTTTCAACCACCTCAAAAACCGGGTCTTCCTCTGCAGGGACTTGTTTGGAACCATATCCCACGACAACAGTTTCATCAATTTTAGCTATAGGCTTATACTCCTCTTTTTGACCATCATCCGATAAGCGGAACATGACAGGAACTGTATATTTCACCCGTACAGCTTTTCCTTTTTGCATACCCGGCTTCCAATTTGGCATTGTGCTGATAACGCGTACCGCTTCACCATCCAATTCCGGGTCTACTCCACGGATAATCCCTATGTTGGAGATGCTTCCGTCTGCATTTACAACAAATTGTACAGTAACGCGTCCTTGCGTACCATTTTTCTGTGCATTTACCGGATATCTGATGTTTTTCGATAAAAATTGCATCAGGCCTGACATGCCGCCATCCGGAAATTCAGGCATTTGTTCCACTACTTCAAATACAGGATTATCAGGATCATCGGCTGGCGGATTTAGCCATTCCCTATCCATGACAATCTTCATGTTGGAGTTGTTTTCTTTGTTGACAGCCACGGGTACTCCCATCATTTTTCCATCTTTTTTCCAAATTACTATCATTTTAGCATTTTCGAATGCTTTGAAAGAAAAATTACCGTTCTTTCCCGTGACATACGATTGACCTTGTGGTAGTTTGTGGTCTTCATCAATGAAAAACTCAGCGCCTTCCACTGCTTTTCCGTCTTTATCCACTACTACTCCTTTGTAGTTCATAAGTTTGTCTTTATCCTGTTGCGGTACCGGTGTTTCCAGCGGTGCCGTTTCAGTAGCAACTTCCATCTCCGGCGTTGTTGAATTGGACGCCAGATTCTCTTCTACAGCTTCTATGACATCTTTTGCCATCTCTTTCGTGGTACGGGCCACGGCTTCGATATTGCTGATTATCATAAGTAAGGCTGCCAAGGGGAGAAACATAAGGTATTTAGTTCTCCCTATTTCTCGGGTTCTCTTTTTGTTCATCATTTTGATGCGTTTTTTTAAAGGTAATACATTAAAACTGTTATAGATAGTTGCTGCAGCCTTATGGTGTGATAATCCTAACAGGTGATACTGATAGGCTTTAGAGTCATGTCCGGTTTCCAGTACGCGGTTGTCCGCCAGATATTCCAGATTGGTGCGGATTTCCCGTTTCATGAGCCAGGCAAAAGGATTGAACCAGCAAAATATACATACAATCTCACTGACAAGTACATCAATGGAATGCCATTGGTTGGCATGAGTTTGTTCGTGGGTTAATATTTCGCTTAGTTCATCTTCTGTATGTGAAGTCGGATGGATAAAAATCCAGTGAAAGAAGGAAAAAGGTCCGCTTGCTTGTCTGAGCAGATGTACATTCGTATTTTCTATCTTTGCTTTCCGGCAACGGAAAGCTAAACGGATAATCCCAGCCAACTGTATGAGGAAGCGGATCGCTAATACAATTACCATTCCCCAATAAGCAAAACCGACCGTTTGGGGCAGGAGGGTTTTCCAGTCGGAAGTTACCTGTTCCGGTGTTATCGTAAATTCCGGTAAAACGATGTCAGCGTATAAATCTGCCATGGCTACCATAGGCTGCTGTTCCGTAATCCATGTCTGTATATTCAGCAGCGGATAAACGGCAGAAACGGCAAAGAAGCAGAGCAAAGCGGCCCTGCGCCACGTAAAGAACGTGTCTTTATAGAAAAATAGCCGATAAAACGCATAAAATAGCGCAATGGCTACATTGATTTTTAGAAAATAAGCTAACATCTTTATTTATTTTATTATTATTCGCCTTTCATAATCTCAGCCACTTTCTGCTTCATTCCATCTCCCCTGAGATTGCGGGCAACAATAGTGCCATCCGGGGCAAATAAAATAATATGCGGGATACCATTGACACCATAAAGTTCCATTACTTTTTGTTGGGTGTCCAGTAGCTGTGGCCATGTCATATTCAGATCTCCTATCGCTTTAATGATTCTGTCTTTTTTATCCCAGGTTGCAATACCTAATATAACCAGGCCTTTGTCTTTATATGTATTGTAGATTTCTGCTAAATTGGGTATTTCTTCCCGGCATGGAGCACACCAGCTTGCCCACATATCAACAAGAACATAATTACCTTTGCCTACAAAATCTGACAACCGTGTTTCTTTACCTTCTGTGTTTTCACCGGCTATATCGACAAACGGTTTGCCTACTGCAGTTCTCTTTAGCGCTTCGAAACGTGCTTTTATTGCCTGTACTGTTTTTAAAGAATTCAGCCAATTGCCTATTTCTGTCTGAAGAGCATCCATTTCATCGGTACTACATGCCATACTATAATCTCTGAAGGCATATTCTCCCACACCATTATCCTTGTTGGATATAATTTGTTGTTTCAGATATCCAAGGAGTGATGGGCGGATTTTTTGCTCATAATATTCTGCCCATACCAGCTGCCAGTCTTCTGCATTCGGCTTTTCTTTTTTTAGTTCTGCCAGATGCGCGAATCCTTTTTTTCGGATACTGTCGACTGTAGCTATCGTCTTATTGAAAGCTTCATTTAGTTTTGTACCCGTAGGAACATGGGTATATAGATTAACCTTTATAGTTCCTTCATCCAAAATAAAGTTGGCATAGTTGCGTCCTGCATCGATTCGACAAAACGAGGGGATTGCAGTTCGTCCCTCAAATGCAAACTTCTGATTTTCAACTCGGGTACTATCAATATAGTGATTGTCATCATATCGCATGATGTATAACATTTTTCCATTAAATGAATTATCTGTCAATTCTCCTTCTACTCTATAGGAGTAAGTAGTCTGTGCGTGAGCAATGAAACTTACCAGACAAGCTAATAAAGAAAAATAGTATTTCATGCGATTCTTTTTTATGTTTATCTTTTTTCAATCATATCTATTATATCTTTCAGGTCTTTAGTTGAAATCTTTTGCTCTTTGGCAAAGAAAGAAACCATTTCCTTATAAGAATTTTCAAAGTAGTTACGCACGAAGCCGCTCATGAAGGTACGCTTGTATTCGCTTTCACGAATGGCAGGTGTGTATTGATATGTATTCCCTACGCGAGCGGCTGTAACATACTGTTTGCGTTCCAGGTTTTTAATGATGGAAGCCACGGTAGTGTAGGGAGGTGCCGGTTGGGGATATTTGGCAACAATGTCTTTTACGAAGCAACTGCCCAATTCCCAGATGTAAATCATTGCTTCTTCTTCTTGTATAGTCAACTTTTCCATGGAAATAAAGTATTAAAATGAATTCGATACAAATCTACGAATATTTCGTAATAAAGCAAACTCCAGACGGTTAATAAGTGTGAATGCACTCAAAAGAGCTGTGGAGCCATAATAGGAGGTCTATTACCTGTTAATTGATGTGAAACTGTTTATAAATGCAGTTTTTCAGTGTACCTTTGAATCATCTTAATATCTACTAATCATGAGAATCAGAGTTTTTATTTTGGGATTGTTGCTGGCTGCGTCCACTCAGGCCCAACTTCTTTATCGCGATGCTTCCGTTTTCCCCTTGTTGGGCAAGGCAACGGATGCTACTCTTACCCGTTATGAACGCCTTCCGGCTTCTTTGGAATCAGTTTCCCGCAAACCGCTTTGGGATTTAGGACGCAATAGTGCCGGACTTGCTTTGCGCTTCCGTTCCAACTCTACATGCATTGGGGCAAAGTGGGAAGTGAGGGATAACAGAAGCATGAACCACATGACTCCTACCGGAATCAAAGGATTGGATCTTTATTGTCTGCAAGATGGTAAGTGGGTTTTTGCCGGTAGCGGGCGTCCTCAGGGAAAGGTAAATGAAGCTACTATCGTGAAGAATATGGATCCTGAAGAACGGGAATATCTTTTATATCTCTCTTTGTATGACGGGGTCACCTCATTGGCCATCGGTGTGGATAGCCTTTCGACCCTTGATCAGCCTACTGTTGATTTGCCGGTGCGTGAGAAGCCCGTTGTCTTTTATGGGACCAGTATTTTGCAGGGTGGTTGTGCTTCCCGTCCCGGAATGGCCCATACAAATATTCTGGAACGTTGGCTCAATCGTGAATGTATCAATTTAGGATTTAGCGGTAATGCTTTGCTCGATCTGGAGATTGCAGAACTTATAGCTACGGTTGATGCTTCCATGTTCGTGCTTGATTTCCTTCCTAATGCCACAGTAGAACAGATGAAAGAACGGACGGAGAAATTCTACTCTATCGTCCGCAGCAAACATCCCGATACTCCTATCCTTTTTGTAGAAGATCCTATTTTTACTCATTCCCGTTTTGATAAAAAGGTTGCAAGGGAAGTGAATGCTAAAAATGAAACGATTGCGACTATTTTTCAGTCAATGAAGAAAAGGGGTGAGAAGAATATCTATCTTCTTTCTTCAAAGGACATTATCGGGTACGATGGTGAGGCTACTGTTGATGGTATCCATTTTACAGATCTGGGTTTTATGCGCTATGCGGAAATATTATATCCGTTAATCAAAAAACATATTCGGTAACTTATTCAAATTTTATTATTCTATGAAATATGGTAGTTGGCTATCTGCCTTATTAATTTCTTTTTCTACTCTGTCATTTGCTCAAAAAGAGCCGGTGGATTATGTTAATACGATAATTGGTGCTTCAACTTCGGCAGAGGCCGGAAAATCGGGGCATGGGTTGGGAAAAACCTTTCCGGGAAGTTGTACTCCTTTTGGACTTGTACAGTTGAGTCCGGACACTAAAACCGGTGGCGATAATGGCCCCGGATATTCGTGGCATCATTCTACTATCGAAGGATTTAGTTTTACGCATTTAAGCGGTATTGGCTGGTATGGTGATTTCGGAAACTTTCTGGTAATGCCTACTACCGGGCCATTACAAACATTCAAGGGTACTGAAAATAAACCGGAGGAAGGTTACCGTTCCAGATATTCCCATGATACGGAGATTACGCAGGCCGGATACTATTCGGTATATTTACAAGATTATCAGGTGAAGGTGGAACTGACATCCGCTCCTCGTTCGGGGATTCTGCGTTTCACATATCCGGAGTCGGAAAAGTCACGTATCCAGATCGATCTGGCCCGTAGAATTGGTGGCACATCTGATGAACAGTATGTGGAAAAAGTAGACGAATATACGATTCGGGGATGGATGAAATGTACACCCGCTTGTGGAGGTTGGGGAAACGGCTCGGGTAAATCTGATTATACCGTTTACTTTTATTGCTGTTTTGATCGCCCATTGACGGAATACGGTGTTTGGAGTGCTTCTATTCCTGAGGGCGTTAGCAGAAAGAATGAAGCCAATGATAATCCGGCCTATTTCAGCTATATTAAGGATGCCCGGATCATATCTGCTCCCGGGAAAGCACAGGGAAAGCACTTGGGCTTTTATACAGAGTTTCCTACCCGGAAAGACGAACAGGTTCAACTGAAGTGTGGTATATCGTTTGTCAGCATGGAAGGTGCCCAGCGCAATCTGGAACAGGACATTCCAGACTGGAATTTTGAGCGGGTAAAAGAAAATACACGTAATCTGTGGAATCAGGCACTCTCTTCAGTGAAGGTTGAGGGAAGCGAAAGGGATAAGACTATCTTTTATACCTCTTTGTATCATACAATGATCGATCCACGTTGCTTCTCTGATTGTGACGGCCGATATATAGGTGCGGATAAGAAGATTCACCAGACGAAGAATTTTACTTATCGTACAGTATTTAGTGGTTGGGATGTATTCCGTAGTCAGTTCCCATTGCAAACATTGATTAATCCCCGATTGGTGAATGATGAGATAAACTCTTTGATCCAGATTGCCCAGTTAAGTGGTACGGAGTATTATCCGCGTTGGGAAGTAGTGAATGCATATTCTGGCTGTATGTTGGGAAATCCCGCTATCTCGGTACTGGCGGATGCCTATGAAAAGGGGATCCGGGAGTATGATGTACAGAAAGCCGTTGAGTATGCTGCGAATACACAAAAGCAGTTTGGTAATGGAGACCTGGGATATACTCCCGGCAGTCTTTCCCATACTTTGGAGTATGCTTATACGGATTGGTGCTTAGGACAACTCATGAGTTCCTTAGGCAAAAAGAAAGAAGCGGCTGAATATGAAAAGCGTGCCAAAGCTTACCGGAATGTGTGGTGCGACAGTGTGCAGTGGTTTCGTGCCCGCGTGAAGGGTGGAGGCTGGTTGCCTTGGCAAAGTCGTACGGCACAGGATCAAGGTACTACGGAAAGCAATCCTTTCCAACAAGGTTGGTTTGTCCCTCATGATATTGACGGAATGAAAGCTCTGATGGGAGGCCAAAAGAAGTTTGATGCGGAACTGGAAGAGTTCTTTGCCAATGTTCCGGAAGATTTTTTGTGGAATGATTATTATAATCATCCTAATGAACCGAACCATCATGTACCATTCCTTTTCAATTACTCTTCCTGCCCGTGGCTGACACAGAAATGGACGAGAAAGATCTGTGATAAAGCTTATGGTGATGATGTTCTGGGATTGTGCGGAAACGAAGATGTAGGGCAGATGTCGGCATGGTATGTATTGGCGGCTATGGGCATTCATCCGGTTTGTCCGGGAAATCCCCGTTATGAGATTACCAGCCCTGTCTTCGAAAGCGTAGAGATAAAACTGGATACACATTTTTACTCCGGTAAGAATTTCAAAATCATAGCGCGTAATAACTCGCCTCAGAACATCTATATCCAGTCGGTATCATTGAACGGCAAGAAATTGAACCGCCTGTGGATAACGCATGATGAGATTGTGAAGGGTGGGGTGCTGGAATTTGAAATGGGACCTGAACCAACTGCAGCGGATGAGCTAATTCTTTAATTACCAATGTTCTGTATTTACCGATTGTTTGCCGCGGAATGTAAAAGTATTTACTGTCACATGTGACGGCTTTCACCTCGGCATGTAAACAGAGTTACCGTGTGAGGTAAACAGAATTACCATGAAAGGTAACATTACAGTATGTTATTTATTCTTGTACTCTTTATATTTCTCAATCACATGCTTCCGGCTCTGGATAATCTGCCAGCGATATACCCAGCAAGTAGTCAGGAAGTAGATGCCTGCCTGTATCCATAATGCACGGTATTCAAAGGCTACTTCGCCCAGTGTAGCTCCCATGCTATTGATGCGTACGTAGCCATTGATGCCGAAAGTGGACGGGAAGATATAAGAGAAGTATCTCCAGAAATCCGGCATGGCGGCTCCCGGCCAGGAAACACCTGAAAGGAACAATAAAGGTACGGATGTGAAGACGAATATTAACATGCAGGTTTCACGGTTGCGTATGGCAATAGAAGCTGTCATGGCAAAGAAAATACATGCTGCCAGATAAGGCAACATAAAGAGGGTCAGTACACCCGGTTGAGCTATCTGGATGAGACTGAACAGACGTGGCACTACACAGAGCACGTATACGGATACAAGTGCATACACCATGAAGTAACTTAAACCTTTACCCAGTACGATACGTAATGTGCCGTTGTAGTGGCGGTTGATAGGAACCAAATCTTTGAAACGATTCTGTTCGCGGGCTGTTCCGGCAGAAAGTCCGATACCAAGCAGCAAGGTTTGCTGAATAATCAGTATCAATACCGCGGGTATCAGGAAAGCCGCAAAACCATTTGCGGGGTTGAATAAGGTAACATCTTCATATTTTATCGGATAGGCGGTAATCTCATCCTGGCGGTTGGTGGTATTGCCGGCACGTTGCATTTTGATATCTGCATTCATATCCAGTGACACGCTGGTATTGGTGTTCAGCAGAGATTTGTAATAAAGCAATCCGCTCATATCGCAATACAGACTGACCTGTGTTTGCTTTCCCCGTGCAATATCTTCACTGAATTCAGCAGGTATATAGATGATGCCATAAGCCAGACGATCTTTCAGCATCAGTTTGGCTTCTTCCATGTCGGCGCAATAAGATACGATCTTCACTTCCGGACTGGAGTCCACTTTGCGCAGATATTCACGGCTTAACGAACTGCGTGAGTTATCCACTACCACAGCAGGTACTTCCCGTATGGTTTCATTGGTATAGATGAAAGCGTAAATCAGTGGATACACCAACGGGACAAGCACAAAGAAGATGAGCACACCCTGATCGCGAAAGGTCGTGCGGAATTCCCGTATCCAGATATAGAATAGGTCGTGGATACCTTGTACTACTTTCTGTTTGAACGTCAGATGTTTCATTAGGGCACGTATTTATAATAAATCAACGCTTCTTTAAGCCGGTGGACGACAAAGAAAGGAAGCATCATAAAAATAAGTAACGCCACATAGTTTATCCATGAATAAATCATCGGATAACCGTTCAGGGCCTGGTCTACATAGATCAGGAAATAGTGACGCAGCGGGAACAGATTGGCTAATCCTTGCAGAACCGGATGCATTGCCATAGCTGGGAATGATAATCCACACATAGAGAATGAAAGCACTCCCCATAAGGATGCAAAACTCAGTCCCAGACGCAGGGTAGGCAATGTACCTATCATCAGTACGCCCATCCCTTGCGAAGCCAGCACAAGGCAGAGAGTGGCAAGAAGCATCGGCATGATGCCACTGTTGCATGGGAAGTGCAGGAAGCCATATAGATATACGTTATACAATATCCCCATCAGGAAGAAAATAGCCGTATGCGGCAACAGCTTTCCGGCAAGGGAGATGTAGATGGAATTATTTCCCATGCGTAGCCATTCGCGCGCGGTACGGTCTTTTATTTCCACGCCGATGGAGTAAACCGTTATCATAAATATAAGCAGCATCAATACGCCCGGTGCAAATGTATTACACAAGTATACGGAGTAATTCAGCCACGGATTGTTCAGCGGATGTGTATCGATGACGATGGGTTGCAGGAATGCCATAGCCTGGTCTTCCGTAGCACCTTTAGCATACAGACTGGCGCGTGCGGCGGCTCCCGATGCCAATTCGCTCATCATCTTCATATCTTTGTAGAGTAGAGAACCGGCGATAAGCAGCGTATTGTTGGTATAGAATGATACGGTGGGCTGTCGTTGAGATTGCGCCTTGGCAGTGGTACCTTTCGGAATGTAGTAGAATCCGTAGATTTCTCCTTTCTGCATGGCGGCACGTGCTTCGTTGATAGTAGGATAATGGGCTACGATGGCGGTCTGCTCAAATGCATCCAGGTTTCGCATCAATTGGCGCGAAGTGGATGTCATATCCTGATCCACCACTCCTACAGGCATATTGACCGGTAAGCCCGAATCCATCAGTGTCGTGAAGAACACGTAGCAGAACAACGGTGCTATCACCATGCAGAACAGGTACAGCGGACGGGAAACGAGCCGTCGGCCTTCCCGTTTCATGACGTTCCACAAAGCTATATATTTCTTATCTCGTGCCATTCCTTTACTTATCACTAATCACTAACTGTTAATCACTTCTTCAGTATCACCGACATTCCGGGACGCAAGCCTTCCACTTTCTCCTGTGGCAAAGCTTTTACCTCAAAAGTCTTCAGATCAAATTGCCCGGTTGTTTTCGTAGCCTTCCAGGCTGCATAAGTGCCAAGATCCTTCATGTAGTTCACTTTCAGGCGGATATTTTTGTCCAATGCCGGAACGAAAGCTTCGAATTCAGTTCCCATTGTCAGACCTTGCAGCAAATCTTCCCGGACATTGAATGTTACCCACATATCATCCAGTATGGCTATGTTCATGATCGGTGCACCGGTTCCCACCAATTCACCCACTTTGGGGAAGATTTCCGACACTTCTCCGGCTGTCTGGGCTATAAGATAAGTTTCTTTGATATAAGATTCTACTTCTGCAACGGCTCCTTTGGCACGGTCTACCAAGGCGGCGGCAGCAGCTTTATCTTCTCGTTCCGCACCGTTCTTTGCCATGTCGTATTGGGCTTTGGCGGCTTTTTCTGTTGCGACGGCAGCGTCTCGCTGTGCAGTCACCTCATCCAGCTTTTGGGTTGACATCACGCCCTGATCAGCAAGATTTTTCACACGTTTGTAAGATTTCTCGGCTATTTCAAGTCCTGCTTTAGCTTTTTGCCACATCTCAAAGGCAGCCTGTACCTGTTCGTGACGGGCGCCTTTCAGTGCTTTCTCATTTTGTGCCTGAGCAGCGGCTTCCGCCGCACGGGCCTGTTCCAGTTTAGCTAATACATCCGGAGCTTCCAGTATGGCGAGTGTATCTCCGGCCTGCACGCTTTGTCCCTCTTTCACACGGAATTCCAGAATACGTCCCGGTACTTTACTCGATACCCGGTATTCTGTGACCTCTGCCTGACCCTGTACGATTTCCGGTCCTTTGCGCAACATGAAGAAACCTACTACGGCTACAATGGCAATGACGCCTGTCAGCGTTAAGAACGCTAATAGCATGTTACTGTTTTGTGATTTGGTATCCATTTTTTTTATTACTAATTACGAATTACTAATTATGGTGTTATTGATTACTGATTACTAATTTCAAACTAAGCGGAAAGCGTTGTGCAATCTCTATAATTTATAATTAGTAATTAGTAATCGGTTGTTTTCAACTGTCCCAATGCCTTCTTCAGATAGATGTCAGTCAGTTTCACGTCAATTTGTGCATCTATCTTTTCGGACTGGGCTGAAAGCCAGGCTGTGTGTGCTTCGAGTACGTTGCTGGCAGCTATCACGCCTTCTTCAAATCCGAGGGTGGCATATCGAAGATTTTCATCTGCTTTTTCCAGATTCTTTTTTGCCATAATCAGTTTTTTAGCGGCTTCATTAACCTTGAAGACGGACTGGTTGACTTGGAGTTCTATCTTTTCTTTAGCATCGTCCAATTGGTATTGGGCGATACGGGCTTCCGCTTTGGCTGCCTTCACCTTGTACATGCCTTCACCCCAGTGCCAGATAGGAACCTGTAATACCACGCCCACATTCCACATACCTTTGAACTTCTTTTCGAAACCATTGAAAACGGAGGGGTTGGTCATCATATAGCTTCCCATCAGAGCCAGTGACGGCAGATATTCGGAGCGAGTGACGTTTACCTTCTGCTTGTAGATTTCTGTGGCAAGTTCCAGACTGCGTACTTCCGGCCGTGTAGCATAAACCGTATTCAGATCAATTCCATTCGCTGCTACCGGATCAGGAGAGAGATCATCTTCCCGTTCATCTTTCAGCGTGATAGGAGAGGATAAGTCCAAACCGCATAACTGGCATAATAACATTCTGGACAGACTCAAGCCATCTTCTACTTTGGTCAGTGTCATTTCCGCTTCGTTCACTCTTACTTTTACGGATAGACCGTCCGCTTTGGTGGCAACACCTTCGGCAATCATCTTGTCCACATCGCTTTCCAGCTTTTGCAGTAACTTGAGGTAACCTTCGGCTAACTTCTTTTTACTGGCGAGTGATACTACTTGCCAGTAAGCCTGGTCGGTACTAAGTATTACATCTTGCAGACCACTGTCATGTTGCTGGCGTGCCAGTTCTTCTGCATATTTGGTAATTTTGTTGTAAGCACGGATTTTGCCGCCCATATATAAAGGTTGTGTCAGCGTCAGGGCGCCGGCATACATGTTGCGGGTATCTGTACGAAATGCATCAACGAGGGAATTTCCGAGACCGTTGAGCGGAGAGGCGACGTCCACACTTCCTAACGCCTGGATCAATGCCATGAATTGCGGATTCTGTGTCAACTCAGGGTGCTGTGTCAGTATACCTTGTATGCCATTTTGCATAGCGCCGCTCACCTGAGTTCCCATTGAACCTAATGCACCTTTCTGGGCATCACTCAATATTGAAATCTCTTTTTGGGTACGCATATATCCACCGGTGGCGGAAATATCGGGAAGGTAGCTGGTAAACGCCGCTTTTCTCTGATAATGTGCAGAGTTAATTTTCTCCTGACTTATCAGTAGTTCTTTGTTATTGGCAATGGCCAATGCACGGCAACTATCGAGGCTCAAAATCTCTTGTGCGCCGACAGAGAAGGTCAGACATACCAACCAAGTGAAACAGAAGAACTTTCTCATCGTGTCTATACATTATTAAGGTGATTAAAATGATGTTTTGTGATGCAACAATAATTGCATAAACAACGATGCAAATGTATAGGCTTTCAGTGAGACCTCAAAATAATTTAATCTTTTTTAGTTCAATGTAAAGGATTGTGAGCCGATAAGTGTTCCGTCTGCGAAAAGATCTACCCGATAGGTACCTGCATATAGATACTCTTCTACGTTCCAGTACACGGTTATATTTTGCTCTTCACCGTTGTATTCAATGTACTTTTTGATGGAATATCCCAACTCGCGGTTTTCATACGGGAATGTATTGGAAGGGTTTTTAGTCAGCACGTCATTATCCGGTTTGGTGATGCGGACATAGATGGTACGTTCGCCTGTTTCGGCTGTGATATTTTTGACGATAGTGAATCCTATCTTGAATTTCACCACGTCTTTTACTTTCTTGGCTACTTTATCCCGTTTGTTGACAGCTTGTATGTTGATATTGGTAGCATCTAACTGTGCGGCAAGGGTGACTTTTTTATTCAGATTCTTTTTCTCTTCCGCCAGATTGCTGATTTGGCGGGAAGCGTCGTTGTACTTTTGCGTGACCTGTGCGATCACCTCTTTCTGATGGGCGGTCAGTCTATTCAGTGAATCTATCTGGTTGATATAACCTATCATTACTTTACGTAAGGTGGCAAGTTCCTTTTTCAGGCGGCGTATTTCTGCGGCATTGCTGCTTTTTACGGTACGCAGTTCTTCCAACAGACGTTGGGTCTTCAGCTGCTCCTGTTCCAACAGTACGGACAAAGAGTCATTGGAGACTGTTAATTTCAGTTCGTCATACTGTTGTGCAAAGCGTGTATATTCGTTTTCCAGGTCTTCCTTTTCCAGTTGAAATTCCTGTACCAGTTCTTTGTTCGTCTGTTTTTCGGAGAGTAATAATACAGTAACGCCTACCAAGGCTAATACTAATACAGTACCTGCAATAATCACCAGCTTATTCTTGTTATCTGCCATATTGTTTCATTAATATAATAGGTGTGTAAAATAGGGTTAGGTCTATTCCACCGCAAAAATAAGCATTAATCGTCAATCACTAATCACCAACCCTTAACTTAATAATCATTTAACTAAAATTATTACGGAAAAATTTCCTTAATTACGAATGTCGTTGTACTTTTGTCGCAACTTTATTACACGTATAAACAAAAAATTGAAGATTATGTCAAAAGTAACCGTAGTAGGTGCAGGTAACGTAGGTGCTACATGCGCTAATGTGTTGGCCTTTAATGAAGTGGCTGACGAAGTGGTAATGCTGGATGTTAAAGAAGGCGTTTCAGAAGGTAAGGCAATGGATATGATGCAGACAGCTCAATTGTTGGGTTTTGATACCACTATTGTAGGTTGCACCAACGATTATGAGAAGACTGCAAATTCTGACGTTATCGTTATCACATCAGGTATTCCCCGTAAGCCGGGTATGACTCGTGAAGAGTTGATCGGTGTGAATGCCGGTATCGTGAAGACAGTTGCTGAAAATGCATTGAAATATTCTCCCAACGCTATCCTTGTAGTTATTTCTAATCCGATGGATACAATGACTTATCTGGCATTGAAATCTTTGGGGCTGCCTAAGAACCGTGTTATCGGTATGGGTGGTGCTTTGGACAGCTCTCGTTTTAAATATTTCCTGTCTCAAGCTTTGGGTTGCAATGCAAACGAAGTGGAAGGCATGGTAATCGGTGGTCATGGTGATACTACTATGATTCCGTTGGCTCGTTTGGCTACATACAAAGGACAACCGGTCAGCACACTGTTGAGCGAAGAAAAACTGAACGAAGTTGTAGCTTCTACTATGGTAGGTGGTGCTACGCTGACTAAGTTGCTGGGTACTTCTGCATGGTATGCACCGGGTGCGGCAGGAGCTTATGTAGTTGAGTCTATCATTCACAACCAGAAGAAGATGATTCCTTGCTCTGTATTGCTGGAAGGCGAATATGGCGAATCTGATCTTTGTATCGGTGTTCCCGTTATCCTGGGCAAGAATGGTATCGAAAAAATCGTTGAACTGGAACTGACTGCTGACGAAAAAGAAAAATTCGCTGCCAGCGCTAAGGCTGTTCACGGAACTAACGCTGCATTGAAAGAAGTAGGTGCTCTCTAATCAAGAAAGCGTTTTTATATTAATATTTAGTAGCGGTTGACTCCCTTTGTGAGTCGACCGCTATTTTTTTCATTCTGAATATGATTATTTCAAGGTGTTAAATAAACAATCATGGTGCAAAAAATGTTGTATATTTAAATATATCAGCGTATATTTGCAACGCTCATCTACAAATAGAAGGAGTTTCGGGGCTCGGTTTATCTTGATATAAATCTGAGCCCTGCGTTTTTTATTCAATATTTGGTAAACGCTTTTTCATCTTTTTCTTTATGCCTTTTTCCGCATACTCTTTATTCAGATAATAGGCTGTTAATAAGTAATAAGAGCTTTTTCTTTGGCATTCGAGAACTATCACATATTTCTCTTTCTTATCGTAAACATATGTTTTGGTAATATCGCAACGTTTTTTCTGATCACGTTCTGTCACACTGAAGACTTCTATATTTTCAGAAGACAATTCTTGAATGTGATGATTGATCCAATGCAATCGTTGAGAACGGTCTTTTTCAAAAACTCGCTTGGCTGGAAGCAAATTACCATTCTCATCTGTTTCTTTTGCCTCTTCGCAAGTAAGGTGCGTAAATTGTCGACCCATATCAGCCACTCCATCTGATTTGATCGGATAGATTTGTTTCTCTCTGAACTTGAAATTTGGATTATCTTCTATATCTCTTTTGTAGATTCTCATAAGAGATTCTTTACGTTGATGCTCATTCATGTGTAGAATTTCAAGTAATTCCGGATATTTTTTCAGTAGATTAAAAGGCATAACTATTATTTTAGTGAGATAAAGAATAGATTGAATTTTTTCTTTGATAGTGGCGTTGTTCTGTTTAAAGAGATATCTGCGTGTTCTTGAATTTTGTCAACAAGTTTTCTTTTTGCTATAACCTTACCTTCCACATCACCTTTTTCAATTCGGAGATTATAGTTAATGGCTCCCATTAATATATCTGCCAACTGCACAAAATAACTTTCGTGAGAACGGATAAACTGAAAGTGTCTGATAGAAGAGTTCCATTTTAAAATATCTTGTAATGTATGGAGCTTCTTATGGCTACATGTATCTTTGATATCAAAAAAGACATTATATTCATTCTCCATGTCGGATAAATGATGCAAGAGTTGATAGTACATTCTAAAATAGAAATCATTGAAAGTATATTCAGGGCGAGTCTCATCTATTTGAGATTTGTCTACGACTACAGCTCTGAATTTTATATCTGTCGTAAAGAAATATTTAATGAGCTCATTATACATCGGAAATGTAGCGTCATGAACATTAGTCCATTTTAATTCACCTTTGTAGTTATACTTTACCTTAATAGCTTTGATTTGTTCTTTAGCCATCTTTATCTGGGGATATGCGATACTAACATAGCCTAAAAGCATATATGGATGTCCATCGTTTTTCAAATGTGTACTTTCGTCGCAATAAATATTGAAAGTTTTACTCATAGATTCTCATACTTTATTTTGATTATTTGTTACAAAATTAGCTTCATTATTGAAAGATATGCCATTTACTGTTTTAATTAATCTTAATAAGATTGCTTTTCTATATTGACAAGAGCAAATGAGGCTTCTTTGCAAAATACTCATATAGCCGTTCGGTAATCGAGAAGAATCTCTTTATTATATGTAAGGGGCTGGCTCCAATTGAGGAGTTAGCCCCTTCTTTTTCTCTGTTCATTGAGAATGGAAGGAAGTGTCTATTTGGAATGGAAGGATTTGTCCATTCAGAATGGAATACTTATATTTGCACTTGAACTTAAAAAGATAAATATTATGATAAGTCGGTCAGATATCATAGAAGCAATCCGCATGCAGAGTGAGCGGATAAAAAAAGGTCAGGGATACAGGCGTGATTTGTTATCTTCTCTTTCTCCGTTATTACAGGATTATGCACTAATTATTTCGGGCATACGCCGGTGTGGAAAAAGTACTTTGCTGTTTCAGATGCTAATGGATAAATATCAGTTGGAAGAGACTGTTTTTTTGAATTTTGATACTCCGCTATTATATGGTTTTGAGTTTAACGATTTCCGCATAGTAGATGAAGTAATTAAGGAAAATGAGAAGTGTAGATTTCTTTTCTTCGATGAGGTTCAGGTTGTTGAAGGATGGGAAGTGTATGTCAGGGGTAAGCTGGATGAAGGATTCTATGTGGTGGTGACTGGTTCCAATGCTTCCATGTTGAGTCGTGAATTGGGGACCAAATTGACCGGACGGCACATTACTAAGGAACTTTTTCCTTTTTCTTATGCAGAATATTGTGGTTATAAAGAACAAGAGATTGGTGAAGGCTCTTTATATGATTACCTGTATAAAGGAGGCTTTCCGCAATACTTGCAATTAGATAATCCGGATGTGTTATCTGATTTGGTCAATGATATCGTCTATCGTGATATCGCGGTAAGGTATAATATTCGTGATGAGCATTCATTAAAAAGTTTATTGGCTTATTTAGTAGGGAATATAGGAAATTTGGTTTCCGCCAATAAACTCAAGCAAGTGCTTGGAGTGAAAAGTACATCTACTGTATCGGACTATTTTTCTTATTTTGAGCAAACCTATTTAATAAGCTTTGTCCCGAGATTCTCATATTCTTATAAGGCACAGTTACTAAATCCTAAGAAAGTGTACTGCGTGGATAATGGTGTAGTTTCAATAGCCTCTCCTTCATTTACCCGTGACGAAGGACGTCGATTGGAGAATATGGTCTTTGCAGAGTTGCGTCGCCGTTATTCGGAAATTTTTTATTATAATGAGAATCAGAAAGAATGTGACTTTATTATAGCTGAAAACAGTGTACCCTGTTTAGCTATTCAGGTTTGCTATTCATTGACTGCCGAAAACAGGAAGCGTGAAGTTGAAGGACTGCTGGATGCCTTGACCTTTTTTAATCTGCCTGAGGGATTATTGCTATCATTTAATCAGCGTGACAAGTTTATTATTGGGGATAAAACGGTTCGTGTACTACCTGTATATGATTATTTCAAAAATATACATTGATGTATTATACATTGATGTATATTTTGTAAGTCTTGATGGGTACTTTAGGATAGCTACACCCTTTCGCCCGTATAGTGTAGCCCTTTGACCTAAAGGGTGTAGCCATAGGAGGTAAAGGGTGTAGCCTTGGCAAATGCTAATATTAGCCTTGATTATCAGCCGTTTCTGGTTTTCTCTTTTCTTAGTGCGGCGATGACGTATTTGCCTTTTGCCAGTACGGTGCTCCACCGTGTACTACTGATTATTTTAAACACATATCCTCCCAGTCTTCCGTAGTCGGATAGCCGCAGAATGGCATTGATTTCATTTCGGTCTACGATATGAAGTTGTTGCAGTTCCAACATCAAACCTTCCAGATTGTGTGTCTTCTTGTTGTAGGCGTATCCCGGAATTTCGAAAGAAGAACCCTCCATTCCTTTTCCTCCGTCCTCCCCTTGGGGAGTTAGAGGGGGAGTGTTTTGCTTTTCTTTACTTTGCTTTTCTTTACTTTGTTCGGAATTGTATGCATTTTCGGGTGGAAACAATACATCTTGTACCTCATTTTCTTCTTTCCCGTTTTTGGGAACTTTGGTTTCCATAAGGAAGTAAGGGAGGGGAGTCAAGTCCCGTTTTCTGCGTTTGGTAGCTTCCAGCCATACTTTCTGTATGTGTACGGATGTCAATACCTGATGTTCCTCATACATTTTCCGGTCGAATATGTCTTTCGCTATCAGAAGTTCTACGATTTCCTGCATTTCCTTGTCCGATAATTCGTTTCCTAATTTGTGGGCAAAGAGCATGCACTGCTCTTTGTTCCACACCAGATAATATCCTTCTTCTTTATAAATTTTTCCGAGTAGCTTTATGAATGCCGCTACACCTTTCAGTCCGAACCGGGCTTCTATCAATTCTGTTGCTACTCCTTCGAGCAGACTTATAGTTATGGGGAAATACAGTACCCCTGTACAATTCATTGCCATTTCTTTAGTGATTAAACGATTAGTGATTAATGATTAGCAAACGGGGCTCCAGTCCAGTAAATTTTCCAACTGGAAACTTCTCCAAGCCTGTGACTCTACATCCCAGTAAACTACAGTACTTTCTATGCGCTTCATTTCATAGAATCGGTGGAAGAAACTTTCATAGGGTATGAGGGTTGCTTTCACCATTTTGAAGATTGTGCCTTGTTTGTGAAAGGCAATAAGGGCATAGCCATACTGCATGTGGTCAATGAGGTCGATCAATCTTTGTGCCATGTATTCTGCACATTTCTCAGAATACCCCTTTTCGAACATGAACCGTTTTTTCCATTTTTCTGCCATTCTTTCACGGACTGGAACCGGATTTTTGAACTCGTGTCTTTTCATCTTACGATATATTTAATTAATAATAATGTTGGTTACGTTTTCAAGCCCATGCCATAGCATAAAAAAAGATGTCGCTTCGCATAAGAGGAAGCGACATCTCATTGAGGTTTGACTTGGTCTTGTTAACGTGAGGGCAAAGGTAAGGCTTGCTGTTTTGACAGTATCTTTTTAATTCCTGTCTTTTCTGTAGAGTGATTTTTCCTTATGCTTTTCATTGTGTCGGACTCTTTTATCCTTTTGCCACATTTTTTCTGCCATTTTGGTTAAAGTGCTCTTTGACATAGGGGTTCCGCCATCATTTAGGAAGAGTTTGGTTTCCGCTATGCGTTCTATAAACGGGGCCAATTCGAGTTTTTCGGGTGGAATCTTTTCATTGTTTCCAACGTAGAAATTACCCTCGATGTACTCATCCAAAAGATTTCCCAGCATGCTTTCCTGGTTGTTGTTAATTCCTTTAACCTTTTTACCCTTAGGACGGCCTCTGTGTGGTTTATTTTCCGCTTGTTCAGAGGATTGGCTGTTCTGTTCACTTGGTTTTACTAACTCTTTTTCTTCGCTTTTTGCAGCGTTTTTTTTGAATTACTCATTTTATAAATGTATTTATTAAAAAATAGTTAATTTGTAAATAAGGGCGCAAAGATACTATGATTGTTAATATGTAGGATAGGGGATGATGAATAAAATGAAATAAAAACTTTTTTGGTAGGTGTAATATGCAGTAAATTAGAATGGTATAGTAAAAAATAGGGGGTGTTCAAAAAACGTTCGTTTAATGGGCGCAAAGATAAGGGGTATTTTTTGAACGTGCAAGATGTTTAATAAAAATATTTCTGTTATTTCAAATTTAGTCAGTTATATTATTAGTAATCAATGTGATAATATTAATGATATATATATTTAATATCCTCTCATTTTTATGCCTTCAAACTTCATTCTGAAGGTACGATGGCGTTGCCCATTAAACGAACGATTAAAAAACACTTTTGGAAGTTTAATATCTTCGTTTATAACACATTAAGTCGAAATATCTATTTGCTACGGTTTGAAAGAGAATATGTCTCATTCAAACCGCGAAGCGCACCCGGAACTATAGTAAAATCCTCGATTCTCTTTTTGCAAGTGATTGAAAATCAAAAATATTGGTTTGCTGCCCGCACTCGTGACAAGCAAGAGTTTGCTGTCCGAAAATCCTTAGATAAGCTTAAGTCCGAAGAGAAACTGGATCTTGACTATTATCTTCCCACGCGAATTGTGATATCACAGTTGAAGTATCGTCGTAAACGTAGTGAGGTTCCTGTTATCCGGAATTTAATCTTCATCCGTGCTACTAAACAAACCGCTTGCGACATATCCAATATTTATAATGTCCAGCTTTTCTACATGAAGGATCTATTTACTCATTCCATGCTGGTTGTTCCTGATAAGCAGATGGAAGACTTCATATTTGTGATGGATTTGAATCCTGATGGGGTTAATTTTGATAACGAACCTTTTGCTATTGGAGATAAAGTGAAAGTTGTCAAGGGGGATTTCAGTGGAATTGAAGGTGAGGTTGCTACGGAAGCTAATAAAACTTATGTGGTTATCCGTATCAAGGGCGTTTTGATCGCAAGCGTCAAAGTACCCAAATCCTATCTAAAGTTTATAAAATAATATCATCTCAATTATAAAATGAATTCTTTACTTTCTCGTGCTGTTGAGCTTCAGCATGCCGCCCATACTTTAATGTATCTCGGCATGGATGGTGAGCCTCTTTATTCTGATGACTTTTGTCGTCAGAATAAAGAGGTTCTCTTGAAATCCGATTCTCTTTTTGCTGCAAAAAGTTCCGATATCGAAGAAGAGGCCAACTTGTGTTTGGCTCTTCTGATGGGTTACAATGCCACTATATACAATTATGGTGATAAGGAGCGGAAAAAGCAAGAGATTCTTGTGCGTGCTTGTGATGTTTTGGAACGGCTTCCGGACTCTTTGCTCAAAGTCAGGCTGTTGACCTATTGTTATGGTGAGACTTATGAAGAAGCTTTGTTACAGTCTGCCCGTAAGATTGTGGATGGATGGGGGCAGGCTTCTCTTACATCCGAACAGATTGAGGCTGTTGAAGAACTTCGTAATATAGAAGAGAATCCCTATCCATGGGAATATGTCGATGAGTAAAAAATAACCGGGGATTTTGTTTGGAGCGTCTGGACTCTACGCATAAATATAAATCAATAAATCACCTCAGGCGTTCCCGTCCCCGGTTTCTATTGCAATATAGGCTTGCTGTCAGAACTTTTGTCAGCGGATGATATATAATAATGATGAACAAGTGTATGCGAATGAGTAAGAAGAATAGCATGAGAATTCTGTTTCTTTTTTGGCTTTTGATGATGTTCGGGCTGATTTATATGCTTTTCCTTTTACTTTTCTGACTTGTTGTCAAGTATACTTTGATATTTAATTTAACACAATCTGTTTTATTTTGGTTATAGCAGTAGATTTTGATGGTACCATAGTCGAGCATCGTTATCCCTCTATCGGTCGTGAGATTCCTTTCGCCATCGATACCCTAAAAAAACTGAGTTCCGAACGCCATAAGCTTATCCTCTGGAGTGTCCGTGAGGGTAAGCTTTTGGACGAGGCAGTTGCTTTTTGTCGTGAGCGTGGTCTTGAGTTTTATGCCGTCAACCGTGACTATCCGGAAGAGGAGAAGAACTTGAATAACCATTTTTCCCGCAAACTGAAAGCGGATGTATTTATTGACGATCGTAATCTTGGCGGTCTTCCCGACTGGGGAATGATCTACGAGATGATTAACCGTAAACTTACCTATGAAGATCTCATGCGCAAATATGAGTATGGTTCTGAACCGGAAAAACCGAAAAGTTTCTTTGCACGCTTATTCGGGAAATAGAGAGTTATTTTTATAACATCATTACTCTTGCTAAAAAAACAAGTAACAAATATGAAAATCAGAAAATTTCTCTTAGTATTGGCTATTCCTTTGGCACTGGCAGGCTGTACTTCTTATAAGAGTGTTCCTTACATGCAGAACCCTGAAGTTGTGAATAGTGGCAGTAATTCTCTTCCTCTTTATGATGCTGAAATCATGCCGAAAGATTTGCTGAGTATCACCGTGAATACTACTGACCCTCAGGCTGCTGCTCCATTCAATTTGACAGTACAGACACCGTTGAATGCTGCCTTGACCAATATCAATACTACTACGCAGCCCACTTTGCAGCAATATCTTGTGAATAATAAGGGTGAAATAGATTTTCCTGTCATTGGGCGTCTTCAAGTTGGTGGTTTGACTAAGAATCAGGCTGAAGACCTTATTCGGGAGAAGTTGCAGCCTTATTTGAAAGAGAGTCCGATTGTAACCGTACGTATGGCTAATTACAAGATATCGGTTTTGGGTGAAGTTGCTCGTCCGGGAACGTTTACTGTTGGTAATGAAAAGGTAAATATTCTGGAAGCCCTTGCTATGGCCGGTGATATGACTGTTTATGGTATTCGTGATAATGTGAAGCTGATTCGCGAGGATGCCACAGGAAAACGTGAGATAATCACTTTGAATCTGAATAATGCCGATTTGGTGCTTTCACCCTATTATTACTTGCGTCAGAACGATATCCTGTATGTCACTCCTAATAAGACGAAAGCCAAGAATTCTGATATCGGCAGTAGTACTACCCTTTGGTTCAGTGCTACTTCCATATTGGTATCCATTGCCAGTCTGATAGTTAATATAGTCCGGTAATCACCCTTATTGTTATTTCAATCGTAAATTGTTAAATTGTAAATATTCCCATGTTGCGAGACGACCAAAATTTAGATAGTGATCAATCAAAGAGTGACGAATCTATCAATCTGTATGCCATCTTCTTTAAATACTTTGTCTATTGGCCCTGGTTTGTAGCCAGTGTGCTGATCTGTTTAGTAGGCTGCTATATTTATCTTCGTTATCAAGCTCCTGTTTATAATGTTAGTTCTGCTGTATTGATTAAGGAGAATGATAAACGTAGTGGTAGTTCAGCTAATAATCCCTTAGGTACTATGCAAGATTTGGGTATGTTTTCTATGACGAATAACTTTGATAATGAAATAGAGATTCTGAGATCGCGCACTTTGATAAAGAAGGTCGTGAATGATTTGGGACTTTATATTAGTCTTTCTGAGGAACGTACTCTGGGTTATAATATTCCTTTATACAAGAGTTCACCTGTTAATGTATATATGACCCCAGAAGAGGCTGAAAAGTTGGAAGCAAGTGTTAAACTGAAAATACAGTATACCAAGGATGGTAAACTAACAGTGAAAGCTGAGTATAAGCTTAATGAAGAGGAACAAACATTAGAACATAGTTTTGATAAACTTCCTGCTGTTCTTTCTACTCCTGTTGGAATACTTGGTTTCACAGTGAATGATGCTATTCTGAATGATACTATCCGGCCTATAGAAGAAAATATTTATTTGGTCGGCTATATTGCTAGTCCTACTATAGTGGCCGAGAATTATTCTGAGAATTTGAACGTTGAACCGGCTTCTAAAACTACCACAATTGCTTTAATGAGTTTGCAGAGTACCATTAAGCAACGTGGAATAGACTTTATCAATCGTCTTATCGCTTTCTATAATCAGGATACCAATGACGAGAAAAATGAGGTTGCTCAAAAAAGTGCCGAATTTATTGAAGAGCGTATTGGTATCATCAATCGTGAATTGGGAACAACAGAGAGTGAACTCGCTGATTTTAAGCAACGTTCGGGATTGACAGACTTAATGAGTGATGCTCAACTTGCTTTGCGAGAAAATTCTAAATATGAACAACAGCGTACAGAAAATGCTACTCAAATCAGCTTAGTGACTTATCTGCGCGACTATATCAATAACCCCAAGAATATTGATGAAGTTATTCCTGCTAATGTAGGGCTACAGGACGTAAATCTTGCATCAATTATTGAACAATATAATGCTATGTTGATTGAGCGTAAGCGTTTGCTTCGCACGTCTTCAGAAAATAATCCTGCGGTAGTGAATATTAATACAGGCATTGAGGCTATGCGTCATAATGTTCAAACTACTGTTAACAGTGTTTTGAAGGGGCTTCAGATCACCCGTGACGACATTGAACGTCAAGCCCGTAAATTTGAAGGTCGAATTAGTAATGCCCCTCTTCAGGAGAAAGAGTTCATGACCATTTCCCGTCAGCAGGAGATTAAAGCTACTCTTTACGTCATGCTTTTGCAGAAACGTGAGGAGAATGCTATTACCCTTGCTGCTACCGCCAACAACGGACGTATCATTGAAGAGCCGTTATCCGGTAAATACCCTGTATCACCTCGTAAAAAAGTTTTTATGTTTGCTGCTTTGATATTAGGTTTGGGTATTCCTGTGGGTATTATTTATCTGAATGATTTGTTGAAGTATAAGATTGAGAACCGTGAGGATGTCGAAAAGATCACCAATGTTGCGGTTCTGGGTGAGATACCTTTGGGAGCCAAGCCTGAAGAGGGTGCCATTGTCGTTCGTGAGAATAGGAATGACATAATGGAAGAGACTTTCCGTGCCTTTCGCACGAATATGCTTTTCATGTTGGGAAGTGATGAAAAGGTTATTCTGGTTAGTTCCAGTCAGCCTGGTGAGGGTAAATCGTTTATTGCCGGTAATATTGCTGTCAGTCTTGCCTATATGGGTAAGAAGGTTGTTATTGCCGGTTTGGATATTCGCAAGCCCGGTCTGAATAAGGTGTTCAACTTGTCCCGCCGGGCAGAAGGTATTACTAATTATTTGAGTGATCCTAAACATGCAAACCTGTTTGATATGATTCAGCACAGCGATATCAGTCCTAATTTGGATATTCTTCCAGGGGGACCTATTCCTCCTAACCCAACAGAACTGGTGGCGAGTGATGCTCTTGATAAGGCTATTGAACATTTGAAGGAACATTATGATTATGTTATTTTAGATACGGCTCCTATTGGTTTGGTGACGGATACTGCTATAATTGGTCGTGTTGCTGATTTGTGTGTCTATGTTTGCCGTGCTGATGTTACTCCGAAGGCGGCTTTTGGCTATATCAATACGCTTCGTGATGAGAAGAAATTTTCTAAACTTGCCACTGTTATTAATAGTATTGATATGAGTAAACGTAAGAATAGTTATGGTTATGGTTATGGTAAGAAGTATGGCTATGGTTATGGTAAGAAATATGGTTATGGTTATGGATACGGTTATGGTTATGAGACAAATGGTAAAAAGAAAGAGGAGAAGAAATAATTTTATGTAGTATATGTTGATATTTGATTTTAATATCAGTTTAGTTAGCTTGTGTTATTGAACGTTGGTCATTATGGCTTGTTGTCTGTAATTTGAATAATATGGAAAGTATGTGAGCGTTTATTTGCAAATTACTTTGGTAAATCATGCTATATCTGCACTTGTTACAAATGTGAGTTTCAGAAGTAGTGTTTTGAATATTAGAGTGAAAGTAATATTCTCTTGATAAAAGAGGATTTTAAAGATATGAAATTGTAATGGCTATTTGATTGGCTAAGATATATTGTTTGTATAATAATAAAATCTACTTTTAGTTCAAACTGACATTTTGAGAAAGTAGAACGTTATTTGATCTAGTTTAGGTTTATTAAGGTTTCATTTTAATGCCAGACACCTCTTTCAACAATCGAAAAATTGCGAAGAATACATTGTTGCTGTACTTTCGCATGTTACTTACTATGGCTGTTTCTTTATACACCAGCCGCATAATTTTGAACACTCTAGGTGTGGAGGATTTCGGTATATACAATGTTGTTGGTGGAGTTGTAGCTATGTTTTCTATCATATCTGGATCTTTGTCCGCAGCTATTAGCCGTTTTATTACTTATGAATTGGGAAGAGAAGGATATGACCGGTTGAAAGTTATATTTTCCTCGGCTGTCACTATCCAGGTCATATTAGCCTTTCTGATATGTATCTTGGCGGAAGTTGGTGGTGTGTGGTTCTTAAATACTCAAATGAACATACCTGTAGAGCGTGTAGTGGCTGCTAATTGGGTGCTGCAATGCTCTATTTTTACTTTTATGATAAATTTAATAAGTATACCTTATAATGCTGCTATTATTGCACACGAACGGATGAAAGCTTTTGCTTATGTAAGTATTTTAGAGGTGGTATTAAAACTATTAGTGGCTTTCGCATTGTATATAGTTATATTTGATAAATTGAAAGTGTATGCAGTACTGTTGTTGATTGTAGCACTTATTATACGTTTTGTATATGCTTATTATTGTAAGAGACACTTTAAAGAATGTACTTATCGCTTTATTTATGATAAAGAAGTGTTGAGAGAGATGGCAGGTTTTGCTGGTTGGAATTTAATAGGTTCCTCGGCAGGAGTTTTAAAAGATCAAGGTGTAAATATTGTTATTAATTTATTTTGCGGAACAACTGTTAATGCAGCACGTGGTATTGCAGTCCAAGTAAATAATGCAACTCAGAGTTTTGTTCGTAATTTTATGACAGCTCTTAATCCACAGATTACAAAGTCATATGCATCTTCAGATAGCGAGTATCTAATGAAGTTGTTATATAAAGGTTCCAGGTTGTCTTTCTATATGTTATTATTACTTTCACTCCCTATAATAATAGAGACTGATTGTATACTGTCTGTATGGCTTAAAGTAGTCCCTGAACATACAGTGAATTTTGTTCGCTTAATTCTTGTATTGGCAATGTGTGAATCTATATCATTACCATTGATAACGGTAATGTTGGCTACGGGTAAAATTCGGAATTATAGTATTATTGTTGGTGGGTTAAATATGATGAATTTTCCATTTTCATATTTACTTCTTTATTGGGGATTTGAGCCAGAAAGCACTATACTTCTTGCTATTGTTATTTCTCAAGGTTGTTTTATTATTCGTATTGTTATGCTCAGAAAAAAGACAGGCTTATCGGCGAGGAATTTTATACGAGAAGTATATATGAACATAATAATAGTAAGTGTATTGTCATGTATATTTCCTATGTTGATTTATAATGTTGTTGGAGATAGAGTTTTGAGAATAGTATTGGTAGTAGTAGGAAGCTTTATATCAACAAGTACTGTGATTTATTATGTAGGATGTACGTCAAATGAACGCGCTTTTGTGAAATCTAAAATTAGGAAATTATTTAAAAAGAAATAGTTTTTCTATGAGAATTTTATTGTTAGGTGGTACTGGTACGTTAAGTTCGGATATTATGAAACTTTCTTTAGAAAAAGGTTATGACGTATCTATACTTAATCGAGGAAATAATAATGAAAGAGTGGATAATAGGGTTTCTATTCACAAAGCGAATTTATATAATATAGAAACAGTTATTCAAACTCTAGAAGGAAAGAGTTATGAAGTTATTATTGATTTTTTTTCAAGAACTGCTGAAAATATTGAACGATTATATTCTGTGTTATCTAATAAATGTATACAATATATTTTTATATCATCAGCTTGTGTTTATTGTAGAGACAGTGAGGATAAAACTTTCATAACGGAACAGACAAGAAAACCTAATATTTTATGGCAATATAATATACAAAAGTATGAGGCAGAACAAATTCTTATAACAGCTAATCGAGGTTCAGGCTGTTATTATACTATAGTTAGGCCTTATATTACTTATAATGACATTAGAATTCCTTTAGGTATTGCCCCAGCTCATAAATATCATCGCACCATTATAGAGCGTATTGTTAGTGGTAAACCTATGTTTATTTGGAACGGAGGGAATAATTATTGCACCTTAACGCATACTATAGATTTTGCGGAAGCTGTTGTGGGTCTTTTTTTAAATGAGAAAGCACAGAACGAAGACTTTCATATAACAAGTGATTATAATTATAGGTGGAGAGATGTAATTCTTGCGCTTTATAAAATACTCAATCAGACTCCTAATATAGTTGATTTACCAGTAGAGAAAATAGTAAATTGCTTACCAGAATATAAAAATGAATTGTTAGGGGATAGATGCTTAAATGCTTTGTTTGATAATAGTAAAATAAAAGCAGCTGTTCCTAATTTAATTTTTAAAATATCATTGGAAGAAGGTTTAAAAAGAGTCGTTGATCAGTATAGAGCAGAACTAAATTTTTATTATGATTTTAAATTTGATGCACGAATTGATCGTATGCTTTCTTCATGTGGAGTCAAGAAACTTTGCTTTATTCCTTATACAAAATGTACTTCCAATGCCAAAGTACAGTATTTCATATTTCGATATTTACCTTTAAAACTCGCAAATAAAGTTTGGTCTTTTTTGAAATGAATAATTAATGAAATTTAAAAGTTATATCTTTACTAAAGAAAAGAAGAATTGTACGGGTTGCGGTGCATGTGCGTGTATTTGTTCACACATGGCATTGACGATGCAAGAAGATGAAGAAGGCTTTTACTATCCGTTCTTGAATCGTGAGAAATGTGTACATTGTGGGTTATGTGATGTTATATGTCCGGTAATGTCAAATAGCCATCAGGCGAATGAATACTTGAATGAAAAATCCTACTTGGTTACATCGAAGAGTCCGGAGTATGGATTAAATAGTGCGACTATTGGGCTTTGTACATGGATTGGACAGTGGTATATTTTGCATGGTGGGTATGTCTTTGGAGTTGTTCTTGATGAAGAAGATTGGAAGGCCAAGTATGTTTGTGTGCATGATTTGGTAACTTTAGAAAAAACAAGAAACTCTAAATATTTACAAAGTAATGCTAGTGAAACTTACGGTGAGGTGAAAAAAATGCTCCTTGCTAAAGAGCAGGTTCTTTATATAGGAACGCCATGTCAGATTGCAGGGTTAAAATCTTTTTTGAGGAAATCTTATGAGAATCTATTAACTATAGATATTATCTGTCATGGTGTATTTAGTTCAAAATTAATGCCTCTTGAAGTGGCTTATTGGGAGAATAAATTCCAAGGGAGACTTTCCAATTTTCGTTTTCGAAGTAAAAGGATATATCCGTGGTCTTTGGGAGGAGTTGTGAATTTTGATATAACAGATTCAGAAGGAAGAAAAAAACATGTAGAACGGCATGCAAAAGCGTCTCCGACATATCGAAGTTTTGCATATAGTGGTGATGGTAAGAATTACAATATTAGAGAGTCTTGTTATGACTGTCCATTTAGAGACAAAGGACGATATGGGGATTTGACGGTAGGCGATGCTTGGGGACATGCAGCAAGGTATAAAAGACTGTTCAATATAAATAATAGAAAAAATGGAATTAGTTCTTTACTCTGTAATACAGGTAAAGGTAAAAAAATCGTTGATTTATTGTCTGATGAATTTATTTTAACGCCAGTTCTTGCATCTGAGACATTTTCTCAAGATGCACTTTTACCAGCTAATAGGCTTATACCACCAGAAAGATATACTATCTATCAAAATCCTGAATCATTATCTTATGTAGATTTAGTTGAAAGTGTATTACACGTGGACTTAGAACAAGCATATAGATCTTTTAAAAGAGACTATTTGCGAACTCGCATTAAACAATTTGTAAAAGAACGTATTTTGAATTTGAAATGTTTGTTATTGATATATTAAGGTGCTTAAAGTGAAATTTTATGCTTTGGAAAAAATCATTTTATGAACTTATATTAAATGAATTGACACCGGTTTTATTTAGTCGCCATTTACGGCGGTTAGTGTATACGCGTTTGTATGGTGTAAAAATGGGAAAGGATGTCTATATGTATCGGCATATAGAGCTACGTGCTCCTCAGAAACTTATAATAAAAGGTAAGAACTCAATAGGGAAGCATGTAATACTTGATGCGCGAAAGGGATTATGTATAGAAGAAGGCTGTGTAATAGCTAGTCATGTTTTAATATGGACTTTGCACCATGACTACAATTCTGATGACTTTAGAGGTGCAGGAGCACCTGTTGTGCTTGGTTCATATTCTTGGATCTGCTCTCGTGCTATAATTCTGCCAGGTGTTAACATCGGACGGGGGGCAATAGTTGCTTCCGGGGCTGTAGTTACAAAGGATGTACCTCCTTATGCAATTGTTGGAGGTGTACCAGCTAAGATAATAAGTTATCGTGAAAAGAAAGACTATCAATATAATCCACGGAATCCGTATCATTTTATTTAATATCATGACTTTATGAAAGAAAGATTTGAATATATTGATTCCATTAAAGGGTTTGCTATATTTTTGATGGTTATGGGACATGTCATCGCTTGGAACTATACTGATTATAAAACTGTTTGTATTTATGATTTTAAGCAGTTGTCAAATATAAAATTGGGTGGACTGGTTTGGCAGATAATTTATTCTTTTCATATGCCTTTGTTTTTTATGGTTTCTGGATTTTTATCATACAAAATATATGATTGGCAAAATCCCATTTCTCAAAAAAAAGATAAGTCGTTTATTTATTCCTTGGCTTTGTACAATTTGGATTGTATATGTGTTGAGAGGAGCAATAGGTTATTGGTTTCTATTGTGTCTTTTTGAACTTTCTATATTAGGTTTCCTTATGATGGTTGTAATGGAGAGGATTAATAGAAAGAGAAGGCTGTTGTTTGATATTGTTTTTATCCTAATGATTTATGCTATTTTTCGTTTCAGTTGTGTTACAACTTGGAAGATATTGGGAATCGATTTGGGACGTTTTGTTGGTGCATTGATACCATTTGGTATGGGTGTATTATTGCGTAAGTATAAATCACTGTTTCATGTATTTATAGAACAATCATGGTTTTATACTATAGCAATACTTTCCTTTTTTATACTTTTTATTAGTCGATATTTTGAAGATTTAGGCATAATTCCACTATACTGTGTTAAATTGGGGGGGTACTTACTTCCATTGTTAGGGTCTCTTATTGTTTTTTATACTTTTTCTCATGGGATATATATGCGTATGCGTTCTGTACTATCCTATTTGGGACGTCACAGTTTGCCTATTTATATTCTTCATATTGCATTTGTTATCCAATTGCCACAAGTCGGTAGTTTTATACTTCAACAGAATGCAATAACTTCGGTTACAATACAAATTCTGTATGCTACAGTACTTACTATTTTCTCTATTAGCTTGTCGCTTGTTGTATATAAAATTATCGTGATGAGCTCATGGTTAAAACGATTGTTTTTTGGGGAATGATTTTTATTTATAATTGTATAGGCTAACTTTTTTGGTTTTTCTTATGTCTAATTGATATATGGGTAGTTTAGTCATTATTGATAATCATAAAATTAGCAAATCAACGAATGAAAAGTATTGGAGAAAAAACGACAAAGAATGTATTGGTATTGTTTAGTATATTATTATCAATGCAATTTTGGAGCTATATTCCTTATTTAAAAATAGATGGGCTTCCTCCAAAATTAGCGGGATTATTATTTGCTATATATATTGTAATCTTGTTTATATATAGGAAAATCTCAATAAATGATACTACAGGTATAGTTCGAATTGTTAAATGGACTATTGTGACAATCTTCATTAGTTTTATTCCGGCTTATATTGAGTGGAATCAGAGTGTCATATCAACAGTAAAGGCTTCTATTGTATTATCTTATGGTTTATTTCTATTTTTAGTCTTACATAAATGGCAATATAGTACTAAAGCTTTGATGTCTGTACTGACATTTCTTAGTGTTGTATGGGTTATTCTTGAGATAGGTCAACAATTTACATATCCGACATTTTGGTTTTCTGGAAGATTTTTACAAAATAATAGTGTTAATGAACGAATGGGAATATGGCGTTTTTATATATGGGGCGTTGATATTGTTATGATTTCTTTTTCTTATTGGTTATTCCGATGCATTGATTTAACGAAAAAGACGAATAAGAATATGGTTAAATCTGTTCTTATAGCTATTTTACTTATGGCAGGTTTACTATGTTATGGATCTCGCAAGCATATTTTTGCAACATTGGCTATCTTGGCATATTCAGTCTTGACAGTTAAGGGAAAGAGGAAATATGTGTATGTATGCATTGCTTTGTTATTACTTCTTTTTCTTTTTGAGACTTTTTTTGCAGGTTATGCAGAGATGTCAGAGCGTGCAAATGAGGCACAAGGAGAAGGTGAGGACTTTATTCGTTATATTTCGGCCCAATATTTTCTCTTTGATTTCTCAAATTCACCCTTATATCCGTTATGGGGAGCAGGACTTGAAGGCGAAGGTAGTTTACTTAAAGGACAACTTGAGCGCTTGGCGGATTATGGATTGTACCAAGCTGACGTAGGTATTATTGGTTATTATTCAAAATTCGGTCTTTTGGGAGTTTCTGCCATTGTATGGTACATATATATATTTCTAAGAAATTGGAAATTTATCGATAAGTGGTTTAAATACTTTTTTATAATGAAAATGTTTCTGATAATATTTGACTTCTGGGCTATATGGTCTGTAGGTATGATGGCTTATGCTGTATTTTTATATATGCTCGACCAAAACATAAAAAAGAATAAAGCTATATTAAAATGAAAATAGGAATCTTAACTTACCATTGCGTCCCAAATTTTGGAGCGCAATTACAGACTATATCTACTGTTGGTTATGTAAAAAAAATGGGACATGATCCAATTGTTTTACATTGGTATCCTCAAGATTTGGAAGATATGTATGTTGAGCGTATTCCTGAAATTCAAGTTAAAGAACATTTAAACTTTACGAATGAGGTGTTGCCTGTTTCAAAATTATGTAGATCTGAAGAAGATTTATTGGAAGTGATAGAAGAAAATCATATTGAAGCTATCATTGCAGGAAGTGATGCACTTTTTAAATATGTTCCTGAAGTATGTCGCAAAAGATTTTCAAAAAAGAAATTTTCTTATGTTTCTATTAAAGTACTTTCAGTCGAAGATAAACACGCAAATCCTTTTTTCTGTGATTATTATACAAAATTACATAGATCTATTCCAATTTGTGCCTTTTCTGTCTCTTCACAGAATTGTCCATATTACCTTTTAAATAAAAATGAGCGGTTATACTTTTATGAAGGAATTAATCATTATAAAAGTGTAACAGTGAGGGATGAATGGACAAAAGAAATGGTAGAGGAATTGTCCAAATTTAGAAATGTTAAAATAACGCCTGACCCAGTTTTCTCTTTTAATACAAATTGTTATATTAGCATTCCTACTAAAGAAGATATATTGCAAAAATTTAATCTTAAGGCTAATTATGTATTGCTCAGTTTTAGTAGTAAATATATGAAACGATCATACATAAAGAAACTTGCTGAAGAACTTGAAAGGTACGAGGTTGAGCCTGTAATCTTTCCTATGCCAGAAGGTTTAATTGATGCTGGTGTTAGCAAAAGAATTGAATTACCACTTTCTCCAATTGACTGGTATGCACTTATAAAATATGCAAAAGGGTATATTGGAGAGAGAATGCATCCAATCGTTGTGTCAATACATAATTCTACGCCCTTTTTTTGTTTTGATGAATATGGAACTGTTTCTAAAAAAATGGGAGGGATCTTTAAAGAGTATAAACAAGAATCAAGTAAAACATATCATATTCTGAAAGCGGCAAGCTTAATTAATTACTTATATGCATACAAGACTAAAATGCAATATCCTACACCTCGGGAAATCATAAGGAAGATAATGTCATTTGATTATGAAAAGTGTAGACTGTTTGCACAATCATATAATATATTATATAATGAAAGTATGAAGCAAGTCTTTATTGATTTAGGGATAACGAAATAGAATATTATATATTATTTTGTTAGATGTTTTATTGTAAATATATACTGATTGAATAGGCCGGTTATGAAGATAGTGTATTTTAGCCAACTTCCATTTACAGACAATGATTTTCCTTTGATTCGAGCTTTTCAGCAACAGGGTATTGATGTGTATTATTATATACAAATAAATAGTTTTAGATTAAGAGCGGGTTTGATTGATATAAAAGAACAGATCCCTAAAAATGGGATTTTTAAAGCTTCAGAATATCAGGAATTCTTGATGTATAAAGATTATATAGATCTTAATAAAATATTTGTTGTAAATAGTACTAAAAGTTTAGGATTGCATCCAAAAACAATTTTGTTGTATTTGAAACTTGTAAAACATATTAAATCTTTTCGTGCTAATATTATTCACATTACTTGGCCTTTAATGGGAATTAAGTTATTATTATATGCTTTTCGAAAGAAAATTGTATTAACATTACATGATCCGTTTCCGCATTCAGGAAAAGAGAGTCTCAAATTTGAATTATACCGTAGGCTAAGTATTGCTTTGATTGACAGAATAGTTATGCTAAATAATCGAAATGTAAGAATGTTTTGCGAGTATTACAATTATCCTTTTAGTAAAATTCTTGTGACCCAAATGGGTGAATTCGATTATATGAGAAATGTTAAATGTTTGTCTGAGACAAAAGATAAACCTTATATTTTATTTTTTGGTTATATATCTCAGTATAAGGGGGTTGAGATTTTGCTTGAATCAATGAAATATATTCATGAAAAATATGCGAATATCAAACTTGTTGTTGCGGGTGGTGGTAAAATATATTTTGATAAATCTTTGTATGAGGAACAAGATTATATAGAAATACGTAACTGCTATATTGGGATTCCTGAATTGGTAGGATTGCTTAGAGGTTGTCTATTTGCTGTATGTCCTTATAAAGATGCTACCCAGAGTGGGGTAATCCAGACGGCTTTTTCTCTTAATGTACCTGTTATTGCAACTGATGTAGGAGCGCTACCTGATGCTGTAACTGATGGAGTAACAGGAGCTATTATTCCGCCATGTGATGTTAATGCTCTTACATGTAAAATTGATGATTGGTTGAAAAATCCTCAGAAAATAAACTTAATGAGGTGTAATATAGAATCTATTTGGCGAAAAAAAATGAATTGGGTGCCAATAGTAAAACAATATGAAGAATTTTACAAAGAATTTATTTTTAATCAATCATGACAAAATTTTCTTTTGTTATACTCCATTATAATACCTTTACTGATACAATTGAGTGTATTGATTCAATTAAAAAGTATATATCGGCTAGGTCTAGGGATATTATTGTAGTAGATAATTGTTCTCCTGATAGTTCGGGATCGTTGTTAAAATTAAAATATGCAGAGGATGACGAAGTACAGGTACTGATGAATTCGGAAAATTTGGGGTTTGCGCGAGGCAATAATGTTGGATTTAAATATGCGAAGGAACGTGGAGCGGATTTTATTGTTATGCTAAATAATGATACATTACTACTTGATAATTCATTTTGTTATCAAGTTGAAAATGAGTATAAGTTGAGTCATTTTGCTGTACTTGGTCCAATGGTAATAACACCAACGCCTCCATATGATAGTAATCCTGGCAGAAATCAATTACCTTCTAAGGGGTATTGCCGAAGGCAAATAGTGAGATATTGTATATATGCTTTGATGAATTGGTTGGGGGTAGATATGTGTATCAGAAGTATTATGTGCAGAATTACCCACAAGAAATCTTCTACAAAAGCTAAAGAAATAAACAAAAGAGTCGAAAATGTACAGTTGCATGGATGCTTTTGGATTTTTTCTCCTAATTATATTGAGCAGTTTGATGGAATAAATGCTCGCACATTCTTATACCATGAAGAAGAGCTTCTTTTTTTAAGACTCAAAAAATGTGGACTTAAGTCTGTATATCTACCAACTTTGAAGATATATCATAAGGAAGATAGGGCGACTAATAGTATTAAGATTAGTAACAGAAAGCGGCAGATGTTTGTATATAAGCATTTGATTTTATCTCATAGAATTCTACTGGATGAACTGTCTGGAAGAGATTGTAAATAGTGCAAGAGGTTATATTGATACTCCATCTATATTATAATGTATAATAAATTCTGTAAGTAATTGAAATGTATACTAGATTTATTATGAGTAATAAACTAATTCTCATTTAGTTTTAAATGATTTTTAAATAAATATGTAGATAATGGAAAAGGATATTAAGATTGCAGTAGCTGGAACAGGCTATGTAGGGTTGAGTATAGCCACTTTGTTAAGTCAACATCATCAAGTAACAGCTGTTGATGTAATACCTGAAAAAGTGGATCTTATAAATAATCGGCTATCTCCAATACAAGATAAATATATTGAGGAATATTTAGCTCAGAGAAAATTGAATCTATATGCTACATTGGATGGTGAAGCTGCTTATAGGAACGCTGATTTTGTAGTCATTGCCGCTCCAACTAATTATGATCCTGTGAAAAACTACTTTGATACAAGTCATGTAGAAGAAGTGATTGAATTGGTGAAGAGAGTTAATCCAAATGCTATTATGGTGATTAAAAGTACTATACCTGTAGGCTATACGGAATGTGTGTGTAAAAAAATGAATACGGAAAATATCCTTTTTTCACCAGAATTTTTACGTGAGAGTAAGGCTCTTTATGATAATCTCTATCCTAGTCGTATTATTGTAGGTAGGCCTAATGGCAACAAACGATTGGAAGAAGCTGCGCAAACTTTTGCGGCTTTGTTGCAAGAGGGGGCTCTTAAAGAGAATATTGATACATTGTTTATGGGGTTGACTGAGGCGGAAGCTGTAAAACTTTTTGCGAATACTTACCTCGCTCTTCGCGTGTCTTATTTTAATGAGTTGGATACTTATGCTGAAATGAAGGGTTTGGATGCGCAAGCAATTATTAATGGTGTGAGTCTTGATCCACGTATTGGCATGCATTATAATAATCCATCATTTGGTTATGGTGGTTATTGTTTACCTAAAGATACTAAACAACTCCTTGCTAACTATGCTGATGTCCCTGAGAATTTGATACAAGCAATTGTTGATTCAAATTCTACCCGAAAAGATTTTATTGCTGACCGTGTTCTTTGCAAAGCTGGCTATTACGATTATTACAATCGCGGTGATTACAAACCCAATGAGGAGAAAAATTGTGTGATTGGTGTATATCGGTTAACAATGAAATCTAATTCGGATAATTTTCGCCAATCATCTATTCAAGGTATCATGAAACGTGTGAAAGCTAAAGGTGCAGTGGTTATCATCTATGAACCTACATTGGAAGATGGTAGTACCTTTTTCGGTAGTAAGGTGGTAAATAATCTAGATGTATTTAAACAAAGAAGTCATGCAATTATTGCAAACAGATATGAAGCTTGTCTTGATGATGTTAACGAGAAAGTGTATACAAGGGATATTTTTAGAAGGGATTAAATAATTATTTGCTTTGAGGTGCTGATTCGTATGATATGTTCCTAATATTTATGATTTGTTAGTAATGGTAAATAATGTGGGGCAAAATGTCTTTTAAACAATTTATTTATGAAAAAAACAGCGATAGTATCATGCTATTTTATACATAATTATGGTAGCATGTTGCAGGCTTATGCTACGCAGAAGGTGTTAGATAAGCTTAATGTGGAAAATGAAACGGTTAATGTCACTGGCTTTTTAAAAGATCTCCGTCGTTCACAATATTTATATATTTTGAAATCAGGCATTACTTCGGATATTTTTCGTACTCGTTTAGGGAAGGCTAAGAACTTATTAGAAAAACGATTTCTGTCAAATGAATATACAAAGAGTATTAAATATAGAGATTTGAAATTTGATGAATTCAAACAGAAATATATTCGTCTCTCGGAAGAATATTCATCCATAGATAGTCTATCTAAAAAATGTGAAGAAAAATATGAGGTAGTATTGATTGGCAGTGATCAACTTTGGCTTCCAGCAAATATTGCAGCTAATTATTATACATTAAACTTTGTGCCTGAAAGTGTGAACTCTATTGCTTATGCAACAAGTTTTGGTGTATCATCCCTTCCTAGGGATACGGCCGAGATGGTGCGGAAATTTATACCAAGAATTAAACATGTGAGTGTGAGGGAGCAATCTGGACAAGCATTGATTGAACAAATTACTGGTCGGAAAGTTCCGGTTGTGTGTGATCCTACTTTACTTCTTACAGGCGATGAATGGTTGGAAGTGCAAGAACAAAGCTCTGTGGAAAGAGAACCTTATATATTTTGTTATTTTATAGGGAAAACTACTGTACATAGGGAATTT
Organism: Bacteroides sp. MSB163; assembly: GCF_036416795.1. Lineage (NCBI taxonomy): Bacteria > Pseudomonadati > Bacteroidota > Bacteroidia > Bacteroidales > Bacteroidaceae > Bacteroides > Bacteroides maternus. Next base: position 272,972 of record NZ_CP143867.1, on the reverse strand, counting down.
GTAAAGAGATTAAGAATGGAAACCAAATTGAAAGTTGTTGCCTTAACACATGTTGATCACTATGTAAAATGTGATGAAGGGTATGCTGATGTTACTCCTTATAATGTAGGTCCCATGGATTTTGTTAGGCTAATAAAAAATGCAACACATATTTGTACTGATTCATTTCATTGTTCTGTTTTTTCTATATTATATTCAAAGAATTTTTATGTATTTAGACGCTATACACAGTTGACAAAGCAATCTACTAATAGCCGACTTGATACTTTATTTGATTTACTCAATATAAAAGGTCGTATACTAAATGGAGATGAAGATGTTAATGCTTGTTTGTGTATGTATATTGATTATGAAAAAGTGCATGGTTTATTGGATGCTTTGCGTGAATATTCATACTCGTATTTGAAAAAAGCGTTATGGAATAATTCTAATTTGATGTAGGTCTAATTAGGTGGCGAGATTTAACAGATGATAGAGATAAAAGATAAAAAAGAATGTTGTGGATGCGGAGCGTGTGCTGCTATATGTCCTAAAGGATGTATTGAAATGAAAAGGGACAGTGAAGGTTTTGCGTATCCTGATATTGAAATGAAATCGTGCATTAATTGCGGTTTATGTGATAAGACTTGTCCTATTATAAATCTTTATGAGGAGAGGCCTTTTGAACAAAAAGGTTATGTAGTGCAAAATAAGAATTTACAAATATTGAAAGAAAGTACTGCTGGTGGAGCTTTTTCTGCAATATCCAAATATGTGATTGATAAAGATGGACTTGTATTTGGAGTTGCATTAAGTGATACTTTGATGGCTTATCATACATACGTAGATAAAGAGGAAGATTTGCAATTATTCAGAAATAGTAAATATATACAGAGTTCTCTGGGGAAAAATATATACGATACGGTAAAATTATTTTTAAATCAAGGAAGGTTAGTATGTTTTAGTGGTACTCCTTGTCAAATTGAAGGATTAAAACATTATCTGAAGAAAGATTATGAAAATCTAGTTTTAGTTGATGTAGTCTGTAGAGCGGTGCCTTCTCCTTTTGTATTTAAGAAATATATAGAACTAAAACAAAGTCACTTAAAGGAAAAAATACGGAAAGTACGATTCCGAGATAAATACTATGGATACAAATATTCTACAATGAATATTATTACAGATAAGAATAACGGTAATTATCATCAAGGGGTAGAGAGTGACCTTTGGTTGAGGGCTTTCTTTTCTGGTATGTGTAATAGACCTTCTTGTTATGATTGTAAATTCAAGAAGCAGTACCGTGTTAGTGATTTTACGATTTGGGATTGTTTTGATGTAGGACGTTTTACGAAAAAAATAGATAGTGATAAAGGGGTAACAAGGGTGCTGATACATACGCAGAAAGGAAGATATATATTTTCACAGGTTAGTAAACTTCTTTATTTCGAAGAAGTTAAAATTGAAAAACTGATTGCAGGAACAGCCGAAATGAAAAGGTCTGTACAATACAATCAGAAGCGGGAAGAATTTATGCACGATGCAGAATATATGGAATCTGATGCTTTATTTAAAAAATATTTTCCACAAACTTGTAAGAACCAAATTGAGCATATTTTGAGATTATTGTGCTATAAAATTGGAATTTATGGTATTGCAAAAAAAGTATATGTGCGCCTAACTAATAAATATTGAATAAATTTTTGATTAGTGTTTTATTGTGTTGAATTTTATTTGTGAAAGTATTTAGATGTGTAAGATGGTAAAATACTTGTTGACTATTATTGTACCAATTTATAAAATAGAAGAACTTTTTTTGCGTAGATGTATAGAAAGTTTAATAAGTCAAAGTGAAAATGGTTATAAAATCATTTTGGTTGACGATGGTTCACCTGACAATTGTGGAGTTATATGTGATGAATATGCACAGAAGACTTCTATTATTACTGTTATACACCAAAAGAATCAAGGTGTTTCAATAGCGAGAAATAATGGAATAAAACAAACTGAGACTAAGTGGTTAACATTTGTAGATGCTGATGACTGGGTTGAAAGTGATTATATATCAACATTGTATAAAATATTGGAAAACGAAGAATTGAATGTTGATGTTGTTATGTATGACTATGTTAGAGAGTTTAAAGGCAGTAGTGTTAGGGAATCTTTTTCTGACCAAAGCGGAATGATTGAGAATACAGATTTGGAAGTATGTAGACGATCTACATTCTATAAATTAATCCAGAATGGAAAATTGAATCCATATTCTGTTATTGCATTATGGAACAAAGCTTATAAAACAAATTTCTTAAGAGATAATGATATTTGGTTCATTCCTGAGGCAAAAAAAGGACAAGATAGGCTTTTTAATGCTGATGTTTTGAATTTAACAAATCATATTTACTATATAAACAGTATGATTTATCATTATAGGTGTTGGGAGAATTCTCGTACTAATAAATTCGATTTAAATATTCCTCAATTAACTTCAATAGAACTAGAAACTTTAGAAGGTATAATGCGAAAACATAAATTGCAGGATAAAGTAGATAAATATTTGAAATGCCGGATATGTACCAGATTATATACTTGTATGCGTCTTTATTTTTTTCATGATAAGAATAGATTGCCGTATCGTGAGAAAATTAATCAGGTACGAAGTCTGATAAAAAAGAATCCGTATAAAGATGCATTGATGATGGTTGATATGAATTTACTAACCATACAAGAAAGAATTTTTGTTTGGAGTTTGAAAGCGAATTTTTACTCTTTATGCTATTTTTTGGTTCGAATAAAAAGTGCTGAATTTAGAAAAAAAATAAATTAAAATATTTATATGTCCAACTTAAACATATATTCTTCTACTGGAATAATCAATGTCTTAAAATAAATCCCTAATAATACTTATGAAAAAAATTTTGATGGTCTGCGAAGCATTCGGAGGCGGTGTTTTTGCATACGTATCTCAGTTGTGTAACGATATGTGTGAGGAGTTTGAAGTCTATTTGGCTTATGCACTCCGTCCTCAAAGTCCTCCAAATTATAAAGATACTTTAGATGTAAGAGTACATTTAATAGAAGTGAAAAACTTTGGGCATCTTAAAAATCTTGTTACTGATATTAAACTTATTAAAGAGTTGCGACATATTGAACGCAATGTGAAACCTGATGTGATTCATTTACATTCGTCTATAGCTGGAGGTATAGGTCGTATCGCCTTTAAAGGCAAAGAGAACACTGTCGTTTATACACCGCATGGCTATTCGTTTGTATTGATGGGAAAAGATTCCCTGAAGATGCGTATGTACAAATGGATAGAAAAGATGCTTGGTAAGGGAAATAGCATTACTTTAACTTGTTGTGAGAGTGAAGATGAGGTGGCAAAGACTGTAAGCAAACGTACTGCATATGTGGAAACCGGTGTTAATTTGGAAGATCTCTCTAATTCATTGGATGGAATTAAACCGATAAAGCATGAGAAGTTTACAGTTTATACACTAGGGAGGATTTGTGTACAAAAGCAACCAGAACTGTTCAATCGCATTGCAGAACTTGTACCAGAGGCAAGGTTTGTTTGGATTGGTGGTGGTGAATTGGCTAATTGCTTAACGGCTCCAAATGTTGAAATAACAGGTTGGAAACCACGAAAAGAAGCATTAGCCATGGCCAAGGGCGCTGATGTTTATGTGCTGTGTTCATTGGGAGAAGCTATAGCCATGAGTCTCATTGAAAATATGTTTATTAAGAAACTCTGTCTTGTAAGTAATGTGATGGGAAATAAAAGTGTGATAGTAGACGGAATGAATGGATACTTATGTGATGAAGCAGAAGACTATGCTGCACGAATAAAACAGGCGATGGCATCATTTCCTACTGCTCTTTCTCAGAAGGCTTATGAGGATGTGTTGAACATATACAATACGCATCAAATGAGAAAAAAATATATTGATTTTTATAACTCTGTATGTAAATAGTATGAAACAGTATGATTATTTGATTGTTGGTTCAGGCCTTTTTGGTTCTGTATTTGCTTATAAAGCTACACAGCAGGGTAAAAAATGTTTGGTGATTGATAAGCGTTCACATTTAGGGGGTAACATTTTTTGTGAAGAAATAGAAGGTATTAATGTGCATAAGTATGGAGCACATATCTTTCATACCTCTAATAAGCAAGTTTGGGATTTTGTTAATTCTATTGTGGAATTTAACCGATATACTAATTCTCCTATAGCAAATTATAAAGGTAAACTTTATAATTTGCCTTTCAATATGAATACATTTTACCAAATGTGGGGGGTGACTACTCCCTCTGATGCCATGGAAATAATAGAAAGACAAAAGAATGAAGCTGTTACATTATTGAATGGGAAAGAACCTCAAAATTTAGAGGAACAAGCATTATTGCTGGTAGGTAGGGATATCTATGAACGATTGATAAAAGGATATACTGAGAAGCAGTGGGGGAGGAAGTGTACAGAATTACCTGCTTTTATTATTAAACGTTTGCCTGTTCGTTTAATTTTTGATAATAATTATTTTAATGATAAATATCAAGGTATTCCTATTGGGGGTTATAATAAGTTGATAAAAGGATTGCTTACGGGAGTGAGAACAATGGTGAATACAAACTTTTTTGAAGAACGGGCTTGTTGGGAAAGAATAGCGGATAAGATTGTATTTACAGGTAAGATAGATGAATATTATAATTATTGTTTTGGTAAGTTGGAGTATCGCACAGTTCGTTTCGAGGAAGAAGTGCACGATTGTAGTAATTATCAAGGGAATGCAGTAGTAAATTATACAGAAGCAGAAGTGCCATACACTCGCATTATTGAACACAAGCATTTTGAAATGTTTGGCACAGAGATAGATAAATGTTCTAAAACTGTGGTTTCAAAAGAGTATAGCACAGAGTGGCAACCTGGGATGGAACCATATTATCCGGTGAATGATGAGAAGAATTCAACTCTTTACATTCAATATAAGAAATTAGCAGATAAGGAAGATAATGTGATATTTGGCGGCAGATTAGCTGAATATAAATATTATGATATGCATAATATTGTGGAGAAGGTGTTGAAATATTTTTGATTATCCGTGAGGACTATATAAGATAGAATGTGATGCATATAAAGAAACTATTATCATTACTTGTATTGATTGTATTGTGTAGAATAGAGGCTGGTGCTCAACTATCTTATGGTACTACTGGCTTGTTGAATATGCCTACGGCGGAAATGCAAAAGGATAAAACGTTAATGTTTGGTGGTAATTGGCTGAATAAGCATGCTACGGTACCTCGGTGGTGGTATGATACTTGGAATTATTATGTAAATATAACTATATTTCCTTGGTTTGAGGTTGGCTATTTGTGTACCGGGCATAAAGCTGTGCCGACAGACTATGGTAATCGTTCTGGTTATTGGGTACCATCTACTTATGGAAGGTTTATTAATCAAGATCGCTCTTTTCATTTTCGTTTACGGGCATGGAAGGAAGGATGGTGGAAAAAGTGGACACCACAAATCGTATTAGGAGCGAATGATGCAATCGGTGATTCATGGAATGGGGGATCTCTGACATATACTTCAGAGGCTATTTATAGCAATGGATTTTTGAATCGTTATTATCTAGCCATAACCAAGCATTTTACTTATTTAAATGTTGGTACTTTAGGCGTACATTTTGCATGGATATATAGTAAGCGTCTTGATAATAAATTGAATGACCCTGCTGCGGGTGCAAATTTTCGGTTTGAATTATTGGACGATAGTTCGTTATTTCATAAATTGCTAAATGGGGTGAATATTATGTCGGAAATTGTTCCTGGGTATACAGATGTGAGAGAGGATTTGACCTTTGATCCTAAAGGAACAAAATATCAAGTAAACATTGGCTTGGGCTACTCAATTTGGAGAGAACATATAACTTTTGTAGGTGAATTGAATAAAATGAAATATTTTTCGTGTGGTATTATTTTCAAGATTCATTTAAAATAAATATTAGTATAGTAAAGTATAAGTGACAGAAACGATTTATTGTAAGAGTCGTATTTAATGGCGATATTTTTCATAAAAATGAAACTTGAACAATTGCTAATATATTTATTGTCTGTGAATTGATTCTTTGTACTCTTATCACCTATAAATTAATTCTATAAATTCAATCATCATTTTTATGAAAATAATGATGTAATATGATTGTTGTTATGATTCTTATTACTGGAAATAAATAATTTGTCGCTCTTGTCTTAATGTATAAATCGTTTGCTAACCTTCTCGTTTCTTACTTTTGATTAATGTTGAATTTGTATGAAAATATTTAGATTGGAAGTGGTTGGAGAATATGGGATAATGATATCTGGATTAAGTCGAAAAAATCAATATAGAAGAATGGAAATAATAAAAACAGAGATAGACGGTGTGGTGATTATTGAACCCCGTATTTTTTGTGACGAGAGAGGTTATTTTTTCGAATCATTCTCACAACTAGAATTTGATGAGAAAGTTATGCCCATAAACTTTGTACAAGATAATGAGAGTATGTCCAGTTATGGTGTGATGCGCGGGCTTCATTTTCAGAAGATGCCTTACACTCAGAGTAAATTGGTACGATGTGTAAAAGGCGCAGTTTTGGATGTAGCAGTGGATATCCGTAAAGGAAGTCCGACCTACGGGCAGCATGTGGCTGTGGAATTATCTGAGGATAATCATCGTCAGTTTTTTATACCTCGTGGCTTTGCACATGGCTTTTCTGTACTCACGGAAATAGCCGTTTTCCAGTACAAGTGTGATAATTTTTATGCTCCTCAGTCGGATGGTGGTATTCAGCTGATTGATGGAAGTTTGGGCATTGATTGGCGAATACCGACCAACAAGGTTATTCTGAGTGAAAAAGATTTGAAGCATCCTCTGTTGGCTGAATATGATTCTCCCTTTGATTACAATACAAATTTATACAAATGATGAATAATCATCAGGCAACTAAGCGACACGTAAAGACCGTATAAAACTAACGTAGGATAATATCCTCACTTTCTTAATAAAAACGTACTTACTATGAAACCGCTGACTTCTGATCGGGCAGAATCCATCCGCGACGTCGCCATACTTGGTGATTTTCTGCTGTTAAACTTCTCGATACTGGCAGTATATTTTCTATTGAAAATGGTAAATGTGCCGGCTGTTGCTTTTCCATTTAAAACCTATCTGGTAATGTCAAATCTGTGTTACGTGCCTTGTATTTCAATTTTTAAAGTGATTTTGCATTATCGGATTGTTCGTCCTGAACAAATTGTAGGTCGTTTGCTAGGAACTGTGACTTTGCATATCGTAGTGTTTTTAACAGCGCTAGCTTTAATAAAAGTTGGAAATTTTTCCCGTATTTATCTTTTGTCTTTTTATCTGTTGTTCCTGCCTTTACTCGTCGGCTGGAGATTGACTCTAAGACATATAGTGAAACTTGTTCGCAAACATGGAAAAAATGTACGCACGGTTGTACTGGTAGGTGGAGGTGATAATATGGCCGAACTTTATCAGGTACTAAGTGATGTGACTTATGGGTATAGAGTAAAGAAAGTCTTTTTTGCGAAGGATGGGGTAGAGGGAGACACATTGTCTGAATCTTTCTGTCGAGCAGAAATGCAAAGGTTGAAGGAATGGCTTTCTGAGAATGAAGTTCAGGAATTATATTGTGGTCTTTCTGCTGTGTACAAGGATGATATTTTATCCATTATTCGTTATTGTGAAAATAATCTGATCCGCTTTTATAGTGTACCTTCTCTACGCAATTATGTGAAACGGCAGTTGCAGTTGACTTTACTGGGGGATGTGCCTGTGTTGTCTATTCGATGTGAGCCTTTGCAGAAACCTATGAACCGTTGGATGAAACGGTGTTTTGATCTACTATGTTCTTCTTTGTTCCTGATAACTGTCTTTCCGATGTTATATATTGTTGTGGGAACGATCATTAAAATCACTTCTCCGGGACCTGTATTTTTCAAGCAGGACCGTAACGGTGAAAATGGGGAGATTTTTCAGTGTTATAAGTTCCGCTCGATGAAAGTGAACAAGGATTCTGATAAGATTCAGGCTACGAAGAATGATCCGCGCAAGACAAAATTCGGTAACTTCTTAAGAAAGAGTAATCTGGATGAGATGCCCCAATTTATCAATGTCTTTAAAGGGGAGATGTCTCTTGTAGGTCCTCGTCCCCATATGTTGAAGCATACAGAAGAATATTCCCAGCTGGTGGATAAATATATGATGCGTCATTTGGTGAAACCCGGCATTACGGGCTGGGCACAAGTGACAGGTTTTCGCGGAGAGACTAAAAAGGTATCTCAGATGGAAGGACGTGTGAAACGTGATCTTTGGTATATTGAGAATTGGACTTTCTTGCTGGACCTTCGTATTATGGTGATGACAGTGGTGAATATGTTCCGTGGAGAAAAGAATGCTTATTGATATGAATTATAAAGAAATAGATACGCAGCGTATCATTGACTACATAGGGGCGTTTGCTAATGGAGTTTCGGTGGATGATATCATTTTACACTCCGGTGCCGATAAATTAAGAGTATATCCTGCTCTGTTTGAACTGGAGCAAAGCGGATGGCTGGAAGTGTTGGAAAGGGAGGAACTAGGAGCACCTTCAATAGTCCGTAAGAAGAAGGTTTAAGAGAAGAAAAGTGACAGGTAACAGCGGTTACTTTGTTTTAGGCGGCAGCCGGGATTGCTCTATAAAAGGAGTGGTTCCGGCTGTTTTGATAATAATAAGTTGTGAATTTGTTGTTTTTAATGGAAAAGATTTGTAGAAAGATGAAACATAAAATAGTGTGCTATGAAAACAATCAAGTTGGGTTATGAAGGTGACGAAGTTGCCTTCCTTTGTCAAGCATTAGTTCGGGGAGGTTATTGGTGGTAAAAGCGGTTTCTTTACTCCGGGAAAAACAGCTATCCTTTCTGAAGGACATATTTGGGGGGATCAATTGAAGAGAAGGGGAATCTCACCCGAAAGGCTTATGGCTGGCAATGAAAATATTTAGCCGCTGTCCGAATTTTCGGCTAGCGGCTTTTGCGTAAAGTAGTCTCCATGTTTTTGAAGTAATTGAATAAAATTCCCTATGGATTTTTGGGTAATACGCAAAAAAAATACTATTTTCGCAGGGAAAGAATTTGTTATGATAGCAAGAAATAGTTATAAAGAGAAAATTCAATCGGCATTTAGATTAGTGCCGATTGTAGTGTTGATAGGTGCCCGGCAGGTGGGGAAGACATCTATAATGAAAGCATATCCTACGAAAAACTTTCGTAATGTTTTGTTCCTGAATGGGCAAGATGTGGAAGTGGCCGCACGTTTCCAACAGTTCAGTACTATTGAGCAGTATTTGAAAATTTATCTGAATGCAGAATTAAATGGCTTGTTACTGCTTGACGAATTTCAGTTTATACAGGGAGTTTCTACTATGTTGAAACTGCTGACTGATAAATATGATAATTTGCGTATTCTTTGTTCTGGTAGTTCAAGTCTGGATATCCTTCAAAATATCGAAGAATCTTTGGCGGGACGTGTACGTGTGATAGAAGTTCTTTCACTCTCTTTTTCTGAATATCTGTTGTTTAAAGATGAAAAGCTTTGGCGCCTGCAACAAGAATTGAAAGATGGGAATGACGATGCTTTAGTGGCTCCTTTGCAACAGGTCTATGAAGAGTACTTGATTTATGGCGGACTTCCGCGCACCGCTTTGACCGAGAATCCGCAAGAAAAGGTGGAATTGCTGAATGACATTTATCAGACTTACCTGCTGAATGATGTACGGCACTATATTGCCAATGAGCATTTTGTCAGCTTTAATAAACTGCTTCGTTTATTAGCTGTGCAGATAGGGAATCTTGTAAATGTAAATGATTTGAGCCGTGAAAGTGGCTTACCATATGCACGATGCGAAGAATACATCTATTTACTCCAGAAGATGTATATCATAAAACTGATAGAACCTTATTTTACCAATAAGCGTAAGGTTATTGGTAAAATGAATAAAGTCTACTTTTGTGATTTAGGATTGCGTAATATCATTTATAATAGCTTCAATGAGATAGCATTCCGAACTGATAATGGTGCCTTGTTTGAGAATTATGTGCTGTTAGAACTTTGGAGAAATAGACAGGCGTCGGATACAATTTACTTTTATCGTACACAAAGTGGTACGGAAGTGGACTTTGTGTTGGATGGTCCTATGAGAAAGTTGGCTGTGGAATGCAAGTTTAAACGTTTGCAGAATCCCGTAAGTATTCCTTCGTTGGTTAATTTTGCTGATGATGAAAAAATTAAGTTACGTTATATAGCTAATATTAATCTGGATACGGAATATAAGGGAGTACATCTGACGCCGGGTATATTAGTGGATAGAATAGGAAAATGAATGAGTACATAAATCTCTGTTTTATACGCGTTTATAACTTTTCTCAGAAAAACCGTCGTTGACATGCTTTTTTCTTCTTCTCATTTAAGATTTTATCCTCACCTTTGCATCGTTGATCAACGAAACGAGTGAATTAAAATAGAATTTAAATCTCTAAATGAAAAAGGTATGAGCGTAATTTTTAGAACGGTGGAGAGACCGTCCGATCCTCGGGTTGAGAATTCTCCCAAAAAGTATTTTCCGCAGTTAGTGACATTAGGACAGAGTGTGAACTTGGATTTCATTGCGCAGAAGATGCAGGATCGTTCCTCGCTTTCTATCGGTGATATCCGGAGTACTATGCAGAATTTCGTGGAAAAGTTGAAAGAGCAGTTGCTGGAAGGCAAGACGGTGAATATTGCGGGGTTGGGTGTGTTTATGCTGGCCGCCAAATCGAAAGGAGAAGATAAGGCTGAAGATGTAACTGCCAAGAGTGTAGGCAGTGTTCGTATTTGCTTTCAGGCTAATAAAGAGTTAAAGATAAACAAGGCCGCTACTCGTGTCGGTGAGAAACTGGATCTGGTTAGTTTGGACGATTATCTGAAAGAGTTATTAAATGTTCCTACGGGAGGCGGATCAGACAGTGGTTCGGGTGGTAACTCAGGTGGCGGAGGACTGGATGAGAATCCGCTCGGATAAGAAGAACTAAAAAATAGGAGTTGAGAATGAAAATCAAGAAAATCGCTATGAAGAAAACGAATTGGAAGGTGATTTTAAAAGTGATTATTGCTGTTGCTACTGCCATCGCAGGTGTGATTGGAGGGCAGGCTATGACATTTTAAGTATAGTTGATAGACGAAGAGAAGCCGTTATCCGAGAAGTTGAAGTCCGGGTAACGGCTCTTTTTTTTATCTTACATCCGCTCCCCACATCAGCTTATTGCGAAGCGTATCAAAGAACACATGGTTGAAGCGTTTGATTACCTTAATGCTGTAATCAGCCCGTGAGATTCGCAGACGGGTTGTTTCTTTGCAGGATTCACTACGACCGTCGATGGCAACCAGAAAACTGTGGCTGCGGCTTTCTACGTCAAGGGTGATTTCCCAATCATCGCAAATAACGATGGGACGGACATTCAAACTATGCGGAGCTACCGGAGTGATAGCAATCGTTTTGCTATGAGGCACGATAACCGGACCACCGACACTCAGCGAATAAGCCGTGGAACCGGTAGGGGTGGATACCACCAACCCGTCCGCCTGATAAGTGGTGAGATGGGCACCATTGATAGCAGTATGAATGCTGATCATTGAAGAACTATCGCGTTTCAATACTGCAATTTCATTGAGTGCATAAGGCGATTCCATCAATTTTTTATCATCACAATGTAATTGCAACACGCTACGTTCTTCCACCTTGTAGTGGTTATTATAAATCTCATCGAAAGTCTCTTCCATCTCTTCCGGAGAAATGTCTGCCAGGAAACCGAGGCGGCCGGTATTGATGCCCAGAATGGGGATATTTTTTTTGCCTACCCGACTGGCTGCTTTCAGGAACGTACCGTCGCCCCCGATACTGATGACCATATCTGCTGTAAAATCGTCTCCGTCAAAGAGTTCGGCGGAAGCGATAGTCATGTGCAGGTCGGAAGTCAGGAAGTTATAGAACTCCCTGCAAATGCAAAGCTGGGCATTACGCCGCTCCAACAAGCGGAATAAAGTTTCCGCATGTGTTGATTTTTTGGCTTGGTAAGTATTTCCAAATATGGCAAATTTCATCGTCTGTACTTTCTTAATGAAATGCAAATATGGTGTTTTTTTCTCAGAACGCTGCCAATGTATCGCTATTATTTGTACATTTGCGGCAAACTATGATCCGAATTATGACTAGATTAAGTGTAAACATAAACAAGATTGCGACGCTGCGTAATGCGCGTGGAGGGAATGTCCCTAATGTGGTGAAAGTAGCACTGGATTGTGAAAGCTTTGGTGCGGAAGGAATTACCGTACATCCACGCCCTGATGAACGTCATATACGCCAGAGGGATGTGTATGATCTTCGCCCGTTGCTTCGTACTGAATTTAATATCGAAGGATATCCTGCCCCCGAATTTATTGATCTGGTATTGAAAGTGAAGCCGCATCAGGTTACTCTGGTTCCGGATAGTCCGACTCAGCTGACTTCGAATGCAGGCTGGGATACCAAGCAGAATCTGGAATTTCTGACTGAAGTACTCGAAACATTTAATGATGCAGGCATCCGTACTTCCGTATTTGTATCGACGGATGTGGAGATGATAGAGTATGCTGCCAAGGCTGGTGCCGACCGGGTGGAACTCTATACCGAACCCTATGCGACCGCTTATCCGCAGAATAAGGAAGCCGCCGTTGCTCCTTTTGTAGAGGCAGCCAAAGTGGCACGTAGTCTGGGGCTGGGTCTGAATGCCGGACATGACCTGAGTTTGGTGAATCTGAATTATTTATATCAAAACATTCCATGGATGGATGAAGTCTCTATCGGACACTCGCTGATAAGCGATGCTCTGTATCTGGGACTGGAACGTACCATTCAGGAATATAAAAACTGTCTTCGTTGATGAATGCAATGTTGTTATTAGCCCAAGTGGCTCCGGCGCTGACCGATTCTATTGCGGGCGCCAATCCGGTATTAACTCCGGTAGCTGGTCCTGAAGAGATGAACTTATGGAGCATGGCTGTCAAGGGTGGTTGGATTATGATCGTTCTTGGACTGCTGTCCATTCTTTGTTTCTACATCTTGTTCGAACGCAACTATGTGATCAGAAAAGCCGGCAAAGAGGACCCGATGTTCATGGATAAGATAAAGGATTATATTCTGGATGGAGAAATAAAAGCTGCCATAGCCTATTGCCGCAGCGTAAATACTCCGGCTGCCCGTATGATTGAGAAAGGTATCAGCCGTTTGGGACGTCCGGTGAATGATGTGCAGGCTGCCATTGAGAATGTGGGAAACATTGAGGTAGCGAAACTGGAAAAAGGATTGACGATTATGGCAACCATTTCCGGAGGTGCGCCGATGATTGGGTTCCTCGGTACAGTGACCGGTATGGTGCGTGCTTTCTACGAAATGGCCAATGCAGGTAACAATATCGATATCACATTACTCTCGGGCGGTATCTACGAAGCTATGATCACTACGGTAGGTGGTTTGATAGTGGGTATTATTGCGATGTTTGCCTATAACTATCTCGTGACTCTGGTAGACGGCGTGGTGAATAAGATGGAGGCTAAAACCATGGCATTCATGGACCTCTTGAATGAACCCGCTTCCTAAGTAATTAATAATTAGTAATTAATAATTGAACTAAGCGTGCTACAACGTAGAGCTAAAATATCGCCCAATTTCAGTATGGCATCCATGACGGACGTCATCTTCCTGTTGCTGATCTTTTTTATGATCACGTCTACGGTTGTTTCGCCGAACGCTATCAAGGTGTTGCTTCCGCAGGGAAAACAGCAGACGTCGGCTAAGCCTTTGACGCGGGTTATTATCGATAAGGACCTGAATTTTTATGCGGCGTTTGGAAATGATAAGGAGCAGGCGATTTCTTTGGAAGAATTGACTCCTTTCCTGCAATCGTGCGCTGCGAAAGAACCGGAAATGTATGTGGCGCTTTATGCTGATGAAGCTGTGCCTTATAGGGAAATTGTGAAAGTGCTGAATATTGCCAATGAGAATAAGTTCAAGATGGTGTTGGCTACACGCCCGCCTGAAGGAAAATAAATGTACGATGGGTAAATTGTACATTGTAAATGGTTAAATAGTAAATGGCAATGGTGGATCCGAAGAAGAAAGGCAAATATATAGGAATGGTAGGTGCGCTACTGGTACATGTAGCGTTCATTCTCCTGTTGATACTGGTGGGCTTCGCTTTGCCGGAGCAGCAGGATGAAGACGGTATGCCGGTAATGCTGGGTGAAGTGCCCAATGCATTTGGAAGTGCTGATCCCTCCCTGGTGAAAGTGGATGTGATGCCTGAGACCGTTGCCCCTAAAGTGCAGGAAACGGTAGAGCAGGAGATGCTTACACAGGAGGATGAAGAAACCGTTGTTATCAAGCCCAAAGCAGAACCTAAAAAGGAAGAAGTAAAGAAGAAGCCGGAAAAACCGGAGAAGACGGAAGCCGAGAAAGCGGAAGAAGCCCGGAAGTTGGCGGAAGCTAAAGCCGAGCGGGAACGCAGGGAGGCGGAAGAGGCGGCCCGTAAGAGGGTGGCAGGTGCCTTCGGAAAAGGAGCACAAATGGGAAGCAAAGGTACGACTGAGGGAACAGGTATTCAGGGAAGTCCCACCGGAAATGCGCCGGAAGGCGCGTCGAGCGGAACGGGAGGTTATGGAACTTTTGACCTCGGCGGACGTTCTATAGGACAAGGAGGTTTGCCGCGTCCGGCATATAATGTGCAGGATGAAGGGATTGTGGTGGTTTCTATTACTGTAAATCCCGCAGGACATGTTATTGCTACCAGTATTGACCGGAAGACCAATACCATAAATTCTGCCTTGCGGAAGGCGGCTGAAGATGCTGCTAAGAAAGCGCGCTTCAATGCTGTAAGCGGTCTGAATAACCAGACAGGAACGATAACATATTACTTTAAACTAAAATAATAAGGAGAACAATTATGGGTACAGTTTATGTTTTTTTTGCAGACGGATTTGAAGAAGTGGAAGCTTTCACCTCTGTGGATGTAATGAGACGTGCAGGGCTGAACGTGGAAATGATAACGGTGACTCCCGATGAGATAGTAACAGGTGCACATGATGTACCGGTGCTTTGCGATAAGAATGTAGTGAACTGTGATTTCTATGACGCAGATTTAGTTCTTTTACCCGGTGGAATGCCCGGAGCAGCTACTTTGGAGAAGTGCCCGGAACTTCGGAAACTGGTCTTGGATTTTGCTGAAAAGAATAAACCGATTGCTGCCATTTGTGCCGCTCCTATGATATTGGGTAAGCTTGGCTTGTTGAAAGGCCGCAAGGCAACTTGCTATCCCGGCTTCGAACAATACCTGGAAGGTGCTGAATGTACAGGTGCTCCGGTGGAAAGAGACGGTAACATCATTACCGGAAAAGGACCGGGTGCTGCGATGGAATTTGCTCTGACGGTTGTAGATATGATGCTTGGAAAAGAGAAAGTTCAGGAATTGAAAGAGGCAATGTGTGTTAATTGATTTATGGTTCAGTATGCTCTGATAGTTGCCGGTGGTAAAGGGTTGCGCATGGGAGGCGAACTTCCCAAACAGTTTCTGCCTATAGGTGGAAAACCTGTTCTGATGCGTACTTTGGAAGCCTTTTATGCCTACAATCCGGAGATACATATAATATTAGTGCTCCCGCATAGCCAGCAGTCTTATTGGACAGAGCTATGTGCGGAGCATTCTTTTTCTTTGCCGCATACAGTGGCGGACGGAGGTGAAACCCGCTTCCATTCGGTAAAGAACGGATTGGCTCACGTAACCACTTCGGGATTGGTTGGTGTTCATGATGGGGTACGTCCGTTTGTTTCCCGGGAAGTTATAGCCCGTTGTTATGAATTGGCGGCTGAAAAAAAGGCGGTGATTCCCGTGATAGATGTGGTGGAGACTGTACGCCATCTCAAAGGAGAAGAAAGCGTGACCGTCAGCCGGGATGAGTATAAATTGGTACAGACTCCCCAGGTGTTTGATGCCGATTTACTGAAACAGGCCTATGAACAACCTTATACTTCTTTCTTTACGGACGACGCTTCGGTAGTGGAAGCGATGGGAGTATCTGTATACCTCGCGGCAGGTAATCGGGAAAACATTAAAATTACGACTCCCTTTGATTTGAAAATAGCCGCTGCTTTGTTGGATTCATGTTTGATTTAGCTTCTCGTGACATAAAATACCTGTCGGGTGTAGGGCCGCAACGTGCCTCAGTACTCAATAAGGAATTGAATATCTATTCCCTTCACGACTTATTGTATTATTTCCCCTATAAATATGTAGACCGTAGCCGTGTCTATTATATCCATGAGATAGACGGTACGATGCCTTATATCCAGCTGAAAGGTGAAATCCTGGGCTTTGAGACGATTGGAGAAGGTAGGCAGCGCCGTCTGATTGCCCATTTTTCGGATGGTACGGGGATTGTGGACTTAGTCTGGTTTCAGGGAATTAAATTTCTCGTCGGTAAGTATAAGGTACATCAGGAATATATTGTATTTGGTAAACCCAGCGTCTTCAACGGACGGATTAATATTGCTCATCCGGATATCGATAATGCTTCGGAACTGAAGCTCTCGACCATGGGATTGCAACCTTATTATAATACAACGGAGAAAATGAAGCGGAGTTCCCTCAATTCTCATGCAATTGAGAAGATGATGAGCGCCGTAGTGCAGCAACTCCGCGAACCGTTGCCCGAGACGCTTTCTCCCGCTATACTGGCAGAACATCATTTGATGCCGCTGACGGAAGCCTTGATGAATATTCATTTTCCGGCAAATCCGGAATTGCTTCGTAAAGCGCAATATCGCTTGAAATTTGAAGAACTTTTCTATGTGCAGTTGAATATTCTCCGCTATGCCAAAGACAGGCAACGGAAATACCGTGGATATGTATTTGAAACGGTAGGAGAGATATTCAATACTTTCTATGCCAAGAATCTGCCTTTCGAACTGACAGGTGCCCAGAAGCGTGTACTGAAAGAAATACGACGGGATGTGGGCAGCGGTAAGCAAATGAACCGTCTGTTGCAGGGGGATGTAGGTAGTGGAAAAACGCTGGTGGCACTGATGAGTATGCTGATAGCGTTGGATAACGGTTACCAAGCTTGTATGATGGCGCCTACCGAGATTTTGGCTAACCAGCATTTTGAAACAATCCGTGAGTTATTGTACGGAATGGATATACGCGTGGAATTGCTGACCGGTTCTGTGAAAGGAAAAAAGCGGGAAGCCATTCTCACCGGTCTGTTAACAGGAGATGTACGAATACTGATCGGTACGCATGCCGTGATAGAAGATACCGTGAATTTCTCTTCACTGGGGCTGGTCGTGATAGATGAACAACACCGTTTCGGTGTGGCACAGCGCGCACGTTTATGGACTAAGAATGCACAGCCACCCCATGTGTTAGTCATGACAGCTACCCCTATTCCACGTACGCTGGCCATGACATTATATGGTGATCTTGATGTCTCCGTTATTGATGAACTGCCGCCGGGACGTAAACCTATTGTGACCATTCATAAATATGATGCGCACCGTGTAAGCTTGTACCAATCCGTTCATAGACAGATTGCAGAGGGCAGACAGGTGTATATTGTATATCCTTTGATTAAGGAAAGTGAGAAAATAGACTTGAAGAACCTGGAAGAAGGCTACCTCCATATTTGTGAGGAATTTCCGGATTGTAAAGTCTGCAAAGTGCATGGCAAGATGAAAGCGGCTGAGAAGGATGCGCAAATGCAGCTTTTTGTTTCGGGCGAAGCACAGATAATGGTAGCGACTACAGTGATTGAGGTGGGCGTAAATGTGCCGAATGCTTCCGTGATGATTATTGAGAATGCAGAGCGCTTCGGTTTGTCACAGCTCCATCAGTTGCGTGGTCGTGTAGGTCGTGGAGCAGAACAGTCTTATTGTATTTTAGTGACCGGATACAAGTTGGTAGAGGAAACCCGCAAGCGCCTGGAAATTATGGTGCGGACAAATGACGGCTTTGAAATAGCTGAAGCCGATCTGAAGCTACGAGGTCCCGGTGATTTGGAAGGCACACAGCAAAGCGGTATTGCCTTCGACCTGAAAATTGCCGATATAGCGCGCGACGGACAACTGCTGCAATATGTGCGCAATGTTGCTGAAGAAGTGGTGGATGCTGATCCTACTGGTATTCGTCCGGAGAATGAAATCCTGTGGCGTCAGCTAAAGGCACTTCGGAAAACTAACGTTAATTGGGCTTCCATTAGTTGAATAACGGTTAAACATACACTTTATTTGCATTTTTATGTTGTAAAACATGTTAGCTCTTAACTTTCCGATATACAGGGAGTTAGGGAATGTTTTAATATGTATCTTTTAGTCCCTTACCGAAAAAATAGTTAAGAACAGCCTTTTCATTTAGAGAAGAAATACTACCTTTGGGAGAATTTTTTAAAAGAATGACGAAACGGAATGAATTTCAATTGCATTAAAACGATCCTAATAGCTGCGACGGCAATGGTCAGCCTGAATTCTTTTTCTCAGGATTTGATTGCCCGACAAGCCCCCATCGACAGGAAACTAAAGAGCGTTGACTCGTTGGCTTTACAGAAACAGATACGTGCTGAACAATCTGCTTATCCAGGTCTAAGTCTATATCCGACTTGGAATAATGAGTATGTACAAGCTTATGGCGATGCTATCGTTCCTGAAAGCTATAAAGTGGACCTGACAGGGTTCTGTATGCCTACAACGCATACGAAGATTACCGATGTATTCGGTTATCGCCCCAGAAGACGCAGAATGCACTATGGCTTGGATGTTAAAGTATTCATCGGTGATACGATTCGAGCTGCTTTTGATGGTAAAGTACGCGTAGTAAAGAATCAGGGACGCCGTGGCTATGGTAAGTATATCGTTATTCGTCATGACAATGGACTGGAAACTGTTTACGGACACTTATCCAAACAGATCGTAGAAATTAATCAATTGGTTAAAGCCGGAGAGCCTATCGCTTTAGGTGGCAATACCGGACGTTCTACCGGTTCGCATCTTCACTTTGAAACCCGTTTCCTGGGAATTCCTATCGACCCCGCTTTAATGTTCGACTTTGAAAAGCAAGACGTTGTTGCTGATCATTATACTTTCACTAAGACCAAGACTTCAAAAGGAACTGCTCGCAGCATGGCTTCCGGTGAAGGTTTGTTCTATAAAGTGAAGAGTGGCGATACATTGTCTAAGATTGCATCCCGTCAGGGAGTATCTATTGACAAGCTCTGTCAGTTGAATCGCATTACACGGAAAACAATCTTACGTCCGGGACAGGTATTACGTTGTTCGTAAGATATCAATAAACCCATAAAGAAGAGGGCACTTTAATATAATTTAGAGTGCCCTCTTTTCTTTTTTCTTTAATTATTTCTACCTTTGCAACCAATTTGTAAGGAAATGAAAGATACCAAACAACAATTTGAACATGTCATTGCCATCTGTCGTGATTTGTTCTCCAAGAAACTACATGATTACGGTCCGGCATGGCGTATTCTCCGTCCGGCTTCCGTGACTGATCAGATATTCATTAAAGCTAATCGTATCAGGAGTATTGAAACCAAAGGAGTGACGTTGGTGGACGAAGGAATACGTTCCGAGTTCATTGCGATAGTCAACTATGGTATTATCGGATTGATACAGCTGGAGCTGGGATATGCGGAATCAGCCGATATCACGAATGAAGAGGCAATGGCATTGTATGACAAATATGCTAAAACTTCATTGGAGCTGATGCTTGCTAAGAATCATGATTACGATGAGGCATGGCGCAGCATGTGTGTCAGTTCATACACTGATCTGATATTGATGAAAATCTACCGTACGAAACAGATTGAAAGCCTGTCAGGACAGACTTTGGTTTCGGAAGGAGTGGATGCTAATTATATGGACATGATTAATTATTCCGTATTCGGTTTGATTAAGATTGAATTTGGAGACTAAGCAGAAACATATAATGTGGAAGAGCTGGGTGAATGTTTGCCGCTTTTTACTGGCGGTGGTATTCATCTTTTCCGGCTTTGTGAAGGCAGTCGATCCGTTAGGTTCTTTTTATAAGATTCAGGATTATCTGACGGCTTTTGGAATGGCTGCATGGTTTCCTACATATTTGCAGTTACTGTTTGCCATCGTATTGTCAGCGTTGGAATTTTCAGTGGGAGTTTTCCTGTTCTTTGGTATACGGCGGAGGTTTGCTACAACTCTGGCACTGATGCTGATGATCGTGATGACACCGCTGACACTGTATCTGGCGTTAGTGAATCCGGTGTCCGATTGCGGTTGTTTCGGTGATGCATGGGTGTTGACAAACTGGGAAACGTTTGGCAAGAATGTAGTATTGTTTATTGCAGCCGTATCTGTCTTCAAAGGTGGAAAACAAATTATCCCCTTTATTACGGCAAAAATGGCATGGATGATTTCCATGTATACGTTCTTTTTCGTGTTTGTGCTTTCGTTCTATTGCCTGGACAATCTGCCTATTCTGGATTTCCGTCCTTACAAGATCGGAAAGAATATCAAAGAAGGCATGGAAATACCCGAAGGAGCAAAACCCAGTGTGTTTGAGAGCAAGTTCATTCTGGAGAAAGACGGAAAAAAGCAGGAATTTACACTGGATAATTACCCGGATAGCACATGGACGTTTGTTGAAACACGTACGGTGTTGAAGGAAAAAGGATACGAGCCTCCGATTCACGACTTCTCTATTGTAAGTCTGGAAACCGGAGAGGATCTGACCGATAGCATTTTATCCGATAAGGGATATACATTCCTGTTGGTAGCTCATCGTATTGAAAAAGCTGACGATAGCGATATAGATCTTATTAACGAGATCTATGATTATAGTGTGGAGCATGGTTACGGCTTTTATGCCCTGACTTCTTCGCCGGAGGAACAAATAGAATTGTGGCGTGACAAGACCGGTGCTGAATATCCTTTCTGCCAGACGGACGACATCACTTTGAAGACTATTATCCGTTCCAATCCCGGACTGATGCTGATAAAGGATGGCGTAATTCTGAATAAGTGGAGTGATAACAGCTTGCCGGATGAATACGTGTTGACGGATAGTCTGGATAAACTGGAACTCGGTCAGCAGAAACAAGAAAGTGATTTGCGCACGATTGGTTACGTTCTTTTGTGGTTTATCATTCCGTTGCTGATGGTTATCGGCGTGGACATCCTGGTTGTGAAGCGCAGGGAAAGAAAGAGAGCGAAAAATAAAGTGATTAGCAATGGAGTGATGAGTGATAAGCAAGAGCTTCCTCAGCCATAAATCACAAATTATAAATCAAAAATACATTAACCCTTTTAATAAATAAAAAACAAAATGAGAAAAAACATTGTTGCAGGAAACTGGAAAATGAACAAAACCCTTCAGGAGGGTATTGCTCTTGCAAAAGAACTGAATGAAGTATTGGCTAACGAAAAGCCTAACTGTGATGTAATCATCTGTACTCCTTTTATCCACCTGGCATCGGTTACTCCGTTGGTAGACCCCGCTAAGATTGGCGTAGGTGCTGAAAACTGTGCTGACAAAGAATCAGGTGCTTACACTGGTGAAGTTTCAGCTGCTATGGTTGCTTCTACAGGCGCTAAATATGTAATCTTGGGTCACTCAGAACGTCGTGCTTACTATGGCGAAACAGTTGCCATTCTGGAAGAAAAAGTAAAATTGGCTTTGGCTAACGGCCTGACTCCGATCTTCTGTATCGGTGAAGTGCTGGAAGAACGCGAAGCTAACAAGCAGAATGAAGTAGTTGCCGCTCAGTTGGCTTCCGTATTCTCTCTGTCTGCTGAAGATTTCTCTAAGATCGTATTGGCTTACGAACCGGTTTGGGCTATCGGTACAGGTAAAACTGCTACTCCCGACCAAGCTCAGGAAATCCACGCTTTCATCCGTTCATTAATTGCTGACAAGTACGGTAAGGAAGTTGCTGACAACTGCTCTATCCTTTACGGTGGTAGCGCTAAACCGTCTAACGCTAAGGAATTGTTCGCTAATCCTGACGTTGATGGTGGCTTGATTGGTGGTGCAGCTCTGAAGGCGGCAGACTTCAAGGGTATCATTGATGCTTTTAATTAATAGATAATGGAAGATTGATAATTGATAACCGGTGAAGTGCCGGTTGTCGGTTATCAGTCTCTATAATCATATTATCAACCGTCTATTATTATATTATTCATTATGAAGAAGCTTGGTTTACTTTTAATTGCATGCTTTGCTTTCGCCGCTTTTGTTTCGGCGCAGAATAACATTGTGAAGAGTTTGGAACGCAATGTGCCGGGACAGGGTAAGGTAACCATCCATCAGGATGCCCGCATTGAGGCCTTGATAGGTCAGGAATATATTCCCAACGGAACGGAAAACAGAGTGCTTAAAAGTCAGGGTTTCCGTGTACAGGTGTATGCCGGAAACAATACCAGTAGAGCCAAGAACGAAGCTCACGCTGTGGGCTCACGAATCAAAGAATATTTCCCGGAACTTTCTGTTTATACCTCTTTCAACTCTCCCCGTTGGCTGTGCCGTGTAGGAGACTTCCGCAGTATTGAAGAAGCGGATGCCATGATGCGCCAGTTGCGTGCTACAGGCGTATTCAAAGAAGTTTCTATTGTGAAAGAGCAGATAAATATCCCCTTATAAAAACTTACTCATGTTAGGAAAAGAAGAAATCGTATCTCCTGCACTGGATGAACTGAAAGAACACTATCAGCGTATTATAACTTTATTGGGCGAAGATGCCGAACGCGAAGGACTACTGAAAACCCCCGAACGTGTAGCAAAGGCTATGCTGAGTTTGACAAAAGGCTATTTCATGGACCCGCACGAAGTGCTCCGCTCTGCCAAGTTTAAGGAAGAATACAGTCAGATGGTGATTGTGAAAGACATTGATTTTTTCTCACTTTGCGAACACCACATGCTTCCGTTCTACGGAAAAGCGCACGTGGCTTATATCCCCAACGGTTATATTACAGGGCTGAGCAAGATTGCCCGTGTAGTGGATATCTTTTCCCATCGCCTTCAGGTGCAGGAACGCATGACGCTCCAGATTAAAGAATGCATCCAGGAAACACTGAATCCCCTGGGCGTAATGGTGGTTGTGGAAGCCAAGCACATGTGTATGCAGATGCGTGGGGTTGAAAAGCAGAATTCCATAACGACCACTTCCGATTTTACAGGTGCTTTCAATCAGGCAAAGACTCGTGAAGAGTTTATGAACCTCATTCGTCAGAATTCATTCACATAACAATCCCATAGCTTATTTCATGAAAGGAAACTGAAGTTCCCGTGAAGGGGGATTGTCGTTCCCATTAAAGGAAACGCGCGTTCCCTCAAGGGGAAACTGTCGTTTCTGTATGAGGAACTATCGTTATCATTAGGAGTAAGGTGATTTAACCGAGTACAACTCTGTCTCCCAATCGTTTAGCCATAATACTTTTGATCTCACGCAGTTTTGAGTAGCGTTTCATGATAGAGGTGCATTGTTCTTCATCATTGGCTACGGCAGGGTCTTGTAAGGCATATATCATGTGTTTCATTTCTTCACTGATGATGGCGAACTTGAAATTAATCATGAGCGTAGGCACCAATTCGAATAGGCGTTCCTCGTCGGTCACTAATCTTTGGGCTTTGGAGTGATATTTACTCAGTTGGTAGCGGTCGGCAATCAACTCTGTACTTAGCTTGCTGATGATAGGATCGGGATGCGCCAGGAAATACCGTTCTGCGATGAATCCTTCATTATGTATATGCTCTGCCGCTTCCGTCAACATCTGCCTGTGCAGCGGGTTATGGAAAGCTAATTCATCCTCTTTCAAGTCATTGACTACGTATTCCGTTACTGTGATGGGAATTTCTTTTCCTTCCTCATCGGGAACGTTACACAATACTTTCTCTCCGTAGCGTACTACCATTTGCAGGATAAGGCGCTCGTATTTGTAGAATTCCTGTCCTTCTTTTCCTTCTTGTGGGATATACGATACGTATTCGGCAGCTTCCGGTGGAAGCGGTGCACCGCTGTCAGGCATTTCTCCATCCATGGGATAAGGAGGCATGTCTTCAGGGTAGGGTGCTTGCATTCCGTCGGGAAGCGGTGCTTGTGCAGCATCGCGGGCTGCATTATTCTTTCTTATTTCCCGGTTTCTTTGTTCCGCCTGCTTTTCAGCCTGAGTTTCGCGTCGTTTGGCAACTTCCGAAACCAGTAGCTTGTCTTCTATACGAAGCAGTTGGCTACATTCTTTAATATATACATCGCGGACAATCGCCTCCGGAATAATAGATATACTTTGTACAAGATTACCAATTAACTCCGCACGTTTGATAGGATCTTTTCCAGCATCTTCCAACAGAAGATTAGTTTTGAAACGTATAAAGTCTGTTTCATTGTCTTGTATGAATTTCTGGAACTCCGTAGCGTTGTGCTTGCGGGCGAAGGAGTCCGGATCTTCCCCGTCGGGAAGTAAGCAAACCTTGATATTCATTCCTTCTTCCAGCAGCATGTCGATACCACGGAGAGAAGCCTTGATACCTGCCACGTCACCGTCATAGAGTACCGTAATGTTATTGGTGAAGCGGTGAATGAGCTTGATTTGCCCTGGAGTCAGTGCCGTTCCCGAAGAGGCAACCACATTCTCCACACCTGACTGGTGCATGGAAATAACGTCCGTGTATCCTTCCACCAGGAAGCAGCGATCTTGTTTCACAATCGCCTGTTTGGCAAAATAAATGCCATACAACTCATTACTCTTATGATAGATTTCCGATTCGGGAGAATTGACATATTTAACCTTGACTCCCTTCGTCGCACTGCTAAGCACGCGCCCGCCGAAAGCGACTACCTTACCGGAAAGTGTGTGTACCGGAAAAATAACACGTCCCCAAAAGCGGTCGCGCAAGCGGTGATCGTCCGTTTCGTAGCAAAGTCCTGTCTTGACAAGATATTCTTTCTTGAATCCTTTCTTGATGGCTTCCTGAGCCATAGCATCGTGACTTTCGGTGCAATAGCCTAACTGGAACTTTTCGATGATATCATCCCGGAAACCACGGTTGCGGAAGTATGCCATACCAATGCTGCGTCCGTCCACATGGTTTTTAAGTATATTTTGGAAGTAATCACGTGCAAAGTTATTCACGATGAACAGACTTTCACGTTCGCTCTGCATCAGCTTCTCTTCGCTGGACAGTTCGCGCTCCTTTATTTCGATACCGTATTTCTTTGCTAGATATTTCAGAGCTTCGGGGTAGCTCATCTGCTCGTGCTCCATAATGAAGTGCACCGCATTGCCACCTTTACCGCAGGAAAAGCATTTGCACAACCCTTTGGAAGGCGACACATAGAAAGATGGCGTCTTGTCATCATGGAACGGACACAAGCCTACATAGTTCACACCTCGTTTGCGCAACGTAACGAAGTCCGATACAATGTCTACAATCTGTGCGGCATCCAGAATTCTGTCTATGGTAGGTTGGTCTATCATTGGATAATTGTTTTTGCGAATGCAAAGATAAAAAAAATCCCCCGTTGAGGACGAGGGAACCTAATGTTTTCACAACGGAATAATCCTTATTGTGATTTGCTTCATGTTAGTCTGGCAAAGTCTGTGTCGGTGAACCGACCGCCATCTTCCCGATAAGGCAACATACATAAAAAGTGGCGGTAGATTCTGAAAACTACGTGTAGTTTTCAGAATCTACCGCCACTTTTTTTTAATTTATAACCATGTTTTTTAGAAGATTGGTGATATGGGTTAGGTAGAGTTAGGTAGGATTCTAAACTTTCATGAGTAAAATAAATAAATAGAAAGTAATAACTTTCTATTTATATAGATAATTTATAAGTTCGGAATTCAACCTAACTCTACCTAACTCGGTAGTCTTCCCAATCCCTTAATCCCACCTGTCTATTTTATCTTTTCCCTAATCTTCGTCAGATACTGCTTCATCCCTTCCGCATCCTTCGTACTGATAATTTCCAGTAAATTCTTCAGTTCCAGGCGAATATTTTCCACTTGCGAGGGAGTGCGCGGATTAAAGAGAATTTCCTGAAGCAAATAATCATCCTCACTCAGCAAACCCTTGGCAATAGCCATGTGCTTCTTGAACGTAGTACCCGGAGCTTCCTGGTGCTTCATCACCGCTGCAAAAACAAACGTAGAGACAAAAGGAATAGACAGAGAATAAGCTACCGTCTCATCATGCTCGTCGAAAGTATATTCGAAGATATTGAGGCGGAGCGTCTGGTAAAGGTCCTTGAAGAAAATTTTTCCCAGGTGGTCACCTTCACTGATGATGATAGCATTTTCGCTACTCAGATTGCTGAGGCTGGCAAACGTAGGGCCAAACATCGGATGCGACGATACATAGCGGAAACCACTTTCCTCATAGAATTTCTTCAATCCTGTCTTCACCGAGGCAATATCACTGATAATACAATCCTTGGGCAGCACGGGCAGCACCTTGCGGAATGCATCTAATGTATACTTTACCGTGGCGGCATTGATTACCAACTCCGGTTCGAAGTCCTTTATCTCTTCCAACGTGGTGAAACGATACGTGTTGTAGACAAAACGCAACTGGTGCGGATTCACGTCGAACACTGCCGTTTCATGTTGGAAACTTAGAATATCTGTAAAGAAAGAGCCCATCTTGCCGGCTCCGAGTATTAAAATACGCATAAATCTAATGTTATTAGCTACGAGTTACGAGCTACAAGCTACGAGTATCCTGCGGTATGATGGCGCAGCTACTCGTAGCTTGTAGCTTGTCACTTATTAATTATTTCCATTTGTTGCCTCACACTCTCCTCGTGTATCAGCTCGAATACCTTCTTGATAAATTCCGAATCCACGCCCAGAAGCACGCCTTGTGAACCGCGTTTGTCCAGAATCTCATTGTAACGTCCCGTTTGCAGGATTGTCATATCGTGCTCTTTCTTGAACGTACCGATTTCACGCGCCACACGCATACGCTTGGCAAGTTCCTGCATCAGGTTGTTGTCGCACTCGTCAATCTGCTTGCGCAGTTCACTGAGATTTTCCGTGGTCTGTGTCTCTTTACGGATGACGAGTAGGTTCAGGATGTAATCCAGTACGTCCGGAGTCACTTGCTGTGAAGCATCGCTCCATGCACAATCCGGGTTGCAGTGGCTTTCGATAATCAGACCGTTGAAACCGAGGTCCATAGCCTGCTGGCAAAGCGGTGCGATGAGTTCGCGCTTACCACCGATGTGGCTGGGATCGCAGATGATCGGCAGGTTCGGGATGCGACGACGCAACTCGATGGGGATATGCCATTGCGGCAGGTTGCGGTACAACTTCTTGTCATAGCTGCTGAAACCACGGTGGATGGCTGCCAGACGTTTCAGACCGGCATTGTTGATACGTTCCAGGGCACCGATCCAGAGTTCCAGATCCGGATTTACCGGGTTCTTCACAAACACAGGAATATCCACGCCCTTCAGTGCATCGGCAATTTCCTGCATGGCAAACGGGTTGGCAGTGGTGCGTGCGCCAATCCAAAGGATATCGATACCTGCTTTCAGACACTCGTATACATGCTTCGAAGTGGCTACTTCGGTAGAAACGTACATTCCGGTTTCTTTCTTCACCTCTTTCAGCCATGCCAGACCGTCTACGCCTACACCTTCGAACCCACCCGGTTTGGTACGCGGTTTCCAGATTCCGGCACGGAATATCTTCATTCCCTTTTCGGCCAGTTGCTTGGCAGTGCACATTACTTGTTCTTCTGTCTCGGCGCTGCAAGGACCTGCAATTATCATGGGGCGTTTGTCCTCAATACCCGGCAGCAAAATCGATTCTAATTCAAGTTCCATATTCTTTTATTTTTGTTCAATTATATTTTTATTGTATAGATATTTCTCTGTGTCTTCTGTAAATATATTACTTCATCTCCCTGATACGCTTCAATGCCTCTTCCAATTTATGGTCTTTGCAGCAAAGCGAGATGCGGATATACCGTTTTCCGTTACTTCCGAAGATAAATCCCGGTGTGATGAACACGCGTGCGTTGTGCAACACCTTTTCAGTCAGTTCTTCAACATCGGCGCAGCTATCGGGAATTTTTCCCCAGAGGAACATACCTACCTGTTTTTCATCGTATGTACATCCCAGTGCATGCATGATTTCCCCTGCCAGATGGCGGCGGTTGCGGTAGTTCTTGTTGTTTCCGTCGTACCATTCCTGTTCGGCTTCCAAGGCGTTGGCGGCTGCCAGTTGCATGGCGCGGAACATACCGCTGTCGATGTTGCTCTTCACTTTCAGTATCCATTGCACAAAGTCGGCGTTGCTTGCCAGCATACCGATACGCCAGCCCGGCATATTGTGGCTCTTGCTCATGGAGTTGAACTCGATGCAAAACTCTTTGGCGCCCGGCACACTGAGGATGCTGAGGGGATGGTCGTTCAGGATGAAGCTGTACGGGTTATCGTTTACAATCACGATGTCCTTGCGGCGTGCAAAGTCCACCAGTTTTGCATAAAGTTCCGGGGTGGCGTTAGCTCCGGTCGGCATGTTCGGATAGTTGGTCCACATCAGCTTTACGCGGCTCATGTCCATCTTTTCCAGTTCGTCGAAGTCGGGCATCCAGCCGTTTTCCTCTTTCAGGTTGTAGTTGATGACTTCCGCGCCCAGTATCTTGCTCAGTGAGGTATAAGTGGGGTAACCCGGATTGGGAACCAATACCTGTTCGCCCGGATTGACGAAGGCGAGTGTGACGTGCAGGATACCTTCTTTCGAGCCGATGAGCGGCTGTATCTCAGTATTAGGATTCAGCTCCACGCCGTACCATTTCTTATACCAGGCGGCAAAGCTGCGGCGAAGTTCGGGGATGCCGATATAAGGCATATAACCGTGTCCGTCAGGGTTTTGTGCTTCGCGACACAGGGTTTGTATGGTTGCTTCCGCGGGAGGCATATCAGGGCTGCCGATTCCGAGGCTGATTACGTCTTTTCCTTCGGCATTCATTTGTGCCACTTCTTTCAACTTCTTGGAGAAGTAGTATTCGCTCACGCTGGCCAACCGGTCGGCGGGCTTAATCTTAGATGTTTGATTTTCCGTCTGCATATTCGCCTAATATTTTAAGTTCTTTGGTTAGCGGTGTGATGGCCGCGATGGATTGTTTATATCTCAGCATGTTGTCGAAGACGACGTCTACGTAAAATTGGTATTCCCATTCCCGCCCGATGATGGGCAGCGACTGTATCTTGGTCAGGTTGATGCTGTAGAACGAAAGAATGGACAGTACTTGCGAGAGGCTCCCTTCCGTGTGGGGCAGTGTGAATACCATGCTTGCCTTGTTGGTTTCCGGGTGTGGATGGCGGTGTATCTCGTCCACCTGCCAAGGGTCGGCAACTACCAGAAAACGGGTGAAGTTGTGCTTGTTTGTTTCGATGCCTTCCTGCAACACCTTCATGCCGTAACGCTCGGCAGCAGCCTTGGAGCAGATGGCGGCGTGTCCTTTCAGGTTTTCCCGCTTGATGATTTCGGCGCTGAGGGCGGTGTCTTCCGCTTCCACTACTTTCATTTTCGGGTGCTGGGCAAGGAACTCGCGGCATTGCATCAGTGCGATGGGGTGGGAGTTGACTTCCGTCAGATCGTTCCAGTCCTCGTCGGGCAGGCAGACAAAGCTGTGTGAAATGCGTAGTTTGTATTCGCCTATGATTTGTGTGCCGCTCTGCCGCAGCAACTCATTGTTGTGCAACAGGCTGCCTGCAATGGTATTCTCTATCGCCAACATTCCTATGGTCTTGCTGTCTTTCTTTACGGCTGCAAACACATCCTCAAAAGTAGCGCAACAGATTAACTCTATTTCTTCTCCTTCGAAGTACTTGTGTGCGGCAATGTCGTGATACGACCCTAATGTTCCTTGAATGGCTATTCTTTTCATACTGTTTCTTTAAAAAAAAATCCCGCTTCCATACAATGGAGCGGGATTAAGTATATTACTTTAGTTCTCTATTCAGTTCTTAAGCATCACTGTCACTTGACACATACAAACTCCCGCTCTACTTTCTGGCTAAAGTAAAAGTAAAAAAAGAAGTAATATGCATAAGTAAACAAATTCATACTTTCGTTTTCTTTTTGATTCTTAATTCGTGGCAAAAGTAATACTTTTCTCTTATATGC
The DNA here is from genome assembly GCF_036416795.1 of Bacteroides sp. MSB163. Taxonomy (NCBI): domain Bacteria; kingdom Pseudomonadati; phylum Bacteroidota; class Bacteroidia; order Bacteroidales; family Bacteroidaceae; genus Bacteroides; species Bacteroides maternus. The sequence continues at coordinate 242,716 of NZ_CP143867.1, read as the reverse complement.
AAGCAAAAAATGATATTTTTTTTATTTCTTCTTCAAATTTAGCTTTCAGACTACTGCTTCCGACTGTCTTTTTCTACTGGAAATCAGTCAATCGTTGTGCATGATTCTTTTGATTTACTCCCATTTGTTCACGGCATCGTTAGGCTGTGCCTGCCTCGGAGTACTATGACCTTCGCGGATGTACTTTTATAACGGGTGTTTGGGGCACTGACTACTTTTTTGGGGGGGATATCCTGATTCAATAAAAAAGCATTCTTCTTTTGGCTATTCACTGCAATTCATCTATCTTTGCATTAGCCGAAGAGAAATGCGGCATGTTGAAGCTATTTTTGACAAGGAGAAAACTGGTAATTTTATTTAAGTCAAGAAACAGAACTTCAATAAAGATGTTTCACGCAGACCATATAGGGTCGGGCGTGCAAGCGTATTTATTGGTTCTGTGGGTATACCAGTACCTCTCCTTGGATAAATATGAACTATACGTCCGACTTCTTTTTGTATAAGGGGGATGAGGGCGATTTTAAATATTTAAAATCCGAAGAAGACATGAATACCCCGAAGGATGAAATGATAACAGAGGTCATCCATTGCATGGTAGAACAGAGGAAACACGAGATATGGGAAGTGCTCTACCCATTAAGTATAAAATATGGTTTTACGCTCGACTCCGACTATGCCAGCATCAAGCTGGAACCTCCCTGTAAAGACTTTCCGGAAGAAAAATGTGGATGTAAAATACCGCTGGATTCTGTGTTCAGTACCTTTGTGAAAGGTGATTTTCTGTATGTGATGTGCCGCGGGAAAGTGTATTTTATTCTCGATCTGGAAAGTGGTTTGTGGAGACTGTATTTGCCGATGCACCGACCTCCAAGGCTGAAAGTACTGTGGTGGAGGATTCAAGAGACGGTAAGGGATTTGGTGTGGTTGGTGAGGCATTGGAGGGACTGAAGCAATTTTAGTCAGTATTGTTTTTAGGAAGTTGCATTCATCATCTATTGCAAATACCTTTTGAATGTATTCATGTAATCGTTCGGTAGCCCAACGCCTGAAGCGTGTCGCTACCTGAAGTTGTTGCGTGAGCCACACATCGGTATCAGCAAACCGTACATTGACTTTGGGCACACCATTATCATCTTGGTAGATGATTATATTATTTTTATCATCAAACTTCATATAAATCTATTTCATATAATAATATCATAATTTGGGTTATTTATATAGCAAATATTATATACCGTTTTTAGACAAGGTAAAGATAACAGCGATCTTTGGAATTCTACTATTTGTAAAGATGGAATTTATAGCTGTGATGTAAATTATGCCCAAATGTACTTTAGTTCATAACCGTACAAAAATGAACTAAATGCAATAGCTAACTCCGTTCTTAGGCATTCCTATACTTTTTCCCTTCCAACGGTTAGCCTTTTCTGTAGTGTACTGAATAAGTTGACACTTCAAAAATTGAAAATAAAGATGAAATATTCGAAAAAGAAGTACAACTATTACAGTGATGATGAACGAATGTCTTATATTCGTGAGTATTTATCAAGTCCCGAGAGCAAATCTCAGTTTTGTAAGCGTAACGGCTTTTGTGCCAAGCTTCTTACTTATTGGCTTAACAAGTATCAAATGGAAGACAAAGCTATGGGTATATCACCTAAACCGGTAAATAGCGATGCTATTGATTCTAGTATTTCTGAGCTCCAGAAAGAACTATCGCTATTGCGTGCTGAGAACCGTAAACTTCATCGGGCTCTTGCTGATGAGAGTTTACGTCATGAGGCGTGCGAAGAACTCATCAATCTTGCTGAATCCACGTATCATATCAAGGTACGAAAAAACTCCGATGCCAAGTAATCGACACCTTGTCACAGAGGCACTCAACCCGACGCAAACATGGTTGTATAAAGTTCCTCTGTGATTACTTCGGCATAACCCGACAAGGTTATTACAAGCATGTGAACCGGCATTTGGAGGTTGATATCCTTACCACAAGCATCGTGTTGTACTGCAAGGAACTGTTGGAGCTCATGCCCAAAGCTGGTATGCGCGAGTTATACGCCTGCTGCGTGAGTAAGTTTGGACCAAAGATGGTTATCGGTCGTGATCGTTGTTATGACATTTTTCGCTCCAATGGTTTGTGTCAACGTACAAGTCGCAAGCGTCCTAAAACAACGAATTCGAACCATAATTACTATATCTACCCCGATCTGTTGAATGTTGCGCCCAAATTTGTCGCTACGCGATTGGGCGCTATGGTAGTGGCGGATATAACCTACGTAAACACCGGTCAGGGCTGGGCTTACCTCTCGTTGCTTACCGATGCGGCAAGTCGTGCCATCGTTGGATATGCGCTTTACAAAACTCTTGAGACGGAGGGGCCCTTGAAAGCTTTGGAGATGGCAATATCATTCTATGAGAAGTATCACATAGACATGAGCACTCTTATTCATCATTCCGACCGGGGTGTCCAATATTGCTCAAATAAATATGTAGAGAGGCTTAAAGAGCATCAAATCAACATCAGTATGACGCAGTGTGGTGATCCTTTGCATAATGCATTGGCTGAAAGAATGAACAACACCATTAAAAACGGTTGGCTATTCGACTGTGATGATGAGAGCTTCGAGCAAGTAAGCAAGCGCATTGAAGATGCTGTATATGTATATAATCATGTGCGGCCTCATCAAGGGATAAACATGAGGACACCTATGGAAGTGCTCAGAGAAACGGTAGGATTTACAGCATAATACCCGCTCGTCGGGACGGGGGGGCCCGCCCCTTGCCGCTAGGGCGATCCCCGACCGAAGAGTTCTTGTTTGTTGGCAACATTACATTTTCCTGAAGAAGGCTTGCGTAAATAAAGGAAGATGCATAAATTTGCAAGCACCAACAAAAGACAACTAAAATAGGAATAAGAAAAACAAAAGTAAACCTCTTTAGATATTAAAGTATATTGAGTAAACTAATCCAGTTATAACAAACGAAGTTGTCAACTAAAACCAGTACACATCAAACTAAAACCAGTACACATCATTTCCATCCGAACATTTATTCTTTCCACCGTGGAGTTTCTTTCTTTCCACCATGGTGGAAAGAAAGTTTCCCCGTGATGGAAAGCAACTTTCTCCATGGTGGAAAGAATAAGTACCTACTACAATTTTCCTTAACCGTCGTAGCGAAAAGAGATAAAAGTGGCGATGCGGCGGCTTAACCTCTGAAACTTATATTATTCATGCGAATCAGGAGGGGAAATTATGTTCATATCCCGTCAAAAAAGAATTAATTGATTTGATGTACAATGAATCGGAATGGAGTTAGAAACCTTTCCTGTATATCGGTAACTCTTTCCCAAACTCCGTATGAATCACCTGGAAATTGACAAAGCCATTCACGGATTCCGGTTCTAACAGTGTTGCCGCAAGGTTTGCATTCTTCTGTGAAAGACGAATGATGAAACAACCTGCTGGGAAACTCTTCTTTTCCTTTACCGTCCGTGTAGATACTGTGACCGGATAAATCTCTTCCCATTCCTTGGTAGCTTTCTTATATCTGGTAACCATGTACTTCTCTACGGTCGCTGTGAAGGGTTTTCTTGTCTCTTCTACCTCTATTCCTAAAGCCCGCAATTTCTCTGCTTGCATCCGGCAGGTATCCGGCAGAATATATGCTTTGGGACGTTTGCGTACTAATTCAGCTTTCAGTTGAAGCGCATCGAAAGTAGGCAGAGGTTCCGTAAAACGTTCGTTCTTGGCAAGGTCAATAAAAGTAACGGGAAACTCTGTCCGTTCGGATTGAAAATTGACGGATATATCACTCTTTCCTTTACAAGTCTCTTTCACGGCCTTCCGTATCCCATTTCTTACGTCTTTTGAATGAAGAACCGCCGTTTCCAAAAGACTGCGGGATACCAGAAAACCACATTCTGCACGACGGGCAAAACACGCTCTTCCCAATCCTATTCCACGGATTTCTATGAATAGAGATACCGTATTGGTGAGTCCCTGAAACGTGGAACTGGATTGCGGGTTCTTGGCATCTTTCATTGCATACAAGCTATCATTTCTGACACTGGGTGTAAAGTAAAAGCCTGAATGATAACTGTTAGCTTCCAATGCCTTCTCTGCTTCTTCACGGAATAAGCCGTTGGAAAGTGTACGTATTCCGGCAGGGATATTCAAATGCCCGCTGGGTAGGAAAAGGACATCGGGGGCCGTAGCTACTTTAGTACCCCGAAGCAATTCAAACTCCTTGCGGAACGGATTGAATTCGTGAATATCCAGCGCTATTTCGGGATTCCATTCCTTGTACGCTTTTTTAAGAAGAAGAGTCACCGGATCGGCTAGTTTACTTTGATCCCGGTTCAAATCATACCCACTGCCCGATTTACGGCTTTGCATGGCATAACCGTCCGTATTGGCTATGGGTACAAGCGCAAGAGAAACCTTTCTCAATAGTTCAGTACCTTCGGGCGTATTCAGTAAATAATCGACAAGCATACAGGTTGCTTCCGGCCCGGCAGGTTCGTTGCCGTGCAGTCCTGCTTGTATCCAGACTCTTATTTTCTTTTTCTCGTTGGGAGTTCCGAAATAGAGCACGGGGATATCCCTGCCCTGTGGAGTCTTTCCTATATCGGACAGCGTAACCTTACCGGGATGCTTGTCGGCTAAATCCTTCAAATATCTGTTTATCTCGAACAAGGAAGCCAGACCTTCTTCAAGCGGCTTGCCGAGGGTGGGAGTGGAATATTGCTGTTCCGGTTCGGGATAGAAACGGCGGGTTACCTCTTCCGGCTGCAACGTGGGCTGGATATTCCAGAGAGAAGGGTTGCTGAATACGGTTTCTTGCGCAATACGTTGCAGATAGAGTGCTTCCTCTTCGGGCAGTCCGACATAATAAGTACTTGTATAGGGCTTCTGAAAAAATACGCTACAGAATACATTGGCGGCAAGATAAGAACCCTGTTGGGAAGGGTGGCTGTGATCGTTGTTGTAAAGCGTGATACTTGGATTCTCCGTGCGGACACGCTTCCAAGCGATGCCGACGGGGGCACACCAGGCATTCAGTTGAACAGTCATCTCCAAATAACTTTCAGCCAGTCGTTGCTGCATTTCGGTATATGTGTCGATGTCGTGTCCCCAGGTCATGTAGAAAACGGTTTTTCCCTTCGGATTGTAAAGGCGGCGCAGGCTGTCGAGGGAGTGGGCAGGCTTGTATACATTTTCCTGTACCCATTCCTTTTCGCGGGCAGGCGCTTTACTTTGGTCTTGCAGGATGACGAAATCCCAGTTTCCTTCACGAATGGCATCCAGGGTTTCAGGATTGGCGGCATGTTTCCTCAATGTCCAGCCACCGTGTTCCACCAATTTTACAGAAAGCTTGTGGCCGGTGGAGGCGGCAAGAGCTTGCACTTGTCGGACTAAACGGTTGTATTGTGTGTAGCTGTTGCCTATGAACAGTGCACGTAGGGAGTCTCCCAACATGGCAGGAACGGCACGTCTGCCCATTCCGGCGGAGTGGTGTCCGATGCCCTGTTCTTCTATTTTCTGCCAGTTGCAGGGCCAGTTGTGTTCGGCTGCTATCCGGTGAAGGTATCGGTAGAACTGATTGCCACGCTCGTAGCGGTTGCGTCCCTGTGCTTCGGCTTCGGGAGTCTTTCTTAAATACGATTCGCGGATGGTGTCTCCCGTAGCCAATTGGAGGATAATCGGTTTGGCAAGGTACTTCCTGATTGTTTCGGGGGTGACATACGGAATGTTGCGTACTCCGTAGGGAAAATCTTGCGAAGCATCGGGGAAGGTGTACCATCCCGGACTGCCGATAACGGCTTTCTCCACATACGGACTGTCATAAAAAAGCATGAAACGCTGCACAAACTGCCCTCCGGCTGAGTGACCGTAAATCATATATCCTTTCCGTTCACTACCTGAAGATTGGCGGACGTACTCAAAGATTTTATCAACCAGTGCCGGCGTTTGCTTTTCGGCCGGACGTATCGTGTGATCTTTGTCATTCATGACACCGACTTCCTGATAATCGGGCAAAGGAAACCTTTCCAGATCGAAGTGGGGAATGAAAACCATGAATTTATGCTTCTCTGCCTCCTGCTTCCAGGCTTTGAGCAGATAAGTGAAACCGCGGTCGGCACCTTCAAAGACAAAGACAATGGGCATCCGGCGTACATCGCCCGAAGCCGGAATGTAATAGTGCACATCTACCGGACGGTCGGCAAAAGGCGGATAGTCTTTGTAGGTGAACTTGCCTTCACCCACGGGAAGCGCGGAGGCGGCACGGAGTCCGGCGCCCAGAAAGACAATGGTAAAAAATAGAATCAGTCTTTTCATTCTTCATACCTCCCTTTTTTAATGACTTCTTTATCCTTTAGGGCGAGTTTGCCGCGTGCTATGACGTGTGTCAGTTGAAGCTCGGAATCGAGGAAACAGAGGTCGGCATCGAAACCGATGGCTATTCTGCCTTTGGTACGCAGTTTGAGGTTGCGTGCCGGATTGCTGGTGATAAGGGTCAGTGCCTGTTCCAGAGGCAACAGACCTTCTTTTACGAGCAATCTCATCTCCTGCAAGTTGAGGTGCAGGGGAGCGGGGCGATAGGTCGTTTCTTTGGTTTCGGGATTGGTACGGCGCACTCCGCCACGGCCGTCACTGGAGAAGGTGATGCGGTCGAGGGGTACATGGGCTTTGAGGGCTTTCATGACGCAGCGATGGGGAGCGTCGAATTTGGTTCCTCCGGTGGAGAAATCTACCATACCACCCATGCAGGCAAATTCTACGGCTTGCCAGAATAAGGCTTCCGTGCGTGTCAGGTGGGTAGGCGAGAGATAGGGAATCAGCGTGGGATATTTGCGGGCGATGTCCAGCAACGGGGTGATACCGTCGGGTAAGGCTCCCAGATGAATATGCAGGATACCTCCTTTGCCGGAAGTGAAACCGCCGAGGCGTACTTGGTTGATGAGGCGCAGTATCTCCAGTTCGGTGGGGAGAGCGCTGCGGTCGTCACTCATGGCAAGTTTGCAACCGATCACTTTGTCGATGAAGATGAGATCGTCGGCTACGCAGGACATCAGTGTTTTGGGAGGTAATCCGTAGAAACTGGTAAGCATGTAGGCGCTGAGGCCGTCATCTTCCAGGGCTTTGGTTTTGGCATAAAGGGTGGTCAGTTCTTTTACGAAACCGTCTGTGCCGAGTAGTCCTACCACGGTGGTGGTTCCGCAAGCCACCAGTTCGCTCATGGAGACGTCGGGGACTAAGGAAGCATAGCCGGTTTGTCCGCCGCCACCGGTGATGTGGACGTGCTGGTCGATAAAGCCGGGGGTGACGGCGCACCCGCCGGCGTCTATGGTATCAAATGGAATACCGGTCAGTTCTATCTTCCGGTCTATGAGGGCTATTTTATCATCTGCCAGCAGAACGTCGTTCATGCCAAGATGTTCCGGAGAGTATAAGTTTGCATTTTTAATGAGTGTGAACATGATTCGGAGTTGTTTTATAGTGTTATGAAATGATAAGCTATCAGGAATAGAATGCTGCCTATAAGGGGCAGGGTATTTCTCTTTGCCAGTTCAATGGGCGATACACCCGCCACGCCGGCAATGGCGACAATGATACCCGCTATGGGAGATGCGGCACGCCCCATACTGGCGGATAACTGCAAAGGAAGCACGAGGGAATAGGCAGGCATACCCAACTGTCCGGCAATTCCGGGCAGCAACGGACCGAACGAGAAGAAGGCCGCGTTTCCGCTTCCCATCAACATGGCCGCACAGAAGATTATCAGGGCGAAGACTGCTGCGATGGCAATGCCGGAAAGTCCTATATGTGTGGAGTAATCTACCAGTGAGTCGATGAAACCGAGGCTAATCAGTCCTTTGGAAAATATCTCGGAGGCAACAATTAGTGTCACGACACTTCCGAAGACATTTCCCATCCCTTTCCAGAAGCTGGAGAAGGCGTCAAAGGTTTTCCGTATATTGCGTGTATGACAGCCTACGAATACAAGTGAGACAAAGAGGGAAAATAACATGGCGGTCGTTGTATTGAGTGTTATGGGAGGTTGGAACAGCCCCACATAGGGTGAAAATATAATGAGAAGCGCAAGCGGAAGTACGGGCAGCATGGCGAATATCAATGGAATATCCGGTTGGGTAGAGGTCTGCGGGACTTCTGCTGTTTCATGGTTTTCCGTACTCTGCCTGGCGGCTTCTTTTTTATCGAAATATCTATTGTTGAAGTAAAACAGGGTCATGACTACCAAGGTGGTAGGGATAACCAACGGGAGTTGGTGGGTAATGAAATAAGCTACGTTGGTCTGGTCGATAAGTTCGGCAGCAAGGGCTGTGTTTGCCGAGCCGGGACCTTGGTCGAACAGTGTTGCGGCGGCAATGACGGATAATGCGGTGAGGCGGCTTACTCCCAATTCGATGAGGACGGGGTAAACGGAGGCGACAAGCAAGAGTCCTAATCCGGCTGCCGAGGGGGTAGTGATAAAGAGCAACTGGCCGATGGGAATGGTGACGGTAGCTGCCAGGTAGGGGTAACGACGAAAGAAACCCAACGGTTTCATGGAGATGTGTACCAGGGCATTGGTGGCTTTTATGTGATTCATAAAAGCTACATAGCCGCCAATGGTCATAATCATCAGTCCTGCGCGGGACAGGTTGCCGATGAATGTTTCTTCCACCACTTTCACCAAATCGAGAACAACGCTGCCGGTGGATTTATCCGGAATGATGGGTTGGACATTGAGAATGAGGGCGAATGTCAACATCACAAGTCCGGCCAGCATCAGAACTCCTTGCGGATTCAGCTTCCGGTAGAGATAAATAGCGGTGACGGTGATCACTAATATACAGAGGAAGAAGGCTACGACTGACATAATCTGATTGGTTCTGGGTTATAAATTGTTTTTTGAGGAGTGATTTTAAATGATAATTTAATGAAGAACTAAGAATGAAGAATTACCTTGCGGCATGCTTGCATAGCCGCAGCCAAATTCTTCATTCTTAGTTCTTCATTTCGCTAAATTATCATTTCGTTCATTTCCGTACCGTTCTTTTATAAGTACCCCGGATTATTCTCCAACTGGCGACCTGTATTGGAATCAATGAACTCTTGCGGAATCGGGAACAACACAGGCGTATCATACGAATTCATGCCTCGTGCCTCGCGTCCTGCAATCTCATTCAACTGTCGCATACGGCGTTTGAAGTAATTGTTCACATCACGTTCATCTCCACCTTTCTCCTGACTTACGCGAATCAGGGTGTGGCGGCGTTCTTCTTCGGAAAGAAGTTCACGGCTACGTTCGTCCAGAATGAAATCTACGCCTCCTGCGGTGAGTTCAGCTTCTGTGATGCTGACTGCATTGGAACGATTGCGTACCTTGTTAATCCATTTGATGGCTTCACCTGCCTGGTTGTTTTTCAGTAAGGCTTCCGCATAAAGCAAGTACGTGTCGGCGAGGCGGAGATAAACAATATCCTGATAACATCCATCCTTGTCACCATTTGCCAGCAACGGTGCCACGTAATCCCATTTGCGGGTAGTGGGCCAGTTATACTTCTTGATGGTTGTCTTATTATCATCCAGCATAGCGGCGGTTACAGTGGTGTCTACCACCATCTTACCGTTGTTAAGGAATTCCGTAATCTTGCCGTCGGCACCCTTCTCGTTAATAGTCCATACCACTGCATAATCGGATACACGGTCGTCCTGAGTTCCCTGATTTTTATAGTTGTAGAGGCGGAAAGCACCTCTTGAAGGCACGCAACGTCCGGCACCTTTACCACCGTTGTTTATCCAGAACACCTGAGGCCAAGTGGCTGCACCGCTTGTATAGTCGGGATCGTACTTGTTGCTCTTGTTGATGACACCGTCGTTGGAGTAATAGTTCTTATATGTACTCTTCATGTAAACCTCGGCTGTACCGAAAGCACTGTTTTCCGGTTCCGTGTTGACAAAAGCGTATAAAACCTCCGTGTTTCCGTCCGCATACATCGGTGTGCGGAATACGTCGATGAACGGACAGCCCGGATTGGCGGAGTTCTTGCCGAAACGGTTGGTTATCAAACTGTATTCGGAACCTTCTGCCAGTGGCTTCAAAACTTCGACTGCCTTGGAGGGCTGGTCCATTGCCAGGTATAGTTCACCCAGATAATGGCGTGCCATGGCTCCTGAAATCTTGCTGTTGTTTTCTTCACGCAACGGTAAATTGTTCATGGCGAAAACAAAGTCCTGCTCCATGACTTCACGGATGGATTCTACAGAATTGCGCTCCCAGTCGTTACGGTAGTTCATACCTGTAATTTCTTCGGTGGACAAAGGTACGGCACCGAATGAATACGTCAGATGACGGTAAGCCCATGCGCGGAAGAAGCGGGCCTGTGCGATGATCTTATTCTTGTGGGCGGCAGCTTCGGTTTCAGTTCCTTTCCAGTCGATACCACTGCCTTCGGCGCGTGAAATCACCATGTTTGCTGTATTGATGATACGGTAACACCATTGGAAGATGTTCTGGAATATCCGTAAGTCCGTCTGGTTGATTTGCGACGGATAGTACATGTATTTAAAGTCGCTGTGTGAGTTATTACTCCATGAATTGTCCACACCGCAACCCCATGCAGAGTGCAGAACGAGCGGCAGACCGCCACCGAGTGCATCGGCACGGCGGTATTCGTTACGCATCATTCCGTAGAGGCTGGTTACCATGGATTGGAATCCGCTGTAATCTACTAACAGATTTTCAGGGTAGAGTGAAGCACGCGGATCTTCTTCCAGGAAGCTGGATTCATTGCATCCGGTCATGCAGAGCACGAGTAGTGCTATCAGTGTATATTTTAGCTTTTTCATACTGTTTCTCTTTGTTTTAGCGGTTTATAAATCAAGTTTCAGACCGAATGTGAATGAACGTACCTGCGGAGTGGACTGTTGGTCGCTGATAAATTCCGGGTCGAGGCCGGTCCAGCTTGTCCAGGTTGCCAGGTTCTTGATGTTCATATATACTTCGAGGCGGTTCAGGGAAATCTTCTTTAACCAACGCTGAGGAACACGGTAGGCCAGCGTGACATCCTGCACACGGAGGAAGTCGGTCTTTTCGTAGAAACCTGCGCTCATCGGGTTTACAGAAGTATCCAGTGAGTTTTTCGGGTACTTGTTGGTAGGATTCTCCGGTGTCCAGAAGTCTACCATGAGGCGGTTCTGGCGATAGGAGTTGTGAGATACGTCGTAAAGCCAGTTATTGGCTGTCTGTCCCAGTTGGGCATTGAGGAATACGCTCAGACTGACATTCTTGTATCGGAAAGTATTCGTCATACCCATTGTTACTTTAGGAATTGCCGAGCCGATGATTTCCTTGTCTGCCGGGGTGATGTCGTTCACGCCGTCCTTGTCATGATACTTCATATATCCGGGGATGGAGTAGCGATAGTTCGGGTCTTGCTGTCCGTTCGGGTTAGACGGGTCGGTGATCTGCCAGATACCGATGAAGCGGTAGTCATAGTTCACGCTGATAGGTTGGCCGATGAACCACCTGGAACCGATATCATCCATAGGGTTGCCGTTGGCATCGTAGAGACCTACATTTACGATCTTTGTCTTGTAGTGCGACAGGTTGAAGGTAGTGGACCAGTCGAAATCTTTCTTGGCAATGTTGTTGGAAGTAATCTGCAACTCTAAACCGCGGTTCTTGGTCTCACCGATATTCTCGGTAATGTTTCCCGTACCGTTGATGGTGGGGATGGAGCGATTCAGCAACAGGTTGCTTGTCTTCGACCAGTACATGTCGAATGTTCCCTGGATACGTCCGTTCCACAGTTGGAAGTCGATACCGGTATTGATGGATTGTGTCGTTTCCCATCCCAGTGAGGGAGAAGCCAGCTTGGAAGGATAGAAACCGTAGTTGGGAGTATGGTCGTCTTTCAGATAATTGAAGGTGGAAAGGTCAGGCAATGTAGTGTAGGCGCCTACCGCTTCGTTACCGTTCTTACCCCATGACAGGCGGTATTTCAGGTTGCTTACCACTTTTGCCAATGGGCTTGCCTGAAAGAAATGTTCATTGGAAATATTCCAGCCGATAGCCATGGAAGGGAATATACCGAACTTGGATTGGCTACCGAATGCGGAGTAACCGTCACGGCGTGCAGTCAGTGTCAATAGGTAACGGCTGTCGTATGAGTAGTTCAGACGTGCCATCTGAGAGATATGGTTTTGCTTGGTATAGCTGGAACTGCCGGACATGGTGGCGGCTTTGGATATCTGGTAATAGTACATCACGTCGTTCGGAAAGTCTTTGCCTTCCATTCCGTTGCCTTCTTTCTCGTAGCTTTGTGCAGAATACAGACCGGTGAAGAAGATGCGGTGCTTGCCGAATTCACGGGTATAAGTGATGATGTTTTCCAGAATCCACTCTTGTGAGTGCCAGTCGTCGGTGTTCAGAATACCATTGGAGCGTGCGCCGTAGTAAGTGTCCATTCCTTGGTACTGTTTCCAGCTGCTGTTTTGGTACGTATAGCCGGTATTGAGCTTATAGCTGAGTCCGGGGACGAACGGCAACTTTATTTCTACCACGTTGTTGGTGATGACTTTAGAGCGTATGTCGTTGCTCTTGTTGTTGAGGCTGCTTAAGGGGTTTACAGAGAAAGCTTCGCTGGAATCTTCCCAGGCGGCGGAACGGATGTTGCCTTCTTCGTCATAAGCTTCTGCCAGGGGATTCATACGGAATGCTCTGGAGAAAGAAGCACTGCTGCCGCTTCGGTCGTAGCGTCCCAACTGGGTACTGGTAGAGAACTTAAACCAGGAAGTGAACTCCTGATCGAGGTTGAAACGGATGTTGTAGCGTTTGAATTGGTTGCCTACGGCAGTACCTTTCACATCGGTATAGTTCAGCGAGACAAAATAGTTGGTTTTGTTGACGCCACCACGGAAGGAGATGTTGTGCTGCTGCTTGAAACCGGTGCGGGTTGCCAGGTCCAGCCAGTCGGTATCCATGCCGGCTTCGTGCATACGCAATTCTGTGGCGGTCATAGATCCCATCCACGGTTCGGGATTGCTTTCTGTGGGTGGGGTGGTATTGGCATCTTTCAATGCTTCCGTCTTATACTTCCAGAATTCAGCTCCATTCATGAGGTTGGGGAAGTTGATGGGATTGTCAATGGTGATGTAGGTGTCGTAGGATACGGTCAGTTTGCCTTTTTCGCCTCTCTTGGAGCTGATGAGGATGACACCGTTCGAACCGCGAGCACCATAGATGGCAGCCGAAGAAGCATCTTTCAATACTTCAATGGATTCGATGTCGTTCGGATTGATTTCAGACCAGGGACCGTCAAAGGGGATACCGTCCAAAATAACCAGTGGTTTGTTGTCTGCCGTGATGGAGTTCTCGCCGCGGATACGGGTCTTGGTGGAAGAGCCTTCCGCATTGGTTCCGGTCACTGAGATATTCAGGCCCGGTACGGCACCTTGCAAAGATTGGATGATGTTGGTCTGCGGGCGGTTCTCCAGTGTTTTGGTATTTACGGAAGCAACTGCACCTGTCATATCCGACTTGCGCTGCACACCATAACCTACCACTACTACCTCATCCAGCATCTTAGTGTCTTCCTTCAGGATAATGCTGACGGGTTTCGTGCCGTTGACTTTCACATCCTGGTTCAGATAGCCGATAAAAGAGATTTCAAGAGTGCTGCCATTCTGTACATTTGCCAATGAAAAGTCTCCTTCTACATTGGTGACACTTCCTGTACCAGTGCCTTTCACAATGACATTAGCTCCGATGATGGGTTCTCCCTTTTCATCTTTCACATTTCCGGTGACTGTGACTTGCTGTTGTGCAAATGCATTTACCGAAATGAACAGTAACAAAGCGCAGCAGGCAAGAATGAGTCTGCATGAGCGTTTTTCTTTTCTTTTCATGATTCGTTTAATAGTTAACATAAGTTTTTAGTTTGGATTTCTGTGGCAAAGGTATGCGCAATAAGGGTTACTTACTCTGCGAGGTAAACAGGCAAAGTAAACTGTTAAAACTGATAAGTACTTGATTATTAGTGTTGATTTCTGAAAATGAGAGGCTCGGAAGTAAACTCTTTGAATGGAATCGGTAGTAGAGAGCAGGGCTTACGCTTTGTATTTTCCGAGCTTTTTCACAGCATTTATAAAATCTTCTTTCGGGATAATGGATTTATTTCGGGTGCGAAGTCGGTTGTTATAAACCGTTTGTGCGGAACAATGGAGGAAGTCCGCTATCTTCACGCTGTCTGTGATGCCGAGTCTTATCAAGGCATGTATGCGCAGTTCGGTATTAAGCAGTTCGCCTTCTTTCAGTTCGATGCGCTCTTCGGGTAGCAGTAAGGCGTTGAAGTCACCTACAAAATCGGGATAGAGATGCAGGAAGATGGTATCGAAATTCTGGTAGAACTCTTTCAGTTCGTTGGAGGCTGTTGCGGAAGAGTCCGTCATTGCTTTTACATCTTCTATCTGGCCTACTTTCAGTTTCCGGTTGATGTTCTTGCGAAACTCTTCCAGCTTACTGATGTAGGTGGAACAGATGTTGAATACATAGCCGATATATTCTTCTTTTACGTAATTAGATTCCCGCAACTGGTCGTTGACTTCCTGTAATTGCGTATTCAAGTCTTTTAGCTGTATGTTTACTTCTTCCAGGCGTTGATGTGCCGTAGAGAGGGCATCCATATTGACGGACAGCTTCTGGTTTGTACTGTCTAACTTCAAGTTGGCTTCTTTTAGCCGGCGCATTTGCTTGCGGATGAACAGGAAGGCACCGATCAGTACGAGAAATAAGAAACTGACGGCAATCAGGGAGGCTTGAAGACGCTTTTGCTGTGTACGGCTCTGTTCCTGGTACGCTTTGTAGATTTGGTTTTGCAAATGAGACATTTTGACTATTCGTACCCGGTTGTGGAAAAGCATGGCTTTTTGGGAACAATAGAGGATGTAGTTATAGGCGCGGTCTATTTCTCCATGCTTAAATAGGTATTCCGCTATTTCCTGCAAAGAACCGATATCTCCGTTGACAGACCGTATGTCTGCCATAGCCGAAAGAATGAGGTTTTCCAGGTATTTGCTCTCGTTATTTTCACTCCGGTAGATGGCGGAGAGGTTGTAGGTAGCTATGGAATACTTGCGGCTGTCGTTAGACAATGTCTGCTTGTTTTCCTCAAATGCTTGTTTGACGGGTTCTATTTCCGGGGTTCCCATGTAGAGCCATGCCCGGCAGTTCCAGTAGCGCAATTCGTCGGGAGTGGCTGTGAGGTATACCGAGTCTCGGAAAGCCTTTTGGAGATTATTGTAATGTTCCGACAGTTGGGAGTTCTCACTGGAGTAATCCCGGAGGCGGGAATAGAGTGTACATAACCTGCCAAAATACTCGGAACGGAGATTTTGGGGTAATTCTTCCGGTTGGATGTCACTGACGGCTTTCAAGGCTTCGGTCAGTAGCCCGGAGGAGGTGAGGACAAATGATTGTTCGAGCAAAGAGACCACTTCCCAGGTACGGTTGTTGGTCTGTTGTGCCAGTTGTATGTTCTTATTGATGTAATGCAGGGCGGAATCCGCATCATAAACCCGATACTCCAAATAGACCATTCTATTCATGGCATAGAGTTCCTTTACATCTTTGACCCGGCTATACTGCATTTTCAATTGCTTGATGCGCTCCTCTTTTACTCTGACAAATAGATCCTGCTGTTCCAGCAGGCTATCTAAAGAGTGAAGCAATTTCCTGTTTTCTTCTAAAGCATGTTTAGAAGTGTCCGCACAGACGTAGGCAGGAAAAAGAAGGCATACAATGAGTATAAAGAGGCCGCTTTTCATGACGCTACAATCCTAAAATGTCCGTTTGTCTTGACTGATTGTCATATTGTCCGCTGATTCCTTGGATTTCTTTGGGGTTCAACTCCAATCCTTTCTTCATATCTTCTGCAGAGCCTGCCGTGTCACCATTCAGTAACTTGGCGCGACCGCGTTCATGATAGGCTTGTGCGAAATTAGGGTTCAGTTCGATGGCTTCGTCAAAGAGTGCGATAGCTTCGGGATATTTCTTCTGGACAATATAAAGTTGTCCCAGGCAAAGAAAAGCCTGTTCGTTGAATGGATTCAATTCTGTTACATAGCGATAATCGGTTTCGGCTTCTTCCTGCTGTCCTGCTGCTTCTTTCACTTTACCGCGGAGCAGTAATGCAGCTTCTTCATCGGGATCTTGGGAGAGTATAGCGTCGATATCTTCGGTAGCTTCCTTGTATTGCTGCATATTGATTAAGGCTTCGGCACGCAGCAGGCGGGCTTCGGTGAAGTCGTCTTTCAGTACAATGGCTTTGGTGAGATGGGCGATGCTCATGATACCATCGTCCATACCTTGCTTGGCCCTACCCAGAAGATAGTGTGCCATGGCATTTCCTTCTTCTATTTCAATAGCTTTTTGTGCGGCGTCTGCCATTGCTTGATAGTCTTCTTGCAGGTAGCATACGTTGGCAAGGGTGAGGAAAGTGGAGGTGTGGTTCGGTTCCTGTTTTGCCATGCGTTCCAGTAGTTCATGTGCTTCGCTGAGGGCATTAGTTTGAATGTAAACCTGGCTCAGATAGCTCATGGTTTCAAAGTCTTCCTGAAGGGCAAGGGCTTCCGTGAAGCATTTGATTGCATAATCGGGACGCCCCATACGTTGTGCACGCATGCCGTCATACTTGAATATCTCGAAGTTCTTTTGATCGTTTTTCTGTTTCTCAGTTTCCGGTTTCTCTTGTTTGCCGGAGAAGAAAGATTTAAAGAATCCCATAATCTGTATTTCTTAGGTGTTTTGTTTTTATTCTTTTTGCAAACTTACATAAAAATCTTGTTTCCATACCAAGAACTCCGTCTAAAAAGAAAAAACATTCGTGTTATTATTGATGGTATCATTTAAAATTTGTTCTTTTGCGATACATTTACCAATTATATTAATTAATCATCATTTCTAAATTAAAACACAAGAATGAAAAAGATTTTCATGAAGTGGGCCTTTTTTATGTTATGTATGGCCGTGACAATGCCTGCAATGGCTCAGTTTAATGTAAAAGCACTGAAAGGTGCGGCTAAAGCTGTTAAGGCTGTGACTCTGACTGATGCTCAGATGGCAGAATATGTAAAAGAGTATATCGACTGGATGGATACACATAATCAGGTATGTGCCGACGATAATGAGTATACAATCCGTCTGAAAAAGCTGACTGAAGGCTTGACGGATGTAGAGGGAATTCCTTTGAACTTCAAAGTTTATTATGTGATAGATGTCAATGCATTTGCTTGTGCTGACGGTAGTGTGCGCATTTTCTCGTCTTTGATGGATATCATGACGGATGATGAATTGCTGGGTGTAATCGGCCATGAAGTAGGTCACGTGGCACACAAGGACTCTAAGAATGGATTCCGTACGGCATTGCTGACTTCAGCTTTGAAGGATGGTATTTCTTCACAAGGTGGTACGGCAGCTAAGTTGTCTGATTCTCAGTTGGGTGACCTGGGTGAGGCTCTGGTAAACTCTACATATTCACAGAAGCAGGAGAGAAGTGCTGATGACTATGGATATGAATTTCTGAAAAGTCATGGTAAGAATCCCTGGGCAATGGCTTTATCTTTCCAAAAGCTGAAGAAATTGCAAGAAGAAGCCGGTGCACAGAAAAGTAGTAAGCTGAATCAACTGTTCTCTACTCATCCTGATTTGGATGCCCGTATCCAGCGTATGGAAGAACGTGCAACCAGCGAAGGTATTGAGAAACCGGCAGTAACGGAATAATTCTTTATTGATATAATAAGGAGAAGAGGTTGTGTCAAAACGTTGGCACAACCTTTTTCTATAATTTATAGTCCTGTTATCTTTTCTTTTGTCTACGCCGCTTTTTTCTCATTCATTTGGTAACAAGTTGCTATATTCCCGTTGTATCGGGTTATAAATAGTCCAATAAATATAGATTTAGTAAGTGTAATGAGCTCCTTTCCTGTTTTTCTCAGTTTTGCACACATCTTTTTGATATTAAAAGCTATGGCAAAGAAGGCAAAGTCCATTGTCACCTTGTCTTCTCCCACATGCCGGAACCTCTTGTATGCCATGTTGTATTTCATTTGTCCGAAAACAGCTTCCGGTTCTATACACCGCCTGCCCCTATACCTGACTCCTTCTTCTGAGACTAACCTTTCCCGTGCCTGCCGTTTGTATTGGTTTAACCGGTGGTTGACTTCTATAATACGGTTCCCCCGTGCTTTAAAACAACTTCCATGCAAAGGACAACCTTCGCATCTTTGTGCTTTGTACCGGGCACTTTCGGTGATGTATCCGCTCGCTGTTTTGTCATGTCTGGTTCCTATGCGGTTCATGTGTTGCCCCATCGGACAAACGTAATAATCCTCCCCCGCATTGTAATGGAGACTTTCCGCATGGAACGTGTTGGGAGTATAACGGGGACGCTGCTCTTTATGGAAGTAGTTGTACTTGACAAAGGCCTCTATCCCGTTTTCCTGCATGAACCGGTAATTTTCTTCCGAGCCGTAACCGGAGTCTGCCACACCGATACCCGGTAAGCGGTTATAGCGGTGCTGGAAGGAGTGGAAGAAAGGGATCAGGGTCAGCGTATCGGTGGGGTTGGGAAACAGCCGGAAGTCTATGATGAATTGGTTTTCAGTACCTGTTTGTAAATTATACCCGGGCTTGGTCTGCCCGTTCTTCATGGCGTCTTCTTTCATACGCATGAATGTAGCATCAGGATCGGTCTTGGAATAGGAATTACGTTCTCCAAGGACTTCAAGGTGATTGTCGTATTCCATCAGCTTGTCACGATACCCTTCAAGTTCCCTGACCTGTTTCTTCTTTTCACGCAGAGCTTTCTTTTGTTCCTTGTCCTGTGTTACAGGCTGGTGTTCCAGCACTTCTTTGAGTTCATCCACTATATTAGAGAGCATGGAGGGAGTCAACTCAACGGATGTGTCTTTCACAGAGTTCTCCTGTACAATGGCTTCATCCACCTGCTCCAGAAGGATGCGAACCTTATTCAGCAACCTTGTACGGTTCTTTTCGACTGTCTTGCGCCAGACAAAAGTATATTTGTTGGCCTTGGACTCAATCTTGGTACCGTCGATATACTCCACGTCAAGACTGATGAAACCCTTATCGGCAAGGACAAGAACCAACTGCGTGAAAACGTTGTTAATCTCCTCCTTTACACGGTTACGGAAACGGTTGATGGTTATGAAATCCGGATGCTCATGACCGGCAAGCCAGATATAATGAATGTCACGCAAAAGAAGCTTCTCTATTTTACGACAGGAATAGATATTATTCATGTAAGCGTAGATAATTACCTTAAGCATCATTTTAGGATGATAAGCTGAGCGCCCCGTTTCTTTATAAAGCTTCTTGAAATTATCAAGATTGAGATTATCAACAACTGCATTGACTATGCGGACAGGGTCGTCCGCAGCTATGTTTTCATCAATTCTTTGTGGAAAAAGAACGGTTTGGTTGGGAATGTAAGGACGAAAATGTAACTTTGCCATAACGAAAAAAATGATGCCTAAAGTTACATAAACTTTGGGTAATAACAAAGCCTGGGCTTGGGAAAGTCCGGGCTTTGCGCATAAAAAAAGGTTGTGCCAGCATTTTGACACAACCTCTTTCTTATGCCTTTAGGCTTATGATGCCGTTCTCCGCCTTCAGGTCTTTATCTTCCAGCAATTCGCGGATGCATTGAGAGATGATTTCTTTATCTGCTTCTATTTGTGAGGCAATATCGGCAGGTGTCAGAGATTGCTTGCGAAGCAATTCTTTAATTTCTTCTTTTATTTGGTGGGAGGAAAGTTCGGGAGTCTCGGTACGGTGGCTGAGGCAGACATCGCATATTCCACAGTTATGTTCATTTTTCTCTCCGAAATAGCGTAGAAGCATACGGCTGCGGCAAACGGTTTCGGTCGTTACATAATCTACCATTGCCTGAATGCGGGCTTCATAACGTTCCTTACGCTCCTCGTATATACTGC
The DNA here is from genome assembly GCF_036416795.1 of Bacteroides sp. MSB163. Classification (NCBI taxonomy): domain Bacteria; kingdom Pseudomonadati; phylum Bacteroidota; class Bacteroidia; order Bacteroidales; family Bacteroidaceae; genus Bacteroides; species Bacteroides maternus. Next base: position 222,689 of record NZ_CP143867.1, on the reverse strand, counting down.
GGGAGATTTGCAGATGTTGCCTGTCTACGCGTTCGCGCGTGTATATGATATAAGGTGTCTTTTTATGTGGAATATAGTCGATGACGCGCATCTTGGATAGACGTATCAGTAAGTCGTACACCCGTTGTCGCGTTAATCTGCTACGTACGGCAAGCGAATTCTCGTTGATAAAGGTGTAATCCGTGAATACTCCGGTGTAAGAGCGCAGAACGATTTGAATAAGTTTGTCCATGTCCTCTCCCAGTTCGCGCAATTTATACAGTTCATCACGGCGGACGGTGAAGTAAAGACGGGAGGCATTGTCTTGTTCGTCGGTATATTCCAGATATCCTGCTTGCGTCAGAATCTTCAATGCACTGTCGGCAGGTACAGGGAAATATTTGAACTTCCGGCAAAAGTCTTCCAGATTGAACTCTCTGACACATCCCAAACCGTCTCCCATTGCCATCTGGTAATAATATTGCAGATGTTCGTACACCTGTTTGATGTAGTCTTTCTCCGGAAAGGTGTCCGGGATACGTTTATGAAGGGTGACTTTGTCCGATTTGGCATAGAGTATTACGGCATACGCTTTGTTGCCGTCACGTCCTGCACGTCCTGCTTCCTGGAAATAAGCTTCGGGAGAGTCCGGCAAATCGAGGTGGATTACGATACGTACATCGGGTTTGTCGATACCCATACCAAAAGCATTGGTGGCAACCATTACACGGCTTTCTCCTGTCTGCCAGCGATGCTGACGTATATCCTTGGTGGCATCATCCAGACCAGCATGGTAGAAGTCGGCGGTAATCTCTTTGTTAATTAAAAGTTCGGTGATTTCTTTGGTTCGCCGACGATTGCGTACGTAAATAATGGCACTACCCGGCATACGGCGTAGGATGTGAAGAAGTTCTCCGGTCTTATTTTCTGTTTTGCGGACTATGTAGGCAAGATTCTTCCGTTCAAAACTCATGCGGAAAACATTTTCCTGCCGGAAGCACAGCCGCATCTGGATGTCCTTCACAACTTCCGGAGTAGCGGTTGCAGTCAGTGCCAGCACAGGGACACCGGGTAGGAGGTCACGTATTTCGGCTATCTTCAGATAGGCAGGACGGAAATCATATCCCCATTGTGAAATGCAATGGCTTTCGTCAACGGTTATCATGCTGACGTTCATTTTCCGTAGCTTGGTGCGGAAGATTTCCGTATCCAACCGTTCGGGCGATATATACAGGAATTTATAATTGCCGAAAATACAGTTTTCCAGCGTGACGATAATCTCTTGCCGGGACATTCCGGAGTAGATGGCAAGTGCTTTGATTCCTCTTTTTTTCAGATTCTGTACTTGGTCTTTCATCAGAGAAATCAGGGGAGTAATAACTATGCAAAGCCCCTCTTTGGCAAGTGCAGGCACTTGGAATGTGATGGACTTTCCACCGCCCGTAGGCATCAGCCCCAACGTATCTCTGTCTTCACCAATACTATTGATGATGTCTTCCTGTATGCCACGGAAGTTATCATATCCCCAATATTGTTTTAAGATTTCCTTGTACATAGAAGTGAAGAGTGAAAAACGAAGAATGAAGAGTGAAGGATGAAGAATTAGCTGCGCTATTATCCGCATGGTAATTCTTCATTCTTCACTCTTCATTTTTCATTTAATTAGGTTGAATATCCTCTATCTGTAACTGTACCTCGCCCCGTTTATGGGTATTCTCTTCAATGGTGTAGCAGATATCAAACGAACGCTTGGTTTTGATGAAACGTACATGCGAACTTTGTCCGAAGGCGATGCCGTTCATTACATTATTCGATTTGTTGTCTACCAGTTCCAGCTTGATATGCTCTTGATCGCGCCCCACTACTTTACTGGTACCGTAATCATAGACATTATGCGTACAGAATATCGGTTTCGGATTATCCGGACCATAAGGATTGAATTTCTTCAGGTCACTAAAGAATTTCGGAGAAATATCCCTGAAATCTATTTCTGCATCGATATTTATGACCGCACTTGTCTGTTCCGGTAGGATGTTCTGTGAAACGAATTCCTCGAAGCGTTTGGTAAAGGCGGGAACATTCTCTACTTTCATCGAAAGGCCGGCTGCATAGGTATGACCACCGAAATTTTCCAGCAGATCACGGCAATATTCAATCGCTTTATACACGTCAAAGCCGGATACGGAACGGGCGGAACCTGTTGCCATATCATCCGTACGGGTCAGCACTACTGCGGGGCGATAATAAATTTCCGTCAGGCGGGAGGCAACGATACCGATAACACCTTTGTGCCAATCCTCGTTGTATAACACGATAGAACGGCGTTCGGCAAGTCCTTCCAGATCAGCTACAATCTGGTTGGCTTCCTCGGTCATGGTCTTATCGAGATCTTTCCGGGTTTCGTTGTATTGATTGATTTGATTGGCTTTTTCCAAAGCTATGGAGAAATCCTTCTCAGTCAGCAGGTCGACGGCCTCTTTTCCGTTCTGGATACGTCCGGAGGCATTGATGCGCGGGCCTATCTTGAACACGATGTCGCTGACGGTAATATCCTTTTCTGTCAATCCGCATACGTCGATAATCGCTTTCAAACCTACGCTGGGATTACTGTTCAACTGCTTCAATCCGTGGAAAGCAAGTATCCGGTTTTCTCCCATGATGGGAACAATGTCCGAAGCGATGCTTACGGCAACCAGGTCGAGCAGTGGAATGAGGTGATGGAACTCGATGCCATTGCTGATGGCAAATGCCTGCATGAATTTGAAGCCTACGCCGCAACCGGAAAGGTGCTCGTAAGGATACGTATTATCTAAACGCTTGGCGTTCAGGATAGCGGCGGCAGGTGGAAGTACATCGTCGGGCACATGATGGTCGCAGATGATAAAGTCAATGCCTTTTTCTTTGGCATAGGTTATCTCCTCTACAGCTTTGATGCCGCAATCCAGTACGATAATCAATCCTACACCGGTTTCTGCGGCATAGTCTACCCCTTTGGTAGATACCCCGTAACCTTCGTTGTAGCGGTCGGGGATGTAATAGTCAATGTTCGAATAGAACTGTTGAATAAACTTGTAGACCAGTGCCACTGCGGTAGTGCCGTCTACATCATAATCACCATAAATCAGAATACGCTCTTTCTTTCCCATTGCCTTATTAAGGCGCTCCACGGCCACATCCATGTCTTTCATCAGAAATGGGTCGTGCAAGTCGGGCAACTGCGGGCGGAAAAACTTCTTGGCATCCTGTGCCTTCGTTATTCCCCGCTGCACCAATAATCCGCCAAGAATCGGGCTAATCCCTAATTCTTGGGCCAACTTTTGGCTTGTCTCTGCCTGTTCGGGTGTAATGGGTTGATAATTCCATTTGTGAGTCATTTTATATATTGTTTTTTCCTTTTTTCAGTCTCGTGGTTGGAAGAGGTTTCGTTTCTCTCGGGAAAAGCCTGTATTTTTCCAACAAGGCGTAAAAGTACGAAAAAGTATGGAAACAGAGGAAGGTTATGCGGAAAAACTTTGCGCAAAACTTTTTCATACGAGCATGAAAGTTCTACATTCGATTTGTATTATCTTTGTTTCCCAAAAAACTTTGAACGTGATATGTTGACATTCATCTCTTGTGCCAAAACGATGACGGCACGCACATCTGTAGGAGTCCCTGAAATAACTGTTCCGTACTTTCAGGCGGAGGCAGTGCAGAATGCCTTGGATATGGGGCAATTTTCAGCTGCTGACCTGGAACGTCTGCTACGTATAAATTCCAAGATTGCCGCTGAGAATTATCTGCGCTATCAGGATTTCTTTTCGGAGGCAAATTCTGCGATGCCCGCTATCTGTGCCTATACCGGTGCGGTGTTCAAACGTATAGTACCGAAAGATTTTTCCGAAGATGATTTTCGTTACGCTCAGGAACACATGCGCATCACTTCCTTTCTGTACGGACTGCTTCGTCCGCTGGATGGGATAAAGCCTTATCGTATGGAAGGAGATGTACGCTTGCCCGAAAGGGGAGGGATGACTATGTTTGATTACTGGAAACCTTTGCTGACGGATTATTTTATAGCGGATATCAAACGGCAGGGTGGCATACTCGTTAATCTTGCCAGTGGTGAGATGAGAGATCTGTTCGACTGGAAGCGGGTAGAAGAAGAAGTCCGTGTCATTACTCCTGAATTCCAGGTATGGAAAGGCGGGCAACTAAAGACAATTGTGATATATGCCAAGATGTGCCGCGGAGAAATGCTACGCTATATTATTAAAAATCGCATTGAAAATTCCGAAGACTTGAAAGCGTTTACGTGGGAGGGTTTCGCATACGATGAAGGGCGCAGTACGGATGAGCACTTGCAATTTACGCTGGTGTGATCAGCGGAGGTGGCTATGATTGCAAAAGCTCCATGTATTCTTCGTAGCTGATATATCTTCCTCCCATTGATTTCAGATGGGGAGTTTCGAACTGGCAGTCTATCAGTACGCCGCCATGCTCTCCGAAGAATTGTGCCAGGTGGATGAGGGCTAACTTGGATGCACTCGGAACCAGTGAAAACATACTCTCACCGAAAAAGCAGCGCCCCAAAGTGACTCCATAGAGTCCGCCTACTAACTGTTCCCCTTCCCATATTTCCACGCTGGCGGCAAAGCCCTGTTCATGCAGAAGTGTATAAGCCTCTATCATCTCCGGACCGAGCCAGGCGCCTTCCATATCCATCCTCAGTTCTCCACACTTACGGATGACTTCATCGAAAGCCTGATTGATGGTGACATCGTACTTCCCTTTGTTTATGAGCGTCCGCATGGAGTGGGAGATATGGATTTCGTCGGGGAAAATGACGAAGCGTTCCAGCGGGCACCACCATTGTATCATTCCCTCCTGAAAAGTGTACCAGGGAAATATCCCGTTAGAGTAAGCCAGGATGAGGCGGTCGGTCGACAGGTCACCGCCTACTGCCAGCAATCCGTCCGGATCGCCGTAGCGCGGATCGGGAAATGTAATTTCGTCAGTTAGTGCAAAGACCATAATATTACTTTGTAGAGAGTTGTAGGACTAACTGATCTTTGTCTACCCGTATGTAAGTTTTACCACCGGATTTTAAGGAACCGAATAAGATTTCGCGCATCAGGAGTGGTTTCAGATGCGAAGCTATCACACGGTCCATTTCGCGGGCGCCATATTCGGGCAGGAATCCACGTTGCAATAACCAGTTGCGGGCTTCCGGACTCAATTCCATCTCTATCTGGCGTGCGGCAAGCTTGCCGCTCAGTTCCCCAAGCTTCTTGTCGAGGATAAGTGAGGCCATTTCCCGACTCATATCGTGGAAGATGACAGTAGCGGACAGACGGTTGATAAACTCCGGCTTGAAGGTCTTCTTGACCTGTTTCAACATGGCTTCCCCGGCTGTAATCTGACTGCTGAATCCAATAGATGCCTGACGGGCAAATTGTGCACCGGCATTTGAGGTCATGATAAGTACAACGTGGCGGCAGTCGGCTTTTCGTCCCTTATTATCCGTAAGAACAGCATAGTCCATTACTTGTAGCAGAATATTGAACACATCGGGATGGGCTTTCTCAATTTCATCAAGCAGCAGTACGCAGTTGGGGGTTTTGCGGATGGCGTCGGTTAATAAACCACCGTCTTCATAGCCTACATATCCGGCGGGTGAACCGATTAATTTGGCTACGGTATGCTTCTCGGTGTATTCGCTCATATCGAAACGTTGTAGGGAAATACCCAGTTCGGAGGCCAGCACTTTGGCTACTTCAGTTTTACCTACTCCGGTAGGACCGACGAAGAGCAGGCTTGCCAGCGGTTTGTTTTCATCCAGCAGCCCGGCTTTGGACATTTGTACGGCTTCCACCACCTGGCGTACTGCCTCTTCCTGGCCGTAAATTTGGGCACTGATACGTGCATGCAAAGTTTCCAGTGAGGTGGTATCTTCTTCTTTCATGGCGAGTGCATCTACTTTGCAGATGCGGGCGAGTACATCGGTTATCAATGTCTTGTCCACAATTTGTTCTCCGGAAGGTATAGGATGAATTTCGCGGTAAGCTCCTGCTTCGTCCACCAGGTCGATAGCCTTGTCGGGCAGAAAGCGGTCGCTGATATAGCGGACACTCGCTTTGACGGCGTAGGGGATTACATCAGGTTGGTAGGTTACTCCATGAAATTCTTCATATTTTTCTTTCAGACCTTCTACGATATGGATGGTTTCCTCAATGCTCGGTTCAAGTATGTCAATTTGTTGGAAGCGACGCACCAACCCTTTGCTGCGGGCAAAGTAACGGTTGTATTCCTCGTATGTGGTAGAGCCGATGAAACGGATGTCTCCGCTTTCCAGATAAGGTTTCAGCATATTGGATGCATCCATGGAACCGTTTCCTGTACGTCCGGCACCTATCAGATTGTGTATCTCGTCGATATAGATGATGGCACGTCCTTCATTGCGGACACCTTCCATAATGGTTTTCAGGCGTTTTTCAAAGTCACCCCGGTATTGCGTACCTGCCAGTAGAGTACCTAAATCCAGTTCATAGATACAGCAGTCGAGGAGTCGTTCGGGGACCTCACGTGCTTCGATGCGGGCAGCGAGTCCGTAAGCGAGGGAGGTTTTGCCAACACCCGGTTCGCCTACATGTAGCGGATTGTTTTTCTCTTTGCGACAGAGCACCTGGATGGTTCGTTCCAGTTCAGCTTTCCGTCCGATGAGTGGATTATGGTCTTGCAGACAGTCATTCAGACAAGTTACAAAGCTTCGCCAGGGTTCGCTTTTTTCCTGTGGAGAGGTTTGCAGATCGTCTTCTTCCTCCACTTCTTCATATCGGGAGATGAGTTGGCTGATAAATTCGGGTAGATCTTCTTCAAGAGTTTCTTTCAGAATATGGCATGCCCAGGAGTCTTTGAGCTGAAGCATGCTTTGCACTAAATGGGGGACGTTCAATGCTTCAGCACTTGAATAGTCTATCATCAGATAGGCATGTTGTATCAGTTCGTTGAGCTGGGTTGAAACTTCCAGTTCATAATCCATGTCTGCGGGAACGCTTTCCAGTTCTTCCGTGAAATAATTCTCTAAAGAGAAAGCAAGTTCTTGGGTATCGTAGAAACATATATTTAAGGCACTGGCAAAGGGACTCTGTTCCAGAAATGCACTCAGCAAATGCTCAGGTGTAATAAATTCATGGCGATACGATATCGCCTTTTTTTGTGCAAAGGTGAATGCGTTGTTCACATGCACTGTATTTTGTATATCCATAATTTTCTCCTAATTTTTATTCTTCTTCCGGTGCAATGGTGAGCCGGAGTGGAAAATTCTCTTCGCGTGCCATGCGGGTGGCTTTCTGTACCTTCGATTGTGCAATGTCGTATGTATAGATGCCCACCACTGCTGATTGACTTTTGTGTACCTGTAACATCAGCATTTCCGCTTCTGCTGCCGATTTAAAGAATACGGTGGTAAGTATCTTGACGACAAACTCCATCGTGGTGAAGTCATCGTTATAGATGATCACCTTGAAGTGCTGCGGTTCGCGCAGGTCTGTACGTTCCTTTTCTTTGAAAGATGATTGTTGCTGTTCCATAATGGGGGCAAATTTATGAAAAAAGAGGCAGATAAAGGCTACATACGAGGATTAAACTTGCTGTAGTAAAATGTGCAGCTATTTCTTGTATATTCATAAACCCTCCCAGGAATATACGGAAATAGTCGTGTGAAGTAAAAACCAGTTAGAGAAAAGATAGGAATACCAAATGGCAAAATGATAATTCTATTCTCTGACATTTCTTTCTTTGTGGAATGATGCTTGGATACATGAAAAAAACGCAAGGATATATGAATAGGTAAAGTTTAAAATGACACTAAGAAGCCTTGAATGGAATCTATTTGCAGGGGTAATGGGATTCTTTGCTATATAATGATTGTATTTTTCTGAGTATGGTTAAAAAATGGTTTTATTGTTTGGTCGGAGGTTTACTTCAAGATAGAAAGGATTCTATCTGTTTTTCAGTGAGGCTACACCCTTAATGGAAGATGGCTATACCCTTTTGGGCAAAGGGTGTCACCTTTTAACCAAAAGGGTGTAGCCATAATAGTAAAAATCGTTTTTTTAGGAGAGAGAAACCCTGTATTTGGAGTAAACAGATGAGCTATTTGGGATAAATGGATTGTATGTTTACTTAAAATAGGTGGTCTAAATGTTAAAAAAGAAAGATACCTTTTCCCGGAAGAGCTTATTTGCTCAATGTGCTTGTTTGTGATAATAGGGAAAAAGTGTTTCTGTGTTATGTAAAGTGGATGATTTAATGACTTTTTGATAAAAAGAGTTTTGCGTGATGAATCTTTTGTTTTGATATTTGATTTACGATTTTGGTATATATTAAAAATGGTATTGGTATTATCCAAATCTATAAATTGTACTGGCTTGACTAATAGTGCTTTTTTGAAAATCGAAAAACGATGTTTGTATGTGAAAAATCCCCTTTACATGCAGCCTTTATGGATAAAGGAATAGTGCAGTGAAAGGGGACTTCTTGTATTTTACTATATTTGTTTTTATTTTTTCTTTCTCAAATCCCTTCCTTCGTATTTACAGATTGCCTGAATCCATTCTTCTTCCAGAGGTTTAGATTCATGTTTTTCTAAATCAAAAGTTACCATCACAGAGGTACATATGCACTTGATCTCCTGTGTTTCCGTATCAATCACCCGCTGGGCGAGGTGAAAACTTTTGGTGCCGATTTCAGTAACGGCAGTTTGTACTGCGATATGATCCGAGCCATAAATCTGTGCAAGGAAGTTCGCTTCTATGTGTACGACGACAATGCCGTCTTTCTCCCAATCGACGTCCGGACATACGGAGGCAAAATACTCGGTTTTTCCCAAATCATAGAAAGAGAAATAAACCGTATTGTTCACATGGCCGAACTTATCGACATCATTAAATCGTAGTTGTATGGGCAGGGTGTGGTTAAATTGAATTTCTTCCATTGTTTTCTCTTAAACTTTTCTATTAATCCGTGCAAAAATAGTACTTTTGCGTGTTAATCACTGTATTTATACACCAAGAAATGATAGAAGATATTAAAAAAGCCTGTCAAGTGATGAACGAAGGCGGAGTCATTCTGTACCCCACCGACACCATTTGGGGAATAGGTTGTGACGCCACCAACGAAGAAGCTGTGCGGCGTGTGTATGAGATTAAGCAGCGCTCGGACAGTAAGGCGATGCTTGTATTGGTAGATTCTCCTGTAAAGGTAGACTTCTATGTGCAGGATGTGCCTGAAGTGGCATGGGATTTGATTGAAGTGGCAGATAAACCGTTGACGATCATCTACTCCGGTGCGCGAAACCTGGCACCTAACCTGATTGCCGAAGATGGTAGCGTGGGTATCCGGGTAACGAATGAAGAATTCTCAAAACGGCTTTGTCAACAGTTCCGTAAGGCGATTGTTTCTACATCGGCCAATATCAGCGGACAACCTTCGCCGGCAAATTACAGTGAGATCACAGAAGAACTTAAGTCCATGGTCGATTACGTAGTGGGCTATCGACGGGAAGAAATGGGACATCCAAAACCATCTAGTATCATAAAACTGGATAAGGGTGGTGTTATAAAAATTATCCGGGAATAAAATAACGGACTAAAAAAGGTATCGTTATTTTTAATCTCTGTAAGCTCGGGTATGCCCTGAGTTTGTCGAAGGATTTTCTCTCTTATTATATGGATACGAGAGTAAATTCTTTATTTCGTTTAGATTGGTAAATATAGGTATATGGAAAAAGAGAAGAGAAGTTTGTTTCAGCGTTTCCTTTTATGGCGTGAAAAGAATATTAAGGAAAAACAGTTTATCTTGATACTCAGTTTTCTGGTAGGTATCTTTACGGCTATTACGGCTTTGATACTGAAGATGCTGATACACTGGATACAGAATTTCCTGACGAACAATTTCAATACGACGGAGGCCAACTACCTTTATCTGGTTTATCCGGTAGTGGGTATTTTTCTGGCAGGATTGTTTGTACGCTATGTGGTGAAGGATGATATCAGTCATGGGGTTACTAAAATTCTCTATGCGATTTCCCGCCGGCAAGGACGGATTAAGCGGCACAATACATGGTCGTCTGTGATTGCCAGTTCCATAACCATTGGTTTCGGTGGTTCGGTAGGAGCAGAGGCGCCTATCGTATTGACAGGGTCCGCTATTGGCTCCAATCTGGGAAGTATTTTTAAGATGGAGCACCGCACACTGATGCTTTTGGTAGGCTGTGGTGCTGCCGGTGCTATTGCTGGTATCTTCAAGGCGCCTATTGCAGGACTGGTGTTTACACTGGAAGTACTGATGATAGACCTGACTATGACTTCTCTGCTTCCGTTGTTGATTTCTGCAGTGACGGCTGCTACAGTGTCCTATATTACTACCGGAACAGAAGCAATGTTTAAATTCCACCTTGACCAGGCATTTGAAATGGAACGTATTCCTTACGTTATCATGCTGGGGATATTTTGCGGACTGGTTTCGCTCTATTTTACCCGTGCAATGAACTCTGTGGAAGGTTTGTTTGGCAAGTTGAAAGGCCCTTACCAGAAGTTGGCTTTGGGTGGTGTCATGTTGAGTATCTTGATATTTCTTTTCCCGCCGCTCTACGGTGAAGGCTATGATACCATCGAACTGTTGCTGAACGGTACTTCCAATGCCGATTGGGATACGGTGATGAACAATTCCTTTTTCTACGGACATGGAAATTTATTGTTACTCTATTTGATGCTCATCATCTTGTTTAAGGTGTTTGCGTCCAGTGCGACAAATGGTGGCGGTGGTTGTGGTGGTATCTTTGCACCTTCTTTGTATTTGGGATGTATCGCTGGTTTTGTCTTCGCTTTTTTCAGTAATAAGTTTGATTTCTCTTATTATCTGCCCGAAAAGAATTTTGCCCTGATGGGCATGGCGGGTGTGATGAGCGGTGTCATGCATGCCCCGTTGACCGGAGTCTTCCTGATAGCCGAACTGACGGGTGGATATGACCTTTTCCTCCCGCTGATGATTGTAGCAGCCAGTTCTTATCTGACAATTATTGTTTTCGAACCTCATAGTATTTACTCCATGCGTTTGGCTAAGAAGGGAGAATTGCTGACTCACCATAAAGATAAAGCAGTACTTACTCTGATGAAGGTGGAAAATGTGGTGGAGAAAGATTTTGTAGTGGTTCATCCGGAGATGGATTTGGGGGAATTGGTGAAAGCGATTTCAGCCTCACGGCGTAATATATTCCCGGTAACGGATAAGAGCGGAATACTGATTGGTATTGTTACTTTAGACGATATCCGGAATATCATGTTCCGGCAGGAGTTGTATCATCGTTTTACGGTAGGCAAGCTGATGACGGCTATTCCGGCACGCCTTTATGACACGGATAGTATGGAACAGGTGATGCGCACGTTTGATGATACGAAAGCATGGAACCTTCCTGTGGTAGATGAAGAAGGGCACTATCTGGGGTTTGTTTCCAAATCGAAGATATTCAATTCATACCGTCAGGTACTGGTTCATTTCTCTGAAGATTAATAAAGTTGTTATATGATGAAGAAAGAAGATTTGCGAATAGTTTATATGGGGACTCCGGATTTTGCAGTGGAGTCTCTGCGGTGTTTAGTAGAAGGTGGATATAATGTAGTAGGTGTCATCACCATGCCTGATAAACCGGCAGGGCGAGGACATAAACTTCAGTTTTCTCCGGTGAAACAGTATGCGCTGGAACAGAATCTTCCTTTGTTGCAACCGGAAAAGTTGAAAGATGAGGCTTTTGTTGAGGCTCTGCGTGAGTGGAAGGCCGATTTGCAGATAGTAGTTGCTTTCCGTATGCTGCCCGAAGTGGTATGGAATATGCCACGTTTGGGAACCTTCAATCTTCATGCTTCTCTTTTGCCTCAATACCGGGGAGCCGCTCCTATTAACTGGGCGGTAATCAATGGTGATACGGAAACAGGTATCACAACTTTCTTCCTGCGTCATGAAATCGATACGGGTGAAGTGATTCAGCAAGTTCGTATTCCTATCGCAGATACGGATGATGTGGGCATTGTGCATGATAAGCTAATGATGCTTGGTGGAAAACTGGTGACTGAAACAGTAGATGCGATCCTGAATGATGCAGTGAAACCTATTCCACAGGAAGAAATGGCAGTTGTAGGCGAATTACGCCCTGCACCGAAGATTTTTAAAGATACCTGTCGTATTGATTGGAATCAGCCAGTGAAACGTATTTATGATTTTATTCGCGGTCTGTCTCCTTATCCTGCCGCCTGGGCGGAATTAGTTCAACCTGATGGAGAGGTGGTAGTTATGAAGATATTTGAGACAGAAAAAATAATCCAATCTCACCAGTTGACTCCCGGAACTTTGCTGACAGATGGTAAGACTTATATCCATGTAGCTGCTGATGATGGTTTTATCGGCATACGTGCTTTGCAACTTCCCGGTAAGAAACGCTTGAAGACAGATGAACTTTTGCGTGGATTCCGGTTGACGGAAGAATTCAGAGTGAAATAGTTACGAGCTACGAGCTACAAGTACTATGCAGAGTGACAGCGCAGTAACTTGTAGCTCGTAACTTGTAACTTAATTATTGCTTCTAATATTGTTTCTTTCCCAAAAATTTCCTTTCTTTGCATATTATTAACTACTAAACATCGAATGCCTATCGGAATACATTACGCTGAAATCTAAAAACACACGTAATGAAAGTACAAACAAATGCTGCTGACGAAACGTTAGTGGCCCTTTATGCACAAGGCAATAACGAGGCATTCGATATTCTGTTGAACCGCTATAAAGACCGTCTTTATACGTACATCTATTATACGGTGCGCAATGAAGAGTTGGCGGAAGACATATTTCAGGAAACTTTCACAAAAGCCATTGTCACCATTCAGCAGGGACGTTACAATGAAAACGGTAAGTTCCCGGCTTGGTTGACTCGTATCGCGCATAATCTTATTATCGACTGTTTTCGTCAGGAAAAACAGGAAAACATAGTGTCTTGTGATGAAGAAGAACGGAATTTACTGAATAATATCCGTCTGTCTGAAGGAACGGTTGAAGCTGAAATAGTGAACCACCAGATTCTTGCGGATGTACGTCGCCTGATGAAACATCTGCCGGACGAACAACGGGAAGTAGTACACATGCGCTTTTATCAAGACCTCAGTTTCAAGGAGATAGCAGAAATGACGGGAGTCAGCATCAATACCTCTTTAGGACGGATGCGTTATGCTATTTTGAACCTGCGCCGGATGGCGGAGAAGCATGGAATCGTGCTGACGATGGATTGAAGGGTACTCAACCGGATATTGGCCCAGGTATGGTGTTTTGGCACTAACCTGGGCTGATTTGTTTATATCTCTCATGTTTTTTATAACTTCTTGTATACTATATCTCTTCTTCTCCCGTTCTTAATACATAAAGTTCTTCCTGCTTCTTTTTGCAGCCCGCAACTTTAATTAATTATTAATTTTCAGTTCAATAAGCCTATGGATAAAAAAACTACTCCTTCTTTTTCTTCTTCATCCGTGAAACCGCGAAGTTCTGATAATGTATTGCCGGATGGACATCCGCAGCCTTCCGGGAAAACTTTGGATTTTCTTCGTAACCTTGCCCGTAATTATCGTACAGTGCCTCAGCTTCCGCAAGGCTTGCAGGGTATAATATTAGGATGAATGAAATCTTTTGTTTACATTTGTACGTTATATCTATAATATAACCTGTAAAATGTAGTGTATTATGAAACCAATCATAGCTCCCTCTATCTTGTCCGCAGATTTTGCTTATCTGGCAAAGGACTTGGAAATGGTGAACCGCAGTGAAGCCGACTGGGTCCACATTGACGTTATGGACGGTGTATTCGTTCCTAATATATCTTTCGGTTTCCCGGTATTGAAGTATGTGGCAAAACTGTCAAAGAAGCCTTTGGATGTACATCTGATGATTGTGCAACCTGAGAAGTTTATTAATGAGGTGAAAGCATTGGGTGCGCACACCATGAATGTACATTTCGAAGCTTGTCCGCATTTGCATCGGGTGGTGCAACAAATACGTGAAGCGGGTATGCAGCCCGCGGTTACACTGAATCCGGCTACCCCTGTAGCGATGTTGAAAGATATTATCCAAGATGTATATATGGTGCTGCTGATGAGTGTGAATCCCGGTTTTGGCGGACAAAAATTTATCGAACATACAGTTGAGAAAGTACGGGAATTGCGTACTCTGATAGACAGTACCGGTTCGAAAGCATTGATAGAAGTGGATGGTGGCGTGAATTTGGAGACAGGTGCCCGCCTGATAGCTGCCGGTGCAGATGCATTGGTTGCAGGTAGTGCCGTGTTTGCAGCTCCTGATCCTGAAGGCATGATACATTCGCTGAAGGATCTTTAATTCTTCATCCATTGATAATTAACAGCCTGCAACGACATCCGTTTCTGCGACTTCTGATGCCGTTTGCAGGCGGTATTGTATGTGGAGATGCGCACTTCTTCTGGCAGCGGGCGGAACTTTCCTTAAATATTCCGGCAGAGGCATCCTGTCCGTTTTCCAATCTTTTTCCTGCTTGGATTTGTCTGGCAGGTTTCTTGTTACTATTTCTGACTTATTTCCTTTCTGATAAATATCGTATTCATTGGCTGTATGGAGTTTCCGTCTTTCTCTGTTGTTTCGGATTAGGCGCCGGTATGACGGAAGAATATTTGCATCGTACGGATTTTCCTTTTTCCGATGAGGCGGCAGTCTATCAGGTGATTCTTCAGGAAAAGCCGGAAATGAAAGAACGAAGCGTGTTATGTCATGTCCAATTAGAGGGAAAAGTGAATGATGAGGATTTGCAGAAAAGTGAATATGGACATACATTTTTATTCTATTTCCCGAGAGATTCCGCTACTGTTGCATTAAAGAGGGGAGATAGATTATGGGTACATACTCGTATTGCCCCTCCTGTCAATAATGGGAATCCTGACGAATTTGATTATGTACGTTATCTTACTCGTAAAGCTGGCACCGGCACAGCGTATATCCCTGCCGGACATTGGCGGATAATAGGTCATGATGCTTCCCGCTCCCTTCAGCAAATAGCTTTGGACTATCGGGAAAAAGTGGTGGAACTATATCATCGTTTAGGTTTTCAGGGAGATAATCTTGCAGTACTTTCGGCTCTTACGGTGGGAGATAAGGAGAATTTGAGCGAGGATATACGGGAAACTTATTCAATTGCTGGCGCCAGTCATGTACTGGCACTTTCAGGACTTCATATAGGCTTGCTTTCTACTTTATTTTTGTTTTTCTTCTCCTTTTTGTGGAAGCGGTGGACTGCTTTTAAACCCTTGGGATTTTTTCTGGTTATTCTCTTTTTGTGGGCATTCGCTTTTCTTACGGGATTATCTTCTTCTGTGGTACGATCCGTAATCATGTTCTCTCTGCTGGCTGTATCCCGTTTACAATCTGAGAAATTGTTATCGTTGAATACACTGGCGGCTACTGCCTTTTTAATGTTACTTTATAATCCACTTTGGCTTTTTGATGTGGGGTTTCAATTGTCTTTTGTAGCGGTAGTTTCTATTTTGTTGATACAGCCCAAACTTTATAGCCTGCTCTCTGTCAAGCGTTGCATTCCTCGTTATGTTTGGGGATTGCTGACGGTTTCCGTTGCTGCGCAAATCGGTACGGCTCCTTTAGTTATATTCTATTTCTCCCGTTTCTCTACTCATTTTCTGCTGACAAATCTGTGGGTGATTCCTATGGTGACATTGATTTTGTATTCTGCGGTTCTTATGCTTGTCCTGACTTCTTTTCCTTTCCTACAATCTGGCTGTGCTTTAGTGGTCGATGCTCTGTTAAGTGCTCAGAACAAAGTTCTCTGCTGGATAGAAGAACTGCCAATGTCCTCTATAGATCGGCTTTGGATAGATCATTGGGAGATTATGCTGTTTTATCTTTTTCTATTATTGCTGCTTCGGAGTTTGGCTATCCGAACTGCTCGCAGCATATCCTTTCCGCTTTGCTGCCTGTTGTTGCTGATCACTTATCATACGATTTCCGTCAGCCTGTCTTCTCCTCAGCGCGGCATTGTTTTTTATAATGTCCGTGGCTGTCCTGCCGTCCATTGCGTTGCTAATAGTGGAGAATCCTGGTTGGCTTATGCTGATAGTGTGCCGGATACTTCCCGTTTGCACCGTGCACTCGTACCTTATTGGAATCGTCAGCATCTCTCTATTCCCAATGCTTTGCCTGCTGATTATTCTACTTCCGGTCTGGCTTTTCATAATCACATTGTTTCCTATGCGGGCAGGCGGGTTTGCCTGCTCCATGATGCCCGCTGGAAAAATAAGATTTCAAAGCACCCTTTACAGATCGATTATTTATACATTTCCAAAGGCTACAATGGTCGTATTGAAGAATTGACTTCTTTGTTCCGCATCCGAACCGTTGTTTTGGATGTTTCTCTCTCAGACTATCGTAGTGATATTCTTAAAAATGATTGTTGCCGTTTAGCTATTCCTTGTATAGCTTTGAAGGAGAGAGGAGCGCTTTGTATCCATTTGTAGAAAATATATTATTGAAGTTTACTAAGTATAGTGACTATTCTTTTCATAATCTTGTTTTGATGATTACTTTTGCAATTGATTATGTAAGAGAAAGAAAATGTAATATACTATGAGAACACTTACACTGTTAATGGCATTAATACTGGGATTATTGACTACTCCTGGTGAAGAGAATAGCGGTTTAACAAAGGAAAATGGCTATGTGATTAATTTGGATCGTGCTGAAAAGTTGGAGAAGAAGACTTATTCATCTTTATTCAGCAAGGCGGGAATCATTGTATTGGAAGATACGGATGAATCATTATTAGGAAAAGTTGATAAGTTAGAAGTCTGCGATAATAATTTGTATGTATTGGAAAAAGGCAGAGGGCTTTTTCTGTTTAATAAGCAGGGTAAATTTATAAAGATGATAGGGCGTAAGGGGAAAGGACCCGGTGAATACATTGATCCGGGTGATATAAGTGTCGACAGGGAAAATAAGAAAATATATGTACTGGACTCCCAAACTCAGAATGTATTGAAGTATAGTAGTAATGGAACTTTTGAAAGTTCATTTAAACTGGAAAATAAAGGTACAAGATCCACTTTTATTCAACCTTTTAAGAATGCGCTGTATACAAATCTGTATACATTTGATGAATCCGGGAAACGATTTCTTTTGAGTAAAGTGGACGTTACTAATGGAAAAAGAATTTCTTTTCAATTCGAGGCTTCTCAGTATAATAAGGGTTGGAATGAACTATTCAGTACTGATCAACATACCTTTATCTCCGGTCCTACCGGAAATCCCAAGTTTATGCAGATCTTCATGGATACAATATTTGAAATAACTTCCAAAGGAATAAAGCCGTATATTACTTTGCAAAGTAAAAAGCTTGTGACAAAGGAATATTTGGAAACTTTGATAGCAGAGAATGATATGTCGAAATCTGTAAGAGTGTCAAAAATATACGATAGATTGATGAAAACCGATAAGATATATAATGTATTTGATTATTGGGAAACCGGTAAATATATTCATTTCAGCTATCATGTAGGCTTTTATGGTTATTCCATTCTTTATAAGAAAGAAGAGAATAAAGCTTATGTTATGTCAGGTATAACTGACGATTTGCTTTATACGGATAAAGCAGGCACATTGTTAATTTCCAAACTGTATTCATTTGATGAGGACCGGGTATATTGCATTGGCATGAATGACGGTTTCACCAAGGATATCTTTTTAGAAAATATGAAGAAAGGCGGAATAAACCCTCGTATAGAAGGGGCCGATAAATTGCAGACCTTGACGGAAGATTCAAATCCGATTATTATATATTATGAGTTTAAGAAATGAAGCTCGTGAGGCATTAAGTAATTTATCAGAAGATGATAATCCGATATTGTTGTTGCTGAAATTTTGAAGTTTCCCATTTATAATAGATTTTAATTTTCCAAATATGTAATAAGAGTGATTTATGGATAATAGAAATGATACATTTATTGGTAGCCGTTGGTTTTACGCAATTTGTTTTGCAGGGTTGTTTGTGGTCGAAACATTAATAGCCCTTTTTGTGCGTGACGCATTCATACGTCCCTATATGGGAGATGTATTGGTGGTAATACTCGTATATTGCTTTGTGCGTATATTTATTACCCGTCCATTGCGATGGCTGCCACTATGGATATTCCTGTTTGCTTGTTGTATTGAAACGTTACAGTATCTGCAATTGGTTACTTTATTGGGGTTGCAAAATTGTACGCTGGCAAGGGTAGTATTGGGTACGTCATTTTCATGGTGGGATATTGTTTGCTATGCTGTTGGGTGTCTGCCTTTACTTTTTATCAGGCGGTAAACGGAACTCGCTCTCAAGCTTCAGCTTCTACCAAAGGTTTATGGTTGATTTTACTTGCACGCTTACACTAATGCTCTGTATCGCCCTATTCATCGGCAATAAGCGGTGGTGTAAGCAAATAATAACGGAGTGTAGGTAAAGTTACCTACACTAACGCAAAATAGGGGTATGCTGCTGTAAATAAGTTTGTTATGTATCATTTTGTACATAAATCGATTCTTTCAGTACCCTCTGTTTTTCGGCTTTTTCTTCGCCACAAAGACGTCGAATGTGGCAAATAACAATAGTTTGTACCATTCCGGGGAGAGAATTCCCGTCTTGCAATGATGCTCAGAGTATGGTTTGCTAATGTTGATTGCCTATGTTTCTTAGGTTAATATCTTATGTTTATATTGTTAATAATCAATATTATAGCGTTTAGTACAATTGTCAATCACGTGCTTCATTATTGTGGTTCTACTGATTCACAATTATGAAGCATGTGCTTCACAGCTGTGGTCATAGCAAAATAAAGAATATGAAGATACCCCAGGTGCTATGTAAAAGCAAAGAAAGGGCAATGCTTTTTTTAAGAAAGAGTAAGAGTCTGTTTTAAAATGATAGGATTGAACACGGAGACACGGAGGATGAAGAAAGAAGAAGGATTCTTTATCACTTTACGTATGCAACTTCAGTTAAATTGGTTTGAATTCTTTGTTTGTATAGGATTAATCATTTTTTAATCTCTAATTAATCTTATATGTTACTATTAATTAACCTTAGCTCTTTATATTTGTACATAGCATTAGGCCTCTATGTAAAAAAGATTATTTAGAGAAGAACTACTATAATTGTTAGAAGCCGCCTGCTTTCGCTTTTGATTTCATCTTAAATGAAAAATAGATAATGTCCGCCTTGAAAAAATTAAAGAATATAACAGAAAAAATGATTGTATTTTATAGAAATGTGGTTGAATTGGAAATAAACAGGTAAATAGTATGAAAAGAATTAGAGGTATATTTTGTTTTGTGATGTTGTTTATTGTTTGCATAAGTTGTCGTGAGAAATATGATGATGGCAAATATTTTAATGGCGATATCCAAAAAGTCGAAGATAATAGTGGAACAGTGAAAAAAGTCACTTTAAATAATGTTATATTGCATGGTGCAAACTATGGCTATATTGCAGTCTATGATTCACTGATGTTTTTTTTGAATCCCAAATTACCGGATCATTTTTATAATATATTCAATATAAATACCGGAGAGGAGATTGGAACCTTTTGTAGTAAAGGAGGTGGTCCTAAGGAGGCTGCTGCTTTTGGACCTATTTCACAATTCTTTAAAATAGGAAATGAATTGCAGACTTTATTATTCGCTCCTAATGAAGAAAAATTAGTTATTTGGAATATAACTCAATCTATTAAGCAGGGTATTACTGTCATAGATAAGATTATTCCGTATGCTTGGAGAGATGCGAATGGGGGAGCATGTTATAATGAGATGTACCTTCAAGATGACAGTATATTATTGGCTAGGGTAGATCCTTTCCCTTT
This sequence comes from Bacteroides sp. MSB163, assembly GCF_036416795.1. Taxonomy (NCBI): domain Bacteria; kingdom Pseudomonadati; phylum Bacteroidota; class Bacteroidia; order Bacteroidales; family Bacteroidaceae; genus Bacteroides; species Bacteroides maternus. Next base: position 202,764 of record NZ_CP143867.1, on the reverse strand, counting down.
AAGTGATGAAGAATCTACTTTACTGTTTTATCAAAAACGGACGCTTGATACTAATAAGGCGTTAAAGAACTATTCAATTTATAAGCAAACAATAAAAAATGAGGAAGCTTCCATTGTATCCGAAGCTTTTTTTACTTCTGCTGATGCCTTTAAACCGGATGGGACTAAGGCTGTGCAAGTGATGGGGCACCTTCCGCAATTGAATGTTTTAGATTTTGAGACTGGACAGGTCGTGGGATATCGTATGGAAGGGGGAGATGACTTTTCAATCTTTCAGGGAAAGAAAAATATAAAAAATTATTATGTAGAAGTGCAGGCTGATGATAATTATATCTATGCATTGTATTGGGGAAAGGACAGATGGGGAATGCATGAGATTCCGTATGTCAATACTATTCATGTTTTTGACTGGCATGGTAAATTAATACAGAAGTTGGAGACGGATTATGATATTGATAAAATGTTTTTGGATACAGTTAGAAACAGATTGTATGTAACAAGACCAAAGTCTGATGATGTGTATTATTTAGATTTAGATGAGGTCTTTAATTAGTTTGTTTGTAGTAATATTTATTAAAAGACAGGCCGATTATGAAATATCTTGTATTTACAGCTTTTTTGCTTTTTATCTCATGCAAATCAGAAAAAAGAAGTGAGATTCGAAACGTTACTGAAACTTTGTTTGTGGATTCATCTGCAACAGTTAAGTTAGAAGGAGAAAAAATGGATTTAGATTTACTTTGTCCAATGGGAGTATTATGCATGGATACAGTATTGTTATTTTTTCAGGATTTTGAAGAAATAAAAATAAGTGCTTATGGTATGCAGAGTGGACAATTGTTAGGACGATTTTTACGTAAAGGTGGAGGTCCAAATGAAGTTTATTTGTTTTCGGGCTTTACACAATCCTTTTTTCAAAATGGTACTCCAAAGATTGTAGTACAATCTTATCCACAATATTTGGCAATTTTGGATTTGAATGAGACATTGGATAAGAATAAAACTGTATATGAAAAGAAATACAGTTTTACTGATGAACAGCGTAACTCTGTTTTTACATCTTCCAATACAGTCTTTTATATAGAAGAGAATGTTTTTCTGTTAACAAAGGCACCGGAACGGTCAGGAAAAACAGAAGATAACAATACTTATTTTGAATTATATGATTACGCTAAAAATAAGATAATAAAAAGTTTTTATGCTACAGACTTGCCATTTATACCTCAAGCATTTCAATTGTATAAAGGAGTATTATCCTTAAAAAATGATCGTAAAAAAATAGCATCGTTTATGCGCTTCATACCAATGCTTGCAATAACGGATGTTGAGACTGGAAGTTCTAAGCAAATTTTTCCTTTTGGGAAAGAGGAGGAATTAGAATCGTATATAGAGAAACCGGGACATTATTATTGGTCTGTATGTTCAACCGACAATCGCATTGTTGCATTGTATAAAGATGGGATTGCTCCGAGTGAATTAGAGAATGTATCGGTTTCCTATTTACATATATATGATTGGGAAGGCCGTCTTTTGTGTAAAGTAGAAATAGAGGATAATATAAAATGTATTACTCTTAGTGAAGAAACGGGTATGATTTATGCTGTATTAATGAACGATGAGATAAAACGCTATTGTATAAAGCAGCATCTTTAATTATAAATATCATGAAATATTTTGTTATATTATTAACCTCGTGTAATGTTTTGGGCTTTAGTAAAATATATGTGTTAATAGAAAAATGGAATTGAAATAATATGTCCTTTTTTATAAGCTCTACTTCTGTCTTGCCCTGTATTTGATTGGTTACTATTAGTATCAACTAAATACAGGATAAGACATAAAGATAACCCAGGTGCTATGTAAAAGCAAAGAAAGGACTATGTTTTTTTATAAAGAGTAAGAGGCTGTTTTAAAATGACAGGATTGAACACGGAGACACGGAGGATGAAGAAAAAAGAAGGATTCTTTATCACTTTACGTATGCAACTTCAGTTAAATTGGTTTGAATTCTTTGTTTGTATAGGATTAATTATTTTTTAATCTATAATTAAGTTTATATTATACTATTAATTAACCTTGGCTCTTTACATTTGCACTTGCCTAATGGTGGCATTAGACCTCTAAGTAAAAACGTTATTTAGAGAAAAACTACTATAATTATAATACTATGAATAGAGTACAGGTGACAATAATATGGTCTCTGTCAATTGTATTTTTTGTATCATGCGAAAGTGCGGGAGATAAACGTTTGGATTTTGCACTCGAACAGGCCGGAAAAAACAGGATAGAACTTGAAAAAGTGCTGAACTACTACCGAAATGATAGTCTGAAGTTAGAAGCCGCCCGCTTTCTTATAAGGAATATGCCGGGGCATGGCGGTTATGAAGATGACCGTCTGGACAGTGTGAAGGCGGTGATGAAGGCCGCGGTGGAACTAAATATAGGAGGTTATCTGCCTGATAGCGAATGGAAACGCAAGTGGACTGGCTTTAACTACAGGACATTGCCGAAGCGTCCGGATATTGAATACATATCTGCCGATTATCTGATAGAAAATATCGAACAATCTTTCAAAGTATGGGAAAAATGCCCGTGGGCAAAGAATTATTCATTTGACGACTTTTGTGAATGGGTATTGCCCTATCGTATAGGTGACGAGCCATTAGACAATTGGCGGAAAATGTATTATGACCGTTATAAACCTGTTCTAGATTCGCTGTATACCGGTGACGATATGGTAGAGGCCGTCAACCTTCTGGCACGCCATTTCAAGCGGACTAATCTATTTGTTCTCACCACAGAATACCGTATGCCGCATTTGGGTGCTCGTTTCTTGTCAGAATATCTGGTAGGTACATGTCGCGAAATCACCGACCATGCCGTATATGTCTTTCGGGCATTGGGTTTTCCGGTAAATATAGATAAATATTGGTATTCTCCTTCTAATCAGCATGATCACATGTGGAATGTGCTGAAAGATTCAAATGGCGGGTTCATTCCATTTTGGTATATGGATTCGTCCGACTTTGTGGTGAAACGTGGGGCTACGGACGGCAGAAAGAAAGGTAAAGTCTACAGGAATACTTTTGAAGCGCACGATAGTAAGACAGCTTCATTATTTGGACCTTTTTATCAGGATGTGACGGCAGAATACTTTGGTGAGAATGAGTTCAAGGTAAAGGTTGATGACAATATAGAAGGAAATAGTATTCTGCTGGGAATGTTTAGTCCTTCAGGATATGTCACAGTGGATGCAGTCCCATTACGACGCGGTAAAGCACAAGTGAACAATATAGAACCGGGCGTTATTTTCCAGCCTTTGACCTCTGAGAACGGAACACGTTCTCCTGCCGGATATCCTTTTATGGTAGTAGACGGAAATGTACGCTATTTTGAACCGGACATGTCGAAGGCGGTCACCGCCCATATACGGAGAAAATACCCGTTAAGGCAATACCTTTATGGCTACATGGCTACCATGACAGGTGCTGAGATTGAAGTGAGTAATGACCGGTATTTCCGTACGAGTGAGCTGCTTTGTTGCTTGACAGACACTCCCCGCACCAACCTCAATTATTATTATCCGAAGATTTCACGCCCTTATCGTTATGTGCGTTTCACTCCACCGCCTCCTGCCTATCCCACAGCAGATTGTAGGGCGGAAGTTGCAGAACTGGCATTCTTTGATAGTATGGACAGTGAAGAACATCTTCCTTCGAAAGCCATATACGGTGGTGGGCCGGTGGATGAGAATCCCGCGCACGACATAGACAAGGCGTGTGATGATGATTGGCTGACATTCTATTATTCATCAGGGCCGCAGGATTCCATCGTATTTGACCTGCAACGTGCTCGCGCCATAAAAAAGATATTATTCGTTCCTCGCAATGATGATAATTTTATCACTCCGGGCAATGTGTATGAATTATTTTATCAGTCTGGCGTGAAGGGATGGATTTCTTTGGGAGTACAGACTGCTATTACCAATGAATTAATCTATCGGAATATTCCTGAAGGTGCCTTGTTGTGGCTGCGCAATTTGACGCGCGGGAAGGAAGAGCAGGTATTCTATGTGGAAGATGGGGAGCAAAAATTTGTAGGGTATGAATAGGTGGTAATTGCATGATTGAACCGATAAGAGTTTAGGAGTTTATATAGTCTTTTGAGATATGAAAGGAAAAATAAAACGAGTATGGAAAAGGGTAGGATATACATCTTTTGTATTATTCTCCTTGTATCAGATATATCTATCTGTCAGGATCTATTGGTTCGCATTTTGTGTTATACCTACTTATTCCATGTCTCCTACTTTGTTGGGTGGAGATTATATTCTGGCATCTTTGCAAATTCCGGGGCGTAGAATTATAGAAGAAGATGAGTCACAGGACGGACGTAAGCTGGTGCATAGGCTGGAAGGTATCAGACAGGTGCGGAAGAATGATGTAGTGGTGTTCAATTATCCATATTCTGAAGATAAAGAAAAGATGATACTGAGTACAAAACTGTTTTTTTGTAAACGTTGTGTGGCACTGCCTGGTGATACGCATCAGTGGTTTGCCCGCGAGAGTCTGGAAAAAGTGTATCTTCCTAAAGTTGGAGATGTATTACCAATTGACTCCTGTAACTACAACCACTACCGACACTGTATAGAATATGAAACCGGACAATCGCTGAAATTAGAGATGGGCTTGGTTTATTTAGCGGATACTTTATTGACTGAATATCACTTCAAACATGATTATTATTTCATGCAAGGGGATAATGCGAACTATTCGTACGATTCTCGTAATTGGGGATTGCTGCCGGATGACTTCATCTTGGGAGTAGGGCAATTCATCTGGTTCTCAAAAGCTTTGGAAACCGGACAGATTCGATGGAGTAGAATATTTAAAAAGTTGTGAGATTTTCTTTGTGATTGAAAAAAGGTATACTTATATCGATATTGAAATGAAAAATAATATTATCATATCTCTGTTTTTTACAATAGTACTCTGCCTTGTGCCGGTCAGTACCTTTGTCCCTTACGAAATAGTGGACAACTATTTCCAGCTTTTTCCTGTTGCCTGCGCTGTAGGAGTAGTGGCTTTCGTGTCGTGCATTGTGCTGTTTGTAAGTAAAGTAAGATTTCATTTTGTAACCTCCGATATGCTGTTTGTTGTTTTGATTGGGTGGTATTTAATAAGATACGATTATCTGGAACAATTAGCTAACTGGAAAATAATTTATGCCGTTTTGCTGTGTGTATTCTGGTTTGCGTCGCGCTTTATTTTATCCTGTTGTCCTGTATGCAAGAAGACAATATTTTATGGTTTGGCCTTGCTGGGATGCATACAAGCTGTATGGGGTATGTTACAAATATACGGTTTTGCAGGCTCTTATCATAAGATGTTTGCAGTGACGGGATCGTTCTATAATCCCGGACCATATACAGGTTATTTGGCGGTAATTTTCCCCATTTGTTTAGGGCAGATGCTTAACGCTCAGAAGCGGGATAAATATGTATGGGCGACTTTAGCAGTGTTATTATTTTCTATGATTCCGGCAGGGATGAGTCGTTCGGCTTGGGGAGCGTTGATTGTTAGTAGTCTTTTTGTATTATCCCTCCATTTCCGATGGGTGGGGAAGTTGAAGAAATATTTTGTATCGCACTTTAAGACGACGGTATTTTGTGTAGTCTTGTTCTTGGTGTTAGGTGGAACCATTACAGGTTTGTTGATTTCGATGAGGCCCGATTCAGTTTACGGACGCTTATTTATCTGGAAACAGACACTTGCTGTTATCGCTCAAAGCCCTATTTCGGGATATGGGCCTGGGAGTTTTCCGAAAGTTTACGGCCAGGAACAATCCGCTTATTTCTCTCAAGGCGACTACTCGGAATGGGAAGAGAGAGTGGCGGGTTCTCCTGTATATGCTTTTAATGAGTATCTGCAATTGACGGTTGAAGGAGGAGTCATCTTGCTTCTTTTAGCTTGTGCTTTCATCTACTATACTTTTCGGAAAGGCTATCGAACGAGACAATATGCTATATGTGGCGGACTGTTATCTTTATGTGTTTTTGCATTTTCGGCTTATCCGCTCCAAGTGCTTCCATTTGGAGTGGCCGGTACATTGCTTGCCTCCTTATGTGTTTCTACCTGCAAGGAAGAAGAACGTCGTTGTTTTTCCGAAAGTGTTGTTTTGTATATCGCATCGATTCTCTTGCTGGTTGTTTCTGCATCTTGTATTTATCAGTTGAAGGATATTAAGCACTATAAAGAAAGGGCGTTATTTGCTCACATGCTTTACTCGGAAAATGCATATCAGGAAGCTGCGTCTGCATATGAATCTGTTTACGAGAAGATTATGCACAGTCCGAAACTTCTTTTTCGGTATGCACATGTGCTGATGGAGCAGAAGCAGTATAGTCAGGCTATTGAAGTGTTGGAGCGTACTGAGAAAGTTTCCAGTGATGTGGCTGTACTCAATGCAGAAGGGAAATGTTATTTACAATTAGGTGTATATGAGAAGGCTGAATCGTGTTTTATGGCTTCTACTCATAGATTACCCATTCGTATTTATCCTTATTATATGTTGGCTAAACTTTATGCAGATTCTGCTTACTTTAATAAGGAAAAGTTTGAGAAGATGAGCACTATTGTTCTGACAAAAGAGCCTAAAGTCTTTTCAAATGCAATCAATGAAATGAGAAATGAAATTAGAAAGCTTTCTATAAATTTGAATTAACGATTAACAATTAAAAGATCAAAAATGAAAAAGATTAAGATTGTAATGTTTGCAGTTGTGGTTATTGCTATTACTGCATTGAATGTGAGAACTGTATTGAGTTCTGATCGCTCTTACGATGTGAATACATCGACGATTGAGGCTATCAGTGGGGAAGATGATCCTATTGATGGCGGAGAAATCGGAGGGGTTGAGATTAAATGTAGTACAGGAGGAAGTGGAGATTGCTATCAAAAGCGTACGGAAACAATAGATCTCCATCGTTGCCGAGTCTATTGTGCAGCAACAGGTATTCCTAAAGACTACTGTAGTTCATTCTGGATGGGTGTTATTGATTATTGTATAAATTTAAAATAATCGTACGGATGCTATGGGGTGGCTAATGTATTGATTATGTTGGCCATCCTATTATAAATAATAAAAAAGTATATGTGATATGAGAACTATTATTGTTGTTATTTGGGGTATGTTGTTAATGACATCATGCAATCAACAAATTGCCAATAGAGATAGTACGGTATGTAAGATTGACTTTAAAAAAGTAATTTCACCTTCTTTTTACGATTATTTCTCAAGAGTTGAAATAATTCCTTTGGAAACATCTGAGAACTCATTGATAAAATATGTAGGTGAACGCATTTATCATGACGATAAATATTATATACTTGATACGCCTCAGAAAAAAATATTAGTATTTGATGAAAATGGTAACTTTTTATATGATATAAATAAACATGGTAATGGTCCAGGAGAATATACAGAATTATCTAGCTTTTATTTTAATCCTTTTACGGGTGATTTAGACCTTTTGTCTCCTATGGGAGGTATTCTTCGATATGATAGTCTTGGACAAAATTTTAAAGAGAAGATCCCTCTTCCATTGACTGTACCTGCTGTACATCAATTTATTGCACTAGACAAGGATACATATTTGCTTTTTAGCGATTCTCGTGAAGGGAATAAAATGGTGGTATATGATATTGTTCAGCGCAAGATTATCTCAGAGTTGTATGATTTACCAAAATTTCTTTTCTTTAATACTTTTTATCATCATACGTATTCTCCATTTTATGTTTGTGATGGTAAAGTACATTTTGTACAATCCTATAATGGAGATGTTTTCACCTTCGAAAGTAATTCGTTGATTCCCAAATATCATTGGGATTTTGGAGAACAGAATTTTGAAATTTCAGACTTGAAGGATGAACCTATGGAGTATTACTTTAAATATGCTCGTACAGTTGGAGCTAAATATGCAAATATTTTTGTTTCGTATGGTGAGAATTCACGATATTATATTACCGATTTTGCTTTTGATAATAAATATTGGACTCTTATTTATGATAAACAAAGTAAGGAATCTGTAGTATTTAATGCCTTTAAAGAAGGTCATGAATGCATCCCCTCATTTGTTGATGAAAGTGGAGTTTATTTGATAGGAGCAGATCCTAATTATGGTCTTAATATACTAAATGCGGAAGATTTGGATGCTGATACTCGGAAAGTGTTTGATAGTATAAAAGATGACGATAATCCTGTTGTTATAAAATATGTTTTTAAATAAACTAGAAATTATGAAAAAGGTGATTATTTCCTTACAGTTTGTTTTGCTTATTAGTATTTTAATTGTTTCATCTGTTATACTCTACAAAATGTCATTAGAAAAGTCGATCTCAGACTGGGAGAATGAACATTTTATTGAAGAAATGTATATACAGGATAATATAACGGCTTCGATTCTTTGTAGTGGTAATTTTGTTGATATAGAGGAACTTAAGTTGAGTGAGCCACGATTTGTATGCTATTATTCTTCTCAATCATGTGATGCATGTCTTAATTATGCAAAGAAGTGTATAAAAGAGAATTTCGACAAGTCTGAGGAGGCTTCTGCGATTTTATATCTGGCATCTGATTATTCGATAAATGAGAAATTTAAAGAAGGGAATACTATAAATATAGGTAGGAAGAAACTCGGTATATCTTTAGATAATACCAGTCTTGTTTGCTTTTTTGTAATTGTTGACAATAAAATAGAGCATTTGTTTATACCCGATAGGAATTATGGGAAATATACAGATACCTATCTGAAGCAAATCAAAGAAAGGTATTTTAAAACAGAAGATTAAATATAAGATGATTGTACGTGGTAAAGTATTAGTTATTCTTTAAAGTATATGTGATGAAAACATTTGCTATTGTTGTATTCTGTATAGTGTTAATCACATCGTGTAGCCAGCAAATCGCTAATCACGATAATACTACATGTAGAATTGATCTAAAGAAAGTTGATTCTCCTTCTTTCTACGACTATTTTTCAAAGATTGAGATTACCCCTTTGGAATCATCAAAGGAATCCTTAATTAAAGATGTCACTGAATATACTTATCATGCAGGGAAACTTTATATATTTGATAGGGATCAGAAAAAAATATTTGTATTTGATAATGAAGGTAAATTATTTAATATAATAAACAAACGTGGTAATGGACCTGGGGAATATTTAGATTTGTCTGATTTTAGATTTAATTCTTTTACAGGAGATTTGGAACTTTTGTCTCCTATGGGTGGTGTCTTTCGATATGATAGTCTAGGGCAAGACTTTAAAGGGAACATATCTCTCCCGTTGAAGGTATCTGCTGCACACCGATTTATAGCACTAAACAAAAATACTTATCTGTTTTTTTGTGAGGCAAGAAAAGGAAATAAGATGGTAGTCTATGATATTGACCAAAAGAAAATTATTTCGGAAATGTATGATCTTCCTAGGTTCTTATTTTTTAAAACTTTTTATCATCATACATATTCTCCATTTTATATATATGAAAACAAAGTGCATTTTGTACAATCTTACAATGGAGATGTATTTACTTTTGAGAATAATTCGTTGGTGCCGAAATACCATTGGGACTTTGGAAAACAGAATTTTGATATTTCAGGTTTGAAAGATGAATCCTATGAATATTATAATAAGTATGCTCGTACTGTTGGTGCTAAATATGCTAACACTTTTATTTCATATGTTGAGAATTCACGATATTATATTGCTCGATTTGCTTATGATAATAAATTCTGGACATTGATGTATGATAAACAAAGTAAAAAACATGTGGTCTTTAATACATTTATAGAAGGCCATCGTTGCATCCCATCGTTGATTGATGAAAGTGGAATCTATTATATTGTAGATATGCCTCAACAACTTGATTTAGTTCTAAACGTTGAGGAATTAGATGATGCCAACAAGGCAATATGTAATAATATTAAGGATGATGATAATCCGATTGTTATAAAATATGTGTTTAAATAATTAGTATGAAGAAGAATGTTTGTTTGTTATACTTGTTACTTATAATTATAAGTGCTTGTACGAATACTCAGTCTCGTAGAGTGCAGACTGATGAAATATATGTTGCTCAGTCAGGCGAGAAGGTGCTAAAAATGTCTGAGTTGGTAAAGAATATACGCTATGTAAAGCTGGAAACTACTTCTGATAATTTGATTGGCACTGTTAGTCAATTGATACCCTTAAAAGATAAGTATTTGGTAGTTGATAATTCTGCATCTAAACAAGTCCTTTTGTTCGATGCTACAGGGCGTTTCATTACTCGTATTTCTCGTGTGGGGGTGGCTCCCGGAGAATATGTGACGATTACCAGTGTAGCTGTAGATGAAGAAGAGGAACGTATTTTTATTGCTGATATGGGTACTGAAAATATATTGGTTTATGATATGAGAGGTGAATATTTAGACAAAATAAGTGTTGATTTCTCGGTGAAAGATATTGTTTATGTTGGTAGTAACAAAATGGCATGCTATTGTGATTATATGGAAAGAAAGGAGCAGGATGGTCAGGTACCTATTTTGATATTATATGACTTGAGAACAGGTGATAAGCAAATATTGTTATCTGCAGATAGCAGGATCGGTCCTCAAGAAATAATCCATGCTAATCAGTCTATGTATAAAGCTGCCAATGGTGCTTCTTTAGCTTATCCTTTAGATCCTAACATTTATTTAATAGACTCTTTAGGTATTCAACAAAAATTTTATGTGAATTGGGGAGAAGACTTTTGTAAGAAAAGAGAGCGTTATGTAGAGATGTTAAAAGAAGAAGAGGTGCCCATTGAGGAGATTTTTCAAAATAGAAAAACAAATTTTCCTAATTTACTTACTGTCTTATGTAGTGATGATTTTTTCTGTATTTTGTATAATAATCTATCTGAAATGAAAATTGGAGTGGGATTTTATAATTTTCAAAGTCAAAATTATATAGGTGGATATGCTATGGAGCGTTTCCCTATCAAAAATGATATAGATAATGGATTCTATATTAATCCTATTGCAATCAAAGGACATGATTTGTACACTATCATTGAATCTTACAACTTAAGCAGTGTGGAACCAAAGGTTTCAGCACTTGTTGATTTGAAAGAAAAAGTATCTGGTGATGATAATCCTATAATAATGATAACAGAAATGAAAATGGAATGAAGAAATGTATTTTAGTAATTTTAGCTATGCGAAAATATTTACTGTTGTTATTAGTGATATTGGCCGGATGTTCAACTTCGGTAGAAAGGGATGGTCAGAACTTGAAAGTAATTGATGTTCCTTTGCGAAGTAGCAATCATGAAATAAGGATGTCTTCATTTGTGGATTCAATTTCGTATATTCCTCTTGAAACAAAAGATGAATGTTTGATAGGTTTTGTTGACAAGATTGTGGCGACGAATGATTATTATTATGTGGTTGATAAACAGAAAACAAGTTCTGTACTATGTTTCGATAAATTAGGAAAATTTGTTCGAAAAATCGGTGAAAGGGGCGTCGCACCAGGGCAATATGTAGAAATAACCGATGTTAATGTGTATAAGGACAGGGTCTATTTATGGGATTGTTCAATGCGAAAATTATTTATTTTTTCTGCTGACGGACATTTGGAACGGGAAGTGAAAGAAGATTATTTGGCTGCTACTTTCTATGTATTAGACGATTCATGGGTGGCTTTTTGCAGCGGTTATAAAACTAACAAAGCGTATCTAAAAGACAATTCATTCCCCAATCTGTTGTTTGTTAATATTGACACTGGACAGACGAGCCCCGATTTATATTATGATTCTCGCATCTGTGCGACAGGAATAGTTGGATCCGATTTCAATTTCATAAGTAATGGTAATCTGGTGCTCTCTTTGAATGATACTGTTTATCAAGCTTTGTCACCTTCAATTTTGAAGAGGAAATATGCCATGCGGTTTGGAGGGGAATTGGAGAAGACTCAAAAGGAATATATAGAAAGGTTGAAAACAGAAAAAATTGACGCGTATCAGGGTGATAAACTGATGAAAGAAATCCCTTGTATGTATATGTTTCTTGAGACTCCCTCTTATTCCTTCTTGAGATATAGCTGGAGAGATTATTATTATGTGGGAATTATTAACCATAAGGAATCGGATACCTATATGGAAGCAGCAGGCTATAAACAAAATGCAGTGGTAAATGATATGGATGATATGGCTGTTTTTATCCCGTTGACGACTTATAAGAATGCTGTGTACAGTTGTATATCTCCGGGACGATTTGTCGAATCCAAAGCTTTCGGAAAGCAAGTGGAATTAGATGATAACCCGATTATCGTTAAATTTGAGTTGAAATGATGGATTTACAATGAAAAGAGCAACATTTCTTTTAGTAATATTGATAGGATTATTGAGCGTAGGACTCATTTACTCTATACGTGATGCTATGCATAAGGATGTTCAAATAGCGAAACAATCTGAGACCCTGGAAGTCCAAAAGCAAATGCTTACATTGTTATCTGGAAATATGAAGATGCATTATGTATATTCGGAATGCCAGTTGCCAGATATGACATTGTTAGACAAAGATAGAAACGCTATCAAATTGTCCGCTTTGTTGAATGGAGAGGATAAGGTTGTTTTTAAATTTTCATCAACCAATTGCAGCTCATGCATTCAACATAGTTTTTCGTCTGTTAGGAAACTAATGGGGAAGCTAGCGAAGGATAAACTAATTATAATAGCAGATAACTCTAATCGTAGAGAATTACAAGCATTGGTAAATAGCTTGTCGCTAAGTCTTCCTGTTTATTTGACAGAAGATACAGTGTTTCATAATATTTTGGAAAAAGAAAATGTACCTTTCTTTTTTGTAATTGGAGAAGATCTGCGAATGAAAGATTTATTTATTCCAATGAAAGAATTACCTGATCTCTCTGATTTATATTACCGAATTATATGGAAAAAGTATTTCGACAAATAAAGATATTGTCCATTGGGAAAATGATATGTTCAATAGGGATAAGTCTACTGTTATTGGGAGTGATAAACACTACATTTATATCATTCTCAACTCACGATTTATCTTTCTTCATATATCCTTTATCTTGGGCTATTCTTTGTCTGACAGTAGTATTAAGTTTCCTGAAATTCTTTATTAGAAGGAAAAAATGCTTTCAGTTTGTTGTTGCCGACTTGTTAGTTATTATCTTATTGGGCTATTGGCTTTTAAGATATGATTTTGATCTCCAATTGGCAAACTGGAAGCTTTTCCTTTTTGGAGAGCTCTGTATCCTTTGGTTTTCAATCAGGATGCTGCTTGAATGCAATCTCATTTCTGTGGAGAAAATTTCTTGGGTATTGTTGAGTACTGGTATAATTCAGTCAGTATGGGGAATCCTGCAATTGTATGGTTTCTGTGAGTCAAATCATAGCAAATTTGATATAACAGGTTCTTTTTTTAATCCGGGTCCTTATTCCGGCTACATCGCTATAATGGTACCCGTATCTCTTTATCTGTTTCTATCAACTAAATGCATGAAGCGATATGTTGCATTATTCTTTTTAGCAGTCTTGTTGTGCATACTGCCTGCCGGGATGAGCAGATCGGCATGGATTGGAGCAATAGTCTCTTCTGTTATTGTTCTATTTTGGCAAAATAATTGGATAAAGTATTGGTATTTGAAAAGAAAGTTGTCTGTTCTTTGTCTTGTAGTGGGTGTTGTTGGAATAGCAGCAGGAAGTTATCTAATGTTTAATCTGAAAAAAGATTCTGCATGTGGGCGTTTGTTTATTTGGGAAAATACGGCTTGTGCTATATGGAAAAAGCCGGTTTTCGGGTACGGAAGTTGTATGTTTCCGGTTGCTTATGCCCAAGAACAGACTGATAGATTTCGTTCGGGCAAATACACGGCAACAGAAGAAAGAGTAGCGGGAAATCCTGAATATGCTTTCAACGAGTATTTGCAGATTCTGGTAGAAGGAGGATGTCTTTTGCTATTCGGGGTTGTGGTGATTGTGGCATATGCGCTGAGTGGTGGAATTAAGAGGCGAGATTATGGATTATGTGGCGGGCTTATTTCATTATTGATATTCGCATTTTCTTCTTATCCTTTCCAATATCCGGCCTTTTGTGTTGTTGCAGTTATTATAGTGGCAAGCTTAAGCACTAAAAGGACTATTGGCGTTGGGAATAATGTATATGGGCACTGTGTTTTGGTATTTTTGGTAGCTGCTTCTATCTTTTTGCTCTTTTTGCAGGATGCACCCAAAGGTGTGATAGAAAAGTTGGACAAATGCCGTTATCTAAGGTCAACCGATGCATTGGAAATTGCGGAGAAGGGATATGCTATGCTCTATCCTGATTTGAAGCATAATGCCGATTTCGTATATGAATATGGTTTGTGCTTATCTCAACAGAAAAAATATCTTGAATCGAATGATTTATTAAGACGCTCTATGTTGCTGAGATGTAATTATCAGTGCTATAATGCTTTGGGGGGTAATAGCCAACAACAAAAAAAGTATGAACAGGCAGAGAAATATTATTATGATGCTATTTATCTGTTACCTAATAGAATTTATTCATATTATCGGCTGTTTCTGCTTTATGCGCAGCCCGAATTTTATCAACCGGATAAACTGAAACAAATGGCAAAAATCGTATTAACTAAACGTCCGAAAGTTTATTCAAAAGCCATTGAAGAGATGAGAGGGGAAGTGAAAGTGGTTTTAAAAGAACATGGATTGAATTTATCTAATTAATAAAAATAACCTTATTGAGTAATTATTGTCTGCAATGGAAGTACGGGAAATGAAGCGAATAGGAAAGAAATTGATGTATATGGCTTTAAGCTTATTTGTTATATTTCAAGTTTATCTATTTATTAGGTTTTACTGGATTGTATCTTGTTTCATTCCTACGTATTCTATGGCGCCAACTTTATTGGGAGGAGATTATATTATTGTTTCTATGCAAATACCAGGGCGTAGAATAATGAATTCGGATTCAGGAAGGCGGCTAGTGCATAGATTGAAGGGACAACGTGAAGTACAGAGGAATGATGTAGTTGTTTTTAATTTTCCTTATGCTGAAGATAAAGAAAAGATGATAATCAGTATGAATACATTTTATTGTAAACGTTGTGTAGGAGTTCCAGGTGACACTTGCAGATGGTGCGAAGCTACAGGTGTGCGAGAGGTGTATTTACCTAAGATTGGAGATGTACTACATATTGATTCGTGCAATTATGAACATTATTATAAATGTATAGAATATGAAACGGGGAAAAAGATGAGCTTGAAAATGGGGCAAGTCTATTTGGAGGACTCTTTGCTGGAAAGCTTTCGTTTCAATCATAAGTATTATTTTATGCGTGGTGACAATTTTAACCATTCGTATGATTCACGTGGTTGGGGGATATTACCAGATGATTTTATTTTGGGTGTAGGACAGATGATTTGGTTCTCGAAAGATGAAGTGACGAATAGGATTAGTTGGAATAGAATGTTTCGAAGAATTGAATGATGGGTAGCTTTCTATTATATAAAGTCACGTTTTAAATACCCCTTTTTACTTCTTTAACGATGAAATATAGTTTTATAACTAAAAATATTAGTTTATTTGCGGAGATGTTATGAATGTTAAATCTAAAAACACACAAGAAGTTATGAAAAAAGAATGGTTGTATGCAGTAGGTCTGGTTTGCCTGGTGTCGGCTTGTACCGGTACTCCGCAATCGTCGACTGACGGTGAACTATGTTCTATTGATGTGGCGGGAGCTATGGAAAAGCCTGTTGAATTGAAACTTTCGGAATTAGGAAGCGATGTACGCTATGTTCCATTGGAAACAACCGATTCGTGTCTGGTAGGTGGAAGCCCGAATATTCTGTTGCTGGATAAAGAGATTGTTGTTTTTTCACGTCAAACTTGTTTTGTCTTTGATAAAGAGAGCGGTAAGTTTTTAAGCAAAGTAGGACATTTGGGTGATGATCCGGAAGCTTATTCAACTGCGGCGCCTACTTATAACGATGTAAACGGTCTGCTTTATTTTATGCGCCGGCCCGGCAAATTACAGAAATATGATCTGCGAGGTAATTATCGTGGCAGTGTAACGATACCTACTCCGCCTGAATCACCAAGTGATTTCTGCTTTACAGACTCCGTGATAATAGGCCGTTACGGTAATATTGTAGGTGATAACGGGCGTGCTTTGTTGTTATTTAATGAAGCGGGAGAACAGATAGATACGGTGCCCAGCCTACTTCCGGTTTTGCCTAATAGAGGAGTAGATGACATAAACAGTATCAGCGTCAAAAGGCAGGGAAATGCAGGTATTATTCTGACTACATTCAAAAGTGGAGATGCCTCGGCAAGTGTAGCGGGTATTCCTTTCCTGTGGAAAAGTGATAATAAGATACGTTATAAAGAGAATTTCAATGATACCATTTATACAGTGGAAGGGAATGAATTGACACCTTATATTGCGTTCTCCACCGGTAAATGGCATTGGGGCGCCGAGGCACGTACCGAATCCAAAGATAACGAAAAACGCTTGTTGGTGGGATGTATCTTTGAGACGGATCATACTGTTTTCTTTCAGTGTATCCGGGGACTGTATACAGATGAACCGGAAACGTTTAACGGAATCTACGACCGGAAGGCAAATACTACCCAGATGTATGCCGAAAAGGAAGGTATAAAAGATGACCTGACCGGCTTTATGGCTTTCCGTCCCAAGGCATGCAGCGCACAGGGAGAATATGGAATGATTATTGATGCCGGAGAAGTGATGACTTGGTTGGAAGAAAATCCTGAAGCGGCAGAAAATGAAAAACTTTCGGCACTGAAAGAATTGACGGATGATTCTAATCCGGTAGTGATTATTACAGTCCCTAAATAAGGAAGGAGGTATGTTCTTGTCCACCTGTTTGGGGATGGGCAAGAATATACTTATTTGATAATTAGAAAATTAATGGTTTGTAACCTGTCTTGTTTTGTCCATATATATATGGCGGTTCGTAAAGGGAAAACGACTATTTTTGCATACACTAAGTGTAAACGGAAAAACTAATATAAAATGATAAAGACACAGAACTACCGGTTTTTGATCTGTCTGGCACTATTTGCGTTGGCAGCATGTTCCGGTGCGAAAAAAGAAGAGGCCGCCGATGAAGGAGTAGCTACCGTATTGCCGGATGAGAAGAATGAAGTGACCGTGTTGCCTTTGAAACGGCAGATATTCAATCACGAGTTGGTGAGTAATGGCAAGATAGTGGCCGGAGGAATGGCAGATTTGCGTTTTGAAAGTTCGGGTATCGTAGCGCAGATTTATGTGAAGAACGGTGACTGGGTGCACAAAGGACAAAAGCTGGCAGAGCTGGATAAATTCCGTTTAAAGAATAAGACCGCACAGTCCAAGGATGCTTTGGAGAAAGCTAAGTTGGAATTGCAGGATGTATTGATAGGGCAGGGGTATGCAGCGGATGATACTGCCAATGTGCCCGATGATATCATGCAACTGGCACGGGTGAAAAGCGGCTATGATCAGACCCTTTCTCAATATGAACTGGCTAAATACGAAGAAGAACATGCCACTCTGGTTGCTCCTTTTGACGGAGTGGTGGCTAATCTCTTTTCCAAACCCTATAATGCTCCCAGCAGTTCAGACGCTTTCTGTACAATTATCGGTTCACAGGGCATGGAAGCTGACTTTACTGTATTGGAGAGTGAACTCCCCCTAATCAAAGGTGGCGACAAAGTGGTTGTTACCCCTTATGCGGATCCTTCTGCCAAATACGAAGGACGTATCTCCGAAATCAATCCGCTGGTGGACGATAAAGGCATGGTGAAAGTGAAAGCCGTTGTCAACGGACAGGGCAAGCTCTTTAATGGCATGAACATACGGGTTAATGTACATCGTTCGCTGGGTGAACAGCTGGTTGTTCCGAAGAGTTCCGTGGTATTGCGTTCCGGTAAGCAGGTGATTTTTACACTGAAAGATAATAAAGCGAAATGGAACTACGTGCAGACCGTACTGGAAAATTCCGATGAATACACCATTGTGGAAGATGAAGTACAAGAAGGAGATGTGGTGATTGTGACAGGCAATGTAAACCTGGCTCATGAGGCACCGGTGAAAGTTATTGAAAATAAAAAATAAAAGGGGTGGTTAAGTTCTTGATACAGCGGCCCATTGCCGTATTGATGGCGTTTACCGCATGTTTTATTGTCGGTATGGTGACGTATTTCACGTTGCCGGTATCTTTGCTGCCGGATATTGCCATCCCGGAGATTACAGTACAAATTTCGGCACAGAATACTTCTGCGCGTGAGTTGGAGAATACTGTGGTGAAACCGTTGCGCCAACAGCTTATCCAGGTGGCTCGTCTGAAAGATATGGATAGCGAAGCTCATGATGGTGCAGGCCTTATCCGACTGAATTTCGACTTCGGCACCAATACGGATCTTGCTTTTATCGAGGTGAATGAGAAGATTGACGCCGCCATGAATTACCTGCCTAAGGATACGGACCGTCCTAAAGTGGTAAAAGCAAGTGCTACTGATATTCCGGTATTCTATCTCAGCCTCACCCTGAAGAATGACAGTGCTTACGGACAAACGGACGAACGTGCTTTTCTCGACTTGTGTGAATTTGCCGAAAGCGTTATCAAACGGCGTATCGAGCAGCTGACAGAGGTAGCTATGGTGGATATCACAGGATTGGTGGAGCGCCAGTTGCAGATTGTTCCCGATGAAAATAAGCTTGCCGTACTGGGACTTTCCATACAGGATGTAGAATCAGCTCTTGCCCAAAATAATGTGGAACCGGGCAGCATGACCGTACGTGATGGATATTATGAATACAATATCAAGTTCTCCACTCTGTTGCGTACGGAAGAGGATGTGAAGAATATTCTTATTAATAAAAACGGACGTATCATCCGTCTGGAAGAGTTCTGCCGGATAGGTATTGTTCCCGTCAGGGAAAAAGGTGTATCCATGAGCAATGGTAAACGGGCGGTGACATTGGCCATTATCAAGCAAGCGGACGAGAATATGGATGATATGAAGCAAGCTATTGGCGGCACCATGAATTATTTTCAAAGCGTATATCCTGACATTGAATTCAGCGTTAGCCGAAACCAGACAGAGCTTTTGGATTATACTATCTCCAACTTGCAACAAAACCTTTCGTTGGGCTTTCTTTTTATCTGTATCGTAGCCGTACTCTTTCTGGGGGATGTCAAATCTCCTTTCATCATCGGACTGAGTATGGTGGTTTCCATTGTGATCTGTTTTCTCTTTTTCTATCTGTTCAAGATGTCACTGAACATCATATCCCTGTCCGGATTGATTCTTGCACTGGGTATGATGATCGACAGTTCCATCATCGTAACTGAAAATATTTCTCAATATCGGGAAAGGGGATACTCGCTGAAACGTGCCTGTATTGCGGGTACCAGTGAGGTGGTCACTCCGATGCTCAGCTCTTCATTGACTACCATTGCGGTGTTTGTACCACTGATCTTTATGAGTGGTATTGCCGGAGCCATTTTCTACGATCAGGCTTTCTCGGTAACCGTTGGGTTGATGGTTTCTTACTTCACGGGCATCATGTTGCTGCCGGTGCTCTATATGCTGGTTTACCGGACGGGGCTGCGCAAATCATGGTTCTCGCGTATTCGAATCAATAATCCTATAAAGGATCATACACTCGATCGTTTTTATGATGCCGGAGTAGACTTTGTTTTTGCTCATAAAACGGCAAGCGTATTGTTCTGCATAGTTTCCGTGCCATTGTGTGTATTCATGTTCTATTTCATAGGAAAAGAGCGTATGCCGGAAATAGATCAGAATGAGCTGATAGCCCGTGTGGAATGGAATGAGAATATCCATGTGGACGAAAATCGTCGCAGAGTAGACAATTTATTTGAGTTGTTTAAGACAGAGACTATCGAACAGACTGCCGCCGTCGGGCAACAAGACTATCTCCTGAATCGGGAGCAGGCTCTTTCTTCTTCGGAAGCAGAACTTTATTTCAAGACAAAGAATCCCTCTGAGATAGTCCCTTTGCAGGAAAAGGTTTACCGTACCCTCAAAGCGGAGTATCCGTTGGCCGTAATTTCTTTTTCGCCACCCGAGACGGTATTTGAGAAACTGTTTGTGACGGGAGAAGCCGATGTTGTGGCTGAACTCTATTCCCGCAACAAAGAAAAAGTACCGACAGCGGATGAATTACGTAATCTGGAAGCTGAGTTTGCTACCCGCACAAGATATGCTCCCACGGGTATTGCATTTGAAAATCAGCTGAATATCTGTATCAATAAAGAAAAATTGCTACTTTATAATGTTTCGTATGACGAGTTGTATCGCATACTGAAAACTGCTTTTAAAGAAAACAGCATAGCCACTCTTCATTCTTACCAGCAATATCTGCCTATCAGCATTGTGGGAGAGGAACAAACTGTTAACAGCATCTTACAGGAAACACTCGTTCCGACACGGGCGGATCAATATGGTGTTGAATATCTGCCTTTGCGTGAGCTGGTATCAGTGGCACCGGCGGAAGATCTGAAAGCGATTACCGCAGGACGTAACGGAGAATATGTTCCGTTCCGTTTTTATGAAGTAAAAGAGGCGGAACCGCTTATGGAGCAAGTGAAGGAAGTGGTGGATGCTACCGGCGATTGGGATACCGCTTTTTCAGGAAGTTTCTTCTCTAACCGGAAGATGCTGGATGAACTGGTGGTTATTCTGTTTATTTCCATTCTGTTGATGTACTTCATTCTGGCGGCACAGTTCGAGAGTTTTGTGCAACCGCTTATAGTGTTGTTGGAGATACCGATAGACGTAGCTTTTGCCTTGGTACTGTTATGGATATGCGGGCATACGCTGAATCTGATGTCTGCCATCGGTCTGATCGTTACGTGTGGTATCATCATCAACGACTCCATCCTGAAACTGGATGCGATCAATGAATTGCGTAAGACGGGGATGCCGCTTTTGGAAGCTATCCATGAGGCGGGAAGGCGCAGGTTGCGTCCCATCATCATGACTTCGCTTACTACCATTTTTGCCATGGTACCGTTATTGTTCTCTTTCGATATGGGTTCGGAATTGCAGAAACCTCTTTCCATTGCCATGATTGGAGCTATGTTCATCGGTACATTGGTTAGTCTGTTCATCATTCCGTTGATATATTGGTTTATTTATAAAGAAAGAAATATGAAGTATTAAGTATTAAGTATAAGGCTGCGTTATCATGCCGTATGGTTATACTTCATACTTCATACCTCATACTTAATATTTAAAAGTTTGATATAATGAAGAAACTTGGTTTAATTATTCTTTTAGGACTTTCACAGGCGCTTCCGTCCGTCGCACAGCAACAGCAGGTAACGCTGGATTTGCAGCAGACGATTAAGATGGCGAACGACAGTTCGCTGGAAGCTTTCCGTACTAAAAATATGTATCTTTCAGGCTATTGGGAATATCGCACCTATAAGGCAAATCGCTTGCCGAGCCTGACACTGAATATGACTCCTGCACAGTATAACCGTGACATTACGAAGCGTTATGACTCCGAACAGGATTTGGATATTTACCGTAGCCAACAGTCTTTCTATGCCTATGGCAATCTGGCTGTCAGGCAAAACTTTGACTTGACGGGTGGTACTTTCTACCTGGATACCGAGTTGGGTTATATGCGTAGTTTCGGTTCCAATTCCTACACGCAGTATACCAGTGTCCCTGTTCGTTTAGGTTATTCGCAAAGTCTGGTAGGTTATAATCCTTTTCGCTGGGAGCGAAAGATTGAACCGCTGAAATACGAGAAAGTAAAGAAGGAATATATCTACAATGCTGAGCAGGTATCCGAACAAGCCACTACTTATTTCTTTGCACTTGCCATGGCGCAGGCTGAGTACGACTTGGCAAAAGAGAATGTCGCTTCTTCCGATACGCTTTATCGTATTGGTATGCAACGTCTGAAGATAGCCTCTATCAGTCGTGCTGATCTTCTGACGCTGAAGCTGGACGTGGTGAATGCCCGTAACACTTTGCAGAATGCTGAAAGTTCATTGAAACGTGCCATGTTCTCGCTGGCTTCTTTCCTCAATCTGGAAAAGAATACAGAAATACGGCTTCTTCTTCCCAGTCGTCCCGGAGAACTGAATATTCCTGTAGATGCTGCCTTGGATGCCGCCCGTTCCAACAACCCGAACTTCCTTGGATTACGCCAGGACATATTGGAAGCAGAACGGAATGTAGACAAAACCAAGAAAGAATCCCGCTTCAACGCCAGTATCAACGCCAGTGTCGGTTTCAACCAGGTGGCGGAGAAATTTGGCGAAGCCTACAACCGGCCTATGCAGCAGGAAATGGTATCTGTCAGCGTCTCCATTCCTTTAGTGGATTGGGGAGTGCGTAAGGGTAAATATAATATGGCCCGTAACAATCTGAATGTAGTAAAGACCTCTTCCCGTCAAAACGAAATTAGCATTGAAGAAGAAGTCATTATGACCGTAAGTGATTTCAATGTCCAGCAAGACTTGGTGACAAGTGCCGAGGAAGCCCTCGATCTTTCCATCCTGGCATACAATGAAACCCGCCAACGCTTCATCATCGGTAAGGCGGATATCAGTAGCCTTACCTTGTCATTGAACCGTCAGCAAGAAGCCCAGCGCAACTATATCTCAGCCCTGAAAAACTATTGGCTGAACTATTATAAAATCCGCAAGCTAACTCTGCACGATTTTGCCAGCGGTTTCTCTCTTTCTGAGAAATTCGATTATAGTCACTAATAACTCTCAATTCTCAACTAAAATGAAAAGCCTTTCATCTTTTACCCTCATCGTCACCTTTGTTTGTCTGGCACTGGTGGGTTTGGCCTTGGTTCCGATGCTTCCGGTCAAGCTGAACCCGTCGCGCACATTACCGGGCTTTACGGTGCGCTTTAGCATGCCGGGCACTTCGTCGCGGGTGGTAGAGATGGAGGCGACAAGTAAACTGGAGTCCATGCTGGCTCGCATCAAGGGGGTAAAGGGAATGTACTCTACTTCAGGCAATGGTTACGGCTCTATTACGGTAGATCTGGATAAACACGCTGATGTAGATGCGGTACGTTTTGAGGCTTCTACTATTATCCGGCAGACATGGTCACAACTGCCTTCCGGAGTCAGTTATCCGTATATCGATATGAAGGTGCCCGATGAGAATACGGCCCGTCCGTTCTTATCGTTCACACTGAACGCACCGTCCACGCCTATACTGATACAGCAGTATGCAGAAGAGCATATCAAGCCGCGTCTGGCTAAGTTGCAAGGCATTTATAAAATAGATTTAAGTGGCGCCACTCCGATGGAATGGCGGTTGGAATACGACAGTGAACAATTGCGGACACTGGGAATCAGCATTTCTGATATCCAACGGGCCATCCAGTTACATTATAATAAAGAGTTTCTGGGAACGCATAACATGGATACGGCCGGTGGTAAGCAGTGGATACGTCTGGTCTTGATACCGGATGGAGTCAGTGGGCAATTTATTCCTTCGGACATCACGGTGACTGCTTCGGACGGCAAAATTATCCGCTTGGACGAGTTAGTGACTGTAGCGCGTATGGAAGAAGCCCCCCAAAGCTATTACCGTATCAATGGTCTGAATTCTATTTATATGTCTGTCACGGCCATAGAGACTGCTAATCAATTGCAATTGAGCAATGAAGTGATGCGGGAAATGGAAGCAATACGTCTGACTTTGCCGCCCGGTTACGAGGTGCATACTAGCTATGATGCTACGGAGTATATTCGTGAGGAACTGAATAAAATTTATTTCCGCACGGGGCTGACGGTACTGATCCTGCTGGTATTCGTCTGGATTATTACGCTGAATCTGAAATATCTGTTGCTGATCGTTACCAGCCTGGCTATCAACATTTCCGTGGCGGTTATTTTCTATTATCTTTTCGGGCTTGAGATGCAACTGTATTCATTGGCAGGGATTACTGTGTCCTTGAATCTTGTGATAGACAGTACCATTGTGATGACGGATCACATCTTGCACAGGCGTAATCTGAAAGCATTTATGTCCGTGTTGGCGGCTACCTTGACCACAATGGGGGCTTTGGTTATTATCTTCTTTCTGGATGAGAAAATCCGCCTGAACCTGCAAGACTTCGCAGCTGTGGTGATTATTAATCTGGCGGTATCTCTTTTCGTGGCTCTCTTTTTTGTTCCGGCCATGATTGATAGAATAAAGCTTGTCAAGAGAAAGAGCGTGAAACGCTGGGTGCGGAGTCATATACGTATTCGCAGGCTGACTGTTTACTTCACGCATTTCTATCAGTTGCTCATCCGCTTTCTTCTGCGTTGGAGGGTGGCGGTGTGCATTTTGCTCCTGCTTGGTTTCGGGCTGCCCGTTTTCCTTCTTCCTGAGAAGTTGGAGGGTGAAGGCAAATGGATAGAACGGTATAACAAGACGTTGGGCTCTTCTACTTATAAAGAGAAAGTGAAATCTGTGGTGGATAAGGCTTTAGGTGGTAGTCTTCGTTTGTTTGTGCAGAAAGTGTACGAAGGCAGTTATTTTAGTCGCAACGAAGAAGTGGTGCTCTATGCGAATGCGAACTTACCGAATGGAAGTACGCTGGAACAGATGAATACGCTGGTGAAACGTGTGGAAACTTATCTTAGCGGCTTCAAGGAGATTAAGCAGTTCCATGCTTCTGTCTATAATGCACGCAGGGCTAATCTTCAGATTTATTTCAAGAAAGAGTATCAGCATAGTGGTTTCCCTTATACGTTAAAGGCGAATCTGATTGGTAAAGTATCTGAGTTAGGAGGTGGTAGTTGGGATGTATATGGCTTGCAAGATCAGGGCTTCAGTAATGATGTTCGTGAGAGCGCAGGTTCTTATCGCATCAAGATGTATGGCTACAATTATGATGAACTCTATGCATGGGCTGAAAAGCTGAAGGAGGTATTGCTTTCGCACCGTCGCATCAAGGAAGTGTTTATCAAGTCGGAATTTTCCTGGTGGAAAGATGATTATCAAGAGTTTTACTTCAATCTGAATAAGGAGCGTATGGCTCAGGAGGGGATTAATGCCCAGCACTTGTTCTCCGCTATCCAGCCGATATTCGGGAAGAATATGCAGGTAGGTTCGGTAGTGACGGAAAGCGGTACGGAAAGTATCCGACTTTCTTCCCGGCAGTCTCACGACTATGATGTATGGGCCATGCAGTTCTTTCCTTACGGTGTGGATGGTGGAAAGCATTATAAACTTTCCGAATTGGCTACGGTAGAGAAGGGGCAGATGCCGCAACAGATAGCCAAAGAGAATCAGCAATATCGTCTTTGTCTGCAATATGAGTATATCGGCTCGTACGAGCAAGGCAATAAAATACAGAAGCGGGACTTGGAAGAGTTTAATAAATTGCTTCCGATGGGGTATACTGCTGAATCGGATAGCCAATCGTGGTCATGGGGTAAGAAAGATAACCAGCAATACCTGTTGTTGCTGGTTGTGATTGCCATCATCTTCTTTACAACGAGTATTCTGTTTAATTCCCTGAAACAGCCTTTGGCCATTATCTTTGTCATTCCGGTATCTTATATCGGAGTGTTCCTTACATTCTATTGGTTCCGCCTGAATTTTGATCAGGGTGGTTTTGCTTCGTTTGTGCTGCTTTGCGGTATTACGGTAAATGCCAGCATTTATATTCTGAATGAGTACAATAGCATTCGCCGTCGCTTCCCCCGGCTTTCCATGCTTCGTGCCTATACAAAGGCGTGGAATGCAAAGATACTGCCTATTTTTCTTACAGTGGTTTCCACCATTCTGGGTTTCATTCCGTTTATGGTGGGGACGGATAAGGAGGCTTTTTGGTTTCCGTTGGCTGCGGGTACTATTGGCGGATTGGTGATGTCTATTATCGGTATTTTCTTCTTTTTGCCGGTGTTTTGTTTGAAGAGGAAAGAGATTGGCAAATACTCTAAAAGACGTGTCGCACTTAAAAGTTGAATTCAGTGCCTTAATATTTATTTTTTGTGAAATCATCCTACATCCTACACCAATGGGACTCAAACGCTTTGTTGATGGGCGTTTCGGAAGGTGTATGAAAGGGTGTAGGAAAAATATCCTACACCGTACTCTTTTAGTACTATATAGGAAGAAAAAGTTTTTTGTGGAGGAACTATTAGTTGTACTAAATCCCGCATACATATAGCTAAACTTTAGCTAAAACGTATGCGGATTTAGTACAACTAATTGCCGCCTATCGCACTTTAAAGATAATAAGGCGGGCTATCATTTCTTAATCTATTTATAAGCTGTCTGATATCGGGTTGTACTTTTGAGTTTCTTTCCGGGAACATCGTGCAGTTTCGGACGGGTTGGACGTATATTATAGGTATTCATCCACTTTTCAAGGACATCACGAAGTTTTTGCAGTTCCTGGTTATATGCATTTTCCATAACCAGATTTCTCATTTCCCCTCTGTCATTCTGCATATCAAACAGTTGTTCACGATGTCTTCCTTTATCATAAAGCACATATTTATAACGTTCACTGCGTACTACCCAGCCTCTTGTCTTGCTGCCGTCAAACCGTGTTTCGGTGATGATGTATTCTTGATGTAAGACCTGTGGATTACCTTCTTCCACAACTTTCCGGAAAGACTTTCCGGCTACCCCTTCAGGCATCTTGGCACCTGCCCAGTCGCATACGGAAGCGAAGAAATCTATACCGTTACTGATCAGTTGAGGCAATACTTTGCCTGCATTCTTCTTGCCGGGCAGGGTTACGATAAGAGGAATGTTGATAACTTCTTCATATAAAGCAGATTTCTGGTTCCAATGGTGAGCCCCTATACCATCTCCGTGGTCACTGGAGAAGATCACTACTGTATTCTTCCAAAGATCGTTCTTATCAATGGCATCAATAATTTTTCCGATTTCTTTATCTACTTTTTCTACCAAACGATAATAGGTATAACGGTACATACGCCAGTCTTCGGGAGTAAAACCGGCAGTCGGATATACATTATAATTGTTTGCTCTTTCGCTTTCAATGACATCGGCATCGTAAGGATTCTTGGCGAAATTGGCAGGTACTCCCGGGCAGTCCCGTATATCAGGCGTATCGATATTTCCATAAGGGAAGTTCTGGCTTCGCGCGTATTCGCAGATATTGTGTGGATTGTCATAAGAAGCTACCAAAAAAAACGGCTTTTTATGTTTGCGTGAGAGGTATTCGGCGCAAGCTTCCGCCAGTCCGTCGTCACTATGTTTGTAAATGTTGTCGAAGCCGTATTCTTTGTCGGGGACATCAAGAAGAGGAAGATGCCATTTACCGCCATAAGCACAATCATATCCGGCTTTCTTCATTAAGGTGCCTAATGTCTGTGTCCTGAGAGAGTCGGGCATCGGTGAACCATTGACTGACAGTCCTACTGCATCTGGATAATGCCCCGTAAACATGGCTCCACGTGAAGGACCACTAAGCGGAGCAGTGCAATAAGCATTATTGAACATTATGCCAGCCGCTGCCAATCGGTCGAGATTAGGAGTGTGTAGGTCCGGATTTCCGGCACAACTCATGGCGCTGGCTGTCTGTTGATCCGTGAATATATAGATGATATTGGGACGTTCGGCCGCAGAAGCCGCAGAAGAGCATAGCAAAGAAAAAAATGCCAGATGCTTCATTGGAATTTGTTTTACCATATTATTAGCTTTCATGATTTAATATTCGGTTTTATATTTCAGGTTCCGGTAAGGAATCAACCAGTCTTTTCTCTATTCTCTTTCCGCCTACCTGATCGACGATAGTCGTAGCACCCTTATTCGAATTATAATTGAAGTCCAGTGAAGCGCCATTCTGCTTGTTCTCTATGTGCAGGAACGCTTTACCTTCACTATCCAGATTACATTCAATGTCCCATCCTTCTACTGTAATGCGATTTCCCTGATGATTTATCACGGCATCGATACGGTTGTTTCCATGTACATCGATTATATTGAGAAAAAACACTTTATTGCAAGGAGTTGTCGTTGCCGTGAAATGATAATGATTAGGAAGAGCCTTGCCAAGACGCTTTTTCCAGTCAAGGGCGGCTACAAAGAATGTATCCGTTTGTGCATAAGTCATCTCCTG
The DNA here is from genome assembly GCF_036416795.1 of Bacteroides sp. MSB163. Taxonomy (NCBI): domain Bacteria; kingdom Pseudomonadati; phylum Bacteroidota; class Bacteroidia; order Bacteroidales; family Bacteroidaceae; genus Bacteroides; species Bacteroides maternus. The sequence goes on along the minus strand of NZ_CP143867.1, from coordinate 174,593 downwards.
TGAAGAATATAAATGAGCTATCGATACTCCATCCGTTTTATTCTTACCCAGGATGCGCAATCCTCCTTCTTCCTTGACCACCTTCATAGGCAGTTCCACCGTATGTAGCAGATAGTTCCATTCTACCGGCTCTTTGCCGGCCAGTTCATCGTAAACAACAAACAAACCCGAGCGTCCGAGCTGAACGATATGTCTTCGGAAGAATTCCAGCTTATTTTCATCCCAACCTTTCTCCGGTGTAAATTGAGTGCCGGACAAACGTCCGCGTTCCAGCCACAACGGAGAAACTACTTTCCCATAGGCGTTGGAGGCATCGCCTACAACGTAAGAGATTTCTTCACCTTCATAGTAGCGGGGAATCCAACCATAGCCTTCTGTCCCTATCTTTTGACCCATACCGTTTACTAATATGGAGTTATGGGCACGGGTATTCCGGTAGGCATACATACAATGATCATCTGTAAATCCGGTACGATGCCCGCTGCTATAAAAGATAGCCTTACCCCCAAAGAAGGTGTTGAAAGCGTTTTGATTGGCCAAGGCATGGGATGTGGAACCATAAGGGCTGCTTCGGAAAGAAAGCATGGCATTGTTGGCATGATGCCCTATGTCGGTATTCATCAGGGCAGTACCTGCTTGTTTGAAGACTTTGGATTCCGGTAGTTCCGACAGATGTTTGCTATAAGCAGGCCTTTCCTTCGGGGTTGTGCAGCGATACCAGGTCAAATCTGCCGGTTTGGCTTCGAAAGCCTTCGACAGGATGTCAGGGTCTTCCTGCATAATTTCGTGTACATAAGCAGCTGCCCACGGATTGTTACATTCGCGTGCCAGGGCATCGGCATATCCTACGCGCCCTCCGTTCGGACTGCGTTGTCCTTCATGTGAGTTGCCATGACCTCCGGATTTGGAGAAGGGAGGTTGCTGATAGATAACATATAAGGCATTGTTGTTATACCACGGATCTGCAAAGAAGTTGAAGCCGGATATGCGTGAAAAAAAGACCGGCACTTCTATCAAGGTACGTATGTTTACATGGAAATAGGCATCTCCATTGTGCCAGCCACCATCCTTATGCAGACCCGGAAGGCGTGAAATCCATTCATTATAACAGTAATCTGTCCATACGGACGCTTCCGGTATTTCACCGACCGTAGCGAATGCCGCCATCGTCAGGATGCGGAAAGTCATCTGCCACACATGGTTGTCTGCAATACGGTTCTCCAAATGGTTCACGTATTCATTATAGAACTTGTCTCCAATTCTGCGGATGTTATCCAACAGCAGTTGTTTCTCTTCCGGTGACAGTAAATTATAAAATCCGTCATATGCGGATGTGCTCATAGACAATAGGGTGGACAGGTTAAAGTCGCCTGCAAAGTATTTACTTTTTTGCCAGGAAAGGATTTCACTCAGGCGGTTAATGCCTTCCCGATAATACTTCTCGTCTTTTGTCAGCAAATAAGCACGGACCAATGCTTCCACGTTGGCTTCTTCTCTGTCTACAATCTTACGGCTCTCGCGGATGAGGGCTGATTCACGTTGCACTATGTTGGTCAACGTAACTACATTCGTTGTATCGATCTCTTCCTGAAGATGCTTCAACGGACGGGAAATGCATTGGGAAGCCTTGTCCATATAAGTCCGGGCTTCCGGATTATTTTTATTTTTCGCTATAATCTTTTCCCAGTCAGCTGCATCCAGCAACACACGCGGGTGATGGGAAGGATATTCTGCCAAGACTTTTTCCAAAGTCGGCGGATTGAATTCCGGTGTATCTTTATCTATATAGAATTGGTAAACCGGCGACCATTCTTCAGTACCTTCGGGGGTAACATAAGCATGCTGCCAATACCATTTTCCTTGTGCCAGGCACTGGAAAGGGTTGAAGAAAGCCCAGGCACGTTCACCGGTAAGGACATCTTTCCGGAAATTCTTGTCTTGGGAGATACGAATCCGGTAAACTACTTTGGGCTTTTCATCTACTTGTCCCGGAACTCCATCCAGCACCGGACCTAAATGAGGGAATTTGTCCGGCCACATGAAACGCGGTGGATTCACCTTGATGTATGTGCCATCGGCAGGAGAGGGAGTTGCACGGACTTCATGCATCAATGTTTCTTCGGAAACCTTGATCACGGCAGGTTGCTCGGAACTGCCGCATGCCATTAATAGGCAGAGGGCGGATAAGCCCAATATTATCTTTTTCATCTCAGAATCTTATTTTTGTTTTTTGAAGGTAACCAGCTCTTTCAAGCTAACTGTCTTATTATTAACCAAAGGGTGTGCCCAGAAGCCGATAAACGTAATGTATCCCATGAAAACCAAAATAAGCAGCATGCCTGTTCGCAACGAAGTGGCGTCGGATACCAGGCTGACGAGCAACGGGCCACCTGCACCTCCCACTATTCCGGAACAAAGGATGCCTGCAAAAGAACCGTGATTCTGGGTTACTGTATTCAGGGCAAGTGAAAACACTATGGAGTACATCATGGAGATACAAAAGCCTATTGCAGGAAAAGCCCACACCGCTATTTTCGCGGAGCCGAATAATGAGATTAACAGCAAACTCATGGAAAGTATGCCCGATATTTGCAGCAAACGCTTACTGTCTATCAACTTGAGCAGGAACATGCCAAACAAACATCCGACAGTCATTGAACCCCAGAAATAACTGATGCTTTGCGCACCCACGGTCTTCGGATCAATACCATGATATTGTTCCAGAAAAGTACTCATGAAAATAGAAACTCCCTGTTCCGTACTGACATAGCAAAAGATTCCCAAGAAGAAAAGCCATACGTATCTTTGACGGAACAATTTCTTGTAGGAAGCCGAAGAACCGCTGCGTTCATCATCTTTCAGTTCAATGCGCGGGAAGCGAACCAATGACACAACGAGCAGCATAATCAGCAATAACACTGTGAATACCCAATAAAGGGAAACCCAGGGAAGAGTGACCGGAGTGATGTCCGCCAAAATATCGAGCAGGAAATTCTTTCCCGGCTGATAGACTCCCGGTGCAAGCGCATGTATTAACCAAGTATAAACCAAAGGACTGATAAACGATGCTACTCCAAACACAAACTGTGCCAATTCGGCTATGAATGCGTAGTTCTCTTCTCCACCGACAACACGCTGCAAAGGGTTAATTACGGTCTGCAACATGGCCATTCCCAAGCCGATAATAAAGGAAGACACCAGTAATATCAAATAAAACGGGAAACATGCAAACAAGACGGTTCCGATAAATGGCATAAGGAAACCGGTAAACAGCACCGGCTTTTCTCCATATTTATCTATCAGTATACCTGCCGGTATCGACATAATGGCATAAGCCAGGAAGAAGGAAGTCGGGATAAATCCCGCCATTGCCAAATCCTTCAGCTCAAAGTTATGGATAATGTCAGGAATTAACGGCCCGAGAATGTTTGTAATGAATGAAATGGTAAACCAGAACATCATTATCAATGTCAGCATACCCCATTTCTTATTATTTTTCATAATAATTCGTTTGTTTATAGAATTAGTGATGCTGCACCGATAAGACCGGCTTTATTGCCCAATTCGGCAGCCACAATCTTGGTATTCAGGGCACAGTCTGCTATTACGTGCTTTTTGACTACCGTCCTTATTTCCTCTAAATAGAAGCTGCCGGATTCTGCAACACCTCCTCCTATCACAATCCGTTGGGGACTGAAGATATTGACGAAGCCGGCAATTCCTCTGCCCAAATAGTAAAAGTGTTCGTTCATGCACTCGACAGCGAGCGGGAAATCTTCATGATACAGGCGAACAATCAATTCCCCGTTTATTTCCGTATCAAATCTCAGATTCTGCTCTTTCGCCAATGCGCTAAAACGTCTTGTCAAGGCGGCAGTCGAAGCATAATGTTCCAGGCAACCGATTGCCCCGCAGGCACAACGTTCACCGTTGGCAATCAACGGTACATGTCCCAACTCCGTACCCCGGTTAGCATATCCATTGAACAATTTACCATCAATGATGACAGCTCCGCCGATACCGGTTCCCACAGTCAGAAACACCACATGAGTACAACCTCTTCCTGCACCATATTTCGTTTCTCCCAGTCCCATCAGGTTGGCATCATTTCCAACAACTACCGGTAGATTCATCTGTTTCTCCATAAGGGAGGCTACATCTATATTTTCCCAGCCGACAATATTTTCCGCACCTCCCAGTACGATACGGTTTGTTTCATCTACAATTCCCGGTGTGCCGAGCCCTATGCCCAGTACGGTCCAGTTCTGTTTTGCAGCTTCATCTTTCAGTAAGGTGGTAGCCTTTATCAACTGTTCCATCACTTTTGCAGCCGAAGCAGAAGCAAAAGAGGGTAATTTTCCCTCAAAGAAAGAATTACCCGCTTTATCTACCAAAGCATATTTTATAGATGTGCCACCTAAATCAATGCCAATTGCGTATTTCATAATTTATTACATCAAATAAGGAAACATTATGTTCTTTCCACCCATATAGGAGAACTCCATGCCCATTGCTGGTCACGCTGGCGAACTCTGATATAGTAATAGTCCGTATCTCTTTCGGGTTCAGTGTCTTCCATATAATGTTCAACCATAAAGCAACTTTCCGGCATTGCACGGTTGAATAGAATAGCTTCACTAAGCCATCCGATCATGAAATGGGAGCGGGAACCTTCCAGAAGTTCGCCCAGTGAATGTTCAAACTTCTTGCCGTTGAACTCTGCTGTAATCATACCGTCTTTAGGCATAGTGACATCCAGAATGACGGCCTGCATGGCGGGAGTGGTGGTGTTCGGATTCTTGGAGCTGTACATATCCAACTCCGTATCCTTGTCCGTAACAGACACAATACGGTTGACCTTTGTTTCAAACTCGGGTTCTCCCGGTTGCGGAGAGGTGAAGGCAGCGCCACGGAAGCAAGGTTCCACAGCATTGATAGTTCCTTTGCTGATAGATAGTTTTCCTTGCCAATGTACATACTGCTCTTCACGATTCCATCCAAATTCAATCTTTACCTTACAACGTACCATGTCTCCTTCCGGCATTTCGGGCAACAACGGACCACTTAAACGGGCTATGCATTTCCGATTCTTGACAATGTCTATGTAATCGATACAACTGCCGCCTTCCACATTCAAATAAATACGGCGACTGTTACCCCGTACCACGTCGCCCGGAAAAGCGTCGTTCAGACGAAAATCTATATTGATCTTATCACCGGTAGCGCAACAAACATGACGGTTCTTCATGGCATCCCAGATCTTATCACGGGTCAATGACTCTGCCAGTATGCCTATACGCCCATCACCATAACTGCCCGGATATCCGGCGTGCTGGTCTGTCGAGCCCATAATACCGAATTTCTTGCCTTGCTCCAATCCACATTGAATTGTACCTTCCCATTGGCGAGGTCCCATATCATGCAGATAATTATAATCGCCCTGATCGCTCTCTGCCAATCCATGGCGGGAATACATCTCTACGAACGGAGTCTGGTCTCCTTCCGTAAAGAAGTTCCAGTTATATCCGCGGTAGCCCGTCTGGTAACCCATGTGATGCGGAGTTATAAATACTTTATGTCCGCGGGCTTTTTGTTTCCAGTCTTCAATGGAGTTACATTCCACCAACGGTGCATCCAAGTCATAGTTCAGGGCCACATGATCTCCATGTTCCATGCTGTGTGCCTCATAGCCTACAAAGGCAAGAAATTCTCCTTCCTTATTGTACTCATTGGTCATGGCTACGTATTTCTCATAGCCTCCCTCGCTCAAACGCTTGAAAGCACCGGTATGATAATCAATTACCCACTTCAGACGAGGATCATCTGCTCCGGGTATGTCAGGCCACATAGCATGTGGAGTGACAGATACAAAATCCAATTGCCCCTTGGCGGCTTCGAACGCAGAACGCATGTCGCCATGACCGTAGGTTATGTTACAGTGGTTATGTAGATCTCCCCAGAAATATTTCAGATTACTGGCAGAGGGCATAATTTTCTTTCCTGCGGCAGTTCCGCGCTGGCATGCGGACAATAAACTACCGGAAACTGCTAATCCGAGAAAGGACCAGCTTGTATTCTTTAAAAAACTTCTTCTATCCATGGTATTCATTTAGATTATCTATTTTTCATCAATCGTCTGTCACCTTTGAACAGCTCATTTACCTTTTCATCCGGATCATCATCCTTATACTGCTTTTGAGTTTCTTTCAGCTGTGACATCAGTTCTGTCCGTTTGTCGGCATATTCCGGTTTGTCAAACACGTTATTCAGTTCATTCGGGTCATTCTTCAAATCGTACATTTCCCACTCGTCCACATCATTATAGAAGTGAATCAGTTTAAAATCAGCTGTACGAATACCATAATGTCTTTTAACCGAATGTTCCGCCGGATACTCATAATAGTGGTAATAGGCGGCTTTTCTCCAACCTGCCGGTACTTTTCCCTCGTTATCCAAAATCGGTTTGAGCGACTGGCCTTGAATATCGGCGGGTATGTCTACTCCGGCAAAATCCAGCAAAGTGGGAGCAAAATCTACATTCATGGCAATGGCATTCGAAACACTGCCACTCTTGATAGCCTTTGGGTAGCGGATGACCAGCGGCATACGCTGACATTCCTCATACATGAAGCGTTTGTCGAACCAACCATGTTCGCCCAGGAAGAAACCTTGATCCGAAGTGTAGATAATGATTGTATTGTCCAATTCACCGATTTTTTCCAGATAACTGAGTAACCGCCCTATATTTTCATCCACAGCAACAATTGTTGCCAGGTAATCCCGCATATATTGCTGGTATTTCCAACTGATCAACTCTTTACCTTCCAGTTTACCACTGCGATACTCGGCAATACGCTGGGCATATACTGAATCCCACTTATCCTGTACATCAGCCGGCATGCGTTTGTAGACCTGATAGAGGCGATTGGTTGTATCTTTCAGCATTTCTTCACGAGTCAGTAATTTCAGATCCCAGTCATTGGTCAATGTATGTTCAATAGACATATCTTGTTCCCTGGCAGCGGAACCTCTTCCTTCATACGTATCGAAGAGTGTAGCCGGTTCAGGAAAAACGGTATTATTGAACATACCCAAGTGGCGGGGGGCAGGCATCCAGTTACGATGCGGAGCTTTCTGATGGTACATCATGCAGAAAGGCTTGCTTTTGTCTCTGTGTTCCAGATACTCGATGGCCTTATCCGTGATAATATCGGTAGCATAGCCCTGTTCTACAATCTGCTTTCCGTTCTCATTGAAATCGGGATTATAATAATCCCCTTGTTCATGTTGTCCGGTCAAGATGCACCAATAATCAAATCCCTGAGGCTCGGTGATCAGATGCCATTTACCGATAATCGAAGTTTGGTAGCCTGCGGACTGTAGCAATTTGGGAAAGGTCTGCTGATTGCCGTCAAAAGTACTGGCATTATCAGTGAATCCATTGATGTGGCTGAATTTGCCCGTCAAGATACAAGCTCTTGACGGGCCGGATAAAGCATTGACCGCATAGCAATTGTCCATACGAATACCTTCATTGGCAATCCGATCCATATTGGGAGTTTGCAAGAGGCGTCCGCCGTAGCATGACATAGCCTGCGTAGTATGGTCGTCTGTCATCATAAAGATAATGTTCGGACGTTTCACCTCCTCTTTGGCCTTATTGGAGCTGCAAGCGGAGACTCCGATGGCAGTGAGAGGTAAAAATAAGTATGATAAGCGATTCATAATAAAAGTCTTCTTATAGTTTATACTCCAATTGACGTTTCTTTCCATCAACAGATATCTCTATTTTCACTCCATTCTCATCAAACTTCTTATTCAGGAATTTAGCCTTGAATGCAGGAAAAGAAGCTGCATTTTTCGAAGGATAGATAATGGTTATGTAGCGTACAGCTTCCGAATCCTTTTTGTCCACATCAAAAGCAACTGAAGTACGGGGTACACGTACGCGATAAGCAGTTGAACGCCATCCCTCTTTTTCTCTTATCGAAGCTTTCTTTTCGGCAAAGCATTGTAGTTTCATATTGCTCGGTCCGTCGTAAGCGGTGGTCAGAATATGGTTCTTTCCATCCACATTCACAGTACCTTCACATAAATGATAATTCAGATTCACTGTTCCTTTTGCGTCTCCCACAGCCTCATCGACAATGACAAAATAAGATTGGTCTACAAAGAAGACAGAACGTCTGTGCTTCAAACCCTCATAATGAGGATTCTCCGTCACCAGGATTTGTTCATTACCTTCGGGTTGCCAAAGTTTGGTAACGGATTGTGTAGTCTGCAAGTTCTTCTCATCCAGTGTCAGGGTATTGTGTGAACTTGTCCGGCGGAACCAGTTGCGAAGTTTCATCACTTCATCATCACCGGCATAGACGTATGAACCGCTATCCGGAAAGAGATTCCGACCATTGAACCAAAGCTCAAAAGTTCCGTTATCCGGTTGACAGTGCCATTCACCTTTGGGACCGGCCTTTACCACCATTACAGTAGCATCTTGTTTCCAACCGTTTCTGAAAGTAAAGAAGCCGGAAGTCAGGGCTCCGTGAGAAAGGTTGGGTAGGGGGGAACCTTCACGACCTTCAGTAGCATAATAACGAATCCAGTCACAATCCGGAAACAGTTTGAGCCAGTCTTGATAATTGCGGATTTCTGCCGGGCGGTCTCCCAGTTTTGCATCACTGAAACAAGGATTACTGTAATCCGGGAAACAGATATTAGCGTAGAACTCAATCATATTTTTCACTGTATTCACGTATTCGGCAGGAAATTCCTGACGGAAACCATTGACGTCTGCCATACGCAGGGCCTTGCAGAAGATATTGATTGCCGCCAAATGATAGTGCGGGTCCAGTTCATATTGACCGCCGTCCGGGTAAACCTGCTTTTTTATTTCACGGTTCAAAATGCTTATCCCACTTTCTCTCCATCCGGTTGCCTCTTTAAATTCTGGGAAAAATACGCCTGCATACACCATACGCTGTGCTTCGAACAACAAATGGTTGCCCTGATCGGAGTAATTGCCCAAAATGTGTAAGGCATGCCGATGGTAATTAATAAGGAACTCAGTCAGGAACTCCGGAGTAAAAGCCTGTGAGGGAATAAACAATAGAAATTGCAGTGTCTGATCCTGCAAACGATTGCTCACTTCCAGCGGACGCCATGCAAAGCGTACATTCTCAGCATTTCCTTTTACTTCACCTGCACTGACAAGTTCGTATTCTTCTTTCTCTACGCTTGTCAGAGGATTCTTCTTAATCCAGTCCATATATTGGTATGCCCATTCTTTGGCATATTTCTCATCCCCTGAGATTCTATATGCTTTTCCCATCGGGGTGAACCATTTATGGCGATGCAACTGCCAGCGCAACTCGTTGTCCTGTACCGGCCAATATTGCCAGTTGATGTCTTTACCGTAATTATAGGAAGGCTGATATCCTTTGTGCACAAAAAATGTATGTTCCAAGGCATCATCCGCCCATTTTTGTTCTTCCTTTGATATTTTGATATTCTTCAGATTAATATCAGGATGTCCTATGCCGGTACGTTGGCGGTAATAGTCCAATAAAGCCTGAGCCGCTTTATCCCATTGTTGTTGGGCGCATGCAGCCTTTACTTTCTCCAAACCCGGATAATCCAGGTTCAGTAAATCAAAGGCTTCCTTCCGCAGTTGCTGCGCTTCCGCACTTATGGCGACCAGCAAAAGAGCCAGGCATAAAAAATACTTTGCTATTTTCATGGTATCTTAATTTCGTTTAAAGCGATTTATAATCGAGTCCTTTTACCTGCATATACCGGGCTAATGCTTCGAGGTAATAATAATCGGCATAATTGATAGGAGTATCAATTTCGGAGCCATTAGGCAACGAACCTGTAGAGTGCATCAGGATAAATCCCTGATTCGTACCAACCTTTGCCAAATAAGCATCGGAAGAAAGAGATTTTAGTAGCTTTTCTGCATAATCAAAATATACTTGTCCGTCTTCTACCAAAGTGCTGAGTTCTATCAAAGCAGAAGCAGTAATAGAGGCCGCAGATGCATCACGGGGTGTTTCCGGGCTATTCGGTGCATCATAATCCCACAAGGGTATTACATCCTCAGTCTTTACGCGAGTCATAATCAACGTTGCAATATCTTTGGCTTGCTGCAAGAAGGCCGTATCTTTGGATTCACGGTAGCAAGAGGTATATCCATATACTCCCCAGGCTTGTCCGCGTGCCCATGACGAATCGTCATTTTTTCCCTGATGGGTACATTTCATTTCTACGCTGCCATCATTATTGTAACTGACTACATGATAGGATGAATGATCTGCTCTGAAATGATTCTTCAATGTTGTCTCGGCATGTTTCAATGCGATTTCCTTATACTTGGAATCATTGGTAAGATGGCTTACGTAAAACAGCAGGTCCAAGTTCATCATGTTATCAATAATTACGGGGAAATTCCACTTCCCGAAATCCCAGGAGCGAATAGAACCTATGGTCGGATCAAAACGGCTGCATAAATTATCGGCTGTTTGCACCAATGCCTGACGAACGCTGTCGGCGGGAGCCAAGCGATATGCATTGCCATAACTGCAATTCATCATAAATCCGATGTCGTGTGTACCTTTATAGTTTTTTACGGGATACAAATAATTCGTGAATTTCACGGCATCGTTCTTTAATCCTTCAATGCCGGTCAGTTGGTACGCATACCACAAGTTTCCGGGGAAAAAACCACTTGTCCAATCATAGATGGAAGAGCAATATCTGCGGCTTCCCAGAGCATCCTTCACGGGTTTGACCCGTAAAGAGTCTTTGAAGGTTGCAGGATCTCTTTGTAACTGACTACAGAGAAAATCCATATCGTATCCCGTCCAGATGGAACGGGGCAACAAGACTGAATCTCCTACATCAGCCACTGTTTCTTCCAGTTGTTGCACGGAAGTATCTATTGCTTTTTTCAACCAGTCATAATCTTCCTTAGGTTGACTGGATGAACAACTGGAGAAACCTTGTAGTGTAGCAACTGCGTAACAAAATAATAAAAATTTCTTCATAAATATATGTATATTCTATAGGTTATATTTGCTCAAATTATCATCCTTGTATATAAGGATGGAGAAAGTATAAACATCTTACAATTTCTCCATCCCTTGTCAGCTCATACTTAGGAAATGGAATTACTCAAATCCCGGATTATTTTCACCGTTCAAAGCTGCATTCGACTGAATTTCAGCCAATGGAATCGGATAAAGTTCATGCTTTCCTGTGGTAAAATTGTGGCCTGCTACGTAGTTGGATTTAGCCCATTTCACCGCATTCCAATCTTTACGTGCAGCATCCGTTATATATTCATCAGGTCCTGGGGTCCATGATTCCATATAGTTTTGGGCGGCTTTTAAAGATGCTTCCAGAATGCCCCAGCGCAGTAAGTCATATTTGCGTTGACCTTCGTAGCAAAGTTCAAAAGCACGTTCCCAATACAAGGCTGTACGGAATTTGCCGGCATCGTCACCATCCGGAATGAATGGTAAATCGTACAACTTCGGAGCCTTTAACAAGCTTGAATAATTAGCTGTACTTATAGGAGTAGCACCGGCACGGACACGAACATCATTCAATAATTTCCATGCTTCGGTTGTGTTACCGGTTTCGTTATAAGCTTCGGCTGCCATCAGAACTGCATCGGCATAACGCAACGGAGCATAATTGACACCCGTGTTATTGGGATCTACGAAGCCCGGAGCCATCCATTCTCTGCGCCATTTACCTGGATATCTGTTTAGATTTTTGTTGATATCGGCAGAAGTATGCGATTTTTCCTGAATTTCTTTATTTTTGTTCCACTTAATAGCATAGTCCACGAAATTCACGTCACGGCGTATATCTTTTATGCTTCCATCCTCATTTGACTCATAGAAAGACTTCCAATATGGTAGTACTACAAAGAAGGCATTGGCACGTCCCATATAACTGCTTGTGCCGGGGTAACTTCCTGGAGCATCTACCAGTGGTCCGTTGTAAGTTGCCCATACACCAGCATTATCCTTCAAACCTTGGTTGGGTTCAAAAGCAATTTCCCAAAGAGACTCCTGATTGTCCAATGTCAGTTGAGAATAGTTTTTGAACAGTTGTTCATAACCGCTTGCATAAAAATTATGATAGCCTTCTGCCTTCAAAGCTTCCCATTCCTTAATCACTGCTTCAAAATATCCCTTTCGGGCAGTATCGTCCGGACGGGTCAACTGACGTGATGAACGGTTCAAGCTATAGCCGGCACGTTGCAAATAGACACGCATCAGTAAAGTACGGGCAGCGCCGCTACAAGGTATTTCAGAAGATGCCACTTCACGACCGGATTTCAAATGCGTTTTTGCATAGTTCAAATCTTCGACGATCTGGTCATAAATCAGCTCACGGTCAGTACGAGGTTTGGATGTATTACCAAAACCATTCGTATATTCCGTGCTGAACGGTACATCACCAAAGAATTTCACTAGGTCAAAAGCTATGTAGGCACGGAGAAATCGAGCTTGTCCGTTAATTTCCTGTAGATTTTTGTTTTCTGCAAAACCCGGCATTGCCTCAATGCTGGCAATAGCTACATTGGCACGGTCGAGAGCCTGATAAGCACATCTCCATACACTGGCAATCCATGTATTGGAAGCGTTGTACAGATAGTGAGATATATCACGACGGGTTCCGTCCGAACCGGTTCCGCGTACCATGAACATATCGTCCGAACCAAAGAACGGCATGATATTTTGTCCATAATAGTCTGTAGTTTCAAGACAGTCGTAGATTCCGACTACGGCCATCTGGGCTTTTCCTTCTGTTACGAAATAAGTATCTTTCTCGTAGAATGAGCTGGGCTTTTCAGTTAGGTCACAGGAAGTAACCCCTACAAGCATCATTGCGCCAAGCGCATATATCATTTTGTTTTTCATTTTATTATTCCCTTTTTAAATTCTAATTAAAATGCTACGTTCACACCAAATACGAAAGAGCGGCTTCTGGGATAAGCACCGAAATCGACACCGGGCGTCAATGCACTGCTCATGGTAGATACTTCCGGATCGAAGCCGGTATAAGGAGTCCATGTAAACAGGTTGTTGCCCGTTGCGTACAAACGTAGTTTGGTCAGACCGATCTTGTTAATCATTTTTTTTGGGAAGGTATATCCTATAGTGATATTGCTCAACTTCAAATAAGAAGCATCTTCGATAGCCCAGGAATGAATGTAGGTGTTATTTGAACCGTTATCACCGAAATGAGCCACTGTCTTGCCCCGGTTCACTGCTGCCAGTTCTTCGGGGCTTGTAATCAGTTCGCCACTGGCATTGATGGTCACCCAACGATGAGCCTCATCGGCTACCGACAAAACGTTTTTATTGGTAAGGGCAGTCTTGGTATTGGTCAACTTGGTAGCATTCAGTACTTCGGCGCCATAACTATAAGTAAAGAAAATACTCAAGTCGAAATCCTTCCAACTGAAAGTATTGTTAATACCTCCATAGAAATCAGGAAGGGCATTACCGATGATGGTTTTATCGCTTTCGGTAATCTGGTTGTCTTCGCTGCCGTCCACGTTCTTGAATTTCCAATACCCCGGCTGGATATTCTTCTTGTCGCCATGATAAGGTACACCATCCTTCAATGTATAAGTTTTGGTTGTAGCGTCGTAATTGAAGTCTTCCACCTGATACAACCCGTCAGTTACGTAACCGTAGAATTGTCCCAACGGTTGGTTTACCCCAATTTGATGGGACGCCCCTGCACCGCTATAACCGAAGTTAGCCAGATACAACTGTACATCTTCGCCTGTCAGTTTCTTTACCTTATTTTTGTTGTGGGAGAAAGTAACTGAAGTGTTCCAAGTAAAATTTTTGGATACGATGTTTGCCGTATTGATAGTCAAATCCACACCCGTATTTTGAGTTTCACCTGCGTTGATAACCATACTGGTGTAACCGGAAGAGTTAGGTAACTTGGCATTCAGCAGCAAGTTGCTACTGCGATTAATGTAGAATTCCGGAGAGAATGTGATACGCTGGTTCAAGAAACCAAAATCCATACCTATGTTGAATGTCTTGTTTGCCTCCCATTTCAGATCGGGATTAGGTACTTGGCGGGAAGCATAGCCGGCTTGTGCACCGTTGCCATTGGCGGCAGTAACGGAACTCATGAGAGCAAGACTTTGGTAACTGCCAATACGATTGTTACCTGCAAGACCGTAACCGATACGGAATTTTAAATCAGAAAAGATTCCTAAGTCTTTGATGAATGCCTCTTCGCCTAAACGCCACGCGGCCGAGAAAGCCGGGAAGTAACCCCACTTATTGTTCTTACCGAACTTGGAAGAGCCGTCAGCACGAACCGAAGCGGTAAAAAGATATTTATCCATCAAATTGTAGTTGATACGTCCGAAGAATGAGAGCAGTTTATCATCGTAGTTTTCACTGGAAGTGGGAACTCCCGGAACACCCAGTGAGAGGTCACCTAAACCGATTTCATCATTTGGGAACTGGCTGGCACTTGCAGAAAAGCTGCGTGACCATCTTTCCACATATTCATGTCCGGCAATGGCTGTAAAGTCATGAATTTTGTTTTTCCAAGAATAGGTCAATACATTAGAAGTCTGGAAACTGCTGTTTTCTAAATTAGTAATCGAGCCTTGAATACTGGAACGCTTACCTGTAATAGACTCATCACCATAGAATACATCGTTACGACGGGTCTGATAACGCATACCTACTGTACTACGGAAAGACAGTCCTTTCAGCAACTTGATGGTAGCACCACCATTGGCCTGGAAAGTACGCCATTCCCTGTCGTTAAGTTCTTCTGCCGCTGAAATTAACGGATTCTGCATAACGTTGCCATTATCATCGGCTAATAGAGGATCTTCACCGTATAATAAATCTTCATCTACCCCCATAATACCTACTGTAGGACGATACTGTAAGATGTGTTGCATCTTGTTGAAGCGGTCGCCACCTTCCGATGTGCCCATACCTTCCACGCGCATTTGGTCGTAACTGATACGTGAATTTACAGTCAACCATTTGTTTATCTCATGGTTCATGTTGAATGAGATGTTGTGTTTTTTGCTGCCGCTGTACACCATAGCACCTTCTTCGTTATAGTATGAATAAGCCAGGCTGTAATTCATCTTCTCCGTCTTTCCGGATACGCCTACACGATAGTTCTGTGTAATAGCGTTACGCCCCAAGGTCTCATCTTGCCAATCGATACCCTTTCGACCATTATATATGGAAGCAAGATCACTGAACTTGCCATATCTTTCTTCCCATTTGGTCATACCATCGGCACCGGAATCTCCTGTACCCATTCTCCACAATGTACGTTCGTAATCCAATTTGGCAAATTCACCGGCATTAAGCACATCCAGTTTGTTCGCAATCTTTTTGACACCCACATAGCTGTCGAAGGTCACTGTAGCCTTGCCGCCTGATTTGCTACCATTCTTTGTTGTAATTACAACTACGCCATTGGCACCGCGAGCACCATAGATGGCAGTGGCCGAGGCATCTTTCAACACGTCGATAGTTTCAATTTCAGCGGGGTCGAGGGTAGCCATACCGTCTTCACTAGGGAAGCCATCAATGATGTAAAGGGGCTCGTTGCTTTGAGTGATGGAGATACCTCCACGTACACGTACAGAAATGGAAGCGCCCGGAGTACCTTCACTCTGTTGTACCATTACACCTGCCATACGTCCTGCCAAAGCTTGTGTAACGTCACTTACTGGTACTTTAGAAAGTTCTTTGCTGCTAACCGAAGTTACCGATCCGGTCAAGTCTCTACGAGGAACAGCGGCATAACCAATCACTACAACGTCTTCCAGCAATACGGCATCTGCCTGCAATGTTACATTAATAACACTCTGCTTGTTGACTTTCACTTCCTGAGGAGTCATTCCTACATACGAAAAAACCAATACATCCTTAGACGCATCATTCACTGTCAGTGAATAACGACCATCTATGTCTGTAACGGTACCAATACCGGCAGCTCCCTTGATGATGACACTGCCTCCAATAACTTCATATCCTTCACTGTCAATCACCTTACCGGTAACCGTCAGACTCTGCGCGTATGCAGTGGTGCCGACGAGAGCGAGGACAAACATTAAAACTGTTTCTTTTAATTTGAACATAATAAAAAAATCTAAGGTTTAACTTTAGAGATCATTTTGTGATGGCAAACATACGGCAAGTGTGAAAAAGAGTGAGAAAGTATTGTTTTTTATACTCCCATTTTTGCGTTTTCTCCATGCTAATATTGTTCATCTTAGGCTATTTTTGTGTAAAATATGCGCTACAAAGCTATAGGAGAGGGGATACGTATATGTTAAATAAATAGGTTGTATGTGAAATTAACAACTGAAAGGGCATTTTGACATCTCCGTATCATCTCCGTATCATCTCCGTACTATCTCCGTGTTATCTCTGTATTATCTCCGTATCTGCTCCGTATCACCTTCGTACTCTATGACACGGACTTAGTACGGAGTAGGTACGGAGCAGATACGGATCTAATATGGAGATGACATTTCAGGTTCTGATGAATTTTCAAACTTATAGACTGTAGTCTGTAGGTATGTTTCGCCCGGTCGCAATACTGTAGTAGGAAAATGGGATTTATTGGGAGAATCGGGAAAATGCTGCATTTCGAGGCAGAATCCATAATATTTGCCATATTTCCTATTGCCATGACCATTCAGATAATCCATGTTGGAGCTTGGAATATAGAATTGCATCCCGGGTTCGGTGGTATATGCTTTCAGTGTTCTTCCTGATGTGGGTTCTGTAACTATAGCCACTAACTCCAAAGTATTCGGACGTTTGTTTAACTTATAGTTGATGTCATAAGTCTTTTTCATGAGTCGGATTCGTTTTTCGGCGGTTTGAGGAGTCCTGAAGTCATACTCCGTTCCTGCTACTGCCTTAAGCTCTCCTGTTGGAACTCCAATTGAATCTACCGGAGTAATAGAGTCTGCATGCAGCATATATAGATGGTTCAGTACAGGCTTTTTACATCCGGTCAGGTTGAAATAACTGTGATTGGTGAAGTTCACAACGGTAGGCCGGTCGGTAGTTGCCGTATATTGCAGGATCACTTCATTGCGATTCGTTAGTTTGTAGGCAATTGACAAATTAAGATTGCCTGGAAATCCTCCTTCAAGATGAGGGCTTTTATAGGAAAAGACAACAACTGCCGTGTCTCCTGCTACATAAAAGGTATCTGTTTCGAAGACTTGAGTATTGAATCCCCGGCTTCCGCCATGAACTGAATTTCCTTTACTGTTCTTTTCAAGCTGAAAGACTTGGTTATCCAGGCGAAATTCTCCATGCCTGATCCTATTGGCAAACCTGCCTACGGTAGCACCAAATTTTGGATGTCTTCCCAGATAACTTTCTAAACTATCGAAGCCTAACACCACCTGTTCGAAGTTTCCCTTTTTGTCGGGCACAGAAACAGATGTCAGCGAGGCAGCAAAGTTGGTGACTTTGATAGCCATTCCATTTCTGTTTGTCAAACAGAAAAGCCGGAGGGATTTACCGTCTGCCTTAATCTGTGCGACTTCAGTGACAGAAAGGGATAATGGCTTAGTTGGTTTGCATGCCACTAACAAGGGCAGAACAATTAATAGAGTCCATGTACAATGCATTTTCATATCTTATTTCTTTCCATATTCGGTAGGTAGGCAACCTATATATTTTTTGAAGCGTGCTGCAAAATAAGAGGGAGTATTGTATCCCACCATAAAGCTGATTTCAGAAACGTTGTATTTTCCTTCCTGCAAAAGTTGGCATGCACGGTTAAAACGTATTTTATGGATAAAGTCGATAGCAGACTTCCCTGTTATTGCTTTTAATTTCAGATGTAGATTGGATCGGCTCATGTTCATCTCACGTGCAAATTGCTCTGTGGAGAATTCTACGTTATCCATATTCTTTTCAATCACTGCAATAGCTTTTCTCAGCAGTTCTTCATCCATAGTATTATTGGTCAGTTTTTCCGGTTCTATTTCAACCGTATTGGAATAGTGCTCAAAGATACGATGACGTGTGCGTAACATGTTCATAATCTTAGCTCTCAGCACTGCCATAGAGAAAGGTTTGGCTATGTAATCATCTGCCCCTACCTGCAAACCTTCCAACTGGTATTTAATATCTGCCTTGGCAGATAGCATATATACGGGGATATGACAAGTTCGCAGGTTTTGTTTTACCAACTTACATAATTTGGCACCATCCATTACGGGCATCATGACATCCGTTATAATTAGGTCAACTTCATTCTCTTTCAGAATGTCTAATGCCTTTTGCCCATTTTCAGCTTCCAGCATATTGAATAAGCCGGACAATCCATTTACCAGATATTGCCTTAATTCTTTATTATCTTCTACCACAAGGAGTGTTCCTCGTTTATTTGTATCTTCATCTTCTTTGCTTTCTATATCGGCTTCTTCTTCATCACCGATATATACGTCGTGCGCATTCGTAGAGTATACCCGTTGATTGTCTGCGTTCTCTTCTCCTCCAAGCAGTTCTTCACGGCTATATGCAGATTTATCTTGTGGCAAGTAAATGGAGAAAGTAGAACCTTTTCCGGGCTCACTCTCTAATGTGATCTTTCCATGATGTAATTCAACTAATCGTTGTACAAGGGAAAGACCAATACCGCTTCCTTCACGTCCGCTTTCCACTTGATAGAACCGTTCAAAAATCTTCTCCTGTTTTTCTTTGGGAATACCGATACCTGTATCTGTAACTTGCAGTACAAGATTCTGTTCCTCCAGATACAGTTTTACCGTAATACTTTCTCCTTCTTCGGTATATTTAAACGCATTCGACAGTAAGTTATTAACAATCAGATCCAGGTAGTTTTCATCGAATAGCAGTTCTTTATCCTGCAACTCCGTATAGAAATTATAGTCTATATCTTTTTTCTTTGATAAACTTTCATAGTTCATGAAACTATTCAAGACCTTCTTGTAAGCATTGGCACTTACCAATCTTAGTTCAAAGATTCCCAATTCTGCCCGCCGGTAATCCATCAATTGGTTGACCAAATGCAACAGGCGGTTTGTATTTCTTTGTATATACAGTAGTTGCTTATGTTCCCAATGCCCTGATATGCGACTTAGCAATTCTTGCAAAGGGGCCACAATGAGAGTAAGCGGAGTGCGCAATTCATGTGATATATTAACATAAAAACGGATTTTCATCTGGCTGATTTCTTCCTGTTTTTCCTTGTCCAGTCTTTCCATAAGAATTTCAGCCTGCATACTTTTACGCAACCAGAAATAGCGGACAATGCCAAATACCATCAGCATGAAAGACAGAGCAAACAGTGAAAGTGCCCACCAGGTACAGTACCAAACAGGCAGGACGCGAATATGAAGTACAGTCGGTTCCTCATTCCATTTACCGTCATTGTTCGCTGCTTTTATATAAAAAGTATAGTCACCTGCTGGCAAATTAGAATACGAAACCGGACTGGTATCGTTCTGTCTGTACCATTCGTCATTATACCCTTCCAGTTTATAAGCAAAAGTATTGTGTTTGCCGGCAATATAGTTGGACACTACGAAAGAAATGGCGAATGAATTTTGGGAGGAGGATAAGGTGATATGATCTGCATATTCAATCGTTTCACTCAATATTCCCGTTTCGTCGTTGGGAAGGACTTCCTTATTGTAAACAAACAGCTTGTTGATTACCGGTTTAGGAGCATAAGGATTGTCAATCAGTGTTTCCGGACGGAATAATGTAATGCCGTTGACACCCCCGAATAACATGTAACCGTTATCTTGACGACAATAAGATCCGGCATTAAACTGATTTCCCTGTAAACCGTCCAATATAGTAAAGTTACGGAACTTTCCATTTTCCGGATTCAGGCAACTTAATCCTTGATTGGTACTTATCCACAAACGAGCGTAAGCATCTTCCATGATGCCATAAATAACATTACTCGGCAAACCATCTGCCGTGGTATACTGCAATAGCTCCTTACTTCCTTCTTTCATAGCGAAAAGCCCGCTACGTGTCCCGATCCAGATATATCCCGATGTAGATTCATAAAAGCAATTCACAAATGCCTGCTGTAGTATCGGGTCTATATGGAAATCTGTATTGGGCAGGAAATCTGTTCTTATCTGATTATAAACAGATACCCCCATCTCACCTCCTACCCATATACGCTTCTTGGAGTCACGAAACAGCAAACGATTATATTGTTGTAATTTACGCCCATTTTTATCTTTATCAATAATCGTAAAATTGCGCTTATCTATATCGAAGTGCAAGAGATGTTCCAGTGAAGCGATCCATAATCCTCCATTCTCATCGGAGATAATAGAATAGATATTGTTACTGGGTAAGTTACTGTTTTGGCGATTGAAGTATTCCACCTGTCCTGATTTACGTTGGAGTACCATCATACCTCCGGCATGGGCTCCCACATATACTTTATCATGTTCCTCGTCTACATACACTGTTTTAATATCCTTGAAAGGTACATCTAACGATCCTGATTTAAACAGATAATTCTTATATAATTTTGAGGTGGAATCATAGAAATTCAATCCGCCATCACTTGTTCCGATCCATAGGTTATGTTCACTGTCTTCTATAATGCAGCTTACTACATTATTACTAAGCGAATTCAGAAAAGGAACATGCTTGATACGTTGAAAACGGTTACAAAGGGGATGATAATAGTTCAATCCACCCCAATAAGTTCCCAACCACATACCACCTTGAGAATCTCTGAAAATGCTTCGGACGGAATTCTGTGATAAACTTCCTTCTTGTATCTCGGAACTTTTTATAGAAGAGAAATTATCGGTTGCTTCTTTATAAATATTCAATCCGCCGTAGGTACCTACCCATAAACGATTTTCCGTATCCAGCTCCAATGAACGTACATAATTGGAATTTAAACCGGGCTGTTCACTTTTATACCGATAGTTCTTCAGTTCCTTAGTTCTGGAATCGTACATAAATAGTCCATTCCCCTCGGTTGCCATCCAGATACGGCTGAACATCTGACATAAAATAGCATGTATTCGTACGCCTGCAGGCATACTTATCAATTTTTCCAGTTTTCCTCCTGATAGTGTATAAGTGTATAGCCCATCTTCGGCACCTATATAAATGTATTCTCCCTGACGTTTTAAAGCGGTTGGTTTCAGCAAATGCAGTGAAGGCAGAGTATCATTCAAAAAGCATTCTTTTTCTATATCAAAAAGTAAAATACCTTCAGTCGTGCCCAGCATCAGCCAGTTTTCTTTAATGGGAGCGATGCTGTTTATAGGCACATTGATGCCATTCTTTTTATAGTAGTAATTGGAGAAAATGTTTTTGCGGTGATTGTAAAGAGACAGACCTTCACGTGTTCCTACCCATATATGATCTGAATCATCGATGGCTATGCATCGGGTTATATCGCTGGCAATGCTATTGGGATTCGTATATTCGTGGCGGTACACGGTGAAGTTGTAGCCATCGTATTTGTTCACGCCGTCGTATGTGGCAAACCATAAATTCCCTTCTTTATCCTGATTAATTGCAAATATCGTACTGTGTGACAACCCATCTTCCATGCCGATATGAGAGAAATAAATATCTTCCGTTACTCCGGCATTCAATATATATGGAAATAACACTCCTAAAAGTACTAACAAAATTTGTTTTCTTTTCATAGTTGTATCCTATTATGAGGTATACTTACAATAATATATTAACGAAAAAGAATCTTTAAATGAATTTTCTTCTCCGAACTATTGGGAATTATTCGCAAAGGTACAAAAGAAAAACCAGGAACCGGATTAAATATTCGTCTATCTTTATCGGTCGGCGCTACTTCTATATGTCCGGCTGTACATAGGATGGATAAAATTCCTCCCTCTTTGTTTATGTATGCTTCTTTGGGAGTTACTTTCACCTCTTCTGTAGGTGATGCAATGACCGGTAACATAAGATATGCAGCGTCATAGCAGTTTTCTACGTCTATTTCGATGCCTTGTTGGGTATAGATATAATCAACTGTAATTGGAATTTCCCCATGAGAAGATGCTTTTTGATTTATATCGACTAAATGAGTATTCACGGTAAACCGATAACCATCTTTTTCTGTATCACAGCTGATATCTGTATTCAGGTCATCCAAATTGCTATATACAGTTCCATTTTGCTTAAACTCGATCCGCGGTGTACCTCCCATGATATACTTACGGTTATTACTCTGCATATTAGGCGCTTCAATCAACTGGTATTGGTTCATTGTAGCAGCAAAAACAGGTCCTGCCTGTGCATGCCACAACATAGAGAGTACACCTCCCATCGGATGAGTACCTTTGATTTTATATTCTGCGTCATATCCGGTGAATGTAGCACGCCAGGGGCCTTGAGAGATAAGCCAGGTGTGGATGTCCTTGAAGTATTTCATACCATAGGTCTTGTCACGCGGAAGTTTTTGGGAAGAAGTAATATTCAGGGGAGGAAGTTCTAAAAAAGAAGTGATTGCTTTGGCGTGACCGAATGTATGATGGATGCATGGAGGAATACCGGAAACCCGATAATGCATGCCACCATAAAGCAGACCTTCGGAAGTAGCCTTTTTCAATAATTGTATATTACGATGGATTGCTTCTAAATATTCCGGATGTTGGGCAGCCATCGCATAATAGCCTCCCATAAAACCATCACTGGTACGTCCGCCCCAATAAGTCCATTTAAAACTACGGGTTCCCCAGCTATTATCCCAGGCACCATCGGGCAACATAAACTCCAGGTGAGTAGCCATTGAACGGTCAACGAGAGCCAGTAAATCAGTGTCTTTCGCCATAAGGGCGTAATATACCATATTCGGCAAGGATTCTTCTACATTATAGAGCAGGTCTACCGGAAGACAGCCGTTTTTTGTCTTTGATTCTATATTGGGACCTTCGCCATATAGAAAAGTTTCATTTTCAGTGAAAAAGTTTTTTAGATCGGCAGCTATCTGACGGGCTTCTTTTTGAAAATCAGGTCGGTTGCACATCTCTCCAATGGCATACAATGCATAGGTGGCTGAAGCTGAATAATTCACGTTCATATTCCGCATACCTTCCCGTTTGCGGCTGTATATAAAAGGAGTTGCCAGCATGAACTCACCGGCTTCTATCAGCCTTTGTTTCCAATGGTTCCGGGTAGAATCATCTAATAAATGACCATGGTAATGCAATGCTTCATAAAGAGCTATGGAAGCGAAGACTGTTGTACCGTTCCAGTCGGAGACATGCACATCGTTCATCCACGAGCCATTGGGAAGATGCACGTTTTCCATCCAGGCCATCAGGCGTTTGGCAGCAAGAAGGTATTTCTCTTTGTGTGTTTTATCAGCCAGATACATTAAAGGGAGTACGGCATCTCCGATGCGCCCATGAATGCGGGCACAGGCAGGGCACAGCACGCCACCATTGAGAGACGGATGTAAATTGTCGCATTGATAAGTCAGGAATGTGTCCATCCACTCCGTTAATAACTTTTCTGATTCCGTACGTAAAGAATTGTCAAATGACAGATTGTTGCTGGTAACCTCTTGGGCAGATAAGAATAATGCATTTAACAGTAATAGTACTAAGATTAAGCTTCTCATGTTTTTTTTGATTAGATTATTATTTCAAAAGTAAAGTTTCGCCTCCAGTCTTCTCACCTCTTTTATATAATATCTTATCCATATTCGTCTATGACCAACCGTAATTTTGTTGAATCACTGCTAATATTGTCGAAATATAGTTTGTCGAAACAATATTAGCACTCTTTTCGACATAAGAAAGCGCTTGTTATTCATAAACGCCCTACTTTAGCCTCAAGAATTTATTATCCTTAATATATACTATTTTATGAGACACTTACCTTTATTTATGTGTACTGCTTTCTGTGGTTTATATTCCTCACATACTGAGGCAGCTGACAAAAAAAACGAAAGGCCTAATATCCTTTGGCTAACCTTCGAAGATACCAGTGCTTATGAATTTGGTTGCTATGGCAATGGCGATGTACATACGCCCAATGCAGACAGTTTGGCCGCTCGTGGCATACAATTTATGAATGCATGGTCTGTGGCGCCACAAAGTTCGGCAGCCCGTTCATCCCTTATCACCGGATGTTATTCATCAACTTACGGAATGGATATACACCCGGTTCCTTATGATACTCCGGCTGATATATTCTTTCCTCAAAGATTGCGCGAAGCAGGGTATTACTGCACAAACAATAGCAAAACACATTATAACTCTACAACAGATAACAAAAGCTGTTGGGACGAATGTAACAATACAGCTTCTTACAATAGTACCAAACGTGGAAAGGATCAGCCTTTCTTCGCTGTATATAACACAGTAACTTCACACATGGGACGTATCCGTACTTTCCACACTGATGGACGCAGGGATTATACTCAAGAGGGTATTTTTCCACAACAACTTACTTTACCTTCCTATGTGCCCGATTTGCCGGAAGTGCGGTCGGATTATGCAGGTCATCTGGAAGCGGTACAGGATGTGGATACTTGGTTGGGAATCTTCCTGAAAGATTTAGAGGCTAGAGGATTGGAAGACAATACCATCATTTTCTTTTTCAGTGACCATGGCGGTTGCGTGGCGCGTGGTAAAGGTTATCTGTACGAAAGCGGACTGAAAGTTCCTATGATAGCCTACTTCCCTCCTAAATGGCGGCACCTGGCAAATGGAGCTAAAGGTAAAGAAAATGGTTTGGTGAACTTCACCGATCTGGGACCTACTGTACTTAGTTTAGCAGGTGTAAAGCCTCCCAAGAACATGCAAGGAAAGGCGCTTTACGGCAAGTTCGCCAGTAAAGAAAAGCGTGAAGTACAGTTTGCATTGGCAGCCAACCAACTGCATCATTTCATGCCGGTACGCGCTGTTACGGATGGCCGCTTCAAGTATATCCGTAGTTATATTCCCTACCGCCAGTTTGCTCTGCGCAATTATTATCAATGGGGAATGCCATCTAATAAAGCCTGGGACAAGCTGGTGTTGGGAGGTCACAATACCAATCCGGACTGGAAGCTGACTTTTGAACCCCATCCGGCGGAAATGCTGTTTGACCTTGAAAAAGATCCGGATGAACTGCATGACTTATCCGCTATTCCCGAGTATGCGGAAACTTTATCTAAAATGCGTCAAGCGTTATCCGACCACATCCGTACTACCAATGATTTGGGCTTTTTCCTCCCAAGTTCACGCACCGGACATATACTTTATGAGAAAGTACGCAAAGAGAAATATCCCTTGGATGAACTTTATGGGCTTGCTGAAATTGCGGGAACAGCAACTGTAACTTCTCTTCCCATATTGGAGAAAGCTATTGCCAGTCCTCTGCCGGAGATGAGATTCTGGGGAGTAGTAGGATATGCAAAACTTGCCAGAGAAAATCAAATTAATACTTGTCCGCAAGCATTATTGGCACTCCTGCAAGACGAAAATCCTTATATAGCTTCTGAGGCAGCTTATGCTGTTGTTTATCTGGGTAAAGCACAGGAAGGTATTGCCCGCCTTATTACTCCGGTTCAAGAAAAGGACAGGAAAATAGGTTACTCCTCTTTGGAATGTTTATCTTTAGACCCCGAAATGCGCGACTATATCCGTCCGTTTTTACCTGAGCTGAAAGAAGCGGCTGAAAATTTACCGCGCCTTGAAAATGAAGATGCCGGACTTATGGCGCGCGGTATCCTTGTAAATCTGGATGAAATGGATATTAAAGATCTGCATGGCCCCGAGGCTTACAAGAAAGGTTTGAAACTAAACTATGGCCGTAGGGCAATGGTACCTCTGCCTAATTAGAAGTTGAAGAAGTTAAATAAACTCCATCTAACTCTTGATTCGTATACATTATTAAACATCAATAAAGAATGAAAACCACAGTATTAATCCCCCTTTGTCTTTTGTCTTTGGTAACAGCAAGTCCGGTCCGTGCACAGTCAGATAACTTAACACCCCTGAAAGAACGCGTAAATGTGCAGGCTGATTCAGCCCGTACAAATCAGATTATTGACGGGCGTTGGGTGGCCGTCGGTACAAATAAACCCCATACCATTCAGTTGGATTATTCCCGTCCTTTTCAAGGCAAACCTTCTTATCGCTTCGAGCTGAAACAGGAAGACAATACTTTGGAAGGCTATGCCCAGGGAGAAACCAAAGGCCGTGCCGAATTGTGCTATTGCTATGCTGTTGCCGATGATTTCCGCAATTATCCGGCAGTTGAGTACCTCAATGCACAGAAAATGAAGACTGTATACCACTATGGTAAAGGTAGTTGTCCGCAAGGTTCATCCATGAGTTATACATTCTCTGTTTATATTCCACGGACTCTGGACAAGGATGTGTCTACCATTTTTGCACAATGGCATGGCATGCCGAGTCGTACACTTGTTTCCGATCCTGACGGTAAGGTGATGAGACTTAGCGTTGAAGAATTCCTTGAATTGGAAAAGAGGATGGTTTTCAAGAAGAATATAGCCCATGACAAAATAACTAAAATCAATTCCAAAGGAGATACAATCTATAAAGCCGGAAAACCTAATGGCTGGCTGATTGAGCAAGGTGGCTATCCACCTCTTGCTTTCGGCTTTTCACAAGGCTATTTCTATATTAAAGCCAACTCAGACCGCAAATGGCTGACCGATAAAACCGACCGTTGTAATGTAAACCCGGACAAGGCAGAGATTATGAAGCCCGTAACCTCCACTTATAAAGCTTCGACAATAGCCTACAAAATGCCGTTTGATTCCTTTCCGAAAGATTGTTGGATAACCTTCCGGGTGGATATTGACTGGACTCTGTACGGGAAAGAGAAGGAGACCATTCTGAAGCCCGGTCTTCTGGATGTGATTATGTCCTATCAGCAGGCTGGAAAAGAAGTTAAGAAACATATTGTAAATAAGGAAGAGATATTAATAGGGCGCAATGACGAAGAAGGTTATTACTTTAAATTCGGTATCTATCGTGTTGGAAACAGTACTATCCCAGTTCTATATAATCTTGCCGGCTACGAAGAGCATGAAAAAACTCCGGGAAATAAGTCTGTGGGCAAGGACTAAATAAAACCTGCACTACTTTCCCTCAACTCCCGAACTTTTTCGTACTTTTGTCGCTTCAAATTGTTATAGATGAATGGGGGCACTCCAGCCGTCTGTTTGTAAATCATAGATTAAGCGTATGTTGACTAAAGTAATCGAACAAGCTAAGATAGACCGTTTTGCCAGGTGGATGGGGCATGCGGAGAGAATTGTTATTGTTGCCCATGTAGCGCCGGACGGCGATGCCATAGGCTCTTCATTGGGTTTGTGGCATTTCCTCAATTCGCAGGATAAGGTGGCAAATGTCATTGTGCCGAATGCCTTTCCCGATTTTCTGAGATGGATGCCGGGCAGCAAAGATGTGTTACTTTACGATCACTACAAAGAATTTGCCGATAAGCTGATATCTGAGGCCGAAATAATCTGTTGTTTGGATTTTAACGCTTTGAGTCGTATTGATGCAATGGCAGATGCCGTAAAGGCAGCAAAAGGGAAAAAGATATTGATAGACCATCATCTGTATCCTGAAGAATTTTGTGATATTACAATTTCACATCCGAATATATCTTCCACTTCCGAACTGGTGTTCCGTCTGATATGCCGTATGGGTTATTTCAATGAAATTACCAAAGCAGGAGCAGAGTGTATTTATACCGGTATGATGACCGATACGGGTGGCTTTACCTATAATTCCAATAACCGGGAAATCTATTTTATCATCAGCGAGTTGCTTTCCAAGGGCATCGATAAAGATGATATTTACAGGAAAGTTTATAATACTTATTCTGAGAGCCGTTTGCGGTTGATGGGATATGTGCTTTCGCAGATGAAGGTGTATCCTGATTATCATGCAGCCTTGATTTCGTTGACCAGAAACGAACAGGGACGCTTTGATTATATCCGGGGTGACAGTGAAGGGTTTGTAAATATTCCTCTGAGTATAAAGGATGTGGTGTTTTCCTGTTTCCTGCGTGAAGATACGGAGAAGCCAATGATTAAAGTTTCGTTGCGTTCGGTAGGCACATTTCCCTGTAATCAATTGGCTGCCGAATTCTTCAATGGAGGTGGACATTTGAATGCTTCCGGCGGTGAATTCTATGGTACAATGGATGAAGCAAAGAAAGTTTTGGAGCGTGCTTTAGAGAAGTTTAAGCCTTTACTCAATGCGAAAGGATAAAAAAAGAGGGGCACAAAGGTTAAAAGATACGAACTTTCCTTGTAGAGCTTTCAACTTTCAACGAAATCGAATACTTTTGTACGGAATTACTAAATAACAGATAATGAAGAAACTTACATTATTCTTTTTGTCCTTGCTGGCATGTGGATTGGCTTTCCAGGCTTGTGATAATACCAAGACTTATGCAGAAATGCTGGAGGACGAAAAAGATGCTATAAAGGCATTTATACGGGACAGTAGTATCACTGTTATATCTCAGACTGAATTTTACAGAAACGACTCGACTACAAAGGAGAATGAGTATGTGCAGCTTGCCAGCGGTGTATATATGAATATCGTAAACAAAGGTTCTACTAATTTGGCCGATACCGTAAAGCCGAACGACCAGATATTGGTTCGTTTCTCAGAATATAGCCTTATGGATAAAGTGACAACAGTATCTAATCTGGGTTATGCAGAGGTAGTCGATGAATTTAACTATAGAGTAACAAGCTCCTCTATTGCCGGCCAGTTTACACAGGGATTTATGCTCAATTATTATGGTCCTGCTGTCCCTGCCGGTTGGCTAGTGCCGTTGGATTATGTGCGTGATGGTGCGTGCGTTAAACTGATTGTTCCTTCTAAAATGGGACATAGCTCAGCTATGCAATCTGTATACCCTTATTATTACTATATTCAGAAATATCAAATCTATAAATAACTATAGTATAACCAACAATCTTTAAATCATTAACCTAATGACTCTAATCAAATCTATCTCTGGAATCCGCGGAACCATCGGCGGAAGAGCGGGTGTGGGCTTGAATCCGCTTGACATTGTGAAATTCACATCAGCGTATGCCACACTTATTCGCAAAACGTGCACGGTAAAAAGCAACAAAATTGTAGTAGGACGCGACGCCCGTATTTCGGGTGAAATGGTGAAGAATGTAGTAGTAGGTACTCTGATGGGCATGGGCTGGGATGTAATCGACATTGATCTGGCTTCCACTCCGACTACTGAATTGGCTGTAACTATGGAAGGTGCCAGTGGCGGTATTATCCTGACAGCATCGCACAACCCCAAACAATGGAACGCTCTGAAATTGCTGAATGAACGTGGTGAATTTCTGAATGCTGCCGAAGGCAATGAAGTACTTCGTATTGCTGAGGCAGAAGAATTTGATTTTGCTGATGTAGACCATCTGGGCTCGTATCGCAAGGATCTGACTTATAATCAAAAACATATAGATAGTGTGCTGGCGCTCAACCTGGTAGATGTAGAAGCTATCAGAAAAGCGAATTTCCGCGTGGCTATTGATTGTGTAAACTCTGTGGGTGGTATCATTCTGCCGGAATTGTTGAAACAACTGGGTGTGCAGCATATAGAGAAGCTCTACTGTGAGCCGACAGGTGACTTCCAACACAATCCTGAACCGCTTGAAAAGAACCTGGGTGACATAATGAACCTGATGAAGGGTGGTAAGGCGGATGTGGCTTTTGTTGTTGACCCTGATGTGGACCGTCTGGCAATGATTTGCGAAGATGGAAAGATGTATGGTGAAGAATATACGCTGGTAAGTGTGGCTGACTATGTGTTGAAGCATACTCCGGGCAATACGGTTTCTAACTTGAGTTCTACACGTGCGTTGCGCGATGTAACCCGTAAGTACGGTAAGGAATACTTTGCTTCTGCTGTGGGCGAAGTGAACGTAACCACTAAAATGAAGGAAGTAGGCGCTGTAATCGGTGGTGAAGGCAATGGTGGAGTTATTTATCCGGAAAGTCATTACGGTCGCGATGCTTTGGTAGGTATTGCCTTGTTCCTGAGCCATCTGGCACATGAAGGCAAGAAAGTAAGTGAACTTCGTGCAACTTATCCGTCATACTTCATGGCAAAGAACCGTGTAGACCTGACTCCCGAAACGGATGTGGATGCTATTCTGGCTAAAGTGAAAGAGCTTTATAAGGATGAAGAAATCAATGACATCGATGGAGTAAAAATAGACTTTGCCGATAAGTGGGTACACTTGCGCAAAAGCAATACTGAGCCGATTATCCGCGTGTATAGTGAAGCTTCCACAGTGGAAGCGGCTGAAGAAATCGGTCAGAAGATAATGAAGGTGATTGAAGATTTGGCGAAGTAAGCTGAATTAAACGATAATGACAAGTCCCGCTTTTCCGGAAGAGAAAGGCGGGACTTTTTTTGATTAACGTAGCCGATGGAATCATAATTTGCGCAAACGGGGGTAAAAATTGGTGTTTGCGCAAGTTATAAATGGAGGAAAGAGCGATGAACGTAAAGTTGATAGGACGTAAAAAGGAATTGGAAGCCTTAAGGGAATACGTCAGTTCCAATAGGTCGGAGTTTGTAGCGGTCTATGGTCGTCGTGTAGGGAAAACATTTCTTATCCGTCAGATAGTAGCGGACAACTTTGCTTTTTTGTCAAGAGCAGATTTACGTAAGATTAACAGACGGGAGGCTCAAACTTCCCGTTTTTGCTTTCGGACAGACCGTCTGTTTACCTCAAACGCATCATCTGTTTACCTCAAACGCATCATCTGTTTACCCCGAACACATCATCCGTTTGCCCCGAATGCATCATCCGTTTCGCAGGGCTGAATAACCGAAATGCCACACCTCAGTAATCCGAATGCCACACCTCAACAACCTAAATGCCAGCCATCTCACCTGTTGAGGTGTAGCATTTGACCCACTGAGGTGTGGCATTCGGGGAACTGACATGTGGCATTTCAAATGGGGACAGTAGATATAAAAAAAGAACGGAGAAGCGATGCCTCTCCGTTTATACTAATTTAAAATTGAATCTTAAATAGATTTACCGATACAAATATACGATATCGAGGAAGCGATGTCAAGTGTTTAGGGGGATTTTTTATTTAGAAGTTGCAGATTAATAGGATTATTTTAAATAGATGTTTTTATAAAGTTCTGCATAATTTCAGTTAGTATCAAGGTTAAAGTGGTTCGATTACTTTCTCTATCTCCCCCTCAAAGTTCGGTGTAAACACACCTTTCCCCATATTCTCTTTAATCTCCTCTATGGTCCAGAAACGACCACCGTCCAATTCATCGCTTGGTTGTATCTCGCCGTCGTAAACCGTTTTGTGTACAAAGACAAGCTCTTTCTCGCGTGCGGATTCAAAAACGTAACTTGTAATGGTTTCGGGAGTAAAGTCGGTGATGCCTAACTCTTCCCGTACTTCGCGCTTCAATGCCATTTCTACACTTTCGCCCAGGTCTACATGTCCTCCTACGGAAGTATCCCACTTTCCCGGCTGAATATCTTTCCATTCGGGACGTTTCTGCATATACAGTTCGCCTTTGGAATTAAAAACGTGAAGGTGAATGACCGGATGCAAGAGTCTGCTACCACTGTGGCATTCGCCACGTGTAGCGGCACCTGTGATATTTCCTTGTTCGTCGACAATAGGAAACATTTCTTGGTTGTTATCGCTGTTCATAATTTTACGGTATTAATAATGAAGAATCTCCATAACTCAGAAAACGGAAGTCGTGACCTAATGCGAAGTCATATATCTTGCGCCAGTTGCCTTTTACAAAAGCTGAAACAAGTAATAGCAATGTACTTTGCGGTTGATGGAAATTAGTGACCATGGCACATACAATCTTGTAGTCGTATCCCGGTGCAATAATGATCTGCGTGCTGGTATGCAGGGCTTCCATATCGTGACGGTTCAGATAGTCAAGTATAGCTTGCAGAGCTTTTACAGATGTGATGTTTGCAGCTTCTTCAGCTGTTTCATAAGGTTGCCATTGATGCACATGAAGCTCTTCTTCCGTTGCATCCGGATTTTTCAGCAGGGTAACGCCGATATGGTAAAGGCTTTCCAGTGTTCGTACGGAGGTAGTACCTACTGCAATTGCTTTTCCATTGTGTGCAATCAGCTTTTCAATGGTTCCGCATGACACGGAAATATATTCCGTATGCATTTCGTGCCCTTCAATCTCTTCACTTTTAACGGGTTTGAAAGTACCTGCACCTACGTGTAAAGTCAGTTCTTCGAGATCAATACCTTTTTCTTTCAGAGCATCCAGTACACGGGGGGTAAAGTGTAGTCCGGCAGTAGGAGCGGCTACTGAACCTTTTATTTTAGAATAAACAGTCTGATAAGTTTCTTTATCACTTTCCTGTGTATCCCGATTCAGATAAGGCGGAATGGGAAGTTCGCCGAATACTTCGAGGATATCAGCAAAAGTTATCTCCGGATTATCCCAACGGAAATCTACCCAATGGCTGGTGCCGTGGCATTTACCACGGGTAGCAGTCAAAGTAATCGGTTGCTCTTTTACAGTCATTTCCCGTTTCAGCGTACCTTCTTTCCACTTCTTCAGATTACCGATCATACAAAGCCAGGCGGCATGTTCAGTTTGTTGGAAGTTAAGCGCATAATCGTTCGGTCCAATCGGTTCCAGGCAAAAGACCTCAATGAGAGCGCCGGTTTCTTTACGGAAGTGCAGGCGTGCCTGTATCACTTTTGTATTATTGAATATCATCAGACTTCCCGTTGGGAGATAGGAGGGAAGTGAAGTAAAGCGGTCTTCGGATACTTCACCATGGCGGTAGACCAGGAGTTTGGACTGATCGCGCACAGGTAGGGGGAATTTTGCGATACGTTCATCCGGTAACGGATAGTTAAATTCACTGATGCGGATATGTTTTGGATCTTCTTTCATGATAAACTTCTTTACGGGCTGCAAAGGTACGGATATTTATTCTCTTTTTTCTATCTTTTTTTATTGAGTTGCCGTATCTTTGTAGAGCGATTGGGCTTTCGAACTTCAATCGTAAATTCTAATTCGTCAAATACTTAAATAGAAAGAAGATGAAAATAGGTGATAAAGTACGCTTTCTGAATGAGATCGGGGGCGGTATTGTGACGGGATTTCGGGGAAAGGATATTGTGTTGGTAGAAGATGCCGATGGATTTGATATCCCGATGCCCATACGTGAGTGTGTGGTGATTGATACGGATGATTATAATATGACGAGACCGGTACAATCTTCCATTTCCCATCCTGTACAGGAAGAAAAAGAAATGGGACATTTGTCTAAGCCTCAAGTTTCTGCTTTTCGTCAGCCGGAAATGCGTGGTGGGGATGTGCTGAATGTTTTTCTGGCTTTTGTTCCGGAAGATATCAAAGCAGTCAGCACGACTCCTTTTGAAGCTTATCTGGTGAATGACAGTAACTATTATTTGTATTATACCTATCTCTGTGCCGAAGGAAAAGCATGGGAGGTCCGTTCCAATGGAGTAGTGGAGCCGAATACAAAATTCTTGCTGGAAGAATTTGAAAAAGCAGAATTGAATGATCGTGAACACGTAGCTGTGCAATTTATTGCTTTTAAGGAAGGGCGTTCGTTTGCTATGAAACCGGCAGTAAGCGTGGAATTACGTATTGATACGGTGAAGTTCTATAAATTGCATACATTCCAGGAGTCAGAGTTCTTTGAAACGCCTGCATTGATTTACGATATAGTAAAGGATGATGTTCCCGCTAAACAAGTGTATGTTTCTGCTGAAGAATTGCAATCAGCTTTGCTTCAGAAAACAGTGGCGGACAAACCCAAATCTCAGCCGATCGTGAAACGTGGCGGACAAAGCGGCATTATTGAGATAGACCTTCATATTGGTGAATTGCTGGATGATACTCATGGAATGAGCAACAGTGAGATACTGAATTATCAGCTGGATAAATTCCGTGAGGTGCTGGAACTGTATAAGAATAAACGTGAACAGCGTATTGTCTTTATCCACGGAAAAGGTGACGGTGTACTTCGTAAAGCGTTGCTGGATGAACTGAAACGTAAATATTCTACTTTCCGGCATCAGGATGCCTCTTTCCAGGAATATGGTTTCGGGGCAACGATGATAACGATTAAATAGTTACAAGCTACAAAAGTTACAAGCTACAAGTTGCTGCGCTATTATTCTGCATAGCACTCGTAGCTTGTAGCCTGTAACTCGTAGCTATTATATTTTCTTTCCCAAAGGAATAGAAAGTCCGATAAAGGCATTCACATGTTTGGAGTTATTTCCAAAATACATATAGTCAGTACCCAGCATCAAAGGACCTATTTTGAAAGCAATACCGAATGTCTCGCCACCTTGTAACATGGAATAGCTCAACGTAGTATTAATCAAAGTATTGGGACGATAATTGGCGGAGAATGTCAATTCTGAATACGTTTTTAACTGGCCGAAACGGGTAGTTGATAATAATCCTAATCCCAGTTTGTTGTTCAGTAATCCGTATTCCCCTCCGATAACCATAGTCGGTGATAAGGAGGTGGTGCGTGATTTGTTTTCCTTCTTCTTCAAACCGAATAATTCAAAGTCCAGCACATCGGATGATTCGCTATAGTTATTTTTATCAATAGTAGTATTCTTATCTGATTCAGCTATTTGAGTATTTGATTTGCCCCAGGAAATAAATCCTAAGTCAAGAATGGCGGCAGAAACAGTAAGATTCTTCATCACCTGATAGCTTGCTCCTAAATCGATACCTGCTCCATAACCACTGATACCAAAACTATTGTAATCCAGGTCGGTGATGTATCCGTTTTCTTCTTCCAGATCAAGTCCTTTTGCAGAAGCTTCCAGATATGCATCCGTTTTTAGTTGGAATTCAGAGTCGATACCAGCATCCTTTCCATACATATAGAGCTGGTTGATTTTCAGGTTTATGTTTCCTGCACCTAATAGTAATTTGGCTTTACCGCCTACGGTTAAGCGCTCGTTGATGGCACGTGAATATCCTGCTCCAACTTCTATGTAAGCGTTCAAACGTAACTTTTCATTGCGGATATCAAAACTCTCACCATTCCAGCTGAAATTATCAGCGTCTGTTGCGCGGAGGTAGTCGAACATGGTTTTAGGAATAGTGGCGTCCACATCAGCCCGTGCCCCTACATTGAATGACCAGAAACCTTTTCCTTTATAGAATCCGAAGGATATAACATCTGTATTCGCACTGATATTCACTTCATTCATTCCTTTCAGGCGATTGTAGAACTTGTCATTGTTATAAAATTCACCATCGGAATCGAAAACGTCGATGACATCTTGTATACCAAGTGAGTTAGTGGCTACTTCGGCATTCACGGAACCGATACCGGGGAGATTGACATAACCACGTTTGGGTTGCAATGCCGGATTTAACTGAATGCGGGTACTACTACCTTCCATAAAATAGGATGAACGCAAGTATTGCGCCTGCATAGTTGTGGGGAGAAGAAGAGAGGAGATACAAATCCCCAAAAGTAAAAGCTTTCTCATTGTGTCTCGTAATTTGTGGGTTACTGTTAATGATTACTTCAATTTGTTTACGCAAAGTTAAAATAAGTATTTGTGATACCCAAATTATGTAATAAGTAAAAACAGGATAAATAAATATCTTAGCGGATAAGTGGTCTTAAAATTGTACTAAATGGGAAAAACTATTATATTTGTAGCAATGCATGAAGGATATCTTTATTCTTTATATAAATGTCAATAGCTATGAACACGATATATGGCAAAATTCAGTGGAGAACTTCTCTTCCGGTTCTCTTACTACTATTCTTAGCTGTTTCGTGTAAACAGTCTGAGCAGCATTCCTCCTGGAAAAAAGAATACGACTCTTTTTATCGTTCGGTTACAGATTCTTTGACCACTCATCCACAACAGATACGTGCGTTGGCAAAGCAAAAGATGGAGATGTCGACTGATAGTCTGGAATGGTATTATTACTCTGCTATAGTATTAAAAACGTATATGTTCACTTCGGATGTGGATTCAGCCCGTTATTTAATAAAACGGATAGAGGACTTTTGTGCCCGTGAACAAACTTCACCCTACCTTGCTGATTTACGCTCGGAATATCTGAATACAAAAGGTAATATTTATGTGCGTGTAGGCGCTATGGATTCGGCTATAGTCTGCTTTACAGATTCTTACAAACAACGTTTGAAGGGAGTAAAAACAGAATCAGTCCCGGATATTCTTATCAATCTGGCTGATGCATGCAGCCGGCAGGGAAAATATGACGTAAGTGCATTTTGGTATCGTAAAGCGCTGCAAATCGGAGATTCTTTAGGAATATCGGAGGGACGTCGTCATCCTGTTTATTATGGGCTGGCTCAGGTGTATATGGCTTTACACGACTTTGATCAGTGCGACTATTACTATAATCTGGCAGGAATGTTTTATGATAAAATGCTTCCTTACGAGAAATATATCTATTTGAATAATCGTGGTAATTCATATTATTATCGTGAGGATTATCCGGAAGCTTTAAAATATTTCAAGAAAGGTTTCTCGCTGGCGGTTTCTCATCCCGATATGGGCTTTGAGAAAAACCTGTGTATGGTGAATCTGGGGGATGTCTATCTGCAAATGAATGAACCTGACTCAGCGGCTAAATATATCGATGATTGCCAACCCTTTTTTCGGAAAATAGGGGCAGCAGGAGCGCTTTATTATATTGATACCCAGCGTATCGGTCTGGCTCTGGAGCGAAATGATATGGCAACCGTAAGAAATCTGCTAGGTAAGACTGCCAATCCGAATCAAATAGAGCCGGACATGCTGCGTATTCGTAATAAGTATTTGCAGGAGTTTTACGAGAAGACGGCAGATTATAAAAATGCTTTCTTTTATCAGAAAGAAAACAACCGGCTGGACGATTCTATCCGGAATGAACATGTAAGAATGCGTACAGCCGATATGTCATTGAGATATCAACAGGACTCTACACTGTTGGCAAAGAACATATTGATTGAGCAGCAGAAGGTAGAGATGCTAAAGTTGCATGAGGGACGTTTCTTCTTGATTGGAGTTTGTGTTTTGGCATTGGTTATTGCGAGTTTCATCTATCTGTATGAAAAGAAAAGACGGGCTCTTCTGCTCGCACAAAGTCAGCGTACTATATCTTCTTTACGTTTGGAGAATATACGTAACAGAATGTCACCGCATTTTATTTTCAATGTGCTGAACCAGGAAATGGGCAGTCGGGAAGGGGAGAATAAAAAAGAGCTCTCCTCATTGGTGAAACTAATGCGACGGAATTTGGAATTAGCTGAGCAAATGTGTGTTACCTTAAAAGAAGAATTAGGTTTTGTACAAACCTACATTGATCTTCAACGCCGTTCTTTGGGACCGGAATTTAAGGTGACTATTGAAGTTGGTGAAGATGTGGACACCAATCAGTTGCTTCTGCCTTCCATGTTAATACAGATACCGGTGGAGAATGCCATCAAGCATGCTCTTCGGGGCAAAGAAGGTGAACGGCGCCTTTGGATTGATGTTCATCGTTCCGGTACGTATATTTGTGTCCGGATTACGGATAACGGGGGCGGATTCAAACTGAACAGTGCTAACAGAGGGACAGGGACCGGAATGAAGGTAATCATGCAAACTATTCAGATTTTGAATGCTAAGAATAAGGAAATGATTGAAACTTCGGTACACAATATTCCTTTGCCGGATGGCGAGACCGGATGTGAAGTAAGTTTCCATTTACCGTTGGATTATGATTATTCAGTTTTATGATTTTTGAATAATCCTCAATTTTGATTGGATATCCGTTATTTGGGGCGAATATCCTGAAAATGACATATTCTGATTTTTTAAATTGCTTTCAGTTATTTAATTTCGCAGAAACAAGAGAGGTATGGACAGGTATAAGGTTGCAATAGTAGATGACGATGAGTTGTCCTTGGATAATCTGGTATTCGGGTTACAGAAATTTGAAAACTTCCATTTAGAAGGCACTGCACGCAATGGAGTATCCGGGAAGAAACTGATAGCTAAAGTGCGTCCCGATTTGCTCTTTTTAGATGTAGAGCTACCTGATATGAGGGGGATGGATTTGCTGGATAGTATTCGCGAATCTCTGACTTGGGGCATGAAAGTCGTTTTTTATACGGCATACGATAAATATATGATGTCGGCCATTCGTCAATCTGCTTTTGATTATTTATTGAAACCTTTTGAGGACAAAGATCTGGAACTTATTATTTCCCGATTTATGGAAAGAATAGAATTAGAACGGAAAGCTGCATTTTTTCCTGCGGCATTAGCAAACACCAGTCAGACATTTATGGTGTTTACTCCAACAAATGACATGCGGGCATTGCGGCCCGCCGAGATTGGATATTTCCGGTATTGCTCTGACCGGAAACAGTGGGAGGCAGTATTGAGTGGACAAACGCCGTTACCTCTGAAGAAGAGTACCACGGCCGATCAGATCGTGAGATATGCTCCTTGTTTTGTGCAGATTCATCAGTCTTTTATAATCAATATTGATTATCTGATGATTATCAAGGATGGTAAATGTGTGTTGTATCCGCCATTTGAGAATGTAGATGAGTTGCTGGTCTCTAAGAAATATAAAAAGGAGCTACAAGACAGATATTGTTTGTAAATGAAATATATATTGGTTAGGGAGTCGACACTCGTATAGTGTTGATAGAGGAAAGAGGGCACAAAACGTGATGTTCAGTGCCCTCTCTTATTATTTCACTTCGATACCTTTATTCTGCAAAGTGACATTCAATACTTTCGCATAATCAGCATATTGCTTGTCAGTAAGCGTTTTCTTCATCAACTTCAAGTTTCCGTACACTGCATTGTGGAGTTTCTTTTCTTGGTCCTTCTTTGCAGTTGTGGCACGTCCCATCTGTGTAGAGAAGTATTCGCAGATGTTTGCTACTTCTTCATGCTGGTCAGCCGACAATTTTAAATATTTACTCAACTTGGTTACGTTGATGTTACCATCCCATTTTGCAGTTGTAGGTTGATTTCCTGCTGCAAATGTCGTAGCAGTCAGGCAGACTGCTGCCATTAATGTTAATCCTAAACGTTTCATAATACCTACTTTTAATTTGTTATACCTAAAAACAATTCTAACTCTAAAAATCTAATACCTATTGAAAATAGCTCTAAGCGCTTAGCTTTTTCTTTTTACCTATGCAAATATAGGAATATGTTTTATAACATAAAAGCAAAGAAGAAGGAAAGTGCTGTTTAAGGGAGCATTTCTTGATATAGATCAATTATCTGGTGTTATTTTGCTCGTTTAAGGCTTCTATTTGTAATGTGAATGTAATATAGTTATCGAACACGGGTGATCATAATGATAGTATTTATCCGGATTTTACCACCATCCCCATTTTTTATCCGGCATATCTATGGTGTATTGAATTTCAGATGAAATACCTACAAAGCCCAATCCGCCTTCTACATTGCTGGGCAGGCTGATAGGTTCCATCAGGGCTTCGTCATAATCTTCGTCATCCATGCAGTTTAAAGCTTTCAGGTAGCGATAATATGTTTCAGGCAAACTGAGCACGCGCACGGTGATATTTTGTTTCAGGTAGCACCGGGTATAATTCAGTGATTGGAGAATATCATAGTTGTCATCGTAAAGTGGGGTGTAAACTTTCAGCGTGGCAGATGAATTGGTGAAACGATTATCTGTGAAGATACTGTATTTGTTTTCAATGTTGGTGGGAAACATTGCATTTTCATCATCATCCGAGCTGGTGACATGTCCGTCGGTCAGGATCACGTCTTCACGGTTGATAAGTTCGGTATATCTATAGTTGACAACTGTGTCTTTCGTTATGGTGTAAATGTAATCTCCATTCTCATCCTTTATATAGTCTCCGTTCTCGTCTTCGTTGGGCGTGTAGATAACGCAGCGGAAGTCTTTGTTATTCACTATCTCCAGACGGTAATAGTTCTTTTCGTTGGGAAGATCCTCTAAGGTGATGCGGTATTGACGATGGGCTCTCATGTTACCCCATTGGCGGATGAGGGCGGTACAGGTGTCCACTTGCAGGCTTTGTAGAGGACGGGGAACAGTTACTTGCGAACTGACATGATACTTTCCGCCTTCCGCTGTGGCTTCCAGGCGAATGTTATCTCCAGGTTGTAAGTGGGCGGTGAGACGGAATATTTTGAAACGCATACTTTTTAGTAATGCTTCATATTGCCCCTTGTCAAGCTGATTTCGCATATTTCCATAGTATTCTTCGGGAGATATGGCTTGAGGGGATTCAACCTGTTTATCGTTTACATAGAGGGAAAGCGTTGCTTCATTGATGCGGCCGATGCTGTTTCCTTCACTAAGATGCAGATAAACGAGATTCTCTGTTTGTCCGGCATTGAGCAGGGCATTCATGATAAGCTGCGGATTTTGTTGTCCGGGATTATATGGGATTTCATTTTCACAAGCCATAAAGAGTCCGGCGAAAGCTATATATATAATAAGGTGTAATTTAATTCTTGTTTTCATAATCTGGTATGGCTTTTAAAATTTATAGGTATAAGTCACAGAGGGTATGCAGGGTAATATAGTCAGTTTCTTGATAACAGTCTTCGACTTTTTCTCTGAGTTATATTGATTACCGTTTCCCTGATATATGCTGTTGTAAAAGTCATCGTAAATCAGATTGTAACCTTGTTCCCATTTGCTGTAAACCAGGTTGGGGTTCATAGCATTGTAGGCATTATAAAGGCTGATGTTCCAGGTACGCATGCCATGCTTGGTTTTCTTGTTGAAGTTGATACCCAGGTTTAGGCGATGACTGGCTGGCAGGCGATAGTTGTTGCGCTGGGAAATATAAGGAGCAGATTCTATATTGCCTTCGGGACGGATGATAATGGTCTCCCGTTCAGGTACTGTGATGCATCCCCCGGTATTGAATATCCATGAAGCTCCGACGTCGATACGTTCGCTGAATTTATGATTCAAACACAGACTGATGCTGTGGCGGCGGTCATATTTATAAGGAAACCATTTACCTTGGCTGATGGCGCCATCTTTGAAACGGTGATCGGTCTTTGCCAGCGTATATGCTAGCCAACCGGTAGTCTTTCCCAAAGTTTTTTGTACCATCATTTCCAGGCCAAAGGAACGTCCTTCACCCATTTCTACTTTTTCCTCCCAATTAGTGGAAGTGCCGAAAAAAGAAACGCCATCCTGATATTCCAGTATGTGACGCATCTGCTTATAATATCCCTCTATAGAGAACTCCCAGCCAGCCCGGCTGGTATAATAGCCTCCAAGAGAGTATTGATTGGCATACATGGGACGTATGTTTTTGGTAATTGGTACCCAAAGATCCGTAGGCATAGAGAAAGGAGTGGATGAAAGCAAGTGTACATATTGTGCCATGCATGTATAGGATGCCTTGGCGGAGAATCCCTGTCCGAAGTTGTAGCGTGTGGAGAGGCGTGGTTGAATCGAACAGTAGTTCTTTCCTTGTGTAGAGAACAGAGATGCCCTTATACCGGCATTTAGACTGAGATGATTGTTCAGATTGAAATTATCTTCAGCATAGAGTGATACCTCTTGTCCTCGTAGTACATGATTATTGCTGGCAGCATAAATAGTTTCTTCCTGTTGCTCTCCGTTTTCCACCTCCTGAGTCTTGGAAGTGGAGATGCCCGGGCGGAAAGTATGGTGGATATATTCTGCTCCAAACTTGATGTGATGCTCCGGTGCGGGTGTAAAATCGAAGTCCATGCGCGCACTCCAGTCACTGATGCCCGAACGGAATTGGGATAAATAGCTATAACGATCTAATATTTGCCCCCGGTAGGTGCGCGTATCTTCCACATCCTGATTCAATTTCATCAGATAGTTATTGTAGGAAATAGTGGTGTTGCAGAACAACTTACTATTAAATACATAATTCCAGCGGCCATAGGCTATCGTGTTTCCCCAGTTCAGGTGGCTGTCATCTTTATAATAGACTTTAGTTTCGTCGTTGTTCTGATAGTAGTTGTTGCTGTCGGTGGTGTCAAAGTGGTAGTGGTCCTTTCCTTTATAGAAACCGATGAAGAGGCGGCTGCGGTCATTGAATTTATGGTTCACCTTGGCATTGATGTCGTAAAAGTAGTAGTTGTATTTATCGGCGTAATAATCATCTTTATCCACTATGAGGTTTTTGAAGAAGGCGGTGTGCGTGGCACGTGCACTAAGGCTGAAAGAAGTGTGTCCTTTCCAGATAGGTCCTTCAAAATGCAATTTGTCGGTAAGTGTACCTACACTGAGTGCTCCGTGGTAATGGTGCATATCTCCGTCGTTGGTGCGTATATCGACAATAGAGGAAAGCCGACCGCCGTAACGGGCGGGAAAGGAACTCTTGTAGAGTGTAGTGTTTTTTATAGCTTCGGGAGTAAATACGGAGAATACCCCCAAAAGATGATCTGCATTATATAC
This sequence comes from Bacteroides sp. MSB163, assembly GCF_036416795.1. Lineage (NCBI taxonomy): Bacteria > Pseudomonadati > Bacteroidota > Bacteroidia > Bacteroidales > Bacteroidaceae > Bacteroides > Bacteroides maternus. The sequence continues at coordinate 132,075 of NZ_CP143867.1, read as the reverse complement.
CGGAATACCGTCCAGCAATATCAGGTTCTGGTCCGGTCCTCCGCCACGTACATATAAACCGGAAAAGCCTTCCGTTCCGGCTTGTACACCTGGCATTAACTGAATAGTTTTCAATATATCAGCCTCTCCCAGCACAGCCGGAGTATGTTGTATCTGTGCCATTGGAATTTCATGTGCTCCCATAGCAGTAGACTGAATGCCGGCCTCTTTCTTATCCGAAAGTACTATCACTTCCGCCAGTTCGTTATTGCTGTCCAGGCGGACGTTGAGCACGGTGTCTTTATTTAGCGGGAACGAACTGTGCCAAGTTTCGTACCCTAAATACGAAAAACTTAAATCCGCATCTCCTTCCGGTAAAGTAAGAGTATAGAAACCGAAAGGATTGGTGGCAGTGCCCACACGCTGACGACTATCGAGGATATTGGCACCAATCAGTGTCTCGGAAGACACCCCGTCCGTCACGTATCCGCTGATAGTGAACCGCCGGCTTACGGTTTTCTGCGGCACGGGCCGCTTGTTTAGCAAAATATGTTTTCCGGAGACTTCGAAACCTATCGGTTGGTTTTCAAAGGCCTTCCGGAGAATCTCGTTAATAGTAAGGTCACGGACGGCCAATGTGATGCGTCCATTTAAGCGTACTTCTTCTCCATATATGAAACTGTACCCGGTTTTTTGTTCCACTTGTTTCACAAACTCTTCCAGTGTAGCGTTTTGCAGTTTGATGCTGAAACGCGTTTGTGAAGGATTGGTCTTCTGTAGAACGCAGGTGGCAAATACGATTGTACTTTGTAGTGTACAGGTTGATAGGAGAACCGCTCCCATCAGGAAAAATTTCCTGATGGTGCGGGGGGAACAGATAGAGGATTTCATTCTAGTTTAATTTTTGTGTGATGGTTATTATGTTATTAGTTTTTGTGTATTCAAACTTTTGGTTGCGGCAAAGCAGCGAAAGAATATCTTCCAGTGTTTCGCCATCAGAGAAAGTAGCCGTCATGCGATAGTTTTGTAAATCAGCGTCTTCAATACGAATGTCTGTGTGGAAAGCGTTAGAAAGTTGTCGGACAATCTCTTGTAAAGGAATGCTTTTGAAAAGCAGTGTTCCGTTTCTCCAGATAATCTCTTCGGATGCATTGTTTTCGGTATGTAGAGTCAGACTTTTCTTATCCTTATTATATATAGCGCTTTCATTGGGTGAGAGTATCAGGTTCTCTTCTGTTTTGTCGATGAGGCTGACAGAAACGGAACCTTCCAACAAGGTGGTTTTCACTTGTGTATCTTTGGGATAGGCTTCGACATTGAAATGTGTACCTAAAACCTGCACAATAATTGCTCCGGCTTCCACTTTAAAAGGATGTGCTGCATCCTTGCTGACTTCGAAATAAGCTTCTCCTTGCAACTGTACTTTCCGGTCTTTTCCTCTGAAGCGTTCGGGATAAGTCAGAGAAGAATAGCGGTTCAGTACAATTTCTGTTTGGTCGGGTAGTGTAACGGTACGTGTTTCTGCCAATGTGGATACGGTTTGCAATGGTACCGGGGCGAACATATAGTATGCCCACCAGCCCAGTACACAAAGCACGGCGACAGCGGCTGCACCAGCCATTGTGTGCAATGAAAGGATGCGGCGTTGCAGATGCGGCAACCGTTTCTCAAGAAGTATCCAGCTATTGGCTTTCGAGAATCTTCCTCTCGGCGAACGGGTGGAGGTTGCGAGTTTATCGAGTATTTTTTCAAATTCTTGTTCCATGTTCTTATTCCTCTTTTCTATAAAGACAGGTAAAACGGAAAAACTCCCTATGCCGAAATTACTTTTTTCTGGAAAAAGTGCTAAGTAGTGATTTAAAAAGGAGGGAACTCATATTGTCGAGTTTATATCAATTCTTCCTACATCCTACACCCGCTATCATTTTCATCTGGTTATCAAATAGATAGGTGGTGTAGGAAGTGGTGTAGGAAGGTGTAGGAAAGTTGTATCCTACACCGAAAAATAGAAAAAAAGAGCGTTTTTATGTTTGTAATCCACTAATTTACAAGCCCTTAATCTGTATTTTACAAACTTTGCCCGTATTCATGCAAATATCTCCTTTTAAACTGAATTTTCATCGCAGAAGTTATCACTTCGTAAGAATTGAGGAGTCAGGCTTCATAATCCCATTATATAGAAAGCTGAATTATAGAGGAGAAACTTGATATGCTCCTTCCTTTTTCCCCTAAAGCTTTAATGTTAATGTCATTATGCTATAAGCAAAACCTCGTTTTTCAGTTGAGGGCTGTGTAGCCCGCAATCGTGGGACCGACAGCCCTCAACTGGAAAACATAGAGCCCGCAACTGTGGGACGAAGTTTTGTTACAGGCAAAAGAACAAAAACAATAAAGCAAAGCTTAGTTTTCATACGGCCTTAAGGCATTTATGTACCAAGCTCACGTGAGAAAAAGCTAGTGGTAGGATGAAACAGAATGGAGTTGTAGTTCCCATTATTGGGGACTTAGATGGATAGTGATCTGTGTCTTTTTGCCTTCTTTATCCTTCGGGGTACAGACGATGCGGAATTCAGCTTTGTCTGTCACTCTCTTCGGATAGATCTTCACTCGTAGATTGGCTGATTTCTTCTTGGCAGGGATAATGACCGTCTTGTCTTCAAGACTGAAAATAACTGCTTTACCCGGCATGTTTATGCCATTAATGAGAACTTCTCTATCCTCATTTTTCTTTTCAGCGGCAATAATCTTTACGTCGAACTCTTCTGTGTCTTTGTTTTTGTCGAACGAATAGTTTTTGGTGGCTTTCTCAAAACCTACATACTCTTCGGGATAACTGGAACTGTTGTTACTGCATGCGGCAAGGATGAAGAGAAGCCCTGCGGTTCCTGCCATTTGTTTGCAAAATCTTTTCATGTCGTTTTAATTTTAGTTTAGTTTAATATAGTTCATGAGTAAAGACAGGAGCAGAAAAGAAACTCCCTATGGCGATAGAAATAAAAAGTGTTAATTAATCATGTGATAATTACTGTGGATGCCTATTCCCTTTTGTACCATTCCTCCAGTCCTTTGATAAGTAGATATACTTTTTCCCCCTATCTTCATCGCCCCTTTCGGGTTGAGTTCTTCAGGCATGGGGATGAGCACTTCCGGAAGTGTGAAAATGTTACATGATGATGTCGGGGCGGAATATGGTAAAAACGGTCTGTACCCGCTCAGGAGATAGCTGTGGCACTACTTTTATAAGGCTACACCCTTTTCTTCGGATGGTGTAGCCATCGCCTCCAAAGGGTGTAGCCATCTGGGGGAAAAGGTGTAGCCCTGCCGGGAGGATGGTTTACTAACACCGGGGATTGATGAATGTTGTTTGACAAGCTCTATTTATTAGAGCAGTATTTCTTTCAATCGAATGGTTGCTTTCTGCAATTGCGCATCCACCGTTTTTGTACTGATACCCAACTCTTCTGCTACTTGTGCATAGGTTTGTTTTTCTTCACGGATGCGGATAAAGACTTCACGGCAACGTTCCGGTAGTCGGTCGAGAGCTTTTACATAGCGGGAAAAAAGCTCCTCGCTGATCAGAGTATCTTCAGGAGATACTGCTTGATCGGAGTGTTCTTGTAGAGTTTCTGTTGATAGGGTGGGGCGGCGCTCCTCTTTTTCTATATAGTTGAGAGAGGCATTCTTTACGAGTATGAAACAGTAATCTTCGATATTGGTAATTTCTAATAGTTGCTTACGGTGTTCCCAGAGTTTCATGAAAACATCAAGCACAATTTCTTGCGACCATTCTTCGTGGTGAGTGTAGTAATAAGCAATACGGAACAGACGATCGTATGTCATGTCATAAAAATCCCGGAAAGCAGTTTGTGAATCCTGCTCGCTCATTTTCCGTAGATACCTTCTGACTTCCTGTTCTGTCATATTGCCGTTTCATGTAATCAGCGGACAAAGGTAAGAGTTTCAAATTAAATATCCTATTCTGTGTGTTTCTTGTCTTTTTAAAATACTGATTAAAAGATGGAGTTCTAGCAGAACTTGATAGATTGGTTAAAGTGTACTAATCAATGATATCAGCAAAAAGTTGCTTCTACCGTAGCTGTTGTTTTCATGATACTTCTGTTACTTTTTCAGGAATATAGACTTTTATTATCTTTTCAAACTTTTAGCTATATATTTATTTGAAGTGTAGATGAAGAATGACATTAATCTTTCTTTCGTAAATGTGTTTTAATCGAATTCGCTGAAAGCATAGCCGTTTATTCATGTTCCACCGCTGCAAAATTAGGTAATATTTTATAAAATCAAAACAAATTGCGAAATAAAAATTAAAATACTTGCAAATACATATTGTTTGGATATGTATTCGATTGAGTGTTTATATTACATTTATATCTATTTTTAATCAAGAAAACGGTGAATCTATGATTGTTTTAAAAAGCAAAATGATAGAAGCGCATCTTGTTTTGGCAAATAATAAAGATGCTTTTGTTGTTAATAACATAAAAATAGTACTGCTTTATAGAAAAAGACATTAATGTTAACATAAAAGCAAATATAAACTATGAGTTTGTTTTTTTAGATATAATCTCATTGATTATATTCAAATGAAATTTTTCATAACGAACAAGCTATTTTGAATAATAAAAAATAACTGTTGAGAATTTGCTTTTCATAAGTTCTGCTAGAACATGGTAGATTCTAGTATTAACACATATATTTAAGAGAGCTTATGGAGAAAAAAATTGTTTTATCATTAGCCTGCCTACTTATTGGAATTGGCTTGGCGATTGCGCAGACTCCAAAAACAGTGACGGGACTAGTCATTTTTGAAGAAGACAATCAGCCTATTGTAGGTGCGTCTGTTTTAATTAAAGGTACAAACCAGGGAGCGGTAACTGATCTCGATGGTAAGTTTACACTTACTAATGTGCCAAGCACGGCTAAAATACTGAGAATAACTTATGTCGGTATGCAGACGGTAGAAGTGAATATTAAGAATGGCACGATGAAAATCATGATGAAACCGGATGCCGAGGTTTTGGAAGAAGTTGTGGTCACCGGTATGACGAAGATGGATAAACGACTTTTTACAGGTGCTGCGACCAAGTTGTCCAGTGAAGATGTGAAATTGGATGGTTTGGCGGATATTAGCCGTTCATTGGAAGGACGTGCGGCAGGTGTATCTGTACAAAACGTTTCCGGAACTTTCGGTACAGCTCCTAAAATTCGTGTTCGTGGCGCTACATCTATTTATGGTAGTTCTAAACCGCTGTGGGTAGTTGATGGTATCATAATGGAAGATGTTACGGAGGTAAGTGCCGATGAGTTGTCTTCTGGTGATGCCGTTACATTGATTAGTTCTGCTATTGCAGGTCTGAATGCAAATGATATTGAGAGTTTCCAAATTTTAAAAGACGGATCTGCGACTTCTATTTATGGTGCACGTGCCATGGCAGGTGTGATTGTAGTTACTACCAAGAAAGGGCAGGCCGGAAAAAGTCATATTTCCTATACCGGTGAATTCACCATGCGCATGATTCCGAGATATGCCGACTTCAATATTATGAATTCACAGGAACAGATGGGAGTTTATAAAGAGATGAAGGAAAAAGGATGGTTAAATTTCTCGGATACTTATCGTGCTGCCCAAAGTGGTGTTTATGGTAAGATGTATCAGTTGATGAACACTTATAATCCGGTGACCGGTACATTTGCTTTGGAACATACAGACACTGCAATGAATGATTATTTGCAGGAGGCTGAGTTTAGAAATACAGATTGGTTTGATGCATTATTCAGTAATTCTGTGATGCATAATCATTCTGTCAGTCTTTCATCCGGTACGGAAAAAGCTTCTTTCTATGCTTCTTTAAGTGCCATGGCCGATCCGGGATGGTATAAAGATAGTGAGGTAAACAGATATACGGCTAATCTGAATGCTACATATAATATTTCAAAACAGTTATCCATAAATCTTATATCTTCGGCAGCCTATAGAAAACAAAAGGCTCCTGGTACTTTGAGCCAAAGTGTGGATCCTGTATATGGTGAAGTGAAGCGTGACTTTGATATTAATCCGTATTCGTATGCGCTGAATACTTCCCGTGCATTGGATCCGAAGACGATGTATGTCCGTAATTATGCTGATTTCAATATCCTTCATGAATTGGATAATAACTATATGAATCTGGATGTGGCAGATTTAAAGTTCCAAGGGGAGCTGAAATGGAAACCTATTACAGGACTGGAATTTTCAGCATTGGGGGCTGTGAAGTATTCTGCAACTTCACAAGAACATCTCATTACGGATGATTCTAACCAAGCTATGGCTTATCGTGCTATGCCCGATGCTACGGTACGTGATCGTAACCCCTTCTTATATACTGATCCGGATAATCCATACGCATTACCTATTAGCGTATTGCCTCAAGGAGGTATTTATCAACGTACGAACTATAAGATGCTGGGATATGACTTCCGAGCTACTGGAAGTTGGAATCATGTATTTGCTGAAAAACATATTGTGAATCTTTTTGCCGGTATGGAGACAAACTCTTCCGATCGTAATAAGACTTACTTTAATGGTTGGGGGATGCAATATACTCAGGGCGAAATTCCGTTCTATACTTATCAGTTCTTTAAAAAGAGCATAGAAGAGGGTACTGACTATTATTCATTGACTAATACCCGTTCCAGATCAGCGGCTTTCTTTGCAAATGCTACTTATTCTTATCAGGGTAAATATACGGTGAATGGTACTTATCGTTATGAGGGTACTAACCGTTTAGGCAAGAGCCGTAGTGCACGCTGGTTACCCACGTGGAATATATCAGCGGCATGGAATATGCACGAGGAGGAATTCTTTGAGTCATTGAGACCGGCTTTGGCACACTTTGCTTTGAAGGCTTCTTATTCTTTGACTGGAGACCCGGGACCGAATACGGTTACTAACTCTACCATGGTATTAAAGAGTTATAAACCTTATCGTCCGTTTGCTAATATTCAGGAAAGTGGTCTAAAGATTATAGATTTGGCTAATGACGACCTGACTTATGAAAAAAAACATGAGTTGAATATCGGTGCAGATATGGGATTCCTGGACAATCGCATCAACTTTGCTATTGACTGGTATAAACGTGATAACTATGATTTGATTGGTGTGATACAGACTCCCGGTGTCGGAGGGCAAATTCGTAAACTGGCGAATGTGGCTACCATGAAATCACATGGTGTTGAATTTACGCTTTCTACACGAAATATTCAAACGAAAGACTTTGGTTGGACTACGGATTTTATCTTCTCCCAGGCAAAGAATGAGGTTACAGACCTGGAATCGGATGCGGAAGTTATTGACGTGGTTTCCGGTACAGGATTTGCACTTAAAGGTTATCCGGTACGTGGGTTATTTTCGTATCAGTTTAAAGGATTGAATGAAGATGGTTTACCTACCTTCATCGATCAGGATGGAAACTTGACGAGTGATGGTAATGATATTGATTTTCAAAGTCAGAAACTGGATTATCTGAAATATGAAGGTCCGACCGATCCTACTATTACCGGTAGCTTCGGAAATATATTCCGCTACAAAGGGTTTAAACTGAATGTATTTATTACTTACTCATTCGGTAATGTTATTCGTCTGGACCCCGTATTCAGTAACGAATATACGGATCTGTCTTCTATGCCGAAAGAGTTCAAAAATCGTTGGGTACTGGCAGGTGAGGAGAATATAACCACAATACCGACGATTGTAACGAAGCGGCAGAGCGATACTGATAACTACTTAAAAACTCTTTATAATGCATACAATTATTCTACGGAACGTATAGCCAAAGGAGATTTTATTCGTATGAAAGAAATATCAGTTTCTTATGATTTCCCGAAGAAGTGGCTAGAGAAAATATTTATTAATGATCTTTCCTTAAAGTTGCAAGCTACCAACTTATTCCTGATTTATTCAGATGATAAACTGAACGGACAAGATCCTGAGTTCTTCCGTTCCGGTGGTGTAGCGGCTCCTGTACCTAAGCAGTTTACATTGACTTTGAGACTTGGTATTTAAAACTTTAAAAGCTAATTAGATTATGGAAAAGAAATATATATATTATCCATTTATGGCATTGGCGATGACTGTAGCATTGTCATCCTGTGATGACTTTTTAGATGAAATGCCAGATAATCGTACAGAACTGGATACAGAGGCTAAAATAACCAACCTTTTAGTATCTGCTTATCCGGAGACAAATTATGCATTATTGGCTGAAATGGCATCTGATAATACGGATGACAATGGTGGGACCTGGACTGCATACAATAAGCTTCAGGAAGAAGCTGCTCTGTGGAAGGATGTAACAGATAAAGATACTGACAGCCCATATAATCTGTGGAATGATTGCTATAAGGCAATTGCTTCTGCCAATGCAGCTTTGGATGCTATTAATGAAAAGGGGAATCCGTCTTCGTTGGATCCTCAGAGAGGAGAAGCATTGATGTGCCGTGCATACAACCACTTTGTACTGGTCAATATTTTTAGTAAAGCATATAGCCCAAAGACCAGTACCAAGGATTTAGGTATTCCGTATATGACCCATTTGGAAACCACAGTATCTCCTGAATATACTCGTGGAACTGTAGCAGAGGTTTATGAAAAAATAGCAGCTGATATAGAGGCCGGATTGCCTTTGTTGAATGATGCGATTTATACTGTCCCTAAGTATCATTTTAATAAGAAAGCCGGTTATGCTTTTGCGGCACGTTTCTATCTTTACTATGTGAAGGATGATAAATCAAACTATGACAAAGCTATCCAGTATGCCACAGTAGTCCTGACAGAAAATCCTACCGCAATGCTGCGTGATTGGGCTACTGTAGGAGCACTGAGCCCTAATAACTCTATTCGTGCCACTGCATTTATCAATGTAAGCGAGAAGGCTAATTTGCTTTTATACTCGACTAATTCTTCATGGGGGAGAATTCACGGTCCTTATGGATTGGGAGAGAAATTTACTCATAATGATATGATTGCCAATAAGGAGACCTGCAAGACCAATTCCATTTGGGGCAGTTATTCCATGCTTTATTTCAGAATACCTTCTTATCAGGGACTGCCCAAAGTAATAATGGGAAAGATTGCGGAATATTTTGAAATAACGGATCCTGTGAATGATATTGGTCAGGTTCATGTGATGTTCCCGGCTCTGACAACCGATGAAGTTATTTTGAACCGTGCTGAAGCTTATACAATGAAAGGAGAATATACGAAGGCGGCAGCTGATCTGGATACATGGATACATGCTTTCACAAAATCTACGAATACTGTAACTGTAGAGTCCGTCAATGCATTGTATGGAGAATATTCGGAAGCAACCGGTACGGGTATGAAGTTTTATACTCCGAAAGCTCCTACTCCTAAAAAAGCTTTGCATCCTGATTTTACGGTAGAACCGGGCACACAAGAAAACTTCATCCATGCAATTTTGCATGTACGCCGTATATTGACTTTGCATGAAGGTTTGCGTTGGTTTGATATAAAGAGGTATGGTTTGGAAATTTATCGTCGTACGGTATACAATAATGAAATAACGGTGAATGATGAAATGAAAGTGGATGATCCCCGTCGGGCCATTCAATTGCCTCAAAGCGTGATAACAGCAGGGTTGGAAGCCAATCCTCGTAATTAACCAGTAAAATTCTTAAAAGATAAATTATGAAAAAATATTTATTTATATTGGGTATAGCTATTTCGTTACTGAACCTTATGGGGTGTGGCGAAGATGATCTGGACTCAAAGAGTATCTTTGAGGATCAGCCGACAAGCGAACTAAATGATTTTGATAAGTGGATACTTGCAAACTATACAACGCCTTATAATATTGCGTTGAAATATCATATGGAGGATATCGAATCTAATCACGATTACACATTGGCTCCTGCTGATTATGATAAAGCGGTGGCTTTATCACATATCGTGAAATATGCGTGGCTCGAAGCTTATGATGAGGTTGTAGGTATTGACTTTACACGCCAGTATGTTCCTAAAGTTCTTCATCTGGTTGGATCGGCTGCTTATGAAGATAATGGTACGATGGTACTTGGCACGGCGGAAGGAGGATTGAAGGTAACTCTATATCTGGTAAATAATTTGCAGATTAATGAAGCGTTCCTGAACGAGTATTACTTTAAGACCATGCACCATGAGTTTGCACATATACTTCATCAGACAAAGAGTTATGACCCTGATTATGACAGAATTTCCGAAGGACTTTATGTCAGTGGAGACTGGTATCAGGAAAGCGAAAAAGATGCTTTGGCAAATGGATTTATTTCTCCTTATGCAATGAGTGAGCCTCGTGAAGATATAGCGGAAGTAACTTCTATTTATGTAACAAATACGGCTGAATACTGGGCTAAACAGATGGCAGCTGCCGGAACTAAAGGTGCTGATATCATTAATCAGAAACTATCAATTGTGAAGAATTACATGCAAACTGCGTGGAATATTGATATGGATGAACTTCGTAATGTAGTTCAGCGCCGTATGGGTGATGTTGTGAGCGGAGAGCTTGATTTGGAAACACTTAAATAAATATGAGAAATGATGAAAAAAATATATTATACTCTATTATTGCTGCTCGTCGGATTGTGCTTTAATTCATGTGTAAGTGAAGAAGAGGATCTGTTCGATAAATCGGCAGCCGAAAGAATGAATGAAGCTTTAGCCAAATATAAGACTATTCTTCAAGATGATCCGCAGGGATGGGTGATGGAGTTCTATCCGAGCGATCGTTCGATGGGTGGATATACTTATACTGCAAAGTTCGATAATGGAAAGGTTGATATGGCTTCGGAATTATCTTTAAGTTCCAGTGATGGTGGTAAATGGCCGGCTGGTACGGTAGTGACTTCATATTACCGGGTTATATCCGAACAAAGTGCAATCCTGACTTTCGACACTTACAATTTACTGTTTCATTTCTTTTCGGAGCCAAGAGGGTCGAGTGATGTCGACGGATATGCCAGCGACTATGAATTTGTGTTTATGGAAGTGAGCGAAGATCGCATTGTGCTGAAAGGAAAGAAATATGGCAATAAGATGGTGATGACTAAACTGACTGAGAGTGCTGGTAGTTATATGCAAAAGGTACTGGATATGCAGGAAAAAATGGCAGCCGTACCTCGCATGAAGATGATAGTAGGTGGAAAAGAGTATGCTATCAGCATGGTAGGTAAACTACTTTCTTATACCGATATAAAAGAAGACAGTTCATTAGAAAATATAGATATGGCCTATATCTATACTCCGGATGGAATAAATCTTTATGAACCGCTTACTATAAATGGAATTACTTTTCAACGCTTAGTCTATGATGATGCTACGGGAGCTATAAAAGCTACGGATGCAGATGTTTCTTTCCCTTATCCTACAGTTTTGGAACAGTTCTGCGGGACAACTGCTCAATGGTACCTTTCTTTTGATATAGCTGCGGGGACTGGAGATATGAACAAGGAACTGATGGATTTATTCAGTAATGCTTATGCAATAAATAAATCAACCCAGTATGAAGAATTCATTGGTTGGTATATTGGAGCAAATCCTGCCTATCCGGGAAATGATACAAACCCATATTGTATGGGTTGGGAATCCAATTGGTTAGGAATGCAGGTTTGGAATGTATGTTATGGATATAAATTATCAATTGTAGATGAGACTGCTAAGAAGATTTCGATCCAGTCTACAGCTCCGGGGTTGAATTATGACTTCTATGCATTTTTAGATCCTATCATAGAGTATGTTGATGCAAATAGTCCCTATACTATAGAATTTGATGATGACCAAACACCCGCTACGGCTAAATTGGTTAGTACAGTTGATAATAAGGTCTGGTTTAGTTTAACTAAGCAATGATTTATTAATAAAGAAAAGTACTGTTATGAATAGAAAAGTAATTCTATCTGTAGTGGTTTCTATGATAGTGCTTTTAGTTGGAATACCCTTCTTTATGTATGGAGAAGACGGATATTCATTCCCACAAGCATTGTTAATGGTTGTATTAATAGATTTGTTGTGTTATTCACCGGTAAATTGGGTGATTGCTAAGGAGTCTGATGAAATCTCGGTCTTGAAGCAAATACTGAAATATATTATAGTGGCGGCACTTATTATTTTGTTACTGATATTCTTTGATAGTAAACATTCTTTTGGAGAATCGTTGTGTATTGCATTGGGAGTAACTTTTTTTATTTATCTCTCTGATACAGTTATTAATGCTTCGGTTCGAAAACTTTTAAAAACTAAAAAATAAAATGTTTAGCGTATGAAAAAAATAAATATTTTATGGATGCTGATAGGATGTCTGTTCTTGGTAACATCCTGCTCGGATGATGACGATTCATCTGCTGTTGCATCCTTACAGGTGATAAAGTCTGATGTATCTTTCACTGCCGTTGCAACTACCGGCACTATAGAGGTACAAAGCACTTCTGCCATTACGGCGGTAAGCAATCAGGATTGGTGCACGGTTACTGTTAACGGTAATGTCGTGACAGTGGCGGTTCCTACTTATACAGGTCTTGTAGGCCGAAATGCGGTTGTTGAAATATCGAATGCTTTAGATAGCAAGGTGCGTGTACCTGTGTCACAAGCCGGTGGAGTATGGTATGTGAACGGGGATGATCTTTACGGACTTTCTGATGAAGAAAGTACCATAACGATCCCTGTGAAGAGTGATTATGACTACACTGTAGATATGCCGGATTGGATAACCGGTGAGAAAGTAAAAGAAGGTTATAATTTTACTTTAGCTGAGAATACGACCGGAAATGCCCGTAAAGGAACCGTAATATTCAAGAGCCAAAAAGGAACCAAAGAAATAACTTTTGTTCAGTTTGGGGTGAATGATATTGCAGGCACTTATGAAGCTACTTATTCTACTTTTGGTGAAGGGGATGATTGGGTAAGTGAAACCGTGAAAATAGAGATCTTTCAAGATGAAAAAGATGCAACAGTTTTCTATGCAAACGGTTTGAGTTCTATAAGAGGAGTTGTATTGCCTCTGAAGTTCGATAGTGAAACCTACCAGTTGAGTGCCCTTAACGGACAATATCTTGGATTTATAGAATCACAAAAATGGTACCTTTATACCATAGTGAGAAGTGAAGCGGGCTATGTACATGCGGACACGTCATTGTCCTATCCAGCTATAGCAGAGCTTGATGTAGCCGATGAAGAATTAATGCCTTTCTTCCCTTTCAAGGATAAAAAAGGATTATCCTTTACAGGAGAAATAGGGACTATAAAGAGCTTTATCGATGCTATAGGAGTTTATGTCTTTGCTTCTAAGTCTCCAACGTTTGGTAATAATAATAACCTTGGTTATTATGATATATTTAAAGACTTATCAATAAAGAAAATAAAAGCAGATAATTAGAATTCTCTCTGACGAATTAGGGATATTCCCAAAATAATAAAATTTAAGGCAACTAATTCATTGCGAGTTAGTTGCCTTTTTTGTATCTTTAAGCATTCCCCCCAAAAAAACGGTTTGACGGCCAAAACGGGGGTAATCTAAACTAAAAACACATGGTAAAGATACAAAAAATCTCCGAAATCGAACCTTGTTTAGGTTTTACCGAGTTCGATATGCTAAAAAAATATCGTCAAAGTTTTGCAACGAGCGAATTAGGTCGCCTCCATGCTCTGTTTCCTTTCTCGGAACTGGCCCGACAAATGCATTTGAAGTCCTCTGCTTTGGGTCGTAAAAGTTATTTTTCTCCCGAAGGTAAAATAGCCTTGATGGTCCTGAAGTCCTATACCAACTTTTCCGATGCACAACTGATTGAGCATTTAAACGGTAATATTCATTACCAGTTATTTTGTGGTGTTCAGATTGATCCTCTTCATCCACTGACCAATCCTAAAATCGTCAGTGCGATTCGCCAGGAACTAGCGGACCGCCTTGTTATTGAGTCCCTCCAGCTTATTCTGGCTGAGCATTGGAAACCTTATCTTGAGAACCTTCATGTCTGTATGACCGATGCCACCTGTTATGAAAGTCATTTGCGCTTTCCTACTGATGTCAAACTCTTATGGGAAGGTATTGTATGGCTTCATCGCCATCTGTGCAAACATTGCCGTACATTGCACATACAACGTCCCCGTAACAAGTATCTTGATGTAAGCCGTGCCTACCTTGCTTACAGTAAACTGCGTAAACGCAGGAAATCACAGACCCGTATGATTAAACGCAGGCTACTTCAGTTATTGGAAAAGTTACTGGACCAGCTGGAGCATCTTCATTCATCCTACAGGCACAGGCTTACACTATCCTCTGATTACCAAAGACGTTTCTCGGTCATACAGACAGTCCTTGAGCAAGGGAAGAATTTATTTGCAGGCAAAAAAGTGTCCAACCGTATCGCGAGTATCGACCGGCATTACCTTCGCCCCATTATCAGAGGCAAGGAAACCAAATCCGTTGAGTTCGGAGCCAAGGTCAACAATATACAAATAGATGGAATCTCCTTCATAGAACATATCTCCTTTAAGGCTTTTAACAAAGGAGTACGTTTGAAAGACTGTATTCATTTGCAACGACAACTGACCAAGGTCAGGGTTAAGGCGCTTGCAGCGGATTCAATCTATGCTAATAATGCCAACCGGAAATTTTGTACTAAATATCATATAAGTACTTCCTTTAAGCGTAAGGGAAGAGCTGCCAAAGATGAGCCACTGCGGAAAATCTTACGGTCGGAACTCAGCCGTGAAAGGGCTACCCGCCTGGAAGGAAGTTTTGGAACGCAGAAACAACATTACTCACTGGCCAGAATAAAAGCCAGAAACAGGAAAACGGAAATACTTTGGATTTTCTTTGGAATACATACGGCCAATGCGGTATCTATGATAGAAAAGGTCGAAAAGAAAAAAAGAACGGCTGCATAATCAAACTAAAAGAAGAAGAAGAAAAGAGGAGAGGGTTTTAACTTCCCCTAAAAAGACATATACATAATGTACCGTTGGGAAGAAAAAATAAGAATATGTAAATAATATTCTATTAAAAAGATAGAAGACTTGAGACTTTACACAAAAAAATTAAGAGAAAAGCTCACGTAAAGTAAAACTGTTCTCTTAATTTATAAGAAAGAGGGACATTTACTGAATATCCCGAATTAGGTTTAACTTTATGTTGACCTATAGAAGAAAGCCGTTTCTGCGAAGAAACGGCTTTCTGTGTCTACTATCTTATTCCTTTATTCTATTTCCAAGAGGTCGCTCATGATACCGTCTGAGATGAAAATGCCTTCCCTGGTTAGCTTTAACCGATTGTCATGCAACTCTAATTTCCCGTTTTCCAGATAAGGTTTGGCTTGTTCAAGACAATATTTCCAGAGCCGGTTGCCGAACTTATTTTTTAGCTCTTCAGTGGATATTCCCCACATTGTGCGCAGACCTGTGATGATGTATTCATTGTAGCGTGTGTGTGTGTCCAGTTGTTCTGTTTCGTGCTGGCGTTGCCCTTGTTCTACAGATGAAAGATATTGATTTAGTGAAGCTACATTCCATTCGCGCGAGTCTCCATTAAAGGAATGTGCGGACGGACCGCATCCCAAATAAGAAATTCCCTGCCAATAAGAAGTATTATGCTGGGAATACATTCCTGGTTTGCAGAAGTTGGAAATTTCATAGTGCTCGTATCCGGCAGCAGAAAGAGTGTCTATCAGTGTGGAGAAGAAGTTCAGACTACTATCCTCATCCACTTGAGATACCGAGTGTTGTTGCAGCATTTTGTAAAGGGGGGTACCTTCCTCGTAAATTAGATGGTAGGCTGAAATATGCTCTACATTAAGACTGACAGCTTGCTGTAAATCTTGTGCCCAGCGTGGGTCGGTCTCTCCGGGTAAACCATAAATTAAATCGATACTGATATTTTGAAAACCTGCTTGTCGACAGCGTTTAACTGCTTCTATTGCTTGTCTGGCATTGTGCCGCCTGTTCAATAATTGTAGTGTTGCATCATCAAAAGTTTGTATTCCCATACTGATGCGGTTGAACGGCAGAGTGCGCAACATTCCGATATATTCATCTGTAAGGTCATCGGGATTTGCTTCAAGAGTTATTTCTGTTGCTTCCCTCGTTCCGTAAACCTGTTCAATCGTTTTGAAAACCTCCTTAAAGTCTTCCTCCGATAACTGTGACGGTGTACCTCCACCGAAATAAATGGTTTCAACAGCTTCCCCTTTCAGATATTCCTTGCGTTCCGTCAACTCCCGGCAAAGGGCACGGATATATTGCGATTTCAATTCCGAACGTGTGGTGGAATAGAAATCGCAATAAATGCAACGTGTCTTGCAGAAGGGGATATGTATGTAGATGCCTGCCATAATTGTATCATTTCTGTAGAAGAACTTCCGCAGTTCTTACTTTGGCGGCAAAGATAACTATTCCTTCCGAAACTTACATCAGGAGAAAGGAACCGTCTTTACCGTTCCGTCGGAGAAATAAATGGTTATAGTGTCCCCGGCCTGTTTGAAAGACTTTACAGGTGTCAGTTCCTTTTTAGTAAATGGCTCGCCACTCTTTTTCCATAATTGCAGTGTGATAAAGACTTTATCACCGGAATGAGTAGCGGCAGCATTGATTACTGAGCATTTGTTACTGACCGGATGGAGCCCTTCAGTCTGTACGAATTCCACTTCCGACCAACCCTGTAGATTGATAAGAGCCGTTTGATAGGCACCATTATCCATGCAGTAGGCGGTGTATCCTCCGGCCTTTTGCTCCTTTGTAACAATGGGATTGCCTAGCTCCGGAAGAGAATAGTGTCCATAACGTAATTCTGTTGTAAGTGGAAAAGAAACCTTGTCCACACGAAGTATACCGTTAGGAAGCGGAATATCTGCCAGGCGGAATTTGATTTCCGGGTTTGTTTCAAGTTCTGCATCCCGGTAGTAAATTCCGTCTTCAAACTTTTTGAATGTATAGAGGCGTAGCACTTCCCATTCTTGTTTGTCATTCAGTACGACATAGTTCATGGACACTTTACCATCCGGACTGTCTGCCATCCAGGGGAATGCAGTGTTATAAGACAATTTGTTATAATTCTCGGTAGAACGGAATTTCTGCCAGTCTTTGGCAACCGTTTCATGGCACCATGCACGTATTTCCGAAGTGCCGCTATTGGGATAGTTGGTCACTAAAGTGTTGGAACCTTCCATAAACTTATTGTAAACTTTGCCAGATTGAAGTTCTTTTTCCCAAGCTCCGTTATTCTCAATAGCTGTCCAGAACTGATTATCAGCAGGCAATAATAATCCAAGGAACGCTTTCCCCATCCAGTAAACACTGCCACGGCAACTGTAAATCTGTACGGCAGGCTCAAAAGCCCCATAAAATCCCAGTGTTGGTACCCGATCTTCCATTAATGCAGGATTTTCTAGGAATTGGAGCAAGGTGGAAGAGGCAATGCGGCGCATCCAACCATAGTTGATAGACGGATCATTGAGCCACCCCATCAGCGGGAAAGGTACAGCGGCAGCTATACGGTACGTAATACTGCGTCCATACATATTCATTTTTCCATCTTCGGCAAACATATAAGGATAGTTGGGAACCAGGTCACGGAAGTTACTGACAAACTGCCGACCAGCTTCTGGATTGAACTTCTCACCGTAGTAATGCGCCCAAATCATACCATACATCTGAAAAGCCCACATACTATAATAATCATAGGCCGGACTGTCATTATACCATCCATATCCACGATATTGTGCCAGTGATTTTTGCAGCAATTCATCCATATAACCGTCTTTTACCTCATAACCCTGATCTTTGAAGAAAGACATGACGAATATATTGAAGAAACGCCAGTTAGAACCGATTGTAGGTCCGTTGCCGTAACTAAGCATTAATGCGGCAAGATCATCTTTCTCCTTTTGTGTCAATGGTTCCCAGATAATCTCAGGCATTACGGTAAGTGACAGGGCAAGTGCTCCGAATTCTACAAGCGTCTGGCTTGGCCCACCTTTGAGATGTTGAATATATCCGGACTTAGATGAATCACTCATATTCCGCAACTGTTGCCGGTAATAATCCCCGACTTTGATTCCATTCAGTACCAGATCCGGATTTTCTTTTAGTAGCGGGATTGCTACGAACATGGTGCGGCAAAGTCCCTCCAAATTCTCTGTCTTGTTGAACTTTCCATCCGTTGGATAGCTTTTTCCCGGTTGTTTGGGGAAACGCATCGGATCATCCAGTGTATGGATGTAGCTGAATGCTCCGTCCAGTAAATAGGTTGCAGCGTCAAGCCAATGTTGGCGAGTTATACCGGTGAGAGGGCTTAACTTGTAGTCCGGTTGTACTAAATGAAATACGGAATCATTTTTAGCCTGTGGCAAGGAGGCATTTACTTTAAATGAAACTAATAAAGTAAATAGTAATAATCCTCCGGTCATTTTTGAGAATACAGTTTTCATCATTGCGTGTGTATTACATGGTAAGAATATTCTTATTTATTTTCCTCAGCAAAGAAAAGGTATTCTTTGCAATATAAACGGCTACTTTAGTGCCAAAAAGGGTGAAATTTAGATCAATATTGTCTTTTCGAGCTTATCTGCTCCTTACCCGAACTGTATTTGGACCGTATTTGCTCCGTACGTTCTTCGGTCAGAAATACCTCTGTACGGAGAAACTACGGACTTGGTACGGAGCAAGTACATCCCGGATACGTTTCGATATAGAATTATTGGAATATAATATTACCAATGGATAAGATACTTTTAGATATATTTACGTATATTTGTCGGGTGTTATTAATTATATTCTAAACCGAGTTAACCATGAAGGTAATGTTTACAATGAAAGAAAAAATCCGGAGTTTTGTATTTTGCTTTGGAATATTTTTTCCTTTGGTATGTCAGGCTATCACAACATCTAAGCCAAATACTCTGGTGTTTAAGTCTTCATCCATATTGAACAGTTTGCCCAGTAAAGATGTGCAATCTGTCTATCAGGATCGCGACGGATATATCTGGATCTCTACCCGTAATGGACTTTTCCAATATGATGGTTATTCTCTTACTACTTATAAATCTAATCTTTTTCGCGCTGATTTGCTGACTAATAATAATGTTTTCTGTGTGGCAGAGGATGCAAAACACCGTCTTTGGATTGGTACTTATAGTGGTCTGAACGTTTTGGACAAGAAAATGGGATTGATACGAAAAATAGATCATCCGGAGATGAATGGTAATAGTATACCTCAAATTCTGATAACCAGTGATGAACGTATTTTGTTTGCTACAGATTGGGGAGTGTTTGAGTATCAGGAAGATAAAGATGATTTCTTATGCCATGGTGGCGAAAATACAGGGAATGTGATGCCCAGGACTGCCATCAAATCTCTGTTTGAAGATGATCGGGGAGATATTTGGATTGGAACATGGGATGCAGGGTTGTATCGTTATGAGAAGAAAACCGGCAAATATTTCAGATACCCGCGGTTAAATGAACAAAACTCTGCTCATTATGTATTTCAGGACAGTCAAAAGAATATTTGGGTAGGTACTTGGCGTGGCGGTTTGGTTTTGTTGAAAGATGCCTACCAGCCGGATAAGACCACTTGGATTACTTATCGGTATGATGAAAAGAACCTTGCCAGTATCTCAGATGATATTATCTATGCTTTATCCGAAGATCTTAATACTCATTCTTTATGGGTAGGAACCCGTAAAGGACTCAGTGTACTTCCGCTGACAGGGAATTACACAGGTGCTGAGACTTTCAGTAATTATTATCCCAGTGAATCGGATAGTTCCATAGCCAGTGATGAAGTGGCTTCCCTTCTGCGTGATCGCCAAGGACTGATGTGGGTAGGCATGATTGGTGGAGGTATAAACAAAGTGAGTACCCGGAAAGCTGATTTCTATTGGGATCAGTTGTTGGAAGTCAAACGAATGCTAAAAACTACTTCTGTTCGCAGTATTTTGCTGGATGATGAAGGATTGCTTTGGCTGGGAATAGGAACTTATGGATTAGGGGTGAAGAATCGTCAAACCGGGAAATTCACTTATTATACTCAAATGCCTGAATTTGATCGTTATCGTGGTGTTTCTACGGTAATGTCTATGATGCAGCATTCCGTTACGGGACATATTTGGATTGCTGCTTATGACGGAGGAGTTTATGAGGTAGATAAGAAGGCGCCTGTGACACAGAGGGTGAAGAACTATTATGCTCAGGATGCGCCGTGGTTGGCAGGTTCCTGTGTTTTTCATATCTATGAAGATTCAAAGCACAACCTTTGGTTTGCTACGCGTAATGGAGTTTCAATGCGTACAGTGAATGGAGAAGCGGTGCGGCTGGATACTTTGCAAGTTGGAAATAGCCAGATGAGAAACGTTCCGACTATGTATATGACCGAAGGAAATGACGGAGATATGTGGGTGGCTTCCAATACACACGGAGTTTTTCGGCTTCATTGTGATGAAAAAGGGAGTTATACCGTTTCATGTTATTCTGCTACGAATGGAAAGCTCAACAGTGTGTATGCCGATTGTCTTTACACAGATGCCAAAGGACGCATTTGGGTAGGAACAGGAGGCAGTGGACTGAATCTATATGATGAAGCAACCGATACTTTTCTTCCGGTACATGCGAAATGGAATCTTCCAGGAGATGCGGTTGTCAGTATCAGGAGTGATAAAGAGGGTGATTTATGGTTGGGTACGAATGCAGGATTGATAAAACTTGCCCTATCGGATAACTTGGAAAGTGCGACATTCCGTTTGTACACCACAGTGGATGGTTTGCAGGACAATATATTTATTCGTAGTGCTCAGGCAGTTGCAGCTGACGGTGAAATGCTCTTCGGCGGACATCGGGGATACAATAGCTTTTATCCTGAGAATCTGAAGGAACAGCCTTTTTCTTCTTCTGTGATAGTGACTGACATTAAGATTTTCAATCAGTCATGGGGAAATCTGCCTGCTAAGGAGCGAATGGAGATTTCACAACTTTCACCCGCTTTTGCAGATGAGATACAGCTGGACCATTGGCATAATAATTTCAGCATCGAATTTTCGGCATTGGAGTATGCCAACCCGGACAGAAACCAGTATGCTTATCAGTTGGCAGGTTTCGATTCTGACTGGCAATATACGGGTGGGTCCAAACGTTTTGCTTATTATAATAACCTGAAGCCCGGAACTTATACTTTCCAATTGAAAGCTTCTAATGCCAATGGTATTTGGGATGATGAGATGCTCCGGATGAAAGTTGTTATTTTGCCGCCTCCCTGGAAAACATGGTGGGCTTATACCTTATATATTATATGTGTTTGCGCTATTATCTATTATACTTTCCGAGTGATACGTAATCGAATCCGTTTGCGAAATGCTCTGCATCTGCGTGAGATGGAACAAGCTAAGGCAGAAGAGGTTAATCATGCTAAATTACAATTCTTTACTAATATTACTCACGAGCTACTGACTCCCTTAACTATTCTTTCTGCTTCGGTGGATGAACTGAGACGGACTGCACCCACGTATAAGGAGCAATATAGAGTGATGAATAACAATATCAATCGCCTGATACGTTTGCTGCAACAAATCCTTGAATTTCGTAAGTCGGAGACAGGAAATCTTAAGCTACGGGTTTCTGAAGGTGACCTCACGCAATTTGTACATCGCAGTCTTGATAGTTTCCGCCCGTTGATGAAGAAGAAAGATATTCAGTTTCAGATTTCATGTTCACCTGATCCTTTCAACGCTTATTTTGATCCGGACAAACTTGATAAGATACTCTATAATTTACTGTCTAATGCTTCTAAATATAATCGTGCCGGTGGTCTGGTCAGTGTGGAACTGTCTGAAAATGAAGATCGCACAGCACGGTTAGTGGTGAAAGACAATGGGCCCGGTATATCAGCAGAAGCCCAGAAGAACCTTTTCAAACGCTTTTATGAAGGAGATTACCGGAAGTTCAAGACTATTGGAACCGGTATCGGTTTGTCATTGGTTCGCGATTTGGTAGTGCTGCATCATGGCACTATTACGGTAGAAAGTGAAGAAGGGAAAGGTACGTTGTTTATTGTAAATTTCCCGGTTCTTCGTAATTCGTATGCGGAAGAAGAAATAGAAGAAAGTCTGCCGGCAGATGCGGAAGAAGCTAAGAAAGAACTGTTATCAGATGAGTTTGGCGAAAATGTCTCTGATGATGATAGTGAGGAACAAGCCGAACCGACTGCTATCCGGGCTTCGTACTCTTTACTGATTGTTGAGGACAATGAAGAGTTATTGCAGTTAATGACGAAATTGCTGGGTGCGGATTATATGGTTTACACAGCTAATAACGGTAAGGAAGCTATAGATGTGGTAGAGCAGGAAGAGATCGATCTGATTGTTTCTGACGTAATGATGTCTGAGATGGATGGCATTGAGTTCTGCCGGTATATTAAAAATAAGTTTGAAACATCCCATATTCCTGTAGTTTTGCTGACGGCTAAGAATAAGGAGGAAGACCGGGTTGAGGCTTATGAGTCCGGTGCTGATGGCTTTATCAGTAAACCTTTCAATCTGAGTGTTCTCCATGCACGCATCTCCAACTTGCTTCGGAGCCGTGAACGTATGGGAAAGGACTTCAAGAAACAGTTGGTATTTGAAGCCAAAGAGTTGAATTACACCAGTGTTGATGAGGATTTCCTGCAACGGGCTATTGATTGTGTGCATCGTCATTTGGATGATCCGGATTTTGATCAGGCGAAGCTGTTGGAGGAGATGTATATGGCTAAATCGACTTTCTTCAGGAAGTTGAAGTCATTGACGGGTCTTACTTATGTTTCCTTTATCCGGAATATTCGTATGAAAGCAGCTTGTCGTATAATGGAAGAGAAGAAGAATATTCGTATTTCAGAATTGGCGTATGCTGTGGGTTATAATGATCCGCGTTATTTCAGTAATAGTTTTAAGAAAGAGTTTGGTATGCAACCTTCCGAATATATGGAGCGCTTTACTTCGAATGGCACAGTGGAAGATGATGTTCCGGAAACATAGAGCATATATTTATTAACCATCTTGTCTTTTATACTGCAAGAACAACTTCCGGAAAATGGAATGTTGTTCTTGCGGTCTTATTGTGTTGCTTACTCATTTATTCGTTTTATACATTTCTTTTAAAACTCTCTCACATTTGAAAACTTATGTAGAATAATGTTTCATTTCATGTAGAAAATTGTGTCATGAGACAAATTAGCATCTGTTTGGGCTGTTGTAGAAGGCATATTGCTTTTTGCCCTCCTACTTTTGTGTCGCAATCAAGAATGAAAATGATAGGGATTTTTTTAGTTTTTGTTGTAAATAACAAACCAATGTTTAATCTTAAAATTAATGAGAAACATGAAAAACAAAAGAAGCAAATTGATTACAGTACTTTTTGTTGCTGCAATGTCTGTTAGTCTTTTTACAGGGTGTAGTAATGATGCTACAATTACTGGATTGGATGAAGGTGCATTGCCTGAATTGGCATCCGACACAAGGGCTGTTACAGATGAGTTGATCGAATCAGATTCAATCAGTAACTTTAGTTTATTAGCTGCAACTGAATATAGTGATGCAGAGTTGAAAAAACGCATAAGGAGTGGGTGGTGGAAACAGTATTATGAAGAAATTAGCACTGGATTTTATGAATTTAAGATTGCTTATCCTGTTCCGGTCTTTTTTGAATTCGTAAGTAAGAAAACAGGAGAGATAATTGATACTATTATCTTTTTCCCTGATCTTAAACTTTTATAGAAGCTATAAAATAATGAGATTTAATAATTAAATATATGTTTAATCTTAAAATTATTGCTAATGGAAAAGCAAGAAAATTTCTGTAAACGACAGGTTCAAAAATTATGTCGATTATTTCCAGTTGCAATTTTATTGTTTTTGTTTTTATCTGTCCCTCTTAAGGGATATAGTAACGAAGCTTTCTCTTCAGAAGGCATGCAGCAAAATACAGTAAAAGTGACTGGTACAGTTAAAGATACTAATGGTGAGCCAATTATTGGCGCTAATGTTATGGTGGTAGGTTCAGCCACTGGTGTTATTACTGATATTGATGGTAATTTTGTCCTAAATGCTCCAGCTGGGAGTAAGCTACAATTTAGTTTTATTGGTTATAAGGAACAAGTGGTTCCTGCGAAAAAAGGTATTAGTCTAAATATAGTATTAGAAGAGGATTCCCAAATGCTGGGTGAAGTAGAAGTTGTAGCTTACGGTGTACAAAAGAAAGTATCCGTTACGGGTGCTATTTCCTCTATGAAAGGTGATGACTTGTTGAAAACTCCTGCTGGTTCCATATCTAATATCCTTTCCGGTCAGGTAACAGGTGTATCTTCCGTACAATATTCTGGTGAACCGGGTGCTGATGCGGCGGATATTTATGTGCGTGGTATTGCTACATTTACTGGCTCTTCTTCTCCATTGATTCAAGTGGATGGAGTAGAACGTGAAATGTCGCAGATTGACCCTAATGAAATCGAAAGCATTACTGTTCTGAAAGATGCTTCTGCAACGGCAGTTTTCGGTGTACGTGGCGCCAATGGTGTAATTTTGATTACTACGAAACGTGGAGCAGAAGGAAAAGCTAAAATTTCCTTTTCTACTTCCGTTGGTGTGAATGTAAGAACAAAGGAATTGGAGTTTGCAAATTCTTATCAATATGCTGATTATGTCAATATGTGGCAAACGAATGATGGAGGTTCTCCTATATATTCAGATGAACAACTTGCTACGTTCCGTGACCATACGAATCCTATACTTTATCCTGATATTAATTGGATTGATTATTGTATGAACAAGGCTGCTATCCAATCGCAACACAATGTGAATATATCAGGTGGTACTGACAAAATGCGTTATTTTGTTTCAGCTGGTTTCTTTAATCAAAATGGTATGTTTAAGCAATTGGGTGCTACAAATGATTTTAATTTCAATTATGACCGTTACAACTATCGTGCGAATCTTGACTTCGATGTAACCAAGACAACGGTGTTGTCTGTCAATATTGGTGGTCGTATAGAGACGAAACGTACTCCGGAATCCGATGAAGATCAGAATCAGTTGTTCCGTAAACTTTATTGGGCAGTACCGTTTGCTGGTGCCGGTATTGTAGATGGAAAACGTGTGGTTACTAATCCGGATATTGTACCGAGGCCGGGAACAGATGGGTTGGCTTCTTATTATGGTAAAGGATTCAGAACAAGAACAACTAATGTGCTGAACGTTGATTTGGCTTTGAATCAGAAATTGGATTTTATAACAAAAGGACTTTCATTAAAATTGAAGGGTGCTTATAATTCATCTTATTCAAATACAAAGAAAGGTACTTCTTCTGCCGCATATTATGTGCCTCTTGTTGATGACAATGGGGCTATTACTTACCGAAAAGAAGGATCTGATACTCAAATGAGTTATAGTGACGGAGACTTTGGAAAAGCACGTGATTGGTATATGGAATTGGCTTTGAATTATAATCGTAAATTTGGCGATCACAATGTGTCGGCGCTTGCACTTTATAACCAATCGAAAAAATATTATCCCGGTGGTACTTATACTTATATTCCGTCTGGGTATGTTGGGTTGGTTGGACGTGTAACTTATGATTGGAAGACGCGCTATATGGCTGAATTCAATGTAGGTTATAATGGTTCTGAAAACTTTATAAAAGAAAACCGTTATGGATTTTTTCCTGCCGGTTCTGTAGGATGGGTTGTCAGTGAAGAGCCGTTCTTTGCTCCTTTGAAAAAGGCAGTCGGATATTTGAAATTGCGTGCTTCCGTAGGCCTTGTGGGTAATGATAAAAATGGTTCTGATCGTTTCATTTATTTACCCGGTAAATATAGTTATGGAGGTAGCGATGGGTATTTCTTCGGTCAGAATGTAAATAATAAAGTACCGGGTGCTTATGAAGCCAGTCAATCTAATCCGAATTCTAAATGGGAAACTTCTTTGAAGCAAAATTATGGCCTTGATTTTAGTGTATTGAATGACCGTTTAAGTTTCTCTGTGGACTATTTTATAGAAAATCGTAAGGATATTCTTTCAAAACCGGATTATTTGCCAAGTATTTTAGGTATGGTGCTTCCATTGGTTAATGTCGGTGAAGTGGAGAATAAAGGTTATGAGTTACAGGTGAAATGGAATGATCAACTGAATGATCAATTCCGCTATTGGACTACATTCAACATGTCATTTGCCAAAAACAAGATCGTATATAAGAATGAAGTGAAGCAGAATGAACCCTGGATGTATGAGACAGGTCGACGTATTGGCGCTCGTTCTATGTATAAGTTTTGGGGATTTTACGATGAGACAGCCGATGCGCGTTATCAAGAAGAATTTGGTCGACCCATTGCTGATCACGGCATAACACTGATACCGGGTGATGCAGTTTATGTTGACTTGAATAATGATGGAAAATTAGATGGTAATGATGCGACCCGTGATCTTGGTTATACTGATGTTCCGGAGTATACGGCTGGATTTAGTGCTGGATTTTCTTGGGGAAATTTTGATTTCTCTATGCAATGGACCGGTGCGTGGAACGTGGATCGCATGTTGAGTGAATTCAGGCAGCCATTAGGTGATACTCAGAATAAAGGACTGTTACTCTATCAGTATGAAAATACTTGGCGTTCTTCTGAAGATACTTTTACGGCAAAATTCCCCCGTATCACGAAGTCGCATTCTGATAATAATTTCAATAAAGGATCTGATTTATATCTGATGAATGCAAGCTATTTGCGTTTGAAGAATGTGGAAATTGGTTATAATTTTGATTTTCCTTTCATGAAGAAATTGAAACTGACGAATTGTCGGATGTATGTGAATGGATATAACCTCCTTACTTTCACCAACTTCAAATGGGGGGATCCGGAATCTCGTCAGAGCGATCGTCCTAATTATCCTTTGACTCGTGTGTTTAATATTGGTTTGAAAGTAGGATTTTAACCGTTTTCATTTGTAACTAAGAAATTAAGAATATGAAAAAACTGACTAAATGGTTTATTGCGACATTTGCGGGAGTGTCAATCTTGTTCTCGTCATGTGTCGATCAGATAAAGTTCGGTGACAGCTTTTTGGAGAAGGCTCCTGATACAGGTGATATGAATCAGGACACAATTTTCGGAAAAGCCGATTATGCTCGTGCATTCTTATGGAAGACATATAGTAAATTGTATTATGGCCTTGCTACAAACTGGAATGATGTGGACGGTAAGATGAATACTGGTATGTTTGAGACAATGTCCGATTGTTGGCACAGTCATAATTCATGGGATGGCGTGAATCGTAAGTATTATTCGGGTGGATATAAAGCTAGTGATGAAGATGATGGAAACGATACTCGTTTTAATTATAAAAAGGAGAACTGTTGGGAAGCAATTCGTGCAGCATGGATGTTTGTTGAGAATGTAGGGCGTGTGCCTGATATGGATGATGCTGAAAAAGCCCGTTTGGCTGCTGAGGCAAAAGTGATTGTGGCATCTCGCTATTTTGACTTATTTCGCCATTTTGGCGGTCTTCCGCTTGTAGAGAAAACTTATGGAGTGGAAGCTACTTATGAAATACCGCGTGCTACAGCTGAAGAGACTGTGAATTTTATGGTGAGACTGTTGGATGAAGCTTCCGGTGTGTTGCCATGGAGTTTAGGTGCTGATGATACAAACTGGCAGGGACGCTTTACTAAAGCCGCCGCTATGGGATTGAAGTGTAAAATCTTATTGTTTGCTGCCAGTCCGTTATTTAATGATAACACACCTTATTGTAATGATAATCCGCAGATTGCTATCGATAATAGGCAAGCATGGTATGGGGGGTATAGTGCAGATTGGTGGGATCGTTGTTGGACGGCTTGTGATGAGTTCTTTAAAGAATTGGATAAGAGTGGTTTCTACTCATTGATACAACCCGAATCCGCAACTCCTGCTGCATACCGTTCAGCGTTCAATAAAGCTTATTTTATTCGTGAGGCAAATACGGAATTACTCATTTCAACTCGTATTATCGGCAAATACAATTGGGATTGGTGGTATTATTGGGGCGAGTGGGTGACATTCGGTGGATATACCCCGACATTGGAATATATGCAAATGTTCCCTATGAATGATGGAAAACCTTTTACTGATGATTATTTGAAAGAGGGTGCGCAACCTTTCTTTGCTAATAATGATTACAATCAGCCGAATCGTGATCCTCGTCTTTATGAAACTATGTTGGTGAATGGTGCTCGTTATGGTGACCATGCAGCGGAAATGTGGGTTGGTGGTCGTGAGAATATTAGTGACTCACGTCTGGAAACAGGACCGGGAGCTACCGGCTTCCGTTGTTATAAGTTTTTTAAAGAAGGCAAGGGAAGTTTAGCCGGAAACTATTTGGAATGGCCTTATTTGCGTTTGGCAGAAATGTATTTGATCTATGCGGAGGCTTGTTTGCAGGCGAAAGGAGATTTCTCCGGTGCTATTGCCAATGTCAATAAAGTGCGCGCTCGTGTAGGATTGGGTGATTTGAACGCTTGCAATCCGGACAAGAATCTGATGACAAACAAAGAGGCTCTGCTTGAAGAAATTCTTCGTGAAAGAGCTTGCGAACTTGGTTTGGAGGATGTACGCTTCTTCGATATGATTCGTTATAAGCGTGACGATTTGTTTAAAAAAACGT
Organism: Bacteroides sp. MSB163; assembly: GCF_036416795.1. Classification (NCBI taxonomy): domain Bacteria; kingdom Pseudomonadati; phylum Bacteroidota; class Bacteroidia; order Bacteroidales; family Bacteroidaceae; genus Bacteroides; species Bacteroides maternus. Next base: position 103,401 of record NZ_CP143867.1, on the reverse strand, counting down.
TGCATGGTCTGCGTATCTACCGTAATGACGGTGGAGGTGATAAGCCTTGGAGTGGAACGGATGGAAATGCCAGCCAATTCCCTGATAAACCGTCAGATTTCAGATATGAAGTTTTTGCTTTGGGAAATATCGCACGTTCTTGGTGGAGTAATTTTAGTCCGAAATGGTATTTGGCTGCTTTCCCACCATCGGAAGTGAATAAAGAATATGGATTAACGCAGAATCCGGGTTGGAATTAATTGTTTCAGGAAAAATTCAATTAATAAGAAAAATAATATGAAAAAATATAAGATAATAGCTTTGGCAATGTTGGTTTGTGCAGGCATGAAAGGTTATGCACAAGATGGCAATGTGACAGGCAAGGTGGTTGACAAGACAGGTAATCCTGTGGAAGGGGCACTGGTGTTTGTTGAAAGCAATCCGCAGGTGCAGGTCGCTACCGATAAAAACGGACAATTTGAAATAGCTGCTGAGAAAGGTAAAAAAATTAAGGTGCTGACTTGGGATGATGCTACTAAAGTGGTTCCTGTTACAGGGGATAAAATAATGACTATTGTCATGGATTTCTCTACAGAACACGTAAACTATGGTTTTGGTCTAAAGCAAAACAGGGCGGAGTCTACAGGGGCAGTTTCTACCGTATATGCAGAGAAAATAGATAATCGTTCGGCTATGAATATCGGTAATACTCTTTATGGTAATGTAACCGGTTTGACTACAATGCAAAAAACAGCCAATATATGGGAGCAAATACCTTCTATGACAATTCGAGGATTACAAACATTGAATAGCAATAACGGGATTCTTTTGCTGGTGGATGGTTTGGAGCGTGACAATAACTGGAATGCGCTGAATTATATTACTCCGGAAGAGGTTGAATCAGTTTCAGTGTTGCGTGATGCGGCAGCAGTAGCTCTTTATGGCTATAGAGGTATTAATGGAGTAGTCAATATCGTTACTAAACGCGGAAAGTATCGTACGAGGGAAATCAGCTTTTCCTACGATCATTCATTTAATACACAGACGCGTATTCCAGAAATGGCTGATGCCTACAGTTATGCAAGTGCTGTAAATGAGGCTTTGGGTAATGATGGCAGGGCTCCCCGTTATTCACAAAATGAATTGAGCGCTTTTCAGAGTGGCAAATATCCCTACCTTTATCCTAATGTTAACTGGGCAGAAGAAGTGTTTCGGGATCATGGAGCATCGGATATTGCAACGCTGACTTTCCGTGGAGGTTCTGCTAAGATGCGTTACTTTACTATGATGAACTTGCAAAATGATAAGGGCTTTATTAAGAATGCTAATGCCAATGAAGGATATTCCACTCAAAATAAATATTCAAAGGCTAATTTCCGTTCTAATCTTGATATTGATTTAAGCCCGAAGACACGTATGCAGGCTAATATCATGGGAGTTTTGAATGAATTTAGTCGTCCGGCTTCTGCTGGAGAAAACTTGATAGGTAAGATTTTCACTGTTCCTTCGGCTGCTTTTCCTATACGGACAGAAAAAGGTTTGTGGGGTGGTAATTCTACTTGGGACGGTGGCATGAATCCGGTTTACCTGGCTCAAGGACGTGGATATACCAAAGGACATACTCGTGCTTTATATGCTGATATGGCTTTACAACAGGATTTGTCATCTATAACCAAGGGCTTGGGTGCATCTGTTCGTATAGGATACGATAACATTGCTTCATATTGGGAAGATTACAGGCAAAGTGCCAAATATGGTATGCAATCCGTAACTAAATGGGAGAATGGCGAACCGGTAGAATTCAATGATTTTGAGGGAGGAACTGTAGGAAGTGTGACCGGTGATAATGCTAAACTTGACTGGCAACACCGTTCGTTCAATTTTCAGATGAATGTGGACTGGGCGCGTCAGTTTGGAAAGCATGATCTTTACTCTATGTTACTCTATACTTATAAGTTCGATAACAAGAATGGAGTAAATACCACTTTGTATACACAGAATGTTGCCTGGTATACACATTATGGTTATAACAATAAATACTTTGCTGATTTCACCTTGACTACTTCCGCTTCGAATAGATTGGATCCTGATAGTCGTTGGGGAGTGGCGCCCACTGTTGGATTGGCATGGGTTATTTCAAATGAAGATTTCATGAAGAATCAAAATTTTATTGATTTCATGAAGTTACGTGGGTCATTTGGTATTATTCAGACTGATAATATACCGTCTGAGGGTTATTGGAATACTACTGTGGGTAGTGCCAGCGGTTATCCTATACAAGATAACTTTAATGGTGACGGTGGATGGTCAGAAGGACGTTTGCCTTCTTTAAACGGAACTACTGAAAAAGCCTATAAGTATAATCTTGGTTTGGATATGTCCATGCTGAAAGGTCTTACATTAACAATAGATGGTTTTTATGAAAGACGTTCGGATATTTGGGTAAGTGCTTCCGGACAGAATTCAGCGGTATTAGGTGTGGGGAGTTCATATCTAAATGCCGGTGTAGTTGATAGCCATGGCGTTGAGATTGGATTGGATTATACCAAGAAAATTGGTGATTTCCAGCTGAGTGCAGGGGGGACATTCTCATATAGTCGTAGTAAAATAAAAGAGATGCTTGAGGAACCTCGTGCTTATGATTATTTGTATCAGACCGGAAAGCCTGTAGGGCAAGTTTGGGGATTACAAGCTATCGGATATTTTGTTGATGATGCTGATATAGCTAATAGTATCCCACAACAATTTGGGCCGGTGAAGCCTGGTGATATTAAATATAAAGATATCAATGGTGATAATGTGATTAATGAGAATGACATGATTCCTATGGGATATAACTATAATTGTCCGGAAATCTATTATGGATTTAACGTTGGATTGGAATGGAAAGGATTAGGTTTCAATGCATATTTCCAGGGGGTAGGCAATTATACGGCACAACTTTCTTCTTCTTTATATATGCCGTTGGTTAATAATACTTCCATATCGAAGTATGTATACAATAATCATTGGACGCCCGAGAATCCTTCAGCCCGCTTTCCGCGTTTAAGCACTGAGGTTGTGGATAATAATACACAATATGCAAGTTCTGTATGGTTGGCTGACCGTTCGTTCCTGAAATTGCGCAATTGCGAAGTTTATTACAAACTCCCGGCTGCTTGGTTAAGCAAAATCAAAATGAAACAGGCCAAAGTATATGTGCGGGGTGTTGACTTGTTCAGCCTTGACAGTATTGACCTGACAGATCCTGAAGCAATGGGAAATGATAAGTGGCCGGCAACTCGTTCAGTACATATTGGCTTGTCGCTAGGACTTTAAGTTATGTTTTGGAATCTTGAACTTATTAACTGTTATGAATATGAAATTTAGAAATATATATATCGGTATTGTTTGTGCAGTTTCTCTGTCGGCATGTAGCGATAAGATGGATTACCATGAATATACCAATTATGACAATACGCATGTTTTTTCTGATTTTGGGCGTACGGCAGGATTTGTGAATAATATCTATTCCTATCTTGACTCCGATCTTCCGGGGATAAATTCATTGGCTTCTGCTTGTGATGAGGCCGAAATGGCGATAACTTGGTCTTCTGTGTTGGATTATACCAATGGCAACTGGACGGCAATGAATCCTAAATCTCAATGGGGAATCTATTCTGGCATCCGTGCTGTGAATTATTTTCTGAAGGAAGCTAAAGATTTGGACTTCTATGATTTGCGTTTTACACAAGATTATCAAGCACAAATGACTCGTTTCAACCGTTATCAGTATGAGGTTCGTTTGCTACGTGCTTATTACTATTTTAATTTGGTTCGTGCTTATGGTGATGTTCCGTTTACTACGGAGGTACTGACTGAAGCAGAGGCTAATTCTATCGGGCGTACACCAGCTTCTGAGATATTTGATTTTATAATAAGCGAATGTGACATTGTGGCATCTGAGCTTCCGGTTTCTTATAAAGACCTTGAGGGAGATGCGGCAAGTGGAGATAATCCTGAGACCGGACGTGTGAATCGTGGTACTGCCTTGGCCTTAAAAGCACGCGCTGCACTCTATCGGGCCAGTAAGCTTTTCAATGAAAGTGGAGATAAGGAGTTGTGGAGACAAGCTGCATTGTTCAGTCAGGACGTTATAGATTATTGTTCGGAGAATGGCATAAGTTTGGGAAAATATACCGATCTCTGGGGGACAAATAATTATCAGGCTGCTGAAGTGATTTTTGCTCGTCGTGTGGGTGATACAAGTTCGCCGGAATATGATAACTTTCCCATTGGTATGGAAAATGCTAATTCAGGAAACTGTCCTACACAAACTTTAGTTGATGCTTACGAGATGAAAAATGGCGGAGAACCTGATCCGGCAAATCCTTATGAAGGAAGAGATCCGCGTTTTAAGATGACTATTGCTTGTAATGGTGACAAATGGCCCGATTCTAATCCTAACCCACTGGAAACTTATATAGGTGGAAGAAATGGTGCACCAATTTCATATGCCACACCGACAGGATATTATTTGAAGAAATATTTGGATGGTAGCATTGATATTAGTGCAGGTTCCGGTACAGGTGGCAAACGCCATAGTTGGATTACTTTCCGTTTAGGAGAATTTTATCTGAATTATGCAGAAGCTCTTTTTCAATATTTGGGTTCGGCGGAAGCGGTTACCGATGAATTCTTCTTGACAGCGCGTGATGCGGTGAACAAAATACGTACCCGTTCGGATGTTAATATGCCTGTGTTACCGAAAGGTATTGATAGTGACGAGTTTTGGAAATGCTACAAGCGGGAACGTATGGTGGAATTGGCATTTGAAGGACATCGCTTTTGGGATATTCGTCGTTGGAAAGAAGGAGGAATTACTTCTATTGCCAGAATGGAAATAACGAAGTTGGGTGATGAGTTATTCTCATATAAGAAGACAACGAAGACATTGGTTTGGGATGACAGGATGTATTTCTTCCCAATACCGGATTCTGAAATCCGGAAGAATAAGAATCTGACGCAGAATCCGGGTTGGGAGATTAAATAGAATGTTAAATAATTTATAGACACAAAGAATATGAAACTTAATTTGAAATATATAATTACCGTTTCTGTACTTGTTGGTATGACCGGTTGCGATGACAAGATTGAGCCGTTTGAAATAACGGGCTCTACGGCAACGCCTGTTGCGATTAGTGCTTCTACTGTTCAGTCGGAAGCGCTGCCGGGAGAGATAAAATTGACATGGACTGCTCCTCAGGAAGACTTTGCCTATATGCAAATCAGATATAACGATCCGTTACAGAAAAAGGATATATGCAAACTGGTGTCGAAAAGTACGACTGAATTGTTAGTTGAAAATACACGTGCCCGCTTTGGCGATTATTCTTTCTTTTTTCAGACCTTTAATGCTGCAAATCAAGGAAGCATGGTGACGGAAGTGAAAGCTAAATCGGGAGCGGCGCCGGCTACGATGACAGAGAAGTCGCGTAAAGAAGTAAAATTGACTGTAGACCAGCTGTCGTGTAATTATCCTGATGCGAGCGAGGGACAATATGCTCATTTGGTTGACGGAAATATAGAAACTTTCTTTCATTCAAACTGGCATACTCCCCAAAGTCCGTTACCTCATTATATACAGATTGATTTTAAAGAGGAACATGAAAACTTTGCTTTTGGGTATTACACCCGTAATACGTCTAATACAGACGGTTATCCTACAGCAGCAGAGTTCCAGATTAGTAATGACGGTGAAAACTGGGAAACGTTGACTGTTTTAAGTGGATTGCCGGCAACTAAGGCTACGAGATATTCTTCTGATTATGTAATTGCAGGGAAGAAGTTTAAACATTTCCGCTTTAATGTCATCTCAAGTTCTTTGAATAAAAACTATTTTCATATAGCTGAGATTTACTTTTATGATGTAGAAGTAGAAGTATATGATCCAGAGACAATACCTTTAGATTAACTTAATTGATACACAAAATGATGAAAAGTAAAATAAAATGGTTGGCAGTTGTTTGTATGACTGCTCTCACAATCGGTTTTTGGGGTTGTGATGATGGATATGATCTTACTTATAAAGGTAGTCTTGATCTTAATCTGCTGGGATTGAAACAGGCAAGTGCTTTGTGGGATGGTAATGAGTGTAATTTGTTCACAGAATTGAAGAAAGCGAATAAAGAGGCTGATAATTTCTCATATAAGTTGAATCTTGCGTTCTATCAGGACAAGAAAGCTGATAAGGATGTTGCTGTGAATCTGATCGTGAATAAAGATTCCTTATCGAAAGTAATAGCCAGGGCTGGAGAAGGTGGAATTTATGAGAAATATAAAGATGCGGAACTTTTGCCTGGAGAATTTTATCTATTACCATCGGATAAAATGGAATTATTGGCTGGAACTAAGCAATCTGATGATCTTGAATTATTAGTTTATGCAGAGAAATTGATATCTTTGGCGCAAGAAGAAAAACGGGATATTACTTTTGTATTACCTCTGAAAATTGTGGATTCTTCTTCATATGCTATTAATGACAAAACTAACAGCTTGATGCTTTTCTTTCAGGTAAAGTATGTGGAACCGGAAACAGGCCCTGAGTATTTGCCTGATCCGAATCCGGCTCCTGAAAAGATATCTGATAAGCTGAAATTAGTTTGGAGTGAGGAATTCAACTATGAAGGTATTCCTAATCCGGATGTATGGCGTTTTGAAGAAGGTTTCCAACGTAATCAGGAACTACAGTGGTATTCAGATAAGAATGGCGTATGTGATGGAGAAGTTTTGGTTATCACAGGAAAACGTGAACGGGTAGATAATCCTAATTATCAGTCTGGTAGTACTGATTGGAAGACGAACCGTGAGTTTGCTGAATATACTTCAAGTAGTATTGTTACAAAGAATTATAGATTTAGACAAGGTACGATGCTTGTTAGGGCTAAGATACCTACTGAATCTGGTGCATGGCCTGCTATTTGGACCACTGGGGGGAGTAATGATAGTTGGTGCTGGGAGTGGCCTTTAGGTGGAGAAATAGATATTTTGGAATACTATTTTGTAAATGGAGTGCAAAGTCTTCATGCAAATGCTTGTTGGGGAAGTGATACTCGCTGGAGTGCAAAATGGGATTCTTATAATCGGCCTTTAAGTGACTTTACGAAGAAAGATCCTAACTGGGCTGAGAAGTATCATATTTGGCGCATGGATTGGGATGATAATTACATCAAACTTTATTTAGATGATGAATTGATGAATGAAATCGATTTAAGTCAAACGAATAACGGTACTGGCGGTTTAAGCGATTGGTGGAGAGGATCATGGAGAAACCCGTTCAAGGATGCCGGTAATGATGGCGAAGGTTTTGGTCAGCAAATTTTCTTGAATCTCGCTTTGGGTGGAAACGGCGGTACGCCGGCTATTTCCAAGTTCCCGTTGGAATACAAAGTTGATTATGTGCGGGTCTATCAGCATGAATAGGTGAATGAAATTATTATATCCCGTATTGTCGGAAGTATTGTTTACTTTGGGACAATGCGGGATATATTGTTTTAAGGTAAATAAATAGTGGGATGATAAAGTTTATGATAAATAGAATATTTCTGTCGTTATTAATAGCGATTAGCTGGCTTCCGGCATCGCAGGCTCAAAGTATCTCTAATAATTTGTGGAAAGATACAGGCGGGCACCATATCAACGCCCATGGTGGCGGTGTTTTATTTCATAATGGATTATATTACTGGTTTGGCGAACATCGCCCTGAGAACGGCTTCACTACCGAAGTGGGAGTGAACTGTTATGCATCTTCCGATTTGCAGAATTGGACTCACAAAGGCATAGCACTTGCCGTATCCGAAGAACCCGGAAACGATATTGAACGTGGTTGCATCATGGAGCGCCCCAAAGTGATATATAATCAGAAGACCGGGAAGTTTGTAATGTGGTTCCATCTGGAACTGAAAGGCCAAGGTTATGGCCCCGCCCGTGCGGCTGTGGCCGTCAGTGACAGACCGGAGGGACCTTACCGCTTTGTTCGTTCCGGACGGGTGAACCCCGGAATCTATCCGGAGAATATGTCTGAGGCAGATCGGAAGCTGACATGGAATATGAAGAAATATAAAAAGTGGTGGACTCCGGAGTGGTACAAAGCCGTTAATCAGGGACTATTTGTGAAACGCGATTTAGAAGGCGGACAAATGTCTCGTGATATGACTTTATTTGTGGATGACGATGGTAAAGCTTATCACATTTATTCTTCAGAAGAGAATCTGACTTTGCATATTGCAGAACTGACAGATGATTATTTGCAGCATTCAGGGCGTTATATTCGTATCTTTCCCGGTGGACATAACGAAGCACCGGCCCTATTCAAAAAAGATAATATGTATTGGATGATTACTTCCGGATGTACCGGTTGGGATCCTAATGAAGCCCGTATGTTTTCAGCGTCTTCCATTTGGGGGCCGTGGAAGCAACATCCTAATCCATGCCGCGGACAGAACAGTGAGAAAACCTTTGGTGGACAAAGTACGTTCGTATTAGAGTTGCCGGAGAACCGCTTTATATTTATGGCTGATGTTTGGAAACCGAAGAGTCTGATGTATTCCGGGCATATTTGGCTGCCTATACAGTTTGATGAACTGGGGGGGCCGTTTATTGAGTGGACGGACGAGGTAAATCTGTCCGCTCAATCGGAGTGGAAACAGGTATGGAGTGATGAATTTAATACAGACGGTCTTCCGGATACGACTGTTTGGAGCTATGATAATGGTTTTGCACGCAATGAAGAAGCCCAGTGGTATCAGAAAGGTAATGCTTACTGCAAAGATGGAAAGCTGATTATTGAAGCACGAAAAGAAAAAGGACGTAAAAATCCCTGGTATGAGGCCGGAAGTAACGATTGGCGGAAGAATCGGGAGTTCATTGAGTACACTTCCTCGTGCATCACTACGGCCGGTAAGAAAGAGTTCCTGTACGGCAGATTCGAGATTCGTGCCAAGATTCCCGTGAGCGGAGGGGTATGGCCGGCTATTTGGACTTTGGGCAGTGGTATGGAATGGCCTTCGTGTGGCGAGATTGACATAATGGAATACTATCGTATCAAAGGTGAACCGCATATTCTGGCAAATGCTGCCTGGGGAACTAATTGGCAGTGGAATGCAAAATGGAATAGTAAAGCGATTCCTTTTACTCATTTTACAGATAAAGATCCGGCATGGGCGGATAAGTTTCACATCTGGCGTATGGATTGGGATGAAACGGCCATTAAAATCTATCTGGATGATGAATTGCTGAATGAAATTCCTTTGAGCGAGACTGTTAACGGTACCATCGGAAAAGGAACGAACCCCTTCCGCATGCCACAATATCTTTTGCTGAACTTGGCTCTTGGTGGCATAAACGGTGGAGAGATTGATGATAAAGGAATCCCCATGCGTTATGAAATAGACTATGTACGGGTATATCAGAAGCAATAGAAAAGATGGAAAAGATCTGATTTTCCTGAGAACTATGCATTTTATAGCGGAAATGACCGATAAATACCCTCTTTTGCAACATTTGTAGTAGTTCGTTTTCTTATGAAATGGATATATTTGCAGTGATGAAAAACAACTTATAATTGAATATCATGAAAACGTGGAAATATTTGTGGCTACTATTGATTGTAGCCTTGCTGGTTCCCATCAATGTTTCGGCAAAAAAGAAAACGGAAAAAGTAAAGTCTGATCGTGAACTTTGGGCGGGAATTCTGTACCAGATGGCAGCACCTGTACTCAGCAATATGAGCGAAGGCAAGTTGCAGGAAAATATGCTGGTAGAGTTGAGCCCTACATGGGACGGTCGTGATAAACGGGTGACTTATATGGAATGCTTCGGACGGTTGATGGCCGGACTGGCTCCGTGGTTGTCACTGCCCGATGATGATACGGCGGAAGGAAAACAACGCAAACAATTGCGTGAATGGGCATTAAAGAGCTATGCTCAATCCGTAGATCCGGAAAGTAAAGATTATCTGTTGTGGCGGAAAGAGGGACAACCCCTGGTGGATGCCGCTTATATAGCTGAAAGCTTTTTGCGTGGATATGACGCTTTGTGGGTTCCATTGGATGATTTGACAAAACAACGTTATATTGCTGAATTCCAGCAACTGCGTCGGGTAGATCCCCCCTATACGAATTGGTTATTATTCTCTTCAACTGTTGAGTGCTTCCTGAAAAAGGCGGGTGCCCAGACGGATTATTACCGTATCACTTCAGCTTTGCGTAAAGTCGATGAATGGTATGTAGGAGATGGCTGGTACAGTGACGGAGAGGATTTCGCCTTCGATTATTACAATAGTTTTGTGCTCCACCCCATGTATGTGGAATGCCTTGAAGTGATGACAAATGGCGGAAAGCAGAATATCTGGAATGTAAAAGGTGGAAACTTCCCGAAAGCCTTGAAGCGTATGCAGCGTTTCGGCATGATATTGGAACGTTTTGTTTCTCCCGAAGGTACTTTCCCGGTCTTTGGCCGTTCGATTACTTACCGTACCGGTGTACTGCAACCGCTTGCCTTGCTGTCATTGCGTGGTTGGTTACCAAAGGAATTGCCTGCCGGACAGGTGCGTGCGGCGATGACCGCCGTCATTCAGCGTATGTTCGGTGATAATCACAACTTCAATGCGGAAGGCTATCTGACATTGGGTTTCAACGGTTCTCAACCTAATATATCGGATTGGTATACCAACAATGGCAGCTTGTATCTGGCCTCACTTGCCTTCCTGCCGTTAGGATTACCTGCCGATGCTCCCTTCTGGACGGATGCACCGCAACCGTGGACATCAAAGAAAGCATGGGGTGGAGAAGATTTTCCGAAAGATCACGCTTATCATGACTAAAACGGTAAGCTGCCTATTTTTCCTCTTAAATAAGGATATCATGAACAGATACATTCTCCTTTTCTTTCTAATTCTCTCAACGACTTTCACACTCCGGGCACAGCAGGCCCGGCTTGTGGAAGTGGGACAGGGATATAGCCAAACGTCAGTCAACACAACTGTATTTCGCAACAACTCCCTTGTGACGCAAGGGGATGAGCAATATATCTGTTATTATGATGCGGATGGTTATCTGGTGCTGGGTAAGCGGAAACTGAATTCCGACCGGTGGACGCTGAACCGGACACAATACAAAGGAAACGTAAAAGACGCCCATAATATTATAAGTATGATGCTGGACGGGGATGGTTATCTGCATCTCTCGTTCGATCATCACGGACATAAGTTGAACTATTGCCGCAGCACAGCTCCGTATACACTGGAACTCGGAGATAAGGAACCCATGACGGGTGTAGATGAAGGAAATGTCACTTACCCGGAGTTCTATCCGCTGAAAGGGGGCGATTTACTTTTCGTCTACCGTTCCGGTTCTTCCGGCCGGGGCAATCTGGTGATGAACCGCTATTCCGTGAAAGAAAGGAAATGGAGCCGGGTACAGGATGTTCTGATTGACGGTGAAGATAAGAGGAATGCTTACTGGCAGCTCTATGTGGATGAGCAAGGTACTATCCACCTATCCTGGGTGTGGCGTGAAACGTGGCATGTGGAGACGAACCATGATCTTTGTTATGCCCGTTCCTTTGACAATGGCGTGACATGGTATAAGGCGAATGGCAAGAAGTATGAGTTGCCTATCCGCTATAACAATGCGGAATATGCCTGCCGCATTCCGCAAAATTCTGAATTGATCAATCAGACCAGTATGAGTGCCGATGCGGGCGGCAATCCTTATATCGCGACTTACTGGCGTGATCCCGACAGTGAAATCCCCCAATACCGTATTGTATGGTATGACGGTGCCATGTGGCGTAACCGCCAGGTTTCGGATCGCCGGACGCCTTTTTCGTTGAAAGGGGGCGGTACCAAGATGATTCCCATTGCCCGTCCGCGTATCGTGGTAGATGGCGGTGAAATCTTCTATATCTTCCGCGACGAAGAACGGGGAAGCCGGGTGTCAATGGCGCATGCGTCAGCAGTCGGGACGGGTGAATGGACTTTTACTGATTTGACGGATTTTCCGGTAGATGCCTGGGAACCGTCGCATGATACGGAACTTTGGAAACAAAAACGCCGTCTTCATCTCTTTGTGCAACATACCAAGCAAGGGGATGGAGAGCGTATGGTGGATTTTGTTCCTCAGCCGGTGTATGTGCTGGAAGTGAGATAACAGTTCCCATTAGAGGAAACGCGAAGCATTCCTAATGATTTGAATATGAATAAGGTAAATAGATTAATTAAATGAATAAGCATATTAGTATGAAAAAGTATTTCGGAAACATTCTGGTTCTGGCTTTTTGTCTGAACGGAATGTTGGCTTGCGCGTCTCCCAAGGATGAGGCCAAAGAGATTGTGGATATTATTTATAAAGTGAATAACTACTGGCAAACTCAGAATCCTGAGCACGGACGCTCTTTCTGGGACAATGCAGCTTACCATAGTGGTAACATGGAAGCGTTCTTTCTGACTGGTGACTCCGATTTCATGAACTACTCCAAGGCTTGGGCTGAACATAATCAATGGAAAGGTGCTAAGTCGGATAATAAAGCCGAATGGAAATACAGCTATGGCGAGAGTGACGATTATGTGCTTTTTGGTGATTACCAAATTTGTTTTCAGACGTATGCCGATTTATACAATATAGAACCGGATACTCAAAAAATAGCTCGTGCCCGCGAAGTAATGGAATATCAGATGAGTACGGATAAGAATGATTATTGGTGGTGGGCTGACGGTCTTTACATGGTGATGCCTGTGATGACTAAACTATATAAGATTACCGACAATCCGCTTTACCTGGAGAAACTGCATGAGTACTGGGCATTTGCCGACAGTCTGATGTACGATCCGGAAGATGCGCTTTATTATCGTGACGGAAAATATATCTATCCTAAACATAAAAGTGTGAATGGTAAGAAAGATTTCTGGGCTCGTGGAGATGGATGGGTTTTAGCTGCTTTGGCTAAAGTCCTGAAAGATTTGCCTGAAACGGATAAATACCGTCAGGAATATATAGACCGTTACCGTGCGATGGCAAAAGCTGTGGCTACCTGTCAGCAACCGGAAGGATACTGGACACGGAGTCTGCTTGATCCGGAGCATGCTCCCGGACCGGAAACCAGTGGCACTGCTTTCTTTACCTATGGTCTGCTGTGGGGTATGAATAACGGCTTTTTGGATAAGGCTACTTATCAGCCTGTAATAGAAAAAGCCTGGAAGTATCTGACGACTGTTGCTTTGCAACCGGATGGACGCATCGGCTATGTGCAGCCTATCGGTGAGAAGGCCATTCCGGGACAAGTGGTAGATGCCAATTCAACAGCTAACTTTGGAGTAGGGGCTTTCTTACTGGCGGCTTGCGAAATGGTACGATTTCTGAATTGATTATTCTATTTTTTCCAGAAGATACAAAATGGAGTTTGTCGGCATTGGCAAGCTCCATTTTGGTTTAATAACCTGGGTAAAACTTTGTTTTTTAATGAAATGACACAAAATTATTCCCTTTTTGCATGATTCGTGGTAGTATATCTCTTATTTTATGTGTATTTTTGACACCCAATAACTAACGTGAATTTTATGAGGAATACTATGAAACAATTTGCAATTGCAATTAGCTTGATGTTGGCAATAACATTGCCTTCATTCTCTCAGCAACAACATCCTATCGTTGAAAAAGATTATGTGGCTTATTTGTTCACCTACTTTACAGGTAACCACATCAGTGAAGAAGCCGTATGTTATGCCGTAAGTATGGACGGATATACATATTGGGCGCTGAATGACGGCAAGCCCGTTCTTGATTCGAAAGTAATCAGTTCGACCGGTGGTGTGCGCGACCCGCATATCCTGAGAAGCCAGGACGGGCATACCTTTTATATGGTGGTGACAGATATGGTATCTGACAATGGTTGGGATTCGAACCGTGCAATGGTGCTGCTGAAGTCCAATGACCTTGTAAACTGGACGCATTCCATCATTAATATGCAGAAACGTTATAAAGGACAGGAAAAGCTGAAGCGTGTTTGGGCACCGCAGACGGTTTTCGACCCTGAAGCCGGAAAATATATGGTGTACTGGTCTATGCAGTATGCCGGTGGAGCCGATATCATCTACTATGCGTATGCCAATGACGACTTTACAGATCTGATTGGTGAACCGAAGCCACTCTTCATTCCGGAGAATAAGAAATCATGTATTGACGGGGATATTGTCTATAAAGACGGTGTTTTCCACCTGTTCTATAAGACAGAAGGACATGGAAACGGTATTAAAGTGGCAACCACCCGTTCACTGACTTCCGGTCAGTGGAAAGAAGAACCGGATTACAAGCAGCAAACAAAGGATGCTGTGGAAGGTGCCGGCACATTTAAACTGATAAATCAGGATAAGTATATACTAATGTATGATGTATACATGAAAGGTAAATATCAGTTTACGGAAACTACCGACCTGAAGAACTTCAAAGTGATAGACAGTGAGGTGAAGATGAACTTCCATCCCCGCCACGGAACGATTATTCCTATCACGCGCGATGAATTGATCCGTATCACGGATAAATGGGGCAAGCCTGCCGAATTGGGTGCAATACCGAACAACCCTGTATTGCCCGGATTTCATGCCGACCCTGAAATCTTATACTCAAACAAGACAAAGAAATATTATATCTATTCCACAACCGACGGACAACCCGGCTGGGGTGGATGGTACTTTACTGTTTTTTCTTCAACCGACCTGAAGAACTGGAACTATGAAGGCGTTATGCTGGATTTGAAATCCGAACAGGTACCTTGGGCGAATGGAAATGCCTGGGCACCGTGTATTGAAGAAAAACTCATCAAGGGAGAATACAAGTACTTCTTTTATTATAGCGGCAATCCCGCCAAAGGCGGAGGAAAGCAAATCGGCGTAGCAATGGCCGACTCACCTACCGGACCGTTTACCGATCTGGGACAACCCATCATTACAGATTCTCCTGTAGGACATGGACAGCAGATAGATGTGGATGTCTTCACCGATCCTGTATCCGGTAAACCCTATCTGTATTGGGGTAATGGCTACATGGCCGGCGCCGAACTGAATAAAGATATGATTTCCATCAAGAAGAAAACACTTACGGTAATGACTCCCGAAGGAGGAACCTTGCAGGATTATGCATTCCGCGAAGCTCCTTATGTATTTTACCGTAACGGACTTTATTATTTTATGTGGTCGGTAGATGACACCGGTTCACCCAACTATCATGTGGCTTACGGTACATCTAAATCGCCGCTTGGACCTATCGAGGTAGCTAAAGATCCGATTGTACTGATTCAGAATCCGGAGAAACAAATTTACGGTCCTGCACACAATGCAGTGTTACAAATTCCGGGTACGGATGAGTGGTATATCGTTTACCATCGTATTAATAAGAACTTCCTGAAAGATGGTCCGGGTACGCATCGGGAAGTATGCATTGACCGTATGGAATTCAATGCGGACGGAACGATTAAACGGGTAATAACAAACAATTGACAATTGACAAATGACAATTGCCATGCGGAAGGGTCGTTTGAGACAAATGTTGCGCAGCCTAATTGTCAATTGTCAACTGTCAATTGTCAATTGAAATAATAATTTGATCATGAAAAACAAACTGAAGGGATTAGCTTTTTTATGTATGGCGGTAGCCTTGCCGCTGACAGCACAGAATGTAACCGTCAGCGGACCTGACGGTAAATTACAACTAACAGTTTCGTGCCCGGAAGGGAAGGAAGCATCGTATTCTCTCACCTATAGCGGGAAACAGATGTTGGAATCATCTCCGTTGGGTCTGGAGACCAATGTGGGAGACTTCGCGAAAGCAATGAAACTGACTGGGCATAAAGAAAGGAAAATTGATACCGTTTACATGCAATCGCGTATCAAAGCTTCCAAGATACACTATCAGGCCAATGAATTGGTATGTGCTTTTGTCAATGCAAAAGGGCAGAAGATGGACGTAATATTCCGTGTGAGCAATAATGATGTTGCTTTCCGCTATACGTTGCCCCGCCAGGGCGAGCGGGGAAGCCTTGTTGTGAACAGCGAAGCGACCGGCTTCCGTTTTCCTGAACAGACTACTACCTTCATGTGTCCGCAAAGTGATGCTATGATAGGCTGGAAGCGGACAAAACCGAGTTATGAAGAAGAATATAAGGCGGATGCTCCGATGGATGTCCGTTCACAATACGGACATGGATATACTTTCCCCTGCCTGTTCCGCATAGGAGATAATGGCTGGGTACTTGTCAGTGAGACAGGAGTAGACAGCCGCTATTGCGGTTCGCGCCTGAGCGATGTAACAGAAGGAAATCTGTATACGGTAGCTTTCCCGATGGCTGAAGAGAATAATGGTAACGGAACAGTTGCCCCCGCTTTCGCTTTACCGGGTTCTACCCCTTGGCGTACGATTACGGTAGGTGAGACATTGAATCCTATTGTAGAAACCACTGTTATCTGGGATGTAGTGGAACCGTTGTATGAAACGGAGCATGATTATCAGATGGGACGTGGAACCTGGAGCTGGATACTCTGGCAGGACGGCAGTATCAACTATGATGATCAGGTGCGTTATGTTGATCTGGCTGCTGCAATGGGTTATGAATATGTGCTGATTGACAACTGGTGGGATACGAAAATCGGCCATAAGCGTATGGAATCCCTCATTGACTATGCACAAGGTAAGGGTGTGGATGTATTCCTGTGGTACAGTTCAAGCGGCTACTGGAATGATATTGAGCAAGGGCCTGTCAATATGATGGATGATCCGATTATCCGCAAGCGTGAAATGAAATGGCTTCAGGAACAGGGTGTGAAAGGTATCAAAGTCGATTTCTTCGGTGGAGACAAACAGGAAACCATGCGTTTGTACGAAGGTATTCTGAGTGATGCTGACGATCACGGTCTGATGGTAATCTTCCACGGCTGTACAGTGCCTCGCGGATGGGAGCGGATGTATCCCAACTATGTAGGCAGCGAAGCGGTACTGGCTTCCGAGAATCTGATTTTCAACCAACATTTCTGTGATGAAGAGGCTTTCAATGCCTGCCTGCATCCTTTTATCCGTAATGCGGTGGGCAGCATGGAATTTGGCGGTACTTTCCTGAACAAGCGTTTGAACCGGGGGAACAATGGTGGAACTACCCGTCGCACGACGGATGTATTCCAGTTGTCAACAGCTGTGTTGTTCCAGAATCCTATTCAGAATTATGCTTTGGCACCCAACAACCTGACGGATGCCCCGCAAGTTTGCCTGGATTTTATGAAACAGGTGCCTACTACGTGGGATGAAACACGTTTTATTGATGGTTATCCCGGAAAATATGCAGTTGTTGCACGTCGTCACGGCAAACAATGGTATGTAGCTGCCGTTAACGGTACAAAAGAAGTACTGAAGTTGAAACTCGAATTACCTATGCTTGCAGGAGAGACTCTCTCATTCTATAATGATGATAAAGAACTGCAACCCCAGTTGCAAACTCTGAAACTGAAAGCTGACGGCAAACTCCAACTGACCCTCCAACCGCAAGGTGGCGCCGTACTGGTTCAGGACTGGAAAACGAATGAAAAGGAAATGGGAGCCTATCTGTTTACCTATTTCAAAGATGATACACATAGTTTATATTTCGCAGTCAGCGATGACGGATATACATTTACGGATGTAAATAACGGTCAGCCCATTATCGCCGGTGATACGATTGCCGAACAGAAAGGTATCCGTGACCCGCATATCTATCGTGCACCGGATGGTACTTTCTACATTGCCATGACCGACCTGCACATCTTTGCCCAACAGAAAGGTCTGCGCAACACCGAGTGGGAGCGTGACGGAGCTAAATACGGCTGGGGTAACAACCGTGGTTTTGTCCTGATGAAATCAAAAGACCTTGTAAACTGGACACACCATGTGGTCCGTATTGACAAGACTTTCCCCGGATATGATGAGATCGGTTGTGCCTGGGCACCTGAACTGGTCTACGATGAACATGCAGGCAGAATAATGATCTACTTCACCATGCGCATGGGCAATGCACGGAATATGCTGTACTATGCTTATGTAAACGAAGATTTCGACGGTCTGGAAACAGAACCCCGCCTATTGTTCCAATATCCCGATGCTACCAAATCAGCTATTGATGCCGACATCACGAAAGTAGGTGATAAATATCACATGTTTTACGTTGCTCACGACGGAACACCGGGCATCAAACAAGCTGTATCGAAGTATATCAACCGTGGATATGCTTACCTGCCGGAATGGGTAGATCCGGAACCGAAAGCCTGCGAAGCTCCTAACATGTGGAAGCGCATCGGCGAAGACAAATGGGTGGTAATGTATGACATCTATGGTATCAATCCTCATAATTTCGGTTTCAGTGAAACCACTGACTTTGTGAACTTCAAAGATCTGGGACACTTCAATGAAGGTGTGATGAAGGCGACTAACTTCTCTTCACCGAAACATGGAGCAGTAATCCACATCACTAAGAAAGAGGCTGAGAAGCTGAGAAAGTACTGGAAAGCAAAATGATAATTTAATGAAGAATGAAGAATGAAGAATGAAAAATTAGGCTGCGCTATGCAAGTATGCCGCATGGTAATTCTTCATTCTTCATTCTTCATTAAATTAAATTATTCAAATTCTAAACCCAATATATCTTATATACCATGAACAGATTGATTAGATTTTTAAGTGTATGTTTACTCCTGTCTTTTGTCTTCCCTGTGCAGGCAAAGGTGGAGGGCGTGACGAATGAACCGAATCAGGTGTACCTCTTTTCCTATTCGAACCGTGACGGACGCAGTGGCCTGAAGTTTGCCTGGAGTCCCGACGGAGAGAAGTGGTTTAGCGTGGCCGATGGATTTGCCTATGTGAATTCCGACTTCGGTCCGTGGGGACGGGCAAAGACTATGTTCAAGCCCCATTTGATGCAAACCCGTGCTGATGGCAAATGGCATTGCATCTGGGAAGCTACGAATACCGGTAAGGCACTTGCCTATGTAACCTCTCCCGACTTGCAGAAGTGGGAAGCACAGAGTTATTTCTCTCCCGAAGAACGTAGCAAGTATGAACCCAAAGATGTGTACCCCACCACTCAGAAGAAGGTGTTGGTGAACGGTTCCGAAGAAGAAGGCTGGGTGCAGGAAGTTCCCTATACTACCGTGCAGCAGATCATCCGCTATGCCGAACATAAGAAATACCGCCAGTCACTGAATGCCGAGCGTACCGAGCAAGACCCTGTACGTTTTGCCAACCTCAAGCCTGTAGAGGCTACTATTCAGGTGAATGCAGGTCAGGCGAAAGAAATTAGCAAGCATCTGATTGGTATTTTCTTTGAGGATATCAACTATGGAGCTGACGGTGGCTTGTATGCCGAACTGGTTCAGAACCGTGACTTTGAATATACTCCGACCGACCGTGGTAACGATCAGAACTGGAATAGTACTCACTCCTGGAGTGTTCAGGGCAGTGATGCTACATTGAGCATTGCAACGGAAAATCCTATTCATCCTAATAACTCCCATTATGCTGTTTTCGATGTGAATGCAGCTGAACAAACAGCATTGGTGAATGCCGGTTTCGATGGCATAGCCCTGAGGAAAGGTGAGAAATATGATTTCTCACTCTTTGGTAAAGTGCTTGAGGGGAAAGGAGGCAAGGTACTTGTGAACTTGGTTGATAAAGATGGAACAATTATAGCACAAACTGCCGTAAATGTAACATCTAAAGATTGGAAACAACAGAAAGCAGTCTTGACAGCCACAAGTGATGCGACGGCTGCCTCTCTGTCCATTGTTCCCCAGGCTGTCAGCAAGTATGCGCTGGATATGATTTCCCTCTTTCCGCAAAAGACCTTCAAAGGTCGTAAGAACGGACTCCGCGCTGATCTGGCACAAACGCTTGCCGATTTGCATCCCCGTTTCGTACGTTTCCCCGGTGGTTGTGTGGCTCATGGCGATGGAATAGATAATATTTATGATTGGAAAGGCTCTATAGGTCCGTTGGAAGCCCGCAAGCCGCTTCGTAATCTTTGGGGATACCATCAGACACGCGGTCTGGGATACCACGAATACTTCTTGTTCTGTGAAGATATGGGTGCGGAACCCGTACCTGTGCTTGCAGCCGGTGTACCTTGTCAGAACTCTGGTACCTGCGCCCACCATTCCAAGGATGAACTGACTTGCATGGGACAGCAGGGTGGCGTTCCGATGGAAGAAATGGATCAGTACATCCAAGATGTTCTCGACCTGATAGAATATGCCAACGGAGATGCCCGCAAAACCGTGTGGGGTAAGAAGCGTGCGGAAGCCGGACATCCGAAACCGTTCAACTTGAAGTTCATCGGTATCGGTAATGAGGACATGATTACACCTGTCTTCGTGGAACGCTTTAAGATGATATTTGATGCAGTGAAAGCAAAACATCCTGAAGTTACCGTGATTGGTACTACCGGTCCGTTCTACGAAGGTACGGATTATGAAGTAGGTTGGGATCTTGCTACCGAACTGGGTGTACCGATGGTAGACGAGCACTATTACGTAGAACCGGGTTGGATGATTCACAATCAGGAATATTACGATCATTACGACCGTAGCAAAGCGAAAGTCTATTTAGGCGAATATGCCGCCCACCTGCCGGGACGCCCCAATAATGTAGAAACTGCGCTTGCCGAAGCTCTCTATCTAACTGCCGTAGAACGTAACGGTGACGTGGTAGAAATGACTTCCTATGCTCCGTTGTTGGCTAAAGAGGGTCATACACAATGGAATCCGGACTTGATCTATTTCAATAATACGGAAGTGAGACCCACAGTAGGCTACTATACTCAACAGATGTATGGTCAGAACGCCGGTACCGAATACCTGTCTTCTACGGTAAAACTGAATAATGGTTGGGATGCCGTGAAGAAACGTGTCGGAGTATCAGTTGTGAAAGACGCTAATACCGGAGATTATATCGTGAAGTTAGTGAATATGCTTCCGGTGGAAGTTTCTTCCCAGGTGAAGTTGGACGGAGTTACTTTGGTAAATCCTTCGGCTACAAAAACGATATTGACAGGTGATCCGAAAGACAGAGGAGCTAAACCCGCTTCTTCTGATTTCAAGGTAGAAGGAAATGACTTTTCTTACTCAATGCCGGCTTATTCGTTTACAGTGATACGTATTCATCAAGTCGTTGGTAAATGATAATTAAAAATATTCTTATTAATCATATCAACCATGAGAAAACTAACCACCCTTTTAGTCCTGTCCCTTGCACTGGGTGTGCAGGCGCAGCAGCATGTGATGACCGTCGACGTTTCCAAACCGACGGCAAAGATACAACCTGAAATGTATGGCATCTTTTTCGAAGATATCAACTTTGGTGCCGATGGAGGTCTGTATGCCGAACTGGTAAAGAACCGTTCTTTTGAATTCCCACAACCTTTCGTGGGTTGGGTGCCTTTCGGTAATGTAACCGTTCTGGATGCAGATCCTTGTTTTGACCGCAATCCTCACTATGTACGCGTAGTGAACGACGGCCGCCTACTGCGTGCCGGACTGGATAATGAAGGTTACCGCGGCATCGGTGTGAAGCAAGGCGAAGAATACCGTTTCTCCGTTTATGCCCGCACGCCGGATGCGAAGCCGATGAAGCTCTCCATCGAGCTCGTTAACTCCAATGCACAGAATCTGTTGAAGAAAGAAATCGAAGTCAGCGGCAATAACTGGCAAAAGCTGACGGCGGTGCTGAAATCTCCTTTCACAGACGCTCATGCCCGCCTGCGTATCGTCCTCGAAACACAGGGGACGGTAGATATGGACCATATCTCCCTGTTTCCTGTGAATACTTGGAAAGGACGTGAGAATGGTCTGCGTGCCGACCTCGCACAAGCCCTTTATGACCTTAACCCGGGCGTATTCCGTTTCCCCGGTGGTTGTATCATCGAGGGTAACAGTCTTGAAACCCGTTACCAGTGGAAGAATTCCGTAGGTCCTGTTGAAAATCGCCCTCTGAATGAAAACCGCTGGAACTACACCTTCAAACATAAGGCCTTCCCTGACTATTTCCAGACTTTGGGACTTGGTTACTTCGAATACTTCCTGTTGAGCGAAGACCTTGGTGCAGAACCTCTTCCGGTAATCAGCTGCGGGCTCTCCTGCCAGTACGAAAGCAACGAAGTAGTTCCGATGGATGAACTCGATCCGTACATACAGGATGCACTCGACCTGATTGAATTTGCCAACGGCCCTGTTACTTCCAAGTGGGGAAAGGTGCGTGCCGATATGGGACATCCCGAACCCTTCAATCTGAAGATGATCGGTATCGGTAATGAACAGTGGGACAAGGTTTATGTAGAACGTTTGGAAGCTTTCACAAAAGCTATCCGTGCGAAATACCCTAATGTGAAGGTTGTAGGTAGCTCCGGCCCGAGTGCCAGCGGTGATAAATTCGATTATCTCTGGCCCGAAATGAAGCGTATCGGTGTAGACCTGGTGGACGAACACTACTACATGAATCCTGATTGGTTCTTTGGCAATGCGTCACGCTATGACAATTACGACCGTAAAGGTCCGAAGGTTTTCGCCGGAGAATATGCTTCACACGATCATTCCACGAAGAAGGATAACAACTTCCTCGCCGCCCTTTCCGAAGCTGCCTTTATGACGGGACTGGAACGGAATGCGGATGTTGTTCATCTGGCTACTTATGCGCCGTTGTTTGCCCACGTAGACGCTTGGCAGTGGAATCCGGACCTGATCTGGTTCGATAACCTGCGCATGATGCGCACACCGAACTATTACGTTCAGCAAATGTACGGCATGAATGCCGGTACCGATGTGCTCAGCCTGAAGATGGATGGCAAAGCAGTAGCGGGGCAGGACAGCCTCTATGCAACAGCTGCACTGAATGCACCTACCGGAGAAATCATCCTGAAACTGGTGAATGCAAGCAGTAAGCCTGCCGATGTTCAGATCGATTTCAATGGTTTGAAGAAACGTCAGTTGGTTGCCGGTTCCTGCACTTACTTACAGAATGACAATTGGCGCACAGTAAATACGCTGGATCAGGAAGCGATTGTTCCCCGTGTACGTCCGGTACAGGTAGAAGGGCAATCTCTGAAACTGAAACTTGAACCACGTTCGTTCGGAGTGTACCGGATGGAATAGTTACAAGCTCTTTGAACTCTATTCCCCCTTTTTTGAACTATTATTCCCCCTAAAAAAAGTTCATTCACCCTATCTTTGTAGCGGTATGCAGAAAATATTCTTCGTACCGCTACAAACATACTAATTTTATATCCATGAAGAAACATCTTATTACCGGACTCTTTGCAGCCCTGGCTCTGACTGCAAATGCACAGTCCTTTAAAGAGTGGCTTGATCCGGAGATCAATGCCGTGAACCGTGCTCCCATGCACACTAATTACTTTGCCTATGAATCGGCAGATGCCGCCATGCAAGGCAAGAAAGCCCAATCTACTAATTACATGACTTTGAACGGTACCTGGAAATTCTCTTGGGTACGCAATGCCGACCAGCGTCCTACCGACTTTTGGAAAGTAGGTTTCAATGACAAAGGCTGGGATAATCTGCAAGTCCCCGCTATGTGGGAATTGAACGGTTACGGCGATCCTATTTATGTAAACACCGGCTATGCTTGGCGTAACCAGTTCCAGAACAACCCTCCTGAAGTACCTACAGAGAACAATCATGTAGGTTCTTACCGTCGTGAGATCATTGTTCCCGCCGATTGGAAAGGGAAAGACATTATCGCTCATTTCGGTTCTGTAACTTCCAACATGTATCTCTGGGTAAATGGCCGTTATGTAGGCTATAGCGAAGACAGCAAGCTCGAAGCCGAATTCGACCTGACTCCTTATTTGAAGCCCGGACAGACGAACCTCATCGCTTTCCAGGTATTCCGCTGGTGTGATGGAACCTACCTGGAAGACCAGGACTTCTTCCGTTACAGTGGTGTGGGACGTGATTGCTACCTCTATGCCCGCAACAAGAAACGTATCCAGGACATCCGTATCACTCCCGATCTGGACGAGGCATACAAAAATGGTTCTCTGCGTGTGACGCTCGACCTGAAAGGCAGCGGTAACGTAAATCTGGAATTACTGGATGCTACCGGCAAGGCAGTAGCTACGGAAACAGCCAAAGGTAGCGGTACCATTCTGATGAATGTGGAAAATCCGCATAAATGGACAGCCGAAACTCCTTACCTCTATACACTGCGTGCCACTTTGCAAGGCAGCAACGAAGTAATCCCCGTAAAGGTAGGCTTCCGCAAGATTGAATTGAAAGGTGACCAGATATTAGTAAACGGTCAGGCTGTTCTCTTCAAAGGTGCCGACCGTCATGAAATTGATCCGGATGGTGGTTATGTCGTATCTCCCGAACGCATGATCCAGGATATCCAGGTCATGAAGAAATTTAATATCAACGCTGTGCGTACCTGTCACTATCCTGATGACAATCTGTGGTACGACCTTTGCGACCAATACGGTTTGTATGTAGTGGCTGAGGCTAATGTCGAATCACACGGTATGGGTTATCGTGAAAAGACACTGGCTAAACGCGCCGACTATGCCAAAGCTCACATGGAACGTAACCAGCGCAACGTACAACGCGGCTTCAATCATCCCAGCATTATTTTCTGGTCATTGGGTAACGAAGCCGGTTTCGGACCTAATTTTGAAGCTTGCTACCGTTGGATCAAGAATGAAGATTCCAGCCGTGCCGTACAATACGAACAGGCACACGGAAACGAATTTACCGACATCGACTGTCCCATGTATGCCGATTACAAGCACATGGAAAGATATGGCCAGCGTACAGATGCCAAGAAGCCTCTTATCCAGTGTGAATATGCCCACGCTATGGGTAACTCACAGGGCGGTTTCAAAGAATATTGGGATCTGATCCGTAAATACCCTAACCTGCAAGGCGGTTTCATCTGGGACTTCGTAGACCAGTCCGTTCGTTGGAAAGGCAAAGACGGTGTAACTATCTACGCTTATGGCGGTGACTTCAACCGTTACGACGGTTCCGACAAGAACTTCTGCGATAATGGTCTGATCAGTCCCGACCGTGTTCCCAATCCGCACATGTACGAAGTGGGTTACTACTATCAGAACATCTGGACAACTCCCGCTGACCTGAAGAACGGCGAAGTGAACGTGTACAACGAAAACTTCTTCCGTGACCTTTCCGCTTACTATCTGGATTGGCAATTGCTTGCTAACGGTAAAGTAATTCGTACCGGTCGTGTAGAAGACCTCAACGTAGCTCCGCAGCAGACTGCCAAAGTGAAACTGAACATCGGCAAAGCCTGCGAATGCAAAGAATGGTTGCTGAATGTAACTTATCGCCTGAAGAACCGCGAAGGTCTGCTTCCCGCCGGATATGCCGTAGCCAAAGACCAGCTTGTACTGAACCCCTACAAGGCTCCTGCTATGGACCTGAAGAATGTGGAAGTTGTGAATACTCCTACCGTTGCTCCTCAAATCCAGGAAAACGACTGGCGTTATCTGATCATCAACGGTGATAACTTCCGTCTGGAATTCAACAAACATACCGGTTACCTGAATCGCTACAACGTAGCAGGCACGGAATTGATGAACGAAGATGCCGAACTGGCACCTAACTTCTGGCGTGCACCTACGGACAATGATTTCGGTGCAGGTTTGCAACAGAAATTCGCTGCCTGGAAGAACCCGGGTCTGAAGCTGACTTCCTTCAAATGGGAGACAGTAGACAATCAGACAGTGGTACG
This sequence comes from Bacteroides sp. MSB163, assembly GCF_036416795.1. Lineage (NCBI taxonomy): Bacteria > Pseudomonadati > Bacteroidota > Bacteroidia > Bacteroidales > Bacteroidaceae > Bacteroides > Bacteroides maternus. The sequence continues at coordinate 77,620 of NZ_CP143867.1, read as the reverse complement.
TGCAGAATACGAAATGAAGAATGTTTCTGCCAAACTGGATCTTACTTATCTAATCAATAACAAGGGTGCTGTAAAAGTGACTCAGAAGATGACTGCCGATCCGGAGGCTAAAGTATCTCATATGTTCCGTTTCGGTATGCAGATGCAGATGCCTAAGACTTTTGAAACTGTAGAATACTATGGCCGTGGTCCGGTAGAGAACTACAGTGACCGCAATCATTGCACAGATCTGGGATTGTATCGCCAGAGTGTAGATGAACAATTCTATTCTTATATCCGTCCGCAGGAAACAGGTACGAAGACCGATATCCGCTGGTGGAAGCAACTGAACGATGCCGGACGCGGTTTGCAGATTGTAGCTGACGCTCCGTTCTCCGCATCAGCCCTGCACTATACTATCGAGTCTTTGGACGATGGTTGGGATAAAGGTCAGAGCCACTCTCCCGAAGTGAAAGAGGCTAACCTGACAAATCTCTGCATCGACAAGGCTCAGATGGGCTTAGGATGTGTGAACAGTTGGGGTGCATGGCCGTTGCCACAGTATCAGTTGCCTTATGGTGACTATGAATTTACGTTCATCCTTACTCCGGTACAACACGGCATAGAAATTGAATAAGTTATAGATACGCGGACGACGCGGATGAAGCGGACAAATGCGGATTTATGATTATTCCGCGTTTGTCCGCCTTATCCGCGTCGTCCGCGTATCTATCCTCATTATATTAAAAGAACTAATATGAGAAAAGAATTATTGGTGTTTATATTTACCTTGTGTTCTGTCCTTGCATCTGCCCAGCAGAAGGTCCCAAACCGCTTCCGTACCAACATCCCTCTTGATTCCATCCACTTGAGTGACCCCTGCATACTGGCCGATAAGAAAACCTCCACTTATTACATGACCGGTACCGGCGGCCTCCTTTGGAAAAGCAAAGACCTTGCCCGTTGGGAAGGCCCTTATCGTGTAGCAGCAACTGATCCTGACTCCTGGATGGGCCCTAAACCCGAAATCTGGGCAGCTGAGCTGCATGAATACAACGGAAAATATTACTATTTCGCCACTTTTACGAACAACGCCATCAAGATTGATACCGTAAAAGGAAACGTCATCCCCCGTCGTGCCAGCCACATCCTGGTCAGTGATAAACCGGATGGCCCTTATAAACCTATGAAAGACCCCACTTACCTACCCGAGAATATGCCTACCCTTGATGGAACATTCTGGGTGGATAGTGACGGCAAACCTTATATGATCTATTGCCACGAATGGCTGCAAAACTGGAACGGTACGATGGAAAAGATTGAATTAAAGCCCGATTTAAGCGGTTCCATCGGCAAAGGAAAGATTCTTTTCCGTGCCAGTGACTCTCCCTGGAGCCGTGAGAAGATGGGGGACAAAGTATTGCCCAACCGTGTAACCGACGGACCATGGCTTTTCCGCACAGGTACGGGCCGGTTAGGTATGATATGGACAAGCTGGGTATTCCAGGACTATACACAAGGCGTTGCCTATTCCGAGAGTGGAACCTTGGATGGCCCTTGGATACAAGAGAAAGAACCGGTCACTCCGCCTAACTTCGGACATGGAATGTTGTTCCGTACTTTGGATGGTGAGTGGATGATGTCGGTTCATAGTCATAAAGATGTGAACGGGCGATATATTCGTATTCCGCACCTGTTTAAAGTCGATTTATCGGGGGATAAACTGAAAATTGACTGATTTATCACCTTTTATGAAACAATTGTGCTACTACTGAATGAAAATTTCACTCTATCTTTGCAACATCGACAATAGGTTATAGATTAACATAAGATTGGTATTAATAAACAAAGGGTAGTTTTTTTAGTTACAGTTTTCAGTAGGTAGTTGTTATAAGGGGCGGACATTCTTTCAGGTAGAAGGGATGTCCGCTTCATTTTTTTATTGCTTCGCTTTTTCTTTTAAAAGGATTCAGGAAATCGTGGAAATAGCAGATTTATTCTTAATTTTGCCATGAAGAATCTAAGTGACCTGAAAATATGAAGATACATAAAAGAGGAGAAACGCAAATCGCAGAATTTATGGTTTTTGTGATACTTTTGGTATGTCATGTTTTTCCTTTACAGGCAAATGTAGCAGTTGTGCGGAATCTGGATAATGGAAGTGGGTTGCAGGACCCGCAAGTAAATTGCATTACGAAAGATTCAAAAGGATTTATCTGGTTTGGTACTCTAAATACAATCCAACGTTTTGATGGTGTGCGATTTAAATGTTTTAACTTTCCGGAATCGGTAGAAAAAGTCTTTGTAATAAAAGAAATAGAGAATAATGATTTTTGGATAGGAACGAATAAAGGACTATGGAAGTATGAAGTTAGATCCGGAACTTTTCTTCGCATATATGCTGAAATTAATTTTCCGGTTCGTTCTTTGTGCTACATAAATGGTGAGGTTTATGTGGGAACTTCCAATGGCATATACATTATTAATGAAAAACAAAAGATGGAACATCTTCGGGTCACCGATGAAGTTTCGGCATATAATCAAATTATAGGTGCGTATGCTACTGCTAAAGATATTTGGTTTCTTTCCCCTGAGGGAGTTATTGCTTACACATTATCTACCGGAAGTTTTCGTGTTTATGGCAAGGAAGCTAAGCTCACATCAAAATTCTCATGTATAGTTGGCGACGATAAACAGCTTTATATAGGTACCACTACTCACGGAGTAGTAGCGTTTGATATGCTTTCGGGAAAATATTCATCTTTTCTCCCTATGGTAGGGAATAATCGTATTTCAGCTCTTTCTTTGCATGATGGAATATTATGCTGCGGAACTTTAGGCAGTGGCGTTTCTTTTATTTCTCTTCCCAAACAGGAAATTGTTCATTCTATATCTACCATGCCTAATGATAATGATGAATATCTGACTTCAGATATGGTATCTTGCCTGTTGTTGGATGATTTGAATGTATTGTGGATAGGAGGTACTCGCCATACGGGAATAGATTATCTGCAATTTCGTAATAAAGCTTTTCATTCTTATAGGATTAAAAATCAGGAACTACGTAATATAACATTTGATTGCCTGTATTTGGTTGATGATATAAAACTTTTAGGAACTCCCAATGGCTTCTATTATGTTTGTGATTCAAAGTCGCAGATTGAGTACTTCCCTTCTTCTCTGGAAAGATTTAGTTTCGGAGCGATTTCGACTTTCATTAAGTTTAATGATGATATTTTGATTGGAACAAAAGGAGGAGGAGCTTATAAATTTAATAGACAAACCTTGCAGATTTCAAGGTTCACTGATATTAATTTGACTGTGAATTCTTTTACAATAGACAATCAAGGACGTTTATGGATGACGACATTAGATGGACTTCATTGTTATAATGAACAGTTGAAGGTTGAAAAAGTATATACAAGCCTAAATTCAACGTTGGTCGATGATAAAGTTAATTACTTGTATGTAGATGCTAAGAAAAGATATTGGGTAGCTACTGATAAGGGATTGCAATTTCTGAATATTAAAGATGACTCTTTTTCAAGCGAGAGCTTGCCAGCCGGACTTCATGAATTGCCACCGGTGACTTATATGACGGAAGATCGTCAAGGTAACTTCTTATTCTGTTTTAATAAAAACAGGGCATTTATCTGTGATAGTATTTTTAGTCATTTACGTTATGTGTGTACTCCCGAAGATGCTGGTTATTTGGGGTATTCTATACGGGAGGTTTTGCAAGATAAGACTGATAACTATTGGCTTGTCGGGTCGCGTGGTGTTGTAAGGGGAGATAGCACTCTCAGTAATTTTACTCTATTTTCTTCTACTGAAGGGTTACCGGAACCCTATTCTTATGATGGTCAATTATGTGGAGATACAATTTGGCTGGCTACTGCTAAAGGTATTGTATTTGCTGATATCCACTCTATTCCCCAGTCTGCTCCTACTGTTATTTCTGACTTTTTGGTAAATGGTGTGTCTATGCTGGGTAAATATGAGGAACTGATAGAAGAAAGAGGTGTTATAGTTTTGCCTGACGATCAAAATACTTTGGACATCACTTTTGCTACACTTACTTATGATGCTCCGGATCTGATGATATATGAATATCAATTAGAGGGATATGATAAAGAGTGGAAAATATTGAGAGGTATAAACTCGATCAAATTCTCTAATTTACCTTCTGGAGAGTATACCTTTAAAGTGCGTAAGCAAATGGATGAGAACAGTATGCAGAGTTTTCGGATAAGAATCCGTTCTTCTTTATCTGCATGGTTGTGGCTGGGAGTTGTTTTCGGTGTGGTTATGGCAGCTGGTGTCATTTATGTTATTTGGAAAAAGCATTCCGGGAAAAGTACAGTTCAGATGAAACCGCTCCATAATGAGGAGGAAAAATACCGTTATAATAAAAAGATAAGTGAAGAAGAAGCTCAAGCCTTAATTAGTAAGTTGAAAAATTATATGGAACAAGAACGAGCTTTCCTGAAGCCGGACCTAAAACTAGCCCATGTAGCGGAAGCAGTAGGCACTTCTGCTCAAACACTTTCGCAAATTTTCAATGTAAACCTTAAGATACGCTATTATGATTTTATCAATGAGTATCGTATTGATGAGTTTAAGCGATTAGTCAATTCTAATGAAAAAGATCGTTATACTCTGAAAGCATTGGCGGGGCTGTGTGGTTTTAGTTCGTATACTACTTTTTTCCGCGCATTTAAAGATACTACCGGTATTACTCCCAATGAATATATGCAGCAGGTTGAATCTGCTGGAAAATAATTGTGATGTATTCTCTTTTGGGGCTTTGCAATATCGTATTTGTATTGCATACGATTATTTGCAATCGTGGGAATTAATTGCCAATTCATTGTAATATAGAACTTTAAATTTAATTGTGTTTCATACGAATGAAAGGAATATAAGAACCCGTATTTTATATGGTTCTAAGTCTTTTCATGCTTAATTTTGTTGTCGGTAGTTGATATAAGCCGGCATATCAGCTCCTCTTTTTTAGGTACAATTTAAATTAATATTTATGAAACGACACAGTCAAATGTTATGTTTACTCAGAAGGCTTTGGGTAACTTGTATGATGTTATGTATTACCATTTTCTGCGTACATGCCCAGCATGTTGTCACAGGTACGGTAAAGAATGTAGCTGGTGAACCGGTTATAGGTGCCAATATATTGATGAAAGGTACCACTAATAATGGTACGATTACTGATATAGATGGCAATTTTTCTTTGGAAGCACCGACCAGAGGAGTTTTGGAAGTTTCTTTTATCGGTTATGTAAAACAAGAAGTTTCAATAGGTGGAAACAAACATATAAATATTATATTAGTAGAAGATGCCACAACGCTTGATGATGTGGTGGTGATAGGTTATGGTACGACAAAGAAAAGTGACCTGACAGCTTCCGTAGCTTCTGTAAAAGGAGATGTAATTGCCGCTTCGGCATCTACCAGCATTACCGATGCTTTGCAAGGTAAGGTGCCGGGCATGGATATTCAGGCATCACGTTATGAAGGTGATGACCGCGGTATCCGCATCCGTGGTTCACGTTCATTGAATGCCAGTAACACTCCGTTGATAATAGTGGACGGAGTACCGGCCTCATTGGATGTGGTGAACATGAATGAAGTTGCATCTATCGAGGTCTTAAAGGATGCGTCAAGTGCAGCGATTTACGGTTCCCGTGGTGCCAACGGCGTGATTATAATTACAACTAAACGTGGAAAGACGGGTAAAACAACCGTTAACTATGACGCTTTCTATGGAATCAGCAAACCGCATTTTATGGATATGATGCAGGGAGAGAAGTTCGTGCAAATGCGCAGGGATTCATACAAAATTGCTAATGATTTATGGGGACAGGAAGTGAGTGATGAAAAAATATTTTCGAATGAGGAACTTCAGATGATTCGTAATGGAGAATACTATGATTGGCAGGATTTGGTATTCCGTGATGGTTCCACACAAAAGCATAACCTGTCTGTATCTTCAGGTAACGAGAAAACAAAATTCAGTTTGAGTTTTGCATACGAAAAGGATAAAGGTTACAATCAGAATAGTGAAGCAAAGAAGTTCTATTTCACATCTACTGTTGATCATAAACTTACTTCATGGCTTGATTTGGGGGCAACAATGCGTTTGCGTAAGCGGAACAGCAGTGGATTTGCTACTTATGGGCAAGCACTGTTTTATGGAACACCTTTATCAAAGCCCTATGATGAGAGTGGAGATCTGATCATGTATCCTAATCCGCAGGAGTCCAGCGTAAGTATCCTTGCAGACTATGTGGACGGGCAGTATGCCAATGATACGGAGAATACAAGTGTGAATATGGTTTTCTCTGCAAATGTACATCCGTTGCATAACTTTTCTTTACATAGTAATTTCGGCTATACATATAGTGATACGAAAAAAGGGTTCTTTTATGGAAGTGAGTCTTTTCAGGCAAACGGCGGGTTAAATCGTTCAGGTAAGAGCGGTCAGAATTCATATATGATGACCTGGAATAACACGTTGACCTATGATAATACTTTTAATGAGCATCATATCACGTTGGATGCTATCACCGAAATACAAAATTACCAGTATGACGATATGTCGGCCGAAGGCAAGAATCTGGATGTAGAGCAGTTACTTTATCATAATCTGGGTACTAATACTGAGAATCAGAAAATAGGAAGCGGTTACAGCAACTGGGCATTAGCTTCTTTTATGGGACGTGTGCGTTACGACTATCAGGGAAAGTATCTGGCCAATATCTCGGTACGTTCGGACGGTTCATCTCGTTTGGCCAAAGGTAACCAGTGGGCTACGTTCTTCTCAGGAGGTTTGGCATGGAGAATTTCAGAAGAACCGTTCATGAAAGATATTAGGTGGATTTCTAATCTGAAGTTGCGTTATGCTTATGGAACAGTAGGTAATCAGGCTATCGATCCGTATTCTACCTTGGCAGGTTTGGGAAGTTATGGTTATCAGTTTGGAGAAGGTGGAAAAGGCATTTATGCTTACCGACCCGATAAATTGGTAAACAAAAAGTTGAGTTGGGAAATAACCCACACCAATAATATTGGTTTGGACTTTGGATTGTTCAATAACCGTCTTTCCGGTTATATTGAATTCTATGATACCCGAACAAAAGACCTTCTGATGCAGCGTAGTATACCTTTAACTACCGGTTTTTCGCGTATTTGGCAAAATATTGGTAAAACACAGAACAGGGGTATTGAGCTTTCTTTAAACGGTATATTAGTAGATACAAAAGATATACAGTGGGATATGAACCTGAATATGTCTGTCAATGAAAATAAAATCATAAGCCTGACAAACGATCAGGATGATATCTCAAATAAATGGTTCATTGGCAAGCCCATTAATGTGATTTATGATTATGAGAAAGCCGGTATCTGGCAGATCAATGAAGTAGAAGAAGCAGCTAAATATGGTTGCAAACCGGGAGATGTGAAAATCAGAGACTTGAAACCGGATGGACAGATTACGGCTGATGATAAAAAGATCCTTGGCTCTACTGATCCGAAGTATATTGTTTCATTAGGTAGCTCATTCAAGTGGAAGAATTTGGATTTCTCCTTTAATATCTCAAGTAGATGGGATTATGTCTTCTATGATGATGCTTACGGCTGGCACGTGATTCTGACCGGTACCCGATGGGTGCCCGATATAAATTACTGGACACCGGATAATCCTTCAAACGATTATCCGAGAGCGGATGCAACCTGGGCCGATCATCGTGAATTATGTGGATATATGAAAGGCGATTATATCAAAATGCAGGATATGACATTGGGATATGATTTTCATTCATTACTTAAACGATATATTCCGGTGAGCAAAGCACGTTTTTATGTTCAGTTGCGCAATGCCTTCTATTTGTATAGGGCAGCTAAAGAAGATGTGATTCCCGAATCTCCTTCTATAGAATTGACAGTACCGAAGAGTATTAATTTTGGTGTAAATCTAACTTTTTAAAATAGAACGATATGAAACTCAATTATAAATTATATTCAGTTTGTCTGTCCTTATTGATGACATTCTGTGGTTGTGACAGTTTTCTGGAAGAAACTCCGAAAGGGTCTATTAATGATACGTATGCACAGACGGAAAAAGGTGCTGAAGCTGAGTTGCTGTCATTGTATCAGATCAATACCGAACTTCTGGAACAGTGGTTTATGGTAGGGGAATTAGGAAATGACCTGATGGCTTATGGAGGTAATGTACGTGACTACTGGAAAGGACTGATTACCTATACCGATACATACATGATTGATAATAGCAGCAACGAAGGCCTCTGGAAATGGTTGTATGTAGCACTTTCCACTATCAATACAAGTATCAACTCGATTAATGCCGCAGATTTTCATTCGGAAAGCAAGCGTAGTGAACTTCTTTCGGAAGCTCACGCTTTGCGTGCCTTTTATTTACATCAGATTATTGAAATCTATGGACCTGCCGCATATTATGCTGAGATGCCTATTACCAGTCCGGAAGAGATAGGAGGAACCCAACCGGGGATTGCTGCTTTTTATAAGCGTATTCTTGCAGACCTGGAGATTGCAGACCAAAGTCTGAAAGCCCCTTCCGAAGTACGTTCATCAAATTTCGGGCGTATGGATCAGGGTATTGCTAAGGCCATTCGGATGCGTGTCTTGATGTCTCTGGCAGCTTATGATGAAACATTGATCGGTGAGGTTGGGATGCAGAACAAAAAGCACTGTTATGAAGAAGCGGTGAGAGTGGCTACCGAATTAAAGAATGACTATGGATATAAATTAGAAAGTGATTTCAGTCGCATCTTTTCACCGGATAATACTGAAAATAGTGAGATTATCTGGTCCATACAATATGGCAACACGACATTTGATGCTCAGAATAATTTCATCCATCGTTATTGGGTTTCACAGGTAAACCGTTCGGTGCGTTCTTATTCTAAGACAATCAATGGTCTGCAAGCGCATAGTGTCTTCTATGGTCGTGAATATCGTGCTGTGATGCCTACTTATTATTTTATTCATGTATTTAATAAGTATGATAAGCGTCGTGATGCAACTTTTATATCAGGTTACTGCCGTACTGACGATTGGAATGAACTACCTGATTTTTCGGACACTTTATTGATCCGTGCACTCGATGTTCTTCCTCAAGAAGTTAAGTCGGCTTATGAGAATAGAGGTATTATCTGTGATGATGTAACTGATATTTACGATATAGAAACGGGAGCAGTCCTTAATAATTCCAATGTTCGTAGTTGTGCCAATAATGTGACTAAATGGCTGGATAGCAGTCGGTCAACTGCAAAACAGGAATATGCCTATAAGGATGCAATCTTGATTCGGTTGGGAGAAGTCTATGTGACGTTGGCAGAAGCGTATACCCGTCTAGGCAGAAAAGATGAAGCGACACAGGTGATAATGGAACTTCGTCAACGGGCTTTAATGCCAGGACACGAAGAAGCATTGACTGTAAATCTGGAAGATATTGATATTTCATTTATTCTGGATGAAGGAGCCCGTGAACTGGGAGGGGAACTCTTCAGATGGCAAATGCTGAAACGTGCGCTGGACAAAGATGCATTCTGCCAATGGATTAAAGAGAAAAATCCCGATACAAATCCGGAAAATGGAGTAAATGGAATAGGGATTAAACCCTACCACATTAATCGTCCGGTACCCTTGTCCACTATTAATAGTTACAAGGTTCTGAATATAGAGTTTAAGCAAAACGAAGGTTATGCACAATAATTAGAAAACAAAACAATATGAAGAAGCTTTTATTACTTACAATTTCAATTCTGATATGTGTGTCCATGAGTGCCCAAAATCCACCGATTACTCCGGCGTGGGCTTTTGAACATGTAGCATGGGAAGATAGTATTAATACGGCGGATGGAGCAAAAGCACTGGTCGACGGGTATTTAGAACGTAATATTCCGGTAGGTGCTGTTATCATTGATAGTCCTTGGAGTACGACCTATAATGACTTTAACTGGGACATGCAACGCTATTCGGACCCGAAGGATATGATTAATTATTTTAAGAGTAAAGATGTGAAAGTGCTTCTATGGCTTACAGGAGCAGTCAATATAAAGTGTAAGGATACCCGTTTTCAAAAAAGCGATACGTATGATGAGGTCGTTTCTAAAGGGTATGGCATAAATCAGAGTAAGCCGCATGTCTGGTGGAAAGGAGAAGGGGTACATATCGACTTTACAAATAAAGAAGCAGTAGCTTGGTGGTATAAGCAACTGGATAAAGTCTTTATCGATGGTGTCTATGGCTGGAAGGTAGATCAGGGAGAATTCTGGTTTGGAGATATTCTCGATACGTCTATTGGTCAGATGAGTAATGAGCAGTTCCGCCCTTATTACTACGATGCTATGTACGATTATACGGTAAAAAAGAACCCGCAAGGCATCATTATCGCTCGTCCCTATTCACATCAGGGAGGTTATGCAGCCAGTGTGGAAAAGATGAATATGGGATGGTGTGGAGACTTTTCCGGTGACTGGAAGGGCTTGAAACTGCAAATTCAGAATATTTATCAGTCGGCAAAGCGTGGCTATGGTTCACCGGGATGCGAAGTTGCTGGTTTTTTCATGAAGCGTTCCAATAAAGAGCAGTTTGTGCGCTATGCACAATTTGGATGTATGACCGCCTGTATGATTAATGGCGGTGAGAATGGCGCTTTCAGTAATCATCTGCCTTGGTGGCATGGCACAGACGTAGAGAATATCTATCGTTATTGTGTTGTTTTGCATGATGAACTGATTCCCTATTTATTTTCAACAGTTGTGGATGCACATTTGCATGGTGGGTCTTTGATAAAAAATGCATCTTATGAGGAAGAAAGCCATCAGGTGGGAGATTATTTATTTACCAAAGCTATCACGTCGGCTGATAACCGTGTATCGTTTCATCTTCCTTCCGAAGGAGAATGGATTAATTTCTATGATGGGACTAAGTATGCTCCCGGCAGTTTGATAGAGGAAGTGTATGCGTTAGAGCGTTTTCCCTTATTTGTGAAGGCAGGAGCCATTCTGCCGCTGAATGTAACTAGTGGGCTAACCGGACTGGGTGATGCTTCGATGGTGGGACGCAAAACTATCATGATATATCCTAATGGGACCACTACTCGTCAGCTGCATCTTCCGTGTGGAGATGGCATTGAGTATGAAGATTGTCTGGTGACTTATGATGAGAAGACGGGTAAACTGAAAGTTAGCAGTGGTATATCTCAGAAATATACTTTTATTTTAAAGAATATGCCGTCTGTGAAGAAAGTGAAGAATGTTGCTTCTTGGAAGTATAATGCTGAAAAGCAGGAACTCCGTATTGATATCGAAGGTAATACTTTAGACATAGAAATACGTTGATAGCTATAGGAGGGATGGACGTGTTTCCTTAGTGGAAGACACGTCCATTTTCTATTTCTTCTGTTTTATATACTCCGACGGTGCCATTCCATATTCCTCTTTGAAGCAATTCCGGAAATATCCCAAGTCATTGAAACCGCTTGCATAAGCCGCTTCCGAAACATTGAATCCTTCTTCCATCAATAAGCGCAAGCTGTTTTTCAGTCTTATTTTCCGGATGAACTCATTGCCTGAGATTCCAGTCAGTCCCTTTATCTTTCGGTAAAGGGTGGAGTGACTCATGTTCATCTTGCCTATCATGAAGGGCATGTCCAATTGGGGTGTGTCGATATTTTCTTCTACTATTGCAGTAAACCTGTTCAAGAATTCTTCGTCCAACCGGCTTAGTTGCATTGTTTCCTGAACTTGTTCCGGTTTCAACTCTTTGGTACGGTTGGTTATCAGCAGGGCTAACTTCTTTCGTGATTCCAGCAAATTGTGAACACGGCTGTGCAGCAACTTGGCGCTGAATGGTTTCGTAAGATATGAGTCGGCACCGCTTTCGTAGCCCTCTTCCTTATCCTGGATGGAGTCTTTGGCCGTCAATAGAATGACGGGGATATGGCTGGTGCGAACATCTTCTTTTATCAGTTTGCATAATTCAATACCATCCATTACAGGCATCATAATGTCGCTGATAATGATGTCAGGGATATATTTCAGTGCTTGTTCTACTCCTTCTTTTCCGTTAGTAGCAGTCATTATGTGGTAGTTGTTGCTGAAAGAAGTAGCGATGTATTCGCGAATATCATCATTATCTTCTACAACCAGTATTACCGGACAAGTATCATTGTCTTCCTCTTTTAAGCTTTCCGTTTTTTCTGGAATACTTTCCGTTCTGTCTTCTTTATGCAAGGCATCGGGATAAGTATTTTCGGTGAGAATCCGGAAAGTGAAAGTCGTTCCTTTACCCGTTTCACTTTCTACATGCAGACTGCCTTCGTGCAGGTTGGCCAGTGATTTGACTAATGCAAGGCCGATGCCTGTACCTGACGCCTGATGTTTTCCTTTCGCCTGATAATAACGGTCGAAGATATGCGGCAGTGCGTCAGCATCTATTCCGTATCCGGTATCGCTGACCACTATTTCTGTATATTGTTTGCCTTCCTGATTTATCGGATGCATAATCAGGTTGATTTCTCCTTCCGGGGTGTATTTTATGGCATTTGATAACAAATTATCCAGTATGGTAGAGATGATATCAGTATCAAAATAGAGTTTAGTCTTTGAGGGCTGAACACGAATGTGGAATTTTACTCTATCGTTCCGATTCAATTCTTTGTAACGCAAACCTATTTCTGTAATCAGACTACTTAAATCTCCTTTGGTTACTGTTAGTTTTCGGTTTTGTGTTTCCGTCTTGCGGAATTCCAGTATTTGGTTGATAAGGTTCAATAACCGGATAGCACTGCTGTGAATCATCTTGATTTTATTACTATAAAAAGCAGGTACGTTAGAGTCATTGACTAAATCTTCCAGTGGACCGAGTATCAACGTTAATGGGGTGCGCAGTTCGTGTGTGATGTTGGTGTAGAAGCGCAGACGTTCGTTGTTAAGTTCCTGTTCGTTTTGGCTTTTCTTTTTTTCCAGTTCAAGGGAGTTTTCCAGCATGAGTTTACGTTTGTAAAAACGGAACCAGATATACACACACAATAAGACCAGCAGAATATACAAGACTTTCGCATACCACGTCAGCCATAGAGGTGGATAGATGTGTACTTGTAATGTGGCTATATGACTATCGTCCCACTCCTGATTTCTTAACCTTGCTTTTACTTTGAATGTATATTCTCCCGGGGAAATATTGCGGAAAGTAATCATGTTTTCTCCTAAAGTATTGGTCCATGTATTTTCCAGTCCGTCAATCATATATGCATATTCCACCTGTCCGCTTTGCGAATAGTCCGGTACGGTGAATGAGATGCGGAAAGAATTCCGGTTATAGGGCAGGTTGATGCTTCCCTCAGAGGTCGGAATGATAGTTCCTTCATTACGACTTTCTATCTGGTTATTCAGACTTCTGCATTCGATAATCTGTACAGGAGCCACTTGGCGTTCTGCGATCAGATTTTCCGGATTGAAATAGCAGACACCGTTTAGCGAGCCGAAATAGAGTGTGCCATCTTTTGCCCGGCAGGCCGAACCTTCAATAAAGTTTCCCATAGGTATGCCGTCACGATAGTCGTAACTGTCGAATTTCTTCTTTTGCTTGTTCCAAAAGGATATTCCATCGTTGGTACTGAGCCAGATATTTCCGGATGCATCTTCTTGAATGGCACGTACGAAGGTGTCTTCAAGTCCTTGCTCATAACCGTATGCTTCAAACTCTTCCGGACGGGCTGTATCTTTAATGTATCCTATTCCGTTGCGTGTGGCAGCCCATACGCCCCCCTGAGAATCCATGTAAAGACTATTGATGGCATTAGAGCAGAAGCGAGTGCCTTTGTTCAGTTTGGCTACCAGCTTGTTTTCTTTGTCAAGGACAGCTATTCCTCCGCCATAAGTACCTATCCACAACTTACCTTGCCTGTCGCGGAGAATGCCATATACTGATCGGTCTGGCAATAACCGGTTGATTTCGTCTTCTTTGCGGAGAGTACCGTTGCTGTAGCTGTATATTCCATATTCGGCGCCTATCCATATTTTTTCATCATTTTCTTTGAAAAAGGTGATGATATCTACATCCGCCATATCCAATGGAATACGTTCGATACGTTCGTTACGGATATTGAATTTTAGAAGACCGTCGTCGTATATTCCAAGTAATAATGCGCCTTGCTGGTCGCTGATGATGGAAAACACTTGTCCGTATGGTCTTGAAAGTTGTTTGGTTATATCTATACTTTTCAGGAGTTTATTGTCTTTGAATAATGTTATTTCATTCTCACCGCCCAGCCAGATTTGATTGTTCTCATCCTTGCAGATTCCCCATACAGGCTTGTGCTTGGTGATATTCCCTTTTTCGGTCATATAGGGCAATATGTGGAATTCCGGTTGGCTGTGGCTGATAAAATCTATACCGCTACTGTAATTGCCTATCCAGATATTTCCGAAAGAATCCTGTAACAAGGTGCGTATATTTCCTGATGTAACCCCGTGCTTGCTATTGTCCGCGGTGATATTATAGAACTGCACCTTTTCAGGACTCTTAAAAGTTATACTGTGTAAATCGAGTATACTGATTCCGCCGATATCACTGGCAATCCATAGCGTGCCGTCATTCATTTCTTTGATATCGTAAATATGGTCGGCAATCAGAGAATGAGGGTTATCGGATTCATGCCTGAATACGCTAAACTCTTCTGTTTTCGGGTTAAATAAACCCAATCCCCTGTTGGTTCCTACCCAAATGTTTTGCAAATGATCTTTATAAATGGAATAAATACTGTTTCCGGGCAAACTTTGCGGATTATTGTTTGTATGACTGAGTTTACGTACTGTTTTGTTTTTCAGGTTTATAATACTCATTCCGCTTTGGGCGTGTCCGATATAAAGATGCCCTTCTCCATCGTCGAAACAACACCAGTTGGATTTATTTAGGTTCTCTATACCCATATCAGCGAGCGATGTGAATGTGTGGCTATGTTTATCGTAATGAACAATGTTCCCGTAATGTGGAGTCAGCCAGATTCCCCCATCGGAGGCATGAGACAAGTGCACGATATTATCCGCCCTTACCTCGTCTCTGGATGTGTAAGAGTAGAATTGATAAGTGGAACAGTCCAATGCGCTTATACCGTCGAATTTTCCACCTATCCATACCACATTTTCTGTTTCGTCATATAGTAGTACATTTAGTGCATCATTGATTAATTGTGAGTTGTTACTTTTATAGGTGGTGAAGTTGCATCCGTCAAACCGGTTCAGTCCAAGTTCTGTTGCCACCCAGATGCAACCTTGTTTATCTTGTGCAATGTCGCGGACATAATTGTTCGACAATCCGTCTTCTACGCCCAGATGTCGCAAGGTATAAGGTTGTGCCATGCCATCGATACAGAATAGCAGCCGGCACAGCAAGAATAGAAGAAGTTTGTAGCTTCGCATGATTGTTCCTATTTTAGGGTTGTCTTTGCAACAAATATACGATAAATCTGTATTTGATGTACTTGTTACTTTGGTTTTGCCCAATTTGCCCTTGTGATTTGACGAATTTGCCTTGCCTTTGTATTGCTGTAATAAGCACTCTTGTCCTTTTTCTCATTTCGTTGGCTTGTTGTGCAGAAATAAATAAAAGTAGGCTGACACTCTTAGTTAGTTTGTTGATAATCAATGAATCACATTTATATTCTATTTACGCCATAATGTAAAAGCATTTACCGCCGTATGTAACGACCTTTACCCCTTATTGTAACGGTCTTTACCTCGGTATGTAACGACCTTTACCTCGGCATGTAAATGGAGTTACCGTGTGGGGTGAACCAAGTTATCATTTGGAGTAATGTAAGATAATCCATATCGGTTCAGTAAAGCTCCCCGGAGAGATTGGTCAAAGAGTGGGAGAAAACAGTCATGACGAATTTGTCCTTTCTTGAAAGTGAATTTGTCCCCTATGCTTTCTTTATTACTTCGATATCTTTGCATATCCCATAACGGGACCAGTTTTTGAGATTCTATTAACCTTATTATTATTATCTAATTTAAAAGGAAAACAATGAAATCAGATTCTTTTAGAAACAATCGGAAGGCGCTTGCGGCCTTATTGCTTTGCACTGGTTTCATTGCCGGACAACCCCTCACGGTGAGGGCTACGGGCAATGAACAAAGTGTGCAAACGGTTCAACAACAAATCAAAGTTTCCGGAACTGTAAGTGACGCGATGGGGCCGGTTATCGGTGCCAGTGTTGTAGAAAAAGGGAATACATCTAATGGCACTATTACTGATGTCAACGGTAACTTTTCTCTTTCAGTACCTTCCGGTGCAACGCTTCTCATTTCCTATATAGGATATAAAGCGCAGGAAGTACAGGCAGTGGCAGGCAGAGTTATTGATGTGACTTTGAAAGAAGATACTGAAATGCTTGATGAAGT
Source organism: Bacteroides sp. MSB163 (assembly GCF_036416795.1). Taxonomy (NCBI): domain Bacteria; kingdom Pseudomonadati; phylum Bacteroidota; class Bacteroidia; order Bacteroidales; family Bacteroidaceae; genus Bacteroides; species Bacteroides maternus. Next base: position 61,169 of record NZ_CP143867.1, on the reverse strand, counting down.
TGTGGTGGTAGGTTTTGGTACTCAGAAGAAGGTGAACCTGACCGGTTCGGTGGGAATTGCTACAGCGAAAGAGTTGGAATCACGTCCGGTATCATCGGCAACACAGGCTTTGCAAGGCTTGGTTCCGGGTCTGAAAATTACGACAAATTCCGGAGCTTTGGATCAGAATATGAGTATTTCCGTACGTGGTACGGGAACCATCGGTTCTTCAAGTGGTTCTCCATTGATATTGATTGATGGTATGGAGGGCGATATTAATACGGTGAATCCGCAGGATATTGAGAATATCTCAGTGCTGAAAGATGCGGCGGCCTCTTCTATTTATGGTTCGCGCGCACCGTTCGGTGTAATTCTCGTTACGACGAAGAAGGGTAAAGCAGGTAAGGCTACTATCAATTATAATAATAGTTTTCGTATAGCCAGTCCCATAGGTTTACCGGAGTCTATGGATTCATACACTTTTGCCGTATTAATGAATGAATCTCTCAAGAACAGTGGCAAAGCAGCCCGATTTTCAGACGAGACTATGCGGAAGATGCTCGATTATCAGTCTGGTAAACTGACTGGCGGTATGGATCCCAGTCCTAGTAATCCGGATGCTTGGAATGATGTGTGGCAGTATGCCTATGGTAATACGGATATTTATGATGAACTTTATAAAAGTACGGTATTCTCCCAAGAACACAATGTGAGCGTATCAGGGGGCAGTGAGAAGATGACCTATTATGGTTCTTTCAATTATCTGGATCAGGGTGGTTTGTTGAAAATCGGTGAGGATGGCATGAAACGCTATAATATCACAGGTAAATTTACCAGCGAACTGACTGATTGGTTGAAGTTTAACTTCACAACTCGTTTCACACGTAACGATGTATGGCGTCCACGTAAGTTCAATGATACCTTTTACCGGATGTTCGGTCGGCAGAACTGGCCTAATATTCCGATGTACGATCCCAATGGTAATATCTTTGGCTATAATGCCGTAGAGTTGGAGCAGGGCGGACAACGCGATGTACAGACTGACCGCCATTATTATCAGGCAGCCCTTATATTTGAGCCTGTAAAGAATTGGATTACTAATGTAGAATTCAACTATAGTATTATGAATCAGAAGGTGAAAGAAACGACATTGCCTTCATATCAGTTGGGACCCACTGGAACCGAACTTTATCGTGAAAAGGATTCAGGATTATATCAGGAAGATAAAAAGGAAAACTATCTGAATCTGAATATTTATAGTGAATATGCACATACGTTCGATGAGGCGCATAACCTGAAGATTATGGCCGGATTTCAGGCGGAAGAGATGGAACAAAGTGACTTGAATGTTTTCAAGAATGGATTGATAATGGCGGATATGCCGGAATTTGATTTGACGAACGGACAGTTGAATAGCGGTTTGGCTAAAGATGCTACAGTGCATGGATATAGCAACAGATGGGCGACTGCCGGTTTCTTCGGACGTTTGAACTATGATTATCAAGGTCGTTATTTGGTAGAAGCCAATATCCGTTATGATGGTACTTCCCGTTTTCGTCGTGGTAATCGTTGGCAATGGTCTCCATCTTTTTCTTTGGGGTGGAATATCGCACAGGAGAAGTTCTGGCAACCGATGCAGAATGTTGCCAATTTGCTGAAACTACGTTTTTCGTATGGACAGTTGGGCAATCAGAATACGAATACATGGTATCCTACTTATCGTACTATGACGTTAGGTGTACTGGATGGAGGCTGGTTACATAATGGAACTAAACCTAACACTGCAAAGGTAGGTGATTTGATTAGTACAGTCTTGACTTGGGAAAAAGTCCGTACTTGGGATATCGGGTTAGACTATGGCTTCTTCAACAATAGGTTGACGGGATCGTTCGATTACTTTGTCCGCTATACAAAAGATATGGTGGGAGATGCTCCTGAATTGCCTCTGACTTTGGGTGTCAACCCGCCTCAAACCAACAACTGTGATTTGAAAACAAAAGGATGGGAAGTCTCATTGGCGTGGAGAGACCGCCTGAAGAACGGATTGAATTATGGTATCAGTGTTTCATTGTCTGACCAGCAGACTTATATAGACAGTTATCCGAGTAATAAAACCGGTTCTTTGACTTCCGGAAGTTCTAACACGGGAGTTAAGTGGGCGTATATTACCGGACAAAAAATAAACCAGATATGGGGACTTGAGACAATAGGTATAGCCAAAACACAGGAAGAAATGGATGCACATCTTGCTTCATTGCCTAAAGGTGGACAAAGTGCCATCGGAACACAGTGGGGAGCCGGTGATATCATGTATAAAGATTTGAACGGCGATGGTAAGATATCTACGGGTGCCAACACCTTGAGTGACCATGGTGATTTAAAAGTATTGGGTGATGCTAACCCGCATTATTTCTTTGGTATTGACCTGACTGCTGATTGGAAAGGCTTTGACTTCCGTTGTTTCTTGCAGGGAGTTTTGAAACATGATTTTTGGCCTGGTGGTGATTCTACCACAAACAATGACAATGCCGGTGGTTATTTCTGGGGTGTCCGGGGTAATGTGAGTGAATGGCATATACGAGGATTTGTGCAACACAATGACTACTTCCGTGCTGAATCGTCCGGTCTGGAAGGGTATGAGCTTCCGGCGAATACCAATTCGTATTTCCCTCGTCCTCTTCTTAGTTATGCAGATGGTGGTAAGAATCAGCGTGTGCAAAGCCGCTATATGCAGAATGCCGCTTATATGCGCTTGAAGAATCTACAACTTGGCTATACATTACCTGCGACATGGACAAAGAAAGCAGGAATTTCAAAATGTCGTTTGTTTGTTTCAGGCGAGAACTTGTTGACTTTCACTTCTTTGTTTGACGTTTTTGATCCTGAAACTTGTATAGGAGGTGTCGGTGGCAATGTTTATCCGTTGTCAAGTACATGGTCATTCGGTTTGAGTTTAACTTTTTAAATAGATGAATAATATGAAAACATTATATCGAATAGCATTAACCGCAACATTCGTTTTCGGACTCACGGCTTGTGATGATTTTCTGGATAGTGAACCAAAATCATCCGTAGACCCTGATAAATATTTCACGGAAGTTTCCCAGTTACAGGCCTATGCGGATGAAATATATCCGCGGGTTCTTCCTGGTAGTAATTATGGATATTATGGTACTGATGACCAATATACTGATAATCAGATACCCGAAACCGCTCCTGATCGTTTCTTTGAAGGACAATGGAAGGTGCCCTATTCGGGAGGAAACTGGTCGTTTGAAACTATATATAGATTGAATTTTTTCTTTTCAGAAGTGTTGCCTCGGTTTGGAGATGATTTAAGTGGTTCACAGAATACGATATCCGGTGATTTAGCCAGTATCAGACATTATATAGGTGAAATGTATACCTTGCGTGCACTTGAATACTTTAAACGCTATCAGTATTTTGGTGATTTTCCTATTATTACCGAACCTTTGCCAGATGATGAGGTTGTGCTGAGTGAAGCCAGCAAGCGCATGCCTCGTAATGAAGTTGCTCGTTTTATCTTGTCTGATTTGGATAAGGCAGCTAGATTGATGGAAGGGAAAAACATGACAACTACCCGCATTAATCGTGACCTGGCTTTATTGCTAAAATCACGTGTTGCTCTTTATGAAGGTACTTGGCTGAAATATTTTAAAGGTACTGCGTTTGTTCCCAATGGTGAAGGATGGCCGGGTAAATCGAAAGACTATAATGCCAATTACCAGTATCCGGGCGGAAGCATTGACAGTGAAATTAATTATTTTCTTGATGAGGCTATTTCAGCTTCAAAGGAAGTGGCTGAAAAATATAAGAACTCGTTGACTGCGAATACAGGTGTATTACAACAGAACTCTGGAGACCCCACTAATCCATTTTATGATATGTATGCAACAGATGATCTTTCGTCCTATCCCGAAGTTTTGCTTTGGAAACAGTATACGTATGGGGTGTCTACGCATGGAGTATGTGTTGGTGCCAATCAGGGCAACTGGGCTTTGGGTGTAACTCGTGCTTGTGTACAAAATTTCCTGATGGCGGATGGTACTCCTGTTTATAAGAACGGTTCTTATTCGGATGGTAACGGAAATTATACAGGAGATAAAACGATTGCAGATGTGCGTACCAACAGAGATTCACGCTTATCTGTCTTTTTGAAAGAACCCGGACAGAAGAACATTCTTATAGATGGAACAAGTCCGCTCAGTACTTTCTATCGTACGCAACCTTATCCGGGTATCACTGACGGTGCTAATCAGACACGTGCCACCACTGGTTATCTTTTGAGAAAAGGTGGCTCTTTTGATGTGAAACACTATCAGGACGTGTGGGCCGGCTTTGTTGGAGTAGTACTTTATCGTTCGGTAGAAGCATTGCTGAACTATATGGAAGCCAGTTATGAAAAGAATGGGACATTGGATGGAACAGCACGCGAATATTGGCAGATTATCCGTCGCCGTGCCCATGTAAACGAAGATATTGATGTTACAATTGCTGCCACTGATATGGCGAAGGAAGCGGAAAATGATTGGGGGGCTTATTCTGCAGGAAAGATCTTGACGGATAAGACATTATATAATATTCGTCGCGAACGTCGTTCGGAATTCCTCTCTGAAGGTTTGCGTTATATGGATGTGTGTCGTTGGAGAGCTATGGATCAGATGATTTCAACTCCTTATATTCCAGAAGGAATGCATCTTTGGAATACACCGATGGAACAATGGTATCAAGGGTTGGTAGCAGATGGTTCGGTAAATGCAACCGTATCGCAGAAATCGGATAGTGAATATCTTCGTCCTTATCGCAGAACCAGCACTCAGAAGTGTTATGAGGGTTACAAATGGAAGATGGCTCATTATCTGGAACCGATCATGGCAAAGCAATTTCTCATTACATCTTCCGATGGGGTGACAGTTGAGAGTTCTCCTATTTATCAGAATCCTTATTGGCCTGTGAGTGCAGATATGGCTGCTGAACAATAAAGTTCATAGGTGATTGAGAGGGGCATTTACTGTTAGAGCAAATGACCTCTCATTTAAACTACAATTCAATTTTAATTTGAATCAAGAATCGTTAATATGAGAAATGGGTTATTAAAGAAACTTGGAGCTGCTTTTAGTCTGTTGATGGTAGCCAGTCTTTTATCTGCCGGAAATAGTCCTATTGAGTTGAAAGTCAATTCGTCGACCGGAGCTCTTAGTGAACTAAAGATACAGCGGGACGCGCGTGGTATGAACTGGCTGGTGAGAGTTGACGGCACTCAATATGCCTGGGTGAAAGAAAATTATGGCTGGGGTCTGGGATATTTCACTGTAACTAAAGGACGGGAAAGTATTAAGAAAGAGTGGAAGAATCCGGTTGAAATCAGTGCGGACGGTATGGAAGTAATGTACCGTGAGAGTGATATCCGCATTCAGATTAAGCGAAGGCTGGAAGAGGATAATTTAGTGGAAAGGTATACTTTCACTAATATAGGTGAAGAAGCTGTATCCCTTTATGATATGGGTATTTATACTCCTTTCAATGACAATTATCCCAGTGCGCAGGAATGTATGAATTCCCGTGCCAATGTTCAGATATGGGAAGGTGAAAATGCCGCTTATGTCAATGCTATTCGCATGGGAGCTTATGCACCTCACTTAGGATTGATGGTGACAGAAGGTGCTGTAAAGAGTTATGAAATATGGGAACGAGGACGTAAGAAAGCAAACTCACATACCAGAGGGATCTTTGCATTAAATGTGCCCGATATGCAACTAAAACCCGGAGAAAGCTATTCTTTGGAATGGTATATCTTTGCTCATGGGGGTAATGATGATTTTTGCAATAAACTTTTAGAACGGGGGAGTGTGCTTGTATCGTGTGATAAATATGTGTATCAAAAAGGAGAGGTTGCCCATGTAGAACTTCGTAGCCTGAAACCGTTGAAGACATGCAGAGCTATGATAAACGGTGTACCGGTGGCAGTAAAGCGAAAAGGAAATATCTATATAATAGAAACACCTATAGAACAAGCTGGCGAAATCCGTTTTGATTTCTATTACAATGGGAACAAACAAACGCACGCTGACTGTCTGGTAATTAACTCTGTGGATGAACTGATACAAAAACGGGTTAACTTTATACGTACTAATCAACAAATGAATAATCCTGCTGACTTGCGTGACGGTGCTTACATGGTTTACGATAATGAAGGGGACAGCATTTACCTGAATGATACGCCGAACTGTAATCCCGTAGATCGTGATGAAGGTGCGGAGCGCTTGGGAATGGGAGTACTGCTGGCTAAACAATATTTGCTGACTAAAGATTCTGCATTAAAAGAGTCGCTTTTAAGATATGCTAGGTTTGTACGTAGTAAGTTACAGACGGATGATTATGTCACTTATTCCAGTGTGGATAAGAAGCAACGGAACCGAGGATATAATTATATGTGGGTAGCTGAATTTTATTTCCAGATGTATAAGTTGACGGGTGACAGGCAGTTCGTAACGGATGGCTATAAAACACTTAAGTCTATGTTTCGTCAGTTTGGTCATGGCTTTTATGCGATAGGGATCCCTGTCAGGTTGGGATTGCAGAGTCTGAAGGTGGCTGGAATGGAAAAAGAATATAAAGACTTGATGAAAGACTTCATCAGGACAGGAGATATATTTGTAGAGAATGGTCTGAATTATCCGGCACATGAAGTGAATTATGAACAGAGTATTGTAGCTCCGGCTATACTGTTTTTGGCACAGCTTTATCTGGAAACGGGTATTCAGAAGTATTTGGATGAGGTGAAACGGCAGATGCCCGTATTGGAAGCTTTCAATGGGTTTCAGCCCAGTTATCATTTGAATGAAGTCGCTATTCGCCATTGGGATGGGCATTGGTTTGGTAAATGTGAAATGTTTGGTGATACTTTCCCGCACTATTGGAGTACAGTGACCGGAGCCGTATACTACTATTATGCATTATGCACGGGTGATACATCTTACCAAGTGCGTGCAGAGAATGTGGTGAGAAATAATCTTTGTCTTTTCTTTGAGGATGGAAGAGCTTCATGTGCTTATATGTATCCATACAAGATTGATGGAGTAAAAGCACAATTTTATGATCCTTATGCTAACGATCAGGATTGGGCATTAGTGTATTACCTATTGGTGAATAAAGGATTATAGAAATGAATACTATGAAAAAAGAAGTATTTATAAGAATTTTAGCAGTATTGGGCTTGGCTGTGCCGGCTTTGCTTCCTGTCTTTGGACAATATGTAACAGTAAACATAGATGCTCCTTTCCCGATGGAACCGATAAAAGAATTTATCTTTCCGGAGAAAGATTTTTCTATTGTGCAATATGGCGCTGTAAAGGGAGGAAAAGTCTGCAACACAGATGCAATAGCCAAGACAATAGATGCTTGTAATAGAGCAGGAGGTGGCAGAGTATTAGTGCCTGAAGGAGAATGGCTTACAGGACCGATACATTTGAAAAGCAATGTAAATCTTTATCTGGCAGAGAATGCGGTATTACGCTTTACTGATAATCCGTCTGATTATTTACCATCTGTAATGACTTCATGGGAAGGCATGGAGTGTTATAACTATTCTCCATTAATTTATGCTTTTGAGTGTGAGAATATAGCTATAACAGGCAAAGGAATGCTGAAGCCTAAAATGGATACTTGGAAAGTCTGGTTTGCTCGTCCCGAGGCTCACATGAATGCATTGAAAGAACTTTATACGATGGCATCTACAGATGTTCCTGTAGAAAAACGAGAGATGGCTGTAGGGGAGAACCATTTGCGTCCGCATCTGATACAATTCAATCGTTGTAGGAATATCTTACTTGATGGATTCAAAATCAGGGAAAGCCCATTCTGGACTGTGCATATGTATATGTGTGATGGCGGCATTGTTCGTAATCTGGATGTAAAAGCTCATGGACACAATAACGATGGGATTGACCTTGAGATGACCCGTAACTTTTTGGTGGAAGATTGTACTTTCGATCAAGGAGATGATGCGGTGGTAATCAAGGCGGGACGTAACCGTGATGCATGGCGTCTGAATACACCAACAGAGAATATTGTAATCCGTAATTGCGACATTGTAGAGGGGCATACTTTACTGGGTATTGGCAGTGAAATTTCAGGGGGTATCCGTAATGTGTATATGCATGATTGCAAAGTGCCACAATCCGTCAGAAGGCTCTTTTTTGTCAAGACCAATCATCGGCGTGGAGCATTTGTGGAGAATATCCACATGGAGAATATCAAAGCCGGGCATGTACAACGGGTACTTGAAATAGATACAGATGTGCTTTACCAATGGAAAGATCTTGTTCCTACGTATGAGGAACGCATTACGCGTATTGATGGCATTTATATGAAAAATGTGACATGTACTTCGGCTGATGCCATTTACGAACTGAAAGGAGATGCCAAACTTCCTGCCAGGAATATAGTGATTGAAGATGTATATGTGGGTGAGGTAAAAGATTTTGTAAAGAAGGTAGATTACACGGAAAATGTGGTAGAAAAGAATGTTTCCTATTCCGTATTGAACCGTACAGGTGATAAATAATTTTGTTTTCTAATAGATAATAGATATGATAAAATTGCTTTTGTTAGTAGCTTTTTTTTGTGTAGGGTGTGCAGGAATCTCGAATGAGGGTTCCGGAAAGATTGTTTATAATGGAGTCCCTTGGTTCGATAATCAAGGAAATATAGTAAATGCACACGGTGCCTGCATAGTGGAGGATAACGGTAGATATTACCTTTTCGGTGAATATAAATCAGATAAAAGTAATGCTTTTCCGGGCTTTAGCTGCTATTCTTCAGATGACTTGGTGAACTGGAAATTTGAAAGGGTAGTGCTGCCGGTACAACCTGACGGTATTTTGGGCCCCGACCGGGTAGGTGAACGGGTAAAGGTGATGAAATGTCCCTCTACAGGAGAATACGTCATGTATATGCATGCGGATGATATGGGGTATAAGGATCCTTACATTGGCTATGCTACATGCAGCACAATAAATGGAGAGTATAAGTTGCAAGGTCCTTTACTTCATGATGGAAAGCCTGTTAAACGTTGGGATATGGGAACCTTTCAGGATACGGACGGTAAAGGTTACTTGCTTATCCATCATGGACCTATTTATCGGCTGAGTGATGATTATCGTTCCATAGAGGCGGAGGTAGCTTATGTGAAAGGCTCAGGAGAATCGCCTGCCATGTTTAAGAAAAACGGTATATATTATATGCTCTACTCCAATCTGACCAGTTGGGAGAAGAATGATAATTTCTATTTTACGGCACCGAAAATTGAAGGTCCTTGGACCAAGCAAGGGTTGTTCTGTCCGGCAGGAAAACTGACTTATAATTCACAAAGTACGTTTGTCTTTCCGTTGAAACGGGGCAATGACACAATTCCGATGTTTATGGGTGATCGCTGGTCATATCCTCATCAGGCTTCGGCGGCAACTTATGTATGGATGCCTTTGCAGGTGGATGGAATAAAAATATCAATACCTGAATATTGGCAATGTTGGGACATAAACACTTTAAAGCCGGTAGATGCCTTGCAGAAAGGGAGAGAGATTCCTATCAAAGAAATGGAATTCACACGAGATTGGAAAGAGGAAAATAGTCGCTTGGCTTCAAATACGAAAGGAAGTATTTTAGCCATTCCTTTTAAAGGGACACATATTGCGGTAGTGGGTGAATCAAATCCTCACAGCGGATATGCCAAAGTAAGTGTATTAAATGATAAGAAAGATACGGTTTATTCCTCATTGGTTGACTTTTATAGTAAGTACCCGGAAAAGGCAATTCGTATCATGACTCCAAAGATGTCAAAAGGAGATTATACATTACTTATAGAAGTAACAGGCATTATGCCAATATGGACAGATAAAACGAAAACAATCTATGGAAGTGATAATAGTTTTGTGACGGTTGACGCCATTTATAGCTTTTGATATGTACGATAATACAAAGGATGGTACATTACTCCATGCATCCTTTTGCTATTCTTTCTTATCTTTGCTGAAATTTTTATAGAATGAGAAACATGAAAATCAAGCTACTGTCTGTACTTTGTGCATTGTTGGTTTTTTCGGCTTTTACAGCTGAAAAGAAAGATACCATTACCATCTTTATGATTGGTGATTCTACCATGGCCGACAAAAGTCTGAGGAATGGTAATATTGAGCGTGGTTGGGGACAAATGCTTCCTAACTTCTTGACTGATGATGTTGTGGTTGAGAACCATGCCCGGAATGGAAGGAGTTCGCTTAGTTTTATCAATGAAGGACGTTGGGATACAGTTGTTGCAAGGCTGAAGAAAGGTGATTATGTATTTATCCAGTTTGGTCATAATGACGAAAAGCCATCGGAGAAACTCCACACTGATCCGGGAAGTACTTTTGATAATAACCTGCGCCGTTTTGTAACAGAGACACGTGAGAAAGGAGCTTATCCGGTGTTGTTTAATTCAATTGTGCGCAGGAATTTTCCACCGGAAGGGGCAACGGAAAATAAGGGTAGCTATGAAAAAGAAGGAAATATATTGGTAGATACACATGGAGAATATTTGATTTCTCCCCGCAGGGTAGCCGAAGAAATGGAAGTACCTTTTGTCGATTTGAACAAATTAACTCATGACTTGGTAGTTGGGATGGGAGTGGAAAAATCAAAGGAACTCTTTATGTGGGTGCCTGCGGGTAAGTATGACTTCTGTCCGAAAGGAAAGGTAGATAATACCCACCTGAATATATATGGTGGAAAAGTGGTGGCAGGGATTGCTATTGAGGCTGTAGCCAAAGTAGTGCCGGAACTGGTGCCATATATTCGCTACCGTGATCCGGAAGTATATGTAGCTGACTATAAGGACAATAAGGAATGTGCTGTCAGCTATACTTTTGATGATGGTCTACAGGAGCACTATACGCTTGTTTTCCCAGAAATGGAGAAGGTTGGATTCAAAGGAACTTTTTGGATATGTGGGAATATTATAGAGCATGACATTGCACAGCAAGGTAAGTCACGTATGACTTGGCCGCAGATGAAAGAAATGTCTGACAAAGGACATGAAATCTCCAATCATAGCTGGTCGCACGCGAATTTGAAGCATCTTAACTCAGATGGAGTGAAAATGGAAATAGAGAAGAATGATAGCATTATTGGAGCAATGATAGGTAAGAAACCTCTAACATTCTGTTATCCGTTCAATGCCTTTGATGAAGTGATATTGCGGAAAGCTTCTGAAGGTAGAGTGGCTACCCGTACAAGGCAATATGGGGTGGGTGGTGATAAATCGAAATCTACAGTTGAATCACTGGATAAATGGGTGAAGGAACTCATGATTGCCGGTGATTGGGGAGTGGCTATGATACATGGTATCTCTACCGGTTATGATGCTTTCACTTCCCCGAATATATTATGGGAACATTTTCGTAGAGTAAAGAATCAGGAAGACAATATTTGGGTAGGTACTTTCCGTGAAGTAGCGGCTTATGTGAAAGAACGGAAGAATGTACAACTGGATATTGTGAAAAAGAAATCGCAGTGGGTGGTTACACCTCGTTTGTCGCTGGACAAAGAATTATTCGACGAACCTTTGACAATGGTGTTGGATAAGAAAGGAAGGGAAAAAGTGAAGGTGTCTCAAAATGGAAAGAGTCTGTTGCTAAAAGAGCGGGATGATAAGCTGGTCTTTGATTTCACTCCGTATGGGGGAGCTATAAAAATAAGCTTTCTAACCGAATGATAGAATGTATCTTTGAAAAATAACTTGGAATATATGAAAAAAGGGGTTATCAGTTTAATTTTGCTTTTTATTGCGCAGCTTGGCTGGGCACAGTTTAATTTACGTTTCGGACAATCGGTTACATTGGCCTGTGACAAAACAGAAGCACAAGTGGTGCAAACCGCCTTGAAATTGTTTGCGCGTGATTATCAATCGGTATTTTCAGCTCCCGCCATTACAGATACCCGGAAAGGGGATATCATAGTGGGAACTGTAGGAAAAACTTCATTGGTAGAGGCAACTGGTGTGGATATTTCTTGTCTGAAAGATAAAAGACAAGCCTTTCTTCTGACTGTTTTACCGGATGGAAAACTACTGGTAGCCGGAAGCGATGCACATGGTACAGCTTATGGTATTATGGAGCTTTCCCGCCTGATAGGAGTATCGCCGTGGGAATGGTGGGCGGATGTAGTGCCGGAAAAAAAGACATCTTTCACTTTACCCGCAAATTACCAAACGACACAGTCTCCTTCCGTAGAATACCGTGGCATCTTCATCAATGATGAAGATTGGGGATTGATGCCTTGGAGCAGTAAGAATTACGAGCCTGCCGATCAGCAACAAATCGGTCCTAAGACGAACCGTCGCATCTTTGAATTATTGCTCCGCCTGCGGGCTAACACTTATTGGCCTGCCATGCACGAGTGTACCTTGCCCTTTTTCCTGACAAAAGGTAACCGGGAAGTAGCTGCCGAATTCGGTATCTTTATCGGTTCTTCCCATTGCGAACCAATGGTGTGCAATGCTGCCGGCGAATGGAGAAGAAGGGGAGAGGGCGATTATGACTATGTGAATAACAGTGCCTCCGTTTACAAATTCTGGGAAGACCGCGTGAAAGAAGTGGCAGGACAAGAAAATATCTATACTTTGGGTATGCGTGGCGTGCACGACGGGCAAATGCAGGGAGCTAAAACAGTTGAAGAACAGAAAGCTGTGTTGGAACGCGTGCTTAAAGACCAGCGTGGTTTGCTGGAGAAGTATGTGAATAAAGATGTTACCGCCATTCCGCAGGCTTTCATACCTTACAAGGAAGTACTCGACATTTATAATGCCGGATTGAAGGTGCCGGATGATGTAACGCTGATCTGGTGTGATGATAATTATGGCTATATCCGTCACTTCCCTACGCCGGAAGAACAAGTTCGCAAAGGTGGAAACGGCATCTATTATCACGTATCCTATTGGGGACGTCCGCACGATTATCTTTGGCTGGGCACCTTCAGCCCGTATCTGCTCTATCAGCAGATGAAACTGGCCTATGACCGTGGCATTCAGAAAATGTGGGTACTGAATGTAGGTGATATCAAACCTGCCGAATATCAGATTGAGCTATTCCTCGATATGGCATGGAATATAGAACAAGTGGTCGAAGAAGGTGTTACCGCCCATTTAAAGAATTGGCTGGGCAGAGAGTTTGGTACGGAATACGCAAAGACTCTGCTTCCGGTTATGCAAGAGCATTACCGCTTGGCCTATATCCGCAAGCCCGAGTTCATGGGAAATACGCGTGAAGAAGAACGTGACCCTATTTATAAGAAAGTAAAAGACCTGCCTTGGAGTGAACAGACCATTCGTCAACGTTTGAAAGATTATGCTGCTTTGTCTTCCGTAGTCGAAGAAGTTGAGGCCAAACTTCCTATCCACCGGAAGGATGCCTATATGCAATTGGTAAAATATCCCGTACAAGCTGCCGACCAAATGAACCGGAAGCTCCTGAATGCGCAACTTGCCCGTCATGGAAAGGTCGATTGGGAACAAAGTGATGCGGCTTTCGATAGCATTGTTTCACTGACGCGTCGGTATAACGCTTTGCAAAACGGAAAGTGGATTCACATGATGGATTTCCAACCCCGCAAACTTCCTGTCTTTAAACGTGTGGCACATGAAACTGTCGTTACACCTATGGTAAATGAGGAAACTCCTGCCTATAAATGGAATGCTATGGATTGTACAGCCGGAAATCCTTTACAGTGCGAAGGTCTGGGATATGAGGGCAAAGCGGCAGGTATCGACAAAAACACTTCTCTTACTTTTGCTTTTGATGATTGGAAAACCGATTCTGTGGAAGTTGAAATACGCTTGTTACCCAATCATCCTATGGATGAAAAACAACTGCGTTTCACACTGTCAGTTGATAAATCGGCTCCGCAAACCGTTTCTTATGAAACCAAAGGGCGTAGCGAAGAATGGAAAGAAAATGTGTTGCGCAATCAAGCGATACGAAAAGTGAAACTGCCTGTCGGCAAACGAGAATCGCATAAACTGGTGATTAAGGCATTGGACGAGGGTGTTGTTTTGGATCAGATCATGCTTTATTGATAATTCCAATTGTTACAAAATAGTTTAAGTAGAATCTCCCTTAAGAAATGGACTTAGGGGAGATTCTTGTTTACTTCAACTGCTTTATATACTCTGATGGAGACATTCCGTATTCCTCTTTGAAGCATTCTCTGAAATAAGATACAGAGTTCAGCCCAACCTGATGGGCTATTTCTGAAATATTATACTTTCCTGAGAGCAATAGTTGCTCTGCCTTCCTGAGCCTCAGTTTACGGATAAATTCTCCTGTTGACATCCCAGTCAGGGCTTTTATTTTTCTGTAAAGAGAAGAATAACTCATTGATAACTCCTGGGCTATTGTAGGCACATCTATTTTCTCATCCATCAAGTTTTCTTCTATGATCTTTGTTATTCTTTCAATGAATTCATTATCTATTTTGTTTAATGATTCTTTGATGATAGATTGCTTAAGATGGGTGCTTGAAGATATTAAAGAAGCTATTTTCTTTCTTCCTTCCAATAGATTGGCCACTCTGCTTTTAAGTAAAGATGCACTGAAAGGTTTGGTGACGTAGGAATCGGCACCGGCATCATATCCTTCTGTTTTATCTTGTAATGTGTCTTTCGCTGTCAGTAGTATTACAGGAATATGGCTGGTTGCAATGTTATTTTTAATTTCCTTGCATAATTCGATCCCATCCTTCACGGGCATCATGATATCACTGATAACTATATCGGGAATACTTGTGAAGGCAACCTGGCATCCTTGTTCTCCATTCTCTGCAACAATAACATCGTAAGCACCCATCAGTGCTTCAGCAATATAATCACGGATGTCGCCCTCGTCTTCTACTACTAAAACGATGGGTTTGCTTGATTTCTCTTCATCTATGGATTCTTTGAGATTAGTATTGATATGTATGGCATCGGGATAGGAATTATTGGTTATTAACCGGACACGGAAGGATGAACCTACATTAGGCTCACTATCCACCAGGATAGTTCCTTCATGCAAATCTACCAGGTTTTTCACTAAAGCGAGTCCTATACCGAATCCGGGTATGTTTTTTCTTATATTAGTTTGATAATACCGTTCGAATATACGTGAGATATCTTCTTGGGGGATTCCGATTCCTGTGTCAGCTATCTCAATTTCGGTGTATTCTACATCATTAGCTATTACTGACCGCAAAGCAAGCGTGATGGTTCCCTTATAGGTATATTTGAATGCATTGGATAAAAGGTTATCAACAATCATGGAAATTACTTCCTGGTCAAAATATATCTGTATTTTGTCTGTATCAGTAATCATATCAAATGTGATATCGGCATTCCTATTCAGTTCTTTATATTTGAAACCGATTTCCTGAATCTTTTCGACAATGTTTCCTTCAATTACACATAACTTCTTGTTTTGGGTTTCTGTTTTACGGAACTCCAATATTTGAGTGACCAGATTTAGCAAGCGGATTGTGCTTTTATGAATAAGAGAAATCTTTTTCATGTGTTCTTTTTGTATTCTTGAATCGCATTGTAGGTCCTCAAGTGGGCCGAGTATTAATGTTAATGGAGTTTTCAGTTCGTGAGTGATATTGGTATAAAATCTCAATCGTTCCTCATTTAATTCCTGTTGTTTCTGGGCTTTTTCTTTTTCGAGTGATAAAGAACTACGTAACTGCAAACGTTTTTTATAAGATTTGATAATGAAGAATACAATGGTGGCTATACTTACTATATATATCAATTTAGCCCACCAACTGAGCCAAAACGGAGGATTGATGCTGATGAACAGTGTTGAGTAGTTAGTTTGCCATTCCTGATTTTTATAACGCGCCTTAATATGCAATTTATAGTTACGATAAGGAATATTGCGAAATGTAACTTGATTATCTCCTCCTATATTAATCCAGTTTTCCTCTAATCCTTCCAGTTTATAGGCATATTCAACTTTACCTTGCAGGGATTTGTTCATGACGTTGAACGTTATGCTGAATATATTCTGATTATGGTTAAGCATGATTTTTCCGTTTGTCATAGGTATGGATGTGTCAATTGCATCTTCGTGAGGGTTTCTGCCATAGACTTTGAAATCGGTAAATATTACCGGAGGAAGAATTATATTCGAAGGTCTGTCTTTGGGGTTAAAGTAGCACACACCATTGATACTGCCGAAATAAATAGTTCCGTCTTGTGCCTTACCAACTGAGTTGTTCATATATGTACCGAATAGGGTACCGTCCTTATGGTCATAATTTAGGAATCTTTGCTCTGACTCGATGAAACAACTGATACCTGAATGGGTGCTCAGCCAGATATTACCTTCCGAATCTTCTTCAATGGAACAGACTAAATTGCAGGCTAATCCGTTTTGGGTATTAAACAATTGGTAAGTATCTGACTGCTCATTGGGGAATAAGACTAATCCTTCTGTTGTTGCAATCCAAATTCTGTTTTTAGAATCCCTGAATATCTGATTGATTACACAATTTTCGAATATAGTGTGCTCATTTATATGTTTCATGGTCTTACTCTCCGGATTATATATACTAATTCCTTTATTGAGAGTGCCGATCCATATATTCCCGTTTTTATCTTGTGAAACAGCTCTGATTTCATTAGTTAATAGTTGGCTGTTCTCTTTATTTAGAAAATCTTTTTTCTTAGTTATCAGGTTGTAAATTTCCAACCCGTTGCTGCTGCCAATCCACACATTTCTCTGATTGTCTTCAAAGAGACAATAGATAACCGAACCGTTTCCCTGCGGAGTGTAATGGATGAATCTGTCTTCTTTGCTTATAAAAATATCGATCCCCATTTCATTATACATATTTCCAAACCATAAATCTCCGTTAGAATCTTTTAGAGAAGAATGATAAGCATTTGATGAGATATCTCCTGTATCATGGGAATAAAACATACAATTCTTACCATCAATGTTGACATTGATACCTCCCCCGTCGGTTCCCATCCATACATTGCCATTGTCAGCAACACATATTGTTAATACTTCTTTGTCATTGAGCCCGTTAGTGACTCCCGGTATCTTATTGATTCTCCAACTATGAAAGAAGGATGAAGTGCTGCTGATAAAGCTGGCTCCTCCGCCGTTTGAACCTATCCAAATGTTTTTGAAAGAGTCTTCAAAGACACAATAAACGGTTGGATTTGATATTCCCCAATAAATATCTTGAATAAACATATGATTAACATTCTTTTTCCCGGATAAAATCAGGTCTGTGTCTTTGGAGTCAAAATAACAAAGATCAGAGACTGTACCTACCCATATTCGGCCATCACTGGTACTATAGACATTATAGACAGCTCCTTGCATCGTATAGTGAATTCCACTGACATCTTTGAAATTGCGGAATGTTTCTCTGAAGGGATCAAAAAGCGATAGTCCGCAGTTGGTTGCAATCCAGATTTTAGAATTGGTATCAACAAATATAGAATGGATAGTATTATCCGGAAGTGAATTTTTGTTTTGAGGTGAATGAGTGAAATTCTTAAAACTGTTGTTATCCGGAGAGAAAATAGTGAATCCGTTATAGGTATGTCCGATGTATAAATCACCATTACTGCCTTCAGCCAGTGTCATGATATCATTTGAGGGAAAATCAGGAACTGTCGATGTATTATAATGTATGAACTGTGAATTGTCGGGATTATATAAATCTAATCCTTGATTCGTTGCAATCCATACATTCCCGTTGGAAGTGACCAGAATATCTTTTATTTCATTGGATATCAGTGTCTCCGGGCTATTTTTATCATGCAAAAAAGATGAGAATTGCTGTGTTGCACAATCAAATACGTTCACGCCCATCCATCTGTTGGCAATCCATACCTTATTATTAATAGTGTCTGTAGCAATTTTATTAATATCGTTGCTATTAAGCAATTCTTTATTGGGTTCTTTTAGATAGACAGTAAATTTGTCTCCGTCGAATCTATTAAGTCCATATTTGGTTGCAAACCATGTGAAGCCATATTTGTCTTGGGCAATATCTGTTACATAGTTACTGGATAGTCCATCTTTCATGACTAAATTAATAGTCGGAATCTGCTGGCAGAAACCTTCTATGGAGTAAACTACTAACGAGAATAATAAGATTAACTTAAATGGGCCGTTCTGTTTCATCTTTCTACTGTTTTCATCTTCAAAATTACTACTTAATCTCAAACAAATACAAAAATCAGCATTAATCAGCATAATGATAGTCGCAATCCTTCCAAAAATCACCTACAATTCTGTCATTGAAAAAATAACGGCGGTATTCTGAATGATACAGATGCCTGAAGTCTTGACTCGAATTTACTTTTGTCCGGTGAAATCTTTTGGAGAGCTAATTCTCCATCTATGTGAAACCTTAAAATGATTGCCTATGAGAAGCACATAAGAGTTACAGTTCTTTTTAATTTCATTAATTGAGAAATATAATGAATTAGTTTAAGTAGTTAATTTTAAATCACTATTATTTATGAAACATTTTTTTATTTGGATTTTCTTGTTTTTTTTCTCAGTGTCCGGTTTTGCGCAAGATTTGAATATCAAAGGGCAAATCACGGATACATCCGGTGAATCGATTATTGGTGTGAATGTAAAGGTGAAAGGTAAGGATACCGGGACTATAACGGATATAGACGGAAACTATCACCTTCAGGCTGCTCCGAATGATATTTTGGTTGTCTCTTATATCGGTTTTATTACTCAGGAAGTGCCTGTGAAAAATAGAACGGTTGTTGATATACGTTTGATAGAAGATGTGAAAGCATTGGATGAAGTGGTAGTAGTGGGATATGGAACACAACGTAAGGCTGACTTGACGGGTGCCGTTATACGTGCAGATATTAAAACGTTGAAAAGGTCTCCTAATTCAAATGTATTACAATCTTTACAGGGAAATGTTCCGGGACTTAATATTGGGCAGGTGACTAATTCGGGAGGTACTCCGTCGATGTCTATCCGTGGTACGAATACTTTGGGAGGAAACAAGGATGTGCTGGTTATTTTGGACGGTATCATTTATACAAGTTCATTATCTTCAATAAATCCTGATGACATTGAATCTGTTGATATCCTGAAAGATGCAAGTTCTACTGCTGTATATGGTGCACAGGCAGCCAATGGAGTAGTTATGATTACTACTAAAAAAGGTGTGGAAGGGAAACCGAAAATCACTTTCTCCAGCAGTTATACATTTTCTAACCCGACCCACAATTATCGTCCGATGAATCGTGAAGAGTATCTGGATAATGTCAGAGACTTCTATTATACGGAGGCTTTCCTTGGACCTGATTATACTACCCCTAATCCGGATTTTGACCTCGCGTCTAAATTGCCGGATGCTCCGTTGAGGGATGAAAATGGAAATGTCAGTCCTTATAATTATAACTGGTGGGACGAAGGAACACAAAGCGGGCATCTGTTTGAAAACCGTTTTAATATATCCGGTGGCAGTAAATCCATCAATTATATGCTTTCGTACTCCAATACGGATCAACGTGGATTTATTGTGAATGATGATTTTAAAAGAAACAGCGTTCGTCTGAATTTGAATGCGGAAATAGCTCCCTGGTGGAAAATAGGAATTCAGACCTTTGGTGCATTTGTGAATCAGGATGGTGCGGAGCCTGGTTTGTGGAATCTGATAACCCAATCTCCATTGATTGAACCTTATGACGCAGATGGTAAGATAAAGCCATATCCTTTTAATACATTGGATACCAATCCTTTTATGGGATCGGATATTGATGATTACGAGCGTCATAATTACTTTTTCGGTAATATATCGTCCGAAATAAAATTGCCTCTTAAAGGGTTAGTGTATCGGTTGAATTTTGGAAATAACTATAGGATAGACAATCATTTTCAGGCCAGCCAGTATGGATACAATCTGCAAGGAGAGGCTTATAAAGAGCATACCGGCTACTATGATTATACTATAGACAATATTCTGGCTTACAATGCTACATTTGGCGAACATCATATTGATGCCACATTATTATATGGGGCTTCGGAGCGTAAATACGATTATACAAAGGCTTTGGGACAGGGATTTACACGCATGACATTGGGTTATAATAGTCTGGAACAGGCAACAACGCGCTATGTATATTCGGATGCTTGGAGAGAGGCTCTTTGTTATCAGATGGCCAGGGTCAGTTATCGTTTAATGGACCGGTATTTGATAACGGGTACAGTGCGTAGAGATGGTTTTTCGGGATTTGCGGCGAATAATAAATATGCCACTTTCCCTTCCATAGCTTTGGGATGGATTATCTCAGAAGAGTCTTTCTTTAAAATACCCTGGATTGATTATCTGAAACTGCGTGGGGGATATGGTATCAGTGGAAATCAGACTAGCAGATACAAATCTTTGTCCACAGTGGCTTCTGAGATCAGATATATTTTTGGTGATGGTGGAAAGCCTGTAATCGGACAGGAAATTTCAGCTTTGGGAAATAGTAATCTGAAATGGGAAAAAACAGCAGGGATAAACTTAGGTCTTGATTTCACAATTCTGGGCCAAAGACTCACCGGTTCTGTAGAATACTATTCGACAACAACAAAAGACTTATTGTATGATGTGGCTTTACCCGATATTACGGGATTTTCAAAGATTGCTTCTAATCTTGGAAAAATCAAAAACAAGGGTTTCGAATTTATTCTCACTTCGAAGAATATACAGACTTCTGATTTTAAATGGACTACCTCACTCAATTTCTCGACAAACTCTAATAAAATCGTAACTTTGACAGGAGAAGATAATGACGGAGATGGCATAGAGGATGATAACATATCCAGTAACCTGTTTATAGGCCAGCCCATTTCTGCGGTATATGGGTATGTAGTGGATGGCATTTATCAGTTGGGTGATGATATACCTGCCGGTTTCTATCCGGGTAATTATCGTATTGTAGATATGACCGGAGAGGGAGAAATAACTCCTGAAGACCGTGTCATTTTAGGTAAAGGAGATCCGGCTTACCGGTTTGGTATTATGAATACGTTGGAGTATAAGAACTTCACGCTTAGTTTCTTTATCAATTCTGTTCAAGGAGGAAAGGATGGATATCTGGCAGCCAACTCTTCTTCGTTAGTTAGAGATCAGAATAATCTGCGCTGGAATCGTATAAGTGCATGGGATTACTGGTCACCGCGTAATCCGGATGCAGTCTATGCACGTTCCATCAGTACCCCGAAAATAACTCCTACGGTATATGAAGACCGGAGCTTTGTACGTTTGCAGGATGTTTCATTGTCTTATGCTTTTCCGAAGTCTGTTACGAATAAGGTCGGTTTGAGTGAAATTGATCTGTTTTTCAGTGGGAAAAACCTGCTGACTTTTACAAAATGGCATGGTTGGGACCCGGAAGCCGGAAGTACTTATTCGGGCAGACCGGTAATGAGAAGTTTTTCTTTTGGTGTTAGTCTTACTTATTAATCTGATTTATTATGAAAATAAAAATATATACTATTAGCTTGTTGCTTTCGGCAGTGTTGGGTTCGTGCAGCAGTTCTTTTTTAGATGAGAAGCCTTTGGATTTTATGAGTGCAACCAATTCTTTTCTTACCCAAGAGGATATTGATTGTTCTGTAAATAATCTCTATTACCTGATAAGAAGAGAATTCTATAGTAGGGATGAAAATCGTCCGATGGATTACCTTTATGGTACGGATATTGTTTATGATGGCGAACCGAATGGTACGGAGCGACATTCCAATATGATTTCAGCTTATCATTCAACCGGTAATATTGCATCGGTACACTGGTCATTGCTTTATCATACCATTTCAACTGCTAATACTATTATCGACCGTCTGCCTGCTTCTGAAGTATCGGAGGAACAAAAGACGATTGCCGAAGCCAAAGCCCGTTTTTTTAGAGGATTTGCATATAGGACCTTGGCTTATCTTTACGGTGGGGTACCTCTTTTATTGACGGAAGTCGTCGAACCCAAGTTTGATTATGTCAGGGCATCCAAAGAAGAGGTGTTGAAGCAGGCACTTACGGATGTAGAGTTTGCAGCTGCTCATTTACCCAGTTTGTCCAGTGTGCAGGATGGAGAAGTTTCTAATGCGGCTGCATATCATTTGCTCTCAGAACTTTATCTGGCAACAGCTCAATATCAGAAAGCGGTGGATGCTGCCACAACAGTCATCGATGATCCGGCTACCGGACTGATGTACAATCGCTTTGGTTCTAGAGCCAATGAAGTTCCGGGAGATGTATATTGGGATTTATTCCGAAAAAACAATCAGAACAGGGGTTCCGGAAACACAGAAGGAATCTGGGTTATTCAGATTGAAACTGACACTCCTGGCGGCAGTGGTTCCTTGACAGCCAAAGACCAGACATACACTTTGGAAAGGCATCATGCTCCGATGGTTCGTGACGTGAAAGCACATGGCATGAATCCTTTTAGCTGGCCGATTGGTGACTATACCGGAGGTCGTGGCATTGGTTGGGCCATTTCGACCCGATATTTCAGTGATGAGATATGGAAAGATGATTTTTATGGAGACATGAGAAACGCAAATCATAATTTTGTGAGAAAGTTTGCAGTTCACAATAAAGAGTATGCCAAACTTTACGGGGATACCATTGACACTCAGAATCCGCCAGCAGGGGTTACGGTTCCATCCCGTCCGCTCTATGCTTATCAATCCAAGTGTACTACTCCGTATAATCATCCGGATGGTTTGTATTCCAATTCCAAAACTTTTGCGCTTAACAGTGGAGCCGGTGCTACATATACGGATCAATATATGTTCAGGCTTGCCGAGACTTACTTGTTACGGGCTGAGGCTTATCTGGCTTTAAATGATAAGGATAAGGCAGCGGCTGATATCAATGTGATTCGCAATAGAGCTCATGCTAAACCTGTATCGGCATCTCAGGTAACATTGGATTATATTCTGGATGAGAGAATGAGAGAGTTAGGCGTAGAAGAAAGGCGCAGGATTACGTTGATGAGAATGGGGAAACTTTACGACCGCGTGATGAAATGTAATCCCTATTATGCCAAGGAGATGGAAAAACATTATGAATTATGGCCAATACCTTATAAAGAAATTGAAGCTAATAGAGGAGCTGTGTTAGAGCAGAACCCCGGGTATGAATAAAGATGCTAAGTAGTAATTAAAATATATTTTATGTTATGATGAGATTTTGGTTAATGTTCATGTCTATGTTTCTTCCGGTAATATGCTGGGGACAGATTATTGTTAAAGAAACCGGGGGCATGGCAGCCTTTCCGTTAGTGTCTTCCCATACGACAGTGATTTATTATGATGCCGGGGATTATGGTGTAGTAGAAAAAACAGCTTGTCTTTTGGCTGAAGATATAAAGCGGGTGACTAATCAGAAGGTGTCTGTTTCTTCGAAAAAGGTTTCTTCGGAGTATGCTGTTGTTGTGGGAACAGTGGGACATAATGCTTTTATTGACCGATTGGTGGCAGAGGGACAATTAGATGTATCTGCTATCCGTGGTGGTTGGGAACAGTTTGTTGTTAAAACGATAGATGCTCCTGCCAAAGGGGTGAAAAAAGTGCTTGTCATTGCCGGATGCGACAGGCGTGGCACAGCCTATGGCGTATTCACACTATCAGAAGCTATAGGGGTGTCTCCTCTGTATTGGTGGGCCGATGTGCCAACTAAAAGAAAGTCTCAATTATATGTTGAGAATATAAACTATGTTTCTCAGGCCCCGTCTGTTCAGTACAGGGGTATCTTTATTAATGATGAAGGTTGGGGAATAACCCCGTGGGCCGGAAAGACGTTTGATAAAGAACTGGGTGACATCGGGCCGAAAACTTATGCTAAGGTGTGTGAACTGATTCTCCGGATGAAAGGTAATATGCTGGCACCTGCGATGCATCCTTCTTCGGGTGCTTTTAATAAGTATCCTGAAAACAAATTAGTTGCTGATAGTTATGGAATTATAATGAGTTCTTCTCATTGCGAACCGTTACTCTTTAATAATGTAACGGAGTGGGATAAAAAAACAATGGGAGAATGGAATTATATAACTAACAAAGGAGGAATCAATAAGATACTCGACCGACGGGTTTCCGAGAATGCCCCGTATGAGAACATTTATACGATTGCTATGCGTGGTATTCATGACGCCGGGCTCGTAGGTGTTCCCAAAGATAAAGAAGTCAGCTTGGTAGAGGAGGTCATTGCTGACCAAAGAGGCATTTTGAAGCAACATGTAGATTCTCCTCTTGACTCTATCCCTCAGATTTTTGTTCCCTATAAAGAAGTGCTTGATATCTATGAAAGAGGGTTGAGGCTTCCGGAAGACATTATGTTGGTTTGGTCGGATGATAATTTCGGTTATATCAAACGATTGAATAATAAGGAAGAAAGAAACCGTAAAGGCGGATCGGGCGTATATTATCATATTTCATATTTAGGCGAGCCGCATGACTATTTATGGTTGAATACAACTCCTCCGGCATTGATGTTCGAAGAAATGCGCAAGGCTTATGATACCGGGGCAAAACGCTATTGGTTATTGAATGTGGGAGACATCAAACCGGGTGAATTGGGTATGAAAACATTTCTGGACATGGCCTGGGACATTGATAAATTCAATTTTGATAATATAAACAATCATCAGGTGGACTTTCTGGTTTCCGTATTTGGTGAAAAGTATAGGGAAGATATTGACGATATAATGAACAGTTATTATCATTTAGGTTTCCAGCACAAACCGGAAGCAATGGGATGGGGATATGAATGGAATAACGAACATGCTCAGGAGAGAATGACGGATACAGACTTTTCTTTCGTAAATTATAATGAAGCAGAAGGCAGAATGCAAGAGTATGACCGTATTTCTGATAAGAGCGAAAAGATATGGAACACGTTGCCGGAATCTTATAAGGCTGCTTTTTATGAGCTGGTTTTCTATCCTGTGAAGGGAGCGGCGCTTATGAATAAGAAAATGCTGACTGCGCAGCAAAACAGATGGTACGCGCGTCAGGGACGTGCAGCAACCAACTATTTGGCTGATAGAACAAAGGCTTATCATGATAGTATCGATTATTATACCGGTAAGTATAACTCCCTGCTTAATGGTAAATGGAACCATATGATGGCTCTGGCACCTGGATGGACTGCTACTTATCAGAAGATGCCTCCGGTGACGAATATTGATGTACCGCAGAAAGCAGAAATGTGTGTTTTTCTTCCGGGACAGGACTCTCCTTTGGGAAAGATTACATTGAATGTACTTCCTTGCGTAAATCCTTATACCCGGAAAGAATCTTTTATTGAATTGTATAATATAGGAGGACAAGCATTTACGTGGAATGCTAAAGTTTCGGATTCGTGGATCAAACTCAGCAGGCAGAGCGGAACCACTCTTCTGCAAGAACGGATTATTGTATCTGTTGACTGGTCGAAAGTTCCGGTAGGAGAAAGGGTAACGGGTGAAATTGATATTATATCCGGCAGCAATCAGGAAAAGATTTACTTGCCTGTTTTCAATCCTGCTTATCCTACAGTCGGCGAGTTGAAAGGATGGTATGTGGAGGATAATGGTTGTGTATCTATTAATCCGGGAAAATTTCATAGAAAAGTGGAGAATGAAGATATAAAAATGAAAGTAATAGAGGGATTGGGCTATGAGAACCAGTGTATACAATTAGGAGAGGCTACAAAACCTGTTCAAAATCCACGTCGTTCCAAGAAGGCTGCCAAGGTGGAATATGATTTTTATACTTTTAATGCCGGTTCAGTAACGGTTTATACGTATGCATTACCTGTTTTTCCGGTGAATTCAGAACGTGGCACTTGCTTCGGCATAATGATAGATGATGGCTTATTGAAATATGCTTCGAATAATGCAAAAGAATATTCAGGCGAATGGAGGGAAAATGTGTACCGCAACAGTACGATAAATGCTGTGACCCTAAACATTGATAAGCCGGGCAAGCATACTTTGAAATTGATATGCTCTGATCCGGGTATGATTATTCAAAAGGTGGTGATAGATATGGGAGGAATGAAGCGCTCTTATCTTGGTCCTGAAACTACAATCGTACGCTAATGAGTCAGACTTCTATATAAAGAAGAGCGGCTGTCATTTCGTAACGACGGCCGCTCTTTATTGCCTTTCTAAATCAGATTAGTATTTGAAGTTTTCTCCCTTCACATAAATCTTGAAATCCTTGATGTCCCCCGGTACTTCGCTTTCCATTCGGGGCAAGCATTGGAAGCCTGTCAATGCATGACTGGCGCCCAGATCGATTACAATCGTATGCGGATAAGGACTGCCTTTCTCTGTGCTCCAATAGGTGGATTCCTGAAGGTCGAAAGTTTTGTCGGCAGAGCGGTTGACGTGAGCTACGTCTTCGCTGTCGGCATACTTCACAATCCAAGGCTCGCGGGACAAACGGTTACCATCCTTGTCCAAGAAATACATTTCGGCAATACAAGCCAGGTCTTTTCCATCCTGTGAGTTTAATGCTTCAATGCAAACATAGCGTCCGGTAACAGGTTTGTTGAATTTAATTTCCTGCCAGCCATTACCCGGTTTGAAGCTTCCCGTGAATACAGGCTTTTCACCTGACAAGTTCAAGTTCTCGCCTTCATTGCGATGTGTCAAGGGTTTCTGTACAAGCAGTTGGTCAAGGAGCGGTTCACTTAAACCTTCGGACTTGGCCTCTTTAGGACCTACGATATCGAAAACTACGATTTCATTCTCACCTTTTTTCAACCAGCATCCCGGGACATAAAGAGTCTGCTGAGGACCGATCTCCCAGATACGGCCTAGTGCATAACCGTTCACATAAACCAATCCTTTGCCCCATGTTTCAAAGTTCAGGAAAGTATCGCTCGGTTTCTTCACCTGAAACTTAGCGCGGTAAACGCCCGGAATACGTTGTCCGAGACGGTCTGTCAATGACTCTATCGGCTGGAACTTCATGCCCTGATAGAATTCATAGGTATCTTCAATGTTGAAAACTTCCCAGTTCTTCAGGTTGCAAACGAAAGGATATCCGTTGATGTCCATAGAGAGTTCTACGTTTTTCGTGATTCCTTTGAAGTCTTTGATGGCGCGACCGAAGTTGATGCGCCCCATGGCTTCTACCAGAATATCAAGTCTGGAACCTTTGACGCAGGCGGGGAGTACCAATTGCTTTTCACCGTTTCTTCTATCGAGCTTGCCGATGTATTTCCCATCCACGAATACCTGAGCATAGTCGTGCGCATCGTTCACTGTGAGGGTAGCGGGCGATTTCAATTCAGGCAGGGTAGTGCGGTAGAGGATGCTTCCGAAACCCTGGTTGTATTCTTCCATGGTGCGGATGTTTTCATCCTTCTTTGCTGCGGGCAGGTTCTCGAACAATGGTGCCATTTCTGTGAATCTGAAAGCAGGGATGCTGATAGGTTTGATCAGTGCAGGTACTTTCGCCTGTTTCTCACCATCCATGTATTTCGCCATGGCTTCTCTCAAGGCCCAATACTTAGGAGTTGTCTGACCGGATTCACTGATAGGCGCATCATAATCGTAAGACGTCACGTCGGGTGCAAAGCCGGGAGAGTTGGCGCCTGCCCAGTGTCCCCAGTTCGTACCTCCATGTGTCATATACAGGCTGAATGAAATGCCTCTTGATAACATATCATCGATACCTTTGATCATATCAGCGGCAGGACGGGTTTCGTGGTTGGCACCCCATTTGTCGAACCAACCGCTCCAGAATTCAGAACACATCAGTGGACTGTTGGGACGAAGCTGTTTCAGTTTGGCAAATTGCTGGTCGACGTTGGCGCCTGTACCGAAGTTCATGGTCCAGATCAGGTCATCGAGTCCGTTCAGGGTGAAGTTAGAAGCCCAGTCGCATTGGAACAGAGCGATGTCATTTCCGAAGTTGGCACGTACGATGTCTCTGATTTGGGATACATAACCCTTATCTTCTCCGTAAGATCCATATTCGTTTTCTACCTGTACCATGATGATGGGACCGCCATTGGCAATCGTCAGGTCTTTCACCTGCTTGGCTACGGCTTCTTCGAACAGAGCTACACGTTCAATGAAGTAAGGATCGGATTCGCGCAGACGTACATCCTTTTTCTTAAGCAGCCACCACGGCAGACCACCCATTTCCCACTCGGCACAAACATACGGTCCGGGGCGGAGGATGACATACATATCATTTTGCTGGCACAGACGGCAGAACTCGGCCAGGTCGTTTTGCTCCGTAAAGTCATATACGCCGGGTTGCGGTTCGTGAGAGTTCCAGAATACATAGAGGCAAACGGTATTCATACCCAGTGCTTTGCACAACTTGATGCGTTGGTCCCAATAAGGTTTCGGGATACGCGGGTAGTGCAGTTCGGCGGCTTTAACTACAAATGGTTTGCCGTTTAGCAGGAAAGTTCCTTTGCCGGCTTCAAAACGACCTTGATCGGCAAAGCTGTCGAAGCTCCATTTGTCACGCCAGGGAATGGTGATTTTATCACCTTCGAAGGAGAATGGAAGCCATACATAACGTGAGTTTTCCAGGTCTTTCTTATTCCAGCGGTCGAACATGGCAATGTACATGTCTTTTTTACCCATAACTTTCTGCACGTAAGTGCTTTGAGCATAGAATGTCTTGTCGGCGTCTGTTCCGGTACAAGGGTTGCCGATTGTTTTCCATTCACCCATGATGGAATCTGCCACAGCCAGTTCAGCCTGGTTGGGATCCCAACCGGTACAGCCGGAAGAGAGCATGTAGTATTTCCCGTTACGCTTGAAGACGGCGGGAGCTTCGCGGCTTTCCTTGACGAAGTTGCGGGTATAGTGTCCGCTCGGTTTTTGATAATCGTCAGTCAATTCGCTGATGTACAGCGTTGCATTGTTTTCTGACGAATAAAAGTGGTAGGCACGGCCATCATCGTCTACGAATACGGTTTGGTCGCGGCTCATGGCACCGTTGGGGCGGAAACTGCCCAGATAGGTGAATTCTCCGGTAGGGGAGTCACTGATGGCTACTCCGGCGCATGCCTTGCTGTAGTCGGCACTTTCCACGTGTGCCCACATCACGAATTTCTTGGTTTTTGGGTTATAAATCACCTTCGGACGTTCCAGTACCTTGCTGGTGTGCAGGTCGTGGCCTTGGTCGTCCTTTACTGCGGGAAGTACGATGCCTTCGAACTTCCAGTTCAGCAGGTCTTTGGATGAATAGCAGCTCACGCCGGTTACATCCGTGCGGTAACACTCCCATGTGGCCCATTCGGGCAGGATGGTTTTACCTTTTTTGTACTCACCGTACCAGTAGTACGTTCCTTCATGGTAGAGGATACCGCCGCCATGCGCATTGATGGGGTTACCGTCGGTGTCGTTCCATACTTCACCCGGCACGATGGCATTGTTGGTGGTTACTTGTTTTTGGGCTTGCGCTGTAGCAGCTCCAAGCAAACAGGCAACAACTAATGTCATACTCCAGAAAATGTTTCTCATGATTTGAATGGATTATTGTTAGTTTACGAATTAATTTCTGTTGCAAAGATAAGAACGACTTATCATTTAATGTTCCACAAATAATTCAATATAGGTAGACAGATGTTTCAATTTAATACGATTTATAATTTATATCTTTGTAGTCAGTAAACGAAATTATAGAAAACATTAACATGAAACACTTACAATGGTTATTGGCAACTGCCTGTATGCTTGCGGTTTGTCTGTCTGTCTCTGCTCAAAGTGGCAAGAAAGTAAAAAGTATCTCGCCCGAAAAATGGGTAAAATCGAAAGTCTGGAGTGAAGGTTTGAAGGCGAAGCCCCATTCTTCTACGAATTTAGCGGAATTCAAAGCGCAGTACGAAGCGAATCCGGAACAATGGAAGGCGGCTTTTCGCTGGTTGGCGTCGCACGACCTGACTACTATCGAGAAGGGAAAACATCCGATAGAAGGAACGTCACTTGTGGTCTCTGTTGAAGATAGTAAGAATGAACCGTTAGAGAAGCGGACATCCGAATCACACCGGAAACATATAGATTTGCAGTATGTGGTGAAAGGAACGGAACGTTTTGCATTGCTGGATCATGAGTCTTCAAAGGCTAATTGTGAATATAGTGAGAAGAAAGATGTTATTCACTATGATTTTGATCCGGAAAAAACTACCTTTATCGATTCTGTTCCCGGTGAGTTTTTCTTGTTCTTCCCGTCCGACTGGCATATTGCAAAGATAGCTACGGATAAGGAAGATCAGGATATAAGGGTGATCGTTATTAAGTTGGATTGTATATGATACACGCGCGTACCTATATTATAATTATAGTCTCATCTTATGAAAATAAGTCTATTGATAAAAGTAAGGGTGTAGTCGTAAGATTGCGCCCTTTCTTGTGATTAGGCGGAGAGATACTTTAGCTTTGTCAGGCTCTTGTTTGTTTCATTTTGTTTCTTTCAACTGAAACAAAAGTGCCTTTCCTAAGAAACAAAGATTTCTTCCCATTGAAACAAGAGTTTCTTGCCTGAGAAACAAGAGTGCCTTAACTGAGAAACAAAAGTGCCTTGCCTATGCCTTTCGGGATGAGTAGGCACCGGGTTTATTTACTCCTTCGAAATGCCGCCGCTTTATCAACCAGAAAGTGGAAGAACCTGGCAGATATACTATCGCCTGCTACTGTTAATGCTTCCGGGTGGAACTGTACTCCCCAAATGGGCTTTCCATTGATATTTTCAATGGCTTCAGGAATACTATCCGTGGCCCATGCCGTGATGCGGAAACCGGGTGCTGCCAGCTTCACCGCCTGGTGATGATGCGTATTTGTGAAAAGCTCCGTTTGCCCCGTAATCTGAGCTATCGTGGATCCTTGCAGGAGATGAACCGTATGCGTGGGCACGCTGCTCGGTTCTTTTTGATTATGTCGTACGGTAGTGTCCGGGTATTGTGCCGGTAGGTCCTGATAGAGTGTCCCGCCGAACGCTACATTTATCAATTGCTCACCCCTACAGATGCCTAACATCGGTACATTGCGCTGTGCTGCAAGACGAATTAGGGCGATGTCGTAAACATCGCGTAGCGAATCAACCTCCCCCAGTTGCTCGATAGGTTCTTCATTATAATAAGAAGGGTGAATGTCAGCCCCTCCTATTAATATAATTGCATCCAGCCGGCTGACGATATCCGCCAACACCGTACTGTCTGTTGTGATAGGGATGAGCATCGGGGTACCTCCGGCTTGTATCACAGATTCTGTGTAAGTCATTCGGGCAGTCGAATAATCATTGGGGTGGGAGCAGGATATGCCGATCAATGGCCGTTGCCTGTGCGAGGCACCATTGGATTGGCATCCGCTGAACAATAGAAGAATCAACAGCGTGGTGACGGATAGCAGTGCTTTCATTGTAAGTTTAAAGATTAGTGATTTACGCTGTAAAGTTAAGAAAATCTTTCTGTTAGTCGTGATGTGTTACATAACATAGTTTAGTAACACTATCGATTTATTGCTTTTCTTTTGATAAATTCATAATTTGCGCCTCACAAAAATTAAGGGTATGCGAAGGCATACTGAGTTATTCATTTTAAATCTTATATATCATGAAAGTATATCAGACGAATGAAATTAAGAACATTGCCCTGCTTGGCAATGATGGCTCGGGTAAAACCACTCTCACAGAAGCGCTGCTCTTTGAGAGTGGTATTATAAAACGTCGCGGCAGAATTACTGCCAAGA
Source organism: Bacteroides sp. MSB163 (assembly GCF_036416795.1). Taxonomy (NCBI): domain Bacteria; kingdom Pseudomonadati; phylum Bacteroidota; class Bacteroidia; order Bacteroidales; family Bacteroidaceae; genus Bacteroides; species Bacteroides maternus. The sequence goes on along the minus strand of NZ_CP143867.1, from coordinate 29,410 downwards.
ATACAGTCAGCGATTACTTCCCGGTGGAGCAAGAATATGGCTATTCTGTGTTTTCCACCGTTTTCCATGTGGAGTGGAACGGTAAGAAACTTAATATTATAGACTGTCCGGGAAGTGATGACTTTGTTGGAGCTGCCATGACAGCACTCAATGTTACTGATACTGCAATATTGCTTCTGAATGGCCAATATGGTCCTGAAGTGGGTACCCAAAATCATTTCCGATATACAGAAAAGTTAGGTAAACCGGTGATTTTCCTGGTGAACCAGCTTGACCATGAGAAGTGTGATTATGATATGGTACTGGAGCAGTTGAGGTCTGCTTATGGTTCGAAGGTAGTTCCCGTGCAATATCCGTTGGCTACCGGACCGAACTTTAATTCGTTGATTGATGTACTTTTGATGAAAAAATATTCGTGGGGCCCCGAAGGTGGTGCACCCACCATTGAAGATGTTCCTGCAGAGGAATTGGAAAAAGCAACCGAACTGCATAAAGCATTGGTAGAAGCTGCTGCTGAACACGATGAAAGCCTGATGGAGAAATTCTTTGAACAGGATTCACTGACAGAAGACGAAATGCGCGAGGGTATCCGTAAAGGTTTGGCTTCACGTGGCATGTTCCCCGTATTCTGTGTTTGTGCAGGTAAAGATATGGGTGTGCGTCGTTTGATGGAATTCCTGGGTAATGTGGTTCCGTTTGTAAACGAGATGCCGCCCGTACACAATACCCGTGGCGAGGTTGTGGAACCGAATCCGAATGGACCTACTTCTCTCTATTTCTTCAAGACCGCTGTTGAACCTCATATCGGTGATGTTCAGTACTTCAAGGTTATGAGCGGTAAAGTGCACGAAGGTGAAGACTTTACGAATGCTGACCGTGGTTCGAAAGAGCGTATCGCTCAGATTTATGCCTGTGCAGGTGCCAACCGTATTAAGGTGGAAGAAATGGTAGCCGGTGATATCGGTTGTACTGTGAAATTAAAAGATGTGCATACAGGTAATACTCTGAATGGCAAAGGTTCTGAAAACCGTTTCAACTTTATCAAATATCCCAATTCAAAATATTCCCGTGCTATCAAACCCGTGAATGAGGCCGATACGGAAAAGATGATGGCCATATTGAACCGTATGCGCGAGGAAGATCCGACTTGGGTGATAGAGCAGTCCAAGGAATTGCGCCAGACTATTGTTCACGGACAGGGTGAATTCCACTTGCGTACGTTGAAATGGCGTTTGGAGAATAATGAAAAGTTGCAAATCAAATATGAGGAACCGAGAATTCCGTATCGTGAAACCATTACGAAGGCGGCTCGTGCAGACTATCGCCATAAGAAACAATCGGGTGGTGCAGGTCAGTTTGGTGAGGTACATCTGATTATAGAACCTTATTACGAAGGTATGCCGCTGCCTGATACTTATAAGTTTGGTGCGCAGGAGTTTAAGATGAACGTGAAAGGTACCGAAGAAATCCCATTGGAATGGGGCGGTAAATTGGTATTTATTAATAGTATCGTAGGTGGTTCTATTGACGCGCGTTTCATGCCGGCTATTCTGAAAGGTATCATGTCTCGTATGGAACAAGGTCCGTTGACCGGTTCGTACGCTCGTGACGTACGTGTTATCGTGTATGATGGTAAGATGCACCCGGTAGACTCCAATGAAATTTCCTTCATGTTGGCTGGTCGTAATGCATTTAGTGAAGCATTCAAGAATGCAGGACCGAAGATCCTTGAACCTATTTATGATGTGGAAGTATTTGTTCCGTCGGATAGAATGGGTGATGTGATGGGTGACTTGCAGGGACGCCGTGCCATGATTATGGGTATGAGTAGTGAAGCCGGTTATGAAAAGCTGAGTGCTAAAGTACCTTTGAAGGAAATGGCATCTTACTCCACAGCCTTGAGTTCTTTGACAGGAGGACGTGCTTCGTTTATCATGAAATTTGCCAGCTATGAACTTGTTCCAAGTGATGTACAAGATAAGTTAGTTAAGGAGTTCGAAGCTAAGCAAGCTGAAGAATAAAAGACTTCACTTCGTCTGTTTTTATAATTTGTTAAAGCCGTTACTCCCTCAGAACGAGGGGTAATGGCTTTTTTATTAACACTGATTAAGAACATGCGTAAATGTGAACGAGAATGATTAATTTTTTATTAAATTTGCAAACCAAACACACGCTGATTTGTTATAATGCTCGTAATGCAACTTAAAAAACTCTTTTCGGTTAATTTACGAGAACTTGCGGTTAAATCAGGTTAATAGGTTAGGAGTGTTAATTAGGGAGTGTTAATTTTGTGACTATGAAGAAGTCAACAATATGGATATTAGGTATCGTTATGGGGTTATCTTTCCTCAGCCTCTTGTATCTGCAAATCAGCTACATAGAGAAGATGGTAAAGATGCGTAACGAGCAATTTGATGAATCTGTGAAGCGTGGACTGATGGCTGCTTCTAAAGAAGTGGAGTCCGCTGAGGTTGCCCGTTGGTTGCGGGAAGACATCTCTGAGGCAGAAAAGAGAGCGTGGGAATTGACTGAGCAAGGGCAGGCATTGGTGCAGACACAACGGTTTACGGTGACGTCGCCGGATGGTTCCAAGTATTCGGCCATGGAACTTCAGACGATCACAAATAAGCCGTCAGAGTTGCCGAGAGCGATGATTTCGCGTAAGCATGGCGCTAAGACGATTCCTAAAACAGCCCGTACACAAATCGATTTAATGAAAGAACGTTATGTGTACCAGCGTGGTTTGTTGGATGAAGTTGCCTTGCAGATGTTATATACGGCAAGTAGCAAGCCGATTGAGGAACGCATCAACTTTAAGAATCTGGATCAGTACTTAAAGTCGGGCTTGGTAGATAACGGCATTGATCTGGGATATCACTTTAAGGTGATTGACCGGGATGGACGGGAAGTATACCGTTGTTCGGACTATGTCGATGAAGGTAGCGAGTATTCTTACTCCCAGCCTTTGTTCCTGAATGATCCACCTGCCCGTATGAGTATCGTAAAGATACATTTTCCGGGCAAAAGAGATTATATTTTCGACTCGATCAACTTTATGATACCGTCGATGATATTCACCTTTGTGTTGCTGATTACGTTTATCTTCACGATTTATATCGTGTTCCGCCAGAAGAAACTGACGGAGATGAAGAATGACTTTATCAACAATATGACGCATGAGTTTAAAACGCCGATATCGACCATTTCGCTGGCGGCGCAGATGTTGAAAGACCCTGCAGTGGGTAAGTCGCCTGCCATGTTCCAGCATATATCGACGGTCATCAATGATGAGACGAAACGGTTGAGGTTCCAGGTGGAGAAGGTGCTCCAGATGTCGATGTTCGACAAGCAAAAGGCTACTTTGAAAATGAAGGAACTGGATGCCAATGAATTGATTACAGGTGTTATTAATACCTTCACCTTAAAGGTGGAGCGTTATAACGGTAATATAGAGTCGGAACTGAACGCGACTGACCCGAATATCTTTGCAGATGAAATGCATCTTACGAATGTGATTTTCAATCTGATGGATAATGCGGTGAAGTATAAGAGACCGGATACTGATTTGGAATTGAAAGTGAAGACCTGGAATGAACCGGGCAAGCTGATGATTTCTATTCAGGATAACGGTATAGGTATTAAGAAAGAGAATTTGAAAAAGATATTTGAAAAGTTCTACCGCGTGCATACAGGTAATCTGCACGATGTGAAAGGCTTTGGATTAGGATTGTCTTATGTGAAAAAGATTATTGTGGATCATAAGGGAACCATCCGGGCAGAGAGTGAACTAAACGTTGGAACTAAATTTATTATTGCATTACCTTTACTTAAAAATTAATGATATGGACGAGAAACTGCGTATTTTATTGTGCGAAGATGATGAGAATCTTGGCATGCTTTTAAGAGAATATTTACAGGCAAAAGGTTATTCTGCGGAGTTATATCCCGACGGCGAAGCTGGATACAAAGCTTTTCTGAAGAATAAATACGACTTGTGTGTGTTTGACGTGATGATGCCGAAGAAAGATGGTTTCACTTTGGCTCAGGAAGTGCGTGCTGCAAATGCCGAAATTCCTATCATCTTCTTGACCGCAAAGACACTGAAAGAAGATATTCTGGAGGGCTTTAAAATCGGTGCGGATGATTACATCACCAAGCCGTTCAGCATGGAAGAGTTGACTTTCAGAATTGAAGCAATCCTGAGACGTGTACGTGGAAAAAAGAACAAAGAGAGCAATATCTACAAGATCGGTATGTTCACTTTCGATACACAGAAACAGATTTTGTCAACGCCTGAAAAGCAGACGAAGCTGACTACGAAAGAGTCTGAACTCTTGGGTTTGCTTTGCGCTCATGCTAATGAAATCCTGCAGCGTGACTTTGCTTTGAAGACCATCTGGATTGATGATAACTACTTCAATGCACGTAGCATGGATGTGTATATCACGAAGCTGCGTAAGCATCTGAAAGAAGATCCTTCTATTGAAATCATCAATATCCACGGAAAGGGATATAAGTTGATCACACCGGAACCGGAGTCTTGATAGGCTCCTTACATAAGAATAAAAAAGGCGGTTGCTATCAAAGCAACCGCCTTTTTTATTCTTTTTCTGACGATTAGTCTGCCAATTTCTTATTGATTATAATGTATGAAACCAACCCCAGTACCATCAAAACTGCTGAAGTACCTAAAATGGAATTGTTGTTTACATTACCGGTAAAGGAACATGCAACCAAGATTACAGCTCCTACCAAGACTAATATCAAGCCCAGATTTTTTAATAAACCTTTCATGTGTGTGTATTTTAATAGATTATTATATTCTTGTCACAAAGAAAAGCATAATTCTTTAACAAGCGAAATTATTTTTGCAAAAAAACCATATTTTAATGAAGAATGAAGAATGAAGGATGAAAAATGAGGCTGAATACCACATCTTTTGCCTGAGCCTCTTCATTCCTCATTTATTTTAGTCTTTCGTATTGAAAAATATTTTTCTTAATACTTCCTGGCTTATGCTCAGTTCTTCTACGGTGATACCGTGTAATGCCTCTTTCAGAGTTTGGTTAGCGATTACCCGTGCGCGTTCTTCCAGTTCTTTTCCATCTTTGGTGAGGTGGATAAGATTGGTGCGGCGGTCTTTTTTATCCGAGATACGGACTACCAGATGTTGGCGTTCCATGTTATCAATCAGGCGCGTCATACTGGGCTTATCCTTAAAAGTTGCATTACACAACTCTTGTTGTGTTACTCCGTCTTTTTCCCACAAAAAGATGAGGACAGTCCACTGTTCCGGAGTAATCTCCAAACCGTTCTGGCGGAAGTTACGGGACAGTTTTCGGTTGATTGCGGCGGAAACTTTACCGTTCAGGATGGCAAAAATCAGCCGGATGTCAAAGTTAAATTGCTCGATCATGAAATTATTGTTTAAACAACTTTGCAAAGGTAAGTCACTTCTATGATAAATCCTACCTTCGGGCACAAAAAAACATTAAATGTTTGTAGATCAAAATAAAATCCCTACCTTTGCACCGCAAATTTTTAAACGAATTATTAATTCATTAATAAAACAAGTATGAATCAATACGAAACCGTTTTCATTTTAACTCCCGTTTTGTCTGATGTTCAGATGAAGGAAGCGGTAGAAAAATTCAAAGGCATCCTTACTGCTGAAGGTGCTGAGATCGTAAATGAGGAAAACTGGGGACTGAAAAAACTGGCATATCCTATCCAGAAGAAGTCAACTGGTTTCTATCAGCTGATTGAGTTCAATGCAGACCCTACTGTAATTGACAAGTTAGAGCTTAACTTCCGTCGTGATGAGCGCGTTATCCGTTTCTTGACTTTCAAGCAAGACAAGTACGCTGCTGAATACGCTGCGAAGAGAAGAAGTGTTAAATCAACTAAAAAGGAGGATTAATCATGGCACAAGTTCAATCAGAAATCAGATATTTAACTCCGCCGTCAGTGGACGTTAAGAAGAAAAAATACTGCCGTTTCAAAAAGAGTGGTATTAAGTATATCGACTATAAGGATCCTGAATTCTTGAAGAAATTCTTAAATGAACAAGGTAAGATCCTTCCGCGTCGCATCACCGGTACTTCTTTGAAGTTCCAACGTCGTGTAGCTCAAGCTGTAAAGAGAGCCCGTCACTTGGCATTGCTGCCTTATGTAACTGACATGATGAAATAATAGGAGGAGGAAAGTATGGAAATTATATTGAAAGAAGACATTGTAAACTTGGGTTATAAGAACGATATCGTAACTGTTAAGTCCGGTTATGGTCGTAACTACCTCATCCCGACAGGTAAAGCTGTGATTGCTTCTCCTGCTGCAAAGAAAATGTTGGCTGAAGATTTGAAGCAACGTGCTCACAAATTGGAAAAAATCAAGAAGGATGCTGAAGCATTGGCAGCTAAATTGGAAGGTGTATCTTTGAAGATCGCTACTAAAGTTAGCTCAACCGGTACTATCTTCGGTTCTGTTGGTAACATCCAGATTGCAGATGAATTGGCTAAGTTAGGTCATGAAATTGACCGTAAGATCATCGTTGTAAAAGATGCTGTGAAAGAAGTTGGCCAGTACAAAGCTATCGTTAAGCTGCACAAGGAAGTTTCTGTAGAGATTCCTTTCGAAGTTGTTGCTGAAGAAGCATAATTGAATACTTCATATATAGAAAAAGTCCGGTTTCCGAAAAGGAGCCGGGCTTTTTTGTTTTACTTACTCATATTCTTTCTCAATGGCAGCTACTGCTTCATCAATGGCTTGTAAATATTGACCGTATATTTGGGCAGGATTCGAGTGGGTATCATAAATGCTCTTTATCAAGGTAGTTCCTTCCGGACTCCTCTGTTGATTTTGTTGTTTTCATAGGATGTAGCTGTTTTGTAAGCCCTCTCTATAGCCGTATAAGTTTTTATAAGTTGGGTGGCTATTTTGGTATTTGTTCCTTTAGTTTGTGCAGGATAACTTATACTCCTTGTCAATTGCTGCAATGGTTTCATCAAGTTCTTCTATATTGGCAAAAAAATGAGTTTTGGGATTAAGGATATTGGGCATGGTCTGGAGTAGACCTAAGCCTTCTGGTAAAGTGAGTACCAGGTGAAGTTCTTCCGACAGGTCATTTTCTTCAGAGTATTCAACTTTTTCTCTTTTTTTTATTTGGTTGTAAAAGCAAGCAGCTACTTGGGGATTGGCATTGAATTCATCTTGTACTTGTTTTTGTACTCTTTATACATTTCGAAAGAGGATTCTGCGGTTTTGATTGTTCCGTATGCTTTTATAATTTGCAGGGAAAGTTCCTTATTCTTGATCTTTTGGATGAGTGAAGATGTTTTGAGCATTTCCATGGCATCATTGATGAATGTGTACTTACTCCATTGAAAAATAACAGGTAAATATTGTTTCACAGAGTCTTGAGAGATTTCATTCTTCTTGTTTTTATGTTCAAACAGATATCGTGCGGCATTTTGTTCGAATACTACTCTGCTTCCCATCTCCTTCAATGTTTCTCTGTTTAGAATTAGTTCGCTTTTAACCAACTGTATAGACTTCTCAACTTCTTTTTGAGTATTTCGTTCTGAAATCCAGTCACTTCCAACAAAGGTGATAATGATGCCTAATACTACAGCGATGAGATTGCGGACGAAATCACCTAACTTATATTCTTTGGCTATGTACTTTAGTTTGTCTGACAGTTTTATTTTCATAATATTATTATTTAGTGTTTTAAGGCAAAGATATGCATTATTTGAAATAAAAAAGAAAAGAAGTATAAGAAATAATGTTGTAGGACTAAGGAAACAGAAGGGCATAAAAAAAGTCTGTTCATGCTTTCGCACGTCAGACTTTCAATTCTTCAGTGTGTTGTTCTGAATTATTCAGCTACAACTGCTGCGCTATCTACTGCTACAGTATCAGCTGCTGCGGCTGCCTCAGCTGCTGCTTCTTCTACTGCTGCGATTGAATCAGCAATACGGATAGAATCTGCTGCTGCTTTTTCAGCGTCAGCTTGTTTGTTACCACAAGATGCGAAAGATACTGCTACGATAGCTACAGCCATCAAAACTAATTTTTTCATTTTCTTTGCTTTTTAAAAACGTAATACAATCAATTGCTTTATTAAAACGTTGCAAAGGTATGTACTTTTTTGATATGTTGTTCTCCAAATCCCAACTTTTTTTATGTTTTTTTTGGAGGTTAGCCCCTTTTTGCTACTTTTTGTATGTTTAATAACATACTAATCTTCTGCAATACTGTTATATAAGTAGCGTTTGATGCTCCTTTTAGGAGTTTTCTCAAACTCGGTAGGATAGAGCTGAATCTGGCTGACTTTCTCGTAACTGGCCACACTGCTATTCAGGTTTTTCAAGTTCTCATTCATGATGGTTTTGAGGTTTTCTTCTTGGTTCAGTCCCAGAGAATCTAAAGCTTCGTAATCTGCATAGACTAAAGCTACCAGTTTTTTATTGCGTTCGATAACAAGACTTTCCAGTACGAAAGGCAGGTTGTTAAGCCGTGCCTCGATTTCTTCGGGGAAGATGTTTTGTCCGTTGGAACTCAGGATCATGGTCTTACTGCGGCCACGAATATAAAGGTTTCCTTTTTCATCCAGTTTACCCAAGTCACCGGTACGTAGCCAGCCGTCTTCGGTGAAGACTTCTTTAGTGGCTTCCGGATTTTTATAATAACCTGCCATCACATTTTCTCCGCGTACCTGGATTTCACCGATTTCTACCTCCGGATTTTCTTTGTAGATACGGGCTTCCATGATGTCGAGCACTCGACCGGAAGAAGTCGAAATGAATTCGTTCCAGGGAGCATAGCTGATTAATGGTGCGCACTCCGTCATGCCATAACCGATGGTGAACGGGAATTTGATACGATGGAAGAATTCTTCCACTTCCGGGTTCATGGCAGCACCGCCGATAATGACTTCTTTGAAACGTCCGCCCAGAGCATCTATCAGTTTCTTCCGGATTTGCCCATAGATTTGTCCGTCGAGCAAAGGAATGCTGAGCGCCCATTTCATGGTTTTCTTATTTATAATGGGCTGAATGACATTCTTATAGATTTTCTCGATAACGAGTGGCACGGTAATAATCAAGCTGGGTTTTACCTCTTCGAAGGCTTTCATCAGAATCTTTGGAGAGGGGACTTTGCCCAAAAGTGTGACGTGAGTACCCACGGCAGTAGCCGTAAGAAAGTCGAAAGCGCAACCGTAGGCGTGAGCCAAGGGTAAGAAGGAGAGTACTTTATCTCCCTTTTTCAACAACTCGGTGCGGATACCGAAAGTGACATTTCCTGCGAGATTGTTTCCTGTCAGCATCACGCCTTTACTGAAACCGGTGGTGCCCGAGGTATAGTTCAGCAGCATTACCTTATCATTGGAAAGAGTGGTATACTGCACGTCTTCCCGGTGAAAACCTTTCGGATAAGTTATGTGCATTTCTTCATCCAGGTGTTTGAGGAAACGATTGATTGTTTCACCGTCGCGCTGATGCAGGCAACGGAAATCGGAAAGGGAGAATACGGCACGTAATCCGGTCAGGCGTTCTTCTTCCAGATGTTCCCAGATGGAATCGCTCGTAAAGAGGAAAACAGACTCGGAGTGGTTGACGATATGATGTACATCATTCGGATTAAAATCTTGAAGAATGGGAACCACGATAGCTCCGTAAGTGATGGTGGCCATATAAGCGATGCACCAGCGGGCATTGTTTTTACCGATAATAGCAATTTTGTCGCCCCGGCGCAAGCTGCAATGTTTGAATAGCAAGTGCAATTTAGCTATCTCTTGCGCCACTTGTCCATAGGAATAACTCTCATCTTCACCGTAATCGGTATAGCAAGGAAGATCCCAGTTTTCACGGAAACTCTGCTCGTAGAGTTTGATAAAGTTCTCTTGTATCATTGCACGAAAATTGATGATTTGTGCAAAAGTAGGAAAAATCTAATAATTATATGTAACTTTGTAGCAGAAATGTGTTTAGAATAGATATGATTGATACCAATATATTTCAAGATAAGACAGCGGTTTACTATACATTAGGTTGTAAGTTGAACTTCTCGGAAACCTCTACTATCGGTAAGATTTTGCGGGATGCAGGTGTGCGTACGGCGCGTAAAGGGGAGAAAGCGGACATCTGTGTGGTGAACACTTGCTCGGTGACGGAAGTGGCGGATAAGAAATGCCGCCAGGCTATCCATCGTCTGGTGAAGCAACATCCGGGGGCTTTCGTGGTTGTGACCGGATGTTATGCCCAGTTGAAACCCGAAACCGTTGCAAAGATTGAGGGTGTGGATGTGGTGCTTGGTGCCGAACAGAAAAAAGATTTGCTTCAATATCTCGGAAACTTGCAAAAGAATGAGTCGGGAGAAGCTTATGCTTCGGCGCTAAAAGATATCCATTCGTTTGCACCGTCGTGCTCACGTGGCGACCGTACCCGCTATTTCCTGAAAGTACAGGATGGTTGCGATTATTTCTGCTCCTACTGTACCATTCCTTTTGCCCGCGGGCGGAGTCGCAACGGAACAATTGCATCCATGGTGGAACAAGCGCGCCAGGCTGCGGCCGAGGGAGGAAAAGAAATTGTGCTGACAGGTGTCAATATCGGGGATTTCGGTAAAACCACCGGAGAAACTTTCTTCGATCTGGTGAAGGCGCTGGATGAAGTGGAAGGCATTGAGCGCTACCGAATTTCCTCCATAGAGCCCAATTTGCTGACTGACGAGATCATAGAATTCGTTTCTCATTCCCGCAGTTTCATGCCTCATTTCCATATTCCGTTGCAGTCCGGCAGTGACGAAGTGCTGAAGCTGATGCGCCGGCGATATGATACGGAACTTTTCGCTTCCAAAGTGCGGAAAGTGAAAGAAGTGATGCCCGATGCCTTTATCGGCGTGGATGTGATTGTGGGCACACGTGGTGAAACGGATGAATATTTTGAGCAGGCTTACGAATTTATCAAAAGCCTGGATGTGACCCAGCTTCATGTGTTTAGCTACTCCGAACGTCCGGGTACGCAGGCATTAAAGATAGACCATGTGGTAACTCCCGAGGAAAAACATCGTCGGAGTCAGTGCCTGTTGGAACTTTCGGACGAAAAGACGCATGCATTCTATGCCCGTCATATCGGACAAACCCTGCCTGTGTTGTTGGAACGTTCCAAGCCGGGAACTCCTATGCATGGCTTCACTGCTAACTATATCCGCATAGAGGTTCCTCACAATGATACATTGGATAATCAGGTGGTGTCTGTTCGTTTGGGCGATTTTAATGAAGACGGAACTGCATTGCAGGGAACTGTGCTATTATAATAAGGTATAAGAAAAGTATGAAATCGAAACTTGTCTACTGGCTGACTTACGCCGGCATGTGGCTTCTGGCTTTGCTTCCTTTCCGGGCGCTTTATATCTTGTCCGATGGGTTTTATTTTCTGATGCGTCATTTGGTGCATTACCGTCGTAAGGTAGTTCGTAAGAATCTGAAGAATTCTTTTCCCGAAAAAAACAAGGCTGAACTGAGCGAGATTGAGCGTGAGTTTTATCACTATATCTGCGACTATATGCTGGAAGAAATAAAGATGATGCGTATGTCGTTCGAAGATCTTTCCCGTCGTATGGAGTATGGTAATACTGAAGAATATCTCGCCATGCTCGAAAAACATGGAGGCATCGTTGTACTCATTCCTCATTATGCCAATTTTGAGTGGCTGACGGCGATGGGAGCCTTCATGAAGCCGGAAGACGTACCCTTGCAAGTGTATAAACCCTTGCGAAACAAGTATATGGATGAAATGTTTAAGATCATCCGTGCCCGTCATGGCGGCTATAATGTACCGAAACATTCCACTGCCCGCGAAGTGATCCGGTTGCGCCGTGAAGGGAAGCATGTAGTGATCGGACTGATTACCGATCAGTCTCCCAATCGCAATGAAGCCCATCACTGGACAACTTTTCTGAATCAGGATACCGTATTTATGGATGGTGGTGAACGTATTGCCAGAATGATGAATTATCCTGTTTTTTATTGCGAATTGGAAAAACGGGGTAGAGGATATTGCAAAGCATACTTTGATCTGTTGACTGAAACCCCGAAGCAAACTGCCGAGGGAGAAATAACCGAACTTTTTGTGCGCCGCTTGGAGCAGACCATTCGCCGTGCTCCTGCTTATTGGTTCTGGTCGCATAAACGGTGGAAACTCACACGGGAAGATTTAAAGAAACAACATGAATAAGATAGCGGTTGTCATATTAAACTGGAACGGGTGTGATATGCTCCGCTTGTTTCTTCCTTCCGTAGTACGCTTTTCCGAGGCGGACGGTGCGGCAGTGTATGTTGCTGATAATGGTTCTACAGATGCATCTGTTGATATGCTTTGTCGTGAATTTCCTACCGTCCGATTGATTCTGTTGGAAGAAAATCAAGGTTTCGCTGATGGTTATAATATGGCATTGCAAGAGGTCGATGCCGAGTATGTAGTACTTCTCAATTCAGATGTGGAAGTGACGGAACATTGGCTTCAGCCACTGGTTGACTATATGGATGCTCATCCTGAAGCGGCGGCTTGCCAGCCGAAGATACGCAGTTGGAGGCAGAAGGAGAGGTTCGAGTATGCCGGTGCTGCGGGTGGTTTTCTTGATCGTTACGGTTATCCGTTCTGTCGCGGTCGGATTATGGGTGTGGTAGAAGAGGATAAGGGACAATACGACACTATCATTCCCGTCTTTTGGGCTACAGGTGCAGCTTTGTTTATCCGCTTGAAAGATTATCGTGAAGCCGGTGGACTGGATGGACGTTTCTTTGCCCACATGGAAGAGATCGATCTTTGCTGGCGGCTTCGTGCACGTGGCCGGCAGATTGTCTGTGTACCGCAAAGTGTGGTTTACCATGTAGGCGGTGCTACGCTGAAGAAAGAAAATCCCCGAAAGACTTTCCTCAATTTTCGTAATAATCTTGTCATGCTTTACAAGAACCTGCCATCCAGGGATTTTGCTTCCGTGATGCGTACCCGTGCAGTTCTTGACTATATAGCTGCATTGAGTTTTATACTTAAACTACAGTTCCCCAATGCATTGGCGGTATTTCGCGCACGGCGTGAATATCGTTTGTTACGTTCATCTTTTACTCCTGCACGTGAAGAGAACCTGAAAAAAACTTCTCTTTCCGTGATACCGGAATGGACAAAAAGCAGTATCTTGGCGCAGTATTATTTACGTGGAAAGAAATTTTTCTCGCAATTATAGCTTTTTCTTTTTACCGATTGTTTATTATTTAAACGGTATTGGCTTATGACAAAATTAGTTAGAAAGATTGGATTGGTGGCGCACGATGCCATGAAGAAAGACCTCATCGAGTGGGTTCTCTGGAACTCCGAATTGCTCATGGGGCACAAGTTTTACTGTACAGGTACTACGGGAACTCTTATTCTTGAGGCTCTTAAGGAAAAGCATCCCGATGTTGAGTGGGACTTTACCATTCTGAAATCCGGTCCCCTGGGTGGTGACCAGCAAATGGGTTCCCGCATTGTGGATGGTGAGATTGATTATCTTTTCTTCTTCACTGATCCTATGACGTTGCAGCCGCACGATACGGATGTGAAAGCGCTGACCCGTCTTGCCGGTGTTGAGAATATCGTTTTCTGCTGTAATCGCAGTACGGCAGACCATATTATATCAAGCCCGCTATTCGTTGATCCAACGTATGAACGCACTATTCCGGATTACACCGGCTACACCAAACGATTTGAAAACAAACCGGTGGTTGCCGAGGCGGTGGAATCTGCAAAAAAGCGGAAGAAAAAGAGAGGATAAAGTAAGTTCTCTGATAAGAATAAAAAAGGGGGAGAAGGACTTCGTATTGGAAAGTCCTTCCCCCCCTTTTCTATGTGAAGCTTTCGGATAGTTATAACAAAAATAAGGACGACTTTCTGTATATATCTACACTTTTAAGGATGACTTTTCGCTGTTATGCTACATTATAAGCTCCTTTCTTTGCCTTTCTCCAATAAAACCAGTAGATTATAAGCGCCAATCCCAATATATCATGTTCTTTGCAGAGTTAATTCCGCAAAAAAACATGATATATCGGGATTTGGGATTGAAGTGTGTTTACAATATATATCCCAAAGAGAAAGTGAAACTTCTATTTTTGTATGTATAGTCGTTAGCTTTAGATACATTCATTAAACTCCAATCAGCTCCGAATGAGAGTTGAAAATGTTTTGCATACTCTACGCCCACATTGAATCCGCATCCCCAATCGAATCTTTTATACCCATATTCACCGCTAAAAATGTCACTTTCCGTGTGAAACTTCTTTCCGTCTCTATAAGATTTCTCTTTGCCCCACAATGCTACTCCAGCATATGGACCTACATTGGCGAAAAGTGAAACCGATTTACTGCATTCTATTTTATATCCTATATGGATAGGAACAACTAAATAGTTGAGATTCTCTGTAAAATACCTTCCATTAGTTCCGTATTCATACTTGTAACCTTTTGCGGACAGATGTAATCCGAATTCGGTATAAAAACCTTTTGTAACGGACGGTATTCCCAGTTCTCCTTTGGCTCCCAAGAGAAGTCCTGCTTGGCATTCGGGTTCTATGTCTCCCATAGGTTTACTTAAATTGACACTGCCAGTAAAGCCGTATCTGAAATTTTGTGCGTACGACAATGAAGATATCATACACAGTAGGCAAATTGTAGCGAATAGTTTTCTCATCATGAATAAAGTTTTTGTTTTCATCTTGAACTTGTTTTATTGGTTTATGGCGGCAAAGGTAGAGTAATAAAATAGTCTAGAAATATATTTAATTAGACTTTTCTCTTTACTTTCTTTTGTTAGTTAAGCTTTCATTTTTAACTCTCTTTGTTCGCCAGGTTTACTAATAAATTAAAAATATCATGGTTTTTACGAATTTTGCTCCGTAAAAACCATAGTATTGAGTATGTTTTCGGAAATCTATGATTATATTCTCATATATTTCCTGAAGTGAGTTTTATTTATGGTATATATACAGTAAAATCTACGTTTCCAACTTCTCCTTCGCAACATCCGGTTGTGAAATTTCTGAATGCACATTTTACATTTCTCTTGCTGTATTGTCTTGCATTTATTGCAACTGGCGCTTTTTTAGGGCTACTACTACCATTATTTGTTAACGAAATATGAACATGACCTCCTTCTACCCATAAGTCTGCTTCATAGTTTGTAGGGTGTCTTCTGCTCCATAGTTTCCTCATATTTATCTTTGAATTCCTTGTATGCTTCAAGAAAAGCATTGTCATCTTCAATATCGAAGATTTTGTCTAATTCGTCATCAGCTTCTTTTAAAGAAGAGTATGCGCCTTTAAATCCTAAGTCGTTGAAGAAAGCTTCCTTCTGTTCCAGACTCATTCCTTGCAGTTTGTTCAAAGTCTCTTGGTAGACATTGTAATCTTTAAATCTTAAAACTGCTTGCTTCTCTACGTTACCGGATCTTGTCGTGTTGCCATTGTCGACAAAGTCGTTTAAGTTCACCACTTCCAGATCTTTGGAATTCTTTGTGTTCTCTAATGTTTCATCGTTAGAACACGAAATGCATAATAGTAGTAATGCAATAGAAATAATACTTTTAATTTTCATTTTTAGTTATTTAATCGGTTAATGTATATAAGTGATATTTAGTTCTTTAGTAGATGCCTATTAATTTAATGGCATTGATAATTTATATTTCTTCAAGTGTGATTTCTCCCGTTACGTCTATGGTGGGTGAGGTTATTTCTACAGTGTAGAAATAAGTTTTAGGAGCGGGAATATTTACGGTCTTTCCTTCATAAATGGAGGTCTTGAATTCAGTAGCAACTACATTTCCGTTCTTATCAGTCACAGTGATATCTGCTTCCTCTAAGACTGATTGGAAAGTAATAATTAAATTGTCGTCTGTTTCGTCAGCGGTTAGGTCAAAAAATAAGGGGCTGCGGGTGTTCATTTTATAATTTGAGCTAATAATTTTAGCTTTTACTTTGTGTCGATGCCTTTTGTGGAGCATTGCATTCATGGGCATAATGAATAATACCGATAATAGAATAAATAATACTTTTGTTTTCATTTCTATATTTAATTAATTGTTCACGGTTGCAAAGTTAGGGCAAACAATTATCATGAATGCATTTTTGCAGTCACACTATGAAAAAGTAATATGTTGATAAACAGGTGGATAGTAAATGTGGTAGTCACACCTTGCTTTCTTCTCTACTCATTCTCTCTTTCATTCTGTATTTTTTTTGATTGAGAGGGTGCGTATCGGTATAACCAAAACAAATTGCAATGGCCAATGGGTTAAGTGAAGTTTCTTGTAAGCAAAGGAGCAATTGATCATCTTCCGTTAGCCTAGGATATTCTTTGTGGAGGAAGGATATGTAACTTTGATATACTCCGAATACTGTTTTTTTCAGTTGTTCTTGCTCCGTAGTGGTTAAAGCTTTCATTTGTTTTTTATTCAAACTGGTTTGTTTGGATAGCGTAATCACTTTTTGGTAAATGCTGCTTTGGGCAAACAGCCAATTGAGTAAATGTTGTTTCTCTTCTTTTAAGCAGGCTATGGTTTGCTCTCTTTCTTCTATTTGCTGTTCTTTGTTTTCATGTTCTTGCTTTAAATTGTTCTGTTCCTGCTTTAATAAGGTAATCATTAGCTGATTGTTTTCAATGGTAGTTTCTAAAGATGATAACTTATTCTGTGTTTGCTCTAATGATTGTTTGTATTGGAGTTGAAGACGTTTTTTTCGGTTTATATAGTTTTGATAAGCAAGTATAATGAGAAAGCAAATCGAAACGAATTCTACAATAGTGCGGTGTATGGTGCGCTTTCCTTTTAATTGTTCCTCTTTTACTCTCATTTTGGTATTGTATTCATAAATCAGTTGCTGTATTTCAGTTGACTGTTCCATGTAAAATAATGAGTCTATGATAGCAGCATGTTCTTCCAAATAGGTATTTGCTGTCTTGTAATCTCCGTTTTCTTTTTCAAGATTATATAAACTTTTTAAACATGAAGCTTTGCCTTCAATGGGTATATCCTCTAAGGCTTTGGTTAAATAGTAAAGAGCAGAGTCTTTATTTTTACCTGTTTTTAAAAGTAAATCTCCGAGATTGAAGTAGCAGTTTCCATGATTTTCCTTTTGAGGTAGTCCTTTGAGGGCCATTTTCTCGTAATATAAAGCGGAATCAAGTTCGTCAAAACTATCAAATTCCAAACTTAAATTGTGTTTAGACATTGCAATTTGTAGAGAATCCCCCGAAACGATAGCATAATTTAAAGCCTGGCGCTGGAACATTAAGGTAGAATCTTTTTCATCTATCAAGCAATAATATGTACTGATATTGTTCAATGCTATTGATTTTTCCAAATCTGTAGTACAACATTGATACATTGATATATAAGTGTTTGTAGTGTACTGAATAAGTTGACACTTCAAAAATCGAAAATAAAGATGAAATATTCGAAAAAGAAGTACAACTATTACAGTGATGATGAACGAATGTCTTATATTCGTGAGTATTTATCAAGTCCCGAGAGCAAATCTCAGTTTTGTAAGCGTAACGGCTTTTGTGCCAAGCTTCTTACTTATTGGCTTAACAAGTATCAAATGGAAGACAAAGCTATGGGTATATCACCTAAACCGGTAAATATCGATGCTATTAATTCTAGTATTTCTGAGCTCCAGAAAGAACTATCGCTATTGCGTGCTGAGAACCGTAAACTTCATCGGGCTCTTGCTGATGAGAGTTTACGTCATGAGGCGTGCGAAGAACTTATCAATCTTGCTGAATCCACGTATCATATCAAGGTACGAAAAAACTCCGATGCCAAGTAATCGACACCTTGTCACAGAGGCACTCAACCCGACGCAAACATGGTTGTATAAAGTTCCTCTGTGATTACTTCGGCATAACCCGACAAGGTTATTACAAGCATGTGAACCGGCATTTGGAGGTTGATATCCTTACCACAAGCATCGTGTTGTACTGCAAGGAACTGTTGGAACTCATGCCCAAAGCTGGTATGCGCGAGTTATACGCCTGCTGCGTGAGTAAGTTTGGACCAAAGATGGTTATCGGTCGTGATCGTTGTTATGACATTTTTCGCTCCAATGGTTTGTGTCAACGTACAAGTCGCAAGCGTCCTAAAACAACGAATTCGAACCATAATTACTATATCTACCCCGATCTGTTGAATGTTACACCCAAATTTGTCGCTACGCGATTGGGCGCTATGGTAGTGGCGGATATAACCTACGTAAACACCGGTCAGGGCTGGGCTTACCTCTCGTTGCTTACCGATGCGGCAAGTCGTGCCATCGTTGGATATGCGCTTTACAAAACTCTTGAGACGGAGGGGCCCTTGAAAGCTTTGGAGATGGCAATATCATTCTATGAGAAGTATCACATAGACATGAGCACTCTTATTCATCATTCCGACCGGGGTGTCCAATATTGCTCAAATAAATATGTAGAGAGGCTTAAAGAGCATCAAATCAACATCAGTATGACGCAGTGTGGTGATCCTTTGCATAATGCATTAGCTGAAAGAATGAACAACACCATTAAAAACGGTTGGCTATTCGACTGTGATGATGAGAGCTTCGAGCAAGTAAACAAGCGCATTGAAGATGCTGTATATGTATATAATCATGTGCGGCCTCATCAAGGGATAAACATGAGGACACCTATGGAAGTGCTCAGAGAAACGGTAGGATTTACAGCATAATACCCGCTCGTCGGGACGGGGGGGGGCCCGCCCCTTGCCGCTAGGGCGATCCCCGACCGAAGAGTTCTTGTTTGTTGGCAACATTACATTTTCCTGAAGAAGGCTTGCGTAAATAAAGGAAGATGCATAAATTTGCAAGCACCAACAAAAGACAACTAAAATAGGAATAAGAAAAACAAAAGTAAACCTCTTTAGATATTAAAGTATATTGAGTAAACTAATCCAGTTATAACAAACGAAGTTGTCAACTAAAACCAGTACACATCAGTTTGAAGTTTCCTGCGCTTGGGAACTGTAGTTTCTCTTCATAGAAACTCAAGTTTCCTTTAGTGGGAACGCTCGTTTCCTTTAATGGGAATTATCGTTCCCTTTGTGGAAACCGAATCCAACTTGAGGTTGTGTCAAAATGCTGGCACAACCTTTTTTTATGCGCAAAGCCCGGACTTTCCCAAGCCCAGGCTTTGTTATTACCCAAAGTTTATGTAACTTTAGGCATCATTTTTTTCGTTATGGCAAAGTTACATTTTCGTCCTTACATTCCCAACCAAACCGTTCTTTTTCCACAAAGAATTGATGAAAACATAGCTGCGGACGACCCTGTCCGCATAGTCAATGCAGTTGTTGATAATCTCAATCTTGATAATTTCAAGAAGCTTTATAAAGAAACGGGGCGCTCAGCTTATCATCCTAAAATGATGCTTAAGGTAATTATCTACGCTTACATGAATAATATCTATTCCTGTCGTAAAATAGAGAAGCTTCTTTTGCGTGACATTCATTATATCTGGCTTGCCGGTCATGAGCATCCGGATTTCATAACCATCAACCGTTTCCGTAACCGTGTAAAGGAGGAGATTAACAACGTTTTCACGCAGTTGGTTCTTGTCCTTGCCGATAAGGGTTTCATCAGTCTTGACGTGGAGTATATCGACGGTACCAAGATTGAGTCCAAGGCCAACAAATATACTTTTGTCTGGCGCAAGACAGTCGAAAAGAACCGTACAAGGTTGCTGAATCAGGTTCGCATCCTTCTGGAGCAGGTGGATGAAGCCATTGTACAGGAGAACTCTGTAAAAGACACATCCGTTGAGTTGACTCCCTCCATGCTCTCTAATATAGTGGATGAACTCAAAGAAGTGCTGGAACACCAGCCTGTAACACAGGACAAGGAACAAAAGAAAGCTCTGCGTGAAAAGAAGAAACAGGTCAGGGAACTTGAAGGGTATCGTGACAAGCTGATGGAATACGACAATCACCTTGAAGTCCTTGGAGAACGTAATTCCTATTCCAAGACCGATCCTGATGCTACATTCATGCGTATGAAAGAAGACGCCATGAAGAACGGGCAGACCAAGCCCGGGTATAATTTACAAACAGGTACTGAAAACCAATTCATCATAGACTTCCGGCTGTTTCCCAACCCCACCGATCCGCTGCCCCTGATCCCTTTCTTCCACTCCTTCCAGCACCGCTATAACCGCTTACCGGGTATCGGTGTGGCAGACTCCGGTTACGGCTCGGAAGAAAATTACCGGTTCATGCAGGAAAACGGGATAGAGGCCTTTGTCAAGTACAACTACTTCCATAAAGAGCAGCGTCCCCGTTATACTCCCAACCCGTTCCATGCGGAAAGTCTCCATTACAATGCGGGGGAGGATTATTACGTTTGTCCGATGGGGCAACACATGAACCGCATAGGAACCAGACATGACAAAACAGCGAGCGGATACATCACCGAAAGTGCCCGGTACAAAGCACAAAGATGCGAAGGTTGTCCTTTGCATGGAAGTTGTTTTAAAGCACGGGGGAACCGTATTATAGAAGTCAACCACCGGTTAAACCAATACAAACGGCAGGCACGGGAAAGGTTAGTCTCAGAAGAAGGAGTCAGGTATAGGGGCAGGCGGTGTATAGAACCGGAAGCTGTTTTCGGACAAATGAAATACAACATGGCATACAAGGGGTTCCGGCATGTGGGAGAAGACAAGGTGACAATGGACTTTGCCTTCTTTGCCATAGCTTTTAATATCAAAAAGATGTGTGCAAAACTGAGAAAAACAGGAAAGGAGCTCATTACACTTACTAAATCTATATTTATTGGACTATTTATAACCCGATACAACGGGAATATAGCAACTTGTTACCAAATGAATGAGAAAAAAGCGGCGTAGACAAAAGAAAAGATAACAGGACTATAAATTATAGAAAAAGGTTGTGCCAACGTTTTGACACAACCTCCATCATCACGTTGTCAGCACTGCAAGTAAACCCCCATCAATAAAGGGATTGAAGTATGTCAGTGCTGGAGTGCTGACAACTTTGCAAAAAAAGTTATTGTAGTCAGGCTCTTTCGCAGTACACTTCCACTCCTGCTGCATCCATATCGGCTCCCATAGGTGGATTACGCTTGGCAAGCTTCAGCTCAATGCCTTTCACGGTGGGGAAGGTGCGGAATAGTCGTTTCACGATACGCCCACAGACGTGTTCCAGCAATTTGGAGGGGATATCCATTTCTGCTTTAATGTTTTCGTATACATCGGCATAGCTCACGGTGTGCGTCACGTCGTCCGTTTCGGCAGCACGGGCAATGTCGACTTTCAACCTCAGGTTAATGACAAACTCATTACCCACTTCGCGTTCCTGTTCACCTACACCATGATAGGCAAAGAAACGGACATTATCAAGAAATATGTAACTGTTCATAATCAAATAGAATAACTGGTATGTGACAAAAATAAGAATTTCCTATCATTGAACAAAGAAAACGGGCGGATAAGTCTTTGAACCTATCCGCCCGTTTGGCAACCGGGAGTGTGGCGATTATCCTTTCCGTCCCGTCTGTTCTATCAATCCTTTAATCTTTTCGTTCAGGCTTTCCGCTTTCATCAGTTGTTCCAGCGTCAGGTGCATGCGGTAGCGCCAGTAGTGTCTGGGATTGGCAGGCACGTTGATGCGCTCTTCCTGTACATTGGGGTTGCGCCACTTTCCGTCCATAGCCATCCAGTCCTGCAGGGAGAGGATGCACAGTATGGAGTTACTGTAAAGATGGTTGCGTACCACTTGTTCGCAAAGTTCCGGAGTGGCAATGGCCGGTGCAGCGCCGTAATGTCCCAGCATGGTGTTGTAGTACCGTTGCGTTTGTTGGAAATCTTCTTCCCACCAGCCGCGCAGCGTAGACATATCATGCGTAGAGATGGTGCAAACCGAGCGGTACGGATACCAGTCCGGATGTCCGAATTCCTGTGAAGGATCTTTCGGCATGCGTTGTATCTCCAGACTAAGGATGCGCAGGTCGTTCATCACCCAAGCTACACAGTCGGGGATCATGCCGAGGTCTTCGCCGCATACCAGCATACGGGTGGATTGCGTCAGTTGCGGCAACTTCTTCATGGCTTGTTCGCGCCAGAACTCGTTGTGGCGATGATAGTAATACTGATCGTACAAACGATTGAATGCCGCCTTCTCCCAATCATTCAGGGCACGGTAAATGTAATCGTGTTGTACGCCGATGCGTGGATGGAATTTGTTCGGATCTTCACGGTCGGGCACAAACAGTACATCACTGATTAATGCGTACAGTCCGTCGCGTATCCAAATGCTGTCTTCGTCCGTCTTTCCGGCAAAGTAAGCCTCTACTTTGCGCTGTGTGTCGAACTCGGGACGCATGCGATATATTTCCCATGTTTCCGTAGGCTCTATGAAGGTCTGCTTTACATAATCAGTATGCGGGCCGAACATTTGTCCGAGGAAGTATTCATGGATATAGGGTTTCGTAAAGAAATCTTCGCGGAATGCCATTCCGTAGCCTTCTATTTCTTCGCGCGTCATCGGCAGGGCGGGAACAAACTGCCCCAGCAGTCCGTGTACGGCATGCATCGGGATTTCCCAAATACGGAAGAAGCCCAGGATGTGGTCGATACGATAGGCGTCGAAGTATTCCGACATCTTGCAGAAACGCTTCATCCACCAGGAATAACCGTCTTTCTCCATTACGTCCCAGTTGTAAGTAGGGAGGCCCCAGTTCTGACCGTTCACGGAGAAGTCATCGGGTGGTGCACCCGCTTGTCCGTTTAGGTTGAAGTAGTAGGGTTCTGTCCACGCTTCTACGCTGTTGCGGCTGATACCGATAGGAATGTCACCTTTCAGTACTACACCATTGGCTCGTGCGTGTTCCGTTGCAGCCAGCAGTTGCAGGTGCAGGTGGAACTGGATGAAGAAGTAGATGGCGATATGCGGATAGTCGGGAGATTCCGGTTGGCATAACTTTTCTATTTCTTCTGCTTTATATTCTGTGAATTTCGGCCATTCGCGGAAATTAGGTGTCTTGTAGGCATCGCGCAGATAGCTGAACACAGCGTATGGCTGTAACCATTCTTTGTTGTTTTCGAAGAACTTCCGGAAGGCATCGGATGCCAGAACTTGTTCGCCTTCCTGTTTGTATATCAGGCGGAAGAACTCCCATTTTGTCTGGTTTACTGCTTCATAGTCCACGGTAGGCAGGGCATTCAGCTCTTTCTGCCGTTTATTGAATTCTGCCATTGCTTTTTTGTCCTTCAGCGTACCCATCTGTTTCAGATCCGCATACATGGGATGGAAAGCATAAATGGAAATGCTGCTGTATGGATAAGAATCCGTCCATGTATGCGTCATGGTAGTATCGTTGATAGGCAATATCTGTACGGCTTTCTGATGGGTAAGTACTGCCCAGTCTATCATCTGCCTGAGATCGCCGAAGTCGCCTACGCCGAAGCTCTTTTCGGAGCGCAGCGAGAAGATGGGCACGGCTACTCCGGCACCTTTCCAGTCGGGCAGGGCGAAGTAGACGTAACGGTCACCGATTACCAGTGTTTCGTTAGCGCCTATCTGCGGATCGGCCATGTAGCGGTTGGGGTTGTTCTCCCATGCCACGGCACGACGTTCTTTCTTATTATAAAGGATGAATTTATACTCCAGCGGGAAGCTGATTTTCGAGGCGTCTACTTCAACCTGCCATTCGGGGAAGTTGGCATCGCTCATCAGGACGGCTTTATTCGCGTCCCAGTCTCCCAAGACTTTTGGGTTGCCGCAAATACCCAGGCAGTGGTCATTGTCGATGCACGGAGCATAAGCCTTGATCAATAATCCTTTCTTGTGGCTCTTTGGAGCGGCGCTACGTTCGGGATGTGCAAGCAGGGACTCCGTGAAAGCAGACGTGTAGAAATATTGCTGTTCGGGCAGATTCTTCCAACAGTCTTGCAGGCGGTAGACTTTCTTCTTGTCAGCCGATACATAGAGCGTGCGGGGAAGGCTGTTCCACTCCGTACGTGTATCTTTGCCGTCGCGATAAATGTGATAACTGTATTGTACGATGCCGTTTTCAGGCGCTTGAATGTCCGCATCTAAAGTCCAGTGAATGCCATCCACTGTTTGTAAAGGTATGGCTTTACCAGGCTGATTGTTACCCAGTTCAGGAATAGATCCTAAGACTCTGACCTCTTCACCCCAACTTGTGCGGTACTCGATATGAAAAGATAGTATCATATAATATTAGATTTAGTAATAGCTGCATTGATTATGCAAGTATAGACATTATTCCGCATAATCAAGCAGCTACAGCTATCTAAGTTTTTTAAATTCCTATGCAAACGTTTGTGCTTGCATTTCGCAGATCTTTTTTTATCCGCAACGTGAAGTTCCGCAAGTGGTACAAATGAGGCAACCTTCTTGATATACAAGTGTTTCGTTGCCGCAGTTCGGACATTTCTTGCCTTTGGCTTCTGTGCCGTCTGTTATGTATTTCTTCAATGCGCGCTCCACACCGTTCTTCCAGGTATTGATGCTTTCGCTGTCCAGTTGCAAAGAGCCGACCAGCTTGATAACCTGTTCGATAGGCATGCGATAACGCAATACTCCGGAGATCAGTTTGGCGTAGTTCCAGTATTCCTTGTTGAACTTTTCGGACAGACCTTCGATAGTGACTTTATATCCGCGTTTGTTTTGGAACTGGAAGTCGTAACGCTTGCTGCCGTCCTTGTCCACCTTCTTAATAATGTGTCCGGAAGTAACGTTCTTCGGCAGAATGATACCTTCGTCATCGTCCTGAAGACCGGTGAAGATTTCGTAAGGATGTCCGTCCAGCAAACCGACGAATGCCACCCACTTTTCTTTATTATTCTGGAAACGTACGATGTCGGCATCCAGAACTGACGGGCGGGTTTCTACTACCGTAGGCGGTTTGCAAGGAGGCATTTCTTCTTTCTTATCGCTCTTGGCAGAAATGAGTACGCCCGAACGTGAGCCATCACGATAAACCGTACAACCTTTACAACCGGATTTCCATGCCTCTACATACAGGCGGTTTACCAGGTCTTCATCCACATCGTTCGGCAGATTGATGGTCACACTGATGGAGTGGTCTACCCATTTCTGGATACGTCCCTGCATCTTGACTTTCATCAGCCAGTCTACGTCATTTGAGGTTGCTTTATAATAAGGTGATTGCTCAACCAATACATCGATCTCTTCTTGTGTGTAACGTTTAGCAGGATTGTGTCCTTGCGCTTCCATCCATGTAACAAATTTGGGGTGGAAGACAATATATTCTTCAAAAGCATCTCCGGTTTCATCCACGAAATCTACGTGTACGTTGGTGTCGTTCGGATTTACTTTACGGCGACGCTTGTATACGGGCAAGAATACAGGCTCGATACCTGAAGTAGTCTGAGTCATCAGACTGGTGGTTCCTGTCGGCGCAATGGTGAGGCAGGCAATATTGCGGCGACCGTATTTCTTCATATCCTCATACAACTGGGGATCTGCTTCGCGCAAACGATTGATGAACGGATTATTCTTTTCACGTTCGGTATCGTAAATTTCGAATGCACCACGTTCTTTTGCCATTTTTACCGATGAACGGTAAGCGCTCAGGGCAACGGTCTTGTGTACTTTTTCAGAGAATTCGGTAGCTTCTTCCGTACCGTAACGCAATCCCAGTGCAGCAAGCATATCACCTTCGGCAGTAATACCTACACCGGTACGGCGTCCTTGTCCGCTCTTCTTATAGATCTTGTCCCACAATACACGTTCCGTATGTCTCACATCTTCGCTTTCGGGGTCAGCATCAATCTTTTCCATGATACGTTCTATCTTCTCCAATTCCAGATCGATGATATCGTCCATAATGCGTTGAGCCAACGCTACATGTTTCTGGAACAATTCAAAGTCAAAGTATGCATCCGGTTTGAAGGGGTTTACCACATAAGAATAAAGATTGATAGCCAGCAAACGGCAGGAATCATACGGGCACAAAGGAATTTCACCGCATGGATTGGTGGAAACTGTGCGATATCCCAGATCTGCATAGCAATCGGGTACGGATTCTTTTAATATGGTATCCCAGAACAATACACCCGGTTCTGCCGATTTCCATGCATTGTGAACGATCTTCTTCCACAAATTGGTTGCGTTGATTTCCTTCTGCACAGTTGGTTCAGCAGCATTGACAGGATATTGTTGAATATATGGAGTACCTGTGATAGCAGCAGTCATAAATGCATCGTCCAGTTTCACGGATACATTGGCACCTGTTACTTTGCCTTCGGTCATTTTGGCATCGATGAATGCTTCTGAATCGGGATGTTTGATAGATACACTTAGCATCAGTGCGCCACGCCGTCCGTCCTGAGCGACTTCACGTGTAGAATTGGAGTAACGCTCCATAAATGGCACCAGCCCGGTAGAGGTTAAAGCCGAATTTTTCACCGGAGAACCTTTCGGGCGGATGTGCGACAAATCGTGTCCTACACCACCACGGCGTTTCATGAGTTGTACTTGTTCTTCGTCTATTTTAAAGATGGCACCATAAGAATCCGCCTCGCCATCTACTCCGATCACGAAGCAGTTAGACAAAGAGGCTACCTGATAGTTGTTACCAATTCCCGTCATTGGACTTCCTTGCGGAACGATGTACTTGAAGTGGTCGAGCAGATCAAATAGTTCCTCTGCACTTAATGGATTAGAGTATTTAGCCTCGATGCGGGCTACTTCATTGGCTATTCTCCAATGCATGTCTTTCGGAGATTTTTCGTAAATATTTCCGAAAGAGTCTTTTACTGCGTACTTGTTTACCCAAACACGTGCAGCTAGCTCGTCGCCCTGAAAATATCGTAAAGATTCTTCATAAGCTTCCTCGTAAGAATAAGTTTGTTTTTCCACGATTCTTTTTTTCTTAGATTTATTTTTTAATAAGTAAGAGTGTAGAAGTAATACCTATCATTAACAAATGCGATTGCAAAGCTAAGAATGTTTTTTATTATAGCAAAATAAAAATAGAATAATTTATGAACAGGCTGTGAGATTTTCATTTCTGAATAATAGTTTGCTGATTTATAAAATATTAGCATTATTATGTGAACAAAAAGTTTCCAAAAAAGAAAATTGTTTTTGGACTTTGATTAAACAGGCTTATTGATTTTAGGAAACGTAGATAAACTTTAAACTCGTTCTTTGATAACAATTTGCTATTCTTTTTCTATATTTGCAAAAAAATAAAAGAATGGAAATCCTAAAACAGAGAAGAACAATCCGCAAATATCAACAGAAAGATATTTCTTCGGATTTGTTAAATGATTTGCTTAATTCTGCATTTCGGGCCTCTACAGTCGGAAATATGCAGGTGTACAGTGTAATTGTAACGCGTGATGCAGAACGGAAAGCTAGATTGGCACCGGCTCATTTCAATCAGCCGATGGTGAAAACTGCACCTGTGGTTTTGACATTTTGTATAGACCTGCGCCGTTTTACTAAATGGTGCGAACAGCGAAAAGCAACTCCCGGGTATAATAATTTGGAGTGGTTCGTAACCGGCTCTGTAGATGCCTTGCTGGCTGCACAGACTTTTTGTGTGGCTGCGGAAGAAAAAGGATTAGGTATATGTTATCTGGGTACGACGACTTACAATCCGCAAATGATAATCGAAGCTCTGGAGTTACCAGAATTGGTATTTCCTATTACAACAGTGACAGTAGGTTGGCCTGCTGAGGAGCCTGTACAGGTAGATCGATTGCCTCTGGAAGCTATTGTACATGAGGAGACGTATCATGATTATACTCCTGAAGACATAGATCGCTTGTATGCCTATAAGGAATCTTTGCCCGAAAACAAGCAATTTATTTTTGAAAACAACAAAGAAACCTTGGCTCAAGTCTTTACGGATGTACGTTATAAGAAAGAAGATAACGAAGTAATGTCGGAGAATCTTTGGAAAGTAATAAAAAAGCAGGGTTTTTAACCCTGCTTTTTTAATGATGCTTGGATATCATCTATTTCTGCGCGGAAAGTTTTGTCTACTTCCCGTAATTCTTTAATAGTTTTGCAGGCGTGCAATACGGTTGCGTGATCTTTATGGCCTATTAATGCGCCTATCTTAGCTGTCGAAAGATCTGTATAGGATTTAGCGAGAAACATGGCTATCTGGCGTGCCTGTACCACTTCGCGTTTTCGTGATTTAGTATGGATGGTAGCGGTATCCAGTGAGAAATGCTTGCATACCACATTGATGATGTCATCAACGGTAACCGCTTTACTTTCACTTTTCACGACCTTCCGCACAATGCGTTGTGCCAGTTCCAGATCAATTTCTTTATTATATATAGTAGAGTGCGCCATGATGGAAATAACGATTCCTTCCAGGTCACGCACACTGTCGCCCACATTTTCTGCGATATAATCAATTACTTCCGGGGGGAACTGTAAACCGTCACGATGTATCTTATTGCGCAGGATATTCTTGCGTAATTCTACGGTTGGTCTTTCCAGTTCAGCTACCATACCCCATTTGAAACGGGTGATGAGTCGTTCTTCCATGCCTTGCAATAATACGGGAGCACGATCTGAAGTCAGGATAAGCTGTTTACCGTTTTGGTGTAAGTGATTAAAGATATGAAAGAATGTATTCTGTGTTTTGGTAACACCGGCAAATTCTTGAATATCATCAATAATCAATATGTCAATTGATTGGTAGAAGTTGATAAAATCGTTTGTAGTATTGTTACGTACAGAGTCGGTATATTGTACCTGGAACAGATGTGCCGATACATATAGTACTCTCTTGTCTGGATAGAGTTCTTTGATTTTTGTGCCGATAGCATTTGCAAGGTGTGTCTTTCCCACACCCGACGCTCCATAGAAAAACAGCGGATTGAAAATTGTTTTCGCCGGGTTCTGAGCGACAGCTTCTGCTACGCTGCGTGAAAGTTTGTTGCTATAGCCTTCTATAAATGTTTCGAAGTTGTATTCAGGATTCAGATGCGGATCTAAATCTGCAATAGGAGCTTGCGGTATTTCTCTGCCGATTACCTTTTTCTGTGGAATAATAGTGCGGGGAGTAGATTCGAGATTGACGGTAGTACGTGAACTCTTATCCACCATAACATTATACAATAACTTGGTGCCATCACCAATAACTTTGTATAGAGTTTTACGCAACAAGTCAACAAACTTGTCCTCCAAAAACTCATAGAAGAACTGACTAGGTACCTGTACGACCAGCGTCTTGTCCTCATATTTTAAAGGTATGATGGGGAGAAACCATGTTTTGTATGTCTGCTCTGGAACATTGTCTCTGATGATTTCAAGACAGCGGTTCCATAGCCCGACATGATTTAATTCACTCAT